>JAFDXK010000002.1 GCA_018267965.1 Bacteroidota bacterium | reverse complement strand
CTCTGTTAGTGGCGCGTCTTTCTCCTGGTCAGGACCGGGTGGATTTACCAGTTCATTGCAAAACCCTGTTCGTACTAATGCTACAACTGCCATGGCAGGACAATACACTGCTCATGTTACGGTGGCCGCATGTGTATCTGCAGATGCAGCTGTGAATGTTACTGTAGTGCCTGCACCTAATATACTTATGTACCTCAGCCCTAACGACAGCATCTGCCAGGGCAGCACGGTTAACTTCTCTACCAATGTTACCAATGCAGGCACAGGCGCTACATATAAATGGTTTAAAAACAACAGTCCGATAACAGGTGCTACCAACAGCACTTACAGCACCAACACTGCTGCAGATTATGATAGCTTCTTCTGCACCATCACCAGCAATGGTACTTGTGCCAGTGCTTATACCGATAGCAGCCAAAGTATAACGATGAGAGTATTCCCATGGTTAGCTCCTGCTGTTAGCATAACTTCCAATCCAACTACACCTGTTAAAAAGGGCGACCTTATCAACTTTACTGCTACACCTGTTAATGGTGGCAATACACCACGCTACCAATGGAAGCGCAACAACAAAGATGTAGTAGGTGCCATCAGCAATGTGTGGGGTGCTTACACATTAGACGACCGTGATACTATTTGCGTAGTACTCACCAGCAGCTACCTCTGTCCACAACCGCCAACCGCAAAAAGCAATTGCATTATTGTGAGTGTAAATACTACAGGCATCAGCTCAGCACAGTTAGCTGAAAAGTTGAAAATCTACCCCAATCCTGTAACTGATGAGTTAACTATTGAAGGACTAGATGGCGGCGCTACAGTATCACTTTATGGTATTTTAGGCAAACAGGTATTTGCTCAAACCGCATCAGGTGTTGCAATGGCTATCAACATGCAGGCATTCCCTGCAGGCACTTACGTGCTACACATCAATTACACCAACGGACGGTCAGCTACAGTCAGAGTGGTTAAAGACTGATGAAAATCACTAAAAGAGCTTCAAAACCCTCTTTTTTAATAATTAAAAATATTATCTTAACAGTGTTTACAGGAAACTGCAAACGATATTGCTGTTTATTATGTCTTAGTTTTTGGCATTAGTCTTTTCGCAAGGTCTTTTTTATTGGAGTGGTTATAGCTTACAGGCGATAGAATATTTATTGATTCCCTTACGATACTTAGTTCAATACAATATTTATCAATAGCTAAAGTCTTAGTATGAAACATATTAATACCCTCTTTGTCTTATTCACCACATTGCTTCTTGCATTATTCAGCACACCCGGTTATTCCAATGGCGTCAACAGCATCAACCCGTCATATTCCGCCAATGGTTCGGGGCTCAACTATGCTGCTGCAGGCGGGCTCTGTGCTACACGTTATACCTCTGCACCCGGTGTTTCTCCTACTCCGCTCAACATATCGGGTATACCTGCGGGTTCTACTATTGTACAAGCATTTTTATATTCTATAGCTGGTTATTCAGGTTCTATACCTACTTCGGTAACACATACCTTAATGAACCCGTCAAATGTATCATTCACCGTAACTGCCTCGCCTGAAATTGGTTCAGGTCCTGCCAAATGCTGGGGCGAAACGGGGAACCTTTGTTTCCGCGCTGATGTAACAGCGGCAATAACAGGCAACGGTACTTATTTAGCTTCCAGCTCTATGGGTAGCGACCCTACAGATGGTTTTGTATTGATGATCATTTACAAACAACCTGCATCGGGGTATCTGGGTAGTATTTTTATAGAAGATGGCCTTATGATATTTGCTCCCGGCTTTTTCTCAGACACCACACACATCAGCGGCGTACCTGTCAATGTCATGAATGCTAAAGGCTTTATGATGTTTTCGGATGTGCAGGGTAATGTTACGGGCAATGCAGACATCTACATCAACGGCACAAAAAAAACATGCACGCGCAATTTCTTTAATTATGAAGAAGTAGCCATAACACTGACACCTAACCAGGTAAACGTAAAAGACACTGTTGATTTTGGCAGCGGTGACTGCTATGCCATTGGCATGATGGGTGTTTATTTTCAACAGCCCGATACCAACGTTTTTATTGTTCAACCTTTTACAGATACGCTACTTTGTACAGGAGATTCTATACGCATCAATTTTGACGTAACCAGTAAATTCAAACCCAACAATGTATTTACTATCCAGCTCTCCAATATTTACGGCAATTTTCCACCCGGCAATACTTATACCATTGCCAAGATCAATACAGACACCGCTGGTTCGTATACATGGATAATACCTGACAGTATACCTACCAGCACCAAATACCGTATACGCGTTGTTGGTTCCGCACCATCAAAAACATCTCTTGATGACGGCATCGACATTTTCATCAGGCAAAACGGCCCAAAGATTACTGCATCAAGCAATAGCCCTGTGTGCGAGAAGTCTCAATTAAAACTATTTGCCAGCAATGCTCCTAAAGCAAAATTTGGCTGGGGTGGTCCCGGTAGTTTTCAGGACACATTGCAAAACTCCGGTATCGAGAAAACGACACTCGATAATGCGGGAAAATACTTTGTGGTTGCCACTTACATGAATGGTTGTAAACGCACTGCTGAAACCAACGTCATTATCAAGCCTATACCTGCCAATCTGCAAATATTATCTAACAATCCTTTGTGCCCTGTGGATACACTCAGGCTCAATGCATCAACAACTTCAACCAACGTTACTTTTTCATGGAAAGGGCCTAATGAATTTAAAGACACCATATCCAACCCTGTTATATACACTACCAACAAAACACATGCCGGCAAGTACTTCCTGACTGCTACATTAGACAGTTGTGCTTATACTATCGATTCAGATATTGTAGTGCGTGATATACCACTCAATCTTGGTAACGATGACTTATTGTGTAAGAAAGAATCTGTTACACTTCGTCCGGGCATACCTAATGCTACTTATGTATGGCAGGACGGCAGCACTGATACAACATTCCACATAACCAAAGAAGGCATTTATTTTGTCACTGCACTCTCCGGTCGATGCATTGTAACGGACACACTGAACATATCTTATGAAGTATGCGAATGCAATCCTTTTGTGCCTTCTGCATTTACACCTAATAACGATGGCATAAATGACAAAGTGGGTCCACTGCTGGATTGCAAACCAAAGAAAATGCACTTCATTATTCTCAATCGTTTCGGGCAGAGAGTGTATTCAACAGAAACACCCGGCGCTAAATGGGATGGTATATTCAAAGGCGAACCTGCCGATGTGGGCACTTACTTCTACCTGCTGGAAATGACAGGTCCTCGTGGCAAGGAATTTATGTTTAAGGGCGATATAACCCTGATACGATAATGAAGATTTAAAAAGAGGCTGTATTTCAGGCAGATTTACTGCTATTTTATCGCTTTTTAATGCGGGCGGTAGCTATATCCGTTTAATTTTAGGTAATACCGTATGCTTAAACGCTATCTGCAATATTGTACCTTGCTGGCCGTTACTATGATATTGCCGGATTTTGCACGCTCGCAAAACATGGTACCCAATGGCGATTTCGAATACTATAATCCCTGCCCTACTGGTGCTTCTCAAATCACCAACTGTACAGGCTGGCTGATGTATAGCCCCTCGTCTGACTATTTTAACGTTTGTGCTCCAACAGCAGTTACTTTCCCAGTATCTGTGCCCACCAACTGGCCCGGCACCCAGTCGCCTGCAAGCGGTAATGGCTATGCGGGTTTTGCTGTAAATACAACAAGCGTGACGGGTGGCTTTCGCGAGGCTATAGCACGTACTATTACGCCACTTACCCCGGGTGTGACTTATGAGGTCTCAATGTCCATTTCTTTAGCTGATAATTCTCGCTACGCTATTGATAAGATAGGCGCTTATTTCTACATCAACAGCCCCTCTAGTGTATCCGCAAATTATATTGCAGCTACTACACCGCAGGTTTCATTTGCTTCATACGGTACTATTGCCGATAAAACCAATTGGGTGCGTGTAACAAGAAATTTTATAGCCGATTCTGCTTACAACCATATTGCCATTACAGGCTTTGGCCCGCAATCTGCATTCAAGATAGATACATTAACGGGCGCTAATACATACGCCTATTATTATGTAGACTCAGTAGTAGTAAAAGTTGCCAATCCTTTTACCGTATCCCTACAAGACACCCTGCTCTGTGCAGGCGGGTCTTTTTTAGCAACATACAATATCAACCCAAGCAAAACATTCAACACAGGCAATGTATTTACGGCACAACTATCTGATGCAACCGGCAGTTTTGCTTCACCGGTTAACATCGGTTCGGTAGTTAGTATTGTAGGTGGCACTATCAGCTGCATTATTCCTCAGTCAACACCTCCGGGTACAGGCTACAGGATACGTGTGATATCGAATAACAATCCTGATACTTCGCTCGATAATGGCAAAAACATTCAAATTATTACTTTAATGGTCAATGCCGGACTCGATACTGCTATTTGCGAAAATGACACATTGAAAATTAATGCTGTAGGCAATTTTAGCCCGATGATATATAACTGGGCAGGGCCTGCAGGCTTTACTTCCACACAACAAAAAACTGCAAGGCCTCATGCAAAACCCGACATGACAGGCAACTATATCATGACTGCAATAGTTGGCAACTGTGTAGCAAAAGACACAGTTCTGGTAACTGTAAAACCATTCCCTATTAACCGACAAGTCAAAGTCGACTCAACACCTGTATGTGCAGGCAAAACAATAACCATTACAGCATATAGCGCTTCTGCAGGCACTACTTTCTCATGGCTCGAACCCGGTAATTTTACTGCCCCTGTTGCTAATATATTTATCGGCTCGGCTTCACAGGCTGATTCCGGGATGTATTATATCACCTATACGCTGGCAGGCTGCAGCATTACAGACAGCGTTTTAGTTCAGGTGAATCCGTTACCGATACCTGTTACACTTTCTTCCAACTCACCTGTCTGCGAACCACAGGCGTTACAGATAAATAGCACAGGCTCTCTACAAGGTAGTAGCTATACATGGACCGGTCCGAAAGGTTTTTCCTACACAGGCCAAAACCTGGAACGATTACCTACGGATACAAACATGTCCGGCAACTACAGTATTTTGTTATCACTTAACGGTTGCACTCGCATAGACAGTATTCCGGTAGTAGTCCTCCCTTCTCCGCGTGATATTGTATTGCAAACAGATATTCCGGTTTGTAAAGATGATACTCTGATTATTTCAATTGACAGTATCGAACAAAAAGTGCTGTATGAATGGAACGGCCCTGCAAATTTCAAAAGCTACAACCCGAATGTCAGCATCCAATACTTCTCAAAAAATAAAGAAGGGCTTTACACACTCACCTCGTCTATTGGCGGATGTAAAAAAACAAAAGAATTGTATGTGGAGTTGATTGACCCTGTCCCGCATTTATACAGCGACACCCTGCTTTGCGAAAATGACACACTGATGCTCAACGTTGCAGTTAATACAGCGGAATATAGCTGGCAGGACAAAAGCACAACCTCGTCATTCACCATTAAACAAGCAGGAACATACTGGGTTACGGCAACTACAAAATGTGGTGTGTTTTCAGACAGTATCAAGGCCGACTATCATATTTGCGAATGTATTCCTTTTGTGCCATCAGCCTTTACACCCAACAATGATGGGCTCAATGATAAACTACCTACCATCATAGACTGTAAATGGACCGATTATAAAATGCTCATCGTAAACCGCTTTGGGCAGGAAGTATTTAAATCAACCAACCCGGCAATAAAATGGGATGGTACTTTCAAAGGAGAACCTGCAGATGTGGGCACTTATTTCTATATGCTCCAAATCAAAGGGCCTCATGACAAAGACTATTTCTTTAAAGGTGATATTGTATTGATACGGTAGTTTCAAAACACTTATTCCTGTTTCAAAAGGGAATAAGCTTATTTTATCGCTTTTTATTTCTATTCAACCACATCACCTGCTAAATTTAAGGCAGTCCTCTGTTCAAAATGAATCGCTGTTTGGCATATTGTGTGTTAATGTTCATTAACCTGGTTATGAGCATTAGCCTCCGTGCGCAAAACATGGTTCCTAATGGTGACTTTGAAGACTATATAATATGCCCGAATGCCACAAGTCAAACCATAAGATGTAATGGTTGGCGGCAATACACCCTCGGTTCCAGCGATTATTTTAATGTATGTTCTATTGGCACTGACGTATCTGTTCCTGCAAATTTTTTTGGTGCGCAAAACCCGGCAAGTGGTAATGCCTATGCCGGTGGTTATACTTATTATACGACCTCATCACTCTTCAACTATAAAGAATATGTTACGCACACTATCACACCTCTAACTATAGGTCAGGCATATGAAGTCTCTATGTCTGTATCTCTGGCTGGTCGCTCAGGTTATGGCACAAACGATTTGGGTGTATTTTTTTACGAAAACGGCCCCGCAACAATGATAGGCAGCAACTACTACATTCCTTCAGGCGCACAAATCTCTTACTCATCTTATGGCCCAATCACAGACACTACAAATTGGGTAAGGCTGGTTAAAGTTTTTGTTGCCGATTCAGCCTATGATAATATTGTTATCGGCGGATTCAAAACATATAACACACTTACCACAGCAATAGCTCCCGGCTCTCAAAACAGCGCCTATTATTATTTCGACTCCATCGTAGTCAGACCGGTTAATGTATCTGTAGTATCAGTGCCCGATACGTTTTATTGTACTTCAGAGTCCTTCTTACTTACTTACAATGTAAACATCCACAAAACACTTAATCCCGGCAATATTTTTACCGCACAATTATCCAATGCCGCAGGCAGCTTTGCAACGCCTGTTAATATCGGGTCAGTTACCGCTACTACAAGTGGCACTATTAGTTGTATCATACCTCCAAATACGTCTCCGGGAAACGGTTACAGAATGCGTGTGGTGGCCAATGACCTTCCCGACACATCTATCGACAATGGCGCGGATATTCATATCCTTACATTGTCAGTTACTGCAGGGCGAGATACAGCCATCTGCGAGAACGACTCTATTAAAATAGCTGCAGTAGCCAACTATGCACCGTTGTCATACAATTGGATTGGTCCTGCAGGTTTTTCGTCCGGACAACCTAGCACATATAGAGATAATTCTACCACAGCAATGAGTGGCATGTATATTATATCAGTTGCAACCGGTACATGTATTGCCAGGGACACTGTGAATATTATCGTGAATGCATATCCTGCCAATCACAATATAACAGTCGATACGACCCCGATTTGTGCTGGCAAAACAGTAAACATTACAGCTTCAAGCACCACATCAAGCACTACTTATTCATGGACAAAACCCGACAACAGCACTTCCTCATCAGCCAACATATTGATACCAGCAGCAAACCGTTCCGATTCAGGAATGTATTACATCACTTACACCAACGCAGGTTGCAGTATTAAGGATAGTGCCATGCTGCAAGTCAATCCCAATCCAACCCCTGTCACACTCTCTACCAATTCACCTATATGCGAGCCTGTACAATTACAACTGAATAGTACTGCTACTTTACAAGGCAGCAGTTATACGTGGAAAGGCCCTAATGGTTTTACTTTTACCGGGCAAAATGTGGAACGAAATCCAACCGACACCAGCATGTCCGGTCTTTATACCATTACATTATCTCTCAATGGTTGCACACGACACGATAGCATTCCTGTAATCATCAAACACTCACCACGTGATATTGTATTATCTGCAGATGTTCCTGTTTGCAAAGATGATACACTACTCATTACGATAGATAGTATCGAACCCGGCGCTGAATATCAATGGAGGGGCCCTGCAAACTTCAACAGTGCTAACCCCAATATAATGATGCTTCATTTCTCAAAAGAAAAAGAGGGCTTGTATGCATTGACATCTGCCATTGGCGACTGTACAAAATCAAAAGATATAAATGTTGAGTTCATAGACCCAGTTCCGTATTTGAATAGCGACACATTGTTGTGCGAAAATGACACACTGCAATTAAATGTTGCAATCAATACCGCAACATATCGCTGGCAGGATGAAAGCACAGGTTCATCATTTACCATCAGGCAACCCGGCATTTATTGGGTGGCTGCTACTACTAAATGTGGTCTGTATACAGATACTATCAAAGCAGATTATCACATTTGTGAGTGCATACCGTTTGTACCAACGGCATTCACCCCTAACAACGATGGGCTTAACGACAAACTATCTACCATCATACATTGCAAATGGACCGATTACAAAATGCTCATCATAAACCGTTTCGGGCAGGAAGTTTTTAAATCCACAAACCCTGCAATCACATGGGATGGCATATTCAAAGGCGAACCAGCTGATGTAGGCACCTATTTCTATATGCTGCAAATCAAAGGGCCGCGTGGTAAGGATTATTTTTATAAAGGTGACATTGTGTTGATACGGTAACTTTTTATCACTTTTTAATCCATTTTATTACCTGCTTCTTTCGACAAGCATTAATTTTATTATTACCTAATAAATAAACCTATGAAGAAGCGGTTTACCTCCTTGCTGCTGTTATTCTTTTTGGTACCAGTATGTTTAAAAGCACAAAATCTAGTACCCAATGGCAATTTTGAATATTATTCTGCTTGTCCGAATACATATACTCAAACAAACCGTTGTATCGGATGGCGGCAATATACAGCAGGCACAACAGATTATTTTAATACCTGTGCACCTACTACAAGTCCTGTATATGTCCCGCTAAATTCTGTAGGTTGGCAAGCACCGGCAAGTGGCAATGGTTACATGGGAACAGTTTCTTTTGTCAATATTCCTGGAATAACCAATGATTATACAGAGTACTTAAGCGCCTCCATTACACCAATGCAAGTAGGAATGACATACAAAGTATCTATGTTTGTTTCTCTTGCAGATGGTGTAGCATACGGGCACAATGGCTTGGGCGTTTATTTTTTTGATAATGGACCTGATTCCTTAACCTCCGCTACATCATATACAACATTGCCAGTTACACCACAAGTCTCTTTTAGCAATTACGGTGTAATAATGGATATGATAAATTGGACAAAGCTTGAAGCATTATTCACAGCTGACTCTGCATATGACCATATCGTAATAGGTAAATTTATACCTCCATCAGGGATAATAACAGCATATACCGGCGCAAGCTCCACGACTTTTAGTTATTACTATATTGATTCTGTCGAAGTAAAACGCGTAAAAAGCATTACTTGTTTATATGCCGACAGTTTAATTTGTGCAGGCGATATTTTCTATGTTCCTTATAAAACTAATTATACAAGTCCGTTTTTAACGGGCAACATTTTCAAAGTTCAATTATCCGACGTAAATGGAAGCTTCAACAATGGCACTATAATCGGTATTGGCACAAATGCTTTTTCAGGTTCTATCAAATGCACTATAGCCCCCACTATAATACCAGGCAATAAATATCGCTTGCGCATTTTATCTACTAATCTTATAGACAGCTCAAATGACAACGGCAAAGACATTGCTATTAGCATATATCCACAATCATTAAAGCTGTCATCAAATAGTCCTGTATGTATAAATGACAGCATATTTTTATCAGCTACATCAGCAACAAACAATGTGAATTACAACTGGGTAGGTCCAAATAATTTCATCTCTGCAAAACAGTCAAATAGCTTTATAAGTAGCATAAATTCAAAAGGCGTGTATAGTCTTATTGCATCAGTCTATCATTGCCAAATAAAAGACTCTATAAAAATATCTGTAATTCCTTACCCCGAAAATCTCACTATCAATAACAATAGCCCTGTTTGCATTAATGATGAATTGAAGATTACAGCATCAACAACATCACAACATGTTAGCTATAAATGGTTAGGGCCAAACAATTTCAACAGCAATGATTCTGTAATAAGGATAAAGCCATTCACATATAAAGATACAGGCATGTATGTTGTATCTGCTACTATCGAAAAGTGCACAGTGACAGACACCACTTATGCACGCATTATTGCAGACCCGCCACTTGAATTAGGCAACAATGCTTTGCTCTGCAACGGAGAATCAAGACTTTTATCGCCCAATATCCCCGGTGCAACATATAAATGGCAGGATGGTAGTACTGCTGATCACTATGACGTTTCAAAAGCAGGCACATACTGGGTTGAAGCAACTACAGTGTGTAATGTATTCAGTGATAGCGTTAAAATAGATTATGAGCTATGTGACTGTAAACCTCTTGTAGCAAGTGCGTTTACACCAAATAATGATGGCCTTAATGATAAACTCGGCGCGCATATCGACTGTACCTACTCAGATTATAAATTCGAAATTGTGAACCAATTCGGACAGGCCGTGTTCGTATCGACAAACGCCCACGAAAAATGGGATGGTTCGTTTAAAGGAGAGCCTCCCGAGGTTGGTACTTATTTCTACCTGTTACAGCTAAAAGGTCCACGCAATAAGGATTTTCAATTTAAGGGTGATATAGTATTGATACGATAGCATCTTCACTACTTTTTAATCCCATCTATTAGTAAGCTATCTCTTTTCGGGTTAATTTTAATACACATTGCCCGATACATGAAGCATGTACTAACATACAGCCTATTATTTCTTATTATTCTACTTAATCCATTTTATACAGAGGCACAAAACCTTGTGCCTAATAACAGCTTTGAACAGTACACCGCCTGCCCTTCAGGTTACAGCAACCTTGTTGGTTATTGCAACAGTTGGGGCGCTTATGGTAGTGGCACACCCGACTATTTTAATTCCTGCGATGTTACCAATTCAGTAGGTGTACCGAAAAATGTATTCGGCTATCAATTTGGTGAAAATAATGGACATGCCTACGCCGGCATTATCAGCTATTACAAAGTGGGCAGCATTCAAAATCCCGGTTTGGAATTTCTAAAAACATCCATCAGTAGTATGGTTCCAGGCTCGTTGTATGAAGTTTCAATGTCTGTTTCATTAGCAGACAGTTCGCAATATGCATCAGATGGGTTAGGTGTCTGGTTTTATAGAACGGGCAATACTTCTTTTCCTTCGGCAGGGCCTGTACAGGTCTCTTATGACAGCTATGGCATCATTGACGACACCACTAACTGGGTAAGATTAATCCGCAAGTTCACTGCAGACTCTGCATATGACAATATCGTGATTGGTGAATTTCACAACACCTCGGCTATGCATACTAAAAAGATGCCTGCGCCATACAAACCATTTGAGTATGCTTACTATTATATCGATTCTGTAGTAGTAAAAATGATTGCCGGCATAAAGATCAGCTATACAGATACACTGTTTTGTTTGGGCAACAACTTTCACCTCAATTATGACATCACAGGCCCTTCTTCTTTTTTAGGAAGCGGCAATACTATGATTGTTCAATTATCTGATTCAAACGGGCTATTTGTTAATCCGACTGTAATATCCACTACAACACCATCTACACCAACAGGAACCCTAACCTGTATCATCCCCGCTAACACTCCTTCAGGCAACAAATACCTCATAAAAACAATTTGCACCAATGGTACAGATACCTTTTATACTATCGGATCAATCAATATCAAAATCGGTTACTACCCTCCGACGCTTACTTTAAGTACAAATGCCCCTATTTGTGCAGGGCAAATATTAAAAATCAATTCGGCAGGTAATACGTCGAACCTGAATTACAGTTGGACAGGTCCGTTATCCTTTTCATCACAGCAACAAAACGTAGTTATCAAAAGTGCTACAGTAGGGATGACTGGCCGTTACTCACTTATTTATTATGTATACAACTGGTGCCCGGCTAATGACACCATAAAGGTTGAATTATTGCCTTACGCCGAAAACCTCACTATCATCAACAACAGCCCGGTATGTATAAATAACGAACTGATTCTTACCGCTACTTCTACATCAAAGTCGGTTTCTTATAAATGGGTTGGCCCTAACAACTTCAGCAAAAGTGATTCTTCAATACGAATACAACCTGTTACATACAGCGACACAGGCATGTATGTTGTATCTGCTACTATCGAAAAGTGCACAGTGACAGACACTACTTATGCACGCATCATTGCAGACCCGCCACTTGAATTAGGCAGTAATGCTTTGCTCTGCAACGGAGAATCAAGACTTTTATCGCCCAATATCCCCGGTGCAACATATAAATGGCAGGATGGTAGTACTGCTGATCACTATGACGTCTCAAAAGCAGGCACATATTGGGTTAAAGCAACTACAGTGTGTAATGTGTTCAGTGATAGCGTTACAATCGATTATGAACTCTGCGTATGCAATCCATTCGTGCCATCTGCTTTTACACCCAACAACGATGGATTGAATGATAAAATCGGCACTACTTATATAGACTGCGTATACACAGACTACAAATTTGAGATCGTGAACCGTTATGGCCAGGTAATGTTTGCATCAACCAATCCAAAAGAAAAATGGGATGGCACGTTTAAAGGTGAACCTGCTGATGTAGGCACCTATTTCTATATGCTGCAAATCAAAGGGCCGCGTGGTAAGGATTTCAATTTTAAAGGAGATATAACACTGATACGGTAATCCTTACCCCTTTACCTTTTCTTTCGGGCAAGTATTCACGCCCACTAATGTATACAGCGGACAAAAACCCACGAGGCTGGTAGCTAAAAACACTACAGCAAGCACCATTAGTGCTATCCCGGCTACACCGATAACAACGTCGTTGAAATACAGCAAGCCTAAAATAATAGCCAGTACAATGCGAACAATTTTGTCGGTAGTACCCATATTCTGTTTCATAACAACTGATTTTACGATTTGAAATATTGAATGACCATTGCAATGCCTGCTGCCATACCGATGCACAATACACATACCAATAAAAGCTTTAGCAGTTTACTCATTGCCCAACAAAAATATTTGTATACTAACTGAAAAAATATGACGGCTGTTTCTGCCCATAGCTAATAGCTTATGACAGTGGTCATGTTTAACAAAAAAGCCACCATGAGGTGG
Source organism: Bacteroidota bacterium (assembly GCA_018267965.1). GTDB lineage: Bacteria > Bacteroidota > Bacteroidia > Chitinophagales > Chitinophagaceae > Polluticoccus. The sequence continues at coordinate 932,203 of JAFDXK010000002.1, read as the reverse complement.
CTTCTATAAGTAATCATGAGTTAATTAGAATTCCGCATTCTTAGGTGTGCGTGGGAAAGGTATCACGTCGCGGATATTGGTCATACCTGTTACAAATAATATCAATCGTTCAAACCCAAGCCCGAAGCCTGCATGAGGTACTGTACCGAAGCGGCGCGTATCCAGGTACCAGTACATTTCTTCTACGGGTATGTGCATCTCGCGCATACGCTGTTCCAGTTTTTCCAAACGTTCTTCACGTTGAGAACCGCCCACCATTTCACCAATGCCAGGCACCAGTATATCCATTGCCGCTACCGTTTTACCATCATCATTCTGGCGCATGTAGAATGCCTTGATGTCTTTCGGGTAATCGGTAACTATCACAGGTTTCTTAAAATGTTTTTCTACCAGGTAACGCTCATGCTCACTCTGCATATCTATACCCCAGCTCACTTCGTACTGGAACTTCTTTTTCTTGTACGCAGGCGAGTCTAATAGTATTTGAATAGCTTCAGTGTAAGTAACACGCTCAAACTTATTGTTCAATACAAACTCCAGCTTTTCTATCAGTGCCATTTCACTGCGTTCAGCCTGTGGCTTTTGCTTTTCTTCGTCTAGCAAACGTTGTTGCAGGAACTCAATGTCTTCGCGATTATGCTCCATTGCATAACCAATCACATAGCGGATGAAATCTTCTGCCAGGTCAGCATTGTCTTTTATATCATTGAATGCCACTTCAGGTTCTATCATCCAGAACTCTGCTAAGTGACGAGCTGTATTACTGTTCTCTGCACGGAATGTAGGCCCGAAAGTATATACCTCACCAAATGCCATTGCACCTAACTCTGCTTCTAACTGTCCACTCACCGTCAGGTTAGTAGCACGCCCGAAAAAGTCTTCTGCAAAGTCTACACTATTGTCTTCTTTGCGAGGTGTACCATCAAAAGGCAATGTGGTTACTTTAAACATTTCACCCGCACCTTCAGCATCACTTGCCGTGATGATAGGTGTGTGCATATATACAAAGCCACGGTCGTTAAAGAACTTATGTATGGCATAAGCCAGAGTATGCCTGATACGAAATACAGCACCAAATGTATTGGTACGGAAACGCAGGTGCGCTTTCTCGCGCAGAAATTCCAAACTTGGTTTGTTCTTCAGTTGCAAAGGATATTCATTCGGGTCACACTCACCAAGTATCTCTACACTCTCAGCCATCAAATCAAACTTCTGTCCTTTACCCTGCGACAACACTATCTTACCATTTACAGATATAGAAGTGCTTTCATTTATTTTACCAATGATGTCGTCAAACTTGCCCAGCTCTATTACCACCTGCAGGTTTTTCATGCAGCTGCCGTCATTCAATGCTATGAATTGGTTATTGCGGAAAGAACGTACCCATCCTTTCACATTTACACTATAATCTGTCTTGTCGCTTTGTAAGATCTCTTTGATCTTCGTTCGTGCCATAAATTGTTATTTATCAAAAAACAGGTATTTCACTGCTACCATTATCATGAATACTGCGAATATCCTCTTTACCACTATTGTATCCAAACCCAGGGCAATTTTACTTCCGAAAAAACTCCCTATTATAAATGCCACACAAACTACTGCAGCCATTTTGAAATCTACATATCCCTGCTTGTAATAATTGATAACCCCCAATATACCTATCGGAGGCAGCATCAGCGCCAGCGATGTACCCTGCGCCAGTTTTTGGCTCATACCGAATATCAATACCAATGCAGGTACAATTATAACACCACCACCTATGCCTACCATGCTGCTCATCATGCCGGCAGCCATACCTATCAATAACAGGTAAAAGATTGTTGAAGCGCTCATGTTTTTCATCTTATAAATGTGAAACGATATGGAAAGTTAGCACAACATTAGCGTGCTACCATATAATTACACAATTTATATAAGACCCGGGCGCCTACAATACTATCTATGCCATCCATGCTGTGCTCGCCGCAAGACACTTCATTCAGGTCGAAACCTATCAATTCTCTGCCGCTCAGGTGCAGTTGCTTGAAGAGGTAAAAGATATGTTCCATCTCAAACCCGCCCGGAACAGGTGTACCCGTATTAGGGCAAAGCTTCGGGTCGAGGCCGTCGATATCAAAGCTGATGTATACCTTCTGTGGCAACTCATTGATGATGTTCTGGCATACTTGTTTCCAGCTGGCACCTTCGTATTGCTGTTCTTTAATATCCTTATCGAAGAAGGTAGCAATGCGATCAGGGTTTTGGCGTATCATCATCAGCTCTTCGTCACAATAATCGCGAATACCTACCTGCACCAGCTTCTTCATCTGCGGCACTTCCTTCAGCACATTATACATGATTGAAGCGTGCGAATAAGTAAAGCCTTCATAAGCATTGCGCAAATCGGCATGAGCATCTATCTGCAGTATACCAAAATCGCTGTGTCTTTCTGCCAGAGCTTTGATGAAACCAAGTGGTGTACTATGGTCACCGCCGACAAGACCTACCTTTTTGCCTTCATTCAGCATACGTCCTGTCATCTCCTTCACCCAGTTAATCATCATAGTACTGGCTGCATTCACTTCTGCCAGTTTTTCTGACAGTTGTTCATTCTCCGATACGTCACCACCGTCTACCAAGTGCGATATGATAAGTTCTGCACACTGACGAAGGAAGTCGCTCTTCTTTTTGATAACCTTATCAACAGGCATCATATAAAAGCCTTTCTTCCAGCCATCTACCACATCGGGGTCGTAGAGGTCTATCTGCATCGAAGCATCGAATATGTTCTCCGGCCCACGAGACGTACCATTGCGATAAGAGACTGTTACCTCCCAGGGCACAGGCATCAATACCAGCTGTGCATCTTCTTCCTGAAATGGTAAACCAAAAATGTTGTTAGACTTCAATCCCACTGAGTTCGGGTCAAACTGCGAAAGCTCTGTCATGTCTTTTCAATTTCGGCGGCAAAATTAGGAGTTATATCAAATTAAACATCATTTTATTCTTAAATACTTTAGAATAGACCATATTAACATAGCAAAAAGTATAATCAGTTAAATCGTGAAAATCCATACCCACGATGGACAGGTGAGGTTCAATTTGCTTAACTTTGCATTCTCAAAGCTTCTTATGAAAAGGACACATATCATTTTACTGGTTTTAGTAGCTGTTGCCGTTACCGTAATCATAACTATGTTTGGTGATTTCAGTACCTATGAAACTTTTGCTACAGCTGCAAAAGAACCCGGTAGACAATACCATGTGATAGGCTACCTGGAGAAGTCAAAAGCTTTTGAATACAACCCGCAAACAGACCCTAACCACTGCACGTTTTATGTAAAAGACAAAGCGGGCAACCTGAACAAAGTGATATTTAACGGTGCCAAACCTACCGATATAGAAAAGTCAGAACAGATAGTAATGACAGGTATGATGCAGGGTAACGAATTTCATTGCAGTAAGATACAAATGAAATGCCCTTCAAAATACAAGAACGACCAGGTGGTAGTAGGTAACGCAAGTTAATAATTGCAGAATGGCTCAATTGCGCAATGGCTCAATAAAGCCTCATCAACCAATCAAAAAGTCAACCAATCGATTTTGGACAAAGTTCAATTCATAGGAGAACATCTCATGCCGGGGAAACTCGGCCATTTTTTTGTTATCACAGCTTTTGTGATGGCACTGTTCAGCTGCTTCAGTTATTGGCTGGCAGCTGTTAGCGAAGATAAAGATGTGCAGGGCAGCCGTGGCTGGTTATTATTCGGACGCAATGGGTTCATCATACACAGTGCTGCTATAGTTGGCATATTTGCTACTCTATTCTATGTTATATCCAATCACCTGTTTGAGTACCACTATGCATGGCGCCACTCTGACCTGAGCCTTTCTCCCAAATACTTGTTGTCGTGTTTTTGGGAAGGACAAGAAGGCAGTTTCCTGTTGTGGACATTCTGGGATTGTGTGCTGGGTATTGTGGTAATGCTTACTGCTAAGAGTTTGGAAAGCCGCACCATGACCATCATATCATTGGTGCAGGTAGCACTCACCACAATGGTACTTGGTTTCTATTTTGGCGACAGTATCAAGATAGGCAGCAATCCATTCTTATTACTCCGCGAGCAAATGCAGGGTGCCCCGATTTTCGCACAGCCTAACTACCTGGAGTTTGTAAAAGACGGTAATGGCCTGAACATACTACTACAAAACTACTGGATGGTGATACATCCTCCGGTATTGTTCCTCGGCTTTGCTTCTACTATTGTTCCTTTTGCTTACACCATAGCTGCACTTTGGAAAGGCGAATACCAGAAATGGATAAAGCCTACATGGTGCTGGTCGTTGTTCAGCGGCGCAGTGTTAGGAACAGGTATTATGATGGGTGGAGCATGGGCTTATGAGTCTCTGAGCTTTGGCGGATACTGGGCATGGGACCCTGTAGAGAATGCATCGCTTGTGCCATGGCTGGTATTGGTAGGAGGCCTGCATACCATCATCATCTTTAAAGCCACCGGGCGTTCATTAGTTGTTACTACCATCTTCTTCATACTGGCGTACTTACTGGTTTGGTATTCTACCTTCCTTACACGTACAGGTATATTGGGCGATACGTCGGTACACGCATTTACCGATGAAGGCAAATCATTATACTGGCACCTGCTGATTGTGATTGGTGTGTTAGTAGCGTTAAGCATTGCCATGCTCATCAAACGATGGAAGACCATGCCGCGAGTGAAGACCGAAGAAGCCATCAACAGCCGCGAGTTTTGGATGTTCATTGGTTCATTCATTCTCTTACTATCTGCGGTGCAAATCATCATCACAACTTCTATTCCTGTTTGGAGCCCGATGGTGAAGAGCATTAGCGGTAAAGATGTAGCTCCTCCTGCAGACCCTGTACAACACTACAACAGCATACAAGTGTGGGTGGCATTTATCTTATGTACTTTGATGGCTACCATATTGTACCTGCGCTTTAAGAGCAGTGATAATAAACTAGTATGGAAACGCCTTGGCATTACTGCTGCCATTGCATTGGTGATGGCACTCATAGTGGGTTACCTGCAACGCATCACTACTCCGCAATACGACCTGATGCTCTTTGGCTGCTGCTATACCATTGTGGGTATGGTGTACTATGCCATCAGCATACAAAAGCTGAAGTTCAAAAAGCTGGGGCCTGCCACATCTCATCTCGGGTTTGGATTGCTGATGCTGGCTATTCTCATTTCATCATACAACAAGCATGCTATATCACTGAACACTACGGGCGAACGCATAGGCATCTTTGATGACAAGTCTCGCGAGAAGGACATCAAAGAAAACATGGAGCACGTAATGATGTTTAAGAATGTGCCGATGACTATGGGCGACTATACTGTTACCTACAAAGGCGATTCTACAATCAGTGACCCTGAAGCTCCGGGCAATATTCATGTGCTATATAAAGTATTGTATGAGCATTTAGATACTACTACCAAACAAGCTATTGAATCCTTTACACTTTATCCTGAGATTGTACACAATGCCAATAAGCAAATGAACAATGGCGTTGCTAACCCTGCCAGCAGGCATTACCTTTCGCACGATGTATTTACTTATCTCACACCACTTAATGACACCAAAAAAGATACTGCACAGTTCAGGAGCCACGAGGTGAAACCCGGTGATACCATTTTCATCAGCAATGGTTATATCGTGTTCACAGGGCTGGATGCTAATGTGAGCAATCCTAACTATCATGCCGAGGCAAATGATGTGGCCGTGAGTGCCAAGCTGGATGTGTATGACCTGAAAGGCAAAGTAGGCTCTATGCAACCTGTGTATTACATCCGTGACAAGCAATATGTAGACCTGGTAACCGATACGCTCAAAGACCTTGACATGTATGCGAGGGTACAACACATCAATCCGGAAACCAAAACGGTAGATGTGCAAATCAAACAAGACGACCCTAAGGATGATTTCATCGTCATCAAAACACTCATCTTCCCATACATCAATCTCGTATGGCTGGGTGTGATAGTGATGGTGCTGGGTTTCTTACTGAGCCTCTACAACCGCCTTACTAAAAAAGAGAAAGAGAAGGCTTCTTTTACCGAAGGGTATCCGTTTAGTAAGTAATCTATCCTGTCTTTGCTTCCTTTTGCTGTTTTACAGGTGTTTCGAATAGTTTGCGTAGACCGGCGTGGGAGATATGCCTATGTGAGCTATCGATATTTGCATTGATTAATGTCTTTTCAGCGGCATGCTCATCAGCTCGCTCCTTTTGTCGCTCGGTTGTTGCGTTTTGTTGCGGAAAATCATCATTATTATTTCCTCCCCCTAACTCCTCACTGAGGGGGACATTGTGAATTATTTCTTTTTCTACTTCAGAGCTCAGATTTGTTGCCTTTACGGCATGTACAACGGTTAGTTGTTTTTTAACGGCGTAATCTCCGGCGAGTTTGCTGTCGAGGTCGATGGCTTTGAGCATTTGATTGATGGTAGGCTTTACCATTACCGAACAGGTCTGGCAGCCTTTGCCCCTGTAGGTCTGCTCGATGTACACATCTCCATGAGCAATACGTGCCAGTATATCGCGTTTGCGCTGAACAGACATGAGTTCTTCTCGTAACTGTTGTTTGAGCTCCTGTTCAGCCTCTGAACGGATGCGTGCCATAGCTTCTTCTATGGCATAGGCTATTTCGGGTTTCTTTAAAAGCCTGTTGGCGGCAGATTCCAATGTGCGGTAATTGGCGTGAGGCGTATTGTAGGCATTTTTGTAAGCAATGGCTTTATCGCCAAAGCGAAGGTACTCGGTGATGAACCGATGTTGTTTAATATTCATGGCAGGTGAAGGTTGATTGGTTGACTAGTTGATTGGATTATTAGTCTAACCTGGTTTATAATAATTTTATTACAGCAAATATACGTTAATTATTTGTATTTTTTGTTTTTTATATTGAATTTATTCAACCTCCTTTATGAGGGGGGGGGGGGGGGGGNNGGGGGGCATTGATGTCATTGTCATCCTGTTCCATCGTTGCAAAAGAGCATTAGCAACAAAGCATATATTCCAAACATAAGTAGCCAAAGAAAAGGGGTTATTTATCAATATTGCAACAATCGACAATAGAAAAACACTCTAATAATTCAGAGTGCTTTAAACTCTATTTTTTCATTAATTCTATTGCCTTGTTATAATGAAAATTAGCGAGTTCATTATTCAAAAAATATCGCTTAAGAAGAATTGCGTAATTATTATGAGCCGAGGCATTTTCTGGATCTATTGCAACAGCTAATGCATAACAATTCTTAGCACCTTCATAATCGGAAAAATAGTCTTCCAATAACAGCCCAAGTTTAAGTAAGCTTTTGACACTTTTAGGATTTATATCCAAAGCTGATTCATAACACTTTTTCGCTTCATCATAATCATCAAAATAATTTTGCAACAAATTCCCCAAATTATAATAAGCATATTCTAAAGTGGGGTCAGCTTGTATTGCTTTTCTATAATGTTCTTTTGCCTTAGTATAATCTTCATAATTGTCCTTTAATATGCAAGCCAAATTATAATGCGCATAAGCAAATGAAGGATTAATTTTTAAAGCTGTTTCTAGCAACGTTCTAGCTACAGCATAATCTTTTGAAATAATCTTAAGATTAGCAAGATTAATATATGCTATTGAGTTATGAGGGTCTAACTCAATAGCTACATTATAACATTTTTCTGCTTGTGCATATTTCCCTAAACAGTTTTTAAGTAAAAACCCTAAGCTGATATGAGCGTTTATATTTAAAGGATTAATCTCTATAGCTTTTTCATAATTTTTTTGAGCAGCTTTATAATCATTAAAATGATTCTTTAGTAACAATGCTAAATTTATATACGCCTCAGATAATAAAGGGTTTACTTCTATAGCTTTTTCATAGCATTCTTTAGCCATTTGGGGTTCAGAAGCGTAATTTTTAAGTATAATTCCTAAATTATTATATGCATTAGCATAATCAGGGTAAATTTCAAGTAAATCTTCGTAGTATTTTCTAGCTTTTTTATAGTTTTTATTTTTATTTTCAATGAATGCTTTTTGAAATAATAAATGACGATTTTGGGGATGATGCTTTAATAAATCTTCAATAGCTAATTCCTGGTCTTCTTTGTCCTTAATATCAATTACTGACATTATTTTTGATAAGATTTCTTTTTCATCAAAACCAATCTTATTAAGCATCGGTTGATAATTCTGTTTCTTTAATTCTTCATACTTCTCAGACTTTAAGTTTGTTATCTTTTGAAAAAATAAGCCTAACGAATTATTAATGTTTTGAAATTTTCGTTTATCCTCAAGTGTTTTTTCATTAATGTAATGTTCTAACAGTCTTTCTACATCTTTTAATTCCCTATCCCAATGCTTGTAGTACTTTTCCTGCTCTGCCCTATTATAAATTTCTGCATTATAAAGTATAACTGGTAATATTCTTTTTTCGAACTCGTGTGCACTTAATAATTCAGTTACTTCATACATACAGTTTTCACTTTTTATATATTCATCGCTTATCAGCATTACAACAAAATCACTTTTGCCTATCTTATTCATGAAGTTTTTAATATCCCCAGTGTACATTACATCTCGTACATCTCGTTGAAAGGTGATTCCAACACTTTTGAAATCATTATCTATCGCATCAGCAATTTCTTTATTTGCCCATGAGTATGAAAGGAATATTTGTGGTTGATTGTCTAGCATATTTTAGTTCAGGTGAATACTAGTTTATGTGTTTAACAAATATAGAAGTTATAAAACAGTGTGCTACTGTATAAAACACTGTACTTTTGCCCTAATTCCCGCCCCCACCTTATCCCCACCTTATCACATTAGCCATTTAAAACATACGTCCCTTCGCTGTATTGAGTTAAATTTGCACCATGATCTATCATTTTGTTGTGGGTGATATGGCTGCCCAACCGCTTAGCGAGGCTATCGCCTCTGATGCAGGTTTGACGGGTGAAGTAATAACCCTTAAAGATATATTGCATGTAGGCCCTTTGCAGCGTGGCGAAGGGCAATCTTTCAGCGCCATGCGCAGCGCGTTCTGGCAGGAGGTGATTGGCAACGATAAAACTACTGTAGAAGTAAACGATTTGGAACGTCTGCTGGAAGTAACCACGATACTAAACAACAACCCCGATGCACAAGTTTGGCTGTGGATGGCTCCGTGGCCTGCCGATGTTTGTGCTTACCTGTGGATGCTGCCTTATTTGTCTAAACACATGGGCAGGTTTTATCTGGTGAATATAGCAGGGCTTCCCTTCCTGGATGAGAATGGCAAAGTGAGCTTCCCGAAAAACATCAGCGAGATACTACCAAAGGAATTGGTAAAAGCACGCAGGTTGGCAAGGCAAGTAACCCCTGCAGAGTTTGAAGTAGATGGTGAAGAATGGGGCAAGATGGAAACAGACAATGCCATGATACGCACACATGAGGGTGGCAAGAAAATAGCCGCACGCGGTGCAGACCATTATGATAAAATATTAACGAGCTTCTGCTCGCACCAGTTTCAGAAAGCCAGCCGTATCATCACACAGGCACTCAACAAATACAATGTACCGACTGGTGATATGTTCCTGGGATGGAGGCTGCGCAAAATGGCGGAAGAAGGTGGCATCATGTTACAAGGTGATGTAACCAAAACATTGAAGGATTTTGATGTGAAGCTGCCGGGGGGCGATGGCGTGAGCACTGCCACCGAAACCGAAGCACAGGCAGAAGCATAAAATAAAAAACAAACACTAATGACATTCATCATACCCCTTACAGAAACAAGAGTAAAGCCTCACCAGGTGAAGGCGCTGCATATGTTTGTGGCATTCATACTTATTGTAGCCGGGGCGGTATTGCTGATGAGTGCATACGTGACAACCAAAATGCCTCTGGAAGAAGCCATGAAATATCCGAGGATGTATCAATACGGGCAGGCTACAGGTTTGGGCATCATTGGGTTTGGTGCGGCTATATTAATATTGCTGATTGCAAAAAATAAATGGCTTAAGAACCCGATAAATAATTTAATGGTGCGCATTGCCGAACTGTTGTTCCTGATAGTACTGTCGGTTGGTGCTATTATTGTGCATCGTTATGTACCGGCTGCAGTGTTTGGTGTATTATGTGCAACTATTGTGTTTGCCATATTTACAGAGATGAAACAAAATGAACCGTTGCAAATAACCATTGATAACGATGGCATCAGGCTGCCATTCTCTGTACGCCGACGTTTGATAGACTGGGCTGATGTGGATTATGTGATATTCAGGTTTGGTACACTGACGGTAAATATGCATAATGATAGTATGATGCAGTGGAACATTGGCGATACTACATTTGAAAAAGAAGTGCTTGATGTGTTCTGCATTCAGCAAATCAATAAAGCAAAAGAAAGAAGAGATAAAAATGACTGGTAAATGGCTGAATGGCTCAATTGCGCAATAGCTCAATATAGACAATCAAAAATTACCAATCATAAATCACAAATAACATGAGTCCATACGTATTATATTCTGACGGGAAGGGAAACATTTTTGAGGACAAGACCTTATACGCTATTGGCCGCAGTGGCTGGGATGCCATGCCTGTTCCTGAAGAAGATTGGATAGAGCTGCCTGATGGCGGTTCGTTATATGAACTGCCCGACCGCAAGGCACTGGGTATGGATGTGAAGACAGGCGACCTTCGTATGTGTGAAAAAGGATGGGCAGTTGCTGCTTTTATTCCTCCTGCACATACGGGCTTATACTTAGCTGCTTTCGAAGCGATACCTGATGCACAAACCTTGCCGTTGTTTTGTTATACAGCAGCGGGCTGGCACAATAATAAATTCTATGTTCCGGCAGTGCGCATAGAGCGCGATATCAGGCAGGAATGTAAGGGCTATGATAAGCAAAAAATAAATGAAGGCGTTGAGCATATGCTGGCTGCTTACCCGCACAACAGGCTGGTAGAACATTTGGCCAATAACTGCGCTTTGACTTATGATTGCCCTGCTGCACGCAATTATTTTATGGGTAGGTGGGAATGTCCTGTACCGGTATCGCCGGCGTGCAATGCGAATTGTATAGGCTGCATTTCATTTCAGCCACAGGAAGAAACGATTGGTTCTCCGCAAGACAGGCTGACATTTAAACCTACTGCTGAGGAGATAGTTGAGTTTACCGTTCCGCATTTGGAGAGCGCTCCGTACCCGCTTATCAGTTTCGGGCAGGGATGCGAAGGTGAACCATTACTGATGTGGGAAACCATTCGCGATTCTATTATTGAGATACGTAAACATACTAATAAGGGTAGTATTAATATCAACACCAATGGCAGTAAGCCAGATGCTGTAAAAGAATTGGTGAAGGCAGGATTGAACAGCATACGTGTCAGTTTAAATTCTGTAAGGCCTGAGATTTATACCAAGTACTATCTGCCTAACAACTATACATTTGAAGATATACGCGAGAGTGCAAAGATAGTAAGGCAGGCAGGTGGCTGGGCTTCTATCAATTACTTTACCTTCCCCGGCATGACGGATAGTATAGCAGAATATGAAGCACTGCGTGATTTTATTAAGTATACAGACATCAGTATGATACAGTGGCGCAATTTCAATATTGACCCTGACTGGTATTTGGGTAAATTAGGTGTTAGCGACACGGGTGAATGTATGGGCCTGAGGCAGATGATGGAACTGATTCACGAAGAGTTTCCTAACCTGAAATTCGGGTATTATAACCCGCCTGCAGAACGCATGAAGAATTTCGATGTAGATTTTGCACATTAACGTTATTGTTGCAATTGTTTGAGTATTTTAGAAGTTATGGAACAGACAGAACAAAAGAGAAATATTAAAGCCGCTGCATGGACCATTAGTGTCCACGCGCTGTTGCTGGTATTCTTCCTGCTGTTTAAATACACTTCGCCGGCATCAGAAAAACCTGTGCAGGAATTGGGCATGGAAGTGAACCTCGGCACCGATGCAGATGGCAGCGGCACCGAGCAACCGATGATAACGGAAGACCCTGCACCGGATGTAGCTGCAACAGCAAATAATACAGCATCGCAGGAGAGTGACAATACAAAGGATATACTGAAGACTGATGAGCCTGATGCACCGAGCATCAACAATGCTACAACAGAAACAAAGAAACCTGCCGAGCATCCTACCGAACAAAGGACGAATACAAGGAATCAAATATCGAATTCAAACATTCAAACACCTAAGCCTCAGCAACAACGCCCGCGCTATGTATATAATGGCAGTACAGGACGTGGCGGCAACAGTGCCAGTACAGATATGCCGGGAAGAAGCGAAGGCAATACACATGGCAGGGGTGACAGGGGTGTACCCGGCGGAACACCAGGCGCGGCAAACTATACAGGCACACCGGGAAGTGGCAATGGCGGCATCAGCCACACACTATCCGGCAGAAATATCATTGCTTTTCCTCCTCCCAATGCCGACTTCAGAGAAGGTGGTAAAGTGGTGATACGTATTACAGTAAACCGTGACGGACAAATTGTGAACAGGCAAGTGAAATCGTCTACCAACAGCGAGATACGCAATATAGCATTACATAAATTAGACAAAGTACGTTTTAATAAAAGTGAGGATGCGCCTGAAGAACAGTTTGGCGAAATTACTTTTGTATTCAAAACGCGCTCATAGTACATAGTATGGACCTACAAAGCAGCTACGAACAGACACTTCATTATTTATACGAACGTCTCCCGATGTTCTCCAGAATAGGGAAAGCTGCCCTGAAACCCAATCTCGACAATACCATCAAACTATGTGACGCCTGTGGCAACCCGCAGGAAAAATTCAAGTCGATACATATTGCAGGCACTAATGGCAAAGGAAGTGTGAGCCATATGCTATCGGCCGTATTGCAGGAGAGTGGTTATAAAACAGGTTTATACACATCGCCGCATTTAGTTGATTTTCGTGAGCGTATACGTATTAATGGCAAACCTGTAAGTAAGGAATGGGTGATTGATTTTGTAGAGAAGTATAAAACGCAAATAGAAGAAGTACAGCCTTCTTTCTTTGAGATAACAGTAGCGATGGCGTTTACTGCTTTTGCCGAAGAACAGGTAGATATAGCAGTGATAGAAACAGGGTTAGGTGGAAGACTGGACAGCACGAATATTATTACACCCGTATTGTCTATCATCACTAACATCAGTTATGACCATACCGATTTGTTAGGTGATACACTCGGTGCTATTGCAGCAGAAAAGGCAGGCATCATCAAACAACAAGTGCCGGTAGTAGTAGGGCAACAACACCCCGAAACTGAAACAGTGTTTTTTGAACATGCCATACACAAACAAACAACCGTGTATTATGCTGATGCGATGTGGGACCTGGTGAGAACAGGCGGCAATCATACTCACCAATATTACAAGGCCGTGAACCGTGCCAAGCGTGAGATGGAAGACATCAGCGCTGACCTGCAAGGTTCGTATCAATATCATAATATCAAAACCGTATTGGCTGCAATAGATATACTCACAGCAGGCGGGCAGTGGAACATACCTTTTGCATCTACACAACGTGCATTATCGAAAGTAAAGAAACTAACAGGCTTGCACGGGCGTTGGGATATACTGCACCATCATCCGCTAATGATAGCAGATGTGGGGCACAATATTGCAGGTATTACTGAAGTAGTATCGCAATGGGAAAAAGTGAATGCTGAATCCAAACACATTGTTATTGGTTTTGTGAAGGATAAGGATATAGATGCAGTATTGAACCTGTTGCCTAAAAACGACACTTATTATTTCTGCAATGCTAATATAGAACGTGCTTTGCCTGCATCTGAATTAAAAAAGAAAGCAGATGCCGTAGGATTGAATGGCAATACCTACAAGTCAGTAGCTGATGCTGTAATGTCGGCACGCAATGCAGTAAATCAGAATGATGCAGTATTAATAACAGGAAGTTTCTTTATTGTAGGAGAAGCACTGGAATACCTGAACGTAAATAACGGGATGTTATTTCCCACGTCCCTGGAAGATCACCATTAAGGTGTAAAGCATGATTTTGATATCGAGCGCCAGTGAACAGTTCTCGATATAAAGCAGGTCGTACTTCATACGTTCCTGCATCTGACTTACATTTTCGGCATAACCATATTGCACCATACCCCATGAAGTAAGGCCGGGCTTTACTTTGTGCAGATATTTATAGTGCGGATGTGTTTGGCTAATGATATCGATAAAATGTTTGCGCTCAGGGCGTGGACCAACAAGCGACATATCTCCTTTAATGATGTTGATGAATTGCGGCAGTTCATCTATACGCCATTTACGCATGAACTTGCCCCATGGTGTGATGCGTGCGTCCTCTTTGCTAGATAATGCAGGACCGTTGACCTCAGCATTTACATACATCGAACGGAACTTATATATATAAAACGGAGCGCCGAACAAACCTATGCGTTGTTGTTTATAAATGATAGGACCCTGTGAAGAGAGTTTAACCTTTAACGCAGCAAACAAGCATATAGGAGACAAAATAATGAGTGCGAATAAAGATGCAACTATATCCAACGTGCGTTTACAAACACGTTGCCAATCGGGCATCAGGTCCGGGTGGATGTGTATCAGTACAGCATCATACACGTTGCTGGTTTTTACCGAACCCGAAATGATATCGTATAAATCAGGCAATACTTTTACCACAACAGGGCGATAGCTAAGGCGTGTTAAGATATTCTCGAGCAAGTAGTGTTCTGACGAATCGACGGCAACTACCACTTCTTCAATTTCGTTTCTATCAATGATATCTTCCAATTCTGACAAATGCCCCAGTTGTGTCAGGTATTTGCTCATACCATTGGCAGACTCAAGGTTTGAATAAATGAAGCCTTTGAAAATGTTGCCCAATGCCTTAGGGCTTTTGATCATCTGCTGATATATATCGATGGCTTTTTGATTGCCTCCTATGATGAGCGTATTGAAACCCACTTTACCCTTAATAAGATTGGCTTTTACATGGTTCAGTATCCATAACCTGACGAACAAAGTGAAAGCTGTATGTATGAGCAGGTAACGGCCTGTCATGCGAATAAAGTAGGAGTAATCTTTGGCATCATTAGAAAAAACAAATAATGCCAGGAATACTGTACCCAATATACAGGATATCAGTGTACGGTTAATTTCATTGAGCCTTGATTTGCGGTAGAGGTCGAAATAGGTGCCTGACAGCATGTATAAAAACAGCCAGCAAAACGGTATAACAACAATACCAATGATATAATCTCTGACCTGCAGTGTATGTAGTGAATTGAAAAAAGTAGCGTTCTCCAGCAAGGTGTGGCGATATGCCCAAAACACCAACCAGGACACCGTAGCTGTAAAATAATCTGCAGCTACTAACTGACGAATTGCTTTTTTCTTTGCAGGGGTCAGCATGTTTCTTTTAGTTCGATATCACTTTTATGTTGTCTAATAATACATAACCCGTTGATTGTCCATCAGGCAGTTTTGCAGTTATCATCAGCCTGTAACCGGTAGACTGGTATTGACCAACGAAGCTTGACAAACTGATGTATATTTTATTCCAGCTTTCTTTAGCTTTAACAAAAGAGATACTGGGATTATATATTACGTCTCCGCTTTTGGTGGTGAGTAAGCCTATTGAAAAATCAACATTACATTTATAGTTCAGTTCCACATAAGACTCACCTGTACTAATAGGGAAAGGATTGCTAAAGCTGGTAATGTTTTGCGATGAAGTATGATAACCATCCAGGTAAATATAGCCTGCCGCACTGCCTTCAAATACCATTGAAGGGTCTGTTACCCGAACTACTGTAGTATCATTGGCATTAGTAGCATCATACTTTACAAAGCCATTGCCGGTTTCGAAATCTTCACGCCATTGAAACTTACATACATCTGTGTATTGTACTACAGCATTATGATTAATGATTTTGCCGGGGGCGGGATTGAGCACAAACGTATCGAAGGTGTAATAAGGATAAATATTCTGATAGTTTTTTAAGCCATTAACAGAGATGGCAGGTGCCAGCCTAATAGTAGTAGCATTATCAAGGGGCACCGGCACGGTGGCAGGTAATTCGTATACCCCAATAATATCATTATTCTGGTATACCCATATACTGTTAATCTTGCTACTGACACTGCCCGTACGGCTGGGGTCAGTCTTCTTTACGGTAATGGAATCAACCCTGAAATAAGTAGGTACTTTTTCTGCGGGGTTGATGATATTGCAACCTTGTAATACATAGCAGCAGAGCACAACCACTGCAAATGGAACTAATCTCTTCATCATTAAAACTTCTGTGTACCTCTGTAATCTATAAGCAATTATTGTGCTAAACGTTATGTAATTCGTTGTGAAGGCTCATTTTCTTAAGCACCTGATGGGCTACATCCATAGCCTGGAAGCCATCATATACACTCACTCTCACAAGTTTGTCATTTTTTATAGCATCGGCAAATTCAGCCAATTCGCTGCGTATGGCATTAGACGGGGTAACCTCAGGCAGTTGAATAGAAATGATTTTCTTGTCGCCATTAGGCATATCAATAGGCATATCAAACATACCTTTGGTAGCACCGGGCTCTTTCAATCTCACTATCTCAGTTTTCTTATCCAGGAAGTCTACACTGATATAAGCATCCCGCTGGAATAAACGCAGTTTGCGCATTTTCTTCAGTGATATACGACTGGCTGTAAGGTTTGCCACACAACCGTTGTCGAACTCGATACGTGCATTGGCTATATCGGCGGTTTCGCTGATAACAGACACCCCGCTTGCAGATATGCGACGCACGGGAGATTTCACCAAGTGTAAAACGATGTCGATGTCATGAATCATCAAATCCAATATCACAGAAACATCTGTGCCACGCGGATTGAACTGCGCTAACCTGTGCCCTTCAATAAACATAGGTTGCAATGCTTCTTCATCCAGAGACAGGAATGCGGGATTGTAACGCTCTACGTGACCTACCTGGCATTTTACATTAGCTTCTTTTACCAACTTCACCAGTTCGCGGCCTTCTTCCAAAGTATTGGCCAAAGGTTTTTCTATAAATACGTGCTTACTTGCCAGCAAACATTTCTTTGCTATTTCGTAATGTGTGGTGGTAGTTGAAACGATATCCAAAGCATCGGCAGATTGAATCAAATCATCGGCATTAGTAACGCGAGGAATATTGTATTGCTGAATAGCTGATGCAGCATTGTCATCATCAGGATCGAAAAAACCAACCAGCTCAACACCCGGAATTTCCTTCCACTGCTGTATATGAATCTTGCCTAAATGACCGGCACCGAATACACCTATTTTTAACATCGAGGACTACCTGTAAATAATTTGTAATATATTTTTTACAGAGCGATTGCAATATACTGATAAAGAGCCACTATAGCATACCCTCATCTGCCATGCTCAGGTAATTTGTTCCTGCCACTATCAAATGGTCTAATAATTTAATATCCATGAATTCGGCGGCATCTTTCAGCTTTTTGGTCAGCTCTATATCGGCGTGGCTGGGCTTGAGGTTTCCGGAAGGGTGGTTGTGTGCCACTATCAGTTTGTTGGCGTTCTGTAGCACGGCATTTTTGAGCATCATACGGATATCTGCCACTGTGCCTGTTAGGCCGCCACTACTGATAATCTCGTGCCTGAGTATTTTATTGGATTGATTGAGGTAGAACACGCAAAACACTTCGTGGCTTAAATCGCGCATGAGGGGTATGGCTATATCTGCAGCATCTTTACTTTGGGTAACTGAATTGCGCTGCAATGCCTCACCCATCTGACGGCGACGGCCTATTTCTAGTGCTGCAGCAATGGTGATGGCACGGGCTTCGCCGATGCCTTTGGTTTGTTGCAGTTCGGGCACAGTAAGCCTGCCCAGTTCGTGAAGATTATTATGTGCGAGGCCTAAAATATCGCGGGCAAGATCAAGTGCAGATTTTTCTTTTGTGCCACTGGATATGAGTATGGCTAACAACTCTGCATCAGAAAGTGCTGCTGCACCTTTTAAAAGCATTTTTTCACGGGGGCGTTCGTCTTCGTTCCAGTTTTTGATACTGTTTGACATAAAGTCAAAAGTAAAAAGAAATGCTATTTATTTATCGTAGGTATAGGTAACAGTATCATTACCCGTTATTGCCCTTACAGGATAATTGCCACTGTTATATTCGTAGGTAGTATTCTGTTTGTAGTAGTTGACGCCACCTCCTGTAGAGTATATCCTTTGTTCCCACTCCAATGGGTTATTAGTTGATACGTTTACATCTTTAGTCAGCACATTGATACCCGGCATTGCATAAGCAACGTTATTAGCATTATCGTACTTAAGATAATCGTACACAATTTTCTCAGTATAAAGAAACCCAGGTGTACCTCCTATCGTATCGGGATAATATTGAATAACCATCTTGGTAAGGTTGCCAATAGTGTTGTAGTAGTAACTATTGGTGGATATCAACTTATTATTAACATCATACTCTTTCAATACAGACAGTTTTCCGCTGTAGAAGAACTCTTCCATAGGTGTAGCATAACTACTGTTATACCTGGTAGCAGGATAACGTGAGCTGCCGTAATAATTATATGTCTGATAGGAAGCACCCGGTTGTCCGCTGTATACTTTCACCACTCTTAACTGTTTATCGTATTCATAGTTATCCGTGACTGTAGCTGTTGTAAGCGGGCCAACACCATGAAAAGGCTTGTAGTAATAGTAGTTGACAACCTGATCTGCGACACCTTTATCATTATACTTGTATTCTTTTGTCATCAAACCATTTGTATAGATATAATGCAGTTTGTACTCAGAGATGATCTTCACACTATCTGGTTCCAATGTCTTTTTCTTACAAGATGCCAATGCAAAGAGCAGCAACAAGGGGATGGTATATTTCATAGATTGGTGGTTGTATTCTAAGTTACAGCATAGATTATGCCAAAACAAGGACATTAAATCTTCTGACAATCTTTGTACAATGGTATGACAAAGAAGGAACTTATAAAACACCCCCTATCCCCCTTCAAAGGGGGAAAAATAATATCACGATGAACGTGACTATAAAATTTATTCTGTTTTAATGCCTTTGGCTTTGAGGCTATCCATTAAATGCTGATTGGCTTCTCTATACCATGTTTCCCTTGGTGCTTTGGTTTGGTGTGCATATCTGGCAGCATTTTTATAATGCTGTGACCTATCCTTCCAGTAAATGTTTTCTGTTTTAAGGATGTCTTCGTTTTCCTGCAGCAGATCGGGAATTGTATTATCACCATGAGGTGATTTATGCAATTTCATGTGCCATTCTACAAGACTATTGTTGATGCCAAATACCCTGGATGGTGTATTGTTTGTTTTCCAAAATGCTTTTGCCTGTTTGGCATAATATAAAGCCGAATCCATTTGCATAGCATCTACATATACAAATGCCATGTCGTACCATGACACGGCAATACCTTGTTTATAATCTTTGTACCCGAAATACAGGATGGCTTTGTTGATAAGACGTTTGGCTTCGGTAAAATCACCTTTGCGCGCCACAAGTGCGCCTTTGTATTTGCACATATTGGCAAACTCGAGTGTGTCTCTCAATTTTTTGTGGAGGTAGATTGCTGCGTCTATTGCTTCTATTGCGCTGTCTGTATTATGCAGTTGTTCATCGTAGATGAAACCAATATTGTGCATACAGATAGCCACCATTTTAGCATCTTCTGCTTTGAAGAAATATTCGGATGCTTTCTTTTGATAAGCAATAGCTTTATGTGCATCGCGTGAAAAATAATAACTGCCGATGCGCTGGTTGGCTAATGCATTGCCATAATAGTCTTCAATATCTGTTGCGAGTTGTGCTGCTTTCTCCAAATAGCTTAGATAACTATCTTCTTTCTGACGGCGGCTTGCAGAATCTAATGCGGCTAACACTTCAGGTGATGCAGGACGAGGCATATGCTGTGCAAATGCATTGTTAGCCAGTGACAGCAGGAGTATTATGTATAACAGGTACTTCACAACTCTATATGCTTATTGTCGTACGAACAATACATTGCCCATATCATAGCCATCGGGGATGCACTCCAGTTGCACTTTGAATCCTTTTGTTGCCAACCAATCTTTCAGTTCGTTGTACTGCCCTACCCCTTCGTAGGTCT
Source organism: Bacteroidota bacterium (assembly GCA_018267965.1). Classification (GTDB taxonomy): domain Bacteria; phylum Bacteroidota; class Bacteroidia; order Chitinophagales; family Chitinophagaceae; genus Polluticoccus. The sequence goes on along the minus strand of JAFDXK010000002.1, from coordinate 912,036 downwards.
CCTTCAGGCTCACCTCTGTATGTATGACCTTAACGGTATCAAGAATCACTTTTGATGCTTTGAGCATATGCAATTCAAAGCCCTGCATATCCAGCCACAGCATATCTACTTTTGGCACATTGTATTTAGCTGCCCAACTGTCCAGCGTCATGGTATCTACTTCAATAGATTCATCGAAGGTGACGCTCGGGTGGTCTATCAAATGTTCTTTGGGTTGTAACAACGAACTGGAGCCATCTGATTTGCCTTCACTTACAAAAAACTTTGCTTTGCCATTCTCATTACTGAGCGCTACGGTATAACACTTGATGTTTTTGCTATAAGGTGCTATATTTTTAATTAACTGTGCATAAAGCCTGGGCACGGGTTCAAATGCGTGCATTTGCGCATTAGCTGCTTTCACCCATTCAATAGAATCACCGCCATCGTAAGAACCGCAATCAATGATTACAGGATTTGCAGGCAGGAATTTTTTGATATAGTGCTTAGAGATGCGTTCGCCTATAGCTTTAGGGTATCCATAGTTCATGAAAACATATCTTCTCACCCTGTTCACTGCGCGAGTGAGTAAAGACGGACGTGCTTGTGCTGCGGACATTATCAATTATGGATTTGCTGCAAAGGTAATTTATTACTGCAAAGTGCAGGTATTAAGGCAAGGTTAAACACTTGTAACAGGCCTGTTATCTCTTTATAACAGTAGTTTTGGTAATACTATCATGCCATGGTGTTCCTCCAAGCGCAGAAAATACTTCGAACGGAATTATTCTGCACAAACTTCTTTTAAAAGCTATACCCCATGTGATATGTGTTCCGTCTTCGCGCACTGCCCTGTTTCGGGTAACCAGTTTTCCGATAGTGAGGCCTTTGGTTGCTCCTTCTAATGTTACATAGTAAAGCAGATACACTATGATACTTATCAGCACCTGCGCAAGCTTTGCACTAAATTCTTCGCTGATTATCCACTCATAGGTGGCTGGTGATGATGATACCAGTATGATACCGATTATAAAAAAAGCTATAAAAACGAGCAAATAATATATCAACAAATCAATGAGCCAGTTGACAAACCTGTTGCCGATTGATGCGTAGTATAACGACACATACTCTTCCTGTATATGGTGTTCGTGTTCGGGGGTGTTATCCATTTCCATATTACAATATAAGAAAGGAGGTCGATAAACTATAACATACACAGACACTAAGCATCCGTACTGATATTTGTATCAATGGAAGTTACCGTTTACCAATGATACGCTTACGATGATTGGTACCCCAATTATGCAATTCGCCTATTACTTTTTTAAGTGTCTTGCCATAATCTGTCAGGCTGTACTCAACAGTTACCGGCATAGTATCATACACTGTTCGCTTTACCAACTGGTTTACTTCCAGGTCTTTCAATTCTTTAGAAAGCATCTTGGCTGTAATGCCTTCGATATCACGTTCCATTTCTTTAAAGCGCTTATCCCCATAGATAAGCGATATAATAATCGGCAGCTTCCACTTGCCGTTTAATATATCCAATGCATCGCGCACAGCCATAATATGCCTACCGCATTCATCATGGTTTACCTGGCAGTCTTCCGTTTCGTTCTGTTTTGTCTTTATCATAAAACACCTGCTATACTCTTGTATATCGGTTTCCTTTAGTATACTAGTATACTAAAGTATAGTACTATACAAAGTATATCAAATGTATGGAAGTTTGCATTCTAAACAAAAAGCAATGAAAAGAGATAAGATTTTGTATTGGGCAACAACGGGATTTGTGTCCTTAGGTTTTTTAATGAGCAGTATGATGTACCTGACACATAACCCCGAACTGATGAAGGGTTTTAGTATGCTGGGCTACCCTGTTTATTTTGTAAATATACTGGGCATAGCTAAGCTAACGGGTGCGTTGGCGTTACTTAACCCATGGTCTGCCAAACTACGAGAATGGGCATATGCAGGCTTTACATTTACCTTAATAGGTGCTGCGTGGACACATATAGCAACTCATACACCACCTACAGCACCAATCGTGTTTTTAGTATTGCTAGGAGCTTCGTACTTCTTTCATCAAAAGGTGTATGGCTACAAGATGGAGTTGATGGTGAGGTAGGAAAACTTGACTAATGGCTTTGCAGGTTGGGACAATGAATAATAAAGAAGAAATTATACATTTAAGTCTAAAACTAAATCCCGCCTACTTATGAACGTAATTAATTTACTTGGAGTTATAGTATTATCTGTATTCTTGCTTTTTATAGGACGAATGATAATACTATGGTATTGGAAAGTTCCTGAAATCATAAAGTTACTAGAAACTAGTGCTTCCAATTCTGAAAAAACAAATGAAATACTCCAAATGCAAATGCTACAAATGAAAGTTCTGCTGAGAAGTAAAATTTCTAAGATACAAGTGCAGCATAAAACTACTGGTGAAGTAAAAATAGTATCGATTGATGAGTGGCTTAATCAGTATGCTCTTGCTACTGAACATTATGATTTGATAAGCGTAGCATAAAATACAAAGCCCCCGCTATTGCGAGGGCTTTCATTATTTACAAACTTCAATTATTATAGTGCTAAATCTGCATCATCTGCTGCAGGTGTTTGCGGCTCTTGTTGTGCCTGTGGTTGGTCACCACCGTTGTTATGATGTTCGCGGCGAGGACGGTTTTCGCGTGGGCCACGGTCATCACGACGCGGTCCACGATCCCTGTCTCCACCTCTGCGGTCACCACCACCATGCCTGCGGTCGCCACCACGGTCGTTCCTATCGCCACGGTCGCTGCGTTCGCGCCTTTCAGGTTCTACATAACCTTCAGGTTTCGGCATCAATACTTTGCGGCTCAAGCGCAGTTTACCCGTTTTAGGGTCTGTACCTATCAGCTTCACACGTATTTTATCGCCTTCTTTCAGCACACCATCTAAAGAATCTAAACGGCTCCAGCTTACTTCAGAAATATGTAGCAAACCTTGTTTGCCAGGCAGGAATTCTACGAACGCACCAAAGGTTTGGATACCTTTTACTACGCCTTCGTACTCTGCACCAACTTCAGGAACAGCAACGATACCTTTAATCCAAGCCAATGCTTTCTCGATAGCTTCTTTATTAGAAGAGAATATTTTCACTTCGCCACGGTCATTCACTTCTTCTATAGAAATGGTTGTACCTGTTTCGCGTTGGATTTCCTGAATTATTTTACCACCAGGACCAATAATAGCACCGATGAATTCGCGGTCTACATTTATTTGTTCGATACGCGGAGCGTGAGGTTTCAGTTCAGGGCGGGCAGCAGGGATACATTCGTACATCGCATTGAGGATGTGCAAACGCCCGCGACGCGCCTGTTCTAAAGCCTGCATCATTACGTCCATGCTCAGGCCATCTACTTTAATATCCATCTGGATACCGCAGATACCATCGCGTGTGCCGGTAACTTTAAAGTCCATATCACCAAGATGGTCTTCATCACCGAGGATATCGGTAAGGATTGCATACTTTTTGTCTTTGCCTGATATCAAGCCCATTGCCACACCACTTACGTGCTTAGGCATTGGCACACCTGCATCCATCAACGCCATAGAACCTGCGCAAACAGTAGCCATTGAAGATGAACCGTTAGATTCGAGGATATCAGATACTACACGTACAGTATAAGGCCATGCTTCGCCTTTTGGCATCATTTGTTCCAATGAACGCTTTGCCAGATTACCGTGACCTACTTCGCGACGGCCGGGGCCACGCATCGGTTTAATTTCACCTGTAGAGAACGGAGGGAAGTTATAATGGAGTATGAATTTTTTGTAATCGGATGTTGCAGCACTTTCTACCAGCAATTCATCTTCTTTAGTACCGAGTGTAACGGTAGTTAACGACTGTGTTTCACCACGGGTGAATAATGCAGAACCGTGAGGTGAAGGCAACAAATCTGTTTCGAGCGTCAACACACGAACATCTTCAAGGCCACGTCCATCAAGACGCACACGGTCGTTCAGCATCATGTTGCGGATGATCTCTTTTTCCAAATCGTGGAAGATACCACCTAACAACGCCAAGTCTTCAGCAGTTACAGGTGTTGCATAACCTGTAATTGTTGTTGTACCATCTTCGTTAGCAACAATCAGTGCTTTGAACTCTTCGTGTATTGCTTTGAATGCGTCTTTGCGTTCTTGTTTGTTCAACGCACCCTTTGCAACTTTCAATATTTTTTCAGAAGCGAAGCCTTCGATGAATTTTGCAAGGTCTTCGTTTTTATAAGGCAATGTAAATTCACGTTTGCCGGCAACACCTTTCATATCGCGCAATTGTTCCTGCGCTTTGATTTGTTGACGTATAGCAGCATGACCTAATTCGATAGCTTTTACAACATCGGCTTCCTGGCATTCTTTCGATTCGCCTTCCACCATCATGATGTTTTTCTCTGTAGCAGCGATGATGAAATCCATATCCGCATCTTTCAACTGTGTACGGGTAGGATTAATTACATATTCGCCGTTGATACGAGCTACACGAACTTCAGAAATGATCTCCTGTATAGGAATATCAGAAACAGCAATAGCCGCAGAAGCAGCCAAACATGCCAATGCATCAGGCATTACTTCAGGGTCGCTTGATATTAATGTAACGAGCACCTGTACTTCGCACAGGTAATCGTCAGGGAATAAAGGGCGCAATGCGCGGTCTATCAAACGAGATATTAAAACTTCATAATCGCTCAGGCGGCCTTCGCGTTTGAAGAAAGAACCCGGTATGCGTCCGGCAGAAGCGAACTTTTCTTGATAATCAACAGTCAGCGGAAAGAAAGATTGTCCCGGTTTAGGTTCGGGATTAGCTACAGCAGTAGCGAGAATCATACAGTTGCCCATACGAACCACGACAGAACCATCTGCCTGGCGGGCCATTTTGCCTGTTTCCAGGCTTATCTCGCGCCCATCGTCCAATTTGAAGGACACGGAAATGGGTTTTGGAATCATAATAAAAAATTAGATGTGTACATAAAAAACTATTCCCAACCATCGGGGCTGGGAATAGTATGAGAAATTTATTTGCGGATGCCGAGCTTCTCGATAAGCGCACGGTAACCATTAAGGTTTGTACGGCTCATGTATTGCAACAGGCGTTTACGCTGTCCAACTAAGGTCATCAGACCACGTTGAGTAGAGAAATCTTTTTTGTTGTCTTTCAGATGACCTGAAATATGGTTAATACGCTCTGTAAGAGCAGCTATTTGTGCTTCGATAGAACCTGTGTTCTTTTCTGTTCCACCGTAGGTTTTAAAAATGTTTGCCTTCTTTTCAGCTGTTAAATGAGACATTTGCATCAATATTTAATATAAACTACACTTTTTCGGACGGCAAAGATAGTAATTTTTATTTATGATTGATGATTTAAGAGATAAAAAAGATTGAATGGATAGAAAAGATGGGAGGGACTGAAAAGATAGTTTGGATAGGTAATATTGTAAAACGATTTATTAAATTATAAAAAATACAATTTATTGCCTATTACTATTGTGATTTCGCTTTACAGACTCTAAAAGTTATTTAGTTGCTTGCTCAATACATATATCTTATTATGCAATTCTTTATACGTCGACTCATCAGTTAAAGAGCCAGTTTCAAATAATGTTTCCAAGTGATCAATTGTTTCTTCGTTTGATGCAATCGCAAAAATGATAAATCGAATGAACTCTTGCTTGTACTCACGTCTTCCGTAACCTTCAACAATATTTGTCCGAACTGATTTACTGGAACGCCTTATTTGCGAACCTGTTTCATACATTTCGAATTTTGGCAATACCATCGTCATCTTGTGAATAGCAATAGAAATATCTCTTGCAGATTGCCATACTTCAAGCTGTTTGTAACTCATTAATCAAATCTATGTAATATCCTTATCTCTTTTATCCCCTCTATATCTCTTCTATCAATTCAATCCTTTACATTAATTACTTTTGCAGCCTTAGATAGGTTTTAACCAATGACAATAGCAGCCCAAATAAAGATAGCAGCAGAACAGGCACTTAAAAGCTTGTTCCCCCAAGCTGACATACAGCCTTCACAAATTACCGTTAACCAGACCAAACCTGAGTTCAAGGGCGATTATACCGTGGTATTATTCCCCTTTGTGAAGTCATTGCGAATGAAACCGGATGAGTTGGGTAAGCAATTGGGTGATTATTTAGTTGCCAATAATGAGCTGTTTACGTCTTATGCTATAGTAAGTGGTTTCCTGAACCTGACGATAAAGGATAGCTATTGGGCAAATTTCCTGACAGCTACATATAATAATACCAGCTTCGGCGTAAAAGAAAAGAACAACAAAAAGGTGATGGTGGAATATTCTTCGCCTAATACAAACAAGCCGCTGCACTTCGGGCATATGCGTAATATCTTTTTGGGATATGCGATGAGCAATGTGCTGAAAACAAATGGTTATGATGTGGTAAAAGCCAACCTCATCAACGACAGGGGTATACATATCTGCAAGTCGATGATAGCATGGATGCGCTATGCTAATGGTGCTACACCTGAAAGCACGGGCATTAAAGGAGACCACCTTGTAGGTGACTACTATGTGAAGTTTAACGACATATACAAAGAAGAAGTAGCCAAACTGGTGGCAGAAGGCGTGGCGGAAGCAACGGCAGAGAAAGAAGCGCCTATTATGAAAGAAGCGCAGGAGCTATTGCGCAAATGGGAAGCGGGAGATAAGGAAGTATATAGCCTGTGGGAGAAAATGAACGGTTGGGTGTATGAAGGATTCGATAAATCGTATAAAAGGCTGGGGGTTGATTTTGATAAGATGTATTACGAGAGCAATACCTACCTGTTAGGTAAAAGCCTTGTAGAAGAGGGATTGAAGAAGGGCGTTTTGTTCAAAAAAGAAGATGGCAGTGTATGGATAGACCTGACCGCTGACGGCCTTGACCAAAAGTTACTGTTGCGTAGCGATGGTACATCTGTGTACATGACACAAGACTTAGGTACTGCACAACTGAAATATAATGACTGTGGTGGGCTTGAACAATCTATCTATGTGATAGCTGATGAACAGAACTACCACATGCAGGTATTGAAACTCATTTTGCAAAAAATGGGGGAACCTTGTGCCGATGGTATCTACCACCTGTCATACGGTATGGTAGAACTGCCCAGCGGGCGTATGAAAAGCCGTGAAGGTACTGTTGTAGATGCTGATGATATGATGGATGAGATGGCGAGCATGGCGAAGCAACAAACCGAAGAAGCAGGCAAGACAGAAGGTTTTACGCAAGAAGAATTAGACAAACTCTATACTACTATCGGTATGGGTGCATTGAAATTCTACCTGCTGCGTGTAGACCCTAAAAAGAAAATGATATTCAACCCGAAAGAGTCGATAGACCTGCACGGGTTTACTGCAACATTTATACAGTACGCCCATGCACGTATCTGCTCTATACTGCGTAAAGAGAACATGCCTCTTGTGCCTGCAAAAGATACTTTTGCTTCTTTCAAACTGACGCAAGACATAACGCCTGCTGAAAAGAAACTGGCAGTATCATTAGAGCAATATCCTTCGATATTAGAAAATGCAGCTACTGAATATAATCCTTCGCTGCTTTGTAATTACTGTTTTGCATTGGCACAGCAATTCAATTCATTCTATGACGAGCATAGCATCAGCAAAGCCGAGAATGAAGAGAAAAAGCAACTCCGTTTGATGCTTATCGTTATGACAGCACAAGTATTGCGTCATGCCATGAATTTACTGGGTATTGCGTTGCCTGAAAAAATGTAGGTTAATTACTTCTTAAGCCTGATGTATCTACCTTCATAGCTTTGCGTGCAGGATAGAATGCTGCAAGCAAACCTATGAGTATAATAGTAAGTATTACCAACGGAAAATCTGACAGCTTAAAGTGCACGGGATAGGAATCTATTACATAAGCTCCCTGCAACTTTATCCAGTGATAATGTTGCTGACCTAAGGCTATGAGTGTGCCGCATATTAATCCTATAAGGCCTCCAGTTAGTGCCCATAAAATACCTTCGGCAAGAAATACGCTTCTGACATTGATATTCTGTGCGCCAATTACTTTGAGTGTTGCGATGTCTTTTTCTTTTTCCAACACCAGTAATGACAATGCTCCCACCATATTGAATGATGCAATTATCAATACCATTAACAGTATAGCATACAGTGCCCATTTTTCTGTACGCATTACCATGTAGATGGTTTTATTCTGCTCAAAACGAGTTTCAATATGATATGCACCGCCTAATTGATTTTGCAATTGTGCTTTTATGTTATCAGCATCGGCATTCTTATCGAGTTTCAATTCTATAGATGAGTATTTGCCCTCTGCATGAAACAACTGCTGTGCTAACGACAATGAGGCTAACATGTATTTTTCGTCAAACTCATCCTGCACCTTAAAAGCGCCATCTGCCCGCAGCTTCAATGATTGAAACGCTGACAGGTCAGTTGCATTGCCCGAAGATGAAGGGTTAGGATAATAGAGCATTACGTTGCTGAAAACGTTATTCGGGTCTAAACCCAATTCATTCATCAAGCGCTGCCCTACTATAGTTGTTGGTAATTCACCAGAGCTTACAGAATCGCTCCCTTCGACTATATAAGACTTGACATCATTCACTACAAAGTAGTTGGCATCAACGCCCTTAAGCGTAGGCACACGTTGGTCGTCCTCGCTTTTCAGAAACACATTATCCTCAATTACGTTGGTATAGGCTACAACGCCATTGATGTTTTTAATACTTGCATATACACCATTGCCGGGAGTGAAAAATTTTCCTTTCTCTGCAGTAATCTTGATGTCGGGATAAAATGCTTTGTACATATCTTTTACTATGTATTCAAAGCCATTAAATACGGACAGCAGGATAATCATAGCACAACTGCCTACCGCTATTGCCACCATACTGATACGTGCTAAGACAGGCACTATGTTACGAGAGCGTTTGCCCCTCATATACCGCCATGCCAATTGCCATACCAGTAATCGGTTCATTATTCTTTGCCGGGGTTTTCTTTTGCTTTACGTTCCTCCTCTATTTTTTTAAATATCTCTTCCATCTTGAAAACGTAGTCGAGCGTATCATCATTAAAAAAAACTAATTCGGGTACACGGCGTAGTTGGTTCCTGACACGCTGACCTAAATGCTTTCTCAATTCGCCTGTGCGTTCTCTAATACTATGCATCAACTTTTCAGGGTCTTTCACCTGAAAAAGCGATAGATATATCCTTGCCTCTAGTAAATCGGGGGTTACCATTACCTTAGAAATAGATACCATTCCACCGTCAACGATATTAATACCCTCCCTTTGAAAGATATCGCTCATTTCCTCCATCACCAGCTGACCTACCTGTTTCTGCCTTTTACTTTCTTCCATATTGCCACATTTAATGCGGTAAAGTTAACTGAATTGTCATTTTATGGGGCTAATTCATTCAGTTTAATTAAATTAGCGGGATTAAACTATTATATAAACGATGAAAAGGATTGGTTTATTTGCGGGTACGATTGCGGTGCTGGCGTTAGGCTCTTGTAAAGAAAAAGGACCTCTTATCAACTTTGGCAATACAACTGCATCAGATACCACCTACCTGGCTGCTGTAGAAACTGCCAAGCCCAGAAATGTGTTAGTAGAGGAATTTACAGGTGCAGATTGTACTAACTGCCCTGCAGCAGCTGTTACAATAGAAAATATTGCAGCACAACCTGATAAAATAGGCCGCATCAATGTTATATCCATGCACATCAAAAAGAACGGTGTGATTTTCGGGCCAGTAATAGGCAAAAGCAAATATGTTTTTCAAACAGATAAAGGCACGCAACTTGCGGACTTAGTATATCCGGGTATCGGCAGCATTCCGGTAGCAGGTATAGACAGGGTAAGCAAAGGTGGCAGCACTATTTTAGATAAGAGCGACTGGGCCAGTATTATCAACTCACAGTTGGCCTTAGCCAGCAATGCTAATATGAATGTTACCAGCTCTTATGATCCAGGCACAAAAACAGCTACTATCGTAGTAACAGTAGCATATACCAAAGCTGTTACAGCCAAACAATTCCTTACAGTAGCTATTACCCAAGACTCTATGATAGACTGGCAAGCTAAACCTGGAGAAGAAGATAGTGTATATGAATTCTCACATACATTGCGCGATGTTCTTACCGGTGTAGGCGGCGACGAGATACTGAGCAAATATGCCACTAAAGAAGCCGGTAGGGTGTATATGCGTACATTTAAATATACACTTGGCAGCATACCTAAATGGCCTGACGGCAAACCGGAGAATTTCCATATCATAGCCATTCTGAACAACAATGATGGCTCGGACAAGACAGTACAGCAATCAGTACAGACTGCATTGAAATAGATTTTAATATTAAATGCTTAACTTAAGGGAGGTATAGTAATACTATACCTCCCTTAATATTTATGCTTATGAAACAATTTGTAACTACATCACTTGCTTTAACTATCACATCTCTCTTCTATTCCTGCAAAGAAAAAGGACCTATGATAAATCTTGCTACACAAGAAACTATTATAGATACTACCTATTTAGCAACAAAAGAATTACAAAGACCCCGTCATATTTTAATAGAAGATTTTACAGGCGCACAATGCACCAATTGTCCTGCGGCAACAAAATTGTTAGTTAATATATCCAATAACAACCCTGACCGGCTGCATATCATAGCTCATCACACGTACAATACAGCTATTTTATATGCACCCGCTGTAGGGCATAAGTATGACCTGAGGACACAGAAGGGTACAGACCTTGCAAAAATGTTTTATCCTGGGTTAGGCAACCTCCCCGCTGCAGGAATTGACAGGGCTATGAATAATGGCTCAATTTTGCAAAACGATTATACTCAATGGGCCAATTTCATAAATAGCAGGCTGAATGTAAATAGTCCGGCCAATATGAAAATTGAAAGTTCGTATGACGAGGCTACACATTCGGCTACCATACAGGTCATCATAGCTTATACTACAGACATTGCTGCGAAGCAGTATTTATCAGTAGCAATAACAGAAGATTCTATAACAGATGTCCAGGATTTTCCATTCCAGGCAGTAGATACGGCATACACATTCAGGCATACATTAAGAGATTACTTAACCCCACTAAGTGGTAGTGAAATATTAGATAAATACACAACTAAGGAGGCTGGCAGGGTTTATATAAGGACGCTGAAATACACTATCAACAGTGTATGGAAACCTGAACAGTGTCATATTGTAGCCTTTTTGCATAATAATAATGGCAATGATAAAATGATATTGCAATCGGCTGAGTCAAAACTAAAATAGGCTTTAAGATAGCTTTTGCATAAAAGCTTACTAACAAATAGGCCAAGAATGTATCTTTGAGCCTCAGAAAATACAGGCGTGAAATACAGGAATGCTTTATTAATTATCTTCTTTATAATTTTTGTAGACCAACTACTTAAAATATATATCAAGACACATTTTTACATCGGCGAGCCGGTAAACCTTATTGGCAACTGGTGTAAGCTCCATTTTATTGAAAACGAAGGAATGGCCTACGGCATGAAACTAGGCCAAGCTGACGTAGCAAAACTTATACTCACATTATTCCGTCTTGGAGCCGTAATCTTTGGTTTCTATTTATTAAAAAGGCTTATCAAGAAAGGTTACAAAAAGGGTGTTATTATTTGCGGTTCGCTGATATTGGCGGGTGCTTTAGGCAACCTGATTGACAGTATTTTCTACGGCATGATATTTAGCGAAAGTAGCTTTCACATAGCTAAGTTTGTGCCGTGGGGGCAGGGATATGGCAAGTTGTTTCATGGCAAGGTAGTGGATATGCTTTACTTCCCTATTATTGAAACACATTATCCTATGTGGGTGCCTAAATTAGGCGGACGTGAATTTGTATTTTTTGAACCTATTTTTAATATTGCTGATGCTGCCATTTCTACCGGAGTAATTACTTTATTGGTATTTCAAAAAAGGTTATTGCATCATAAACCTAATACAGCCATTCAATCATAATGTATATGGAGCAGGAAGAACTCATACCTATAACTGTTTGGCTTGCGGGCCGCAGTTACAGGCTCAGAATCAAAGCTTCTGAGGAGGAAATGGTACGGAAAGCAGCTAAAATAGCTGATGACAAAATCACTGATTTGCGCAATCACTATGCAGGCAAAGACGACCAGGATTTTGTTGCTATGTGCCTGCTTACTTATGCTGCAGATGGGGTAACAGAAGATAGCAGCCCTCTTGTGCAGAAAGACATCAATGATATGCTGCAGAAAATAGATGCTGCCATTAACAAGTAAATAAAACGTACTCTTAATTCAAAACATTTTAAGCCGCATATAGCGGCTTTTCTTTTTACCAGTTGGGATATATAAAAAATAACGAAGCCGCTCCAGTTGGAGCGGCTTCGGATATTATCAGGATATTAAACTGAACCTTAACGTTGAACGTTGAACGGTTTAGTAATAATACCGGCAGTAGTATTAGCACGTATCATATAACGTCCGCTTGCGAATGAGCTTACATTGATGTCGAAAGATTTGTTCTTTTCAGCATCACCACGGTAAACTATTTCACCTATAGCATTCATTACGGTGATTTCCTGCATTGTAGCGCCTTCCATGCTGATGTTTACAACATCTTTAGCAGGGTTAGGGAATACATTAATGCTCACTTCACCATTAGCTACGTTAGATACGCCAGTAGCCCAGTTAACCATTGTTATAGTATCAGAACCACAATCATTTTTGATGATGAGTTTCACTATCAGGTTACCTGTGACTGTTTTAGTAACAGAGCTAGCTGTGCTTTGGCTACCGTCACTGAACAACCATAAGTATTGATTTACACCAACAGCGCCCGCAGGAGTGAATGTGTAATCATCACCAGTGCGTAAGTAGTTGATACCTGTAGCGTAAGGCAATGGTAAGATGTTAGTCAGAACAGTATCTGTGCCTTTACAGTTAGGACCTGCATCAACAGTTACATAATAAGTACCTGTACCTTTACCTACACTAATAGTCTGGGTAGTATCACCAGTGCTCCATAAGTATTTAGCACCAGGGTAACCTGCATCCAGCGTATAAGGTTGGTTTTTGATCTCACAACCTGAAACATCCGGACCAAGGTTAACATTGATAGGACCAGCATTTACTACAGTAGCTGTAGAAGTAACCGCGCAACCAATATTTGATACCTTAACAGTATACGTACCGGCACCAGTAACATTGTATGTAGAGTTAGTAGCACCAGCGATATCAACACCATTTAATGCCCATTGATATTTAGTACCACCACTGCTAGCTGTTAACTGCAGGTTGTTACCAGTACAATAAGTAAGAGAACCTGAAGCTGTAATCAGAGCCATTGGCGGAGCAACAACTGTTATGCTAACCGGAACTGATGTAGCTGTTTGAGAACCAGTACCTGTGATTGTTACTGTGTAGTCGCCACCAGTAGTTGCAACATAAACACTTGAAGTAGCACCAGTTATTGGTGTACCGTTACGGCTCCACTGATAAGTATATGTACCTGAACCGCCTGATGTAGGATCAGCTGTCAATGTTACACTGCTACCAGAGCAAAGTACAGTAGAACCTGTAACCTTAATCAGCGCAGAGAAATTCAAGCCATCATCTATACCTGTGTAAACACCGAATGATATGTTACCCGGAGCATACAATGTATTAGCTGTAACGTTAGATATACTGTTAGCAGAGTTGTATGATATCCATGGGTAGCCTGCAACTTTTTCAGCCATTTTCATGTTAGCTTCAGAAGTAATAGTACCTAACCAAGTATCATAATAGTTTACAGTTGCATTGAAATCGTAAGTAGTACCAGTACCGGCAGGAGTCATTTTTGTATAGAAGTAAGGATACTTGTTTACAGCAAAACCTGGATAACCGGCAGGTGGTGTAGCACCACTGTATTGTTGTACGGTAACGTTAGCAGTAAGTGCCAACTGAGTATTCCATTGTACAGTAGCTACAGGGTTGAAACCAAACTTATAAGTTTGAGTAACACCAGGAGCAGGTATTGCAGGAGTAACAACACAGTTTGGCGGATCTACATTCGGAGTGAATTCATAAGCACCTAAGTCAGGTACACCAGCAGCCACAGTATTAGGCCTTGGATTGCTAACGATATCTTTTGTATTGTTAGGCAATTGGATACCACGACCATTAACAGACCAAGAGTTAGGATTTGTAGGGTCAGGCATACCTGTAGTGAGGTTAAGACCCGGATCGTAACTTATAGAGTTTTTATCAAAACCATAAGAAGACCAGCTACTGCGATAAGCATCGAAACTTGAGTGTGTACCGTTGTAAGTGTACGCAAAGTTTGAAGATGACGTAGTATAGATGTTATTGAAATCAGACCAGTTTGCATAACCAGGATAATCGTACCAGTAATATGCATAACGGTTAAGTGTAGATGCACTTAATGTAGCGAAGATGTTATTTCTGATACTGTCGTTGTACATTGAATATGTATACAAGTATGTACCGTAGTAGCCTGAATAGTTACCTCTATCTACGATTGTATTGTTAGTAATGTTACAATAACTAGGGTAGTTCAACAATAAACCATAGTAGTTGTTAGTATTAGATGCAGAAGGAGAAGAGAACAACAAAACGTTGTTATCAAACCTTGCCCTGTTACTATTGCTTATACCCTGGAAGTAATAGATATACATACCATAGTAAGCATTTGGCAGATTAGTGAACTTGTTACCTACAAACTGAGGTGAACCGTAAGCATACCAGTTATACAAACCGTAACCGTAAGGACCAGTTAAGCTGGCAGTGTTGTTCAACAGTTTCAACCCATAAGTGTAGTACAGATAGAAAGCCATATAACCAGTAGAACCAGTAGTTACAGTATTACCATCAAAAGTGATGTTTTGAGAGTAAGAGCTAGGACCATACCAGTATACAGTATAATAACCACCACTGATAGTATTGTTGCGGAACACCCAGTTAGCAGATGTACCAGCACCATTGAAGTATAAAGCTGAAGAATAAGATGATGAAATAGACGGTGCGGTAATGATACAGCCATCAACAGTATCGTTAGATGCGTTGACACCTGTGATAGTAGAACCGTAGCTTGCATTGCTTGTATAAGCTGTAATGCTCATGTTGCGCAACGTAAAGTTAGATGCACCATTGAAGTTGAAAACGAAGTTATCAGCAGAACCTGTTACAGTATATGTGATATTAACACTTGAAGCAACACCATTTTCAGATTGCATCAATACTGTATTAGCAGCGCTTGAACCGCTGATAGCGTTAATTTTCAGATTTTGGTTGTTGTAAGTACCAGGGCGAACGTTAAGCGTTACAGCACCGCAAACACCTACAGTATTCAATGCATCAACCGCATCTTTAGGAGTATTAAAGTCAGGGCTTACACCACCAACTGTATATACACCTTTAAGAGCTGAACGCATATTTACATTCAATGTATCATCCGGAGCGTAAGTATCAGCTACACCGTTTGGCAATGTAGTCCATGCTTTGATGTTGATTGGAGCGGCACCAAAAGTCAAGTTACCAATGCTTATCAGCGCTTCGTTGCTACCCGGAACGCCGGTGTTGAAGCTGATAGGCGTAGTATAGTTGATTGTATTTACCGGACCACCATTGATCTGGTATTGCAATTTGATATTGTTAATTGTGTTGCTACCCAGATTTTTAATTCTTACTACAGTATTGAATGTACCTGCGCAGAAAGAACCTGTCGGAGCAGCGATATCAGTAGCGCCTGCATTGTTTGCGAGGTCAGCACCAGTGAAAGAACCCCAGTTAGTGAGGTAGCTGGTAGTAGGTGAGTAGATGTAGTTCAACACTGCATTAGCACCACTCACACCAAATGGATGTAACACCCAAGGGTTAGAACCGTCTTTCTGAGCAAGGTGTAACAAAGCTTCAGCACCAATAGTACCCATTTGAGGGTCTTTATAGTAGAAGTTTACTTTGTGGTTAGCTGTAGATGCAGACAAGATATCTGTATAGATATACATGAACGTATTGTTCACAGTTGTGATAGAAGGAGCAACAGCACCTGAATATTGCTGAACTGTAGGCGCAGTAGCCGGAACAGTAGCAGCAGGATCCCAAGCGATGCTTGCCACAGTATCAAAACCTAAAGTATAATATTGAGTGATACCAGCAGCAGGTGCAACAGGAGTTGGGGTAGCGAAAGGAGCAGAAACACCTGTACCAGGTGTAAACTCATAAGCACCTAAATCCGGAGCACCAGAACCTGTTACCAGAGCACGTGGGTTACCCGCAACGTCTGTACCGTTGCCGGCAATATGTACGCCACGTCCGTTCATAGCCCAACAATCTGAGCTGGCAGTATTAGGGGTTACATCACCTGTTGAACCACTATTAAATGCAGGTGGATAGAACAAACCATTCCTGTTCAATTGCGGAGTAGTAGAAGCCCTCCATGTTTGGTAGTTTGATGCAGTAGCGCCGCTGTATGCACTATACGCAAAATATGATGTAGGCGTATAGAACATATTGTAATCGAACAGGTAGTCAGTACCACCCCAACCTGTACCAGGGTAGTCATATATATACATGTGATAACCACTACCGCCTGCATTAGCCCTGTTGAAGATGTTATTCGTAAACTTCACCTGAGCACCATTGTATGCATAGTAGAAATACCATGATATGTGATATGCAGAGTTAGAACCTTGTTCGTTGAATGTATTATTATAGAAGTTAGCAGAATAATAAGGATACATCACAGCTAAACCATAGATGGTACCTGTTGATGAAGGGTTTGTTTGAATAGCACTAATGGCATTGTTGTACACATTATCACCGTTAGGATAATAGTAATAAAGGCCATAGGTGGTACCAGACCCTGTATTCTTAGCTACAATCTTGTTATTTGCTACGATGTTGCCACCATAAGTGCTACCGTTAGCTTGGGCATACAATCCATAAACAGTGCTAGCTCCGGTAGCATTAATAATATTATTTGTAAATGCACAGTTTGTCATGTAGAACATATATGAATATGCACTACCATTTGTAGATGTAAGTGATACTGTGTTGCCGCTCACTATACTGTTTGACAGATAGTAGTTAAGGAACAATGGGCTGGCAGATGAAGTAGAAGTACCTGTGATGGTATTGTTCATAATGCGATGACCATTGCCATAACCGTAACCATAGTTATACAACATATAAATAGTACCCGAAGACGTAGATTGTATGTTCAGGGTATTATTCTTCATCGAGAAGTTGTTGGCATAATAGTTATAGCCATAAGTAGATGAAGTTGTAGTGAAGTTGATTGTATTGGCTTCAATAGAATCCCATTGGTTGTAATAAGCATATAACCAGTAACCAGTACTGTTATTAACATAGTTACAAGTATTACCAGAGAACGATTGTCTTTTGCTTTGACTACCATCGCAATACCAACGATACATTGCATAAAGAGAACTGCTGACAGCCGTAGAAACAGTCAATGTATTGCCGTTAATTTCCTGAGAGCTATCGCAATCATATAAGTAGAACTGCATATACTGACCAGTTGAAGCAGAGTTCCTGGTCATGGTGTTATTATTAAATTTCAGGTCGTTCACGTAGTAAGCATAAAGACCATAATAGTATGGATTAAGCTGACAGCCTGAAATTTCAAAATTTGATGGTCTTGTACTTGGATCTCCATATAAGTAAGCAACATAAGAGCAACCAGCAGGCATCGAACAATTTAATATTTTGTTGTTTTGACCTTTAAAACCAGCAGTGCTATATGAGTTTGATGCCCAATAAGCATTTACACGTGTTTTGTAGTTGCTGGTACTAGTACCTGTGTTACCAGTAAGAATACAGTTGATAACTGTATTGTAAGATGAAGTACCTAAGAAATCAACGTCTGTACCATAAGTTGTACCAGTATTACTCAATGTCAGGTCTTTAATAGTAATGTAGTTAGCATTATACAAACCGAACACGAAGTTGTTTGAAACTGATGAACCTGTAGGGCTTAGCGTAACAGTACCAGGACCACTTTCTGCCTGGAAAGTAACCGTGTTGGTAGAGCTGACACCGGCAGGATTGATAATCAAACCTTGCCAGCTAGAGCCAGAGTAAGACCCAGCGCGGATGTTGAACACCGTAGGACCGGTAACCACACCGGCGTTAAGGTCGGCAATAGCCGCCGATAACGAAGAGTAGTTAGGCGAGGTACCACCAATGGTATAGGTACCATTGAAGTTGGTGGCAAACGCAGGCATTGCAGCTACGAAAAGCAGCAGCGTTGCAAGCATTTGTTTGAGATAGTTGAATTGTTTCATTTATCTGGTATTTAATCGTTTAAAAAGTTAAAAAGCGTTGTGTTGTTGTTGTCGTTGTACCAAGCGGGGATGTAGCGTAGAAACCCGCACAACACAAAGCGCGGGAGGGGAAGATGCCGGGGGCGGCACCTTTAGTAAGCGCAGTAAAGACAGCCTGAAGCTGCCAATAACTGAAATGAGAACTGATGTATACTTCATATTTAACGTTAGCGCTTTGTAAAACTGCTGCAGGAGCTACCTGCTGCATTACCTGTTTATTATTTTAGGATAGCTTTAAAGTTAAGAATTTTAACAATAAAACCAACCTCAATTTGCTCATAATTCCAGCCCGATTTTAACTTTTCCTAAACTTATGGTTATCTCGATTCTTCAAATATAATTTACCCTTTTTGTGTTTTTTAACCGTTTTGTGACGAAACGGGAAAAAACTCCGACGAATATTTAACGCCGTTACCCCAATTGTTCTACCCCTAAAAACATAATATCTGTTTCTGAGCAAAACACTTGCGGGCTAAGGGTTTTAGCTATCTTAAGTCAGGGAAGTAAACATTCGTAAAAAGGCAGGCTAAAATTATCGTTTAGGCTTAACATTAATATTAAAATGGAATTAAAATACAGTACACATATAAACAATCTCTATTGTACTGTTAGCCTATTGATACCAGCTTTAGCCTGCTGTTTGATGGAATTTTTGAAGTCTTGCACAGGCATATCTAAACAGGCATTATAACATTGAAGGGCCGCCTGTTTATTATTATTTTTCTCATATATTCGACCGATTTGGAGTGATGACCTAGCTGCAAACTGGCTCTTATCATCTTTTCCAATATCTATCGTGCGTTTATAATAGCCTAAAGCTTTGTTGTCTTCTCCTAACTCATCATAAGCCTTGCCGAGTCTAAAATTGTATTCGGCCTTGTCGGCTACGGATGTAAAAACGGTTTCAGACTTACCAGCCAGAACGCTCAATGCCTGATTGTAATACCCACCTTCTATCAGCAGGCGAGCCTGCAACAGCACTGTCATCGGCCATTTGTTATTCTCAGCAAATCGCTGAGCCTGCCTGTCGCCATCTGCTGATGCATTGCCTTGAGTGAGTATTTTCTGCCTGCATTCATTGGCGTGCGCCATATCGCCCTGCAAATAATAACTGAATGCCATTTTTTGAAGCGCATCTTTGATGAAAATATTGCCTTTGTAAGTGTTCAGGAAATGCCTGAAGTAGCTCAGCGAACCTGCGTCCAGTTTATGCAGTAATGCGCATCCTGCCTGATAATCGAAAATGGGGAACTTATTGTACGCTTCCAGTGTCTGAGCATTTTTTAAAGTCTGTATTGCGTTATCTGCTTTGCGATAATTGAGTGCAATATCTGTCTTGACGTAAGAAAGCAACAAATTATTTTGAGCAGGAAATGCATTGCTATTGATGAAACGCCAGGTCTCTTCCTGTCTCGATTCCAAATAAAATTTTACGTAGGTATAAAACACCAATGCGTCGCAATACATTTGGTCTTGCGCATTGTGTTTACTGATAAAAGACTCCAGTTTGGCAACACCTTTTTTGACATTGCCACGTAAACCAAATATGGCAGCTATCCATGAGTAATCATCGGGCAAAGTGCCTACCACAGCCTCTTCGAGCCCGAAGAGTATATTGTTATATTCGAAATCGGGGAATTTTTTTTGATTCTCCTTGAGCAATAAAAATGATTTTCTGAAAGTATTTGCTGCTTTTAATTTGTCTCCCATTCTTACGTGAACAAAAGCCCAGTGCATGTAAAGGCCGCCTTCATAAAGCCTGAGCCAGGGGGAGTTTGGGTCTCCTTCATCCAGCAATTCGAGCCTGCGAGCTAAATGCGGATGTAATTGCTCATAGTCGGCCTGGCTACCATTCAGCAGCAATATCAAACAATCGGCATAGTCGGCGATATAAGTAGCAGCCAGATTGTTGGGGTTGGTTCGCATCTCCTGCCTGATGGCTTCATTGCCTTCCTCGATACGTAGGGCAGTATAACACTGATATGCCTTATGACACAAGGGGGTGTAACTGAAAAAATACCCACCGGCAAAAATATTTTCCGAGCAACAAAAAAGGACAATAGCAACCAGCAACAATCGTCTGAACATAGAATTCAAAGTTAATGTTTATAAGTATGCATAATGAAACCTGAGAAACGTGTTTGTAGAATAATTGCTACAATATTTTGTTAACGCTAAATATTTTAAAAAACACTCTAACCCTTTGGCAAAAAAGTATAATGATGTACTTTTGGCACTGTAATTGTACTCTTGTAATTTTTTTAAACTAAAATTTTATTTATGAAATTGATCCGCAACATCGCACTATCTGTAATGCTTACTATCGGTGCATTCAGCGCAGTAACGTACATGGCATGTAACAAAGATGCTTGTAAAAATGTAGTATGTAACAATGGAGGTACTTGTGTAAACGGCACTTGCTCTTGCCCAACTGGTTTTTACGGTGCAACATGTGACTCACTTGTTCGTAACAAATTCTTAGGCAGCTGGAGTGGCGCTGACGTATGCGGCTCGGGCACTTACAATATCGCGTTAACTATCGGTTCTTCTTCAGGCGCTATCAATGCACTTGTGAACAACCCTGGTGGTTTTGGCGGCACTGTACAAATCACAGGTACAGTAACCTCTTCAAATGCTTTATCATTTACTAATGCCAGCGTAGGCGGCGGCAGAACGTTGACAGGCACTATGACTTTCAACGGCAACAATATGACTTTTGCATACACAGTAACACCAGCTGTAGGTGTTGTTGATAATTGCAACGGTACATATACCAAACAATAATCATTAAAACACTTGATAATAAATAAGCCCCTCAATGAGGGGCTTATTTATTATGCAGTATACTGAATTAGAAATATTAATTCTGATTAGTAGCACCCGGACGGTCGTTAACCGGTTTGTTGCCACTATTATTAGTAGCACCCGGACGGTCACTTACGCTTTGGCCACTATTATTAGTAGCACCCGGGCGGTTGTTTACATCACCTGCACCAGGTTTAGCAGGTTGTACGTTCAGAGGTTCAGAACGATGTACACCTGGAGCTTTTACTACGGGTTTTGGCTTAGCCGGCATAGGCGCGCCCGGCTTCATAGAAGCAACAATAGAATCGGCTTTCCAGGTAGCTAACGCATTGATAATAGAATCGTTTTGCGCCATCAACTCTGTACGGATAGCATCCACACGGGCATTAACTATAGAATCTATTTTTTCCTGAGACATGCCACCTTCAACCGGTGCAGGATTGTTGTTGCAAGACGCCAGTGCCAATACGCCACAGGCTGCCAATAATAACGTTTGCTTTTTCATTCATTGCTGTTTTAGAGATACAAAAATATTGTAGTTTCAGTTATTTTGAAACAAATAACCTGCCAAGAGTAAAATTATTCTATAAATTAACAAGGAGCATTATTTATTGCTCATTTCCTTGTAGAGAATTTTCACCAAACCATCAGCCAGACCAATCTTAGGAACATATATTTCATCAGCATCTGCCCAACGCATTATAGCTATATATATCTGCAAGGCGGGTACAATCACATCGGCACGGTCGCTACGGAGATTGTAGATATGCTTGCGATCTTCGAAGCTGCTGCTACCAAGTTCTTTGTGATAATCTTTCAGCAAATCGAGCGTAAGAGGTTTACCTTCTTTGCGTTTAGAGATAGAAAATATCTTGTTGATGTTACCACCACTACCGATAGCCTGTAAAGGCTGCAGGTCTTTTGTATGTGTTTTGATGAACCACTTCATATGCTCCCACTGTTCGTCAGTCACTTTATCATTGAGCAGGCGTATGGTGCCGATATTGAATGATTCTTTAAACACTATGTGGTCTTCTGAAAAGAGTGTTACTTCTGTACTACCACCACCCACGTCAATATATAATGATGATTTATTAGTACCGAGGTTTTCAGCGATATGTGTTTCATAAATCACATTGGCTTCCTCATGCCCGCTGATAATTTTAATGGTAATGCCAGTTTCTTTATAAATTTCCGCCATTATCTCTGCACCATTAGATGCATCGCGCATGGCAGACGTAGCACAGGCTTTCAGGCCTTCAACCTTATACAGGTCCATCAGCATTTTATAAGTCTTGATGGTATCTACGAGTTTCTTTCTTTTTTCGTCGCTGATAGCACCGGTATCAAACACATCGAAACCCAGACGCAAAGGGATGCGCAAAAGATTGAGCTTCGTAAAATCTACAGAACCATCTTTATATACAGATGTTTCGGAAATCAGTAAGCGAGCAGCGTTTG
This sequence comes from Bacteroidota bacterium, assembly GCA_018267965.1. Taxonomy (GTDB): domain Bacteria; phylum Bacteroidota; class Bacteroidia; order Chitinophagales; family Chitinophagaceae; genus Polluticoccus. The sequence goes on along the minus strand of JAFDXK010000002.1, from coordinate 889,375 downwards.
AACCAATATCTATTGCAGCAAGTATCAAACCTTGTAGTGTTTTTTATGCAAATATCCGTAAATAGCAACCTGTGAGCGTACCTGTGGTTTGTTTTTTTCCCTGGGTACATACATATTACTCTGTTCGTTGTCTAAAATACGTCCTTTTACATTTTCTGCAAGCTGTATGTTGAGGATGTCAATCAATTCTTTTTTAATATCTGCATTCAGTACAGGACAAGCTGCCTCTATACGATGGTCGAGGTTACGTATCATCCAGTCGCCCGATGATATGTATATTTTAGGGTCGCCTTCGTTGTGAAACACAAAAACACGTGCGTGCTCAAGGTATTCGTCAATAATACTGATAGCTTTAATAGGATGTTTGAAAGATTTGTAATCGGTAATTGCACAACAACTACCTCTAATAATCATTTTGATATCTACTCCTTCTTTTGCTGCATCATAAAGTTTTGATATCAATGACTGGTCGACCAAGCTGTTTGATTTGATGATGATGGATGCGGGCTTGCCTTTCTTTGCTGCTTTTATTTCTCGCCCTATATGGTCTGCAAAAAACTTACGCATGGTAACAGGCGCGAGTGCTAATGTTTTGCAAATGCGCAATGTTTCCAATTTGGGTTTAGGCATTTCGAGACAACTGAACACCCTATTGATATCAGCAATGATACTGCGGTTGGTTGTCAGCAAACAATGGTCGCTATAATACTGTGCTGTATTCTCATTAAAGTTGCCTGTAGATACGAATGCGTATTGTTTGGTTTTGTTGAACTCGCGTTTTTTAATAACGCATAATTTAGCATGCACTTTCATGTTAGGCAATCCTAACACAACCTTGACACCTTCTTCTTCCAGGCGTTCTTTCCATAAAAGATTGGCTTCTTCATCAAAACGTGCCCTGAGCTCCATCATTACGGTTACCTGTTTGCCGTTGCGAACCGCATTGAGCAATGCATTGACAACCTTAGAATCTTTTGCCAGCCTGTATGCAGTAATTTTAATACTCTGTACAAAAGGATCGATGGCAGCTTCTCTCAGTAAATCAATTACAGAGTCGAAAGAGTGATATGGAAAGTTGAGCATCACGTCTTTCTTTTCAATCACATCCATTATTCGTTTTGGCTGCTTAAGCAATGGGTGTACGAAAGGTTTAGACCTGAGGCGCAAATCTTTAAACACTTCAGAAGGAAAATTCATGAAGTCTTTAAAATTGTGAATACGCCCACCCGGAATAATGTTGTCCTTTTTGGACATATTCAGCCTCTTGATAAGGTAATCGAGCAGACTGGTATCAATTTCTCTGTCAAAAACAAAACGAGTGGCCCTACCCTTTTTACGATTTTTCAAACCTTTTTCAAGTTCATCAATCAGGTTGGTGTTGACATCATTATCAATCTCTAACTCAGCATCGCGTGTCACCTTGATAATAGAACCTAAAAAACGATTGAACCCGAATGGAGCAAAGAGGTTAGGCAGGTTGAAGCGAATAATATCCTCCAACAGTATAATGTTTTTCTGTTGCCCGTCTGAGGGCAGAATCACAAAACGTGGCAATACTTTAGTAGGTATTTCTATTAATGCATAACGTTGCATCATTGCCGTTTTGGTATTACCCAACACACAAGCCAGATAAATAGATTTGTCCCGAAGCAAAGGCACCTGCGGAATACTTTCAATCATCAACGGGACAATCTGCGTTCTTACTTTATCATCAAAATAAGCTGTTACAAATTCTTTTTGTTTTGGGTTAAGTTGCTTTTCATTTTTGATAAATATCTTTTTCGTCTCCATCTCTTTGATGATATCCGAATAAATATTATCAAAATCGTTTTGCTGGTCGATAACTATTTGCTGAATACGTGTAAGGATTTTATCTGGATTGTTTTCCAGATGAACGTGAGCAGTTTTGCCCAGCCTTATCATCTTATTAAGTGTTGCAACACGTACACGAAAAAACTCATCGAGGTTATTAGAGAAAATACCTAAAAACCTGAGCCTGTCATAAATATGATTGGAGGTGTCTTTTGCTTCCTGTAAAACCCTGGCATTAAATGAAAGCCAACTGATGTCCCTGATAATTGTCTTAGCCGTCTTCAAGAAAAACTATTTGTTTGAGCTAATTATAAAATTAACCGCTAAGAACTTAAGATTAGATGATATGTATCAGAAAGGTGAAGAAAATTTACAATTTCTTAATATTCTCTATCAGCTGTGTAGTGGAATATCCCTGCACAAAAGGTACAATTTCTACTTTGCCTCCGTTAGCTAATACTGTATCGGCACCTACGATGGTATTGATATTATAATCTCCACCTTTGACGAGCACATCGGGTTTGATCATCTTAATAAGTGCTTCAGGGGTATCTTCATCAAAATAACACACTGCATCAACACATAATAACGATGCCAGCTGAAATGCACGGTCTTTCTCGTGATTGATGGGACGTTCTTCCCCCTTTAATCGTTTTACAGAAGCGTCAGCATTCAGGCCAACGATGAGAATGTTACCAAAATCTGCAGCTTTAGCCAATAAATCTAAATGCCCGTGGTGCAGTATATCGAAACAACCATTTGTAAAGACAATCTTCTTGCCGACAGAACGCCACATATTAATATGGCGCTGCAAAGACGATGCGTCTAAAATCTTATTCTCAATCCACTGAAGTTTGTGCATTGTGAGGCGTACGGTTAATGATTGGTAAAAGTATTAAAGAAAGTGCACCTAAAACTAAAACAACACCCACCTGCACGAACCATGACACCCAACCGAATGCCTGTCCGTGTGTACTGGCATCTATGCCATAAAAAGATAAAGCACCTGCTACTAATGCCGGATATGCACCTATGCCACCGGGTGTAGCGATAATACCTACGCTACCGACAATAAGTACAACTAATGCCGTAACTAAAGAAAGTTCTTCAGTAGACGGAAGGCTCATAAACCCTAAAACGATTTGCAGCCAATACATAGTCCATATCAATACAGAGTAAACAATAAACATGAATCGTTTTTTCAGCAAGAAAATGGATGCTACACCTTCTGCCAATCCTTTGATGAACTTGCCAATAGCTGTATGGCTGTATTTTTTATAAATAATAACAAGAGTAAGAATACCTAAGACCAAGCCTACAACTAACACCACATATAATGTAACATTGCTGGCAGCACCACCAAAGGTATCATGCACAATTTTGCCTACAATGTCTGTAGCCAATGCAAATGCCAACACTGTAATCAATGCAAGGCATAATACATCGAACGCTCGTTCGGCAACAATGGTGCCAATCATTTTATCAGCAGGTACTTTTTCGTAGCGAGCTAATACCGTACACTTAGCTACCTCACCTGCACGTGGTAACGCGAGGTTGGTCATATAACCTATCATTACAGCAAAAAAGGTATTGCTGGTTTTGGGCCTGATATCTAAGGGTTCGAGCATTAGTTTCCATCTCAGTGCACGGAACCAATGCGATAAAAAGCCTACGATAAAAATAGGGACGAGCATCCACAGGCGGGTTTGCTTAATGGAATCGAACATCAGGGTGATTTGCTGGGCAGTCATTTTACTGAACATCCAGTAAATGATACCAATACCTAACCCCAAAAAAACGACATACTGCAATATCGTTAGCAGTGTCTTTTTCTTCATGCTATAAAGATATGATTTATAGTTTATTACCCTCTTTCGGGAAGATGATCGTTGGCTTGAACTGCTTGGCAGCTTCAAAATCCATGTGAGCGTAAGAAATGACGATAACAGTATCACCAACAGAGATGCGATGCGCTGCCGGGCCGTTCATGCATATCATACCACTGCCACGTTTGCCCCTGATAACATAAGTTTCGAGCCTCGCGCCATTGTTCATGCTAAGCACCTGCACTTTTTCATTCTCTATGAGGTTGGCAGCATCCATTAAATCTTCGTCAATGGTAATACTACCAATGTAATTAAGATTGGCCTCAGTAATCTTTACATGATGCAGCTTAGACTTCAATACTTCTATTTGCATAGCGGCGCAAAGGTACATTTTTGATATGATACCAACCTAATATACGGATAGGATTATGTTATAGTTGATGTAAATAAATAAGGGTTACCAGATTGGTAACCCTTAAGAGATATGTAGTAATGTAAATTATTCGCCTACTACTTCGAAATCGATTTCAAGAACGTTGTCTTTACCGAAATCAATTTGCGCTTTATGTGTACCGATTTCTTTTACATCGCCAACAAGACTGATACGGCGACGGTCAATCTCATATCCTTTTTGTTCGCGGATAGCACGAGCCAATTGGATAGATGTAACTGAACCGAAAATCTTACCACTAGTACCTGTTTTAGCACCTAATTTAACAGGAGATGCTTTCAGTACTTCAGTAACCTTAGCTATTTCTGCCATCAGCTTCGCTTCGCGCTTAGCCATTTGCTTTTGGCGTTCCTGCATTGTTTTCAGGTTACCGCCGCTAGCTTCAACAGCAAATTTTTGAGGTATTAGGTAGTTGCGGGCATATCCCGGCCTTACTTCTACCAGCTCATGGGCACTGCCCAGGTTGTCTACGTCTTTAATTAATATTACTTGCATGATTTTATTTTAAAAGGTCAGTAACATAAGGCATCAATGCCATTTGGCGAGCCTTTTTTACAGCATGTGCTACTTTGCGCTGGAACTTCAGAGAGTTACCGGTAATGCGGCGAGGGAGCATTTTACCTTGTTCGTTCACGAATTTTTTCAGGAATTCAGCATCTTTATAATCGATGTACCTGATACCCATTTTTTTGAAACGACAGTATTTTTTCTGGCGTTTTTCAACACGTGTAGACGTGAGGAATTTAATATCGTTTTGCTTAGCCATTGTCTTTGTTTTTAGAGATTACGCGTTTGCAGTTTCAGTTACCTTATTACGTTTCCTGTTGTTGTAGGCTACAGCGTATTTATCTAAACGGGTAACCATGTGGCGCATGATGTTTTCATCACGGTTCATCTGGATCTCCAGTTTCGCGTTAACGTCTGTAGGAGCTTCAAACTCCATTACCCAATAAAGGCCTGTAGTTTTTTTAGCGATGGGATAAGCGAGTGAACGTAAGCCCCATGCATCCTGGTGTGTTACTTTACCACCATTCTCTTTGATGAAGTCTGCAAACTTCTTCTGAGCTGCCTTGAACTCATCTTCTGCCAATACCGGCGTAAAGATGACCATCAGCTCGTAGCTTTGGTTTTGTGTTGCCATAAAAAAATTAAATAGTTAAAAAATAAACCCAACCGTCCGGCAGCAACGCTTGGATATCCGGCCCGAAGGCAGAACAGCCGAACTGTTTCTGGGGAGTGCAAAGGTAAGCAGATATTTGAAAGTAAAAAAGGAAATAGCAGAAAATATTCTAATGAGTTCGGATAAATATGACAATTCCATTAGAAAAACACAGATGTATACGCCGTATATTTATATCAAACGGTACGTATGAAGCGTTTTGCTACCCTTATTCTGCTTATCAGCTTGTCAATAAATGCCCTTCACGGGCAAACTTACCTTTTCAAAGAAAACTTTGAGAAATATACTTCCTACAAAATAACTGCCTGGAATACTACTCAACATACAGGTCCAAATGCCTGGGAGGCAGGGTTGATGTATATGGTTACAGGTAGTGATACGAACACTTGTCTGGGTAATACCGCACCCAGAAATATTTCTTACAAGCATATGGCAGGTATTGGAGACTGTGTGGGCAAACCAGGGTTTAATATCAATAACAGCAATGTCTTAATGTACACCAAGCCTATCGATTTTACCGGGCATAATAGAATATGGATAAAGCACGACTCCTACTTTCTAAAACATACTGATGGCATACACACAGAAAAAGCTACTGTTGAAATATCTATAGATGGAGGTAATAACTGGACAGTATTAGAAAATATGATAGCTAATCCTGATGCTAATGATATGGCAACTTATATGCTGGATATTAGTGTTTATAAAAGTTTCAGTGATGTGAGAATTGGATTCAGATATAGCGACAATGGCGGTTCGCTTACAGGATGGGCAGTTGATAATGTTGAAATATTTGAACCTGCAGATACTGATCTAAAACTTATAGCTGTATCTCCATTTGATACCGCGGGGAATTATGGTGTCATCAATAAAGGCACCGTGCACACATTTAAACTATATAATGCAGGCGTTGACACTATTCATAATTGTGTGTTGTATTATAAACTGGACAACGGAGATATAAAGACCGATTCGCTAAAAGGCATAGACGTTCCAACTTTTACTGAAAAAGCAATAGCACATAAAATACCTGATACGATAACATCATTCGGAAACCATATTGTAAAAGCATGGGTAACAACAGCTGGAGATAATATTCATTATAACGATAGCGCAAATGTCGTGGTAAGAGGAGCTTCATTTATACCTAATAAACTGGTGCTGTTGGAGCAAGGAACAGGAACATGGAATTTTTGGAGTCCACGCGGGTTTGTGCTTTCTAAACAAATTGACAGTGCAGGCTTAAATGTTTGCCAATTGGCAGTGCACGATGTAGACCCAATGGCACTACAAGACTATAGCGATTACATATACAACCTAAGGCAGGCATTTGTTACCTACAATCTTCTTGACAGGCACATCAACGAAGAGCCCGGGGTATTGTTGAGCACGATAAAAACAATGCAACAACAATTTGGCTATGCTAATATTGGCATTGAAGCTAAGATAGATGGTGACAGTCTACGTATTGATTCATACGTGCAACCTGCGATTGACTTAACAGGTGATTTCAGATTGATACTTGCCATAACGGAAGATGATGTGAAAGGAGAAGGACAGGGCTGGGACCAAAAGAATGGTTATGCATGGCCCGGAGCAGTTCCATTTGGTGGCTATGAGAACAAACCGATTGTAATACCAGCCAAGGATATAGCATATCAATATGTTGTGAGGGCGATGCTTCCGTCTTTCGATGGGCAACCTAATTTGCCGCAAACTTTAGTACACGACCAGGTATATCCTATCAACTTCTCCACCGCTTTAACTTTGGGGTGGAACAGGAACAGATTGCGAGCTAATGTCTTTCTCTTCAGGAATGATGATAGCACAGTACTCAATAGCAATAAGGTCTTATTCTACCTGCCGGTAAATAAAATAGAAGACCCCTATGCCAGTGCGTTTGTATATCCCAACCCCGGCAATGAAATATCTATACTGCAATTCTATAATGACGGCAGAGAAAAGATGCATATCTGTATTATGGATATCAGCGGTAAGATGGTAGCGGATGTGGCAAACGATTATTTTGAAACAGGAAAAAATGAAGTACGCCTGAATACAAATGAACTAATGCCGGGTATGTATTTTGTGAATATTACATCGGCTAAAGGCAGGAAATCGTTGAAACTTCAGGTTATTCACTAAATATTAGCTTTTTATATACAAAGCTTTCTTTGAGATATTGCTTATTTTGAGCAATCACCGGCTGTGTTGCAGATGAAAAACAGGTTTTTATACCTACTCCTTGTATTTATTACCCCCCTTACTATGTTTGCTCAAAAAGCAGATAGTACCCGACGTGTATCTACTAAAGACACTACGAATATGGAAAGTGTGGTAGTTTCTGCAAAGACATCAGTTAGAATAAAAGGTGATACAGTTACTTATACTGTTGACTCACTAACAAAAAACCCCAATGCTACCGCCGAAGATGTTTTAAAAAGATTACCGGGTGTTGAAATAACAAGTGACGGTAAAATAATGGTGAATGGTAAAGAGGTAACAAAAATATTTGTTAACGGTAAGATGTATACCACTGACGATATGCGAACCCTTACCCAAAATATGCCTGCACAGGTACTTGAAAAAATGCAACTGGCAGATTGGTATGACGAGGAGACACAGTTCACCGGTATCAAAACAGGCACTAAGGAAAAAATGCTCAACCTGAAGATCAAAAAAAATTATGAGCAGGGCATTTATGGGCAGCTAATTGGTGGACTGGGAACTAAAAACACTTACCAGGCTGGCACATTTACCAACTACATGGATCATAGCAACCGTGTAACTGTGATTGCCAAAGCAAATAATACAGGATTGCAGGATGTAGGTATTACCAATAGTGGTAATGCAGATAATACCAGGGCATCAACGCCAAGTGCTACAGGTACTACAACCAGAAGGGTGGCCAATATAAGCTTCAGTAATGACATTGGTACAAAACTAAAACTGAGCGGAAATTATGATGCCTATTTTACTGATAACGCTCAATCACAAACCGTATTCCGTAATACATACCTGCCCGGAGACAGCTCATTATTGCTTCAACAAAATAACAATACCAATAACAAGTCTAATAACCACAAGCTGAATGTAAAATCCGAATTGACGATAGACAGCACCAGCACGCTGACAACAGAAGCCGGATTGTCTTACAAAAAAAATGCTGCAGCGAATAAAGGACATGATGAGACATCATACAACACTACTGACAATCTAAGTTTTGTGCGCGGCACTGATGTTGAAAGTCAATCAGAAGGGTATGGAATGAACCTGAACAACTCTTATCGCAAACGTTTCAGAGATGAATTAGGCGCGCTTATCGCAAATGTGAATGTGCGATACAACAAGGATAATAATACAGGAGACAACAACTATCAAAACCAATATTTTCATCCCGTATCTCAGACAAATACTGTCAACACTATTGCAGAAGACAAGAATACTTTTTACAGCAATATCGGATTGCAATACAGTAAGTTAATTGCCAAATGGCATACAATCAACTTCAGGTATGCCAACACTTACAATCAGACTGAAAACAATCGAAATGTGTGGAATGTGAGCAACAATACAAAGACTGTTGACACCAACCAGACAAGAGAGTATGACACCCATAACACGGAACACAATATTGGTCTCACCTACCAACTGTCTACAAAAAAAGTACGTGCCAATATCAGACTTGAAGTGCAACCTTTTAAAAGAGATATCATCCAAAATCAAAACGAGCGCACTATAAAATTGCCGCAATCAGGCATGAACTATACGCCGGGGATGTCGGCCACTTATAATTTCTCAGACTTCTCGAATGTGACTATAAATTATAACGTAAGCATTCGTCAACCCTATATTACACAATTGCAACCAATGCCAGACTACAGAGACAGTCTGAATATAATATTGGGAAATACGGCTTTATTGCCCGAAACAAGTCATTACATTTATCTTGACTACAATTACAACACCAAAAACGGCAATACCAGCATTTGGACATGGGTTTCTTATAACCAAATTGATAATAAAATTATTAACAAGACAGATATCACCGCCAGCCGTCGTGTTACTACTTATATCAACGCAAACGGGTTTAATAGTTTTTATGCCAGCCTGGGCATGAGTACAAAACTTACTAAATGGCTGAAGCAAAATATTTCGTTCAATGCCTCAACAACAAACAATATTGTAGTGACTAATGGTGTAATGCAAACCATACCGAGCTACAATATTACCCCATCCACAAAATTCGTATTGACAATAAACGAGTTGTTCGAAGGAGAAGTAAGCTATAGCTATAGAATGAACTCTTATAATAGTGCCACAAACACTACCAATATACTGGAAACACATACCACTTCATTGAACGGCACATTCACACTTCCGCATAAAATACGCTTTATCTATTTTGTCAATTATATACACAATACAGGCTTCAGTGCATCTTACAACCCTGATTTTGTATTGGTAAACAGCACAATTGAAAAAGGATTCAAAAAGCCATCATGGTTATATATACGCGCCCAAGGTTTTGATGTATTCAACAACTATCCGAATGTGCAGCGTTCGTTTGGCGATAATTATTTTGAGGACAGAAGCGCTAACCGTTTAGGCAGATTCTTTATGTTCTCCCTGATTTGCAAATTCACATACTTCCCTAATAAATAAAAAGAGAGGAAGCGTTAACTCCCTCTCTTTCGATAGTGATAGTTTTCTATTTATTGCTTTATAAATGAAGTAACTCCAACTATTGAATTATTCTCGTTCTTTACCATCACTTTATATAAACCTTGCGGCAATTGTGATATCTGAATGTTTGCACTACCAGAAGCAACATCTTGTTTTATCACTGTTTGCCCTACAGCATTGATGAAGACAACACTGAATTTATTACCTGTATTTTTTTCAAGTGACAGTGTCACCACATCTGATGCGGGGTTAGGGTACAATACCATATTATTTGATACCTGTGCATCTTTAACACCTAAATCGAAATAAGCTTCGTAATAACAATTGAAAGTGGTGATATTAAAAGGCGTGCCCATAAAGAAAATGGAACCATCGGCAGATATTGGATTGTTGTAAGTATTATAATGCCACTCATTTTGAAAATCAGGAGCCCAATTATTAGTTACAGAATCTATACTATAATAGGTTACAACGTCAGGCAGATTGTTAGAACCTAACGTCTTTGTTTCGAGGGCATCTTTATCCCATCTTACGCTATCTGAATTCCAAACCCAAGATTCGTCATAAGTATAAAAATCAGCAGAGCCTGTATAGCCAAAACTATCTCGCGTGTCAGCTTCCCAAGATGAACCGTTATAATATTCAGAAAGATTGGTACTGATTTTATTGCTTGTAGTATATGAATTAGTCTGACGAGAATCCGGAGACCAACTGCCGCCGCTCCAGTTATAATAAACAACTGTTATCATATTGCCAGCCCCGTCATAAGTATAATCAGCCTTATTGTCCTGTACCCATGTACCTAAGTTATAAGTGTACCCTATCATCATTGCTACTTTATTAGAACTGTTGAAGGTTCTTACAATACGAGAAGATGAGTCCCATTTTTTTTGAGCACTATTCCAGTTAAGCGAATACTCGGTGGTGATGTTGCCAGAGCCATCTCTTTTATAGATTGTTTTTTGAGATGGGTTGTTCTGTGTACCGGCATATTCTGTAGCCACATCCAGCAAATTACCTGTAGTATAAATGGAAGATGCTGTTGCGCTTAGTTGCAATCCAGACGAGCCATTATCGCCACGACGAACCATAGTATCTGACAAAACATTCTGATTATAGAATGACATATCATTATAATCAAACATAGAGCCCCTGTCTGCACTATACATGTACACAACAGAATCACTAATAATTGTACCACTGCTATTATTGACGTAAAATGATGTACCTGCCACACGTTGATAACCTGCAGTAGTTTTATTTTGTGCAGTATGCAACTGGGCTTTCAATATATCATTTACTGTAGCTGATCTTTTGCGGTGGAAATCGCCGGAAAAGTATTTACTATAAGGATTTTGTGCAAAAGACTGTGTAGCCAATAATATTGGTACTACTAAAAGGATAGGTTTTTTCATAAAGGAGATTTTTGATTGACCAAATGTAAGCCTGCCATACCTAAGCATTTGTCATGCAAAACCTATTATTTTGTTAAAGCCTTTAGTGTCTTTTGTGCCCTGTTAATAAAACCAGCACTACATTCTTCGTTTTCTAAAGCATCTTCAATCACAGCTTTTAGCTCCTGTTTAATGTCCGGATAATGTCTGGATAGTTTTTCAAGGACAGTCATTGAAAAAGCCCTAACAGCAATGGTTTCTTTTGGGTTAGCCAAAAAAATGAAACAGTTATTCATAACTTCCCCATGCAATCTTTCAGGAACATTAATAAATTGTAATACTCTCACCACATTTCTTTTTACAGCTACCTGAGCTCCAGTTTCTGCCATGCGTTGTATCATAGCCTGAATATAGGGTTGTATAATTTCATGATTTTTTTCCACAACAACATTCATTATCCAAGCCGCCCTTTGCACTACTCTATATTCATCATTTAAGAAGAGCTCCATTAGCTGAGCAAAACGTTCAGCATTGTTATCTATCCACCCGGCAATCCATTCAGATTGTTGACCAGGGTGATTTTTTAATATCTCAACCCGCAGATTCATACACAAATATTACGAAAGATTTTCTTTTTGTATTTCATTTCATGCTTTTACATTCGCATTCCGCAAGAAAAAACTATGATAGAATTTGCTAACGGCGTATCTGCCAAATTAAACATAAAAGAACAACAGGTAAAAGCTGTATTGGAGTTATTGAATGAAGGTGCTACCATACCTTTCATTGCACGTTATCGTAAGGACCGAACAGGTGCGCTGGACGAAGTACAGATACAGCAAATACAAGACGAGGCAAAATTTCAGAAAGAGTTTTCTGAGCGTAAAGCATTCATAGAAAAAACAATAACAGAGCAAGGCAAAATGACTGAAGCTTTGCAAGGCAAACTAAATGCTGCAACAACACTGTCTGAACTGGAAGATATATACCTGCCATACAAACCAAAACGTAAAACCAAAGCACAAACAGCCCGTGAGAATGGATTAGAGGCTTTGGCATTGATGATACTTGAACAAGGAAGCATCAACCCGGCAAATGAAGCTGCTGCATTTATTACAGAAAATGTAAAAACAGCTGATGATGCTTTACAAGGAGCGCGTGATATCATTGCCGAAATGGTGAACGAAGATGCCACTGTACGTGCTAAAATGAGGAAGCTGTTTGAAGATACCGCAACAGTACAAAGCAAAGTGTTAAGTGATAAAGAAGCAGAAGGCATTAAATACAAAGACTATTACGATTTCTCTGAACCTGTGAGTAAAATACCATCACACAGAATATTGGCAGTGATGCGTGGTTTTATGGAAGGGGTATTACGCATGAGCATCTCTCCTGTAGAAGAAGATGCATTGGCCATTATTGAAAAGACATACATCAAAGCACATAATGACACAACGGAGCAGTTAAAGAAGGCTATAAAAGATGCATACCGTAGATTACTACAACCAAGTTTGGAAAGTGAATTCAGGATGGCTTTGAAAACTAAAGGTGATGAAGAAGCAATAAATGTGTTTGCAGAAAACCTACGCCAGTTGTTATTAAGCTCTCCGTTAGGTGGCAAGAGAATATTGGCTATTGACCCAGGCTATAGAACAGGTTGTAAAATCGTATGCCTTGATGACAAAGGAACATTACAAAAAACAGACCTGATATATATACATGAGCCCGGCAGACTTATCAGCGCAGAACATACCATACGAGCTCTAGTTCAACAATACAATACACAGAGCTTTGCGATAGGTGATGGTACGGCAGGGCGCGAAACGGAACAGTTCATAAAGAAATTAAACCTGGGACTGCCTATATTCCTTGTAAATGAAGATGGCGCATCTGTTTATTCTGCATCAGAAACGGCAAGGGAAGAATTCCCTGATTATGATGTAACGGTGCGTGGGGCAGTAAGTATAGGGCGCAGATTGATGGACCCACTGGCCGAACTGGTGAAGATAGACCCTAAGAGCATTGGTGTGGGACAATACCAGCATGATGTGAACCAGATACGTTTGAAAGAACGCCTTGACCAAACAGTAGTAAGCTGCGTGAATCTCGTTGGCGTGAACCTGAATACGGCAAGCAAACATTTATTGAGTTACGTAAGTGGTATTGGCCCTTCTATAGCTGAAAACATCGTCAACTATAGAAATGAGATTGGTGGTTTTACATCACGTAAGCAACTTTTAAAAGTGCCTAGATTAGGCAGCAAAGCTTATGAGCAATGTGCGGGCTTTTTAAGAATAAAAGATGGCGAAAATCCACTTGATGCAAGTGCTGTGCACCCAGAAGTGTATGAGGTAGTTGCAACCATGGCAAAAGACATGGGGATTGATGTAAAAGCACTGATAGGTAATGAAGAGAAAGTAAAACAATTAGACACCAAAAAATATATCACAGAAACAACGGGTGAACATACCATAAAAGACATACTGAACGAATTGAAAAAGCCCGGGCTTGACCCACGCAGCGAAGCACAGGCTTTTGAATTTGCCAGCATTTACAGTATTGAAGATGTAGTAGTTGGAATGACAGTACCCGGTGTCGTTACTAACATTACCCGATTTGGTGCATTTGTAGATATAGGCGTTAAGCAAGATGGACTGGTGCACGTTTCTGAGATTTCGCATACTTATATCACTGACCCGAACGAGGTGCTGAAACTTAATGATAAGGTGACTGTAAAAGTAACAGAAGTAGATTTAGCACGTAAGCGCATTGCTCTTTCCATTAAACAAACGATGGAAGCACCGCAACGCCAGCAAAGGCCGCAGCAACAAAAAAGGCAAGAGCCTCAAAAAGACATGAGCGATATGAATATGAATGATGCTCTAAGCTTACTGAAGAAGAAATTCGGCAAATAGCTATAAATAACTGAGCCACCATTTCTTGTGGCTCAGTTTTATTTTCATAAACCACCTGCAAGGGAAATACAATATTCCAACAATCAGGAACCAGAATAAGTAAACTCCAGTCAAACCAAAACCCCATCCCGGTTTAGGCGCAAACATATCTTCTGTGAAATAGCTGACAGGCAACGACTGTGTCATTGCTACAATTATTGCAACAATATGTATCAGGTAAATATGCAGTATATAATAGAACATAGGTACCCTTCCGAATACCAGAAAAAATCCTGAAATTTTATTAGTCCATTTTTCAAGCATGGGAAGCAGCAGTATTGCCGGACCCAATGTCATCAATAAATACAGTAATGATGGCGGATATTTTGTACAATCAATAAATGATAATATTGTCTTGAGGATAGTATCCTGTTTGACCCAATGATGCATATCGCCATAGACATTGATATATCTGGTGATGATAAATAACACGACAGCTGCAATACCAATGCTATACAACCACATATTACGGTCTTGTTCAGGTTTTGTAAAAACCTTACCGAAACAATATCCCAACGCCATGACACCTATCCAGGGTATGAGCGGGTAAATAACAAACAAACTCACGTTATCCGTTAGATGTATCAATCCCATTTCATGCAACACATTCCACCATCCCGCATTCTGACCAATATTTTCAGCATGGATATTATCTAATGCATTATGGCCGAAAACTACTACTAACCCAAAACAAAGTATCAGCTGATAAGGCAAGAAAATCAAACCCGATAACACTATCATGCTCCAACCAATTGCCCAAATAACCTGCACTATCAGATGTGTATAATCAACATTGAACATCCAGCCGATACGTATGATGGTAAATTCAAGTATTATTAGCCATATACCTCTGCTCAATAAAAACCAGGCTGCTTCTTTTTTAGTTTTCCCCCTATTGAATGAAAGAAACGAACTGGTGCCGGCAAAGAAAACAAAAACCGGGGCGCAAAAATGCGTTATCCACCTTGTCAGGAACATGGCAGTAGTAGTATGTTCGAGGTCGAGTGGGTCGTAATGATAATTACTGAAAAAATCGCGGGTATGGTCAAGAGCCATGATGACCATAATGATACCTCTCAATATGTCTATAGATACGATTCTACGTGAAGGGGCGGAATTCATATACAATAAACTTAATGCAAATAAATACCAGTTGCAAGCATCTTTATGTATTATTAACTATCCGGTGATAGCATTTGCTTATGGCTAAGCTTTCCTGATAGGAACCTCGACAAAATACATATCAATTTCGCCTTTGTTTTTGGCGCTAATCTTTCCACGATAGTTACAGATGAAATGATCCTTTATCAATTCGTAGGTAGAACTGGAAATATTGATTTTACCTGTAACACTGCTTTCCTCCAAACGGGCTGCTGTATTTACTGTATCTCCCCAAATATCATAGGCAAATTTTTTGGCACCTACCACACCTGCTACCACAGGGCCAGTATGTATACCGATACGGAAATTAAAAATGCTCATTTCAGGCATTTCAATTTTCATTTTCTCCATAGCATCAAGCATTTCCATCGCAGCGGTTACCACATGCTCTGCACGGGCTTCACCTTCTACAGGCAATCCGCCTACACACAAGTAAGCATCGCCTATTGTTTTGATCTTTTCCAGTTTGTGCTTGCTGACAATTTCATCGAATTTGCTAAAACAACGGTCTAAAGAATCTACAACTGCCTCAGGCGACATACTTTCTGCAATACGTGTGAAATCTTCTATGTCAAGGAACATCACAGTTGTTTCTTCAAAACGTTTTGCTTTTGACTTGCTATGTACTTTTAATTCTTCAGCTACTTCTTTCGGGAAAATATTAAGCAGTAGATTTTCTATTTCTTCTTTTTGTTTATTGACCTCAGCAGTACGCTGAGCTACTTTTTCTTCGAGATGTTCGTTCGCTTCTTCTAATTCTTCTATAAGCGTTTTATTTTTTTTGATAAGTAGCAACGCTTCTATTGCACGGTCTATAGTTATCTTCAATTCTTCTTTGTCCCAGGGTTTAGTAATATAACGATACACCTTACCCGTATTAATAGCATCAATCACGGCTTCAATATCACTAAAGCCGGTGAGTATCATACGGATTTTTACAGGTTCATCGGCTATGTGCTGCAAGAACTGTACGCCGGTCATTCCCGGCATACGCTGGTCAGTAATAATTAAAGCGATATCATTGTTTTTAAGAATCTCAAAACCTTCCTCTGCAGAATTGGCAGTGAAAATATTATAGTATCTGCGAAATGCCGACCTGAAAACTAAAAGGTTATCCAGTTCATCATCTACATACAATACATTTAAGCTCTTATAGATGTCCTGTTCCATCGAATAGACTAATCTTTATATGGTAATTTAATAATAAACTCTGTACCTACCCCCAGAGTACTTTCAACTTCTATTTTACCCTCGTGTTTTTCTATGATTCCATATGTGATAGAAAGCCCCAACCCCGTACCAACACCTACATCTTTGGTAGTAAAGAACGGGTCAAAAATACGTTTCTTAACTTCTTCAGGCATACCTGCACCTGAATCTTTTATTCTTATCTCAGCCATATTATCCACTACAGACGTTTTTATCCATATCTTTCCTTTGCCTTCTATAGCCTGAGCTGCATTATTTATGATATTGATAAATACCTGATTCAACTGTCCGGGAAAACAAATTATTGAAGGTATTTTACCATATTCTTTAATCACTTCTACCCTATCTTTTAACTGACTTCTTAAAATCACAAGAGTTGAATCAATGCCCTGTTCAAGATTGGATTTCTTCAGTTCATTTTCGTCATGCCTTGCAAAGCTTTTGAGGTTTTTTACTATCTCTGTGGTACGGTTGGCGCCGTTTTTTATGCTTGCGAATAATTCATCTGCTTCAGCAATCAGCTCTATCAAGCCTATTTTTTTCTTTTCTTCTTCTATAGCTTGCAATATCTCATCGTTATTCTGACCCGGTTTTAATCGCATGTAATGTCTTAATAAATGTTTCAGGTCTGTGAGGTTTTCTTTCAGAGAATCTATACCTGCCGAAACAAAATTTATCGGGTTATTGATCTCATGAGCTATACCTGCTGTAAGCAAACCTAACGAGGCCATTTTTTCGGATTGCACCAATTGTCCTTGAGCATGTTTTAGATTATCGAGAGTGTCAGTAAGTTCTTTATTTATTTTTCTGATGTCCGCTTCAGCATCCGAAAGGTTATTGACCATCTTATTAAATGCCAAACCCAACTCTCCTATCTCATCATTGGATATTTTTGTAACCTGTTGAGACAAATCGCCATCACCTACCTTAACCGCCGCATCCCTTAATGCTAATACAGGCTTTGAAATTGTTCTGGACAACCAATATCCTATACCAATACCAAATAGTAAAACAATAATACTGACTGCCATAGCAATGAGCCGTATGTCCTGCATATTTTTTTCTATCTCGGTAGTATTAAACCCTACTACTACTTCTCCGCCCATGATAGAGGTCTCAAATGGCTCGCTTTTGACTATCAGCTTTTCAGTAGATGTTACTTTAGGGTCAAACTTATAACTCTCGGGATAGGTGTTCATTACAGTTTTCTCTATCGTGTAGCTGGTGTGAGCATCATTCCATACAGTATCTGTTTGCAACAGGGCAATAAATTTCAAGCGCTTATCAGGCTTTACGAAATTCATTGCCGTTTCAACACCTTCAAAATTTTGTTCTGTCAATGCTATCTTAACACCGAGCGCCACTGTTTTGGTGAGATTGCCTATTTCCTTATGGTAGTTAGATAAGAAGTATTTTTTTTGTTGTGCGGGGAAAAACAATAGCAGAAATACCGCAAAAGATATTACGATACTCGCAATCGTCAACCATATTTTACTTTTGAGAGATAGCCGCACGATCAAAAGGATTCATTTCCATCAACTGTGGCTACTTTGCTGCCATGTACATCTTTAGCATCTATGATGCCTATAGCCCCGGGGTTTTGAGAAACGAAAAGCAGTAATTCGCTTTCAGAACTGATAAAATACGGGGCCCTTGCTTTGCCGGCAAAAACCAGTGAAAGCCAGTATTTATTCAAATCATTACCGCTCATGTTAAACAACCTTGATGCTGTTTCATTACCCGTAGTAGTGTTGGTTTTCATCATCACCACTACTACCTTGGTACCATCTTTCCAACGCTGAACTTCACCTTTAAATATCTTTCTTAAATCGTTAGCAGAAATATTTACAGGCGGCCCTTTAGGATTAATAACTACAGCAAGTTTTGTATCCTGATCCACGCCGGGAGCAATAAACGAAGTCAGCATCATCATTGCTCCTACTAATACTGTTGAGATATATTGTAGTTTCTTCATTTATCAATTATTTAAAACCCAATAGCAAATTGAGCACTTATCATATTTGTTGTTGCTGCGCTGGTTTGCATATTCTGGAATTCCAGTTTAACATTTGCCAGGTAGTTGAATTCATACCTCGCACCACCTACTATCACTTGTTTGCTATACAGTGTGCCAGTAGCCGGTTTGTAGAACATTTCTGCATTATCGTATTGTACGTTATCATACCGTACATATACCACTACTTTTTTTGCAACTTTGTAGCCTGCATAAGCATAACCAGCAATGGTTTGCATAGTCATGTTAGTGGAATCTCCCGAATTTAAAACCAATGAGCCTTCTGCTAATGCCTCAAACTTTTTGCCAAAATAAGAAAATGATAAATTGGCCATTTGCTGTTCGTAGTTTTCCATAGCCATTTTATCTAACTGATGAAGCATCGAATTTTTAGAGATGTTATCATGATAATAAGACAACCCTATTCTCATACCATCTATTGGCTTAATATGCACGGCAGCTGTGATAGATTTTGCAGGATTATCGTCTAAAATATCTGTAGAGCCCAATCCATTGCCCACCATCAGTTCGTACCCGAATTTCAGGTTGCCGAGATTGGCACCTTGCACGCTTATGCCTGTAGTATGCAGTGGTATGATATTATCTGAAAACAATGTAGGCCTGGCTATAGTAGGGAAAAACACTCTTCCGTGATGGTAGGTTTCATTCCAGTAGTTGACAGGTGTGTGATGTTTACCTATCAAAATGTTGTGATTACCATATATGTTATACTTGATAACAATACGCTCAACACTGATATCAAATTTAGTAGGTGAGCTATTACTGAACTTAAATACCGTTTCTCCGAGAAAAGAAACCCTGTCGCTGATGTCTGAAGTAATAAACAAGTCTTGCTCGCCGAGACTAAATGACAAAGGCCCTGTTTTGGTAGATGTTATTGGCAATGCAGTAGTTACATCTACAAAGCCAAGAATTTTAGTATCCTGTGCTATGGCTGCTATTTGCACAGCAAATAACAACAGCGCTAAGGATAGAACTTTGGAGGCCCGCATGTTTATTTAATTTGAAAATTCCCTTTAAAAGTATAATCAAATATAATATGGATAAAATCAAAATAAAAGTCTTGTGTATTTTATAGAATTGTCATAGTTACGAAATCAGCTGCGCCAGCAGTTGTAAAAACTCATCTCTAGAAATCATTCTTGCACCCAAGCTTTCTAAATGCTCTGTATACACCTGGCAATCTACAAGCTGTACATCTTCTTGTCTCAGCTTTTCTAAATACCTGATAAAAGCATATTTACTGGCATTACTTACATGGGTAAACATACTCTCTCCGAAAAAAACCTTGCCCAGACGTATGCCATATAATCCACCCACTAACTCTCCGTTCAACCAAGCCTCAGCGCTATGAGCATAACCCAGTTTATGCATTTTAATATAGGCTTCTGCAACTTTATCAGTTATCCATGTACCTTGCTGGTCGGGCCTGTACACTTCTTTACAATTCATTATTACCTGTTCGAAAGCAGTGTTTACCCTGAAATCAAAAGCATTTCGTCTTATCAATTGTTTCATGCTTTTACTCACTTTCAATTCGTCAGGCAATATCACAAACCTGGGGTCAGGACACCACCATAATGGAATCTCATCATCAAACCAGGGGAATATACCATTGCGGTATGCCAGCAACAACCTCTCAGAACTCAAATCACCGCCAATAGCCAGCAGCCCATCTTCCAACGCTTCATTAGCAGGAGGAAACCATAATTTGTTATCAAGAATTTGCATGCGTTTACATCCGTTACTAAGTATTAAGATTTCATTGTGATTGCAATCATAATTTATTCTATCGGATAATACTATTTTTGTCGGAACAAAACGACAAACATGCTAAAAACCGGTTTATTAATAGGTTTCATCTGTGGTATTGCTCTATTTTCAGCCTGCGAACATCAACCCTATGTATTACCTGTTTCTGAACGTACCGGTGACTCTGCGTTATGTTTTGACAGAGACCTTCTTCCCATATTTATTTCTCAATGTGCAAAGAGTGGTTGTCATGATGCGGGCACACATAAAAAAGGCTATATTTTAGACAGCTATGATAATATTATTAAAAAGGGCATAGTACCCGGCAACTATGCGGCAAGCCGTATTTACATGTCTGTAACAGGCACCACAGAAGAAATGATGCCTAAAGGAGCCGACAATTTAACAGAAGAACAAATAACACTCATCAAACGCTGGATAGTTAAAGGTGCAATAAAGGACAATAATTGTACCCCTCTATGTGATTCTGATAACTATGTTTTTAGTGCAGGTGTTCAGCCAATAGTAAACAAATATTGCACCGGTTGTCATTCAGGTAGCGCTCCGCAGGGCAATTTGCTATTAACCTCATATTCCGAAATAAAGGGTGCTGTACAAAGCAGAAATCTTATCAAATGCATTAACTATGAAACAGGCTATCCTGGTATGCCCAATAGTGGTTTACATTTATCTACATGCCAGATAAGACAAATTGAAAAGTGGGTTTCTGCAGGAATGCTCAACAATTAATTAATACTTTCTTTAAAAACAATTAGTGCTTTCTTTATCTGATTTATAGTTTCATCATCTGCGAGATTACCTTCTGCATCCAGTTTTGTAGCTACAGCTCCTATATTCAATGAGGCATCATCTACTACATCAGCAGATATAGTTTTGAGTGTTAGCACCAACGATGCATGTGCTTTATTGCCACCGGATACTAATGGAGAAGCACTGATAGCCATTGTAGGTTTGTTCATGAATTCTCCGGATGCTACCAACCAATCAAGTGCATTTTTCAATACTCCCGGCATTCCAAATGCATATTCCGGAGTACAAATCAAAACGCCATCTGCATTTTTGATTATCTCACGATATTGCTTTACAACTTCAGGCGATTTATCTCCATCAATATCAGGATTGAAATGCGGTAGGTTGCCAATGCCTTCATATAATTCAATCAGCATTTCCTCTGGCGCTAATTGCATTGCTGCCTTTAGTATGCGTGTATTAGATGAGTTGCTTTTCAGACTACCTGATATGGCTATGATGTTTGGCATAGTGCAATTTTCATTGTTTTTCGGACAATCAAAAATAATTGCATCAATACCTAAATAACTATTTCATATAGCGTTTCATAAAAGTTTATCATGACTTAATAACCTCTTGGATACTTGCCCAGAGCTTTTTATGGGCCTTCAGCTTTAAAATATAATTACGTTCATTGTCACCAGCTTTCAGAAAAATCAGATCTTTAAGTTTGTTTTTATCTGAAGTTGACCAGTTGTCCAAATCTGAAATAAGCGAAAACCATAGAGACATTTGTTTGCAGTGCATTATCTGTATTTCATTCATTCGAGTATTCAATGATAAAACTCGTTTTATATTACTAACACATTGACTAGTTGCAATTTGTCTGTCTCCTGCATATCGCTCATTTATCATGTTTGTAACAGCCATGCTGATATTACTTGCATCATAACCCGGTTTTGAATTATCGTTTAATGATAGTTCTATGTTACAACCGGTAAGTTGTTTCAATTTTTTTTCAGAAGTTCTGTAGCCTTTTTGACTAGTTATTTTGTCCCATTCGTTCTTGGCAATCGTTGCTATTTCTTTCTCTACAGAACGGAATCCCAACTTATAATAAAACCAGTATGCTCCGCTCTTAATGCCCTCGGGATTACCCTTCCCATATTGATATGGCTTCACAACGAAGCGTTCCATACCAAAATATTGCCTGTAAGCTCTTATTATCTGGGAAAATACATAAGCAGACTCCCCTCCTCTGTATGGCTCATATATATTCACTCCTATTTTACAGCGACCACCTAACATCCAGCCTCCTCCGTAAGCAACAGGCAGTCCATTCTTAAAAGCCATATAACCAACGTATGATTCCATAGAAAATCTCTTTCCAGTTTTCATACCATATAGCGCTATGCTTATTCCTCTTTCTAATTCAAAATACACAACCTCTTTCGGGTTGGCATATGTTACCGGGTCAGTTTCCCTGTATAACAATGCCAATGAAGCCTTTGCAGCATTGCATAACTGTAACTGCTCTTCACGACTTAAAAACCTTGGCTTAGGCAAGGTTTTTTCAATAATAGCTTCAGCATCAGATTTTTTAATTAAGTCGTCATGATAGTAAACAGGAGCGTCTAACGCCCTTAAATAGCTGCGGGAATTTTCTTTCTGTATTTGCCATTTGACGAACAGTTTAAGATTGGCAAATAAATATTCTTGCATCAAGTTTGCATTTTCGACACCGGATAACTGCTTCAGTAGCCATACCAGATTATTGCTGTTATTGTTTTTCCCTTTTAATAATCGAATTCTTCGCTCTATCGACAATTCATCCTGTGTAGTTTGCCAGTATTCAGGTTCAGGAAAAAACAAACGCATAGTTTCTCTTATAGCAAATTTGTCAGCACCTGAAGAATCAATATCCACATCTTTGCCAAAACTTTCGGACAACCATTTAGTTAGCTCAAAACTGTAGCTGCATATAGTTGTAGTATAGGGCAATCCACTACCAGATAGTCTCGCTTTGTTGTTATCACTATAACCGGAAATAAGAGATGTTAATCGCTCTAACTCAGCGGTGGCAAGTTTGAGGATGCTTTTATCATCAGGATATGCCAGTAAAAACAAAAGATAATCGTGATAACGCAACAACTGCTTTGTACTGAACTTTATAGTTTCTTCAAGGCCAAGTAACAACCTCTGTTTTGTTGCAGTATCTTCTGCAGAGTATTTATTATAAACTACTGATAGCGAATTGAGTATGTTATCCATAACCATCGGATATATTCATCATAAGGTACGGACATAGAATCAATAAAACGATGATATAAAAAAGCCCCGAAAAATTTCGAGGCTTTTTTTGAGTGTGGTGCGGGAGGGAATTGAACCCCCGACACAAGGATTTTCAGTCCTTTGCTCTACCAACTGAGCTACCGCACCTTCCCGTTTTGGGATTGCAAAAATAGGTTTTCACTCGGATTTTCCAAAAATACATTCATATACATTTTTCATTCAATAGATGGCATGAGTTGCTTTTATACATTTGCAACGCATGAACAATCAGGACTGGCTTAGTTTATTTACGCAGCAGGTGCAGAAAACACCTCGATTAGAATGGATAGCTGTTATTATGGGCGTAGCCGAAGTATTGCTTGCTCAACGCAATAATGTTTTACTATATCCCACAGGTATCATCAGCACAATAATATATATATATATAATGTCCGATGCGGGGCTCTATGCCGAATCAGGCTTGAATGTATATTATCTTGTTATGAGTGTTTATGGTTGGTATCATTGGATAAAAAGAAAAAATGAACCGCCATTACCGGTAACTCACAACAACAAAAAAGACTGGAGCACTACCATTGCTATAGTTGGCGTTGGATGGCTTATAACATATATCATATTACACCGTTTCACATCCTCTACTGTTCCTGTTTGGGATAGCTGGGTATCTGCAACCGCATGGGCGGGTATGTGGTTACTGGCTAAACGAAAAATTGAGAACTGGCTGTTGCTGAACCTGTCGAACATTTTTGCCATACCTCTTTTGGTATACAAACAATTACCACTTACAGCCTGCCTTACGCTATTTCTTTTTATTGTTGCTATCTTCGGTTACTTCAGATGGAAAAAATTGTATCGCGAACAGCAGCTTGCCTCCTGACATTGTTATTATTTGTCAACCTATCATTTGCGCAAACAGATATTAACTGGCTTCGCAGCATACACAGCAATCAATCCCGCAATGCAGATGGTATAATGAAGGGTATCAGTAATACACATTATGCTGTTGGATTTTGCATACCAGCAGGAGAATTGATATATGGTTTTGCCAGACACGATAAACAAGCATTGTATAATGGGATTCAGACTTTAGCGGGTATAGGTATCAATACTGTTGTTACTTATGGTATCAAACACACTGTTAACAGGAACAGGCCATTCATAGACCACCCGGACATTGTTCCCTATGAGTACTACACCAGTAACTCTATGCCTTCAGGACATACCAGCTTTGCTTTTTCGGCTGCCACATCCATCAGCTTGCAATACCCTAAATGGTATGTGATAGCTCCTGCATATTTATGGGCAGGAGCAGTGGGTTATTCACGGCTGTATCTTGGCGTGCATTACCCCAGTGATGTATTGGTAGGTGCTGTGGTAGGTGCAGGGTCTGCATTTATAGCATACAAAGGACAACAATGGCTTTTGAAACGAAAAACTAAACAGGCAAATGGTGCCCGGGTTGAATGAGCTCAAAAAAATAGTGGTGATTGGTCCTGAATCAACAGGCAAAAGCACATTGAGTGAACAACTTGCTAATGCTTTGCATACCGTTTGGGTGCCTGAATATGCCCGTGGCTATTTAGAAACACTTGGACACAACTATACTGAAGTTGATTTACTTGCTATAGCGAAAGGACAGATTGAGTCTGAAAACGAGTATGCTGTCCGTGCAAACAAATATCTTGTTTGTGATACAGACTTATATGTGTTGAAGGTATGGAGTGAAGCCAGTTACGGCAGATGCCACAAATGGATATTGGAAGAGATAGCAAAACGCAGATATGATCTGTACTTGCTTACCAATATTGATATCCCCTGGCAGGAAGACCCCCTAAGGGAGCATCCCTTGCCGCATGAGAGAGCATATTTTTATAATCTGTACAGGGATATAGTTATTCAATCAGGGGTACCATGGGCGTCTGTTAAGGGGAATGAAAAAGAACGATTAGAGCTTGCAACAAATGCAGTTCATTTGTTGTTATAACTTATATTTACATACAGGTTATGTTATTATCAATTCACCCCAAAGATCCGCAGCAAAGAAATATCAAGACTGTTGTAGACTGCCTGCATAATGGCGGGGTTATTATTTATCCAACAGACACGATTTACGGTTTAGGCTGCGATATATATAATGTTGAGGCAATAGAACGCATTTGTCGAATCAAAAATATCGATCCGAAAAAAGCACAATTTTCTTTTGTATGCAGCGACCTGAGCCACATCAGTGATTATGCCAAAAGCATCGATACTCCGATATTTCGCTTGTTGAAAAAGAGCCTCCCCGGTCCTTATACATTTATCCTTGAAGCCAGCAAGCTGGTACCTAAGATGCTAAAGACAAAAAAAGATACAGTGGGTATACGTGTGCCTGACAATAAAGTATGTCATGAACTCGTGAAGCAATTAGGTAACCCTATTATGAGTGTATCATTGCCCATGGATGATGAAGTTGAATATTATACTGACCCTCTCATCATGCACGAAATATTTGAGGATAAGGTAGACATCGTTATTGACAGCGGTATTGGCAGTATTGTACCATCTACAGTTATCGACTGCACGTCAGGGGAACCTGAACTGATACGTGAAGGTGCAGGTGAATGGGAAAAAATCTTTGGGTAATTCCTTTATACCAACTTTCTTTGTCCTATGTATACGGCACAGGACGAACAGCGTTTATACCAACAGGCAAAGACACTATTGAGTGCAGACAGCAGTAATCTTGAAGAAACCATTCAGCAATTGCGCGAGGTAATTAATTATGCTGATTGGAAATACTACGTACAAAGCGAACCTGTGCTGGCTGATTTTGAATACGATACTCTATTTAAAAAGTTAACTCATTTAGAAGGTCAATATCCCGAACATGTATCTGCCGACTCTCCTACCCAACGTGTAGCAAAAGGATTGAGTGAACGTTTCCCGACGGTAAGCCACCTGGTACCTATGCTGAGCCTAGATAATACATACAATGCAGATGATTTATTAGACTGGGACAGAAAATGTAAAGAATTTGCAGGCACAGAGAATATTGAATATTGCGTAGAGCCTAAATATGATGGCGCAAGTATCTCATTGATATATGAGAATGGAACGTTGGTACGTGGTGCTACTCGTGGTGACGGTGTAATGGGCGAAGAAATAACAACTAACATCAGGCAAATACGTTCTATTCCTTTATCTGCAGCATTTGCCAAAAGCAATGTGAACCAGATAGAGATTCGTGGTGAGGTAGTGATACATAAAGATGTGTTTGCAGAATACAATGCACAACGTGCTGCGGAAGGATTAGCACCATTAGCCAATCCACGCAACGCTGCATCCGGCACTCTACGCATACTGGACCCAAAAGAAGTAAGTAAACGTAAACTATCAGCTATTCTGTACCATATCAGCTATTATACTAGTGATGGCACGCCGGATATGCTTCATACACACTACGATTCATTGAACTGGCTATATCAACTCGGTTTCCCTACTCCTGTAAAGGAGATGAAAAGATTTAACAACATCAACGATGTAATTAATTATTGTGCTGAATTTGAACAACATCGTGATGACCTTGCATACGAAGTAGACGGGCTTGTTATCAAAGTGAACAGTTTTGATATGCAGGACAAGATGGGTATGACCAGCCACCACCCGCGATGGGCTGTAGCTTATAAATTCAAGGCAAGGCAAGCTACCAGTAAGTTGTTGCGTGTAGAGTTCCAGGTGGGGCGTACGGGCTCTGTAACACCTGTAGCTAAAATTGAACCGGTGCCTATAGGTGGCGTAACGGTTAGTTCTATATCGTTGTTCAATGAAGACGTAGTGCGTGAAAAAGACCTTCATATTGGTGATACAGTGTTAGTAGAACGAGCCGGGGATGTGATACCGTACATTGTTAAACCACTCAGCGAATTACGTAATGGCACTGAAGAAGATATTGTATTCCCTACGCACTGCCCTATCTGTAATGAAGCCTTAGAAAAGCCGGAAGAAGAGGCGGTATGGCGCTGTATCAACATCAGTTGCCCTGCGCAAGTAGTAGAGCGTATCATACACTTTGCCAGCAAAGATGCTATGGATATACGCAATATGGGCGATGCCAATGTGCGTAAGTTTTATGAGTTGGGATTACTTAAAAACATACCGGGAATATATACCATCAATTGGGAAGAAGTGGCCAAGCTTGGCGGGTTTGGTTCTAAATCAATAACGAATCTGCAAACTGCGATTGATAATTCTAAACAACAACCCCTTAATCGTGTGATATATGGTTTGGGCATACGTCATGTAGGCGAAACCATGGCAAAAACACTGGCCAATGCTGTAGACCATATCCGCGATTTATATGACTATACCGAAGAGATGCTTTTAGCGCTTGAAGATGTGGGTCCTAAAGTAGCAGCAACGGTCATGCACTTTTTTCATACTCCTGAAAACAGGCACATGATAGACTTGCTGGAACAAGCAGGGGTAAACCTTACCAATCAAAAAAAAGCAGCACCTGCCAGTGGAGAATTAGCTGGCAAAACATTCTTGTTTACAGGCACACTCAGTCGATTTAAACGTAGCGATGCAGAAGCACTCGTAGAAGAAAAAGGTGGAAGCATATTAGGTGGCGTCAGCAGTAAACTCAACTACCTGGTTGTTGGTGAAGATGCAGGTAGTAAACTGGAGAAAGCCAAGAAGCTGGGTACTGTAGCTATATTGACAGAAGAAGAGTTTATGAGCTTAGCAGGCCTTAACGGTTAAAATTTACAGTCTTCAATATCTCATTGTCAAGTATAAGGCTAAATTTAGTAGCGCCACGGTCATTGAGATGGTCATTATCGTAAAAGTCACTGATATCAAAACGTGGATCGTTTGAATAATCAAGATATTTGCAATTCGCAATACGGCAAATATATTTAATGGTTGCACTGTTCCCTTCAAGAACTGCAGGGTCACAAAACCGAGTAAAAGTCTTGTACACAGGAGTATTAATGATATACACCAAGACACCCCTTCTTCTTAGTGTAGTAACAAGGTCTGATAAATAGGTTTTATTTTCAATTAGGTGTTCATCTTTCATCATCCTGCGGTAAAGTTCCACACGTTTGGCACCTTCTTTATAAGAGATATTTTTCAGGTTATTCACCGTATCATAAGCCAGGTAACCCAGTGCATTGAGATTTTGGGTAAGGTCAACCTTGAACCCTTTAAATGCAAAACCCAAAGATGTTTCCGGAGTGTATAAAGCTATTTTAGAATACCTTTTCATATCCCATCTAGGCAATCCGGGTTCATCAATATTCCAATAGGTGCTATAAAAGAAACAACGAAACGCTTCATGGGTTTCTGACAACTTTGCAAAAAACGAATAGTAATTCATTGTCAGCATAACCACCTTCAGTTTAGGCATAGAATCAATATACCGAAACACCAACTCCTTATCGTAATACAATGTCTGGCTTGCATTGGCGAGATTAAACCCATTGTATGAAAAATATTGAGGATTGATATCATGTAATGCATGAGACGTACCTAATACCAGCACATTAACATCTTGCATCTTCTTTTCAAAATCTGTTTTCTTTTTGCTATAAGTATTGGGCAACTGTGACAATTTCACTTCCATATAAATGCCACATGCTACCAAAGGCGCAAGAAACAGCAGGAGTTTAAACAGAAATCTTTTCATTATTCTTAAAACTGGAAGTATATAAATTGTCTATGATCCCAAACACCAAAAAATACAAGTGCCAGCAATAGCATATAGTATGTTGCCCATCGCACATAAACTGGGCTGCGGCTAATCAACGTCAATACATTCCATTTAGCTTGTACCACGTGTACTAATTCCAAAAATGCTACTGCAATAAATGCAGCCGGCCATTCTTTGTGTATCATGATTCCATCAACACCAATTACCCATGAATACACATTGTGCACTGCAGCGGGGAATTGTTTTAAAATAAAAAAAGCATCGTTTACATTGTTTGCCCTGAAAAACACCCATGCAATTGTAACCAGCCAAAAAGTAACAAATATGTTTATGCCTTTTCTTAGCAACGAAGCTTTGTTATTTGCTTCTCTTCCAATAGCTTTTCTTGTTTTTTGAATGACGGCACCTGACAAATAATAAATGCCATGTAATGCGCCCCAGGCTATAAATGTCCAGTTAGCTCCATGCCAGAAACCGCTGATAAGAAATACCAGCATAATATTAAAATACCAGCGTGGTATACTTACCCTGTTGCCACCCAACGAAATGTATACGTAATCGCGAAACCATGTTGACAGTGAGATATGCCAACGGCTCCAGAAATCGGCAATACTTTGTGCATGGTATGGGCGATTAAAATTCTTCATCAACTTGAAACCCATTACACGGGCAGCACCAATTGCTATATCAGTATAGCCAGAAAAATCACAGAAAATCTGAAAAGCAAAAAAGAATGTAGCTACTAATAAATCAACTGCACTATGTGCTTGCGGATGTTGATATACAGGGTCTACAATAAGTGCTAAGCGGTCAGCAATCACTACTTTTTTAAACAAACCCCACATCATGAGTTTCAATCCTGTGGTTACATTGTCGTATTCAAAATATTTTTTCTCATGTAATTGTTTTAACAATCCTTGCGGACGCTCAATAGGTCCGGCAACCAACTGGGGGTAAAACATCACATATAGTGCATAGATACCCAAATGCCTTTCTGCTTTATAATTGCCACGATACACCTCTATAGTATAGCTCATTGCCTGAAAAGTGTGAAAGGATAACCCTATCGGAAGAGCAATATTTAGTAAAGGGAGTAATGCCTCGCTTCCTCCGAATAAATCGTTGATGTTACCGATAAAGAAGTTATAGTATTTAAATACTGCCAGCACGCCTATATTAGAAACAAGGCTCATAATCAGTAGTAGCTTTCTTTTTTTACCCTCTGCTCCTTCTATGACTCTTCCTGCTATGTAATCAATAATTATCGTAAAAAACAAGACAAGTATATAAATAGGGATAAACGCCATGTAAAACACACAGCTGGCAATTAAAAGATGTAACCATCTCCATTTATGCGGCAACAAAAAATAAACCAGGGTTACAATCGGGAAAAAAAGAAAAAACTGTAAAGAGTTAAATAGCATATTCAGTGATAGCAGATGTATCGCAATGTACTTTATTTAGCTATTTGTAAGACACTCATTTAGGGTGATTTTTTAATCTTTTAAAGCATTAAATTTCAAACGATTATCCTATTTTCATATTATGAAACGAATACTCATCTATTCATTAGCGGCTCTATCATTTGCTGCATGTAACTCTGCAAATACCGAAAGACCTTCAGAAAAATACGAAGCCGGCAAAAAATCGCTGGAAGAAACGGAACGCGAGAACCCCTTGCAATTTCTGCGTGTAACAGGAGACAACCATGTCAACTTGCTGAACCAGGAAGTAATAGAAGGTGAAATAAACAATAAAGCTACACTGGCATCATTTAAAGATGTGGAAGTAAAAATTACCTTCAAAGACCAATCAGGCAGTACCATTGAAAAAGCCATAAAAACAGTGAATGACATCATAAAGCCCGGGTCTACTGTTTCTTTCAAATTCAAGATGAAAAAGCCTAAAGGCACATCTTCAGTAGCGATAGACATAGTGAGCGCCATGCCCGACAAATAAACCAATATGTATAAAATATGTATGAAATGCCCTTTATGAGGGCATTTTTAGTGCATAGTAGCTCCCATTATATTACCTTTGCAAGCGTTTTGAATATATATCTAACTAATGTCTGAGATAAGGCCGTTTTTACGATTAAGTGGACTGGAACCTTTGATTGTTCGCCCAGAGACCAATTTTGTGAACGTGGGCGAGCGTACCAATGTTACCGGCTCTAAAAAATTTGCAAGGTTAATAAAGGAAAATAAGTATGAGGAGGCATTATCTGTTGCCCGTCAGCAGGTAGAAAATGGTGCACAGGTGCTTGACATCAACATGGATGACGCCCTGCTGGATGGCGAAAAGGCCATGACCACTTTTGTGAACCTTTTGCAAAGTGAGCCTGATATTGCCAAAATACCCATCATGCTCGACTCATCTAAGTTCTCTATCATTCTTGCAGGGCTTAAATGCATACAGGGTAAATGTATCGTTAACTCTATATCACTTAAAGAAGGTGAAGAGAAGTTTATTGAGCAGGCTATTATTTGCAAAAGCTTTGGTGCGTCGGTTATAGTAATGGCTTTTGATGAATACGGCCAGGCTGATACATTACAACGTCGTGTAGAAATATGCGAAAGAGCTTATAATATTCTTACAGAAAAAGTTGGTTTTAAACCACAGGACATCATCTTTGACCCTAACATATTTGCAGTAGCTACCGGCATTGAAGAGCATAATAACTACGCAGTAGACTTTATTGAAGCTACTCGTATCATCAAACAACGTATGCCACTAACTAAAGTTAGTGGTGGCGTAAGTAACGTATCGTTCTCTTTCCGAGGTAATGACCACGTGCGCGAAGCAATACACAGTGTATTTCTGTATCATGCCATCAAAGCAGGTATGGATATGGGCATCGTTAATGCAGGGCAATTGGTAGTGTATGATGAAATAGAGCCGAAGCTTCGCGAGTTGTGTGAAGATGTAGTATTGAACCGTCATCCTGATTCTACAGAAAAGTTGGTTGCATTTGCTGAAACAGTAAAAGCAAAAGGCAAAGAAGAAATAAAAGATGAAGCATGGCGTAATAATACAGTAGAAGAACGTTTGAAGCATGCCCTTGTAAATGGAATTACTGACTACATAGATATTGATACGGAAGAAGCACGTCAGAAATACAGCAGACCGCTTGAGGTAATAGAAGGCCCTTTGATGGACGGAATGAATGTAGTAGGTGATTTGTTTGGCAGTGGTAAAATGTTTCTGCCACAGGTAGTGAAGAGTGCTCGTGTAATGAAGAAAAGTGTGGCATGGTTAACACCATATATTGAAGAAGAAAAAAAGAATAACCCTAATGCACAAGCCGGCGGTGCAGCCAAAGTATTGATGGCAACAGTAAAAGGTGATGTGCATGATATAGGTAAAAATATTGTGGGCGTGGTATTGGGCTGCAATGGCTATGACATCATAGACTTAGGAGTGATGGTGCCTGCTGACAAAATATTAGAAACTGCCCAGAAAGAGAATGTGGACATGATAGGCCTTAGCGGACTTATCACCCCTTCGTTGGATGAGATGGTGCACGTTGCAAAGGAAATGAAACGTCGCGGCATGAAGCAGCCTTTGCTAATTGGCGGTGCTACAACATCACGCACACACACAGCCGTGAAGATTGCCCCTGAATATGATAATGGCGTAGTGTATGTATTAGATGCGAGCCGTAGTGTAACGGTAGCTGGTAGTTTACTAAGCAAAGAGCAAAAAACAGGCTTCCTTGAAAATGTAGATACAGAATATAAAAAGCTGCGCGAAGACTTTGCCAGCAAGCGTGCTGTAAAAGAATATATTTCTTTTGCAGAAGCTCAGAATAACCCTGTAAAAATCAATTGGGACAACTATCATCCACCAGTGCCGCAGTTTACAGGAACAAAAGTGTTTGACAATTATAACCTTGCAGACGTACGCCAGTATATTGACTGGGGGCCTTTCTTCATTACCTGGGAAATGCACGGCAAATTCCCGGCGATACTTACAGATGAAAAAATAGGCACTGAAGCTACGAAGCTGTACAATGATGCCAATGCATTGCTCGATAAAATAGTAGCTGAAAAATGGCTGACAGCTAAAGGTGTCATTGGTTTCTGGAATGCTAACAAAACGGCACCTGACACTATCGCATTAAAAGATGACAAAGGCAACCACCTGTATAATTTGGAGATGCTGCGCCAACAGCAGAAGAAAGCTGCTAACCAGCCTCATTTCTCACTGGCAGATTTTGTAAGCCCGGTGACTGATGACCATGTTGGTGCGTTTGCTGTTTCTATACATGGTATTGAACCACACTTAAAACGTTTTGCGGACAGCCACGATGATTATAACAAAATCATGTTACAGGCAATTGCAGACCGTCTTGCAGAGGCCTTTGCAGAGGCTTTGCATAAAAAAGTACGTACAGAATACTGGGGTTATGCAAAAGATGAACATTTAGGCAACGAAGAACTGATAAAAGAACAATACTTAGGTATCCGTCCTGCGCCTGGCTACCCTGCATGCCCAGACCATACAGAGAAACATAAATTGTTCGATTTGCTGAAGGCACAAGACAATGCTGATATACAGCTCACCGAGTCATTGGCTATGTATCCCGGTGCATCGGTATGTGGTTGGTATTTCAGCCATCCTGAAAGCACTTATTTCGGTATTGGCAAAATACAACAAGACCAACTGGAAGACTATGCGAAACGTAAGGGCATGAGTATTGAAGAAGCAACTAAATGGTTATCACCTGTACTTGAAGGTTAAACAATGAGCGAAGTAGTAAAATCGGTTATAGAAGAACGTAAAGGCTCAAAATCGCCAGTAGTAAGGTTTTTTGCACATGTAGTATCATGGATATTTCATCCGGTATTTATGCCTACATTACTAGCATACCTATTGTATGTATTGGCGCCATCTAATTTCATTGGAATTGATACTAAGCACTTTGGCAAGTTCATTTTGATCATTGCTAACATCACATTACTCTATCCCCTATTAACTTCTTTCTTGCTAAAACGTCTCGGGTTCATTCAGAGCATATATATGCACGACCCTAAAGACCGAACCATACCACTCATAGCCACAATGATATTTTATTTCTGGGCTTATTGGGTTTTCAGAAATACCGAATCTCCATTCATCCTGCGTACTATGTTGCTTGGCAATTTCTGGGGCGTAATCATGGTGTTCCTTATCAATATCTTTTACAAAATAAGCATGCACACCAGTGCCATTGGTGGTTTTGCCGGCATCATGATAGTGCTGCTGATAGTTAATCCTGTGAATATGATGATGCCCTTCTTCCTGTCGTTGTTGATTGCAGGCATGGTAGGCACGGCGCGCATGCTGCTCAATACACACAAGCAATTCGAAATTTGGATGGGCTATACACTGGGTATCATAGTACAGATAGCTGCCTATTTATACTTATCGTAATTAGAATATACCACTACGAAGTAATAGTCAAAATATCTCCTGACTTAGAGACATTAAACTTTTGCAAGGCTGTTTTCGGAGGCCCTGAAATCACATCTCCGGCTGTACTAAACCTGCCGCCGTGGCAAGGGCATGCCACTTGTTTTGAAGAAGCATCGTAGTTGAGTGCGCAACCTTCATGCGTGCAAGCATCAGCAACTGCAGCATAAGTATTGGCAGCCGTGCACATAACCAACACATCGTTTGAGACAACAGATCCTCCAACGCTCTTTAGTGCTGAGTTTGAACTATTGGTTAAATCTAACGTAAAGTTTACGCTTTTATTTGAAGGCGTTTTTTTGCAACTGCTAATTACTCCGGGTATCATTGCAATACCACAAAAAGCACATGACGCTTTAATAAAATCCCTTCTTTCCATATTGTCTGTTTTATTTGATAGTTAAAAATAACGATACTGTTTTGGTATTATTATCACTCTTGTCAATGAAAATCAAACATTTATATTTTCTTTAGCAAAAAGGGATGTGACCGATAATATGACAATGTAAATAACTTGTTATTTGATTTACATATTTGTTGTTTTTAAAAACTAAACGTCCGGTTAAACATGGTATTTCATGATGTTTGATATGTCAGTGCCAAATACTTTCGTGGCATAATTATTTTTTATGAGTGCTAAAACTGCCACACGCATAGCTATTTGTAATAAACATCGTTTGTTGAGTAGAGGACTTTCCTCTCTTATTGAATCATTCGGTGGATATACAGTATTGTTCGAAACGAACACAGATAAAGACCTGATAAATAAACTGGAGCGCAAAATTATACCTGACATACTGGTATTAGACGTTGCGGTAAATGGTTATAGTGCTATCAAAAAGATACATGAAACTTACCCGAAAGTCAAGATATTGGTAGCGTCTGAAATTGTTCATCCGTATGCTGTCAATTACATGCTTAAAAACGGTGCTGCAGCTTACATCTCCATTGATTCAGATGATAAAGCAATATTAAAAGCACTGAACGATATCAGTAATAAAGGATACCACTACAACAAAATTGCATCGAAACAGTTTTTTGAAGATGCACATACTAACGAAGTACACGAACTAACAAAAAAACAACTTGAGTTTCTTAACATGTGCTGTTCGGAATTATCTTACCAGGAGATGGCAGACAAAACAGGTGTTAGTCTTCGTACTATGGACTGGCACAGAGATATGATGTTTGCAAGGTTTAACCTGACCAACAGAACTGACATGGTGTTGTTTGCTCTTAAAACAGGATTGGTAAAAATATAATTACTGCAGAGTTTTTCTGATAGCCTTTATTGCGTCTAAAGCACTCTCAAAACGATTATCTGCAAAATGTGCTTTATGAAATTGCATGTTTGATAGTATTTGTTCTTTGGCTGTAGCGTGTATTTCACTGACGCCGCAATAGCCTGCTATCATCGCAGCATTATCAGCGGTCACACCACATCCGGGCATAATAATAATATCGTCGCCGTATTCTTTTTGCAGGTGTTTTATTATGTCTTTCCCTTTTACTACATCTGGTTCGCCACCGCTTGTCAGTATGCGTTCAAAACCCAAATCTATCAATTGCCTGATACTAACGTCTAAATCATTTGCCCTGTCGAAAGCCCTGTGAAATGTTGCTTTCATATTTCCACAAAGAGATAATAATTGTTTACACCTCGCGACATCCACATTACCCTGCGCATCTAAAATGCCAAAAACTACACCCTTAAATCCCAACTGACTGCATAATTGTACATCGCGCTCCATAATCTCGAACTCTTCGTCAGTATATAAAAAATCTCCCCCTCTGGGGCGAATCATTACATAAACGGGTATTGTTATTTTTTCGCGCACATACTTGAGCATACCATAAGAAGGTGTGCAACCACCTTCAGGTAAGTTTTCAAAAAGTTCTATTCGATCTGCTCCGCCTTGTTGCGCAGCAAGGCATGATTGATAGGAATTAGCGGCAATCTCGAGGATAGTTCCCATTTACAATAAAAACTTGGCGTTTACTTTTTGATTATGTAACTGAGATGTACATACTGCATAATCAAACCCTTCACGAATAGCATATCCGCCATACTCTCCCATTTTATTTATAGCTAAAAAACCTACTTGAGAATCACCTAAATTTTTCGGTGATTTTTTTATTATGCGTTCTACCGCTTTTCTACAAGCCACTTCAGGAGATAATCCCTGTCTCATAAATTCAACTACGAGATGTGAGCCGCAAATACGAATCACTTCTTCGCCCACACCTGTTGCCACAGCTGCGCCAACTTCGTTATCTACAAACAAGCCTGCACCAATGATAGGAGAATCTCCTACTCGACCATGCATTTTATATGCCATGCCGCTGGTAGTACATGCTCCGCTTAAGTTGCCTTTGCTATCAATGGCTATCATGCCAATTGTGTCGTGGTTGTATTCCCCACTTTCCATTATCTCAGGGGCAAATGGTCCGTGTTCGCCCTTTTCAATATTTTTTACAGGCTCATAGTGTGATTTTTCGCGCCATGCTTTATACGCTGCTTCTTGTCCGGGAGTTAATTTCAATCCTTTCAACTTAAAACCATTGGCAACTGCAAACTGCTGTGCGCCTGCACCTACTAACATTACATGCGGTGTTTTCTCCATTATGAGGCGAGCCACAGATATCGGATGATCGATTTGTTCTATTGCTGCAACCGAACCACAGTTATTGAATTCATCCATAATGCAAGCATCTAATGTTACGATACCATCCCTGTCGGGCATAGCATTTAAACCCACACAACAGTTTTCCGTTTCACTTTCAGTCACGCGCACACCCTGTTCTACAGCATCTAACGCCCGCCCTTGTTCTGAAAGCACTTTCCATGCCGCTTCATTAGCCCTTGTTGCCTGGTTATACCATGTAGCAAGTACTACTGGTTTTTGAACAGTTTTTTTTGAAGCTGCATATACCTGACCTTTCAACGCTAAAAATGCTGAACCAAGACCTATTGTTCGGATAAATTTCCTACGAGAATTACTTTCCACTTGCCTGTGATTGTAACAACAAGTTAGTTTTTATTTATTGAAATGCAGTGTGGGAACTACTTCATTTAGTCATTTTTCAAACTGACTTCTTCTATGAATTCATGTAAATGCTCTACCTGCACGTGATCCATCACCACAATTTTGTACCAGTTTGCCTGCCCCTGGTGTGAATCCGGAACCAGTCCGAACTTATGAACAACTTCGGGCTGAACATATTGTGCCTTTATGGTAACGATATTCATAGACGGATTGCGATAATATTCTATTCCCAGCCCATCCAATTGCTTGCAAAGCCAATCGGTACGGTATAATAGCTTGTTTATTTTTTCAAACCATCCGTGCGGGCCATAAGTCATTAAAATCATCCAGATAGCTATGGCATTTGTGCCGGAGCGACTGCCACTAAGGGTGATATCCATACCATTCACATAATCGGCCTCTTTGGTATATACATATTCCATCAGGCCTTTCCGCACTATGAATATGCCTGTACCATAGGGTGCCTGCAACATCTTATGAGCATCCAACGTTATTGAGGATACATGCTTATTGCTGAAATTAATAGAATTCCCTGCACGACTGACAGGGTAAACGAATCCGCCAAACGCACCGTCCACATGCAATTTGAATTGTACCTCATGCCGTATTAAGCAATTCGCATAAACAGATGGGTCATCAACGCTGCCAAACATGGTGGTTCCCATATTCGATACTATTATAAAATACTTGATACCTGCTTTTTTCGCATTAATTATTATTCTATCCAGTTCGCCCTCGTCAATAGTTCTATCGTCATTGACAGGAACACTTAACCATTTAATATTTAGCAGATTGGCAGCTTTTGCAATAGAATAATGAGTATCAACAGAGCTAAGTATGGCTATTTCATCAATATTAGCTCCAAAGTCACGTATAAAATAATTTCTATATATCCAGATTGCCTGCATGTTGGCTTCGGTACCGCCGGCAGCAATATATCCGTCACAACTGTCAATTTCCGCGCCAAGTAAGTCAACACTTAATAATGATATTACATCTTTTTCTATTTCTTGTGTGCCTCTGAAAAAAGTTTCGGAGCTACCCATTGTGTGGCATCCGATATGATTTGGGTTTTGCACATACGCACGCAGTAATGGCGCATCTTTTAGGAAGCTCACCTGGTCATTAAAGACATTAGGGTCAAGCTTAGATGCCGGTATACCTAATGATACCTTTTCTGTATAATCAATGTTTCCTTTAAGGGCCTCAGTTATCCGAGCTTCCTGTTCTGGTGCAGAAAGCCTCCTCCAAAATTGATACCTCATAACTCTACTTCCGGGCAAGGTAGATTGGGGTAAATACGAAAATGATGACCGTTGTCACCCTTTGGGATGATTGTATTCATTTTTTAATGGTTGCGGTATGGGAATATTGCATTCAATTAATACAAGTATCATATATATATCCGTGGAAAATGTTATTTTTCGATGTGAATTATAATAATCAAACCAGAGAATTTAAAGCACTATTTAACAATGCTGCTATTGGCATCATTATGACCAATAATAACGGCGAAATAATCACTATCAACGATTTTGGCATCAAACAGTTTGGCTACAGTTCCGAAGAGTTAATTGGTCAAAAAATAGAAATCCTGATACCGCGCAGGTTTAGGGAAACACATATAGGCCACAGGGACAGATATCATGGTAAAAATGCCCACAGCAGGCCTATGGGCGTAGGAATGGACCTATTTGCCGTAAAAAAAGACGGAACTGAATTTCCTGTAGAGGTTAGTTTGAGTCCTTATATGACAGAAGAGGGGCAATATGCAATAGCCTTTATCAGCGACATCAGTATAAGGAAAGAATCAGAAAATGCATTGTTACAACTCAATGCAGAACTGGAAGAAAAAGTAAAGCAAAGAACACAGTCATTGAGCGAGGCCCTGGAGAAAGAAAAGGAACTGAATGAACTGAAATCCAGATTTGTCTCTATGGCATCGCACGAATTCAGAACCCCTCTGAGTACTGTATTATCTTCCGCATACCTGCTTTCAAAGTATCATAATACAGATGAGCAGCCCAAAAGAGATAAACACATACAGCGTGTTATCTCTTCTGTAAATATGCTGAATGATATACTGAATGACTTCTTATCAGTGGGTAAGATAGAAGAAGGCCGTATACAAATTCGCTATTCAGACTTTAACCTACCTCAATTTATTAATGAGCTGACGTCTGAGATGCAACCTATATTTAAAAACGGACAACATGTATCTTATAAACATACCGGCCCCGAAGTAATTCATCTTGACTCAACATTGCTGAAACATATAGTCATGAACCTATTGTCAAATGCTGTCAAGTTTTCACCCGAGGGGTCTACGATTGAGATTGTTACAGTAAACGAAGAGAATAAAACACTATTACTATCTATAAAAGATAGCGGCATAGGCATTTCAAAAGAAGACCAGGAACATTTATTTGAACGCTTCTTCAGGGGAGCTAATGTTACCAACATACAAGGCACCGGCCTTGGGTTGCATATTGTGGCAAAATATACTGAATTGATGAATGGAGTAATTTCCGGGAAGAGCGATTTAGGTGAGGGCACTACATTCACTATTAATTTTAACTTAGCACATAATGAATAACATGAAAAGCATCCTGCTGATAGAGGACAATGACGAGATACGCGACAATATGTCGGAAATACTTGAAATGTCAAATTATAAGGTATACCTGGCACCTGACGGAAAGGAGGGTGTTGCATTAGCTGTGCAGTATAAACCAGACCTTATAGTATGCGATATTATGATGCCTGTGCTGGATGGGTACGGTGTGATTCATATGTTGCAAAAAAATCCTGACACTCAAAACATACCATTCATATTCCTTACAGCAAAAGCCGAACGTTCTGAAATACGAAAGGGAATGGATCTGGGTGCGGATGACTACATAACCAAGCCATTTAACGGCACAGAATTGCTCAACGCCATTGAGGCAAGACTGAGAAAATCTGACCTGGTAAAAAAGGAACTTCCATCGGGCATGAGTGGTTTTGATGAGTTGGTAAGTGCAGCAGGAGGCGCAGATGCCCTAAAAAATATTGCACAAAACAGAAGCACGAATACTTTAAAAAAGAAACAGGTAATTTATTCTGAAGGTGGTAAACCATACAGGATGTACTATGTTGAAAGCGGTAAAGTAAAAGTTTATAAAACCAATGATGATGGCAAAGAATTGGTTACCGGCTTATACAATGCCGGTGACTTCTTTGGATATATGGCCATGCTGGAAGGAACAAATTATAAAGAAACTGCCGAAACGCTAGAAGATACGGAACTGGCAATTATACCCCAGGAAGACTTTGAACAACTGATTAATAACAACAAGGAGGTGATGCAAAAGTTTATCAGGTTATTGGCAAATAATGTTACTGATATGGAGCAACAACTATTGAAACTTGCTTATAACTCGTTGCGCAAAAAAGTAGCCGATGCTTTACTTATCATACAATCTAAATACAGTGGCGGAAAGAATGGTTTTAAAATAGATATTAGCCGGGAGAATCTGGCAAACATTGCAGGTACAGCCAAAGAATCAGTGATCAGAACTTTAAGCGACTTTAAAGATGAAAGACTTATCAGTATAGAACATGGTGATATAACAATACTGGATGAGAAAAAACTTTCTAACCTTGTAAATTAATCTCTAACGCTATTTTCTGATAAGGTAATTATTAAATTCCGTTTTAAGACGGCTGAATTCCTTTTGCATCAGGTCCATATCTCTGCGTAATTTACCTTGCTGAGAATTATCAGCATCGCTATATCTTATAACGTCGCGGCGTAACAGTGCGACTACAGTATCTTTATTCAGAAATTCATTTTGATAGTATTCCGCCTTTTCCAGTGTTTTACTTCCAATTCCATTCCTGACCAATTCGGCCAATTGATTCTTCAACTCGATATTTTCCAACTGGATAATATCAAGCATACGCAGCCATGTATACCTTTCGTCCTGTTGTTTAGTATTAATCATGTTTGTTCGTAGCACTTTCCATTTTTGGTAAAAGTAAATATGCCTTTAATGAGCGAATAGAACCTTTGTCAGCCGCAACACTGATTCTTATCACTAAGGCAATATTAACCTAAAACCACCCTACAAGAGATGACCAATGTCATTCTTTGGGGATACTATAATCATGTTTTAAGCTTATAGGCGCCAATACTTTTACATCTATGGCCGACCACTTATATCTAAAATATAACAACCTGACACTGCCCGAGTTGGTAGACAACATCAATACAGACTATTACAGAGTTATTGAAGGCTTTTTTGACAGTGAAAATTACAGTACCGCACAGGGGCTTAAAGACTTTATACAACTCAGGAAAGATATCATAGTACCTTATGTGTATGAATTACACGGCAAAGCAGCAACCGGGCATGATTGCAGCAACTGCTCAGGTAAATGTGAAGTACAACATAAATTAAAAACAGTTGAATTTACAGGTTCCATCAACAATATGAAACAGGGTGAATCTTACCCTGCTGCATCAGACATGGCGGTCATCATAAATGAATTACTGTTCGTAGAAGAACAAATATTGCTGCCTAAAATTATCGAAGCCCAAAAG
Source organism: Bacteroidota bacterium (assembly GCA_018267965.1). Classification (GTDB taxonomy): domain Bacteria; phylum Bacteroidota; class Bacteroidia; order Chitinophagales; family Chitinophagaceae; genus Polluticoccus. The sequence goes on along the minus strand of JAFDXK010000002.1, from coordinate 847,092 downwards.
GAGATCAATGTTTACAGCTAAGGAAAAGCCTTTAGAACAAATACAAAAACCTAATACGCCCTGCTTTCATTGCGGTGTGGAATGTGTAACAACAGCCATAAGCAAAGACGATAAGACATTTTGCTGCGAGGGTTGCAAGTTGGTATATGAAATACTGAATGAGAACGGGCTTTGTGACTATTATGCCCTGCAATCGCATCCGGGGCTTTCTCAAATAAAAGGAATAAGAGCGGACAAATATGCCTATTTGGACGATAAAGCCATTGCAAACAAGCTATACACTTTTACCAATGGGAAACATTCCATTGTGAAGCTATATATACCCGGCATTCATTGCAGTTCTTGTATGTGGTTGCTGGAACACATGACAAAACTCAATGATGGCATTACAGAAAGTAGGCTGAACTTCGGGGCTAAGGAGCTTACCATCCACTTTCTTGAATCAAAAATCAGCTTGAGAAAGATAGTTGAGCTACTGGCAACAATAGGTTATGAGCCTTACATAAGCCTTGATGCTAATGAAGAACAAAAAAAATCTCCTGCATCTAAAAAGAAAATATACAAACTGGGAGTTGCAGGCTTTTGTTTCGGAAACATCATGCTTATGAGTTTCCCCGAATACCTGTCCAGTGACTTAGGTATTGAGCATCAATATGCACAACTATTCCGCTATCTGAATCTGGCATTGGCACTGCCTGTTTTTTTCTACAGTGCATCAGAATTTTTCAGTTCAGCATGGGCCGGGCTGAAACAACGTATGCTGAATATTGATGCCCCTATTGTACTGGCTCTCATTATTACTTTCGGACGTAGTATTTATGAAATAGCTACCAATACGGGCAGCGGATACCTGGATAGCATGACAGGCATTGTATTCTTTATGCTTATAGGGCGCATAGTACAGGAAAGAGCATATAAATCTATATCCTTTCACAGGGATTATAAATCATACTTCCCAATAGCGGTAAATGTTATAAAAGACGGAGTAGCTAAACCTTGTGCACTGCAAGAACTAAAGGAAAAAGACATTGTAGAATTACATAACGGCGAGATTATTCCCGCCGACGCGATAGTATTGGACGGGGTTGCTAACATCGATTACAGTTTCGTAACCGGGGAGTCTGAGCCTGTGAATATCATTAAGGGCAATATTGTATATGCAGGCGGTAAACAAACTGGAGAAAAACTCAAATTACAGTTGATAAAACCTGTTGCCGGCAGCTATCTGACATCTTTATGGAATCACTATAGTTTCTCAAAAGACAAAGCTGAGCAAAACAATAAGCATAGTGTTATTCACAAACTCAGCAGGTATTTTACAATTATATTATTAAGCCTTGCCACGCTTACTGCTATGTATTGGTACGTTGTTAACCCTGCCAATATATTGCCAAGTGTATCAGCAATGTTGATAGTAGCGTGTCCTTGCGCATTGTTGCTGGCGGCCAGCTATACCAACGGTAATATACTAAGGCTGCTCAGCAATAACGGCTTGTTCCTGCGCGATGCTACTGTTATAGAACAACTGGGTAACATTGACCATATTGTATTTGACAAAACAGGAACACTTACAGCAGGCAGTAATCAGTATTCATTCTCAGGCCATGCACTAAATGAGCAAGAAAAAGCTGTACTGTATAACATTGCAGTACAGAGCACACATCCGTACAGCAAATCATTGGCATCTCATCTGGGAGCATACCCTAAGATTGAGCTGACTAGCTGGAACGAAATACCCGGCAAAGGTATTACTGCATCTTACAATGGCGACTCAATACGTATTGGTTCCGCATTTCATACAGGTGTAGTTCCTTCTGAAAAAGATACTGCAGCAGTTTATATACGTTATAATGATAGTGTAACTGCATTTCACATCACACCGGAGTTCAGGGATAATATTCCCAACCTAATTCCCAAGCTGGCACACAACTATCAATTATCAATGCTCTCGGGTGATAACGATAGGCAAAGAGGTGTTTTAACGGATATTTTTGGCAGCAGGGCTACATTATTATTTGAGCAGAAACCTATGGATAAGTTGCGTTACATAGAACTACTACAACAATCGGGCAAAAAAGTGCTGATGGTAGGTGACGGCCTCAATGACGCAGGAGCGCTGCAACAGAGCAATGTTGGTATTACCCTGTCTGATGACATTAACAATTTTTCGCCTTCCTGCGATGCCATATTAGATGCCAGTAAAATATCAAAATTTTCTTCATTACTAAGATTAGCCAATGCAGCTAAACATATCATCAATACAGCATTTGTAATATCTATTCTATACAATGTTGTAGGGTTGACCATATCTATGCAGGGCTTAATGAGCCCTATGATAGCTGCAATACTAATGCCTATCAGCACACTGAGCATTGTAATGATTTCTACGGGCATCAGCAGTATTGTAGCAAAACGTCACGGGTTATCTCTTATAGGCTAGTAAAAACATGACGAAAATCATGTTTTAGCTGGAGTGAAGTCATCAAACGGCCATTGACGTGAAATTAGTTTTGACTCATTAATTCGAAACACCCACGATGAGTGCATTGTATATAATGATTGCAGCAAGTTTACTGGTAGCAGGCTTTTTCCTTTTGGCCTTTGTGTGGAGCGTAAACAGCGACCAGTTCGATGACAAAGAAGGGGCTGCAATGCGTATGCTATACGACAACAACATTGATAAAACCATTCAAGAATAATAATAAAGATTCAATAATGACCAACACAGCACAATTAGACAAATTCTTTTATGATAATAAGATCGTAAAATGGTTTGCGTATGCCACAATCTTATGGGGATTAGTTGGTATGCTGGCAGGGTTACTTGCTGCATTTCAATTGGTATTCCCTGTTTTAAACCTGAATACTGCTGCCACTACATTTGGCCGCGTAAGGCCGGTACACACCAATGCGGTGATATTCGCATTTGTGGGTAACGGTATTTTCATGGGTGTGTACTATTCGTTGCAACGCCTGTGTAAAGCAAGAATGTTCAGCGACTTCCTCAGCAAATTACATTTCTGGGGATGGCAGTTGATAATAGTTCTTGCAGCTCTGACATTATTACTCGGGTATACAACGGGTAAAGAATATGCAGAGTTGGAATGGCCTATTGATATTTTAATAGCACTGGTATGGGTAACATTTGGTGTCAACATGTTTGGTACTATCATCAAACGCCGTGAACGCCACCTGTACGTTGCGATATGGTTCTATATAGCCACGTTTGTTACTGTGGCCATGCTGCATATCGTTAACTCATGGGAAATCCCATTCAGTATGCTGAAATCATACTCTTGGTATGCGGGTGTGCAAGACGCTTTGGTGCAATGGTGGTACGGACACAATGCCGTGGCATTCTTCCTTACTACTCCATATCTGGGTGTGATGTATTACTTCCTCCCTAAGATCGCAAATCGTCCGGTATACTCTTACAGACTTTCCATCATTCACTTCTGGGCGCTGATTTTCATTTACATCTGGGCAGGCCCTCACCACTTGTTATATACAGCATTACCTGACTGGGCACAATCATTAGGTACTGTATTCTCAGTAATGCTGATTGCCCCATCCTGGGGTGGTATGTTGAATGGTCTGTTGACACTACGTGGCGCATGGGATAAAGTACGCGAGGATGTAGTGTTGAAATTCCTGGTGGTAGCCGTAACAGCTTATGGTATGGCTACGTTTGAAGGCCCGATGCTGAGTTTGAAAAATGTAAATGCTATCAGCCACTTTACCGATTGGACAATTGCTCACGTGCACGTTGGTGCTTTAGGCTGGAACGGTTTCATGACGTTCGGCGTACTATACTGGTTGATCCCTAAAATATTCAAGACTAACCTGTATTCTACAAAGATGGCTAACTGGCACTTCTGGATAGGCACTTTGGGTATAGTATTCTACGCTGTACCAATGTACTGGGCTGGTTTTATGCAGAGTCTTGCATGGAAAGAGTTTACACCAGAAGGCCAATTGAAATACCAGTTCATGGAAACAGTAACGCAAATGCGTCCTTTCTACATGATGCGTGGTATAGGTGGTACACTGTATTTGCTGGGTGCTGTAATGATGACTTATAACCTCATCAGAACAGTAAGAATGGGTAAAGCTGTAAATGATGAAGCAGCAGAAGCAGCTCCATTAACTAAAGAATATGTAGATCATGGCAGTCATCACTGGCACAGGTGGATAGAACGTCGTCCTGTACAAATGATGGTATTGAGCCTGGTATTAGTAGCAATAGGTGGTGCAATAGAAATTATTCCAACTTTCCTTGTTAAATCTAATATACCAACCATTAGCAGTGTTAAACCATATACACCGCTTGAGTTGCAAGGCCGCGATATATATGTTCGTGAAGGTTGCTATACCTGCCACAGCCAAATGGTACGTCCTTTCCGCAGTGAGGTGGCTCGTTATGGTGAATACTCTAAAGCAGGTGAGTTTGTGTACGACCACCCTTTCCAATGGGGTAGTAAACGCACTGGTCCGGATTTGGCACGGGTTGGCGGTAAATATCCTGACAGCTGGCACTTCAACCACATGTACGAGCCGTCAAGTATGTCTCCGGGTTCTATCATGCCTTCGTATCCATGGTTATTTGAAAATGAAATTGACATGGCGATAACACCTGCAAAGATTAGGGCGATGCAAACACTGGGCGTGCCTTATGAAAAGGGTTATGATATGAAAGCAAACGATGACCTTAAAAAGCAGGCAGAACAAATAGTTGCAGGCCTCAGCAAGGATAACATACAAGTGAAAAGCAATAAAGAAATAGTAGCACTGATAGCTTATTTGCAACGCATAGGCAGAGACATTAAACTGGAACAAAAAACAGCAAGCAACTAAAAATAGTAAACAATGAAATTCAAACATTATCTCGAGCATATAACAGGTGTGGGCATGTACCCAATGGCTTCGCTGTTCATTTTCTTCATCTTTTTTACTGCACTGACCATGTGGGCTGTTAAGGCAAACAAGTCATACATCAATGAGATGAAAAATATCCCGTTCGGAAACAATAATGACATTAACTAAAAAACCGCAGACTATGCGTTTCAATAAAATAATCACAACAACAGCATTTAGCATACTACCGGCAATTCTTTTTGCGGAAGGTGCTACACCTCAAGCTTCTAACGGGGCTTCATTCGACACTATGCTGGTAAGCCTGTCTACTTTAGCAGTAGCATTACTTATAGCAATACTTGTATTAGGCAATACCTTGAAAAATCTGGGATTTGCCTATAGGGACAAAATGCGCAAAGAACGTTCTTCAGGCATCGTCAAAACATTATTGCTTTTAGTAGCATTGTCTGTAAGTAGTCTAAGTGCAACTGCAGAAAATGTAACAAAAGATACAGGTTACATTAAGCTACCTACCAGCATTGGCGGGTTATCTTCGAGTGAGTATTATACACTAATGACAATATTAGCTCTTGAGTTAATTGTTATCACTGCATTGGTATTCATGATTCGTACAGTAGTTCGCTTGATAAGCGCAGAACCTGAAAAAGCTACCGAAGCGAAGAAAGTGATTAAAATTAACTTTTGGGATAGGTTTAATAAAGTTGTGCCTCTTGAGAAAGAACACGACATCTTGCTTGACCATAACTACGACGGTATACAAGAATTGGATAACAGTTTGCCCCCATGGTGGAAATATGGCTTCTATCTGACCATTTTTACCGGTGTTATTTATCTCTGGTATTACCATGCAGGAGGTAACGGGCCAAGTTCACGTGATGAATATCTGGCAGAAGTTCAGGCCGGAGAAGAAGCAAAAGCTGCTTTTCTTGCCAAATCAGCCAATAATGTTGATGAGAATACGATAACGATGTTAGATGCAACTGGCATTGCCGCAGGTCAAACTATATTTCAGAACACGTGCGCTGCATGCCACGCTAAAGATGGCGGTGGGGGTGTAGGGCCTAACCTTACAGACGAATATTGGTTGCACGGCGGTGGTATCAAAGATGTGTTCAAAAGCATTAAGTACGGATGGGTTGACAAAGGGATGAAAAGCTGGAAAGATGATTTTTCACCTGTGCAAATAGCACAGCTCGCCAGCTATGTAAAATCTCTGAAAGGCACTAAACCTGCAGCACCTAAAGACAAACAAGGCGAATTATATATTGAGGATGGTAAGCCAAGTACAGATAGTTCGAAGGCTAAACCTATTGCAATGAAGTAAGTGACGACGAACTAAAACAATCATTGATGAGCACGAATATGGAGCCAGGATCTTTTAGAGATAAAGTAGCAACAGTAGACAAACAAGGTAAACGCATATGGATATTTCCACAGAAACCTAAAGGCAAATTATATAATGCACGTACACTGCTAAGTGTATTGTATTTGATAATACTTTTTACTCTCCCGTTTATTAAATATAAAGGCCATCCAATATTTCTTATCAATATATTGGAGCGAAAATTCATCCTGTTTGGTCAGATATTCTGGCCACAGGATTTTTTCATCTTTGGCTTAGGCATGGTACTGTTCATTGTATTCATTGCACTATTTACAGTAGTTTTTGGCAGGGTGTTTTGTGGCTGGATATGCCCGCAAACCATCTTTATGGAGATGGTATTTCGCAAAATAGAATACTGGATAGAAGGGGATGCCGCTGAGCAACGCATCTTGAAAAAACAAGCTTGGAATACAGAAAAAATACTTAAAAAGGTAGCGAAATGGGCTGCATTCTGGGCGCTGAGCTTTTTGATATCTAATATGTTCTTGTCATACATCATTGGCATTGATGAATTAGAAAAAATAATGTCAGAACCTGTAAGCCAACACCTGGGCGGTTTTACTGCAATTATAATATTTACAACAATATTCTTCTTCATTTACTCCTGGATGCGCGAACAGGTTTGTACCGTAATCTGTCCTTATGGCCGTATGCAAGGTGTGTTACTCGACAAAAACTCTGTAGTAGTAAGCTATGACCATGTGCGCGGTGAACCGAGAGGTAAGTTTAAAAAGAATGAAGAGCGCGAGTTTGGTGATTGTATAGACTGTCTTCAATGTGTAAAAGTTTGTCCTACAGGCATAGATATACGCAACGGTACACAATTAGAATGCACCAATTGTACTGCATGTATTGATGCCTGTAACCGTATGATGGAAGCTGTAAACCTGCCTACAGGATTAATAAAATATGCATCAGAAAACAGCATCAGTAAAAAACAGCCATATCGTTTTACCGGCAGAATGAAAGCCTATACTGCTGTAATGATATTGCTTTTGGCAGTGGAAGGATACTTGCTTGCCAGCCGTACGGATGTGGGCGTTACAGTATTGCGCACTCCGGGGCAGCTTTTCCAGCAGCAGCAGAACAATCAGTTAAGCAATTTATATAACTATAAATTTCTCAATAAAACATACCAGGATAAAAAGCTTGAATTAAAACCTGAAAATTTCGAAGGCACTATCACTTTAGTAGGAGAGAAAGAGTTAAAAGTGCCAAAAGAAGGGTACGCTTCAGGTACGTTGTTCATTTACATGAATAAAGCAAATGTAAAAAAGAGAAAAACAAAATTAAACATCGGTGTATACGAAGATGGTAAAAGGATACAGGTAATCAATACTTCATTCCTCGGGCCTTTCACAGCAAACTAAAAAAAATCATTATGAGCACATTAAAACTAAGCTGGGGAACACGAATAGCACTACTGTACGGAAGCTTTGTAGTATTGATAGTAATACTGGTAGCCGGCAGTATGCGACAAAGCTTTGACCTGGTAACACCTGACTACTATAGCCAGGAAATAAAATACCAGCAAGTGATAGATGCTGACAAGAACTTGTCACAATTATCATCAAAAGCTAAAATGGATGTTACCGCTAACGACGTTGTCATTTCCTTTCCCGCAGAATTTGGTGGTAAAACATTGAATGGCACAGTGCAATTCTATTCTCCCATCAAGACAGCATGGGATAAAAAAATGAATTTAGCTGTTACCAACAATACAATGACAGTACCGAGGCAACAATTACAACCAACCACATACACTGTCAAGCTAAGCTGGGTAGCCGATGGTAAAAACTATTACCAAGAAACTGATATCAACCTGCACTAAAATGAACGCACTATCATTATCAATGGCATTTGCTATGGGATTGGCAGGCAGCCTGCACTGTGCGGGTATGTGCGGGCCTATTGTATGGGTAATGCCTTTCAATTTTATGAAAGGTGTTCACAAATGGCTGGGAATATTCTCTTATCACGTTGCACGTATCAGTGTATATGCTTTACTGGCGGTAGTATTGCACTCCTTTCGCAGTTTTTTTAATCCGCAAATACAGCAGATCATCTCTATAGTACTGGGCACAGGCTTGCTATTTATGGGTTTGTTATCATTCATGCCTACAAGCAAAATAAAATTCAAGCTTCCGTGGGCAGAGTATATCAAGAAACAATTAGGTAAGTTTATTGGTAATCCGTCTATAGGCTCATTATTTATCACAGGCGCATTGAACGGTTTGTTGCCATGTGGCTTGGTATATATGGCGTTGGCAGCTTCTGTTACCAGTACCGGCATTGCAAATGCAGCAGGCCTGATGTACGCTTTCGGACTGGGTACAATGCCTATGCTGATAGGGCTTACCATAATAAAGAACAGAATGGTTTTTCTGAAGCTGAATCATGTTAAAAAACTTGTACCGCTTACTATGTTTGTAATGGGCAGTTTATTTGTAGTGAGGGGAATGAACCTTGGTATACCTTATTTAAGCCCGAAATTGGAGATTACTCAAACCGAAGTAAAAGCCTGCTGTTGTCATAAAAAATGATGGGCTAATACTCCTTTTGTAGTTTTATCAATGTTCCAATCGAAATAAATATCAGCCCCAATACCCCGTACACTATTTGTAGAGGGCTTTTATCCTCTATAAGCAGCAATTGAATACTCAGCCATATCAGTAACGCAGCACCCTGGTAAAATAAACCCCATGGGTATAATTTTGATTTCCTGATTCCGAGAACGGCTATGATAATACTTGCTACGCCTATTAAAAACAATAAGCTAAGCCCCGGTATGAGAAATGAACCAAGAATACTGTTCTGAATTGCCATGCGTGCTTCTATAGGAAATTGCATGGTCTCTCCCGTAGTATCCATTAACAATACGATACCGCCTCCTATCGCGGTAATACCCGTAACCAGTAGCAGGATAACAGAGAGTATCCTCAGCAACCTGAGCATTATAACATAGTTATAGGTTTCTCATAATGACTGGTATTGAATCTGCCGTTGGCAAGTATCGCATTAAACCCACCTTCCACATTTACAAAGTTATTGTATCCTCTTGCCATCAGGATGGATATAAATATTACTGAACGATAACCTGCTGCACAATGCACTAAATATGTTGTTTCCTTGTCCAATTGCCCCATTGTTTCATTGATAGTATCCAATGGTACACTCTCAGCACCTATAATATGTTGTGAATCATACTCACTCTTACGTCGCACATCCAACAGCATTGCAGTAGGATGTTCTTCGAGTGTATCAGCCAGTTCATCAGGAGTTATTGATTTAATAGTATTGACAGGTTTGCCTGCCATTTGCCATTCTTCCAGTCCGCCATCAAGATAGCCTATGGTATTATTATATCCTACCCTTGCCAACCTTGTAATAACTTCTTTTTCTTTCCCGCGTTCTGCTATAAAAAGAATGGGCTGTTCGATGTTAGTAATCAATGTACCAACCCAGGGGGCGAAATCACCACCTAAACCAATATTGATAGCACCGGGTACAAATCCTTTCACAAACAATTTTTCACTTCTTGTATCCAGTATCAGTGCTTCTGTTTCTTCTGCTGCTACTTCAAATGCCTCAACAGACAATGGCGTAAGCCCTCTTTTTATCACTTCATCAATATTTTTGTACCCTTGCTTGTTCATTGCTACATTGAAAGGAAAATACTGAGGTGGCTTTACAAGCCCAGTGAGCACTTCTGTAATAAATTCCTCACGACTAATGCCTTTTCGCATAGCGTAGTTGGTTTGCTTCTGATGACCAAGATTGTCAAACTTATCAGCACTCATATTTTTGCCACAAGCACTGCCCGCACCATGTGCAGGGTAAACTACTATACTGTCAGCAAGAGGCATTATTTTAGTTTGAATTGAATCATACAACATACCGGCAAGTTCCTCTTGTGTCATGTTTGCAGCTTTCTGTGCAAGGTCAGGGCGGCCAACATCCCCCAGAAAAATGGTATCTCCCGAAAAAAGTATTTTTTCTTCACCTGCTTCGTCTATCAACAAATAACAACAGCTTTCGAGTGTATGCCCTGGAGTGTGCAACAGTTTAATACTGACATTGCCTAATTTAAAAACCTGTTCGTCAGCAGCAACCAGAGCATCAAAGCCCGGTTTCGCAGTTGGGCCATATACTATCTGAGCCCCGGTCTGTTTTGCCAGATCAACATGCCCGGAAACAAAATCTGCGTGAAAATGGGTCTCAAATACGTATTTAATGACAGCATTATTCTGTTTTGCTTTTTGAGTGTACGCTTCAATATCGCGCAATGGGTCTATCACTGCAGCTTCACCATTACTTTCAATGTAATAGGCTGCCTGAGCGAGACATCCTGTATATAACTGTTCAACTATCATAAATATATTTTGAACAGCAAATTTCTTCAGTCATACCTTTATAAAATATGACCGCCGTCACTTTAAGACGCTGACATTGGTTTGTTTTTTACAAACCTGTCGTAGTAACTCTTCTCCAGCATATCTCTGTGCATAGGATGAGCAATACTTATGAGCAATTTTGCACGCTGGGCCAAATTTTTACCATATAAATTCACAACACCGTATTCAGTAGCCACATAATGTATATGTCCGCGAGTGGTAACCACCCCTGCACCCTGTTTCAGGAAGGGGACTATTCTTGAAACACCCTTATCTGTTACAGATGGCAGCGCTATTATCGGTTTTCCGCCTTCTGACAATGATGCACCACGCATAAAATCCATTTGTCCGCCAATGCCCGAATATTGGTAGGTACCTATCGAATCTGCACATACCTGCCCTGTAATATCTACTTCTATAGCGCTATTAATGGCAACAACGTTAGGGTTCTTTCTTATGATATCCCTGTCGTTGACATAGCTCGATTCAAGGCAACGAACCACCGGGTTGTTGTCAATAAATTTGTATAATTTTTTTGAACCCAATACAAAAGAACTGACTGTTTTTCCCTTGTTCAGTTTTTTTCTTTCATTGGTAATTATGCCCTTCTCTATTAACGGTATTACACCATCGGAAAACATTTCTGTATGTATTCCTAAATGCTGATGATGTGTAAGGCAACTTAACACTGCATCGGGTATATGTCCTATACCCATTTGCAGCGTAGCTCCGTCGTCAATAAGGCTGGCTACATGGTTACCAATTTTTGTAAAGTGTTCATCCTCTCTACTGCTGTACATCACCTCAGTCAGCTCATCATCGCAAGTCACTATGGCATCAAACTGGGACACATGAAAAACGCCGTCACCAAACACTCTTGGCATGTTAGGGTTCACTTGTGCTATTACCTTTTTGGCACATTGTACAGCACTTGCAACAACATCTACGGAAGGGCCCAGCGTACAATATCCATTTTCATCTGGCATTGATATTTGCACAATAGCCACATCAAGCGGTAATATCCTGTTCCTGAACATGGCAGGTATCTCGCTAAGAAACGCTGGCACATACTCTCCCCTGTCACTATTTACCCATTCACGCACATTCTGAGAAACAAAAAGAGAATTCAGGTAGAAGTTGTTCAGTACATACTGATGGTTCCAGTCTATTTGTCCGTGCAGACTTATAGATACCAGCTCTACATTGGTTATCTCACCTCCACGTTTCAGTAGTGTATTGATAAGGTAGGTTGGCGTAGCAGCCCCTCCCTGCAAAAACACCCTGTCTCCGCTCTGCACCATCGCTACAGCCTGTTCGGCACTTACTACAGTCATCTTATTATTTCTCATTGTCAGTTATATTCTATCGAAGTTATCTCCCATTTATAATAATTCAAATCTCCTTCTTTCAGTTTCCAAATAGCATCTCCTTTTACAGGTATTTTTACTCCGTTCAATACCTTCCATTCAGTGCATGGTATATACCAATCCTCTAATGCTGCCTCATCGCCACTGCCTTTATAACGTTTGGCAGATATACCTTTCAAATTGTAGTCAGCATCAAATTCGAAAACAGCTGACACACTCATCCCGTTATATGTCATGGTGGCTTTTGCAGAATAATCATTGATAGGTTCCCAATGCAAATATGCGCTTAATGCTGCAGAGGGGAACCAACATATCTCGCCCAGGTACCTGAGCATCGTTCCCTGGTCTGTTTCTTTTCCGGTACCATGCACTACTGGTATAAGCGCAAGAATTTTGATACGCATATCTCCCTTGCCGTTTTCAAACTTGTCGCAGCCTGTAAAAAACAGCATTGAATTCATATTCACTTTAGCAGCCCAAACAAATGCAGGCTTGCTAACGTTAAACCATTGTTCTGCTTTTGTATGCATCCATTTACCATCAAGGCTTGTACGCATATAGCCTTGTTGTTTAAGATGCACAGTTCTGGTTAACTCTTTTCCGATAACCCCTGAATTGATTTGCCATTTCTGCACGGACAAAGGCAAATGTTGAATCATTGACAATGTTACTATTTCAGATTGGGTATGCTGAGAAGTTTGTAAAATTCTTGCAGCTTCGGTTTGCGTAGACCTGTTAAAATTCCAATATGCAATAGCCGCAGTTACTATCAGCAGCAATATGACAATGACACTATTTGTCAATATGGTCTTCATTATATATTCATTATCACTGATAAACGCCAAAAATATCTATATGCACTACGATGGGCCATGATCAAAGTCAGCCATACAAGTGACTCTTATCAAAGGTGCGATTCATTAAAATTTCGCTATATTTGACATCAGTGAAACAGACCATTGCCATATTAGTAATGTGCATGTATACGTTAGGCCTTACAGGGCTTAGTGTGTCATACCATTATTGTGGTGATACTTTTATGTATGTTGAGCTGGAGACATCGCATACAGACAAAAAAGCTTGTCGCGAATCTTGTTGTGGCAAAAAGAATGATAGATGCTGCCATGACAAAGTAGTTAAAATGACGATAAAGGAGCATAAACAAACAGTTTCTAAGTTTGTTATGCCAACTCCTAAGTTTGATGATATTTGCCTGAATACTCCTACCTGTACCATATACACTCATAAAACACAACATATAGATGCAGGTAATTTCTATTTACGTCCTCCACCCTTACGAACGGTAGGACAACCTCTATACATTCTCAATTCTGTATTCCGTATTTGATACCCAGTAGTATCATGGTGTGCCATTGTCGTTAGATAAATGGCTAAAAACGTTTAATGTGGTTCTGCATTAAGCGATATTCTGCACAGGAAATTATTTATTATGAATATACCATTGAAACTATCTGCAATAGCTTTTGTAACTATTGTGAGTATCTGCTCAATAGGATGTACCGAAAAAAAGTATTCTAAATACGGTTGTCCCATGAAGTGCGAAAATGAAAAAACGTATAATCAACCGGGTAAATGCCCTGTTTGTGGAATGAAACTCAAAGGAATTGAATAATTATCATAAACATAAAACTAAATATAATGACAAAACTAATTACAATTACGGCTCTTTTATCGGCATCTCTCACTAATACTTTCGCTCAAACAACAGCTACAAATTGGACTGCTACTGATTGCAATAGTACATCTCATACTTTATTCAATGAATTGGATAACGGGAAAGTAATAGTAATGATATGGGTAATGCCTTGTCCAAGCTGTGTGAATGGTGCGAAAGCAGTATCAAGCGCAGTACAGGGGTTTGCCACATCTAATCCGGGTAAAGTATTAGCATATTTATCCGATGATATGGGCGACCAAACATGTTCAGATTTATCTACTTGGATGAGTTCAAATAGCGTCGGTACTAATTTTACAGTATTTGGAAACGCAGGCAATACTATTGACGAGACCAATTTTGGAGGTTCGGGTATGCCACATGTGGTAGTAATGAGTGGTACAGACCATAAAATATACTACAATCAAAAAGGTAGTGCCATAACATCAAGTGGTATCACAACTGCCATCACTAACGCCCTTTCGACAGCGGGAGTAAACAGTGTTAATACTAAAGCTATTTTCTCTGTGTCTCCAAACCCTGTAAAAGGTAATATTGCCATCAATTGCTCTAAAGCTATTCAAAAAGTAATTATCACTTCTATGACAGGACAATTAGTGAAAGAAGAAAACTACAAAAATGGTAAAGTGAACCCTGTAATCAGTTTGTCAAATGTTGCATCGGGCAATTACATGATAAGCATTACTGATGCAGATGGTGCAACTGCTATGCAAAAAATTGTAAAAGAATAATCATTAAAAAGTAGAGACGATGAAAAAAATATTAAACCTGTTAACATTTTCAATTTGGGTTTCTGCAGCATGTGCACAAACAACTGCAATGGATTTTAACAGACAAGATTGTAACGGGACAACGCGCCATTTGTTTACAGACCTCGATTCAGGCAAAGTAGTAATACTTGAGTTTTTCATGGGCCCTAATTGCCAGTCATGTATGGATGCAGCAACAGAAATAGAAAGCCTTAAGGCTAAACTGCTTATTGCTAATCCAGGCAAAGTAATGACATATGCAATAGGCTTTCAAAATAGCTATACTTGTTTAACGGTTACAAACTGGGTATCAAGCCAAAGCCTGTCTGCCATTCCTATGGATTCTGGCGCTACACAGGTTGCTTATTACGGCGGATTTTCAATGCCTACAATAGTAGCTGTTGCGGGCACAGACCATAAGATTATTTATACTGCTAATCCTAATAACGGAGGATATACCAACGGAGATACTTCTAAGATACATACCAGTGTAAATAATTTCTTTAATCCAACCGGCATAGGCAGGAATCAATCTGTTGTAAATGATGTAGCTATTTATCCTAATCCGGCAAGCGAAACAATCACTGTTAAAATGGGGGTGACTGCACAGACAGAAACGACCATCCAGGTTTTAAACTATATAGGACAGGTTGTTAAGCATACAGAGAACGAGCAGGTGAACAACGGTATTGTAACAAAAACAATTGCTGTTGCTGATTTGCCATCAGGAAGCTATTTACTGTGTGTTCATATTAATGGCAACACTGTAGTTAAATCATTCAATATTGTAAGATAGTGCTTAGGAGTTTATTACATAAAAAGGTATTGGTGGTTATTGCTATTGTGCTAGCCACCAATACTTCTTTTGCCCAAGCGACTTTTACAAACACACCGGCCGATACTGTAAAAGACATCATTGAATTAGGTGCAAAAAAAGTTATTGATATAAAGCAAACCGCAACGGGCTCTGATACTCTATTGCTTGCGTGGAAAAAAATATCTGTATTTCTGCCTAACCAATGGACTGCTTATATCTGTGATAATGGTACGTGCTACAATACATTGCAAGATACCGGTACAATGGCAGCAATACTCCAGGGTGATTATGGTCTTCTAAGTTTGCATATAGATGCATCCGTAACACCTGGAACTGCTATCGTGAGGTACACCATTTGGGACGTAAAACATCCTTCGCAAATCGATACCTTGACATGGATTGTTACTGCATTTCCTACAGGCATTACAAATTTTCCCGAACCAGCATTGAAAGTCTATAGCTATAATAAGAAAATCTATATTGAGTGTAGCTACAGTTGCAGGGTCAATATTCACGATCTATCAGGAAGGGAGATATTATCAAGAAAAATAACTGCAACAAATGATGTAATTGATATGTCCTCCTTTAACAATGGGATTTACCTTATTTATATCCCCGAAGCCAACTTAAAGAGACGAATCTTTATTGGCGATTAAACTATTGAGAAATGAACTTTTTAAGATTAAACATAACATTAGGCCTTTTAATATTTGCAACATGGAGTACTGTTGCTCAAAATCCATTAACAATACCACCTGCTCTTACAGGAACAAATTTTAACCTGACCATTCAATCAGGAACAACAACTTTTTATTCAGGATATAATACACCTACTTATGGTATCAATGGAGTTTGGATGGCACCAACTCTTATTATTAATAAGGGTGATAGTGTAACATTTAACGTAACCAACAATTTGCCTGTTAATACTACTATACATTGGCATGGTTTGCATTTGCCGTCTAAATGGGATGGAGGACCACATCAAATCATTACCCCTACAAGCACATGGAGTCCTCGTTTCAAAGTGATGAACGATGCCGCTACGTATTGGTATCATCCGCATGGCGACATGAAAACAGAGCTTCATGTAACGAAAGGGATTGCAGGTATGATAATAGTAAAGGATGTGGCAGAAGCAGCATTAACACTCCCTCGAACATATGGAGTAGATGATTTCCCGATAATAGTGCAATCAAAAGCTTTTGACGTGCTAAAGCAACTTGCTATAGCTACAGAAGACGATTCAACTATTATGGTTAATGGCACAATGTATCCTTATCTGAATGCTCCGGCGCAGGTTATCAGAATGCGATTATTGAATGGTTCTACCATGAGAACGTATTTGTTTGGGTTTAGCGGCAATATACCATTCAAACTTATCGGTACTGATGATGGATTACTTGATACTGCTACGACACTTACCAGAATAAGACTATCTCCCGGCGAACGTGCAGAAATATTGGTGAACCTTACAGGTATGCAAAGCCAAACTGTTTATTTGAAAAATTATGGAGCAGAGTTGCCGAATGGCATACATGGTGCTGCGATTGTTGCAACAGGCGCAGCTGCAATACAGGATTATAATTTGAATCCTTTAAATGGAGGTAACTACAATATTCTTCAGTTAAATGTTGTAGCTCAAACATCATCACCGGTTACTACAACACCAACCACACTTATTGCACAAACACCCATAAATCCTGCAACAGCACAGAAAGTGCGCAGGATATTATTAGAACCTCAACCGCCAGTAGATTCAAGCAAAATGACAGAAGGCCCATTTTTGATGAATGGAAAATCTTTTGACATGACAGTAATTAATGACACTGTAAAACTTGGGCAGACAGAAATATGGGAATTGATAAATAAAACCCTTATTGCTCATCCATTTCACATACATGATGTGTTTTTTAATGTTCTTAATATTAATGTCAATCCACCCTCACTATCTGACAGGGGTAAAAAAGATGTTGTGCTTGTAATGCCGGGAGATACGCTAAGGTTTATAAGCAAGTTTGAAGATTTTGCCGACCCTGTCGTGCCATTTATGTATCACTGTCATTTACTCCACCACGAGGACGAGGGCATGATGGGGTCATTTGTTGTTATTGATTCAACTACGTCGATTAAGGGCTATGCGAATATGAATATTTCTGTGAATATTTATCCTAATCCTGCACACGATGAATTGCACGTTGAAGGACTAAACAAGAATACCACCATACAACTGTATGATGTGTTTGGCAGGGAAGTGTATAAAGCACAATCTATACAGGATAAAACAACTATCAGTTTAGCTAATCTTGTTGCAGGTAACTACGTGTTACAGCTTACAGATGCCAATGGAGAAAGGACAGTGATAAAAATTAATAAGGAGTAATACCGTGTTTAAATAAGATTTGAAGGCAGTATTCGTACTGCCTTTTTTATTTAAATAACCTCAATATTTGGAGAAATATAGGAGAACAAAAAATAACAAAGGGTTATACTAAAGTATAACCCTTTGTAAATCAAGCTCCCCCTTCAGGACTTGAACCTGAGACCCCCTGATTAACAGTCAGGTGCTCTAACCAACTGAGCTAAGGAGGAATTCAATTGGGATTGCAAAAATAATCGTTTTCCTATTTCTGCAAAATCTATTTTCTCTACCCACCCAAATATTTAAAATTCTTAAGTATCAGGGTTATATCTGCGCCGGGTGTGTACTGTTGGGCATAGACACTATCCATCTGTTCTTCAATATCTTTTGAAGGCGCATAATCCTTCATCATAAAATAAGGTTTTATAATACCAGCACGCATATAAGGCAGGTACTTCGTAGGGTGGCTGTAACCTACCCATGTTCTGCTGCCTGCCAGCACTTTTACACTGTTTACCCAAAACTGGAAGGTATTCCGTACAAAAAACAATGTTAGCGGATAAGTAAGTAAAAAGAAAAGGGCAAAGCCTATATCCAATATGCGTTTATTGCGCTGTTGCGAAAACTTAGAAAGGTTATAGCGTTTATCGAGTGTATATAAATCGCCTGCGGTATGGCTGCTGTTGCTGCCTACAAAACTATTGCTACCCGGTATATGAATTTTGTATTCATACTCCGCACCGCAATGCTGCATCTGTGCGAATATCTCTGAGTAATGTAAATCATTCACGCAAAAAATCACCTCATTGATGCCTGCGGTGTATAGCAAAGGTTTCATTTCGTTGATTGATGCCAATGCATTACCCTTATCTGTAGTACTACTGATGCGCCCTGATAATTCAGGAGCATAATGTACACGTTGCAATGTACCTGCAGTTTCTTTATAAGCGTCTTCTCCCGCTATAATAATAGCTTTACGTGGCAGCTTGTCGTAAGGTATGAATTTGAAAATACCCAGACGGTAAAACAACTCGTGCAAAGCCAGCATAGATACTGTGCCTGCAAAACCACTGAACACAATAATAGCCCTTGAGTATCTGAGTTCAGCTGGTAGTAAGCCATAGAAAGCCAGTATCACTACTGTACCTATTATCATAGCACGTATCACACGCAGTGCACGGTACGATTGGTCGTAAGCGCCATTCATATACAGACTCAATAACCACAGACCGATATATACAGGGAAGGTGATAGCCACCGAACTGAGCGGGATGGGGTTAATATTCTTAACTGTCTCTACCCAAAAATTGGTCATGATGGATAGTGTAGCCAATAATATCAACGCGTCGAACATAGGCATACGTAATACTTTCAGCACTTGCTTTACAGCACTCAACACTGCCCTCAATACGATACCTACATTGATGAACAGTATAAACAGACGCGCATTGCTTTTGCTATAATGTTTCTTTACAAACGTTACCAGTGCTTCGTTGAAAATACGCACATAAGACAATGTGGCCTTGCGTGTGCTTTCTCCTTTATAATGTATGAGTGTTGCTTCGGGGTAGTAAACATTCTGATATCCTGCCTGTTTGATGCGCCATGAAAGGTCTACATCCTCGCAATACATAAAATAGTCTTCATCAAATGCTCCGCCTATTTTATCAATCACTGTTTTGCGCACCAGCATACAGCAACCTGACAATACTTCTACAGCAGCAGTTTCGTTATCGCCTATATGTACTGCATAATATTTATTGAAGTAAGGCGACTTGCTGAATATTTTATTGATACCCGTTGTTTTGAATATGGCTACCGATAATGAAGGAAAAGATTTCTTTCCATCAGGTGCAAACTGTCCTTTACCATCAATCAGCTTAGGGCCTATGCTGCCGGCCTCAGGATGTGCATCCATATACCCCAGCATTTTGGTAAAGAAATCTTCGGGCATTACGGTATCGGGGTTCAGGAAGAGGATGTACTCTCCTTGTGCTATCTCTACTCCCTGGTTGTTGGCTTTACCAAAGCCCACGTTTTCTTTATTCTCAATTAACCTTACCTGCGGATATTTACTCTTTATCATGGCTATGCTGCCATCTTTCGAGTCATTATCTACTACTATCACCTCGGCAGCTATACCCGAGGCTGCCCTGAACACACTGTGCAGGCATACCTCAAGAAAATACTTGACGTTATAGTTGACAATAATTACAGATAGCTTCATTCAGGCACGATACAGTCTGCGAATATAAGTTGGGTATCCTTAATAACGAAAAAGCCGCCGATAGATTGTACCGGCGGCTTCAACTTATTCAGAATGTTTATTTTAACAAGTAATATATATTGGTTTCGTATTTATTACTATCAGTTTCGTTATCAGCGGTCTTGATGTATTCTTCAATTACCAGCCTGTGTTCTTTTTTATCTGCAACCAGTTTAGCATGCATAGCATTGTGCGCAGCCATAAAACCGCCATAAGGGCCTACATAATGCATCATATATGCTTTGCCCGCAGCTACTTTTTCTATTGTTGCGCCTTTTACAGGTTTTTCATCCTTTACCGGGAAACATGCCATCATGTTCGCCTCCATCTTTGTTGTATCCCAAGTCCAGTATAAACCACTTGCAGGGCCTGCAATACTCTGGCCTGCTTCTTTACCAACTAATGCGTATGCATCTCCAAAGAACTTATGCATATCTGCCCATTTTACATTGGCTCTTACACCGGCATATATATGTGCTGCATAATCGGTTTCAGTGATGGTCATACTATTATTAGCAGCAGGTGCCGCCTCTTTATGTGCCTCACAATATATTTTCATCAGCTCTAAGCCGCGTTCAAAACTTTTTTCCAGCATCGGTTTAATCATCAATGCCGCAAAACCACGCATGAAGAAGCCAATTTCCTGGTGGAAATACCATGATGCCTTTGTTTGTCCGCCTTCTTCAGCAGCTTTATAATAACCATCAGCTACAGATTTGAAAGGTTTAATAAACTCCATTGTATATTTCATTTCGCCATCACTCACACCCTCATTGATGCTCTTTCCTTCACCACTATTTTTACCAACGTAATGGTATACGCTACCTTTTTCACCGTCTGTGCCTGTGATATCTGATGTGATGGTAGAATCCTGTTCTTTCCATGGGCTCCAGTTATCCCAATTCTTGAATTTTACCATTTGTTCAAAAACAACTGCTTTAGGAGCGCTTATCATTGTAGTACGCTCAACTTTTAATTCCTTATCAGATACTGCACAAAGCACTAAATACCCTGCAGCAAGTATTAAAATAAGGATTAATAAAAAACGTAAGATCTTCATATGAATAGTATTATTTGGACAAACAAAATATAAAAAAATACTTAACACATATAGTGTTTTGGGGCTTTTTTAAGAAAGATTAATGTTTTTATAACCCATTTTTCTATATCGTACCTTTGCGCCATGAAAAATATCAGGAATTGCAGTTTGCAGGATTTGGAGAAGCTGGTTTTTGACCTGGACGAACCAAAATTCAGGGCAAAACAGGTGTACGAATGGATATGGCAGAAACACGCGGCAAGCATTGCTGATATGACCAATTTATCTAAATCATTGAGAGAGAAGCTCTCAGAGCAATATTATATACCAAAAGTAAAGGTGCACCATAGCCAGTTCAGCAGCGATGGCACCATTAAAAACCGCCTGATGCTGCACGACGGGCATTTTGTAGAAAGTGTGCTGATACCTACTGAAAAAAGGTTGACGGTTTGCGTTTCGAGCCAGGTGGGCTGCTCATTGGCGTGTAAATTTTGTGCTACAGGTTTTATGGAGCGCAAACGCAATATCGATTTTGATGAGATAGTAGACGAAGTGACACTGGCTAACGAACAAGCATTGCAGCACTATGGCAAGGGCATTACCAATATCGTGTTCATGGGGATGGGCGAACCTTTGCTGAATTATAAAAACGTATTGAAGGCGATTGATAAAATCACTTCGCCCGATGGTTTGGGTATGAGCCCGAGGCGCATAACGGTATCAACAGCAGGCATCAGTAAAATGATTCGTCAACTGGGTGATGATGGTGTGCGTTTTAAACTCGCCTTATCCTTACACGCTGCCAACGACCACAAGCGCGATAAGATCATGCCTATTAATGAGACGAGTAATTTGGAAGACCTTGTTGACGCACTCAATTATTTCTACAAGCAAACCAAAAACGAGATAACGTTTGAATATATCCTATTCAAAGATTTTAACGATGGTATATCAGATGCTGACGAACTGGTGCAGCTATACAAGCAGGTACCTGTTGACCTGGTGAATATCATCGAATACAACAGCATAGAAAAAGCACGTTTTACCAAACCCGAAGATGATGTGGTAGAGCAATTCATGAAATACCTGGAGAGCAAACGTGTAAATGCACGCCTGCGCCGTAGCCGTGGCAAAGACATTGATGCTGCCTGCGGGCAACTGGCTAATGTGGACCATAAAATGTAGATACTAATTAATGGTCTCCATAAAAACAACACGCGAACTGGCATTAGCTTTTGATGAAGTGAGTGAAGCACCTCACTTCGAATTGACTTCTTTCCGTGTGGGCAAAAAGATATTTGCCACCATGAACGAAAAAGAAAAACGCATCACTGTCAGGCTGTCACCAATAGACCAGGATGTGTTTTGCAGTTTTGATAAAGAAGTGATACATGCCGTACCCAACGCATGGGGCAAACACGGATGGACGAATGTGCACCTGCCTAAAATACGCAAAGAGATGCTGAAGGATGTATTGACGGTTGCCTACTGCACTGTAGCACCAAAAAAACTGGCGGACAAATACCGTATAGAATAACATTGGCACAGTTTTGGATTCACAACAGCAAAACGACCATCGAATGAAATACATCCTTATTACAGCCATGCTTTTTACTGCAGCTTACACAGGCACATCATGCAATAAAACATGGCATTGCACCTGTACAGATACTACCAGCAACAAAGTGACCTACAAAAACGACATTAAATCGATGAGTGAGCACACAGCACGCCCACAGTGTGAACAATACGGCAGTGCTACCATCAATTGCTTAGTAACAAAATAACATAGCATTATTGGTTATTGTTACCGTTAGTGATAAATTTGCAACAACTAAAAAACAGATATGAAAAAAGTTATTTACTTTATTGCTCTCGGTACATTATTGATTGGCGGTGCCTCTTGTGGTAAAAAATACAATTGTGTATGCGAAGAGTACTCTAGCGGTTTAGAAACTACATCTACAGTACGCGGTGTGAACAAAGATGCCGCTGCTACTACTTGTGTAGCAAAATCAAACAGCGATAGAATTTGCGTATTGCAATGATATTGTTACTTACAACATTTAATACAAAGCTCGTCTGATAGGCGGGCTTTTTAATTGTCCCCTAAATCTCCTCACAGGGAACTTACATAAAACAAAAAAGCCTGCACTTTCGCACAGGCTCTAATATCTTACTACTTATTACTTTCTACTTAAGACTATACTTAGCCCCATCATATGCCCACTTGATATAAGTAGCACCCCATGTAAAGCCACCACCAAATGCAGCCAGTACTATGTTATCTCCTTTCTTCAATTGCTTTTCATAATCCCACAGGCAGAGAGGTAATGTACCATTGGTGGTATTACCATAACGCTCAATGTTCAGCATTACTTTTTCATCAGGCAGCCCCATGCGTTCTGATGTAGCAGCTATGATACGTTTATTAGCCTGATGAGGTACCAGCCATGCTACATTCTCGGCAGTGAGGGCATTGCGCTCCATTATCTGGTGGGCAACATCAGCCATATTTTTTACCGCAAACTTGAACACTGTTTGTCCTTCCTGGTACACATAATGCTCTTTATTCATCACTGTTTCCAAACTGGCAGGCTTGGCAGAACCACCTGCTTTTTGGTGCAAGTGTGCACGGCCTGCGCCGTCACTTTTCAGTATCGCATCTATAATACCGTTGCCCTCGTCGTTAGGTTCTAACAACACGGCACCACCGCCATCACCAAAGATGATGCAGGTAGTACGGTCTTCATAGTTGAGTATAGAACTCATTTTGTCTACACCCACTACTATCACTTTCTTATAGGTGCCGTTGGTTATGAATTGCGCACCTGTATTCAGCGCAAACAAAAAGCCGCTGCATGCGGCATTCACGTCGTAACCAAAAGCGTTTACTAATCCTGCTTTATCGGTAATGATATTGGCAGTAGCCGGAAACTGCATATCGGGCGTAGTAGTAGCGCATATCAGCAGTTCAATATCTTCGGGTTTTACATCAGGGCGTTTTTTAAGTAATTCTTTTACCGCCTCAACTGCTATATCAGATGAGCCCTTGCCTTCGCCTTTCAGTATGTGTCGTTCTTTAATGCCTGTACGGGTAGTAATCCATTCGTCTGTAGTATCTACTATGGTCTCAAGCTCTTGGTTCGTCAATATGTAGTCGGGAACATAACCGCCTACAGCTGTTATCGCAGCGTGAATCTTCTGCATTAATTATTCTTTAAGGATGCAAAGTTAGTTTTTTTAATTGCTCAATAACTCAATAACTCAATTGCTCAATTACAGATATTTATAATGCAATAAGACTTAGTAATAATGCAGTTACACATTGAGCAATTGCGACATTAAGCCATTTATTATGTGCACATAGCACCACAGGCATTGATGACCTGCCCGCTTACATAGCTGCTCATATCGCAAGCGAGGAACAATGCCACACCTGCTACCTCTTCGGGCTTGCCGAAACGTGCCATCGGTATTTTCTCAAACCATTTTTCTGCACCACCATCTTTCAGGTAATGTGTCATATCTGTTTCTATAAAACCCGGGGCTATGGCATTGCAACGAATATTGCGGCTGCCCAGCTCCTGTGCTATACTTTTTGTAAAACCTATGATACCTGCTTTAGATGCTGCATAGCTTGCCTGTCCGCCGTTGCCTTCCACACCTACCACACTGCTCATATTGATGATGCTGCCGCTGCGGGCTTTCATCATCGGGCGTATCACCTGCTTGGTAAGATTGTAAACAGACTTCAGGTTGGCTGCCATTACATCATCCCATTGGTCGGGCGTAAGGCGCAGCAACAAATTATCTTTAGAGATACCAGCGTTGTTTACACATATATCTATAGTGCCGAATTCTTTTACCACATCGTTAGCTAATTGCTCAGCGGCGGCAAAATCTCCTGCATCACTTTTATAAGCTTTGGCTTTTACACCCAATTCTTGGAGACGGGCTTCGAGGGCTTTGGCTTTTTCGTCTGATGACAGGTAAGTGAAGGCGATGTTAGCGCCATTTTCGGCAAACTTAACGGCAATAGCCTCACCTATACCACGACTGGCACCGGTAACAAGGGCTACTTTATTTTCCAACAGTTTCATTGATACAATGGATTTGGGCTGCTAAAGTAATAATTATGCTTGATTGGGCGAATAGTTATTTGTGATTTATGATATATGATAGCGCTTTTAAATGTACACATAGAAGTTGCGCTATTCGATTCCTAAGTAAATTACATTAATGAAAAACTTCGACCACTATACCATACGCCTGATAGCAGACGGAGATGCTGAAGCATTATTTGAACTGTTTGACAGTAACCGCAGCAGGCTGGAAGATTTCTTTTCTGGCACCATGGCACAAAATAAAACTTTTGCAGATACGCAAAACTATGTGGCTTCTGTACTAAAACGTATTGAAGACGGTGTCTACTTCCCCTATCTGATAATAGACACTACACGCAACCGTATTGCCGCCTTTATAGATGTTAAAAACATAGACCGCAATCTGCCTAAAGCAGAGCTTGGCAACTTTGCAGATAAAGATTATCAGTCGCAGGGTATTTCGTCCAGAGCACTGGCCATTATTTGCGACTATCATTTTAATACGCTCGGATTTAATAAGTTATTTATAAGAACACATCCTGATAATACTGCTGCATGCAAACTGGCAGAGAAAACAGGATTTAAAAAAGAAGGGCTTTTGCGCAGCGATTATAAAACTACTGCAGGCGCGGCGGTTGACCTAGTATATTACGGCAGGCTGAAAGGTGAATAATTTCTCATTCCTACCAAAATTTTATTGAATCGTTTATCTTAGTGCTAAGCAAAAAACACTTCTTATGAAACCCTCTATTATGTTATTCTGTATTACCGTTTTGCTGGCAAGCTGCAGCCACATGGGAAAGAAAGCCTATTACTATACCGAAGATGGCTTAAAAGAAGATACCATTTATGCCTACAACGATTCTCAGGCATATCTCGAAGCTGTTAAAAAATTTCAAATCTCTTTGAAGGTGTACAGGGAGATGAAAGATGCTTTTGCCGACTATAGTGGCACACAACCACTTCAGTTTATTATAACAAACGATAAACATGAGGATATCTCAGGTGTAAATTTTAAAAACAAAGACAGCCTTGTAGCCATGACGCAAATAGGTATTGATACCATACCCAGCAGCTTAAAAGAAAACGTCAAAACAATTAAAGAACGCACACAGGGCGCATTGCTCTACGACACAACAGGCTTGTATGCAGCACCGGTAAAAGTGCTGAATGCAAGGTTTACACATAAAGACTATTCAACCTATAAAGACGTTACACTTACCTTCAAGAATGTAAGCGGCAAAAAAATATCTGCCATTAGGTTCAGATGGTATGGCATCAATGCTTTCAACGAGGCAGCAGATATGACAGGCATGATAGATGGCTGGGGTGGTGGTTTTGATGATGATGCATTGCGTATTGGCGAGACCCGTACTGCAACGTGGGATGCACTCAGCAGGGATGGTAAGAAAATTCAAATAGCCTTTCCTTACGAAGTGGCTTTTGATGACGGAACGAACTGGAAGCTTAAGGAATAATTATTTTACCTGATGTCAGCCTCTCAAGTATTCTTTACACTCGGTAATGAAACCATCTGCTTACAAACTACTGTGTATGGTGGGACAGGGATTGTTTACATCAACCTGCATGAGAATGAACAGACAGCAGTAGAAACTGCAAAACAGGTATTACCACATACATGTGGCATACTCATTGAAATCAAACATACGGCAGAACGTTTAATCAGTTTTCATCTCAATGACCATACCTACATCTTCGACCCCAACCGTATGTTTAGTGCTACAGGTATTAAAAACAGCCTGCTGGAGAATGGCATATACGACGAAGACGCTGAACACCTCGTAGCTGCTTTTGCAGATGCGGTTACACAACAATTACTATCGCATCAACCTGAGTTGATAGTAGCTCTGCACAACACCACGGGCGATTATTCAATGGCTAACTATGAAGAGGGCGGAGAACTGGCTAACGATATGGCTGATATGTTTGTGAACAATGAGCACAACAAAGCAGATTTTTTCTTTACTATCAACCGCAGTTATTTCGAACAAATCAAACAAGCCGGTTATAACGTATTGCTGCAAGACAATGAAAAAGTAACAGACGATGGTTCATTATCTGTCTACTGCGCGCAGCATGGTTTATCATACATCAATACCGAAGCTCTTAACGAACATTTGCAGGAACAAGTAGAGATGGTGCGTTTTGTAGCATCTTCCATCGTAATTTGGTGTATGAACATTCGCGAATACCAACCCTCTGACCGTGAACCCTGCATTACTATATTTGATAGTAACACACCCCAATACTTCGACCCTACGGAAAAGGAATACCTGCAAAACTGGCTTACCGGGAAAGACGAAGGCAGACACTCCTACAAGAACAATATAGCCGAACATTTTTATGTGCTGGAGCATGACGGCGCAGTAGTGGGTTGCGGTGGCTTTTATATACCCGAAGCAAAACCTGTGGCCAATATGGTTTGGGGTATGATACATAGGGACTATCACAAACATGGTTTGGGCAAAGCATTATTTCAATACCGTGTGCAACAGATACAGAAATTATATCCGCATTGCAGCATCATACTCGATACAACACAACATACTTACGGATTTTTTGAGAAACTGGGTTTCAAAGTGACGCAGATAACCAACGATGCTTATGGCCCGGGACTCAACAGGTATGATATGGTGATGGATGCGAAATAATCACTTTCTTTTGTAATGCAATTGCACAAGCCCAGTATTAAATGCTTTAGAGCTTATTAATTGCAACCTTTCTTCGGGCCTGCCCTCATTAAACAGGCGTACGCCTTCACCCAACATAACGGGTATCACCGATATGATGTATTCATCTACCAGGTGGCTTTTCATCAGGGCATTCACCACTTCGGCGCCACCGTCTATAAATATGTTCTTACCTTCTTTTGTTTTCAATTCATTGATAAGTGCAGCTAAATCTCCTGTATAAAAATGGGTATTACCTATACTTGGGCGGGCTGTGCGGGTAATGATATAACTTTCTTTATCGGCATGCGGAAACTCAGGCACTTGCTTCATTACCCAGTCGTAGGTTTTGCGGCCAAGTATCACGACATCTACAGTGTTAACAAAATCGTGGTAGCCATAGTCTTCTCCTTCTTTTTGAACCAGTGAAAGAAATGAAAGATCATCATTGGGTTTGGCAATGTAGCCATCAAGGCTGCTGGCGATATACAGTATTACAGTGCGCATGGGCGATGCAGATAAGACTGCAAATATATGGCAACCCAGCATGCTGCGGCTACAATTCTGTAGCTTCCTGTCCGCCTGTAAGTCTCAACCACGACTTATGCTCTTTACGGTGTTTCAGCCACTTCAGCAACAAAGCAGCAGGTATAGCAGCTATAGCTAATGCAACTAATGTTATTATTATCTCCTTCATAACTGCTCTATATGTTTTGATGATGGATTTTCGCGGTAAAGGTAGAGGCAGTATATGAAGTGAATGTTAAGAATCCGTTTATTTGCAGATACTATTTTTAGTGCGTTATCGTTTTAGATAATTGACCTATGGAAGACATACAATACATTTTAGCCACTCCCGATGACACTGCACTGGTAGTAGACATGCGTATGCTGTTTGCAGAAGAATATGCAGGCAAGCAAAGTGCAGCCAATGAACAGGCACAACGCATCAGCCTTACAGATTATTTTAACCGTGAGTTGAATAAAAACTATTTGTGTTGGTATGCAACCGTAAATGGCGAAGTGGCATCGATAGGTGGCGTTATCATTCTAACCAAACCTGGTAATGTAAAAAACCCATCGGGTATATGGGGCTATGTAATGAATATATACACCAAACCTGAATACAGGCGAAAAGGATTATCTGCTACTATCGTTGATAAACTATTGGTAACAGGCAAAGAAAGAGGCATTAAAGCATTTGAACTACACGCCACAGCCGAAGGAGAAAAAGTGTACATCAAAAAAGGGTTTGAAATATTTCCTGAGCCTACATATCGTATGTTTATTGATTAGGCCATTGCTGTACGATAATGCATACACCCGACGCATCCAGCAAGGCAAACTCTAATGCCTGCCATGGTTTTAGGCTTACCTTATTGCTGTTAGGATGCAGCAGCTCGGGATACGTAGCATTTACTTTTGTGTATACCTCTTCAATATTATCCGTTTCCAGTCGCAATTCGGGACGGTCTTTGGCTGCAAACTCAGCATCCTGTATCAGACAGGCTTTCAGCCCGTCTTTTTCTATTACGCAAAAAGGGTTAGAAGAAGCCAAATCATCATACACTACCTCAAAGCCAAGGCATTGTACAAACAGCTTTAAGCCATCCTGTATATCGGCATAAAAAATATTGGGGGTGAGTGTTTTGAATTTCATACTACTTGTTTTTATTCATCTTTAGGTGGTGTATCATACATCTTCAATCCGTCTGCCATTCTATTGATAGCTGTAGCCATACGGTTGATGCGTGTTGCTTCTGTTTTCGCTCCGTACACCCATTGTATATAATACTTCTTCTGACTATCCGTAAGGGTATTGAAAAACTTCAGCGCTTTGGGTTCGTCCTGCATACACTCCATCATTTCATCGGGTATCTCTTGTGGTTCGTTATCATGATACAAAACGATTTTGACCGTATCGCCAGCCTGTTTGCCTATTGCTTTGCGTATCTCAGCTTTTACAGGTAGAAAATGATGTTTGCTGCCGCTCATCGGCATCAGGTTCATCTTACTAATCTCATAACCATCTATACTGCCCTTCACCTTTACGTAATTGAAGGCACGTTTTGTGTCCTGCATTATCTTGGGCACAAGTGTATACGTCCACCCACCTTTGCCCTGCATTTTTTGCAGCAGGTAATTGCCTTTGACGATTGGTTTGTCTGCCATTGATTGCTAAGATACGAGTTAAGCGTTGCTGTTAGATGGCTTTCTTCTTCACAATCAAAAAGATCATTTAACATTTTCATTACACTAACACTTTTATCTCATCGTTGTATTAGGCAACCATATGTATTAACTTTAAAAAACCACCAACATGCAACGTATTAAAAACCTGCTACTGGCAGTTATGATGCTCCCCTTAGCTGCTCAGGCACAGTATACCTCTCTCGACAATCAACTGTCTGCTATCAGCGATGAGATGTTTGCCAACGGCAATGAGAATTTCATTATTGTAGATGCTATTAAAGATGGTGTCATCGAACCTGAAAAGACTTATAGTTTCATGTATACTAACGGCAGCTTTACCTTCAACCAGCAGGCGTTAAGCAAGAAACTCGCCACGGGTTATGAGAAGAAAATGAAAAAATACTTTGACCAGTTCAATAACGGGCACGACTTCTTTATCTCTATCACTGGTTCTAAGGCATCGATGAAAGACATCTTTAACGAGGAGTCTACTTTCAGGAAAACAAACCGTGTGAATAAGGAATTGCAACAACCAAAAGAAATAAAAACGGCTGCAAGCAATATCGTAACACACACTATAGACAACACCAAAACCACAAGTACAGATGGCATTGTAAAAGCGATGATACAAGACGGGCTGATTACCAATAAGAATAATTATACCGTAAAATGGAACCTGAATGGCATTTTCGTGAATGGCAAAAAACTAAAGGGCGACATGGCAGAGAAATACGAGACCATGTTTGAAGCACAGGCTGGTTTCAAGCCCACCAAAGGCGAAGAAGGCATCGTTATAACGGCAACACCTTAAGAATGAATTGTTTAGATGTATAAGTACAGAGCACCTTAAAGGGTGCTTTTATCATTTATTAATTTAAGCCCAACAAACTAATGACAATATCGCTATTACGAAAGTGTTAACTTTATAATACAAATTATTTATCCTTCAACCTTTTAAACATTCTGTTTATGAAAAGATTTGTACTCTCTGTTTTTATTTTACTTACAGTTTTCAATGGACATGCACAAACTATGACCTTTAAAGGGGCATATTTCAGTCTGTCAGACACTACTATTATTACGATGAACTCAACAGGTGCTCCCACTTTTACAGTGGCAGGCATCAACACTATTATTGCTAATTATAACGTGACTGCTTGCAACCACCCATTCCCCTCATCCAATTATCAATACATGAGAGAGATATACTACGTACAGTGTGCCGACTCTAATTTGATACACGACCTGAGGGTTAACTATCCGCAATATTTCACTTACTTCGAGTATGTATATGAACCTGAATTGCTGAATGTAAATAAAGTAACCACAACGCAAGCCATCAGCATTTACCCCAACCCTGCACAAAACAATGTGGTAGTTAATAACACCACAGGCAATACGTTATCTGTAACTATAAGAGATATTACAGGCAAAATCATTGCTACAGAAAAACTACAACAACAACCTGTACAAATCAATACTGGCAACTGGGCAACGGGTACGTATTCCCTTTCTGCATATGATGATGCAGCCAAGTTAGTAACCACGCAAAAGCTGATAAAGGAATAAACTGTTTTAGATGTTTATACTACGAAGCACCCTTAGGGGTGCTTTTATTTTTTATTCAAATACAACACCACCGGAAAATGGTCGCTGTAGCCATTGTTCCAGAAAAAGCCACGGAATGCACGGCGGGGATAACGGTCTGCATTTCTATTACTAAAGGTCATAAAATCCCTGTCTTCAATAGCACAGCCTGCATAGTGCAGATTATTTGAAATGATGATCTGGTCGAACAAATTCCAATGACGCTGAAACACTTCTGTCCCCCTGCCCGATTGCAATACTTCAACCCATGGATTATACAATGCAGATGACTTAGTATTAACTGCACCCAACACATCCGTTATACTGGCATCGGCAGGATTGTCATTAAGGTCGCCCATCACGATAATTTTTGCAGTAGCATTTTTTGCTTTTATGTTGCGTATCATGTCTGCATCCACCATTGCAGCAGCAGCACGTTTGGCTACACTCTCCTCTCCTTCCCTTCGCGATGGCCAGTGGTTCACCAATACATGCACGGTATCTTTACCCAATACACCCTGCACATACAATACATGACGTGTATCTTCCTTTCCACCCAAGCCATTCAACCTCACAGGTAATGGTTTAGAATTAATGACCGTGAAATATGCAGGGTTATATATCAATGCCACATCAATGCCACGAGGGTCGGCACTGTTATACCATACGTATTTATAACGACGGTTACTGATTTCAGGCTGCGACAATAAATCATTCAGCACCTTGTCATTCTCAACCTCAGCCACACCCAGCAATGCAAAACCATCTTTGTTTTTATCATCGCCTATTACCTGTAGTACCATTGCCATGTTATGCAATCGCTGCCGGTAGATGGTATTGGTATAATGCATACTACCACCTGGTGTAAAATCATCATCATCCGTATTCGGGTCGTTATCTGTATCAAACAGGTTTTCGAGATTATAAAACGCAACAGGATATACGTTAGCTTCCCTGCGCTGTGCATTGCAGGCAGTAAGCAGGATTAAAAAGAAGCAAGTAAAAAAGAGTTTGTGTTGCATGGGTTTTATTTTGAATTGCTCTCTACACCGCCAGCACCCTTATCATCTCTGCCATATCGCGGCTGATGACACCATTCTCTTTCACACATTGTTCAAACGGTGTATATACCAATTCACCATTTACAATTCCCGCCATCACCTGTGTTTTACCATCACATAATGCTTCAACTGCTGCGTGCCCTAATCGGCTTGCCAATATCCTGTCTGCACAAGTAGGACTACCACCGCGCTGTATATGCCCCAGCACAGTGCTGCGTACATCCTTATTAGGGAAACGTTTAGTAACCGCGTCATACACTTCTTTTGCACCACCAAAGTCATCACCTTCTGCCACTACCAGTATGTGCACCGTCTTTTTACGATGCTCATCATTATCTATACGCTGCAACACCTCATCCATATTCGTTTTCATTTCGGGTATCAGTATATCTTCTGCACCTGATGCCAAACCGCTGTGTAATGCTATGTATCCCGCATCGCGCCCCATCACTTCTATAATAAACAACCTGTCATGAGCCTCTGCGGTATCTCGTATTTTATCTATGGCCTGCACAGCTGTATTTACTGCTGTGTCAAACCCTATGGTAAAGTCTGTACCCGCAAGGTCTTTATCTATTGTACCCGGCACACCAATAGCAGGTATGGTGTAATGTTTAAAAAACTCCACAGCACCTCTGAAAGTCCCATCACCACCAATCAGCACCAACGCTTCTATGCCATGTTTCTTCAATTGCTCGTACGCTTTCTGCATACCTGCTGCAGTCATGAACTCTTTGCTGCGAGCGGTTTTCAATATTGTACCTCCGCGCTGAATGGTGTTAGACACATCTGTAGTTTGCATCTTATAAATGTCGCCCTCTATCATGCCCTGGTAACCACGCCTGATGCCATACACATCAATACCATGATATGCAGCAGTGCGCACTACAGCACGTATAGCCGCATTCATACCCGGACCATCTCCACCTGATGTCAAAACTCCAATGTTTTTCATGTGTTTGTATTAGGCATGAAAGTTACACAAATAAAAAGGCACAAAAAAAGCCGCTGCACGATAACAGCGGCCCTATCAGGATAGCCCCGATATACCCTTATATATTAAACTACACCTTCTGCAATTGCCATTGCAGCTTCTTTAATTATTGCTTCATTATCAAAAAAGGTCACATTACCGGTAGACACATTGTATAATGCCGGTACGATGCCTACTTTTCCCTGAGCTACCAAATCATTAATTATAACACTGCGCTCTGCAATTTCTGTTACCGACCTCAGTACATGTAGTTTTGCCACTGCATCTACAAAATCTGCGTTCCCACTATTCCTATTATCTGTAATTGTCTTTTCTGCGTGTACGGCTGGCAGTATTTTTTCTAATAATGCTGTCAAATGTCCCATTTGCACATCATCACAAGCACCTTTAATAGCACCACAACCCGTATGGCCTAATACCACTATCAGTTTGCTGCCTGCCACTGCAGTAGCATACTCCAGCGAGCCCAATATATTTTCTGTTATCACATTGCCTGCAATACGTATACTGAAGATATCTCCAAGCCCCTGGTCGAATATTAGTTCTGCCGATGTGCGAGAATCCATGCAACTCAATATGGCTGCAAATGGCCGCTGTCCGTCTTTGGTTTCGTTCACTTGTTCCAGCAAATCTCTGTTCAGTTTCAGGTTATTTACAAACCTGAAGTTGCCGTTTTTTAATATCTGCATCGCTTGTGCAGGGCTTAACTTTTCATTTTGCATATATTTTTGTGTATACATATTTTATGTAATTATTTGTCGTTATCATTGTTATGTTCTTCCTCGTTCTCCGTAGCCAGTTCTCGAAGTAGTTTTTTATATCCACCTGCAGAACGGTTAGGCATTTCATTATTAGATGCCAGATGCGATACTACTTCCATCTCGGTAGCAGCAGCAGGCACTTTATATACATTCTTGAAACCTATCAGGGACAACTTTATATTCTTCTCGGGTGCTTTTGATTTTTGAAAATCGCGTATGATATCCAGCACATCAAAATCGATATACTCCGTCTGACTCGCGTCAATGATAAGGCTGATGCCTGAAGGCATGCTTTCTAATGTTTGTTT
Organism: Bacteroidota bacterium; assembly: GCA_018267965.1. GTDB lineage: Bacteria > Bacteroidota > Bacteroidia > Chitinophagales > Chitinophagaceae > Polluticoccus. Next base: position 812,443 of record JAFDXK010000002.1, on the reverse strand, counting down.
AATGCTGGCTTTATTAAGAAAAGAAACTTCCTGTGCCAGCGTCAGTTTCACCAGTTCGCCATTGCTAAATGAACTGCGCTGAAAATAGTAGGGGATGCGCATGTTCTGGCGCAACAAGTAAAAAATACTTATCACCAAGCCAATACCCACACCCTTCAATAAATCGAGAGATACTACAGATATAGCAGTAACAGCAAAAGGTATGAACTGCGACCTGCCGCCTTCTTTCCATATATGTACAAATACAGCAGGCTTGCACAAACGATAACCTGTATATATCAGTATGGCTGCCAATGCAGATTTAGGAATCAGGTTCAGCACAGTAGGTATCAGCGAAACGCATATCAGTAACAATACACCATGTATCATGGTTGATAGCTTTGATTTAGCACCTGCATTGATGTTAGCAGATGACCGCACAATAACAGATGTCACAGGCAAACCTCCTATCAGTCCCGAAAGCATATTGCCTATACCCTGGGCCTTCAGCTCACGGTCAGTAGGCGTATACCTCTTGAGCGGGTCAAGTTTATCTGTTGCCTCTATACACAATAATGTTTCGATGGAAGCAACTGCAGCAATCACCAGTCCTAATTGCCATACTTTAGGGTTTGAAAAACCACTGAAATCGGGTCGGGTAAAATGATGCAGAAAATCATCAAAGGTCTGTGCTACGGGCAGGTTCACCAGATGCGTAGCATCAAGGTAATATGCCGAACCGCTTTTATGAAACGCTTCATTAATAAATACAGCCAATATCACTACTACCAAACCACCGGGCAAAAAACGCATTTTACTAAGACGCTTGTTTTGCCATAGTATCAGAATACTTATACCTAAAATCGCTATCAATGCTGCAACAGGTTCTATATGTGCCAGTGCATCTTCTATGATGTTGGCGGTAAAGCCGTCATCGGCATCTACCATGTTGTCAAAATTTTGTTTGGTATAACCTACCGCATCGGGCAATTGCTTGATGATGATGGTAAGCCCTATACCTGCCAGCATACCTTCTATCACACTACCGGGAAAATAATTAGCTATTGTACCTGCCTTTAATATACCCAGCACTAATTGAATAGCACCTGCTACCATTACGGCACAAAGAAATACCTGGAATGTACCCAGCTCATGCAGCCCGCTTAATACTAATGCTATCAATCCAGCAGCCGGGCCGGTAACACTCAGGCTCGATTTACTGATTAAACCTACCACTATACCGCCTACAATACCCGATACGATACCTGAAAATAAAGGCGCTCCAGACGCCAATGCAATACCTAAACAAAGTGGTAATGCTATAAGAAATACTATTAAGCCTGATATGAAATCATTCTTGATATAACTGAATACGTTATGCTGCTTCATAAATTGATGTATGAATGCCCGTATGAGACATACTTCTCCTCGTGGGAGCCATGATTAAAAAAATAGGAACCGAAAAACTACTGTCGTACTAACAGTTAGGCGGGGGTGTCAATATATCGGGCACAAAATGAGCAGGTAACTGCTGGGCAAGATGTATAGCAAGTGTTGCCTTAACATCGGCAAAATGAGATATATAATCGAAGCGGCAATCTTGTTGCAATTTGAATGGCTCGGGTTCCTTTTTGATTTTGGCACCCGGTGCATCATCAGAACAATCGGCCTCATGCACCTCTTCAGTCATCTGCCCCTTGAATAACAGCTTGCCCAACTCCTTTACAGGCAATACCTGAAAAGAGAAGATGAATAGAAATATGTAGGCAATAACTGTCTTCACAGTTGCAAATTAAATGCAAAATGAGCATTAACGCTACTTATTATTTATAAGTTTTTGTTAATGCGGTATGAATGTTATTTTTACGGTTTAAACCTCTTTGCTGCCTGTAAGCAATTAATTAAACAAAAAATTGAAAAAAGCACTCGCTATATTATTCCTGTTATTATCTCCTGCAGTATTTGCTCAGCAAAGTGAATGGCCCACGCCTGAAGTGGAACAGATGTACAAAAATGCCAAACAATATTTGATGGCCGGAGATCTGAGACAAGCAATCATCACCTACCAACAAGCAATTAATTTAGCACCTGAAAAAATGGTGCTCTACCGCGACCTTGCACAGGCATACTACCTGGCGGGCGGCTATGACGATGCGTTAAAAATTATAGAGCCCCTGATGAAATCGGGTGATGCTGATGAACAAACTTACCAGGTAAAAGCAGCTTGTCTTATTGCTGCGAAAGAAAATAAAAAAGCAAAAACAGTAATACAGGAAGGCATGAAACGCTACCCTCATTCGGGTATGCTTTATCATGAAATGAGTAAAATGTATGAAGCAGACGAAGACCTGCCTGCTGCATTACGCAGCCTCTTAGATGGAATACGAAACGACCCTGCTTACCATGTCAATTATTACGATGCTGCACGCCTGTACATGGGCACTAAGAAACCCATATGGGCAGTGATATATGCCGAGATATTTCTGAATATAGAACAACACACACCACGTGCAGATGAAACCCGCGATATGTTGCTGGGTGCGTATATGCGTTTATACAACTCACTGGGCACAGGCAAGGTGCAGAAATACAAAGACAAGAAGGCGCCTGTTATTAACCCTAACGATTTTGAAAATGCTGTAGCACTTACCTATCTCAAGTTATCACCCATCGTGAGTGATGGTATCAATACTGAAAACCTTATTATGCTGCGAACCCGTTTTCTGATAGAATGGTTTACACACTACTCAGAAAAATATCCGTTCACGATGTTCAAACGGATGGACAATATGCTTCGCAACGGATACTTCGATGCCTACAATCAATGGGTATTTGGCAAAATAGATAACCCGCAGGTATTTGAAGCCTGGAAAAATTTTCATGCCGAAGCATTACCAGCTTTGGAAAAGTGGCTGGAAGCTAATCCCTACCACCCTGTAGCAGGCGATTTTTACAACAACAAAAAGGTAGATGACATCTTCATCAAAGAAGAAAAGAAAGGTGAATAAGCTATCTGTAGTTAAATATTAGTATTTCATATTTATTATCCCATAAATCTGTTAAAACCCTTCAAAACGGTTAAATAACGGGTTCAACTTTTCAATAATACCCTACTTTTGCCTACCCGATAACTATAACATATAAATGTTTATTCGCAATATAAAATCCGGCTATTACAAGGCAGCACTGATAGTGCTTTGCGGTATAGCAACCACACCTTCTTTTGCACAGCAACCAGCTGACAGGATTGTAGCTGTAGTAGGCAAAAACAGAATTATCCTTCAGTCAGATATAGAAAAACAACTGGCTGCATCTGCTGAGCAGGGCACAGAGGTAACACAGGAAATGAAATGTCAGCTGATGCAAAACATCATTCTGCAAAAAATGCTGGTTGAACAAGCAGAGCGTGACAGTATCATCATCAGTGAAGAAGAGGTAGAAGGAACTCTTGATAATCGTATCCGTTACTTCACCAGCATGTACGGTTCTAAAGAAAAATTAGAAGAGGCATCGGGCAAAACTATCTTTCAACTGAAAGAAGAAAACCGTGATGTTGTACGCGAATCGATGACGGCAGAAAGGGTACAAGGACAATTACTACAGAATGTAAAAATAACACCCGGAGAAGTTAACGCTTTTTTCAAAACCATTCCTGCAGACAGCTTACCGTTCTTCCCTGCTACTGTAGAGATGGGACAAATAGTGATAGACCCGCCAACCAGCGAAGAACTGGATAAGTACGCACACAAAAAATTAGAAGAAATCCGCCAGGAAATAATAGATGGTAAAAAATCTTTCGAAACATCTGCAGCGCTCAACAGTGATGACCCCGGCAGCCGCGATAACGGCGGACGTTATGACGGTGTGCAACGCAAGGGTGGCAACTGGGCTACTGAATTTGTTGTAGCAGCCTTCAAACTGCAGAACGGTGAGATATCACCTATCGTCAAAACAAAGTTTGGCTACCACATCATTCAAATGATACGTCGCCGTGGCGATGAAGCTGATGTAAGGCATATACTCATCAAACCGGAACATACCTCTGCCGATTTCAAGGCCGCATTCATAAAACTGGATAGTGTACGCTCTATGATAATAGCAGGGAAACTCACCTTTCAGGAAGCAGTTGGTAAATACTCTACCGATGAAATGAGCAACCGTACGGGAGGTATGATAACAGACCCTCAAACCGGCTCTACCCAGATGGAAATAGACAAACTGGACCCAACATTGGCATTAATGGTAGACAGCATGAAAATAGGCAGTATCTCTCAGCCGCAGGTATTCGATAGCCGTGGTGATAAATCATGCCGCATAGTGTACATGAAAGCTATTACTGCACCACATAAAGCCAACCTGAAAGACGACTATGCCCGTATACAGGAAATAGCACTGCAACAAAAGAAGAGTAAAAAGATAATGGCATGGGTTGCAGAAAAATCACCTACCTATTATGTTAAAATAGACCCTGAATATGCCAACTGTGAAGAACTGCAGGCATGGAAAGGGAATAATAAATAACAGCAAGAAAGATTTTGTTTACTAAGGCGCTTAACAGCGCCTTATTTTTTTGGAAATAACGATTAACTTGCCCTTTCTCATGGCATCAGTATTCAAGAAATTCATATCCACACGTACGCCCAAATTCTATTTCATGAATAAGGCTGTTGGCAATAAATCATTTACCTTACTAGATATAGGAGCCGGCAACCATTCGCCGTCCAAAACAACAACCTTGTTCCCCGGATGTTCTTATTACGGCCTTGACCTTAATAAAGATTATTTCTACAGCCCCGAGGATGAGAAAGCATTGAAGGGTTTTTATGAAATGGACCTTACCAAACTTGAATTTGATGTAATTCCTGATAATTTTTTTGACTATATCAACATGGCTCATATCATTGAGCATTTACATAATGGTGATGAAGTAATTAAGCGTATGTCGGCCAAGCTGAAACAAGGTGGCCATATTTATATCGAATACCCCGGTAAACAAAGCACCAAGCTGCCATCTATGTATGGCACACTTAATTTCCATGATGACACTACCCACGTGCGCATTTATAATTACAGAGAATTAAGCAATTTCTTAGAACAAAACGGGTTTCAGGTGCTTTCATCAGGTATGAGACGCAGTTGGTTTTATATAACCCTTATTCCTTTTCGCATATTAAGCTTCTGGGGACGTGGTAAAAGGTTACATGCAAATATCTTTTGGGACTTACTGGGCTTCGCTGAATACGTATATGCAGTAAAAAAATAATTGCGTTATTTTTATATAAACTGCTTCTCATGAAAAGACTCCTATCTTTTTCTCTCTTGTTTTTTGTCAATACAATTGTCTTTGGTCAAACAGTTTATCCCAGTGGAACAACGGGATGTATAGCACGCTGGGACTTCGCTAACCCCGGCACATTTACCTCGCTACCGGATGTTAGTGGTAATGGTAATAATGGCACTACAACTAATGTTAGTACTTCAAGCGGGTTTAGAAATCTTAGTGATAAAGCCGGAGCATTTAACGGAACAAGCAGCCTTGCTTCCGTGCCAACTTCTTCTTTATTAAGTCCATCTGCAATAACTATTGTTGCTTTGGTTAAGCCCACGGGGTTTTATGCGGGTAATTGCCAGGATAATAACATCATCTATAAAAGCCATAATTATTATGCTACCAGTTGTTGGGCAATGAGGATTGCCGATAATGATGGTAATTGCAGTGCTCTTAGCACTTCTACAGAAACGCTTGATTTTTCAGGCCCAGGTCTTAATACAGGTACTTTCACAGGACCTATCATAAGTACCAATAAATGGTATTTCCTTGCAACTACATATGATGGCGTTAATGCAAAACGGTATACAGTATCAATGGATACAAACAACTATATTGGTTCTTTCACATCGGCCTCTACAACTTATATCGGCTCACCATTAACTTCAAATACTTATAATGTAACAATTGGCGCTACTATAAATCCACCATTCCCATTTTGGTATAATGGTGCAATGGATGAAATTGTATTATTCAACAGGGTATTGACGGACGCAGAGTTACAATCGGTATATCATTACCTATGGGGAGATTTATTTGTCAGTACCAATGATACTGTTACATGCAGTGGCACCATAAATGTTAATTATACACCTTATAACCCCGATCATTTTTTACCCGGCAATGCTTTTACTGTTGAACTATCTAATGCCTCAGGCAGCTTTGCCAGCCCTACAGTTATAGGTTCAGTTACATCTACAACCGCAGGCAGTATTGCTTGTACTATTCCTCCATCTGTTCCTTACGGCACAGGTTATCGTGTAAGAGTAAAATCGTCTGACAGGCGTTTTACCTCTGCAGATAATGGTATAAACATAGTTTACGGGCCATCCACAATTGGATTTTCATTAGGTAATGACACTACTATATGCAATGGTGTAACACTAACATTAAAAAGTACCAAGCCCATCGCAGGGGGCAACTATACATGGAGCAACGGCAGCACGTCTTCGTCTATTGATGTAAATACAGCAGGAACCTATTGGGCCTCCGTAGGAACAGGCTCTTGCTTTGCAAGTGATACCATTCAGGTATCTACACGCCCTGTACCGACAGTATTTATAGGCAACGATACTACTATCTGCAATGGCGAAACGCTAACCATGAATGCTTATGTGCAACCTGCAGGTATACCTTTAAAGTGGAACAATGGTAGTACAGCAAATACAATAACTGCAACAACAACCGGGACATACTGGCTTATAGCTGATAATTACGGATGTAGTGCGACAGATTCATTGCATTTACTGGTTGCAGGGCCTCCTGTTATCAATTTGGGCAATGACACAAGCATATGCAATGGTTTGGTCTTGCGATTGCCACAAAGCATAAGTTCCGATTTAACGTATGGACTTACATGGAACGACGGAAGCACTAATAATTATATGGACATCAGTCACGAAGGGACATATTATGCTACTATAAGCAATCTATGCGGTACGATGAGCGATACCATATCTGTAAAATTCAGGAGCTGCCATTTCTGGTTTCCTTCGGCTTTTTCTCCCAATGGGGACGGGAAAAATGATTGGGCACACCTAGTCGGAGACATGGAAGCTGTTTCGGATTTCTCTCTATCAATTTATGATAGGTGGGGAATCCGGGTATTTCAAACAACAGATAAACATACCGGATGGGATGGTAATTATAAAGGAAAAGAGCAGCCATTTGGTAGTTATTTTTACATGGTTAGATTCAAATTCCTTGGTCATGATGAATTTTTGAAAGGTGACATTACCTTACTCAGATAATACGTACATTTATATAAATAAAACTATAACTCATGAAGCAGCTTCTATGCTCAACTCTTTTATTAGCACTTGCTTGTACATCTAACGCACAAACAACCTACCCTTCAGGTGTTACAGGTTGTATAGCCCGTTGGGATTTTGCGAGTGGTGGAGGCACTTTGAGCACACTACCTGATGTCAGCGGGAACAGCAATACCGGCACACCATCTAACATCAATGCTGGTCAGGGTTGGCGTGGTGCGGCAAATAGTTCCGGTAATTTTAACGGCACAAATAGCATAGCAGTTGTACCAAGTACGACATTACTTGGACCATCTGCCGTCACTATTGTTGCGCTTGTAAAACCATATGGTTTCTATTCCGGCACCTGCCAGGACAATAATATTTTATTCAAAGGATCAAGCTATTTCACTACAGGGTGTTATGCAATGCGTATTGATGACAACGACGGCAATTGCTCTACTTTCAGCCCTTCAACCGAAATTTTGGAGTATGCAGGTTCTGCGACTACGTCCGGGAGTGTAACTGGCCCAATTATCAGTACCGGGAATTGGTATTTTCTTGTAACCTCTTTTAACGGGTCTTCTATAAAACGTTACACGATCCCTATGAGTCCGTTTACGCATGCGTTGAACATTACCAACAATTCTTCATCGTCACTTAGTTCCGCTACAGGAACAAATACTGACAACGTAAAGATCGGCGCAACACAGAATCCTACTTACCCATATTGGTTCAATGGAGATATGGATGAAGTAATACTTTTTAACAAAGCGCTTACAGATGCTGAAGTACAGAGTGTATATGACTATCTATGGGCTGGCGCATATATTAATACACCTGCAGTAGACACTTTGTTGTGTCCTAATGCAGTATTTAATGTGAACTATACTGTTACCAATAGCACAGTCTTCCAGCCGGGTAACAGTTTCGATGTACAATTATCAAACTCTTCGGGCAGTTTTGCGTCACCTACAACCATTGGCACTAGTCTATCTACCACATCAGGCAGTATATCTTGTACGATACCGAGCACTACACCGATGGGCATGGGTTACAGGATAAGGCTGGTATCTAACATACCCGCCATCACAAGCCCGGTTGATAGTATCAATATTCAGATCAACACCGTAGCACCACAGGTAACTACTACAGTATTACCCGGCACTACTTTATACATAGGTATGTCTGCAACATTTACGGCAGCACCAATATACGGCGGCACAACGCCTATCTATCAATGGTTCAAAAATCTCACTCCTATATCAGGTGCTAATGCAGCAACGTATAATGCTGTAGTTGGTGCAGATTTTGTAGATGGCGATTCCATTTATGTACGAATGATCAGCAATTTCCCATGCCGAAGTGCGGATACTGCTTTTAGCAATAAGCAGAAAATGTATGTACTCTCAGGCATAGCATCACTCAATGACAATAATTATTTCAGCATTTATCCTAACCCCAATAGAGGCAACTTTACGCTACAGGGAGACGTGCCATCAACTGAAAATATTCAGTTAACAGTTACCAATGCAATCGGACAGGTGGTATATACAAATAATATTAGCCCTATAAACAAAAAAGTAAATGAGCATATTGATTTGACAAGTTGTGCAAATGGTATTTACATCCTTCACCTGAAAAATGAAACAGGTGACAAGGCACTACGCATAACCGTTAATAAATAACATTAACTCAACAGGTAGGCGATATCTTCCTTCGTCAACCGTTTGAGGAAAGCATTATCATCAGACACTAATTCACTAGCCAATGCTCGTTTGCGCTCCTGCAATACGAGCATTTTTTCTTCTATCGTGTCTTTACATATCAAACGATAAGCAAAGATGTTTTTTGTTTGCCCTATACGGTGTGTACGGTCTATGGCCTGTTGCTCCACTGCAGGGTTCCACCAAGGGTCAACGATGTAAACATAGTCGGCAGCAGTAAGGTTCAACCCTATACCACCTGCTTTGAGTGATATCAGGAAAACACGGCATTCATGGTTATTCTGGAATTCCTGTATAGCAGTCTCGCGTTGCGTAGCAGTAGAGCTACCATCAAAGTACACGTAAGGTATATTACGCGCTTCAAGTTCTTTTCGAATTAAATCGAGCATTCCGAGGAACTGCGAAAATATCAGCGCCTTATGGTCACCCACGTTCTCTGTTATCTCTCGTGTCAGCTCATCCAACTTGATGGAGCAGTTATGAAAGCGTTCTGCTTCATTTAGGATGGCAGGCGAGTCACATATTTGTCTGAGCCTTGTAAGCCCTTGCAAGATATGCATGGTGCTGCGTTCTACACCACGTTCTTCAATCATGCCCATTATCTGCTCGCGATAGGTATTGCGATATACATCGTAAATCTTGCGCTGCTCATCACCCATTTCGCAATAAAGAATAGTCTCTGTTTTTTCAGGCAAATCTTTTGCCACCTGTTCTTTAGTACGGCGCAACAGGAACGGATAAGTAAGCTTACGCAATTGCTGCTTTACTTCATCTTCCTGGAATTTATCTATTGGTGTTGCAAACTCATTCATAAAGAATTCCCTGCTGCCAAGCATACCGGGGTTCAGGAAATTCATCTGTGCAAACAGGTCAAAAGTATTGTTCTGAACAGGCGTACCGCTTAAAGCTAGCCTGTGTTTACTGTGCAACAACAACGATGCTTTAGCCACTTGCGATTGCGGATTTTTGATGGATTGCGATTCATCCAGCACAGCATAGTCGAAGAAAATATCTTTGAACACTTTGATATCACTGCGCATCGTACCATAAGTAGTGATAATAATATCGTAGGGGTCGAATGCCTTTTGTGTAGCCAAACGTTTAGGCCCGTGATGTATAAAATGAGTAAGCTCCGGTGTAAACTTCTTTATCTCATTCTCCCAGTTATACATCAATGTGGTAGGACAGACCACGAGAAACTTCGCTTCAGGATTCTCATTCTTATAATGCTGGAACAAAGTAAGCGCCTGTACGGTTTTACCTAGGCCCATATCATCTGCCAGGATACCACCCCAACCTGCTTCCTGCAAAAATAATAACCACTGAAAACCTGCCTGTTGATAAGGACGCAATGTTGCTTTCAACTGTGCCGGTGGTTTCATATTACTGTAATCGTTCTCAATAATATCTACCAACCTTTCTTTTTTCTCTTCCAGTTCTTTTTGCAATTCTTCTTCATCCACCTCTGCCATCAACTCATCCAGTATACTGAAATGGTAACGCTTCAGGCGAATCTTTCCGCCTTTGTTTTCGCCCATCTTTATCAGCAGGGCATATTTCTTTATCCATTCTTCGGGCAGCAGGCCCAAAGAACCATCATCCAATTTTACAAAATTCTGTTTGGCACCTAGTGCTTTCTTCACTTCAATCAGTGATACTTTCTGGTCGCCAAACACCAACTCTACGGTTGCATCAAACCAATCAATACCACTGCTTACATGCACACGAGTCTCAGGCTTGTAAGTACTGATACGCAGGTTTTTCAGGTTGTCATATCCAAATAGCTCTACATTCCATTCCTTCATTACCTCTGCAAAACGGAAGAACCAATTATTAGCCAGTACAGATGTCGCAGGCAGGTAAAAGAAATGGTCTTTAATATTTTGCTGTATATCTGTATGCAGAGAACGCAGCATATTAATATACTCTTGTTCATCTGCTTCGCTGCGCTTTATCACTTTTACCACGCCTTCATGCGGCTCTATTACATCGCCAAAAAAGCCCCATTTTATTTCTACACCACTATAAGAAAATGCAGGTTGTAATACCAGTATCTGGTCACGTTCCTGCAGATAAAGCCTGTATATAGGCTTTGTTTTCTCAATAGTTTCTACCAACTCATCACCAAAGTTAACATGCACCATCTGGCTCCACTGCATCAGTGTATCATTCAGGAATGATGCCCACTCTGCGCCACTTATTTTCATCTCTCCATCAGGTAGAAACTTCTCAATTAAAGACACCTGTGATGTACTGGCCATAGCATGTATGTTGTATTCGTGCATTATCAAACCTGCATTCAGTACCTCCACATCATTAAACGGCACATACTTGTCATCAATAATCCAAGACAGGTCGATGATATAACCTTCTACGTCTTTTCTTACACTTAGCTGTGGCAGCACTCTTTGAGATGAAAAAGCCACGGGCTCTAAATCTTTTGAACTGAATTTAGCAGCGTTAGAGTTGATAAAACACAACGTGTGACCTTTATATCGCTCCAGTAGCTTTTGATACTTAGGCAATAAATATTCCCAAACCTGCTCTGTTACTTCTTCACTTGGTTTTTCTTTAAGTACTTCGTTGTAGTCATCCAGGAAGTCACCGAAAGGCAAATTCTTTTTAAGGAAACGCATGGTTTCCTCGGGCATAAACTTGCGCGCAATCGGCAATAATTCACGTTCCTCTTCCCTGAATTGCATAGGGTTAATGTACCCCTGTAAGTCTAATCGCTCTACGCCATTCAGATATTTTTTCCTCTCCTCATCTGTTTCTCCCAACACCAGCATCACATTCACAAACGGATACCATTTTACATGAGGATCTAATACTATACCCAGGCGCTTTTGGTCTTCAAACTCCACAACTTCCTGCACTACAGGCTTGGGTAATGGCTTAGATGAAGGCTGTGGCGCTTCAGCAACGCGCGGCACTTTCTTTATTGTTTGGTCCAGCACACGCAGAAAGGGTTTGCCATCCTGGTATATGAATTCAAACTTACCTGTCAAATCATCATTCAGGCTATAACCATATAATCCCAACAATTTATTTTTCTGTTCATCCCAATCCCTGGCTGTCTGAAAATATTGCTGTCCGAATTGTTTAAGTATCTGGATGAAGAGGGTAGCCTTATGTACACACAACGGGTATTTTTTTTCATTGCACCCGCAAGATGTATCGTAATACCTTTCCTCATTTTGCTTTAATACTACTTTGTAAGTTTGTTCGCCATCGGGCACCTCTGCTTCTATCCTGTCGCCCTTGCCTTTTAGTATGATGGCCTTGCCAGCATTAGCCCATTCTATTGCCTGTTCTATCATTTGCGGCGATGCAAATACACGTATCATTTGCATGGTTACCTGCCGCATACGCACCAGTGAGTGTTTCTGGTCATATTCTATGTCTGCATTCTCAAAATAACCGCTTTGTAAAACATCATTGAGTTGAAACAATGCTGCCACTTCGTGCCTGCAGATATCGCCCATGTTATACGGGCACTGGCAACGCACAGACATATTCTTGGGATCAAGGTATTTATTGACCGTTACCGTGTAATAGTTCTGGTAAATATCATTGCGCACACGAAACCTTACCTGTTCCAACAGGTGGTCAACGTCAAGCATTTGTACGCCTGCGGTATAAAATATTTTTTTACCACGACGCACCACTTCTTCAGTTCCATGATTATAGACGTATCTAAGTATCGGCGGCAGAGACATTCGTTCTTATAAATTAAAATAGGCCTCTCCCAAAGTGAGAAAAAGGCAATCTTCAAAAGTAACGAAAAAGGCGCTCATGTTGAGCGCCTTTACTTATTAAATTGATGTTAATATCAAACATTACAAAAACATGGAAGTTATCCAGTACACCAATCCCGCAAGTACTGCACTTACCGGAATAGTCAGAATCCACGCCCACAGCAGGTTGAAAGTTACACCCCAGCGTACTGCCGACAAACGTTTTGTAGCACCCACACCAATGATAGAACCTGTGATGGTATGTGTTGTAGATACCGGGATACCCATTTGTTCTGTCATAAATAATGTCATGGCACCTGCAGTTTCTGCGCTTACACCTTCCAGCGGAGTAACTTTTGTAATACGAGAACCCATTGTCTTTACAATCTTCCAGCCACCACTCATAGTACCTGCAGCTATTGCAGTATAACAAGCCAATGGCACCCAAGCCAGATCTTTCAGTGCTGTACCCACATCCGGATATTTAGAACCATTATAAGCAACAAACGCAGCACCGATGATACCCATTACCTTTTGAGCATCGTTACCACCATGTCCTAAGCTGAAGGCTGCAGAAGATAATAACTGCAAGCGTTTGTACATATTAGCTTTACGTGATGCACTTGGTTCGCGCAATATTTCAACATAAATATGTGCGAGCGTAAATATGAGCATTACAGCTATGATACAATACCTCAGGAATGAGTTATCGGCTTTCTTCAACTCCTTCACCACATCTTTATTGATGTCGATTTTTTCTATTGCTTTTTCTATGTTGGCTTTCTGAACATCATTTAACACCAGAAATGCCGCAAGACTATCTGCCACAGCTTGGTTGCTGATGCTTCCATACATTTTAGTATATGGTTTTGTAGCATCAATACGCTTGTTCACACTATCATAATAAGGCTTAAATGCAGCATCTTTATCAGCTACTTTTTTTAGGCTGTCTATATTATATAGCTTCTTTACAACGTCTTTTACTTTTGCAGATTCCAAAGGTTTAAACAAACCTTCGGCCTTCATATTTTCAGCTACTACTTTTGCACCAACATTTTCGTAATTAGCAGCAACCTCAGTAGCTTTCTTGGCATTCTCTTTAGCTTTTGCTAGCTTTTCTTTAATTTCTTCATCTTCCGGTTTTTTGCTTAGTTCTTTTTGGTATTTATCAACCTTGTACAGTTTTGCGAAATTCTCTCCAATCTTGTTTTGCTGAAAGTTGATAAATAAGAACCAGGTAATAATACCTGCCACAGCCATGATACCAATTTTCATCCAAGTATTGCGCATGATGGTTACCAATGTAATGAACATCGATATCACCATACCAATAAGCGGAGCAAGGAAAATGAATAGTACCGTTTTGGTAATTTTTTCCAACTCAATGATAGAGCTGAAAGCCACAAAACCTTTGGTCATATAAGCATGCGCAATAGCAGCACCGGCAAAACCACCTATCAAAGTATGCGAAGAAGAAGAAGGAATACCGTACCACCATGTAAGCAAGTTCCATGCAATGGCTGCTATTAAGCCGGCAAATATCACCGGCAGTGTAATAAACTCAGGATAAACGGTTTTACCAATAGTATTGGCAACTGCGTGGTCCTGGAAAATAAAATATGCTGCAAAATTGAAGAGTGCTGCCCAAATTACTGCCTGAAAAGGGCTAAGTACTTTAGTAGACACAACCGTTGCAATAGAGTTAGCAGCATCATGGAAACCATTGATATAGTCAAATATCAATGCCAACGCTACGATAACAATCAAAAACGTAAACATACAGTTGTTTGCTGGGGGATTAAACGTATTTAATAATGATAGACTCTACCACATTTGCCGCATCTTCACACTTATCAGTAACTGTTTCCAGCATCTGATACAGGTCTTTCTTTTTAATGATCTCTACAGGATTAATATTAGACGTAAATAATGTCATCATACCTTTATCCAGTAAATCGTCGCCTTCATTTTCAAGGCTGTTGATCAATACGCAAGCCTCAGTAAGCGAACGCAGGTCTTTCATATCACGCAATCCGAACACTGCTTTATTTAATTGGGTTACAGATTTCTTAATGATATCTGCAAACTCAATGGTAGTACCATCTGCATCATCTATAGAATAATTCATCATCCTTTTAGCACCGCCCCATATAAAATCGGCTATGTCATCTAAGGATGTAGCCAGGTAGTGAATATCCTCACGGTCGAAAGGAGTAATAAAGTTTCTGCCTAATTCTATAAATATTTTATGCGTTACATCGTCATTTTTATGTTCCCATTCTTCCAGGCTCTTCAGCAAAGAATTACGTTTTGTAATATCTTTTTCGTTAACAGCTGCACTGAAGATATCAGTCATCTGTACCAGGTTGGTGCTCACTTCTTCGAATAAGCCGTAGAAAACCCTGTCTTTAGGCAGGAAAATTTTCATAAAAGATGCAAAAGCCATATAATTTTTACTTTAAAAAAGGAATTGTTTGCAAATGTATTTTCGATTTATCAGGGCTAAGAATCCGTAACATATACTTAATAATTTCTTAACCTTGAGTTTTATATAATTTAATTATTTAATGACTTTAGATTAAAACCTGTATTGTAATCTGCAAGTCATCATGTTATCATTCACATCAGAAGCATAGCCGGCAACATTAGTTTTCTCGTTTTCTACCAACTCAAAAAATAATGTGCATTTAAGATGCGGATTGATATGATATATATATCCGAAACCTAAAGTACTAAACTTAATATCAGCAGCTGTAAAACCTTTAGCAGCAGCAATATCTGTACCCGCTACATTAGCATTAGGGTCATACCAATCATACTTAACAACTACCTGGTGCTTTTTGCCCGCAATGTTTTGGATGAAGTAGAAATATGCACCATTAAACTGACGTATATACAACGGAGCAGGAGCACCTGCAGCAGTTAGTGGGTATGTGCCGGGGGTTTCGGTTGTTGTAGCCGCACCTGTTTGTGTACCTATGATGTACTCAGCACGAACTTCAGTAGTCCATTTTTTAGACGGGAATTTGATTTGGATATCTGCACCATAGTAATGACGTGGCATTGCCTTATCAATATTTGACTGCATAGAATCGCCCATTACTTTCTGCCCTCCTTGTCCGTCACTCACTGTTTCGTATTTCCAGGCTGACTGACTACCTATAGCACCATAAAGTACAGATGCACCACCTGTCACTTCCATGTGTAATGGTTTTATCTTTACAGGCTTAGTATATACCCTTCCTATGATATCCTTGAACTTATCATAATCAGTTGTACCATTCAGGCCTTGGCCATTAAAAACGCCCACATCTGCTTTAATGTGTTTCATAAAACCTGATTTTGCTTTGCGCGGTTCGAAATTGATTGCAGCGCCAATATCACGTTCTACTTTCATGAGAGTCTGAGACATACGGCCGCGTTCAGGACTTTCGCGGTCTGCAGAACCCAAGTTCACTTCATAGCCGAAAGGACGTGCAAACAACCCCGTAGTCAATGAGAACATATTAAGTTTATGCTCAAACACCCTACCCCACATATCTCTGGCAAAAGCACCGCGTTCGGTAATGTCGAACTGGAAAACAAAGTATGTGCTCAGTTCTCCTTTTTTGTTGTTAAAAGCCCAGTCTACACGAATACGGTTACGACGCAACATGAAACGATTGTCTGATTTCGGCGAAAAATCGCCGCCACTAAAGCTTTTAGCGCCCGTACCATCGGTATACTGGAACTGCGGTTGTGTGTAACCACTAAATAGAACTGTACCTAAGCGCTGTGAAATAGAGAGCATGTTTTTACCCAATTCGGTGCTGGTATCCACCATATCCATCAGGTATTTCTGTGCGTTGGCCTGCACGCCAACTAACATCAGGAAGAGAACAAAGTAAATTTTACGCATATATTTTGTTTAATGCGCGCAAAAGTATTTTGGTAACAATTCCCTAAGAAATAAATAAAGAAGACTTAATGATTTGGTAACATTGGAGTTAAAGTTGTTTTGTATTGCTATTTGAACCGCACCCTTGGGTCCAGCCAGCCATACAGCATATCTGTAATAAGATTGACTACTATAAATACAAAAGCGGTAAGCAATACAGAGCCCATCACTAGAGGGAAATCAAACTTATCAAGCGCATCTACCGTTATCTTACCAACACCCTTCCAACCGAAAATGTATTCTACGAAAAACGAACCTGCCAATAGCTCTGCCAGCCAGCCCGATATCGCGGTCACAACAGGGTTCAAAGCATTTGGCAATGCATGTCGGAATACTACTTTGGTTGTGCTTAAACCTTTGGCATAAGCTGTACGGATGTAGTCTTGTGTAAGTGTATCTAACAACGAGCTACGCGTAAGCTGTGTAATAATAGCCAAAGGTCGTATGCCTAATGCTATAGCAGGAAGAATGAGATTTTTAACCACAAGATGCCTGCCCGTAAAGGGGTCATACTCCCAAAGGCTGCCAGTCATGTTCAAACCCGTGTATTGATGCAACAGATAGCCGAAGAAAAATGCAATAAGCAATCCTGCAAAGAAAGAAGGCAAAGAAACCCCTGCCACACTAGCTGCAATAGCACCAGTATCCAGCCATGTTCCTTTTTTGAGCGCAGCTAACACTCCCAACAAAATGCCAAATACTGTAGCAATAAGCATGGCAGTAAGTGCCAATACAATTGTGCCCGGTAAAGCCTCTGTAAGAATTTCATTAACCTGCCTTCTGCTTGTATATGACCTACCCAGGTAAGGCCATTTGATTGCAAGGCATTTGCTGCCAAAAGGGATTAGTTTGACATAATGATATTTCTCTTTTGCCTTAGCATCATTATCGTGTATACCTATAGGCAAGATATCATTGAGGTAAAGCAGGTAGCGCGTAACAACAGGCTTATCAAGATTTAATTCTCTTCGTGTATTTTCAAGCGTAGTATTATCGCTGCGCTGACCGAGTATTAATCGTGCAGGGTCGGCAGGCAATACATTGAACAGGAAGAACACAACGGTTATCACACCCAGCAAAACGAGCAGGCTGTAGCGTGTGCGCCGTGCCAGGAAACCCAACATTATTTACCTGTTGCTGTAGCCATGTTTTGAGGATAATCAGCAGGAGCCCATTTGCCTTTTATCACGCCACTTTCTATCAGCATCAGGCCGGGGTTTGAGCGAACAGTAGACCTTGCCACCGTACCATCGAAAGTATAGATGATGGCCTTATCCAAACCATTCTTTTTACGGAATGCTTCTGCTTCTTCTTTAGTAGATGAACATAACAGGTAGAATGGTACATTATTTTTCTCTGCATCTTCCAATAGTACGTGCAGTTTATCCATGTTTGCATCATCAATGTCTGTTACACTCCTCACATATAGCAGGAAGGTATAACCTTGTTGGCCCAATACAGATTCTGTTACATCGTTACCATCAAAATCAGAAATAGTGTAGTCTTTAAGCTTAGGTTCAGCATTGCCTTTTTTGATGAGTTTATCCTTACGGTCTACGAACACCCATGTTGTATCCTGCCATGGGTAATTCTGCATAGTGAACTCTTTCTTCACGCCATCTTTTTCGTATATCATGATGGTTTCATATACATCCGGTTGTGCACCCGGAGGTATTTTACGCCCTGCTACCATATCCGTACCTACTTTATAAGGCAAGCAATCATACAATGGCAAATGAGTTAATGCAGACCATTGAATACCGAATGAGAATATTACAGTTAATACCATTAAAACAGTGCCCACATACTGGTTAAACACAGGTTCTATTTTCTTACGGAACAGGAATAACACAAAGCCCAGCACCAGTAATATCACATCTTTCCAGAAAGTTTCTTCGTTAGTTATTTTCACACAATCGCCAAAGCAACCGCACTCTTTTATCTTTCCGCTAAACAGTACATAAGCTGTAAGGAAAGTAAAGAAGGTAATGAGTAATAACAGCAATACAGAAAACACACGCTGCGCATACCCCAACAATACTGCCACACCAGCAATAATCTCAAAAGCTATCATCATAATAGAAAGCGGTAATGAGTAAGGGTCAGCCCAGAACATACCCCATACTTCAAAAAACTCTTTCATTTTGTAGCTCAATCCCAGCGGGTCTATAGCTTTTATCACACCCGAAAAGATGAACAACGCACCTACGATAATTCTTATTAACCAGAGTATGTACTTCATAATTGTTGGTTTATGCGTATTAATGACTATAAATTAAAAAAATCAGTTTGAAAAAAACTGTTAAAGCATCATGCTTTTGCTTCGCTCATTTTTATCAATGCGAATATGGCATAGTTTACTATATCATGAAAATTGGCATCTGCCCCTTCAGAAACTTTCACCTGACCGTCATTGGCTATGATTTGCTTAATGCGCAACAGTTTCACCAAAATCAAATCGGCAAAAGACTCCTGCGATAGCTCTCTCCATGCTTCGCCGTAATCGTGGTTTTTCTGCTGCATCAGGTCTTCTATCTCTTTTGCCTTTACCTCATACCATTGTTTGGCCTCATCGGCAGTCAGGTCTACAGGAGCATCCGCAGGTATAGCACTTTGTATTACGGCTATGATACCATAATTGACAATACCTATAAATTCACTTTCAATGCTATCACCTATTTTCTGCTCACGCTTTTCCTGAATCTGGCGTATGCGCCATGCTTTGATATATATCTGGTCTACAATAGATATGGGGCGTAATACCCTCCATGATGTACCATAATCACTTGCCTTTTTTACATAGAGGTCTTTACATTGGGTTACTACTGCCCTATATTGTGTAAGAGTATCTGTCATTGAGTTGGTGCTTACGCTATCCTGCATTTTCTTTGTACTGCTATGAGTTTCAAAAATACAGTTTTACCCGTACAAACCACCCTGCAAAGTATGGGAAGGCTACTGGACATATCAAAGCCTGTTGTAATGGGTATACTGAATGCCACACCCGATAGCTTTTATAACAAAGGCAGGGATAGTGATTTGGACAGCCTGCTAAGCAATGCAGAGCAAATGCTACAAGACGGGGCAACCATACTCGATATAGGTGGCGCCAGCACCAAACCTGGCAGTAAGCTGCTTACTGCAGATGAAGAATTGAAAAGAGTAATACCTGTTATTGACACCATACATAAACGTTATCCTGATGCATGGTTGTCAATTGACACTTATAATGCACAAACGGCAAAAGAAGCAATAGCAGCCGGGGCAGATATAGTAAATGATGTAAGCAGCGGAAGGATAGATACAAAAATGATAGCAACAGTTGCAACTTTAGGCGTACCGTACATTGCTATGCACATGCAAGGCACACCTGCCACCATGCAGCAAAAACCGCAGTATGAAAACGTAACACAAGAGATACTGGACGACCTGCGCAAGACTTGTGATACCTGCGCCCATGCAGGCATCAAAGATATCATCATAGACCCGGGCTTTGGTTTTGGTAAAACATTAGAACATAATTACGAACTACTGCGCAATATGCATACGCTACGAATACTTGGCAAACCCATACTGGCAGGCTTATCGCGAAAGGGTATGATATGGAAAGCACTGAACACCACACCTGACGGAGCCCTGAACGGCACGACTGCCCTAAACATGGTAGTGCTACAACAAGGAGCGAATATCTTACGCGTGCACGATGTGAAGGAGGCGATGGAAGTAATACAGTTGTATCAATTACTGCGAGGCTGAAAATTATATCCAACAGAAAGGCCTAAGCGCATATCTATATAACCCGGATAATCATTTCCGGTATTACTATTTAGATACATTGATGTACCTAACCCGCCCATAAAATCTACTAACCAGTTTTTATATGCCGTCAACTGATAACCTATAGTAAGACCCAAACCTAAAGAGTATCCATCAAGGTGCACATCGTAACTACCTGCAGGATAAAATCTATCTACATCTAACCTCAAATACTCGCGATGCATAAATTTAAAATACGGAGCAAAAAAGCATCCATAAGTATCTTTCTTTTTCTTTGATACATAAAAACGCTCTTCTATTGTTGCATTATAGAATTCGTACTTATTATATAAGTCGATAAGAAAATTATTCTTGTTCCCATAAGAGAGATAAAGGCTTGTTGATGACTTTCGTCCGGTTTGTTTTTCAAGCGCAAAGGAAACACCGCCGGCAAAAACCGGATGTAAAAGGTTTGTTTTTACAACCACCTGAGCATTACTATTAATACTAAACAATATCGCTAATATGGTAAGGGTTTTCTTGAAAGGCATATATGAATTTAGGATAAATTACCCAATCATCGGATGTCTGATAAACTCTTTCTCCCTGTCAAACAAATAACGAAGTGTTTGCAGCTTACGGCTTCTGTAGGTGCCGAGGTTTTCTGCTATGCTTACCATTTTAGGGTTAAAATCCCCAATCCATTGCATTTCATAGTCTATATATTTTGCCTGCTTTTGTATCACTTTAGCACCACTCATTATCAGGTAACCGTCCACACCCTTGCCTTGGTATTCGGGTATAATACCGAATACTAACCCTACAAAACGCGTGCATTTCCCAAATGTTTTCAACCAGAGGAAATATAGCTTTTGTAACAATCCAAACTTACCCTTCAAGTGTTTGAAATATTGGTTCAGGTCGGGCAGGTTCACCCAAAAGCCAATCGGCTCATCGTTGTGATACACAAACCACATAATGCTTTCATCTATCACGGGCTTCATAGTCTTAAACATTTTCTGCACAGTTTTTTCTTCCAGTTCCTTACCACCTCCATGCCCTGCCCATGCTTTGTTGTATATGATAGTAAAGTCCTTGGCAAACTTTTCTAATCTGCTTTTATCAATATGTTTGGCTTTGTATTCCGGTAGTTGGGCATACTTATCATAAGACTCATAAAACTTTTCCTGCAAACGGTTCTTCACCTTTAGCGAGAAGCATATCTGTTCATAATAAACCTCAAACCCGTAATTATAAAACAGGTCTTTATAATATTCCGGGTTATAGTTCATACCATACAAAGGTTCGTCAAAGCCTTCTACCAACAAGCCCCACCACTTATCACGCTCTCCAAAGTTGATAGGCCCATCCATCGCTTGCATACCTCTTTGCTGCAACCATCGCTTGCAATGGTCGAACATATAGTTTGCAGCAGTTTGGTCATTGATGCATTCAAAGAAGCCTATACCTCCCGTAGGTTGTTCGTTCTTATACTGGCTATTAGTGAAAGCAGTAATACGACCTATCACTTTCCCTTGCGCGTCTTTTAGCAGCCAACGAGTGCACTCTCCCTTTTTGAAAAACTTATTCTTTGCAGGGTCAAACACTTCCTCTATATCCTTATCCAGCGGCCGTATCCAATTAGCATTATCCTTATTTAATGCTACCAGCAATTCCAAAAACTGTTTGATATCTTCTCTTGTCTTTACCTCCTGCATTTGCATAAATGCAAAATTAATAAAACAATATAGTGTCACTATACAACACATTACAACCATCCTTCAATTAAATCTTTTAACTATTTCAAATCTGCAACTCAGCCATTTTTCATTAGATTGCAAGACTGATGCAATTTTTACTATGGACTATAGCGTTTATCCTATCCGCAGCTGCGGGCTATTGGGTCTATCGTACAGATAAAAAGCGCGGTACACCATACCCCTGGTTGACGGCAGGGTTAAGAGCCATAGTTATCTTGCTTACGCTGTTGTTGATATTAGCACCAGCCATCACTATTACTAATAATGAAACACAAAAACCAATAGTAGTTGTTTTGCAGGATAACTCCAGCTCTATAGCTTCAGCACTTGGCAAAGACTCAGATAGCTATAAAAAGAACACAACAGAACTGGTTGAAAAGCTATCGGGCAATTTTAAAGTCGTTACTCGCAACCTGGATGGCAATACGACTATCGATAGCCTTTTTCATTACAATAAGCCTCTTACTGATATTGCAACTGCACTGAATGATATACAGGATTACTACGGTACACAAAACCTGGGTGCTGTAATACTGGCAAGCGATGGCAGGTATAACCAAGGCAATAATCCACAGTATCAGCAAAATGCTTTTCAATGTCCGGTATACACAGTGGGCATAGGTGATACCAGTTTGCAAAAAGATATTCGCATAGCACAGGCATACAGCAACAAAACGGTTTCGCTCAATAGCCAGTTTGAAATAAGAGCAGATATCATAGCGTCACTCTGCAATGGCTATAACAACAATGTGTTATTGACAGAAGGGGGTAGCATTATTACCTCTTCATCGCTTTCGGTTAACTCAGTTCGGTATGATAAGTCGGTTTCTTTTTCTGTAAAAGCAGACAAACCCGGGTTGCATCATTATGTGATAACTATTCCTGTAGCTGATGGCGAAAAAAACACTGCTAACAACCGCAGAGATGTTTTTGTAGAGGTAACAGACGAAAAGAAAAATATACTGATACTGACTGCTGCTCCTCATCCTGATGTGAATGCTATAAAAGAAGCGTTAAGCAGCATTGAAGGGTATCACATCACTATTGCATCTGTAGATAAGATGCCATCTTTAAACAACTATGATGTACTCATTATGCATTCGTTGCCATCCATGGCGAATAACATACAGCAGTATATTCATTCTGCCGAAAAACCAGTATGGTATGTATTAGGTGGTCAGAGCAGCAATACGGGATTAGCAGGCTTACAAAAACCTGTTATCACCAATATCAACCCTGCTATATTGCGTGACGCATTACCATCATTCAATACATCGTTCAGCAGTTTTACGACACCTCAAAACCTGCAAGCTGTTATTGACAAAATGCCTCCCCTTAGCCTGCCATCAGGTAACTTGGACGCAGCAGGCAATACTGACATACTCATCAAACAAAGAGATGGAAACACGCCGCTTTGGATATTACAACAGGGCACTACCCCAACTGCTATGCTTACCGGCGAGGGTATCTGGCGCTGGCGTATGTATGAGTATAAAAACTTCAATACACACAACACTATTGACGAATGTATCAGGCAAACAGTAGCATTCCTGGCTGCTAATACCAACTCAAAACCTTTCTCAGCTTCAATGCCTAAATACATTTGGAGCGACCAGGAAGCAGTAACTATCAATGCATATTTGCTGAATGCAGCTAAACAGCAAATCAACACACCCGATGCACAACTAAGTATTACGGACAGTGCAGGCAAAAAACAGGATTTCTCTTTTGAGAGGAGTGGCAATAGCTACAGGCTCAATACTGGTATATGGCCGGGTGGAACATATCATTATGCTGCACGTACTAACTACAATGGACAAACCTATACAGCTAATGGCAGCTTTGTAATAGAACATTTATCTCTTGAACAAATGGAAACAGGAGCTGATTACAATCTATTATTCAGCCTGTCAAAAAAATACAATGGTAGCTTCGTACCAGCGTCCAATATCTTATCCCTCGCAGATTCTATTTCTAAGAACAATAACATCAAACCTGTTATTCAAACCAATGTACAATCTGTTCCGCTGGTTGACTGGAAATGGTACTTCCTGTTGATACTGGTATTTGCAGTTGCAGAGTGGTTATTGAGAAAATACTGGTTAGCTCAGTAGCTTAAAAATTCACGCATTTTTCAGGGTACGTGCTGGCGTGTTTATACACCAGGTTGCGGATGTAATCATTATCAGGCATAGGTTCCAGTTTTTCCTGTAACTGGTCTATATCATCCGGCAAAACACCATCAGTAATATAACCCATACCGTAAAAATTACCTTTCTTTACGAGTATGCAGCTTTGCTCATCGTCATTGATACCTTTGTCTATAAACGCGAATGTAGGCAACTGTTTTTGCATCCACCTGATGGCTTCATCAACTTTCTTATTATAATGCTTGGGATTCTTTAAAGCAGCACATTCACCGGTACAACCTTCTGCAAATACCCCATTTTCGCAATCAGCTACTTTAGCCAGGTTGCACAAGCGAGAACATAACCCGAATTCATTTATCAATTCACGAATCCTGTTATGACCCTCAATCAGTGTATCAAATGTATGTACCGCTTTATAAACGTGTTTATTTTTTTCAATGCCTATACGTTTATATCCCAGCCTGTCTTCATAAATCAATAAACAAAACTTTGGCAGGTATCCACGCTGACTGCGATTGTATACAGGCCACAGCCTTCGAATCTCTGTGCTCTCCAATATATGTGCCATTAAATCGGTGGCAGTTTCTTTATAACTAATGCGATGTATCTCGCGAAGGAAATCCTGTTTCTGTTTGCCCGATTTATTATTGCTGAAGTGGCTCTTTACACGCTTGGCTATATTCTTAGCTTTCCCTATATACACTACTTTACCCAGGTTGTTATAGAAATAATAAACCCCCGGCACTTTTGGTAATGTATCTACCTGCTCTACCGGCACATGAGGGGGCAGATATTGCTCCCTGTTTCTGCCTTTCAACATACCATTTATCACACCCTCTTTATCATTTTGCAACAACATGGTGAACAGGTGAGCAGTAGCTAAAGCATCACCACCTGCACGGTGATGATTGGTAAGATTGATGCCAAGTTGATGGCACAGTTTTCCCAAGCTATAACTACGCATACCCGGTAATATTTTTCTAGCCATGCGTATAGTACACAGCTTACGGGCATCCATGGTGTACCCTGCGGCTTCCAACTGGTATTTTAGAAAAGAATAGTCGAAATTCACGTTGTGCGCCACAAATACCTTACCTCTAAGCAATTCATGTATTTGTTCCGCTACTTCACTAAATGAAGGGGCTGACGCCACCATATCATTATTAATACCTGTTAGTTTCTGAATAAAATAAGGAATCTGGGCATTAGGATTAATCAGGGTCTCGTAAAAATGAACAATCTCTTTGCCATCATGTATGGCTATTGCTATCTCTGTAATGCCGTTTGCAGAGGCATAACTTCCGGTTGTCTCAATATCCACTATGGCATATAGCATCAACTAAAGTTACGGAAAACCCCATGTAAGATAATCCTCAAATTCATTATTAAAATATAACTTATTTATTTTTTAGTTATCTTGTTTTTTTGAAAACTCTTTATGCGCCATCTTTTCATTTTCCTATCCTTTATCATCAGTATTAACTGCGTTGCGCAATCGAATCTGCCTGACATGCATTCTTATTCTGACAAAGTATATTATGTGTCAGAATTGAACTCAAAACTTCTGCGTAACACACCTGATATTAAAAAAGTGATTAGTGATGTTTTCAATTCATCCATTGCGGCGAAGGAATCTGGTGATATAGAATTATACTATTTACTTCAAATTCTTGGGTATAGAAGATTGCTGGACGATCCGGCTATCAATGTCGATTCGTGTAAAACCCAATTGGAAAGAATACTAAATGAGGTTGATGCTGCGAATCTAATCTATGTAAAAGCTGACGTTTTGCAGGCATTAGGCACATATAACTGGGAGAAATTGAAAAACCATGTATACGCAGTAGAGTGCTACAAAAGTGCTTATAATATTTATAAGAACTTTTCGGGAGATGAATTCCCGATGAAACAATTCTATATCTACACATTTGCGGGCATGTACTATGGCTTTGAAGATGATGAAAATGTGATAAAGTACCTGAAAGAAGCATTAACAGTAAAGCCCAAAAAGGGTGATAAATACTTTTTCACCATCTATAATACTATAGGTTTAAGCTACAGAAGGTTGAAGCAGTATGATTCAGCTTTATACTACTTCAATATTGTATTAGACTCTGCAAAAAAACACAATGATATTTCATGGATATACATAGCCGGTGGCAATATCGGGTCGGCGTATTATTATCAGGGTAAATACAATGAAGCAAAGCCCTTATTGCAACAAGACATGATAACGAGTCTTGCCACTAATCAAATACGTAATGCTACAGCAGCTATGGGATTGCTGGGCAATATTTATTTTATAGAACACAAATACGACAGTTCTGAGCAAATATTAAAAAAGGCATTCCAACTATCTTATTCAAAATCGTACTGGCCTATTTATTACTTGGCAGAACAGTGGTATGACCAATTAAGCAAAGTATACGCAGCGAAAAACAATATGAATCTCGCCTTCCTGTATGCTGACTCTGCCTTAATTGCCAAAGACAGTATGTATGTGCACCGCAATGCACTTGCACTATCTAAAGGGCATGAACTTGTAATGCAAACTGAAAGAAAACTTGAAGAAGAAAAGCTACAGAACCAGATAAAACTTAATGAGCTACAAAAGAGTAAAACAAGAGTAGAAGTCACTTTCTTTATCATCGGGCTAATAACATTGTTGATAGTAATATTCTTCATCTCAAAAGAACGCAAACGCTCAGAAAACCTATTGCTGAATATTCTTCCTGAAAAGATAGCAGACAGGCTTAAAAAAAGAGAACATCCAATTGCAGATTACTTTGATAATGCATCTGTATTGTTTGTAGACATGGCAGAGTTTACATTATTTGCCGATGGCAGAGAACCTAATGATGTTGTAAGCATGCTCAACAGCATTTTTACAAAATTTGATATTCTGGCTGAAAAACATGGCCTTGAAAAAATCAAAACAATTGGAGACTGCTATATGGCCGTTAGCGGATTGCCTACACCCAATCCACACCACGCTGAAGCCGCGGTTGCAATGGCGATGGATATTAAAAAAGAAATGAAAGACCTCAAGGCTCCTGATGGCACCCCAATCCATTTCCGTATGGGGTTAGACTGCGGACCGGTAGTTGCAGGTGTTATTGGTCGCAGAAAATTCATTTACGATTTATGGGGCGATACTGTAAATACTGCCAGCCGTATGGAAACTACGGGCATAGCAGGAGAAATACACTGTTCGGAAAGGTTTAAACAGAAGCTTGAAGGAAAGCATATTTTTATCAGTCGAGGCCTGACGGAAGTGAAGGGAAAAGGAATGATGGAAACCTGGCTGATTATGGAATAATATCAGTATTACTTATACCATCTTAGACAGCAATATTCAGGAGATATTTACCTTTGTTGTACATACAAGAATAATGAAGGTAGATATTTGGTCGGATGTAATGTGCCCGTTTTGTTATATAGGCAAAAGGAATTTTGAAAATGCATTAGTGCGATTTGAAAACAACAAAGACATAAAAGTTGTATGGCATAGTTTCCAGCTTGACCCTAATATGGAATATCAACCCGGGAAAGATGTGTACAGCTATCTTGCCGAGCGCAAAGGGCAAAGCATTGAATGGAGTAAGCAAATGCATGTTCAGGTAACACAAATGGCAAAAGATGCGGGTTTGGAATACAATTTTGACAAAGCTGTTATCAACAACTCCTATACAGCGCACAGATTTTTACAATTAGCCAAAAAACATGGTTTGGGTGATGCTGCAGAAGAGGCCTTATTCAAAGCATATTTTACAGAGGGCAAAAACATTGGCGACCACGATACGTTGATACAACTAGGCATTGGCATAGGACTAGGAGCAACAGAAGTGGGAGAAGTGCTGAACAGTGAGGCTTTCGCAAATGAGGTTGATGAAGATATTTACATGGCACAGCAATATGGCATAAGAGGTGTTCCTTTCTTCATCATCAATAACAAGTATGCTATTAGCGGGACACAACCCAGCGAGACATTTTTGGGAGCACTGAACCAGGCATGGAGTGAGGTAAAACCTAAACTTACAAACTTCAGTACAGAAGGAGCTACATGCGAGCCAGGTGGAGAATGCTAAATGCTATTTTGTTTCCTGCACTATCTTTTTAATCAGTGTTATCTGGCCTAGGTGATAATGTGTGTGCTCTATCATACCCTGCAGGTTTCGATAGTAGGTACCATATTTTTCATCGGTAAAGTGTTGACAGATAGCAGCTTCAGGTAGCTGTTCTATAAGCCCTGCTAATGTCTCAACGTCAGTAAACACTTTACTCAACATACTATCCCAATCTGCATCATTATTAATAGGTGCATAAGCAAAACTCAATTCGTCTTTAGCATTGAGAGGCCTTCCCTGCAATACATCTATTTGTGCCGCAACATAATAATGTACGTGGTGTACTAATGTAGCAATAGTATTAAACGAGTATACTTTAGTGGTTGCTTGCTCCCAGCTGACACTTGCAAGGGTATCTTTCATATTTACACATGTCCAGTTGCCACCATTGTATACATCTCTTAAGTGTTTTGCCAGTTGTATGGATAGATTCATTGCAGTATTGTTTGCTACTAAGCTAAGGAATAATGTTGCAGCGAAATGTTAGAATAAATAAAAAAGGGTATAACTACTACTTAATAATACAACAACATTAAGATGTCAATAATGCCGGAAGCATAGAATCGCTAGAGCAGAATTGATTATTCAGTTTTTAATGCTCCAAATTTTAGTTTTGATAAATCCATTTCTTACAGGCACATAAAAACGGAGCTTACGAAAGACAATATATCTTAATAGCCTGTCATAGGTTTTAAATGATTTAATCCTCATAGCTGCCATACGCTCTACAAATATATAATCATACCCTTTTTTAGTTTCTTTTATGTAAAAGCCATCTATTAATTCATCAGGGTTAAACTTCATTTTGATTTTTAAATTCTCTCTATATAAATGTTGGAGGTACTCATTAGGTGTTACAGCAATGTATTCATTTAATACATACAATGGAACGTACTTTACATCTAACAATTTTTCTATTGATTTTGTATTTTCTGTATCTAATATGTAAAACTGTTCTTCTTTAGATAATTTAAGACAACCAATAGATTTATTTGTCTCAAGAAAATGTCGAAATAACTTAAGGTTTCGCCTATCTTCTATTTGCGTTGAGATTACAACCCACGAAAGCTTTGCACCAAATAATATCAATACTAAAAGTATGATAGCAAAGAAGAATTGAAGTACCATAACAATACAAATATAAAAAAGGGCAGCTTTTGCTACCCTTTTCAATATCTGTTAACTCACTTATTAATTATGAGATGCTTTCCATTTTTTAACTGCTTCGGTAAGTTTGGGTAATACATCCAATGCATCACCTAACACACCATAGTCTGCAGCTTTGAAGAATGGTGCTTCAGGGTCTTTATTGATAACCACTATAGTTTTAGAACCATTCACACCGGCAAGATGTTGAATAGCGCCGCTGATACCTGTTGCTATATATAGGTTAGGACGGATAGTACCACCTGTTTGTCCCACGTGTTCGTGGTGAGGACGCCAATGAGAATCGGCTACAGGGCGGCTGCAAGCTAAAGCTGCACCTAATTCTTTTGCCAGGTCTTCTAAGTAATGCCAGTTCTCAGGGCCTTTCATACCACGACCACCACTTACTACCAGTTCAGCTTCTGCCAATGGCACCGCACCTGTTACCTTATTCACTTCTTTAACCGTTACGCTAAAATCTTTATCATCAAAAGCTACATCCAGTTTTTCAACTGATGCGCTACCTTCTCCTTTCTTTACAGCAAATGTGTTAGGCATTAAGGTAATCACCTTTACATCGCTGGTAATATTTACAAACGCAAAAGCTTTACCAGAGAACACATTTTTCTTTACTACAAAGCCATTGCTCATATCAGGCTGAGAAACAGCGCCAGCTACCATACCTGCTTTCAGACGGGCAGCTACGCGTGGTGCTACCGCTTTACCTGTAACATCGTGCAAGGCCACTATTACTTTAGCACCTTCTTTTTCTGTCGCAGTGGCTAATACTTTTGTATAAGCACGTGCACTTAAGTTATTCAAACGAGCATCAGCTACATGCAATACTTTGTTTGCACCATAAGCACCCAATGATTGTAATTCTGCATCGGCAATATTACCCAACGCTACTGCAGTAACAGTAGTACCCATACTTTGGGCAATACCTGCAGCATATTGAACTGCTTCAAACGTTTTCTTTTTGAAAGAACCACCTGCGTTTTCAGCTAAAACTATTATTGACATTGTTTATTAATTCAAAGAGTTAGAAAATTAGATAACCTTAGCCTCAGTGTGCAATAAGTTAACCAGTTCATCCATTTTATCTGCATCTATCATTTTCACGCCTGTTTTTGCAGGAGGCATTTCGTATGATACTATAGCACTAACCGGGTTAACTGCTGCCGCTGCAACCACTTTCAATGGCTTGGTACGTGCAGCCATGATACCGCGCATATTTGGGATACGTGCTTCTGCCATACCTTTCTGACAAGAAACAACTAATGGCAAAGGACTGTTATCTGTTTCTTCACCACCTTCTATTTCACGCTTAACGGTAGCAATACCACCTGCAATATCTAATGATGATGCAAAACCGATGTAGTTCATATCCAGCATTTCTGCCAGCATAGCACCCATCACACCGTTATTATAGTCGATAGATTCTTTACCGCAAAGTACCAGATCATAACCTTCGCTCTTAGCATACTCAGCTATTTGCGCAGCTACCACATAAGGGTCGTTACTATCTGTGTCAATACGTATAGCTTCATCACCACCCAAAGCCAATGCTTTACGAATAACCGGTTCAGCATCTGCTTTACCTACGGTTACAAGGTTAACTGCTGTTGCAACACCTGCTTCTTTCAGTTCCAGTGCACGTACTAAAGAATACCATTCATCATACGGGTTGATGATCATTGTAACACCTGCAGTATTGAATGTGGTATTGTTATCGCCGAAAGCGATTTTTGTAGTAGTGTCAGGCACCTGGCTGATACAAACTAATATCTTCATCAGAATCGAAATTTGATATTTAAAAACCTACAATTAAGTAGCCTAAATGGACGGCAAAAGTAAGGCAAAAAATGCTCTGGAACGAATGATTAACTTACAGATTTGGTAAAATATACAAAGAAAAAGGAGCCTTAAAGGCTCCTTTCACATAATATTAAAGTTCAACTTATTTAATAGTTACTTTATCGTTCAGGTCAACATCAACCAATACACGGCCGCAATGTTCGCAAACGATAATTTTCTTGTGCTGGCGGATTTCGCTCTGGCGCTGTGGCGGGATAACGTTGAAGCAACCACCGCAAGAATCACGCAGGATAGGCACTACTGCCAAACCATTGCTGTAGCTGCCACGAATACGTTCGTAGGCAGATAACAGGCGGCTGTCAACTTTAGTTTTAGCCTCTGCAGATTTATCAGCCAATACCTTTTCTTCTTTCTCGGTTTCAGCAATGATTTTTTCCAGTTCTTTTCTTTTGCCTTTCAACACTTCTTCTACGTCTTTAATCTTCTCTTCAGTACGTGTACGTTGTGCCGCGCGTTCTTTCAATTCGAAGTTGGCATCTTTGATATGCTTATCATTCAGCTTCACTTCCAACTCCTGCAACTCCATCTCTTTATTGATAGCTTCAAACTCACGGTTGTTTTTTACCGCGTCTTGTTGCTTTTCATATTTCTTTATTAAAGCACCAGCTTCTTTCTTAGCTTCTGTTTTCTGCTCGATAAAGCTGTTAATACTTTCTATTTCAGCATCAATGTTCTGAATACGAGTTTGTAAACCTTCAATCTCATCTTCCAGGTCTTTCACTTCCATAGGCAATTCACCCTTAAGTGTCTGGATCTCATCTATCT
This sequence comes from Bacteroidota bacterium, assembly GCA_018267965.1. Taxonomy (GTDB): domain Bacteria; phylum Bacteroidota; class Bacteroidia; order Chitinophagales; family Chitinophagaceae; genus Polluticoccus. Next base: position 780,182 of record JAFDXK010000002.1, on the reverse strand, counting down.
TAGAATCGATCTTTTGCAGGGTAAGAACAGCCGTCAGTTTTTCCTCTACTGAAAAGTCTTTTGTTGTAGCCATTAGCTAAAATATTTTACCGGATTTGTATTAGTACTTGAAACAAGGACGGCAAAATTAGGAAATTTTTTGTTAAGTAGCTCTCTGAATAATTCTACGGTGAATTGTTCGCTCTCATAATGCCCGATATCGGCTATGACGATTTTACCCTCAGCATCAAAGAACTGATGATATTTAAAATCTCCTGTTATGAAGAAATCAGCACCTGCTCTGATGGCATCTTTGAGCAAAAAACTACCCGAACCACCACAAATAGCCACTTTTTCTATGTTTTTGCCCTTTAAAGCGGTATAACGTATGCAATCTATCTTCATTTGAGTCTTCAAAAAGGCCAAAAACTCCATTTCAGACATCGGTTTCGGCAATTTTCCAACCATTCCTGCACCTAAATCCTGGTTTTTGTTGTCTAAAGCTACAATCTCATAGGCAACTTCCTCATAAGGATGTGCCTCAAAAAGGGCTTTTAAAACCCTGCCTTCAATATGCTTTTCAATAATTACTTCCAGTTTCACCTCATCTACCTCTTCTCTTGCTCCGCCAGCTTGACCAATAGATGGATTAGCGTCTGCTGAAGCTCTGAAGGTTCCTTTGCCCTGAACGTTAAAGCTGCATTCACTGTATTTGGCTATTTTACCTGCCCCTACCGCAAACAAGGCATCGCGTACTTTATCTGCGTCTGCTAGAGGTACATAAGTGTACAATTTTCTCAATGTTCCACCCAATGGAGCCAATACAGTTGTATCAACTAAGCCCAATTTCTCAGCTATTTTGGCATTTACACCATGCTTTACATTATCGAGATTGGTATGGCAGGCATATATATTAATATCATTTTTTATAGCTGTTTGCACAATACGCTCTACATAATTGCGTCCTGAAATACTCTTCAAACTGGAGAACAGTAAAGGATGATGTGCCACTATCATATTGCAACCAATTGAAATGGCTTCTTGCATCACTTCTTCAGTGACATCTAAGGTTAATAGAACAGATGTAACCTCCGCGTCCGGATTACCTACCTGCAGCCCACTGTTATCGTAACTTTCCTGGTAACTCAAAGGCGCGAATTGTTCAATAGCGGATATGATATCTTTTACCAAAACCATAAATGTAAAAATAGCTTTTATATTTGTAGCCTATGCAACTTTTAGACGGTAAAGCAGTTTCTGCACACATCAAAGAACAAATAAAGAAAGATACTGCAGCTCACATTGCTGCAGGCGGCAAACAACCACATCTTGCTGCCATCATTGTAGGTAATAATCCTGCCAGCGAAGCTTATGTAGGTTCTAAAATTAAAACTTGTGGCGAACTTGGATTTGGTTCTACATTACTTCGTTTTGAAGAAAGTATTACCGAAGCACAATTGCTGGATGAAATCAGGAAACTGAATAACGATAAAAACATAGATGGCATATTGGTACAATTACCATTGCCAAAACATATCTCTGACGATGCAGTAATTGATACCATTGATGCTGGCAAAGACGTAGATGGTTTCCACCCGGTATCGCAAGGTAAAATGCTGTTAGGTCAAAAATCATATTTGCCTGCAACACCTTATGGTATGTTGCTGATGCTGAAACATTACAACATTGACACTACAGGTATGCATTGTGTAGTTGTAGGCCGCAGCAATATCGTTGGTACGCCTATGACAGTGTTGATGAGCCGCAATGCCAATCCCGGAAATGCTACCGTAACTATTTGTCACTCAAAAACTAAAAACCTGAAAGAAATTTGCCTGCAGGCAGATATCATTGTAGCGGCGATAGGCCGCCCTAACTATATCACTGCTGATATGGTGAAAGAAGGTGCTATCATACTGGACGTAGGTATCAATCGTATAGATGATGCTACAAAGAAAAGTGGTTTCCGTTTAGTGGGCGATGTTGATTTTGATAATGTAGCACCAAAAACAAGTTACATCACACCTGTTCCGGGTGGTGTTGGGTTGATGACGATTTGCGGATTGATGATGAATACTCTGGAAGCTGCAAAAATGCACTCCTGATAAATACAAACTTTGAGTTCTAATACTGCACATATTACTGCATACCCTGTGATGGAGCATTTCTACACATTGCAGGGAGAGGGTTATCATAGTGGCAAGGCTGCCTATTTCATCCGCCTTGGCGGATGTGATGTAGGCTGTGTGTGGTGTGATGTGAAAGACAGCTGGGATGCAGACAAACATCCGCAAATAGAAACACAAGACATTGTAAACTATGCATCAAAGAGCGGTTGCAAGTTAGCAGTCGTTACAGGCGGAGAACCTGCCATGCATAATTTGACTACCCTGTGTAATGCTTTACATAAAGCACACTTCAAAGTAAATATTGAAACGTCAGGCGCACATCCTTTATCAGGCAAACTGGACTGGATAACTCTCTCTCCCAAAAAATTCAAAGCACCGCTTGAAGAAAACATGGAGCGTGCCGATGAATTGAAAATAGTAGTGTATAACAAATCTGATTTTCAGTGGGCAGAACAATATGCTACAAAAGTGAACAAACATTGTAAGCTATACCTGCAGCCCGAATGGAGCAGAAAAGAACAGGTTACTCCTTTAATTATTGACTACATCAAAGAGAACCCGCAATGGGAATTATCTTTGCAAACGCATAAATATATCAACATACCATAATGACTACTTTGGAATCTGTTATACTGGGCATCGTAGAAGGCATTACCGAATATTTGCCAATTTCATCTACCGGCCACATGATACTGGCAAGTTATTTTATGGGAATACAAGAAGACAGTTACACTAAGCTGTTCGAGATATGTATACAGCTTGGTGCTATTCTTTCCGTAGTGGTGCTGTATTGGAAAAAATTTTTTGATTTCAGCAAATGGCAGTTTTATTTGAAGCTTATCGTTGCAGTGCTGCCTGCTTTAATATTAGGCTTTCTGTTCAACGATGCCATAGAAGAAATGCTGGAAAGCCCGCTGGTAGTATCTATAACAATGGTGCTTGGTGGCATCGTGTTGTTATTTATTGACAAAGCTTTTAATAACCCCACTATTACTGACGAGCCACACATAAAACCACTGAACGGGTTTTGGATTGGTGTATGGCAATGCATATCTATGATACCCGGGGTAAGCCGTAGTGCCGCATCTATCATAGGGGGTATGCAACAAAAACTGACTCGTAGCCTTGCAGCAGAATTTTCATTCTTCCTTGCAGTACCTACTATGGCTGCAGCAACAGGTTATTCATTGATATTAAAGCACTGGAAAGTAAATGGCTCTGAGATGAAAGGATACGAGTTGCTTACCCAAAACCGCGATAACCTGATGACATTTGGCATTGGTACTGTCGTATCATTTGTCGTAGCAATGATAGCTATCAAATCATTTATCAGTTTCCTGCAGAAATATGGGTTTCGTGCATTTGGCATTTATAGAATAATCGCAGGATTAATCGTAATGTTATTTCTGGGCTTTAAGGCTTAGGCTTCATCCGGTTTCCAGCTTTCGAAAAGAATATTGAGGTAGTGGTTTTCTTCTTTAGTCACTACATTATCGGCAGTTGTTAGTTGTATTGCAAAATCAAGCAGACTGATACGCTCAGCTTCTGTTGCATCATCGTAGAAATCATCCATCATCTTCCTGAAATGCGCTTCCCATTCATCATGTCGCAAACTGCTGATGATTTCCATTTGCTTATCGAGGTTCACCCTGAACGGAAATTCATTGACTAAATATTCGCGGATAACAGCATCCTCACTAGCCCCGATACGAAAATCAACTGCAGAGAGTATCATCAGTATATGATAGCCTGCTATGGTTTTATTCATTCTGTTATTCGGCATATAGTATGGTCGCTTAGCTTTGAGTGGCCAACAATAGGTCCAGGTCAGTGTATTTAAAATTATATCTTCTTGCTATAGGTGCATTAGTAACACATCCTTTATACAGATAAACACCATTACGTATACCGGCTTTAGCCTGTATCAACCCTTCAAATCCACCCATATCTGCACATTGCTGCATAATAGGCATGAGTACATTACTGATAGCGCGAGATGCAGTTCGTGACACACCCGATGGCATATTCGGTACGCAATAATGTATCACATCATACTCTTTATAAATAGGATTTTGATGTGTAGTAACCCTGGATGTCTCAATACAGCCACCCCTATCGATACTAACATCCACTATAACAGAACCGGCTTTCATATTGCTTACCATTTCCTCTGTTACTACTACAGGTGTAATACCATTCACTGGTTTCAGGGCACCAACCACCACATCAGCATTTGTTAATTCTTCCGCCAGTGTTACAGGCTCAATTACAGATGTTGCACAACGTCTGCCAATATTATTTTGCAAACGCATGAGCCTGTAAATAGAATTATCAAATATCATCACTGATGCTCCTAACCCTAATGCTGTACGTGCTGCAAACTCACCTACTACCCCTGCACCCAATATCAACACACTCGCAGGTGGTACACCCGAAATACCACCTAGCAAAATCCCTTTCCCTTCATGCACATTATTCAGGTATTTGGCAGCAGTTAATATTGCAGAACTTCCTGCTATCTCACTCATCGAACGCACAATCGGGTATGTGCCGGAATCATCTTTGATAGAATCAAATGCAATAGCAATGATCTTTTTTGCCACTAATTGCTCCAACATTTCTCTTTTGAGCAGCGGCATATGAATTGGAGAGATAATAACCTGATTAGGCTGCAACCATGCTACCTCTTCTTCTGCTATCGGCGCAGATTTAATAATAGTGTTTGCTTTATAAACTTCTGCTTTATCATATACAATGCGGGCACCGGCCTCGCTGTAGTCTGTATCAAAATAATAAGACCCTTCACCTGCGTTATGCTCTACAGCTACATTATGACCGCTATTTACCAACACGGACACTGCTTCAGGTGTCAGCGGAACCCTGTTCTCCTGGAAAGCACTGTCTTTCGGAATACCGATAAAGAGATCCTTCTTTTTAGGTAGTATCTCAAGTGTTTCTTCCAACGGAACATAGGAAATAGAAGGCGAAATATATGGCCTGTTACTCATGCGGTCTCCTCAATATCATTTTGAAGTAAAATACAAAACAAGTTCAATAAAAGAAATATATAGGCACTTAAATCCATGTTAACAAAGGATAATAGCACAGTAATATGACTGTTTTATGCCTTTAAATTTTACTTTTGTAAGGCAACAAAGCATTATGCTCAGACAGTCGCAACAACAGAAATTATTACAAAAACTATCCCCTCAGCAAATTCAGTTGATGAAGTTGCTGCAAATTCCTACTGCTAATCTGGAAGAACGCATTAAGGAAGAATTAGAGGAAAACCCTGCATTGGAACACGGAGGAGAGGAAGGTAATGTTACAGATGAATATGACATTGACAATAATAGTGATGATTTTGACGATGACACAGACGATGTAGAATTAAGTAACGATACTGCCGAAAAAGTAGACCTGGACGACTTTCTTAGGCACGAAGACGATGAAGGCGGCGGTGACTACGGCGACGGATATTATGGCGACAATGACAATGAAAGAACATCTTCTCCTGTAAGGGTAGAAACCAGTTTTCATGATTACCTGTTGGATCAATTAGGCATGCTTGAGTTAGATGAGCGCAGGCATGTTATTGCAGAGCAAATCATTGGCAGCCTTGACGAAGATGGCTATTTGAGAAGGGAAATCAGCGCACTGGTAGATGATCTTGTTTTCAGCCGCAACATCAGCACCGATGAAAATGAAGTAAATGACATCATTCAACAGATACAGTCATTTGACCCTCCGGGTGTATGTGCCTGGACGTTGCAGGAATGTTTACTACTGCAGCTTAAGCGTATTGACCCTCAAACTAAAGCTGTAAAAAATGCTGTTGAGATTATTGACAATCATTTCAACGAGTTCATTAAAAAACATTACGATAAAATACAAAAACAAGTAGGCCTCAACAATGATGATTTTAAAGAAGTCATCAATATTATCATAAAATTAAATCCTAAACCTGGTTCAGCTTTTGCTATTGTCAACAAAGCTGAAAGCTATATCATACCTGATTTTTTTGTTTTTAACAATAACGGCAAGCTCGAATTATCACTCAATGCCAAGAATGCGCCTGAACTACGTGTATCTGAAGGCTATAAGGAAATGATGAAAGCTTACGACAGAAGTGATAAAAAAGATAAACGTCAAAAAGAGGCTTTGCTATTTATCAAGCAAAAACTGGATTCTGCCAAATGGTTCATAGATGCTATTAAACAAAGGCAGCATACCCTTTTGCAAACAATGCAAGCCATTATAGATTTTCAGACTGAGTTTTTCCTGACAGGAGATGAAACCACTCTGAAGCCTATGATATTGAAAGACATCGCACAAATTACCCTGCTCGATGTATCAACTGTATCGCGTGTGGCAAATAGCAAGTTTGTGCAAACGGAGTTCGGTACGTATAAATTGAAATACTTCTTCTCAGAAGCACTGCAAACAGAAAGTGGAGAAGAGGTTTCAACCCGAGAAGTAAAAACCATCTTATATAATATCATCAGTAGCGAAAATAAACGTAAGCCGCACTCAGATGAAAAGCTGACAGATATGCTGGTAGAAAAAGGCTATAATATAGCCCGCCGCACTGTTGCCAAATACAGAGAACAGCTAAACATACCTGTTGCCCGCTTGCGTAAAGAATTGTAACATTGTAGCCATGTCTTTTAATACCATACTCGAGGGAAAACCTCAGCCTATCCAGCAAATTGCCATGCAACTAAAAGGCCTGTGTCTGAAAGTTGACAAGCACATACACGAACATATATACGGCGGCACTAAATCAAAAGTTGCACTGTATAGTTTAGGCAACATCAATAATATTTTATTTGGCATTCAGCTTCACGACAACTATTGTATTTTTTATTTGCACTATACAGAAGTTGCTGATACCATGTCTTTGAAACTGGAAGGAGAAGGTAAGCAAGCCAAGCATGTGAAGATAACAACCATCACGCCTGAGTTTGAAACAGAATTAAAGCTGGTAATGAAGAATGTAGTACGGGCAGGCAAAAACTAAGCCTTATCCTTTTGCATTTTCTTTGCTACTGCATCTAAGGCTTCGTAAAACTCTGCGCCGAATTTACGCACAAGCGAATCCTTCAGGAATTTATATACCGGAACTTTCAGCTTTCTGCCTAGCTTACAAGCAGGCTTACAAAGTGTTTTACGTGGTTCGTAGTTGACGGCTTCATATCCGGGCATTTGCTTAATACGTATCGGGTATAAATGACACGAAATCGGTTTCTGAAATTTGATAACACCATCTTTCCATGCTTTTTCAAAACCGCATTTTACAATACCTAACTCATCAGTATATCCATATACACAGATGCCACCATTTACCGTAGGTGTTACAAGGTCATACTCATCATCAGTTACATGCGTGCCTTGCTTTTCTATCTCAGCAATATATTCGGGAACGAGATAAGATTTTATTTTAGGATAAACCTTAGCTATGATTTTCGTTTCTTCTTCAGTCAAAGGAGCTCCGCAATCGCCATCTACGCAGCATCCGCCTTTACAACTGTTCAGGTCGCAAACAAATTGTTCTTCTATTACCTCATCGCTTAACAATACATTATCTATGGCTATCATGCAGCAAAGATAAGATTACATATTGATGTAATTCATGAGCAGATTGAATCTGTCTGTCATGTTCTCATTGTCTGTTTTATCACCAAAAACCTCTTTCACCTTGTAATTATATCTTTCAAGAGACGCAACAACTGCTCCAAGATGCGTACGGTTTGTTTTAAGTGTTACTTCTAATTTACCGGTAATACGATTACTGAAAATTTGCGTACTGATAAGCAATACTTCTTCACTCTCGCATATCCTTGCTATTTCGTATAAGCTGTAATTACGCGGCTCCATCTCTAATACGATAATACCGCCGGGATTATCAAGGCCACTTTTTTCCGTTATATACTTTAGTAATTCGATCGTTGTAATAGCACCTAAATAAGTATTGTCATTATCAATAACCGGCACTACGGACAGGTTTTGTTGGTGAGCTAACCTCAAAGCATCGTACGGATGCCCATTCGCTAAAACAGCTGGGCGGTACGTCAGAAAATCTGCTATGTCTAATGTTGCAGTTGTTTTATCCCAATCTAGTAGATCATTTTCATGCACCAGAGCCATGTATTTATCCTCAGACACCAATGGTAACTGGTTCATACTATTCTCATCCATCATCAACAAAGCTTTGTCTCCTGTATCAGTAGGTATCAGCGTTGGCACAGATGGTGATATTAATTGTTCGATAGTCATTGTTTGATTTGTTATTTCTCTACTATATATAACACAAAAGCCACACCAGTTTAGTTGGAATCTAATAATTGTAACATCAATATGACAATTTTAACAATTGTTATCCTTTATGCTTAGCAAGAAAAGCAGCCAAAATCACGTTGAAGTCAGCAGGCACTTCCATCATAGGGGCATGGCCGCATTTATCTACCCAATGTAATTCTGAATTAGGTATCAATTTATGAAACTCCTCTGCTACCATAGGAGGTGTAATGGTATCGTTCTTCCCCCAAATAAGACAAGTTGGCATTTTAATGTCCTGCAATTCATCACCAAGGTTGTGTCGTATTGCAGACTTAGCCAATGAAATTATTTTTAGCGCCTTTAGCCTGTTGTTTACGATAGAGTATACTTCATCAACCAACTCTTTTGTCGCTACATTCGGGTCATAAAAAGTCAGTTCTGTTTTCTTTTTAATGAAATCATAATCTCCTCGTTTAGGATAAGTTTCACCCATACCATTTTCAAACAAACCTGAGCTACCTGTTAAAATAATTGTCTTTACCCTTTCAGGATGCTTTAACGTATAAACCAGACCAACGTGTCCACCTAAAGAATTGCCCAGTAAGTGTACTTTTTGCAATCCTCTTGCATCTAAGAACTTCTGAACATGCTTTGCCAAACCATTTACCGTTGTTTCAAGCAATGACAGGTCAAAAAGCGGCAACATAGGTATAATAACCTTATGTGTAGTTTTAAAATGGTCAACCAGGTCTTTAAAATTACTAAGCGCCCCAAATAAACCATGTAATAGCACTAATGGCTCACCATCGCCTTCTTCTACATACCTGAATTTGCCTATTTGTTTAATCTCGTATTGCATTTGCTTATAATGGTTACGCTAAAATACTATTGTTTGACAGAAAAACATAAATACGGCTATTTTAGATAACAATTTGTTTTTCTGGGCTTTAGCTTATTTATAGCATATTTTCACCTCTTAACAACGTTGATTAAGCTAAATTTGCGGTGCATTTCAGGCTATTATGTTGCAATATTACTGTTCCTCTTTAACCGATTATAAAAGGCTTAAAACCCGTGAAGTAAAGGTAGGCAATCTGCTTTTAGGCAATGGCAACCCTGTTCTTATTCAAACCATGACCACTACCGATACTATGGATACAGAAGCTACTGTAGCCCAATGTATCAGGTGTATTGAGGCGGGGGCACAATTGGTACGCATTACAGCACCGAGCAAAAAAGAGGCTGAAAACCTGCAAAATATTAAAGACAGGCTAAGAGCTTTGGGCTACGATACCCCATTGGTAGCAGATATCCATTTTACACCAAATGCCGCAGAAATTGCTGCACGAATTATTGAAAAAGTACGTGTCAATCCGGGCAATTATATCGACAAGAAGAAGTTTGACATCATTGAATATACTGATGTGGAATATAGCGAGGAGATAGAAAGAATAAGAGAACGTTTTACACCATTAGTAAGAATATGTAAAGAGCATGGTACTGCCATGCGTATTGGTACCAATCATGGTTCTCTCAGTGACCGTATCATGAGCCGCTATGGAGATACACCTATCGGCATGGTGGAAAGTGCTATGGAATTTTTACGTATCGCTCGTAGTGAGGATTATCATCAGATCATCCTCAGCATGAAATCGAGTAACCCGCAGGTGATGGTGCAGGCATACAGATTGCTGGTGCAAAAAATGGATGAAGAGTTTGGTGAATGTTATCCTTTGCATTTGGGTGTAACAGAAGCAGGTGATGGTGAAGACGGGCGTATCAAAAGTGCTATAGGTATTGGCACATTGCTGGAAGATGGCATTGGCGATACAATACGTGTATCATTAACAGAAGACCCCGAGTTTGAAATACCTGTTTGCAAGGACATTGTGAACAGGTATACCAATCGTTCAGCACACACTCCGATTCAACCTTTATCAGCGGATGAAACTGCAAAACTGCCTTATAGTCCGTTCAGCTATAGCAGACGAGATGATGTAGTTGTAAATAACATTGGTAATCATCATGTACCTGTTGTAATAGCAGACTATATGGATGCTGAAACTATCCATCACGACGATTTACAGGCAATAGGTTATAAGTATGATGAAGCAACAGATAAGTGGAATATTGGCGATGCTGCTGCCGATTATATTTATACAGGCGATAAGGTTTTAGACTTTGCATTACCGGGAACCTTACAAGTAATTTGCAATTACTCAACATGGCTTTCAGCTAACGACAAAACAAAGTATCATCCGTTATTCAAAACAGAGGAATACCTGCAAGCTACACTAAGCGATACACAACATTTTGTATTAACTGATGTCAACGCCAATTGGAGTACATTGATGAATTTGTTGACAAAGCTGAAAGCAAATGCTAAAGCTGTAATAGTAATTGAAAGCGGCAATGCACATACTATGCCTTCTATGAGGCGTTTCCTTATTGAAATAATGCAACAGGCTGTACAATGTCCTGTAATACTTTATGGTGAAAACAAGAACAAAACAGTTGACGAACAGCTTATAGAATTTGCGACCAACACAGGTGGTTTATTATTAGATGGGTTTGGCGATGGTATATGGCTGCGGAACCACATGCAGCAAGTACAAAACATCAAAATGACAGGACGCACCTATCTTGAAGTAAATAACAATCACCAGTTTCTCAATAACACTTCATTCTCTATTCTGCAGGCTACGCGTACGCGTATCAGCAAAACGGAATACATCAGTTGCCCAAGTTGCGGACGCACACTATTTGATTTGCAGGAAACAACCTCTAAAATCCGCAATGCTACCAACCACCTGAAAGGTGTCAAGATTGCCATTATGGGATGCATCGTTAATGGACCGGGCGAAATGGCTGACGCTGATTTTGGCTATGTAGGCAGCGGCCCGGGTAAAATCACGTTATACAAAGGTAAAGAAGTAGTAAAGCGCAATGTACCGAGTGAAATAGCCGTAAACGAGCTTATTGAATTACTGAAAGAAAACGAAGCATGGGTTGAACCTGCTTAAGCTTGCGTTGCTGCTATAGCTTCTTGCTCCATTTGTTTGCTCTTGGTAGTTAATACTACCAGCAATGCTATACTCAAGTAAAACAAACAACCTACTTTGTCTGTTTCTATCAGCTCTGAAAAGAAATTATTAATAAAACCTGCAGCAAACATCATAATCACTCCGAGAGTGCAGTATTTATAATACCGGTCTTTAAACCTGTGATAGGTTTTTTGTGCTTGCGCAAATACTACCATTATCAATGCAGCGTATAACAACATGGCTGGCCAGCCTTGCTCTACCAGCATATACAGGTAATAGTTGTGCGTAGTAGAGTGTTCGAAGTTGCGGCTTACATAAGTTTTAAATTCAGGTACCGCGTGTTCTTTGTAATAATAGATAAAGTTATTAGGTCCATATCCTTTTATAGGCTCTTCGGTACTCATGCGCACAGCTGCTATCCAACGGTACAGGCGTTCCATAGATGACATATCCTGTCCTTTGAAAGTAGCGATAAGGTGGTCGGTAAATTTCTTGCGCATGAAAGTGTGCTCATAGTCCGGTCTGAAGTCCATAAACTTCTTGTCATGCACCATGTATACTATTAGTAACGCCAATGCACCATAAAAGACTGGCATTATAAAATTAACGAGCTTGAGACGGATAGCTACACCTACTACAAAAGCAAAAAAAACAGCAAGCACTGCAGCCCTGGCATAGGTGAAATAAATTGCCGGCAGCAAGAATAATATCATCAGCACTATTATACCGCGTAAGACAAGGCTCTTACCCTTTGTAAGGGGAAGAGCTACACACAGCACAGGGAATATCATTGACATAACCGTTGAGTAGTCAACGTGGTTCACATATATCTTACCAATAGCTACCTGTATTCTTCTGAAATTGAAACCTATTGCAGCATGCCTCACCATAATGATGCAAACCGTTATAAGGATAGGTATGAACATCACTAAAAAGCCTTTCTTAAAATCCTTCTTGTCCTTAAACACAAATAAAGGCAGCAAAAAGAAAGAAGCGAGGAACCATGTCTTAGCGGCAAAAAACTTTAGCGACAATAACGGTTTGTGCGAGTACAATACAGGTATTATCAACCATACATATTGCAGCACAACAATCACAACAATGGGATTTGCCAGCCAGTTACGTTTTATTATTTCCGGATTCTTAGCAACAAGCAAACCCGTTGTTAGCAGAAACAACCACATGATGGGTTCATCTGGCACTGTTGTAGATAGACTACCATTGGCAAATTCGATATGAAATGAAAACGGGATAATGAACAGAAATATCCAGTATGCAGCTTTCCAGTTTACTGCAGTTAGCAAAACAAACAGAAATGCAAACGGCAACGCAATCAGTAATAAATTACCTGTAAAAGCGTAAGCTATTATTGAAGCAACCAGCACACACCAAGATGCTACCTGCCCCCATTTATTACCGTTTAAAACTGCTTCCTGCATTTATCTTTCAACTGCTATCAGCAACCTGTAATAGTTTCTTATCAGTATGTATAAGCCGCCAAAGAACAAGCCTATCAGTGCACAAGAAAGCACTGTCAGTATCAAGCCCGGTGGTTTTGGTTTCACGGGCACTTTAGCTGTAGTCAATACATGTATCAAAGGAATATCAGCTGCATTACCCGTCGTTTTATATTCATTAAACCTTGAAATATAACGAGCCCTGTCTGCAACTAATTGATCTTTTATAGACTCAAGGTTTTGCACTTGTTCCATCGCCCATCCAAAATTAGCACCACTGCTTTTCAATGAGGCGTTAATGATATTTTGCCTTGCCGGGTTTACCAGATCATAAATCTTGTATTGGTCGCGTAGCTTAGCCAATGAGTCCGTATACACAACAATGCTTGAATCCATTTCGTTGATCTTTACTTGCAGCGAAGCGGTCATTTTATTTCTTTGTCCTACGTAAAAGTCCCTGAAAATATCCTGTATAGTAGCTATACTTTCATTTACCATATTGGCAGCCAGTTTGGGGTCCGGATCGGTATACGTAATTTCAACGCTGTTGTACTCAGAGCGAACAGCCTTGAAGTTATCTTTTACAATGTCCAATAGCTTCTTAACCTTTTTAGGGTCATTCATATCCAGCTTATAGTATTCGGCCATATGGAGCTTTTGCGCTACACTCCATTTTACACTGTCAGATTCTACGATATTCATCAACCTGTCCACATCATCATCTCCCGCAAAGTAGTCTACAAACTGGATTCCCGTAGCCTGGAAGAGGTTGTTACGATCTGTATACAAAGGATTGCTCATAATAAATGAGCCCTCAGCTTTATAATCTCTCTTGCCAATAAAGAATATTATGCCGCCCAGTGCAGCTGTAATAACCGAAACCAGTAAAATTGTTCGCCTGTTTTTTCTCAGGGTTTGAACAATATCCACAAGGTCGTATCGAGGTGTGCTCATATAGTTGCTGTAAGAGTTTTAAACTTAGTTATATTTCTTTAAAAACTTGTTGTTACAATATTATATCACTGTTTCGCCTGCCTGCATTTTCTCAGCATTTTCTGCAAACTGCAATGCGTCAATCATTTCGCCGATGTTACCATTCATAAAATCATCAAGGTTGTACATCGTCATATTGATACGGTGGTCCGTAATACGACCCTGAGGAAAGTTGTACGTACGAATCTTAGCCGACCTGTCGCCCGAGCTCACAAGACTTTTACGCCTTCTTGATATTTCCTCTTCCTGCTTGCGCACTTGTTCTTCATACAATTTCGTACGCATCATATTGGTCGCTTTCTCACGGTTGCCCAACTGTGTACGTTCCGTTTGGCAGGTAATTACAGTACCAGTAGGAACGTGGGTGAGTATTACTTTGGTTTCCACCTTGTTTACGTTCTGTCCACCTGCACCACCGCTTCGGGCTGTTTCCATTTTCAGATCACTCTCCTTTAGCTCAAAGTCTATCTCCTCTGCTTCAGGCATTACAGCTACTGTTGCGGCAGAGGTATGCACCCTTCCGCTTGCTTCTGTATCTGGTACGCGCTGCACACGGTGCACACCGCTTTCAAACTTCAACGTACCATACACATCATCACCTTCCACTTCCAATTGAACCTCCTTATATCCACCTACCGTTCCTTCAGTTTCTGATAACAATGTGACCTTCCAACCTCTCCTTTCACAATACCTCAGATACATGCGTACCAAATCACCTGCAAACAAACTCGCCTCATCGCCACCTGTACCTGCTCTGATTTCCAATATCGCATTCTTTTCATCCTGCGGGTCTTTGGGTATCAATAGTTGTTTTACTTCCGCTTCCAATCCTACTAATGCTTCCTCCTGTTTATCAAGGTCTTCTTTGGCCATGTCCTTCAAATCCTGGTCACTTTCGGTAGCCAACACTTCTTTAGCAAAATCGATTCCATCCAAACAAGCTTTATAGCGTTTGTATGCATCTACTATTTTTTCCAGCTTGCGATACTCTTTACTTAGCTGTGAAAACCTTTTATTATCATTAACTACTTCAGGGTTGGTTAGTGCAACTCCTAAATCATCAAATCTTGCCTTAATCGCTTCCAGCTTCTCAAGAACCGAACTCATGTATAACGTATTATTAGCCTCAAAATTATTGGTGTGCGAAGTTAATTATAATAGGCTGAATAGCTTTAAAATATATAGATATTATCCAAATGTTAATACGTGTAATACTTCGTAAATGACACAATCGTTCATGAGGCTTAGTTTATGCTATTTTTATAAAAAAAAGTTGATACGCAAAGCCAATATCGGGTTGATTGTATTGATTGTCCTCGAAAACCTATTTCTGTTTTATTTCTATAAAGCCCGTGTATTACCAAACACATGGAATGCTTTAGGGTTATATATTTCCTCTTTGATGTTTGGGATATTACTCATTGCTAAATATTACAATAAAGAAATTACGATAGTTCCCAATCCAAATAAAACTGCTGTAAGCAAGTTTGCTTTTATCCCGTTCTTTATATTATCCTTACTATACTTAGGGTATAAAAGCCAAAACGTATTTAAAACTATACCTATTGACCCGATGTGGTCAGATGTTATTCCTGCTGTGAAAATCGTAGTTAAGCGTTTTTTAGCAGGTTCAAATCCATATTTACCGATGACTGCATTGGGCTATACTACGCCAGTTGGGTATTTGCCAATGCATTGGCTGCCTTTTGTAGTTGCAGAGTTAATTCATATTGATTACAGATGGACAAGCTTTGCGACATTTCAGCTCGCAATATTTGTCATAACATACAGAGTAAATAAATATTCAGGTTACATCAATGCAATAGTGATGATATTATTGGCATTATTTGCTAACATGCTTATGCTGCAATATGCACCTGGCATTGCAGGTATGTCAGTTGAAATAATGATTGCAGGCTATTATATGTTGATGATAACGGCGCTGAACAAAAAAAGTACCTTTTTCATTGCCTTTTTCATCACCTGCTGTTTATTATCTCGTTATAGCATTATGTTTTGGCTACCATTATGGGCATTCGTATTATTAATATCCGGGGAAGGGAAATCATTTTTGCGAATAATCGTAACAGTAACTATACTGGTTACCGGCATTTACATTATTCCTTTTTTAAGCAGAGATTGGTCAGTATTTTATAAAACGAACGTGGCATACTCCAATATGTCGTGGGAGTGGCAACATCTGTGCGATACAGGTCTGCCTTGCCATCTGTATAATGGAATCGGATTCGCTCATTTATTTTACCAAAAGTATGGTGCGGGCAATTATATGAAAGGTTTTTATCTGCTAAAAAATACTTTCTTTATCGTCAATATCAGTATTCCTATAGTATTTGGTATTTGGTATTGGTTCAAACGACATAAAATTGATTACCGTATTTTCTTAATGGCCTCTTTTAAAATCTACATTAGTTTTTTCCTCGCATTGATACTGGTACCATATGAATACCTGATGATTACAGGTAATTTTGTATCAATTGCGATATTTGCTGAACAAGCGAGATATAAAATCAAAAACAACATACAATAAAACTATCAAACCAATAATTCTAAATGAATAGTATTCGCAGATACGCAAACCCATTATTTATCCTACTCATTATCCTGGAAAATTTTTTCCTGTTCTATACTCATAAACAAGAATATCCTTTCAAACTTGGGCAAACTCAAAATGCTACAGCATATTTTCTTGTATCCTTGTCAATTGGTTTATTGCTCATCATTAGGTTCTACAACCAGCACATCGAAGAAGTAGTTTCTGAAAAAAAGAAGACAAACTACATTTTACCAATACTGTTTTCAGCCCCATTAATATACATAGCATATAAATTAACACCCCTATTTACACAATACCCGCTTGATGCAAAATTCTCTGATATTATACCCTTAATACAATTAATGGTAAAACGGTTTCTCACTGGTGTTCCTGTATATGTTGACCCCATTAATGATTTTGGGTATAACATCGCACCAACATATTTGCCGTTGCATTGGTTGCCATTCTCAATTTCAGAGTTGGGGCATTTTGATTACAGGTGGATGGCATTTATTATCTGGTCATTATGTGTCATTTATATCATTGCCAGAACTGTAAAGCATCCTGTTACGGCATACAAGCTTATCGTGCCTGTATTATTATACTGGCTTTTCAAAGTAATTTATCAGGAGGAATATATGCTGATGGCATATACAATCGAAATGCTGATAGCAGGCTATTATATGTTTCTGATAGCTGGGTTAAACCATAAAAATATTTATATCACAGCTATAGCTATTACCCTATGTTTAATGTCTCGTTATAGCCTGGTTTTATGGCTTCCGTTATGGGCATTTATATATTTTATTTCCGGGCATCGCAAAGAAGTATTGAAGATAATAGCTACAGTTATTGTACTTATTATCATTGTTTACGTCATCCCATTTTTGAGCAAAGATTGGGGGAGTTTCTTCAGGGGGTATAAATATTATGACAAGGCTGCATTTGGTGAATGGACGCATTTAGACGACAAAGGTTTTCCGTACCAGCTATACAATGGTACAGGGTTTGCACATAAATTTTATGACAAACTGAAACACCTTGATATAGCACAACGAATAAAGGTTGCTCAACAAGTACATCTCTTTATTTCATTAGGTATTTGCCTTGTGATGGGCATCTGGTATTGGTTCAACAGGAAGCGTATAGACTACAAAATATTTGCTACTGCTTCCTTTAAAATCTATTTCTGCTTTTTCCTTGCCTTTATACAGGTACCTTATATATACCTGATGGTAGTAAGCAGTTTTGTTTCCATTACCATGTATGCAGAACAACTTCGTTATAGAACATCTCCAATTCAAAATAATTAAAAAGCCATCCTATCAGCTGACTGGATGGCTTAATGTTATCATTAATATTCTTTTTACAAAGTACGCTTCACTTCTATTTCGTCGTAGCCCTCGATGATATCGCCTACACGCACATCGTTGTAGTTCTTAACCATAAGACCACATTCGTAACCGGCATTCACTTCTTTCACGTCATCTTTAAAGCGTTTCAGTGAAGATAACTCGCCGTTATATATTACAATACCGTCTCGCACAAGGTTCAACTTCGTATTACGCGTCATCTTACCATCCAGCACATAACAACCTGCAATTGTACCTACGCCGCTGATTTTAAATATCTCTCGCACTTCGATATTGCAAACTGTCTTCTTCTCAATTTTAGGTTCAAGCAGTCCTTCCATCGCACTCTTGATCTCTTCGATGGCATCGTAGATGATAGAGTAGTAACGTATCTCAATATTCTCCTGCTCAGCAAGTCTTGAAGCCTGCATCGACGGACGAACCTGGAAGCCTAATATGATAGCGTCTGATGCTGTTGCTAACAACACGTCGCTCTCTGTTATCTGACCCACACCTTTGTGTACGATATTAACTGCAACTTCTTCAGTAGATAGTTTTTGTAAAGAGTCACTTAACGCTTCAACAGAACCATCAAAGTCACCTTTGATGATAAGTGCCAGTTCTTTAAAGTTACCCAACGCCAGACGACGACCAATTTCATCAAGTGTAATATGCTTACGAGCCCTGATACCTTGCTCACGCATAATTTGCGCCCTGTGCGTTGCTATTTCTTTAGCCTCATTTTCATCATCATACATCTTGAACTTCTCACCGGCTTGTGGTGCACCATTCAAGCCCAGTACCTGCACAGGCGTAGATGGGCCTGCTTTTTCCACTCGTTGTCCACGCTCATTGAACATGGCTTTGATCTTACCAAAATGCTGTCCGCACACAATCATATCACCTTGTTCAAGTGTACCATTCTGTACCAATATAGTTGATTGATATCCGCGTCCTTTATCCAAAGAAGCTTCAATTACACTACCACTGGCATATCTGTCAGGATTAGCTTTAAGCTCTAACAACTCTGATTCCAGCAATATCTTCTCCAGTAACAAATCTACATTCGTTCCTTTTTTAGCAGATATCTCCTGGCTTTGGAATTTACCACCCCAGTCTTCCACAAGGATGTTCATTTGCGCCAGTTGCTCTTTTATCTTTTCAGGATTAGCCCCTTCTTTATCTATTTTGTTGATAGCAAATATCATTGGCAGGTTTGCAGCCTGTGCGTGAGATATCGCTTCTTTTGTTTGAGGCATTATCGCATCATCCGCAGCTACAACTATTACTGCAACGTCTGCTACTTTAGCACCACGCGCACGCATCGCTGTAAACGCTTCGTGACCAGGCGTATCGAGGAATGTAATCTTCTTTCCATCTTTAGTAGTAACCTGGTAAGCACCAATGTGCTGAGTGATACCACCGGCCTCACCTGCTACCACATTCGCTTCGCGTATATAGTCAAGCAAAGATGTTTTACCGTGGTCAACGTGACCCATGATGGTAACTATCGGAGCACGAGGTAACAAATCTTCCGGATCATCTGTTTCTTCTTCTTCAATTTCCGCTTCCTGTTCCAGGTTGATGAACTCAACGTCGTAACCAAATTCGCTGGATACTAATTCTATCACCTCAGCATCAAGGCGCTGGTTGATAGACACCATGATACCCAAACTCATACACTTACTGATAACATCTGCAAAACTCACATTCAACAAGTTTGCCAACTCACTAACAGAAATAAATTCTGTTACCTGCAACACATTTGTTTGTTGTGATTCTTCTTCGGCAGCACGTTTTTCTGCCATTTCCTCTCGCTTGTTACGGCGATATTTTGCCTTCAGGCTCTTGCTGCGTGTACCGCCGGCAAGTTTAGCCTGTGTTTGGCGTATTTTTTCCTGTATTGCTTTTGCATCAATTTCTTGTTGCTGTGCAGATACCGGTGCATTTCTATCTTGTCTTGGTCCTCTGCGGTCTCCACCTTGTCCAAATCCACCACCTCTACGGTCGCCACCACCACGGTTGCCACCTTGTCCATAACCACCACCCTGTTGGCCGGGACCTCTACGATCACCACCTTGATGACCACCACCGCGGTTACCACCTTGACCATAACCACCGCCTTGCTGACCTGGTCCTCTGCGATCGCCTCCACCTTGCTGACCTTGACCTTGTTGGTCAGGGTTAAAGGTTTCAGGTTTTTTCTGAACAGGTATTCTTTTACGATTTCTTTTTTCTTTACTATCGGCACTCGAATTAGGATTAGATACCGGTAGTTCTATTCTACCAATGATCTTAGGTCCTTCCAGTTTGGGTGCCTTCATTTCTATATGCTCCGGCTTGTCGTCTTCTACAGGTTCTGCAGGAGTAGGAGCAGGAGTTGCTGCTACAGGAGCAGGTTCTTCTTTCTCTTCTTTATCTTTTTTCCCTTTCTTAGGTTTTATTTCTTCTACAAGCTCTTCCTGTGCTGCAATCGGTTCAGCAGGTTGTTCTTCTTTTTCTGCTTTCTTAGTAGCAGCCTTTTTAGGCCTTGAAGATTGATTGATTTCGTCAAGATTGATTTTGCCTAATACATTAGGCCCGCCAAGCTTCGGAGCTTTAACATCAATATGTTCTGAAGTATCTTCTTTCTTTTCTTCTTCTACAACTTTAGGAGCTGTTTCTTTCTTAGCGGGTTTTTCTTCTACAACCGGCGGTGCCTCTACTACTTCTGCTTTTGGCTGTTCTTTGGGTTTCTCTTCCTTCGGCTTTTCTTCTTTCTTCTTTTCAACAACAGGCGCTGGTTCTGGGGTTGGTTCAGCTTTTTTAGGATGAACTTCCAGCTCCTCTTTGTTTTTCTTAATCCCTTCAATCAGAGAACCTTTTGGCAAAGCAATTTCATCGCTCTTGCGTTTGGCAGCCTTGTCTTGCGCAAATTCTGCCTGCAGAGCGTCGTACATTGGCTCCGTCAGCTTTGTGTTCGGATTACTGGCATTGATATCAAAACCTTTACCCGTCAGGTATTCAACAAGGGTCTCTTTACCGATGTTGAATTCCTTAGCTGCAGCCAGTAATCTTGGTGTTTTTGTTCCTGTTGACATTCAGTTATTTACTCAATCTTTAATTCTAAACAATCTCCTTACACACAATCTACAAACGTACGCCATTTTTGCCGAAATGCCTGTTTTCAGGCATTTTCGATGCCAAAACTGCTACTCGTTGTCAAATTCCGTTTTCAGGATTTTCTGCACGTCACGTATAGTTTCTTCTTCAAGATCTGTACGGCGTGTCAATTCTTCTACAGAAAGGTTCAATACGCTCAGTGCGGTGTCACAACCAATCTTCTTAAACTCATCAATGATCCAACCTTCAATTTCATCTGAGAATTCATCGAGGTCAATATCGTAATCTACTCCTTCATCTTGTGCATCACGGTAAACATCTATACTGTAACCGGTTAATTCCTGTGCCAGTTTAATGTTTACACCTTTCTTACCAATTGCCAATGATACCTGATCTGGTTCCAGATAAACATCTGCATGATGCCCTTCATTATCAATTTCCATACGATTGATTTTTGAAGGCGTCAATGAACGTTGTATTAACAGTTGTGTATTGGCTGTAAAATTGATGATATCGATATTTTCGTTTCTCAATTCACGAACGATACCGTGTATACGGCTACCTTTCATACCCACACAAGCACCAACCGGATCAATACGGTCATCGTAACTTTCTACAGCTACTTTAGCACGCTCACCCGGTTCACGTACAATTTTCTTAATCACAATCAAACCATCCATTATTTCCGGCACTTCTATTTCCAGTAATTTTTCAAGGAAAGAAGGATGCGTACGGCTCAGGATGATAACCGGAGTATTATTGCGCATTTCTACTTTCTTCACAACTGCGCGTACTGATTCTCCTTTCTTAAAGAAGTCTGTAGGTATTTGTTCTGATTTTGGAAGAATCACTTCATTGCCTTCGTCATCCAGCAAAAGAATCTCTTTTTTCCATATCTGGTACACTTCACCACTGGTAATTTCACCTACACGGTCAGCATATTTTTTCAGCAAATTATTTTTCTTCAAATCGCCTATACGTGCTGCCAGCGTTTGTTTTGCAGCTAATATCGCACGGCGTCCGAAGTCTACTACATTTACCTCTTCGTACACTTCTTCACCCACACCGTAATCAGGGTCCAAAGCCTGAGCAGCACTTAATGGAATATGCATATTCTCATCTTCCACCATATCATCTTCCACTATCTCGCGACGACGGAAAATTTCAAGGTCACCTGTTTGGTCGTTTACGATTACGTCAAAGTTTTCATCACTGCCATATTTTTTACGCAGCAGTGTTTTAAAAACGTCTTCAATCACTTTCATCAAGGTCGGGCGGTCAATGTTTTCCGCCTCCTTAAATTCCTGAAACGAATCGATAAGATTAATACTTGCCATTGTTCATACATTTAGCCCTGCCGGGCATTATTTAAAATACTATTTGTACCACAGTTTTTTTAATTTCTGACAGTGGTATTTCCACTGCTACAATTTCTTTCTTTTTGGGTTGCTTTACTGCCAACAACATAATGCCATCTTTTACCTCTTTCAATACACCTAACACTTCTTTTCCTTCTGCAGTGGTAACTAATACAGTCCTTCCGATATTTTTAGAATACTGCCTTTCTGATGCAAGCGGCTCATCTACACCCGGGCTTGAAACCTCCAATGAAAAATCTCCTTCAGGAAACATTTGCTCAGCTTCTATCAGTTTATACAACTTCCTGTTTACCTCTGCGCTCTTGCTAATAGATAATCCGCTGTCGGCATCTATATACAACTTAATATTATTGACAGGCTTTACCTTAACATTTACGATAAACATATCTGTACCTGCCAACAAGGGCTCCGTCAATTCCTTAATTTTCTCTAATATGTCTGTCATGGATAAAAAACAAGGGGACTATTATGTCCCCTTCATTTGATTTAATTCCAATGCAAAAGTATGATTTTTTTGATTTACAGCAAAAAAATAGCTTATACGGGTATTATATTTTCATTAACGTGGGACAATGGCGCATTTAGTATCTTTGATATCATGATTTTAAGGATAATTCTTTGGTCTATTGTGCTGACAGTTATTGTGCGTCTTGTTTTCAGGGTAATCTTCCCGCTTGTCAATATGACCAATATAGCCCAACAACGTATGCAGCAAATGCAGGACCAGATGGAGCAAATGCATAAAATGCAGAATCAGGCCAATACCTCGCACCAAAAAAAGAGCACTGCCATTGATGGTGATTATATTGATTACGAAGAGGTAAAATAGTCTCTATTATTGCCTGGAAAGGAAAATATCTTTTTCTATCGTCATTCCTTTTTCAAGAAAAATGGTTTGGATACCTATAGTTTTTGCACCTTCAATATGCTGGGGGCTGTCATCGATAAATAACGTATCTGAAGCCTGTAGTTGATTTTCATTCAATATTCTTTCAAATACTTCCTTGTCAGGTTTGCGCATACCAATCCTATGCGATAAGTATACTTTGTCGAAAAACACGCCGATATTAGGCATCCCATGAGCATCCATTAATATTTTATTGAATGCTCTTTCATGTATTTCATTGGTATTACTGAGCAAAATAAGGTCATAATGTATTCTCAACTGCTGCAAGAGTTGCAACCGTCTCAGCGGGAAATCCAGCAACATAGCATTCCACGCATCTGTTATTTGTTTATCTGAAAGTTCCTTTTGAGATATTTTTCTAATCCCTTTTATAAAATCATCGCTACTGATTTTACCAATTTCAAAATCATCAAAAAGCGTTGTTTGCTTTAACTGCGAATATATTTCAGGAAAATTGCTAATACCTAATTCTATAAATGCAGTTTCTGAAAGCTCATAATCCAGATTAATCAATACTCCACCCAAGTCAAAAATAATATGCTTAATTCCTTTTATCATCTTGCAAAAAT
The DNA here is from genome assembly GCA_018267965.1 of Bacteroidota bacterium. Lineage (GTDB taxonomy): Bacteria > Bacteroidota > Bacteroidia > Chitinophagales > Chitinophagaceae > Polluticoccus. The sequence continues at coordinate 756,438 of JAFDXK010000002.1, read as the reverse complement.
AAACCCGAAATAAGATTTTCAATTATTGATAAAGTCCATTACTTTTGCACTCCCCGAAAGGGGATTTGGCTTTTTAGCCGGTCCTATAGCTCAGTTGGTTAGAGCACCTGACTCATAATCAGGGGGTCCTAGGTTCAAGTCCTAGTGGGACCACAAGACAATAAAGGGTTTCAGACGATTAAGTTTGAAACCCTTTTTCATTTGCACACGATTTGCACACATAAATCACCGTTGACAAGACTCAAAATCTTGTTTTCACAACGGAGTACAGGTTCGATTCCTGTTCGGGGCACAGATTACAGCCGGTCATTCGACCGGCTCGCTTTTTGGGTACAACAAATTGGATTGAACTATTCTACTTAAAAGTTCCACAACATTCTCATCGATTTATTAATCCGCTTAGAGTGAATGTTTTTGATTTGCTTAAAACCTCTGTTTACATATCCCGTTTTTCCAAACTAACTGCTTGACCTACAATTAAAAAAAATTTAAATTTACCTTCTAACCTACTTCCATGACATATGAATATAAAATTCCTTCAGGCCAATAACGGCGACTCAATATTGCTAACCTTCAAGGACGATAGCGATACGTGCCGTAATATTCTTATAGACGGTGGTACTGGCCCCACCTACTTCAATGGATCTACGAAGCTTTCAGGGCCTTTAAAAAAGGTAATTGAAGACTTAAAAACACGACCTGCCGAATCTATCGACTTATTAATCCTAACACATATAGATGATGACCATATCGGTGGGCTTCTTAGCTGGTTTTCCAAAGACAAAGAAGCGGCAAGGTTGGTAAAAAAGGTATGGTTTAATTCAGGGAAACTTATCGCTGAATACTTAAAGATTGCAGAGAACCGTGATTTAGCTGTGACTTTGATGCCAGAGGGCGCAGTAAATACCGGAATACCGCAGGCCATCAATTTCGAAGACTATATCGAGAAAGCGGGAATTTGGGAAAGAAAGATAATTGTAGCGGGTCAAAAAATAAAAATCCTCGACCTTGAATTTGATATACTTTCTCCAAATAACACAAAGTTAGAAAAGCTCCTGAAGGAATGGAAAAAGGAGGATCCTGAACTTGATACGGCTGGTAAAGAGCATGATTACAACAAGTCTGTGAAGGATCACATTCTGGACGATAATTTCAAAGAAGATACCAAGTTCCCAAATGGTAGTTCCATCGCCTTTATACTTAGTTACAAAAAAAAGAAGATGCTCTTCTTAGCAGATGCACACCCTGGTGTCATAGTTGGAAGCCTCCGAAACTTGGCATATTCGGAAGATAAAAGGCTAAAGGTTGATTTCATGAAGGTCTCTCATCATGGAAGTTCCGGTAACACTAGTCCTGAGCTTTTGGATTTAGTGAGTACAAAAAAATATATCATCAGTACAAACGGGCAACAGCACAATCATCCTAATAAGCAATTGCTAGCTAGGATAATAGACAAATGCGAAGATTGCGAGCTTCTGTTCAACTATGAACAACGCATGAAAGTTATTTTCTCAAAAGAAGATCACACAGACTATCCAAACTTTGTTATTAATCCAGTAACAGAAATTATGATGTAATGATGCAGCCTAATGAGATCCGTCAATATTGCGTTATTGTTAACAATGGGAGTGGATGCATCTTTCAACCATTGGACTTAGAATATACATACATTTTAACAGCAAAGCATGTCATTGAGGATGACCAAAACATCCTATCCAGGCTTGTTAGGTTTGAATTCCGGGATGGCCAAATACACGAAATACAGGTAGCGTTCGACCCACTTGTTCTTGGTGAAAATTACTTTCCGCATCCTGCCAAGGATATTGCGATTCTTAAGGTTGCTAAAATTGAGGGGCACGATAAAATTATTCGACAAGACGATATTGCATATATGGAGCAAAGGTTTTCTTTATATGGGTTTCCAAATACACGCCGTAATGCTGGAGCTATGGCTGACTGGATTCGCATTGATAATGATATCAGAATTCTACAGACAAAGGACAACGGAATGTGCGAGGCAGAATTGTTAGGCAATCCTCAGCATCACGAGATTATTGGACAGTCTGGAGGCTGTTATGTGCGTGTTACTGGTGAGCACCTTAATTTAATTGGAATACAAAACCGGGTAGTCGAAGCACAAGAAGAATATAGGGGCCGTGTCGATTTCACTCCAATCAGACATTTTGATGAGATAATCAATGAAAATTCCGATCATCTATCACCTTTGCTTCCCCCAGTTATGGGTTGCTTTTCATTTTCTCAGCCGAAAGCCTTTGATATATACGGCGGTATCCACGATGCAGACATCGACATGGTGCGAAGATATCTGAAAGAAAGAACTCAAGATATTGTAGAAAGTGAGAACACGCCGCAAGGAATCAAAACGCTCTTGAACGAACGGCTACTGATGGCTGACTGTGACTCAGGGCAACTTCAATCAAGTGCACTTTGGTTAGCTTGGCTAGAGCTTCTAACTATATTAAAAATTGCAAACGATGACGATTTTAAGATTGAAGAGATTGAGGAGATTTTCAATTCCGTGCGCTTAATCCACACCGATGCAGCGGGCGGTATGGCCAGGCAGTTTAAGAGCATCATGTACTCAGACTATCAGGGTTTAGTAGATAAAGGGTTAGTCCTAATTAATACTCCGGAAGCACCAGCGGATGATGATCAATATATCATCCCACCCGGTGCGGTTGTCGGTTCAATCGCCGCAGCGAAAAGAGAACGAGAACAGGAAAGAATGAATATTGGGCGCGGTCGTCAAACTCCATTCGATCATTTCACCATTGCACACGCGGGAAGTTTCAAAAGGATTGCAATTATTAAAAAATTAGCGGACTATCGGGCAATTAATGATCCAGTAACTCTACTTCAAAAATTAAAAGATGAATTCAATGCAATACTCAAACCTTAGTCAAAAAATTACCGCATTTCTGACGAAGGAATTCCCTGAAGTTGTATCTAGTATCGAAACTACCGAATATGGAGGTACAATCACTTCGTTCATGCTGCGTTTTAAAAATGAAGAAGACCTTTTGAAGTTGTGGGAGCAAATCGTTGGGGAAATTGCCTTAAGATTTCAAATGAAGCTCTCTTTTGATTTTGAGAAATGGAACATCTATCTATTTTTCATTGTTACAGGAAATGTGACTAGAGAAACCAAATACAAGATTGAAAACGATCCTGTTTCAAGTAGAAAGATAGTCGTGGATAATTACCGTGACCAAACGCCACAGCAAATTATTGCCGATCATATCACTAACGACAACTTAAACTTGATTGCAGCAGATGCAAATACAGGGACAGAACTCGTCAAGAATCCACTGATAGAGGAAATATTGAAAAAATTTATTCCTACTGGAACTGTCAAACGTAAAAAGGGTAACGACCCATCAGTATTGCAAGCCTTAACTGAACTTGAAACAAGAATGCAGCCATGAAATTTAAGAAAGTAGAGATACAGGCCTTCAGGGCATATGACAAAGTTGAAGACAGCACGTTTGACTTCAAGCGTAAGGACAATGTTTATGCTGACTTTATATCAATTTATGCGCCGAATGGATTTGGCAAAACATCATTTTATGATGCGGTTGAATGGGGTGTAACAAAAAACATCCATCGTTTTGTTCAGAAGAAATTCAGCTCAAACTATGCCAAGTTCGAGAAATTGGAAAACGCAAGTACTAAGCATTATGTGCTGAGAAATCGCAATTCAGAACCAAGTTTACCGTCATTTGTTAGGCTAGAAACAACAAATCCAAAAATTATTGGTCAAAAACTCGAAGAACCTCGCAAAAATCAAAGTGACTTTAAGTTTGAAGACATCAAATCCAATTTCCAGGAAGTTGTTCTTTCACAAGAGTGGATTGACGCCTTTCTAAAAGAAGTCGAACCACAACGCAGATATGAGACCTTTATTGAGTATTTCGGCGACAAAAAAATAGATGAGTACTACAAAAATGTTATTGCTCTTTTTAATGCGAATGAAGACAATATCAATGAGATAAGCGAGGCACTGCGTGGCATCCAACTAGACTTGGCTTACGAAGGTGACCGCGAGATATTGAAAACCACCAACGCGGTAATAAGTGAATTAAACGCCGAGGGTGAAAATATTAAAGCTATAGATCTCGTCTTTACCGATCCTGAAGCTATAACAATTAGCCAGCTGATACTGCAAAGAGTAAATGAATTGGAAGCACTAATTGTGTCTGCAAAAAGTCAAATCTTATCTGTGGAAATCGCATTCACAGGTAATGAAATGATGCCTAGCTATGATGCTTTTATCAAAGCAAGGAATGACATTGCAGACCTAGAGAACAGGATCAGCAACTATAAGCGACTACTGGAACGTTACAAAGGCTTGGATGGATTGAGAAACGAACTCGCTACTAACGAAAAACTACGATCAACAAAAAATGACCAGTTAACGCCTCTCAATACGGTCGTCGAACAGTTTAGGTTATATAGCCCCATCGCCGAACAGATAACCAAACTATTGAATGCAATCGAAACCCACAGTGGCGAGATCAAGAGCGCGTCTAATGAAGAAAGAGATGCCAAAAATAAAGTGAACGACTTTCGGGGTCAGAGAAATGCTGAAAATCAGCGTATCGAGCAATTACAGATCCGCCTGGCGGCGCTACCCCAGTTGCGACTTGATTGGCAAAAAAATATCGGTGAACTAAATGACACGAATACCGCTATCACCAATTTGAACAAACCAATTGAAGAAGCACAAAAGGAAGTGACCGATCTCGACAAGGAGATTGAACTACTGAATGCACACTTAAGCAATGTCAGTAGGAATTTGGACAACCTGAACCAACTTGCTAAAACTAAATCATCAGAGCTAGTACAAAAGATAATTAACGGGCTCGACAGGTTACGTCAGATCAATGACGGCATTCTGAAAACGGACAAAGATATAGCAGATCATGAAGCCTTAAATAACGACATCAGGGATTTGGCAGCAAAAGGCATGGAAATAATTCGCCAACAGAACAAACCAACATGTCCGCTATGCACAACCACTTTTGATTCCGAATCAGATTTAATCGATAGAATTGTCAACAACAAACTCTTTCCGGAGAAATTACAAGAGTTGCTGAAATCGAAAAGTGATCTTGAGGACAACCGTAATTTAGAGAACACATCGATTGACAAAGATACAGAGGCCTTACGGGCATCAATCTTACAAGAAATTGAAGCACTATCCCCGCGCCGTGTATCAGCAGCGGAGCGTTTGGACGACCTAGTAAAGTCGAAAGAAGAACTCGAGCGGAAACTACAATCCCTCAAGCGCGAGGAAGCAATCTTAAAAACGAATTGTGATTTCGCTAAAATTGATGCGGAAGAAGAGCGGGTAAAGGCCGAGATAGAAAGATTGTCGCTGGTGATTTCTGATATAAATTTATCAATCGACCAGTTTACTGAAAAGCAAACGCTGGCGCTAAATACAGTTCAGAACAAAACCGAAACTGTAAAGAAAGATGAAGACCAACTAAAATCGCTGCAATCGAACTCCTCATATCAATATATAACGAATTACTTCGCAGGTGCTTTTCCTGGGCAGCATGTCGAAATTAATTTGGTCGATAAGCAAATCAATGACATCAACGATGAACTGCAATTGCTTAATAATGCAAAAGCCTTTATTCAAAACTCAATTGATAACATAAACGAAGAATTGGCTAAGGAAGACAAAGCGCAAATAGAATCAGAACAGGAAAAAGCAATAAACGATCAAAATGAAGAAAAAAGGAAAGTTGCTGTCTATGAACAAAATTTAAAGACAATTTTTAATATTACTGATGCTGATCTAAAAGGAGATATATACACATTCCTAAACCAGCTTCGGTCAAACAAAAATGCAGAAGTTGAAAATAGTGAAAAGAAAATAGAGCGTTTCAGGCTCCTTGAAAAGCTAATTACAAATGTTGAGCCATTCCTAAAATTTGAGAAAGCAAAGGGATTGGAAAAGGTAAGTAAAGAACGTCTTCAGTTTTTAAGGGACGTTGTAAAACCTGCGCTCGAAACCGAAAAGAAAAACGTATCTGACCACCTAGACAGGATGGTGAATTCGTTTTTCTATGAGGATTTGATTAATGATCTATACTGTAAAATCGATCCACATCCTGAGTACAAGAAGATAAAGTTTAAGTGTGACTTTAACGAGGACAAGCCATCACTCAACGTTTTCGTTACAGAAGAAACAGAGAGTGAAAAACTGATACCCAATCTCTATTTTAGTACCGCACAATTGAACATATTAAGTCTCAGCATTTTTCTTGCAAAAGCCTTGAATGCGAAAGATGAGGATGGTCAACCGTTTGAATGTATTTTTATCGATGACCCAATTCAATCGATGGACAGCATTAATATTCTGTCTACTATTGATCTAATGCGTAGTATCGTGGTTAATCATAAAAAGCAAATCATTTTATCCACTCATGATGACAACTTCTTCAATCTACTGCAAAAGAAGATGCCGGCAGATAAATACAACTCCAAGTTTATAGAGCTTGAAACATTTGGAAAAGTAAAAGCAGATGCGTAAAACAAGTTAGAAGGGTAAACTCTTACTCGGTGTAAGATTTGTGCATTCATCTGCGAAACTGTAATAACCTTCTCTTGATACTATCAAATGGTCTAGGACTTTAATATCCAGGTAAGCGCCTGCTTCTTTGATTTTGGCTGTCATTTCCTTATCAGGATTGCTTGGCGTTAGATTGCCGGATGGGTGATTATGAGATAGTATAATACCGCAAGCATTTGCCTTTAAGGCTGCAACCAAGATGACGCGAATATCTGCAACAGTTGCGGTAATTCCGCCAGTTGCAATGTCACAAATACCAAGCACCCGATTTGCTTGATTCAACAGAAGAACCTTGAACTGCTCTACAAAGTCGATCTTATTATCATCCCAATATTGCATCAGTATGGCATAGGCATCGGTTGACTGCGCAATTTTCGGTCTTTCGGATGCCTTGACCTTTGACTTATACCGTAGCTCTACTTCAGATATTTTGTATAAATCAACTGTATCGCACTGCATTTAATTTCACCCCTATTGTAAAAAAACCTTCTTAACAATAAAAAGTGCTGGAGGGTGATGAATTTCTACTGATTATAAGACGTTAACAAGAATTAAAAGCAGTAAAATTTGTTCGTAAGTAAACCAACGTTTATACCTGTACAAAATCAGGCACATTCGCAATCTCCCTCCTAATTAAAGAGCCTATTTACAAAGCATTTCCAAATCGAATAATCTTGAATAAGTCGCCTTTCAGACCTAAATCTGTCCAAATATAAACGTTGGTTTATACCTGTACAGTTTCTGTCTGGTCTGTGAGGGGTTTCATCGTGTTTAAAGGATAGGCCATGAAAGAAGCTGTAGCATATTACCGTGTTTCCACTGACCGCCAGGGCGAAACAAAACTCGGCCTTGAAGTTCAGCAAGTGGCAGTAGCTGCATTCACCAAAGCCAATGATTTCAGGCTGATTGCTGAATTCACGGAAATAGAATCCGGCAAGAGGAATAACCGCCCGGTGCTGTTAGCAGCACTGAAAAAATGCAGACAGAAAAGAGCTGTATTACTTATCGCAAAACTGGACAGACTAAGCCGAAGTGTTGCTTTCATCGCTACGCTGATGGAATCACAGGTTAAATTCAGGGCAGTCGATAACCCAAGTGCTGATAAACCTTATTTGCAATTAATGGCAGTTTTTGCGGAACTGGAAAGAGACATGATAAGTGAGAGGACAAAAGCTGCGTTGAAGATTGCCAAAGCGCATGGTGTGGAGTTGGGCAAAAATGGGAAATACATCCTGGCAAAGCAGAACAAGGAAAATGCTATAGCCTTTGCGATGAAGATGCGTCCCGTTATTGAGAGATTAAAAGAGAAAGGAAAGACTACCGTAAGGGCTATCACCAGTGAACTCAACCGATTGAATATACCAACATTCAGGCATGACGGTTCACACTGGCACCTGACCACCGTACACCAACTACTGAAGCGACTAAACGAACCAAACGAAACACCGATAACAACATAGACATGAGAACAATTCTATTCCTATTGATTAGCTGCTTGACATTCAATGCAACCGCACAATGCAAATACGTTAAAACCACTAAGGATGAATGGTCGGGTAAGACCATGAATACCGCTCAAATGACGATTGGCGCTGCTATCGCAGGTCGTGAGGTCATCCTGCAAAAGTCAGAAGATGGAAAATATTACCTAAGCCTTCGTATCACCTATAACATGGATTTTCCTGAAGTCACATTCAAGAAAGGTGATAAAGTATCATTCAAACTAAGTAACGGCGACCTTATTGAGATCACCTCACCACAAGATGTAACCCCGTTTACGTTGCGTTTCCTAGATGTGCCGATAAGGCATTGGATAGTCACACAGGAAGTTAAAGCAAGCGTATTTGAACAATTAGCTAACGTGCAAATTACCGCTATCAAATACAGATTGAATGGCAATGAATACCCACTACCTGAAATAAAAGACAGGCAGACATTGAAAATAATGGAAACAGCAAAATGTATGTTGACCAATAAATAATGCGACCAATGAAAAAGAACACTGCTTTACTTATACTACTCGTTACATCTTTTTGGTTTGTTTCCTGTTCTAAGACAGAAACAAAACCTGCTGAACCTACCGCAGTATCTCCCGACACAACCCTCACAACTGAAAAGCTTTGTGGCAAATGGGAAATAACGAAAGTTACGGGCAGGAGCTACAATCTAACCACTGGTAAACAATATGAGCAGGAATGGGAGAAAGACATTGGCTGGACAGACAATGGGCGCCTGGCTAAGTATTGGTGGCAGGAAGACATCAGCTATATCTTTTTCGAAAAAGACGGCACATACAGGCATACCAACAGTGACGGTGTACTTGATAGCTATATGCTCAAAGGCATACTCAGCCCTTCCGGGCATTGGTCATCATCTTTTGACCTGACCATGCTTATGACCAATATCAGCGATACAACCACATTGGAAGAATGGTCTTACAGATTTCAGGACAAGTTCCTGGTCATGGGCATTGCCAATATCGATACGATCAATAGTGAAGTCTATGACAATTTCTACTACCTGACTCTTCAAAAGCAAGTTCAATAAATACCATAACAAAAAATCAACCTGATAAAATCATACAAAATGCAGTGTACAAGATGTAATTCAGATAATGTGCAAAGGCTTGAAGTAATATATGAGCATGGCACACAACAGATCAAAACAAAGGGCCGCACGCATGGTAGCGCTGTGGGCTTTGGCAGCGGTGGATTGGGCGTAGGCTTCGGCTCTGCAACAACAAATACCACAGGCACCTCCCAATCACTGATGGCTAAGAAAGCTGCTCCCCCTGCTAAAAAGCAGATAGGTTTACCAATTGTGTTAATCATCATTGGTCTGTTCGCTATTATCGGTGGTTCAGGCCCCTTCCCTAAAGTGGGGTTTGTCCTGCTAGGAATTGGCGGCTTCCAATTCTGGAAGTTTTCTCAATACAACAAGCAGACTTATCCTCCGCTGCTATCAGAATGGCAGAATTCATGGCTATGTAATAAATGTGGCAGTATATTTACACAGTAATAATCGTCCTGCAGACATGGGGCTGGACGCAAACACGGTACAAACAACAAACAAAAAAAGGCTGTGGGAAACCGCAGCCTTTACTCACCCGTCTCCGATTCATATATTCGGCACCAAATGTCTTTGAATCCGATAAGCCCCCAACAACTTTTACAAATCAGACCAACAAGGTTTTAGTGAAAATAATACTACCTCAATATGCAGCTAAGCTCCTATTTTCAGGTGGAGATTATTTTCACTAAACCAGCAAACGAAGCCCGACCTAAGAAGGGCGTAATGCAGACCTTGTTTGCTTGATTTGTAAATAGATAGCTTCGCGGATCAAGGCCAAAGACTATTGTCATTTTTAAAATTTTGCTTAAATTAGAAATGTAAAAGAATTTTCATAGTGATAGGGTTTATAGGGGCTGGCCTGTTATCAGGCCGGCTTTTTTATTTACGCAGTTCTTTATGAACCCATGTGGCTTAATGTGTTTGCATCATATTGAAGATGACGATGAACGGAGCGTCGCCTTTACATTTACATCGACATTCATAGCTTGTAACAAGACAGTTTGTTTTGTTTCTCTCTATTTTGTGTCAGGCAAAATGGTGAACTAAGAGCGTCGCCAGGTTCAAACCTAACCGTTGCATCAGACCATTTTGTTTTTTAAAAGGTTATTCAACTTAAATAGAATGCCGGGAATATAAGCCCAGTAAAGGCGTGAGTGTATTTAACCTTATTTATTACTTCTTAAAAACTGCTTGTAATGAAAACATTATTTGTTGGTATTGATGTGTCCAAGCTTTGGCTTGATTTATCCGTAACTGGGGAAATTGGAATAGAGACACATCTACGTATTGATAACAATCTCTCTGGATTCAAAAAAGCCATTCAATGGCTAAAAAAAATGAAGAAACAAGAGGAATGGTTTATCTGTATGGAACATACAGGGGTTTATGCCCAACCATTGTGGTACTTTTTGAAAGAGAAAGGAATTGAATATAGTGTAGTATCAGGGTCGGTCATATCAAGTGGATTATCTATAAAAAGGGGTAAAAATGATAAGCTCGATGCCTTAACGATTGCACGTTTTGCTAAACGCTATTCCGATGAGTTAACGCCGCATAAACTACCTGCACAATTGCTAAGAAGATTAAAAACGCTCTTTGCTTATAGGGAAAGATTGGTAAAAGCAAAAGTGATATTGGAAGTCCCAGCAGGAGAGTCCAAAAATTATGCTGAACAGGATAGCAAAGAAATGTGCAATGAAACATCTGAAGTTGTCGCTTACTTAAACAGCCGCATAAAAAGGGTTGAAAAGCTGATGCTTGAGCTTGTTAAAAGTGATGAGCAAACGTCTGAATGCTTTAAATTGATCTTATCCGTTCCTGGATTTGGAATAATTACGGCTTCATATCTGCTTATCATTACAGAATGCTTCACTTTGTTTTCAAACAGCAGACAGATAGCCTGTTACAGTGGCATTGCGCCATTTGAACATAGCAGTGGCAGCAGTATAAAAGGGAAAACAAGAGTTTCTGCCAAAGCGGATAAAAAGTTAAAGGGATTACTTAGTCGCGGTGTGAGTACACTTCTATTACACCATGCGCCAACCAAACAGTATTTTGAGAAGAAGATAGCTCAAGGTAAACATCAAAATCTTGTCAGAAATAACTTAAAGAATAAAATGCTTCATACTGTTTTCGCTGTAGTTAGAAAAGCTACACCTTACGACCCATTATACTCACTTGATTTTCCTAGCGCCGCTTAGTATTGACACGACGGGTAGCAAGAATGTGATTACTGCGCTTCTGAAAATAACAGCTTGTTTCCAAAAGGATCTACAACTTCCATACACAATGATTTCCAAGGAGCTGTTTCCAGTCCAGGAGCGTTATACGCATATCTTTTATCGATCAATTTCTTGTGATAAGATTGTAATCCCTTACATTCTATATATACTTTGCCTCCTGGAGTACAATCCCCATGATGTTCGGTGAGGTGAATAACAATTCCGGATTTTGATACTTGCATATATACGGGGGGCTTCCCTTCTGAAAACGTATGTTCCCAGTCTATCGAAAAGCCAAGCCAGTTCACATAGAATTCTATCGCTTTACTCTTATCAAAAATCCGAAGCATCGGAATAGTCTTAGTCTCGAGCAATGTATCTTCTTCGGCTGTATAGTTCGTCTGAATGTGCCTGCCCGCAGATTTTGAACGGTGTTTGAGCAAATTCAGGATGGTCAAAATTGTGATAAGGGAGAATAAGCCTATACTAGCATAAAGCTGAGTACCTCCCAAAAGAGGTATAGCATAGATAAACATTGCAGTCATGATAGAGTTTACTATCAAAGCAATGACTACAGCAAATTTTGAAGTGATTCTTTCTGTAGCTATGAAATTGAGTAAGCCTGCAAAAACTACCGCAAATCCTCCACCAAGAAACCACAGCTTTTCCTCACCTTCAAAATGGCAAAATAAGGCAAAATAAGTATGTACTAAACCCAACAGGATAACAGCCGTAGCAATAATTCTGATGATGATCTTCATGTTGAATGTTTTAAGCGCAACAAGATTTATCCATTTGTATAGGTGGACACTTTACAGTTCCATAACTGCAGAATACGCAACAATCACCTGTTTTGGGTTTTAGACGCGTTCCACAGCTTTCACATTCGTAAAAAAAAGTGCAAGCATCTGTTGGCATAGTTTCCTCTTTCTGATGCCCACATTTGGGACATGTAATGATTGATTGCAGTTCCACTTTTTTGCTTTTTTTATATTGGCGTGTTCTATAGAAATCGGCAATCGATGAAAGCAGCATACCAAACATGCCGGCGTAAAGAATATTGAGCCAATAATCTGCCTCCACTAAATAGTAACTAAAAAATATCAAAGTTGCCGATGGAATAGCTATTAGTAAAGGGTGTATGGATTTGTGCATACGGTATGAGAGAGCTAGCCCTCCAAGAGACAGCAACGTCAGAAACATGAATATAGTCATTGACCACTCGCCGAATAACTCAAAACTGCCTACGCCCAAGGCTGTAAGAATAAAGCCAAACAAGGGAAAGCAACACGGGGAAGTAATTGCAGTTAGGAATAACCCAAGAGTTCCGATCTTTTGGAGATGAAGTCTCATTTATGCTTTATTTGGCTAATCGCAGCTTTCAATTTCCGAAAGTTTTTTTTCATAGGCGTGCGCTATTTTGTCAGCTTTTTCCTTTCCAACACGATTAACAATGATGTTGTAGGCATCTTTTCTCCACCTTTCTTGTGTTGAATCACTTGTAAGGTTCTCCAATGTTCGCACTTGCACTAACTCAGTTTTGAAGTAGTTTTCTATATCGCTTTTGATTGTAGCTGCCTGAGTGCTATCAACAAAGCCTTCCTCTAAGGCAAAACCAGTAGTTTGAGACGCAATTACCCCTGCTTCTTCTATGCTTAGTTGATCGACATCCATTCCTTCGTACCATCTACCTTTGTCTCGGAAACTTGCACGCAATTCCTTTAGAATTGATGTATCGGTAATAAGTTCTGCTTCTATATTGTTTTTGACAAATAGGTCTTCTAACATTTGCTCATTAATAGTATTATGACCGTTCCAAACAAATGCTATCACCGTCCCCTGGCGATTTGTCCAAGACTCTTTTACAGCCTTCTCCTTCTCTGTAGCTACAAACAAAGGTTTAATACGGCTACCGCAACCTATTTCAGGCGCAGCACCACATACTAACGGCACTTTATAAAAGGAAACATCTTCTTTTACGGTATTGGGATTCGATTGGCATCCCAATAAGAACGTTGCTGCAATTGTAATGAAAAAGATTAGCTGCTTCATATACTATGATTTTATAGCTTCCTGATTATGATTGATATGCTTGAAAAATGGAGTAAGTATCTTTCTGTGGTTTAACTTAAGAGAATAGTAGATAGTTTGTCCTTCTTTGCGAGGCTCGATAATATTTCCATCCTTTAGCTTTCTTAAATGCTGTGAAATAGCAGGTATACTCATTCCCAGTATGTCACTTAGATCACAAGGACACAGTTCTTTTTCTTCATCTAGCAGATAAAGAATTTTGAGTCTAACTTCATTACCTGCCAAGTCTAATACACTTGATAGCTCTTTAAATGAAGAATCACATGTTTTAATTTTTTCCCTGCAATCTGTTATCTGCTCTTTGTCGGCAAATTGCCTAATGCACGTTTCCATATCGCGAAGATATGAATTTTCTTATTTAAGCAAATGCTTAAATATTCTTTTAATTGGATCAAAATCCTAAAGACGATATGCGAACTCGAATAAAAAGAAAGAGCGAATATTTGGATAAACCATAGAATGCAACGATGCCCAATAGCATTTATTCAGCTCACCTAACAGGAAAATATTTTTGGTGAATTACAAAATCATGTATTTTTGCCTTACCTAAAACCTATTATCACATGGAAGTCATCTGCATGGAAGATGCTGCTTTCTATAAACTAATAGAAACAGTAGTCGAAAAGCTCAACTCTCAGAACGGCCAGCAAAATGCAAAATGGATACCACCCTCCGAAGCGATGCAATTGCTGAACATCAAAAGTAAAACCAGCCTCCAGGCATTACGGGATAACGGAAAAATCAGGTTCTCCCAGCCTCAGAAGAAAGTCATCCTGTATGACCGTGAATCCATTTTAACCTATTTAGAAGATAACGCCCAAAACACTTTTTAACATGGAACACACTCAAGAATACGAACCATCAAACACTTACACAAAGGGCTTCAATGAAGGCTACACAATTGCAAAGTATATGCCTGATGTAGCTGAAAACCTTTCCGACATACTCGGTGATTCAGAAAGAGCTAAAGGCTTTCAACTAGGGCGACAGGAGTATCTGATAGAAATGGACAAGGATAAATCTTTAGACATTGACCTATACCCTGATTGGCTGAAAGATGATTACACCATCAACAAAGACGATTTAGAAAAGGACAGGGATAAGGAGGATTACGAACTCGGATATTGATGAGGGAGTATGTCGATTTCACTTGGTATGAGATAAAAACTTTTTACTGGTCTTCATCGATTTCTAGGCACTTCGTACCTATTCAAGTACTTCTCCCATATGCTTAAATTAGTAGAAGTATCTGTTTCAATTCGACCTAATTCTCTAGCGACTTCACGATAAATAGATAAAGGATATTTACCAACAAAGGCTACGTCAAAAGTCACAATTGGTGAGGATATTTCTGTAGTTGTAAAGAGATTGCCTTTGTATTCACTAGAAAGATTAGGGCCTTTTAATTTGCTAATTACATCCAATGTAATTTCACCGATTTCAAAATCATTTTTATTAAAGAATAGTCCCAATGCAATATTGGGCCGATTCTGATATAGCTCGTTAATAAGCCATTTCTGGTCCGTACCAGTTAAAGTTAACAATGAAACAGGGATATTATCTCTGCCTGGATTAACTCCAGATCCATTAATCAATAATTGCCTCTTTTGCTTTTCAGAAAAAAAGTACATCATACCACCTCAGACGAACTACACGCTATAGCATCTAGTGCAGATTGTCAACCATTGTTATGTATAAAGCAGATAACTACATTTAAGCTGATCTCTAAGTATTTCCCAATCAATTATATATTCGTACAATGGTAACTCTCCCTTTGTATGAGCGTTAATATTTTCTAACCGTTTAAATTTAAAGTCAATAACGAGGTCGTCGTTAAAAAAATTAGGGTTGTTTGATAGAGTACGCACTTTCACCAGTGAATCACAATCGCAAACCTGGCTTATTATATCCTCTAAGGAATTATTAAACCGGTAGCATTTGCCTGATAAGAATTCAAAAAGTCCTTGAATATTAACACTCGGAAGGTTTTTGGAGTCTTTAATATTATCCTCATTATAAAAATAGTTTCCCCAATTCTGAATCCTTCGCTTGAAATCTCCATTCCTAAATTCAACAGTATTAGCTTTTTCCACAGCAAGAACAGTAATTATCTCTGAAAATTCATTCTCGTATACAACGTATGGGGTACATATATCATTACTCGAACTCATAAACCACAGGGGCGTTTCTTCAAGGTTATTCAGACAAAAAGGATTCAATAAATCTTCTTTGGTTGCAAACCGAAGTGTATAGTTGCAATTGAGTTTACTAATTCTTGCCCTTAATTCTTTGGGTTTGATTGAGGAGTTTTCAATAAGGATATTGCGATAAATTTGAATCCTGTTATCAACCCAACACTTAACAGTATGTACAACTTGTGAAGGAAGGTCTAGAAATGACTTAGAGCTGAATTTTTCACACTCAATAGCACCATAATCTAAGCTGTAATAATTAGCAAAGTGAGACCAACCACGAAATATGCCAAAAAAGGTTACCTGTTGTGCTAGTCTATTGAGCATGTGTTGAGTGAAAGAATAATCATCAACGTTTAGCCAAAAAATATTCTTCAAGTCCCTGACGAATTTATAGGCTGTGATTTCTCGTCCTTCTTTTTGATGATACGAACTATTTTCAAACCCTTTAATACCTCGCACAATATTTGAATACAGATAACCGCATATCATATCAATATCGCGGCTGTGCATGACGTGAAACACTTCTAACTCAATAAGTTCTCTTAACAGCAGAAACAGGTAAGGATTAACTCTTTTCCTTTTTTTCCCTCCCATAATTCCATAGGAATTTTGCTTTCAGATTGGTGAAAGAAACCTTGAAACTACTTACATTTTTTCGAGGTGCCAAATTTTCCAGCAATCAAAAAAGAAGATTAGAAAATTCACCTTTACAAAAGCAAACAGTAAAACACTTTAAACCCAATAAAATGAGGACGAAAAATACTAAAAGGAAAAAAAATAATTACCATTTGTTCGACAACGGTGCAAACGAATCTAAAGTTGACCACCCAATTTCCAAGGTAGATATGGATATAGTATATAAAAGCTTGGAAGAGGCCAAAGCAACTTTCAGTAGGGCAGAACAAAAACTATTTAGTGCACAGGCAATTTGTAATGAACTCTACAAGAACAGTGACCCTTACAAAGTTCAACGAATCAGGCAATGGGATAACCGCGGTGAAGACGATGTATAAAACTAAAGAAACTACCATAAGTGCTTTCGATTAAGCAGCCCTTATAAACCCCAGGTAGCCTATGTGGTGCACAACATAGGCCTACCTCACCTAAAAAGTAAAGTTCATTTAAAACCCTCAAAATCCAGTAATATGGAAACAAACCTCGACAAACCACTTATCAAATTCAGCGGTGAAGATACCTGCCTGACAATCCGCGACTCCCATACCTCCTGTTTTATTACAGGCGGGGTAGGTAGTGGAAAAACATCAGGTTCGTGTTCGCACCTCATCAGTAAAATGATGGAAAATGGCTACGGCATGTTGTTCCTCACAGTGAAGGCTGACGAAGCTGAATTGTACCGAAAACTCGCTAAAAAAACAGGGCGTGAACAAAATGTCATCGAAGTATCGCCTGACCAAACGAACTACTTCAATTTCATTCAGTACTTCTCAAATGCCTCAGATGGCTTTTCTTATGCCAGCAACATCTACAACATCTTAAAGACTGCTATTAAAACCTCTGAAATGCAATCTGCCGGACAAGAGCACGATGCTTTCTTTTCTCAAAGCACTGACCGCCTGCTGCTTTCTGTTATCGATTTGTGTATGATTAGTGACGGTGATTTGTCCATTGAACGCATCTATGAAATTGCCCAGAGCTTACCGAAGCAAGCTGATGACGAAGTAGAAAACGAGAAAGAAGCCCCGGGTCAAAATCAAACTGCCGCGCAAGCCACTACATCAAATAATAGTACTGATGCAAATAAGGAAGAACCGCCCAAAGCCAAAGAAACCGCTTTTACACAGGCGTTGGCCATAGCGAAAGGAAGGGTAAAACTAAAGATCGATGAATGGCAAAAACTACAAAATGTTGCCGCCCTGAGAACACTTACTGAAGCACAACTCCGAAGAAAAATGGCTAAGGAAATTCCCGATTATAGGAAACTGAAATTGTTGCAACAATTCTTCCTGGACACAATGTTTCGTATCTCGTCCAAAACAAGAAGCATTATCCAGATGTGTATTGTCAATTTTCTAAGCAGTTTTTTGGATGACCCTATGTATTCGCTGTTCTGTAAACATCCTTCTACATTCACCCCTGACGACTGCATCAACAAGGGTTCTATTATCATCCTTAACCTGCCTGTCATGCTCTATTCAAAAGCAGGACAGGATGCACAGACCCTTGTAAAACTCTGCTTTCAAAAAGCATGGCAACGACGGGATGTAAATAAAAACGGGAGAAGCCTTGCACTGGTATCAGATGAGTGTCAATATTTCGTATGCGATACCGATGCGCTCTTTCAAACATCTGCAAGAAGTCAGCGCATCTCTGTGGTATACATTACCCAAAACCTCAGCAACCTATACGCAAATATGGGTGGCGGTATCAATACTCCCCACCATGTAGCCAGCCTTTTAGGGACTTTTGGTGTCCGCCTTTTTCATTGTAACTCACACATGGAAACGAATGAAATGCTTTCTCAAATGGCAGGCCAAGCTTATATGGAAGATATATCGAGGTCCATATCCTATTCCAAGGATGCGAATATATCCAACTCGGTTTCCTATAAGCTGGAACCTCTCGTCAGGCCAGAGGAAATGCTATCACTGAAGTGTGGTGGTAAACCGAATGATTTCATCACCGAAGCATATGTTTTTATTCAGGGGAAACAATTCTCTGGTGACCGCAATTTCAAAAAAGTAAAATTCAAACAATTTATTCTTTAACTATAAAATCCAAAAAAAATGAAACAGAATGCTACTAATCAGCCTACCTATTTCAGGGCTGAGTTCGAACGCAAAAATTACATCAGGGAATGGTTTAATGTAATTGTATTATCTCTCTGCTCTTACCCACGCTTATTGATTGAAGTATTTATTCGTTCAGAACTCGGAGAAAGATATGGCTCTCCTATGAGTATGGCTACTGTCGGCATTGCACTGCTGATTTTGCCATGGACTGATTGGTTTGACCATTACACCGGCAGTTCCACAACTGATGTGATCATGTCTAACAAAATGTGGTTTTGCTTTGTTGCTGCTTATGCCATTTTTGCAGTTAAACGATGGCTGGAAATCCGCCGCGCGCCATCAGTTTTTGACTTTGGCCGCTATAGTAAATCAACCGGGAGCCCTTTCCTTTTCTTTGTCCATGTTACAGATAAAGCCGGTGAGATAAACTATCGACTGATTGAAATATGGCTTGAACCGCTGATGGTATTTATTGTTGGCTTTTTATTCTCATTTATAGACTCACACATTGCTTTACTGCTGATGTCCTGCGCAATCATATATAGCTTCAGCTACATGGCGGCCTACAATATTGGCGACAATGAGATAATGAAGATAAATGACCAAAGCATATTGAACGAGGAAATAGAAGGTATCATCATCAAAAACAACGGACCTGATAAATCACGGGGAGTGCGTATTTACGGAAAACGCCCTAGCACTGAAGAGCTTCGCCGCAGGTTGCTCGACAACCTGAAAGACAAAAAGAAAGATGACGACGGCGATGATGGGGTTGCGGTGTAAAAAAGCACCTGGAGGGAAGATAGTCTGAGAGAAAAGAAAAAAGGGAATGGCTTAACATAAAGCTGCCGCTTGCAGCCATGCAGCGGCAGCAAACCACCGAATAAACAGCCCCTATAAGCCCACTATCACAAGCCCAAAACCTGCAACTTTTAAACACTCAGCTATCTTCTTTAACAGGAAAAGAATTTATCCAAACGACTATTACTATCACCTATAAACACCATCCTGATGATAAGGATGATCCAAAACCAGTCCGCTGCCTCCGGTAAGGCGTACTTCACGGATTCCCTCTCCAAGGCCGACTATTACACTCCAGATACTGAGCTTGCGGGAGTGTACGGGGGTCGCCTTGCCGAGCGGCTGGGATTGAAAGGAGCTATTACAAAGGAGGAATTTTTCGCCCTATGCGACAATATTAACCCTGCAAACAATAGCAACCTCACCCCTGAAACAAGGCTGGACAGAACCGTATTTTACGACATCAACTTCCAAGTTCCCAAGAGCGTATCAATCGTAAACGCATTATCAAAAGACGACCATATCGTAACCGCATTCCGTGAGAGTTTTTATGCCACGATGGCAGAGATAGAAGCTGATAGCCTTACAAGGGTTCGGCTAGATGGCAAGCACGAGGACCGTAAAAGCGGTGAGCTTTTATTTGTCGAATTTCTCCATCATACTGCAAGGCCTGTAGATGATTTTGCGCCCGACCCTTTGCTGCACATTCACGGGATTGTAATCAATGCTGCCTGGGACCCTGTGGAGCACCGCATCAAAGCCTGTCAGTTTCGTGAAATCCAAAGAAATATGCCTTACTATCAGGCTGTGTTCGACAAGCATCTTGCTGATAGGTTGCAGCACCTTGGTTATGAAATCCGCAGGACAAGAAGCAATTTTGAAATCGCCAACGTGCCGCAGGCAGGTATTGATCTATTCTCCAAACGTGCGAAGCAAATTGAGAAAGTTGCTAAACAGAAAGGGATTACAGGCGCAAAGCAATTGGCTGAACTCGGCGCGAAAACCAGAGCTAAGAAGCAAAAAGGTATGAGTATGGCAGAGCTGAAAGCAAACTGGCGAAAACAGGCTCTAGAACATAATATCCAACCCGAACCTGATAAGCCGATCAGATGGGGCAACCCCCAGGTCAAGGATTTAGTTACCACTAAGGATTGTATCGATTATTCTCTAAAGCATTGCTTTGAACGTAAATCGGTGATGCCGGAACGCAGGATATTGCTGAACGCCCTACGCCACAGTCTGGGCAATCAGCATATCAGCATTGATAGTATCAAGCAGGAGTTTAACGCGGATAAACGGTTTATCCGTATTGATAATGCCAACTATACGGAATGCACGACCCAAGACATCCTGAAAGAAGAAATGCAGATGGTCACATTGGCTCAAAAAGGGTTTGGGGCTGTGAAGCCGTTATACAAGGAAAGCCTGACACTCGAACTGGATACACAGCAAGCCAATGCTGTAAACCATATCCTGACATCCTATGACCGGGTAAACATCATTCGTGGCGCAGCAGGTTCCGGCAAAACCACGCTGATGAAAGAAGCTGTCAGGCATATGAATAAAGCAGGCAAGCAAGTATTTACGGTGGCACCAACCAGCGAAGCCTCCAGAGGCGTATTACAGTCGGAAGGCTTTAAAGATGCAACAACGGTTGCGGCTTTACTAAGTGATATTAATAACCACTCAAAGCTAAGAGATCAGGTTATCTGGGCTGATGAAGCAGGGCTGCTGTCAATGAAGGAAATGACCGGGTTGCTTAAATTGGCTAACCAGCATAATGCAAGGCTTATCCTCGGTGGGGATGTAAAGCAGCATTCCTCTGTAGCCAGAGGGGATGCACTTCGTGTTTTACAAAAAGTCGGCAATATCCCTGTTGCCGAAGTCAATAAGATTTATCGCCAGAAAAAATACGACTACCGCAATGCAGTCGAGCAAATCGCTAAAGGGGATATTACAAGCGGCTTTAAAAAACTGGACAGTATCGGCTTTATTAAAACGATTGACCCTAAAGACCCGCATAAACAATTGATCTCGGATTATATCACCGCTGTTAAAGCAGGAAAGACAGCATTGGTTATTTCACCGACACATAAAAAAGGCGAAGCCGTTACCGAGGAAATACGCAAAGTGATGCGCAATGAAAAAATGATCGGTGAAAAGGAAATTACCATCAACAAACTGTCAAGCCTTAACCTGACTGAAGCGGAAAAAGCAGACTGGCGGAATTACAAAGAGGGTAATATTATCCAGTTCAGCCAAAACGTAAAAGGGATCAAACGCGGCTCTAAATGGAAGGTAGCAGGAATAGAAGAGCAATATATCCGTTTGCAAGATAAGGAAGGTGCAACGCGTTCACTACCATTGGACAAGCCCCTAACCTATGATGTGTTTAACGAGCGGGAAATGAATGTTTCTGTTGGTGATAAAATCAAGATCACCCGTAACGGTATCGCAGAACGGAAACGCAGCCCTAAGCTGGATGACTATCTAACGCTCTATTCCAAAAAGCAGCAGATCAAAGCACTCGAATCCAATATCGAAAAGACCATATCTGGTGAAGTTGGCAAACACCTGAAAAACGGGCAGCGGAAAAAATCTATTGAAGGAAAGTATAAACGCCTGAACAGGCTGAAACAATCGGATGCTGCGAAAATCGATATTAGCAACGGACAGCTATTAGAAGTAGCCTCTATCAGCCGTAAAGGAAAGATTGAGCTGAAAAGCAAAGATGGCAAAGCCAGGTATCTGCTAGACAGAGAATACGGCCACCTCACCCATGCGCATTGTCTGACATCCCATGCCAGCCAGGGCAAAACGGTAGACCGGGTTTTTATCTATCAGCCCGCTTCCACCTTTGAAGCCACGACTGAAAAACAGTTTTATGTCTCCGCTTCCCGCGGCAGAGAAAAAGCATTTTTCTATACCGATGATAAAAAAGGACTGCTAGATAATGTCAGTAAAATCAGTGACAGGCAATCTGCCATTGAATTAGTTAGCAAGCACAAGGACCATCAGGAGCATATGGAACATCTGCAACGCAGCTATCCTGTTAAACAAAAACAGGTGGTTAAGGAAAAAGATAAGGGAGTGAAACGAGCACGATTTGAAGACCGGGATTATGAGCCAGGATTTTAAACTCAATATCGACAGGATGCTGGAATTTGAACCGGCAAAACATGAGCCTGTTCAAAATGACCAGCAAACGAATTATATCGAAGCGGGCCACTATAGGAACCTTTGTTTCCTATGGCCTGAAGGCAGAAAATTGTTCCTAAGCTACAGTTATCTGATTAGCTGTGAGCACCTGCCTGAAGATGCCTGTATTAACTTAGAGTTTACCGCTTACACGGTGCAAATAAGAGGCGTGCAACTGGAGCCATTGTTCTTTCTCCTCATGAACCAACACGCGAGGGTTATTGCCTGCTCGGATGCGCGCTATAATGCCGTTCAGAATGTAGGACATATCGTTAATGAAATCATTGCCACGAAAAAAGAATAAAAAAAAGCCCGACCTGTCAGGTCGGGCTTTTGAGGCTATGGCTTGAGTTTATTTTTCTCCAGCCTGATGTTATTGTGTTTTTCCAATAGCTCTTCGGATTCCGTGATACATGAAATTTCCCATGCCGAGATCGCACAATCCGAATCCGATACGTGGTTCTACAGGGTCAAGCTCTGACAAAAGCCATGTACAGCCAGTGCCGGGTATAAACAATTTAACAACGGGTGGATGATCTTTATCGCGGTTTTCAGGGCTGCCGTTCTCTTTTAGTTTGGCTTCCTGTTCCGGGGTAAATAGTGTCATTGTTATGCTCCTATAATGAATGCGGTTGTAAAGAAATAAGGATGCGACCCGCTACCGAGTCGCATCCGTCTAAATGGCTACCGACTGTAGTTTATTAAGATAGCCCATTGCTTTTGAGGCGCTGTTTGCCGCAGTAGTAATTAGGTATTTATTACCCTTTAATGCCTGTAGCCAGTTCTCAATATAAGAAGCGTGTTCAGGTCGCGGGGAACGGGAGATGTTCAGTTCTGCGCAAAAGAACGCTGCACCTAATTCCGCAACCAATTCCTCGGCTGCATATTTTTCATCCGCAAAACGCTTGCCCATATCTCTGTCTAAGCGGTCTTTATGCCCGGACCAGTGAACTAGCTCATGCGCCAGCGTACTGTAATAGTTCTCAGTGGCAGAACTAAACTCCGTATCAATGAACTTCTGCATCTTAGGCATATGGATTTCATCGACGGAAGGTTTATAACAGGCGACTGCACCTTTATGCTTGATAATGGCTTTAGTGCCCGCAACAAATTCCTCCACATGATGTAAACGTGTTGTCAAAGGCAGTGGTCGTTCAATTACTTCATCCGGTTTAAAGCTAGTCAACTGACAACGGTTGAAAACGAGATAGGATTTGATAAATGGTACTTTCTTAATCTCATCACCATCTACCTTCTCTACAAAGTCATAATAGACAACCATTGTCCCCTTCTCGCCTTTTTTAATGCTCTGCTTTTGCTCATTCCATTTTTTGAAAGTTGCCCATTCGTTTGATGTGAAATCATTGGCTTTAGCAGTTGCCCATAACAGCAGAATATTGACCCCGCTATATGGTTTAAGGGTATTTGCATTTACAGGAATTTTATAAGAGGTATCATTACCGACCCACGGTCTTACCCAAGGCAAGGTGCCTTCCTCTAAGTACTTGACGATTGTATCGGTTACTTTTTGATGAATATCGACCTTAGCTTTTTGATCAACATCAACCGACGGATTTGAAGAATTATTATTCATTGTAGAACCTTTCTTTAGGGTGGATAGTTACGGGTGACGCGCCAATCGAAGGACTAGCGACCGGAACCGGCTGTTAATTTGGTTGGGCGAGTGAATGCCGAAGGCAGAGAGAAATTAATAGTTGGTGGAAGGAGCGGCTTCGATTAGTCACCCGATAGTAACTATCTGCCCTAAAGAAGGGTTCGGACGATTAGCTCACCAGCCCTAACCTTCTTCTCCTGAAATTTCCTACCCTATTTTCTTAGGCTGCTTAGCAATAAGCCATGCATTCGGAGATTTATGCGGCGCATAAAACCCATTCATACGAAGATGGCGCAGACCGTCTTCCGTTTCAAAAAAGCGCTCAAGCATTTCAGTTGCCTTAAACCCGTCAGGGTTATTCTCCATCCAGGTATAAGCCATGCGATAACCGTAATTCCTGATATACCCTGTGGCATCATTGAGGTTACGATAGGAATTCAGGATGATGGTATCCTCACGAAAAGGCAGTCCTTTACGATGAACAAGAATAGAGAGGTAATCAAAAATATCCCTGAATACATGAAATGCGTCGGGCTTTGCTTCAGCGCCTCGGATAAACGTAATGGCATTAGGAGCAATAGACGCTTTGAGAATGGGGCTGCGAATGGCAAAACCGCCATCTTCGTTCCTAAATCCGATAGCACGAAATATCTTGCCCTTATCTTTATTTAATACACGCAGTTCACGCAGGAATTGATAGGCGTAGTTACGTGGGATGCAACGTGCATCCAGGTAACGCAGTAATGTCAGGCTTCGGATCGGCAAGATGTTACGCAGTACAAATCGGGCATCTTGCTCCTTATAATCCGTCACAAAGGACACATCCAATTTGGATGGTGCCGACATCATGTTCTTCAGCCAACGCAATGCGCTTTGCTCGTCATCACGGTTGCCTTGTTGTTGGAGATATGCAGTCACAAGGTCAATGACATCTCCACCACTACCGAGCGCAGTATCAAACCACGTGTTGGTTTTAAGGGCGACGCTCAGGCTTTCTTGTCCGCTATTACAGAAAGGGGATATGAATAATAGCTCGTCAGGTGTTTGTTTTTTAGGCGTAAATCCGATCTTGAATAAAATTTTGCGCAGGGGTATAGTTTTAGCATACTCAATTTTCATTGTGCTTCCGTTCTGGGTTGTTTTTAATGGGTACTGGGTATAGGCGGTTGGATGTTTGCACACATTCAACCGCCGTTTTTATTCAAACGAGATTTCCCGTTCTGCGAGGAAATTGTCGAGTACTGATTTGCGATACTTCGCATCTCTTCCTACGCGAATAAAAGGCAGCCTGTAACGTTTGGTGCTTGCCCATACGCCAAGTGTACCATATTTGACATTGATGTAATCTGCCGCCTGTCGCCTTGAGAGCAAGGGGTCGGGATTAGCGATACTCATAGAATATCCTTTCTTAAAATAGTCTGATGAAATGAATGACCATTCTTCTGGGTTGAAGAAAGCAAGGGGGATAGATATTCCTTCACACAGCAACTTGTCAAATGAAATCCGTAAAATATATCACCATTAAAAGGTCAGGTAATTTTCGTAAACTATCGCAGTAACATTGTTATGCGCGTGGATAGCTTTGCAAATGAATATTTCTAGCGATAGCTATCAACCTAACCTTGCTAAGACGACTCGGGAATGCAATCACTGACATACTCCTTTATCCATCTCCGTTTATGCGCACTAGGTATTTTTACGATGCATTATTAATCATTGGCACTCTCCAATGTATGCATGAGTTGTCTGATTTCATCTACCCGCCAAGCCGTAATTCGATCACTAAGCTTTATTGACTTGGGATACCTGCCGGATTTGACCCCCGCCCACCAGGTACTTTTACTTACCGGAATTAATTTCAGCACTTCAGGTAATCTAAGAAAACCTTCATTTGAGGATTGGTTTGTATTATTCATTCTGTTGCTCCCATTTTTACGGGAGAATCACTATTACATTTTCAAGATACTTGTCAGAAAAAAAGTGATTTGTATGTGTGTATTAGTGGTCATTAAATATCCAGCTAGCTCAAAGCAGCTCTAATAAAGCTCTCTGGTTTGTTTTAGATGCAATTCAGGGGGTATGAAGTACCTGTATTAGGGAAAAGCAAACCCGTCTATCAGTATTCAACCCCAAAACTATTCATTGTACTACCTTGAAGCACAAGCCCACCCTATACACATATAAATCAAGCACTTATGCATCATAAGCCTACTCTTGCGGTAAATAAACATTGTATTTACCGCAAATAATGCGGTAAATACTTGACTCGTGCGGTGAATAAATGCTATATTTACCGCATAATATGCGGAGATTATATGAACTATATACATCAAAAAGCGGGTTGGCCTCAATTTAAATGGGATGAAAAGAGAATGCTTAACCGGTTAGTCGAAATAGGCCATAAGCAAGGCAGATTAATTGGTCGTATGGAAGGGCTTGGATTTTCATTACAGAACGAAGCAACGTTAATGAACATGACTTCGGAAGTAATAAAGTCCAGCGAAATTGAAGGTGAAATATTAGATCATGACCAGGTAAGGTCATCCATTGCCAGAAGGTTGGGAATGGATATAGCCGGATTAGTTCCTTCGGACAGGTCCGTTGATGGTGTTGTTGAAGTAATGATAGACGCAACGCAACACTTTAAAGAAACTCTCACAGAAGAACGATTGTTTAACTGGCACGCTGCACTGTTCCCTACCGGAAGAAGTGGGATGCAAAAAATTGTGGTCGGTGCGTGGCGTGACAACAATCCTGACAGCCCAATGCAAGTAGTCTCAGGCCCTTTAGGAAAAGAAAAAGTACACTTTGAAGCACCTGAGTCAAAGCGTTTGAAAAAAGAGATGAAGCAATTTTTGGATTGGCTCAATAAAGACGATAAAATTCACCCGGTATTAAAAGCCGGGATTGCACATTTCTGGTTTGTCACAATTCACCCATTTGATGATGGTAATGGTCGTCTTACAAGGACTATAACCGATATGCTACTCGCAAGGGCAGATAACACAAACCAGCGCTTTTACAGTATTTCTGCACAGATAAGGCAAGAACGTAAAACGTACTATGAAGTACTGGAAGCCAGCCAAAAAAGTGACCTTGATATTACAGCTTGGTTAGACTGGTTTTTAGACTGCCTTGAAAGATCGTTAGATGCTGCCGAAAAAGTTTCTTCGATAGTATTAAGAAAAGCGCGTTACTGGGAACTATTCGCAACCAAGACTTTGAATGATCGCCAACGAGCAATGGTAAATAAGTTGCTTGATGAAGATTTCTTCGGAAAGCTGACAACATCAAAATGGGCAAAGATGAATAAGTGCTCAACAGATACTGCATTAAGGGATATAAATGATCTAATTAGCCAAGGTGTATTAGAGAAGGAAGAAGCAGGGGGGCGTAGTGCAGGATATAGATTAATCAATATTGCTGATTAATATTAGACGGCTTGTGTACTTATAGCATACATGGCAAATGTAATTTTGGCTTGCAAATGACCAGAGCCAGGACATTAGGCCGCAGGTTCAATTACTAATTGAGTTGGATTTACACTGTTTTGACTACCGATATAACGCAGGGTACAGACATAAAACAACCTATAGAAGCCCTTTATCTACCAATAATTTATGAATAAAATTTGGTTATATACCCCATATTACAAGAGGTATATGTCCAGTTTTTTACAAAATAAACTGGACATTTCACTATATTTGCTGTATTATATGACTTATGAAAGTGACTGATTTCATTGAGAACAGGATAGACAGGCTACCTAAAGGGTATGTATTCACCTATGTAGATTTTATAGATGATGTAAACAAGAAAGAAGCCATCATCAAAGCATTGAACCGGATGGCTGGTGCAGGGAAAATTACCAAACTGACAAAAGGAAAATATTACAAAGCGGAGAATACAATATTCGGCAATTTAAATCCTGATTTTTCACAGGTTGTGAAAGACTTACTGGAAGATAACGGCAAAGTTTCAGGGTATCTGACAGGATACAGCATATACAATAAATTAGGTCTCACAACACAAGTCAGCAATACTATTCAGATTGGGAAGAATAATATTCGGCCTCGCTTTAAGAGAGAGCGATATACAATTTCATTTATCAAGCAGAACAACATAATCTCTAAAGACAATATACCACTGCTTCAAATATTAGACGCCATCAGGTATATTAAAAAAATACCCGACTCAACATTGCTGAAATCGGCAAAGCGTTTAAAAGCAATTATTCAGGAATTGTCTGATATAGAAAAAAAATCTTTGGTAAAACTGGCCTATAAATACCCTCCATCTACCAGGGCATTGTTAGGATTACTTTTAAGTGTCGGCAACAACAGTTTGGCTGAGCAACTCAATAAAACATTAAACCCGATAACTACCTATAAGTTCCCTGGATTGAAAGAAGCTTTTTCGGATGCCCCAAAATGGAATATCCAATGAGATTACATGAAAATAAAGAACTGTTTAGGCAAGCAATTGAGTTTACAGCTCAATCCATGTCTATCCCTACCATCTATGTTGAGAAAGACTATTGGGTAACATATGCCTTGCATACCTTGTTTAATAGTGCTCTTAGCAAAGAAATAGTCTTCAAAGGTGGGACATCTTTGCTAAAATGCTATGCATTTATCAAGCGGTTTTCCGAAGACATTGACCTTGTGGTCTTAAGACATGAGGGGGAAAGCAATAGTAAGATGAAAACAAAGCTGAAAGAGATAAGTGAAATTGTTGCAGGTGTGCTTCCTGAAATTGAAGTCAAGGAAGTAACGCAAAAGATGGGTATGAACCGTAAAACTGCACATACTTATAAAAAAGAATTTAAAGGGAATTACGGACAGGTACGGGACTACGTTGTATTAGAATCAACATGGCTTGGATATTTTGAACCATTTTCGACAAGAAAGATCAACTCCTTTGTCTATGATATGATGATTAAGACAGGGCAGTTAGCTGTTGCTGAAGAGTATGGACTACTACCATTTGACGTACAGGTCTTAGACCCTGAACGCACTATCTGTGAAAAGATCATGAGCCTAGTTAGATTTTCCTATGGTGATAATCCTATTGACGATCTTAAAAAGAAAGTCAGGCATACATACGATTTGCACCAATTACTACAAGACGAAAAGCTTGCAGCATTTTTTGAAAGTGCGGAGTTTGATACTATGCTCCAGAAGGTTGGCGCAGATGATGTAGAGAGTTTTAAGAATAACAATAAGTGGCTTGAAAACCACCCTAAGGACGCTTTGATTTATGCAGATTTAGATGAAGTGTGGGAGCAGTTATCGGATACTTATAAAGGAGACTTCAGAATGCTTGCATTGGGTGTCGACTTCCCTGACGACGCAGCAATCCTACAAACATTACATAAAATCAAGGAACGAATTGCAACGGTAAAGTGGGATATAAAAATACCGGATAAAATGTAGGGCAATATGATGACCTCTTTCCTGGGCTGGTTTGGTGAAAAGAAAGTCGCGTTTTATTTATGGCTTTATTTGGATTCAAATCTCTACCCTAGAATTCACAACGTAATTATACCGTCCCGAAACGGTACTATCCAAATAGACCATATTATAATTTCATCCTATGGTGTCTTCATAATTGAAACAAAAAATATCAAAGGTTGGATATTCGGATCAAGCAATCAACCTCAGTGGACACAGGTTATTTTCGGGAAAAAATACAAGTTCCAAAATCCTCTCAGGCAGATTTTTAGACAAAAGAGAGGGTTGTCCGAATATTTGGGAATAAGTGAAACATATATACACACGATTGTCTATTTCGCAAGCAACTGCAACTTTAAGACTGCCGTCCCACCTAATGTTATAAAATCAGGACTATGCGAAGAAATAAAACAATATAGTTTTGTCGTCCTAAATCCTGATGAAATTAATCATATAAGAGAACGACTCAACGAGGCAAAGAGTGACCGAGAACTTACGACTAGAAAACACATCAAATATCTGAACGAGCGTTTTGCCTCAAATATCACCTGCCCCGAATGTGGTTCCAGATTGATAGTGCGAACATCAATGAAGGGTAATAATGTAGGCTCTAAGTTTTTAGGTTGTGAAAACTATCCCCGGTGCAAGTTCACCAAAAACATAAATTCATAAAGCTGATTGATAAGCACACTGAATTATTTCGTTGAATATAGAATACTTTGAGTAATCAATCATACATGATATACTGCGTATATTCGTACCAGGCCGCAGGTTCAATTACCAATTGAGTTGGATTTACACTGTTTTGGCTACCGGGTACAACGCAGGGTACAGATATAAAACAGCCACTAAAAGCCCTTTATCTATCAATAATTTATCGGTAAAATTTGGTTACTGCCCCCGCAACCAGTACCCCATCCGAGACAGTCCGATACACTCCAAAAAACACTTGAAATACAAGGCTTTTTCGACTAAAATCGTCCAAAGAGAAACGCCTTGTATTGACCACATCCAAAGATTTTTAGGGTACAATACAGGGTATACCAGTTCAATTTAGAGGCTATACCCCATGCCAAGAATTAATCGAAAACTATCCGATACCGAATTACGTAATGCAAAAGCCCGAGATAAAGACTACAAGCTTTATGACGAAGGTGGACTCAGACTCCTTGTCCGCAAGACAGGGACTAAAGTATGGCAATACCCATACAAGCTTTATGGTAAGGCTAATGTTTATACTATCGGACAGTACCCGCAGATAGGTGCCGCTGAGGCCCGCAGAATGCGTGACGATGTACGTCTGCTTGTCCAAAAGGGGCTTGACCCTAATAAAGACAAGGAAGAGCGTTATTGGGCAAATATGCCCGATACAGAGCTGGCGTTTGAAAAGATTGCCAGGGAATGGTACAGCAAACAAGTTTGGGATAAGAAACACGCCAGTAATATCCTTCGAACCCTTGAAACGGATGTTTTCCCGAAAATCGGAAAGAAGCCAATCAATGAGGTCAATGCCCAAGACATACTCCGAATTTTACGAGCCATAGAAGAGCGAGGCGCGCTCGACGTAGCTAAACGCGTTAATCAGCGTTGTACGGCAATCTTTGACTATGCGATTGTAAAAGGTATCTGCGATAATAACCCGGCAATGGGACGGGCAAAGATAATTCAAAACAGAAAAGTAAAACACCGTCCTCACCTAAGTGAAGAGCAACTGCCTGAATTCCTCAAAGCAATGGATAGCTACCGCGGCAGCAAAAAAGTTAAGTTTGCCATGCAATTTCTAATGCTGACGTTTGTACGTCCTGGTGAACTCAGAAACGCTCGCTGGCGTGATATAAATAAAGAGAAAGCGGAATGGCAAATTCCGGCTGAACAAATGAAAATGAAGAGACCGCATATTGTACCGCTCTCAACCCAGGCTCTTGCAATACTCGCCGACCTGGAAAAGATTACAGGAAAATCAGAACTACTATTCCCCAGTTCTAAAAATCACAATAACCCTATTTCAGATGTAACGCTAACGAAGGTCCTCATCATTATGGGCTATATTGGTGAAAAGAAGGTCGTGCCGCATGGCATGAGAGCCACAGCATCAACTATTTTAAATGAAAAAGGGCAATTCCGTCCTGACGTAATTGAACGTCAGTTAGCGCACGTCGAGAAAAACAAAGTAAGGGCAGCATATCATCATGCAGAATATTTAATTGAGCGAAAACAAATGATGCAATGGTGGGGAAATTACTTGAACAGTGTGAAAGATGCTTGTCACTAGCTGCGATATAATGAGAACTGTTTAAATACTTTGTTGCCTGCGTGTAAATTTGTGGATTGAAAATAGAAGGCCTAATTAAAGGATTTGAGTTTCTTTAATTGCTTTTGAAGTTCAACGTTTAATTCCACTTTCTTATTAAACTGCCTCGTTCCTTTTATTGCCACTTGTAGTTCAGCAATATTTTTATTGAGTTCCGCAATTTTTTGCTGTTTGACGATAAGCTGAGCCAGAGATAGCTTTTCTTGTTGCTTACCTGATAATTGTTTACAAAAATCCGCAAAAATAAAATCAAGGGACTGCTTTAAGTTAAGCTGATAATAATCGTCATTAACTGACAACCAGTCTGATGTAAAAGACCAATCAATCACAGTATTATCTTCATTTACAGGATGGGGGTGCTTTTGTGATGCTGAATATTTTATCTCATCCTCAAAGCCGAGTACAAAGATTATATGATAGGGTATTGCCCTATCAATAATCGTTAAGATGTCAGATATATCTTCTTTCTTTTTAAGCCTTATATCGAAAAGCTGGATTTCTGCAATATCCTTGCCGCCTAGGTTCACAGTGTCCAACGAAACTTTATTTGCCCATCTGATCCTATCAACCATTTCCGACAAACGCTTTTTCTGTTTGGTATTGGTAAACTTATCAAAGCTATTTTTAGGAATAGCCCTGTTTACGATAGTTGATTGTGGAAGCTCAAATATTTTCATCTTATTTGATAACGATAAACGATATTAATTTAAAATCCTCCATACCCTTTATTTTATCTTTCAGCGCAGTTGTACCTCCTGCTTTGAATAAGCTCAAGACATCTTTTTCTTCTTCTGTTTTCAATATTGTGCTGATGCTTTTTTGAAGTAAAGCTGAATAGGTATCCATCTTCCGATACTCATTCGTTTCTATGCTAAATTGATTGCAAAGTTCCATTAGTGGCTCTTTTACCCCTTTGGATAGCAGACGGATAATATCCAGTGTTTTCTTCGCTTCTATATGACTATATAGAATCTCTCCGTTTTCTTTCAGATAAACCAAATAAAATGGGTGCAACCTGTTTAGCTTATCAATATTAACCTGGCTGTTGACATTCTTCAGAACGAATATAACACCCGTTTGTATTACATCAGTTGCACTAGCAACGGCATGAAGACCTTCGGGAATATTTTTGAGCGCACCATATGTTTTTATATAATTGGAAAGGTCAACCCGGAATTCATTTAATCCCAAATCAGTAATTGATACGCCTTCTCTTAAATCCTCCAAATCAACAACCTCTTCCTGCAATTTTCGGAGTTGTATCTTTCTATATTCCAGGTCTTTATCTTCCGTATTGAGAATATTATCATCGCCTGTACTGGCCATATTGCTAATCAGCATTTTATTCTCAACCCTTTGTTTCAGATTGATATATGCATCCAAGGTTACATCAGGCCAGAAATTAACCATTGTAATGTTAGAATTGATTGAGCCAATCCTATCTATTCTTCCAAAACGTTGAATTATACGTACTGGATTCCAGTGGATGTCATAGTTTATCAAATAATCACAATCTTGCAAATTTTGACCTTCAGAAATACAGTCTGTTGCAATAATAACGTCTATTGTTTCGGTAATGTGAGGGATAACCTGAGATTTGCTTTTTGACACAGGAGAAAAGCATGTCAGCAAAATATTCAAGTCGTTAGGAATCTCTTTTGAAGTACATTGTTTTGTTGAGCCCGTAATTAATGCCGTATTAATACCATACTTGTCCTTTAAAAAACCTTTTAAATTCTTGTATAGGTAATTCGCCGTATCAGCAAAAGCAGTAAATACAATTACTTTTTTATTTCCATCATTGATAGGGTTTTCAATCTTGGCTGATAGAATTTCTTTTAAGCTCTTTAACTTTAGGTCATTGTCTCCAAGAACGTGTTCGATAGAAGAAAGAAGGTCAGTCAATATCGACAAATCAGCAGACAAATCTTCACTCCACCGCCTCACGTCTATATCAGCAATTCTTACCTTTACCTTGCTCCCAATGATATTTTCCTCATCTCCCCAATCGGCTTCCCAATCAATCTCTTCTGATAATGGATTTATCTGTATGCCTGTTATACTTTCCTCGTCATTTTTAGAAATAGCTTTTATTGTGCTTTCGATTTGCTCTTTAATATTGTCAATAGTTAACCCAAACGAGTCAACCGAACTTTCAATGCGCTTTAAAAGATTAATACGCATCAGCAATTGCAAACTTCGTTCACGATCAATCTGGGTAAAAGTACCAGCACCAGACTTAACCTTTTTATCGTATCGCTCGGCATATAACTGTACTTTACTTGGTAGAATATAGTTAAGCGGTGAATAAACCGATAGGTTAAGCAGGGTTAGTTTTTCCGCTACTTCCTGGTAATTAATTCCCTTATCGGATAAAGGGCTTTGAATGGATACTGGTTTGTTTCGTACAGGAAATTTACCAATGTCCGTTGTATCGTAATATGTGGTGATGTGTTTCCTGGACCTGGCAATCGTCAAACTGTCGAGAATTTCAAAAAAATCAAAGTCCAGCATGTCAAGCAGCTTATCAGTGGTTCGTTGCTCTGCTGAAAACTTAGACCAAGTGTTAAAAGCCTGCTGCGCCTTTCTAAATATCTGTTCAATACCTTGTCCCGTATGCAGCTTCTCATCAATATTAACCGATGAACCTTCATACGCTAAAGCCAATTGATTTTTAAGGTCATTGAAACGGTTATTTACAGGAGTTGCAGATAACATCAGCACTTTTGTTTCAATGCCTTCCTGAATTACTTTCCGGAGAAGTTTCTGATACCTGTTTTCCTTCCCAACTACTGTGCTGTTATTTCTAAAATTATGGGATTCATCAATCACGATGAGTCCATAGTTACCCCAGTTAACATTAACTAGCTCCCGGCCGTTGCTAATGCCTTTTTCCCTTGAAAGATCAGTATGAAATAGCACGTCATACCTAAAGCGGTCTTTAGCCAGGATGTTGTTTTTATCGTTGTGCCTATAGGTATTCCAGTTTGCTTCCAATTTCTTAGGGCAAAGGACTAAGACATCCTTATTCCGCTTCTCGTAATATTTTATGACGCCTAAAGCCGAAAAGGTTTTACCAAGACCCACACTATCCGCGATTATGCAGCCATTATACTTTTCTAGCTTATTAATGGCACCTATAACCGCATCTTTTTGGAAATTATATAACCTGCTCCAAATTTCAGTGTGCTTAAAGCCGATTTCATCATTCGGCAGGTTATCCATTTCAATATCGTTCAAGAAATCATTGAAGATATTGTATAGCGTTATGAAGTAAATAAATTCAGGACTGTTCTCTTTAAAAGCATTCTCAAAATATTCCTGTACTGCCTCGGTTACATCTTTCAGGCTTTCTTCATTCTCCCAAACTTGATTGAACCAGTCCAGGTAAGCTGCACTTTGGGGGAATTCGATTTTCTGAATTAAGGTAGGGAACCCCTGACGTTGTGTTATTCCCAAGTCCGATGTAGTGAAACTACTTACATTGGAATATGCTGATCCTTTATCCTCATCCTTTACGTGAATCAAACCGTTTAACGGGATATTGGCGTGTTTATTGGTTTTAAAAGTAACCTTTTCTTTTACCCAGTTTGAGCATTCCTTCGCGATTGCCCTTTGCGTCAATTCGTTTTTTAGTCGTAATTCAAACTCACCACCGCATAAATGAGATTCGTTATAAATATGAGGTATGTAGAATTCTCTTGCTTCCTTCTGTAGCTTTTCCTCAATAAAAGTAGGTGACGTAAAAATGAACCTCAGTTCTTCAATGCCTTTCAACTCTTTTTTCAGCGCTTCGAATGCGTATATCGAAAAAGAAGAAGCAGCAATTGAAAGTTTGCTGCCTTTTTTTATTTCCAATTTAAGGTCATCGCCAAACCTAATATTTACATTGTCAATTATTTTCATACCTACATACTAATATTTCCAAATATTGATTATGTCTTCAATTATTAGCTCTGTTCTTTTATCTATATCAGATTCATTCCAAACTTCAAAATCTATGAAATAGGTATTTAATAGGAGCGTTGACTGCCTGGCTAATTCCTTTTGCTTAATACTAAATGAAGAATTACTGACAGAGGGGTTTAATGAAGTAGTAAGTAAGGTTAGATTCCCTAAGCTGTGGAGCTTATTATTCCTGTTTATAATCTTGTGATAATAACCAATTGGATTTTCTTCAGTCATAACCGCATGTACTGCAATTTCAAATTCATTTTCAGGAACCAAACTGCCTTCCAATGGCCAATGCTCATACCATTTTTGAGGTAACACATGTTCAATAGTTAAGCTTTCATTTAGAAATTCAATTTTCTCTTGTTTTTTCCCTCTTTTGAACTTCTCAATCTCTAGCAGGATATTTGAGATGCTTCGTGTTCTGTTCTTCTCTTCTCTGTATAGTGGCCTTTCCTTGAGCCTTTCTCTTAGAATAGTATCTGTTGGCCATAGATTTGTATCTCCTGTTTTGGATTTCAAATATTCAGCAAACTTTTCAGCAGTCTTGCAAGTATCTATGTGCTTGATAAAGTCAAGAAAGACATTGTTGTAGTTTTTGGTGGTGTAGCCACATAAAAATCTTCTTGTAATGTAGGAGTCTAGCGCTGTAAACATGCCGATTTTCTCTTGAAGAGAAATCTCCTTATCGCCTTGTATAGATAATAAAAGCGGGTAAATCGTGGAAATATCCATATCCCTCAATCTTGAGCAAAATCTTCCAAACACCGTTTCTCTGTTTGGATTCAATATTGATTTATAGATAGCGCTAAAGCGATTCAGTTCTTTTAGTTCATCTTCTACAGTCGCAAAGGAATCATTATTCACGATAAAGAACTTATAGTGATAAAATACCTGATCATAGCGAATGTCAGTCCGCATTTTTAAGGTTAGGTAGTCAATAACGAAGAATTGAATGTGTGTTTCATAATAGCGGCCCCGGCTTGTTTGGTCATGCCATTTAAAATCTGCATTTGCATCATCAAATTCGTCCCAATACTTTTCGTAAACGCTATCAAGATCAACTTCGCTTCTATCCGCTCTCATGAATATATAGTTTCGGATCAAATCAGTTTCGGTTAAAGAAGCCCCCCTGCCATTCATGGTTTCAAAAATCATTTGAGGGTCATCGTTTTGGTCAAGGTTAATTTCTACGAACTGAAAGTCTCTCTTGAGTGTAAGAAGCAGTTTAGGAATTATAGCTTCCATCATTTCAGTTGAATCACCAATGAGTTCTTCCAGTTTTTCGTAGAAAAATAAATAGGCAGCTAACATTCTATAGCGTCTTTTAGCCACATCTCGATAGGTTTTCCAACCAATACCATACTCCTCCAAGATTGGACTAATCAAAAGCTCTTCAACCTCTTCATAGGTATGATCTAAAAGGAGTTTAAACTCTTCATTATTGAACTTTGTCGGCTCTAGTTTGTGCTTTTGGCTATCATAATCTGTTTGACCATATACTTTGTCATTGAACAATAGCTTGTTCAAATCATTTAATAGATTTTCATCACCAACGTGCTTTCGACATATTTCTCTGAATGCCGTTATAAATAGTTGAAATGTAGTGAGCCTTTGCTGACCGTCAATAACATTGTAGGTAGCTACCGTACTTGTAGTTGTTGATTCCTGGAAAAGAACTATTGAGCCTGTATAATGAGGGTGATTTTTGTTTTTATTGGTACGCTCATTAAGCTTGTTGCTGAAATCGTCCCAAAGCGGCTGCCATTGGTCTTGTTCATTCCAAACATAGTGTCTCTGGAAAACAGGTATTTGAAACCTGATTTGTTTATTAAAAAGATCTTCTAAATGTGGTTTACCTAAATTCATTCTTTCAAATGTTTAGCCTTATTTTATCTGTACAATCTCCAGTAGTTGCTCATAGCTGGATATTTTAGAAAACTTAACTTCACCTCCGCTGATTGCGTCAAAATGCTCACCAGCACAGTGTATTTTCAGTTTTTCGATTTCTCTTAATTCTAGTTCTGAGTCTGTTCCTTTTGTCTCCGCAACAAAGTAAATGTGCCTTACCTTGTCCTTATCAAAAACAATGGCCCAGTCAGGGCTGTAGTTGGCTACCGGCGTAGTTATATAAAAGCTCTTAGGAAGCTTTGCGTATACGACCACCTCAACACTATTTTCCAAAGCTTCTGCAAAACGGGCTTCAACCTTGGAGTCTGTAGTAAGGTAATCATAGATATGCTTTTTGAGCATTTCTGACTGCCTCAATACAGCTTTGTCATTTGTAAATACCGTCCTGGCATCATGCCTTTCATCAGTTTTATGATACACGATATTATTGATGATAAGACTGGCTTTTACCTCGTTAATAAGCTTGCTGCATTTTGCAATAAACTCTTCCGGGTTTTTCCTTACCAAAAGGAATTTTTGTGCACTGATACCTTTCAGAATTTCAACGACTGTTCGTCTGGTCAGATTAGTATTGCTGACAATCTCACCAACAAGATCATAAGTAGTATTAGTATAAATATCAGAATTTAGCTTCTTGTTGGTTCTGCTATCCTTATCTTCTTTGAAGCCCTCTTTGTTTTGCAATTGTTCTTTGGTAGCCTGTTGTAATTGCCCACTCTTTACTTCATAAGTCCTTTCAGAGATATGAAGGTCGGCGTTAATGCGCACCTTGCTATCATGAATCAGCTTATCTGAATCGAACCTAACCTCGTATATTGTTTTCAGATTTATTTTGTTCCAGATTTCCTGAAACTCTTTTTTATGAAAGTTAGCATTTACGCTTAATGAAATATCATCACGGCCATTTTCCGGAAGTGGAACCCCACCAGAATATACAGATTTCAAAAGGCTTGTGATTGCAGCCCTAAATGGTTCCATGTGCTCAGGTAGAGGAACCTTATTTAGCTCAATTAATTCTCTGCCCTGGGTGGTCACTTTATCATCATCGTCAAGCAAATCATTCTTAAACCAAAGCTTGTTCAGCTTTTTTGCATTTTCTTCATCAATCCTTAATTCAGCACCTTTTTCATTCGTCAACAATTTACCCACGAAGAATTCCACCTCTGCTTTTTGTGGCCTGTCTTTCAAAGTAGCTGCAATTTCTGACTGTAAGCCTTTGGCAAATTCCTCATAGCTTTCCGAAGCTATTACTGTAAGTTTATTAATTTCATGCACCTGTTCGCCAACCGTTTCATAATCCAAGCGCACCCCGGCCTCATTCACGCACAGTCGCATACCTCGCCCTACTTCTTGCCGTCTTCTGATTGTTGCATCTGAATGTTTTAATGCACAAATCTGGAATACGTTTGGATTATCCCAGCCTTCTTTAAGTGCTGAATGCGAAAAGATAAAGCGCGTCGGTTCTTCAAAGCTTAATAAACGCTCTTTGTCCTTCATGATAAGGTCATAAGCGCTTATATCATCAGACTCAGCTTCTTCACCCTTTTTAGCCTTCTTGGTCTCCGGGTCTACCAACCTTTTGTTTTTGTCTATAGAGAAGTAACCATTATGCACCTCGTGGGCATCATCACGCTCAAGGTAGGTAGCATAATTACTAGGCATATAACCTTTATGCACTGATTTAGGGTCAGTTTCTTTCAGGTAGTCATTATATTCCTGATGAAACAGGTCTATAAAGTCATTCTTTACAAGGTTGTATTCTTCCTCAAATATCGAGGCATATTCACCAAGTACTTCATTACCCGATTTATCGTAAACACGATATTTCTCAACTGAGTCAATAAAGAATAGAGAAAGCACTTTAATGCCCTTATCAAAGAGCTGCTTCTCTTTAGTCAGGTGGGATATGACTGTTTCCCTTATCTGGATGCGCCTAAATGCCTTCTCGTCAAGGTCTCCCAGAGCTTCGCCAGCGAATAAATCATTACCATTAATAGTGATCTTGTTGAAATAGCCGTCTATATCCTGAATAGTGTAATTCTTATACTGTGGCATTTCTCCTGATAGCTGATGCAGGTTTGCACCCTTTGCCAACTTCTCACGAACTCGCTTTACGCTTGTACCACTTCTTTTCTCATACTCAACTAATGCTAGTGGTGGCTTATTAGTGCTTAAAACAATTTGCTCCAGGTATAAGTACCCGGTCGTACCAGTAGAACCTTTAAGGTTAATACCTTTTACCTGTATCTTCTTTACAAGTTTCTTATTGTAAGCATCAAGCGCATCAAGACGATATACTTTATTATACTCTTGCCCCAATCTAAAGGTTGCAGAATACCGAAGTGTAAACAGGGGTTTAAAGTCCTGCATACTCTCCATTGTCTTATCGCCTTCTACCGATTGTGGTTCGTCAACAATAATGATCGGATTTGTTTGCGCGATAATATCAATTGGCCTTCTTGACCCAAATTGATCTAGCTCCATTTTGATACGTCTAGCGTCTTTGCCTGTTGCATTGAACGCCTGGGTATTAATAATCATTACGCTAATGCGCGGATTAGACGCAAAGCTTTCAATGTCCTGTGGGCGGGATGAATTATAAATGAACGGTTGAATCTTATGCCCGTATATTTCCTGAAAATGCTCTTGGGTCAGTTCAAATGACTTGTATACGCCTTCACGGATAGCAATACTCGGCACTACGATAATAAACTTGCTCCAACCATAATGCTTATGGAGCTCATACATGGTACGGATGTAAGTGTATGTCTTACCCGTACCGGTTTCCATTTCAATAGAAAAACTATAGCCATTTTTTGTTTTGGCAGGGCGTTCTATTTGTTGGCTTTCAGGAATGTCATTCAGACGCTGAACTTCCTGTATATTTTTCAGTATTTGCTGGTCAGTAATATGTATTGGCCTGTTACGATAACCAATACTTTCTTCTAACTCATCTTCAAGGTCGAGCAATGGTGCACCATTCGCTAAAGCCTGTGCCTTACGCTTTAAATCAGCAGAACGTTCTAATGTAAACCGTGCAGTCTCTAAAGGCTGCCCATCAAAGCAGTTTACAACGGCTTTAACTGCGTTTGTCTGAAATAGCTGTTCTTTAAATTGTAGTTTCATGGATTATATAACACGCATTTCAGTATCAGGACTTAATTGTTTTAGTAACTGCCTCACATTTTCTTTTGCAGTATCATCTTTAAAAGAGGCATCTCTAAATACGACACGCAGAGGCTTATGATTTGCCAATTCTTTTGCAAACGCCTCATCCAATCCTTTATCAAAACAGGCCATAAGAGAGTTTTCAGCAACTTTAAACACCTGCTTTTTAGCTATGCTCAATTGCTCAATACCTAATGAAAGAGGCAACCCCCAATCTAACATTACCTGGGCTAGCAAATCATCTGCCGTACGGCCTTCTTTTACGTTATCTGCAAATAATTCCAACTTGCCCTGCTGATAATCTTGCGGACGATAATATACATCCTGCATATTGCTTTCATCTATTCGGTACACTCTAAAACCGTAATCTATATCTGCTTTTGTATCCTCTTTAATCTTTGCAGCTGATAATTGAATCCGTTCCTTAGCTAATTCACAGATATTTAGTGGCTTCTCTTGCCTTTGTAAAAAGTCAATCGCCCGTTGAACTGTAGCCTTTCCGCCACCAGTTGCAGTTTTAAGTGTATCTTCTAAATTTTCAGGTATTTGAACAATAATGTATCGACATGTACTACCCGCTAAAGCATTTAGCTTTAGAACAGCTTCGCCTGTTGTTCCAGAACCAGAGAAAAAATCCAAAACAATGTCGTCCTTTTCAACCCTGAAAGATTTAAATAATTCGCAGAGCAAATCAGGATCCTTAGGATTAGTAAATAAGTTCTCTCCAAACAATCTAGCCAAATTTTTAGATGCAACACGACCATCTTTGTAGCGAATACTAGTTAAGCTTTGAAATTCTGTATTTCGTAAATACGTTTTATTGTTCGGCACCGTAGTATGGTCTTTACCAAAATGTACCAAGCCATCCTTTATTCTTTGAATCATAGTAGACTCTGGATATCGCCATCCACTAGCAGGAGGCTTACAAACTTTACCTGTTTTTGGGTGAGTAACGTCATATACATACTGCCCATGATTTGGACCAGAAATATTATCAGGAAAATAAACACCAGTTTCATCCATCCAGCTATAGTGTTTGCTTGAATATATCGGATTTGACTCAGGGAATTGCTTATACCAATCTAACGCAGCCTTGTGTATAGCTTCCCAATCTTCACCAAACTCCTTTTTGAATCCATTGAAGGCCTTATAAATTTCATCTAACCCCTCCTTCTTCTCTAGCCAACTACCCTTATTAGTACCCTTATCTCTTACATAAACTAGAATATACTCATGCTGGATTGAAATATAATCTTGGTCATTCTTACTACTATTTTTCCAAATTATCTCTCCGGCAAAGTTATTTTCACCGAAAACATCGTCACATAGCTTTCTTAGGTTATGAACTTCCTTTTCGTCAATTGATATTGCGATCAGACCGTCTTGTGTAAGCAAATTCCTAGCTAATTTAATTCTTGGGTACATCATCGTAAGCCAATCTGAATGATATCGTCCTGATGTCTCAGGATTTACTACTAGCCTCTGATTATACTCATCAACCTGTCCACTATCCTCTTTAAATTCGTCAGCATCTTGAGTAAAGTTGTCCTTATAAACAAAATCCTTCCCTGTATTGTAAGGTGGGTCAATATAGATCATCTTGATTTTACCCAGATAACTCTCTTGTAACAGCTTCAGCACTTCAAGATTGTCACCCTCTATGTACAGATTTTCAGTAGTATCAAAATCCACTGAATCTTCGCGTACAGGGCGCAGGGTTTTGGTAGTTGGTAAGTTCGCTGTTACAATTGCCTCTCGTTTACCCGGCCATTCCAGGCGATAGCGTTCTTTTGTGCCTTCTACAATCTGACCGCTTAATTCCTGTTTCAGTAGGTCAAAATCAATGGCCTTACCTTCCGCGGTTTCTGTAACACAGTTGGGAAATAGGGCAGCTATTTTATCAATATTATTTTGCGCCCCATCTGGAGACATCATATCAAGCTTATCATTCATGCTTTTGCCAGTCATTTTAAAAATCAGGATAATGTATTATTAGCTGATAATACAATCAATGAAAGTATAATCTTAGCCACCAACTAACCCTTAAATCATTGAAAACTCTAAAATAATACTATTTAGGGCTAAAACTAGCTGTAGGAAAGGTTATAAGTGCTATTTCCCGGCCAATATTAGTTCATTATAGTCGTCCAGTACGTTATTAGGGAGGCTTTTAAGATAAACCTGAGTTGTCTTAAGGCTGGAATGGCCAAGCATAGAGCTTATAGCATTCAAAGGCACCTGCTGAAGCATAGCCTGCGTTGCGAAAGAGTGACGGCTAACATAGCTAGTTAAATTGCCTTCAATGCCACACATGGCAGCCAAGTCTTTTAGCTTCTTATTATAACGCTTTCTTGCCCACTCAATATCCCGATACTGTAATAATGGAGTATCCCTCTTAAGTATCGGGAAAACGTATTCAGATTCAGGATTACGATTTATATAAAATGAAAGGATTGTTTCAAGGTTAGCAGTGATTTTAATATCATACAGCTTACTTGTTTTCTTTCTGCGGTATTTAATACGTCCATCCGATATATCAGACTTTTTAAGAAAAGCCATATCGGTGTAGTTCATACCATACATCATATAACTGGCAACAAAGTAATTACGAGCATTAAAGCATCCCTGACCTGGCTTAATATCTTGTTCAATGATTTTTTTGATGAATTCCCAGTCTAAGGCTCTCTTCTCAGTAGGCGTAGTTTTGATTTTATAATCATTAAAAGGATAAAGCTCCTTTTCAACTAAACCTGCCTTTACAGCTTTATTATAGATTGCACGAATGGTACGCATGTACACCGCAAGACCATTTGCAGAATTGCCTTTGCTATAGTGGTGGGTTTCAAACTTGGTGAGGAAGTCATAATTGAGATTCTGGAACGACAAATCCTTATCGTTGCAATATTTCTTTAAAACACCCATTACATCTTTATACCCTCTGGCGGTTCCTATTCTATGTGCCTTTTTTAGCTCCTCAATTAAATCATCGGCAAACTGGAATATAGAGTTTTTGCTATCAGCCTTATAAACTTTATCCTTTAATGCTGTAACTGAAAGTGATGCCAATACCCCGGACTCATCCAGTTTTAGAATGATGTCCATCGCATCGGATTTCTTCTTTTGAATGGCATTATTAAGTCTGGTTACCGAACTAACACCTTTGTAAGAGTTCTTAACCAGCCTGTTCTTTTCATCCCAATCTTTTTCATGAATATGATACCCTAGTGGGATCGCTGTAGTGGTTCTGTTGTGGCCTAACCTCATTACTATTGGGTACAAACCATCTTTTTTCTTTCTGCGTGTGTCTAAAGTGATGACGATATTGGTGTTCATAGTCCTTTAAAGCTACGAAAAATTTGCACACGATTTGCACACGGATTTAGGTTTTATAAGCATTTATTTATTTTTAAATTCTCCGAAACGCTTTACTGTAAAGGTTTTCAAAATCACATCAAACCATATTAAACCATTAATCGCTCGACTCATAATCAGGGGGTCCTAGGTTCAAGTCCTAGTGGGACCACAACAAAATAAAAAGGATTCCGTGAGGAATCCTTTTTATTTATATACACCATCGCCTCGCTTTAATAATCAATTGTACCGGTTATTCCCGTAAGTGTTGCTGTTGGCGCAGTGTAGGACACTGTAATAGTACCTGTAAAGCTACCTGTAGCATGTTTAAAACGTCCTGTTCCTCCTACAAAGTCACAGTGAATAGTACCTACCGCTGCCGTTGCTCCAAACATCAGGTCATACGGATAAGTGTAACAATATAATTCATCTCCATTCGCGGCAACAAATGAACCACACTCAACTGCAATATGGTCGCCTATATAGTTAGTGCCCACCATAATAGGAACAGAGCAAGGCTTAATCTTTGATGTAGACAAACCAAGATGTGATAGATTACCGGTACCAAATAAATTGCCTACAGGTGTAGCTGTACCACAATTACACGGCAGGTTAAAATCATTGGTAAAATAATAGATCATTTCACCATGAAATGGTTTGCCACAATCTTTAGTACTTTTTGAAGTAGACACTGCAGGTGTTTCTGTTTCTGTACCGGCATTTTGAACTGATTGAATGGGACTTTCGTTTGATTTGCGACATGACGCTATAATCATAACCG
This sequence comes from Bacteroidota bacterium, assembly GCA_018267965.1. Lineage (GTDB taxonomy): Bacteria > Bacteroidota > Bacteroidia > Chitinophagales > Chitinophagaceae > Polluticoccus. The sequence continues at coordinate 711,465 of JAFDXK010000002.1, read as the reverse complement.
CAGCAGCAATTAATAATAATCTCGATTTCATACACTATATGTTTTAAGGGATGAACCACAAGTTTTCAGTTATTAAAAAACAAATGCAAAAAATTCCGTTTCATTAACAGTTTTTTTGCAAGCGCTTAACCACCGCTTAACAAACACATATAAAACAAAAAGATGCTTATAGTGTACTGAAATATTAGCTAAATTTGATATAAGGTGAGATGGGCTATTTAAAAACGCTGAAAAACAGCCCCGAATGCTTATTTTTATTCGCTTAGAATAAACGACTGATTATGTCAAAAAACCTCGGAGATTTATCGCGCAGGAAGGGGCTTGAAGAAAACCTGTTTGAAGAGCTGGGTATAGCTGCCCGCGAAACGGGTACGGTAACAAAAGAAAAAATAGACGAACTGGCAGAGGAATTCCTCATGGGTAAGGCCAATATTTACGGTACTGCCAGTTTTTACGATTTCCTCCGCCCGGAGAACCAGGGTAAGAAAGTATATGTCTGTAATGGCAGCTCTTGCCTTACTGCAGGTACTCAGAATGGATTAAAAGATAAACTTTCGCAACATTTCGCAACAAATGAGATAGGGGAAATGTGTTGCCTCGGCCGTTGCCACGAGAATAGCTCTTTCAATACCAATGGTAAAAACTATTCGGGCAATGCAATTGACCAGATAGCTGCCATCAAGAAAGACGGACTCGTGGTTGAGGATAAGTATAATGTGGGCTATCATGGAACACAAATACTTACAACAGCTTTCCCGGGTATAGATGAATATTACAAGACTTTACAATTAGCATTAGACCACACTCCAGATGAACTGATAGCTGAGCTAAAAACTTCTGGCCTTCGTGGTCGCGGTGGTGCAGGTTTTCCTATCTCATTCAAACTGGAATCTTGCAAGAACACACAGGACAATATGAAGTTCATTGTGTGCAATGCCGATGAAGGCGACCCGGGCGCATACAGCGACAGGTATTTACTGGAACATCAGCCGCACAGCGTATTGCTGGGCATGATGATAGCAGGCTACATTACAGGAGCAAACACAGGTGTGGTTTATATCCGTGCTGAATATCCTGAAGCAATTGAGATAACCCAGAAAGCCATTGATGACCTGTACGCTAAGAAACTCCTTGGTGAAAATATCCTTGATTCAGGTTTCAATTACGACTTTAAAATAATTCGCGCGCAAGGTGCTTATATATGTGGTGAAGAAACTGCATTGCTGTCTTCTATAGAAGGCCAGCGCCCTGAAGTACGTGTTCGCCCACCATATCCTACGCAAGAAGGTTTGTTCAACAAACCAACAGTGGTGAACAATGTGGAAACACTTGCCTGCATTCCTTGGGTAATAAAAAACGGTGGTGAAAAATTCGCTTCAATCGGCATTGGTAAATCAACCGGCACTAAACTCTGTTCGCTGGATGGCTTCTTCAACAAGCCCGGCATTTACGAAGTAGATATGGGCACACCACTGTCTGTTTTGATAGACGATCTGGGTGGTGGTTTCAAAGAAGACATTAAGGCCATGCATATTGGCGGCCCGTTAGGTGGACTGGTACCTGTTGAGAAAATCAAAGACTTAACTGTTGATTTTGAATCCTTCTCTCAAAATGGATTTCTGTTAGGCCATGCTTCTGTGGTATGTATTCCGCAAAGCTTCCCTATCATCAAATACATCGAACATTTATTCCAATTTACTGCGCACGAAAGCTGCGGTAAATGTTTCCCTTGCCGTTTGGGTTCTACCCGCGGTTACGAAATGGTACATAAAGCATTGACTTCTGATTATAAAATAGAACGCAAACTAATGACCGACCTCATTACTACAATGGAGATTGGTTCGCTTTGCGCACTGGGTGGTGGGCTTCCATTACCTATCAGGAACTCATTGAAATATTTTGATAACGAATTAGCCCAATACTTCTCATAAAAAACTAAGGTTATGAGTAAAGCATATTATGTAAAACCTTCGCAGGGTGGTATACAAAGCCCCGACAAAGTAGCTGCAAAAGTAGCCTACATCGACGGCGTGCCGTATGAACTGAAAGAAGGAGAAACAATACTGGCATTCCTGAAAAGGAATTTCGGACAGGATTATGTGCCTACGCTCTGCGATGCACCTAACCTGAAACCATTCGGGGCCTGCCGTGTGTGCAGTGTTGATGTAGCACTGACAGCCAACGGCAGCAGCAAGGCAATGGCATCCTGCCATACACCTGTGGCACCCAACATGTATATCTACCCGCATTCGCAACGTATACTTGACCTTCGTAAGAATATCGTAGAGTTGGTACTCACAGACCACCCTTTGGATTGTCTTACCTGCGAAGTGAATAACAACTGCGAGCTGCAAACAGTAGCGGCACAGGTGGGCATACGCGATGTGCGTTACCCTGAAGGCAAGAACCATCTCGACCGTAAAAAAGACCTGAGCCATCCGTACATGAAGACAGATATGTCTAAATGTATCAACTGCTCACGCTGTGTACGTGCCTGCGATGAAGTGCAGGGACAATTTGTACTCAGCATGGCTGGCCGTGGTTTTGATGCACATATCGTAAAGGGACAGGAAGTAAGTTTCTTTGAATCTGATTGTGTAAGCTGCGGTGCCTGTGCACAGGCTTGTCCTACATCAGCAATCTCTGATGTGTATGAATCGAAGTCTGTAGCTTATGACGAGAAAGTACGTACTGTTTGTACCTATTGCGGTGTGGGTTGCAATCTTGATGTAGCTATCAAAGGCGGCAAAGTAAAATCTATACAAGCTCCTTATGATGCTGATGTGAATGTAGGCCACACATGTTTGAAAGGGCGCTACGCATTTGCCTTCTACAATCACCCCGACCGTCTGCGCACACCACTCATCAAGAAGAATGGTGAATTCGTAGAAGCTACCTGGGATGAAGCGTATGACTTCATAGCAAATAAACTGACAGAAATAAAAGAAAAATACGGACCTGATTCTATAGCCGGAGTTTCTTCAGCACGTGGTACGAACGAAGAGAATTACCTGATGCAGAAATTCATTCGTGCGGTAATAGGTACCAATAATATTGATAGCTGTGCGCGTGTATGCCACTCGCCTACCGCTTTAGGCATGCAACGTACCTTCGGTACTGGTGCCGCTACCAATTCCATTATCGACCTGAAATTTACAGATTGCATTATGGTGATTGGCGCTAACCCAACATCAGGACACCCTGTAACAGGCGCTAAACTGAAACAGCATGCTATCAGCGGCAAACCGACAATTGTAATTGACCCTCGTCGTACCGAGTTAGCTAATTATGCTACATACCATTTACAGCTTCGCCCTGGCACTAATGTGGCCATGCTGAATATGTTGTTGTATTACATTATTAGTGAAGGATTAGAGGATAAAGGATTTATTGATTCACGTACTGAAGGCTATGAAGATTTCAAAGCCAATGTGTTGAAGCTGAATATGGATGAGCTATCCGCCATCACGGGTGTGGATAAAGAACTGGCTCGTAAAGCAGCTGTTGCTTATGCGTCTGCTCCTAATGCGATGTCATTCCATGGCTTGGGTGTAACCGAACACTCGCAGGGTACATTCACAGTAATGCAGATAGCAGACCTTGCCATGATAACCGGTAACATTGGCCGTCGTGGCGTAGGTGTGAACCCACTACGCGGACAAAATAATGTACAAGGTGCTGCGGATATGGGCTGTCAACCTCATCAGGGTGCTGGCTACCTTGATGTAACTATTCCTGAAATACACCAGAAATACGAACTCTTCTACAATGCCAAGCTGCCAAACTACATAGGCTATAAAATACCGCAGATGTATGAAGCTGCTCAAAAAGGCAGGCTGAAAGCTATGTGGGTAATTGGTGAGGACATGGGACAAACTGACCCTAACACACATTATGTAGTGGATTCACTCAGCAAACTGGAACTCTTTGTTGTGCAGGAACTGTTCATGACAGAAACTGCTAAGCTGGCTACTGTAGTGTTGCCTGCAGCATCTTTCCTTGAGAAAAGCGGTACGTTCACTAACGGCGAGCGCAGGATACAAAGAGTGCAGCAAGTTGTTGAACCAATTGCAGGTACTAAATCTGACGGGCAAATAATGGTGGACATTATGAACCGTATGGGTTACAAACAACCTGCAGTATACCATCCTGATTGGGTACTGGAAGAAGTATCACAAATCGTTCCTTTCTTCGAAGGAGTGAAATGGGATGAACTGGGCGAGAATGGTAAACAGTGGCCTGTAGCTAAAGACGGTAAAGGCACAGAGATACTGCATACTGAGACCTTCAAACGTGGTAAAGGTAAATTTGTTTACAGCGATTGGAGAGAATCAGAAGAGATAGTGAAGAATGGTAAAGAATACCCTTACATCATCACTACCAACCGCGAACTGGAACACTACAACTGTGGTGCCATGACACGCCGCACACCAAACGTAGAGATACTGAAAGATGACGTGCTGCTTATCAACCCAGCAGATGCTGCCAAACACCTTATTAATGAAGGTGATATGGTATGCGTAGAATCTGCCCGCGGCAAAGTAGATATCAAAGCTCGTATTACAGACGAAGTAAAACCGGGCGTATTAAGCAGCACATTCCACTTCCCTGAAATAATGCTGAACAATATCACGTCCAGTGTAACTGATACGGAAGCACTATGTCCTGAATACAAAGTAGTGGCAGTGAATATCCGGAAGAGTAAGGGACAGTATAAGAATAATCCAAAAACAATGATATAAATAAAGGGCCCTTTTAGAGCCCTTTATTCTTTTACGATGGATTACTAATGACACTTAAAATATTCAAACGGCTCTTTACAACTATTGCATTTATATAATGCTTTGCATGCAGTTGCTCCGAACCTGCTCACCACTTCTGTATCCTGCGAATCACACCTTGGGCAATGAACATGTTTTTCAGCATCAGCAACACTTCCGCATGATGAATGCTTCGGAGGTGCAATACCATATTTATTCATCTTTATTTTAGCCTCTTCGCTTATCCAATCAGTTGTCCATGCAGGATTGTAAACCATTTTAACAGTTACTTGCTCAATCCCCTTTTCATGAAGCAGTGCTTTGATGTCAGCTTCAATAATACCCATAGCAGGACAACCTGTGTAAGTTGGTGTTAATATTACTTCACAACCCTGATCACTTATATTCACGTCTCGCAGCATCCCTATCTCCTCTATTGTGATGACCGGGATTTCAGGGTCTGCTATTTCAGATAGATAGCCTAATATCTCTTGCCTAGTATGTTGCACTGCTACCATGTTGCATCCGGATAAGCTCTTTGTAAGTATTGCATTTCAGAAAGCAGGTGTCCTAAATGTTCGGTGTGTATTCCCTTCCGGCTACCAGTCTGCATAAATTCATCTTTTGGAATTTCGGCAGTAGCTGTTTTCAGAATATTCTCAACATAATTATTCCAAAGAGGTCTTAGAGAATCGAGGTCAACTGCAATACCTTCTGCTATAAGTAAATTATCTACCTCATCCATTTCAAACTGCTCACCGGTAAACATCCACAAATCATTTACAGCTTTTTGCACCCTGTTATGGCTTTCATCTGTACCATCACCCAAACGTATCACCCAATCTTCAGCATGCGCTAAATGGTATTTTACCTCTTTAAGTGTTTTAGCAGATATGGCAGCGATTGTAGCATCTTTGCTGTTTTGCAATTCTGCAAAAAAATACATTTCGAATGCAGAGACAAACAACTGACGCACCATTGTAGAGGCAAAATCACCATTAGGTTGCTCTGCTATCTGGTTATTGTAGTATTGTCTTTCTGACCTGCGATAAGCCAACATATCTTCCATTTTGCCTTTACCTTCAATCTCACCTGCATATCTCAGGAAAGCTTGCGCTCGGCCAATCATATCTAGTGCAAAGTTCGTAAGCGCCAGGTCTTCTTCAATAAATGGTGCATTGCTACACCATTCAGAAAGGCGTTGTGATAATATCAGCGCATTGTCGCCAAGACGTAACGTGTATTTGAATAAAGCTTCTTGCTTTGTCATAACTAAATATTTTTAGCCCCTTCAGGCATGGTATAAAATGTTGGCATTCGATAAATCTTGTCGTTCGAAGGGTCGAAGAACATACCTGCATCATCAGGGTCAGATGCTGCTATTTCATGAGTAGGCACTACCCATATACTTGTTCCTTCTCCACGACGGGAATAGGTATCACGTGCATTTTGCAACGCCATTTTCTTATCAGAAGCATGTATACTTCCCTGGTGTATGAAATTAGCACCTGCACGGCTCTGCATGAATACTTCCCATGAATCGAGTTGTGTGTCTGTTGCCATAATAATTAGTTTAAATTGATTGATTTATTCTTTTGTTTGCTTTTATATGCTTCAGCAGCTTCGCGTACCCATGCACCTTCTTTATGTACTCGAATATGATGATCCATGCGCTGTTTGTTGCATGGCCCATGCCCGTTAATGACACGATAAAATTCTTCCCAATTTATCTTACCATAATCGTAGCACTGCTTAGATTCATTCCATTTCAAATCCGGGTCAGGAATAGTAAGCTCTATTACTTCCGCTTGCTGTACTGTCTTATCTATAAACTTCTGACGAAGCTCATCATTTGTATGGCGTTTGATTTTCCATTTGAACGCATCAGCAGAGTGCGGAGAATCTGTATCATGCGGGCCAAACATCATTAAGGAAGGCCACCACCAGCGATTCATAGCATCTTGAGCCATTTCCCGCTGTTCTGCTGTACCCCTCATCATAATGGCCATTATTTCGTAACCCTGTCTTTGGTGAAAACTTTCTTCTTTACATATGCGTACCATCGCACGGCTATATGGGGCATATGAAGTACGTTGTAATGATACTTGGTTCACAATTGCTGCACCGTCAACCAACCAGCCGATAGCACCTATGTCTGCCCAGTTAAGTGTAGGATAATTGAAAATATTAGAATACTTAGCCTTACCGCTATGCAGTTGAGCGATCATTTCATCTCGGGTAATACCTAATGTTTCCGCAGCACTATACAAATACAAACCGTGCCCGCCTTCATCCTGAATTTTGGCCAACAATATTTGTTTTGCTCGCAGACTCGGCGCACGTGTCACCCAATTACCTTCAGGCTGCATGCCTATTACTTCCGAATGCGCATGTTGCGACATTTGCCTTATCAGGTGCTTCCTGTATGCCTCAGGCATCCAGTCGCGCGGTTCTATCGCTTCGCCTGCCGCCGTTTTTTCTTCAAACTTTGCCAAAAGAGCTTCTTCTTTCGACATGGTATTTTGTACGTTATCCATATAAAATGGTTTAGTATTATCAACAATTAAAGTGTACCCCTTCTTGCCTGTTCAGCCTCAATAGATTCGAACAAAGCCTTGAAATTTCCTTTACCAAAAGACTTAGCACCCTTTCGCTGTATAATCTCGAAGAACAATGTAGGCCTGTCTTCTACAGGTTTTGTAAAAATCTGCAACAAGTATCCCTCTTCATCCCTGTCTACCATGATACCTAAACTCTTCAATACTTTCATATCCTCTGCTATGTCACCCACACGAGCTTCTACAGTATCGTAATAATCTCCGGGAACGTGCAAGAATTCTACCCCGCGTTTTCTCATTTCTGATATGGTGAAAACTATGTCATCGGTAGCAACTGCAATATGCTGGCAACCCGGACCTTCATAGAAATCGAGATACTCTTCTATCTGCGATTTTTTCAAACCTTGCGCAGGTTCATTTATCGGGAATTTGATACGTCCGTTACCATTGGTCATCACCTTACTCATGAGGGCCGTGTACTGTGTAGAAATATCCTTATCATCAAACGTTATCAGGTTTGCAAAGCCCATGATGTTCGCATAGAATTCAGCCCACTTATTCATACCGCCCAGTTCCACATTACCAACCATGTGGTCAATATATTTCAAACCGGTCCATCCCGGGTTATATTCTGATTTCCATTCGGTATACCCGGGTAGAAAAATTCCTTTATAATTTTTGCGTTCCACAAAAATGTGAACTGTTTCACCATAGGTATGAATACCGGCACGCGCCACCTCACCATTGTCATCTTTCTCTACTATAGGCTCAAAATAAGATTTCGCACCTCGTTTAATGGTTTCTTCATAAGCCTTACGAGCATCATCCACCCACAAAGCGATTACTTTTATACCGTCGCCATGCTTTTTGATATGCTCTGATATAGCATTATCAGACTTCAATGGCGTAGTAAGTACAAGGCGAATTTTATCCTGTTGCAAAACATACGACACTCTATCACGTAACCCAGTTTCCAAACCTGCATATGCTAATGACTGAAAGCCAAAAGCTGTTTTATAGAAATGTGCAGCCTGTTTGGCATTGCCTACATATAATTCTACATAGTCTGTACCGTTAATCGGTAAGAAGTCTTGTGCCTTATCAAATATTTTTTCAAGGCCGTAATTATAATTAGTTACTTCTTTCAATGCTGTTGTTGACATAACTGTTGATTTTATTGTCAATATTTAGTGTAATTAATTCTACTTATGCTTCTTCTAAAAGCCATGATTTGTAATAATCCTTTACATCAATTTTCAATGCCTCTTCAGTTATCATTACGGGTGCAAAAGGGTCAATCATCACTGCCAGTTCTTGAGTTTCTTTCTTACCAATACTGCGCTCTATAGCTCCGGGATGCGGTCCGTGAGGAATACCACCAGGATGCAATGTCAATTGCCCTTTCTGGATATTATTGCGGCTCATAAAATCACCATCTACATAATAGAGTATCTCGTCGGAATCTATATTGCTGTGGTGATATGGTGCCGGAATTGCGTCAGGATGATAATCATACAAACGTGGCACAAACGAGCACACTACAAATCCTGCATTTTCAAAACATTGATGAATTGGTGGTGGCATATGTATACGTCCAGTCAATGGCTCAAAATTGAATATTGAAAAGGTATAAGGGTAATGGTATCCATCCCAACCTACTACATCAAAAGGGTGATACATATACACATAAGGGAAAATGGTACCCTTCTTTTTGATGAGGATATCGAATTCACCTTTTTCATCGTACGTTTCCAAATTTTGAGGTCTCTTTATATCCCTCTCACAGAAAGGCGAATGTTCCTGTAGTTGTCCGAACTCGTTGCGATAGCGTTTGGGTGTGTAAATCGGGCTAAATGCTTCAATGTATAACAACCTGTTATCCTCGGTATCAAAATCAATTTTATAAACCGTTCCTCTTGGTATCAATATATAATCACCATATTTGAAAGGCAATTGGCCATACATAGTATGCAGCTTACCGCTTCCTTTATGAACAAATAATAACTCGTCGGCATCTGCATTTTTAAAGAAGTATGGTGTTGATTTTGTAGGTGCAGCTAACCCAATATGCATAGAACTATTTACAAACAGCGTTTTGCGGCTTTCCAAGTAATCTTCAGTTGGCTTTACGTCAAAGCCCTTAAAACTCATCGCATTCAAACTATTTTCAATAGCTATTTTAGGTTGCACTGAGTAAGGTTTACCTTTTTGCCTTACACATGTAGGTGGATGTATGTGATACACTAATGAAGAAAGACTACTAAAACCTTGTGTACCTACTAATTCTTCCTGGTACAACTTGCCTCCCCCATCACGAAATACTACATGTCGCTTGTCTGGAATATGTCCTAACGAATGATAAAATGGCATATTATTTTTTTAAACTAAAAACAATAGTAGCAGCATTTCAAAAAATAAAACATGACGTCTGTCAGGATATAAAATGACAAAAGTCAGTTTTATGCCATTACCTTTATTATCTAATTGCATTTGTAATTAATATGCCTTCTGATAATAATATAGACATGGCAAAAAAATGGTTCGCTGCTTTTAATGACCATCATCTTGAGAATTTACTTGCCTTATATGACAACAATGCAGTACACTATAGTCCGAAACTTAAGATTCGCCATCCTGAGACCAATGGATTAGTGCAGGGCAAGATAGCTTTAAGAGCATGGTGGCAGGATGCTTTCGACAGGTTGCCAACATTACATTATAAGACCACAACACTTACTGCCAATGACGAACGTGTATTTATGGAGTACATCAGGCAGGTAGATAGTGAACCGGACATGCTGGTTGCGGAAGTTCTTGAAATAAAAAATGGGATGATAATAGCATCAAGAGTTTATCACGGATAATAAAACCACGCCAATCAAGTAGCTTTTTTATTTTTGCACTCAAATCATTACAAATGTCAAACAGAATAATTGCTTTCTTTTTTCTATCGTTATTGTTCACACAACAATCATTTGCTCAACCCGGTAATAAAACAAAAAAGAGAAAACATACCATCTATGGCTCATGGGGATATAATAAAGAATGGTATACACGTAGCACCATACATGTATCTCAACCAGAGTTAAACAACCATTATTCGCTTCGTCACGTTACAGCTTCTGACAGGCCGGGATGGAATACCACAAGCATATTTAAACAAAACATCAGTATACCGCAATACAATTACAGGCTTGGCTACATGTTCAATGACGACAAAGGCTTAGGTATCGAAATCAATTTCGACCATACTAAATATATTATTGACGAAGGACAAGTAGTAAATCTGGATGGTACATTGAACGGGCAGCCTACAAATATGAATATTACGTTCAATCATGCTAATGGTTTTTATTACTACCTGAATAATGGCGCTAATTTCTTACTATTCAACTTTGTAAAACGCTGGCGGGTGATTAACGATAAAAAAGAAAGAATAAAGATAGATGCTTATGGAAAAATTGGCTTAGGACCTGTTATTCCACACGTAGAGAACAGCTTTTTCTATAAAGACAATGAACCTCATTTTCAGATTGGTGGCTGGAATGCAGCTGTAGAAGGTGTTGTACGTGCTACATTCTTTAAATATGGCTACCTTGAGTATTGTAACAAATTAGATTACGCGCGCTATTCAGGATTGAAAATATATAAAGGTAAAGTACACCATAACTTCGGCACTTACGAAATGGTATTAAACATAGGCGTGAGCGTTCCTTTATAGCATGAAAACACTATTTGCTTGGTTTGTATTGACGTTATGCAGCTATAGTGTTTATGCGCAGCAAATAATCGTATTGGGCATAGCACAGGATGGTGGCTATCCCCATCTCGGATGTAAAAAAGAATGTTGCCGGAAAGCATGGAAGAACCCCGCCAACAAAAGATTTGTTGTAAGCTTAGCGCTAGTAGATTCTCTAAATCATAAGTGGTGGTTATTTGAAGCCACACCTGATATCAAAGAACAACTGCAATATTTTCAATCACTCACAAAAGGGAAATACAATTACCTGCCTGACGGTATATTTATTACGCATGCGCATATAGGGCATTACACTGGGCTGATGCAATTAGGGCGCGAAGTAATGGGCACAAAAGATGTACCTGTTTACGTAATGCCTAAAATGAAATCCTACCTTGAAAACAATGGCCCATGGAGCCAATTAGTGAATCTGCACAATATCGAATTATTACCACTTCAGGAAGAATCTCCAAATATAGTTTCCAGCGGCATTAGCATTACTGCCTTTATAATCCCCCATCGTGACGAATACTCTGAAACAGCAGGGTTCAAAATAAACACTATTAATAAGTCTTACCTGTTTATACCAGATATCAATAAATGGGCAAAATGGGATAAAGACATCATTACACAGGTAAATTCAGTAGACTATGCTTTGCTGGATGCAACGTTTTATAACGAGAAAGAACTACCCGGCAAAAGAATGGATGAAGTACCCCATCCTTTTTGTGTTGAAACAATGAAACTGTTCGAACAACAGGATAGACAAACTAAAAGCAAGATATATTTCATACACTTCAATCATACTAACCCCTTGCTATGGGATGTAAAACAACAGGCAACTTTAAAAAACACGGGCTATAAACTGGCTACCCAGGGCATGAAATTATAGATCAGCTATTTGCAACTTAACAGTACCAATACTACAATGTATGTAAAAGTAAAATCAGGAATATTTAAGTTCTTCAGTAAGTCTACCAGATTATTCTTGGGCCAAATCAACGTTATATCTACTACTGCACGTTTTTAGAGAAGTATTTTAACAATAATCGTTTACGTTCAGTTACTTCTACCGAAGGTTTATCATCAGACCTTCTATTGCCGTATTCAACACTCCACCCACTCCATTCTCTAAATGCATGATAGCTCCAATCCCATCCTGCTTCTTCAAACAATGTGATGCAATCGTTCATATAATAATATGCACTCTGAGCCGGAGCCCACCTGATAGCGCTGAACTCCCCGACATAAACATGAGTTTTGTATTTTTTTTGCCATCTAATTACGGCTTGCATTGACTTACGAATCGTTTCAATATTCCATTCATGTCCATCAATATTTCCGGGGTATGATATGTATTCTGTCTCCTTATCAATATTCTGTAATGTAAATCGCGCAGGAGAGTAATAATGTAAACTGTATACCATACCAGGCACAGGTATCGGTCGTAATGTACATAGCGCTTCAAGTAATCCCCTGGGAGACCCTTCAAAAATAATAGAGTGTTGTTTATCAATAGCTCTGATGTCCATAGCTGTAGCCGTAGCTAATTGATACCAATTCATAACACCATCTGGTACTGACCCCTCAATCGGTTCGTTAGCTAAATCATAGCCTACTACTGTAGAGTTATTTTTGTAACGTTCAGCTATTTGCTTCCATACCTTCCTAAATACATCCTGCCACTCTTTGTCCTTAAATAAAGTATTCACACTGGTTCCATTATATTGTCCTCCCGGCAATTCGTGAAGATCAATTACAACTTTTATGCCCAGCTTTTCACATAATGCTATAATTTCATCACCTCTTCTTAAAGCTAAGTCTACCATTCTGTAATATGACTCTTTGTGAGTTAGTTCCTCGGCAGAGAAGCTGAAGCCATTGCTAGTGATCTGCCACCTTATAAGGTTTGCATTCCATTTAGCTAATTCATACAGGTCTGAATCAGCAAGCAATGTCGGCACCATCACACCCCTATATCTCATCCTATCTCCTCCCATGGTAAAAGGCTTCTGCAAATCAGGATCTAATTCAATTTTTGTTATTTCTTCTTCACAAAAAACCTGCAAACTATCTATCCATAACTTACCTGTTACATCCTGCAAACCCAATACCAGTTCAACGGAATCCGTTTCAAATGGTATTATTGATTTGATTTCAGCATCTTTCCAATCATATGTACCAACGGGCAAATCAGCCTGCGGCCACATATCATCCCATGGCAATGAAGTATGTAGCATTACTTTTACTCCCGTCCATCCATATAATGGCGTGCTTACCGATTTTGCTTTTACTTTACATCTTACAGTAACAGATTTACCTCGTAACTGTGCTTCGGGCAATTTTATGATAACCTGTCCGTTTACTATCCTCAATACATGTCTTCCATCTTTCTCAACTGCCTTTACTCGTCCCGACACTTTCCAGTTATCAATTTCATCAGGCTTATCAAAAGTAGTTTCAAAGACAACATTCAGCGGTTTTTCCTGACAAAAACCAATATTCCATACAAACAGTAGAGGAAGTAGCATCAGAAAGCTAATTCTATCAGCTGTGTATGATAATATCGTGTTCAAATTATTAGAATGCTGCTTTATCAAGAAAAATAAAGGGCTGCATGCAGCCCGAATTAACTAAACGCGTCTTTTATTTTATCGAAAAGACTCCTGTCTTCTTTTGATTTTTCAGCATCAGGTCCGGGCTTAAAATTGTTGGCATCTTTTAGCTTCTCCAATATCCTTCTCTCTTCGTCTGTCAAATGCTGTGGCGACCACGCATTCACTTCTACAAGCTGATCTCCTTTTTCATAGGATTGGAATGCAGGGAAGCCTTTCCCTTTCAACCTGAATATCTTACCACTCTGTGTTCCTGCGGGTATTTTAATTTTGGCTTTGCCATCTATAGTTGGCACCTCTACCTGCGTTCCCAATACCACCTCTGGGAATGAAAGATGTAAATGATAGATAACATCCAATTCATTACGCCTTAATTGAGGATGCTTCTCCTCTTCTATCAATATCAGCAAATCTCCCGGAGGTCCTCCACGTTCACCGGCATTACCTGCACCTCCCATACTTAGCTGCATACCATCCTGTACACCGGCAGGTATATCCATCGTAATGGTCTCTTCACCATACACACGACCTTCTCCTTTGCACGAACCGCATTTAGCCGTTATCTGCATACCCTCTCCATTACAAGTAGGGCAAGTAGTAACTGTTTGCATTTGCCCCAGGAATGTCTGCGTAACCTTCCTTACCTGTCCGCTACCACCACATGTTCCGCAAGTTTGTACCGAGCTTTTATCTTTTGCACCAGTACCTGTACAGGTATTACATGGTACATATTTCTTAACTTTTATTTTTTTGTTCGCACCATTAGCAATCTCAGCATAGTTCATTTTCAGTTTTACTCGCAGATTAGCGCCTCGTGTGCCCTGCCTGCGACCACCACCTCTTTGGCCACCACCGCCAAAGAAACTACCAAACATATCATCACCGAAAATATCGCCGAAATTCTGGAAGATATCTTCCATACGCATACCACCGGGTCCGCCACCGTAACCGCCACTTGCAGCACCACCCATACCCGCATGGCCAAAACGGTCGTACTGTGCTTTTTTATCAGCACTGCTCAAAACATCATAAGCTTCCGCAGCTTCCTTAAACTTTTCTTCAGCAGCTTTATCGCCCGGGTTTCTATCAGGATGGTATTGCATAGCAATCTTGCGATATGCCTTCTTTATTTCGTCAGCGCTCGCAGATTTGCTTACACCCAATACCTCGTAGTAATCTCTTTTTGCCATAGTCTAATTATATCTTATTTCCCAACCACCACTTTTGCAAAACGAATCAGTTTATCATTCAGGTAATATCCCGGCTCGATCTCATCAATCACCTTCCCTACCATCTCTTCATTAGCAGCCGGTATTTCTGTAATAGCCTCGTGCAGGTCTGCATCAAATGTCTTGTTTATGCTTTCCATTTTCTTCAGGCCTTTACTTATAAGTGTACTGCGCAGCTTGCCAAAAACTAAGCCTACACCTTGTTTTATAGTAGCCAGATCATCCGATGTTTCCAATTGCTTTTGTGCACGGTCACAATCATCCAAAACTTCTAATAGTGATTGCACGACGTCTTTACCTGCAGTTTGTATCAACTCAATACGCTCTTTTGCGTTACGTTTTCTAAAGTTGTCAAACTCTGCAACTAAGCGCACATATTTGTCTTTATATTCTTCTGTTTCAGCTTTTGCCCTTTCCAGTTCACTTTCTTCACCCACTTCATCATCCAAATGCTGCATACCACTCACACTATCATCAACATTCAATTCATGGGCAATAGCCTCTTCCATCGCATCGTTATTTTGTGCCATGTTGTCGGTATTTTCATTCATAAACTGCTCTTTTTCAGATGTATTATCACTCATTGACTTCTTCTTTTTAAAAAACATTGTGCAAATGTATGGGCAATAATTTTGCCAGCCCTGCAATATGGGACAAAATGTCTTATTTAAACATCAAGTATTGACAAATTGAATATATAAAAGACTTGGATTTGACAGATTTAGCCTCTCAATTTCTCTTTCACCTTCCAAAGTAAAGAGTTGTTCTTTTTCAGTACTAAATACAATTCTCTGGTGGCACCAAAGCTCCTGAAGAATTTTTCTACTCCTGGGTCCATACTCCCTTCAAGGTCGAAGATGGAATTACCTCTTGCTTTAGCCTCTTTTATGCAATGCCATAATAGAGCAGGCATGGCTTTATAATTATCATTACCGGGTTTTTGTGCCCCCATAAAATAATAACTGTGCTCTGCATCCCACACATTCCATACAATCGCTAATACCTCATTACCTTTTTTAGCTGCCCACAATGAGGCACAGTTTCGTTGCATGCATCCATCCATCAGGTTTTGCATATCAGCCAACGAATGCGATTGCATTACTTCTTTAGCGCTGAGTGTATGTTTTTGGTATTGATATAATTGCGGTAAAAGTGACGAGTCATTTACAATCTCAAAATCAGTTGCAGCTTTTATATTTCTTCGCAGGCTTTCTTTCATGTTAGATAATAAAACCTGTTCGTCCTGCCTTAAGTCAATAAGAAAAGTTTGCTTTGTGCTTATTTCCAAACCAGCGTGCTTGAATAAACCTGCTTGTTTTATACCGGGTAGCGTGGCAATGTTCCAAACCTTTACATCAGGTAATTGTTTCAGTAACGCTGCAATTGTATCATTTTCAAATCCGTCCCTGTTTACTTGTTTTAAGTCCTTTGGATAAGAGACATAAGGCCCCTGGTATGGTGTAAGCTTTGGTGTGCGCAATAATGATACGCCTAATTTCGATTCTTTGTTATAAGGCCAAACACCTGCAACGTTATCGCCATTCATTTCAATAGCCACATCCCAATCAGGGCAAACAATGTCCATCCACCAGTCCTGCAGGAATAGCGGAACGTCGGTATACTTTTGGCAAATGGCTCTATACTTTTCTTTCAGGTTCAATTTATTTGAATTGCAACACCTTCGCAGGCTGTATTCGACGAATATACAACGATGGCAACCACATACAAAGTATGCAGAGTAATATGGTAACAATATCTATCAACACGGGCTGCCACCATATCAGTCTTACAGGCACATGCTTCATCGAATACATCTCTTCGGTCAACTTCAAAAAACCTGTTTGTTTCTGCAAGAAATATAACCCAAGTGCAATAACATTACCTGCAATTACACCTATACCTGATATTAACGCAGCATGGTAGAGAAATATTTTTTGCAATCCGCTACGGCTGATACCCTGAGCTTTGAGTATGCCTATCATTCGCATTTGCTCTACAATCAGTATCAATAATGCTACCGCAAGATTGATTACAGCTACAATTGCCATGATGGCTATAATCACCTCTGCATTTACATCCTGCAAATTCAACCAGTCGAATATATTGGGGAATATATCCATCATTGTATATGTCGTAAGCGGTGGCTGTATATAGTTGTTGAATATCTGCCATGAAAGTGTATCTGCTAATCGTTCATCATCAACCGTTATCTGGTAGCCGTTTATTTCATCGGGTTGCCAGTTATTGATGCGCTGCAGTAGTCTTAAATCACACAAAGCATAGCTTTTATCTATCTCCTCCATGCCGGTATGATAAATACCTGCAACACTTACCTTACGTATCCTGGGCGAACCACCACCCGGCTCTACAAAACATATTTGTACATTATCTCCACGCTTCAGCAACATCTTCTTTGCTGTTGCTTCAGATATCATTATCTCTTTTGAGTAAGTAGTATCGTTAAAATCAATTTCCCTTCCACTAACATCTACATTTTTGGGTAAATGATAATCAGCAGTCACCCCTTTCAAACTTATACCTTCCATTATCTGGTTGGCATTGATAATAGCGGGGCGTATGGCAATGGGTACAACAGCTGTAATATGCTGCGTATTCTTTATCTGCCTTTCCAGTTTAGTATCTCTTAGTATTGGGTCTGGAGTGATGATAGAAGAGTTATTGATACTTCTGGGTTCGATATGTATATGCCCCCAAAAGCTGAACAACTTCTCCCTCACCTCATATTTAAACCCCGATACAAATGCCAATGCCACAATCATAGTAGCCACGCTTATAGCAGTAGCCGCAATCGCCAATTTGATGATGAACGACGAGAATGTACCTTTTTGTTTTAAAAGATACCTGCGGGCTATAAAAAAGGACAGGTTCACTACTTGGTAAAAGTAAAAAGTTAAACCCAAAAAGAAAGCCGGGGTACACCCGGCTTTAGCTATTCTTTAAGAATATTATCAATCAAGAGCAGTGGCGCTTTCAATCAGCACACTTGCTTTGTTGTTTAATACTTCAACAAAACCACCTGAAATTTCGAACTGTTCAGTTGAGTTTTTGTCTTTGATGATTTTCATTTTACCCTTGCCCAAAGAAGCGATAATAGGTGCGTGGTTATCAAGTACTTCAAAAGAACCCTCGATGCCCGGTAATTGAATACCGTAAACGTCGCCGCTATATACTTTGTGTTCGGGTGTTAATATTTCTAATTGCATTAACCTTAGTTTTTAGCTTGTTCCATCAGTTTCTTACCTTTTGCTATCGCATCATCGATAGTACCTACTAGGTTGAACGCTGCTTCAGGATATTCATCCACTTCACCATCCATGATCATATTAAAACCACGGATTGTTTCTTCGATTGGTACCAACACACCTTTCAAACCTGTGAACTGTTCAGCCACATGGAATGGTTGTGACAAGAAACGTTGCACTTTACGGGCACGTTGTACTGTCATTTTATCTTCGTCACTCAATTCATCCATACCAAGGATTGCGATGATATCTTGTAACTCTTTATAACGCTGCAATATCAATTTAACACGGTTAGCTGTGTTGTAGTGAGAATCACCAACGATATGCGGAGTAAGGATACGTGATGTAGAATCCAATGGATCCACCGCAGGATAAATACCTAAGTCAGCAATTTTACGGCTTAATACCGTAGTCGCATCTAAGTGGGCGAAAGTTGTTGCCGGAGCGGGATCGGTCAAGTCATCCGCAGGTACGTAAACCGCTTGTACTGAAGTGATAGAACCGTTCTTAGTTGAAGTGATACGTTCTTGCATCAGACCCATTTCAGTAGCCAAAGTAGGTTGATAACCCACAGCTGATGGCATACGACCCAAAAGTGCAGACACCTCAGAACCTGCCTGAGTGAAACGGAAGATATTATCTACGAAGAAAAGGATATCCTTTCCTTTACCTGTACCATCACCATCACGGAAATATTCTGCAATAGTCAAACCAGACAATGCCACACGTGCACGAGCACCCGGTGGTTCGTTCATCTGACCGAATACGAATGTTGCTTTAGAATCTTTTAGTTCATTCTGGTCAACAGCTGATAAATCCCAGCCACCTTCTTCCATGCTATGTTTGAATTTTTCACCGTATTTCACGATGCCTGCTTCGATCATTTCGCGCATCAGGTCATTACCTTCACGTGTACGCTCACCCACACCTGCAAACACTGACAAACCAGAGTATGCTTTCGCAATATTGTTGATAAGCTCCTGGATCAATACGGTTTTACCTACACCCGCACCACCGAACAAACCAATCTTACCACCTTTTGCATAAGGCTCAATAAGGTCGATAACTTTGATACCTGTAAACAGTACTTCTGTAGCTGTACTCAGGTTTTCAAATTTTGGAGGTTTAGCATGTATAGGACGGCCATTCGCTTTGTTAGGCTGAGGCAAACCATCGATAGCATCACCTGTTACATTGAACAGACGGCCATTAATTTGTTCACCTATCGGCATTGCTATCGCTTTACCTGTATCTACGCATTCCATACCACGTACCAGACCTTCAGTACCGTCCATCGCTACGCAACGTACGCTATCTTCACCCAAGTGCTGCTGTACTTCCAATACCAGTTTATCTCCGTTAGGACGAGTCAACTCGAGGGCATTGTAGATTTCCGGTAATTTATTTTCTGCACTGAAATACACGTCTATTACCGGACCGATAATTTGCTTGATTTTACCAACGTTTGGCATAAGATTCAATTATATAAAAAGAATGATTTTTTACTTCAAAAAATGAGGTCAAAACATAGCTTCCCCCAATTTTTGCGCAAAGGTAAGGTTACGCGGCTAAAACTCAAAAGGAAACTGTAAAAGAATTACAGTTTCCTTTAAAATACATTTTAATTATTCTATCTACAATCCGAACAAAGGGAAATATTGTTCAAAACTGGCAGATATAGGTCTGTTTCCGTCTGTTGCTGGTTTGAACTTTGTTATACCTGTATATATATCAATGATTAATTTGTCCACCTTGGGATGAATCTTATGCATTATTTCAACATTTGTCATTTTACCTTTTTCATCAACAGACACTTTCAAAACAGTATATGCACCTTTTTTAAATGTAAAAAATTGATCTCCGATATTTCCTTCTTTAATATCCGAGTAACGTTGCCCAAAACGGTTACTTATTGTTTCTTCTTTATCTACTGGCCTTGCAGGCAAATCATCACAATTAGCATCATATTTTTCACCTTTATCGTTGTAGCAAATCCTGCCCATACGCTGTCCATGGTCGTAAAAATCTTGACAGCTCATCACACCAGTATTATAATAATAAGTCCATATACTATCACGTTTAGCTTCTACCGATGTTATACCGTAAGATGATATCTTCCCATCAGGAAAATATTGCCATTCCTGCCCTACGCCATACCCTTCTGCATCATATAAGCCTTTAAATATGACATTCCCCTTTGCATCCCATTTGAAATGGGCTTTATATGGTATGCCTTTTTTATATAGCCCCGAATCTATCAGACGGCCTAAAGTATCATAGCCTTTTACTATGCCCTCCATCTTTCCATCAATGTAACGTGCCTTTTGTTTCAATTTCCCATTCGGATGATAACTATACACCATGCCTTGCTGTATAGTAAGACTATCGTCAGAATACGTTACCTCCTTTTGCATAGAGTTTTCTGCAAAATAGAAATCTTGCGTATGCCACATGTCTCCGTCTTTGTATTTTACGCGGTAGTAATGTGCAATATCCTTATCGCATTTCTTCCACCAATAGTCGTAGAATATGATTGATGTATCTCCGGCTGCAGCAAAAGAGTTATTGGCAAAGCAAACTGTCAACAGCAAAAGAAGGATTTTGTTTATATTCTTCATGAATTAATAATTATCGTCAAAAATACAAACTAAATAATATCTGCATGAAAAAACCGTATCCTTTTGGGGCAAAGATACGGTTGAGCAAATAGAAAACAGTAATACCAGAAAAACCCTCATGTGCTACTGTTTATACATTATTGTCACGTCAGTTTTATTGTCACATTTTGGCAGAGCATCAGAGTAATACAGTAGACCTTTGTAAAACAAGAATACATACCATTCCGTATTCTTATTCAGCATCAGGTGTTCTTCATTTTTCTTATCCGCCATGTTGTGACTAAAACTAACCGGCACTATAAATTTCACCCTATCCTGTGTGCTGCGTTGTATTAACCAGCCCATCAACTCAGCACTTTCTTTTTTGCGTTTATCGTAGTTCTTTATTACACCTGGCATAGTCTCCCTATACCTGTAAATATCAGCGCCCAGTATATATTCCATCCTGTCGCAAATAAACATTTGCATATCCGGGTCATCCATCATTTTCGCATCAGCTACAATATTATAGTTGCAATCTTGATAACGCTGATCCATCTTAATTTCAGCCAATGCCAGTTTCAACGCTGCATCATTGCGGCTCATTTCTGTAAGAAAATTAAGTGTCCCGATGATAGATTCCCTGAGTACATACATATACAAATCATCACTCCAGCCTTCCCTCCTCGCTTTTATCACTCTTGATGATATTAATGCAAACTGCCTGCGGTAGTTATCATTACCAACTACATTTGTTCTTACCATTTTGGTCAGTTCTACATAGTCACTGAGCGGTGTTACCAATGTGGCATTATTATACTTCAGAGTTTCATCTTTGTACAGTAAATCCAGGTCTTTTGCTACCCTGTCATACTGGTCCCTGCTCACCACATAATCAAGGCTTTTGGCAAGGGTATCAAATGCCGACTTTTCTTTTATCAGTTGTTGATAGTGAAGCGCCTCTTTGTCCAGCGCATTATCACCCGGCACATACCAGTGCCCGTTGTAATTCATTATTGTTTTATTGTCCCCGGCATCTTGGGCAGATACAATACCACCAGCAAGGATAAAGCAGAAAAGAAGGGATGCTTTTTTCATAAACTTGAAATTTACGTAGGGTATGAAAATAATATTTATCAGCCTATTTTCATACACTGCATCAAATTATCTTATTGCTGTCTGGCAACTATAGGATGCGCTCAAACTCAAACGAAGGGCTTCCCTTCACGCCCTGCGGGCTGTAAAAATCAAGGAAATGGAGTTTGTAATAATAGTTACTCCTTGTTTTGATGATATATACCTTTTCCGGTTTCACAGTATAACGGCCTTTAATGTAATCATAACTTTTCCAATCATACCCGATAGCATCGCGGTGGTTGGATAGCTTTATTGTCGGTATTTTATCAGCTGTTATATTTTTATACGGAGTAAGAGAATCACAAATTGCTGTAACATTCATCGGGTTAAGTAACGGACCGCTTACCAAATAAGGCTGAAATGCCTTTAACAAAGGGTTGTTGTAGAAAATAATCATGTAGCGGGTAAACACTATATCATATGTATTCTTTGGCGGTTCAGGGTTGGTAAGCGCATTATCAACCAAAGAATAATATACGCGATTATAATTGTCATTTTTAGGTATGGTAACTGTTTTTATCGGGCCACCCTTCAAATCGGCATAAGCAATAACATATTTATCTTCTGTAACCGCCAATATCTGCATCTTCTTAAAAGTATCCGGTACGAGTGTAGAATTTAGCTTCAATATGTACACTTCATTTTTAGAACCTGAGCCTCTCGACATCCTGCAATCGCCTATGCCTGTAGAATCAGGCAAACCACATGAAGCATCAAAACCCCACTCAGAGTCTTTGATTTTTGGTGGTGCGTTCACCTTATCCATATTAGTTTCATGAGTATTATATGCGAACATCATTTTGCCCTCATTCATGAAAATATGATATCCTGACGGGCTAGCCTCAAAAGCTAAGTCCCAGCTGTTTACTGCACTGGTGTATACAACTTTTTGGGTTTCAATATCATAAAAAATCTGGTCTGTGTAATCTTCACCCATATCTACAGTTGCGTGGGCAGCACTATTTTTCTCAGGTAATGAGATGGGGGTGTCGTGCTTTTCGCATGAGGCAAAAATCAGGCTAACGGCTACAATCGTCGGTATAAATAACTTAAATATGTTCATTCCTACACAAATATCTATCGGATAAAAAAACCTTGTGTCAGGCAATTGTCATTAAGGTATTATATCCGATAAAATCACCCCAAAAATGGCATAAATCTGTCAATTAGCTTACTACGCGAATAATTAATTAGGTTTGCACCCTAAAAAATCAAGAATAATGCAGCTTAATAAGCTTTTGCCGTTAGTAATCATAGCTCTGGTTTTTGCAGGCTGTAAAACAGGGGGCAATAAATTTCATGTGTTAGGTAATATTACAAATATGCCTGTCCAAACAGCTTATTTGTATGAAATAGGCATTGAAAATGTTACTGCTATCGACTCAACCGAAACAAAGGCTGACGGTAGTTTTGAATTGTCCGGCACAGCTCCTGAAGCGTCAATTTATCGTATCAGCTTTTCTACTAACCCAAATAAAAACATCGCATTTTCTACAGATAGCGTAAATAACAACAATATCACCATTGCAGGGGATTGGGACCGAATCGAAACCTGCAAAATAACAGGTTCGGTAGCGTCAGAAAGCCTGGCTAAATTTCTCACAGTTATACGCGAAAGCATGAGGGATTTCAAGACCATGTATGTAGTGATGGATACACTGAAAGCACAGGGCAAAGACAGTATGTTGCAGGTTGCACAAAATGATTTTCAGGAAATGAATTTCCAGCTCACAAGATACATCGAGCAATATGCTGATACCACTAAATCATTGCCCAATGCGGTTTTTGCCGTTCGTTTTTTAAATGGTCCTGCAGAAAAAGAATATCTTAAGGTATTTATGCAAAACATAAATGCGCGTTTTCCCAATGCGAAACTTACCAAAGATTATACCGCTAAATTTAGCCCGATTTTAAAAGGCGAGACACAACAACAGCCTGCACAGCAACCATCAGCTCCGGGTATAGGCGCTCAGGCACCTGAAATCAGCCTTACCACCCCTGACGGGAAGCAAGTAACATTATCATCGTTCAAAGGAAAATATGTTTTAGTTGATTTTTGGGCATCATGGTGCGCGCCTTGCCGACATGAAAATCCAAATGTTGTAGCGGCATACAACAAATACAAAAACAAAAACTTCACAGTATTGGGTGTTTCACTGGACGATGATAAGGATAAATGGATGCAGGCGATAGCTAAAGACGGCCTTTCCTGGACGCATATCAGTGACCTGAAAGGTTGGGAATCTATAGCAGCCCGAACCTATGGGATACAGTCTATCCCATCCAACTTCCTTGTCGACCCACAAGGGAAAATTATAGCACAGGATTTACGTGAAGGCGACTTAGATAAGACTTTATCAGATGTTTTAAAATAGTAAAAAGGCGCCATAAGCGCCTTTTTTAATGCCCAACCTGCAAAAATTGCAGTTTATCCCCCTTTGGCATAATGCTTGACTATATCTTTACACTCCGTTTTACGGGTATAAAAGAAATATTGTCATATTAAGATGCTGGATAGTAAATCAATGTTAGATATGTTTTTGAATCAAACGGAGCAAGAAGTAGAATTTATGCCGATTGTTCCGTTGGGTGAAGACGAGATGGATGACCAGGAAAAAGGTAACCTACCTACAGAACTGCCCGTAGTAGTATTGCGAAATACAGTGTTGTTCCCAAATGTAGTATTACCTATAACCGTTGCACGCGATAAATCTGTAAAAGCAATAACTGAAGCTCAGAAAAATGGTAAATGGATAGGTGTTGTAGCACAAAAGGATGGCAACAATGATGACCCTTCCGTTAACGAAATCTACGAAGTAGGCACACTTGCCAAAATTGTAAAGCAAATCAAAATGCCTGATGGTAATACTACGGTATTCATCATGGGGCGTATGCGTTTCAAAATAGAGGAGTACACACAAACCGACCCTTACTTTACAGCGCGCATAAAATATCTCGAAGACAACTTCCCTAAAAATGATGCAGGGTTCGAGGCACTGGTTTCGTCTATCAAAGAACAATCTGAACTGATAGCACAGCAGTCGCCTAATATGCCTAATGAAACGAGCATAGTATTGCGCAACATAGAGCACCAGTCATTTCTTGTACACTATGTGGCATCTAACCTCAGCGCTAAGCTTACTGAGAAGCAAGCACTGCTCGAAGAAAATGATGTGAGGAAACGTGCCGAAAAATTATTGCAATTATTACAATCAGAATTGCAATTGCTGGAGCTCAAGAATGAGATAACCAATAAGACCCGTGCTGATATAGACAAACAACAACGCGAATATTTCCTGCAACAGCAAATGAAATCTATTCGCGAAGAGTTGGGTGGCGACCCTAATGAAAGGGAGATAAATGATTTGCAAAAACGCGCAGAAGGTATTACATGGCCCGAAGCGGCACAGGAGTTGTTTCAGAAGAACATTGAAAAGTTGCAGCGCATGCATCCAAGCACGCCCGACTACTCTGTAATATATAACCACCTCGACCTGATGCTCGACCTTCCGTGGAATAACTACACAAAGGATAGCTACGACCTGAAGAAAGCACAAAAAATACTGGATGATGACCACTACGGCATGGACAAGATCAAAGACCGCATCCTCGAATATCTGGCCGTATTGAAATTAAAAGGCGATATGAAATCGCCGATACTTTGTTTTGTCGGCCCTCCGGGTATTGGTAAAACATCTCTCGGCCGTAGTATAGCTAATGCTATTGACAGAAAATATGTTCGTTTGAGCCTTGGCGGGCTTCACGATGAAAGTGAATTACGCGGCCATCGCAAAACATATATCGGTGCAATGCCGGGGCGAGTTATCCAATCGCTCCGTAAAGTAAAATCAGCAAACCCTGTTTTTATATTGGATGAAGTAGATAAAATTGGTAAAGATTTTCGTGGCGACCCGAGTTCTGCATTGCTCGAAATATTAGACCCTGAGCAAAACAATTCTTTCTACGACAACTACCTTGAACTTGAATTTGATTTATCTAAAGTATTGTTCATAGCCACAGCTAATAGTTTAGCCGATATTCAACCCGCGCTACGCGACAGGTTAGAGATCATTCAGCTTACCGGCTACTCGATGGAAGAAAAAACAGAGATAGCCAAACGTCACCTCGTACCGAAACAAAAAGAATTACACGGCTTAACTAAAGTTCCATTGAAATTCAACGATAAAGTGTTGAATAAAATGATACAGGAGTACACCCGTGAATCAGGTGTACGTGAGCTTGACAGGCTTGTGGCAAGTATTATGCGCTCCGTAGCTAAGCAAGTAGCTATGGACGAAAAAGTAAACCCGCAGGTAACTGCCGAACAGGTAGAAGATGTATTGGGCAAACCTAAATTCAACAACGATATATATACCAAAGGCCACCCAGCAGGCGTTGCGGTTGGCTTAGCCTGGACTTATGTAGGTGGTGATATTCTTTTCATTGAAACTGGCCTTTCAAAAGGCAAAGGTGTCCTTAACCTTACAGGCAACCTGGGTAATGTAATGAAAGAGAGTGCTTCGACAGCATTAACCTACCTCAAGTCTCACGCTTCCGAATACGGTATTCCTGCCGAAAAATTTGAAGAATCGAGCATACACATTCACGTGCCCGAAGGTGCAGTGCCCAAAGATGGCCCGAGTGCAGGCATCACTATGCTCGTTGCACTAACTTCTGCCTTCACCGGCCGCAAAGTGAAGCCTTATCTTGCTATGACAGGAGAGATAACACTACGCGGGCAGGTACTGCCTGTAGGTGGTATCAAGGAAAAAATTCTGGCTGCAAAACGTGCCGGTATCAAGGATATTATTCTTTGCGACCAAAATCAAAAAGATGTTGAAGAGATAGACAAGAACTATATCAAAGGCCTGAAATTCCACTTTGTATCAGAAATGAAAGAGGTGCTTGATTTAGCTCTTACAAAAAAATAACGCTTTAGTTGAAATAATATAAACAGGCCGGAATCAATTCCGGCCTTTCTTTATGCTGTATTTAGTCAGCATATAAGCATCATTCTCCGAGTTCCTTGCTTCAGCTTCAAATCTATTATTGTAATAGCCATAACCTATGGTTTGCATGAGATACAGTAACAGAAAACGAACAACCCCATACCGTTCGTATTGTTCTACATGTTTCAATTCATGCAATAACCATTTTTTATTTGACATGAAGCTTTCACTGCTCGTTCCATGCAGATAAATGGTTCTTCTTATCACTAAAGCCACGTTACTGGTACGTAATGCACGTGCTCCAATTCTCGCCAAAACACTGTTCTCCTTAATCGTTACTTGCTTCACCAAACTATCACTTCAATTTACATGCCCGATTAACCACATTGCATAAAAATTATATCTTTATTTCAAATTCACACTTATGAAACTCTTCTTTGCTATCTCATTAGCATTTACCTCTTTATCTTGTATTGCATCAACAGTCGATACTGGGCAAGTTATTACAACTCCGAACGGCGATGTAATAGTGATGAGCAAGCCTAAAACAAAACTGGCAAAAGTCATTACTCCTGAAATCTGTAAAGAGGAAACAGTAACTATAGATAAACCAAGGCCGGTTCTGCTAAATGGCAAAGAAATTTATTTCTATAAAGACCATCCGAATGATGAGATTACAGATATCAAATCAATTGAACTCTGGACAACAGAATATAAAAAATTTCAAGACCTGCTTAAAGTAGCTATCAAAGCAGAAATGAAACTATTACCTGAAGGTTTTTATGAATGCCGCATTAATAATATGGTAGTGAGTGAGGCAGGGAAAATCGTGTATTTCGAAACAAACGGCATCTCTCGGTTGAAACCCGGAAAATCCATGCATAGGAACGAAGGCTATCTGGATATACCATTGGAAATTCGAAATACTGCGGATGAAAAGCTGACCAATGCCATAGGTGATATGCATTACACTCCTTTCATTTTTCACGAAAAAGCCACCCCATACCTTGGCAGCTATACTTTTTCTTTCGAGGTCGGGAACCCGGAAGGATATTTTAATGTACGCTAATTAGAAAAAATACATATATTTATATAGCTCACTAAATAGCCTTCTTATGCGGGTAGTATCACTCATTAGTTTGTTATTCATTATCTGCCAATCTGCTGTTGCGCAGCAAACAGAGACAATTCAATATAAAGGCAATACCATTGATCGGATTTTATACAGAGATACGAGTATAGCGGTTGACCCGCAGACGGGTCGTGAAAAAACAGTACTTCGCGAAAGAATATTTTATTCCAAAATAAACGGAAGAAAGATTTACGTTTTTTACAACGACGGTGAAAATGCAAATACGCGATTAGTAGAAAATACACAGGATGAGCTGCGCAGTTATTTCATTAAGAAACTAACTCCTTCTATACAAACTCTTAAAGATGGTGCTTACACCATTAGCATCCCTGATATAATAATTAATGAACAAGGTAAAATTGCATATCACACTACAGAATATTCTACAATACGCAAGTCACAGTATGAAGATAAAAACACACCTGATATAACGTTTAATTTCAATTCTTCACTTGATAAAGAAATTGAAAAACTAATCAACAATGCCCCTGTAGCAAAAACAGTACAGGCTGACGGCATGATATACCCATACATTTTTGATATTGAAATTCACGTGACTGTTAAAAACCATAAGGTAATTATCTAAAATTTGAAAACTGCAGCCTGCATATTATCCCTGTTCCTTTTACCATGCATAGCATTTGCAGGCAAAGCCGATACCATTACTGTGCACCAACGCAATAATGTCATAGAACTTAAAGTAGTTGCCCCCGATACTATCAAACTCATTAATGCTATCACCTCTAAACCTGAGAAAAAAATTATCACCCACCCACCCGTTCCACTATCACTCAATGGTATGGCTATCTACACATCCGACAAGCCTGATTTTATAACCAGTGCAGCCAGAGAAAAAATACAGGAATGTCTTTCCGCTGCCTTCCAGGATATTCGCGACTCTTTGCCAATGGGTGCATATTCTTACAACCTTCCTGACTTAGTCATCAACCGTGAAGGTAAGATTGCCTACCACGGCCCTAACAGTTTTGTTGTTTTCGGCAGTTACGCTATAGATAATGCCCCTCAGAAAATGCCTGATACCCTAAAAGTATACATCGAAAAGATGTTTGATGACGCATTGGATGAGGTAGAGTTAATGCCTTTAGTAGTAGATGGCGAGCGTGTCCCTTTTCTTTTAGATATCACTATGGATATCAGTATCAGCCAATAATTTTTTTGAGTTATCCCACATTGAAATTTGTTTTTTACGTTTTATAACGTATTTTTACGTCATGAAACGTAAATTATCATTACAACCACTCACTAAGGCAGAAGAAGAAGTAATGCAAATCATCTGGCGATTAGAACGTTGCCTGGTGCGTGATGTTATAGAACATCTCGGCGACCCGGACATACCGCACAGCACTGTTTCTTCAGTAGTTCGAATACTGGAAAAGAAAGGTTTTGTCAATCATAAAGCTTATGGCAAAACACATGAGTATTTCCCCGCCATATCGAAAGAAGAATATGCCCAACAAGGTGTTAAAAGCCTTGTAGAAAAATACTTCAGCGGCTCTCCCAAACAACTGGTCAGTTTTTTAGTACAAAACGAAAACCTGAACCTAAAGGAACTGAATGAATTGATGAAAACATTAGATAACACCAAAAAGAAATGATATGCAACAGTATCTCATCAACACGTCAGCTATCTGGCTACTAAGCCTTATTATTTTTGATGTTTGCTTTCGAAGAGAATCGTATCATAGCTATAATCGTGTTTACCTGCTAGGCACTTTCCTCTTAGGATTATTCTTGCCTTTATACCAATGGCAGGATGATAGTGTATCCCCGATCACGGCTATAAATACATCTGTCGAAAAAATTATCATTACCAAACAAAGCATTACAGAGACCATTACGCCCGAAACCACATCAGTCCAGCCTTCAATAAACTGGATATTCATGGTTTATATTTTAGGCTTACTCATAAGCTTTGTATTATTCCTTAAAGAATTAATTACAATTATCAGGCTTTATAAAAAAGGCGATAAAACCAAAGACGGTGTGTGGACAGTTATAGAAACAGGCAAACCGCACAGCCCGTTTTCAGCATTTCGTTACGTATTCATCAGTGATAAAAAAGATTACAGTGCTGATGAACTGCAAATGATACTTACTCATGAAGAGCTTCATGGCCATGCTTTGCATTTCATTGACCTGATGTTAATGCAAGCAGCAAGAATTATTTTCTGGTTCAACCCATTGATATATATATACGCCAACAGGTTAGCCATTGTACACGAATATCAGGCCGATGCTATGGTCGACAAAAGCCCCAAAGAGTATGGCAGTTTTCTTATTGAGCAGGCTATACTAAAGTCAGCCCCAGCCCTTTCACATTCTTTTAATCGTTCACCAATAAAAAAACGTATCCTTATGCTTACAAAAAACTCTACTGCTTTATCCAAAAGCAAAATGCTTATTGCTCTACCGCTAGTTTTGGTATGTCTGCTCTGTTTTACTAAAAATGCCTTCTCTGATGACACAAAGAAGAAGGTTGGTAACAAAGTAACTTATCGTGGCAATGTATTTGAATTTAAAGAGTGGCCTGTTGATACTTTTACAATTGTTGACCCCTCTACAGGAGAAGAGAAAAAGGTAATTAGGAAACGCGAGCCGTCACCAATAAAAATGAATGGTAAAGAAATATACACTGATAATTACAGAGATGACGGGTCTTATATTGCCATACCCGGTCTTAATACTATTGGGGTACTAAATGCCTCATCTCTAAGACAGTATTTGCTTGACAATCTTAAGGATGAAGTACAACAATTAAGTAATGATGAATATGAAATTCACCTAAGCAACATTATTATAGATGGGAAAGGTAAAATAGTTTACTATGATTATGATGGTATCTCGTTTCAGGAATATGCAAACCCTAAAAGAGCACAAAAAACTATTGATTCATCTGTTCAAGTTTCATTTAGCAAAAGAATTGCAAGGTTACTCAATAATGTGCCCTCAAATACAGGTGCCAAACTTAACGGGAAACCTGTGCCATTTATGATTCACAATACTGAATTTCGAAATTCAATTAAAGTAGAAAATGGCAAAATAGTTTCACAATAAAAGATAAAGCCCCTGAATTCAGGGGCTTTATCTTTTATCTAATTCTTTACTGGTAGATAACCATATTCGCGTCCATACTCCATCATTTGTTTAAAGAAGCTTTCAGGGTATTCTACTTTTACATCTGTTATTTTATCTCCTTCTAATACAGGAATAAGCTTTGGTTGTATAAACCCACGGTAAGGTTTTATATCCAGTTTAGCATAGCGTTCCAATATTTCCTTATGCAATACAGGGTCTACTTTTACGCCGTAAGTTTCTACCAGGTTTTTACCTGCTTCATAATCTCCTTCTGATTTAATACGTTGTATCTCACGCAGTAATTGACCGAATAATGTGCGCAATTTGTCATAATCATTTATCTGTACATAAGTTTTACCATCCTTCTTTACCATCTGCACCACGTTATCTTTTTTACCCATTTCATACACCCAGTGCGCGTTCAGTGCACGGTTGCGCATGTGTGCCTCTTCTAATTGGTCTCCTGGTTTGATTCTTGTTAGTTGTGTCATCAGGCCATTCATCATATAACTGTAATAGCCTGCCATACCTACTTCTTTACTGGGCATTACACCAATATCAACAAGTTTCTGGTCCATGATATAATACAATCCAACAAGGTCGGCCCTTGCTTCTTCAAGACAAGAAGCATAGTTCTTCAAAGTTTTGTCAGTCGTTTCTACCCCCTCATTTATCTGTCCTGAAGCGTGGCCTATACACTCATGCATATCTGTATGAAGGTCGGCAGCAAGGTTACCATATTTTTTTGCCCTTGCCTTTACTTCGCTATTGATAGCAAATTCATCAACCATACCACCTTTTGCACTGGCAATATTATAAGAGTTGATGATATTGCTCAGTGATACCGATTTAGAACCGTGTTCTTTACGTATCCAATCTGCGTTCGGCAGGTTAATACCTATTGGCGTACTTGGTGCGGCATCACCGCATTCAACGATTACAGTTATCGCTTTGGCAGTTATACCTTTTACGCTCTTCTTTTTATGCGTAGGCATCAATGGAGAATTATCCTCAAACCACTGTGCATTGTCTGCTATAGCCTTTATACGTTTAGTAGCTTCCATATCCTTCATAGATACCGTACTCTCAAAACTCCCCTTTTTACCTATTGCATCAAGATATACTTCAATAAAGCCGTTTACCACATCTATACGCGATGCTGTATCACTTACCCATGCTATACAATAATCATCAAAAACTCTCAAATCACCGCTCATGTAGAAGGCTGTCAATAAGCTAAGTGCTCTTTTCTGGTTTGAATTTTCGGCAACGCTTGTGGCTTTCTTCAACCAATAAATTATTTTATCAATAGCAGGGCCATACATGCCTCCTAATTTCCACACGAGTTCTTTCACTTCGCCTCCTTCTTTCACCACTTTGCTATTCAATCCCCACGATGGTGCATTGCCTTTAGTATCAAACTTTGCGTAATAATCTTCTACTTCTTTTTGTGTAACACCTTCATAAAAGTTGTTAGATGAATTCACAACATTATCAATATTAGGACGCAGGTCTACCACCTTAGGTTCTACATTTAAGTCATATACCAATGGTTTGATTCTTGCTAGGAAAGCATCAACCGACTCACCTTTTTCTGTTGGTAACAATTTGGCATTACTACCTTTTATTACTTTGGCAAAATATTCATAGCTGCATTCAGGTATAAATTTTTCATTGCCATAATGATGGTGGTTACCATTGCTGAACCAAAACCGCCCGCAATATTCTTCAAACTTTTTCCAATCAGCATTTTTCTTATCTCCTTTATAAGAACCGTAAGCGGCCTCTATTGTTTTACGCAACAACAAACCATTCTTACTCTTTTGGTCGTAAATAATATCACGCCCGCATAAGGCAGCTTCGTATAAATAATATGCAAGCTGTTTTTGTTGCAGGCTCAGCTCATTCCATCCGGGTATTTCATAACGCAATAATTGCAGGTCATGAAATGCTTCTGCTTCTACCTTAAAGCCGGTGTTTGCTGTATGACCTTTTGATTGTGCCATAATATTTGTTGATGCAGTAAATACAATACCAAGTATTGCACAAAAAACTACTCCCCTTTTTTTCATAATAGCTGGTTGACTTTTTGAGGCGGTAAAAGTAGTCTATCCCCTCCATTACTTAAAATCTTCATGGAAAATTACTTTATTTTTGCACCTGATGAAAAACCACCTGTTCATTGTCTTAATGATATTAGTATCATGCAATGAGCCAACAACAAAAGAAACAATTCAAACCACTTCGTCAACACATACTAAAGCCGGAGAAATAATTGCAGCCGATAGCATGAAGATTACTGAAGACCAGCTAAACGTACAATATTTTGGTGTTACGGTTTATACTACAGATAGCGTAGGCAGATATGATATTGAAGCTCATTATGGTTTTAACTATGCCATAAACACTATTCAATTACCCATAGGAGGCGAACATTTCAAACCGTTATTAAGAAAAGGAGATACTGCTTATTCTTATCTTGTTGGTTTTCACTTTGCCGATGACACCATTTTTCACGATTATTATGCAATAACGGCTACTAAGGGCCAAATTGGCATGAAATATACCAAAGCCTATACTATGGAATAACCATCTTGTATTTATTATCTTTAGTTTCATCAGCATTATGAAACTATTCAAACACCTCTACTTCCAGGTACTTATTGCTATTACAATAGGTGTAGCGGTGGGTCATTTCTATCCTGATATCGGCACACAACTTAAACCCCTTGCCGATGCATTCGTACGCCTTATAAAAATGCTTATCGGTCCTGTTATTTTTTGCACAGTGGTAAATGGCATTGCAGGGATGGAAGACATAAAGAAGGTAGGGCGTGTTGGGTTAAAAACAATTCTCTATTTCGAGGTCATATCCAACGTGGCCCTTATTATAGGCCTTATAGTTGTAAACATCCTGAAGCCCGGAGCAGGCATGCATGTAGACGTAAGTGCTCTTGATACATCAACTATTAATCTCGGCAAACAGGAAGATATGACCAGCATAGATTTTCTGCTGCATGTGATACCTGACAATATTGTTGATGCCTTAGCCAAAGGCAATCTGTTGCAGATACTTTTTTTCTCTGTACTGTTTGGAATTGCGCTAACAAAAATCGGCACGAAAGCACAACCCGTACAAAATGCCATTCAATCTTTTGCTGATGGCTTATTTGCTCTGATACATATAGTAATGAGATTTGCTCCTCTTGGTGCGTTAGGTGCTATGGCTTTTACTGTTGGTAAATATGGGTTAAAAACTTTAGTACCGCTTGGGCAACTTATGGTATGCTTTTACATTACCTGTATCATTTTTGTCATAATAGTATTAGGTAGTATTCTAAGGAGTATTGGTTTTAATATTTTTAAATTACTCCGTTACATGAAGGATGAGCTTTTTATTGTCCTCGGCACTTCTTCATCAGAATCTGCCTTACCAAGCATGATGCAAAAACTGGAAAAAGCAGGATGTTCTAAATCGATTGTTGGCTTGGTTATGCCTACGGGCTATTCCTTCAATCTTGACGGCACCTGCATTTACCTTACTATGGCAGCTGTATTTCTCGCTCAGGCTACTGATACCCCGCTTACTGTTGCCAATCAAATTTCTTTGTTAGTAGTGCTGATATTTGTATCAAATGGTGCAGCAGGTGTTACTGGCAGCGGGTTTATTATACTTGCCTCTACATTACCATCTATGGGCAATATTCCAGTTGCTTCACTGGCATTAATTGTTGGTATAGACCGCTTTATGAGCGAAGCCAGGGCACTCACAAATATTATCGGCAACACGGTTGCCACGGTTGTTGTATCGCATTGGGAGAAAGAGCTCGATACTCAAACAGCTACTGGCATACTCAAATGATAATTCGCGTCAATTCAAAAAAATTGCCATAGCTTTATAGCTGTAATATGGTTAACCCCCCATTGTCATTATCTAACTGGTCGCTTCAAAAAGCGCTGGACACACAACCCGACAATTATATCAAAGCGCGTATACGCATTATATACGCCATCATATTTTTTTCACTTGTAAAAGCTTCTGTTGTCTTAATTGTCGCAACCTCTCAAGGACAATCACTACATGCCATACGTGCAGGTATAGGATTGTTGCTGTATGGCATTATGCTTAAATATCTGCTCTATAAACCATCCGCAATTAAGCCCTTAGCACATGTCATGACGTTGGCTGGCCTGGTAGTGATATGGACAAATATTTTTGTTTATACCCATGCTATCAACCTTGTTACGGTGCAGTTCATTTTCATGATACTGCTCAGTAGTTTCTATACCCTCAATTCCCTCTTCGGTGTTATTTATTCTGTTATTGCTATCCTGCCTGTCATTATTTTTCTGGCCGTAGGCGGTGCAGCCAATATCTCTTTTCTGCCTGCTGCAGGCCAGTTAGCCTCTCCTGGATACGAGATAATGGTTATTCTTAATTTCCTTACTATAACGATATGCCACTATCTTTTTTTTGATGCCTTCAATGTCAATTTAAAAGAGAAAGAAAAACTGAATGCACAACTCAAGATATCCATTGACGAAGCTAACAGGCTCGCAGCTACACGTGCCAATTTCCTTTCCACTATGTCTCACGAACTGCGTACCCCTTTGAATTCTGTTATTGGCATTACTGAATTATTGATAGACGACAACCCGGATAAAAAGCATAAAGACAATCTTAAGATACTACAGCTCTCTGCCAACGACCTGCTTTCCCTTATCAACAATATACTCGACTTCAATAAAATTGATTCCGATATGCTGGTACTAGAAAAAGTACCTGTCAATATTTCCAACTATATACAGGATACCTGTGAGGTATTGAAAATAAAAGCTACAGATAAACAACTCGATTTTGTTCTCGACATTGATAATGAACTGAAAAACATCAATATCATTACAGACCCTACGCGCTTATCCCAATTGCTTTATAACCTTGTCGGCAATGCTATAAAATTCACTGAACAGGGTGGTATTACCATCAGGCTCAATTGCCTCAATAAGACACCGGATAAAGCCACAATCAAATTCTGCATAGAGGATACAGGCATTGGTATTAACCCCGATAAACACGAAGCCATATTTGAACTATTTACGCAGGCAGATGCTCACACATCACGCAAATACGGCGGCACAGGGTTAGGCTTATCAATCGTTAAGCAAATACTGAGTTTATTTGATAGTGTTCTTACTCTTGAAAGCAAACCCGGTATTGGTACAACTTTTTGTTTCACAATCAGTTTCGATTACACAATAGCTGAAACACCTAAACAACTAGCCAATAATACGAAATCAGCAAAATTCGACCATCTTAAAATATTGATTGCTGAAGACAATGACGTCAACAGGTTCCTTATAAAAACCCAGCTTGATAAACATAACATCACTACGGTAGCAGTGCAAAACGGCAAACAAGCTTATGAGGCTTGCCTCTCTAATGATTTCGATGCCATCTTTATGGACCTGCATATGCCCGAAATGGACGGCTACGAAGCTTTAAGAAATATTCGCGCAATAACTGATGATAAAAAATCAGGTGTTTACATTGTAGCCTTCACAGCTTCTGTAACAGAGCAGGAAGAGATTTTCAAAAATGGCTTTAACGACTATCTCTACAAACCGGTTAATATGAACGAGGTATATGCAAAGCTTGAAAAAATTGCTGAGCATATTACTCAAGCTACCTTGCAATAAATTCAGATGTTACCTTTCTTGGTAAATTTTTGATGTGTTTGTACATACCCGTTTTTTAGATAAAATGCATGTGCCTCCTTTCGCTTGTTATTCGATGTCACATCTATCATATCATACTTACGTTCACTAAGTATACGCTCCATCTTATGCAATAATGCTTTGCCAATGCCTTGTCCTCTGTATATCTCATCAGTATACATTTCCTGTATCTCATATACCCAGCCATTATGATGCAACAATAATTGCCCGTGACAACTTAGAAAGCCAACAACGCTATTATCAATTTCGGCTACCAAATAAATATTTCTCTCATCTGCTATATTCTGCTTGTACACATCTTCAAACAATTGTCTGTTATAAGTTTTATCTGAAAGCAAACACAGAAACCCATACACAGTTTCTATATCATTTTCATTCGCCCGCCTGATGGATATTTGCATATTATTGTAATTTACTACAAATATGAACGCATCTAAACTACTATCGCGCATCAGGCTAACTATTATCATTTTCATCATCCTGCTGACGCTAAGCGGCATTACAGCCATGCCGGTATACACTGAAATGCAATGGCTGATGAGCAAAGATTGGTTTAGACAGGATTCTTTAATGGGTGCATGGCTATACAAAGTATGGTTAGGGGTTGAGTTGATGCACGATGATTTTCCATTTATGTTTTACGGTTACGACTGGCTGGCATTCGCACATATTGTTATAGGCCTGGCATTCATTGGCCCTTATCGCAACCCGGCAAAAAACAAATGGGTGATAGATTGGGCTATACTATGTTGTTTTTGCGTCATCCCGCTGGCATTGATTATGGGGCAGCTTCGCGGCATACCTTGGTTTCATATTCTGATTGATTGCTCTTTTGGTATTATAGGGTTGATACCGTTGTATTTGGTGAGGAGTTGGATAAAGAAATTGGAAAGGGGAATTTAATAATTCAAGTCATCAATGATAAGAATATTCAAGTTCAACTACATAGACTGCCTTCATATTATCATTAGCCCACATTCCTTTTTTAGGTGAATACCACACAGCATGTGTTATTAAGTTAGCATGATTGTAATACAACTTATAATATCCAAAACACATTTCTCCACATGTCTCACGCCAATAAATCACTTCTCCTTTTACAGTGTCAGATACAAGTATAAAATATAGGCTATCGTTTTCATTATATTTCTCTATTTTACAATAGCTGGTTTCAGTATTATTCGGATAATAATATTTCGTTCTGCCATGCTTATTGCCAATTGAATCATAAAAAACAACAAGTGTTTTACGACCGAATGTATCATAAAATTCTGTGGAGATTTTTTTCGGATTAACACATTTTAACTTCTCGCCTCTTTTGTTACAATTGTATTCTACCGTAGTTATTGAGTAAACCTTGTTGTTCTTCAAGTTATCTCTATCATTTTCAATATTAGCAGCCTTAGTCATATTTTTTGACTTTGCATTTGCAAACAGGCAAAAGAAAATAAGGCAGACAATTACTACATTTCTCATACTACTAATATACAAAAACAAAAACCCCTGCCATTCGGCAGGGGCTGTATTAATATCTGGAATAAACTAGGTATTAGTTTTTATAACCGGGAATCATATCCTGAGCCATTTTCACCATCTTAGCCAATCCATCTTCAGGCAGGTTACCTTTTTTGAATTCTGCTAACAGGTCAGGCATTTTAGTTTCCATTTCGCGGATGAATGCTTCTTCAAAAGCTTTCATATTCTTAACAGGTACATCACGCACCAGGTTGTTAGTACCCAGGTAAATGATAGCTACTTGTTTTTCTACGCTATATGGAGAATATTGAGCTTGTTTCAGGATCTCCACGTTACGGCTACCTTTATCCAATACTACTTTCGTAGCAGCATCAAGGTCACCACCGAATTTAGAGAACGCTTCCATCTCACGGTAAAGAGCCTGGTCAAGTTTCAATGTACCTGCCACTTTCTTCATCGATTTGATTTGCGCACTACCACCCACACGGCTTACAGAAATACCCACGTTGATAGCAGGACGGATACCTGAGTTGAACAGGTTCGACTCAAGGAATATCTGACCGTCAGTGATAGAGATAACGTTTGTAGGGATGTAAGCAGATACGTCACCCGCTTGTGTTTCAATGATTGGCAACGCTGTAAGTGAACCACCACCTTTAACCTTAGATTTCAGGCTTTCAGGAAGGTCGTTCATGTTTTTAGCGATTTCATCGTTATTGATAACTTTCGCAGCACGTTCCAGCAAGCGGCTATGCAGATAGAATACGTCACCAGGGTATGCTTCACGGCCCGGAGGACGACGCAACAACAATGACACCTCGCGGTAAGCCACAGCTTGTTTAGAAAGGTCATCATATACCACCAATGCAGGGCGACCAGTATCACGGAAATACTCACCTATCGCAGCACCTGCAAACGGAGCGTAGAACTGCAATGGAGCAGGGTCAGCAGCCGGCGCAGCAACAATAATAGTATATGCCATCGCACCATTTTCTTCCAATGTTTTCATAACACCGGCAATAGTAGATGCTTTCTGTCCTATCGCTACGTATATACAATAAACAGGTTTACCTGCTTCGTAGAATTCTTTTTGGTTGATGATGGTATCGATACAGATAGCAGTTTTACCTGTCTGACGGTCACCGATTACCAACTCACGTTGTCCACGGCCGATAGGAATCATCGCGTCGATAGACTTGATACCTGTTTGCAGTGGTTCTTTTACAGGCTCACGGAAGATAACGCCCGGTGCTTTACGCTCGATAGGCATTTCATACAAATCACCGGTGATTGGTCCTTTACCGTCGATGGCTTCGCCCAGTGTATTTACGACACGGCCTACCATGCCTTCGCCTACTTTAATAGAGGCGATCTGGCCGGTACGTTTTACCTGTGCACCTTCTTTGATGTCGCTACCGTCACCCATCAATACCACACCCACGTTGTCTTCTTCAAGGTTCAGCGCTATCGCACGTACACCATTTTCAAATTCAACGAGTTCACCCTGGCGCACGCCGTTCAGGCCATATACGCGGGCAATACCGTCACCTACTTGCAGTACGGTACCTACTTCGTCAAGGTTTGCAGATGCGTTAAAGTTCGTCAGCTGCTGGCGGAGTATCGCCGAAATTTCATCTGGTTTTATCTCAACCATGATTCTGTTGTTTTATAAATTCAAAAAACTAATTCGCAAATAATGTGCTGATGTAAATGTTCTTCTGGAACTGTGCTTTTACATCATTCAAATCGCGGCGTACACTTGCATCTATCAATTTGTCATCCATCTGCAAAATGAAACCACCTATTATTTCAGGGTTAATTACCTCTTTCACTTCTACTTGTGATTCAGGTACATTTCCAGTTATTCTTTTTATTATTGTCTTCTTCACAGTCTCATCAATCGGCGAAGCCAAAGTCAGCTTCACGGTCATGATGCCTTTCATTTGTTTGTACTGTTGAATGAAAGCTGTTGCTATCTCAGGCATGTTCGATTCACGGCCTTTACTTACCAACAACTTCACAAAACCTTGCACTATCACACCTATTTTACCACCAACAACTGCGTTAATGATATCTTGTTTTTTATCCGCCTTTATGATCGGACTGCGCAACATATTTGCAAAGTCGCG
Source organism: Bacteroidota bacterium (assembly GCA_018267965.1). Lineage (GTDB taxonomy): Bacteria > Bacteroidota > Bacteroidia > Chitinophagales > Chitinophagaceae > Polluticoccus. The sequence continues at coordinate 671,049 of JAFDXK010000002.1, read as the reverse complement.
GCTTTCCGTGCACAAGCTATCAAGCATTTTGATGTCTTGCAGCACAGCATCTACTGCATTTTGCTCTACAGCAAGATCCAGAAGAGCTTTAGCATAACGAGACGCGAGACGTGGATTTGGCATATCTTTTCTTAATCAGCTAATTAATTCATTTTAATTTCTTCAGCCATCATCTTGGCAAAAGTGTTTTGGCTTTCTGCAGTATCCAGGTGCTTACGCAATACTTTCTCTGCTACTTCAAGAGCCAATCCTCCAATCTGATTTTTCACCTCAGTCAAAGCAGCCATTTTCTGTTGCTCTATTTGTTGGCGAGCTTCAGCTATCATTTTATCAGCTACAACTTTAGTTTCTTCTTTAGCTTTATTGATCAGGCTGTCACGTGTATCTTTTGCTTCTTTCAGCATAGCAGCGCGCTCAGCACGTGCTTCCTGCATGATCTTTTCATTTTCAGCCTGCATTTGGCTCATTTCTTTCTTCACTTTCTCAGCAGCAGCTATAGAGTCTGCAATACCTGTTTCACGTTCTTCTAATGCAGAAAGTATTGGTTTCCATGCAAACTTCTTAAGAATGAAGAATACGGTCAGGAACGCTAACAGCGTCCAGAAAAACAAACCAAACCCGGGGGTTAACAAATCCATAATTCGTTATTTATTATTGTTGTTACTTACTTCTTTTTAATGTTCTCAAAGTGATTAATAACTGCATCCTCGGCCCTGTGCTCCGGATGCAGTTAAGTTCATCGTAGCTTAGCTTACAGTACGATAGCCAGGATACCTGCGATTACACCGAACAACGCAACACCTTCTACGAAGGCTGCTGTAAGGATCATGTTCGCACGGATGTCACCCATAGCTTCCGGTTGGCGGGCGATAGCTTCTACCGCACCTTTACCAATCTGTCCGATACCTACACCTGCACCCAGTGCAGCGATACCAGCACCTACAGCGCCTAAACCTGCGCTTTCAGCCGCTAACAAAATTGTGTTTAACACTGACATTGTATATGGATTTTAATTAAAAAAACTTGTTTGATTATTAAAGGTGTTCAAGCTGATCGTGTTCTCCGTGAGCATGATCATGATGAGGTTCTTCTATAGCCTGGCCAATAAATACTGCGGTCAGGTTAGCAAAAATGAACGCCTGGATAGCTGCTACCAGCAATTCCAGCATGAACATGAATATAGAGAACGCCAAAGATACCGGAACGAAAACCACTCCGACAGCTTTACTCAGCGCACCAAAAATAAATATCAATAATATCACACTCAATATAACTATGTGGCCCGCCATGATGTTGGCGAAAAGACGTATAGTAAGTGCGATTGGTTTAATAAACATAGACATGATCTCGATAGGTACCAGCAACAATTTGATACCGAAAGGAACACCGGGAGGATTCAGCAAGTGGCCCCAGTAGTGCTTATTGCTTTTTGCCATCATTACGATGAAGGCAATGATAGCCAGGCACAATGTAACTGTGATGTTACCTGTAAAGTTGGCACCGCCAGGCAACAGGCCCAATAAGTTGTTGATCCAGATGAAGAAGAACACCGTCAGAAGCAAAGGCATAAAATACATATACCTGTGTCCGAGGTTGGGTTTTGCTACTTCATCACGAATAAAAGTAAGTACAGGTTCCAATGCGTTTTGAAAACCGCTTGGCGCTACCATAGTACCGTTCTTTTTATATTTCTTAGCAACGCCCAGCATAATCCATAACAGCAGGATTACTGATATCATCATTGAAAGAACGTTCTTCGTAATAGAAATATCGTATATATCATGTTGAGCAGCTTCCGCTTCATTAGCCCAAACTATTTTTTCTTTCATGCCGAACTGAAGTTTGTACCCTTCATATTCTTCATGTCCGTGGTGGAATTTTGACGCAGAGAACATTTTCAGTCCGCCATTAGCCTTATCATATATAATAACAGGAAGAGGTATACTTACCGGTTCGTCATTAATGTCAAAGAAATGCCAGTAGTGAGAATCGCCTATGTGGCCGAAAATTTCTTCAGAAACGTTCAACTTTTTTTCGCCGCCCTTTTCACCATGAGCTTCTGCTTCATGATTTGCTGCATTTTCTTCATGCTGAGCAATTGCCGGAATTGATGCGCTGAATAACGCGAAAGTCAATACAGTAAAGGAAAATAGACGTCTGAAACTCATTACTCGCCCTAAATTTTGCGCAAAGATAAGGCATAAAAGTTCAAAAAAAAGGACGTTTTCTTTTTTTAGTCCACATCCCGATATAAGCCAATCACATCAATATTTTAATAAATTGTTTTTCGGCATATACAACAAAAACTGGCACGTTATTTTATTATTATATGTTAAGCTAACTATTTGTTATTGTAGGCAAATTTTGTAGCGATTGGGTGAAAATTAATAGACGGACAACGTTTTTCGTAGTATTTTTGCCGCCTAACTTTTATTCTAACAAAAGAAATATCTTCTATGCAAGAATTTGGTAAGAAAAACCCGTCAGCTAATTTGGCTGCCATCGGGTTGAACGTTGCCGTTGCTCACTGGAATCTCTCCCCTGAAGAGCTGACTAAAAAAACCATCGAATTAGGACAAGGCGAACTGAATGACACAGGCGCTCTTTGTGTAAGTACCGGCAAATTCACCGGACGCTCTCCTAAAGACAAATTCACAGTAAAAGATGCTATTACAGAGCATAGTGTTGATTGGGGCGATGTGAATATTCCTTTCTCTCCTGAGAATTTCGACAAACTGTACGATAAAGTAGTGGCCTATCTGGGTGGCAAAGAAGTATGGGTACGCGATGCCTATGCATGTGCTGATCCTAAATACCGACTGAATATACGCGTGGTGAACGAAACGCCATGGGCTAACCTGTTCTGCAACGACCTGTTCCTGCGTCCTACAGCTTCTGAAATCGAAACTCAGACTCCTGACTGGCACATTATCCAGGCTCCAAGCTTCCAGGCCGACCCTGCAGTAGATGGCACTCGCCAGGCAAACTTCACTATCGTGAACTTTACTCGTAAAGTGATATTGATAGGTGGTTCTGCTTATACAGGCGAAATGAAGAAAGGTATCTTCGGTGTGTTGAACTTCGTTCTTCCGCACGACCATAAAGTGTTAAGCATGCACTGCTCTGCTAACGAAGGTAAAGATGGCGATGTTGCATTGTTCTTCGGTCTTTCAGGCACAGGTAAAACTACCCTGTCTGCTGACCCTCATCGTGCACTGATAGGTGATGACGAACATGGTTGGGCTGATGGTTCTGTATTCAACTTCGAAGGTGGTTGCTATGCAAAATGTATAGACCTGAGCGCTGAAAAAGAACCTCAGATATTCAACGCTATCAAACCAAACGCGTTGTTGGAAAACATCAAGTTTGTAGCAGGTACAAAAACTGTTGATTATGCCGATGGCAGCATCACAGAAAATACACGTGCGGCTTATCCGATATACCATATCGAAAATGCTAAGGAACCATCTTATGGTGGCGACCCTAAAAATATATTCTTCCTTACTTGTGATGCATTCGGTATCCTGCCTCCAATCAGCAAGTTGACTAAAGGGCAAGCTATGTACCACTTCATCAGCGGTTATACTGCTAAAGTTGCCGGTACTGAAGTAGGTGTTACTGAACCGCAAACTACCTTCTCTGCATGTTTCGGTCGCGTATTCTTACCATTACACCCGACTAAATATGCTGAGTTGTTAGGTAAGAAACTGGAACAACATCCTGATGTAAACGTATGGCTCATCAACACAGGTTGGAGCGGTGGCGCTTATGGTACAGGTAGCCGTATGAAACTGAGCTATACTCGTGCTATGATCACTGCAGCAATGAACGGTGAGTTAAACAATGTTGAATACAATGCTCATCCTGTATTCGGTGTATTGATGCCTGCATCATGCCCTGGTGCACCTGCTGAGATCCTGAATCCACGAGATACATGGTCTGATAAAGAAGCTTACGACAAGAAAGCTAATGAACTGGCTCAATTGTTCGTTAAGAACTTCGACAAATATGCTTCTCAGGCTAACGACGAAATATTAGCTGCTGCTCCTAAAGTGATGCAGAACGCTTAATAATAAATTGACTTACAAATGATAAAACCCTGCCGATTGGCAGGGTTTTTGTTTTAATTCAATAAATTTAACCGCAATGAAATTCCCTACCTTAATCCTTAGCATTTGCTCATGCGCAATTATTATCTCATGCAATAAGCAAGGCACAGAACCTGCACAGCCAAAAACTACTGCAACTACTCATTATTTTTCCGGAAGGTATCAAATGTATGACAGTACATACCACTTCCAATCTACAGGCATGCCCAATGTATACATCGACACACAAGTAGTACTTAATCGAACAATAACAATATTTATGGATTCAACTGCGAAATATATTTTCGCACAGGGAGATACATTCAAATTTGATGATACGTACAAACAATACGGGATGTCAGGATATTATTTGCCTTACCCCACACCCAATACATATACAGGAATCTCATTGACGAATGACACTATAAAATTTTTAAGAGAGTATATTGAACAAGGGCATTCACATACTAAAACATCAGCTACAGGTTACAGAATACCATAGCCGTCTTTTTATCCATAACTTTAAGCCTTAAATTTCAATAAACTCAAACCTCCCATGAGAAAAATATTTTTTAATTCATTTATAGGTTTTGCCGTTATTGCTATTGCTTGTAATAAACCTTCAAATCAGGCAACTGAACCAGTAAAAACACCAGACCCAACCCACTATTTTTCCGGAAAGTATCAAATGTATGATAGCAATTATCATTACACTACTCCGGACGGTTATGTATTTGATACTAACTGGCCTATCAATTATGTAAAGGATGTATTCATGGATTCTACAGCAAACTATATTCTTGCGGGAAAAGATACATTCAAATTTAATGATACCTACAGACGATACGGCATATCCGGATATTATAACGGACTTGCGACACCTGCTGGATATTATCAAATAGTTGTCACAAAAGATACGCTCAAGTTCATATGGTTTATTAATGGCTCAATACGTTTTTCTACAAAAACAAATGTAGTTGGTTACAGAGTGCCATAATTTTTTTTGTATGAAACACATCAACTTACTTATCCTTATCCTTATTCTAATTACTTGCGTTATTATTTCTTGCAATAAAGAAAGCACGGAACCTGTTCAAGCCGGAACACTACCCGCCGGCAATTTTTCGGGTAATTATCTCTTGTATGATAGTGTCAGTATTGGGAATAGCCCTCTGACTCAATATAGAGATACGATAGTACGCTATCCTATTTCAAGAACGGTAAGCGTATATCTAAATGCAGCTGCTGGTTATGCAGTTAGTGGCACAGACACTTTCTGGTACAATGATAAATATATCATGTATGAAGGTTATTATTCTTATATCTTGAATCCTACAAATAATGATCAAATTATAGTAACTCAAGATTCGGTAAAATATATAACAAAACGGTCTGGCAATGCCTATATGAACACCATGAAATTGGTAGGTTACAGAATACCATAGCCGCCTTTTTATCCGTAACTTTAAGCCTTAAATTTTAGTTGATGAAGATTAGTTTTTACACAGCCCTTTTTATTGTTTTTGGTTTTGTATCCAACAATATTTTTGCTCAATGCAATACTCCCACGCTATCTATCCTGAATACTACCGGTGATAGCGTATACTTATCGTGGACATCTGTGTCATCTGCTGTAAACTATGAATATGCAGTATTGCCTGCTGCTTCATCACCATCATCAGGCACTATCACTACAGCCCTTACTGCCAATGTTGGCGGATTAACTGCAGGCACACCATACAAAGCATGGGTACGCAGCAATTGCGGAGGTTTAGGTTATTCTGCATGGGGTTCATTAAGCTTCTCTACTCCGTGTGGTATTCCTGCCACTATCAACATATCAAATGTGGCTGCTGATTCTGCTGTTATTACATGGACATCCGTTAGCCCGGGCGCTACCTATCAATACTTTGTTGATACTGTAAATACAACGCCAACAGGTGCAGGTACAGTAGTTGCTACAAATAGTGCAATTGTCAAGGGCCTGCTTGCTGCTAAAACTTATTATGTATTCGTACGCACAGTGTGCGGTTCTGCATTCTCTGCATGGTCTGCATCTCAATCATTTTACTCTGCATTCCCGACAGGTATCAATACATTTACTTCAAACGAGGTAATGCTATATCCAAACCCTGTCAAAGATAAATTATATCTTCAAAACTTACAGGGAAATACAGCAATTACAATTACTAACACTCTTGGCGTAATACAATACCGCACTACAACAAGCGATAAGCAACAGACAATTGACTTTTCTGCTTTAACTCCGGGTTTATATTTACTCCATATAAGTAATAAAGAAGGTAGCAAAACAACTAAGGTTCAAAAACAGTAGTTATTTTTATATAACTAAAACCTACTGTTATGAATAAATACTTGCTATTCCTATTCATCGCATTCTTATCTGCAAATGCTAAGTCTAATGCGCAATGCGACACGGTTACTAATCTCAGTTTGCAGCAATTAACTTCTACCAGCGCTAAAGGCACTTGGGATTCTGTCGCTAATGCTACACAATATGAATATTGTATCAGAATAGATACTGTAAAATGTTCTAAGGGAACATTAACCTCAAACCGCAACGTATTGTTTCCGTCATTAGCCCCGGACACTACATACTATCTATGTGTAAGGTCTTATTGTTCTACTGTTTCAGCATGGGCTTGTATATCATTCAAAACGCCGCCTGTACCAGCTGCTGTTAAATCGCTCAACTCTAACAACAATATTAAGGTATACCCTACTGCTACATCAGGCGAAACTACTATTGAAATACCCCAACCCATGACCTCTGAAGCTTCTGTGTACATATTCAATACTACAGGGCAACAAGTGATGAAAACGGCAGTTCACAGTGGCAAAAACACTATTAACATCAGCCAGCTATCACAAGGCACATATATTATTAAAATAGTGGACCATAATGTCAACTACATTACAAAACTGCAGAAGCTTTAACAGGCACTTAACCCTGGAATAAAATATTTTTATATCTTTGCGTTCCTGGGGATAGAATAGAGAGTAATAGTAAAAACAAAAATTATGAAAAACACCTCTCTCATTATTGTAATGGTTGCATTTGTATTTGCATCCTGCAGCAAATCTGACATCGTTTTCGTTGACCCCGAAGGTGTCACAAATTCCAAGTCACCAACTTCTCTTAAATACGCTGACATAACTGGCGATTATATTCTGTTTGACAGTATTCACTTCATCGGCAACCAGGCATATCAACCCATTCAGGTTCAGAAACACTATCCTATATACAATCCGGTTAAGGTAAACATCAATACTTCAAACGCAAGTTTTGTTTTTAATAATAAAACCTACTACGAAAGCCATGGTGTTCAAAACGAATACATAGCTTCTGACAGTTATTTCGATATCAACAAAATTTGGTTTACCAGGGATAGCATTTATATCAACTATCTTAAAAGAAGTTACATAGGCGATAGCAGCCTTAATATCACTATGAGAGGCTATAAGCTTTAGCTACTGAATAATAGTGTACTGGTTAACGGTATCTTCAAACTTGAAATATTCTTTCGGTAATTGATTATACGGAATGATTTCCCATTCTGTAATAAGCGATTTTGAATTCCCGTCAACGAAAGTAGTTTGCTTATTAATATCTTCTGTTACCAAAATAGATGCCGCACTGCCGTGTTCTGTCATCGACAACATCCAGAATTCATAAGGTGTAGGCCATGTAAACACAACGGTTTCCATCGGCACTTTTTTATTACTGATAAGCACTTTACCGTAGTTATTCTCTTTCATAAATTGTCTCTCCCATGCCAACCTGTTCACATTCGTCTCTCTGGCGTTATATATCCTTACTACTCCTAAAACAGCAATCACCGCAACTGCTGATACAGCAAAGTATTCACGTTTGAACAATGGTAATACATCATATACAAAAGGGAGTGCCACCATAAAAGACATCACTATATACATCGTTTCAGCATAAGTATCTGTCATCACTGCGTCAGCGTGAGTAACATTTACCACTGTCATATAACCTACCACAAACAACAGGAAGAAAACCAGCATCTGCCATTGCTTTCTGTATATGTATACCCCGGTTATTACTAGCGACAACAAAGGCAGCCAGTAGTATTTATCTATGCAATACCTGTAAAACTTTAGTGCTGTAGGAGTTGCAAAATAGTTGGGGAACCAACTGGTAAAATTACCTGTTCCGCTCTCGGCATTATTGTCATACCCGGCAACAAACAAAGTTCTTTTTACTACCATCACTATCACATAAAACGCAATCGACCATAACAATAGCTTTCTGTCTGCAATAGAATCTTTTCGCAGCAAATGATATCCAAACGCAAACAGAACAGGAAATACAGCCAAGGGGTGAATAAACGCTATGGTTACCAATCCTGCAGCATACAACAAGTATTTCCACCAATTCATTTCACTCATTTTTCTACCCGTAGTATATGCCAGTACAGCTACCACCATCGGCACACCTTGCATAATCTCAGATTGTACGCTATAGAAAGCATCTGATATCATTATTGTATTACAGAGCAGCAAAACCACGGCATACTTGTGATTATTAAATACACTGCCGCAAAGTATATAGCAAATAAAATTGTTCAGTATATAACTCAGCGAATAGGTCAACATCACACCCGCAAGCGAAACATGCAATTTGGAAGCCAGGAGTGGCAATATTTGTGTCAGCGCCGTACCAAAACGAAACGCCTGTATCTCAAACCATCCGTTCTTGAGCAAAAAGAATAAATGAAATGCAGCATCGCCGAAAATGATACGTTCTTTGTAAAAAACAATAGCAAAGCATATCAGCGTTGCATAAATCAAAAATCCAAAACGGTAAATATTCTTATACACTGCCTGTGTTTGTTGCAAGATAAACCCAATATTTTATTCTCCGTCTTTATAGCGCCAAAGCAACATACATGCGTATGTACGGTAAGGGCTCCATTTTTTAGATATTTTCAGCATTTTTTCTTTCATCGCCTTCTTATCCTGCATATCTATCTTATATATTTTAGACATGGCTATCTGTATACCCAGGTCATCTACTGCAAATACATCCTCTCTGCCCAGTGCAAACATCAATTGCATTTCAACGGTCCACTTCCCTACACCTTTTATTGGTATCAGGAAGTCCAGCACCTCTTCGTTGCTCATCTTAAACAACTTCTTGTCTTCCATACCATGGTCTATAGCATATTGAGCTACATTTTGCACATAACTCACCTTAGCGTTAGACAGACCTATGCCTCTCAACTTGTCAAAGGGTGTAGCCACAATTTGCTCAGGTGTCGGTTCTTCTCCTCCATATAATTCAAGAAAACGCCTGTATATCACCGCGGCTACTTTGGTGCTCAGCTGCTGGCTCATGATGGAAGCACAGAGATGCAGACAGATATTCTTATGTTTCTTCAGCTTTAGAGAAGGGTTAGCGTCTACCAGCGGTTTCAGTTTTTTATCCAGCGAAAGATGTTCTACGTATGGTGATATCGGTGATTTCGGAGGCATATATTATTTTTATAAATAATTATATTTGTGTAAATTTGCTATTTATAAGATATAGTCAAAATGGATGTAACCCTATGTATGAAAATAGACAACAAAATGCAACAAAACGAATAAATATTAATATCTATGTGGCTGAATGGCACTTCATTCAAAAAACAGGAGAAAAACTTCACCATTTTGCAACAAAACACAACAATTCGCAACAAAAACCCAATCACAAATAAATTATCTTTGCCCGCATCTTTTAATAATCAGCTTCAATGAAGAATACTCCATTTACACAGAAACACATCGACCTCGGCGCTAAAATGGCAGAGTTCGCAGGTTACAACATGCCTATATCTTATACCAGCATTAACGAAGAGCATGCTACGGTACGTAACAATGCAGGTGTGTTTGACGTTAGCCACATGGGCGAGTTCATACTTAAAGGACCTGATGCTTTAGATTTGATTCAGCGTGTGACAAGTAATGATGCAAGCAAACTTACCGATGGTAAGGCGCAGTACTCTTGCCTGCCTAATAACGAAGGTGGTATTGTAGATGATTTGTTGGTGTATTGCATAGAGGAGAATAAAACCTACATGCTGGTAGTGAATGCTTCTAACATTGAAAAAGACTGGAACTGGATTAGCAGCCACAACACAAAAGGTGTTGAGATGCACAATATTTCAGACAAAACAGGTTTGCTGGCAGTACAAGGGCCTAAAGCAGTGCAATATATGCAAACACTTACCGACATGGATATCACTAATCTTAAATACTACACGTTCGCAAAAGGTACTTTTGCAGGTATCGAGAATGTATTGGTAAGTGCAACTGGATACACAGGTGCCGGTGGTGTTGAGATATACTTTGAAGACAAAGACGGTAATGCTGATAAAATATGGAGTGCTATTTTCGGTGCAGGTGAAGCACAAGGCATGAAACCAATAGGCCTTGCAGCACGTGATACCCTCCGTCTTGAGATGGGCTTCTGCCTCTATGGCAATGATATTGACGATACTACATCTCCGCTTGAAGCAGGCCTGGGTTGGATCACCAAATTCACAAAAGATTTTACTGCCCGCAACATTATAGAACAACAAAAAGCCAATGGCCTTACCCGCAAGCTGGTAGGTATTGAAATGATAGACAAGGGTATCCCTCGTCACCACTACAAAATGCAGGATGCATCAGGCAAAGAAATAGGTTATGTAACATCAGGTACACAATCACCCAGCTTGGGCAAAGCCATAGGTATGGCATATGTAACCAAAGAAAATGCAGCCGAAGGCACTGAAGTATTTGTAGCTGTTAGAGATAAAGCCCTGAAAGCAAAAGTGGTTAAAATGCCATTCGCTTAATATAAGTCTTCATTAATGATGTAAGTATAAGGGTATTTTGACACATAGTCGGGTATTCCGTATCCGTAGTGTTCTTTGAATACCGCTATTTTTAGTTTCCTTTTGCTGATGATTGTAAAATCTTCATAGCTGGGGCAAAAATGGTGTGCTGTAAGGTTATTGTTATAAAACATAAACTCCACATCTTCAAATTCCGGAAGGTTAAATACATATTTAATATCAGATGGTATTTGAGAGTGTACTCGTTTGTATATACTGGTATTGTGCAATTTCCTTTTGTGCCAGTCATCTTTGCAAAAGGCTATAGCAAAGCGATTGATATCTAACACGGTAATTAGCAGGAATATAGACACAAGCTGATATACATACTTATTTCTATTTATCAAATTTAATAACGCGTTTATACCTATAGATATTACAATAAAGACAACCGGTGCTATAATAGATATGTATGAAACAAGTTTGGTTTGGGCAATCACAGAAAAGAAGATATACGCTACAAAAAGATAAATCAGTAACGACATGACATACCTGTTACGTCGATATAAATACAGACTTGCACAAATTCCTGCAATCAATAAAATCCAGGTATAATTACCATAATAAAAATTAGAATTGATTATGTAATACAGTACGTCCCCACTTTTACTTTCAACTACCTCAAATAAATGCCTTGAATTATATATTAACTCATAAGACGCTTCTACAGGGAAACGTAGTAATGTATATATCTGCCAGGGAAGAAAAACAATCATACACACTAAAACAGATAACAACAGATGTGACAATTTAAGTTCCTTATCTTTTTTGACTACCTGACTACTAAATATAAATATCAACCATGAAGTGTATACCAACAACCCTACCAACCACTTATTCAGTATTGCGCAACCTGCAAATACTCCAACCCATATTGCCCACTTCAGCTTACCTGATTTATAATATTCAAACAAGGCCCAGATGCTCAGTAAAATATAAAAACTGAATGCCATGTCGTTATGATCCATGCCCACGACACCTGAAATCAATTTGAATTGAAAATTGGAAACGGAGAGCAATAGTGCGCTTAAATAAGCAACATTTTTATCACCCAAAGCAAGCATACAAATCCTGTATACAACCAGTATCATCAGTGCTCCCATAAGCATACTCGGAAATCTCACTGCAAACTCAGAAACTCCAAAAACTTTCATGCTTAAAGCTATCTGCCACAAAAACAAAGGTTGCTTATGAAGCCAAATATTATTGCAACACCACCATCTGTAGTCGTATGGCAAAATTGGCATTTTACGTAATGTAGGAACAAATGGGTTATCCATCATATTTCTGGCTACAAGTGCATGATAACGTTCATCCCATTCATGTAAGAAAGGGTCTAATTGAACTGCCCAATATCTTAGTATTAATCCGGCAGCAAATAATGTGATTAGCGCTATGACTTCTTTATTATAAAACTTGAAGGTCAGGCTAAGTGTAAAAAGAACAATAATTAATATTAATGTTGGGTCAAATAAGGGGTTCATCAGGGCTTTTTTAAGTAACAGTAAAAAATGTGCCAATATTGTTGAATATCTAACTCATAAAATATTATGACAATATCGTAACAATCTGCCTTGTTGTAAAAATGTGCGTACCTTAATTGTGTATTTAAAAATGTAACATCAAGCTTGACAAATCACCTATCCAAATACTCATTTATATCCTGCGTAGCGATCATGTGCTACGTCACTTTTTTTTTCTATCCTAAATGGAATGGTCCCGGTGGCGAGGCTGCCATAGGCTGGGATGTAAGCGGCTATTACTGGTATTTACCTTCTGTCGTCATTTACAAAGACCTCAAGTACCAACGCTGGGCAGATAGCATTATACAGAAATATCAACCCACACCCGATGTACAGCAATACTCCCGCTATCCTGATAGTAGTTGTGTAATGACCTATTCATCAGGCATGGCATTTATGTACCTGCCATTCTTTACAGCAGCACATTTGCTGGCTAAGCCATTGGGCTATCCGCCAGATGGGTTTTCACCACCATATCAATTTGCCATACAGGTAGGCAGTTTGTTATTTGCTTTGTTAGGTATCTGGTATTTCAGAAAGCTGCTCTTATTGTACTTTGAAGACCGTGTTGTTGCAGTATTACTCTTTGCAATGGCTATCGGCACCAACTACCTTAATTATGCAGCCATTGATGGCGGCATGTCACATAGCTGGCTATTTACTCTGTATGTGTTCTTATTGCTCAACACACACTACTTCTATAAGACGCCATCCTTCAAATATGCTATTCGTATCGGCTTGTTATCGGGCCTGGCCATATTGATTCGTCCATCCGAAATGGTGGCAGTTATCATACCTATTCTATGGGGTATGGAAAGCATATCACGCAAAGCAATACAGGAAAAGGTGGCTTTCCTGAAACAGCATTTAAGCAAGATACTTGTTGCTATACTATGTGTCTTATTAGTAGGTAGCATTCAGTTGTTTTATTGGAAATATGTATCCGGGCATTGGCTGGTATTCAGCTATGGCGGTGATGATAAGGGCTTTGACTGGCTGCATCCTCATACCGACCTATACCTGTTCAGCTATCGCAGTGGTTGGTTCAGGTATGTACCTGTAGCCTTATTGGCAGTACTTGGCTTTATTCCTTTTATCAAAAAAGGGAAGAACAAAGTGGCACTCATACTATTCTTTCTGCTGAACTTGTATGTGGTTAGTGCGTGGAAGATATGGTGGTACGCAGGTATTGGCGGCAGGGCTATGATACAGAGTTACGCCATGCTGTTTATTCCTTTTGGTTACCTGGTGCAATATGTGTACATCAAGAAATGGCTCAAGTGGCTATTCTTCCCGGTGTTGCTGCTGTTCTCTTATGTCAGTGTATGGGTAATGATACAGGCACACAAAGGCACAGGGCTGTATGATTGTGACAATATGAGCAAAGCTTATTACTGGCGTGTAATTGGCCGCTGGTATCCCAAAAACAAATCTGAGTTAGACAGATTAAAAGATACTGATGAAATGTTTGAAGGAACAGCCAAAAATATAAAATCAGTATATACCAATGATTTTGAAAGCGATACTACAGCCACATCTCAGGAAGTACTAGCAGGTACACGGTCTTTTTACCTTGCAAAAGACAAAGATTTTAAAATCAGCCTACCCGTCACAGACCATATCATTCACAGTAAATGGATACATGCAGAAGCGCTATTTCATTGTACGCAAACAGAATATACCTCTTGGAAAATGCTACAGTTCAGCATAAAATTCAGCAACAAGGGCAAAGAGATAAAAACAAATGTGATACGTGTACATCGTTTTATGAAAGACGGTGAAACAAAAAAGGTATATATAGATGTGAAAATACCCGGTAAAGAGTTTGACCAGATAGAGGTATACACATGGAACCCGGGTTCTGACCAGACGCTATTGATGGATAATCTTAATGTGTGGACATTTGATGAATAGAATCACTTTTTTAAGGGCAATATTTTTTCTTTCTTTGCACCAAAATATATCATAAGCTATGCTGCCTAAATACAATAGAATACTGTTGAAATTGTCCGGAGAATCATTGATGGGAGAACGTAATTATGGCATAGACCCCAAAATGCTGGAACAATATGCAGCAGACATCAAAGCTATTACAGATTTAGGCGTTCAGGTAGCAGTAGTAATAGGTGGCGGCAATATCTATCGTGGAATGAATGAAGCTGAAACAGGCATTGAGCGTGCTCAGGGCGATTATATGGGTATGCTGGCTACAGTTATCAATGGTATGGCATTGCAGGCTGCACTTGAAAAAACTGGCGTAAAAACACGTTTACAAAGCGCCATCAAAATGGAGCAGGTTGCTGAGCCATATATACGTCGCCGTGCTATACGCCACGTAGAGAAAGGCCGTGTTGTTATATTTGGTGCAGGTACTGGTAACCCATACTTCACAACAGATACAGCAGGCTCTTTGCGAGCAATTGAAATAAATGCTGATGTGATATTAAAAGGTACTCGTGTGGACGGCATCTATACAGCTGACCCTGAAAAAGACCCTAAAGCAACCAAATTCGACAAGCTCAGTTTTAGCGAGGTTATCAGTAAAGAGCTGAAGGTAATGGACATGACAGCCTTTACACTTTGCCAGGAAAACAACTTACCTATCATTGTATTCGACATGAATACACCGGGTAATTTGTTGAATGTAATTTCCGGTAAGCCCGTAGGAACTTTAGTAAGCTAACGTACCCGTTTTCTTTTATTTCTTTCGTAGTCTTCAAAAATGAATTGACCCAAGCCATCAAGGCTGGAGTAGAATGCTTTGCCGTTATTCACTTCTGTAAACTCCCTTACAAAGGATTGCAGGTATGGATCATTAGCAATCATAAAAGTGATGACAGGTATCTTAAGCCTTCTTAATTGCCCTGCAAGATTGAGTGTCTTGTTCAAAATCTTACTGTCAATACCAAAGCTATTCTTGTAGTACTTGTTACCTACTTTCAGGCATGTTGGTTTGCCGTCTGTTATCATGAATATCTGCTTGTTCGGGTTCTTCCTTCTGCGCAATATATCCATGGCCAATTCCAATCCTGCTACAGTATTAGTATGATAAGGACCCACCTGCAAATATGGTAAGTCTTTCATTTCTATCTGCCAGGCATCATTACCAAACACTACTATATCCAGCGTATCCTTCGGGTATCTTGTTGTTATCAATTCACTCAATGCCATTGCCACGCGCTTGGCAGGAGTGATACGGTCTTCTCCATACAGTATCATTGAGTGAGAAATGTCAATCATCAGCACAGTGGATGTTTGTGTCTTGAAATCCATTTCATGAATCTCCAAGTCATCCTGTTTCATAGTAAGGTGGTCGATACCATGATTGACGAACGAATTTTTAAGGCTGCCGCTGTAATCGATAGCTTCCAGTGCATCGCCGAACTCATAAGGACGCGTTTCAGGATTCATCTCATCTCCCTGCCCTGTTCTGAATGTGCGATGATTACCATGTTTGCTTTTCTTCAACTTTCCAAATATTTCATCTAATGAGCGCTTGCGTATAGATTGTTCTGATTTGGCTGTTATTTCGAAAGAGCCGGTTTGTTCATTCTCTTTCAAGTACCCTTGTTCTTTCAGGTCTTCGATAAAATCTCCTACACTATAATCGTTATTAGTAAACTTGTATTGCCTGTCCAACTGCGTAAGCCAATCAAGCGCTTCAGCAGCATCGCCACTGGTATATTGCAACAGCTCCATAAAAAGGTCTAACAGTTTTTGGAACGGCGATTTCCCGTCAGATGGAGTAAATTTTGTGAATACAATCCCCTTCATTACTACTAAAGTTACGCAGTTTTACGGGGCTTATTTCTATCAGAATTATCAATAGATGTATTTGCCAGCTAAACTTTTAGCACAATTGTTTGTTTTCATGTTATGGGAGTTTATACTATTGAACGAAAACAACTTATCAAGAGCGATTTAAAAACCGTTTGGGAATTCTTTTCGAGTCCTCAAAACCTTGCCAAAATCACTCCTGATTACATGCAGTTCAAAGTCACCTCTTCGCCGGAGGAACGAATATATTCAGGTCAAATCATTACCTATAAGGTATCTCCGATATTAAGGATACCGTTATTCTGGATGACTGAAATATCAGACGTCAAAGAACCGCTGCAGTTCATTGACGAACAAAAAGAAGGGCCGTACAAATTGTGGCGGCACAAACATATTTTTGAACAAACCGATGAAGGTACATTGATGACTGACAAAGTTGTATATGAATTGCCATTGGGACCTTTAGGAACATTAGCACACCGCCTTTTCGTTAAAAAGCAGCTGAACGGGATATTTGATTTCAGGCAACAAATCATCTCCCGTATATTCAACGCGGCATAGTGAACTTTTTGTTATACTTATTTGTTTAATTTTCAGGATACTTCCTTAATGAACCGATTCAGCATACGTGATATTGAAAATATGACCGGCATTAAAGCCCATACGCTAAGGATATGGGAACAGCGGTATGGTATACTGAAACCCAAACGTACTACAACTAACATCCGTTATTACGACGCCGTAGACCTAAAATCTGTATTGCGAATAGCTTTGTTGAATAACTATGGTTATAAAATATCGCACATCCATGAAATGACTGAAGAGCAGATAAATACTGCTATTGACAAGATTGAGGGTGCAGATTTTAAATTACAGGCTTCTGTGAATCAAATGGTGGAAGCAATGCTTGCTTTTGATGATGTGCTATTTGAAACACTCCTCGATAAACACATTGCCAAGCATGGTATAGAAAAAGCAATAGAGCAACTCATATTCAACTTTCTGGAGAAAGTAGGTGTCATGTGGATGACCGATAAGGTATTCATTGCACAGGAGCATCTTGTAAGCAACATCATTTACCGTAAACTCATGTTGGCTATAGAGAAACAACCAATTACTAAAAACGCAGTTGCGCCGAAAGTTTTATTGTTTTTGCCGGAAGGAGAACTACATGAAATGGGATTGTTGTATGTATTCTATTTGATGCGCAAATTTGATAAACACCCCATTTACTTAGGTGCTAATACCCCGATAGGTGAAGTGTTGGCAGTAACTAATGTGCATCAGCCTGACTATTTGTTTATACACCTTACATCTGCATCTTCTGATTTCGACTGCAACAAATATCTTAATACCGTTCTGAAAACGATACCAAATATCCCCATCATGGTATCAGGCAGCATTCTATCTACAGCAAAACCGACTGTCGACCCACGTATTATGTCAATATATACCCTAAAAGAGGCCAGGGAAAAGATCATCACTCTTTAATAATTCATATATATCTTCTTAAGCCGACTTATAGCCCTATAAGTTCAATTTATATATTCAGCATATTTCAATTTGATTGTTTTGTCTAATTTTGATAGTATAAAAGTTAAACAAAATGACTGCCACCGATTTTAATTACATAGTTGTTCAACACAGCGAATTCTTAAAACCGTTTGCTGTATCTCTGACAAAAGATGTGGAAGATGCTAAAGACTTATTCCAGGAAACAATGATGAGGGCCCTTATTTACAGAGATAAATATCAGTTTGGTACCAATCTTAAGGGATGGCTGCACACTATAATGCGAAACGTATTTATTAATAATTACAGACGCAGCAAAAAATTCAGAACAATATCAGCAGAGAAAATTGCAGAAGGAAATGTTTACGACCAGCGTACTACAATACACAATGAGGGATTTCAAAATGTAAGGCATAATGAGGTTAAAAAAGCTATAGATGAGCTGCCTGAAATATTCAGGCTTTGTTTTGAACTGTATTATGCAGGTTATAAATATCAGGAAATAGCCGAGATAATCAATCAGCCGTTAGGAACCGTGAAAAGCAGGATTCATTTTGCACGCAAAACACTAATGGAAAAATTAGAGCGATAGTTTGTAATACACTAATTTTAATAATAAGTATCATCTTATTAACACAGGGCGAAAGGGCATGGATAAAGTAATAATAGTAAACGAAAAAGACGAGTGGATGGGTACAATGGGAAAAATGGAAGCCCATGAGAAAGGCATTCTACACCGTGCCTTTTCTGTGTTTATACTCAATGACCAAAAACAAATATTATTACAACAACGTGCTTTAAATAAATACCATTCAGCAGGGCTATGGAGCAATACGTGTTGCTCACATCCTCATCCCGGCGAAAGCACTCTTGCAGGTGCACAACGCAGGCTGAATGAGGAATTAGGATTTGAATGCGCTCTTGAACCTATATTTATTCTACGGTATAAATCAGATGTAGGAAATGGTTTGGTTGAAAATGAGGTGGACCATATTTATATTGGTAAATACAACGGGCTTGTTCAATTCAATGCCGAAGAGGTGAACGACTATAAATACGTTTCTATTGAAGAGTTGAAAAAATGGATGGAAACAAGTCCGGACAACTTCACTGCGTGGTTCCATTTAGCCATGCCCAGATTCCTGCAATATTTAGATGATATTCATCTGGCCGCCTAAACTTAATATTCATAGCAACCTATATCAGGCGGATTGCTACGCGCTTTGCCATTCAGGTCTTCTGTTACCCCATTGCTCATTCCTTTGTCTATCATTGGCGAACCATCCCGTGGCCTGAAGTCGCCGGTGTTATTAGTAAACTTAGGATCGTCTGTATTGACACGGTTTGTAACTGTTGCGTAGTTGATTGTCTCTGATTGTTTAATGACGCAGTTAATAAGCTTAACATCAAACAACGTATTGGCGTTATATCGGTCTACAAAACATTCATTATCTAATGACCCCCATATTACACAATTCGTTAGGGTTGCTTTAATATCGCCATAGGCTACTATTACATCACCTACTTTGTTATAATTAATTAGACCCATAACCGGTCTTTCAATATGGCTTATTTTATTGTTGCCGAATGTTATGAAATCGCAATTATCAAAATCGTAAAGGCCACCTTCAGGAGTTATTAAAGTTTGAGCCCCGCAACCATTTATCAGGCAGTTTACAGCTTTTATCCTTGTACCCGCATAACCGATAATACCATACGCAAATGAGTTTTCAATTATACTGTTATTCAATTTTACCTTATAGTCAGTACTTCCACTCGAATCTCTCCAGCAAAATATACCTCCCTGAACTACACCGCCACCACAATTTTTTAGTATGGCATAGTTGATATTATTCTGCACGCTGAATGATGTAAAATATAACCCGCCCCACTCTCCGGGATAGCCCTCGTAGCCAAAGTATTTTCTATCAAGACGGTCGCCCTGAAATACCACACTATCTTTTTTAGTACCATTGATTACCAGTGAGCCATCTATATACATAAAGGCACCGGCATGCATGTAAATCCTGCAACCTTTGTCTATGGTGAGTGTTTTATTCCTGTCAACAATAGCACCACCAATCACTACATAAGGCAAATCATTCTGCCATGTCTGCCCGCCTACACTGTCCCATACAATGTAATGGGCATTTTGCCCATAGGCCATAAGAGGCATTTCGTAGTTCTTGCCATTCATCGTGGCTATCACCTTATCCTCTACTACAAATGGTATACTCTTATTATTAGGATCGATGTTCACAGTCGCAAAAACATACATACTATCTTTTGCCGCCAGTTCAATATTAGTAGCACTGCCGGCGATACCATTTACATTGATGTGGAAATATGATGACGAACCCTTTTCAAGCACAACAGAGCTAATAGTTACCTTTTGGTCTTGAGGATTGTAAATCTTGAATTGTGTTGTGAAACTACCTAAAGAGGTAAAGACTGTATCGAATTTAACGGTATCTGTAGAAAATCTGATCTCTCCGCCCGAAGTCAACATCTTGTCTTTTTTGCATGAAGAACTTGTCGCTATCAGCAACAAAGACATCAATACAAAGTAGGCAGCATTCAAACGCATAATCAGGATTGTGGGGTATAAAGTTATACTGATGATTTATTAACGCAAATATCTATTATTTATTTCAGCTTGATTCAAAAACCAGCATTGCTTTGCAGCCTCAGGTGTTTATTTTTGTAAACCTGATGGCTTGCGTCACATTATTATCAGATTTTGGGCTACAAGATGCTTCTGTAGCATCTTGCAAGGGCATACTAATGCAACATATCCCCAAAATTGAGATTGTAGATATTTCTCACGAGGTGACACCTTATCATTTACAGCAAGCATCTTATCTATTAAATGCTGCATATAAGAACTTTGAAAAGGGAAGTTTTCATATCGTGCTCTGTAATTTATACTCTCAAGCGAACCCCAAATTATTACTATGCAGTAAGAATGGCCATTATTTTATTGCTCCTGATAATGGGATATTGTCTCTTGCTTTTAATGGTATTTATGATGATGTATGGGATTGTTACCATTTAAATAATGATGAGAACATACGAGACTGGATGGCTAAAACGGGGGAAATAATACAATCTATACAAGGAGGGATGAACCCGGCACAGTCCGAATACAAGCCTTGTCAAATGTCAAATACTCTTACTCATTGGACGGCACAATTAGTAGGTAACACCGTTGAATGTCATGTTATACACATAGACCGATACGAGAATGTGGTGGTGAATATTACGAAGGAACAATTTGAGTCATTCAGGCAGGGCAGAAATTTTGCAATCAACTTTGTTAGGGAAACTATAACTGAAATAAGTAACAGCTACGCTAATGTGAGGAAAGGAGAAATGCTGTGCAGGTTCAATTCTGCAGGGTATCTTGAAATTGCAATCAACCAGGACAGGGCTGCTACGTTATTAGGCTTAAAACTGAACAAAGAACAGCACCTCATTTATAATTCCATCAAAATTGTATTCAGATGATAGTTCGCATAGTGAAAATGACTTTTGATTCTACGCAGATAAATAACTTCCTTGCGTTATTCGAGGAGAGAAAACAGCTGATACGACATTTTGAGGGATGCAAACATTTAGAACTTTGGCAGGATGCACATCAGGCAAATGTTTTTTTTACATACAGTATTTGGGATAGCGAGCAGCACTTAAACCATTATCGCTTTTCAGAATTATTTAAGGATACATGGTCTAAAACAAAAATCCTT
Source organism: Bacteroidota bacterium (assembly GCA_018267965.1). GTDB lineage: Bacteria > Bacteroidota > Bacteroidia > Chitinophagales > Chitinophagaceae > Polluticoccus. The sequence continues at coordinate 649,495 of JAFDXK010000002.1, read as the reverse complement.
TTTGCAGATAAAGCAGAAGCGTGGAGTGTATCTCAAAAAATGATTATTGACTAAGGCAAGATACTATCCTTTCCTGAATTGCCTTAAATTCCGACTCTGTAAGCTTTAATTTGGGACGATTGAAATTCAAATCATCAGCAGTGTTTATTGGCACCAGGTGCATATGCGCATGAGGCACTTCCAGCCCTACTACACTTACACCACACCTGTTACAATCGAAAGCAGTTTCAATCGCTTTAGCAATTGGCCTTGCAAACAACAGCCACTCTTTCATATAATCGTCTGCTACATCAAAGAATTTATCTGTTTCAGTTTTAGGCACAACTAATACATGCCCTTCTACTAATGGAAGGATATCAAGAAAGGCAAAAAACTTATCGTTCTCTGCGATTTTATAAGAAGGTATCTCTCCGGCTATGATTTTACTGAATATGGTTGGCATATCTTAAATGGATATACTTTCTACCTGGAATTTCAACACGCCGGCAGGAACATTTATTTCAGCTATCTCGCCTACCTTTTTGCCAAGTAACCCTTTACCAATAGGTGACGAAACGGAAATTTTACCAGATTTCAGGTCTGCTTCTTTTTCTGATACTAATTGATATTCAACAGATTTTTTAGTACCTAAATTGGTCACTTTCACCTTGCTAAGTATTGATACTTTACTAGTGTCGATGTTCTTAGCATCCAGAATACGTGCATTAGCTATTGCACTTTCCAACCTTGCTATTTTAGCTTCGTGGTAGCCTTGTGCTTCTTTTGCTGCGTCATATTCGGCATTTTCTTTCAAATCGCCTTTTTCACGTGCTTCCTGTATCTGCCTTGCTATTTCAGCGCGGCCCGAAGTTTTAAGTACAGTCAGCTCTTCTCTCATTTGTTCCAGCGTCTCCTTGGTCACATAATTTACTTCCGACATGGCTTGTTCTTTTTAAATCAGAAAAAAATACAACGCTCCTGACTGGCAGAAGCGTTGCATTTGACAAAAATAGTGATTATTTGTATTAACTAACGCATAAATCGCAGAGAAAATACGTGTACGCCGTTAGCAGGACGTGCTGTTGGCCTATAAGAATAGTCTATTGCTAAACGCGGGCCGTTTTCTCCGATTTTTTGTTGAACTGTAGCGCCAGCACTCAAACCTGTATACATTGTAGTTCTGCCATCGTAGCTGCCGATATTCTTTTCGTAGCGGTATGCTGCGCGAAGCATGAACATTTCTCTGAAAGCGTATTCGAAACCAGCACCAATAAAGTCGTTATTAAATGAGTTTGAAGTAAAGCTACCCATTACTGTCAGACGATGCTTAGGCATTGGCTTTTCTACTGATTGGTTTCCGGCATTTTGAGCACTGTTTTCATCCAGATAAAAATCATAAGCCAAACCGAAATTCAAATATGTAGGCATTTCAAATTTTTCAGATGGAATATGCATATTCATAGTATACGCTTCATTTTCAGGAGACTGAACATTTACTGAAAAACCGTTACCGCCAAAACGCATGTTTGTACCAATGTTGCGCAATGTGATACCAAAATGGAAATTATTTCGTGCACCTGTTACATATTGTATACCCGCCTCGAAAGCTGCGCCACTTGCTTTTACGTTTGTAATTTGCTCAGATACAAAAGTAGCACCAACACCAGCATAAATATGGTTTGAGAACTCTTTTGCAAAGCCTAACTGAACGTTAAAAAACTGAGGACTGTATGTACCTATCTGACCTTCCGGATTATTATAATCTGTGATAGGTATTTCACCAAAGCTCATCGCCATGATATTTACGCCTACCACACCTGAGTTGCCTAATTTCTGTGCAAACCCTAGATTGTTAACGCCTACTTTGGTGCCACGTAAAAACATGCTGTATGACGCACCAACTTCTGTCTTATTAACGAACGCTAATCCGGCAATGTTTGTCTTAAGAGCATCTATACCTTTTACATTGGCAGTATTCATACCGAATACGCCAGTGCTTTGGCCCCAAGGGTTGATTGACAATTCTGTGGCACCAGATTGACCCGTACGGTCTTTGTTACCAGCGAAAGCCTGAACCGACAAACCCATAGCGCATATTATCGCAATTTTGGCAGATGATTTTTTCATAATTCTTATATGAAGTTTTGAGCCTTTACTAAGTTTCTAATTGTTATTAATAGCTTACCAAATCCAATGGACGCATAGCACCAAACCATTTCAAAACAGTTTCGCCTATACCATCAGCTTTAACATGTATCAAATACATACCGCTTGCTATCGGTAAACCTTTTTCATTCCTGATATCCCAATCAAGGTAAGATACGTTTGGATTGTCTTTAGAAATCCTGCGTATCAAAGCACCATCCAGAGAGTAAATGCTGATTTGTGCTTTAATAGGAAGATTGATAATCCTCACTTTAGTTTCAAGCCTGCTACCTTCATAACCGGCATAACCATAATATGGGTTAGGAACAACATTTATCCTGTCAAGCAATGCTTGTTTATCAGCATTTTGATTTTTATCCAACGGAGTAGGTGCGAGATCAGTTGTAGAGAATGAGTATAATGGTTTTGCATCATTCCTCAGACTACCATCTGCTACAAACGGAGTTTTGTATTGTGCATATGGCCTATCTACTCTGAATTTCAAACGTACAGCAGTTGGTATCATACCATCAGCAAGTGAGCGGTATTGGTATCCTGTATTCAGCATAGGTGTACCTACCCATGTAAAGTTTTTATACGCATTGTCTTTGGTGATACCTGTACCTGTTTTGTATGCATTCAGGAATGCATTACAAGAGTCATATCTGCTATTGAAAATATATACATAGTGTTTACCTCCGAATATCGGATTACCGTATGCAGATACCATCTCTGAAGTAGGATTCCATAGCATATCAGCGCCTGCGTATGTTTTAAGCCATGAATCTTCGGAGAATGCAATATTAAGACGTTCACCAGTTTCCTGATTAATAGCATAACCAGGGAACCAAGACATACCTGTATCGCCTACATTAGTGGAATATACCGCTCTGCCATTTGCGTCAATATCCAAGTTCCAGCTTTGATGTGACCTGAGGTCAAATTTAGCAGCGTGGCCTTCCGATATTGCAGGCTCGTCCTGCATTTCGAATACAACACATCTTGTCCATTTAGATTTATCTGGAGTAATTACAACATCAATACTTGGCAAAGCATAGATACCTGAAGAAACAGTATTTTTCTTGGCAACACCAAATCCGCAACGTGCGCGATCTTCTGCAGAAGCCAACTGATAAGGTGCCCATGTTCCTTTTGTAGTAGCATAAGTACTCAACAAGCTTTCATAAGCTTGTATTACTGTATCGCATCCTTTGGCTATCCTGTCGTTAAAGTCACACAAGCTGAATGTATCTGTGTTTTTACCACTTCTGATCCAGTTTCTGAAATCACGACCCTCAGCATCGTTCACACCGGCCATCCATGGTTTAGATGGATCTTCAAATAAGATATCAGAACTAATTTTACCATTACCATTAGCCTGATCATCGCCTGGTCTTAATGTTTGCATTATAGTAACTGACAGACCATATTTTTCAATTATCTGCTCATTTGCAGTACTAATACCCCACCTGCTTTCACTATATATTTCTTCGTTATTGGTAGTATTCACCAATTTCCATGAAGCCAATGTATCTAAACCTTTAGTAGGTTCTAACTGAATTTTGCCCATAATATACAACTCCCAATTAGCAGGCTGTATTTTCAGAGGGTCAACAACTTTAATATCAACAGGACCTTTACCGGCTTTATAAGTAGGGAATAATGACTGGTGAACGTTATATGAACTACCATTAGTTACATCTGTCATCACTGTTCCATATACCGCCTGAGCTTCAGATGAGTCTGTCATTTCGAGCGCATTATGTCCGTTACCAGTACCTTCTAACCTACGTATCAAAACGCCTGAACCGAAATCAGAATTCAATACAGTGCCCATGTCACCATTGGCGGGATTTGGCATACCAACTACTACCGGTATAGCAATGCCGCCAGGGCCGTGTGCACTTTCAAGATACTGTTCGTCTTGAGTAGAATCCGGTATTTTGCTGTTGAAAGGTGCGAAATTATTATACGCATAAGCAATAGCTACGAAATAGTAATTGCGATAGTTTACAATCCTCTTGTCTGCACCGGTAGCAAATTTATCGATAGTAATAGCAAAACTATGTTTGATACCACTGTCTGCAGCCGATTCAAGCTTAACAATAGGTTGGTATGTAGTGTCACTAATGCTTATAGTCTTGTCATAGTTAATCATTTTGGTAATTCCATTTTTCAAATCGCACTGGAATACTTCAGCAGCAACTTCCGTATTTACCTCTCCTTTATCATTGAAGATTTGTGCAGGAGTTACCTGGCTGTTTTTCAACTGGAATACCCTATAACCTTCAAACTTATATATTGAGTCAGGAGATTTTACGTATTTAGCCGCTTTAACTGAAGCTACACGATATTTTTTAGCAGTATCCCTACCGTACAGTTCTTTGTAGTTATTGCTTTCAGGATCATTAGCTAAATAGAATACAAGTTTCCTATCTAATTCCCTAACTACCATACGAGGAGCTTCAGGGCCTTCGATTGTTTTAAAATCATTGTCGAATAGTGCTTGTGCCTGATCATCTGCCACGCGTATTTTTTTGTAGCTGGTATTAGGACAGCCACCCACATCAGATACCCATACAGCACCTATAATAATATCATTTGTTACACCCGGTTCCAGTTTAAACGGACCTGAAGAGTGAACGAAACGGCGGTCACCAACCGGATTGTTACAAGTACATTCTGACCATTCAGATTTTACACCTGGGTCACCAAAAAACACAAATTTTGTAGTTGAGCCGGAACCATACGCTTTAGAGTTAACGTTAGGACCAACAAAGTCATTCACAAAACGCTGACCGTTACGAATAGAACCTGTCATGTAATAATATATCTGCTGCCCGTTAGTAGGATTACCTATGGCGCTGAAATCGTTGTTGTAGTATGTAAAAGATTCCATACCTAACTGTTCGTAGTCCATCAGGTGCGTAACAGGGTTAATACCAATTGGCCTTTTAGGACCTTTGAAGAAGTCTATACCTACCATTGGTATTTTTGTACCATAGCTGTTGGTCTGACCTTGACCATCTTCGCTTTTACCGTTATATAAAATACCTAAGTCTCTGCTGGTATCACAACCAATATAGTCGTCATAAGCATAACCTAAATCAGCATCTGTCCATGTAGCTATATATGTACTGTCTAAGCCTTGGTTACTACGGTTAATAAGACGGTATTTATAGAAAGTAGCATCATTCAGGAAGTCTTTGGTTGCATAAGCAAACGCACTTGCCTGAACTTCTATGCCAATACTCTGAGTTTCTGATTCATTTTTTACGTTACCCGCATCATTAAATACCCACCATACAAACTGGTCTCCTAGTATATCCGGATAGTCACCACCTGTGACAGGATCATATATGCCATTTTTGTTAACGTCAACAAACGGAGCATAATCGCCCGTAGCATTATCAAGGCCTAAGCTAGTGCTGCTTGCACCAACTGCATCAGTATTACCTTTTGCAGGCCATTGTAATATAGATTCGTAAGTAGCGTCGCCCTTAGCGCTGGCTTTACTTTCTAAAGCTTTAAACTTGTTGATATCAGACTTGTTTACTTTCCAAAACCTGTCCCATTCAGAACAGTTGTCTTTAGTAATGGTTGCTTTTTCATCAAGCGGGCCAGGCCAATAGTCGTTACCGTTCTGACGGTATGTTTGGGCTGCAACTTTTAATTGTCCATTTGGATCAAAACCACCAATCCATACAGAGCCAGCGAATAGTGAGTTCTTCTTACTATCCTTTGGTACTTCATAACGTGCAGTAGCCAAACCAATGTCCCACCACATATCACCACCTGTCATCAAGCGAGCCCTAACGTTGTTGATGTCAAGGTCAATTTTAGCTGTAGCCTCACGACAGCTTGATGCAGTTGTTTTGTTTTGTGAATTTCCGGTTGTTTTCAAACCAGAAGCCACATTAGGGGATGCATCTGCAGTCAAAGCCATTGTAGAAACGGCGAGCGTGCAAAATGCCAAAACGAGTTTATTATTCTTATTACTCATAACTTATTTAAGTTATTTATATCAACTAATAGTTTTAGAATGTTAATTGTACACCAAGGTTAATTCTCCTAGGCAAGTTTACGTTAGCACCATTTCTCAAAGACATGTTGTACAGGTCTATGTAAGAAGCCGGATTTGTTTGGCTTTGTGTTGCTACTTGTCCTTGCGGAGAATTCAAATATCCATCATCGTCTGTACGTCCGGTGTAACCGTTAACACCCAATACGTCACGTATGTTGAGCAAATTGTTTACTAAAACATAAGCATTCAGATATTTTGTAGTTCTATTAGTACCATCTTTATGCTTACCTCCGAGGAATGATAATTTAAAGTTTTTGTCAACTTTCATATCTAAACCATAGTGCCATGGCAAACGAGAGCCGTTTACACCACCTTGAATTTGGTTACCATTTTGTACCGGCTGAGTAAATTTAGTATATGGTTCACCACTACGTGCCCTGAAGATGAAGTTTACGCCCGCATTTTCAAGGATGTGTTTTTTACCCACCATCGGACCATCTCCATCTTCAAAACGATAGTCGATAGTAGTTACTAACAAGTGGCGAGAATCATAATCCAATACTGTAGAGTAGCGAAGGTTTGGCAAACCGGCTGCAGTAAATTGGCTCAATATACCAGAACCACCTACACCACCTCTGATGGTAGTTGATGAACTAGAGCCGGTACCTTCTGCAAACTGCAATGTGTAGGCAATAGTCATACGCAAATGATTAACTCTGCGGAGGTCATAAGACAATGTCAAACCTTTAGTTGTAGAGAAGTCCCTGTTACCGTAAGTGAAATATGTTACAGGCCATGCATACAGGTAAGAACGTGCCTGAATCATGTCTTTACGTTCTTTATAGAACCCTGTAATAGATATAGCTGAACTATTAGTTAATTTTTGTTTGAAACCTGCCTCATAGTCAAACATTTTTTGAGGCTTAAGGTTAGGGTTATTAATTAAACCCTGATTATTAGCAGTCAGGAAGTAATAATCATCAGGAGTAGATATTGATGCAGGTGGCCTTTGAACGCGTACGTCGTAGTGTGCAAAGAATAAAGCCTGATCAGTTATGTTGAACTGGAACGCAATACGCGGAACAACGTTCACCTGAGGTTTGTAGTCAGTAAATGAATTTTTAGAATCGAAGTTAGGCCTGTCGATATTCACCTTACCAGCTTCAGTAAGCATTGGCTGAGGGTCTAAACCGCCTGAATAGTTTTTCAATACAGAAGGATCTTCAATGTATTTACCATTAGGATCATACCAATCATCCCCATTTCTGTAACCAATTACTTTAGGGGTTGCAGATTGGTTATTGTTCACATATACAACATAATCATCCTTAATGTTGCCCGGAACCATTGACCTGGTTAATGTACTGCTGTATTTAGCATCAGCAAGTACATTACCTACATTCCTTAACTCATACAATGAATAAGGATCTTTCAACACTTTGGTATTAGCATCGTAGCGTTCAACACGCACACCTATGTTGAAACTGATATCTTTAAAGTCAAACCTATCAAGCAAATAGCCAGATATGTAGCTTGGCCTGAATGCTCCGATGTCACGTGTATAATTCCCGTTAGCATCTTTTTTACTAAAGAAATCCTGGAAGTTGACCTGTCCTTTTTGTTTATTACCGAGGTAATCATAACCATAGTAATTAACAAAAGCATTACCATTATTCAACAACTCATCAGCTGAGAACATGTCCAGGCTCAACATAGACGGGTCATAATTATCTACATCCAGATAACGTGTATCTTTTGTACTCAAACCAAGTTTTGTACGCAGGTTCTTATCGAATGTAGATTGGTTACCCGTATCCACCCTATTATAATAGATAGTATCGAACGGAGATGGAGATACTACACCAGTCTTCACATCATTCAGGTTATACTCTTTACCATTAACTATAAAACGAGGGTCTGCTGTGTTCAGCACAAGATGTTTGTTGGTCAGAAGACGAGCTTGTTGCCACAGGTTTCCACCTGCAGAATAACCCCTCATCACTTGCTGTTGATAATACAAGCCAAACTCAATAGCATGTCTTGTTTTCTTAGGTTGCAAGTCGAATGAAGCCTCAACGTTTACGGCATATTGGTCAACACTAGCATAGCTATAACTTGTATACGCAGTACCTACGTTAGTGAATAAGCCATAAGTAGAACTAGGTGTACTACCATTCATATAGCCCTGAGAAGCTAAGAATGTTGGGCTGGTTATCGGTGTACCAACTTCGTTAAAGTATTGAGTAGTGTAGTTTGCTAAAATCGGGTTCATTTCAGACCTTTCGTACCTTACTTTGGTAGGCACATGGTCTGCATATAATTTGATACCTGTTTTACCAGAGCTGTCATCTACACCAGGAGCATAAACGGAAGCATAATCTGTATAAAACTTACCCACATAAGCATATTTGAAAATGTCTTTGCCATAATCAGGATTTTGAGTAGACTGATATTCTTTTTGATAGTCAGCCTGTACGGTATAGTACGCATTAGATATCAGAGGTTTTTTCTCATCTACTTTCTTTTCCTCTCCAGCAACAACGGGTTTTCTGAAGTTTTGTGTAAAACGTAAATATCCGCGTGCTGTATAACTATTTATAACAGGTACAGCATCAGGTGAAAAAACGTAGGCGCTGCTATAAGCTTTAGACCTTGAATAGTTAACCGTACCGCCAGCAGTAACCTGAAGATTGTCTGTGGCAGCTAAATCTAACCTTGCATTCAAACGACCTTCAATGATATCAGCATTTTGGCGTTGTTTGATTTTATCGAAATCTGATAAGCGTGTAAATTCTGACGCGTTTTTAAATACAGGCACACCGTTCTGATTAGGAACTGATACCAAAGGCCTATCCTGTATTTCTTTTAATTTTTCATCCTTGATTTTGTAGGTACCATAATATGCAGGGTTCCTGTCTTTATCATAATAAAAGTCACCATCTAACCTGAAACCCAATTTAGGTTTCACTATGCCACTATCCCTTCCGCTTGTTATTTTTTGCTTATATAAAGGACCAGATAAGTTAAAGTTCACCAGATTGTGACCATAACCATCAACAGACTTTTCTAATAAAATACCACCATGCAAATCTTTAGATACACCTTTTGTCGTAATACTTACTACACCACCCAAGGCGTCACCATACTTGGCAGAAAGACCTGATTGTAATACTTCAATCTGGTCAACAGAGTTTTGAGAAAGGTTTGTACCACGGCTACCATATACACGAACACCATCGATGATATAAGCCGTACCATCTGAACGGGCACCACCCAAACTTACAGCACCATTATCAGTTGCCTGGTAAACACCAGCAGTTGTTGAAACGACAGCATTGGTACTACGAGTCGGCAATTTTTCAATTTCTTCTGCTGTACGTGTTTCCCTATCACTTATAAGAGGTTTTTTATATGTTTTAACTACGACAGTTTTCAAGTCTTTAGACTTATCCTGTTCCATACCAATGTCCAACTTAGTATCCTTATCAGGGATAACGATGATACCGGTAGTCTTGTTAGTTTGATAGTTAGGGTATCTTACTTCCACTTCGTACTCATTACCCGGAGACAATGGTTTGATGACATAATTGCCATCTTCGTCAGACTGTGCACCGCCCTTTGTAAGACCACCAGCTGTGACCTTAATAAGGGCTCCTATCATAGGTTCGCCTTTCTCATCGGTAATTCTACCGGCAATACCGCCTGATTGAGCAAATGCTATATTGGCGGCGCTTATAAAAAGCAATAAGAATAAATAACGTAGTGAACGTACCATATCCTGCATTAATAATTTATTAACTGAATGAACGGTAAAGATAAAAACTTCTGTTAAAAGTAGAACGTGAAACTCTATTTTTTGTCAGATTAATGTTTGTTTTCCTTATATTCTCCGAAACCCTTGTCTTTATTACCTCTTTATGACAATTTTATCTAATAGCACTTTGCTCATTTTGTATAGCGCTTCGTGACTATAACCAGCTATGTGAGGAGTGACAATGACATTATTTTTTTGAGCAATTTTCAGCAAGATATCTTTCGTATTTGCATCCATTTTTTCAAGGGGTTCTTGTGGCCAAACGTCAATGCAAGCAGCACATATTTTTTTATTCTCCAATCCTTTTTGAATATCAGAGATATTCATGATCTCTCCTCTTGATGTATTGATAACGATGAATGGCTTTCTCATCTTATTAATGAAATCCGCATTGCAATAATTGACAGTATCCTCCAGTAACGGAACATGAAAGCTTACAATATCTGCTTTTTCATATATCTCATTTAAGTCATTGCATTTTTCTACATATTCGGGATAATCTGCGCTAACATACTTATCAAAAGCTAATATCTGCATATCAAACACACTCAATTTTCTAGCTAAAGCTCTTCCGGTGTTACCAAAACCTATGATGCCTATTGTTTTACCTTCCAGTTCAGTTCCCCTATTGGCATCACGAATCCAATCTCCCTGTTTTACTTCGTTATTTGATTTTATTATTCGTTTATTAAGACTCAGTAACATACCCAAAAGGTGCTCTGCTACTGCATTTCGGTTGCCCTCCGGGCTACTGTAGCAGTCTATCCCTTTTGCTGTAGCGTAAGGCACATCTATCACCTCCATGCCTGAGCCCATTCTACCAATCCATTTCAGGTCAGGTGCAACATCTATCAGCTCTTTATCAATCAATAACCTTGTAGATGTAATAATACCCACACAGTCTGTTACAATACTATGTGCTTCTGCCTGAGTTATTTTTTCATTTACAATACATTCATAACCGTTAGCATTGAGCCAATCTGTAAGTACGTGATGTACCGGTGCCGCTATCAATACCTTTTTACTCATGCCATGTATTGCTTGTATAAAGACACAAAATCTGACACGGAAAGTTGTTCCGCTCTTTTGTTGAAAACCTCGTCTGTCAATGCTTCCGGTGCCAACGTACCTTTAAAACCATTCCTCAATGTTTTGCGCCTGTGATTGAATGCTGTCTTCACAAAACTGATAAATTTCTTCTTGTCATTTATCTCATAACTATTGTGCGTATTTGTTAACCTAATCACACCACTTTTTACTTTTGGCGGGGGCGTAAAACAATTCTCATGCACATCAAACAAATATTCCACTTTAAAAAAAGCCTGTATTAACACACTTAAAATACCATATTGCTTTGAACCTTCTTTGGAAGCGACACGTTGTGCCACTTCTTTTTGAAACATACCTATTACTTCATCTACATAGGGCTCCCAATCTAATACTTTGAATAGTATAGGTGACGAAATATTATATGGGAAATTGCCGATTACAGAGAAATTGCTATCAAAAGGCATATCAGCCTTCAGAATATCTTTTTCAATGATCTTCCCATTCAGGAAAGGATATGTTTTCTGCAGATAAATGACCTTTTCATTGTCTATCTCAATTGCCTTATAGTCTATCTGAGGCAATTCAATCAGATACTTAGTAATAGCGCCTCCACCAGGTCCAATTTCTACAAGCCTTGTGCCTGCCGGACAATTCAATTGTGTTACTATTTTTTTGCACATATTCTCATCGTGCAAAAAGTGCTGTCCGAGGCTTTTCTTTAAAGTATATGGTTGAGCAGTAGTCAGAAAATATCTTTTAATAAATTATGATATAGCGATATGGTGCAAAGTTAGTTTTAAACTTATCAAACTATCATACATAAGTATAACTTTGCGACTTAACTCTAAAAGATTACATGGAATTTAAAATTGTTCAAAAAACAGGTAGTAAAAATAACCTGTATATCATTGATGATGAAAAATCATTAAAACAAATAACTGAACTCAGTGATAAAGAACGTAAATACGTGGCTGATTGTATCAGCAAAGAGCAACTTTCTATTACGGTAAACCACTATGGTAGTTATGTTTTTATTAGTTTTTTGAAAAGCAAAAAAACAGAGTCGCAAACATTTGAAAGCTGTAGAAAAGCAGGTGCTGAGTGGCAAGCTGCAGTGAATAAATTTAAACTTTCTGACATTACCATTCACAACTTGTCTGCCCTAAGCAACGCTGCATATCTGATGGCAGAAGGTATAAGCCTTGCCAACTACCAATTCCTGAAATACCGCAGCGACGCTAAGAAAATTACACATACACTTAAAACAATTTGGTTTACCAAACAAGCCATTACATTAAAAGACCTCACACAGTTATCAGTTATAACTGAGGCTGTTTATAAAGCTCGGACACTGGTAAATGAGCCTGTAAACTATCTTACTGCTACTCAACTTTCGAAAGAAATAAGTGCATTAGGAAAAGAAGCAGGATTTAAGGTAACGGTCCTCAATAAGCCGCAAATAGCAAAAGAAAAAATGGGTGGTATCCTTGCTGTAAACAGGGGTAGCATTTTACCTCCGACATTCACCATAATGGAATACAAACCCGCAAAGGCTATCAATAAAAAGCCGATAGTGTTAGTGGGCAAAGGCATTGTGTATGATACTGGCGGTCTGAGTCTGAAGCCTACAGCTGCATCTATGGACAGAATGAAGAGTGATATGAGTGGTGCGGCATTGGTAAGCTCTACTATGTACGCTGCTGCAAAAATGAAATTACCGTTACATCTTATAGCCTTAGTACCTGCAACTGAGAACCGCCCGGGCGAAGATGCATACACGCCAGGTGATGTCATTACCATGTACAGTGGCGCTACTGTAGAAGTTTTGAATACTGATGCAGAGGGACGACTGGTATTGGCAGATGCTTTGCATTGGGCTAAAAGATATAAACCAGAGATAGTATTTGATTTTGCTACACTTACCGGTGCAGCATCTGCAGCAATTGGTGAATACGGTATTGTAACGATGGGAACCGCCGATGACACCAGCAAACAGGCACTGAACAACAGTGGCATGAGACAATATGAACGCCTGGCCGAATTTCCTTTTTGGGATGAATACGGCGAACTGATAAAAACAGACATAGCTGATTTGAAAAACATAGGCGGACCTGTTGGCGGCGCTATTACAGCGGGAAAATTCCTGGAACATTTTACAGATTATCCGTGGATGCACTTTGATATAGCAGGGGTTTCGTTTGTAACTTCAAAGCGCAACTACTGGACAACAGGCGGCACCGGATGCGGCATCCGTATGATACTGGATTACCTGAGCCACTATGGCAAAGCATAATAAACTACAATTGCTAAGATGATAACGAGTTTAGAAAAACCGATAATAGGCATTACAACAGGAGACATTAACGGCATTGGCCCGGAAATTATCATTAAGACATTTTCCGATAACCGAATGCTGGACTTATGCACCCCTGTAATCTTTGCTTCTAATAAGCTTATTAACTATTACAGAAAAGCAAACAGCGAATACCCTTTCAACTTCAACAGTACTAAAGACCTGAACAATCTGCACACCAAGCAGGTAAATGTATTTAACTGTTGGGAGGAAGAAGTTCCTGTTCAACCCGGTGCTCTTACAGAAGCAGGCGGCAAATACGCCATACGCTCTCTGATGGTTGCAGCACAATGCCTTAAAGACAATCAACTTGATGCCATTGTAACTGCACCTATACATAAAAGCAACACTCAAACTGCAGATTTTCCGTACACGGGACATACACCTTTTTTCAAAGAAAAATTCGGCGCTAAAGATGTAGTGATGTTATTGTATCATAACAATCTTCGTGTGGCGCTGGTTACTGAACACATCCCTATTAATAAAGTAGCTGCAACAGTTACTAAGGAAATGATATTATCGAAGCTAGGTATTCTCAGAGATTGCTTAGTGAAAGATTTTGGTATTGATAAACCAAAAATTGCAGTGCTGGGTTTAAACCCTCACGCCGGTGATGGAGGGCAAATAGGCAATGAAGACCAAAATATTATCAAGCCTGCTGTAGAAACCATGCAACAACAAAAACAACTCGTTTTCGGGCCTTACAGTGCAGATGCTTTTTTTGCAAGAGGCAGCTATGCGCAGTTTGATGCAGTATTGGCCATGTATCACGATCAGGGATTAATACCTTTTAAAACACTGGCGCAAGGTAATGGTGTAAACTACACTGCAGGATTACCTGTAATACGCACGTCTCCCGATCATGGCACTGCATTTGATATTGCGGGACAGAACATTGCAGACCCGGAATCATTCAGAGAAGCAGTGTTCCAGGCAATTGACCTTATCAATCAACGCAAAGAATATGCAACCAACACTACTAACCCGCTGCGCAGAGGTAGAATAGAAAAAGAAAAAGAAAACAGTACTTCCGAAAAAATGGAATAACGTATAAAAGTATCCCGCCTATTGGCGGGATACTTTTAAGCAATATTTACAGGATTCAATCCTTTAATTTTGAAATTTTACAATAGTATTTATGCTTAAGTTCGACAGGTTTAGTTTGGCTAATGGGTTAAGGGTTATAGTGCATAAAGACACTACAACTCCGATGGTGGCTGTTAATGTGTTATATGATGTAGGAGCAAGAGATGAAGACCCTGAGCGTACGGGCTTTGCGCATTTGTTTGAACATCTCATGTTCGGTGGCTCAGAGAACATTCCATCTTATGATGAGCCGCTACAAATGGCAGGGGGAGAAAATAATGCTTACACTACTAATGACATCACCAACTATTATATTCAGCTTCCACTAAAAAATATGGAAACTGCTTTCTGGTTAGAAAGCGACAGAATGAATGCTCTTGCTTTTAGTCCTAAAAGTCTGGATGTGCAACGCAAAGTAGTGTGTGAAGAATTTAAAGAACATTACATCAACAAACCTTATGGTAATGCATGGGAAGAACTACGAAAGCTGGCTTATACCACACATCCATACCAATGGATGACAATAGGGAAAGAATTGAAGCATATTGAAGATGCGCAATTAGATGATGTAAAAGCATTTTTCTTTAAACATTACCGTCCGTCAAATGCAGTGTTATGCGTGGCAGGCAATGTGAGTGTTGAAGAAGTAAAAAACCTTGCAGAAAAATGGTTTGGTGGTATACCAACGGGAGAAAAATATGTACGTAACATTCCCGCAGAACCAAAACAAACAGAAGCACGTTTTAAAACAGTAGAGGCAGATGTTCCGTTGAACGCACTATATAAAGCATGGCACATGGGCGGCAGGCTTTCTGAAGGATATTATGCTGCCGATATTATTACTGACATATTGGGCAATGGCTATGCATCGCGTTTGTACTTGAAACTGGTAAAAGAAAAACAATTATTCAGCAACATAAGTTGTTATCACGTTGGTAGCCTCGACCCCGGGTTATTAATAATAGAGGGCAAACTGATAGAAGGTGTTCAACTTGAAGATGCAAATGCTGCTGTTGAAGAAGAGATACAACGCCTGCTACAAGATGGCATCAGCAATGATGAAATGCAAAAAGCAAAAAATAAGATTGAAGCAATGATAACTTTTGAAGACATGACATTGTTATCAAGAGCTAATAATCTTGCCTTTTATGAATTACTGGGCGACGCAGAACTCATTAATAGAGAATGGGATAATTATAACAAGCTGACTATTGAAGACATAGCAGCTACTGCACGCAAAATATTTACTACAGAAAATTCAAACACACTATTCTATCGCAAAAAAGCATAGTCATGCAAATTGAAGGAAAGTTTACAGAAGGGTATTCGTCATTTAACAACAGGATAACGCAACTTTTTGATATTAAATACCCTATCATACAAGCCGGTATGATATGGGCTTCAGGATGGAGATTGGCATCTGCGGTGAGTAATGCCGGCGGCCTTGGTTTGATTGGTGCAGGAAGTATGTATCCTGATGTATTGAGAGAGCATATTCAGAAATGCAAAGCTGCAACAAATAAACCATTTGGTGTTAATTTGCCATTATTATATCCTGACATAGATAAACACATTGCCATAATCATAGAAGAAAAAGTACCTATTGTTTTCACTTCCGCAGGTAATCCCAAAACATGGACCAGCAAATTAAAAGAGCATGGCATTAAAGTGGTGCATGTAGTATCCAGTGCCAAACTTGCCAAAAAATGTGAAGATGCAGGTGTAGATGCAGTAGTTGCAGAAGGCTTTGAAGCAGGTGGACATAATGGCCGTGAAGAGACTACTACACTTTGTCTGATACCGTCAGTAAGAAAAGCTATCAATATCCCTTTAATAGCAGCGGGAGGAATTGCTACGGGCAATGCTATGTTTGCCACGATGGCACTGGGAGCAGAAGGTGTACAAGTAGGCAGCCGCTTTGTATGTACCCCGGAAGCATCCAGCAGCCAGCAATTTAAAGAAGCAGTAGTAGCAGCTAATGAAGGCGACACTATGCTTACCTTGAAGCAATTAATACCTGTGAGGCTTATTAAAAATGAGTTTTTTGCACAGGTTCAGGCTGCAGAAGCATCCTGCAAAACGAAAGAAGAAATGGAAGCCCTACTTGGACGCGCACGTGCTAAAAAAGGTATGTTTGAGGGGGATTTGATTGAAGGTGAGCTGGAAATAGGACAAATCAGCAGCATTATCAAAGATATAAGGCCTGCAGCAGATATAGTGAACGATATATGGGCAGAATTTTGTCTTGCAAGCAAGAGTCCTTTTCGTTTCGAAGTTTAACCCTATATTAAAATTCTTTCTACTAGGTATTGTCGATTGATAAAATTGCGGTTAAAATCTTTTGTTTTTAACAAATTAAAATTTATTTTCAACTTGGAAAATATTACCGATATGCGAAAAATTTACTTAACTCTATTATTGGGGTTATCATTGTCATTTGCGTCAGCTCAAATATCATCGCCTGATTCTGTCTGCAAAGGAGCTACAGTTAACTTTAACCCGGTTCCTACTGCTGCCAATTATGCGTGGGCTTTGGATACAATAGATATATCTCCAACAGTATTAGCAGGCGTAAAAAAACTCTATGTAGGCGGATTGGGATTAGGGCTTCCGATGGGCATATCGATGAATCAGGATGGCAATGGCGATTATATTGCTATAGTTGCTCAAAACCAGGGTGGCGTTTTGCGACTGAACTACGGTTCAGATCCATATGGTATTCCTGCAGTAGCAATTTTAGGAACTTTTGGCGGTAAATTTACTGACACTTCCCACGGTGTTGATGTGGTGAATGATAATGGCAACTGGTATGGCTTTATAGCCAATAACAAAAAACTGATCAGGCTTGATTTTGGCACATCTTTATCAAATGCTCCTACAGCCACTGTGATGAACTTTACCAGTGGCGATATGAACTATCCTTACCAGTTTACAATGGTACGATATAATTCAGGGTGGGTAGGTTTTGTAGCCAACAGGGGTTCAAACAGTATCACTCGTTTTGACTTTGGTACATCTATAACATCAACCCCAACTACATACAGCTTATCAGGTGGTTTTGGTACGTTCTCCAGCCCGATTGGTTTCAGCCTTTACAAAGAAGGTGCAAACTGGTTTATGATTGTAGCTAACAGAGGTGGTGGCGGCGGACCTGGTGGTAGCGGCAGCCTCACACGTATTCAGTTTCAAAGCGACTTATTAACTACCACTCCAACTATCAACAACATAGGTAATCCAAGTAACAAGTTGTCAAATCCGAGAACAGTAAGCATTATTGCTGATTGCAACCAAATGTATGCATTGGTAACTAATGAAAATAGCCACACTGTACAAGTTAACTTCAGTGGTAATTCAATTATGGGTTCTACCAGTTCGGTAGATTTGGGCAAATTAAATATAGACGGTAGCAATATTTCATTCATTACTCCGTTCTGGTTCACCGGAAGACTGAGCTTTATGGGTTCAAGTGTAGACGATTCTTCATTATACATTCTTGATAATGTGTATTCTCTGCCTACCATTTCTGCAGTTAACAACAGTAATGTTTCTTTTACACAAACATTACCAAACAGCGGTACTTATGATGTTACTATGCATGCAGATCAGGGTAAAGCTTGCGGTCCAGTAGCAAGTTGCAAAAAACTTGTTGTTATAGGCTCTATTAATATAGCTATTAAACAATATGGCAATGTACTTAAAGCAACAGGCAGCCAATGTGACGTATATGTATGGAAATTAAATGGTGTGCTTTTGCCGGGCTCTACCAGCGATACTGTAATGCCAAGCGGCGACGGTATATATTCGGTATTAGGTACTAAAGCAGGTTGCGCTTCTTTATCTACTTACCAATACTTTGCATCTACTAATGGCATTGAAACACTTTACGGCGATGCGGGTATCAATATATACCCTAACCCATCTGATGGATTATTTAATATTGATTTAAGTGGTGTAGATGCTCAAAAAGCAACTGTTACTTGCTACAATATGATAGGTTCAGTTATCAGCAATGAAACATTAGAACTACAGAATGGCAACAAGAACATAGCTGTTGTCAACCTGAATAATTTCCCTAAAGGTATATACCAAATAAAAGTAAATACCAACAATGGCAAGAAGTACACTAAACAGGTTACCTTGCAATAATGATACTCAATAATAAAAAAGCCCCGAAATTTCGGGGCTTTTTTATTCTATATAAATTGTATTATCCTGGCTTTCGATATTTAGGTCAACATTTTCCTTACCTGCGATGCCTTCAATTGAACCTTTGATATGGGCAGCATTAAGCAACACTTTATCTAATTGCTTTTCTCGCGACTTCCATAACTTCTCCATTTGTTCGCGTTCTCTCTGTATCGACATCCTCATACTCATAAATCCTTCGCGGATAGCTTTCCATTGTTCAGAAAATTCGGTACCCGTAAGGTAATTGTATAATAGTACCATTTTATCGCCTTTGTTCTCCTGGCTTTTAGCTGCGTTATATACTTTAATGATGAGGTCTCTCAGAATATAGGCGACTGCTTTCGCCTCCATAAAATTACATATCCAAACGCCGTCCTTTTCGCCAAACCCATCCATATCCTTAGGCATAGCTTGAGTAACTATAACTGCTATATCGGCACCAAGGTTGCGCATATCTGCTTTCAGCTTGTCTATCCAATCAATGCTAAAATCTTTGGTTCTTTTACTTTCATAAATGATCTTCCCACACTCTTGTCCATAATTATTTCGTATCGTTTGTATACAATCAGCACCCCGAACCCCCTTGCCTACTTCTTCTACCACATCAAACGGGAAAGCAGCACGTAACATTTCTTCTAAAGCCAGTTCCTGCACTTCTCCCTGCAATTGCATTGAGCCCTGTTCCTGCTTCCGTTTCATTTCTTCAGTAAGCAATTTCTGGTCTTCCAATTGCTTTTCCAGCTCCTTAATTTTCATGAAAAACTCGTGGTCCTTCAATTTATTTCTTTCATCTATTTCTTTACCCAATTGCTCTTTTAATTGCTCCCTCTCTTTCATCAACTTTTGCTGTACTTCTATTTCTAAAGCCTCTTCCCTTGCTTTTAATGCCTGCTGCTGTTTCAGGTACTCCAGCTCTTTATTTCTGGATTCTTTGAGCTTTGCTTCACTTTCTGCGTTGGCTTGTTCCAGCATTTTCATTTTCACCTCAAAATCGCCTGTTATTTGCTTACGCAATTGCGACTGCAACAGCTCCGCCGATTCTGCTTCTTTTTTCTTGTACTCTTCTTCCTTCTTTTTTTGCCAATCCACCATCTGGCTGCGAAGCTTTTTTTCTACTTCGTCGCGTATGGCATCATTAGGTTCAAACTCATGATGGCAATTAGGACATATAATAGTTGTAGTCATACTTAGTATCTCTCTGGGAAATTACAAAGTTCGGTATTACCAAGCTATTCGGGGGCTTATTATTTTTGTGTACTTTTCATAATTCATGCGCCTAAAGTATATCGCAGCTATTTGCCTGTTGTACGGGTCATCGGTATTTGCACAGCAAAATGCCGCGAATAAGCATTACGAAAAAGCACTAGAATACAAGGCTGCAAAAAATAATATCAAGGCTTATGAAGAGATGGAGGCGGCCATAAAAGACAACCCTGCATCATCTGACCCTTACAGCATATTGGGAGAATGGTATTTCAAAGCACATAAATTTAAAGAGGCTGCAGACGTTTTCAGCCGTGCTTCGGCAAGTTGCCCTAATGGCGCAAAAAGATTCGCATTACCACTATCAAGGAGTTTGCTTTACAGTTATCAGCCTGACAGAGCATTGCAGGTAATAACAGGCTATGGCACTATTAAAGACAGGAACGAATGGAAACTGCTAAGAGAAAGTGCCTATTTTATGAAACAGGCATTTCATCCTTTTAATGATACACCCATGAATATGGGTATTCGTATAAATACACAATTCGCAGAAACCTTTCCCTGCATTACGGCCGATACACAAAATCTTTTTTTTACACGCAGATTGAATGGTGTAGATGATGACTTTTATAAATCGCATGTTGACAGTTGTGGCGGATGGTTTACAGCACGCAATATGGGTACCCCTGCAAATACTCCCAATATGGAAACAGCCCAATGTATATCGGGCGACGGACATTACTTGTTTTTCATGCGTTGTGATAACCACAGCGAGAATGGCTGGGACCAGGGTGGTTGTGACCTATTTATGGCATATACAGCAGACAGTATTTGGAGTACTCCTGAGAATTTTGGAGCAACCATTAACGGACCGGGTTATGAAGGCATGCCTTCGCTCTCACCGGATAACAGAGAACTGTATTTTGTAAGCGACCGCGAAGGCGGCTATGGAGGATTAGACATATGGATGTCGCGCTTCGAGAATGGACTGTGGCAAATACCCCGTAATCTTGGACCGGAAGTAAATACTCTTGGAAATGAAACAGCTCCTTTTATACATATTGATAACAACACACTCTACTTTGTAAGCGATGGTCATCCGGGCATGGGCGGTAATGATATTTATTTCTGTCGCAGAATTAATGATACTACATGGGCAAAACCACAAAACATTGGCTATCCTATCAACACATCGAATGATGAAAACAGTCTTTGTGTAACTATTGACGGTAAGCGCATATATTTTGCTTCGGACAGAGACAGCGCTGCTGGTAACTTCGATTTGTACCAATATAATCTGCCTGCCATAATACAGCCCATACCTGTAGTAATTATCAAAGGTTATAGTTATGACAGCCTTTCAAAAAACAGGCTAAACAACACAAGCATATACATTGATGACCCGGGGACGGGAGAACATTTATATCATTACGTATCTAACAGAGGCGACGGTAGCTATATGATAACATTGCCGGCCGGCAAGAGTTACACTATCGTATCGGACAGGGTAGGATATCTTGCTACTACCGCAACAATTGACCTGACAGGTATGAAGAAAATACAGGATACAGTAATTAATATATCGCTATTGCCCAATGATTATCAAAAACCGATAAATGATTCTTTAATAGCTACTCTCTTATTCCCTATCAACTGTAAAACTTTCCCTGACTCTCTCAAAATGCAGCTATCCCAGGCCATGATGCCATTGCTGGGGGAAAAAGGAATGGTGGTTATCATTAACGGTTATACTGATAATTCAGGCAATCCAATGCTTAATGAGCAACTCTCTTATTTGAGGGCTAACCTCGTTAGCAGTGAGATACAAGCCATGGGCATTGACCCAACGGCAATCGATGCCAAAGGCTGGGGTGAGGCAAATCCCGTTGCGCCAAACGATTCTGAAGAAAACAAGAACAAGAACAGGCGCGTTGAAGTGATTATCAGACGCTAATATTACAGTAATACCTTATGCCTGCTCAAGCATGGCTGTTTTTTTCTACTTTTACCATACAAAAGACGATTACATGGCTCAACAAATATTAAAAGGAAAGAAAGGTATCATTTTTGGTGCCCTCGATGAACGTTCAATAGCATGGAGTACAGCTTTAAAAGCTGTAGAAGCCGGTGCTGAGATAGTATTGACCAACGCACCTATTGCTATGCGTATGGGAAAGATAAATGAACTGGCAAAGCTGTGTAATAATGCACCTGTAATACCTGCCGATGCTACATCTGTTGCAGACCTTGAAAACCTCTTACAAAAGAGCATGGAACACTTTGGTGGCAAAATTGATTTTGTTCTCCATTCGATTGGCATGTCGCCAAATGTGAGGAAAGCTATTCCATATACTGATACGAATTATGACAACTTCCTGAAGACTTTAGATATATCTGCATTATCGCTTCATAAGCTGCTGCAAAGCTGTATGAAAATGGATGCATTGAATGAATGGGCATCTGTGATAGCGCTTACTTATATTGCGGCTCAACGTACTTTCCCTGGTTATAATGACATGGCTGAAGCAAAAGCACTGATGGAAAGCATAGCTCGCAGCTTCGGTTATCACTATGGATTTGCTAAAAAGGTGCGTGTGAATACAGTGTCTCAATCACCAACCATCACGACTGCCGGTTCGGGCGTATCAGGTTTTGACGCATTCTTTACTTATGCCGATAAAATGTCGCCATTAGGTAATGCTACAGGTGAACAATGTGCCAATTTCTGCATCGCTATGTTCAGCGATTATACAAAAATGGTGACTATGCAAAACCTATTCCACGATGGTGGTTTCTCTAATACAGGCGTAAGCAATGGCATTGTAGAAGAGATGCAGAAGGCGGCTATGGCATCAGAAAATGCAAATTCATAACCCTATATCAGCAATAAATCACTTCGTGAAGCGTTTTACATTCATGCAATTGAGAAAGTGGAGCGGCCTATTGCTGTTCATCTTGCTACATAATATCGCTGTTGCACAGGTTGTAGGCGGGCAAAGAGCTATGGAGTTTCTCCGTATGTCTAATGCACCTCATATCTCTGCATTGGGCGGTATAAATATTGCGCATACAGAAAACGATATTGCCTTTGCAATACAAAACCCGGCACTGATGCGTCCGGGTTTGCATAATCAATTAGGTCTGAACTATAACGCATATTACTCAGGTATTACTATTGCTAACCTGCAATACGGATATCATAATCCCACCATTAATACTTCATTCATTTTCGGAGTTCAGTACCTCAACTACGGCAGCTTTACACAAACCGATGCTTCGGGTAATGAATATGGTACCTTTCATGCTAATGATTACGTCATCAGTTTAGGAGCATCAAGAAGCTATAACAAGAATTGGAGATACGGTTCATCAATTAAATACGCAGGTTCAAGATTGTATGACAAAACCGCATCGGCTGTGCTTGCAGATGTAGGTGTAAATTATTTTGATACTGCCAGCCTTTGGGATTTTGGGATCACAGCCAAGAACATTGGCTTTATGGTAAAAAAATATTCTCAAGAAAACCCTGCAGAACCTTTGCCGCTTGATGTGCAATTGGGTATATCAAAACGCTTCAAGCATTTGCCATTACGATTACTGATGACAGTACATCATCTGTATCAATGGGATGTAAGGTATAATAACCCGGCAGATATAGAAACCAGCACCGTGTTTGGCTCAACTGATAGCAGTGCGCTTAAGAAATCATATTTTGCAGATAAACTCTTCAGGCATTTTATTTTCGGTGCAGAAATAAGCATAGCCAAACGTCTAACGTTAACTGTCGCATACAACCACCTTCGCAGGGGAGAAATGGTTATCAAAGACAAGACTGCATTAGCAGGTTTTTCATTCGGGTTGAGTGCTTACCTCAATAAATTCCAGGTGCATTATGCACGTTCTTATTATTCATTAGCCGGTGCCTACAACGAAATAGGCATTAGCATGCAATTGAATAAAATGTTCGGATTGGGGAAAGCATCAACTAAGATGCATTGGAAAGACAGTTACCCTGACTGGCAATAAATCAATCCTTTTTAAATAAGGTAACTTTTACGGTAAGAAATAATATCCTGAAGTAATTGGAGAGTGACGGGTTTGATATAAATACCTGGTTCAGTTTTATTTTATCAGGCATAATGTGTTCTATATAATATTTCTCAGGGTCAGCCTGTTTTTCTAAAATACTGTTTTCATTATAGTAAATAACAGAAGCCATATCTGTAATACCGGGACGTACATTCAGTATTCTCTTTTGTTCATCTGTATACATATCAGTGTACTTCTTTACTTCGGGACGAGGGCCTACAAGGCTCATCTCACCAGCCAACACGTTGAATAATTGAGGTAATTCATCCAGCTTATATCTTCTTATAAATGCTCCCGATTTCGTTATCCTTGTATCTTCTTCGCTAACAGTAAGCAAACCGCTTTTATCAGCGCCTTCTCTCATAGAGCGAAACTTGAACAGAGAAAACTGTTTACCAAATCGGCCTACGCGAGGCTGTTTATAAATAATAGTGCCTCTGGAATCTAATTTTATCCAAATAGCTATAATAAGGAAGAATGGAGAGCAGACAATTAGCAATAAAAGAGAAAAGATAACATCTGCAAGACGGGTCATTTTATTACGGTATTGTACGCCAGTTCTATTTGTTCCTCAATAAAGGTACACTGTTCATCAGTTAGTTGCACATATACCGGCAGGGAAATTTCGTTGGCATAATTACTATACGTAACCGAGTAATCTTCAATTTTATATCCCAGTCCTTTGAACAATGTGAGCATAGGCATAGGTGTAAAATGTACGTTAACTGAAGCACCGGATGTAGATATGAGTTTTATCATTTCATCACGTTGTGCTTCTGTGATACCTTTTATACGCAACAAATACAAATGATAAGAAGATTCCCTTTTATCATCTATCACAGGGGGGATAATAGCCCATGGTTTATTTTTAAAGAAATCAGTATAGTGATTATAAATCCTTTTACGATTAGGCAAGAGTTTCGAATCATACTTACGCATTTGTGCAAGACCTATTGCTGCACAAACATCTGTAAGGTTTATTTTGAGCCCGAGGCTTACGATATCATATTTCCAACTACCTGAAATAGATTTGGTCAAAGCATCTGCGGTTTGTCCGTTGAGTGAATTTAATTTCATCCAATCATACACCTCAGCATTATCAAATGGTTTTGGAAGATTCAGACAAATAACGCCGCCTTCTGCAGTAGTTATGTTCTTTACAGCGTGCAATGAAATGATGGTAATATCTTGTGACAAAGCAGATGATTTGCCATTATAAGATGCGCCAAATGAATGTGCAGCATCAGCAATTAGTAACGGTCTGCCAAACTTTGCTTGTATATCATTCGAAGCTTTGAACTGCTGATTGACAGCTTCACTTTTCAAAATGTTATTAATGGCATCATAGTCGCAAGGCAAGCCACCAATATCAACACATAAAACCGCTTTAGTCTTAGATGTTATTGCTGC
Organism: Bacteroidota bacterium; assembly: GCA_018267965.1. Lineage (GTDB taxonomy): Bacteria > Bacteroidota > Bacteroidia > Chitinophagales > Chitinophagaceae > Polluticoccus. Next base: position 624,154 of record JAFDXK010000002.1, on the reverse strand, counting down.
TTTTATTTTTTCAGGATCAATTGTAAAATCTTCACGGATATCAACCATTACAGGTTTGGCACCCGTGTGCAATACTGATAAAGCCGTAGCTGAATAAGTATATGCAGGAACAATTACTTCATCGCCTTCGCCAATACCCAGCCATTTCATCACAAGCAATGCGCCCGACGTCCATGAATTAACACAAACTGCTTTTTCAACATTCAATAAATCGGCAGTTAATTTCTCCAATGCCTTTACTTTCGGACCGGATGTTATCCAACCTGATTGAAGCGTATCAACCACTTCCTTTATCACATCATCATCAATGTATGGCGGAGAAAAAGGGATGTTCACTATTGCTTGTTTTTACAATTGTATATTCTTTCTATGATATCTACAACTTTTAAACCTTCAAAAGCCTCTGTAGTAATTGCAGCATTGTTGTTCAATACATCTACAACATTTTGTATCACATAGCTATGATTAGCAGCACTGCCTTTATACATACCATAATCATTTGGTGGATTTGTTGCAGCCAATTCGGGCATAGTATAGTCTTTGATATGGCAATACTCTACTTTATCCATATACTGCCCCCCTATCTTCAGGCTACCATTTTTGCCAATAACGGTCATACTGCTTTCTAAATTCTTATCCCAAACCGAGGTAGAGAAATTGATTGCACCCACACCACCATTTATAAAATCAAAATGCACCATGCCTGAATCATCAAACTCTGTTATACGCTGATGATTAAAATTATTGAAGTTGGTTTGGATATTATTAATGTCACCGAATACCCAATACAATAAATCGATAAAGTGACTGAATTGCGTGAATAAGACGCCACCATCTAATTGTTTGGTACCATGCCATGAACCTTGTTTATAATAACGTTCATCCCGGTTCCAAAAACAATTGACCTGCACCATATAAATATCACCAAGTAATTGCTCTGAAATAATTTTCTTTAACCATTGCGATGGCGGTGAATAGCGGTTTTGCATTACGCAAAACACTTTCTTGTTCATCTTATCTGCAGCAACTATAACTTCTTCACATTCTTTTTTATGCAGCCCAAATGGTTTCTCAACAACCACGTGCATTCCCGACTGAATTGCTTGCAAAGCCTGTGATGCATGTAAGCCATTAGGAGTAGCTACTATTGCTATATCTGCTTTAGGTCCTGACGAAAGATAGTCTTCCAATTTTTGGTAATAAACTACCCCTTCGGGTATAGCATTTTTTATATTCTCATTTGTATCAATAATAGCCGCTAATTCACAAGCAGCATTTTTTGATATCATTTCTGCGTGACGCTTGCCTATATGACCATAACCTAATAATGCAAACCTTATTTTCTCCATCTTGAACGAAGGAACAATATCAGAAATTTATTTTACTTTTTGACTATGCTTATGCCTATATAATTAGCGTTTGAGGGGAATAAATTTGAGAAAAACTGATTAATGCTGAAAATGAGCCTGTTAAAGGCTTTAGAGCCGAATTTGGTGGGAATAATCGCAAATGTTGAAATCTTTACACTTGCAAAAGATGAGAATATATTATTGATTTCTGAAGGCGTAAAATAGTGCCAGCTATTATTTTTTTGCTTTATCGAACGTCCGAACCTTGTGAATAAATTACCTTTTAGATTATCGGAGGTTAATAAATATCCTCCCTGTTTTAATAATCTGTGAATATTATTAATTGCTCTCGTGCGTGTAGAATCATTTCTTGTAGTTGAGTCATTATATACTTCTTTCAGTCCGCCTAATACTGATTTCATAATAACTATATCATAATTACCCGTTATGTTCGTGTTGACAATATCCAAAGTATCATAGCTTATCAAATGTGATACTCCATATTGATTATGTAACTCTTTAGCTTTATTGGTAACTCCTTCCCGGTCAGTACATACAACATGAAAGTCTTGTAATGCCAACCATAAGCTAAGCCCGCCATTACGTTCACCGATTGCTAATATCTTAGCGTCTTTAGGTAGCGTGTCAATTATAGGTTGCCAAACCTTTAGTATCTGCGACCAGTTGGGCACATCCCATTCGATAATATCATTAAGTAGCTCTGAGGTCAAACAGATTAACTATTATATAGTCTGAAGTATATCATATAAACCTTTAGCTATCTTCTCCCTATCAAAGTATTCACTCACATACGCAGCACCATTAGTGCCAAGTTGATTACATAAAGCTGTATCATTTTTTAGTTGCAGAATACATGCTGCCAGTTGTTCGTCATTTTCTGGTTCAAAAAACAAACCACATTTCCCTTTGTCTATAAATAGTTCTCTTGCTTCGCCATCAACACCTAATAGTATAGGCTTAGAAAAAGCAAGGTTCTCAAATAATTTAGAAGGAATAGCGCCATGAAACAAAGGGATATTCTTCAGTGGAACAACTGCAGTATTACTAGCCTGGATGATATTAGGCATTTCGTTTGCAGGTTGATTGGGGAAGAAAGTAACATTGTCTAATTGTAATTCATCCTTAAGATTGTACAAGAAGTCTTTTTGAGGCCCATCACCAACCAATACAAATTTGATATTGTTTTCACTCTTTAACCTGTTCGCGGCATTTAGTATTACATCTAATACCTGAGCATGCCCCAATATACCGGCATACAATACAATAAAATCATCTGCGCTATATCCGTTCTTCATTCTCCAATCATACTGCACCTGTGCCGGGTTTAATTTCTCTTTATCAATACCATTGGGCAGCCAGTGTACTTTCTTCGTTGGGTTGCGTGACGATATGCTATGCACAATACCCTGTGTTTGCCCGGTAATCAGGTTGGACTTTTTATAGATCCTTGCCTCTAAAGCATATGCAAGTTTTAGTAAACTCTTACTTTTTACAATATCCAATTTTTCCGCACTTTCAGGCCACAGGTCTGATACATTGAAAACAAGTTTCGACCGTCTGAAAGATTTGATAGCTAACGCAGTAATGCCTAAAAACAAAGGCGGCGATTCACATATCACAATGTCATATTTTTTCAACCTGATTAGGGCTGTAAACATTGCACTGAATACAAAAGAAAAATAATTCAACAGTCGTGAAATGATTGCCGTACTATTCTTAACATATATCCAACTACGGTAAACAACAATACCCTCTATCACTTCCTTCATAAACCATCTTCTCTTATACCCTTCTTTTATTTGCATAGAAGGATAATTAGGCATCGCTGTCAACACCTCAACATGTGCTCCAAACTTTTTAAGATTTTTAGCCAGGCTACTCAACCTGTTTTGCGGAGCTCCTGTCTCAGGGGGATAATACTGAGTAAGAATGAGTATTCGGCGCACTATTATTTTGCAGACAAATAATTACAGATAACCTGCGATGCATGCCCATCGCCATAAAAAACGCTTCCGTTATGAAACTCCTTATCACACATTGTTGCCACAGATTCTAATATGAGCTCTTTATTCGTACCGGCTATAACGCTGCAACCACCCTTCATAAGCTCAACCCATTCAGTCTGGTCACGAAGTGTAATACAATATTTATGAAAGAAATACGCTTCTTTTTGCAAGCCTCCGCTATCAGTGAGCACCATCATACAGTCTTGTATGAGGGCTATCATATCGAAATAACCAACAGGTTCCGTCACGATACAATTCAACGGCAGGCTATACTGTTCCAACATTTTCTTTGTGCGCGGATGCAATGGCAATACAACCTGGTAGCGTTTAGATAAAGTATTAATAGCATCGACAATAGCTGATAGCCGCCTTTTATCATCTGTATTCTCGGCCCTGTGCACAGTTACTAATAAGTATTCACCTTTTTTTAGTTTAAGTGATTCGTGTATTGTTGACTTGTCGTGTGCCTGTTTAGCATAGTACAATGCAGCATCATACATCACGTCACCTGTTTTCACTACTATTTTATCAGGTGTTGCCAAGCCTTCATGTTCAAGATTATGAATAGCAGTATCTGTAGGGCAAAATAACTTAGTGCTTATTCTATCAGTCAATATACGATTCACTTCTTCAGGCATATCCATATTAAAACTACGCAGGCCGGCTTCTACATGCGCTACAGGTACATGCAACTTAGATGCAGCAAGTGCACCTGCTAAAGTAGAATTGGTATCGCCATACACCAATACATAATCGGGCTTTTCTTTAATAATTGCAGACTCGATGCCTTCCAGCATTTGAGCCGTCATTGTAGCATGCGTACTATTATTAATGCTGAAATGATAATCAGGCTTGGGAATGTGCATTTCTCGAAAGAAAATATCAGACATCACATCGTCATAATGCTGCCCGGTATGCAATAACACTTCTCTTATTGAACCATTCTCCTGAATCGCCCTCGAAACCGCAGCTGCTTTTATAAACTGTGGTCGAGTGCCTATAACAGTTAATATTTTGGTCATTTATAGGTATTCCTTTTTTACTTTTGAAATAACTGCTCGATATTTTCCGTTAGCCTCACAAGATATTTCTTTAAGTTCAGAAATTTCAACATTAATATCGCCTAATTGGCTATAAATACGTTTTTTTAATGTGTTTTTATCTTCTTCAGTTAAAGATTGTTCCGCTACAATATTTAACGTGATATTATCTATATCTTCCTGAACTACTTGTCCTAATATTATTTTTTTTATGCCAATGAATATACCATGAAACCGCACCATTTCCCTTCCATCCTTACCTATAACCACATCTTCAATTCTACCTGTAATATCTTCTATAATCGGCATTTCACGCCCACACTTACATGATTGGTTTGTTGCCAAAGTCATGTAATCTCCAATCTTATAGCGAATGAGTGGCTGGTCATAATTTAGAAATCCTGTGCACACTACCTCACCAGTTTCTCCGGGTTTAACTGGATTTCCATCTTTATTCAAAAGTTCAATTAATCCTACGTCCGGGCTGATGTGCATACTGCCATGCTCACATTCGCTCACTAAACCACAGGCTTCTACTCCACTCCATCCATCATAAGTTTTACAACCGTATACATCCTGAAAGACTGCACGCATTTCATCAGTTAGTTTTTCGCTGGATGTTATTACTGCTTTCATCTTAGGAGCAATTAATTGTTCTTCTTTGATGAATCTAGCGAGCAGATAATTACTCATAGCGTAACCTACCATATAATCCGGCCGGTATTTCTCAATTCCTTTCAGATAATCTCTTACGGTATCAGGTGATATATGATATGCTGAAAAATAAACCTGTTTTTCAAAGCGATTGTAACGATAATATGGTGGTTGAGCATCCCCATCAGGTATTACTCTTCTGCCACCTATCATACCACGACTCATATTCTTACCCACTCCGGCCCAGTTTCTGACTCTTGCTTCATAAGCAGCACTCCAGCGTTGGTGCATAGGAGTTGAAAAAAGGATTTGTGTTGGTGTACCGGTTGTGCCGCTTGAAGAAAAGAAGCTTCCACCCTTTTCTTTTCGCTGAGACAATAAAGAAGTCGTACCGTATTTTCTAAGATTGTCTTTTGTGAGGAACGGGAGTTTACTAATATCTGCAAGCGTCAGTTTATTTATATCGCTTTCATCAAATCCTGTTTCTTTAAAAGCAGTGGTATAATAAGGGACATTCCTGAAAGCATGAGTAACTACTTGCTGTAACTGCACAGTAGCATAATCTTCCCACTGTTTTGTAGTGTAGTTTTCCCGCTCTTTATATTTTTTCAGCTCTTCATTAAATATTCCTCCAAACCTTCGCCTGTTCCAATACAAGCCATACAAGCTGACCAATGCATTCTGAAGATGCACAGGTGAATATTTATATATGCTATCTACAATTGACACTTATTATGTAGTTAATATTTTATCCCACTTTGTGAATACTACCTCTTCATCATAGCTCATTACACTCGTCCTTCCGTTATTGATAATATCATTAGCCTTCTCTGAATCTTCAACAAGAAGTGATATTTTTTCTGCCATATCCACATGGTCATTATCTTCAACTAATATCCCATCTTCATTATTCTTTATCAAATAGGGTATGCCACCAACATTAGTGCTTACAACAGGCAAACCCAATGCCCACATCTCTAAAAAGGTTACAGGAGCATTATCAATGCTGTTAGTAGATATATATATATCCGCTTTCTCGGCATAATGCTTCTTCATTTCTAAATCCATGAACCCAACAAATTCTATATACTCACTAACATTCAGTTCATTTGCCAGTGCTTTAGTTTGTTGGAGCAATCCAAAATCTACACCTCCCATAAACAATCTGACGTCAGGGTATTTTTTCTTCAATTCAGCTACTAACCTTACTGCCATAAAGGGATTATAAATATCACTAAAGGCACGCATCCACAATAATCGTGGTCTGATATTTTGTTTTTTGACGAACGGGTAGTTTTGCAGTCTTACAGTATTTTCTACTAATTGCGGATTAATATTATACTGTTTCAACACATCAATAATATATCCTGAGGGCGCTGTAACGGCATCTGCTTTTCTTAATAATGCCAGATACTTTTCACCTTTTGTCTTTATTTTATCTGGTACGCCGCCGCCGTGTACAGTAAATACCAGTTTCTTATTCAGCCATTTCGCAATTGTAGCAGCAGCATATTGCCAGATAAAACTCTTGCCTGAATAAAACTGTACGATAGCAATGTTATATGCCGCCCTTTTTCTAAATAGTGTAAAAATGATATCGAGAATTCTCAGCCATTTATTTTGATAGCCCGACACTGTGATAACATCATATCCTTTGGTTCGCAAAAGATTGGCCAATTCTGATGCCTGGGTGATAGCAGCATCCTTTTTCTTCAAAAATAAACCAACTATAGCAACTTTCTCAGGCATTTGCTTCTGCAGTCTCAGTTGGTTTATGAATGAAATGATAAACAGGTATTGATGCTAACACGAAACAAACAACAGTGGTGTTAGTGCGCATTGCTGAGTGAAGGCTTGTGAGTAATGCAAAAACGAACAAAGAGCCGATAGCTGCCCTCCATAAAGTGTATTTCTGTCTGCTTATCCACCAAACCGGGAATAATACCATCATGAATATAACAACCAAACCTCCTAGTCCGTGCTCACTGAGCAATCTTGTATATTCTGTATGAGAGGCAATAGCCTGAAAACCATATCGCTCTCTCAAGTCTTTTGATGCGCCGGGGCCGACACCAAAGACAGGATTATCTTTAAACATCAGCCAATCCGTTTCTGCCAGCTCAAGTCGGTAAGATGTCATTGTATTCAGCGTTCTTTGTTTTGTCCCCGACAAAGTGCCGACAGTTTCACCCTGGTATCTCAATAACAATTGATTGCCTGTAACTTCATTTACTTTCATGAATACAAAAACAGCTAAACCTCCAAACACTAATGTGACGATTGTATATTTCAGAAATGACCTCAGGCTTGACAAAGCAATTGGAATTAATGCTATAAGAACACCAATGATAGCTGACAATACCCCACCTCTGGAAAATGTCAAAAATCCTCTGAACAATAAAACACAAAGCAAAATATAATTCAGCCACTTTAATCTGAACAATGGCTTTCTGAGAATCAATAACACCATAGTAAGCACCATACCCAGTCCCAGTATTGTTGAAACCTGGTTACTCCCAAAATCTCCTGATGTTTTGAAATTAGAACTCAGTCTGAAATCTATTTTTGCAAAATCAGGGGTCTTTAATACCAAATAAGCCAGCACGGGAATAACAGGCATTAACCCAAATTGTAATACCCTGCAAAATTTTTCAATTGGCCATCTTTCTCGCGCTGAGAAAATCATGATGATACTTAATTCAAGTATACCTAGCAAGTTCATTACCCAATCTTCAAATACGAATGCCCCGAAGGCAACAATACAACTCGGCAACAGGCACATCAGCATCATTGCTCCAATGTGATATTGTGATTTTACTTCTGAAGCCCGTGCGTAATTGATGAACAGTATGCAAATAATAAGCAGAAAGTAATACTTACCAATTTCGTGCGGTATCAACGGCGCCCTTGCCATCCTGCTCCATATCTCCAATGAAGGTGAAGCAGCAAATCCATACCATACCCATTTCATTTCATTGACTGCGGCACCATATAAGCTAAAGACAATTGTTGCAATCCATGCAGCACTTGCAATAGCTGGAATATGCACAGATAATAAACCAGCAGCTACAAGCATCACAGCTTGTAATATGCTAATACTATCTCCGTATTGGTTTTTGTCTGTTACCAATTATTTTAAAACCTGGTTTTGTAATTTTCTGAAGTAATTATCAAATGTGAATGCATCTGCCATCCTGTAAGCATTCCTGGCCTTTTTCTTTAGCGTGACGGAATCTGAAAAATTGATACTTGAGAAAAAAGCAGTAAAAGATTCAACTTCTTTATTCCATAAAAAACCACTAGTTTCATTCACATATTGTCCAATTGACGAAACATCTGACACAATAGGTATGCACCCAAAATTTGCAGCTTCTGCTACTACCTTTGGGAAGCCTTCCGAATCACTTGGTAGTAATAAGAAGTCGCTCTGTTTATATATTTCAAATAATTTCTCCCGTGACAATGCTCCGTGAAAGGTAACGGGAATGGATAACTTTATATTTTTCAAATGCTGCATCAAATGCCCATCACCAACTATATCTAATCCTGAAAAAAAAGCTTTGTTAGGGTGCGCTTCAATAGCCTCAAATATTCTTCCTATTCCCTTGCCTGCATCTAACCTACCTGCAAAACACAAACGAAAAGGTGCAGTAAATTGCTTACTATATACTACTTCTCCATCTTTTCTATCGGATTGATATAAGCATGGATTTTCGAATGGCAATATGTTTGACTGTTGATTTTCCCATTGTCCATTTATAGTAACAGCCCTTGATTGATGATTTAGCATCCAGCGCTGCAAAGCATATGAAATTGGAGTGTTTTTTGCCATCCAGTTTCCTGCATACTTATACCAACCTTTCTTTTTGGTGAATAAAGTCAGATACGGTATAACGTATAAACCAATTGATGTAGGTGCCCGAAACTGAAACACATCTACGTTTTTTAATTCTTTCTTAATAGCATTCAGAATTGCCGGTGCTGATATAAGAATAGAAAGTTTTGCTTTGAGACCATTACCACCAAAAGGTGGAATAGGCATAAACTTCACATTATCATTATAGGCAACCGAGCTTGCAGGTGGCGAACTGTTTTTATACAAGCATGCTATATGAATGACCTGTTCAAAATTTTGTGAAAGAAAGTTGATTTCTCTTACAGTAGGGCCCCAGCCCTTAACTATACCACTTTCATCAACATAGTGGTCTGTATGAGAAATGATTAACAGCTTCATAACAACGGCTTCACGATTTCGTTCCAATCATACATTTTAGCCCATGCTCTGCAATTATCAGACATGTTTTTTTTATCGGTATTGTCTATAGCAGATATTGCTTCGACTATCTCTTTCACATTATTTGGATTCACTAAATATCCGTTTGTCGCATTTTCGATTGCATCAGTAATACCCATTTGGTTACTACCTATTGCCGGTATACCATTGATATTTGCTTCCAATATTGCTATACCAAAACCTTCAACATCTCCGTGTTCATCTTCTTCACTGAGCATACAAAATATATCTGCAGATTTATACGCCTTTTTAAGCTCAGCATCGTCCAATGCTCCATGAATGGTAATACTATTATTTACGCCAAGCAGTTCAGCCTGTTTAATTATTGCATTTTTATTAGCAGGCAGTCCGATCATGTGATAATGCACATTAGGGTATGTTTTTATTATTTCAGGCAAAGCAGCTATAACATTATGTTGCCCTTTTCTATTAGTAATACTTCCTACTGTCAACAATTTCGGGTTCCCTTGTAAACTTAGTTGGTTAACGTTTTCAGCATCTGCCCATTCGTTCATATCCAATCCGTTAGGCATCACTTTTACTTCCTTATTGTTCACTATGTTCCTCGTTAATGCTGCGGTGTAAGTCGATACAGCATATACCTCGTCTGCTGCCTGTAAACCTATCTTTGTTAAATACCTTTTTATGCTGCTTTGGGTTTTCACCTCTGTGCCGTGCACAAATACACATGTCCTGATATTAAAACGGTATAGCCTTTTCAATAACCACCCTAACCAAATCGATGACTGACCTGTCAGAATCAGTTTATCGTATTTATTATCTCTTATTAATCCAACCGCAGTTTTTAGCCTGTTGTAATAAGTTCTCAGTCCCTGCCTTTTGATATGAACGACTTCTATTTGCTGCGTTAAATTATTTAGAAAGTCTTTTCTGGCTTCATCTGAAGTATTATCCATATTACATAATACAGCAACCTCGACACCATTATTCCTTAGTGCCTTTGCCAAGCTGAAAGCATGCTTGCCAATACCGCCGGGCCCAGGTGGGAACTCCGTCGTAATAATTAAATACTTCACTTAATACTTATACAATCCTCTATTTCTTAACTCGGTATCTGCAATGGCAAGATTAGCTTTATAGCGTTTTATCATGCCTATTGATTTCAATCCAAGAACCAATAGTTTAACTAAAGACTTCAGTACACTTCCCTCATTTATTATCTGATTAGCAAATTTTATTCTTAGCCAACTCCTGAACTGTCTTTCGTTAAAATATTTTTTTACCAGAAAAATTTCGGAAGATGTGGGTTCTGTAAATTTTGTTATAGACTTCTTTGCATCAGCATTGCTTATTTTTCTGGCGTTATGTGTTCGCAATCCGCCAGAAGGCGCTCTGTGATGATCTACCAATGCCGATGAATCAAAAATCATTAATGCACCTGACAAATGACAACGCATAGCCAAATCATAGTCTGCACGTATATTTCTGTTGAAAAACATATCCATACCTCCCGCATCGGAGATTAAGGCCTTTTTTACAAGCGTAATAGGGAATGTGTCAGACAGATAATAATGGTGATTAATTTCTCTAGGTGGTGCTTTTAATTCAATGACGTTTGATGCCACCATATCGGCGTCAAAACTTTTTAAAGTTGTGTAGAGCTTTTCAATAAATCCAGGCTTAATATTATCTGCATCATCGCCAAGAAAAAGCAGGTACTCGCCCTTTGCTTCATCTATTAACTTATTCCATGCTATACACTGTCCTTTTTCATCCTGTGGAAAGTATCTTATTGACAACTGTGGATACTGAGATAGATTGACTTCTTGCCTTCTATCTTTATCCGTCTGGTCTGTTATCAACACCTCTAAGGGTAAAACAGATTGCTCAGATAGCTGCTTTAGTTCATTTTCCAGATAGCTATACCTGTCTAATGTTGGTGCTAAAACAGAAACAGTCAAGTTTTGTGTATCAATAATAGGATTGACATTGGATGGGTGCAAACATGGCCTTAACCTCCTAGTTGTAATCCCTTTGGTCTGTCTATACCATTTGTATTGTTGCCAGAAATTTCCCTTATACCACAATAACCAATATTGCCATTTTTTGTTGAAAAATTCTTTGGTAAAAACCCATTCATCTTTCATCGAAACAATAGCTACTGTATCGTCGTGTGCTACTAAATCGGGGTGATACCTTATTATTGCACCTTGCTTTATCAAACTGTATCCATAAGCCAAACCAGTCATTTCAATACTTTCATAGTTTTCGGATAGCTTTCCTGATTTGATAAATATTTTTCTGTTAATTAAACAAGCTCTCAAACTAAGCCTGAATGAAGAACTAACTATTGCGTCATCCGCATCGGCATTATACAACCAAGCAGGATCAATATAATCAAGTGTTTCGGGCAGTCCTTGTAAACCAAGCTTTAACCCGGCATGCCATGCGTCTACGCTTGCATCTGCCAATGATTTTAGCAAATCTCCGCTTGGCAATCTTAATTTACTATCCCATATGCAAACCCACCCCGCATTACTTTTATCAACCGCCTCATTAATCCTCAGAGCAAAATCTTTAATTTTCGCATTAACAATAAACACCTGGCCTAAATCCCATTTAACAGAATGCGCATTACCATCATGCAGTAATATCAGGTCAATGCTACGATTCATACAGGTTTTGATAAAATGAAACCCAATCTGCTACCTGTTTATTAACATCGTATTTTTCTTTGGCACGTTTTACCCCTGCCCTACCCATTTCATTCACAATAGTAGGATTCTTATGTAACCATTCTAATTTATCGGCAATAGCTGCAGCATTCCATTTTGGAACAACTATACCCGTTATACCATTTTCAATATTTTCGCTCAATCCATCTGCATCACTACAAACAACAGGTAAACCCATAGCCTGCGCTTCGATTACTGCGTTTGAAAACCCTTCTGATATAGCGGGGTGCAGGAATATGTTTGATGCTTCTAACTCAGTTTTAATTTCCACTGAATCCTTTTCTCCTAAAAGAGTTACTTCATTTTCCAATCCTAATTCATTAATCGCAAATTGCAAAGCCTGCCTGTGAGGCCCTTCACCAATAATAGTGTAATGAAACAGAATGCCTTTATCCTTCAGCATTTTCATCGCATTGATACCATATTCAAATCCTTTTTTCCAAACCAACCTGCCAACACTTATTATATTCAAAAGTTTCAGCTCTTTTACCCGTTCATTTCTTTGAAAAAAACTTGTATCAACAGCAGGGGATATTAACACTTCATGTCTTATAGGCTTATATCCTCTGTCAATCGCTCTGTGTTTAAGGTCAGATCCTAAAAAATGAACCCCATCCATTTTCTCCCAAACTTCTTTATAGTAATCTTTTTCCTCTAGTCCTGCATAGTTCAAATCGTAACCTCTGAAGCTCGAACTCAATTTTATACCGGGTATATTTTTCAAAGCAACACCCTTTTTCGCTATGGTGCCAAACTCAAAATGTATAATGTCAGGACGAACATAAAATACCGGCCAATACAGTATCGCCAGCTTTAATTGCGTTGTGAAACTGGTATTACCTGCAAAAAGGAAAGAACGCAATTTGCTGTTAGTAAAAAACAAAAACAACAACTTCAATATAATAGCGATAGTATTCTTACCACTACCGCCTATAAAAACTCTCTTTTTGTACTCTTCACTAAGGTTATTAGCGGCAATAAAGGCCGAAATATCTGCCTTGTTGCCCCAACCCATCACTGATATGTCGCACTCGTTACTCAACAAAATAAATTTAGCAGCCAGGAAACTTGAGTTTGTCGGCAGCTCATGCATTACCAATAATATTTTGGGCTTCTTAGAATACATGATTTAAAAATTGAGCAAAAGTGTGTAGCATTGATATGGTATAGCCATTTGCAGGGGATGGGTTATCGTAGAAATCAACTAATAACTCCTTTATTTTTTCTTTTGGCACTATATCACATAGCGTAGGATTATTCACCAATATCTCTTTGAGATTAGCTTTACCTTGTTCATTCAGATAAAACAGTTCCCAATTTCGTCTGATAGGTTTATTACCCGCTACAGTTGATTTTATTTTCTGAAACCCGCGATACAGAATATTTCTATTATTGTATATTTTGTAATTGTAAAGATTCACATTGTATTCCTGCCATTTTACTCTTGCTAGTTCCGGATGATATCTCTTTATGTACTCAACCTGAAAGTTTCTGTCTTTCACAACTTCCGTTGGAACTCTTAGGAAGAAGTCGACAACCCTTTTATCGTAAAAAGGCAGAGTAGGCATTGCCGCAGCCTGATACATCCTGATACTCGGAATGGTCCATCTGAATGACCACTGATCTGTTTTAAAAATCTTCATCCTGAAGTCATCATTAGCAATGTGCTTATGCTTAGATGCTTCATGAGAAAAGTAATTTTTCAGCACTGTATCATGTGCCTTGAAATTTGGCTGGCAAACTTCACGAAGTAACCAATCACTCCCTCTTTTCACAATCTTTTTCTGAAAATATGCATCTATGTTCCCTTCCGGAATTTTTGAATCATCCATCCACACATCACCCCAATGCCCACAAAGCACGGTATTGGCATGCGACTCTATTTGTTCTAAAACAGAAGCCTGCCTGGTCCCATCTATATACTGAAACAATTCAACTGCATCAATTATTGTTTCTGCTTTATTAAACAGGTATTTCTCTACAATGTATGCATTGAATGGTAAGTCTAACGTCCGGGCAAGTTTAGCAGCAATCTTTGTTTCAGCAGATTTCTTATTATATCCGTACGAATACGACCAAACAGACTCTGGTACTTTGCGCTCCTTGCCTAACACTCCTGCCAAGGTTCTTGAATCCAGTCCGCCTGATATAGGCAATGCAACTCTTTTCCCTTTTAATGATGTATTGATTATATCGCTTAGGATACTATTGAATTCGTTATATAGCTCATCATTTTTTATTGATACAGGGTCATAATTCCAGTTCCAATAACGCCTGTATTCTTCAATATCCAGCGTACTGCTAAACTTGTAATAAGATGCCGGTTCTAATATGGTGATTCCTTGTAGATATGTAGTATTGCCAGGGAAAAAACCCATTGCCATAAATCCTGAAATTCCTTCCCAGTCCAGTTCTTTTGTAGTTGCCTGTTTTGCCAGCCCTATATAATATGTACTGAGGGCATTTATACCGTCTATTGCAGACCAATACACATGATATGTTCCCAGTCTGTTTGTGAACACGTAGTATTCGCTGGACAGGCTATTATAAATCAATATCACATAATGGCCAGCAGGATCGTTATATGTTTTACTCCTGCCCTCTATATACTCTATACAATTATTCAGTACAAATCCATTACTAATATTTTCATAGAGTTGGCCTATCATCAGCATCCTGTAATTGCCCAATGTTGCTTCGGTAACAAACGACCCGGAATTACGACTTTCACTGCACCAGAGACCACTTATATTATTATGTCTACGCCATTCGACGGAACCAGCACGAACATGATTGGGGATATGGTTTGTGTTGTTTGTAATCCATATGTCGTAGAATGCTGACATTACTTTATACCCATCATTTTTTTGTACATCGCACTGAATGCTCTCGCCTCTATGTCCAAAGTATGTTCCGTTTTTACCATCTGGGCAGCATTTTCGCCCATCTGTTTTGCAAAAACATCATCATTCCTATACTTTTCAATACAAGCTTTTAATTCTTCTGAGTTGCCCGGTTTAAATAATAGGCCTGTTTTATTGGTTACAATCAAATCACGATTACCTGCCACATTACTGGCTATGCAAGGTAAACCCACTGACATAGCCTCCAACAATGCAACCGGGCAACCCTCTTCGTGACCATCCGTATTTGTAGTAGGTAAAACAAAAGCATCGCAACCATTTAACAGTTCGGAGATATTGCTTACAGCACCTAAAAAATGTATCCTATCAGTCAGTCTATATTCTTCAACTTTGTTTTTTAACTCCGTTGCATATGCCTCATCTCGCTCTGCCCCAACAAATAATACAGAAACATTGTCTAATTCTTTTACAGCATCAATCAAAGTTAATTGGTCTTTCGATTTTATTATCTGTGCTACACAGATTATTGTATAGTGATGTGATGGTATGTTGTATCGCACCTTTACAACACTATTTCTAGCAGGGGAATATTTATCTGTATTTACCCCGCCTGTAATAAACACAGTTTTTCTGTTGAGGTAAGGTGGTTTGAAAAAGGTGAAAAACATTGTGCTGTTTCGTGCAACAATCTTTTTGGATAAAAAACTTTTAATCTTCCATGCTTTTCTCCCCCAATTCATATTCTTCTTCACATACACATACCTGGAACCAGCGTACCTGGCGACTAAAGCTTCCGAATAATCAGATGACCAGTTAAATGATTGCCAGATGTCAAACTGAAATGGCTTAAAGTATGTAGCCAGTAATTTGGCTTGTTTGATGGTATTAAATAGCCCGGTGGGATTTTCAACAGAAAAGGGATGAACAATTATCTCCAAGCCTCTGTTCTTAGCATATTCAAACAAAGCTCCACCTTCCTGCTGCACACAAATAACAGGTTCAAAGATATTGGTTTCCAGCCGCTCAATAATGTTCAACATTTCCATGCCGCTACCGGCGGTAATAAAATTCGGAATGGTAAATAATATTCGCACCTTCTTTTTCACGCTATGCCTTTTCAATAATGTCTAACAACGATCTAATAGGGTATTCTATAAAATTCCTTTTCACCCAATCGTATGCCCTGTTGCCCATATCAACTATCGCCTCAGGGTTATTCACAGCCATATCAATGGCCTTTGTAATTTCATCGGGTGTCCTGGCATTGAAACATGGGTATAACTCTGAATACTTTTTTGTATACAAATCATCCTGCCTGTAGGTAATAACTGTTTTTCGCATCAGCATAGCTTCTACAACAGTACCGAATGTCAGGTAGCTATGATTAAACTCTCCGCAACACAAATCAACGCTTCTCACTAAATACATCAGGTCTTTACGATACATTTTCGGGAACCATTCCACTTTATCCTGTATACCTAGGGATGATATTAATTCTTTTGAGGCATCTACATCAGTACCATATTCCAACATAACCAACTTAATACCCTTGGCAGGATTACATTTTATATAATCTGCAAATCCTTCTATCAGGTGGTGAGTATTCTTCCCGGTAAACTTATTGTGATAAGTTTTCCATTCCTGCCTGCCATGATACAACAGAAGAAAATCAGTATTGCTTCTAAGGTGTTTTATTCTATCTGTATATTCATTTTGAGGAATAAACCCATCATTCAACTTCTCATATTCATTGACATATATAAAAGGCAATCCGATTTTCCTGTATTCACCTTTAATATGCAGCTTCTCCAATTCTGCTTCAAAGCTTTCATTGGTATCTTCGGCAAGTACATATTTAGCATTCACGATAGCATTTCGCAAATACTTTGCCATGGTACCTCTTTGCATCTGCTTATATGTTGGCCTGCTCACATTTGAGCTTATGATAGAAACAAGCTTACTTGCCGTACTGTATTCCTGTGGTAGTTGGGCATATTTATATACATCCGAGCCATAAGGGTAATAAACGTCGAAATTAATCCCTGACAAGTTTGCTACAGCTGCTTCATCTCCCTGTCCAATGTAAAAATCGAACCCTTGCAATTCATTTGCAACTTTTGCTGCATTTACATTATGAAACTCATTTTCCAACCAATCTACCTCATGGCAGTATGATGCATAATCATTGCCATAAGTATCTGCTTTGGGTTGAAAATGCTCCATTCCCACTCTGTAAAAGAGATGAGCATCATATCCGGCATCTCGCAAATAACGCGTAAGTGCAAAGAAATTATTATTCATATTACCCACAAGGGCAATTTTTTTTTCAGGCACTAAATAGCAGTTTAAAACACTTTGATGATGCCGGGAAAGTGATTCCCAGGAACGACGAAACTTGTTTCAGTTCACTTTTAAAAAACATCCTAAACGTAAGTGTATATAGTATAACAAACAGAACGCCTGTTACTATAATGGTAATCATTGGATATACAGAACCGTTTGTAAATAATAGTATTAGCCACAAAACAAGCCCCACACATACATTGCCGGTAAAATATGGCAACAATGCCCTATACCACAATAGAAATGGTTTTGCAAATGCATCCATTATCTGTTTTACATTCCAATTAATAAATACCAGCTTAACAGTTGTTACCGCTGTGGCAATTCCAGCAACTCCAAAATAAGACCCTGCAATTGATCCACCAATATGAAATGGTGCGTATACTAATGTGACTATTAAACTTTTTTTATTAAGGTGAAACGTGTTCATCACTGAGCCATAAGAACTTGAAACAGCTTTGAATGCTGCAGCTATGACCAATATTTTTAACGGCAAAACAGCTTCGAGCCATTGGGGACCATACAACAATAATATGATTGGTTTGGCAGAGAGAAACATGATAGCTAATGGAGGAAAGATGATGAAGGCAAATGTCTTTAAGAAACTACTGTAATGGGTATAAAATGTTTCTTTATCATCTGCGTACTTCGGGAAAACAGATGAGAGTACGTTATTGGAAACCTGCACCAGCTGCGACGTCACCAGTTCGGCCAACTGGAAAGCGATATTATAAATACCCAGCTTGTCAAGCCCTAAAAACTTGCCGAGAATGAATTTATCTCCCTGATCTGTAATGCGGGAAAAGATGGTGGCGCCGATAAGGTGTTTCGTAAAATGGTATATTTCCCTCCACCTGTTCAGGTATAATTTCAGGCTGATTTTTACACCTGTATTCGCATATAGCAGTAACGTGAGTATGGGTTGAAAAATAAGTGTTGGAAGCAATAAACTGTAAACACCCCAACCTAACATTACGGCTACTATCTTACCTATAGGTATCAGTATGATGAATGGTGTCTGAATCTTCACTTGCTTATCAAACTGCAGGTTTTTACTTAACCATGCCTTGGGGATAAGTTGCAACTGAGAGAAAATAAATATCAACCCTACTATCCAGCCAATATTCAAAATTCTATCGTCATGCTGATAATGCGCCCATACCGGCACAAACACTAGGAACAACAGAAAAATAGCAAGAGTAACAACTATGTTAAACCAAAAAGCAGACTTGAATATTTCTTCAGTATCATCTTTTCGGTATGCCAGCAGAAATTCAGCCAAACCAGTCGTACCTAATACTGATATTAAGTACAGCAATACTTCTGTAATACTTACTAGTCCAAAATCATAAGGCGTGAGCTTACGTGCCAAAAAGATCATGGCTATCACACCCATGATCTTTTCAAGCGTACTGCGATACAAAAAACTAAGAAATCCCTTACCGGCCTTTCTGCCTACACTCACAATAAGTGTTAGTTAAGGTTTTATGATTATGATGGAAAATTATTGTTTGCTGACCACACCATTTAATAACAGATAGCATTCACCACTTTCGGAACAGGTAGCATTGCCGTCTTTATCAAATTGCAGCTTATGCCCGTATTCGCTCATCCAGCCTGTTTGTTTAGCAGGATTGCCAACAATCAGAGCATAAGCAGGTACATCTTTCGTTACGACTGCACCGGCACCTACAAAGGCATAAGCACCAATATTATGGCCGCACACTATCGTTGCATTGGCACCAATAGTAGCGCCTTTAGCAACTATAGTCTTAGCATATTCGCTTTTGCGATTTACTGCACTTCTCGGATTAATTACATTGGTAAAAACACAAGACGGCCCCAGGAACACATCATCCTCGCATGTAACCCCCGTATATATCGATACGTTATTCTGCACTTTTACATTATTACCCAATATCACTTCAGGAGACACTACAACATTCTGACCGATATTACATCGTTCACCGATTTTGCTACCGGGCATAATGTGCGAAAAATGCCAGATTTTAGTGCCTTCGCCTATCTCGCAACCTTCATCTATTACTGCGGTAGGATGTGCAAAGTAATTCATATTACAACCTATGGTCTATTGCAGATTTATCAAGACAGCCTTTAACATCATATATAATACCGTCTTTTTTCAAATGTTGTTTCCAGTCGCCATCAACAAATTCGTTATGTGCAACCGCCAGTATTACAGCGTCATATTTTTTACCGGCAGGCAACTCATTTGTAGTATCAATACCGTATTCGTGTTTTACTTCGGCAGGGCTTGCCCAAGGGTCATAAACCGTTATATTGATGTCGTATGATTTCAATTCAGAAATGATATCTACCACTCGTGTATTCCTTACATCCGGACAGTTTTCCTTGAACGTAACTCCCAGCATCAATATGTCTGAGTTCTTTACCGGTGTATTTTTCTTGATCATCAGTTTCACCACTTCATTGGCAATGTAACCACCCATGCCGTCATTCATTCTGCGTCCTGCAAGTATTATTTCGGGATTGTAACCTACTTCCTGTGCTTTCTGCGCAAGATAGTATGGGTCAACACCTATGCAGTGTCCGCCAACTAATCCGGGCTTAAATTTCAGGAAGTTCCATTTTGTGCCTGCAGCTTCCAGCACATCATGGGTATCAATACCCATCCTGTTAAATATTTTAGCCAGTTCATTTACAAATGCGATATTGATATCGCGTTGCGCATTCTCTATTACTTTAGCTGCTTCCGCTACCTTAATGCTACTGGCTTTATGTGTGCCGGCAACAATAATGCTTGAATATAAACCGTCCACTTTATCTGCCACTTCAGGAGTAGAACCTGAAGTAACTTTTTTGATTTTCGTTACCGTATGTTGTTTATCGCCGGGATTAATACGTTCGGGAGAATAACCGCAATAGAAATCTTTATTATACTTTAGTCCTGATACTTTTTCCAGAACAGGTACACATTCATCTTCTGTAACGCCGGGGTAAACAGTAGATTCATAAACTACAATATCACCTGCCTTCAATACTTTACCCACTGTTTCACTGGCTTTATACAAAGGTGTCAAATCAGGTCTGTTATATTTGTCTACAGGCGTTGGCACAGTAACTATATAAAAATTGCAGCCGGCTAAGTCTTCCAGTTTATTGCTGCAAAACAATCCTTTGTCTTGAGGCACGCCTTGAGTAATGACATCCTTCAGTGATTCAGGTTCAACCTCCAATGTATGATCTTCATGTTGTTGCAGTTCTTTAATTCTTTTTTCATTGATATCGAAACCCAGGACTGCATGTTTCCTGGCAAACTCAACAGCTAACGGCAGACCTACATATCCTAAGCCTATAACTGCAATTCTTTGTTGTGACATGTTTTGTTTATTTACGTTTTATAAGATGTTTGAATTTAGAATACACACTTGACCGTTCATCTTCAAAATAACCTGAGTTATAATTTCCATAGCCGTAATTATCTGAGGATTTCTTTACATCATTTATCACAAAACCCATCCCATGAAGTTTGCCGGCCTGGTACATGGTATTTGCTGTCATCACCTGTTGTTTGTATGTATAATCTTGTCTCAATACATACAATGAGGCGTCAGCATATTTATTTAGTAGTTGGGCATCTGTTACAAGCCCTACCGGTGCTGTATCAATAAGTATATAGTCGAACCTGGTTTTTAGCTCATTAAAAAATGTCTCAACCTTTGTAAGCATTAACAATTCTGCCGGATTGGGTGGTGTGGTACCTGATGTTATTACATACAGGTTATCTTGTATGCCTGATGGCTTAATAATACTATTTAAGTCTGCCTTCTCAATGATATAATCAGAAAAGCCCCTGTCGTTATTTATGCCGAGGTATTTTGCAATTTTTGGTTTGCGCAAATCAAGTTCAACTACAACAACTTTTTTACCCGATAATGCTATTGTGCCAGCCAGATTCAGAGTGACAAAAGATTTACCTTCTCCACTCATACTTGACGTTACCATTATAACCTTCTTTTGTTCGTCGGAAAGCAAAAAGTGAAGATTAGTTCTTAAGCCTCTAAACTGCTCGGCTATAATACTCTTACTCCCTGACTTCACAACTATCATATCATTAGCACGACTCTTTGCAATCTCTGCTATAACAGGTACCTGGGTTAATTTTTCAACGTCAGCCCTTGAGCTCACTTTATTACCAAAGACTTCTTTGGAAGTTATTCTTAAACCAGGTACAGCCAGGCCTATAACAAGTGCAATCAAATAGACTCTTGATTTTTTCGGTGTAACAGGCGATGAATCTCTTTTGGCAACATCAATAACCTTAAGGTTTGAAACGTTAGCTGTTTTTGAGATAGCCATCTCCTCTCTTTTCTTCAGCAAAAACAAGTAGAGGTCTTGCTTGATTTGTTGTTTCCTTTCATAATCAAGAAATACTCTTTCCTTTTCCGGTACCTGTCCCACTTTGGCATTTATCAAACCTTCCTGTGCTTTCAGTTCATTGACAGAGACTTCATAACCAGCCTTCAGTGAAACTATGTAATTCTTCATACTGCCCCTGAGGTCTTCAAGTTGCTTGTCTATATTTTTGATATAAATACTATTCTCAGTATAAGACAACAAGAGCCTTTGTCTGTTAGTTTGCAATGTGTTATAGTCTTCAATAATCTTCACCAATGTTAAATCTTGTGCAATCAACGTTGCAGGCATTATTCGACGAACGTTATTATTGTCATTTAAATACTTTTCAAGCGATTCGAGTACTTTTAATTGTATTTCTTTTTGGGTCAGCTCTTTAATGTTATCATTGGTATTAGTTGACAACAACTCTGCATTTGTCGCTACATTCGTTATTCTGTTAGCGCTTTTAAAACTTGCAAAATCTTTCTCTACACCTGTTAACCCCTTTTCTACATCAGCAAGTCGATTGTCAATAAAGTCGATAGTGCCATCTGCTACCTGATTTTTATCTTCTACGTTGGCGTATTTATATTCTTCAATCAGGCAGCTTAGGATATCTTCTCCTCTTTGAGGTATGGCATCTTGTATAGACAGCGTAATTACGCTTACCTGTTTATTTGGAAGTTCGATTGTAAGTGCCCCGGCATACATATCAGCAATAGGCTCAATGGGGCTGATAGTAAAAATAAATTCACGTGTAGCATCGTACATGTGGCCTGCTAAAGGATTAACAGCTATAACCGCTCTGCCTGCTGTAAGATTAACGGTATCTCCTAAAGCACCGTTCCATTTATTATTCCCTGATGTTATCTCGAATTTCTTATCATCAGTCAGAGAACAGTGATAGGAGTAATCAGACTGTATAGTGCTATCGTTAAACAATGGCACAATTCTAAACGGCGCATCATTATATAAATTACCTGTCTGAATTTTACCTGGAACATAGTATTGTATATTCAAATGCAAATACTCCACTACCCTTTGCATTAACAACCTGCTCTTAAATATTTCAACCTCACTTTCTACGTTATTTGCACTGTTCTCAAGTCCTAACTCTGCCAGCATACCACCATCAGCTGATTTTTTAGAATCACTTCTTAACAGCACTTTGGCATGAACTGCATATATAGGTGTTTTATATCGCAGGTACACAACGCTGCATATAAAAGATACTACAACACAAATAAGTATCACCGGCCAGTATGCAACAATACGCGAAACAATCCTTTCGATAATTACCGCATTATCCTTACGGCCACTATCAGCAAACATATTTTCGGGTGTGCCCTGCATTCGGTTTCGTATCAGATTTTAAGTTTTAAATATACAATACAGGTGTCGATTTGCATTGCATCTTACAAGCTTATTCTTGTTATTTTTTTACTAATGAAATGTATTTATTTGCTAAAGATTCCCCCGCTTGTTTATTAAACCAATCGGTCAGGGCCTCTCCCGCTCTATGCAGAGCCTCGGGGTTATCTGAATAGCTGCTTAAAGTGTTAGCTATGGTATCAACATCCGCACTATTAAAAAATGCAGGCATCGGCATCTTTGTTTTAAGCTCAAACTCTGAATCTGGCATATCTACGTATTGAAAAAAAGGCACTCCTTTAGACATAAACTCCCACCCTGTACCTCCCCATATAGCACCTCCAAATTCAGCACCTCCAAAATGTACGTGTTCTAACAAAAGCAATATCTTCTTCCTGCTCATTAGCGGCAGCCAGATTACTTTGTCTTCTATACCCAAATCTCTGATTAACTGTTTGGATTGCGACACCCCCTCTCCATAATCAAACAACACTAGTAATGGTTTATGAGAAGTATTCTCAACAAACTGTGCGAATGCTTTTATCAGAATATCGTTCCTTTTTATTTCGTGGGTGCGACTACCTAGAGGGTAATGTGAAACATGACTGAATACAACAGGATAATGTTGTTTGAATCTGTCAATAACACGATTCAGCTCAACATCAGTATTTATAGCTTTCTCTTTATTGTACAGCATTAGCATAGGCAGAGAGATGCACTTGGTGCCAGTAGCTTGAGCTTTTATCCTGCTTTCTTCATCAATAGTACCTATTACTCTTGTATTATTTTTAAGCCCTTTTTTTTGATAATAGGCTTCAATACTCTCTTTGAGATAATGTACAGGTTTAGTTTTAGTTATCCTGTAAGTGTATTCAATACCTACACAATAAGGCGTAAATAAATCTAACTGCAAACCTGCCTTGTAAAAATAAGCCGGGGTGAATCCACAACCTATATAGTGGTCATAGCCTTCAAACGTTTTCCTTATTTCTTCTTTCGACAGTTTGAAATACTGTCCCAACCCGCTATTCAGATTTGTCTGCCTGATGTATGGCTTCCATTTTTCAATCTCCCAGGTATCGTTTTCAGGTGCAAAATGAGCACCCTCTCCTTCATACATTAATAGTTCTGCATCAATTCCTGCGTCTCTCATATAGCGCATGAGAGCGAAGAAATTATTGTTCATATTTCCTATTAATGCAACTCTCATTACATTTTTGAAAAATTATCTAGCAACTTCATACCAAACTTGTGGCTCTTTTCAGGGTGAAACTGCGCACCAAAAATATTATCACCATTAGTTATTACAGAATCAAATTCGTAACCATACGTAGTTCTCGCCAATACATATTTATCTGCATCTGCCTTGGCATGATATGAGTGTACAAAATAAAATCTTGGTTCGGCAGGCAGGTCACTTAGCAATGCGCTTTGATTTACTACATGAATTTCATCCCAACCCATGTGCGGCACTTTCAGGTTATTAGGTTGCGGAAAATTGAACTTCAGTGTTTTAGCAGGTATCCACCCCAAACCTTTTAACTTACCTTCTTCACTCGATTCGGTCAGTAATTGCAAACCCAAACATATACCCAATACGGGTACTTTTTCCTGTAGTGCTTTTGTATTCAATACTTCCCGAAAACCTGCAGCATCAATTCTTTCAATAGCAGCATCGAACGCACCTACGCCGGGAAGCAATATTTTTTTCGCCTTGCTTATCTTATCCAAATCACTCGTGATCTCGCATGGCGTACCAATACGTTTTAGCATATTTTGTACGGATGCGAGATTGCCCATCCCATAATTGATAATCGTTATCATAACTGCTGCTGTTTTTTCAGTTTCTCTATATCCAGGGGGAAACAATATTTTAAATAAAAACTTTTTGGCACGAGACTGGCTTTACTCAATATGTAAAACAATGGCCTCATGCGCTCGAAAGTTTTCTTGTAGGTCTTATAATCCCAAAAGAATTTTTTGGGTGCTGCAAAGTAGCTGTCGTACTCTTCATCACTCAACTCCAAACGCTTTTTAAAATAAGGAATCAGGTCTTCTTCTATATGCGGTGGTTTTGCATATTCTGCCAAAGCATCTTCCCTGCTCATTACACCTGAACGAACAGCAGCAGACAGGCTATTATTTCTTTGGTCGAGTTTGAAACGTCTTGGATGATATACGCTATGATGAAAAGCAGTCATCCTGTTTTCAAGGTGGTGGCCGCCATAATATTCCCAGCCATATTCTTTTTCAAGAAAAGTACGGGCATCTCCTTTAGAATAAGGTATATACCAAAGCGGGCGAATCTTTTTTATCTTCTTGAATATGATCCACTTTAAAAATGAAGTCAACGGCATATTCGGGAAGGTTTTCATTTTAACCTTTCCAAAACGCTTATGTATATCACTGATGTACTTACCATCGATATACATGATACCTAATGGCGAGATACCTTCTGCTTTATAGGAATGCCCTTCAAGAATATATTTAACCTTGTATTGACTGGCAGCACGATACAATACTTCTGCCAATGCTATATCAGTCGGTCCATCCAATTCAGGAACTCCCGATTTTAAAAACGATTTACAAATATCATTCGCTTCATTGTGGTCTACTACATGTGTATATAGGTCTACATTCAACTTATCCAGCACCTTACGGATATTACCTGTCGCAATACTGGAATTCCATGTATTATCATAATGTACAGCCAGTGGTCGTAGCCCCCATTCTTTTACAGCCTGGTGCACCATATACGATGAGTCTGTACCACCACTTACACCTATCACACAATCATATTCTTTACCCTCACCATCCTTCTTTATCTGCTCTACTATTTTTAAAAATGTATCTATACCTTCTTGCGTACCTGTCTTATACTCTTCCTGCAACTTGTCCATTGTTTTACAGTAGTTGCATACACCTTGCTCATCAAACACTATGTTTGGTACACCATCATCATAAATACACCTGCTGCAGATCTTTTTATCCTTCAAGTCCATTCTCGAAATATTTTAATTCGACTTTGCCATCAGCACCAATATTCACACGTCCTATTTCTTTTGCAGGATTGCCGGCAACTATACAATAATCAGCCACGTCTTTATTTACAAAACTGTTGGCTGCTACAATGCAATGCTTGCCTATCGTCACTCCATTCTGTATCATACTTTGCGGGCCTATAAAACAGTTATCGCCTATAGCTATAGCGCTATATTCATATTTCTCATTGCCGCCACTTACAGCCCATTTCACGGTATTGTGTGTATAAATATGCACTCCTGCTGATATAGAACAATTAGAACCAATCGTCAATCCGCCTGTACCGTCTAATATTGTAAAGGGCCCTATCCATGTATTCTTACCCACTTTTACATCCGCAAACACACAACAACTATCATACACACTGGTACCTTCTCCAAAACCGAGGTATTTAGCCTTCTCCCAACGGTCGGTAAACAATTCATTAGCAGGTAATACACGGTTGTAATCCTGCTTGAGTTTGTCTCGTTGCCTGGTGAAAAACAATTTCAATACTGATTTAATATGCGCTTTCATTGTTTAAGAATATACGACACCACCATTCAAAGCTCAGGAACGACCAAAGCAGTAATCGGTGATTGACATTTTTTTCTGTGTGCTCTTTAAATATATGTTCGATATATGCAGGGTTGATAAAATCTGCTGATACCGTTTTCTTACCAAGTAGTAAATCTTTTATGTACTGCGCATTCTCTCCGCGATACCAACTTTCATCCGGTGCAGAGAACCCTTGTTTTTTTCTATTGATTATTTTCTCAGGCAAGTAGCTCATCATTGCCTTACGCAATACATTCTTACCATCATCATATTCTTTATATGCTTGTAGCTTTTCTTTATAATAAGCATTCTCATTCACCTGTTTCATAGCTTCCAGGTTGCCCAGTTTATGCTTTACAGGTATCTGCATTGCTACATCTACAAGTGCATTATCCATAAAAGGGAATCGCTCTTCCAAACCGTTCGCCATAGATAGCTTATCGCCAACCAACAGCAAACCTGGAAGAAATGTTTTTATCTCGAAGTAGAGACTGTTCTCGATATGATGTTCTGGTGTATCGTAACGCAGTTTATTATTAAACGTAAACACACGTTCAAAAACAGTACGGGGTTCAGAAATATCTACTTTACCGAAAGCATCTTTGGTAAAAAGTTTCTGTTTATCGCCATCATTCACCAACCTTTGCCAAAAACCATAGTAATTATCGAAAAACTCTTGTTGGTTCAATGATTGATATACACGATAGTATCTCCATGGATAGCCACCAAACAATTCATCGCCACCAGTACCCTGCAAACAAACTTTAGAAAACTTAGATGCAAGTCTGCTGATGTAATAGCTCGGGTAACACATACCAACACGCAAATCCTCAAGATGATATATCACCTTAGGCAACGACCAGCTTAAATCTCCGGCATTAATAACTTGCTCGTAATGTTCTGTCTTAAAGTAATTGGCCGTCAATTCAGCATCACGTCGTTCATCATAGTTGGCTTCCACACCTGTTACTTCAGACATATCAAACCCTGCAGTGAATGTTGTCAACCTTTCTGTATGCCTTGACGCAATTGCAGTAACAGAACCCGAATCCATGCCACCGGATAAGTAAGAACCTACAGGTACGTCCGCGACCATTTGACGATGTACGGCTTTCTCAAATGCAGATTGCGTTAATTGCACCGCGTCATCAAAACTCATGCTATCGTCGCTCTTGGTGAAATCATAATCCCACCAGGAGAAGTGACGCACATATGTTGAATCTGCATTCACTACCACAGTATTAGCTGGTGGCAACATAGTTACTCCGCTAAACAATGTGTTATATGAAAATACATTCTGAAAAGAGAAGTATTGATTCAAAGCACTATAATCAACATCCATCTTATAATCAGGATGTGCGATGATAGCTTTTATCTCTGAAGCAAATACTAATGTTTTACCATTGAACCAATAATACAATGGTTTGATACCAAACCTATCACGACTTAAATACAACTGTTGTTCCTTCTTATTCCAAGCAGCAATGGCAAACATACCATCTAGGCGTTGAAAGAAATCAGCACCGTACACCGCAAGCCCTTCTGTTATTACTTCTGTATCAGTACGCGAGACAAAATTACATCCACGTTCCTGCAGTTCAGTTCTTAGTTCTTTGAAATTGTAAATACATCCATTAAACACTACTACCCATTCATCATTCTTGGATGTCATGGGTTGTGCACCCAATGAGGAAGTATCTAATATAGCCAGTCTTCTGTGCCCCAGGCCTATATGTCCATCTACAAATACACCTTCGCCATCAGGGCCACGATGCGCCAGCTTATCAGCCATTTGCTTTACCAGCTTTGGCTGAACAGGTTCTTTATTAAGATTATATATTCCGGCTATGCCGCACATTTATTTCAATCCTTTTAACAGGCCAACGATGTATTCATAATCTTCTGTCGTCATTTTATTGTGCAGCGGTATCGACATCGAATATTCATTAGCCGCATAAGCACCAGGGTAGTCTTGTGGCTGAATACCAAATGTATTGGCATAATATCCCAGCATATGCACAGCATGTGTACCCGGGCGCGTACTCACACCATGTTGTTGCAGATACTCCATCAGGTCGTTGCGTTTCATAGGCGATTTAGTTTCATCTATGAACAATACATAAGATTGCCAGCCGTGCTTATAACTGTTACTATATTCAGGAACGCGCAACCAGCTAATACTTTTCAGCTCTTCATTATAATACTTAGCCCATTGCGAACGCTCGTCAATGAACTTATCCAGCTTTTGTATCTGCACCACACCCAGCGCACCTTGCAGGTCTGTCATACGGTAGTTATATCCTACCATATCAAACTCAGGTAAAATATAAGGTCGAGGGCCTTTATGTCTTTGTTCTTCTGATATTGATGCGCCATGATTGCGCAGGCAATTCAATTTTTCTGCAAGGGCATCATCATTGGTTGTCAACATTCCCCCCTCACCCGTTGTAACAGATTTACGCGGATGAAAAGAAAAGCAACCAATATCACCTAAACCACCAGCAGGGACGCCGTTCAATGCAGCACCTGCAGCACAAGCACCATCCTCCACTATTTTAAGTTGTGGCGCTATTTGTTTTATCTTATCTACATCTGCACACAACCCGAAAAGGTGTACAGGAATTATTGCTTTTGTTTTAGCAGTAATTTTTTCTTTAATCTTATCAACATCTATATTAAACGTCACAGGGTCAACATCCACGAACACGGGCTTCGCACCGCAATACATCACGGCATTAGCAGTTGATACCCATGTAAATGCAGGCACTAATACCTCATCTCCATCGCCCACACCTAATGCAACCAATGCAAGATGCAAAGCTGTAGTACAATTAGACACTGCCAGTGCATGCTTTACTTTATGCCTTTCGGCAAACAATTTTTCAAACTGTGCTACTTTAGGGCCCTGCGTTATCCAGCCTGTAGTGATGGGTTCTTTCAATGCCAGCCATTCTTCATCACCCATACTGGGCAGAGAGATTGGTATGTTTCGTTTTGTTGGTTGCAATGCTATTAGATTATAGTTGACAGTTTTTGTTTCTCTCTCCATGCTATCAATCGCAGCAAACCTTCTTCGAGAGAGTATTGATATTTAAACCCTAATTCTTCTTCCGCTTTCTTACGAGACCCTATCCTGTTTTTCACCAATGCCCTTGCATCATCTGCACTATATGGCTTGTATATCACTTCAAGATTTGAGTCTTTCAGGCGCAGTATAGTATCACACAATTCTTTTATAGTTGTCTGAATTTCTGTACCGACGTTGTAATAACCAAAATTCACATCACTCAACAATGCCTGTACATTACTCTTTGCCACATCTTCTACATAAATAAAGTCATAAGCCTGTGTACCATCGCCGTTTATTACAGGTTGTTCGTTATCATCTATTTTATTCAGCATAATAGGCACTACACCACTATACACTGCATGCTGGTCTTGCCCCGGCCCATATACATTCATATAACGTAAGCCCACTACATTCAAGCCATACCTGTCATGAAAAGCAGTACACATGGCTTCGCCGGATATTTTAGTAGCACCATAAAAGTTTTGATTGTTGAACGGGTGCGACTCAGTCATCGGCACTTCTACAGCATCACCATATACAGATGCAGATGACGAGTAGATGAGTTTTTTTACTCTATGTTTTACACATGCTTCCAGCACATTGAAAGTACCTGCTATGTTCACATCAAAAGCTGTACGTGGGAAATCTTTGCAATGCAGCAACCACATAGCTGCTAAGTGAAACACATAATCTACCCCTTCCATTGCCTTATCCAATATATCCAGTTCACGTACATCGCCACCAAAAGGATATACTGTGCAGCGCTTGTCCTTCAGGCAGTCGGTAATGTTCTCGTATTTACCACGTGTGAAGTTGTCGTAGATGATTACTTCTTTCACATCATGTTGTAGTAATTCACGCACTACAAAACCTCCTATGAAGCCTGCACCGCCAATCACCAGTATTTTTGAACCTTTAATATCCATAGTATTTATTTTGCCGGGGCTATTGATTGCACCGGTAGTTTTGCAATCATCCAAACACCCAGTGTTTTAATATGAATCTTAGCGATATTGCCTCTCACCTGCACTAATTTACCCTTTGTTTCTTTCAGCGGGCCTTCTTTCACCTCTACCGTTTCGCCAATTTTATATTCTACTGTTATATCTGCGTTCTTATAGTTTTCAAGAAAATCCTGTATCGCCAATATTTCTTCTTCCCTTACTACACCGGGCTTACCAACCCACCACAGAAAACGCACTGCACCATTGGTCACCAATACTTTTGTATTCTCTTCTTTGTAATCATCCAGGAATACAAAAACATAAGACTTAAACACAGGCTCTGCTACTTTTTTCTTTCTATCGCTCCATTGCCTTATCTCTTCACGCAATGGGCAATACACTTTGAAACCCTTATTCTGCAACAGCGTTGTTATCTTTTTTTCGTTCCGGGGTTTTGTATGTAATACGTACCAAGGCATCTTTCTCTTATTTATCCTCCCACAATAACAGATACTTTTCAGTACCAGTTCCGTTTAAACTGTAATGATATTTATCCCATTCGTTATGGTCGTAAGTCAAAAAGCGAACTTTTCTGTCAATGAGTTTTTCTGCCTTACTCACCATCTTCACCAAATATTCTTTATCTATGTCGCCCACCAATACAATGTCTATGATACCTGAATCTTTTCCGCGAGCATAATCGCCGGTCAGGTACATTTTTTCTACCCTGCCCATCCTGTCTATTATTACTTCTATCACCCTGTCTATACCAATGTATTTCATCAATATGCTACGCAGGTCTCCAAACAACGGATGTTTATCATTCGCCTTGAACAATTTCTTATTGCCCTTATTCTCCGACACTAGCATACCGGCATCTTCAAAACGATTCAGCTCTACTCTTATAGAGTTCGTGCTTTCATCAAATTCTTCTGCCAGCCCACGCAGGTAAGCAGTCGTTCCGGGATTAAGGAAAAATCTTAGTAAGAGCTTAATTCTTGTTCTCGATGATATTAATGTTTCCAGCATATCTCACCTACACTATTTTTTACATGGCTTCGCCTTTGTCAGTCACAGGACTAAACCAATAATGAGTAATAAAACTACTCGATATTTATCCAAAATGCAATAGGCTTATAGAAAAATACGGTCACTTATTAAATAATTACAGATTTAAAAACTTGACGTCCTCCTGTGCTTTCTTGTAATCCTCATGTTTACCAATATCTAACCAGTAGCCATGTATAGGAAATGATACCAGTTTCTTGCCATATTTGATAATGGCATCCATCATATCAGTAACATTATAAAATTCGCTATCCGGAATCAATGAGAGTAATTCACGCTTGATGAGGTAAATACCCGCGTTTGAATAATATGTATAGCGCGGCTTTTCTTTTAGTGAGTTTACATAGTTACCATTATCTACTTCTAACACTCCGTAAGGCACTTCCACAGTATAGCTTGTTGTAGCTACAGCCATATCAGCACCTGTGTTAATAAACTCTCTATAAAAAGCATCATAATCTATCGTGGTAAGCAAGTCAGAGTTCATAACAAGTAAATGGTCATGCTCTTCCTGGTTACATAGTTTTACAGAACCCATGGTACCCATAGGCTTATCTTCATACACGTAGTTTATTGAAATACCTTTCGAACTACCATCTCCAAAATAGCTTTCGATTTTATCTGCCAGGTAGTTTACGCTGATGCAAATGTTCTTAATACCGAATTTTGTAAGCCTATCTATATTATGCTCCAGAATTGGCTTTTCGCCTACAGGCAACATTGGCTTTGGTGTATTTTCAGTAAGCGGCATCAGCCTTTGTCCTCTGCCTCCGGCCATAATCACAACATCAACCGGCAAGAGTGATTGTACCTGTGTCAGGTTCAATACATCGGTTATATAACCATCGCGATTGATAATAGGTATTACCAGTATGTTACGTTTGCGTAATGCATTGATATCTGTCTTACTCAACTCATCCTCATAAATAAAAAGAGGGTCAGGCTGAACAAAATCTAGTAATGTATGATTAATGATAGTGAGCCCTTTGATGAAACCACGACGCAAATCGCCGTCAGTTAATGAACCTAAAAGCTTCAGGTTCTCATCAGCCACAATAAGGATGGGATCCTTTTTCATTTCCTCCATCTGAATAAAGGCATCTCTAACAGACTGGTGGCTGTAAATAATATGTCTTTTGGTGTTTGGTGTCATTTTATTTTTTGTAAGTCATGCAAAATACACCGACACACTGCCCTAACATAATAAAACGTAACGAATAACAGAAAGTAAACATAGCGATAACAAGCCGTTTGCAAATATCGCCGAAACTATTGATTTTTAAGGCCTGTAACTGCTGGGGATATTCACAACTCTGTCTTCCAACCATTGTGCATTATCGAGAGGACCGCAC
Organism: Bacteroidota bacterium; assembly: GCA_018267965.1. Taxonomy (GTDB): domain Bacteria; phylum Bacteroidota; class Bacteroidia; order Chitinophagales; family Chitinophagaceae; genus Polluticoccus. Next base: position 591,123 of record JAFDXK010000002.1, on the reverse strand, counting down.
TGGCAATGAGCATACATTGGCAGTTTGTTCATCAGTTTCCAGATAGGACGTGTCATTACCTTCCCATCATTGGTAGCTTTAAGAAATATCTCTCTTTCAGCAGAGTTATTCAATACAATAGTATTGAGCCAGTAATTAGCTTTCCCGCTTTCTATTTCTCTAACAAACTGAATATTTGTATCCTTAAAATAGGTATTGTATATATCTGCAAGCTCACGTTTATTGGTTAGTATTTTATCTAACTGCTCCAACTGCGCGCAAGCTACAGCTGCATTAAGATTAGGCATACGATAATTATAGCCTACCTCATCATGCACAAACTCATAAGGGTGAGGAATTTTTGCAGTAGTAGACAAATGCTTGGCGTGCTTGGCAATTGCTTCATCATTAGTGATAATAGCACCGCCGCCGCCGCAGGTAACTGTTTTGTTACCATTGAAACTGAAGGCTGCAACAACACCAAAATTACCTGTGTGTTTGCCCTTATAATAGCTGCCTAAAGATTCTGCAGCATCTTCTACCAATGCAATGTTATAACGCTCACAAATAGCAGCTATCTCATCTATCCTGCAAGGGAAGCCGAAGGTATGCATAGGTACACAGGCTGCAATACGCCTACCTGTGGTTCTGTTATATGCTTTACCGTCTTTTATTTCTGCATATTCTTTTAAGAATGTTTCTAAAGCAGCAGGTGACATACCCATGGTATCTTTATCTACATCAACAAATACCGGGATTGCATTTGCATGGGTAATGGCATTAGCTGTAGCAACAAAAGTGAGCGATTGGGTTATCACTTCCTCATCATGTTTCACTCCTGCAACAATCAGTGCTAATTGCAACGCAACAGTACCATTAGTAGTAGCAATGGCATATTTAGCACCAGTTATTTCTGCCATCATTTCTTCAAAGCGATTTACGTATTCACCAACAGAAGAAACGAAAGTAGAATCAATAGTATCAATTAAGTATTTCTTTTCATTACCACCAAAATACGGTGCATGAAGCGGTATAAATGCCTCAGGCGACTGGAAGGTTTCGCGAATGAATTGAATAACGCTACTATACATTCTTGTATTTATTATCGTCAGGATTCAGGATAAATCCATCATCAATTATCTTTTTGATCTGGGCAATTCCATCAGGAACTGTAAACATCAGTTTGAAGCCTAGCTTATTTTTTATCTTATCGAAGTTCACACGATAATCGCGCGGGTCTTCGTTCTTAGATACATACTTGATCTTAGCATCCGGTATCAGTTTCATTGCTTCATCTACTATCATTTTTTTCTGATAGTTTTCAGACGTGTCGCCAACATTAAACACATCAAAAGAAACCACTTCGGGCGCTGCTTCTATTACCGTTATTACAGAACGTGCCAAATCATACACGTGGCAATATGGACGCCAGAACTGTTCTCCGAATATCACCAGCTCTCTGCCCAAAGCCAGTTCTTTAGCAAATTCATTTACCGTCAAATCAAAGCGTGGGCGTAGTGACAAACCATATACTGTTGAGAACCTTAAGCAAGTAGGTTTGCAGGTATTGTTTTTATCTTGGGACAATAAAAACTGTTCTACAGCTACTTTGGTTTCTGCATATAACGAAACAGGCGCTGTTGCTGACTCTTCTGTTACATAGGCATTAGGGTCTTCCATCTTGCCATAGTTGCTGCAAGTAGAAGCAAATACGAATTTTGAAATGCCCATTTTATTAGCAGTTTCATACAACAGTTTGCTACCCTCAAGATTGGTAGACTTAGCCAACTCAGGTTGTTTCGCACATGCAGGGTCGCCAACGATAGATGCTAAATGCGCCACACAGTCAATACCTTCCATAGCCTTAGCCACGTCGGCAGCGTTTCGGATATCGCCTTTTACAAATTCAAAATCAGGCAAGTTTAACAAATCAATGATAGGCTCTCCGCCATACATCAGGTTATCCAACACTCTTACCTTATATCCTCTATCCAATAATTGTCTTGTAAGCACGGAGCCTATATAGCCCGCACCACCTGTTACCAGTACTTTCTTTGACATAAATTGCAAGCATTTTTTATAACAGCATATGCTATTACGGGGTTGGCAAATATAATCTTATGAGGTGCTGTAGTGAAAAACTCGCTATCCATTAACTAAACAACAACATCCCGTTATACCAGTTGTAATCTTGAATTAAGGAAAGGATACTGTTGTAACACAGGCATTACACCTGATTGAAGCAGCTTTTGCATACTATCTGCATGCTTTACGTGGTGCATATCTGTACCACAATAATCGTACAAACCCATAGACAATATCCGCTCAGCTACTTCCTTTACTGCACGGCCGTAATAACCCGAAAGCGAAATGGTATTTAATTGTAAGTGACATCCCCTGTCTTTCAGCTCCTTATAAGCATTGATATTGTTATGATAGAATGCATATCGTTCGGGGTGAGCAATTATAGGTTTGTATCCTGCAGTTTGTATCTTAAACAAAGTATCATAAAAACGTACCGGCTCGAATAAAAAAGATATTTCTACCAGCACCTTGTTCTCTGTAATTGTAAGCAATGGCTCAGCATCGAGCAATTGCATGAAATAATCGTCGATATAGTATTCAGCAGCGGCTTTTATAGGCATATTGATACCTCTTTGATGCAAAGCTGCCCGAAGTTCCTGTAACCCTGATTGGATAGTAGCGTGTGTATTAGGATAATGGTCGCTTTTGATGTGCGGTGTAGTAATCAGGCTTTTAAAACCCATCCCCTGCAGTTGTTGAATAAGTGAGATACTATCCTCAACTGTCTGCGCTCCATCATCAATACCAGGCACTAAGTGTGAGTGCATATCTGTACCTACAAAAGACCAGTCGCCATAACCATCGGGATTACGAGGGCCATAATTAAGTACTTTTTCTTCCTTTTTCCTTCCAAACAACTTAGATAACATACAGTTTCAGCATAAAGTGATACATAATAAAGATAGCGGGTGGTATAGGTAGCACAAATATAGTCTTAAATTCGGTTTAAGCTATGTTATACTAAGTATATCAAAACCTTAACTATCAATGATGTTGCAATTTGTTGCGTTTTGTTGCGGATGATGAAGTTTCTCTATTATCTAGTTGCAGGATTTATAAAAATTTGGTTATCAATACTTTACTATAAGGCTAAATTGCGAAATGTTGCAATTTGTTGCGTTTTGTTGCAGAATGTTACAATAATCTCTCCGTATAGCTGTATCTACAACAAAATATCAATAGCAAATATAGTTTATTTTAATTATTTATACAACAAAAAATATGCTAACCAAAGCGTATTTACAACCTTACTAAGATTGCGAAAATGATGCGATCTTCGTGTGTTACTAAATCAGGCGACCATCCGGCAGGGATTGATGTTGTAGTATAGCCCGTAGGAGAGGTAACACCTCCATGTCCGGCAAAATAGGGAACATTGGCTTCTCTATGTACATACTCCAGTCTCACTGTCAGGCTCTGGTTAGGCATCCAATCAAGATTAGTAGAGCAGTCCCAACCTTTAAACTGGTCGCCCGGATTTGTGCTGAACGGATGCGTCCCCTCTGTTTTAGTTGGGTCGTTAGGATTTGGTAATGGGCTCGCATCACCTGTTGGGTATAACACTAAGTAACGCCCGGGGTTAGTCATCAAACCACCACCAACTGTCCAGGCAAATTTATTTTTGCCAAACCAGATACGGTTGTATGCCATTGCACTCAGGAAGTACTGAGCAGGTCCTGCTGCTGAATCGTTATTATTAAATCCATTTACACCACTGCCTTTTTCAAAACCTAAATCTCCGGTCAATGAGAATGCCATCTTATTTATACCCTTACTCTTAGGGTTGTTGTAATATCTTACCAATACACTGTTGTCGGTATGGAAACGTTTTCTGCCGGGTATCATAGCAGCATCTGCACCATAGTAATCATTAGTTAACAGTTTTACTTTCTCATTAGGGCACCATGTAATGTTTGCCCCAAAGCCGGGCATGCTATTGAATTTTCCGTAACTCTGCCATCCGTTAATGATCCATGGCTCTATTTTTAATTTTTTAGATGGAAATATCTGTATCCTCATACCGTTAAAAAACCATGGGGTATTGTCTGAGGTAAATGAAGCCTGATACTCCCAGTTCTCAGCCTGGTAATATGAGTTAAGACCAAGGTAAGACATAAACAACCCAGCATCAACATTAATAGGCACTGCACCTATATTGAAATGATATCCCCCGTATGCTTCGCTCAGGTAACGGAGTGAATTATCTAAATGATATTGCCCGCGATATACGCTGAAATCGTTACGTGGAATTACGATTGAACGATTACCAAATTGCAACATCACCTTACCTCTCACTCTGTTATAATTAAATTCTCCTCCAATACCAAGGAACATAATTTCCATCTCGTTGTGGCGTGCCATAGCAGTTGAGCCGACAACGGTATTGTCAATCGGATTGTTAAAAGAGTAGTTGTAGTTGCCGTCGAACAAGAAGGAACCTGTGAAGTATTTTGATTGTAATACGGATTCGGTTCTTCTATCGCTACCATTTTGCCAGGTCTGGTCTTGCCCTTCAAAAGGGATAATTTCAGGTTTTGGAGATTTCGCAACTGTAGTTTCATCATCAGATGAAACCGCGATAAGATCTTTTTGTCTTATTTCCTTCTGTGATTGTGCATAAGCAGTGTTAAAAAAAGAAGCAATTAGTAAAGCAGCAATTGTGAAATGAGTAATTTGTCTTTTCATACCTTGTAGTTGAAATATTCTAATTCATTCTTATACTTTTTCGGCCTGCTGCATGCAGGTGATGTCAACTATAATGAATAATGCAAAGCTATTATTTCCCGATACAAAAAGTATCTTTTCAATACCGGCAAGGGCTTTTGAAAGATTGAGGTACAAATAAGGAATAAAAACGTTAGAAGCAACCAATATTACACAACAGGTAAACTAAAACTAAACACCGCGCCGCCTTCGGGAACATTAGTAAATGATATTGTACCTCCTTGCGCTTCAATAAATTCTTTTGAAATGGCTAATCCTAATCCTGAACCTGTTTGCTCACTTCCGGGAACTTTAAAATAACGCTCAAATATCTTTCCCGTGTATTTATCATCTATACCGGGGCCATTATCCTTTATAGAGAATTGAACGATATCGTCCAATTGTTTTACGTCAATATTTACAGTACTTGAAGGACTGCCATATTTAATTGCATTGCTTAAAATATTTATTAATACCCATGAAGTCTTATCTGCATCTGCCTGCACATCGGGAATATTTTCCAATGGGCCTACTATTAATTGTATTTGTTTTTGTTGCCCCTGTGTTTGCACAGCTTTTAAAGCATTATCAAGGATTTCTTTAGGACTTACTTTCTGCAGTTTCAATTGAATATTACCTGTTTCAATTTGGGTCATATTCAATAACTCCCCAGTTAGTTTTAGTAATCTCTCTGCATCTTCGTTAATATTACCAACTAATTCCTTTTGTTCATTATTCAACTTACCTGTTCTTTCATCGTTAATAAGTTTTGCACTCATTTTTATTGAAGAAATAGGTGTTTTAAGCTCGTGGGATATTGTAGCTAATAAATTGGTTTTAGAAATATCGAGCTCCTTAAATTGGGTAATATTTTTCAGGATGAAGACCTCACCTATTGTTTTGTCTTCGCTATAAACGGGCTTGCTATCAATAGAAAAATAATTCTCCTTGCCTTCATATACAATTTTCAATGGTTCCTGATTAGGGCTTTTTTGGAGAATGAACCTAAACAGGTCATTTCTCAATGCTATATCAGGTGCATATTTCCCTTTTATTTCGTTGGCTTTCAGATTTAGCAGTTGTTGAGCTGTATTGTTAATAAAAAGAACTTTGCTTTTAGCATCCAATCCAATAACAGCATCCGTCATTTGATTGATAATAGTTTCAACCCTTTGCTTTTCAAAAATAAGTTGATTGATATTGCTGTTTTCATACTCATATAGCTTTTCGGCCATTTGGTTAAATGCGGTTGCCATTTCCCCAAACTCATCATTGTTGGCTATGTAAATGCGTTTACTATAATTTTTCTGTGCGATTTCTTTTATGCCTTCTGTAAGCAAACGAATAGGATTAGCAATGTAGCCCGGAAAATTAACTACAAGTGTAAAACTGATTAGTATAAGAATACCCGTCAATAAGGAAATCCAAAGTTTAGCAGAATTTGCTGTATCGAGGGCTTTTTGGTTTTTACGCTCTAAAGCATGTTGGTTCAGCAAAGCAATATCATATAATTGCTTATTAATGGAATCAATAACTGTGGTATCAGCAGCATTTTTATTAATAAGTTCAAAGTAAAGACGAAGTTTTTGTGTGGCTTCTTTTTCACCATTCTCCGTAATATTATTTTCCTGTAATTGTAAATTCTTCTCAAATGCAGCTTTTGCATTACTATCAATAGAAACACCATTAATTGCATGCATCATTTGATTGCAATACTGTATAGTTTTATAATTAGCTGTCAAAAGATTTTCTGTACGGTTGGACAGGAGATTAATAAAAACGAATGCTACAATACTAATAGTAAGCAATAAGATAAATAATGCTCCAATGCCGTAGGCAATTTTTGATTTAATGGTTTGTGGCATATTATGATAAAATAATCAAGTCTATGTTATTCTGTGATAGCACATTCAATAATTCGTTAAATACACTGGTAGCTAAAATTACCTGCGTTAGGTTTAAGTGAGGTTTCCCAATACAAACTGTGGTTACACCTTTTTCCTGCACAATTTCTAATATACCTTTTGCTACTTTATTGCTCTGTGTTTTTAAAACCTCAGCACCTAACTCGGTTGCCAATTTAAAATTATTAATCAAATGCCTTTGTTTGTCTAAGGCTATTTTGTCGGGGCTTTCTTTCGGGGTTTCAACAAATAAAACCCACCATTGGGCATTATAATAGCTTGCCAATCGTGCTGTTTTTCTGATAACGAGTTTAGATGTTTTTTCATTTGTGCTAATACAAGCCAAAAATTTCTCATGCCGATACGCTACTCCTTTAGGTATTTCCGTTTCTACTTTACGCTCTATTTGTCCGGCAACTTCTTTTAGTGCTAATTCTCTAAGTTGAAGAATGTTTTCAGGCTTAAAAAAGTTTTTTAGTGCCTTTTCTACTTTTTCGGGCGCATATATTTTCCCTGTTTTTAATCTTGAAATAAGGTCTTCTGCCGTAAGATCAATATTTACTATTTCATCGGCTATTTTTAAAATGCTATCGGGTACACGCTCTAATACTTCAACTCCTGTAATACCTTTCACGAGGTCATTCAGGCTTTCCAAATGCTGGATATTTAACGCACTGATTACATTAATACCTGCATCAAGTATATCTAATACATCTTGCCAACGTTTTTCATTTTTACTTCCGGGAATATTGGTGTGTGCTAACTCATCAACTATTACTACTTCAGGGTGCAGGTTAATGATGGCTTGCAAATCCATTTCTTCCAACTCTTTGCCCTTATAATAAACCTGCCTGCGGGGGATTATGGGTAACCCTTCAACTAATTCAAGGGTTTCTTTCCTGTTATGCGGCTCAATATATCCAACCTTTACATCTACGCCGTTTTGCAATAGTGTATGTGCTTCCTGCAACATACGGTATGACTTGCCTACACCAGCAGCCATGCCAATATAAATCTTGAATTTCCCCTTCCTTGATTTCCTGATTAGGTCAAGGAAATGCTCCGCATTATTATCCGCCTCACTCATGTTTTTCTCTTATTAATGTAATATTCTCGGTTTTGCCCAATATCAATGGCACTTTTTCTACTACCACGTTATTATAATCTAAACCAAATGCTTTATCATCAGGCAAACTCAACTTATCAAGAATAAAATGCAGTCTCATAATTATATTATCCCATAGTGAAAGATTATTCTCAACCGACAAGAAGCTTTTCATTATTACAAAACGGAAATCGCCTGATACATAAGGTATATCAGGGTTGTAGTATTTGTTATCTACTTTTATTTCTCTGTTTCTAACCAATTCTGCTACAACTTTTTTAAACAATATGTTGATACGTGGCACTACCCGAAACCCTAGCCTGAATTTTACATAAACTACATCTTCGGGTTGTATTATTTCAGTTGTATAAGATGCGTGGTATGGCTCATCTGTCACCTCAATATTTACCAGCCAATACAAATCAGCTCTTTTAGGCTTCTGATATAGTATTGAGTCTATAATGCGTTCTTCAATTTTCTCAGGCTTATTTGATATAGTTAAATAAACAAGGTGAGTAGCATATTTTGATTCGCTGTTGTCATTACTTAACTCCTTGAGAACAGGCAGATATTTTTTAATGTCAACAAGATTTTTGTACCTACTCTTTAAGCGTTTTCCAACATACCAAATGTACATGGTGCTTATTAGCAATAATCCGATTACTAATGTTATCCAGCCACCATGCGAAAACTTACTTAGGTTTGCGACAAGAAAAGTAACCTCTATCCATAAAAATAACAGCAGTACAAAAAGAACGATTAGTTTATTTACCCTTAGTGTATAGAGATAATAGCTTAGCAATATTGTTGTCATCAACATTGTTAGTGTAACTGATAAACCAAATGCTGCTTCCATATTCGATGATTCCCGGAAATGCAATACCATACCAATGCAGCCTAACATCATAAACCAATTGACCGCAGGGACATAAACCTGTCCACGCATATCAGTAGGAAACTCAATACGAAGTTTAGGCCATACATTGAGCCTTATAGCTTCGTTGAACAAGGTAAATGTGCCGCTAATCAATGCCTGACTTGCTATGATAGTAGCCGCTGTAGCTATAATGATGCTGGGAATTAAAAACCATTGCGGAACTAAGCCATAAAACGCATCAATAGCTGTTAGATGTTGATTAGTATGTTTTAACAGCAATGCCGCCTCTCCAAAATAGCATAACAACAATGCTACTTTAATGAATATCCATGCTATCTGAATATTGCGCCTGCCAACATGCCCCATGTCAGCATACAACGCTTCTGCTCCTGTAGTACATAGGAACACACCCCCTAATACCCACATCCCTCCCGGATATTCGGCAACAAGCCTAACCGCATACATCGGGTTTATCGCACGTAAAACTGATGTGTCTTGTATGAGATTTGCAAAACCAAGAATGGCAATCATACCAAACCAAACAACCATAGCAGGACCAAAGAATTTGCCAATTTTATCTGTCCCTGTTTGCTGAAACAAGAATAAGGCAACAATAATTCCAATAGTAATAGGTAAAATAGCAATGTCAGGGTTGATTACCTTTAAACCTTCCATTGCAGATGTAACAGAAATAGGTGGCGTTATCAGGCTATCAGCTATCATAAAGCTGCCACCTATTATAGCAGGCCAAAGCACCCATTTGCCGTGTCTTCTTATTAAGGCATACAACGAAAAAATACCACCTTCACCTTTGTTATCCGCACGCATAGTAATAAAAACATACTTAAGCGTTGTTTGAAAAAACAAAGTCCAAAACACAGCAGACACACCTCCCAAAACTAATGTTTCAGAAATTACCTTTTCCCCAATGATTGCTTTAAAAGTATAAAGAGGGGATGTGCCTAAATCTCCAAAAACAATTCCTAAAGCAAGTAACACGCCCCCCCATGTGAAACGTGTTACTGCATGATTATTATTCGATATGTTACTTGCTTCATTCATATTGCAAATAACGAAGTTATTTTATAGTCTTACTAATACAGCAAAAATGATGCGGTCTTCTGAAGTTACTAAATCAGGAGCCCAACCTGTAGGTATTGCTGTAGTTGTATATCCTGTAGGAGAAGTTACACCCCCGTGTCCGGCAAAATAAGGCACATCAGCTTCTCTATGCACATATTCTAAGCGCACAGTAAGGCTTTGATTTGGCATCCAGTCAAAGTTTGTTGAGCAATCCCAAGCGTTGAATTGGTCACCCGGATTTGCACTGAAAGGATGTGTACCTTCTGTTGTTGTAGGGTTAGTTGGGTTAGGCAATGGGCTTGCATCACCTGTAGGATATAATACCAAGTAACGTCCCGGGTTAGTCATAATACCGCCGCCTATTGTCCATGCAAAGTGATTCTTATTAAACCAAATACGGTTGTAAATCATGGCACTTAAAAAGTATTGAGCAGGATTTGCAGGGTCGCTGTTGTTGAAACCATTAACACCACCACCTTTTTCAAAACCTAAATCGCCAGTCAAAGAAAATGCCATTTGGTTAATGCCAGTCTTCTTAGGGTTCTTGTAATACCTTACTAATAAACTATTATCAGAGTGGAAACGTTTCCTGTCAGGTATCATAGCAGCATCAGCACCATAATAGTCATTGGTTAACAGTTTCACATTTTCACTTGGGCACCATGTAATGTTTGCACCAAAGCCCGGCATACTATTGAATTTGCCATAGCTCTGCCAACCATTAATAATCCAGGGCTCGATTTTCAACTTTTTAGAAGGAAATATTTGTATCCTCATACCATTGAAGAACCACGGTGTATTGTCTGATGTAAATGATGCCTGATATTCCCAGTTTTCAACCTGATAGTATGAGTTCAAACCAATATAAGACATAAACAAGCCAGCATCCACATTGATAGGTACTGCACCAATGTTAAAATGATACCCACCGTAAGCCTCACTCATATAACGAAGTGAATTTGCTAATTGATACTGTCCCCTATAAGGGCTGTAATCATTACGAGGGATTACAATAGAACGGTTACCCAATTGCAACATCACGCGACCACGGGCGTTTTTATAATTAAAATCTCCACCGATGCCAAGAAACATTACCTCCATTTCATTGTGACGTGCCATTGCAGTCGAACCCACTACTGTATTATCAATTGGGTTGTTAAATGAATAATTGTAATTGCCATCAAACATAAACGAACCCGTAAAGTATTTTCCTTGTAATACTGATTCACTTCTTCTGTCACTACCGTTTTGCCATGTTTGGTCCTGCCCTTCAAATGGAACTATTTCAGGTTTAGGCTCTTTTGCTTTCGTTTCGTCATCATCAGACGAAGCGGTTGTCAGGTCTTTTTGCCTTATTTCACTTCCTTGTTGGGCATAAGCTGAACTTAATACAGAAGTACTAAGCAAAGCGGCGATTGTGAGCTTTGTAATTTGTTTTTTCATACGTTTTATTTAAGATGATCTAATTCAATATTTAGCTTTAAAACATTTATTTTTTTCGGGCCGAACAATCCCAGCAGTGGTTTTTCAGTTTGTTTATCAACCAATGCCTTAACTGTTTCTATTGGCAAATGTCTTGCGTTTGCGATACGATTTATTTGTATCATAGCACCTTGCGGGCTTATATGCGGGTCTAAACCACTACCGCTTGCTGTAACCATATCAGATGGTATATCTGATTTTCTAACCCCCGGATTATGCGCTAAAAAGGTATCGATACGTTGTTGTACCTGTGCTAAATAATCAGGGTTAGCAGGCCCTTTATTACTACCTGCAGAACCGGCAGCATTATAATCAACTGCTGAAGGACGCGACCAGAAATATTTATCATCAGAAAATTTCTGAGCTATGTTATTATAGTATGTTTTGTCTCCAACGTTTGTAATAAACCCTTCTCCTTTATTTGGTGCTGCCTGTGCTATACCCCACATAACAAGCGGATATAATCCTGAAAAGAACAGGATACATAACACAGTCAGTATAATAGAAGGCAATAATTCTTTTCTCATAACAATTCGTTTAAAGCGTTTACATGAATAAGGTTACTACAAGGTCAATTAGTTTGATGCCTATAAAGGGCACTAATATGCCACCCAAACCATACACTAATAAATTCCTTCTCAAAAGAGAGCTTGCCCCTATAGGTTTGTAGGCTACACCACGCAATGCCAATGGTATTAGCAACGGAATAATAATAGCATTGAATATTACAGCCGACAGAATTGCACTTTGAGGGCTGTGCAGATTCATAATGTTTAATCCTTGCAATGCAGGTATTGATATGATGAACAATGCCGGAACGATAGCAAAATATTTGGCTACGTCATTAGCTATTGAAAAAGTAGTAAGAGTGCCTCGCGTCATTAAAAGTTGCTTGCCTATTTCTACTATTTCAATGAGTTTAGTAGGGTCGTTGTCAAGGTCAACCATATTGCCAGCCTCTTTTGCAGCAGCAGTACCACTATTCATAGCAACACCAACATCAGCCTGCGCCAGTGCAGGTGCATCATTTGTACCATCACCCATCATCGCAACCAATTTGCCATTTTGCTGTTCCTTACGTATGTACGACATTTTATCTTCAGGTTTGGCTTCTGCTATATAATCATCAACACCTGCTTTTTCAGCTATATACTTCGCTGTTAAAGGGTTGTCGCCCGTAACCATAACTGTTTTCACACCCATTTTGCGCAAGCGTTCAAAACGTTCCTGAATCCCTGTTTTAATAATGTCCTGCAATTCGATTACGCCTAATACAACATTATTTTCAGACACTACTAATGGCGTACCGCCATTGGATGATATTTCATCAACTTTAGCTTTTATATCTACAGGGAAACCATTTCCTGCTTTTTCTACGTTATTTCTGATGGCATCATAAGCGCCTTTTCTTATGTGGATACCTTCATAGTCAATGCCACTACTGCGTGTTTCCGCTGTAAACTTTATAAATTTCGGATTGCTGACCGCGTAGCTTAAGGGGTTGATACCCACTAATTCAATTATTGATTTTCCTTCGGGTGTTTCATCAGCATAAGAGCTTAATACTACACATTGCTTAAAGTGCTTTTCATCAATACCATCTGCAGGATAAAAATTTGTAGCCTTTCTATTGCCAATGGTGATAGTACCTGTTTTATCAAGTAACAATGTATCCAGATCGCCGGCAGTTTCAACGGCTTTACCTGATTTAGCAATTACATTGGCTCGTAACGCCCTGTCCATACCTGAAATACCAATAGCAGATAATAGCCCACCGATAGTAGTAGGTATCAGGCAAACAAATAATGAGATATATGCTGCTATCGGGATAGGTGTTTTAGCATAAGCAGCAAAAGGATGCAGTGTTACACAAACAATCACAAACACCAATGTAAAACCTGCTAACAAAATTGTTAGCGCAATTTCGTTTGGTGTTTTTTGTCTTGAGGCACCTTCAACTAATGCAATCATTTTGTCGAGAAAACTTTCACCAGCTTCAGTAGTTACTTTAACCTTTATATGGTCAGACAACACCTTCGTACCACCTGTTACTGATGATTTATCACCGCCAGCTTCACGTATTACCGGTGCAGATTCACCAGTAATGGCAGATTCGTCAATTGTGGCAATACCTTCCACTATTTCACCGTCAATAGGTACTATATCTCCGGCATCACAAACAAAGAAGTCGCCTTTTTTCAAAGAAGATGACGGCACTATATGAATCTCGTTCATAAATATCTCACCCATCGGCTCTACTTTCTTAGCCGGTGTTTCTTCCCTTGTTTTACGCAAAGATGCTGCTTGCGCCTTGCCTCTCGCCTCTGCCAATGCTTCTGCAAAGTTTGCAAAGAGCAGCGTGAATAAGAGCACGAGGAATATGATGAAGTTATAGGTGAATGAACCTTGCGATTTTTCACCTGCTAATATCCACAAGCATACTATCAGCATAATTACAGTACCAATTTCAACTGTAAACATTACAGGATTACGAAATTGTACTTTGGGATTTAGCTTTATAAATGATTGTCCTATGGCTTCCTTTACCAAAGACCATTCAAACAAACTCTTTTTATTATTCTTTTTCATTGTCTATTTTTTCAATTACATGCTTAACCATTCTGCTATAGGGCCTAAAGCCAAAGCAGGGAAAAATGCTAATGCTGCAATAATTATTTTAACTGCCAATATCAACGTACCAAAAGTTGCTGTGTCTGGTTTTAATGTTCCGGCACTTTCAGGTATGTGTTTCTTTTGAGCTAATAAACCTGCTATAGCTACCGGCCCTATTATTGGGATAAAGCGTGATAGAATAAGCACAATGCCTGTACTAATATTCCAAAACGGGTTATTATCTCCCAAGCCTTCAAAACCGCTACCATTGTTGGCAGAAGATGAAGTGTATTCATAAAGCATTTCGCTAAAACCGTGATACCTCGGATTATTCAACCATGCTGTCGCGTGCATTGGTTTCCCATCTGCACCCATCCACCACCAACCCATAGCAGCATCATGCGCAGCTAAATGACTTGCAATAGCAGTACCTACAAGTATCAGAAATGGATGTAGTAATGCCACTATCATGGCTATTTTCATTTCTTTAGCTTCTACTTTTTTGCCAAGAAACTCGGGCGTGCGCCCCACCATCAGCCCACCAATAAATACAGCCAGTATCAGATATACATAGAAGTTGAGAAAGCCTACACCTACACCACCATAAAATGAATTAACCATCATGCCCAGCAACATATTCATACCGGACAGGGGCATAAAACTATCGTGCATACTATTTACAGATCCTGTAGATATTACCGTAGTGGCAATACTCCAGTATGCAGATGCCCTTGCGCCAAATCGTATCTCTTTCCCTTCCATATTCCCCAATGGTTGGCTAATTCCCATTTTAGCTATCATAACGTTACCATGTATTTCTGCATTAATAGTTGGAATTACCAATGCGAGAAATCCAATAGTCATTACACTCCATATAACCCACGCCAGTTTTTTGCGGCGTAAGAAGAAGCCCATAGCAAAAATCATAGCAAAAGGAATCAAAACCTGTGCTATCATTTGTACCATGTTTGATAGATAATTAGGATTTTCTAAAGGGTGGGCTGAATTAGCACCATAGAAGCCACCTCCATTAGTACCTAAATGTTTGATAGCTACGAATGCAGCAACCGGGCCACGACTTACATGTTGAGTATCGCCCTGCATAGTTACAATGGTATCCATGCCTTTAAAAGTCATTGGTGTGCCTTCAAATATCTGTACCGTTCCTATCAGTATACATAGAGGTAACAATATGCGAGTACAGCTTTTTAAGAAGTAATTGTAAAAATTACCCAACTTATCTGTTGCCCTTTCTTTTAAAGCATTAAAAACAACAGCTGCTGCAGCCATACCGGTACCTGCTGAAACAAATTGAAGAAACATCAGGCCATATACTTGTGTGAAGTATGATGCACCTGATTCACCGCTATAGTGTTGCAGGTTACAGTTTACCAAAAAAGAAATAGCCGTATTAAAAGCCAAATCGGGTGATTGCGATGTAATATGGTCAGGATTCATTGGTAACCATCCCTGATTCATAAGACAAAACATAGCCCATAAGAACCAAACAAGGTTTATAGTAAGCAACGCAACAAGATGCTGTTTCCAGTTCATTTCTTTTGAGATGTCTATTCTTGACACCCTAAAAAACATACGTTCAATTGGTGCAAAGATGACATCAGTCCACACACGATCGCCTGCATATACTTTAGCAATGTATTTACCTAAAGGTATAGCCAGCAGCAAAGTGCCGAGGAACATAAATATTACTCCAAACAATTCGGTGTTCATCTGATACTAAAATTTTTCCGGTTTAACCAAAACGTAGCACATATACAAAAACACAAGTATGGCTACAATAAATAATTCTGTCATTGTTTATATTTTTTCAAACCAATCAATAGTTTTAAAAAGAAGGGCAAAACATACAAGCCCTGTTACTAATAATATCCCTGTTATCATTTTTATCATTTTATATTTAGTAGCACTATAGACAAGAACACAATTGCAAGAAACCATACTATAGCAGCTATCAACTATTTGCTTGACATAGCTTTGGCTTTGCATATTAGGAGGCAAATAACATGCCTTACAAATAATCAAAGCACCGAATTATGTGAAACGCAGTATCGGCAACACTTTTAGTATCACCTTAATTAATCAGCTGTATTTGATGTAATAAAAAACCTTCTCAAAATGAGAAGGTTTCTATCAAAATGAGATGGGTTACTTCAACCCGTATTCGTCTATTTTGCGATAAAGAGTTGCCAATCCAATATCCATAAGCCTCGCGGCTTCTGACTTATTACCTTTTGTATAATTCAATACCTTTTGAATATGCAGTTTTTCCACACTGGCAAGATGAAATGCAGAGAGGCCTTGTTTAGTATTTGATTTATCTTTTTGCATATCAGCAGGCAAACTTGAGGAGGTAAGCGCATCTGAATCTTCTAATATTACTGCGCGTTCAATAACGTTCTTTAACTCTCGCACGTTGCCTTTCCACTCATTTAGCATCAGAATATCTAAGGCTTCTTTAGAGATGGATTTGATTGTCTTATTTGTCTTAGAGCTATAAACTTTCAAATAATGAGAAGCTAATTCGGGTATATCTGCTAATCGGTCTCTTAAAGCCGGCAATTCAATCGCAAATACTGCTATGCGGTAATATAGATCATCTCTGAAATGACCTTGTTCTACTTCCTGTTTCAGGTTTCTATTGGTAGCAGCTATAAGTCTTATATCAGCTTTTTGTTCTTTCGTGTCACCTACACGGATATATGTACCGTTTTCAAGTAAACGTAAAATCTTAGGCTGCAAATCAATGGGCATTTCGCCTATTTCATCAAGAAAAAGTGTACCTCCCTTAGCTTCCTCAATCAGGCCTTTTGTGTCTTTTACTGCACCTGTGAATGCTCCTGCTTTGTGTCCAAATAATTCACTCTCCAGTAATTCCTTACTAAAAGCACTACAGTTTAAAGCTACAAAGTGGTTGTTTGCTCTGTTGCTGCTATAATGAATGGCTTGTGCAAAAACCTCTTTTCCCGTACCTGTTTCGCCAGTTAATAAAACTGTCGTATTTGTAACGGCAACTTTTTTAGCTAATTCTATTGCTTCTTTTAGTGGTTTGCTATTACCTATTATATTATCAAACCCATATTGATTATCGAGTTGTTTTTCAAGATGCTTAACCCTTCTTTGTAATGCTAACTTCTCTGTTACATGGCTTAGGATGGGTATAATTTTATCATTATCATCACCTTTCACTAAATAATCAAACGCACCATTTTTTATAGCTGTTACACCATCAGGTATGTTGCCATACGCTGTCAGAAGGACTATTTCTAAATATGGGTATTTTGCCTTTACCTCTTGTGTAAAGTCTACACCATTGCCATCAGGCAGCTTTACATCGCAAAGCACAATATCAATGCTATTAGTTTCTAATTGTTTCCAACCGGCAGCAATAGTGCCGGCTTCCTTAACCTCATAACCCTCTAGAGTTATGATACGTTTAAGTAAACCTCTTAGCTTTTCTTCGTCGTCAATTATGAGAATTGTTGCCAACCTAAAATAAATATTAAAAAAGCAAAGCTATTATTTCCCTATACAAAACTTGCTAAATATATAATCCAGCTTATCCTCGGTGGTTACTTCTCCTGTTATTTCTCCGAGGTAAAAGAGGCAGCGGCGGATATCGAGCGCTATCAGGTCACTCGCTATGTGGTTATCAAGACCTGATTTAATATCTGCAAGTGACTTCAATACTTCCTGCAATGACGCATAGTGACGTGCGTTGGTGATGATGGTGCCCTCTGTATTTATTTCTCCTTCTACCACCAGCTTATACAATGCTTGTTTCAGTTGCAGAATATTGTCTTTGTTTTTGGCAGAAATATAGATCGTGTTTGACTCCTCATTGCCCGTCCACATATCAGCCTTATTGGCTACGAGCAGGTATTTAATATGCTCTTTTTCGAATATAGCAACCTGCTCTTTTATCTCACCGGCAGTTGTTGTATTCACATCGTAGAGATACAACACCACATCTGCGCGCTTCATAGTATCCATACTGCGTTGCACGCCTATACTTTCTATCACATCGCTTGTATGCTCACGTATACCTGCTGTATCAATCAACCTAAACAGTACGCCATTTATATTCAGTGTCTCTTCAATAGTATCGCGTGTAGTGCCTGCAATATCACTTACAATGGCACGTTCTTCGTTTAGCAAAGCATTCAGTAAAGTGCTCTTACCCGCATTGGGCTTGCCTATTATAGCCACACTCACGCCGTTGCGTATCACATTACCCAGTTTAAAAGAATCTGCCAGTTTTTGTGCGCTGGTGTTGAGGTGGTTTATCAGTTCATAGAATTTGGTACGGTCTGCAAACTCCACATCTTCCTGGCTAAAGTCTAGTTCCAGTTCTATCAGTGCACTGAATTGTATGAGTTGCTCGCGCATAGCTTTCAACTCTTCGCTAAAACCGCCACGAAGGTTGTGCATGGCCGCTTGTTGTGCAGCACCGGATTGCGATGCTATCAGGTCTGCAACAGCCTCTGCCTGAGCTAGGTCCAACTTACCATTTAAAAAAGCACGTTGTGTAAACTCTCCGGCCTTTGCCATGTGCGCCCCATTAGCTATGCAGAGGTTGATGATTTGCTCCAGTATATACTGGCTGCCATGCCCGCTTATCTCAACTACATCTTCGCCGGTATAACTCTTTGGTGATTTATATAGGCTCACCACTACTTCATCCAATGCTTTGTCGCCATCCATTATCTTACCGAAATGTATAGTGTGGGATGGTTGACTCACCAGTTTCTTTCCTTTGAAAATACTATCTATAATGGCAATCGCTTTCGCACCGCTCAACCGTATCACACCTATAGCACCTACACCCGGTGGTGTAGCCAATGCCACTATTGTTTCATTAATATTATACATAGCCTTTCTAAAGAGGAATGCAAAGTTAGCTCTATTGCGTTAAACTACTTAGTTTCGCACCATGCGTGCCGTTATTCAACGTGTTTCTAATGCCAGTGTCACTATTCATGGGGAGATGAAATCTGCCATAGGGCATGGCTTTATGGTATTATTGGGTATAGAAGCAGAAGATACCAAGGAAGATGCGGAATGGCTATGTGGTAAAATTGCGCCGTTGCGTGTATTTGCCGACGAGGCCGGGTTAATGAATAAAAACCTTGAGGATGCAGATGGCGAGATATTAGTGGTAAGCCAGTTTACCCTGCATGCTTCTTATAAGAAAGGTAACCGCCCTTCGTTTATTAAAGCAGCAAGGCCTGAACAAGCCATACCGTTGTATGAATATTTTGTAAGCCACTTGTCACAGTTAATTAATAAGCCTGTGGCTACCGGCACATTTGGCGCAGATATGAAAGTAGCATTGGTGAACGATGGGCCGGTAACCATCATTATGGACACAAAGAATAAAGAATAGTATGGCAATGTTTGATGATGAATATTTTATGCGGGAAGCATTAAGGCAGGCAAAATTGGCGTACGAAGCCGATGAGATTCCTATCGGTGCAGTAGTAGTGTGGGGTACAAAAATTATTTCACGCGGGTACAACCAGGTAGAGCAATTGAATGACAGTACTGCGCATGCAGAAATGATAGCACTTACGGCTGCATTCAATCAACTGGGCAGTAAATACCTGCCCGAAGCTACCTTATATGTTACTATCGAGCCTTGCCTGATGTGCAGCGGGGCACTTTACTGGAGCAAAATAGGACGTGTTGTATTTGGCGCTACCGATGTAAAGAATGGCTATGCGCGAATAACAGGAGAAAATTCTCCATTCCATCCAAAGACAGAGTTGGTACATGGTATACTTGCTGATGAATGTGCCCAATTGATGAAAGATTTTTTTGCTGCTAAGAGATAATATGTTGTACGACTGGTATAAGGTTGAGGGTATCACGTTCTCTTCAATGAGAGAAGAACACTTACAAGATTTTGAAGTGGCTGATAAAGAAATCGGCCTGCTGAAAAGAGACAATAAAGTATATGCTTTTGCTGCTACCTGCCCACATGCCAGCGCAAGATTATGCGAAGGCTGGCTTGATGCCCAGGGACGTATTGTTTGCCCCGACCATAAATACCGTTTTGACGCGGTAAACGGAAGAAACACCAGTGGCGAAGGTTACAAACTAAAAACTTATCCCGTTGAAATTCGTGAAGATTATATTTACATAGGATTATTACAAACTACATGATTCATCCCCCATATCTTAAGCAAGGCTCTACCATTGGCATTACCTGCCCATCAAGCTATATACCCATGGAGCGTATTCAATATGCAACATCGGTATTAGAGTCGAAAGGATATAAAATATTATTGGGTAAAACCTGTGGTACACAGTTCAATTATTTTGCAGGCACTGATGAAGAACGTACAGCTGACTTACAATCTATGTTGGATAATCCGAATGTAGATGCCATACTAATGGGGCGTGGTGGCTATGGCATGGGACGCGTGATAGACAAGCTGGATTTCACTGCATTTCAAAATAAACCGAAATGGGTTTGCGGTTTTAGTGATATTATCATTTTGCAAAACCATATTCAGGCCAATTTCAATATGCAGGTATTACATAGCCCTATGTGCAATGCCTATAAAGAAGAACATCTCAATTCTGCACACCTGCAAAGTTTTTTTGATGCCATTTCAGGGCAACCATTACGATATGAATTTCCTGAATCACCATACAACAGAACCGGAAATGCAGAAGGAATTATAACGGGTGGCAACCTTGCTATACTTGCACATGTTACAGGCTCAAATTCTGAAGTAGATACAACAGATAAAATACTTTTCATTGAAGATATTGGTGAGGTATTATATAATATAGACCGCCTGATGATTAACCTGAAACGTGCAGGTAAATTAGACAAACTAAAAGCACTTGTTGTTGGCGGACTAACTGACTTAACAGATACGGATAGGCCATTTGGTAAAACAGTTGAAGACATTATTTTGGATAATGTAAAAGAGTATGATTATCCTGTTTGTTTCAATTTTCCTGTGGGGCACATCGATATTAACTACACCGTCAGGCTTGGTGCACAACATGGTTTGTCTGTTACTTCTGAAAAATCTGTGCTCGAGTTAAAACAATAATTCCTGATTGTTATTTTATCATGATATTATCATTTCTTATCAAGAAATGAATGTAAATAATTTAATATATTAAAATATTATTTATAAACAATTTCTGTCTTTTCTTATGCCAATAATACATTAGTAAAAATCGCTTTTTGAGGTGAAAAACTTGTAAATCAATAAATAGCATTTATTATCTAATGTGTACAGTTTTTAATATTTATAAAAAATATAAGTGTGTTAACAAAAACCATTTTTTTCCTGTCGGGCGGAATACTACATTTGTATCAAGTTGTGAATTTAATGGGTTAGTAAGTAAGAGCCGCGGATTCTTCCGATGGCTCTTTTTCTTTTCTGCTATCTTTAGTTTCTAATGGCAAAAATCAAGTCAGCTTTCTTCTGTCAGCAGTGTGGTTATGAATCTCCTAAGTGGACGGGCAAATGTCCTTCTTGTGGTGCATGGAATTCGTTTGTAGAAGAAGTGATTCAACGTGAGGATAAACTAACACAGATAAAAGGTTGGGAAGAAGAAAGTAAAGAACAACGTAAGGCACATAAGCTGGATGAATTAGTTATTCAAAAAGAACATCGTTTATTAACTCCTGATAGCGAACTGAATAGAGTACTAGGTGGCGGTGTTGTCCCCGGGTCTGTGGTACTAGTAGCAGGTGAACCGGGTATCGGTAAATCAACTTTGTTTTTGCAATGTGCTTTGCAATGGAACAACATTACTACACTTTATGTTTCGGGTGAGGAGAGTGCGCAACAAATAAAAATGCGTGCCGACCGTGTGGGTGCTAACAACCCAAATATGTACCTGCTAACCGCAACAGATACTAACACACTTTTCCAGGAAGTAAAA
This sequence comes from Bacteroidota bacterium, assembly GCA_018267965.1. Classification (GTDB taxonomy): domain Bacteria; phylum Bacteroidota; class Bacteroidia; order Chitinophagales; family Chitinophagaceae; genus Polluticoccus. The sequence continues at coordinate 569,360 of JAFDXK010000002.1, read as the reverse complement.
AAAGTTCGTCCGCAATTATTAATTATAGATTCTATTCAAACATTAGAGTCTCCGTTTGTAGAAAGTGGTGCAGGAAGTGTGTCGCAAGTACGAGAGTGTGCAGCAGAGTTGCAACAGTTTGCCAAGACAAGTAACATACCCATTTTCATCATCGGGCATATTACAAAAGATGGCAATATTGCAGGCCCGAAAGTTTTAGAACACATGGTAGATACTGTGCTGCAATTTGAGGGCGACAGGCATTATGCATACAGAATACTGCGCACCATCAAAAACCGATTTGGTTCAACATCAGAACTCGGCATTTATGAAATGGTGACAACAGGTATGCGGCCTGTTAGCAATCCTTCTGAAATATTATTATCGCAACACGATGAACCGCTAAGCGGTATAGCTATAGCCAGTACCATGGAAGGTGCACGCCCGTTGATGATAGAAGTGCAGGCATTAGTGACGCAAGCAGTTTATGGTACACCGCAACGTACGGTTAGCGGCCTTGATTTACGCAGGTTACAATTATTATTAGCTGTACTCGAAAAACGTGGAGGGTTTCATTTCGGAACACGTGATGTATTTGTAAACATAGCAGGTGGCTTAAAAATTGAAGACCCAAGTATTGAATTGGCAGTGGTTTGTTCTCTACTCTCTTCTTATGAAGACAAAGCATTGCCATCTAATGTTTGTTTGGTAGGAGAGATAGGATTATCAGGAGAGATAAGAGCTGTGAATCGTATAGACCAACGAATAGCCGAAGCAGACAAACTGGGTATGGATGTTATCTTCATTCCTAAAGCTAATGCCAAAGGATTGGATAAGAAGAATTATAAGATAGAGATAAAGACAGTGAATAAAGTGGAGGATGTTTATAAGATGTTGTTTTAAATGGAACTACTGTATAAACAATATTTAATTACAATACAGTCTGAAGATATAAATGCAAATCAGACTACGGCAGGTTACTTGAATACAATAGAAGATGTATCAGACTCTATTCAATACCGGCCTTCAACATCAATCGGTATAAGAATATCTAAAGAAGGAAAAGAACTAACCAGTGTTTTGATTAATGGTTTTTGCGGAGCTACCAGGGCATCTATCGATAATGTCCTAATTCATAATGATTCGTTATTACTATGCGTCAGTAATAATATTCATAAACTCAAACTACCCACATTAGAGTTAATATGGTCAAGTCGTTGTGATGACATTACCTGTTTTTCAATTCACTCCTACAGAGGAGATTATATTATACATGGCGAATCACAAATTACAAGGCTTAGCCATGATGGTTTAAAAAAGTGGTATTTCTCAGCAAGAGATATATTCATTAACCTATCTAGTGATAATACATTGCGTATTGTCGATGACATTATCAGTGTAAAAGATTTTGAAGGTTACACTTATTTTTTGGATGAAAACGGTACAGTTTTGAAGGAACAATATGACGGATAATATTATTAAAGACCTCACTCATGGCCTAAGCCACCTCATCTATCCTCACTTATGTGAAGGTTGCAGTAAACCTTTACTGGCTGAGGAAGAAATACTTTGTCTGAACTGTAATGTATTCAATCTACCGCGTACTGCTTTTCATCATATAGCAGATAACGAAACTGCCATGCGTTTTGCAGGGCGAGTACCTGTTCAAAAAGCTACATCATTTGCCTACTTTACTGCAGACGGCCTGTTGCAACACCTGATGCATGGACTTAAATATGATGGCAAAAAAGAGATAGGTATTTTCCTGGGCAGGCAACTAGGGCACGATTTGAAACTGCTCAACTGGCATCAAGGCATAGATATTATAGTACCAGTTCCGTTACATCCTAAAAAAGAAGCCGCACGTGGTTATAACCAAACGGAAATTATAGCAGAGGGTATGAGTGAAGTCTTGGAGTTACCGGTGGTTACAGATTTATTATACCGGGCAAGAAACACCGAAAGCCAGACCCAAAAAACCCGGGAAGAACGCATCGAAAATATGCAAGATGCTTTTAATGTGAAAAATACTGAGAAGTATTCAGGCAAACATGTATTAATAATAGATGATGTATTGACAACGGGGGCTACTTTAGAGGCATGTGCAAAGGCTATTCTGACTATCCCACATTCGGCTGTAAGCCTTGCTACTATTGGCGTTGCCAATTAATTCTGCCTCTATATTGCATATTCACGTTATTCGTTCTATCTTAAGGCAAATTTTGTAATTAATCAGTCGATTACATTTTATTCCAAAACGTTCTTTATGAAGAAACAATTTTTACTAATGGGCTCGTTGCTACTGACATCAGCAGTAGCATTCGGTGGCGCATTTCAACTAAGCCTGCAAGGGGTTAGGCAATTGGCTCAAGGAGGAACAGGTACAGCTGCTGCCTGGGATGCCTCAAGCATTTTCTACAATCCCGGCGCGCTTAGCGAACTTAAACACATTCAAGGATATGTGAGCGTACAGGCACTAACGCCTCGCACCCGTTATGTTGAGACCCCATCAGGCACATACAGTGCAGATGCAGTAACTCGTACATACACTCCGTTCAACGTATACGTTGGCGGACCGGTTAGGTATAAAAGCAAGCTGGCTTTAGGCCTTGGCATATATACACCATTCGGTACAGGTATCAAATGGGATGATAACTGGAAAGGCCGTTATGTAATACAGGATATTCAAATGCAAACTATGTTCTTCCAACCTACTATCAGCTATCACATCAATGATGTGGTGTCAGTAGGTGGTGGTTTCATATATGCTACCGGTAACCTTACTGTTCGCAAAGCTATTCCGCTGCAAGACAGCGCTAACAGGGATGGCAGTGCAGAACTGAAAGGCGATGCACATGGTGTAGGTTATAACCTCGGTATTCATTTGCGTGCTACAGAATGGTTGCAATTCGGTATCAACTACCGTTCAGGTGTTGATATGAAAGTAAAAAGAGGTTATGCTACGTTCAACGTACCTGCTTCTCTGTCAGGACAATTCCCTTATTCTGCATTCTCATCTAAAGTAAGATTGCCAAGGGTTATCACTGTAGGTTTAGCAGTTCGCCCAACTGAAAGGTTAGGTATTCAGGTTGATGCGAGCTACGTAGGATGGAGCAGTTATGATACACTAAAGTTTGATTATGAATCACACACTCCGGCTGTACAAGACATACACTCTCCACGCCGTTATAAAAACACTATGATATTGCGTTTGGGTGCTAACTACAAACTGGGTGAAAAATTTGTAGCAATGGCTGGTGTTGCTTATGACCCATCTCCGGTAAAAGATGGTTATCTGTCTCCAGATTTGCCGGATGCAGACCATATCAACACTTCAGTTGGTTTGACATTCAAACCAATCAAAAGACTTACAATACTTGGCGTACTGGAATATGTATTCATACCAAAACGTACAGGTACTGTGAACGAATCTAACTTTACAGGTATGTATCAAACTAAAGTAATTAATCCGGGTTTAGGCATTACTTACGATTTTTAAACTTTAGAAAACAAGAAATAGCATGAAGAAGATATATATACTCGGTTTGATGGCTTGCCTGATGGCGTCATGCAAACCCAACATCACACCAAACCAGGCAACAAGGGGCGATGCAGACTTCACTCGTTATGTAGCTGTAGGTAACTCACTCACTGCCGGTTATGCAGATGGTAGCTTATACAGGGAAGGCCAGATGAATTCTTATCCGGCAATTCTGTATAACCAATTTAAAATTGTAGGTGCAGGTAACTTCGTACAACCTTTATTACCGGGCAAATATGGTTATCCAGGCCCAAGGATGTTCCTGAATATGGTTCAAGGTCCTTGTGATACTGCTGCCTCTCTAGCTCCACAATATTATACAGGTGCTTTAGACTCTGCTACAAGTAGCATGAGCATTGCTGCTAATGGTCCATACAATAACATGGGCGTTCCGGGCATTCGTTGTATCGATTTCCTGGTTCGCGGTTATGGTATGCTGAACCCTTACGCAAGACGTTTTTATTTAGACCCTGCAGGTTCTCGTCCTGCTGATGAAGCTGCAGTATTGCATCCAACATTCTTTACATTATGGATAGGCAGTAATGACGTATTAGGCTACGCTACTAACGGTGGCGACCAGGCATCTCCGGGTGCAGGTGGTGTTAACACTATCTCTAATGTAGATATGTTTAATGCTGCTTACGATACTACCTTATCTAACTTAAGGCGCAGCGGCGCTCAGGGTGTTTTGATAAACATTCCTGATATTACAGCAATACCATTCTTTACTACCATCGGCGCTAAAGGCCTGACCATTAGCCAGGACGATGCTTACCGTTTGAATAATTCTTACAATGGTGCTAGTGGTGTTCGCTTTGAAGCCGGTAGCAACTATTTTGTAATTGAAGACTCTAGTGTTCCTGCAAAATTCAGACAGATCAGAGATGGTGAATTAATATTGCTTTCTTTGCCTCTTGATTCAGTTAAATGCAAAGGCTGGGGAACTATCAAACCAATACCCGGTAAATATGTGTTGACTTCAAACGAAGTGGCAAAGATCAATGTTGCTATCTCTGCTTTCAACAGAATCATCTACCTGATGGCAAAAAGAGAAAATCTTCCTATGGTTGATATGTACTCTTACCTGCATACTGTTCAGGCAGGTATAGTATTCAACGGTGTGTCTTACAATACTAGCTTCGTAAATGGTGGTGCTTTCTCATTAGATGGCGTTCACCTGACACCACGCGGTTATGCATTGGTAGCAAACCAAATCATTATGGCTATCAACGAAAGATATAAAGCAACTATTCCTCTGGCTGACGTGAACAGCTACAGGGGTGTTGTATTCCCATAAAGAGGATAGAAGATACCTTATAATAAAACCCGCATCACAGCGGGTTTTATTATTTTATGCTGTGTAACAATTATTAGTTAGATGGCCTGTACAAGTTCTCTCCATTTGCAACAACAGTTATTACCTGCCTGTTTACCATTCTCGGGTGCTGATAAAACACAGTAGTACGGTCATCAACATATACATTTTCTAATACCGGCAGCTCGGTAAGAGAAGCAGGCAACCTTAATACCCCACATACAACAACATCGAGTTCGCGTAGTTTTTTGCAATTACCTATTGATTCAGGTATTTTCCCGAGCCTGTTCCTGTTGATGTACAAAGATTCCAATGTTTGCAAGTTGCCCAGCGTTTCGGGTAACTCTTCGAGATAATTATTACCGAGGTCTAATATGACAAGCTTTTTTAACTCTGTAAGAGAAGCCGGAATATGCTCTAACTGATTGGTATTTAAGGCGAGTCTTTTCAAGACAGGGAAATACCCTATCGATACAGGCAATGTTTTGATCTCATTACCGTTAAGTACAAGCGTTTTCAAAGCAGGTGAAAAGCCTATGGAGTCCGGCAGGCTGACAAGGTCATTGTAATTCAATATCAACTCCTCCAGCTTTTTCATGGTATGAATATCAGCAGGCAAAACTTTAAGGTGATTTCGGAACAAGTTTATACGTTTGAGGTTTTTGCATTTGGTGACAGATGCCGGTAAAAACTGAATTTTATTATTGCTGAAATTGATTTCTTCGAGATTGGGGAACTGGTCAAGGATATCCGGTATGCTATCAATACCTCGGTATGTCATGTGTAATACCCTTACGCGAAATTTATCTTCCAATGCTTCATCCCAGTTTCTATACACACCATCTGCAAACACGGCTTTTGTGGCAACAACTGTTATCAATAACAGCACTGATAATCTGCGTATCATAAACTTGTTTTTATACATTATTTAGAGCTCATTGCCTTATAATCAGCATAGCTCATCATTTTGTAACGGGCAGGTATTTTAAATACCGCATTCTCTACAGGTTCTTCCAACACATTAGTTGCTTCAAACCTCGTGATTGTTCCATCCTCACTATTGTAACTATAAGACAACGGCAATCCTTTTAATGCAGGAAAACGTTCAAAAACACCGTCTGGCACCATCAGGCCAGGATTATAAAAAACAGCTATAGTACTGCCATTCTTATATACTAAGTTGGCTTCGACACAATTATTTTTTGCAATAGTTTTTTTAGCCCCGGTTGCCTTTATCGTGTAGCCTTCAAATTTCTGCCATGATGATTGCAATTGCGGCAGATCTAATTGAATTGCATAATCCCTGTTATTTATTTTTCTCAATGAGTAAACAGTGTTTGCCTGAAAATTGTAAAGCATGGTATTAGTAAAGCCGTTATCAAGCTTCAATTCAGCTTTAACTTGTTTGCCCTTGATTGTAATTATGTAATTACCCGAATATTGTACCACACCTTCATGGTCGGCCGGTGGGTCTATGTTTACCCGGTATGTAATAACGCCCTCATTAAAAAGTTGTTGAGCCTGTGCCGGATAAACAACCAGTAACAATGCACCAAATAAGCAACCAAGTATACATTTACACATAAACAAAAGGGTATTGCAGCTAGTAGCAATTTACGATTATTTGCCCTATAATGACATTTGGAGTGATACTACTTTATCAGTTGAGACAAATCTCTGACAATAAAAGCACTCCCGACAGTGTATAGGCTGTTAAAAATGTTACACCTTATTATGCAAAACTCTTTATTTCGTACATTGCTATCATATCATTCAGGACGATGAAAAGAATAAAGAAGTTTCGCGGGTTTATATTTGGTTTTGCTCTTGCAGCAACTGCATTTTGTTTTATACAGGCCAAAAATGCTGATTCCTATTTTGAAATTTCCAAGAACCTCGATATATACACTACATTATTTAAAGAGCTCAACACATATTATGTTGACCCTATCGAACCGGGCAAATTAGTAAAGAGCAGTATTGATGCCATGCTTGATGGCCTGGATCCCTACACAACCTATATCACAGAATCTGATATCGAAGAGTTTGAGTTTCAGACTACAGGCAAGTATGGTGGTATTGGCGCCAATATGAGGGAAAAGGACGGTCGTATTTTTGTAAGCGAAGTATATGAGTACAGCCCTGCATATAAAGCAGGTCTGCATCCGGGTGACGAAGTGCTGGTTATAGATAACCAGGTTCTTAAAGGCAAAAACGTTGATGATATAGGCGTGCTTTTGAAAGGCTCTGCCGGTACCAACATCAGTATGAAAATCAAAGATGCATATACAGGCATTGAATCTACCAAGACATTTAAACGCGAAGAAATAGAGCTGGCCCCAGTGCCTTATTTTGGCCTGACCGGCAAAAATAAAGATGTGGCTTACGTACATCTTGCACAATTTTTGCCAAATGTGGCTAGCATGATAAAAAAAGACCTTGACAGCCTCAAAAAATTACAACCCAATCTTAAAGGTGTAGTACTTGACCTTCGCAACAACCCGGGTGGGTTGCTTAACGAAGCTGTATCTATTTGCAATTTATTTTTAGACAAAGGCCAGTTAGTTGTAAATACAAAAGGCAAAGTGCCTGAATTATCGGAAGAGATGCACACTACCCAACAGCCGTGGGACCTGAAAATTCCGGTAACTGTTTTGGTCAACCAATATTCAGCCTCTGCGTCAGAGGTTGTAGCCGGCACACTGCAAGACCTTGACCGCGCAGTTATTATCGGTGTACGTTCTTACGGCAAAGGGCTAGTACAGGTAACACATCCATTGGGATACAATGCAAGGCTAAAAGTAACAATAGCTAAATATTACACTCCTAGCGGACGTTGTATACAGGTAAAAGATTACAGCAACCGTAATGCCGATGGCACAGTAAGCAATATACCTGACTCGCTGAAAAAAGAATACAAAACTGCCAACGGACGCAAAGTATTAAGTGGTGGCGGTGTTGAACCTGAAGTAAATGTACCTAATGAAGATATCAGCCAGTTGGTCATTACTTTATACAATAAGAATTATTTTTTCGATTACACGACTCAGTATGTAAAGGAGCATAAAACCATTGCACCGGCCGGTAGTTTTACTCTGACCGATAATGATTTTAATGCTTTCAGTAAATGGTTAGAAAATAAAGACTACTCCTACAAATCATATACTGAAATAGTGCTGGACTCCCTGAAACAAATAGCCATTCGTGAAAAAAATTATGACGCTGCAAAAACAGAATTTGCCAGCTTGCAGGCAAAAATCTCTCATGATAAAAAACAAGATCTTACTAAACATAAAGCAGAGGTGATGCGTTTTCTTGAAGGCGAGATCGTTACTCGTTATTACTACATGCGAGGCAGGGTTGAAAACAGCCTGAAGACTGACGATGATGTAAAGAAAGCGCTTGAAATATTGGATCAACCAACCCAATATCAGGCACTGCTCAGCCCAAAGAAATAAATTTATTCTTTACTGACCTTTTGAATAATGCGCTCACCTTGTGGTGTTGTAACCTGTAGTATATAGTTTCCTGATGTAAGAAGAGACATATCAATCATCTCTTTTTGTTGTGTCGATTTTATTACAAACACCTCTCGTCCGAACATATCAAAAAGCTGTACTCTTGCATCGGTTTGCAACCTGTCTATATATAATACCTTATCGGCAGGATTTGGATATACGTAAACTTGTGAACCATTTGAAACAGGCACTGTAACATTGGTAGCTATTGGGAAACATGAATCTGCAACCAGCATAGTAAGGCAAGAAGATATGGATACCGCATTTCTGATAGCATTACCAGGTAAAGGCCCAAAACCATTTGCAAGATTAATACCGCGTGCCACAAGATGACAATAACTCATAATTGTACCTTCCCATGCCGAAGTGCTTGCAGCATTATCGTAGGTGCTGGGACAGGTGCTGCATAAACTGGTAGACTCTTGTTTATAGCAATTATCGATTGAACCGCAAGTACCTAATGAGCCCGTATTCCACCCACACCAATGTGTATGTCTTGAACTCAAATTATGCCCTTCCTCGTGCGTACACACTTCTACATCCCAAGAATATGTAGGTACGGTATTATACCCAACGTGCACCTCGCTATATGCAAACGCTGTATTTCGCTTGCACAATACATTTACATAGGCAACCCCACCATTACCTTTATTATCGCAAGCTAAAAGGTGAGCTATATCTCCGTCATATGCATTGCCTGCACTATTCCACCTGTTTTGAAAACTTGTAAGTGCTGCGCCTGATGAGGTATCTATATAGCCATCATCAGTAGTCCAAATCTTTACACCACTCAATTCAATAATAATTGTCTCATTAGCATATAAGGTCTGCACCTGGTTGAACAACCCGGATAAATAGTTTTGAGCAAGTGTCACAGAATTCTGCCTGTTTTTATATAACTGGTAATCTGCTTCCCAGTACATACGCACCTTCTTACAAATATACCCTGTTGTTTTTTGCGCACTCTCGCTACCTGCCCGGTTATACATATCATCATCTACACCACAGGGTGCATAAGGCCTGTCTTTAAAATCCTTGTCGTTATATAAAATATATTTACCCGAACCGTCTTCTAACTTACCGAGAACAAAATTACCATAGTCGTTCCCAAACAGTATCATTACATCTCCGTTTGCAAAAACACTCATCGAAGCAAATGAATTAGACATCCCGGCCAAAGCCCCCTGGTAATGCAATCCTTTATCAACATTTGTAGGATAGATACCATTCGCATTTTGATAATCTATCTTAGCGTCTGAGGCAAATGGACTGCTTTGCATCATCTCCAAAACATATGTATTACCATCAGCAGCCTGCAATTGCAGTGAAACTGCCTTGTATTTATTCTGATATAAAGATGTTATTGACGATGTTACAGGCAATAATATACGTTCTGACTTTAGCAGTGTACTATGCGTAGGAGCATCACCTACGCTGAAAAGAGAAATGGTTTGAAAGACTGTACCATTGTTATGAGCCTGTGTTATTTTTTCAAACAGAACACCCGCATTTGAGGCATGGCTGCCAAGCATTATAGTAATCAAAAAAAGATTAAATAGCCTTTGCATAAGAACCCGGTTTAAGTGAAATCAACTAAACAATTCTTATATAAATTTATGCAAAAACCATGCTATTAACCGTTAATAGCAGTATAAAATTCTGATACTGAAAGCTCTATAATTAATCTATCAATACATTACCTGTCATCTCCTTAGGTATAGGCAGGCCCATGTATTTAAGAATGGTTGGGGCCATGTCTCCCAGCTTGCCAGGCCTCAATGCTCCTTTGTAGTCATTACTAATCAAAAAGAACGGAACAGGATTAAGCGTATGCGCAGTGTTAGGCGTGCCGTCTTCATTTATCATGTAGTCGCTATTACCATGATCAGCAGTAAGAAAGACAGCATATCCTTTTTCTAATGCAAGCGGTACTATTTTGCTTACACAGCTATCGACTGTTTCCACAGCTTTGATTGCTGCATTCCAAACACCGGTATGGCCTACCATATCTGCATTGGCAAAGTTGAGACAAATGAAATCTGCTGTTTGCTTATCAATCTCTGGAAGTATAGCATCAGTTACTTCAAAAGCACTCATCTGCGGTTTCAAATCATAAGTAGCAACATCCTTGGGGCTCGGTATCATAATACGGCGCTCACCATCGAAAGGTTGTTCGCGACCACCACTGAAGAAGAAACTTACGTGTGGATACTTTTCTGTTTCGGCAATGCGTATTTGTGTTTTGCCATTTGCAGCTAATACTTCTCCCAAAGTATTATTGAGGTTATCATTATGGAATAAGACGCCAACATTTTTATATGTCTTATCATATTCAGTCATGGTTATATAATGCAGGTTTAGCGGTTGCATTTGCTGCTCAGGAAATGCCTGTTGCGTTAATGCTTGTGTTATCTCCCTGCAACGGTCTGTACGGAAGTTGAAACACAGAACAACATCACCATCTTTAATTTGTGCTAATGGAGTACCAGCTTCATTACATACAATAATGGGTTTGATAAATTCATCGGTAACACCTGCTTCATAAGAATGCTGTACCGCAGCTAAAGCATCTGTGGTTTTTTCTCCTGTACTATGTACCAAAGCATCGTAAGCAAGCTTTACACGCTCCCAACGCTTGTCACGGTCCATTGCATAATAACGACCGCATACCGTTGCAATTTTAGCACCTGTAGTATCTATATGTCTTTGCAATGCACTCAGGTATTCATATCCTCCTTTAGGGTCTGTATCGCGGCCATCAGTAAAAGCATGGATAGCCACATAAGGCACTTCGTGTTGGGCAGCAAGCGTACACAATGCTTCGAGATGATTGATATGAGAATGCACACCGCCGTCACTCACTAATCCTATTAAATGCAGTGTAACATTATTTGCCTTAGCTATATTGAACGCATCTAATAAAACAGTATTCCCTGCCAGCTCTCCATTACGAACGGCTACATTAATGCGTTGCAGTTCCTGGTAAACTATACGTCCGGCACCAAGGTTCAGATGGCCTACCTCTGAATTACCCATCTGCCCTTCCGGCAAGCCAACATCCTCTCCGCAGGTAATTAGCTCAGTATTAGGGTATTTACTATATAAAGATTTTACAAATGGAACATTAGCATTAGCTATTGCATCTGAAGCTGGTACTTTACCATGACCCCAGCCATCCATTACAATCAGCATTGTTTTCTTAGACATGGGCGCAAAATTACTAATTAAGGTGTTCTACTATATATTTATATATAACGCATATTAATATGGGTGGCTCTATTAAAAATTAATATTAGCTTTTGACGCATTAAATTTGTTTTTCCCGTATCTTTATTAACCTTGTTAACTTTAGTTAAAAGTTAAAAAACTCCCAATTTTGGCAAGTTTTTTGCTGTACAATGAGTTTAACTAGGTTTAGAGCGTGTGTTGCCGATGAATAAATTTTACAAACGAGCTATTTTTTCCTTACTGTTCTTTTTCTCTGTACTCGCAGTACATGCGCAGGCATTGGAAGATGTGACGAATGGAATCCGTAGTGGTAATGTTACCATTATGGCTAAGTATTTCGACAATAATGTAGCTATTACCATCAGCAATAATCAATCTATTTATAGTAAAGCACAGGCTGAAATCGTTTTGAGGGATTTCTTCACTAAAAATCCTGTAAAAGAATTTACAGTGAGACAAGGGGGACCTAACGGTACTACTGCTAAATATGCCGTAGGAAGTTTAGAAACAGCTAATGGTACCTTCCAGGTATATTTAGTGATGAAGCAAAAAGAAGAGAATTTTGTACTTCGAGAGATACGATTCGAAAAATAACTAAAGCCCCCGATAAACATCGGGGGCTTTCTTTTATGCAATCCCACTTCTACAAACCTAAACTCTTTCCTTTGGGATACTTAACAGTAAATCCAATCTTCTTTTTCTGAGTTTCGTTAGGTGCCACAGTCAGTTTCCATTTCACCATTCCGGTAGTTTCTTCTGTTTCTGCTCCATCTGATTGCGGGTCCTCTACCACTATCTCGCTGTTATTACTTACCGGCAACTGGTCTACCAATGTAAGATTGATAGGTTCTTTGCGTGTATTGCGCACACTGATGGTGTAAGCAAATGTTTCGCGAACATTGGTGCCAATAGTTTTTGTGCTGCGTAATTCTTTATCGCGCTCGCGACGGATAACGATTTTCTTATCCCTGCCCAGTGACAGATTCATGGTGTCTTTCACATTGCGAACATCTATAAAACCTTGTCCAACAAAGCTGCCTTCATAAAATATATTAGTAGTGGCTGGCAGCAGATTCAAGTCCTCCCATTTAGTGATTTGCGCCAACAGGAATGCATCTTTATCCATTTTAGGAATAGCATAGTAGCGATATGTAGCAGGCAATTCATGTTCTTTAATGGCTACAAGGTGTGCCTGACCATCACTTGGAATAGTGTATTCTAAATCAATATCAAATGAAGTATTGATACCGCTGTTATCTATACTTACGTACTGGCCAATGGTTGAAGGTGCGGCTGCCTCAGTACTACGTGTTGGCATCTTTTCAAGGTCTTCGCTTGCTATCGTTGATTTATAGCTTTGAATATTGATAGAATTCGTATAGCCCTGTCCGTATGTAATGGGGTTATAAAAATTAAGATACCAGGGATTTAATATAGGTGTCTGCGCCCCTTCATTAGGGTTACCTGTAGATAGTATCAATTTTACTTTATCCCATTTCACACCACTGTTTTGATATACATTGGCTTTATAAAACAACCTTACGGGGTCTTTTACATTATCTACTCTCAAATCATAAGAAGGTGTCCAACCTGCATTAGGCACAACATAAGCCACTTTTACATCTGCTTCAGTAGCAGCAGTAGTAAAGAACTTCACAAGCAACTGTCCACCGGGTTGAAAATCTTTTTTCTGTTCTATATCCAATTGCAGGTTCAATAATTGCAGGCGCTCATCCGTTTTACGCAATAATGCGTTGAGCCTATCCTTTTCTGTCAGTAATGAGGCTAGTTTTGTTTTCACTAAGTCCAGCATTTTAGATAGCTCTGCAACAGATAATCCTTTATTTTCTCCTCCAAGTTGTTTGTTTTGAGAAAGGATATTTATCTGTTCATTTACTACTGTTAATTGGTTTGTTGTACCAGCTCGTCCGTCTACTATTAGCTGAATACTGTCTTTGATAACACGTGCGCGTGGTGATAATATCTCTGCAACAAGGTAGTTATTCTGAAACGTTGCAGATTGTATCACAACATTGTTAGAGGCACTGATAGTAAGGCTTTGCTGGTTTACATTGCCGGCTACATTGGTGAATAACACTTCGCTTTCACCCTGTGGCAATGCTACCCTGCCTGTGCTGTGCAGTTCGGCACCATTCAGGAATACAGTTGCCTGCTCAATAGTTAGTTTTTCCTTTACTTCTGCAAAACAATTGCCTGCAAATAAGAATGCGGCAATAAAGGCTGCTGTTAAAAATTTTACGGTTTGCATAAAAAATCATTTACACCTATGGTGCAATGACTTCTTTGATTCCATAAAAAGGTTTGTAAAAATTATTTTACAATACGAATCTTGGCATAATTGAGCATGATTTTCTTACTGCCGTGTCCACCTCCAAACTCAATAGTAGCAATACGATTGTTAGCTCCGCCTTCTACAGATTTTATTTTCCCAAATCCGAATTTTACGTGTTCCACATCCATACCTGCTTCCATTTCCATCGGGTTATCCGCTTTAAAATCTGCCGATGGTGTATGCTGTTCAGGTCCTTTTTGCTGTAGTTTATCCGCCAACTTCTTCAAAGATGGTACTTTGTTAAAGGATTCATTCAGCATATTGCTGTATGTATTCGAAGACGCATTAGCACGGCTGGCTATACCTGTAAATGTTCTGTCAAGGTGCGCTTCGGGTATTTCTTCAATAAACCTGCTAGGCTCGTTTGTCACCAGACTGCCAAAACGATAACGGCTATTGGCATACGTAACCCATAGGCGTTGTTTGGCGCGCGTAATGGCTACATAAAACAACCGACGCTCTTCTTCCAGATCTTCACGGTCGTACAGGCTCATGGAATTCGGGAAGAGATTTTCTTCCAGTCCTACCGAAAACACACAGGGAAATTCCAACCCTTTTGCAGCGTGTATGGTCATCAGCTTCACCGTATCCTGATCTTCCTCATTTTCGTTATCAGCGTCTGTGAGCAATGTGATTTGCTGCAGATAGCTACCTAAAGATTTATCACGTAGTTCACCTTCCTCATCAGGTGTTTCAGTAAATTCCTTAATGGAGTTCAGTAACTCTTGTATGTTCTCATATCGCGCAAGCCCTTCTACTGATTTATCATTATACAGTTCCTGCACGAGTCCCGTATGCTTACCTACAGCAAAAGCTACGTCATAGGCATTTTGTTTTTCGAGCATGGTTTGGAAACTCTTAACCATTATCACAAATTGTTCAATAGCACTTGCAGCTGCACCTTTCATCCCGGTAACTTCCGGATAATGCAGCATTTCCCAAAATGTCTTCTGCTGATCGTATGCTACAACAAGTATGCGTTCGATGCTTGTTTTGCCAATTCCCCTTGCAGGATAATTGATAATACGTTTCATGTTTTCTTCATCCTGTGTATTGACTATGATACGCAGGTAAGCAAGAAAGTCTTTAATTTCTTTACGCTGATAGAATGAAACACCGCCATACAATTTATATGGGATATTCATTCGCCTGAGACTTTCCTCAAACGAACGGCTTTGGGCATTAGTGCGATAAAGAATAGCAAAATCTTTATTGTGATAATGGTTTCGCAACTTCATTTCAGTAATAGCATCAGCTACAAAACGACCTTCGTCGTTATCTGTCATCGTACGGGCAAGAATTATCTTCTCGCCATGAGTATTATCTGTCCAGAGTGATTTAGGTATCTGGTTTTTATTATTTGATATAACCTGGTTGGCTACGTTCAATATAGATTGGGTACTACGATAATTCTGCTCCAGCTTTACAATTTTCACATCATCATAATCATCCTGAAACTGCAATATATTTTGCACAGTTGCACCACGGAAAGAATAGATACTTTGTGCATCATCGCCCACCACGCAAATATTCTCGTGCACGGCACCTAACATCTTGATGATTTGATACTGCGCCAAATTGGTATCCTGGTACTCGTCTATCAATACATATTGAAACCTATGTTGGTATTTTGCCAGCACATCAGGGAACTTGGTGAGCAATTCATGCATTTTAAATAACAGGTCATCAAAATCCATCGCACCATTACGGAAACAACGTGCTGCATATCGTTCATAAATATCCCCCATCAGCGGACGATTGCTACGTGCGTCTTCCTGTTGTATTTGAGTATCCTGTTTATATAAAGCCGGGCCCCAAAGACTATTTTTGGCAGCTGATATCCGGTTATATACATAGGCAGGCTTATAATGCTTATCATCAAGGTTCAATTCTTTGACGATATCTTTTATTATGCCTTTGGCATCATCGGTATCATATATGGTAAAATTGTTAGGATACCCCAGTTTATTAGCTTCAGCCCTCAATATCCTTGCAAACACAGAATGGAAAGTGCCAATATATAAGTTGCGTGCCTCAGTATTGCCAAGAATATGCTCCACTCGTTCCTTCATCTCTGCAGCTGCTTTATTGGTAAACGTAAGCGCCAATATATTAAAAGCGTCTACACCCTTATGCATCAGGTGGGCAATACGAGTGGTAAGTACTTTAGTTTTGCCACTTCCGGCACCCGCTACTATCATTAAAGGGCCATCAATATGTTCTACTGCTTCCCGTTGTTTTTCATTAAGCCCTTTTAGGTATTCCTGCATGTATGCAAAGCTAATTTAATCGTGCGATTTTCGTTTAACAGAAAGAACGCGAAATCTTATATTATCATACATAATACTTATGATGAGGCAACATACAGCTAACAAAAGGCTTTTTATACCTATCAGTGTATAGCTCATTCCTCCCAAAATACACCCTATAAAGAAGAAGCCAATAATTGCTAATCTTAACTTAATAGATGATTTTAATTTTTTTTGTTGTTCAGGCAGTTTATAAAAAAATAGTTGCGATAGTTCAATCCCCAAGTCTGTAAATAACCCCGTTAAATGTGTTGTTCTGACAACGGAATTGGAGATATTGGTAACAAGAGAATTTTGCAATCCCATTGCAAATAATAGCACACACGAAATAATAACTGTATGACTTTCTATAAATCGGCTATCTAATAATGAAACACATAATAATATTCCAACTTCAGTTGCTATCGGAAGCAAATAGATATATTGTTTTTGCCTAACTATTATTGTTTCAACAAACAGGCCGGATATGAAAGCACCGGTAAAAAAAGAGAGGATAAACAGTAAATAATAGATTGCTGTACTGTACTCACTTTTTACCAATCCCTCTGCAAAGAAGGCAAAGTGACCTGTAACATTCGTGGTCAGTTGATGAACGGCAAAAAATCCGGATACATTTACAATTCCGGCCACAAACGAAAGTAATGATGCCAGTTTTAGATTATGAAGAAATGTCCTGTTTTTACCTGTATGCCTGAACATCAAATATTAGAATAAGACACAACTAATTTACTGAACAAAACACAGCTTATTCGGCGATATTTTTTAATGTTAAAGAAAAATAAAAAAAATACCCCGTATTAGGTTAATACCCATGCTCTATTAAATTTGCGTACTCAACACATGTTACGCTTTCAGCACATATCTCATTTATTTGCCCTTGCATTGATACCTGCACTGGTGGGTATATTCGTATGGCTGATTTACTGGCGCAGGCAAAAGATAAAAAAGCTGGGTGATGAAGGACTGGTGAACCAACAGGTAATGGGATTAATACCCGGGCGTATTACACTGAAATTCATACTTACATCTTTAGCATTAACAATCATTATTATTGGCTGGGCGAACCTGCAAATGGGCTCGAAGGCGGATAAAATTCAACGCAAAGGCATAGATGTAGTAGTGGCTCTCGACGTAAGTAAGAGTATGCTGGCACAGGATATACAGCCAGACCGCCTGACTCGCGCCAAACAACTGGTGATGCGTATGATGGATAAAATGCAAAACGACCGTGTTGCATTGGTGGTATTTGCAGGGAGGGCTTATTTGCAAGTACCTCTTACCGTTGATTATAGCGCCATGAAGATGATGCTGCAGAATGTAAGCCCTGACATGGTACCGACACAGGGTACAGTGATTAGTGATGCGATAGACTTATCCATGCAGTCATTTTCTCAAAAAGAAAGAAAGTATAAATCACTTATCATCATATCAGATGGTGAAGACCATGATGCAAATGCGATATCCAAAATAAAAGAAGCAGCTGAGCAAGGTGTTATTACGCATACGGTAGGCATCGGTTCTCCGCAAGGTGCCACGCTCTACGACCCTGAGACCAAAAGCGTCAAGCTGGATGAAAGTGGTAATCCGGTAGTAAGTAAACTGAACGAGGAAGAATTAAAGAATCTGGCGGCAGCGGGCAAAGGGACATATACCTTACTGCGTAATGCCGATGATGCTGCTACCAAACTGACAGATGCCATGGATACTATGGAGCAACGCAATATGGGCTCAATACTATTCACAGATTACACCAGCTATTTTCAATACTTCCTGCTTACAGGCTTTTTATTGTTACTAATAGAATGGTTGATAAGTGGTGCTAAAAGGAAAACAAGGACGGCATAAAATGAGGCTATTTTTCTACATATCACTTATTGTAGCCTGCCTGTGCTCTACCGTACAAGCGCAGACATCGGGCCTTGTAAAAAAAGGTAATGAGCTATACGACCAGAAAAAATATAAAGAAGCTACCGAGGACTACCTGAAAGCGCTGCAAAAAAACCCTAATTACACCCCAGGAATGTTCAACCTTGGGAATGCCCTTTATAAGCAAAAGCAATATGAAGGTGCAAGAAAGGTATTGGAGAATACTGCCAAGCTGGATACTAATAAACTGGGCAAATCAGCAGCCAACTATAATATAGGCAACACCTATATGTCTGAACAAAAATGGGAAGAAGCTATTGATGCGTATAAAAAAGCATTACGCGCCAACCCTCAGGATGCAGATGCTAAATACAATCTCAGTTATGCCCAGCAGATGTTGAAAAAACAACAAGGTGGCGGTGGCAAAAATGATAAGAAAGACAACAAGGACGACAAGAACAATAAGGATAAAAATAAAGGAGATAATAAAGACGACAAGAGTGACAAGAAGGACGAGAATAAAGACGATAAGGGTAAGGAAGAAAACAAAGGTGAAAAAGAACAACAGCAACAAAAACCTGAATCACAACCCAGCAAGCTAACTGAAAAACAGGCAGAGCAAATTTTAAATGCACTGCAACAAGAAGAAAAGAAATTACAGGACAAGCATAAAAAAGAAAAAGGTGTTCCTGTAAAAGTGGATAAGGATTGGTAATAAAATCCTAAATCCGAATATCGAAATACTAATCAACACAGTCTTTCTATTCTCAACTTACTACTTGCTACCTATCACTTACTACTAAATGAGGTTGTCAACATCTTTTCAACATGGCAAAAAAATCTAAAAAAAAGTTGCTATTATTTTTTTTAGTAGAGAAAATTATTTTTAATATTGTGTCAAGGATTGTACTTACTAACCCATCCTTATAGAACCCGGAGGTCCACAACACCTGCCGGGTTTTTTCTTTATAGCTTGAAATGCTTTGCTGTAGCCAGTTTCAGAAGATGTAAAACAAAGAGATGCTGCAATACTTTATTTTTTATAAGCCTTTCGAAGTGCTTTCGCAGTTTTCTGCAGAAGGTGATAAAAAGACACTTTCCGATTATTTAGGTCATCTTTCTAAAGATATTTACCCGGTTGGCAGGTTAGATTATGATAGCGAAGGCTTGCTGATTTTAACAAATGACAAGCCATTAACACATCAATTACTTGACCCCATGTTTGCACATCAACGTACATACTGGGTACAAGTAGAGGGTGAGATAACAGATGAAGCGATACTACAACTATGTAATGGTGTGATGATAAACATCAACGGCAAGCAGCATAAAACAAAACCTGCAATCGCAAAAAAAATAACCGCGCCGTCATTACCCGAGAGAAATCCTCCTATCCGTTTCAGAAAAAATATTCCTACTTCGTGGATAGCATTAACACTAACAGAAGGCAAAAATCGACAAGTACGTCGTATGACAGCAGCTGTTGGTTTTCCTACTTTACGATTAGTTCGTTACAGTATTGGCAGGGTAAATATCGATGGATTGCAATCGGGTGACTGCATTGAGACAAACGCTGCCATCAAACAAAAACTGTTTTCGAAATAAGTTTATTCGCGTCTCGCATTTTGGTGAATACCTGTGGAAAATATCAGGGTGTAATACTATAATTTAGTCATATTCGTTATTAGCTTTAAATAACAAACAACGCAATATGATTAAAATGTTTTGTATCTCCTTTTGGATGCTCCTTGCCGGAATACGGAAATATGACCAGCCCGATAACAAGGATATTTTAAGCACAAAGAAGGGCTCAAAAGTCTGATTGGCGCCTTTATTTTACTTATTTAACCGTTTTTTCATCATATTTCAATCTAATAACAGGCAGATTGCTTAGCTATTCAGTTGGTATGGTTATTTTTGTGCCGTTTAAGATTATTTACCGTTTATGTTCAATTTAATATTATTTGGCCCTCCCGGAAGTGGTAAGGGCACACAATCTGTCAACATCACCGAAACGTACAAACTACAACACATTTCAACAGGCGATTTGCTGCGTGATGAAGTAAGCCGCCAAACACCACTTGGTGTAGAAGCTCAGAAATACATGGATCAGGGCCTCCTTGTTCCTGACGAGGTGGTAATAGGCATGATCAGCAGCCGTATTGACGAAACCCCTAGTGCACGTGGTTTTATATTTGACGGGTTCCCCCGCACTAAAGCACAGGCAGAAGCGTTGGATAAATTGCTCGAATTCAAGAATACTCAAATACACCTTGTGTTATCGTTGGAAGTACCTGAAAATGATTTGATACAACGCCTCGTAGGCCGTGGTATAACATCAGGGCGTAGTGATGATAATGAAGAGGTAATCACTAAACGCATTAAAGAATATCACGCAAAGACAGCACCGGTAGCTGACCATTACCAAAGCTATGGTAAGCTGACTCAAATAAAAGGTGATAATTCTATAGAAGATACCTTCAAATTGCTTTCTAAAGAAATAGATAAATATCTGCAGCCAGCCTAGTGGAGAAAGGAAACTTTGTTGATTATATACGAATATTCTGCCGCTCTGGTAAAGGCGGGGCTGGTAGCAGTCATTTTGCGCGCACTAAATTCAACGCCAAGGCAGGACCTGATGGTGGTGATGGTGGCCGTGGTGGCCATATTATATTAAGAGGCAATACTCAGTTGTGGACATTGCTGCACCTTCGTTATTATAAGAATGTATTGGCAGAAGATGGCGAAAAAGGCAGCAAGAATAAATGTACCGGCCACGATGGTGAGGACATTATTATTGAAGTGCCATTGGGTACCGTTGCCAAAGATGAAGAAACAGGTGAGGTAGAGGCCGAAATACTGGAAGATGGACAAGAAATCATCTGGATACGTGGTGGCCGTGGCGGATTAGGTAACAGCAATTTTGCTACACCTACCAACCAGGCTCCCGAATATGCTCAGCCGGGCGAGATGGGTTCTGAAGGTTGGAAGTATCTTGAACTGAAGATTTTAGCTGATGTTGGACTTGTCGGATTTCCTAATGCAGGTAAATCAACATTGCTATCTACTATCAGTGCTGCAAAACCAAAGATTGCAGATTACGCATTCACTACCCTCACTCCGCAATTAGGTATAGTTCCTTATCACGATAATAAATCGTTTTGTGTTGCTGACCTTCCCGGCATTATTGAAGGTGCTGCCGAGGGCAAAGGCTTAGGGCATCGTTTCTTAAGGCATATAGAACGCAACTCTGTATTACTCTTCCTGATACCAGCAGATAGTGCCGACCATG
The DNA here is from genome assembly GCA_018267965.1 of Bacteroidota bacterium. Taxonomy (GTDB): domain Bacteria; phylum Bacteroidota; class Bacteroidia; order Chitinophagales; family Chitinophagaceae; genus Polluticoccus. Next base: position 547,959 of record JAFDXK010000002.1, on the reverse strand, counting down.
CTAAAGAATTCAAAATTCTTTACAACGAGTTGGAACAATACAATCCTGAATTGCTGCATAAAAAAATGCTGATTGCTATCAGCAAAAGCGATATGCTGGATGATGAATTGAAAGAAGCTATCGGGAAAACACTACCTAAGGAAATCCCTCATATGTTTATATGTGCTATAACCAATCAAGGGCTAGGAGAGTTAAAGGACCAATTGTGGAAGGCGTTAACAGAAGAGTGATAATGAAAACGATTTCTCCCACCGAACTGAAAGTATGGATAGAAGACAAACAACCGTTTGTATTGATAGATGTGCGTGAGCAGTGGGAACGTGAACAGTTTAACATAGGCGGCATTCATATACCATTAGGAGATGTGATGTACAGAAAAAATGAGATACCTGTAGATGTAGCTACCGTTATATACTGCGAAAAAGGCATACGTAGCGGCATCATCATACAAAGACTGGAAGCAGCAGGGTATCACAATCTATACAACCTGTCAGGCGGCATGAGTGCCTGGGGTAAATCTGCTAATTGATTTTGACATTTTATTTTGACGCACACCGCGTATTATTGCATTTCATAAACATTGAATAAGATGAGTCAAGTTTTCACTCGAATAGAAAAACTGAAACGGAGTTTCTTACCTGAAGATTTTAAGCTGACAACATGGGATGCATCGCAACCCTATTTTGAAAAATTGTTAGCCACAACAATAAATAATAAACAAGAGCTTGAAAATTGGTTGCATAATATAAGCGAACTGGAAGCTGTAATAAGCGAAGATGCTTGTTGGCGCCAAATCAATATGACTTGTGACACAACCAATAAAACATTTGAAGAAGCATTCACCTATTTCTGTATGGAGATAGAGCCAAAGATGAAACCTTATTTCTTCGAATTGAATAAAAAACTATTGGCTTCGCCTTTTATAAAGGAATTGGATGATAACCAATACTACCCCTACCTGCGCAGTGTAAAGAACGCAACAGACCTATACCGCGAAGAGAATGTACAGATACAGGCAGAATTGAGCTTGCTGGCACAACAATATGGTGTGATTAGTGGCAAAATGACCATTGAGCATGAAGGCAAAGAATACACCCTGCAACAAGCTGCCCGTTTCCTGCAAAACCCTGACAGGCAACTACGTGAAACCATATTCAACAAGATAGCTACTCGTCGCCTGCAGGATAAAGAAGAATTGAATAAGCTCTTCAACCAGTTATTAGAAAAGCGTCAGCAGGTAGCCAAAAATGCAGGCTTTGAAAATTACAGGGATTATAAATTCCGTGAGTTAGGACGCTTTGATTATACACCCGCAGATTGTTTTGCTTTTCATGATGCGGTTCGTGAACATATACTACCTCTGCATAAAATGCTGGTAGAACGCCGCAAAAAACGTTTGGGTGTAGATGTAATGCGCCCATGGGATGGCGACGCAGAGCCAATCGGCACAGAACCGCTGCATCCATTTGAAACAGGAAAAGAATTAGCTGATAAATCGATACAGGTATTTAATAAACTGGATACATACTTCAGTAGCTGCCTCAATACCATGGTAGATATGAAACGCATGGATTTAGAAAGCCGTGTAGGTAAAGCACCCGGTGGTTACAACTGCCCGCTGGCAGAAACAGGTGTGCCTTTTATATTTATGAATGCTGCAGGTACTATCAATGACGTGATAACTATGGTGCACGAAGGTGGCCATGCGGTACATTCATTCCTTTCTCATGACTTACCATTGTCTTCATTTAAAGAATACCCAATGGAAATTGCTGAGTTGGCAAGTATGAGCATGGAGCTATTCTCTATGGAACACTGGGATGTATTCTTTAGTGATAAAAGCGAACTGCAACGTGCACAAATAGAAGAACTGGAACGTGTGATAAGTGTATTGCCCTGGATAGCTACTATAGATAAATACCAGCACTGGCTCTATACCCACCCGGGACATACCGATGCAGAACGCGAGACTGAGTGGATGAAAATACTGAACGAGTTTAGCACGGGTGTAACCGACTGGACTGGCTTTGAAGAATACCGTGCCCACTTCTGGCAAAAACAATTGCACCTGTACGAAGTACCATTCTATTATATAGAATACGGCATAGCACAACTGGGTGCAATAGCTATGTGGCGCCAATACCGTGGCAATAAAGAACAGGCTTTGGAAAACTATAAGGCTGCTTTGGCTTTAGGCTATACCAAAACACTGAAAGAATTATACACAACCGCAGGTATCAAATTTGATTTCTCCCCTGCTTATGTAGCAGAGTTGGGAAGTTTTGTGAAGGAACGATTACAGGAAATGGGAGTATAAAATGATAAAGGGTGACTATGTCGCCCTTTATCATTCAAACAAATAAGCTGCCTGCTCCAGGCTTTCAGGCTTACCTACATCAATAAATATATTACCGGTATGGTCGTAACCACGGATGATATTTTCACGGGCATTGTGCAGGTATAAATCAATGATAGAGAACTTGCCTTTAAACGGTATGTTCAGCATACTATGTGATAGTACCTGGATTCCGCTAAATGCCATCGGTTGCATCCATGGCACCTCACGCACTATTTTTTGTTCTCCTGTATTATTATTCGCCCAGCCACAGAGCATTAAATGTTCATCAAACAACAACTGGCGAGATGAATCCCGTTTCATTACTGCCAGCGTAGCTATTGCGTCCTCATCTGCCTTATGCGCTTCTATCATTCTTGTTAAATCAAGATTGGTAAGCACGTCTACATTCATTACTACAAACTGTTCTTCGTGCTGAAAATATTCGGCAGCCTTCTTCAATCCACCGCCTGTTTCCAGTACTTCATCCCTTTCATCAGATATTGTTACCCAACTTCCAAAACCATTGTTATCTTTGAGTACCTGTTCTATCTGGTCAGCAAAATGGTGCACGTTCACTATTATATCTTCAATCCCATGTTTTTGCAGGTAACGGATATTCAGTTCCAGCAAGGTCTTACCATTCACCTCAGCCAGTGCCTTGGGGTGTTTGTCAGTAAAAGGCTTTAAACGGGTGCCTAATCCCGCCGCAAAAAGCATGGCTTTCATAATACAATTATGCTATTCAATATCAGACAATAGTCAATACCCAGTTTCATAAACAAGCTCTCCAGAGTATTGCTCTTTAATATTACCGTACAATCTTTCCATACCAAATAAGGTAAAACCTATATTATATTCATAAGTTATCCCTCTTGTGGTAATTTTTATATAAGATCGGCTTTTTATAGGTGCCTTAATAACAATCTTATCAATATCAGAAAATGGCAAACTTAAATCCTTTTTAAATGGATTAAATGTCATTATTTTAATTTTCCCTACTCCTATCGTAACTATTGAATAGTTTGTTACTCCCCATATTTGACCAAGGACTACTAAAACTATAAATACTTTGCTATCTTGAATAGAAGCATAAATCAATAATATTGCATAGGCAATAAAGCTTCCTATTAATGTTAACCATCCAATACTTCTCATACAAACCCATAATCAAGAATATTTACAATATAAGTAAATCCATGAAACCAAATATTAATTCATATAAATCACAAATCGTACATCACAAATCACAAATAACCGATTACCTTTGTGCCGCTTAAAAAATCAGAATATGTCTTTAATGATAGTAGGCTCTATGGCCTTCGATGCTCTTGAAACTCCGTTTGGCAAGGTTGACCGTATCATAGGCGGCTCCGCAACCTATGCCGCATGGGCTGCATCTAATTTTACATCTCCTATTAAACAAGTATCTATTGTAGGCGGCGATTTCCCGCAGGAAGAACTGGATGCACTCAGGAAACGTGGTGTAGATATGGCAGGTGTAGACATCATAAAAGATGGTAAGAGTTTCTTTTGGAGTGGTAAATATCATATGGATATGAACACGCGCGATACTCTGGTAACTGAACTGAATGTATTGGCTGACTTCAATCCAAACCTACCTGCAAGCTACCAGGATTGTGAGTTTTTGATGCTGGGCAACCTGGCTCCTGCTGTGCAAATTAATGTTATCAAACAAATAGCTATCCGCCCTAAGCTTATCATCATGGATACGATGAACTTCTGGATGGAAGCAGCATTGGATGAACTAAAAAAAGCTATCAGCATGGTGGATGTGCTGATGATAAACGATAGTGAAGCTCGTCAGTTAAGCGATGAATTCTCGTTGGTTAAAGCTGCTAATAAGATATTGAAAATGGGGCCTAAATTCCTCATCATTAAGAAAGGAGAACACGGTGCTTTATTATTCCATGGCAAGCAAGTATTCTATGCCCCGGCTTTACCACTGGAAGAAGTATTTGACCCAACAGGTGCAGGCGATACATTTGCGGGCGGTTTCATAGGCCATATCGCTAAAACAAAAGATATTTCTTTCGAGAACATGAAGACAGGTATCATTGTAGGTTCTGCAATGGCATCTTTCTGTGTTGAGAAATTCGGCCCTAACCGTTTGAAAGAATTGACTCAGGATGATATTGATGCGCGTATAGACGAATTTGTAGAGTTGGTAAACTTCGACATCAGCATTATCAGCTAATGCTGGTTTGATAGATATTAAAATGGCTGCAGAATCTGCAGCCATTTTTTATTTACTTGGTTTCACATCCAGTACTTTAATTTGCAACTTAGTGACGCCGTTAAATTCATTTTCGTCAATGGTATATACAATATCAAACGGGCCATTGTGTACAATGTCGTATTTATCAGCCATACCAAAACCAATACCATCAATGATAACACCATTTTTCTGGTGCACCACCACTTTTAAATGTTGCTCTTTCACTATACGGCTATACCCCTGGTAATCATACACCTTCTTTGATAAAAACACAGGTCGAAGATTGGTAGGGCCAAAAGGTTCAAATTGTTTGATGATATTATATAAAGGTTGCTTGATATCTGATATGTTCAGTTCCGCATCAATTTCTATTTCCGGCACCAGCAATTCGGCAGGTATACTTCCTGCTACTACCTCTTCAAATTTCTCTACAAAGCCATCAACATTGTCCGGGTGCATGGTAAGCCCTGCAGCATAAAAGTGTCCGCCATAGTTTTCGAGCAGGTCACGACAGGCATGTATGGCATCATAAATATTAAAACCGCTCACCGAACGAGCAGACCCTGTTACTTTATCATTCGATTTGGTAAGCACTATTGTAGGACGGTAATAATAATCTATGAGGCGCGACGCTACTATGCCTACCACTCCTTTATGCCAATGCTCCTGATATAATACAGTCGATTTGCGTGTATGCACAATTTCGTCGTTCTGCATTATTGCCAGTGCCTCTTCGGTAATGTTTTTATCAATTTCTTTCCGGTCGCTGTTATCAGATTGCAGCGCATCTGCCAGTGACAGTATTTTTTCAGGGTCGGATTCAATAAATAATTCTACCGCCTTGCGGGCATCATCCATTCTACCGGCAGCATTTACACGCGGGCCTATTACAAACACGAGGTCAGAAATAGACAATTCTCGGTTAGCGCCTGCCATCTCTTTCAATGTTTTGATGCCTAATGAAGGATTTTCATTTACACGCTTAACTCCATAATATGCTAACACCCGATTCTCTCCATCTATAGGTACTATATCTGCTGCTATGCTCGTAGCTACCAAATCAAGATATTGATACACTTCTTCCTCAGCGAGGTTCCATTGCAAGGCAAGAGCAGTTATCAACTTAAACCCAATGCCACAGCCACTTAATTCTTTATAAGGATACGGACAATCTGATTGCTTGGGATTAAGAATGGCAAGTGCCGGTGGCAATTCATCATCAGGTGTGTGGTGGTCGCATACTATCACATCTATTCCCAGAGACTGTGCATACGCTATCAGCTCTACTGACTTAATGCCACAGTCTAACGTAATGAGTAAAGTAAAACCATTAGCATTTGCATAGTCGATACCTGCTTTAGACACACCATATCCTTCGCGATAGCGGTGTGGGATATAATATTCTAACTGGCCGTTGTATTTCTTCTTCAAAAAAGAATACACCAGCGCTACTGATGTGGTACCATCAACATCATAGTCCCCGTAAACAAGAATGCGTTCATGCCACTCTACGGCTTCAGCAATTCGTTTCACTGCCTTTTCCATTCCTTTCATCAGGAACGGGTCATGCAGGTGCGACAACTCAGGGCGGAAAAATGCTTTAGAGGAATTGTAATCTGTAATGCCACGCACAGCCAAACACCTGCATAAAGCAGGGTGTATCTGCAATGCATCATGTACATTACGAATTACTTGCTGGTCTGCAGGTTTAAGCGTCCAGCGTTTTTCAGGCTTCTTTTCCAAAATCCAATTGCTGTACCGAGTTATGATACCTTGTCATCCACTCATCCAGTCGGCTACAGAATGTGTTGTCAGAGATATTTGAGAAAAAATCTCCTTCGTTCATGATAGATTGCAGCAATTGGTCTTGTGCTTCAATACATTTCATTGCAGTAGCATACGGAGTGTGGGTAAACGACACCATTTCATACACAGAAACAAACTGGTCAGGATAACGCTTACCCAGTTCTTTCTCTATTTTTTTACGTTCCAAAAATGAAGGCTCGGCAACTTTATCCCTCATTTCTATAAAATTCATTAATGCTAAATCAAGCACCGCATCACCATTAGGCTTGCGTGCCGTATCATATTTTTCTAAGATGGTATTCCAGTCATCACCATACTTGTCCATCAAGCTGCATAATATGGTGCAATCTTCAAAACCTGCATTCATACCTTGTCCATAAAAAGGCACTATCGCATGAGCAGCATCGCCAATCAGTGCACTCTTATCTTTATAATGCCATGGCGCTACTCGAACTGTTACCAATGATGATGTAGGGTTCGCAAAGAAATCTTCAGCTAACGTAGGCATCAATGGTACAGCATCGGGGAAGTGTGTATGGAAGAATTGTTTTACATCTGCTTCTGTTTTCAGTTTTTCGAAAGAGATATCACCTTCAAATGGCAAAAACAATGTGCAGGTAAATGTGCCATCTGTATTAGGCAATCCTATCAGCATGAAGTTTTTGCGTGGCCAGATGTGCAGCGCATTTTTCTCCATCATCATTTTACCTGCAGCATCCGGCGGGATACAGAGTTCTTTATAACCGTGTTCTATATAATGCTGTACATATTCAGCCCTGTCTATAAACAAGTAGCTGTTACGTAATGCAGAAAAGGCACCATCAGAGCCGAACAATAAATCGGCTTGTACAATGGTTTCCTTATTATCAGCCGATTGAAAATGTACGGTATTAGTAGGCACGTCTACTTTTGTGCATCGCTGTTCAAAATGAATTTTTGCGCCATGCTCTTCCGCAATGGTCATTAATTTTTTATTCAACTCGCCACGACTTACCGAATAGATAGCTTCATTATTCTTACCATATGCCTGCGATGCAGAAGTACCATCAGGCTGATGCAGGTACCTGCCATACATGGGTATTGCCAGGTCTTCAATATCTTTTCTCAAACCTGCCAGGTCTAATGCCTTCCATCCCCTGGCACTCATAGCCAGGTTTATCGATTTACCTGCTGATATCGTACTGCTACGCATATCCGGTCTGCGTTCATAGACAGTTATCTCATAACCACGTTTACGCATCAAAACAGCTAATAAAGAACCCACCAGACCTGCACCTAATATCGTTACTGACCTTGCCATGTATTTCTGTACTATTAAATGAGAGCCGAAAATACACAAATTGGTCTAATGCCTCAATGATATTGGTTATTATATACCTGCCGTCGCAAACAAAGGCAAAAAATCACAACAATACGTGTTAAAAATTCTTATTATAAAGATTTCATAAACCACTTATATAAACCTGTAAAATGCGGTGGAAGTTGTTAGATTTGCTGCTCATAATTCAACCTAAAATGGATTCGAATCAATTAACCATTCTTGTTTTTGTTATTTTATTTCTCATCGCACCAATTATTGGCCTATACAAAATGTTTCAAAAGGCTGGAATTGAGGGATGGAAAGCTTTGATTCCAATAATAAATGGTTGGTCTATGCTTAATGCTGCAAAAAAAACAAAATGGATGTTTTGGTTGCAGTTTATTCCGTATTTGGGAACCCTTTTTTCTATAGGTATTTATATTGAATTTCTCAGATGCTTTGGGAAAGATAAATTTTATCAACGAGCACTGGCCGTTCTTATTCCTTCAATTTATTTTTTATATATAGGATTCAGAAGTACCGAAAAATTTGAACTGCCGAAACCTAAAGAGAAAGCTGTAAAAAAAGCTGTTTGGCGAGAGTGGACAGATGCCCTCGTTTTTGCTATCGTTGCTGCTACTATCATTCGTACCTTCTTTATAGAAGCATATACCATTCCTTCCAGTTCTATGGAAGGTAGCTTGCTCGTAAACGATTACCTGTTTGTTAGCAAACTATCTTATGGCCCTCGTGTGCCCAATACACCTCTGGCTATCCCTTTGGTACATAATACTATGCCATTAGTAGGTGGCAAGTCATATAGCGAAGCAGTGCATTGGGGTTATCACCGCTGGTGGGGATTTGGTAATGTAGAACGCAATGATGTTGTGGTGTTTAATTTCCCTAATAACGATACTGCAATAGCTGAAATGCCCGACCAGGATTATTACCAACATTGCAGGACCGAAGGACGTGATTTTATTTGGGCAAACTATACCATTATTACAAGGCCTGTAGATAAAAGGGAAAACTATATCAAACGTTGTATTGGTATTCCGGGGGACAAGGTGCAGGTAATAAAAGGTATTGCCTATGTCAATGACAAGCCGGCAGAAGTATTCCCTCATTCAAAAAGCACATATATAGTTCGTACCAATGGAACAGGCGTTATTGATGAAGACTATTTAACTGAAAACGACGTTGAAATTGTCAAAACAATTAATGGCGCTTACGTATTAAACGTCCCTAACAACATGGTGGAAACGCTTAGAAAACTTCCGGAAGTATCTTCGGTGGAACTGTATGAAATAAGCAGGGATGATGTCTTCCCTAATGATACTACCAATTTCAAATGGGGCAGGGATGATTACGGTCCAATAACTATACCTAAGAAAGGGGTAACCGTAACACTTACTCCCCAAAACATTGCTTTATACCGTCGTATTATCTTCATTTATGAAGGCAATAAATTTGAAGAGAAGGATAATAAATTCTATATAGATGGTAAAGAAATCACCAGCTATACTTTCAAAATGGACTATTACTGGATGATGGGTGATAACAGGCACAATTCATTGGATTCTCGCTATTGGGGATTTGTACCTGAAGACCACATTGTAGGTAAAGCGTCATTTGTTTGGTTGAGTCACAAAGAAAGCCTGTTCAAACTCCGCTGGAGCAGGTTGTTCCATAGCGTGACATCACTCAGTAAATAATTAACTCATCATAACACAAAAAGGGCGTTGAGATTTCAACGCCCTTTATTATTGCAGAATAGCAAGTATTATTTTATCACACCAAGTTCTTTACCCACTTTGGTGAATGCTGCAATGGCAGTATCCAAATGTTCGCGGCTATGTGCTGCTGAAATTTGTACACGGATGCGGTCTTTTGTTTTAGGCACTACAGGGTAGAAGAACCCAATCACGTAAATACCTTCTTCCAGCATACGTGCAGCAAACTTTTGTGCCAGCACAGGGTCGTATAACATTACAGGGCAAATAGGGTGTGTACCCGGTTTTATGTCAAAACCTGCTGCTGTCATTTTTTCGCGGAAGTATAAAGTGTTTTCTTCCAGCTTATCACGCAATGCTGTTGTTTCGCTCAGCATATCCAGTACAGCTATTGAGGCACCTACCACTGCGGGTGCAACTGTATTAGAGAACAAGTATGGCCTGCTGCGCTGACGCAGTATCTCTACTATCTCTTTCCGTCCGCTGGTAAAACCACCCGATGCACCACCTAATGCTTTGCCCAACGTACCGGTGATGATATCAATCCTGTCCATGACTCCGCAAAGCTCATGCACACCACGTCCCGTCTTGCCCATAAAGCCTGATGAGTGGCTTTCATCTATCATTACCAGTGCATCATATTTATCTGCCAGGTCGCATATTTTGTCCAACTGTGCTATCGTACCATCCATAGAGAATACAGAATCGGTAACTATCATGCGCGTACGTGCATTGGGATATGCTTTCAGTTGCTCTTCCAAATCAGCCATATCATTATGCTTATAACGGGCACGTTGTGCTTTACACAAACGCACACCATCAATGATGGAAGCATGGTTCAATTCATCAGATATTATAACATCCTGTTCGTTCAGCAATGGCTCAAACACTCCGCCATTAGCATCAAAACAAGCTACGTATAGTATGGTATCTTCAGCGCCTAAGAACTTAGACAACTTAGCTTCCAGTTCTTTATGAATATCCTGTGTACCGCAAATAAAACGCACTGAGCTCATGCCATAACCACGGCTATCAATGGTTTTATGCGCAGCTTCAATCACTTTGGGGTGAGATGACAAACCTAAATAGTTATTTGCACAGAAATTGAGCACTTTTTTACCGTTTACAACAATTTCAGCACCTTGAACTGACTCAATGATGCGTTCTTTTTTATAAATACCCGCATCTTGTATTTCCTGCAACTCTGTTTGCAGTCTCTTGTAAAACGATGTGCTTGACATATTCTGAATTTGGAGGCAAAATAAGCAAATAATTGAGTCAATTCCATGAAGCGTTTTTTCTTAAAGTATTGCCAAAACAGCCTGATAGCTTCATATCACATTATCAGGTTTATATCTTTACAGCCGCGAAAACCAATTTTTGTACAAATATCTATCCATATTATTCCTTGTTTCCGCATGCTTGCAAGCTATCGGACAAAATGTGAGCGGCAGTATACGAGAAATTGGTACAGATAAAATGCTTTACCCTGTAATGGTAATGAATGTCAGTACCCAGGAGACTACCTACACGGGTTCGGATGGCAATTTTACATTGCGCGCCAAGCCCGGTGATAAAATATTGTTTTCACTTATCGGTTATAACCCAGTGCAGGTTTTTGCTTCCGCAGATATGTTTGCCACCAAAATGAAAATTGAAATGAGTGTGGCTAACTATCAATTGCAAGACTTCATCCTTCGCCCTAAATACACACCTTATCAAATAGATTCATTACACCGTCAGACAGTATACAAGCGTTCTCTGGCATGGAAACGAACTTCATCTCCGCTGAGCCCTGTATCATTCATAGCAGACAGAATTTCTAAAAAGAGTAATACACGGCTGGCGTTTCAACGGAATTACCTGAAATGGGAAGACAATAAATTTATTGATACACGTTATACCCCCGAATTAGTTGAACAGTTAACCGGTTTAACGGGCGACACGTTAGGCTACTTTATGAATGCATATCCGATGCCTTATGATTACGCTCGTGCCTCTACCGAACTGGAACTGAAAATGTGGATACGATATAACTACAAAGAATGGGTAAAGAATCCTGTTTTCCCTTCTATCGATTCTATCCAGATTAAAAAATAACCTTCTTATATACAACCCAATAGAATTTTAGTAATTTTAATACATGGCTGTACCTGATTGGCAAACCGGGAAAGTGATTCGCATTGAACAGGCAACGCAAAATACCAGGCGTTATTTTATAGAAATATCCGGTACAGACAATTTCCAGTTTAAACCCGGCCAGTTTGTCACACTCGATTTACCGATACATGAGCAGCGCAACAAACGCTGGCGCAGTTACAGTATAGCTTCTGCACCTGATGGCACAAACGTTATCGAACTCGTAATTGTCTTACTGGATGGAGGTGCAGGCACGAATTATCTTTTCAATGAAATATCCGAAGGCTCTGAATTGACGTTGCGCGGACCACAAGGTGTATTCACATTGCATGACGAGATTGACAAGGACATCTTCATGATTTGCACGGGAACAGGCATTGCCCCTTTCCGCAGTATGATAAATCATATCAGGAATCACAAGCTTGAACATCAAAACCTACACCTTATATTCGGAACACGTTACAAAGGCGACCTTCTCTATGAAGAAGAAATGAGAGCCTTGCAGTCTGAGATGCCCAAATTCACTTATCATCCCGTGCTATCCAGGGAGAATATTGAGGGATATAATAATGGCTACGTCCACAACGTGTATGAGGAATTGTGCAAAGGCAATCAGCCCGCTGACTTCATGTTATGCGGATGGAAGGTAATGATAGATGAGGCTAAACAACGCATACAAGCGTTAGGATATGATAAAAAATCTATCCACTTAGAGCTATACGGTTAGATACTTTCTACCAACCAGCAAGCATAATAATGCTTGAAATGATTTACAACTACAGAGCGTTTCACCTTTTCTTCTCGCTGTAACAACATACCTAATGCATAAGACGATGCTGTAGGGTATTCACCGCATTTTTGTTTGAAGGTCTCTTCTCTGGTATTGAATAAGGCCGCTACTTTATCATACAGCTTTGCAGTAGTAGTGTCTCTGCCTGAAAGCAGTAAATCGATATTGGCGATATTGTTTTGCTCTTTGAAAGATATTACCTGAGTAACAGCATCATCTGCATTATCAGCCGTAAAGCAGTAAATATCTTTTATGCAAACAGCTGTATCGTTCATAGGTTTTGAAGTAGCAATAAAAAATGCTGCGCCTTCGCCGGCAACAACATCATCGTTGTATACTCCACCTGATTTGAAAGCCTTGTAACTATTCTCTGTCAGCTCATCAATACCACCCACCAGCATCTTCTCATCCTTATGTTCGTCAAGATATAATTGTGCATTAATAAGTGCGTGTTCAAATGAATGTCCACGCTGAACAAACGTAAGGTTATGTCCGTAACACCCAGCCAATAAAGCAATCTGCCCGCTAACTGTATTATGTGTAGATTGTATAAAAGCAGTAGGTGTCAGCATTTGCTCATTCTGTTCTACCATTTTGGTAAGGAACAATTCTGTATCTGCAAGGCAACCCATGGCTGTACCAATAGATATAGCATCAGGTTTCTCGATACCCGCATTTTCCATACACATTTTAGAAGCACCGATACCTATACGCACAGCCTTACTCATACGGCGCAATTGCATAGGTGCTATATAGCCACTATAATCAGGTTCTTTGCAAAGTAATCTACCGGCAGTCATTTCATTGCCTGCTCCGCTGATGATGCCTGTGCTATTGAGATATAATTCCATTACCCCTTGCTAAAAACTAATGATGAACAATTACCACCAAAACCAAATGAATTAGAAAGCACATGATTGATCTCTACGCCTTGTATTAATTCAGTTGCAGGTTTGAAGCCTACATCTTCCATCTGTGTTTGCCAACGCATATTAGGGAATACTACTCCATGCTTGATAGCCAATGTACTGAATACAGCCTCTACTCCACCCGCCGCACCAAGCGTATGGCCTGTATACGCCTTGGTAGATGAAGCATATGGCACCTTACCTTCAAATAATGCCTCTATCGCTTTACCTTCAGAACTGTCATTATTAGCTGTGCCGGTACCATGCAAATTGATATAGCTGATATCAGAAGTTTTTAAACCTGCTTTCTTCAATGCATTACCCATTGCCAGTTTGTTACCTATCCCATCGGGCGACGATGCTGTTTGATGGTAAGCGTCGTTGGCATTAGCATACCCGCTAACAATTGCTAAAGGATTTACATCACATTCTTTCATTGCCTTTTCACTCATCAGCAATACATACCCTGCCCCTTCTCCTAAATTCAATCCTCTGCGATTATTATCAAAAGGTTGGCAAGGTTGCTTATCTAATATCATCAGGGTATTAAACCCGTTCAATGTAAAACGTGAAAGACTATCTGCACCACCCGCAATGGCAATATCCAGCATGCCATTACTTATCATTTGCGCCGCCATCATTATACTGTTGGCAGATGAAGAGCACGCTGTGCTGATAGTTGTTACAAAGTCATTAAACCCAAAATGCTTGGCTACTAATTGCGTAACCGCACCACATTCATGGTTACGAATATTATCGAAATCAACAGATTCACTATCTGCTTTAAACTGTTTATAAACCGCTTCTGTTAAATCCATCCCGCCAACTGTATTAGCAGAAAAGAATCCCACTCTTTTATTTTTTGCTGCGTCAGCAAAAGGTTGCCAAGCCTCTTTCACAGCTATCGCACTCAGCAAAGCTGTACGTGGCCATTTATCACTTGCTCCGGTAAGAGCAGCTAAATCAGCATTGCTCATTTTCACTTCCGCCACTGGTAGTTCATTACTCCAGTGTGTTTGTAAGTATTCTGCTTTACCTACACCTGTTTTTTGATGGAGTAAGGATTGTAAACAAGCATTTGCGTCATTACCTATTGCTGTAATGATACCTGTATTCACTATATATGCCTGTTTACTCATGCGTTGTTGTAAATCTTATTAATGTTGTCAGTTGTGAATGGTATACCATTACCACCTTTCGTCACCCAAAACAAAACGACTTCTTTATTTGTTGCTGTTGCATTGACAAAGCCACATAAACAAGCATCTGTATTTCTGCTCTGTAACAAATCATTCACCCAAAAGAATAATTCATTAGCATCAAATGGGTCATTCACCAAACAAGCCTGTTCGCCTTTAAAACCTTGCCTAATACTTATCTCTCCAAGCATGATATTGGGTAATGTATACACAAACAGCGCAGGGCTGGCAATTTCATTTATTGTTGCCTTATATTTTTTATCTACATCTATGCAGCCATCTGATGTAGTAATCACAACTGCAATTTTTGTTTTATCGAGCCCTTCGTAGGCTATACCCTCATTGCCACTCAGCAAAGCTTCTGCACCTAACCACGCCCATTTGCATAGCAAATCCATCTTAAAAAACTTAGCGTAGCTGCATTGCAATGCCCTGTATGCACTCTCCGCTGTTGCATCAGGTAGCACATTAAACAACAATAAAGGACTTCCGTCCTTTATTATCGATGTTTCATTTATAACTATCCAATGATTGATTACAGGCTGCAAACTGATGTATTATACTGTTACACTTGTGTTTTCCAAATATCTGCCCAAAGTGCGGATATTTTTTTCGTGGTTTCTTACAAAAGGATTGTTCTCATCCCATACATAGCCTGCCAGAACCGAGCATATCTGTGACATAATCTCCTGGTTGCGGTTTTCTGCAAAGAATATCTTGAACAATGTACCGTCATACCAACCATTCACATAAGTACGGAAAACATCCACACCTGTCATCATTTTCTTCATGTAGTCATTTGCCCAATCTACTTGTTCTCCTTTCAAATGGCGTATCACCATATTAGCTGCTAACTGTGCAGATACAGATGCTAATGTCACACCTGAAGAGAATACCGGATCGAGGAATTCTGTTACATTACCTGTCAGCACAAAGCCATTACCATAGAACGTATCTGTAGTAGCACTCCAGCTTTGCAGAGTACGCGGCTCCCAAAGCATTTTAGATTCTCCGAAACGCACTGCCAGTTCAGGCTGTGCCTGTATCAGTGCTTTAAATTGTTCTTCGGGGTTACCGGGGTATTTATCAAAAAAATCTGGGCTGCCTACATAACCTACCGATGTGTTACCATTTGAAAACGGTATTACCCAAATCCATGTTTTCTTATTGTGTACATAGATGGTAATACGGTTTGGTTCTACTGCTTCGCTACGTTTAGGGTCTGTCATATGACAGAATAATGTTTTCCGCGCAGCCTGGGTAGATGGCCTTTCTAATCCGAACAATCGCGGAATAACACGGCCATAACCGCTACCATCTACTATAAATCTAGCATTGATGGTATGTTTGGTGCCTTCAATATCTACAACGGTAGTTTCTGATGTACCATTTTCGCTGATCTTAATATCTGTTACTTCTGTTTGATAATGTATTGGTATACCCATTTTCACACACTCATCTGCGAGTGTCAAATCAAAATCGGCACGCGGCACCTGCCAGGTCCATTTCCATCCTTCGGTGAATTGTTGTGAGAAGTTGAAGTCACATATTGCACCATCCATCACAAACTTTGCCCCGTCTTTCTGCTGGAAATGTTTAGCTTTTACTGCGTCTAAAAACTTTGCTTCTTCAAGCGCTTCCATGCAACGTGGTAGCAAACTTTCACCTATTACAAATCGAGGGAACTGCATTTTCTCCACAATTTGTACATTCAATCCGGATTGTTTAAGAATAGATGCAGCTATAGTACCGGAAGGACCTGCACCAATTATTAGGACATCTACATTAGTTTCTATACTCATAATCTATAAGGGTGTATTAATTCGTAGAATAAATTTATTTTTTCCTGAGTTCTAATATAGTATGGCTCAGTCCAATATTATCTGTTTGTTTAACTAATTCAAAGCCTGCTTTATCAATTAATTGAACAAAAACCCTACTGTCATACATCTGGCTATTGCCGTTAGCCATCGTAGTAAAGTATAACGATGTCATTTGCAAACTAAATGCTGATGCCTCAAAACGTTGCCTGTCCCAAAATGTCTCGTTGATGAAAACCCTGCCACTTTCATCCAGTGCATTATAACATTTCTGTAAAATGGAAACTATCTCATCATCAGAAAAACAATCTAAAAACTGGCTCATCCAAATGATGTCATAGCCTTTCGGTAATTCTGTTTCTTTATGCAACACATTACGTTCGTGATACTGCACACGGTTAGCATATCCTGCAGCTTCAATATTCTTTTGTGCTACATTCAACTGCACTTGCAAATCAACCAAGCCTACCTCAACATTCGCATCATGGTCCAAACATGCCAGTGTGAACTTACCTGTATTGGCACCTATGTCCATTATTTTCTTAGGCTTGCTTTCAAACACTAAAGGCAATGCTTCAGGGAATGCATTATCAGAATAATAATGGTCGAAATGAAACCAGCTTGTTTTTGCAGGTTCCGGTAATATGGATAACCCCTGATAAATAGTTTCCCAATTACCCAGATGCCTTAACCCTTTCGGTTTCCCTTCTTCTAAAGATGATTTTAAGTCTTGTGCACCATCATAACAAACATCACGCATGAAATCAGTATTCACTTTTGTCATAGGGTCATTCAAAAAGAAGTGCCCGGTTTTCGACAAAGTAAATTTATCATCCTTGCGTAATACAATGCCAATGCCTAATCCGGCTTCCAGCAAAACACGCACTGCATACCTGCTCATATTTACTTTGGCCGTTATCTCATCGATGGTAATGCCTTGAGCTCTGCTATTTTCTACTTCTTTCAGTATGCCGCTATCACGTAAAATCACAGAAGCCTGAAAAACATACGGGGCAAAAGCTATGAATTGTGCCTGCGAAATGGCATCTAACGCCGATTTTTTATCTTTTTCAAACATAGCAGGCTTTGCAACAGAGGTATCTAACATATTCATTTATTCGGAACGTCAAAAATACGGAAGAATACGGTTTTATACCCTATCTGCCGGGTGATTTATATCATATACATATAAAAAAGGGGCACATTTAAATGTGCCCCTTAACCAATCTATATATCTAAATCCAACCTTTATTAATCTTGAGTAGCTGCACTTATCTTTTCCCTCCATGTCTTTACTCTGCGTTTCAGACGGAATGCGAGTAGCATCATTACTGGTACAAGTATCAGGGTAAGGAATGTAGCAAAGCTTAAACCATATATCATCGTCCAGGCCAGTGGCCCCCAGAATGCAACACTATCACCACCTATATATATGTGAGGGTTTAGCGTGCTGAAGAAAGATGCAAAATCAATATTCAGCCCTATACCTAATGGAATCAGGCCTAATATTGCAGCGGTTGCGGTTAGCAATACCGGCGTCATACGGGTGCGTCCTGCTTCTACTATCGCTTCGTATTCACTCATACCGTCTTTCAGCATCAGGTCCATAAACTCTATCAGCAATATACCGTTACGTACCACAATACCCGCCAATGCTACAAGGCCAATACCACTCATTACAATTGAGAAATCATTTCTTACGATGGTAGTCACGAGGAACACACCAGCCCAACTCATTACAATTTCACTCATAATGATAATAGTACGGCTGAACGAGTTAAACTGAATAATCAGTATCAGGAATATCAAACATATTGATATCAGCATTGCCATACCAAGGAATCCCATAGTCTCAGCCTGGTCTTCCTGCTGTCCACCCATTTTTAAAGTTACACCTTGTGGCGCTGTGAAATTGTTCAACTCACGTTGCACGGCTGCCACCACGTCATTCGGATTATAACCCGTCAATACGTTTGATGATAAGTTGATAACACGTTTTTGATCTTTACGTTTAATACCACCATAAGTATTACCATAGTGAATATCTGCAAACGCACTCATTGGCACTTCACGTATCATTCCACCCATACCCATATCACGGAATATCAACGGCATGTTGCGCACGGCATCAATATCCTCTCGTTGGTCTTTCTTCAAACGCAGTGTAATTGGGTAGTCATCATTCGCATCGCGGAAGCGTGATATTTCTTTACCAAATACAGCTGTACGCAAACCACCTACAACCTGCCCTGTAGAAATACCTTCATTGTTCATGCGTTCACGATCAATATCAAATACTATTTCCGGTTTATTAGCCTGGAAGTCGCTTTGCAGTTTTTCAACGCCGGGTATCTGTTTCTTTGTCAGGTATTTATTTAACCTGTCTGCAGTTACCATCAAAGAATCGAGGTTATCACCTTTTATTTCAATAAATACAGGCTTCTGTTGTGGCGGTCCGCCTTGTTCTTTATCAACTGTTACCTGAGCACCCGGCACGTCTTTCACCATCGAACGTATCTTTTCAAGATACTCAGACGTTGATTTGCCATGACGGTCAGCATATTTTACAAAGGCTACAGTTATCCTTCCTTTGTTAGGGAAGTTACCCACTTCTCCACTTGTTGGATCGACTGCACCTACAGTCACATTCGCAATAACTGATTTTACTATTGGATTGGTCTTACCTGTCGCATGATCGATTTCTAAAGCCTTGTTCACTTTCTCTTCCAAGCTCTGCAACACTGTATTAGTATAAGCCTGGTCTGTACCTACAGGCATCGTCAGGTATACATAAGCAAAGTTCGGTTCGCCGCTCGGGAAGAATACAGGAGTAGGGCCCCATTTGCCAAACACGATAAAAGAACCAAATATGACAACCATTGATGCAAAAAATGTGCGCTTCGGCTTAGCCAATGCTTTCTTCAACCATTTCACATACCATTCTTTAACAGCAGGCCATGTCTTATTCTGGAAAGTATGTATCCATTTTTCGAACACGAATTTCTCCAGCAACACAAACAGGTAAATGAATAGGATGAAGTTGCCGAACGCTATTGCCTGAGCTAAGTAACATAACACAGCCAATGAAACAAAAATGATCAACAACACTTTGTCTCGTTTTTTCCATCTGCGCCTGCCATCATCATTTGCTTTATGAGGTTTCATAAAGTCAACCGCAAATACCGGGTTGATGATATAAGCCACCAGCAATGATGCTACTAACGTAATAATAAGTGTTACAGGAAGGAAGAACATGAATGAGCCAATCAAACCTTTCCAGAAGGCGAGTGGGATGAACGGCATCAAGGTAGTTGCAGTACCCGACAATACCGGCAGGAACACCTCAGCAGTAGCATATTTAGCAGCCTGTTTAATGTCCATCTTGCCATTATCATATATACGGTGTGTATTTTCAATAACCACAATCGCATCATCCACCACTATACCCAATGCCAGCAGGAATGAGAAGAGTACAATCATATTTAGCGTAAAGCCTATTGTTGGCAATACAAGGAAAGCAATAGCCGAAGACAACGGTACCGACAATGCTACGAACAATGCATTCGTCACACCCATGAAGAACATCAGGATTATAGTTACCAATATGAAACCAATGATAATGGTGTTCACCAGGTCCTCAAGAGTATGACGTGTCTGGTCAGACTGGTCGCCTGTAATGACAATCTTCAAATCTTTAGGCAGCTCATTCTTCTTCATCTCCTCCAGCAACTTCTGAATCTTATCAGATGCCTCAATGAGGTTTTGACCTTTTGCCTTAATGATATTGAGTGTAATTACATTTTTGTTGTCAAGACGTGCATAGCTCTCCTGCTCTTCAAAATTGTCTGCAACATCTGCCAGGTCTCTGATATAAAGCGCCTTGCCATGCTGGTTTTTCACAATCAGGTTGCCTATCTGTTCTGCACTTTTAAATTCATTGCGAATAGTCAAAATCCTTTTTTGGTTGTTCATCGAAACCAAGCCGGGCGTAGATGTTATATTCTCATAAGCCACTGCATTTTCAATATCACCAAATGTGAAACCTGCTGCAGTCATCTTATACATATCCACGTTTATCTGTATCTCACGGTTCAAGGCACCCACCATGTCCACACGCTTGATTTCCTTCATGTCCTCTATCTTATCCTTCACACGGTCTGAATATTCTTTCAGTTTATTCAGGTCATAATTACCGGAAATGTTCAGGTATAGAATAGGGAACTCAGAAAAATCAATATCATTCACCTCAGGTTCGTTAGGCAGGTTTTTCGGCAAATCTGTTTTTGCTTTATCTACCGCGTCTTTTACATCGCGTTTAGCCTGTGGTATTTTAATATCTGTATTGAACTCTACCTGTACAATCGAAAAGTCCTGGAACGAATTACTGGTTACCTTTTTTACGCCTGTAATGTTCTTTACCTGCTTTTCAATCGGTTTCGTTACCAGGTTTTCCATATTCTCAGGAGATGTACCCGGATAAAATGTCTGCACCATAATTTGCGGCATTTTAATTTCCGGAAACTGCTCCTTAGGCAGGTTCATGTAAGTCATCAACCCCATTGCGGTGATGAGAATGGTAAGTATATATACCGCCGTCCGGTTATCTATAAACCAGCTGGACGGGCTGAACTTCTTAAATACGTCTTTCATTACTAATGTTTTTCAGTTAGATAGTTTGCGTTGCTTACTGAACAGATATCGCGTCACCGTTATCTAAATCTGCATATCCTGCAGTTATGACTTTGTCGCCGGTCTTCAACCCGCTTAATATTTCTACAAGCCCGTTCGAGTTCCTGCCCGATTTTACGATTACAGCTTTGGCTTTATTACCTTCTGCCACAAACAGTTTTTCACCTTCAGATGTTTTCTGTATTACATATACCGGCACAATCAAAGCATTACCGCTCTTATAATTAACGATTTGCATTTTACAGCTCATGTTAGGGTGCAGTTTATTGTTAGAGCCTAAACGCACTTCTACCTGGAATGCACGCGATACAGGGTCTACGGCTTGAGATACATAGCTCAGTTTCGATTTGATAGTATCACCTTCAGCAAATACAAGATTTACACCATCACCTTCTTTAACTTTGCCGAGGTAGTTTTCACCAAGGTTGGCTTGAATTTTTAAAGCATCCATATTTACCACCCTGATACCTAACATACCTATCGCAGCCATCTCACCTTCTTTTATATCTACCTGGTCAACAGTACCATTTATAGGGGATTTAATGCTGTACATATTACGTTGTGCTACTAAAGCAGCCTTTTGTTTTGCTGTAGCTTCATAGCTGGCTTTTGCAGATAACAACTGAACTTCAGAGCCAATGTTTTGTGCCCAGAGCTTTTGTTGCTTTTCGTATATAGCTTTAGTCAGGTCAACTTGTGCATCAATCGACTTGATTTGTTGTTCAATAGCAGCAGCATCCAATACAGCTAATGTCTGACCTTTACTTACATGTTGTCCGGGGCGAACTAATATTTTTTCTACTATACCTGCTGCTTGTGGTGTGGCCAGTACACTTTGCTCACCGTTAACACGCGCCTGTATTTCTACAAATGCGTTGAATGCCTGTGGCTGCATTTCCATTACAGACACAGAAATAGCTTTGGCAGGTTTGTCTTTATTTGCCTCTGTTTCCAGCTTAGCTATTTTTTCATCCAGTGCTGCTCTTTCACTTTTCAGTTTAGTTAATTCTTCGTCGATCTTATTTTTCTTGTCACCACCACCGCACGCTGCGAGAATGATAGTAGGTAATAACAATAGATAAATAGTGCGTTTCATGCTATATTAATTTTATTATACGTTGGTTAATGTTGATTATTTGAATTGTCCTAATGCTTTTTGTAGATCTGATTTTGCGTTGATAACATCCAGCATAGCGCTGAAATAATTGTTTTGTGCCATCAGCATATCATTTTGCGCAGAAGTAAGCTCGAGGTTACTTCCTACACCTGCTTTATATTTCTTTTGGGCCAGGTCCAATACAGAGTTAGCCAGATCAAGGTTCCTTCTTTTATTTTCCAATGCTATCAAGCTGTTCTTGTAATTCGTTTTCGACATATCTGTCTGGAAATCGATAGCCAACTTCAGTTCTTCAATACTGTTGTATGATTTTTTTATAGCCAGCTTTGCCTGTTTCACGCGATTATAACGTTGCATACCATCAAAAATCGGCATCCTTAAACCCAAGCCCCAGTTAACACTTGACTGATAAAACCTGAAATCAAATAAGTTGTCAAACTTATTTGCGGCATAGTTGTAACCGGCACTTATAAATGTGCTTAACGATGGCAAGCCTGACAACCTGTGTCTTTTCAAGTCATATTGATTTAGTCTTAGTTGCGACTGTAACATGTTAAAATCAGTGCGATCAGTATAATCTTCACCTTGCAGCAACAACCCATCGGCATCTGCAAGCGTCATCTCTAATGTGGTATCTGACAATACTAAAGGTTGAGCCATATCCATGCCCATGCTGTACTTCAGCAATTGTTCAGTTGTTGTTACCAGCCCGCCAATTCTGATGCTGTCTGCTGCAAGGTTATTGATTTGTACGTCAGTCCTGTCTACTTCTATTTTTTCTACAAAACCCGTTTGCTGCATTACATGCATTTCATTGGCCATTTTGCGACCATTTTGCAACGAGCTTTTTAAGATATTGTATTGCTTCCCTGCAATTACCAGTCCGTAATAAGCTTTCTGCACATTGTAACGAATCTCTTCTTCCGTCAATTGCGCTCCTTGTTCTATTACTTTTACAATTGCTTTCTTGGCTTGCAATGCTACCATTACGCTACCGTCAAATAAAATTTGAGATGCAGTAGCGCCAGCATTCGTAGTGTATGTAGGCGTAAACTGTACAGGAATAAATGTACCCGGCTGTCCTACAAATTCTCCCGGAACAAAAGACTTAAAAGGGTCTAAATATTGCGAGTATTGCCCTTGTACACTGACATTGGGCAACGAAATGCCGGTTACTTCGGCGTTCTTTGCCCTTTGTATTTTCACATCAAGGCGTGCATTTTTAGCAGCAGCATTGTTCTTTACCGCATATGCTTTAGCATCCTCAAGGCTTAGTACTTTGATTTCCTTATTAGCATCCGTTTGTGCATTCACTGCAAACGGCAACAGGATTAGTGCTAGTGTGGTTTGTGTTATCAGTCGTCTCATAATGTTGAAACTTGCTTTATATATTTCTCTTTATATTTCTGGTATAATTTTTCTCCTTTCGGCGTCATTATGCCATACAGGAAGTGTTCACTCACTTCGTGCATAACGAATTTCAAATCGTTATGGTTGTTGATCATTAAATCGGGGTGCAATACCAGCATAGATATTTCCATCCTGTACCGCGCCATGAAATCTGCTTTCAATCCTTCTCGGTATAAACCTTCTTCCATTCCCCACAGGATGTTCTTTTTAATGGCGGCAATATCATGCTCCATCATATAATCCCTGAAGTTTTTGAAGGCATCCGGGTAATAACGCTCCAATTCAAACATTCCGGACGGGTTCATGTTACCTAATACCTGGTCGAACATCCCCATCACCTTCACCATGCCTTCTATGGCATTTTCAGCTTCATTCAGGATGTTCAGGCAATTGCCTGTTACATTTTGTTGAAACCATGCAACCGATTCATTCACCACTTCATTTTTGTTGGCGAAATGCTGGTAGAGCGTTTTTTTAGAAATACCCGCCCTTCTCGCTATATCATCCATAGTAATTGTTTTAAAGCCATATTGCCTGAACAATTCTGCGGATGCACTGAGTATTTTTGTTAGTGTCTCCATAATCGGGGGCAAAACTATGGAAACATTTTTTATAAAAAACGTTTCCTGCGTATATTTTGTCTCTATACTTGGTATCGAAAAAATTTATGGCATTACCTAAATGTTACGTCATGCCGTTTCCGTGCAGTCATTTCCTTTTTCAATGCTTATTAGTTAGTTTTATCCTACAACAAAACATAATATCATGGGTTTCCTTAAAGATTTTAAAGCCTTCGCAATGAAGGGAAATGTGATGGACCTTGCAGTCGGTGTTATCATCGGTGCTGCATTCGGCAAAATCGTTTCTGCAGTAGTAGATGATATATTGATGCCCATTATTGGAATATTCGGAAAAGGGAGCAAGTTTGACGATAAGTTTGTGAATTTGAGCAGTGATGTGCAGTATAAGACACTGGCTGATGCAAAGGCAGCAGGCGCTAACGTTTTCGCATACGGACATTTCATTCAAACCATTGTTGATTTTTTAATTGTTGCCTTCTGTATTTTCCTGATTATTCGTGCCATGACTAAGCTGGAAAGGAAAAAAGAAGAAGCACCTGCACCTCCTCCGGGCCCGTCATCTACAGACATGCTGCTAATGGAGATTCGCGATGCATTGAAGAAATAATCTATACTTATTTGAAAGTTTTTGTGGCATAAGAGCGATTAATTCCGTTTTTTTGTGTCACGGGAAAGGCATTGGATATGGCTACAGGAAAAATCTATCAACAACTGCTATCAATGAAGCGCAAAGGGCGCAGTGGTTTTGCTGTGTTGGTAGACCCTGATAAATCTGCCCCGGCTGACATGCCATATCTTGCCTCACTTTGCAACGATGCTGAAGTAGATTATGTGTTGATGGGCGGCAGTCTTGTATTAGCAGATAATCTTGATGCATGCATACAAAGATTTAAAGCAGAGAGCGATATACCTGTTATTTTATTCCCCGGCAGCCCGGCACAGGTTACTCCTTATGCAGATGCATTGCTTTACCTCTCTCTTATATCAGGACGCAACCCAGAATTGCTCATAGGCCAACATGTAGTTTCTGCACCTGCTGTAAAAGCCAGCGGACTCGAAGTAATATCTACAGGATATATGGTAATAGATGGCGGCACACCAACAACAGTATCTTATATGAGCCACGCTGCGCCTATACCCGCCAACAAACCCGACATAGCATTATGCACTGCATGGGCAGGAGAACTGCAGGGCAAACACATCATCTATATGGATGCCGGCAGTGGTGCTCGCAATCCCATCAGCAAAGAGATGATACAAAAGGTAAGCAGTCATATCGCTTTGCCTTTATTCGTTGGTGGCGGTATTCATACACCGGAAAAGGTTTATGAAAACTGCAAAGCCGGTGCCAACATCATTGTAGTTGGTAATGCCATCGAACGTGACCCGATGCTGATACGCGAACTGTCACAAGCTACCAAAGTAGCTACTTCAGAAGTAGAACAGTAATTCTATGGAACCAAATTTATACAAAGAAGCTATTCTCTGTCTCATGTTTTCTATGGCAGAAGCTGACACATCTATGAGCAACGAAGAGTTGATGGGATTCGTGACAATGAAAGATGTATTTGCAGGCTATACTGAACCACAAATAATCACACTTTACAACGAATACAAAAAACGATTTACCAATCTCGGCTTTGCTGAAAAAGCAAATGTCTTTGTAACACAAATACCACAAGAGCTACACATGGCTACTCTCTCTTTGCTGGCAGACGTGGCAGTAGTTGATTTTAATGTAGATGTTAAAGAAGGTTCACTGATAAGTGTTGTAGCTAGTACTATGAGCCTGAGCCACGAAAGTGTGAAGACCCTACTATTGGCTGCTTTGTCAAAAAAGCTATTGCTGAATATGAATGAAACACCTACTGCAGGATTAAATTAATACAACACAATGAGGCTATTATGCTGCATATATCTGCTTATATTATCTGTTAGTAGTCGCGCACAAAACTATATCAATTATTACCACATCAATAACCGCGCTGATGAATGTATAGTTCGTGGCGATTATAAAACTGCCGCAATTAAATTAGATTCATTGTATTCAGGCTATTCATTTGTATATGCTCGTCATTGTTTCAAAGCACTGCAAATAGCTTGTGTATTAAATGATACCCCCCAAGTTTACAAGTGGCTCACCAAATGTTTTTTGCAGGGTATCCCGTTATGGCAGGTGCGTGCGAATGCAATTACAACAACAGTACAAAATTATCCACGTGCATATAAGATCATCAACAGCTACGATAGCTTATATAAAATTTACCAATCCCATATCAATCTTCCACTTGCCCGTACTATTGATAATATGTTTGCTCATGACCAAAAGCTGACTGGGAGGGTCAATGATGGATTTTTTCTTTGGAAATTATATGATTATTCCCGCTGGCGGCATAATAATCGTAAGCAATACCGAACGATACAAGCTTTTATAAAACAATACGGTTACCCGGGCGAAAAAATTATCGGGCTATCAGAATCTGATAGAGATTCTGTTGGGCACTACAAATTTTTTGTACGTCGTGGGCATTTACCTATAATAAGTAATGACTTGCAGTTCATGTTACAACATTGCTACAGCAATCCACGCAAAGACATACAACAAGAATTATTGAAACAAGTAGAGGAAGGTAATTTACCACACAATCAATATGCCGTTTTTGTTGACTACATGGTAAAGTATGGCCGTCAGAAATACGGCAATTATCAACCATACCATTACTGGCCGTTTAAATTTAACCCTGAAGATACAGCCGTTATCAATGCGAGGTGTCAGGCTATAGGGCTTCCTACACTGCAACAAAGACATATACAAGTGGCGCAATTTGATTCTGCATTAAAATATAACATCCGTAACATGATATTTGCGGATCTGTAAGCCCAATTCAATTACTAAGCAGAAATTAAATCCCGTAAATTTGGTATCCCATGTTCAACATCGCGCGTCCATATGCTCCTGCCGGCGACCAGCCTTCTGCCATTGCAGAACTGGTGAAAGGGCTGAATGAAGGAGAACAGTTTCAAACCTTGCTTGGTGTTACCGGCTCTGGTAAGACTTTCACTATGGCGAATGTGATACAGGAAGTGCAGAAACCAACATTGGTTCTTACACACAATAAAACTTTGGTGGCACAATTGTACGGTGAGTTCAAACAGTTCTTTCCTGATAATGCGGTGGAGTATTTTGTAAGTTACTACGATTACTACCAGCCCGAGGCCTATATACCAACATCCAATACCTACATCGAAAAAGATTTAAGCATTAACGAAGAGCTGGAAAAACTACGCCTTCGTGCTACCAGTAGCTTGCTCAGCGGCAGGCGCGATATCATAGTAGTTGCTTCTGTGAGTTGCATATATGGTATGGGTAATCCTACAGATTATGCAGCAGGTATCATCCGTTTCAATACGGGTGATAACATTGGCCGCAACCAGTTTTTACACCGTTTGGTTAATGCACTCTATCAACGCAGCCAGGGAGAGTTTTCACGTGGCACATTCCGTGTACAGGGTGATACTGTTGACATTAACCTGCCTTATGTTGATTACGGTTATCGCATTACTTTCTTTGGTGATGAGGTAGAAGAGATTGAAAGCTTTGAAGTAGATACAGGCAAGCGCATCGGCAAAATGACGAATGCTGCCATCTTTCCTGCCAATCTATATCTCGCCCCGCGCGACCAAATGGTACAAATCATTCATGAGATACAGGATGAGCTGCACAAACAAATAGAATATTTCAAAAGCATCAACAAACCATTAGAAGCGCAACGCATCAAAGAGCGTGTGAACTATGATTTGGAGATGATACAGGAATTGGGGTATTGCAGTGGTATCGAAAATTACTCACGCTTTCTGGACAGGCGCAGCCCCGGCACGCGGCCATTCTGTTTGATAGATTATTTCCCTGATGATTACTTATTAGTGATAGATGAAAGCCACGTAACCATTCCGCAAATAAGCGGTATGTATGGCGGCGACCGCAGCAGGAAATTGAATTTAGTTGATTATGGTTTCCGTTTACCAAGTGCATTGGATAACCGCCCGCTCAACTTTCATGAGTTTGAAGGGATGCTCAATCAGGTAGTATTTGTAAGCGCTACACCGGGAGATTATGAACTAGAGCAGACAGGCGGCGTGGTAGTAGAGCAGGTGGTTCGGCCTACTGGATTACTAGACCCGCCAATAGAAGTACGCCCGAGCATGAACCAGGTAGATGATTTGTTGGATGAAATAGATAAGCGTGTGCAACGTGGCGACCGTGTATTGGTAACCACACTTACCAAACGCATGGCAGAGGAAATGGATAAATACCTGAAACGCATCAACATCAAAAGCAAATACATACATAGCGAAGTTGATACTTTGGAACGTGTAGAAATACTGCGCGACCTGCGCTTAGGCAATATCGATGTATTAGTGGGTGTGAACTTATTAAGAGAAGGTCTCGACTTACCTGAGGTATCACTCATGGCGATACTGGATGCAGACAAAGAGGGTTTCCTGCGTAATGTGCGTTCGCTTACACAGATGGCAGGGCGTGCGGCACGTAATGCAGATGGCTTGGTAATCTTCTATGCAGATAAGATAACCCAGAGTATGCAAAAAACGATGGATGAAACCCAACGCCGTCGTGAAAAGCAAATCAAATACAATACAGAACACGGCATAACACCACGCACGGTTATCAAATCGAAAGAAGAAGTATTCAAACAAACATCGGTGCTTGAAATAAAAGGCTATGATGAAAATAATAAATATGCACTGCACGAAGAACTAACACCAATAGCTGCAGAAGACGAAGTAGAATACAAAACCAAAGCACAACTGGATA
Source organism: Bacteroidota bacterium (assembly GCA_018267965.1). GTDB lineage: Bacteria > Bacteroidota > Bacteroidia > Chitinophagales > Chitinophagaceae > Polluticoccus. The sequence continues at coordinate 519,059 of JAFDXK010000002.1, read as the reverse complement.
AGCTGATAGCACAAACCAAAAAAGCGATGGAGAAAGCAGCCAAAGAATTAGACTTTATGGAAGCTGCACGCTTGCGCGATAAGATGTTTGCCTTGCAGAAGGAAGCAGAAGCTATGAAATAATTCAATTGCCGTTATAACATTTAATTAATAAACTCTGCTCACAACTTTAAGAATAGTTTAGAAAAATTATTATTCTTTAGCAATTGTGACAATAGACTTACTTTCGTGCTGTTACATATAAGTATTTCCATTGACACTCACCGGGAACAGGAAAAGAGTCTTTTTATTTATTACAATAACGAGCATAACAATAAACGTCTGTTTCTTCGTTATTTTTAAAAATGATATCAGAGCTATGATGAGAAATAGCAATAATACTGATGTTATTTACAGCAACTCTAAAATACAAGGGAAGTACTCTTGTTATTTATATAACGACACTATAAACGACATTATCATCTCTACAGTTAAAGAGAATACTCCTTTTTTGCCTCAGCAACTCATTATACAACCTGGCATATACAAAGCAGGCAATAATGCAATTGACATGAGAAAAGAAGGCCTGTATAGAATTATATTCCCCGAAAAGAACAATTATCAGATCATTGTTTACAATCATAATCTCAGGGCTTTGCTTAGTGCCCTTGCATGGATACATACGCACGGAGATATAGACAATAAATCTTCCTGGACGCAACTATGCGATAAAGCAACCCATGATAAAATTTATCTTACGTGTAGCCATATTGCAGACTTTACTTGTAAAGTATTAAATGCACAGGGTTACAAAACCCGTATTGTAGGAGGAATAGCATCAGACATGAAAAATGGACTGGATGATGAGCATACATTAATTGAAGTATTTGACAAAGAGGCTAACAAATGGATAGTTGCGGATATTGATAACAATTCGCTCTTCAAAAGCAAAAACAATGAAACACTGTTGAGCTTTAAAGAATTTCGAGATGCTCTGTATACTGACAATGTTAAACAGGTACTCATTTCAAAAGATGTAAAGTTTGATATTTCAGGTTTTAAATCCCTGCACAACTATACTATGGGATTCATCATGGAAAGGCGGAACAATAGTGAGCAACTATTGAATTGGTACAGACGCATCTTTAAAACGATGATAATAGAAAAAGATTTTTATAGCTCCTCAGACCCTGAAAGTATACGAAATGCACATCCAAACTATACGTATTACGATTCAGTCGCGCTGATAAAAAAATATTACTAATTCATTTCCTAAGTAATACTCCTAAACACCGTATATCTCAATACCATCTCCAACAATAAGCAGATAATAGCCACCAAAGCAAAAGGAAAGAACAGCTCCGCGTAATGCTTGTAAGAGCTTATTTCTACCTTAGTTTTTTCCAGTTTATCTATATCTGCATAAATAGACTCCAAAGCTTTGTTATTACGAGCACGATAATATTTACCGCCTGTCTCCTTAGCTATCTTAGTAAGTAAGGCTTCATCTATCTGCACAGGCATCATTTGTTTCTGAATACCAAAAGGCGTTTGCATAGGGAATGGTGCCTGTCCTTCTGTTCCCACCCCTATAGTATACACTCTTACTTTATATGATTTAGCAATTTCCAGTGCAGTTATCGGGTCTATCAAACCTGTATTATTCACACCATCAGTCAGCAATATGATTACTTTACTCTTACCTTTTGCATAACGCAACCTGTCTACGGCAGTAGCCAAACCCATACCAATCGCAGTACCATCCATCAGCAAGCCACTCTTTATCTGGCTCAGTTGTTCTTTCAGTACATTATGGTCTATGGTTATCGGGCATTGTGTAAAACTCTCTCCTGAAAATATAACTAGGCCCAGCCTGTCTGTAGGGCGCTGGTCTACAAAGTTCAAAGCTACTTTCTTAGCAGCCTCTACCCTGTTAGGCTGAAAATCCTCTGCCAGCATACTACCTGATACGTCTATAGACAAAACAATATCTACACCCTCACTATCAATGTTTTCTGTGGTATTACTGGATTGCGGCCTTGCGAGGGCAATGGATAAAGCAACCAATGATAATACCCGCAATACAAATAACACCGGTCGGAAACGCACTTTCCAAGTTGGCTTCACATTCGCGATGCCTGATAAAGTGGTTAAGCGTATCGATGGGTTATCATTACGCTTACTTCTTTGTTGCCACCATATCATGAATGGAATAAGCAGTAGCAACCCAAAGTAAGCAGGGTTGGCAAAGCTCAAATGTTTCCAATCTAAATACGGACTCATGATTGCGGCGATTGTGTTTGTGTTGGTTCTTCTACAATTATTGGCTTAGTGGCGGCAACAAATTGGCGCGCGTATTCCATTGCTGATAAATGTTCCTGCGGTGTTGGCTGTGCCTTAGCAAATTTGGCAAGGTCTGCTATCGACAAAATGTTTGACAATAACAATCTATGTGCCGACATTTCTTTATGTACTGCTGCTTTGTACAATATTTCGTCCGAAGTACACTCCATCACATCCACACTGAAACGTTCTTCGATATAATAGCGAAGTATATCTACCAGCTCGGTAAGATATTCCTTAGGCTGGTTGTTCTCCCAAAGCTTCTTCTGCTCAAGTGCAGACAATAATCTTAAAGCCTTTTCCTGTGGTGTTTCTTTAGGTGCCTGTGGAACGATAGCAGGCATTGCAGCTTTTTTGTTTTTCGCAAAATACCATACTACAGCTACCACCAATATCAAAAAGATGATACCACCGATTATATACACCAGGTAATCCAGCCATGAACCTTTTACTTGCCTGATACCCTTGATGTCAATAAAACCTTTCGTAGTATCAACCGCTACTGTTTGCACCAGTATAGGGAAAGAGTCTGTTTGCACTGTGTATGGCGTACCTGATGCGGGCAATACAGAGAACGCAAAAGAGGGCACTAAAAACAAGCCCGAATCAAACCCAGTTATCAGCAAGCGCTGCTTATACGTTACTTCGCTGCCATTTTTAATGGTATCAATCTTACTTCGTTCTACTATCTCCAGTTTATTAAATGTATCAGGTATTGTAGCCCATTGTAATTGCCCTTCAGCAGTGTTATGTTTTGCTTCGATGAATAATCTTGCCTGGTCGCCAACCATTATCTGTGCTGCATCTATCCTCGCACCTACTTTAGTATTTTGGGCATGAAGATGCAATGCTGCTAACAAAAAGCATAAAACGCCCAAACTATATTTCAATACTTTGGCCATCTATTATCTTGCTTTAAAAAATGTTTGAAGTTCTTTTACATAATCCAAATCGGTGCGGATGTCCAGCAATGCAGCACCACTCTTTCTGAATGACTGCACACAATATTTTTTATGCTGCGCAAACCCTTGCGAGTATTGCATACGAACAGTTTTATCGTCTGTGTCTATCCACTTAAGATTTCCACTCTCTGCATCCATCAGTTGTATCAATCCAACCTGGGGCATGTCGCCGTCCATCTTATCATATACCTGTATGCCTACAAGGTCATGCTTGCGTGCAGCCAGTTGCAAAGCCTGTTCATAAGGTTCACTAATAAAATCACTTAGTAAAAACGTAATAGTCTTTTTCTTCAATACCTGGTTCAGGTATTCTAATGCTACACGTATGTTAGTACCATTTTTCTGAGACGGTTCTAATGCAATCAACTCCCTGATGATGCGTAATATATGGCTACGACCCTTTTTAGGGGGGATAAACTTTTCAACTTTGTCGCTGAAAAATATAACGCCTACTTTATCATTGTTAGTAGCGGCAGAAAAAGAAAGCACAGCGCTGATTTCAGTGATGAGCTCTCGCTTGATTTTCTGTTGTGTACCAAACAATGAACTGCCACTCACATCTACCAGCAGCATTACGGTCAGTTCCCTTTCTTCTTCAAATACCTTTACAAAGGGATGAGAGAAACGGGCTGTTACGTTCCAGTCAATATTTTTCACATCATCGCCGTGAGTGTATTCCCTTACTTCGCTGAATGACATACCCCTGCCCTTAAAAGCAGAGTGGTATTCACCGGCGAAGATATGGTTGCTCAGCCCCTTGGTTTTTATCTCAATGTGCCTGACACGTTTTAATATTTCTGCTGTTGTGAGCATTTTTTGGTCTGCCGAAAATCCGGATGTAAAAATTAAAAAATCAGGTCACAAATCTATTCATTACAGGATAGGAAATACTTAAAATTTATTTAAAAAATAGCCTGTAGATTTGATAAAAATTACAACTATGGCTAATATTCAAAAATTAGCCCTTGCAGTGGCAGGGGTTTCGTTGTTTTTCGCTTCTTGTGGCAATAACAATACAGGCGAAGGAAATGCTGCAAAAACTGATACCGCTATAGTAACACCTGCTGTTGCCCCGGTAGAACTTGTACCTGTTACAGGCTCTCCTGAATATACCGATGCGCAGTTGTCAATTGCCAATGTAACTGCAGCGGCTCAAGGCACAGACTCTGTAAAACTGAGCTTTGCCTTTGATGTAAAAAACTATGAGTTAAAGAATCAGACGAGCGATGCCGACAATAAAATGTGCAATAACTCTGATAAGGGGCAACATATCCATTTTATATTAGACAATAAACCATATGCAGCGCTATATGAACCTAAACATGAGGTGGTATTGCCTAAAGGCGGAGAGCACTACGTGTTAGTATTCCTGTCTCGTTCATATCACGAATCTATTAAGAGTAAAGGAGCATCTGCCTTGTACCATTTCAAGATAGATGAGAAAGGTAAACTGCAAAAAATGGAAGTACCTAAAACACCTATGGTATTCTATAGCCGCCCTAAAGGCGACTATATAGGCGATAAGAATACGCAAAATCTATTGCTTGATTTCTATGTGTGGAACTGTAGCTTATCTGATACGGGGTATAAGGTAAAAGCACAACTAAAGGCCGAAGGAGTTGACACCAGTTTTACCATCACAACCTGGCAGCCTTATTTCCTGAAGAATGTGCCAATGGGTTCTCCTTCTGTTACTCTTACACTTTGGGATAAAGATGGCAAACAAGTGGGTGACGGTATTACCCGTGAGTTCAAACTGGCTAAAGAAGAGCCTATAAAATAAAAACCGGGATATTATCCCGGTTCTAACGCGCCATATAGGGGTAAAGTCTCTCTCTCGGTGCGTTATGATATTCACTTATACATGTCTCCCTATTATGGTTATCAACATATATAAAACTATTCATGCTTAATCTTTTCCCCACGATACCCCTTTTCAAAAATGAAAAGGGGTAGTGAGTAGTTTGTTGTTTTACTTGTTTGCTTTGTTTGGTCGTTTTGTTTGACTTATCCTTTATTAATTTGTTTTTTTAAATAGGATAACAAGCTAAGATTGTGATGCTGACAATCACCATACAAACAACCACAATCGACATAATTGAAAACTTATCCATTGTTTGATGCCTGTTTTATAAGGGGCAATGTAAAGATGGCATCAGAGAAGACCTGAATGCAAATTTTGGGCGTTACAACGCCGTTACAGTTAGGCGTTACTGTAACGTTACAGTAACGATATACTATAACTTATTGATAATCAATAAAATGGAGAGATGATTTTTTATACCGCTTGTACAGTTTCTTCCAAAGAAATACCATCAGGAAGCTGTATTTTTTTCAATAAACGGTGCTTGCTTACCCTTACCGCCTCCATACTTACACCCAACATAGCTGCCATTTCCTTATTGCTGAGGCCCAGTTTAGTCAGTACAAAGAAGCGTAGTTCAGCAGCAGTAAGTTCCGGGTATTTGCCTTTTGCCCGGTTAATATAGCCACTATGTACTTTATCAAAAAGCGACTGAAAATCTACCCATTGGTCTTCAGTAAGTATTACAGAGTTTTGCAATAAGAGTAAAGAACTCTCTTTTTCGGGCAGTTCGTTACTACATGGTAAGGCCTGGTATTTTTCAATTTCGGTAGTGAATTTTTCAATCAGGTCATTCTTCTCCTGTATGCTTCTTGTAAAATCGTCAAGCTGTTGCTTGGCTAATTCTGATATACGTTGAGTTTCAGCTTCGGCTTCTTTTCGTCTTTGCTGGTGCTTCAGTTTCTGGCGGTTGATGAGAAGCAAACTAATAATACCTACCAGACTAATCAGAGCAATGGCTCCATTTCTCTCTACCTTACGTTTGGCAATTTCTTTGTCTTTGATGGCATTCAGGTAGTTCAAGGAGTCTGTTTGCTTTTTAACAAGCAACTGAGCTTCCATCCTGGCAAATTCTTTCTCTTTATCAATATTCTGCAGGCTATCCTTCATTTCATGGCTAAGCTTAAGGTAGCGGTAAGCTTCCGGATATTTATTCATCTGAACATATATGCCGGATAAGCTATTGTATACCTCAGATCGTATATATATAGAATGAAGTTCTTCCGCTATTGCACGTGCCTTATTGAGATATTGTTCAGCCTTTAAAAGGCATGCGTTTTTATCCCGCAAACTGTCAGGCAGGGCTACCTTGCTTTTCCCGGCTGCTATTTGTGAATAAGTTTCACCCATGTTTGCATAAGCCATACCAAGGGTTCTTGTTTGCTGTAGCTTATTCAGTATCTCGCCCGCGTTGACAAAATCCTGCAATGCCGCAACGTAATCTCCGACTGCAAAATATACAGTACCGCGGTTCAAGTAAAGGTCAGCAATTACACTGCTGTCTGACTCACTTCCGGGGTCTAATGCTTGTCTTATACCTTCTTCATAATAAGGCAGTGCTTCTTTATGTTTATTTTGTGTTACGTATAAGTAGCCGATGTTTGTCATCAGGTTTACCATGTACTTTATACCTGCCTTTTCGTTGACTGCTTTGGCTTGCATAGCATATTGCAATGCTTTGTCGTAATCGCTATTTGTTGCATATACCGCACTTATCGACGATAAGAGTATTGCTTCAAAGCGCGGATTTTTCATATTCCGTGCTACTGCAAGTGCAGCATTAAAATATTTTAGTGCTTCGGGTAGCTTATTTTGAACTGCATAACAACGAGCCATCAGATTGTTACCTTTCATGCAGCCATATTCGTAATGTATTTCAGTAGCAAGGTCTAGTGCCTCTTTGCCGTATTTTATTCCTAAATCAGGATTTTGCTTAAAGTAGATGTTCGATATTTCCTGAAGCAGATTGAATTTGTTAGTGTCCTGTTTTGCTTTAGGCAGTTCTGCTATTAAAGAGTCGACATTAGGAAGCGTTTGTGCAATAGCAGTAATATGCAAACACACTATAACAAGGGCTAAAGCTATACTAACTCTCACAGGGCAAATATATAAATAAAATAAGGGTGGCAGTAGCCACCCTTGTAATATAAAATATGGAGGTTGTTAATTATGCACCAACAGCAATACGTTTGAACGAAGCAACTGTAAGGTCAGCTTCTACGCTTTTCAGATAATCGGCTACAGTTTTACCATTATCTTTTACAAACGCTTGTGGCAACAATGTATTCTCTTTGAAGAATTTGTTCAGTTTGCCCATAGCAATTTTTTCAGCCATGTCACCTGTTTTACCTTCAGCAGCAACTTGTTCCAAAGCAATAGCTTTTTCGCGTTCGATAACTTCAGCAGGCACGCTATCGCTATCAACAGCCAATGGGTTCATTGCAGCAATTTGCATAGCAACGTCTTTACCAGCTGTGGTAACTGCATCGTTAGCAGCTTTGTTCAAACCAACCAATACACCGATACGGTAACCTGCATGGATGTATGGAACAACCGCAGCAGCAGTCATAGTTTCAAAACGAACGATGTCGATTTTCTCACCAATCTTTGCTACCATTTCCAACAATTTATCGCCAACAGTAGCACCTTCCATAGCAGCTGCTTTCAGCTCATCAATTGAAGCTACTTTATTGTTCAGAGCGATATCAGTAAGTCCTTGAGCAAAAGCAATGAACTCAGCATTTTTAGAAACAAAATCTGTTTCTGAGCTCAGGTTTAGGATAACACCATAAGAATTATCAGGAGAAGCTTTAGCGATAACTACACCTTCTTTAGCTTCGCGGTCACTACGGTTAGCAGCTACTTTCTGGCCTTTTGCGCGCAGATAGTCAATTGCTTTTTCAAAATCACCTTCACTTTCCATCAATGCTTTGCGGCAATCCATCATGCCTGCACCTGTTTGCTGGCGCAGTTTATTTACATCAGCTGCAGATATTGTTATTGTACTCATTGTAATATCCTTTTATAAATTTTAAAATCGTTTGCGAATTTCACTTTTTGCATTAAAGCCCCAAACTGCGGGGCTTTAATAATTTGTTATTTCTATAGTTGTAGCTACGATTACCTAGCACCTGCAGGACGACCAGCACCACCACCCGGACGAGAACCACCTGGACGGCTACCGCCACCACCAGGGCCACGGCCACCTGCACCACCCGGACGAGAACCACCACCACGGTTACCGCCAGCGCCTTGACGACCTGCACCGGCACCTGCACCACGGCCTGCACCAGCACCACGTCCGCGACGTTCGCCTTTCTCACCACCTTCTTCGTCGATGTCTAAACCACGCATACGTTCTGTAGCAACTTCTTCTGTTTCTTCTTCTTCTTTATTCTGAGAACGTTCTTGCAAACCTTCCATGATTGCAGCAGTAAGATAGTTAACTACGATAGCTATTGATTTAGTAGCATCGTCGTTAGAAGGAATAGCGAAATCTACTTTAGTAGGGTCGCTGTTCGTATCTACCATTGCAAATGTGTTGATACCAAGACGTTTAGCTTCAGCAAGAGCAATGTGTTCGTGGCTGATGTCAACCATAAACAAAGCAGCAGGAGTACGGCCCATTTGGCTGATACCACCCAATACTTTTTCCATTTTGTCTTTGCTGCGAGTCAATGTCAAACGTTCTTTTTTAGTAACGCTGTCCATAGTACCGTCAGCCAGCATTTTTTCAATGCTCTGCATTTTCTTAACGCTCTTACGGATAGTTTGGAAGTTGGTAAGCATACCACCCAACCAACGTTCTGTAACGAACGGCATATTTACTTTAGCTGCTGCTTCAGCAACTATTTCTTTAGCTTGTTTTTTAGTAGCTACGAACATGATCTTCTTACCGCTTTTAGCGATAGATTTCAATGCAGCAGCAGACTCCTGCAAACCATCAATAGTTTTATTGAGGTCTATAATATGAATACCATTTTTTTCGGCAAAGATGTAAGGCAACATCTTTGGGTTCCACTTTTTCTTCAGGTGGCCGAAGTGTACACCAGCTTCTAGTAACTGCTGGTGAAGGCTTTTATTTTCTTCCATTGTAATAATTTCTTTACTGTTAAATAAAAAGTGTACCAGCGATTAACGTTTAGAGAACTGGAAGCTACGACGAGCTTTACGTTTACCAAACTTCTTACGTTCTACAGAGCGTGCATCACGTGTCATCAGACCTTCTTTCTTCAAAGCAGGACGGAATTCAGGATTCACGTCGCACAGTGCGCGTGCAATAGCCATTTTCACAGCTTCTGCCTGTCCTTTAGGACCGCCACCTTGTACATTTACTACCACGTCGAAACTGCTTGCAGCGTCCAATGTTTTGAACGGAAGCTCCACCTGATTTTGCAAGTACATCATAGTAAAGTATGATTTGTACTCTTTGTCGTTTACCGTGATGTTGCCGGTGCCTTTGCTCAAATAAACACGAGCAACTGCTTCTTTACGGCGACCAACGGCGTTTTTTTGCTTTTCCATTTATATATGAATGGTTTTCTTTTTTGTAAGATTATTTAGTTTCCATTTTCAGCTCCTTAGGCTGTTGTGCTTTGTGCGGATGTTCTGCACCTTCGTACACGAACAATTTCTTTGCCATTGCACGGCCCATACGGTTTTTAGGCAACATACCTTTTACAGCGCGCTCAATCATCACATTAGGACGAGATTGTTGCATGATCTTAGCAGTAGCTATTTTTTGACCGCCAGGGTATCCAGAGAATGTTTGGTATTCTTTATCCTCCAGTTTGTTACCTGTAAGAACAGCTTTACCGCTGTTTACTACGATAACATAATCACCACAATCAAAATGCGGTGTATAATAAGCTTTGTGTTTACCACGCAATACGCTAGCGATGCGTGTAACCATGCGGCCCAATGTTTTGTTGGTAGCATCTACCACATACCAGTCACGTTTAACGATCTTTTCGTTAGCCGACTGTGTTTTAAAACTAAGGTGTCTCATTCCTGTTGACATAAAAAACTCTTTTTGTATTGTCCCGCCTGCATTTGAACCCAACAGCACACGAAACGGTAATTTTTGGGAGGGCAAAGGTACGATGGGTATATTTACCTGCCAAGAAATTCATGATGTTTTTTTAGGACACCTTTGTAATTGACTGATTTTCAATAAATATTTTGATGCAAAGTTAACATAGCTGGCAGATTTGTTGCATTTTGTTGTCAAATGTTGCGGATTTGTAAGGGTTTATTTCTTTTCTGCCTCTTAGAAAATACAACTTATTGATTATCAATAACATTTTACAGGTGAGAGGTGAAAAAAGTTGCTTTTTATCTCGTTAATGTTGTCTTCTCAATTGTCTCTATGAGCTCGCTTTGCTCGGTTGTTGTCAAATGTTGCGTTTCTGTTCATTTCTTTTGCTTCTCCAAAACAAATGAACCAAAGAAAAGGAGCCGCCGAAAAATGACTGAGTTTTCGGCGAGGCTATCTATTAAGCTTAATTGCTACTGTACTGCCGAACTATGGGACAGCCTGTTTTAAGAGGAGGTTTATTTTGCCAAAGAACTATAACAAATTTACGTAAATATTTACAAACTATGATACCCGCTTTTAATGGCATACATCACCAGTCCCACACGGGTTTTAAGGCCTAGCTTTTCAAACAGGCTATCACGGTAACCTTCTACAGTGCGGTTGCTGCAGAACATCTTTTCGCCTATCTCTTTATAAGTAAGTTCGGAACAGCAATGCTGTAAAAATTCTTTCTCGCGGTCTGTCATCACTATATCTGTCGAGTGCTGCTCATCGGCTATACTGAGGAATATTTTATTGGTTACCCAGTCGGGGTAATAAAAGCCTTTGGCTACTAGAGTATCTAATGCCTTCTCCAACTCCGTAGGATGTACATTTTTAAGCAGATAACCTTTGGCACCTGATTTTATCATCTTTATCAGCGATTGTTCATCATCCTGCATAGACAATGCAAGCACCAAAACTTCGGGATGATTTTCCTTTATCCATTTTGCTGTTTCAAAACCGTCCATCACAGGCATAGCTATATCCAACAATACAATATCAGGTATATTTTTAGGGAGTTTGAATTTTTCGATGAGTGCTTTGCCATTCTCTACTTCATACAGCACTTCGTACTTGGCAAAATTGTCGATAATGCCCGCTATGGCCTTGGCTATAAGTATATGATCATCAACAAGAGCAACTGTGTAAGACATATTTTATATACTTAGTTTGTTTGACGGGATAAACAAATGCAATTGTGTGCCATTATGTTTTTGTGAATTGATAGAAAATTCTGCACCGATGAGCTCTGCACGCTTTTTCATATTCTGCAGCCCGATACCTTCTCTTTGTATATTGCCTGTATCAAAACCTTTACCATCATCTGTAGCGGTTACTTCAAGCCCGGTATAGGTGTATGTAAAAGCAATAGTGATTTGTTTACAACCTGAATGCTTGAGGCTGTTTTGGATAAACTCTTGTATAATACGCAGAATGAAATTTTTCACCGTATTGAACATTGAAAAATTATCGCGATTAAAATGGCATGAGACGGTGCAGATATTGAGGGCATTGATACGTGCACATTCACTTTCAATAAGTGTTTTTAGTTCTGTAGCCTGTGTGTTTTCATTTGTGAGGTGTCGTGACAGGTTTCGCAGTTCGCTGAGTGATTCATTAATGATGCTTCCTACTTCTGTAATACGCTGAGTAATTTCGGGGTAATTATTGCTATGCGAAAGCTGGTTGGCATAAATAGCTGCCAGCGTCAGGCGCTGGCCTACATTATCATGTATCTCGCGGCCAATATCCTGCATGGTTTGGGTTTGTATTTCCAGTTTGGTTTGCAACAGTTCTTCGGTATGTTGTTCGTTCATCATGGTTTTTTCTTTTTCGTGCAGCAACTTGCGTTTACGGTATTGTATAACGAATATGAGGATGCCATTAATAAAAACCAGCAGTATAAGCGTGGCTAATATTATGAAGATTTTATATTCTGTCTGCCCCATACAAAACTTAAAGTGAACATAAGATACATTAAACAATTGAGTGTAAATACAATGTAGCCATACGCTATACACAAGCTTGTATATTTTGTATTCAATGTATTGAGGAGTCCATAGTAAGGAAAGGTTCCCAGGAAAAAAACCAATAGCCCAGTACTAATCCAGAATAGCATGTTATGCCTGAAATGCAAAATAGCATTGGTAGTAATCAGCTGCATGAAAAACCTGAATATTAGTATCAGCAACAGCAGATTACCCACCGTATAGGAGAATGAGTAAAACCAAAATTTTTTGTTGGTTAATAACAGCATATCAATGCTCCATGATGCCAGATATATAGCCATACAAAATATTGGCAACCATTTGTATCTCTCTTTCCTGAATGATTGATAAAACAACCAAAAGAAAAACAAAAACTCCACAGGAATAACGACGTAGGAATAAAGAAATTTATTCATTTCGCCCATCTCATAATATTTGAATATCCTTCCAGCGAATTCTGCAATTACTATGAACAACAAATAATAAGGGAAGAAGGCGAAAATTGTTTTTTTCACCTTCTTCAAGAATACTATACCTGTGATACAGGCAACTAGCTCAAGCAGCCGTAATATGTTCGCTAATGTTATCACCTTATTATATTAATGCACAGTACCATCCGCTGCATACATTATACCTGCACCTTTTCCCAGTATATCATTTTTGCCATATGGAGGAGGTATCATATCGCCATGATTTTGTGCCATACCGTTCATGCTTGATAAGATAGTAAATTCTGTTGTTGATAATGTAGCTGTTTTCATCGTCTCGTAAAAACTTTGAATGGCAGTAAAATCACAATTACCCGTTACAAACTGGGGATCAAAATCTACGTTAGCATTAGATGCACTGTCAAAATAGGTTGGTACGAACATCACCGTATGCTTGCCAGCAAATGAACGATCTACCCCTGCCATAGCAGAAGTGTTCCATATCGTATCAGTCGTATCCGGGTATGTTCCGTAATATACACGTATACCTAATCTCGGATTGCTATTATTGCCACACCTGTTACATGTTGTTGTTTCAACGGTATATATAAAACGTTTTATGGTCTCCATATCAAACCATACAGAGCGTGCATCACCATCAGTAGGTGTAGCACCAACACTAGTAGTTGCATAATAAGCACTATTAATTGCACTAAGCTGCCTGAGCCTGTATTCTTTTGCCATTCTATAAACCAGTAGAGCATTCAGGCCCTGAAAACCTGAAGTGGCTGTAACTGCCGGATAGCAATTGCTAGCAGTTGTAGTCGTTTTGTTTGCATTGTTAGCAGGGTCTTCCTCAGGGTCGCAGCCATTTAACATAACTGACAATGTTAATAAATTGGTTACTACTAATAGTAGTGTAAGTTTAGAAGCATGTTTCATTTTTATTAGTTTTTAGAGGGTAAAATTTTCATTCAAATGTAGTCTGCCCTTTAAGGCTTGTCAATATACCTTTTATTTATTATTTATTTATTTTTTTGTTAGTTGCTGTCAATCAATGACATTCAGATATTAGTCTTTTAAAATACCGCCATATAGCACTGCCATACCGTTAAATGACGGTACTTACAAAAGGTCATTGAACAAATGATTATCAGCTCATTAGCTCTCTTGTAAGCTTTCCTTTCTGCCCAGTTTTGCATTGTCAATCATTAGACAAAAAGGAGTATGCCGAAAATCCTGTCAAGAGTAGGCTCTTTTAAAAATCAATACAATGAAAAAGCTAGTCTTAATTACTTCAATCGCAACGATGTTCTGTTTTGCAATTGTGGCATGTAAAAAAACAGATACAACTACGCCTTCACCGGCAAGCACAACAGTAACAGAGTATGTGACTTCAATTCCTGTAAGTTTTAACAGGGGCATCCTAGGTATTAACCCTGATGCTGGATGTATTTCAGGCCCGGGTGTATGTACCATGAAAGTAAGGAGCTCGGTGTTATCGATTGCAGCAGTACTTGTAAACGGAAACGATTCCCCTCTCATTCGTATTCCTATCAGTTATTATAATACATATGTTAAAGATTTTGCGGGTGATTCTATACATATTTCCTCTGAAGTCTTGTTAGATAGCGCAACTGCATCACAATTGGTACCAGGCAATAACCCACAATGGAAATTCCGTCCGCGCCCTCAAGGTTATCCTATAATTAGAACCAAATGCGTTAGTGGCTATAATGGTTATAATATCACATGCCCTGCCGGTGATTATGGAATTACATTCCATAAAGATGATAAAGGTAACACCACAGATGTAGACATACACTTATAAGATACAGGAGTAAGCTGAAAATCCACTAAAAGAGTAAGCACCCGCATGCCGAAAAGGGTATAGAGTAGGCACCAATTGAAAACACTTAATTATGAAGATTGACAAATGCCAGTATGACCTGGAAACAAAAATGGTAGATGCTTGTGATGATTGCCGCATAAGCCGGTTTAAAACACACCAAACTGTAGTGTTGGGACACTTAAAAGTTATCATCACAAAGACGTATGAAACCAAAACATGTCTGATGGGCTTCGCACCGGGTAACCTCATCAATGCTTTTAGCCTATTGCCTAAAGAAGAACAGGAAATAGAAATTATCCGCAGCAACAAATATTCTTCTGCATTACATGAAGAAAAATCTACTGAAAGTGAATTTGAATCAGAATTTCAGAATACCATACGTGTAGAGCTGGGCGCATCTCAAGACTTCAACACCTCTGAATCTGCAAGCGGCAGTGTCGATTACTTTGGCATAGCTAAAGCAGATGTTAGCATGAGTGCTTCACAGCATTTTCATTTCGATGAAAAATTCTTTGACGAAGTAATTAGAAAAACGTCTATGAAAGTGAGCAATAAATATGACATATCTATTGACCACAAGACAGAGGCTGAAAACAAATTCCGTTCATTACGAAAAATCAGCAACCCCAATCCATGCCGTGTAGTCACTTTCTTTTTCAAACAGTTGAATAAGAAATATTCTCAAACAGTATCGTTGATTGCTGTTCATTATGATTTAATCGATGTGCTGCATGATATATCATTAATCCACAGGCCTTATTATATTAAATCTATTCCAAGCAACGCACAAAGAATATATCCTGTGCTACCGGTACAAGCTTCATCTATGGCGCGTATAACCGAAACCGGTGTTCATGCTTATGCTGCTTATACTACACAATCACTAGCTCATGCTGAAACTTTGCCTGTTACTCGTAAGGAGTTGCATACTGCCAATGAAGAAAGAATCTATAAAAAGCTTTCTGAAGCACAACTCGTTGAAAAAGCCAAAGCTGTAAATATTGCTGGTAACGAAAAGAAATTACTAGACGAGTTATTGAAGAAAATTAAAGAAGCCCCTGAATACAAACCACATGTCATTTTGAAAAGGGAATTCTGTATACGCACCAACAATATCATGGCAGAACCAAAAGTGTCAGAATGTTCTATCTGTGATTGCAACGAGGTAGGTTGTGGCTGCAAAGATCAAAACCCAACCCCGCCTAATCCTTAAACATCCCCTGATTGTTACGAAAACAGAAAGCGGCATTACTGCCGCTTTTCTTTTTTATAGTTTATGCTACTCCCACCTCTTGACCACCAAAGATGAATTAGTACCCCCAAAACCAAAAGAGTTGGAAAGGAACAAATCGAAATCCTGTTTCAGTGTTTGTGGTATGACGTTGATTTTTGCGCTGTGTTCATCAGGGTTTTCGAAATTGATGTTAGGCGCAATAAAACCATTCTGCATCATCAGCATACTGTACACTATCTCACTGGCACCTGCCATCCAGCATTCATGCCCTGTCATTGATTTTGTAGAACTAACAGGCACTTTGCCTCCAAACACTTCATATATCGCTTCTGCCTCGCTGCCATCGCCTGCAGGTGTACTGGTAGCGTGTGCGTTAATGTATTGAATATCCGCAGCAGTAAAGCCGCTATCTTTTAATGCGCGGCTTATAGAACGTACCTGCCCTTCAGTGCTAGGATTACTGATATGCTGCCCGTTTGACGAAAAACCATAACCTAATACTTCTGCCAGTATGGTTGCACCACGAGCCTGCGCGCTTTCAAGGCTTTCTAGAATTACTGTTGCGGCACCACCGCCGGGAACTAGTCCATCCCTATCTCTATCGAAAGGGCGCGATGCTTTTGTTGGTTCATCTTCGCGAATACTGAATGTACTGAGCGCATCGAAATTGGGCATAGAGTAAATATTTACTTCCTGCGCACCACCGCAAATCACTCTATCCTGCAAGCCTTGTTTGATAAACATATAGCCCATACCAATGGAGTGCGAACCACTGGCACATGCTGCGCTAATAGTAAAGTTGATGCCACGTAATTTGAATATAGTAGCCAGGTTCATAGTCACAGTGCTATTCAACACCTGGAACACAGAGCCTGAGCCTACAAGCATGGTATCTTTTTTCTCGCGCACTAAATCAATGCCTTCTATTACCGGCTGTGCACAGCTATCGTTACCATATATGATGCCTGTTTCATTTTCTTCAAAAAATTCGGTTGTCATTCCCGCTTGTGCTAAAGCTTCTATTGTAGCCATGTAAGCAAACTCGGCATGCTCGGGCATCATGATACGGGCACGGCGGTCTAATAGCCCTTTCAGTTGCGGGCGTTCTACAAAACCGGTCAACCCACTACGATAGCCCATTTCTTTGCGTTTGGGGTCGAGGATAATACCTGATTTCCCTTCAAACAATGACTTTGTTACCTCTTCGCGGTTCTTTCCTAATGAAGAATAAATACCTAAACCTGTAATTACAACACGACTCATTTTCTAAATGTATTAAGTGTACAGACCACCATTGATAGACACTACCTGCCCGGTGATGTAAGATGCATTCTTAGAAGCAAAGAAGCCAACTAAGTCGGCTACTTCTTCTGCCAAGCCGAAACGTTTCATCGGTATCATGTTTACCAATTCTTTTTCGTTCAGTTCTTCGGTCATGTCTGTTTTAACAAAACCCGGAGCGATGGCGTTTACCGTTACATTGCGTTTAGCAATCTCCTGTGCCAATGCTTTGGTTGCACCTATCATACCTGCTTTGGCAGCAGAATAGTTTACTTGTCCCGGCATGCCTTTTATACCACTGAGTGATACCATGTTGATGATGCGACCGTAGCGGTTCATCAGCATCGGGTTCAGTACACACTTGGTTACGTTGTACATGCCTTGCAGACTGGTATCGAGTACACTATCCCATTGTTCATCAGTCATGCTCATGAGTAATGTATCCTGCCGAATACCTGCATTATTTACCAGCACTTCAATAATATCTTCTTTGTGCGATTCTATCCATCCGCCCAACACAGCATCTACATCTGCTTTCTTAGCTACATCAAAATTGAGTATCTCTGCACTTACGCCTTTCTCTTTTACTAAACGTACTGTTTCTTCTGCCGCTTCTTTATTGCCTTTATAATTTACCAGTATGGCATAACCGAGTTCAGCCAGCTTGATGCAAGTAGCACGGCCTATACCACGCGAGCCTCCTGTTACTAATGCGTATTTCATTAAATCTTCTTTTTGAATTGTGCTACGATATCGGTTTCTGTCATCCATTGCTTTACATTTTGCAGGTTAGGCGATGCAGAAAAATCTTCTTTAAAGAACGGGAACAACTTGCGAACACCATCATACATCCATTTGGTAGATGGCGCCAGTTTTTTAGATATGCCGCGCAGGTCTATCGCCTGTACCAATGCCACAGCTTCTACTGCCAGCACTTCGTAAGCGTTATCTATCACACGGTTGCACATCATAGCTGCGTTGCAACCCATGCTCACTATATCCTGGTTGTCGTTGTTGTTCGGAATGCTGTGTATGTACATCGGGTTGCTGAGTGTCTGATTCTCTGCCACTGTAGATGTAGCAGGATACTGCATACCTTGTATACCAAAGTTCAAACCGAGCTTGCCAGCATTTGCAAACGGCGGTAGCTTTTGGTTGAGGTGCGGGTTGAGCAGGAAGTTCAATTGCCTTTCTGCCAACATAGATAGCTTAGTAATAGCAATCTTCAGTTTATCCATTTCCAGTGCTATATAATCGCCGTGGAAATTACCACCGTGGAAAATGTTTTTGTTCTTTCTATCAACAACAGGGTTATCGTTTACAGAGTTCAGTTCGTTTACTATTACCTGCTCTGTGTTCAATACCGTATCGAAAATAGGGCCGAGTATTTGTGGTACGCAGCGCAGTGAATAATATTCCTGCACTTTATCTTCTATCACATCAACCGTCACTTTTTTATCATAGAGGTGTTCGTGGCGTTTGCGCATCAGTTTGCTGTCCTTACCCAGAATACGCATCCACTCTGCTACTGCACGTTGTCCTTTATGTTGTTTTACGTTGTTCAGTTCTTTAGAGAAATGGTCGTCATATGCTTCCATCATTTCATTCACCATCAGCGAGAGCAACATGCTCCACACTACCAAACGGTGCGCCATTACCACATTCACACCACCGATACCCGTCATAGCAGATGTACCATTGAGCATACCCAATCCTTCGCGGATGTGTATGTCCATTGGTTTCAAACCCAATTTTTTATACACCTCTTTCGCAGGTGTTACTTTTCCTTTGAACCAGAAATTGCCTTCGCCTATCAAGCCCAATGCAAGGTGCGCCAATTGCACCAAGTCACCGCTTGCACCTACACCACCATGTGCATACACACAAGGATAAGCTTCGTTGTTGAGCAAATCAACCATCAACTGTACCGTATCAGGATGTATACCCGAATAGCCCAGCAACATGGTATTCAACCTTGCGAGCAACATACCCCTGCTATGCAGCGGTGATAACAACTGCCCCATGCCTGAGCTATGACTGCGGATAAGGTTGTATTGCAATTGCTTGCGGTCGGTATCGTTGATACGGTATTGCGCCATAGGACCAAAACCGGTATTGATACCATATATCAGTTTATCGCCCGAAAAGTTTTTCAGGAAATTATAGCTCTGTGTTACTTCCTTTAGTGCAGATGCAGAGATATTTACCTGTTTTGTATATAGTACTACCTGCTCGAAAGTTGAGAGGTCTAACGCTTTGCCACCAAGGGAAATCATATTCGGATAATAATGATTGATAAAGGTTGCAAAAATATAAAAAGAAAGGCTTGAATTACGGTTTTACAGGCGATTTTAACCTGAAATACCATTTAATGGGTATTTATTGGGGGGGGATAGTTAGATTAAAGCGAAATATCTTACTTACATGTTACACCTCCCTGGATAATATCTAAACGTAAAACTTTGTTTTCCTTTAATATAACCTCCAATGTCTTCACGTCCATTCTTGCGTAAGGAGGTTTAATGTTTGGTGCACACTGGTCTCCTCTTTCTATGTAATAACACAAATTATATGTATGATTCCAATCATCAACTTCTCTGTAATTGGGGTTACCTAAGTAAGCAATAATCTCCTTCTCACTTAGCCCTATCAGTTTTTGTTGATTACAATAAAGAACGTCTATTATTTCTTTTGTATTTCTTAAGCCTAAACAACCATTACTATCTTTCCTCCAAACGTCATCTTTAAATTTGGGAATAAACATATCTGTCTCTGATAAAAAAGATGTACATACTAATAACGCTAATATTGTTATTAACCATGAAATCGCTCTAGCTCGCTGTTCCAAATGTTATGTATTATTCAATACTTATCAATCCAGTAAAAGCATTTCGCAGTTTTTCATAACCTACCAAATCTACTTTAATACTGCCTACCAATATGGGGCTGTCTACCCGCACAGGCACATGGTTGGCATCGTCACTTACCCATACCACCATTTTTTCGCCACCGTTAAAGATGGTACCATCAATCAGTAAGGGTGCTATTTTAATAGCGTTGAATGTGCCGTATTTGGTAGTTATTTTTTCCTTGCCTACATAGCGTATGTACAGGTCATACACTTTATCGTCCAAAAACATACTGAACGGAATTTTGTCTCCCGGTTTGTATTTGCTGTAATCGATATTGCGGGCATAATAAATGGTGGAGAGGACATCCTGCACACAAGTAGGAATTTTAAATACACCTGTAGTTGATACAGCCTGTTTGGTAAAATGGTCGAAGGCTACGTTGTTATAAATTCTATATCCTCCCTCATTTACATTCCTGATAAATTTTAATGGTAGCAAAGTCTCAACGTCTATATACGACTCATATTTATCCACCACTTTAAAAAACCAGTTGTATGATTTGAGCGTTTTACCATCGCCTACTACGTGGTATACTTTTTTGTTGTTGAGCACTTCTTCGGTAGCAGTAAAAGAGGCATTACCTGCATGCACCCATATAGCACCCATGTTGTAATAGACCCTGTAGGTAAGCTTTTCGCCGTCTTTGAAGCTGGTATTCTTTATGCCGCAGAAATCATTTTGGGCTTGTGCTGTATATACACAAATCAACAGGAACGCAAGGATTATTTTTCGATAACGGGCTTTCATATACAGCTACATGAAATTAACTAAAAACACAAACATCACCTCAATAGGCGCATACGCAAAGACAATAAGCTCCCCGCTATGGCAGGCAACATCAGGTTAATGCACCAGATACCTGCTGTGGCTGCTAAGATGCCTATTACATTATCGGAGTATAGCCCGAATAAAGCCATCCCCAGACCGCCACGTGTACCGAGTTCCAGTATGGCTACAGAGGGCACAATAGCTATTACCCAAAAGAATAAAGCTGACAGCAAAAAAGCCTGAACGGGTGGCACGTGTATATTCATCCAATAGAGCATCAGCACATATTGTGTTGTATAAATACCATAACGCAGTAGTGATATTGAAAGTATGGTTAACTGTTGTTTTGAAGAAAATTTCTTTAAAAGATTTCCGTATCGGCGATATCGTTTCAGCCATTTTATTTTTTCAATAAAAGGTATCCAGGTTTCGAATCTCCAATAGGCTATACCTATTACAATAGTGAGCGCAATGTTTGACCATAGCACTATTCCTATCATTGTTTCGTGATGTGTGGTGTAATAGTACATCAGGCCTGCACAGCCAAAGATGCAAAGTGTTAGCATTTGCGCTACAGAACCTAATATGGACACACTTACCAATCGCAACGGGTTTTTCCTTTTCATGAATAACAACCTGCCGGGGTATTCCCCTATGCGGTTAGGTGTGATGATAGAAAAGGCGAGTCCGTATAAATAACTGAACAATGCTTCTTTGAAGGTGAGTGGCTGTGCGGATTGTGCCAGTAAATACCATTTCCATGCTTCGAGAAAAAGATTGACCAGCATCAGGGTTACAGTGATATACAGCCAATGCACCGGTCCGGTTTGCCACGCAGTATTGAAATCGGTTTTGTGCAATTCATTACTGACCTGCACGTATATAGCCCACAACAATAAGAGGGATATAATGGCACCAATAACATAATTGAGCCGTATTTTGGTATTTTTGTTCAATACAAGTTTATCATTTGCAGCAAGAACCCCATATCATTTTAGGTATAGACCCCGGTACATTAGTTATGGGTTACGGGCTGATAGCCATCAACAAAAATAAGGTTTCACTTGTGGAAATGGGTGTACTACAACTGGCGCGCAAAAAAGACCATGCAGAAAGGCTAGAACTGATATATAAAAAAATAGAAACCCTTATCGCTACTCACAAGCCAACAGCCATAGCTATTGAAGCTCCCTTCTTTGGCAAAAACGTACAAAGTATGCTGAAACTGGGGCGTGCGCAGGGCGTAGCGATAGCCGCTGCCATGATGCACGGGTTAAGGGCCGAAGAATACGCACCCCGCAAGATAAAGCAATCGATTACAGGCAGAGGTAATGCCACTAAGGAACAGGTTTGGGAGATGCTGCAGCACACATTAGGTTTTAAAGAAGATGTACGCTTTATGGATGCAACCGATGCTGTAGCAGTTGCACTCTGCCACCATCACCAGGGACTAATGAATAGCCTGAAAAAAGACGCATCAACAATTAAGGTTCCCCGGGCATCGAAAAAGGCACAAAGCTGGGAAGCATACCTCAGCCAAAACCCTGACAGGGTAAAGAGATAGCCTGAAAATTAAAGATCGTCTTGTGGAATAAAAGAGTAAAAACTTTATAGGTCAAATCACTATAATTACGTTAATAGTTTATGTATATTGTGGCATAATAGAGGTATTATATTATAAACAATATCATTTCTTTGATAAACAGAACTAAAGAGTATGGCCGATAAAGCTAAAATATTACTGGTAGAGGATGATCCGACGTTGAGCTATGTAGTGAGAGATAGTTTATCTAATGCGGGCTATGACGTGGTGCACAGCGCTGATGCTGAAACTGCCTGGGCTCAATTCATGAAACACAATTTTGATGTGTGCCTGCTTGATGTGATGCTGCCTAAAAAGGACGGTATGCACCTTGCCAACCAAATACGTCAGAAAAACGAAGCTATACCTATCTTATTATTGACATCCAAAAACATGGATGACGATAAGATAGCAGGTTTTAAAAGCGGTGCAGATGACTACATCACCAAGCCGTTCAATATGCAGGAATTATTACTTCGCCTTGAAGTGTTCCTGAAGCGTACTAAAAAGAAAGAAGACGATACTCCTGCCGAAATAAAACTGGGCAACCTGATATTCGATTATAACAACCTGGTACTGCGCGGAGACGGACAGGAACACCAGCTGACACAACGTGAAGCAGACCTCATCAAATACCTGTGTGTAAATGCTAACAAAGTATTGAAGCGTGATGAGATATTGCTGAATGTGTGGGGTAAGGAAGATTATTTCCTTGGCCGCAGTATGGATGTGTTCATCACTAAAGTGAGGAAATACATCAAAGGACAACCGGGCGTAGAATTACAAACCATTCACGGCATCGGTTTCAAGTTTGTGTACAATCAATAAACACATAAGAAGTTATATAAAAGGCAAAGCGAACGGTAGACACCGTTCGCTTTTTTCTATCCTCTATATGTAACGCTAAAATCTTAAAAGTCTGAACCTGTATTATCAAGCATCTGCTCGAAACGTGGGCATTGCACCTGCGCGCCCTGAATTGTGTTTCGCTTGATAGCACCACGTACAAACAATGATAGCTCATAGCCACCGGCACCATTTGATGCGGTCCTTAGGCTTGAGGTATTAATATCGTAGGACATTGTTACCGAATAAATATCATAGTCCATTTTAATAGTAGGTATTACTGCATCTTTAATCCTCACGAAAGCACCTGCATACACAGCAAATCCTTTCACTGCTTCTGTCGCATAACGCCAGCTTAACAATGCACCGCCAATGATCTCTCTATATGGCCCCTGTTTTGAATAATTAAGGTGGCCGGTCAGTGCATATTGTTCAGTCATATTAATACGAACACCGAAGTTACCGTTGAATTTGGTATCCAACCGCAACATATCATTATCGCCCGCGAAAGTTTGCTTGGGTTTAGCAAGGTGATATGCACCCACACCCAGATAATAATTAACGTTCCTTGCTTCGCCAATCGAACTATTGAAGCTCATTCCTGCGCCCAAATCGTAATAATGCATACTCACGTTGCTGATATTCTCGCCTGATGCGCTAACAGGGTTATAATTACCACCAGTATACTGGGTGCTGAATGTTGCTTTAGATAAGTCAAAAGAGCGTTGTACATACCCACCGGCAAAACCCACAGATAAATAAGACCTATGCCCATCCGCCATGGCTTTGTTGAAGTTGAGTGCAGGATAAACCTGGGTGCTGTTGAAGTTGATGCTGCCAGCATGGTCGTAAGTAGCAGTAACACCAAAGCTTAAATAATCGCCTACAGCCCTGTTGACAGCTATGCGAGACTCTGCTGAAGCCAACACGGTCTGAAACGGAACAGAAATGCTGCTCCATTGTGTACGATAATTCACGCCAGCTTTATAATCTCCGCTGAAGATGCCGGTAAGCGCCGGGTTGCGCATGATAGCATTCTCGTAAAACTGCGAGAAGTGTATATCCTGTGCTTTGGCAACATGCACCATGCATATCATCAGTAAGCTCATTAAATATCTTTTCCTCATAATTATTTTTTTAGCGTATCAGTGAAATATCACCTTTCAGTTCCAACGGTTCACCCGATTCACAGAACGCGTTAATAATATAAACGTATACATCAGGTTTCAGTACTGTACCTCTGAATGTACCATCCCAGCCCGCATTAGGGTCGTTCAACGGCATATCCATTCTCGAGAACATCAATTCACCCCACCTGTTAAATACTTTAAAGCTTTTTACACTGTTGATGCCCTTGCCCTGCGGATAGAACATGTCATTTACACCATCATTATTTGGCGTAAACGTATTTGCTACATAAATCTGTGTCTTATCACAAGTCACATTTACAACAATGTCATCTTTATTCTGGCAACCAAATTCATTAGTTACAATAACACTGTAAATAGTTGCTTTTGCAGGGGATGCTATTGGTTTCTGACAATCTGTACAACTCAGGTATTCTAAAGGTGTCCATGCGTACGTTACTGCCATATTAGTTTTCGCATCAAGTTGAATGCTATTACCGCCACCAATGGTTACATCCGGGCCAAGAGAAACTTCAGGCAAGTCATGTACCAATACCGTGATAAAGCTGGTATCAGTGAAGCAATCTCCCTGAGTTACAATTGCCCTGTAGATAGTTGTTTGTTCCGGTGCAACTTTGATATTAGGTGCTCGGGTATCTTCTATACCAATAGTAGGTGTCCAACTATACTTCGTACCACCTGTAGCATATAATGTTGCTGATTCTCCTTTGCATATTGTATCGCCGGGGCCAAATGTGATTGGCATTTTTTCAATTACAGTAACATTTACTTCGTCTTTACTGCTACAACCTTTGTTGTCTGTTCCGCGAACGGAATATGTAATGTTATGATTAGGGCTGGCTACCGGATCCTGGCAAGATGTACAAGACAAGCCATCAAATGGTGTCCATGTATAGGTGGATGCACCTGTTGCAGTAAGCTTAACAGATGAACCATTACATATTGTTTGGTCAGGACCTGCGTCTATAACAGGCAGTGGATTAACAGTTACTTTCACCTGTGCCGAGTTCACACAGCCATTAGCATCCGTACCTAATACGGTATAAGTAATATTCGTTGTAGGGTTGGCAGTAGTAGACGCGCAATTAGTACAAGATAAATTTGTTGCAGGTGACCAAACATAACTATTTGCACCCGTAGCCAACAAGCCTATTGAACTGCCAATACAAACCTCTTTATCAGGACCTGCACTAACAGTGGGTTTAGGCCTAACTGTTACTATTACCATTCCTGTATCGCTACAGCCGTTTGTAGTACCAGTAACGATATATGTAGTAGTTGTACCCGGTTTAGCCATTGGATTGGTACATGTAGTACAAGACAAGCCTGTAACAGGGGTCCATACATAACTGGTAGCACCGTTAGCTAATAGTTGCGCACTATCTCCATCGCACATTGTTTTGCCTCCGGTAGCAGTCACTACAGGAATGCTGTTGACAATAACATTCACCGTACTTGTATTAGTACATCCGTTAGCATCTGTTCCTGTTACTGTATACAGTGTTGTAGATGCAGGAGACGCAGATGGAGATGCACAAGTTGTGCATGATAACCCTGCTGAAGGTGACCATACATAAGTAGCAGCACCTGTAGCTGTGAGTGTAGTAGCAGAACCTATACATATAGATACTCCGCTGCCTGCACTGACATTTGGCCTTTGATTGACGTTCACAGTTATTGTATCTGTATTAATACAACCATTGGCATTTGTGCCTGTTACTATGTAAGTAGTAGTGACTGTCGGTGATGCTGTTGGATTAGCACATGTAGTACAAGACAAACCTGTCGATGGCGACCATGTATATGAAGTAGCTCCTGTTGCCGTTAATGACACTGAGCTGCCGCTACAAATGGTTTGATCTGCTCCGGCGCTTACGGTTGGTTTAGGATTAACCGTAATCAAAACCATTCCTGTATCTGTGCAACCATTTGCATCGGTTCCTGTTACTATATATGTAGTTGTTGTAGATGGCGATGCAACAGGGCTTGTACAAGAGGTACAAGACAAGCCTGTGGCTGGTGTCCAAACGTAAGTTGAAGCACCATAACCGGTGAGTGTTGTTGAACTGCCGAAACAAATAGCAGTATTGGCACTTGCCGTTACATTAGGTTTAGCATTAACAGTAACAGTTACTGTTGCTGTATTCACGCAACCATTAGCATTAGTACCTGTTACTGTACATGTAGTTGTTGCAGATGGCGTGGCTATAGGGCTTGCACATGTTGTACAAGACAAACCTGTAGCAGGTGACCACGAATATGATGTGGCTCCCGTTGCTGTCAATGTCGTAGAACTGCCCGAGCAAATAGCAACATTGCTACCTGCACTTACAATAGGCAGCGGGTTGACATTTACTATTACAGTATCAGTGTTAGTACAACCGTTAGCGTTTGTACCTGTTACTATATAAGTTGTAGTAGTTGATGGATTGGCTGTAGGATTAGCACATGTAGTGCATGATAACCCTGTTGCCGGAGACCATGAATACGACGTTGCTCCGGTAGCATTTAAAGAAACACTATTGCCAACACAAATAGTTTGGTCGGCGCCGGCACTAACTACAGGTTTAGGATTAACAGTGACTGTTACCATACCTGTATCAGTACAACCATTAGCATCAGTGCCTGTTACTATATATGTTGTAGTTGTTGTTGGATTTGCATTTGTATTAGTACATGCAGAGCAAGATAAAGTTCCGGAAGGTGTCCATGTATAAGTTGTAGCACCGTAACCCGTAAGTGTTGTAGA
Source organism: Bacteroidota bacterium (assembly GCA_018267965.1). Lineage (GTDB taxonomy): Bacteria > Bacteroidota > Bacteroidia > Chitinophagales > Chitinophagaceae > Polluticoccus. The sequence continues at coordinate 492,044 of JAFDXK010000002.1, read as the reverse complement.
TGTTCCGAGACATATTGCCGTATTCGGACTAGCAGTTACGTTCGGTTTTGCATTTACAGTAATGGTAACAACACCGGTATCAGTACAACCATAACTATCTGTTCCCGTTACAATATATGTAGTAGTAGATGAAGGAAGTGCTACAGGATTAGCACAAGTTGTGCATGACAGTCCTGTTGCCGGAGACCATGAATATGATGCAGCTCCGCTGGCTGTAAGTGACACACCCGTTGTGGTACCCTGGCATATTGCGGTGTTGCTTGCCGCACTAACGGTTGGTAATCCGTTAATAATTACCTGTTTAGTAATAGTATCAGAGCAGCCTTGTGTATTTGTTACAATCAAACGCACATTGTATGTACCGGCCCCTGTGTAGCTATGAGACGGATTATGAGCCGTACTTGTACCTCCATCGCCAAATGTCCAGCTACGAGTAGACAAAGGACTCATAGCAGACAAAACTGTATCTGTAAATTGTACGCTGCCTGAATTACACACTACCGATGGTGTAAAACTAAAGTCAGCGTCAATGTAATCCACTTTAATAGTGTCAAGACCCAATACCGGCACTAAACAAGAAGCACCATCACTTAATACTAACTTAGGAACATACTTGCCGGAGCTTGTGTAAGTATAACTGAACGTACCTGATGTAGTGGTTTGCGTAACACCATTACTCATATCCCACACGAGGTATGAAGCACCACTGGTTGTAGCAGAAAAGTTAACGGTCATAGGCTTACAACCGGCTAACGGGCTATAAGAGAACGTTCCGGTAGGGCCATTTACGTGAATCACCTTTACCGCAGAATCTTTACAGCCTGCACTGCTGGTTACCACCAATTTTATGTTATAATTACCCGGATAAGTGTAAACAGTTGACGGGTTTGTAAGGCTGGATGCACTTGCATTGCCAAACGTCCATGAGTAACTGGTCGCACCTACGGAATTATTTGTAAGAGACACTGCCAACGGCGGACAGTTAGCAACAGTATCACTCGGAGTAAATGCCGCGGTTGGTTTACTAATAGTAACAAATGATGTTTTAGTAATTGAATCTTTACAACCATAGCCATCAGTTGCTACAAGTTTTACATTGTAAGTGCCGCTTGCGCTATAGGCATGCAATGGATAATATGCCGTAGATGTACCTCCATCACCAAAATCCCACAAATAGGTTACAGGGCTATTACCAATAGTTGTATTATTAAACGTAATATCTTGCCCTGCGCACACATTGGTAGGCGATGCTGTAAAATTAGGAATTGGCTTACTGCCTATTATGTAATTAGATCTTGTGAGCGAATCTTTACATCCGTTAGAGTCCGTTTCTACCAGTTTCACATTATAGCTCTGTGCAACAGTAAATGTTTGAGAGATTGTTGCACTTGTTGTTGAGATTGGTGCACCATTAAATGTCCACGTTCTAGTAGCAATACCAAAAGGTCCTGCACTGCTATTATCAGTAAACAACACTGTAAGAGGCAAACAACCTCCCGGAGGATTTGCAGTAAAGCTTACGTTCGTTCCACCTATTTTTATGTAGTTAGGTTTAATCAATGAATCTTTACAACCATTTACGTCAGTTACCACTAACTTAACAGTTGACACACCACTATATGGATAATTGTCTATCGCAACATTCGTTGGGTATGAAGCGGCAACACCATTGATTCCCCAATCAAAATAATAGCTGGTGATTATGCTTGACGGTGTAGCGGTAAGTGTAACAGCCTGTCCTTTACATAAGGTTGTGTCATTGGCACTAAATTGAGCTACGAGAGGCTGTACTGTTACAGTCTTGGTTACACTGTGCGTACAACCATAAGTTGAATTGTATACCTGTAATGAGATATTATAAGTACCGGGTGAAGCGTAGGTATGTGTTATAGGGAAAGTAGAAGATGTAGATGTATTACCATCACCAAAATTCCAGCTATATGTATCTGCACCAACTGAGCTGTCAGTAAGTGTTACTGTCATCCTATTGGTACATGATTTAGTTATACCAAAGTTTGCCATAGGCGGATTTACCGTGATATAATTAGTTCTTGTAAACGTATCGCGGCAGCCGTTATTATTAGCTATCAATGTTACAGTATATACACCCATAGCATATCCTGTATGTGTAGGATTTGTGGCTGTGCTGGTTGTATTGTCTCCGAATAACCACAAATAAGTACTGGCACCGCTAGAGCTGTTTGAGAAACTAACAGGCAATCCCGGACAAAGTGATAATGGAGATGCTGTAAAACCTGCTGTTGGTTTTGTGCTTACCTGCACAGATGTTGTGGTGGTAAATGTACAGCCCGTACCTGTTGTATAAGTAAGAGTAACCGTATATGTACCCGATGAAGAATAGGTATGTGATTGAGTAGAGCAGGAAGAGCAACTTACCGGAGTACTTAAATCGCCAAAATTCCATGTATAGTTACTAACAGGTATCTGTGTAGTAACATTGGCAGTGAAATTAACTGTTACAGGAGCACAACCAGAATACGGACCAACTGTAATGCTGGCTGTAGGTGTTTGTACTTTGATATAGCTACTTCTTGTCAATGAATCTTTACAACCATTGGCACTGGTTGCAACCAACTTAACCGTGTAGTTGCCAAATGCAGAATAGGTTTTCGTAAAACTACCTGATGCATTAGTCGAAGTTGTTGCATCTCCAAAAGACCATAAATAACTTGTTGCCCCTGTCGTGCTGTTAGTAAATGTTGTGGTAAAAGGTATAGCACAACCATTAGTTGGCGATGCTGTAAAATTTACACTTGGTGCCGGATTTACTGTAACAGTATGTGATTCTGTATCTGTACATCCATTGCGTGTAACAGTGAGTAGAACAGTGTAAGTACCTCCTGTTGTATAAGAATGCGATGGACTTGTAGCGGTTGAAGAAGTAAAATCTCCAAAGTTCCACGAGCTGGTATATCCTGCCGGAGTAGATGTATTTGTAAATGTAACTGCCTGGTTAGTACAAGTGCTTGTTACACTGGTGTAAAATGAAGCTGTTGGAGAACCAATAGTAACATAAGAAGTAAGTATCAGCGTATCCTTGCAACCAATACTATTGGTAGCGATAAGTCTTACATTATAACTACCTGTAGCATTATAAGTATGAGTAGGGCTTGACGCAGTAGAAGTACCGCCATCGCCAAAATCCCATGCATAGCTTGTAGCATTAGAAGATGAGTTAGTGAATGTAGCTGTTAACGGAGCGGTACAACCAGTAATATTAGTACCTGAAAATGATGCAGTAGGTTTTTGAATGATTGATACATAATTGGTCTTGGTAAGTGAATTAGTACAACCGTTACCGTTAGTTACTAATAAGGTTACACTGTAAGTGCCAACTGCATTATAAGTTTTAGTAGGGTTGGCAGACGTAGATGTGGTACCGTCTCCAAAATCCCATAGATATGTTGTTGTACCAGAACCGCCAGGAACAGAGTTATTAGTAAACAACAATGTTCTTGGTACAGTGCAAGACGGTGTTGAGTCGGTAGTAAAAGCAACTATCGGAGATGGTGCAACAGTAATATAATTGGTAGAAACTTTTGTGTTGGAACCATTAGCATTTGTTGCAGTAAGTGTTACTGTATATGTACCGGGTGTAAAATAGGTCGTGGAGGGATTTTGCAGTGTAGAAGTACTACCATTGCCAAGATCCCAATACCAACTTGTAGGGGTGTTTGTGCTGAGGTCTGTAAAATTGGCCACTATCGGAGAACAGCCGCTTGTAACATTTGACGAAAAATTTGCTACCGGCGCCTGCGCGTTTGATATTAGAGGGACAATAAAGGACAGAACTATACACAATACTGTGTAAAAGCGTTTAGTCATACGTTTGTCTGGTTATTTCTCGTCTCTTATTATTTGTTTTGATTCCAGACTTCTCTTATTCCTTGTGTTTTTGGGTTATATTTCAGTTCAACAAATATAGCTCAAATGTGGATAAACTGTTAAATTTTGATGTTTTTTGTGGATAAGTTAATAAATTTACGCTTGTTGCAAACATAAAATATGCAAAATATTGTTTATCAATATTTTATGAAAAAAACGTAAAGATTGAAAATGTTAATTATTTGTGAATTAACTGACGTTTGTAGAGTTGAACTGTATTTTCCAATCCATAATACAAGGCATCTGAAATTAGGGCATGTCCAATAGATACTTCTGATAAGTTGGTAATGCTATTGGCAAAAAAAGCAAGGTTCTTTAAGTCAAGATCGTGCCCTGCATTTAAGCCAATATCATTTTGTAGCGCAGTTTGTGCAGCAAGCTTATAGTCAGCAATGGCTGCATCTCTATTTTTATGGTAATTCTTGGCGTATGCCTCTGTGTATAGTTCTACCCTGTCTGTACCAGTATCTCTTGCTGCGGCTATGATATGTTCTACCGGGTCGGTAAAAATAGATACCCTGATACCTGCATTTTTGAATATAGCAATGATATCCTGCAAATACTTTGCATGTTTGATAGTATCCCAACCATGATTGGAAGTTAACTGGCCGGGGTCATCTGGAACGAGTGTTACCTGATGTGGTTTTACTTCCAAAACCAAATCAACAAACTTGTCTTCCAAGGGGTTTCCCTCGATATTAAATTCGGTAGTAATGATGGGCATTATCTCTCTTACGTCACTGTAGCGTATATGCCTTTCATCAGGACGCGGGTGAACAGTGATGCCATCTGCCCCGAATTTCTGACAATCAATTGCAGCTTGTACTACGCTCGGGTTATCGCCACCTCTGCTATTGCGGAGTGTAGCTATTTTATTAATGTTAACCGAGAGCTTACAGGACATGCAGTTTGTTTTATCAAAATTACGGTTCATTCTATTAATTTGCAGACACTATATGATGGCAGGGAACAAGAAATTATCAACAATCGCAGTGCTTGTCCTGTTAAATACTTCTCTGTTTTATTGCAGTTGTGGCAATCGCAATGAAAATAGCGGCAAAAAAGTATTCCATATTAACTATTCGAGTGGCACGTTGGAATCTGCCGACCCTGCTTTTGCCAAAAACCTGTATGCCATGTGGACAGACCACATGCTTTACAATACTCTTTTTGAAACAGACGGTAATTTAAACCTGGCACCCAGCCTTGCTACAGGTTATGAAGTAAGCGAGGATGGACTTAGTTATATCTTGCATTTACGCACTGATGTTTTTTTTCATGATGCTCCTGAGTTTGTAAACGGCATTGGCAGGAAAATGACTGCAGCAGATGTGGTGTATAGTTTTAACAGAATCATAAATCCGTCAGTTGCATCACCGGGCGCATGGATATTTAATGGACGTGTAGATAGTTTACATCCGTTTACAGCTATTAATGACTCAACACTTGTTATAAAATTAGTAGCGCCATTTCGCCCCTTGCTGAAAATATTAAGTATGCCTTATTGCAGCGTTGTTCCGCACGAGGTAGTAGAAAAATGGGGTAAAGACTTTAGAGCGCATCCATGTGGTACAGGCCCATTCATGTTTACCTACTGGGATGAAGGCAATACCTTCGTGGCTCATAAAAATCCGAAATACTGGGAGAAAGACGCAGATGGCAATAGCCTGCCATACCTTGATGCGGTACAGATAACTTTTAATGAAAGCAAAGCAACAGAGTTTATGCTCTTCATGCAAAAGAAGTTGGATTTTATGAACGGCCTGGATGGCTCTTTTAAAGATGTTGTCTTATCTAAAAATGGCCGGCTAAAAACAGAGTATGCCGCTAAATTCAACCTGAATAAACAAACTTATCTCAACACAGAATACATCGGCATATTGATAGACAGTGCTAACCCTCTTGTAAAAAATTCACCTGTTATCAGCCCGCTTATCAGGCAAGCCATTAATTATGCTATCGACAGGCAAAAAATTGTTACCTATTTTAAAAATGGGGTGACAGAGCCAGCCACTTCAGGTTTTATTCCAATGGGTATTCCGGGCTTTGATTCATCAGGCAGATATGGATATCATTACGACCCTGCAAAAGCAACTGCATTATTGGCAAAAGCGGGATTTCCTAATGGTAAAGGTTTACCCGAAATTACCATTACCACAATAGATAACTGGGCAGATATTGTCAACTTCATTGCAACAGAGCTACAGGAAATAGGTATACATACAAAAGTGGAAATCGTGCAGCGCAATATAGAGTTGCAAATGATGAGCCGTTCTCAATTAGCGATGTTCCGCTCGCAGTGGATAGCAGATTATCCTGATGCGGAAACTTTTCTTGTTTTCTTTAACGGCAAATTCCCTGCACCACCTAACTACACAAGGTTCAATGACGCCACATTCAATAAGTGGTATGATGAAAGTATGAACCTTCCTGACTCCATACGCTGGAAAACATACCAGGCTATGGATAGTTTAATGATAAGCTATGCGCCCATTATCCCGCTATACTATGATAAGCTGCTGCACTTCACTCAAAAAAACATCAGCGGGTTTTTATCTACACCAATGAATCTGATTGATTTGAAAAAAGTTAAGAAGGATTGATTATTCTTTGCCGGCTATTACTAATACAATTTCACCTTTCACCTGGTTGGCAGTATAGTGTGCAGCTAATTCCTGCAATGTACCTTTTCGTGTTTCTTCAAATTTTTTAGTCAGCTCGCGACATACAGCGGCTTGTCTTTCATTGCCTAAATAAACAGCAAGCTCATCTAATGTTTTGGCTAAACGATGCGGAGATTCATACAGTATGACAGTACGTTCTTCTTCAGCTAATTGTTTCATCATCGTTTGCCTTCCTTTTTTCAATGGCAGGAAACCTTCAAAAACAAAACGATTGGATGGAATGCCTGATTGTACTAGCGCGGGCACAAATGCAGTAGCACCCGGCATACACTCTACAGGTATATTATTTCGTACACATTCACGCACTAATAAAAACCCCGGGTCAGAAATACCGGGTGTACCGGCATCTGTTATCAAAGCAAAAGTTTTGCCCGCTTGCATTTGTTCAACAAGATGAGCTAAGATTTTGTGCTCGTTGTGCTGATGATATGGCGTTAGTGGCTTTTGAATACCATAATGCTGTAGGAGAATGTAACTGGTGCGTGTATCCTCGCACAAAATGACATCCGCATTTTTCAATACCTCTACCGCACGGTAAGTAATATCGCCGAGGTTGCCGATGGGAGAAGGAACCAGGTAGAGGCGCATACAGTGGTTTAGCCTTCTGTTACAGTAAATTCAAACGATTCCATTACTGCGTTAGCCAGTAATTTTTTACAGGCGTCAGTTACCAAACCTTCTGCTTCTGTTTTGTTTGTTGCTTCCAGTTGCAACGTGATGTGTTTGCCTATTCTCACGTCTTGAACCTGAGTAAGTCCAAGATTGTGTAAGCTACTGTTTACTGCTTTACCCTGTGGGTCCAGTAATTCTTTCAGCGGCATGATGTTGATATGAGCAGTGTATTTCATTACTAATAATTTTTTAAGCTTCTTTCGGTTTGTAAATAAAAGACAAAAGTATGTACAGAATAAATGCTACAGGTAATACTCCGTATTTCAATATGGGGTATAGCCCTGCTGTTGCAACAATAATGATTAATTGCGGCCAGATATTAGCAATACTGAACTTAGAAGGTAAGAATTTGAAAAATCTAATCTTTGATACCATTAACCAAGACAATATTGCGATTACCAAATAAAGCACCCATTTATTATGCAACATATCGCCCATTCCGTAAGGATTAAACCAATTCAATATCGGGAAAGTAGCAATAAACAATCCTACAGCCGGAATAGGCATACCTGTAAATGATGATGATTGTGTATCAGCAGAAATATTATACCGCGCCAATCTTACAGCACCAAAACAAGCAATTAAAAAAGCAGGACTTACAAGCATCATATCTACATCAAGCGCTCCGGCTTCTCCCATATAAGATGCCCATAGCATTTTATAGAGTATCATAGATGGAGCAACACCAAACGAAACCACATCTGCCAGTGAATCTAAATCTTTACCAATAGGCGAAAAGATTTTCAACGTTCGGGCTGCAAAACCATCCAGCATATCGAACACTGCAGCAAGTGCAATAAACACTGCACCCCAATGAGCCTGCTCTGTACCTGTTACCCAATACTGTACTCCGTTTACATCTGCCAGAAAAGGCTGCGCATTGATGATATAGGCAATAGCTATACATCCGCAAAAAAGGTTGGCTAACGTGAGCAGATTAGGTAAATGCTTCATGAGGTGTCAAAAGTAATAAAGAACCACGATTTATCTGATTAACGGATTACCGTGATATATATATAATTCCCTTTTAGGGGTTTCGTTGAATAAAAAATGCCTGATAACTCAGGCATTTTATCTATAATATATTTTATAATTATTCAGGTACTACCAGTCGGAAACCGTTACCGTGAATATTTACTATCTCTACGGCCGAGTCTTCTTTCAGATATTTACGCAGTTTAGCTATGTACACGTCCATGCTACGTCCGTTGAAGTAAGTATCGCTACCCCAAATGCGCTTTAATGCAGCATCGCGCGGAAGGAGGTCATTCTTATATTCACACAGCATGAGCAGCAATTCATTTTCTTTAGGGGACAATGTCATCGGGTCAGCATCTCCTAATTTCAAAGTACGCAGCTTACTGTTAAAGTGATAACGGCCAACATTGAATTCCACTTGTGAATGCTGTTTCTCCTGCATTTCCTGGTTGCGTTTCAATATCGCCTTTATCTTATGCAGCAATACCTCACTGTCGAAAGGTTTGGTGATATAATCATCTGCACCCAGTTTATAGCCGTTCAGAATATCTTCTTTCATGCTTTTAGCAGACAGGAAGAATAACGGAATTTCCGGGTCAACGTTCCTGATTTCTTCAGCAAGTGAGAAACCATCCATGTTTGGCATCATCACGTCCAACAGGCAGATATCAAATTTTTCGCGGCGGAATGCTGCAAGGCCTAATATACCGTCTCTTGCCAGTTCTACTACGAAATCATTTAGTTCGAGGTAATTTTTGAGTACTTGTCCGAAGTTGGTATCGTCTTCAACTAAGAGTACTTTATACTTTTCTTTTTCCATACATAAGTGTATTGAGACCAAAAGTAATACCAATGGCCATTATTCATAACAAAAGTTTTGTTAATAAAAACGCGGGCAGTTCATATTACGCTCTGCATGCCTGTGTTCACCATACATTCCCATGTACACTAAACCAAACTCTATAGCACCATTACCCTTAACATCAGAGCCTAATGAAGAAGTGGTATAATCATAAGTGGACATTACACGTAACCCTGACCATTGCACACCAAAACTCAGTGCCAATGCTTCGTTATATCGATAATGGGCACCAACAATTAAGCTACCTGCAGTTTTGGTATCTTTTCCTATTACTCTTGCATCTAACAAAGTACCAAACATGATTTCTTTGGCACCCTTTTCTGCGCTGTAGTATACAGAAGGATTAAGTGTAAACATTTCTGTCATTACAAGCGTAGCATCGATATTAGCGGTAGGGCGCATCCCTAATTCATTGGTCAGGTTGTAAAATGTTTCTTTGGGTTGATTGATATGAGACATCCCAAATCCTCCTTTTATGAAAACTGCTTCATTGGGAAAATAAGAAAAGTTGATACCGGCACCAACATCTACAAAACTTGTTTGGATGATATTGATTTGTTCATGGTTGGCTGCACTTTTATCAAACTTGAAACCATCCCACTGTACATCAAAATATAGTTTATTGTAGTCAACACTGCGGCCAGCATATCCGGCAGAAAAACCTGCGGATATCATAAATGTTTCGCTGGTTTGCACATGGTATGCAAGCAGTACATCTGTTTTAGTAAGTTTTAAATCTCCATCTCCTGCCACATCATTATAAAATGCCAAACCCATGCCCAACCAATTGGTAAGGTTTTTTGCCTTGAATGCTTCCAAATCGGCATAGGCAGAAAATGTTTTGTATGGCACAGGCACTTTTGTCCATTGACTGCGATAATTAACACCAAGCCTGTAATCGTTTTCGCTCATCAGTGCTGTATTAGCCGGATTGACCAGCAACGGCGCGTTGTAATATTGCGAAAAATGTATGCCCTGTGCAGCAGCAGTAAGTGTTGTTGCTACTAACAGTAACAGTAATGAGTATTTCAATTTGTTCATCCGCATGGTTTATGCAATCATCTTAGCAAAGTAATATTTCCTTTCTTGTACAAGGTGGTTTCATCTACAAAAGTTACATTTAACACATAAGCATACACTTCCATCTCTTGTGGCTTACCTTTGTATGTTCCATCCCAGCCTACTTTCATATCACTGGATTCAAATACTTTTTCGCCCCAGCGGTTATACACCTTTACATTCATAGATTGTATAGCCGCACCCCTCACAAAAAGTATATCGTTATTGCCATCACCATTAGGACTAAAGGCATTAGGGATATCCGCTAAAGGCAATACATCCGCACTTACCGGCTTGCATATAGTATCCGTACAGCCTTCTTTATTAGTAGCTATCAGGCATACATTATACGTACCTGTTCGCTTCCAGAAATGAGTAGGATTAGTTTCTGCAGTACCTGTTCCGTCGCCAAAATTCCAATTATAGTAATACGCATTCTTAGACATATTAGTGAAAGCGGTGGGTTCATTAGTTACCGGCACAACAGGTGTAAACGTAAAGTCTGCAGTAGGCGATGGCCGTACATCTATAGTACGCGACATGGAATCAACCTTATTACATGAATTAGGGTTGTAAGCGTACAGTGTTACTTTGTATGTGCCAGTCGAGTCGTATCTGTGATATGGATGAGTTTGCGTAGATGTTTTGTTATCTCCAAATTTCCACAAATAATTTGTTGCATTTACAGATGTATTCGACGGAATGAATGAATCTGCAATACATATCAGTGGTGGTACTTCAAATACTGCTTTTACATTATCATCCCTGAAAGTAAGTGTGGCAGAAGTACTATCAGGAGAGTTACAAGCAGTAGGGTCAGTCATTTTTAGCTTAACGGTGTATGTGCCACCTTTAGGGAAATTGTGATTAGACGGTGTTTGCCCGGTATAATTTGAGCCATCTCCAAAATCCCAGAAATATACTGTACTGCCGGGGGTTTTGCTTGGCTTTGAGGTATTACTGAACGAAGCAGTAAATGGTGCACATGTATCAATAATCGTAGGCACGAATGCAGCTTTTATACTGTTGCTGTCAACTTTAACGGTAAGGCTCATTGAATCTGCAAGGTTACAAGATGTTGGATTAGTCACCTTCAGTTTAATGGTAAATGTGCCAACTGATGTGTAAAGGTGCGGAGGGGGTGATGAGCCAGCAAAAGTAGGGCTACCATCTCCGAAATCCCATAAATAAGTAGTGACATTGGTAGAACCGTTCGTTATGGTTACCGGATTACCAAAACAAACTACCGTGCTTGGGTTAATGGTGAACTTAGCAATTACCGGTCCCAGGTTAAATGCAATTTTCAATGCTACTTCATTACAGTTATTGCTTTTATTAGTCGGGCTCCACGAACCTGCAGTTGTAGGGAAAGTACCTCCTCCGCAACCACCGCATATTGCCTGATACACTACACCATCTCTGTCAAACCTGCTTGTACCGCCGTCAACGTGCTCACAAACACCACCCACTCTTCCCATATAAGTGGCATATAACAACGAAGACATATTTTGAGACAATACAATAAAATAAAAATCATTGCCATCAGTTGTAGACTGTGCCGCTGGTCCTGACAAACCACCTACAGGCATACCATTGGTATTACCAACCCCCGGAGGCAACGTACCGCCGGCGCTGGTATATATATCACCGCCCCAACCGGAAATATAAATATTGCCGCAAAGGTCAACAAGGAATGCAACGGGAGAAATATTGGTAGCGCTTGAATTACCTGAACCATACACCGTAGACAGTAAATTGGTAGTAAGGTTATTATCTAACTTAATAATGAACTGGCTGGAGTTAGCATTACTGTATACTCCAGCCGAAACAGGGAAAGTTCCGCCTAAAGTCTGGCCCATACTATACACATTATTATTCGCATCTATCTGCAAACCGAAACATTGATCGTAACCGGACTTACCAATGAAGGTAGACCGCAGAAGCGAATAAGAACCGCTATTCTGAAACTTACATATAAAGCCGTCTGTATTACCCTGGTAAGCTCCTGTAAAAACACCGGAAGTGACAGGGAACTCGGAACTCATAGTTCCGCCTGCTACAAATAAGTTAGACTGTGTATTATCTAATGCTAATACATAAGCCGCATCATCACTATTACCGCCAAGATAGGTACTCCATATTAACGAAGTAGCGTTGCTGTTCAATTTCAATACAACTGCGTCTTGCGCATCACCACTATTCAATGTAGTTTTTAATGCTGAAGCCGTTGTCGGGAAGTTTGTTGATTTTGTACAGGCTGCTATATAAATATTGCCGGAGTTATCTAATATCACTTCACTTCTTGCATCATCACCATAGTTATGTTTCAAATTCCCGGCAACAAATTCCTGGGCTGAGAAGTTAGATACATCTTCTCCGCTGCCACCTATATAAGTAGAGCCTATCAATGCTGTACCCGACGGGTTAAATATGGTAACGATCATGTCGCCGCCGCCATTGTAAGAATTATCGTAACAACCTGCTGTAGTCGGGAAGTTGTTTGAATAGGTGCGTCCTGCTACTACGAGGTTGCCGCTACCATCCACAAACATACTGTGAGGTTGTTCGTTATCAACTCCTCCCAGGTAAGTAGAATATACCATACTGTTACCTGCAGCATTGAATTTCGTAATGGAAATATCAACAGGGTAACCATTACCGCTAGAGCCGCCGCCGCCCCATGTTGTTTGATATGCACCAACCGTAGTCGGATATCCGGTACCACCTTGTCCGTTGCCTGTTATACCACCTGCATAAAAATTACCAGACGCATCGTACGTAGCGGTATATCCCCAGTTATCAAAAGAAGAACCTGTAAACGTAGCAAATACAATTGTAGGGTCAATGATCAAATCCTGTTTTGTGTCGTAGCCATCAGGCATACTGAAACTAACCACATTATCTTTCAATTGATACCTGCAATACACTTCTTTACGTTCACCATTCACATATTGATAAGCGTAAGGTTTTAATTCTTCAACTGTTCCTACTGATGTTTTTATTTGAAGTTTACTGTTTTGAATTTTCAACCCGTCTGTTCCCACATATCGAAACTTTACTTGCTCTGCGTTAGCGCCCGGATGAACAATAACATCGTATTTCAATACGTCATTCTCTGAAGAAACGTGTATGTCGATATTATTGTAAACATTACTATAGTCCACTGCCAGGTTCGGATGAATTCCTGTTTTCCATTTGTTAGGGTCGTTATTCAAGAAATAATTGTAATAATGCTGCTGTGCTTTAGTGCCATAAACATCTATGTCAGTATTAGCACCATCAAATATCACTTTATAAGCATGAAACTTGAATATGCCGGTTTTTATTTTGCCAATTTTATAGTCTTGTATCTGAGCAATATTTTCCTGTGCCCCGGTAACGTATGTAAAGCAGTTTTTTTCGAGGTACATACTGCTGTTACCGTTTGTTGCTTTATATAGAAACGGGCCCGCCCATTGGCCTTTATTTTGAATAAACTCCAAGTTACTGCCGGGTGCAGCCAATAAACTCATTGGTGCCAGCAATAAAATACAATACAATCTAAAAACTTTGTTCATTGTTTTAGCTGATTAACCCTTTCGGGAAGCATAGTAAATTTAAGCTATTTGCTTATAAAATAGACAGCAATACCGCAGAAAAGGCGGGTGTAGAAAGGAAATAAAATATTGATGACAATAGGCTTTAGCCTACAACTAGTTTACTATCTTATTGGCACAACTGCTGCTGGCAAATGCTTCAGGCTTTGCTTTGAAGGCAAAACCCATACCCAGGATATAACCCATCGCCTCGCGTAATGCTTCATTACTTTTAAACTGCGGGTTAGTATTTATGTCTGCATGTACCTCCATATCAATATCATAAATATTGAACAGGTCGCAAAGTTCATAAGCAATTTCTATGCTTTTGGCTACTTCTACCAACATGCGTTCTTTAATTGTAAACGACTGATGGGTTTTGTCGTTACAAATAAACATAAAGCCTCCATGCTTTTCGCGGAGGAAAACGATAACTGTAGCAAACTCTGTTTCTGTTCCTCTGACTTGAGAGTCTGTACCGATGCAAACTTTCAGGCGATAACCCAAATTAGTTTCTCGCACAATCGCTTCTTCTACGGCCTGTTTTACAGGTATTTTCAAAGGTTCTCCACTAAAAGTTCTCCAAATCATTGATATAAATTTTAGTTATACTAAAGTTACCCATATAATTGTTAAGTATATCTTATGCGAATGTTAGTATACTATGATATGCACATTTTTATAACATTATTAATTATGCGTATGTATTTATGGCATATTCTTCACAATTGGAAAACATTAATTATTTGAATAATCCAATTTGCTTGGTTAGTTTTACACCTGATTAATACACCCGCATACCTTTTTCGGACGTATTGAGAAGAGCATATAGAGAAATAGGAGATGATCCAGAAAATAAAAAACTGATTATCTCTAAACGAATAGATTGATGGACGTTAAGCCTTCGGGAAAAGGTGGCACCAATATGCTGCATTCTGCGTATTGGACAATCGGCAAATGGTTTTCTTTTATCACGTTACTCCTATTGGGTTGGGGATTGGTGTATGCATTTGCACACTCCGCGTATGGTATCCAGGGATATGAATATACCAGCCTGAATACTACACAAGTACGTCAAATCAATCGCATTCTCAGCTCTGAATATACACCTGCAAACAATACCAATCATGTAGTTGACCTGACTGATACTGCAACCGGCAACATATCTGTAAACGACTTAGGCACCATAACGGCAAACACCTGCGATATGGCTTGCCGAACCAACAAAGTTTTAGTTTACCTGAATAGTGAATTTGATAATAAGATAGAACCTGCACAACTGGAACAGGTGAGACAATATATAACAGTTTTTGGCCCTGCTGAAGTTGGAGTGTTCTTGTCTGATTATAAATTGAAAGTGCGTTCTTATTTCTGGCTATCAGGCCCGATGATGTATGCAGAACTGGTGAGCTGGGTAATCATCGGTGTATTATGCAGCCTGATATTTGCTACAAGCACCATGTTACGCAAAGCCAGTCGTAAAAATTTTGATCATAAGGATGTACTGTATCAAAGCGCCAAAATATTCTATGCGCCATTCATAGCTGTAGTAATATTGGTTTGTTACAATTACATCAAACACAACACTGCATTGAGTTCTGCTATAGGACAGGGCATTATTGTATTCTCTTTCATAATAGGTTTTTATTCAGGACGTATTGTAAACTTTATAGACAAGTTTAAGCAATTACTGTTACCTGATAATGCTGATGAGTCTGTACAGCATATGGTAATACACACTGCAGAGCCTGCGATTGCTGAAGTAGCGCCTACAGTACAAAAGCAGGATGAAAAGCAGGAAAAATTTGAAGTAGATGAAAATGGCACATTGAATTCATTGCCTGCAACCAAAAAAGATGATAACGAAGAATTGACCGTAGAAGTTGAAGTAAAATTAGACGGCAGCGGTTTGTTTGATGATGAGAAAAATGACCTCTTGAATTTAGGCTTTAACAAAGCTATTGTGACCCTGCATAATGTAAATGGTAAAGACATCATTGCCGCGAAGAAATCTCCTGATAAAGACAACTTATTCATTGCACATCATGTAAAACCAGGCATATATATTGCCCGCGCTACCCTCACGCAAAAAATATCTGACGATCAGGTGTTCAACCTGTTTGGAGAACGTACATCGTATCTTACAATAGATAAACCAGGGCTGGAGTTATACATTCGCAAATATGAATTAGTAGAGTAATCTTTTACCAATAGTTAATAATATTGAGCCGCCTTTAGGTGGCTTTTTTCATTTATAAAGACAGGTTTTTAGAAATTAAAAGATTCAGCTTTTTCGTCTGTCATTCTTCCCGTTTCGTCCTCAATAAGTTTCAATCAGAAAATATGCGTTATACTTTTACATCAGCTTCTTAATTAAAGTTAGGAGCATAGGAGTAAACATAGGTAAACGGCAATTGCGGCGTGTTTTTTAACTCGCCGCTTTTTTTATGCCTTCGAAAATGGTTTACAACGTTATTTTTGCAGGATGAGAATTGTTCCCGGAGAAATAAAGACTGCTGCTCTTCATGCTTTTTTGTTAGGTTCAGTAGCACCCAGGCCTATATGTTTTGCCAGCACAATAGATAAAGATGGTAATCCTAACTTATCGCCATTCAGTTTTTTCAATGTATTTGGCAGCAAACCTCCCATCCTTATATTCTCTCCTGCACGCCGTGTAAGAGATAACACCATTAAACATACACTGGAAAATATATATGAGACCAAAGAGGTAGTAATAAATGTAGTTAGCTACAGTATGGTACAGCAAACCAGCCTTTCCAGTTGTGAGTATCCAAAAGGAGTAAATGAGTTCACAAAAGGTGGATTTACACAGGTTGCCTCTGAAATGGTAAAGCCTTTCAGAGTAAAAGAATCACCTGTACAACTAGAATGCAGGGTAAATCAGGTAATCGAAACCGGCCATGAAGGCGGTGCGGGAAACTTAGTAATATGCGAAGTGCTTTGTATGCATATAGATGACAATGTGCTAACAGATGGTAAAATCGACCCTCATAAAATAGACCTGGTAGCTCGTATGGGTGCAGATTATTATTGCCGCGCTTCGGGCAATGCAGTATTTGAGGTACACAAACCCAATGTAGAATTAGGTATTGGTATTGACGGTTTGCCTGAAAAAATTAGAAATAGTTCCGTACTGACGGGTAACAATTTAGGTATGCTCGGTAATATTACATCCTTGCCTGTGGTAGATAATATATTATATGATGACAGGCTTACGTCTATATTGACCGACTACAGTGGCGATGAAAAAGGGCTGCAGACAGCATTACACATATATGCCAAAGAGCTGCTGGAATCCGGTGAGATCGACAAGGCATGGAAGGTACTGTTAACCGAATAGTTTAATTAAAAGTTTATAATTCAGATAATAAGAGGGCTATGCAAAGCCCTCTTATTGTTTTTAGGATTGTTACAGGCTGTATTTGTTAATCGGTGGTTAACTGATTGCAAATCAGGGGTTAACAAAGCCCGAATATTTGCACAAGGGGCTCTCATACCCCCATCTTTGTGTCACAATAACAAACTAAAACAATTTTAAACAAACAAAACGCAGACAAAATGAAAAAGATCATCGCAATCGCAGCTTTAGCCATCGTAGGTTACTCAGCTAACGCTCAAAACGCTTCTTCAACAGCTTCTCAGACACTTAACCTGTCTTTAAGCAACGCCATCGAATTGACTTTCACAGGGTCTGGTACCGCTACAGGTGCTGCTGTTACTCTGAACTTCACAACTGTGAACGACTACGCTAACGGTGTTCAGTCAGCTGCACAGCAATTGAAAGTGCGTTCTAACAAAGCTTATGGCGTAACAATCAAAACTAACAACGCAAACTTTACTTACTCTGGTACTACAACTCCTGCTCCTGTAATGCCTATTTCAGGTGTTCTTGCTGCAAAAGTTAGTGCAAACGCTACTGGTGGTACTATCGCAGGTACTTTCAGCAACTTCACAGGTTTGTCAAGCACTGCTGCTAACATGTTAAGCAACTGTACTTACGGTGGTAACCAACTGTTCAGCGTAATGTATGAAGCTACTCCTGGTTTCGCTTACCCTGCAGGTACTTACACTGTAGATGTAGTTTATACTGCTACTCAACTGTAATCAATAATACTTAACAATATGTAAGAGAAGCGTCCCCGTAAGGACGCTTCTCTGTTTTTATACTAGTACGATTGACTATTTTCGTGCATTATCACGAACGTGTTAAAAGCGTATTATCAAAAAGGATTGGTGGAAGCCGGTGTAGATGAAGCCGGCAGGGGTTGCCTTGCAGGCCCTGTATTTGCAGCTGCTGTTATTTTGCCTGATGGGTTTTATCACCCGTTATTAAATGACAGCAAACAACTTACCGAACAGGTAAGGAATGAATTGCGTCCCATCATTGAAGCAGAAGCAGTAGCATGGCATGTTGCATCTGTTGACCATGAAGAAATAGACCGCATCAATATCCTTAATGCTTCATTCAAAGCAATGCACATTGCTATCGATAATCTTGGTACAAAACCAGAGCTTTTACTTATTGATGGCAATAAGTTTGCGCCATACTTTGGCATTTCACATCAATGCGTGATACAAGGAGATGGTATTTACGCTTCGATAGCTGCTGCGAGCATTCTTGCCAAAACACATCGTGACGCATATATGATGCAACTGCATAAGGCATATCCGCATTATGGTTGGAATGATAATAAAGGATATGGAACAGCTTTGCACAGGGCACAATTACAAAAACATGGCATGTGCGAATATCATCGCAAAACCTTTAAATGGGATAAGAAAAAAGAGAACTAACTGATTGGTAAGGTTATCTCAAACACACAACCTGTAGGCTTATTATCATGCAAGTGTATTTTACCGTTATGTTGTGTTACAATCTTAGAAGTCAGATATAATCCGAGTCCTGTTCCTTTTGTTTTACGTGTTTCTTCATTGCCCACACGATAAAACTTATTGAACACCTTACCTTTCTCAGAATCCGGAATGCCGGGGCCATTATCAGCTACGCTAAAACAAACGCTATGTTGTTTTGTGACCAGAGAAACTTCAATCTTTGAATCAGCAGGTGAATATTTCAATGCATTCTCCATCAAATTATTAATGGCCATCTGCAACAACAACTTATCGCCGTTAAGAGTTACGTGGGCAAATTCAGATTCGTTATACGCAACCCTGTCACCATGCCTTACAGTATAATTTTTAAGATTATCTAATACCAATGCCGCAAAGTCAAGCTGCTCCTTAGCCGGCACATATTGCTTGCCTTCCATTTGCGATGCAATGAGCATATTATTGCACAAATCATTCAGCCTGTTAGCTTCATTGATGCAACGTTCTACCAGCACTGCCTTTTTCTTTTCATCAAGGTCGTACCTCTCTAATGTTTGCAGATTGAGCTTAACGGCAGCAATAGGAGATTTCAATTCATGTGTAACAGACAGCATGAAATTATTTTGCTGGCGAGACAACAGTATTCTTCTTCTTAAGGACGTGTATACCACCACTGCACCAATCAATATTACAATCAGAAATGTAGAGCCCTCGCCTATATATTGCTTAGTATCTCTATCAAGCCTGTCTTTTAATGTGCTCAAACGCGACTTATAATATTCAGGGTTAGCTGTACTGTCAACCTGTAAGCTCAGTATTGTCCGCTCCTGGAGATATCTCTCTTCACTTTTTTTCTGCAAGCTGAATCCCCAAAACACCAATGCCGAAACGGTGTATGCCAACAGGATAAGATATACAGAAGTAAAGAAACGCATGACTATATCATTATGGTTGCCTGTTCATGTCTCTCATGGGGTGCTGTTCAACCAGCAATCCAACTTGTAATACTTCGGGCAGAGGATTAATTCGTGTATTCTGTTCAAATTGAATTTCCCATGTTCCCTTTTGCAAGAATTTAAGGTTGCCTGAGAAATTATACCTGTGTTCCCAAATAGAACCCATACCCCTGCCCATCCATTTGCCTGATGGCTCAGCTAAAGGTATTTCACAACGCATTTTATCAAAGGTATTTGCACCGGGCTTTTTTGTGTATATCACTACCCAAATATTTGAATGGGGGTACGCCTCTGTATGCCTGAGGATAAAAAACAACCTGTAAAACGACGTGGTATCTGTTACATCAAACTTAAAACTGAGCTTATTATTATACTGCCATTCATTACCTGGCATGCTATACTCCTTTTGATAATGAGCAGATGGCAAACAACTGTTCAGTGCCAAAACGAATATTAAACACAATACGGGTAAACATTTACGTAGCATATAGCTGATACTGTTTCGCTTTAATTATTATAAGATATTCAACACTTGTTCTTTCGCCTTCTCCAACTCGTCTTTCATGCCAATAACTATTTGTTGAATTTCGGCATGATTGGCTTTTGAACCCAGCGTATTTATTTCTCTCCCTACTTCCTGCAATATAAAACCTAAGACCTTACCTTTTGATACACCTTCTTTCTCTACTGTAGTGTGAAAATATTCACAGTGCTGCTTCAACCTGGTTTTCTCCTCTGAGAAATCAATACGTTCCAGGTAATAAATCATCTCTTGCTCGAAACGGTTAGGGTCTATATTTTCACTACCTACCATATCCTGAAGCGATTGAGTAATGCGACTCCTTATCTTTTCTGTACGTTGCGCTTCGTGTGGTAATATTTCCAATAGCAGGCTTTCTATCTTTTGTATCCTTGCATGAAGGTCTTTATGCAAGGCATTTCCTTCATGCTTGCGATGAACCATCAAATCGTTAGCCGCTTTTTCTATCACCTGTTTTAACTGCTCCCATTCTGATTCCGGCAACATATCCTGTTCGGGTGCCACTACCTCAGGCATACGCATCAGGGTTGCAAGTATATTTTCTTCAGGTATTTGCAGGTTCGTTGCTATTTGTTTCATGCTCTGATAGTAAAAACCTGCCAGTCCTGTATTTACCGTCATAGGCTTCGAAGCACCTTCCTGTTTGATAGCGATTGTAAGGTCGATAGTGCCTCGCATCAAAATGGTGTTAAGCATATTTCTTATATCTAATTCATAAGAACGTAGAATAGGCGCCAGTTTTGTAACCACCTCAAATTGCTTACCATTCAGCGATTTTATTTCTACTACCACCTGTCTTCCGCCAACGTGAGCTTCCGCACGTCCGAACCCGGTCATCGAATAGAGCATATACTTATTCTTTGAAACAAAGAAACTATAAAAAAATGAAAGCCGATGTTTTATATAAAAAAACCATAAAATCAACTTAAAAATGAGTAGCAGGCATAGAAGCGCCCGATATTTGGTTATTTTTGTTGCTAACCCAAAAGATTGATGTAAATGCGCATTGCCGCTTTTGTTATATTAACATTTACTTGTTTTTCTGTTTATGCTCAGCAAACCTCTACTGCCGAGCTGGAAAAACGCAGGCAGGCCATTCTCGAATCTGTAAAGCAGGCAGAAGAACAACTCAATGCTACCAAAAAAGATAAAAATGCCACAATGGGCCAGTTGCACGCATTGCAGGCAAAGCTGGCAGAGCGTCAAAAGCTCATCAATAACATCAACGAAGAAATAGGACAAATCAATAATAATATTGAATCATCAGGGCAAGAGATAACTAGACTGAGAGGTAACCTGGCCATACAAAAAATGCGTTATGCGCAATCTGTAAGATACGCCTATCAAAGTCGCAGTTCTTATGATATGCTGGCATTCTTGTTTTCATCGAGAGATTATAATGAAGCTTTGCGCAGGATGAGATACCTGAGAAAGATTCGCGACTACAGGAAGCAACAAGCAGACCAGATAAGAGTGACACAGGGCGTTATTGTGAAAAAGATAGATGTTCTGAACACAGTTAAGGCTAAAAAGGATGACCTGCTTTCTGATGAAGAAAAACAAAAGGCACAAATACAGAATGAAACGAACGAAACGAATTCTGTAATTAGCCAGCTGAAAGGACGTGAAAAAGAATTGGCACTACAGATTGAAAAAGACAAAAAAACTGCCAAACAATTGAATAAAGCCATTAACGATATCATTGTTCGTGAAATGGAAATTCAACGCAAAAAAGCAGAAGAAGAAGCCAGAAAAAGAGCGGAAGAAGAACGCCGCAGGCAGGAAGAAGCCAGAAGAGCAGCACTGGCAGCACAAGCGCAAAAGCCTACTGTAGCGCCCGGCAGCCGTCAACAAGAGGGACCTATTTATAACAACACTAACAGGCCTGCCGTTAATACACAACCTGTAAAACCTAATACAACAATTAACAACAATCCTAACACCGCTGCCAGCACTTACACACCTCCACCGCGCGCTGCAGTGGTACCCAAAAATTATGACTATTCTTTAACCCCTGAAGCTAATGCCCTGTCTGCAAGCTTCGAAAGTAACAGGGGACGCCTGCCTTGGCCTGTTGAGAAAGGGAACATATCCGGCAGGTTCGGCGTACACAAACATGCTATAGCTGAAAAAGTAAATGTAGAAAATAACGGTATCGACATCAGTACTAGCAATGGCGCATCTGCGCGTGCAGTGTTTGACGGTACAGTAACTAAAGTATTCTCAGTAGATGGCAGAGACTGGAATGTGATAGTAACGCACGGCAATTACTTTACCGTTTATACACATCTTTCTAAAACTACGGTTCAAACAGGACAGCAGGTACGTACTAAACAACCTATAGGTACAGTAGCTATGAATGATGAAGGTGAAACCATCATCAACTTCCAGATATGGAAAGGAGGTTCAAAACTTATTAAACTTGACCCTGAAGGCTGGGTTGCGCGCTAAGCATCGTGCATTTCACTATTTTTTTTATGATGCGGGAAGTTGAATAATATTGAGCTTAACACCGGCAAAAAGAAAATCGCAATACTTAATATTGATACCAGATTATCGCCCCATACTGTAGGGTGTACCCCTTCCGGTATCGCTTCTCCTTTCGATTCCATACATGGAAAAGGACCGGCAAAAAATGATGCAAATGCAGAGCATGGATAATAATGCTCCGCAACAGAGAAGGTGAGCTTCAACCCCAGTATTGCTATTACAATAAAAGCACAATTATCAAGGAAAGGATACTTCTCTATCAATCTCACAAAACCTTTAGCAACAAAACGCATAGCCAATATACCGATGAACACACCCAGCCATATCAGTATGATGTTTTTAGTGTAGGCATTGGCAGCTATCACATTATCTATAGAAAACGCCAGGTCCATAACTTCTACCATTATTACAGTAGACCAAAACGGCCCGAACATGCCTAATGTCTTTTTATACAGCCAGCTTTTTTCTTTACCAATTAATTCTTCTTCAATAGTATTATCTTTCTTTTCCTTTTTGCTTTTATTTTTGAAATGCCTGATGGCAAGGTAAAGCAAATAAATACCGCCCAATGGTTTGAACCACCATATCTGTATCAGCACATAAGCAAACAGCAGACATAATCCTCTGAATATATAAGCCCATATCAATCCTATCTTCAATGCTTTACCACGCTGGTCTTTAGGCAGATGCATCACCATTGTGGCCAGCACTGCAGCATTATCAACAGAGAGCAATGTTTCTATTACTATTAGATTCAGCACAACTCCAAGCGCGTCTAAAGGCTTGTCTATGATATGGCTAAAAAGATGTCCAATATTCTCCATCCCGCAGATTAACTATTTTACCAATATTAAAGATTTAGGTTCTACACCTGCAGCTCTTACAGAAAAAGAATAATTGCCTTTGGGCAATTGTTTTGCAGGTATAGCAATTGTATTGCTGCAAACTTTGCTCCATACTACCATGCCTGAAATATCAGTGAGTGTGCAGAAGGCATTAGCAGGAATATGTTCTACAAGCCATTCATCTTCTGCCGGATTTGGAGAAACCGTTAAATCGTTATCGACTAAGGTTTTTTTTACATTCAAAATAGATTGGTCTTGTGTAATAGCACCCAATGAATTTAAAACATGATTGTTAGGGTCTATCTCAATTCCCGTAAGGGTTGAATCCCAAGCAGTAACAAATGTTTGCGTAGGTGTGTTATTGTACAACTTGATGATTCTATTGCCAGCTACCGATTTCAACTTTATTTCTAAGGGCATCCAGAAGCATGGCACCGATGTGCTCTTGGTTGTAGTTTGGTCTATTTCAATAACAACAGTACTGCCTTGTTGTGCCCATTTTGCAGCGTATCGAGGATATCCCTCACCATATACCCATTGACGGAAGAAGCTGTCTAACGATGTACCATATGTTTGTTCTGCTATATGTTTGAGGTCTGTAGTTAGTGCAAATCCATTTTTGAATTGCTGCTGGTAGGTTTTTAAGACAACAAAAAACAGGCTATCGTTAGGCGCCAGGTAGCGCAGCATGTGCACAACAGAAGCACCTTTTTTATAAGTAAGTGCAGTATTGAATATTCTACCTACGCTTGTTGTATCGTCAACATATACACTGCCCGTAGGCACCATAGCATTATTGAATACCTTAGTACGGTAATCATAAAACGCCTGCGCACCTCTGAATTTTTCTACAAAGAGCTGTTCGCAATATGAAGCAAAACCTTCGCTCAGCCATATCTCTGCCCAATTGGCATAAGTGACATTATCGCCCCACCATTGATGGCCCAACTCATGCGATATCAACGTTACATCACTATAAGCACCTGTTCCCATCGTTGTCATAGTTTGATGTTCCATGCCTCCGCCAAGTGGGCTCATACAGTGCCCGTATTTTTCTTTATCAAAAGGGTAACGCCCGAATTTTGATGAAAAATAATCTACAATCAACCCCGTAGAATCTAATGCTGCTTTAGCAGTAGCTGTAAACGAGCCCGGTGTATTGTATACAAAATTCTGAATGAGCATGGAGTCGTTGCTACCATCTGTGTAATGCATTTGATAGCTATACTCATTGTACGGTGCTACAGCTACCATAATGAGATAATAATCTATCGGATATATTGTTTTCCATTCGTATCGCAACTGATTGCCGGGCATTATTGTTGTCTTTTTTAATAAGCCATTGCTGCAGGCTTTAAGTGTATCATCAACAGTCACCCACATATCAACGCTGTCTACTTTGTCTTGTATAGATTGTTTAGACGGCCACCAGTCGCTTGCTAAGTCTTTGTCGCTCAAACTGTACATTAATGTAAAACCATTATCAACAACGGGATTAAGCCCGTGAATGAAGAATTGCCCGGTACCCGCCGCTGTAGAGCCATGATAAAATACCTGTGCTGTAAAAGTTGTGCCCGAAGACAGAGCAGAACCTAAAGTTATTTTCCTGATATCGCCTGTTGTTGCAACAGGCAGTATTACATTATTGATTTTAGCAGAGTCAATAATAAGCGTGTTATTCAATTCAAAGGCATACACATTCATTGAGGCAGTTGCTTTTGCAACAGTTATTACATTACCACTTACTGCGGTAGATGTGTTAGTGAGTTTGATGTCAAACTTCAGGTACTGTACATCATAGTAATCTTCTTCGGGTGTAGCACTTGTAGTTTTTGCGCCACTGCCTTTTGTTTTGTTAGTATCAGCTTGTGCACATACAGCAACAAGCATAGCCACCATCCAAATAAAAACCCTTTTCTGCATCTTAATATTTTACCAGTTTTACTGATTGTATTTTCGTTTTTCCTTTTAATACATGTAAAAAGTATACACCTTTTATCAAATCACGTATATAAATAACCCTGCCTGTTGTGGTTGCATTAGGGAATGCCATTATTTTTCGCCCGAGCTCGTCCGTTATTATTATATCACTGCCTAATGGTATACCGATTACACTCCAATACTCATCTGCCGGGTTCGGGAATACTTTTACCTCGCTTGAAATTACTTCATTTATTCCTAATTCAGGGTTTATTCCACATCCTAAATCCACATTCAATATATAGTTGTTCGGGTCAATCACTACATCTCTCAGTTTCTTACTCCATTTTATGTGTACATCCTGTGCATTGGTATTGTTATATACTGTAAAAGTAGTATCTCCATCCAGTGCTATTAATTGTATCTCAACGGGCGTATAATATAAAGGCACAGATTTTGGCAGAATGCTCGCTTGATACAACCTGATATATATGTCATCTTTTATCTGGTTCCATTCGTTTCGATAAATCGGATACCCTTCTTTAAAAATCCATTGACTGAAAAATGTATCAAGGTTTCTGTTAGTTAGTTGTTCTGCCAGTACTTTAAAATCATTTGTAGTAGCCACTGAGAATGCATACTGTTGTTGGTATTTTTTCAGGACGCTGAAGAATACAGAATCATTATGAATCACATACCTTAAAGTATGAATTACGGCAGCAGCTTTTGCATAAGATAATTTCCCATTAAATATTCTGTACTCGTCGGTCGTATCATCAACATACACAGTACCTGTCTTGAAAGTGTCATCTAAAACCCTTTCATGAAACTCGTTCATTTTATCAGCAGCCTCTTTATCACCCCTGAAATGTGCTGCGAATAAATATTCAGCATACGATGCAAACCCTTCATTGAGCCATACATCCTGCCAGCCGGCACATGTTACATAATCGCCAAACCACTGATGTGCTAACTCGTGCGATATGAGATACGGGTCTGCATTGCCACAGGTGGTCATCGTCTGATATTCCATACCTCCCGGCAATGGTACAATACAGTGCCCGTATTTTTCTTTATAAAAAGGATACACTCCAAACAAATCGGAGAAATATTGCAGCATTTGAGCAGCACTATCTATACCAGCTTTGTAAAATGATAGCGCACCTGCTGCATCATACAGATAATTCTGCACAAGCAAGCTATCGGTGATAACAGGTAGTTTTACTTTGTAACTGTAATCCGTAAATGGCCCGACAGCTATTGAAAGTAAATAATAATCAATAGGGTAAGCTGTGTGCCATTCATAACGATTTTGAATAGTATTGATGACAGTAATATTTTTCAACACACCATTACTGCCAGCTTTCAGGTTTGATGGTACGGTTATCCAAATATCTGCGCTGTCTATTTTATCCGTCAGTGATTGTTTACAGGGCCACCACTCATTAGCCATGAAAGGTTCACTCAATGTATAGGTGATTTGCGAACCCCAGGGGTCAGCTTTTACGTTATTCAATCCCCTTTTGTAATAGCCATTTCCCGGTGGTGTAGGTTCACCGTGATAATATACGTGTACAACGAAAGTATTGCCCTGTGTAATTGCCGTCGGAAGTATTGCCTTCCTTATATTCTTATCATTTGCAGTCACACATG
This sequence comes from Bacteroidota bacterium, assembly GCA_018267965.1. Classification (GTDB taxonomy): domain Bacteria; phylum Bacteroidota; class Bacteroidia; order Chitinophagales; family Chitinophagaceae; genus Polluticoccus. Next base: position 465,052 of record JAFDXK010000002.1, on the reverse strand, counting down.
GTTGCGCATTCACTAACACTGAGTCGATAGTAAATATGGTATCCAGTTCAAAAACATATACAGGCATTACAAGGGCTGTGGCTTTTGCTGTGGTTGTAACACAGCCGCTAATTGCTCCGGAAGTATTACTAACGCTTACATCAATCTTTACGTGCTTAACATCGTAATTATTTTCTTCGGCAGATGCTATCGTTGTTTTTTGGAGGGATTTGTATTGATTGATTTTTGAAGTAGCACATTCACCAGCTACATCTCTTTTTTGTGCAACGACATTATTAAATACCAGTAGGCATATCAACACGGCTATGTAATGCCCTATTTTCATCTAACCTAAAGTTACCTCATTTAAAGGGATGAAATCCCCCAATGGGGGGTGAGAAAACAAATGAGTATATTTGCCGATATTTATATACGTATTCAAACAGGTTTTCCATGAGTCCTGCATCCACTAAGAGAATATCATTTATCGGCAAATCATTGCTTTGGTCTGTATTGTTTTATACAAATGCAGTATTGATAGTCGATTGGGACGAGATACAAAAAGCTATAAACAGCACTAACAATATTACTGTAGTAGCTGCTAAAGCAGAGCATGCCGTTATTCCAGAAAATACCAAACAAGCATCTGTAGCACTGACCATAGCAGATGCCCTATGGCATAGCCTTACTCATTTCAGCAGTAAATAATTTGATTTTTAAGCTGCGTGTTCAGCGTGTTCAATCAATTCTTTGTGTTCACTGCTCACTATTTGCAGTGCCAGGCTTTTGATTGAAGGGAAAAGCATATCATACACACCTTTGCGACTATCCGGCACATCAGTATCCTGCATGCCTAATATATATATGATTGACTCGGGTACATCCAATACTTCACATACCTTTTTTATAGTACGTGTACTTGGCCTTTTAACGCCATTTTCTATTTGCGATAACGAAGTTTGAGATATATTGCACTTATCAGCCAGTTGATATTGTGTAATATCTAATTGCCTCCTGATAGACCTTATTGCTAATCCGATATTCATAGGTTTAATGCTTTGTGTGGTTATGCTTTAATAGACGTAACTATTAAACAAAAGGTTGGAAAAGAGCAACAATTAGTTAAAAAATAATATGCGTGAATTTGCTATCAATGCCTGATAATTATCTAAAAATCAAGTAATTAAAGTTTAAAGTGGCGAAAAATTTTACCAAAAGAATAGTTTACAATAAAGAAACAAAGCTAGCTGTCATAATTCCACAACACAGAAAGGACGGGATGTACTACGAGGTGAACATCAATGGGTTGGCTCGTTTTTATATGAAATGGGGTAATGCGGACAGGTATGATCTGGTAAAAGAAGAAGGTATTACCATTCCTTATGAAATAGTGATGGCAGTAAGTGATGCTATTGAAAAAGAGGAGCAATAAAAAAACCGCCCAAAGTTTCCAAGGGCGGCGTATTATTTCTTACAAATTATTCTACTAAGCTTCTGCTTCCATATAAGAAGAAACAGGTTCGCAGGTACAAACTAAATTCCTGTCGCCATAGGTATTATTGATACGACCAATGCTTGGCCAGAATTTATTGTTCTTCACCCAAGGCAACGGGTATGCTGCCTGATGGCGCCCGTAAGGACGGTTCCACTCATCAGCAGTAATAACGAATTGTGTATGCGGTGCATGTTTCAATACGTTATCTTTTTTATCTGCTTTACCTTCTTCTATTGCACGTATCTCAGCACGGATACCTAACAACGCATCGCAGAAACGATCTAGCTCGGCTTTGTCTTCACTCTCTGTTGGTTCTATCATGATAGTACCCGGAACAGGGAAGCTCAATGTAGGTGCGTGGAAACCATAATCCATCAAACGCTTAGCTACGTCTTCTGCTTCTATCTCTGCAGATTTTTTCAAAGGACGAAGGTCTACGATAAATTCGTGTGCACACGTACCGCCCACACCGGTGTACAATATTTCGTAATCATTCTGCAAACGTGCACGCATATAGTTTGCATTTAGGATTGCGTATTCTGTTGCCATCCTTACACCTTTGGCCCCCAGCATGCGTATGTAGGCATAAGATATCAATAAAATACTTGCAGAGCCGTAAGGCGCAGCAGATACTGCGTTAGCAGGATTGTTATTTGTATCTACTACGTGTTTAGGCAAATGCGGTGCAAGGTGTGCAGCCACGCATATAGGACCCATACCGGGACCTCCACCACCATGTGGGATAGCAAATGTTTTGTGAAGGTTGAGGTGGCATACATCAGCACCAATCAAACCCGGAGCTGTTAAACCAACCTGTGCATTCATGTTAGCACCATCCATATAAACCTGTCCGCCGTGTTCGTGCACTATTTTTGTTATCTCCCTGATGGTTTCTTCATACACACCGTAAGTAGAAGGGTATGTAACCATGATACCTGCAAGGTTAGCTGCATGTTGTGCTGCTTTTGCTTTCAGGTCTTCTACATCTATATAACCGTTTTCAAGAGCCTTAACTACCACTACTTTATAACCCACCATCACCGCAGATGCAGGATTCGTACCGTGCGCAGATATAGGTATCAGCATTACATTACGGTGTTTATCGCCACGGCTGTCATGGTACGATTTGATAGTTAGCAAACCCGCATACTCACCTTGAGCACCACTGTTAGGTTGCAGGCTGCACGCTGCAAAGTTTGTGATTTCGCACAGGTATGCTTCCAGTTCTTTTGCCATTTGCAAATAACCCGCTGCCTGGTTGTTTGGTACAAACGGGTGCATTTTGCTCCAGTGTGTCCAGCTCAGTGGCATCATTTCAGATGCTGCATTCAGCTTCATTGTACAAGAGCCTAATGATATCATGCTTGTATTCAAACTCAAATCTCTGTTCTCCAGCATTTTTATATAACGCATCATTTGCGATTCGCTGTGATGTGTATTGAATACAGGATGTGTCAAGAAATCAGAAGTACGTGTTAGTGAAGTACCAATATTAGTTAGCACTTCTTCATGGCTTATTTCAAAACTTACAGGTTCGCCAGAGTTATCGAACACTTCAATAATGTTGAATAAATCGCTTGTAGTAGTAGTTTCGTCTAATGAGATACCCACTAAAGTATTATCGCCAGCAAAATAACGGAAGTTGATTTCTTTAGCTTCTGCTTTTTCTCTAATCGCTTTTGCATCCGCTACCTTCACTACAATGGTATCGAAGTAAGCATCTGATACCAATGCACAACCATGCGCTTTCAATTGATTAGCTAAGGTTTGTGTCAACAAGCTTACACGCTTAGCAATTTTCACCAATCCATCAGGACCATGATACACAGCGTACATTGCAGCCATGTTAGCCAACAATGCCTGTGCAGTACAAATATTTGAAGTTGCTTTTTCGCGTTTGATGTGTTGCTCACGTGTTTGCAAAGCCATACGTAATGCACGGTTGCCGTTAGCATCTATACTCACACCAATGATACGGCCGGGTATAGCACGTTTGAAATCATCGCCGCAAGAGAAGAAGGCAGCGTGAGGCCCACCATAACCCAGAGGCACACCAAAACGTTGTGCGCTACCGAATGCTACATCAGCACCCAGTTCGCCCGGAGGAGTTAATAATGTCAACGCCAGTAAGTCTGTAGCCATAGCTACATAAGCACCTGCTGCGTGTACTTTTTCTATAAATGCACGATAATCTTCTATGCTTCCTTTATCGTTAGGATATTGTACTAAAGCACCAAAGTAAGTGCTATCTATATTCGCTGTCCTGTAATCTCCTGTAACAACTTCTACGCCCAATGGTGTAGCACGTGTAATAACTACATCTTTTGTTTGAGGGAACACATGTTCGTCAACAAAGAATTTAGCACGCTCCAGATTGTCGTGGTCCCTGTTGAGCATACCCAGGAACATGTGCATAGCTTCTGCTGCTGCAGTAGCTTCATCCAACAATGATGCGTTTGCTATCGGCAGACCTGTAAGGTCACTTACCATAGTTTGATAGTTCAACAAACTTTCCAAACGGCCTTGAGAAATCTCTGCCTGGTATGGAGTGTATTGTGTATACCATCCCGGGTTTTCAAAAATGTTACGCAATATCACACTCGGTGTCAGCGTATCATAATACCCCTGCCCTATGTAGTTTTTAAATACTTTATTCTTTGCTGACATCTCTTTAGAGATGCGCAAGTATTCCGCTTCGCTGATGCTGTCCGGTATGTTCAGTTTCCTGTTCATACGTATTGCCTCGGGCACAGTACGGCTTATCAATTCTTCCATGCTGCTCACACCAATAGTAGCCAGCATCTGTTTGGTATCGTGTTCGTTAGGGCCTATATGGCGACCAATGAACTCCTCGTTTTGAAGGGAAAATAAATTCATATACAACCTTAGAAATCTTGTTACAAATTATAAGAATGTGCAAAGTTAGAAGTATGGGGGGTAATTGCAAAAAACCCTTGTCACTTATTAGAGAATGTAAAATTTGAGTGACATATATGAATTACTTCTTCTCTATCTCCTTCGTACCAATATTAAACAGCCTGTATGCCAGTTCCACACCAGCTTCATCGGGCTTGGTATATCCAAAAGATTGTTTCTCTACCACATAATTGCCACGCCTGTCCATCACGTAATACTGTATGCGTTTTTTAGTACCGGTGCCGGTAAATGTGATATACGCTTCGGGGGCAGGCACACTGCTGTTGTCAGTAATATTGATATTACAGTCTTTCAAACGCTTTACCACTGCTTCATCCTGCTGACCAACAAAGCGGATATTCATGTTCATTGTCATGCCTGCATCAGGTACCAACTGCGGGTATGCAATGTATAGTTTGTATATCCAGTCGTTGTATGCTGTATTGTCTTTGCGCTCTTTAGTACACTCTGCCATTGCCTGGTAAATACGTGCAATGAATAAACGTTCATATTCGGCATCTGTATTCGGGTCGCGCAATATCTCATTCAGTAGTAATTCTGCCTGCTTGTAATCGCCTTGCTTCATGGTGAGCAATGCCACAAACAGTTTGTGATATTTACGCACATAAGCCCTGTTGTCTGTTTGCGCCTGTTTGCTAAAACGTTCCAGAAAAAATTTGGTACTAAAGTCTTTTATCAAATACCATATCTCATCCCAACCCACAGTGCTTTCGGTAGAAAACAGTTTATATACCACCCTGTCTCTTTCCGGGTTTTGTGCAAACTGGTTGATAATGAGAAACTGCTGCATATATAATGATGCCAGTTGCTTGCTCATACTCGTCAATACACTCGGATTGTACCACCAGTTTTTATGCTCAAACTTCTGGCGATTCATGTCCGATTGTCTGTTCATCAGTTTTATCAACTGCAAACTGAAATCATAATGCGTTTGCCCGAGCGTAGTACCTATATGCAGTTCTTTAAACTCTGCCGCTTTGTCTGCGTACCTGTCAGATTCTGCAATCTGTCCATCATAATGCATACACCTTGCCAATGCAATATTATACCAACCAAAGCCGGGTGTAGAACCATTGGCTGTTATCATATCCTTCATCAGGCCGATACCTTGTTTCGGTTTTGATTTGTAGATATCAAGTATAGAAGTATAATAAGCCCATTCTTTCAACCGCTTATCGCGGCTGTCTTGCGTCATAGCTTCCTGGTATTCCTTTTCTGCTTCGCGGAAACCACCACATATAGCCCTGAAGGTGGCATAGTTGTTATGCGGGAAAATACCTGACCTGCGCAACAAATCATAATAACGTTTTGCGGAATCTATATTAATGGCGTAGCTATACAACATGGCCTTGTAGTGATATACCGTTGCCCTCTCTTGCTGTTCATATCCCGGCGGGAAAATGCCCGTATTCAATTGCCTGTTGATATTGATTCTTCTCAGCCCGGAATCCAAATAACGATTGGCCAATTTTTCATTTTCATCTATCGAATTCTTAAGGAAGAAATACTTGTCATGCGTATAATACCTGAAACGATGGGCTGTCCATCCCAGATAGTTATATGCATCGAGATAATAGTCGCGCTGAAAATTCCATTTTAATGCGCGATGCATCAATGCATACACTTTTACAGGGTCTTCTATACTGGCATAGCAATCCATCAGGTAGCGGGCGATGTCTGTATACTCTATCTGGAAACGATAAGCCTGTACATATTTCATTACATCAGTAGTGCGTGTAGCTAACTCTCTCCTGTAATCCCTTTCTATCAGTTGCAGCGCTTTTTCAAGAGGTGCGGCTGCATTTTTATACCCTAGGTAATCTGCAGCATGTTCGTGCTTATATATGCCCTCATACATCCAACCCACATAATAGCTGCTGTCAATTCTTTTAAACTCTCTGGAACGCGGCAATGCATCTTCACTTGTCGGATCTACACCCAACCTTTTTGCATCTATCTCGTACCGTTGCGCCTGATTTTTAGGGTGCTGGGTAGGAGGCAATCCCGACTGTGCCATTGCATTGAATACAATAGCCAACAGGCTTAATAACACAATAAACCTGCGGCAATATGGCGTCGCATGGTTATTTGTATTAAGCATACAGTTTCAGTTTCGCTAATCTTTCAGCTTCTTTATTGATGATACTGTCGAGCGCTTTCATTTTACCATCTTTATTACGGTATATCAGGCGGTGTTCAATTACCGAGCGGGCAATATCTTTTACATCATCTTCTATCACAAATGTTCTTCCTTTTACCAACGCATAGGCACGCAGGCATTTGATGAAGGCTATACCACTGCGGGTAGAAGCGCCTAATGATATGTCAGCATGTTCGCGTGTACCGCGTACTATGTTGCTTACCGCTTTGATGATCTCTTCGTGTATATATACTTGTCCCGCCTGTTCCTGCAACGACAGAATATCATTCATACTCAGCACCTGTGCCAGCGAAACAAGGTTATGCGCTATATCTACATACTCACGATAGATATTCAATTCCGTTTGTTCGTCTACATAGCCAAAATATATCTTCATGTAGAACCTATCCAACTGTGCCGCAGGTAGAGGATAAGTACCTTCCATTTCTATCGGGTTCTGTGTGGCGATGGTGAAGAACATTTTCTCCAGCATGGTGGTTGTATCTCCTACTGTCACCTGATGTTCAGCCATAGCCTCTAACAATGCACTCTGCACTTTAGGAGATGCACGGTTTATCTCATCTGCTAATAGCACATTACAAAACAACGGCCCTTTCTTAAAAACAAATTCTTTATTCCTGTCGTCGAAAATATGCGTACCTATCAAATCCATAGGCAGCAAATCCGGTGTAAACTGTATGCGTTTAAATACTACATGCTCACCTTCTTTACCTCCGCTAATGCATTGTGCCAGGGTGCGTGCCAAAACCGTCTTACCTGTTCCGGGATTATCCTCCATCAAAATATGGCCGCCTGCCAGCAGGGTTGTCACCACCATTTCAATCTGGTGTTTCTTACCGCGAATTACTTTCTCTATCTGTGTTACGAGTTCCTGTATAGATGCCGTTGCTGTTGAAGTTATCGGTTCCGACATAGGTTCCATCATATATTCCAAGCTTTCTACAAGTTTACATATTTATATGCTCTATTAGAGGGTTTGAGTTGTAAATTTTTTGTGAAAAGGGCACAAAAAAGCCACCCCAATAAGCGAGATGGCTCAGATAAATGTATTATCAAATTATTTACTCACCATTCTTACTACGGGTACTAACATTTCTTCCAACGACACACCGCCGTGCTGGAATGTATTGCGGTAATAATTCACGAAATGGTTGTAGTTATTCGGATAGCATAGGAACACATCCTCTTTGGCAAATATGAATGTAGAACTCACATTAGGCGTTGGCAGCCCGGCTTCTTTAGGATTGCGGAATGCCAATACATCTTTTGCTTCGTATTGCAGGTTGCGACCATGCTTATAACGCAAGTTGGTTGTTGTTTGTCTGTCCCCCACGCATTTACTCGGTGTTCTTACCTGTTGTGTACCATGGTCGGTGGTAATGATGATCTGTATATTTTTATCAGCAATTTTTTTCAATGCGCGGTACAAAGGTGAGTGTTCAAACCAGCTAACTGTCAGTGAACGATAAGACACTTCATCACCTGCCAGTTCTTTCAGCACTTCCATTTCGGTACGAGCGTGAGAAAGCATATCCACGAAATTGTAAACAATCACCGTCAAATCATTATTCAGGTAATTATGGATATTATCTTCCAAATCTTTTCCGTGGTCGTTGTTGGTGATTTTGAGATATTGAGCTTTCAGGTTATCCAGTTTCAGTTGCTTCAACTGATAACGCAGGAATAATTCTTCATGCAGGTTTTTACCTCCTTCTTCATCATCGTTCTTCCACTCCAACGGGAACTTAGCCTCAATATCTAAAGGCATCATACCGGCAAACAGTGCATTGCGCGCATATTGTGTGGCAGTAGGCAATATGCTGTAAAACATATCCTCTTCCTGCATTTTAAACGTTTCGCCAATTATTGGTTGCAGCACTTTCCATTGGTCATAGCGAAGGTTGTCTATCACTACTAAAAATGTAGGCTTACCTTGCTCTAAATGCGGCGCCACTTTTCTTTTAAACAAATCGGGTGATAATAACGGGGCATCACCTGATTTATCTTTTATCCATTTGGCATAATTCTTAGAAATGAATTTGAAGAACTCTGTATTGGCTTCTGATTTCTGCGATTGCAACACTTCCATCATCTCAGCACTTTCACTGCGTGCCATTTCAAGCTCCCAATACACCAACTTCTTATATAGCTCTTTCCATTCTTCGTGATTAGGATTAGAGCTCAGTGCCATAAACAAATTGCGGAAATCCTGCTGGTAGGCTATAGTTGTTTTTTCACTCACCAATCGCTTAGTGTCCATTATCTTTTTCAATGAAAGCAATACCTGGTTTGGATTCACAGGCTTGATGAGATAATCAGTTATTTGTCCGCCTATGGCTTCTTCCATTATATTTTCTGCCTCATTCTTTGTCACCATTACTACAGGCTGATTAGGCAACATCTCTTTTATCTTGGCCAGTGTTTCCAAGCCTGTAATGCCTGGCATGCTTTCGTCCAGCAACACTACATCTACAGCTTTATCTTTTAAAAACTCCAAAGCATCGTGGCCATTGCTGAGTGGTGTTACCTCATATCCTTTATTCTTCAAAAACAATATCTGCGACTTCAACGAATCTATTTCATCATCTACCCACAGTATTTCGCCCTGAATTGTACTCATATTTTATGCGCGTTCGGTTTAGGTTACTAATTGAGATAAAAATACGTTTCCGCATCGGCAAAGCCTATTCTTTAACGCAAGTTTACCATCTTTGTGCCCTTATAACGGCAGAAGCCCGTTTGTATTGTCCTAAAAATCAAACCGATGCACAATAATAACATTACTATAAAAGAAGCGACTATTGATGACTGCCCACGTATGCTGGAACTGGTGCACGAACTGGCTGTGTTCGAACGCGCTCCTGATGAAGTAACGGTAACGATGGAACACTTCAAAGAAAGTGGTTTTGGTGCGAACCCTGTTTGGTGGGCGTTGGTGGCAGAGGTTGATGGTTATGTAGTAGGCTTTGCGCTCTACTATGTTCGCTACAGTACATGGAAAGGGCAGCGTATGTACCTTGAAGATATACTGGTGACTGAAGAATGGCGCGGCAAAGGAATAGGGCAAATGCTGATGAACGGATTGATAGAAGCTGCCAAACAGAAAGGTTTCAGTGGCATGCTTTGGCAAGTGCTGGATTGGAATGAGCCTGCTATCAATTTCTACAAAAAGTATAATGCCAAATTCGACCCGGAATGGGTGAATGTGAGTATTGAACTTAATTAGGAATACTTAGTACATATAATATCCATCCTTCAGGTACGAAGGACATTTATATGTTTTGAACTGGAAGGAGATATTGAATACAAAAACAAGGTACTGGTCTCTTGTAGCACTGTTACCACGCTGCTTTCCCGGACGTCCCAAATAAGTATTACTTACTTCACCTGACCTGTCTTGCAAAGCAAGAGCAGCACTGGTGTGGTCGGGGTCAGTATCAAATAGTTTACGGTCTACATAATTGGTGCTTACATCATCCATATAATCGGTAAGTGTAAGCCTGTCTGCTATTTCAAAGCCCACATTTACACCGGGCATCAGCCAGTATTTTACACCTGCACCTACCGGAAAACACATACTGAAATTGCTGTATGATTTACCACTACCGCCACCGTTTACAAGGTATTGACCTTCGGTGCCTAAAGGACGCAGGCTATAACGCGAACCATTATAGTAAGTATAAGGATTGTAATAGAACCCGCCGATACCACCTGTGATATAAGGTGTAAAGCGGCTTTTTAGTTCCCCTGTAAAGAAGCGCCAGAAATTAAACTCCGCCTGGAAACTTATTTCACCTATATCGCTTTGAAAATTGAGGTTACGTTGCTTGTTGTAGAAATTGTTGGAGAGCTTATCGTCATAACCCACGTGCGTGTACAAACCCGTAAACCTTACAGATATATAAGGATTAGTATGAAAACGGATATACAAGCCGCCTGCAGGGCGCACGTACTTAAAGCCATAGTTCTCGTTCAAATCGCCGAAATACTGCGAACCGCCGGCACTGATACCTACCTCTTGTGCGGTATAAAATGTCTGTGCATGCGATTGTATCGCTGTACAACATAATATGAACAATATAACTTTTAGCCTGCGCATGATATATGATAAACTACAAATGTAGCAGATTATTGTTTAGTGATTTACTAATTTCTCTTATCAATACCCCAATACAGTTTCTGCCTGATAGTATTGAGGAAGTTGTGTTCATCTGGGCGTACCAGTGATATGGTAAAGTTTTCTTTCTTCACAGCCAGCTGCACAGCATTGGTAATAACCTCTGTGCGGGAGTCGAGCGTGCAGAGAAATTGTTCCGTTCTTCCTTCCACTTCAAAAGACAGCACATGGTCGTCGGGCACTACCACGGGGCGCGTGTTCAGGTTGTGCGGTGCTACGGGTGTTATCACAAAACTGCTGGCCTGCGGAAACACGACCGGGCCACCGCAGCTTAAAGAATATCCCGTAGAGCCTGTAGGCGTAGCCACCACAAGGCCATCTGCCCAATAAGTATTGAGGAACTCACCATTCAGGTAAGTATGTATCTTGATCATAGATGAGGAGTCTTTACGGTGAATGGTAAATTCATTCAGCGCGAAAGGCGCACCGTCAAACAATGGTATGCTGCTGTCGAGATGTATGAGACTGCGTTTTTCTAAGGTATAAGAACCACGCACCAGTGAAAGTATAGCATCTTCTACTTCTTCTACAGGTATGGCCGCCAGGAAGCCCAACCTGCCAAGATTGATACCGATGAGCGGTATATTACTATTGCCCACAAAGCAAACAGTATCCAGCAAGGTGCCGTCGCCACCAAGGCTAAAGAGCATATCTGTATTGGCAGGCAAATCTGCCCTGCCTGTAAAAAGGCGGGGTTGATTTTTAAGATTCAGATGCTGCTGTATCCGCTCGTAAAAATCTTTGTAGAATACAAGCTGTATATTATGAGTTTCGAACAATGACATGATGTGCTGCATAGTGAGTACATCATCAGCTTCGAAAGTGCGGTTATAAATAGCTACTAACATATAGGCTTATTCGCTATTGAGGTGTAAAAATACTCCATTTTCTCCCAAGTGGTTAAAAGCATATTCCAGCCTGAACTTAAACTCATAGGCCGAAACCACATCTACACCTATTCCATAGCCCATCAGGCCCCTGTTATTCAGGAAGCTGTTACCCGGAAATTTGTTATATCCCACACCCACATCTGCAAATATCTTAGGATAAACACGTACAGGTATGACAGATAAGATATTAATAGGTATCCACCTCATGGTGAAATTAAAAAGCTCGTATTTCAAATCTGTTCTCAGCAATGCATAATGTGAGCCATCTTCCACATAATATTCATATCCCCTTACATACTCACTATTGGCACCGAGCGCATTTCTGAAATAATAAGGCACATCAGAAGGAACCGATACTCTACCCCTGAATATTTCTGACCATAAAAACTTATGAGGCAGCTTTTTGAAGTAGCCAGCCTCCAGCATGAGTTGCTGCTGAAACCCTACACCTTGTATACCCACGCGTGTAATGGAATAACCAACAACCTTTAACCCGTGTAAAGGATAATTCCAATTATCCACATGGTTCAATTCATAACGATAAGTAAATTCCATCAATCGGAGCCTTGTGCTACCGGTATCGTAATAACCGGGGTTTAGCTTCACAATAGTATCCTGCACTTTATGGTCGCGGTAACGTGCTTCAATAGTATGTTTTACAGCATAACCCGGCCTGTGCACATATAACACTGCTGCTTCAAACTGGCGCATGATATAACTGCCCTGCGTTTTTACAAACAGTAGTTTATTGAGATCGGTATTGAAATAGGTTTCTTCATTTTGTGCAACAAAAAATGAAGCCCCGATACCATTTTGCTGTTTCTTATCTATATATGGTTTAAAATATTCTAATCCTAATTTCTGTGTATATCCCACCTGCACTGTAGCACTTAATTGTTCCAGCTTGCCCCTGAAATTGCGGTGCTTTAATGTAAGGCCGAGATTGGCACGCCTGATGTCATGGTTGTGTTCTGTCCACCATACATTGATGTTACGGTCTGCCAACTTCAATGTAAACTCAGGCATAATAAACCATTGTTCTTTTACCCTGATGTGCAAATCAATGGTACTGTCATTCAATGTATCTGCTGTAACGATGGTTTCAGAAAACAAGGGCAGGTTCATCATCCGCTTTTTGGTGACATCGGTAATTTGAGGCAGATCACGTGATGCTATTTTGCAGCCCGATGTTACACTTAATTCGCGGAGGAGAACAGTACTGTCTGTTTTTTTATTGCCATCAAATTCAATGTTATGTATGCGTACGCTATCCTTCAAAGCTATATGTCCCTGCGCATAGGCAGCAGAACAGCTAAAGATTATTAGTATATATGCCGCTAAAAAAAACCTCATGAATTGCCTTTGCAAGATAGTATAAGGCATTTAGACGTTCAGCATTAAATAGACGATTTTCTAACCAACTTTTAACTGATTGTTACGGTCTTTAGCTTTAACTTTAATATATAAAGCCATTATGATGCTCAAACGTATTTCTCTTATTACCCTGTGTAGTATTACTGTGCTTATTATTGCCAATTCCTGCAAGCATAAGCCCTATATTAATACGTATGGTGGTTTCCCCGATGATGTTGGAGAGATATTCATAACAAAATGTGCAACGTCAGGTTGCCATAATGCTGCAAGCTATAAGAACGCAGGCGGTCTATTATTAGACAGTTGGGATCACTTGTTTGATGGTGCTGTGAACGGTGCAGTGGTTATCGCTTACGCACCTAAATACAGTTCACTTTTATATTTTATAAATGCCGACAGCACTAACGGCGACCTTCATATAAACCGCGGTAACTTAATGCCACAAGATGGCACACCTTTATCAGCAACAGAATATGCTGCTATCAAAAACTGGATAGCCAAAGGTGCTCCTGACAGAAACGGCAATATTCCGTTTGCCGACAACGCATCTGCAAGACAAAAAATATACCTGACCAATCAGGGTACCGATATGGTAGCAGTAATTGATGCAGAGAAAAAAGTAGTGATGCGCATGATACAGGTTGGCAAAATAGATGGAGGAACACCCGAAGCACCGCACTGTGTAAGAGTATCACCCAACCCTAATGACCCGTATGCTTATGTAAGCTTTAGCAATGGAGAATGGCTACAAAAAATAAATACCAATACAGATAAGATTGAAAATGAACTTAAATTACCAGCTGCACCTGCAGGTGCAGTACCTTCATGGAATGTTTTTACAATTTCACATGACGGTTCGAAAGTTTTGATCAGTGATTGGAGAACTGACAGCCGCGTGGTGCTAATTGATGCGGCTAGTATGTCTACAAAAATCCAATATGCTAACGGATTTCAAAATCCGCATGGATTAACCGCCTCTCCCAACTTCGACACTTTTTACATAACTGCTCAATACGGCAACATTATTTACAAACTTCCGGCAGCAATAGGCAGTTCCGTAATTAATGTCAGCCTCGATGGTAATCCTCCAAGCCCTGTTACGGGAGCTAACACCCCAGACCCTCACGAAATCATGATGCTTCCGGGCAACGACAAATATTTAGTGACCTGCCAAAAAACAAATGAAGTGAAACTGGTAGACGCACATACAAATGCAGTTTTATTTACAAAAGCTGTTGGTAGTAAGCCTCAGGAGATAGCATTGTCTACCAAAAATCATTTGGCTTATATCAGTTGCCAGGTTGATAACGTTCAAGGCATCTTTCAGGGTTCGGTATATGTATTAGATTATACGTCTCCGACCCTTGAACAAAAAGCTGTTGTTACCGGAATGTTTAACCAGCCTCATGGCCTGGCTGTTGATGACCAAAATGATGCACTGTATGTGGCCAGTCAAAATACGAATGGCCCTGCTCCACACCATCCTTCAACAGGCAATGGCCCTAATGGCTATTACCAAGTATTTAGCAGTATACCGCCCTGCCTGCAATTAAACAGTAAAACATACGAAGTATCCGTACAACCTTATTCTATGGATGTGAGGTTTAAATAACTGTGTTATTTTTGGGTATGCTTACAGTTTCACTGCATGGTATAAGAATAGTTGCTCCTATTGGTTTATATCCTGAAGAAAAAATCAATCCCAATACTTTTGAAGCCGACGTTGATATATGGGCTGCAACTGAACAAGGGAAAGAGTGGCCATTTATTGATTATGCCATAATACATACGATTGTAAAAGAGGCTTTTACTCCCGATGTTGAATTACTTGAAACCCTGGTTCAGAAAATACATGCTGCTATTCAACAGCAATTTACCGCAACTGAAAAAATAAAGGTTTGTATACGAAAGCTTCAACCCGCTTCTTTACATGACACTGCATACTCTCAAGTTTGCTGGGAGCAATAGTTAGTCGGCATCTATGCGTTCGCCGTTTTTACGGTTCCATTTTATTTTCACCTTGCCGTTATTGCCATCTACTGCCTTCAGGTATAAAACGATGCCTTTACGTTTATTGGCATCTTTCAGGTTTTCATCAAGCAACAACTCATCCTTTTTAGGGTTGCGCAATGGCACTTCCAAATCAATATCCGTACCTGTTGTAAAACTATATACTCCTTTTAAGAAAATATTTAAAACACTTGACTCAATAGCCATTGGTTGGATATCAATTTTATCGCCTCTCACCGTCAACGTGTTTTCAAGCTTTTTGAAGGTAATATTAGACACATCTCTGCGCCTGAATATTATTTTGCCAATACGTTGAAAAGGGTCAAAGTCTTTAAGTGTGCCATCCAGTAATGCAAAGCTACATTCGCCATTCAACGACCATGGCAATATTTTCCCGTCTTTACTCAAAGCACCTGATATTTTGGCTGTAGCATTTAAAGAACCTCTCAGGTTTCTATCGGTAATGGCATCTTGCTTAAAATTCTCAAATTGGCTGAACATCTCCTGCACATCCACATGAGATATATTGGCATTTAGTACGAAAGGAGTTTTTACAGTAGTGGGGGCAATCGTAGCTTTGAGTTGCAGCTTACCTTTAGCATGATTGAGTTCAATATTATTCAATAACACGTCCGATTTCTGCAATAATATATCAGCTTTGATAGCAGAAGCTGTAAACCGTCTGTAATCCAGCTTACTGATTTTCACATCTATTTTCGCACTTCCCTGTTCCAGTAATTTATTTATCCTTGCTAACTGCTTACCTATCGTTTTATGTTCATGAATCACAGGTGTCACATATTTGGCCGGCTCAACAAAAGACATGAATTCGGCCACTTCAATATGATTGCTTTTAACATGCCAGTCTATCAAAGCTTTATCAGGCGAACGATATAAAAGGTTAATGAAATCGTGTATTGCACCATACATTTCAAGGTCCGTTTTCGGACCGTAAACATGTACATCGGCAAATGACAAATCGCTGCCGGTAAATTTCATAGCACCGCTACAATTACTGAACTTGATACTTCTAGGTGTATAGGTAATATCCGCTTGCTGAATTTTTACTGTCCCGTTCAGATAAGGTATTGTAGTATCATTATCAGCTATACCTCCCCTGTAATGCAAATCAACATACGCCGTCCCTTTATCAAAATGGAAAGTGTTTCCATTAGTAAGTTTGTTGATTTTTTCCAAAGCAAACTGACTATGAATTTTAGTTACTACTATTGGCTTTATTAAATTAATAATCCCTACGGTATCTGCTACATAACTGATGTTATTCCACGCGCCTTTCATGTTATAAACATTCACAGCACTGTTAGAATCGTTATGTGGTTTGCTTCTATCAACCTCATTAGTATATGTCCCCGTAAAACTTGTTTGTTCTATCACGCCAACAGGTGTATGTAACCGATTGTCTTTTACCACCCACGATGCATTTACTAAAGGGGTGTCTCTGAATTTAAGTTTCCCAACCAAAGATGCTCTCGCTTGTATGGGCTTGTCAAGATTCACGAGATTAATTTTTGAAGAAATAGGTTGAGTGAGCATGCCTGTTGCCTCTCTTAGCATAATATTATCTGTTGCTATTTCCAGTTCGAATGTTCCCGGCTTAGTGGCAAAATGAAATGCACCCTTCAGCCGAACCACATTGCCTGAGATGTCAATATTTTGCTCAGGCACTGTCAAACCATTACTACCTTCGTCATAATTTAAATGAATGTTCCCTTTAAGTGTTTTATTTCGTAAAAAGCTACCTCGCTGTGTGTTAAAACAGAATTGCTTGACGAAAATGCTTGCGTCGGCACTGATTTCCCATTTTGCCGGCAAATAATCAATATGTGCGTTCACATAATCTACATCAAACGAAAAATACTTGAACTTCGGCTTGTTCTCTATTACAAATTTGACATTGTATAAATTCAGATTTTCGACTTCTGATTTTATTTTTTTCTTTTTGTTACTGTTCCGTTTTAATGCACTTAGATTCGAATAGTCGTTACTATCCGTATACAGGTATATGCTACCATCTTTAATATTGAGCTGCCTGATATCAGGACTACCTTTTAGCAATGACGTCAACTCTATATCGGCGTAAACATATCCTGCAGTAAGTAAATCATGATGATGGGTATGCCATAAACTATCTCTTAGTATCACCTGGCTGAGCTCTACAGACATATTGGGGAAATTGCTGAAAAACGAAATATCAGCATTGCCCACAGACAAAATACCACTTACGCGATTATTGAGCTGCGCTGTTATTCTTTTAATTACTGATTGTTTATTATAACTGATATAAAATGCTAACGCTAGCCAGAGAAGCAGCAATATTGCAACTATTATGGCAACGGCTTTAATTATAATTTTCAGTACATGAGACATTAACACTATGAATATAAGAAAATGATGTCGGTTTGTTAATTAATTCATGATACTTATAAAAAGGATTAATGCCAATCCTATTGATTATTAACTGTAGTTATTCATAATTGTTATAACTAAGTGCACATGATGTTAAAGCATTAATGCACTATTCTCATTTAACACTTTTTTGCCTCCTTATCTGAGTAAATTCGTCTTGTATCAAACGTCATGGCATGATTACATTCTACATTTTCGTTAATCTTTAAAATTTAAACGTTATGCCACATTCAAAACCGGGATTAGACAAAATGAGCACCCTGACCAGCCTGATAGAAACGGCTAACAACAAGGGCTACAAAGAGAACTTTATGGTGCAGGATGATGGGCTGTATGCTCCGACAACAGAAATTCATTATCTGCCTAATGAAGTAACTATCGACAATTTTTACAGATTTGAAGGAGCCTCAAACCCCGACGATAATGCCATATTGTACTTCATCGAAACTCATGATGGCATAAAAGGCACCCTTGTAGACAGCTACGGCGCAGGTGCTGACATGCTGATTACCGAATTCATTAAGGAAGTAGAAGAGATTCACAAAAAAGAAGCTGAGTCTAAGAAGTAATTCATGTAATATTTTTTCTAAGCGGCCATAGGCCGCTTTTTTATTTATCTAAACACCTGCGTTAAAGTATTCCTAATACAGTAAATAACTACTATCATTATTAACTGAAACAGCGTCTCTTGTAGAAACCAACCAACATATGAGATCGATCTTTACCTGCTTAATGATGATGGCGACACTATATGTGTCTGCACAAAAAAACACGCTTGTCATCCGAAATGTAAATGTGATATCAATGGCTTCTGCCGAACAAAAGGTAGATAATGCTATGGATGTATACATTAAAAACGGAGTAATCAGCAAAATCACTATTACAAATTCTTCAACCCCTAAAAACGCAATTGTCATTGACGGTACAGGTAAATACCTGATGCCCGGAATGGCTGATATGCATGTGCATCTGCCAAGAGCCAAATCTATTTTCAATACAAAGCAATTTCTATTGATGACATTGGGTCATGGCGTAACCGCAATGAGGCAAATGCGTGGCCTGCCGCAAGATTTATTACTTAGGGATAGTATAAAGAAAGGACTGGTACTTGGCAGTGACTTATATGTATCAACCCCTTTCTTTAAACGCACAGATACTTTTGATGCAAAGTCCTGTTATGATTCATTGGCGCTCTATAAAAAGCAAGGTTATGATTTAGTGAAGTATCTCTACGGCATGAATGAAAGCCAATACGACAGCTTTCAAACAATGGCTAATAAACTGGGATTTATTGTTGCAGGGCACGCTGCTGCTGGCAAACTGGATTTTGCTGTAACAGAAGGAGAGCACGTAGAGCATATAGACCCCTTTGTAAAGCTGTACAAGAAAGACAGTGTACTCTTTTGGCAAACTATAGATGCTATGGCTGCAAAGCACTTGTTCAACTGCCCCGATGTGTTTTGGTATAACACCGTTGGCTATCATGTTACTACTAAAGAGCGTATGAAATACCCCGGCATGGAATATGTACCCGATAGCACCAAACAACAATGGGAAAAAGAAGAGCGTGACCAGGCATTAAGGTTCTTTGTGAGCACCCCTGTGAATTTTGCCAAATATATCATCAACGATAGCACCAACGTAGCATTATATAAGTATCTCTTACCGCGTATGTATAACAAAGGGGTGCCATTATTAATAAGTCCCGGTGATGGCGATTATGTGAACCCAGGTTTTAGTTATGTAGAAGAGCTGAAGATATTTGTAGCTTCAGGTTTAACACCATATCAAACATTGCGTTGCGCGACATACAATGCTGCAGACTTCTTTAAGCAAACCGATAAATGGGGAACTGTTACAGAAAACAAAGCAGCTAACCTATTGTTGCTAAATGCAAACCCGCTAGAGGACATCAATAACGTCAACAAAACAGATGCTATCATATTGCATGGCAAAGTGCTGAAGAAAGATGAGTTGATGAAGATGGCAATGAACTAAAACTGTTTCCACACAAATACTAACATGATATTTACAGCCGTGGCTATTGCAAATGTGATAGCCATGTTTGTTTTACCTGTGGTATAAAGCAATACTGCCGAGCTTTCCATCAATACTAACTTGCCCAACATCTTTACTGTTGGCGGTGTTTGCATTACCGATTTAGGCGCAAGGAAGATTCCCCATACAATAGCCACAACAACAGGTAACCCAATTCCCACAAACCACCTTATCCCAGTGCTTTGTTTGAGATGGAAGCCCCAATAACCCATAGCGTAAAGCATGAACAGCTCTAAGATAAAAGCCAGTGCAAGATTTAGTGTTTTTAATAGTGTCAGCATGGTATAAAATTGAAACAGCCCCGCGTTGCGGGGCTGTTAGTTATTATGCGTTCAACAATTTTTCAATTGCTGTATCGTAGGCTTCTTTCCAGTCTTTTATATAACCCCAGTCTGCATTATCTATTTTGATATTGCCATTGGCTTTTACAGTACCTATTTTGCTGTAAGGGTGGCTACCCATAGCCGCTTCAAACGCTGCCACTTTATCGGCACTAACACTTACAACCACACGGCTCTGTGCTTCGCCAAACAGGAAGGCATCTTTACGTATGCTGCTATCTGTAGTTATTTCAAAGCCCATGTTCTTTTGCATAGCACTTTCTACCAAGGCTACAAACAAACCACCCTCTGCGGTATCGTGTGCACTGTTCACTACTTTGCTGCGTACGGCTTTCAACACTACATCCTGCAATACGTATTCTTCTTCAAGGTCGAAGTGAGGAGCGGGGCTGTGTGATACACCCAATACATTGTACAGGTATTCAGAACAGTTGATATCGTTACGGTTTTTACCAATCACATATATCGCATCGCCATCATTCTTGAAGTACATGGTCATCTTTTGGTCGAGGTTATCCAATATACCCACCATACCAATAGTAGGCGTAGGATATACAGGGCCATCATCACTGCTTTGGTTATAGAAGCTCACGTTACCACCTGTAACCGGTGTGCCCAGCTTACGACAAGCATCGCCCATACCTTTAATAGCGTATACAAATTGATAATACACTTCTTTATTGTACGGGTTACCAAAGTTCAAACAGTTGGTAATAGCAACAGGAAGGCCACCGCTACAAACGATGTTGCGTGCAGCTTCACTCACGGCTATCATACCACCTTTGTAAGGGTCAGAGTACACATAACGGCTGTTACAATCGGTAGTCATGGCAATACCTTTTGGCGAACCATGTACACGCACTACAGCCGCATCGCTCGGTTCGTTGGTTTGTGTATTACCTGTACCCACCATGCTATCATATTGTTCATACACCCAACGCTTAGATGCGATGGTTGGCAGTTGTACCAGTTCCATAGCTACAGCAGTAAGGTCTGTAGGTATAGCTACTGAATCAGGGTTGAAAGCTTTTATCTGCGCTAAGTATTTAGGTTCTTCGTATTCGCGAGTATATACCGGAGCACCGCCACCCAGCACAAGGCTATGTGCAGGCACATCAGCAACCAGTTCGTCGTTCATGTAATACTTCAGGCGGCCATCAGTAGTTACTTCACCTATTTGCTCGCAGTGGATATCCCATTTGTCGAATATCTTTTGTACTTCCGCTTCGCGGCCTTTCTTCACCACTATCAGCATACGCTCCTGGCTTTCGCTCAGCAGCATTTCCCAGGGCTGCATATTGTGCTGGCGCGTAGGTACTTTATCCAGGTGGATTATCATACCATGTTCGCCTTTGGCACTCATCTCGCTGCAAGAACATGTGATGCCCGCAGCACCCATATCCTGCATACCTATCAGTGCACCTGTTGGTATCACTTCCAGACATGCTTCCAATAATTTCTTTTCTTCAAACGGGTCGCCCACCTGTACGGCAGGTAAGTCTTTCGCACTGTCTTCGGTAATATCGGCCGATGCGAATGACGCACCACCAATACCATCTTTACCCGTTGCCGCACCTACTATGAATACGCTGTTGCCTTCACCATAAGAAGTAGCAGAAACTGTTTGTCCTGCCTTCACCACACCCACGCTCATAGCGTTTACAAGCGGGTTGGTCTGGTAGCAGCTATCGAAATATATCTCGCCCGCTACGGTAGGTACGCCAAAGCAGTTGCCGTAATGGCCAATGCCTTTTACCACACCTTTCAGCAGCCATTTAGTTTTAGGATTGTCCAGCTTACCGAAGCGTAAGGAGTTGAGTGACGCTATCGGACGCGCACCCATCGTAAAGATATCGCGATGGATACCACCTACACCCGTAGCCGCACCCTGGAATGGTTCGATAGCCGAAGGGTGGTTGTGCGACTCTATTTTGAATACGCAGCCCAGGCCATCGCCTATATCAACCAACCCTGCATTCTCTTCACCCGCCTTTACCAGCAGGCGTTCGCCATCGCGGGGCAGGGTTTTGAGCTGGGTGATACTGTTTTTATAACTGCAGTGCTCGCTCCACATTACCGAGTACATGGCAGTTTCGTTGAAATTGGGGGTACGCCCCAGTATTTGCTTTATCTGTTCAAATTCTTCTTCGCGGAGGCCAAGCTTCACGGCTTGTTCCAAAGTAGCTTCTTGCTGCATGAGTATAAAAAGAAAGGGCAAAGGTAATTCAAATGGGGGAAGGGTAAAAGGCAAAAAAGAGGGTTCATATTATGGGGTTTTATGGTATGATGCAAAATGTTGCGGAATGTTGTGTTTTGTTGCGGATTTTGATGGTTTATTTTCGGCTTATTGAGCATCAATATGTTAGGAGGTAAATTGTTGCGGAATGTTGTGTTTTGTTGCGGAATAAGAGGTTTGTGTTGCAACAACGTAAAGGTTCATGGTTAGACTCTTTTATTATAGCAAATATACGTTATTTATTATAATAACTACAATAAATACGTACCGTGGTAGTATGTATATTATGGATATTAAATAATTTATATTATTTTCAGTATAACACACCCCTTTTCATGAAAGTACTTTTAGATACAAATATTATTATCCATAGAGAAGCCAATCGAATTGTAAATCAGGATATTGGGATTCTATTTAACTGGTTAGACAGACTTCATTATCAGAAATGTGTTCACCCACTTACTATATATGAGCTTAACAAAAATCAGAATATAGTCACAGCAAGTACAATGCAAATAAAGCTTGCTAATTACAATGTTCTAAAAACGGTGGCTCCTTTACACCCAGATGTCGTTAATGTCAGTAAAGCAATAGATGGTAATGAAAATGATTTTAATGATACAAAATTAATCAATGAGCTATATAATAAACGGGTTGATATACTAATATCAGAAGACAAGAAAATTCATTATAAGGCAAGTGTACTTGGGATAAATGACAAAGTATTTCGTATTGATACATTTATTGAGAAGGTTGTCGCCGAAAATCCTGATTTAATTAATTATAATGTATTATCTGTTAGAAAAGAACTTTTTGGTAACATCGATATAAATGATTCTTTCTTTGATAGTTTTCGTGATGATTATGACGGTTTTAATGAATGGTTTAATAGTAAGTCCGATAGTGATGCTTATGTCTGTGTAGATAACGGCTCAATTGCAGCATTTTTATTTGTAAAAGTTGAATCTAAAGACGAAAACTATCAAAATGTAAACCCTCTGTTTCCACCCAAAAAAAGGTTGAAGATTGGAACTCTTAAAGTTATTTCTAATGGCTATAAGCTTGGTGAACGTTTCTTGAAAATAGTATTCGACAATGCCAGACAATACAAGGTAGATGAAATATACGTTACGATTTTTGATAAACGCCCAGAACAATTAAGACTAATTGCACTACTTGAAGAATATGGTTTCGTATATTATGGAGAGAAAACTACTAGTTCCGGTATAGAAAAGGTTTTTATTAGAGATTTTACTAGAAATGCTAATGTAGATTATCCTAAAAAGACATTTCCATGGTTATCAGGCACTTCAAATGTTTTTATTATTCCGATAAAACCAGAATATCATACAGAACTATTCCCAGACTCAATCTTGAGAACTGAATCCCCAAGTAATTTTATAGAGAATGAACCATATCGTAACTCGATACGTAAAGTCTATATCTCGCATTCTAGAAACAGGAACTTAGTATCTGGAGATACAATTGTCTTTTATAGAAGCGGGGGGATTCATAAAGGTGTTGCTACTACAATAGGTATTGTTGAAAACATTATAACGGATATTTCAAGTAGCCAAGAGCTTATAGATATTTGTAGAAAACGTACTGTACTTAAGGAAGCTGATTTGGTCGAATATTGGAACAGATACCCTAACTACACTCCTTTTGTGATAAATTTCTTATATGCTTTTTCTTTTAAGAAAAGATTGAATTTAAGAACTATGCTAGACCTAGGGATACTCCCAAGTATGGATAGTGTTAAAACGATTAATAGCATTAGTATTGACGCGTTAAAAAAGCTTATTATTGCATCAGGAATATGACAGTATTACTTTCGATAAAACCAGAGTTCGCTAATAAAATATTTGAGGGCATCAAAACGTTTGAGTTCAGAAAAATAATTTTCAAAAACCCTCATGTTAAGACAATTGTTGTGTATGCATCATCACCTGTCCAGAAAGTCATAGGTGAATTTGAAATAGATAATATTTTAAGTTTGTCTCCTGAATTGCTTTGGGAACAAACTAAAGAGGGTTCTGGCATATCAAAAGAGTTTTTCTTTCAATATTTTGCAGACAAAGAAATTGCGCATGCAATAAAAATTAAAAAGGCAAAGAAATATAGGAAACCTCTTTCAATCAAAGAAGATTTCAACGCTTATCCCCCTCAGTCTTTTATATATTTAGCTTAAGGATACTTAGTTGGCCTTCATTTCGTGAGACTTTTCACAGGCACACTTTTCACAATGACTGATAGCATTCAATAGCCTTATAAAGGCCCTCAATCGAGAGCCTTTATTTTTATCGTCTGTGTCCGTTACCATGTCCATTTCCATGACCGCCTCCGTGGTCACCATCGTGCCCGCGTCCACCTCCATGATTACCTCGGTCACCACCGTTATTCCATCCGTTTCCACGTCCCGGATTACCCCTGTCATCTCCGCCACCTCTCCATTCATTATAGTGCGGGTGCCCGGGGTTTTGCCAGTATTTACGTTCGCGCGAATCGCGTATGATAACCTGGTCGTAACTGCCACGATAGCCTATATACCTATCATGATACATACGGTGGTGCATCCATGGGTCGCGTTCGTTGATGACTACTTTATGTACACGGTACATATCTATGTTGCGGTATGCACCGGGCAGGTAAGCGCTATGCACCCATCTGCCGCCATCCATAAATATGTATACCCTGTTGGGCACGTCGTAGTAGGCATCGCAATCAGGTATGTAATAGTATCGTACATAATCGTAACCCACAGAGCCCCACAATGGTTGCAGGCCTATGTTTACATGTACATTAACCTGTGCTTGTGTATTCAGTACGCCGAACAAAGCAAGTACCGATACGAGAACTATCTTTTTCATAACATACGTTTTGATGAAATTACAACCAATATCCTGCCAACTGCAAATACATGGTGGCACCTTATGATAGTCTTAACAGGCAGGCTGTTAAAATGTTAAAAGAAATGATAAAAATTATGCCGTCGGAACGGTGATGATGGTATGATACCAATTGGGTTCTTTTTCGAAACTGATGGAACCGTTGAGGACCTTGAGGCGGTTGATGATATTTTTTAATCCCGTTGCATCTTTTTTATAGATGTATTGCTGAAACATTTCTTCGGTAATGCCTTTGCCGTTGTGGCTGTAGCAAAGTGTTAATGTATTGTCTGTTGTTTCGATGCTTAGTTCTGCTCGAGTGGCGGCAGCATGTTTCAGAGTATTATTCAACAACTCCTGCACTATGCGATAAATAGATAGTGCCGTGTTCTCATCTAAGTCAGGAAGTTGCTCTGTGGTGTATTCTATATGTATCGCTCCGCTTTTATTGAACACATCGAAGAAAGATTCGAGTGCGGCAGATAAGCCTGATTTGAGCAAGATGGCCGGCTGCAGGCGGTGCGACAGGCTGCGGACTTTGTTGATAGTATCGTTGATAAGATGCTGCGATTGAATGATCTTTTCTTTGCCTTCTTCTTTTTCTGCTACCTGTAAAAACAATTGTACCGATGCGAGTGTAGCCCCTACATCATCGTGCAGTTCGGCAGCAATGCGGGTGCGCTCTTCTTCCTCGGCATGTATAGCTGCTTCTATCAGTTCTTTTTCTTTTTGAAGATTGATGACAGTGAGCTGTTCCTGGTGGGAAGCCAGTTTGCGCTGATATAACAAAACGAACAACACAATAGCGACTGCAAGCGATAGCATAGCAATGGCACCCAACAATATAATTTTTATTAGCGCGTAATTATGCATTTCGAGAGGATGCGTTGTGCAGGCTGAAAGCTACGAGAATATTTTTGGTTATGTTGAGTGGCATAAAAAAGAACGGCCAGATAACAGCAAATGCCTGTTTGTCTATTCTTACAATTTCGTCTTTGGCAAGGAAAATAAACAACGCCCCGGAAGAGTATAACAGAAATGCGATGCAGGATAAAAACAATGGTGAACTTTGAAGCCTGGGGACCTTAGCCTCACGCATTATCTTGAACAAACCAGCTAAACTCAGCATGATATACACTATAAAGAAGACAGCCGTAAATGCGTAATTGTAATTCTTGGATGCATCACCATCTACAGCTGTAATTGTATAGGAGTTGTATAAAAACAATGCTGCGACTATTGCCAAAAAAGCAATAAAAATCTGTTGGTGCGCTTTGCTGAAGAAAACATTTTTAAAATAGCTTGTTACAAAAACGAATTCTACTATTATGAACAAGTTGCTAATCCAGACATGACTAATGTGCATTTGTTTGAAGTTGTAATTAATCACATCAGCAACAAAGCAAGTGCACATATAATACCACAAAATGGATTTACTATTCCTTCCAACCCATACGCCTAAAAGTGGAGAGAGAATAGATACATAATAAATAATAGTAGTGATAGCATTCATCGTACTGCCTTATCCCTGTTATGGCCAATCGCTACTTAAATCACCGTAGAATACTACTTCCTGTGTGTTGCTCATTGCTTTAAACACAACATCATAACGTCCGGTCTCGTGCCTGCCTTTATAAAAATGAAATGTTTCGGCATTGTATGCAGCTCTTACACCTTTAAAGAAAGCAATAGAATAATTAACCACTGTCTCAAGCATGGGTTCTACTGTCAGATTGATGTCGTTATTGGTAGTATCGTTTTCATCCATCTCCAGCCTCCAACGCATCGAAGTACAATCAGCACCTGACATCATACCATCTAATTCATCCCAACTTTTCTCAACAGGTTGTACTGAGGCTGCACCAGCTCCCCAAAAAGCGGATAAATAGCTATTGAAAGTAGCCTGAGTTATTTTATGCCTGTTGGCAATGGTTATTTGGTCGGTAGGGTTGTTGCAATCGTATTCTCTTGTTGCCATAGTTGTATTGTTTTTGATAAAGATAGCGGAACCGACCAGTCTTTTAAATACCCAGTAGCACGGATATATAAAAGGCTGCGCAATGCACAGCCTTATCCAATTCTTGTTTTAAATACCTATGGGTATAGGTCACTTAAATCATAGTATTTTGTAGTTGCTCCGCCATCAGCTATCGCCTTAATAATAACCGTGTAATTATCTTCGGAATCTTTTGCTTTGTAAAAGCAGTAATTCAAAGCGTCCATATCTTCATGCACACCTTTAATCATTCCAATAGAATAATAAGCTATACCTGCTTCATAAGGTGGTGGCACTCCATCTTCCATTTCCTGAAACCCGAAAGTAATGGAATTAGTTACAGTGTCTTCATAGTCAAAAGTAAGTTTCCAGCATTCTTCTTCACAGTTCTTTTCTCCCATAGCAGTTGAAAGTTCAGACCATATTTTTATCTCTGGAGAAACACCACCAGCAGCTTCACCCCAAAAATTGTTTAAGTAGTTGTTAAATGTAGTTTCACTGATAGCGTGGCTGTTAGCTATCGCAATTTGGTCGGATGTGTTGTTGCAATCGTAACTCATGATTAATAGGTTTTTATGAAGTTAACTCTTGTTTTCAGGGAAAACATCAAGTCATAATTATTTAACGTCTTCAATAAACCACCCATAGCGTATGCTATATTTTCCTTATTTTCACAGTTATGAAAAGGTTTTCTATAGCCCGTTGTGCGGTAATTGCGGTTTTAATGATGGTGTGCAGCACTGCTTTTGCACAGGAAGTAAAAAAAGGCCTCACCTGGTATACTGATGTCTATAAGGCACATGAAGCATCTCTGAAAGCTAAAAAACCAATTTTTGCTTTTTTTACCGGTAGTGATTGGTGCGGATGGTGCCATAAACTGGAAGCTGCTGTATTTGACAAACCTAACTTCAAGGCCTGGGCTAAAAAGAATGTGATATTATTGGAGCTGGATTTCCCGCGCAACAAAGAACAGTCTGATAAACTAAAACAACAAAACGGCGAACTGCAGCAATTTTTTAAAGTAGAAGGCTATCCTACCATCTGGATATTCAATATGGCAAAAGATGCTAAAACAGGAAAGTATAATATCTCAGCGTTAGGACAGTTGGGTTACCCTAATTCTCAGCCCGGCAAAGAAGAGGCTACATTCTTAGATAATGTCAATCAGATAATGAAGAATAAGTAGATTACATATTCACCACATCGGGATTCCCCATTTTGCCTGCATTGTAATCGTTGATACACTGAATAATTTCAGCTTCAGTATTCATTACAAACGGGCCGTAAGAAAATACAACTTCATTGAGCGGTTGTCCGCCTAATAAAAATATCTCAGCTCCTTCTTCGCTGTAAATGTTAATGTTGTTTTCTCCACGTTTGTATAGCACCAATTGATTGGGCTTAATGTTGTGTTGCCCTTCTACTTCAAGCTTGCCATTTACGAGATAAATGAAAGCATTGTGTTCGGCATCAACAGGAATATCAATACGAGCTTGTTTATTAAGCTTGAGATAATAATAAAACGTTGGTGTAAAAGTTTTCACAGTTGATTTGTATCCAAATAATTCCCCTAACACCACACGGCCTGTATAATCTTTGTGTACAATCAGCGGCATGGCATCATCGCGATAAACGGTAGTAGTAGGTGCATCATGTTTATGCGCAGATGGCATATTGAGCCATATTTGGAAACCATGTATGGTACCTCCTTCTTCTTTTAGCTTTTGTCCGCTCTCTTCCATGTGTATAGCACCACGTCCTGAGCTAAACATCATATACTCGCCCGTCTGAATCTGAAAATCATAATTCAAACTGTCTTTATGATGTCCGCTACCCGAAAGAAAATAGGTAGTAGGAACCACACCTGCATGCGGATGCGCAGGCACTTTGAGTGCAGTGCTGCCAGGCTTTAAATCTACCGGGCCAAATTCATCAAAGAACACAAAAGGCGAAACATAATCGTTATGGTTACCTGCAAATGCACGCATCACGGGCAATGTGCCCACCATAGTATGGTCTGCATCCAGCACACGGTACACTTGCCTGTTCTTCTTATGGCTGTACATGCCTGACTGGCCAAATACAAATGATGGTGCTGCAATAGATGCACCGAGTATTGCTGAACCTTTAATGAATTTTTTCCTGCTCATCATATACCAAAGGTATTATATTAGCTGTCAATTAATGTCGATACAACTATAAAGAGTCATTATAATTACCTAACGAGTGCTATATCACCTTTTAACATTTGGTCTTCGCCAAGAAATTTATAAGTTATGAGATACCTATAAGTACCGAAAGGTGCTTCATTACCCTTATAATTGCCATCCCAACCTCCGTGTACATCATTCGTAATAAATACTTTCTCTCCCCATCGGTCGAAAACGGATAAGTTATAGTCTGTAACATAATTCAGGTCGCCAACCAAACGTGCTAGATCATTCAGGCCATCTCCGTTTGGAGAAAATGCACTTGGAAACCAAACTTTACAATTGTGAAAGTGTATAGCGATGCTATCTTTTGCAATACCACATTGATTAGATAACTGCACTTTGTAGAAGCCTGTTTTCCTTATTGTTTGAACAGTGTCTTCCGAACCGTTCTGCCACAATATTTTGTATGGATAAATTGTAGACTTGCTCAAAGGTAATGAGAGAGATTCAGCATCGCATAGTTCGGCATTATCTCCAAGCTCAATTGCAGGTAAAGGTAATATTTGCACACGTATGCTATCAGAACTTACACAACCCTTCGATGTTACGGTAAGGGTATACAATCCTTCAGCATTGACCTTTATTTCATTTTCAGTGCTGCCAGTATTCCATAAATAAGTACTGCCTGCAGGCTCCGAATTATCTTGCAATAACCATGTAACATCTTTGCATATTGCGGTATCATTACCCAGCATCACATTAGGTGACGGGTTAACTGTTAACACTAATGTATCAGTTTTACTGCAATAGCCATCGCTGATTCTCAACCAGTATTTACCGGGGTTGCTAATTGTAATTACAGTATCGTTGCTACCAATATTCCATTGGGAACCAACACTCGTGCTAACAGGCTGTGTATTTTTCAAGGTGATTTGTTCTCCGCTGCATATTGTTATATCATTTCCAAGGCTGACGCTGTCAGGTAAAGATAAGTGCACAATGAAAGTATCGCGATATATTGCACAATCCCTGATACTATTTACCCAATACATTCCTGACTTTGTAGCTATAAACGAATCCGTTTGGCTGCCATCCTGCCATTGGTATGATTGATTGCCTGAAGTAGCTGTTAACCGAATCGTATTCGCAGCACAATTAACTGTATCCTTTTTTGATGCGACGACAGATGAAGATGTAATATTATCTGAAACAAGCTGAGGTAATTCAATGCCACTCCTCGCCGGAACAGCTAATTTAATTGCGCCCCTTGTGTATGTACAACCAGGGCTGGCAAGGTTAGCATTTGATATTCTATCTATGGAATCTAACCCCTGGCGACAAACATAAATATTGCTGTCAGGACCCATTTGCGGATAACCAAAGTTAGCACCAAATACCTGAGTAACTATTTTTTTTGAAGCAGTTATTGCGGTAGGATTATAAACTGATAAATCGTATTGAAAGATAGCTTGTGCTACGAAAGAGGATGTATATACTTTTTTACCGTCAGGAGAAAATTCACTGCCCAAATATTGAGGTTGACCACCGCTAAATGAGTCTATGATAAATCCATTACTTATTACACCTGTAAACCTGTCGATATCATTCAACGTAATATAGTAAACAGCTGCACCCTGAATAGGTTTCACATATGTTATGCATAGCTTTTTTGAATCAGGAGATGCCTTAAGTGTTCCACCACTTATTGCACCATTTACATAACCGAGTTTAGAAATCACAGGTGTAGTATTTATTCCTGAAGTCGTAACATTGTACACGTAGATTTCACCTTTTGATTGACGTAACGCTACAATAGCCGCTTTGTCACACATGGTAACTTGGGTGATGCATTCAGTGAATCCGGTATCCAGCAATACTGCCTTTTGCCCCGCCACTACGTCACCCAACCCTCCGTTCAAAGACATATCTACAACCGAATATACCAACGCAAGTCTCTCCCACATATATTTCCTTGATTGCATGCTGAAGACAATATATAGGTTATTGTTTGATGGCCACGGAACAATGACAGAACCTTCAGCAGAAGATCGTATTGTATCTATGCCTGCATTCTTTCCATTGGGCATTAGTGTATGTGTCCTATCCCAAATATCCAACCCATCTGTATAAAAAAGTAACTGGCCTGTATTCCTATCACTGACAGATGCACAGTTTTCGGTAGTATTTTCTTTCGAAATGAATGTGGTAGGGGGTGAAGTATTAAAATCAATACCACCCTTATTGCCAAAGCACCAGTTATTATTTTGCTTCTGTGCATGGGCACAAAAACAAACAAATAGAAACGTACGGGTCAACAGGAATTTCATAGTATGAACTAATATATGTAAAAAGTACCAGTAGTTAATTTATCAAGTCATTTTTAATATAGTTTTAAACTACAAGCACAATGCTATCAACAACAAAAACACAATAAAATAAAAATCCCCTTGCTTTACAGCAAGGGGACAATAATGTTCATTTTTGAACCTGCTTAATACTCATCTTCATTAAAGAAGAAGTCTTCCTGTGTAGGATAGTCAGGCCAGATATCTTCAATGCCTTCGTATATCTCGCCTTCGTCATCCAGTTCCTGCAAGTTTTCTACCACTTCCAGAGGTGCACCAGAGCGAATAGCATAATCAATCAATTCGTCTTTGGTTGCAGGCCATGGTGCGTCTTCAAGATGTGATGCCAATTCTAACGTCCAAAACATATAAAGAAATTTTTATTTTTATGGGTTATTTCCGCAAATGTAAGTTTTCAATTGAGATATACAAATTTTCAAAGCTTAAGGTTATCCTATGTTTTCAACATATAGGCTTTAAATTAGTTTTAACTGAAACTAACTTGCTTATCCTGCCAATTTAGATGACTTTTACATTATGCTTGTTGCAGAAAACCTGTTCAAAAACTATTCCAATCTTCCAGTAGTAAAAGGTGTATCTATTACAGTAGGAAAAGGTGAAATTGTGTCAGTGGTAGGACCATCAGGGGCGGGTAAAAGTACATTATTGCATTTGCTGGGTGCGCTAGACAAACCTGATAGTGGCAAAGTATTGATAGATAATACTGACATATTTAAACTATCGGCTAAAAAACAAGCTCAATTCAGAAATAAGCATATTGGATTTGTTTTTCAGTTTCATCATTTATTACCTGAATTCAGTGCTGTAGAGAATGTAGCCATGCCGCTATGGATAAATGGTAAGGGCAAAAAAGAAGGGTTAGACGCTGCTGCAGAGATGCTGGGCATAGTCGGATTGTCTCAAAGATTGGAGAATAAACCCAATGAGTTATCAGGCGGAGAACAACAGAGGGTAGCGATAGCACGTGCGCTGGTCAATAAACCGTCAATTGTTATGGCAGACGAACCCACCGGCAACCTGGATAGTGCTAATGCCCAGTCAGTGCATCAACTATTCATAGACCTGAGAAACAAGCTGAACCAAACCTTTATTATGATAACACATAATGAAGAATTGGCAAGTATGACGGATAGGACTATTGTGATGAAGGATGGTATTATAATAGGGCAATAGCTCAATCATATTGGGCTCTAACTATTACAATTTAACATTATATCTACCCATTACACGTTAAGTTTTAAAGAATTTGGGGCTATACTTTCTGTTTAATGCAAAAAGTATATTTTTGCACTCTAAATTAAATTGCAAAACCATGTCTGAAATTGCAAACCGCGTTAAGAAAATTATAGTGGACAAACTGGGTGTTGATGAATCAGAGGTAACTCCTGAAGCGAGCTTTACTAATGATCTTGGTGCAGATTCACTGGATACAGTGGAACTGATCATGGAATTCGAAAAAGAATTCAATATATCAATTCCTGATGAACAAGCTGAAACCATCACTACTGTTGGTCAGGCTGTTTCTTACCTCGAAGAACACGTAAAGTAGTCTTTGATTTAACCTATTTCGATTAACTGAAACTGTTTCAATGAATTCTCCGTTAAAACGCGTAGTCGTTACGGGTATCGGTGCCCTTACGCCTCTTGGTAATACTGCCCCTAAATATTGGGAAGGCCTTATCAATGGAGTTTCGGGCGCCGATTTCATTAAACAATTCGACGTTACGAAGTTCAAAACAAAATTCGCTTGCGAATTGAAGGGTTTTAACCCCGAAGATTATTTCGAACGCAAAGAAGCCCGCAAGCTTGACCGTTTCTCTCAATTAGCAGTAGTATCTGCCAGCGAAGCTGTAGAGCATGCACAACTTACACAGGAAGGTATCAACAAAGACCGTGTAGGTGTTATTTGGGCATCAGGCATAGGTGGTATGATTACCTTCATCGAAGAGATGACCGCATTTAATAAAGGCGATGGTACTCCCCGCTTCAATCCTTTCTTCATTCCTAAGCTGATATTGGATATTGCGTCGGGTCATATTTCAATGAAATATGGTTTCCGTGGCCCAAACTTTGCAACCGTTAGTGCATGTGCTTCATCTACCAATGCATTGATTGATAGCTTCAACTATATCCGTTTGGGTAAAGCTGATGCTATTGTCACAGGTGGTTCTGAAGCCGTAGTAACAGAAGCCGGTATTGGTGGTTTCAATGCAATGAAAGCATTAAGCGAACGCAACGATGACCCTCAAACTGCAAGTCGTCCGTTTGATAAAGACCGTGATGGTTTCGTATTGGGTGAAGGTGGTTGTGCATTAGTGCTTGAAGAATACGAACACGCTAAAAGGCGAGGCGCTAACATTCTTGCAGAAGTTGCAGGTGGCGGTATGAGCGCAGATGCTTATCACTTGACTGCACCGCATCCTGAAGGTCTGGGCGTTATCAATGTAATGCGCAATGCGCTTGATGATGCAGGTATGCAGCCTGAAGAGATAGATTATATCAACGTACACGGTACGTCTACACCATTAGGTGATATTGCAGAACTTACTGCTATACAAAAAGTATTTGGCGACCATGCATATAACCTTAACATCAGCTCTACCAAATCAATGACAGGGCACTTGTTGGGTGGTGCAGGCGCTATAGAAGCTATTGCAAGTATTTATTCAGTAATGAATGATATGATACCTCCAACTATCAATCACTTTACAGACGACCCTGCAATAGACCCGAAACTGAATCTTACTTTCCACAAAGCACAAAGCCGTAAGGTACGTGCAGCGTTGAGTAATACATTCGGTTTTGGCGGTCACAATGCATCTATCATTTTCAAAAAATACGAAGGATAAATAGTGCGAAGGTTCACGTCACGAATCCTACACTTCTTCTCTCCAAATAAACAATTGGTACTGCAACTGGAGCATATCCTCGGATATACGCCCAATCATTTGCCTTATTATCAACTGGCATTGATGCACCGTTCCAAGATTGAAGAGATAGCCAATAATAATGAGCGCCTTGAGTTTTTGGGCGATGCTATGTTAGGCTCAATAGTAGCAGAATATCTATTTAAAAAATATCCTTACCAGCCAGAAGGTTATCTTACAGAATTGCGCTCACGCATCGTTCGTAGAGAGACCATGAATAATGTGGCCATGCGTATGGGCTTGCAAAAATTAGTGCAATACAATCAAAACGACAAAGGACTTGCCCGTAGCCATATATTTGGCAATGCGCTGGAAGCATTGATAGGAGCGGTTTATCTTGACCAGGGATTTTCCCGTACTCGTAAATTCATCCTCAATCAAGTCATTAAGCCTTATATAGATATTGAGCATTTAGAAAGCACAGATACGAACTATAAGAACAAATTACTCAGCTGGGCACAACGTAGTGGTAAGGAACTGGTATTTGAAAGCGTGGAAGAATCTTTAGAAGGTTCTCGAAAAATATTTACCATTGCCATTATGATAGATGGTGTGCAAATAACCACAGGCAACGGTTACAATAAAAAAGAAGCCGGACAAGTTGCGGCACAAAAAGCACTGGATGTACTTGGTGTAACCAGTTAGCATTAACAAAACTTTTTATTTTCTCCTGTGATTTTAGAATAAAGAGCACTACTAATAGAGTAGTAAAACCAGCTATATGAAATTCTTTAAAAAGAAAAAAAGAACTCCTAAGCCAAAGAAGTCTGTGCTACGCGAATGGGGAGGGGCGTTAGTATTTGCTATCGTTTTTGCAACTGTAATACGCACATTGGGTTGCGAAGCTTACGCCATACCCAGCAGCTCTATGGAAGGGTCCATGCTCATCAACGATTACCTGTTTGTAAGCAAAACGGCTTACGGTCCGCGTGTGCCAATGACACCATTAGCTATTCCGTTAGTGCATAATACGCTGCCTTTGTTGGGTGGTAAATCTTATACTGAAGCTGTAAAGTGTGGCTATCATCGTTTGCCGGGTTGGGGCAATGTGAAGCGTGATGATATTGTTGTGTTTAACGGGCCTTCTGGCGATACTGCTATACAGGAAGAACCTGATAAAGATTATTACCAGATGTGTCGTATATACGGACGTGAAGCTGTGCATAATATGTACACCATCATAACAAGGCCGGTAGATAAAAAAGAAAATCTCATCAAGCGATGCATAAGTGTACCGGGAGATATGGTTGTGGTAAAAGACGGACGCGTGTATGTAAATAATGTAGCTGAAGAACTACACCCTCATTCTAAAATGATGTATGTAGTAAAAACAAATGGTAATCTGCCTGTCTTGGGCGAAGATGCAGAACTCATAAAATCATTCAACAGCAGCACATACATCTATAATCTTGCTAATGACGAATTACCTGATGCAAAAAAAGCATTGAATGTAGTATCGGTAAACTTGTTTGAAAAAGAAACTGCCGGTCAAGCTCCATCAAATCCGGGAGATTGGGTATTCCCGTTGGACACTGTAAATTTCAAATGGAATAAAGATAATTATGGGCCTATTGCAATTCCTAAAGCAGGGAATACTGTAACTCTCAATGCTCAAAATATTGCTTTGTACAGGCGCATTATCGCCAACTATGAAGGCAACATTTTAGAAGAGAAAGAAGGAAAGATATTTATCAATAATAAAGAGGTAACCAGTTATACTTTCAAAATGAATTATTACTGGATGATGGGTGATAACAGGCACATGTCACTCGACTCAAGGTATTGGGGTTTTGTACCTGAAGACCACATAGTAGGCAAGGCGTGGTTTGTGTGGATGAGCTATGGTAATGATGGGATATTCAGTGGCCTAAGATGGAACAGGTTATTTCATGGCGTAAAAAGTCTAAGTAAATAGACTAGTCTTCATCGTCAATATGCAAACGATGAAATAAGCGGTGTGCCGCAGGTGCCAGTATGATACCTATATTGGTAATGAATGCCACACCGCTAAACAATGCGTAGGCTGATGAAAATATTTTTCCAGCGTTTGACTTTATTTCTACAACTGGGCCCATACCGCTTAATATCATTGATGCATTATGGAGTGAGTCAATCCAAGGTGTACCATCTGTATAATGATAGCCTAAGACTCCTATAGCAAGGCATAGGGCAAGTATGATACAGGCAAACATGATACTGCGAAACATGCGTCCGTAGAACACATTAATAGGTGCTAACTTTTCGTCTTTGGACTCGAACATACAATAAATATACTAATGACATTTAAAATGCTCAAAAGGTTCTTTGCAGTCATTGCATTTGTATAGCGACTTGCATGATGTTGGCCCGAAACGGCTTACCAATTCTGTTTCTGTTGAGCCGCATCTCGGGCAGGGAACATTTTCATCTTCAAACAGGCCAAGGGTGTTATCACTCGCTTTACGCTCGGGTGGTGCAATACCGTATTCCTTAAGTTTGCGCTTGCCTTCTTCGGTCATCCAGTCGGTTGTCCATGCAGGACTGAGTTGCATTTCGATATTTACTTTTTTGAAACCTCTGCTGAGCAAAGCCATTCGGATATTGATGCCTATTACATCCATTGCCGGACAACCACTATAGGTAGGGGTGATAACAACCGTTACTTCGTCGCCATTAGTTTTTACATCTCTTACAATACCTAAATCCAATATCGTAAGTACAGGCACTTCGGGGTCTGTAACTGCAGACAGCCATTCGTAAACTTTATCTTTACTTGCTACATCCATACATCACTTTTTCTCAGGCACAGGCTTTTCATCATCAAACTTAAACCTGATAGGCTGGGTGTAATATACATCTACAGCCTTTCCATTTTGTTTGCCCGGTTTCCAATTGGGCATAGCCTTTATTACTCTTATGGCTTCTTCTTCAAGTCCATAGCCCAAACGTGGATTGTTTATGGCCTTCACATCTGTTATTGTCCCTTTATCAGTAACTACAAATTGAACCAACACCCTTCCTTGTATATTATTATTTCTTGCCGTATCAGGATAATGAACATTTGAAGAAAGATATTCTACTATGTCAAAATCAGGTTGAGGCATTTGTTCTACATACTTAAACCTTTCTTTAGGAGCATCATCTTGCTGTGCATAACAATTCAACGTTTGCAGAGAAACGAGAAGAGCAATTATTATATATTTCATGTTGTATTAGTTTATTACCACTCCATATTAGGGTAGGCGCGCTGCATGAATTGCATTTCGGCAAGGATATAGCCTAAGTGCTCTGTATGGCGACCGTCTTTACCACCACTATGCATCCACGCATCTTTAGGAACAGTAATTGTTGCTTCGTCTAACACTGTAGTAACACGTTGTAACCATACTGGTTTAAGAGCATTAACGTCAACTTCACCTGCAGCTTTATCTACCACACTCATCTCAAACAATTCACCTGTAAAAGCCCAATAGCTGTTAATAGCTTCCTGTATACGGGCATGGCTTTCATCTGTACCATCGCCCAAACGAATTACCCATTCACTGCTCCAACGTAAATGATAGGTAACTTCTTTTAGTGATTTTTCTGCAATGGCAGCAAGCGCAGAGTCTTTGCTTTTTTGCAGTTCGGTATAAAAACAGAAATTATAAGCATCGTAAAAGAAAGAACGTGCAATAGTATAAGCCCAGTCTTTATTGGGTTGCTCTACCAATAATACATTTCTGAAATCCCAACCATCACGCAGGTAAGCCAGGTCATCTTCTGTAAGATTTTCACCCTTACTGATTTTAGCCTGCAATGCCGCTGATGCAAAACAATTTGTTTTTTCTGCAGATGATAATGCATTGAATAAATCTGCAGCGTGTTGATATAAGCTACGTGCCTGACCAAGATGGTCAAGCGAAGTATTAGTAATAGCAATATCCTGCTCCAATATCGGACCGTGCCCGCACCATTCACTGATACGGTGTCCAAGTATCAAAGCATTATCTGCAATTTGTAAAGTATAGAATAGTTGATTAGTTGACATGTTATTGATTGTTTGGAATTTGGATTTTGGAATTTCTTCTTTCCAAACTACATGTGTTTCAATTCATCCGGCAAATCGTAGAACGTAGGATGGCGGTATATTTTATCAGTAGCAGGTTCGTACATAGACTCTGATTCACCCGGGTCTGATGCATGTATGTATTTACTTTCTACTACCCATATGCTTACACCTTCCATACGGCGCGTATATACATCACGCGCATTTTCTATTGCCATCTGTGCATCAGCAGCATGAAGGCTACCTGCGTGTTTATGATCTAAACCTGCTTTGCTTCGAATAAACACTTCCCACAAAGGCCATTCAGATGAAGTATCATGACTACCACTTGCACCGCCTGCATTTTCTTTATCGCCGTAATCGCCGTAAAGATTTTTATTTATCAATTGATTCATTTGTCTTTAAATTAAGCAGCGAGTGTTTTATTGTTCTCTTTTCTTGCCTTGCGTTTTTTAGAATATGCGAGTGCTGCATCGCGCACCCATGCACCATCTTCCCATGCTTTCTTACGTGCTTCGAGGCGTTCTTTGTTACAAGGGCCATTGCCTTTTACCACATTCCAGAATTCATCCCAATTGATAGCACCATAATCGTAATGACCTGTTGCATCATTCCATTTCAAATCAGGGTCAGGAACAGTTAAACCTATCAGCTTAGCTTGTTCCACTGTTACATCTATAAACTTCTGACGCAATTCATCATTTGTAAAACGCTTAATTCTCCAACGCATACTTTGTGCTGTATGCGGGCTATCAGCATCAGGCGGTCCAAACATCATAATAGATGGCCACCACCAGCGGTTTAATGCATCCTGAGCCATTTTCTTTTGCACTTCGGTACCGTTGGAAAGGGTAAGCATTATTTCAAAACCCTGGCGTTGGTGAAAGCTTTCTTCCTTACACACACGCACCATAGCTCGTGCATAAGGCCCATAAGAGGTACGGCATAACGGCACCTGGTTCATAATGGCAGCGCCATCAACCAACCAACCTATAGCACCCATATCTGCCCAAGTGAGTGACGGGTAATTGAATATAGAAGAATATTTTGCTTTACCTGTATGTAATTGGTCCAGCATTTCATCACGGCTGATGCCTAATGTCTCTGCTGCACTATATAAATACAATCCATGTCCACCTTCATCCTGCACTTTTGCCAACAATACTGCCTTACGGCGCAAACTTGGGGCACGTGTTATCCAGTTACCTTCAGGAAGCATCCCCACTATCTCGCTATGAGCGTGCTGTGATATCTGGCGGATGAGTGTTTTCCTGTAATCGTCAGGCATCCAATCGCGGGGTTCTATCATCACCTCATCGTCTATCTTCTTATCAAAGTGTTCCTGAAAAGAATGTACCGTCATTTAATACAAATTTTGAGTGTACAAAGATAACACATAAGACGTAAAGAAGTTTATAACTATATGTAGAACTACTGAGCGAAAATGAACCTGAGCGTTACCCCTGCCCTTGTAGTAGTGGTTGGATAAGAAGTAGATACGTATGGTATACTTTGTCTTCTATCGTAGAAGAAGCGTAGGGTAAGTTTATCGCTTACTATATAATCTATAGACGGCGAAATAGTAATTACCTTCTGACCACGTGTCACTACATTCAGATTTTGTGCCAGATAGCTATTACTGCTTTTATCATCCCGCAGGCCTACATCAACTTTTATATTAATGTCTTTTTTCAGGCGTTTTGTGCCTAAAATCTCAAAAGGCAGCACTAAACCATGTATGCGGTAGCCCATGCCTATAATATATTCTGTGCTTTTGGTTTCACTCACCTGGAAGTCAACCATACTTAAAGACACATTGCGTGATTTGCGATAATCAAACCTTAGACTAAGACCACTCTTGAAAGCACCATCAATACCAAACAACGGGTTGAATGATTCGGAAATGGTAACGTTAGGAACCTGGTAGAAAGGTATGAAGTTGCCGGAATTGGAATCTATAAATGATGGGAAGCCGAGGCTGTAGATATCCTGATAGTATAATGCAGATACAAAGCTATTCATGGACAATGTACCTGTATATGAATGCGACAACACTAAATTACTCATGCGTTGCGCTATAGCAGGTATCTTGTTCAGACCATTGTATGTGATACGCCAGTTAGGCATTGGCGAAAAATTGCGGAATGGATTGCTGCGTATTGAAGAACTGTTTTGTTCTACAAGGCCTATCTTATCTGCACTCTTGCCGGTGTATGCCGCAATGAATGAAGGCACAAGCACGTCTTGTGAATATCCGGTGTAGCCTTTTTTATAATTCGGGTCGTTAGGGTCGCGCACGTCATTGCTGTAAGGGTTGTTTTTACTCAACCTGTCTGATACTATCGCCCTGTTATCTAAAAACTGTTTGAATGGCCCGGAATTGATATCAGAACCCTGGAACATTGTTTTTATACCTATAATAGTGCTGGTGAATGAACCTGTTTCGTATGGGTTGTTGTGTGTGAAATCGCCTACGCCTGACAAACTGGTATCTTTAAATAATTCGCTATGCGTTTTACTGAATGAGCGTGTCAGTGACACATCTATACGCAGGTCTTTAATAGGTTCGAGTGTGGTTGTAAAGTTTAAGTTTTGTGAATACTGTTGCTGGAACTGTGCATTGAATAAACTATCCCTGCTGAGCCTACCCGCAATTGCTTGTGATTCTATCCATGACCTGTCGGGCTGCATACCATACACATACCCAAAGCCCGGAGCACCACTGTTAGTATTGATACCAAGGAAACGTGTGCTATCCATCCAACCAGGTAAGGTTGAACCACTTGTTTCAGTTAAAGTCACTTTAGTTTGCTTCACCATCGTGAGCAACCTGCCAACAAAACGTTCGCCATTTGTAATATCCGGCGCTGATGCTCTTTTCTTTTTGCGCGCTGCTATTCTGTCTTTCTTTTTCTTTTCCTTTTCTGCCTTCAACTTGGCAAGCTCTTGTGCTTTTTGAGCTTTATGCATGGAATCCAGTTGCTTGTCTGTCATCTTTGATGCCATTGCAGCAATATCCTTTGCAGCGGAGTCTGCTGCTGCAGTAGATTGGCTTTTACCTTTTTTCTTTTTAGATGCCAGAGTATCTTTTTTAGAAGTCAGGTCTTTAGCATTATTACCATTTATGATTTCTGCCTTTTCATTTTTCTTATCATTACTTTTTACAGATGGGGGCTTAGGCATATTTACTGCACGCAACCACCTGTTTTTATTGTATAGTTGTGAGAATTGCAAATCAACCGTAGCTGTTTTGCTTTGAGAGTTGGTAATAATATTACCTTGTGACCTTGCTAACTGAGACGCAGCAGTCCAGGTATAATTTGCACCATACTGCAACCTCAATGTAGTCCAATCTGTAGCGGGTATTTTCGAGAGCGGCACACTATATGATGCATTGAATTTCTGGTCGTAAATAGTATTGCGTCCGAATGTTTCTATTTTTCTCCAAAGGCTATCGCGTTTTTCCGGTGTATTTGTTTTACCGTAGGGTTCATCCACACGCGATGTATTGGTTGCTGAATAATCAAATGCCAATGAGCGGGTAAGTTCCCAACGCAATGTATAAACTCGTATCCAGGTAAAGTTTTTATAGTAAGTAGGCGGAATAGAAATCAACGCATCCGATACATTACGCACTTTATTTTCATCAACTATCCTGTTAAGATCTGTGCGGAACGTAAAGTTTGCCGGTAGCAAGTTGACATTGAAATCTTTTACCAAAGACATCCATCTTGACTTAGAGTGAATGACTCTCTTTAATGGCTCAATAGATTTTGCTTTGATATTATAGGTGTAAGTAAGACCGAATTTATTGTTTACTAATTCATCTTTTTCTACAGTAGGGTTTCTTTTATACTGCCTGTTGTAGGCATAGCTGATATCAAAGTTTTTTATGCTCCACGGCATGCGTGTAGCAGATTGTTTTTCAGGGTTACCCAATATCCTTACGTTATTGACATTGAAGCTGGTAATAGAAGTAAAATCCTGTGCCACTTTACGCATTGAATCGCGTTGTGCATCGTCCTTGGCAGAGTTGAGCTTGTCTTTATATTTTACGTCAAGGTCGTAAGGGTCATATTGAGGGTTGCTGATATTTTCTGAATATCCTATAAAAGCAGGCAACTGTACTCCCCACTTTCTCGGCATCATCTTACCCAGGTTAAGGTTTGTAGATGCATTGTACTGATAATAATTATCTCTATAACGCTGATTTAGTTTTTGGTCTATGTTTCCATAACCGGCAGTATGCATACTACCACCCAAATTAACTGCACCCAAGTCCGCAAGCTGTATCGCTACTTTTCCTGATGCGGCATAACCCGGTTTTTCGTTTAGACCTGTCATGCGCATTTCATTGAACCATACTTCAGTACATTTTGCTAACCCGTCATCGTTTGTTGTTTTCGGTGTTTTCTTAGGATTGGCAATACCCAGCATGATAGTTTTTGCATCACCTATATTAGGATTACCAACTACAGTGATATAGTTGCCTTTAGCATCTGTTACCGAATATGGTATAAATGCGGCAATTCCTTTTGAATTACGCTCTGTCTTAACGTTCACAAGGTCATTTAATACCAGGTCTAAACGGTTAGCTTCGGGCCAAATATTATCTGCATCACTGGTGCCGGGAGGTGTTATTTTGAGCGGCATCTGGTATTCGTAATAGTTATTGGTGAAGTCACTACCAATACGAATAACTGCACGAACATCACCATCTTTTAGCGGGGTTGCACCTACCTGAGACTCAGCATGGATGAACATCCTGATACTACCAAACTGGCGCATATCTACACCTACTTCTTTATATACAGCGCGGATGTCACCATCTTTCAGGTTACATACCTGCACTGCTAAAGCCTGTTCATTTTGTTGTATGGTTTGTCCGTTTGAAACATTTTGTAACTGGCGTTGTACGCCCGGAGGCATTACATAAGGAATAGGTTGTCTCAAACCATTTTCTTCAAGGCTTACTGATGTTACCGCAAAATCTGTAGCATTTTGATTTTCTATAGGAATATTCTCGCCGGGGTTCAGCAAAGAGAACATATACCTGCGCCAGTTGTTTCTGCCTAATTCGAGGCGGGCAAAGCGCATAATAACACTATCCTGAAAACCTGCTGCAAAAAGGCGGATAAACCTTATTGACCGGAAGTCAGCTATGTTACCTATCTTATTTGTGTATTCGCGAATAGGTATTTTAAACTGATACCATGTTTCCGGTTCAGTAGAACCATTTGGCAATTTCACATTGCTGGTTACTTTATTTACAATGTAGCTGCTGCCTACATCCATTGCAGGGTTTAGGTCAATTCGGTATTGATAATAGTCTTCGGCTTCGTTAAGTGTATTATCACGATTAATGTCTTCAGATTCAGGTATGGTAGTGCTTGCTGATGAGAAGGCTGAATTTGCTTCTGTTACAGGTGAGTTGCCTTGTGAGTTATTGAATTTTTTATACCTGCCTAATACACCCGGTTCGTTGTTATCATAATCACTGCCCCTGAAATAGTGGTAATCATCTGCAGCGGGGTCGTCGTTTATTGCCTGCTTAGCAGCCTGGTTAGTAACAACGTTCGCAACATCTGCAAGGTATTGAGCAAAGAATGCTTTTTCCTCTTCGTCATCCAATCCATCATAGCCTACATCCTGCACGGCTCTTGCCTGTGCATCATTATCAAATGCACGTGTAATTTGTTGTTGCAACTTAGGTTGGTATCCCCAGATGCTTTTATCTAACTGTCCTGTATTTTTAGGATAGGCAATACCATTTTCATAAAACTTATGTGAGTCTTTCAACACATCTTCAGACACATTACCCAGATTGAGGTAAAGCGTACCTCCGGGAGAACCAGTGTTTCCAATGAACGGATCCATCATCCAAAACTCTACAAACTCAACATTCGATTGCTCAAAGTCACTGTTATCTACATATCGCATGATACCACCCCATCTGTCACGCGGATTTTTCAACTTACCATCAGCATCAAGAGCTGTTGCATCGTAGTTATATGGACCACGTTCTTTAGGATAAAAAGCAAGGTCTAAAGTAGATAGTGCGTTTTGTAAAGTTTGATTTGACTTATTAGGGAAAACATCCTGTTGCTGTACCAAGCGGATATAGTGCTGGTTTGGGTCAGTTTTTACATAAGATGGTATACCAGTACTTGGGTCAACCAAAGTAGGCTCCAAGAAATACCATGCAAGCCTGGCACGGTTCTTACCATAAGACAGTTTATCATTGTCTGTAGCTTCGGGGAAAAGTATTTTGCCTGTTTTGTCTACCGCACCAACAGGTGTACTTGCAAGTGACCATGCAT
Organism: Bacteroidota bacterium; assembly: GCA_018267965.1. Classification (GTDB taxonomy): domain Bacteria; phylum Bacteroidota; class Bacteroidia; order Chitinophagales; family Chitinophagaceae; genus Polluticoccus. Next base: position 420,290 of record JAFDXK010000002.1, on the reverse strand, counting down.
TTGCAGGAAACTTCATATCATAAGAACCCCTTGTACCTTCAAAATCATCGATGTAAACGGAACCTTCCGGATCGAGTGAGTTGATTTGTTTGGCATGGTTAGGCAACAAAGAGGCGACCTCGCCCGATACAGTAATGAGAGATGGTGTTGTGGTAGAATAGATTGGTAATTTATCAAGCAAACGTGTAAGCGCCGGAGACTCTGACTGGTAGTTTGCATCAAGACCTAATACCGTATTCTTGATAGGGTCTTCGCCAACGGTAGTTTTTTGCGTAAATGGCCGTTCGCTCAACTTCATGTATGTACCACCGATGGACAATTTCCTGTTGAGGAAATATTCTAGTCTGAGTCCCAAGAAGTTTTGCTGCTGAAAACCAAATGTCGCATTGTCTTCATATTGTACATTAATAGGGATGCCTGAATTTAGAATACCGGTGTTCAGAATTTTTAATCTTCCCAAACCATAATCTATCTGGTAGTCAACATTCTCAATCAATTTCTGTCCGCCTGCAGATACCGACACTGAACCCTGAGGGATATTAAAACCTCCTAAGAATACCTCAGAAGATGATTGTGATTTGTAAGAGCCCCTGATAATGTATCGGTTATTCTGTTGAAATTGTTTGGCTATTGTTTTAGTAGAGTCATAGAGTATGGTGTACAAGTATTTTTTTTCAAGCTGACTGGAACTACCGATAACAGGTTTTAAATCACTACCAAATGGTTCTAGTACAGGAAATATAACCTTACCTTGTTGCGGATTGATGGTAACACCTTCTACAAAGTCAAAGATACCGTCAGGAGCAGGGTCATTCTGAATGTTTAATCTGTCGAGGTTAAGTAATGACAACAATGGTTCGCCCACATGGTCGCCTTCAGGCAAGTAACGTTTCTCGCCACCGCCGGGATCTTGATACAGAATGTTCAACCTGAATTCATCTTTAGATACTCCAAGACCTCCTAAAGCGTAAACGTTTTTCATCATCAGCTTCCATGTAGGTAAGGTTGGTGCAAGAGAGTTTCCTTTCAGCAATTTCAAGAAGAGCACACGTTGGTCTGTTGAATTTTGTCCCTGATTCGGTAATGGTGGTAAGTCTTCTGCAAACTCACCCACCTGGTATACTTTACCATTGTATGTATAACGATAAGCAACAGCCAGGATATCGTCAGGGTTGAGCTGCGTGTTGAGTGATATATAACCTAACCTCGGGTTGAACGAGTATTCAGTAGAGTTCAATTTTCTTGCAGTAAGATTGAAAAAGTCGGAACCATTAGCAAGCCCTGCTGTACCTGTTATAGCAGTAGTAGCCTGGCTTGGTATACGTGCTGCGGGATTTTGTTGTAGTAAATAATAAAGTTGGTTGGCATTATTGTCGGGCAGGTTGTAAGGAATGTTTTTGGCTGCTGGCATCAATGTAGTTTTGTATGGGTCTTTCTCACCTAAATCCATGAATGCATAAACACTACGCACACCATCTGTTGCACCCGTCTTATTTGTCACCCATACTTCTATTTTGTTGATAGTAACCTGCGAATTAATTATCGGGAAACTTTTAAGTGCATTGTTATAATTATTTCTGAAGTATTGAGAAAGTAAGAAGTGTCTGTTTTCCTCGTAATCATCAGCCTTGATAGCAAAAGTCTGTGTTTGTGAACCGCCTTGTATAGTAACACTTTGACGCTTAGAACGTTGTTGTGCAACTGCAGCCGTTACCCATAAGCGCCCGAATTGTAATTGTGTTTTTAAACCGAATAAAGATTGTACACCTGTGATGAGTGAACTCTTGAGCGGGAAACTAATATTACCTGCTTCTATTTTTTTAATGATCTCATCTTCCTTACCTGTATACTCCAGTTTTTGAATGTTCTGATAATCGAAAGTTGCTTTAGTATTATTACTGATATTCAATTTCAGTTTATCACCAACCGTTGCCAGCAGGTTGATGTTCATCTGCATATCAAAATCAAACACACCATACTTTTGTGCGCGCTGAGGCAAAGTAGGGTTTTGAATATGCTGCCAGTTACCACCAAAGGTTACATCCACATTACCCTGCGGACGAACAGAAATGGTATTGCCTCCGAATATCCTGTCAAAAAGCCCTTCACGATACATAGTAGGCATCGTAGGTTTTTTACTGAACAATGACAATGCATCCATCCTGCGTTTCCAATATGCATCCTCATCAGTCTTGCCACGATACTTGAGATATTCATCAGTCGTCATGTAGGTTGATGGCCTGTAATCTTCTTTACCAACCCTTTCATTAAAATAATAACGTTTTTCATCAGGATTGTATTGAACATCTTTATTGATGTTAGAAGGATCTTTAAGATCTATGCTGGAAGGATTTTTTTCACCTGCAGTTCCGTTATGATCGTAAATAGGAAATTTAAGGCTGGTATCACGCGGGCTGGGTGTACTTTTCTTGGTAGTATCCTCAGGTGCAGCAGGGTCATCATATTCATGAGGATTGTCATAATCGTGCGCAGCGGCATTAGCGATGGTTACTACCAACGCTATTAAGAAGAAAAGTTTATAACCAAAATTACTCTTCTGCATCTGCCTTACGTTCCTTTAGGTTTATAGCACTCTTAGTGCCTGTTTTATCAACTCTTCCACGCTGAGTGCAGAAGCGTCCTTTATTTTTTTAATAGCTCCTTCGGCAACAGCCTTGTTGATGCCGAGATTTACTAATGCAAATAACGCATCAGACTCCTTTGTATTGTGCGCCGGTATTGATAAAGCGGCATTATTTTTATGCAAAAGCATCTTCCCTTTTAATTCCAGGATAATACGTTGAGCTGTCTTTGCACCTATTCCTTTTACTTTTTCTAATGTTTGCGTATCCTCCATTGCAATAGCACGATTCAATTCCTCAGGAGTTAATGATGATAAAATGATTCGTGCAGTTGCAGCACCTACACCATTGATGCCTAATAACAACCTGAAAGTGGTTCGCTCTGTTTCATCAGCAAAACCATATAATACCCATGCATCTTCACGTATCTGCAAATGCGTATATAACCTGCATTTATCTTTATCCTGAATTCTGCTGTATGTCTGCAAAGTGATATTCACCTCATAGCCCGTACCATTTACAGCAAGGTAGAGCAATGAAGGTGTCTTATGAACGATTTCTCCTTCAAGGTATGCGAACATAGATTGGTGTAGATTTCTCTTTGAAAAAAAGAGCGGTATGTAAACATACCGCTCTGTAATTTAAGTATAATGGGCGGTATTAATACCACCATGGAGTTTTATTAGTTTGAAATTTATATATCAACATAATAGAGATAGTTGAATAACCATCTTTGTCATCTTTATTACCTCTTTTTGTCCAGGGTTGTGCTTTAGCACCCGGGTCAACAGCCCACTGTTTGTCAGCCATTTCCTTAGCAACTGCTGCTTTTTCCGGAGTCAAATATCTTTCTAAATATTCATCAGATACATAGTCGCCACTCACATTATCTAACCTGTCGGTAAATGTAAAACGATACAGATATTCGATGCCCCAAGATATTTTATCACTTGCATCAAAACGCAAACCTAAACCTGCAGGCACATTCACCTGCCAGAACTTTGTTTTTTCAGCATAAGTTGGGGTTGCTTTGTCATGTTCGAAACCCTCACCTTCCAAATGCAAATCATCTACTGCTACCCATTTTTTGGCAAGAGTACCACGGTCAATAAATGAACTGTATGGCTTATAATGAAAAACACCAACACCAAATGTAAGATATGGCTGCCAGCGCCTCATTGCAGAGCGGCTTTCAGAATTAGCACGGAAAGGGAATAATTCAAACTGGAAAGTACCTTCCCAAACATTTGATTTAATGTCCTGATTGCGCAGGTAACGTTGAAAAGCATCATCTTCTATTGATTTTGCTTTCTTTGCTTTGTCTTCGTTCCATGCATCTGTAGCATACAAAGTACCATAGTTAATACCCAGCCTGAAACCTACACTCGGATGCGGCGTAAACCTTCCGAACAAACCACCCATAAAGCATGGCTTATCAAAATATTTACCATTGCTGTAATGGTCTACAACACTTTGTGTACCTACATCGCCCCACAGGTCTGTCATTCCAAAGTTGGTACCTATAGAAAAACCAGGGTGCTCAACATATTCGCGAGGAATAGCAGGTTGTGCAATCGCAGGCAATGATGCAGCGCTAACGCATAAGGCAAAAAGGCTACGGACTAATTTTTTCCGCATTTTACTCGAGATTTAGCGTTGAAGATAATAAAATTATTTTCCTTTAAAAATAGCTTTTCTTTTTTCTAAGAAAGCTCCGGTACCTTCCTTCATGTCTTCGGTAGCAAAACATTCGCCGAAACGCTTGATTTCATTGGCAAATCCGGCTGTTTCGCCCTTTGCAGCATCGTTTACACAGGCTATAACTTTTGCCACCGCCACAGGTGCTTTCGTATGAATTTTTTGTAATATCTCCTTCGCTTTACCCAAAAGTTCAGCAATCGGTGTCACATAATTAACTAATCCTAATGCATTGGCTTCGGCAGCGCCAATCATATCAGCCGTCATCATCAGCTCCATTGATTTGCCTTTGCCTATCAATTGTGTCAGACGTTGTGTACCACCATAACCCGGTATTAATCCTAAGTTAACCTCAGGCTGACCGAATTTGGCATTTTCACTTGCCAAACGGAAGTGACAAGACATCGCTAGTTCACAACCGCCACCCAATGCAAAACCATTTACTGCAGCAACTATTGGTTTTGGTGAGTTTTCAATTTTATCAAAAACAAGGTCTTGACCTTTTTTTGCTAAAGCCGCGCCACCTGCGGCATCCAAGCTAGTGAACTCAGAAATATCTGCACCTGCCACAAATGCTTTTTCGCCTGCACCTGTAATAATCGCGCTTTTAATTTCTGCGTTGTTGTAAACTTCGTCTAATGCTTTGCCCAGTTCTTCTATCACATCTTTGTTCAGTGCATTCAGCTTGTCCGGACGATTGATGGTAATTACTAAAGTGCCGTCTTGTAAATCGGTCAATAATGTTTGGTACATGTTCTTTTTAAATGTTTGTAATCAATATTGCGTTTAAAATAATTCCTTGCGGTGTTCGTGTGTCCAATTAGTGATGTAGTCCGCTATTTCAGAGGTAGGTGCTCCGGGTGCAAACAATTGCCCCACGCCCATTTCATTCAATTTTTGCATGTCTTCTTCGGGTATGATGCCACCACCGGTGAGCAATACATTTTCCAAACCTTTTTCTTTCATCAGCTGCAGCACTTTCGGGAAAACAGTATTGTGCGCACCACTCAATATGCTGATGCCAATAGCATCCACATCTTCCTGCAATGCAGTATTAACAACCATTTCGGGGGTTTGGCGCAGGCCGGTGTATATCACTTCCATACCTGCATCACGTAATGCTGTTGCTATCACTTTAGCTCCGCGGTCGTGGCCATCAAGGCCTACCTTAGCCACCAAAACACGCACGGGACGCTGCATCTTATCTGTCATAATCCTATTAGAACGGGTGGTAAATGTAGTAAATGGTGAGGAAAGTCAAAATTATATTGACTTATAAAATGGCTCTGCTTGAGTCAAAAAATACTCACTGATTCCTCCTCTACCATCAATTTTTATAAAGTCAACAAATTCGTCTGAAGTTAGATGCGCTTCAGCTATGGCACCAGCCTGAGGTGTGATCTCAGACATATCTCCTTCCATATCAATACCAAATATATAATGGGGAGGTTCTTTAGTCTCAGGCGCATGTATCCAGGCCATGTATGCTGCTTTTATATTCGGTTTAGTTGCAAACAGTCTCTTTAAATCATTTATTATTTCATTCGGATATTTGGTAGGCTGCCCTATTAGAACTTTTGTGTCTTCTTCGATTTTAACTTGTCTTATTCCTTTAGATAATATAGTACCATTTAGCATACTTTCAACTTCCACTGGGAGTAATTCTTTACCGTAATCAGAATAAGGATTTAATACAAACGTTGCGCCCTTAGCTAATTGAAAAAGATTCTCTCCCTTCATCTTTAGAAATTGAACTTGTTCCTTTACAACACCTTTGTCAAATATTCTGTCAGTTGATGTAAATACAGGAATTACGCCATTGGGGTAATTTACAATACTAACCTTAGTATTTTCCTTTGCTATAGATTTACCTTCGGGTATTGATTTATCATCATTATTAGTAATAACTACTAATTGCTCAGAAAGTAGTTTCTTATAAAAAGCCGGTCTGAATTGTGGTTCAGTTGAAGCCTTTTGCAACAATACTTCCAAAGATAAATTGCTCCCGAGTTCACTTTCGTCCTTCTTCTTAAAAAAATCAAATAGCCCCATCGTTATTTTTTGATAGTTGAAAATATAAATATAGGACTCTTCTGCTCCAATATATCAATAGCATTTAAACTATCTTTGCGCCCATGAGCGAAGAAAAATCACTTAATTTTTTAGAAGAAATTATTGAAGAACATCTGAAGGAAGGAAAGTACCAGCAGATACATACACGCTTTCCACCGGAACCTAATGGCTATTTGCATATAGGCCATGCTTCGTCTATTTGCCTCAACTTCGGTTTGGCAAAAAAATATAACGGTAAAGTAAACCTGCGCTTTGATGATACTAACCCTGTAACGGAAGAAACAGAATACGTAGAAAGTATTAAGTACGATATCAAATGGCTGAGTGATGCTATAGGTAAAACATGGGATAATGAATTATACGCTTCTGATTATTTCGGTAAGCTCTATGATTTTGCAGTTGATTTAATTAAGAATGGATATGCTTATGTAGATGACAGCACTGCAGAAGAGATAGCAGCTTCAAAAGGTTCTACACATGAACCGGGAAAGAATAGTCCATATAGAGACAGAAGTATAGAAGAGAATCTGCAATTGTTTGCCGACATGAAAGCAGGCAAATATGCAGATGGTGAAAAAGTTTTGCGTGCTAAAATAGACATGGCACATCCTAACCTGCTGCTGCGCGACCCGTTGATGTACCGCATCAAACATGCACACCACCACCGTACAGGCGATGCATGGTGCATCTACCCGATGTACGATTTCGCACACGGACAGAGCGACAGCATTGAGAATATCACACACAGCATTTGTACACTGGAGTTTATACACCATCGCCCTTTGTACGATTGGTTTATTGATAAGCTGGGTATCTTCCCTTCGCATCAATATGAGTTTGCACGCCGTAATCTTACGTACACCGTAATGAGTAAACGCAAACTCTTACAATTAGTAAATGAAAAACACGTAGCGGGCTGGGATGACCCGCGTATGCCAACTATTAGTGGTATGCGCCGCCGTGGTTATCCTGCACAGGCTATTGTTAACTTCTGCGATACAGTAGGTATTGCGAAGCGTGAGAATATTGTTGATTTAAGTTTATTAGAGTTTCACGTACGTGAGCAACTAAATAAAACTTCGCACCGCGTGATGGCTGTGCTTGACCCTGTGAAATTGGTGATTACTAATTATCCAGAAGGGCAGACTGAAGAACTGGATGCAGAGAATAATCCTGAAGACCCTAATGGCGGCACACGCAAAATGCCTTTCAGTAAAGAGGTATGGATAGAACGCGAGGACTTTATGGAAGAACCACCGAAAAAATTCTTCCGCCTTGGGCCAGGTTTGATGGTACGTTTGAAAGGTGCATACATCGTAAAATGCGAAAGCTTTACGAAAGATGATGCGGGTAATATTACAGCAATACATTGTACATATATACCTGAAAGCAAAAGCGGACAAGACACCAGCGGTATACACGTAAAAGGCACTATACACTGGGTGAATGTGGCTACAGCTAAAACTGCCGAGGTGCGTTTGTACGACAGGCTCTTTAAAGTAGAAGACCCGTCGAGCGAAGAAGGTGATTTCAAAGATTATATCAACGAACATTCACTGGATATTTTACCAAGTGTGTATATAGAACCTGCATTAGTAAGTGCTAAACCAGGCGAGCAATTCCAGTTCCTGCGCAAAGGTTATTTCTGTGTAGATAAAGACAGTACTGCAGATAAACTCATCTTCAACCGCACTGTAGGATTAAAAGATGCATGGGCTAAAGAAGTAAAAAAAGGATAACGATGATACAAATAGACAAAATAGACGAAACGATAAATACCATCAGCAAACTGAATGCTGATACACAACCTGTGTTTGGTGGCATGACACCACAGCAAATGGTAGAGCATTTGGTTACTACCATCAAAATGACTAATGGCAAAAGGCATATTGAGCAACGTACTACTAAAGAAGAAGGCGAGAAATGGAAACAAGGAATGATATATTCCGATATGGATTTCCCGATGGGGTTAAAAACACCATTGATACCTGATGGTCCTGTTGTATATAACTATGCGGATATCCATGCAGCTATCGATGTATTGAGAACAGAATTACAAGACCTTGAAACGTATTTTAAAAACAACCCCGATGCTACACCAACACATCCTCGTTTAGGTGTGCTCAATCATAAAGAGTGGCTGATATTTCATGCCAAGCATTTTACACATCACTACAAACAATTCGGTTTGTTATAATAATAAAGCCCCGCGTGACGGGGCTTTATTATTATGTAATGATATTGTCGAATTACTTCCCTGCTACCACACTTATCTCTACCTTCACGCCCTTTGGTAATCCTGCTACTTGCACTGTTTCACGTGCAGGAGGGTTTTCAGTAAAATAACTTCCATACACTTCATTCACCTGTGCAAACTGTCCCATATCCATCAGGAAAATGCTGCTCTTTATCACATTGCTGAAATCCATACCGGCTTCTGTTAGTATTGCTTTCAGGTTTTCCATCACCTGTTTGGTTTCTACTTGTATATCGCCACCCGTGTATAATTCACCGTTTGCAGGGTTGATGGCTATCTGTCCTGATACGAACAACATATTGCCGAATTGCACTGCCTGGTTATATGGCCCGATGGGTGCAGGTGCATTATCTGTACGAATGATTTTCTTTTCCATGCTGTAAATGTAATGCACTCCTTACATTTGCACACGAATTAATGGCTTACATTTTACATATCGATACTTCAGGCGATGCAGGTTTGGTAGCACTCAATCATGACGGTGTTATGGTTGGCTCTATGACTAACACCGATACACGCAACCATGCAGCTGTTATTAATCTGCATATTGAAAAAGTATTGGCTGATGCAGGTATTACCATGCAACAGTTAGATGCAGTTTGTGTTTGCGGGGGCCCGGGTTCTTATACCGGTTTGCGCATTGGTTTAGCTACTGCAAAGGGTTTATGTTATGTGCTTGATAAACCTCTGATGATGCATAATAAATTGCAATTGCTGACGCTGAAACACTATTATGGAAATTTGAGTGAATATGAATTTTATTCTGCTATACTTAATGCCCGTGATAAAGAATACTTTATAGCCACATATAACAACAAATCAGAAATCATACAGGAGCCTCAACATATAATGGAGGAAGATTTGCAAAAATTTAGGTCTTTGTTAACGGGAAAAACCTTATTGGCAGGCGATATTAATGAGGGTTTTAATAATTTTTTTCAGGGGGATGACATTGTTTTTATAGCTGAAAATGATGTCGATACGGCAAGCTGGTCTAAATATGCTTTTGAGCAATTTAATTGTCACAATTTCGTCAATATGGCTCATGCAGAACCATTTTATTTAAAATCAGTTTACACGCATAAGTCAAACAATATCAATTAGTTAGTTGAATTTCAATATTATTTTTAACGGTGGTTTAACAGGTTTTTTCAATATGACTTTGGTTCATATTTATTAATGCCGTATGTTTGCACCCCGTAACAGAATAACATAAGTTATTTTTTATCTACGTACTCTTATTTTGTTTATTTATTTAAATCAATTGTAAATGGAAACGACTATGTCAGCTAACACGCTGGTTATTCGCAAAGATGAAGGTTCGAACGAACAAATTAAACTGGATTACATGGCAGTGAAGAGTGCAGCAATGACACTGAGGGCCATCAACCACAAACTCCGTCAGCAGATCGTTAAGTTGCTGGAAGAAAACAAACGTATGAACGTGACTGACATCTATGTTAAGTTGCGCCTTGAACAATCTGTAGCATCACAACATCTTGCTATCCTGCGTCGTGCTAACATCGTTATCACTGAACGCGATGGTAAATTCATCCACTATGCGTTGAACCATACACGTATAGCTCATGTTGCGAAATTCGTAAATGAACTGGTTAACTCTGACGAAGCTTAATTCCATTTAAGTTTATAAAGATTACCCAAAATAAAAATCCCCTCGGTTAAACTGAGGGGATTTTTATTTAGTTGAGCAGTTGATTTGTTGACTGGTAATAATCGTAGGCAATCTAACTAATCAACAAGTCAACCAATCAACCATTCTTAATCTTATTCCAGGTATCATACAGACTCTCCTGAGAAGGCCTGTTGGCAGGCATTTCATGCAATGGCTCACATGCTTGCAATGTATCGTAGCAATCTTTAGGCAGTGTTTGATACAGCTGTGTGCCTTTGGTTTTCCATGCTATCATTTCATCACTTACTTCTTTAATAATTTTTGCAGGGCTGCCTGCAACCAAACTACGCGATGGTATTTTAGTATTTGCATTTACAAATGATAAGGCTCCAACGATACATTCATCACCTATCTCTACATCATCCATTATCACACTGTTCATACCTATCATACTATTGCGCCCGATAGTAGCACCATGTATGATAGCACCATGGCCAATATGTGCGCCTTCTTTCAGTAGTACTGTTACACCCGGAAACATATGTATCGTACAATTCTCCTGCACATTGCAACCATCTTCTATCACAATACCACCCCAATCGCCGCGCAATGCAGCACCCGGGCCTATGTATACATCTTTACCTATAATTACATTACCTGTAACTGCTGCTTGCGGATGCACAAATGCAGATGGATGAACAACAGGTACAAACCCTTTGAATGAATAGAACATGAAGTAAAAATAGCAGTAATTAGCGATGCTTAAAATACTGTATTTCTCTTTCGTGTTTCTTAGCTTCTTCCAGTGTTTTAAATGTTCCTAAATTTCTGCGCTTGTGTGTTTTAGGATCTATCTTACGAGAGTAAATTCTGTATTCGCCCGACTTTAGTTTGCGTATCATAACACCTCCTCTTTATGCAGTATACAAAGGTACAACTCTCTTATTTCACAGGGTCGTAGCCGCTACCACCCCATGGGTGGCAGGAAAGAAAACGTTTGAGCGCCATACGCCCGCCTTTCCATGGGCCGTATTTTTTGATGGCCTCGAGCCCGTAGGCAGAACATGATGGTGTATATCTGCATTTAGCGCCCAACAGTGGCGATATAAAGGCCTGGTAGAACCTGATAAGCCAGACGAACAGTTTTGAGAACAGCTTATTCATATTGCTTCTTTAATTGTTCAACACCTTTGATTATTGTAGCAGTAACAGATTCATAAGTGGGTTCGGTATTGTCAGTACAAATGATAAAAATATGCAGTTGCTTATCTGCAGGTATGATATTGTATAGGGAATGCTTGTTTAAACGCCATGCTTCGCGCATCAGGCGGGTAATACGGTGCCTCTGTACCGATTTGCGGAATTTCTTCTTCGGTACGCTGAAACCAGCCCTAACGGGCGACAATTCGGCCCCGCGCTCTGTCAACATATAAATGAACCGTAGTGGTGCAAAAGAAAACGCTTTCCCTTTGCGGAAAAGCGTATCAATATGTTGCTCACGCTTCAGCCTTTCGTATGTTTTAAATGTATTACGAATGGCTATCGATTTTTATCGGTTATTACTTAAGACGGCGCTCGTCTGATATTGTCAGTTTATGACGGCCTTTGGCACGGCGAGAAGCTAATACTTTGCGGCCATTGGCAGTTTCCATACGCTTGCGGAAACCATGAACAGATTTGCGACGGCGGCGGCTTGGTTGATACGTACGTTTCATAATCTATACTTTTAACTCCCTTTCGGGTACTCTTCTTTAATTAAGGAGTGCAAAGGTAATCCATATATTTTAGCCTGCCAAACAAAAACATTGCTTTTTAAGCCATAAAACAATAAAGAGCCTCTAACAGGCTCTTTATATTATATTTTTTACTTCTTTATTTAGTCTTGGGCTTTGCTGCAGGTTTTGTCGTAGGCTTAGCAGCAGGCTTTTTAGGTGTAGCGCCTGATTTTACTGCATCGTCTATCTGCTTCAATACCGGGTCAGCTGGGTTGATACCCCTTAAAAGCTCTCTGTATTTATCCAATGATTCTTTATCACCCGTATTATATCCTAATACCATCAGGTACCTGTATGCCTGTGTCAGGTCATTAGGCTTTCTTTCATAGCCTGCAACATTAATGTTCAGCCAATCGGTATAGTATTGTTTAGCCAAGCCATTATTTACATCACTATCAATAGCTGCTGCAGTACGCCCTTGCCAGTATATAGCAGATGGTTGGTCAGGAAATTTATTCCTCATTGCACTAAAGGCATTTGTAGCACCATCATAGCTATGACCGTAATATAATGTAAAGCCGTTATAGAAATAATCAGTCGCTTTCGCCTTATCAGGGAAATCATTTATCAAACGGCTATACCAATTAGCGGATTTTAACCACCAATGCTTTTCACGCAATACATCAGCATTATCCCTGTAGCCATCAATTTTAGTATTAGAACTGTCCTTATCAACAGCTTTCTGGAAATACATGTCTGCAGAATCTACCTGGCTGTTTGCCAACCATATTTTAGCATATGTCCTGTAGTCGTTAGGAAACACTTTAGCAGGGTCTTGCTTACTAAAGTATATCACAGCATTTTTAAGTGCCATTGTAGTATCGCCTAATTCATACTGGCTGAAAGCAAGAATACCATAGAAACTTATTTTACCTATTCCTTTGTTCAGCAAATCCAATGCAAGGTCGCGTGAACCTTTAAAGTCTTTACTCTGAAACAGTATATATAAATATCTTTCGTAGTCAGCATTGGTTTTATCGCACAATTCCATATACCTGTCTGCGTTCTTCTTAGCCATATCATACTTGCCCGTATAGCTATAAGCATCTGCCAAATCGCGGTATGGAAGCGGGTTTTCAGGATCTGCTTCCTGGGCTTTTTTCCAATTTTCCAAAGCCAGGTCATAACGACGGGCAGCATACCACAATTTACCTTCGCGTGAATATGCCAATGAGTTTTTCGGATCATTAGCTATCACTTTATCGTAGGCATTCATTGCATCACCGCCGCCGCCTGATAATTTCTGACTGGCATCACCAAGAGATAAACGAATATCATTATTATCATACACTGCCAATGCAGCTTTGTACCATGTAACAGCTTGTTGTACATCACCGCCTTCTGTATACGTGATAGCATCAGCAGCATACTTCAATGGTTCCCATTCTTTTTTCTTTGCTTTTGATGCAAGATCATTTGCAATCTTCATACCTTCTGTTGCATTACCCATTGCAAAATTCACTCTGGCTACACCACTGATGTTGGCATTATGCAACGGATATTTTTGAAAGATAAGCTTAGCTGTTTCTTTATAACCCATCTGCAATTCAGCAAGGCCCCAATAGTAATTAGCCATAGGGTTAGCTGCAGCAAGTGGTTCTAATATTTTCTTAGCTGTCTGGTACTTTTCGTAGTTATACATTTTGATACCATCCTCTACAGATTGCGCCTGCACATTATATGCCAACGACATGGCTGCAATCATTACAATAGCATGTTTCATTTTCATTTTTGTTACCCTTTAGCGTACAGTTGTTTTATACTGCCTTTATTTTTAGTTAGTTAATTCTTACTGTGATTCACTTCTGCTTCTCTGAACATAACATTCATTCGAAGCGGGAAAAGCCTTGCCTGTTTAAATATCAGTTGTCCGCGTTCTCCTGCTAAGAAATTAGCAAAACCCCTGCCAAGACCGGGGTAAGTTTCTTTGTGTATGTAATAAAGCTTGCGTGTCAACTGATAGTCATCCGGTGCAATGTCGTACTGGTAGGGCTGATACGGCTTCATATTCTTCTCGTTCACTATGTATGCAACTTTAACATTTTTTATAAATGCCAACCCATTCGGGTCGTTCAAATCGCTCACATAACTCACACTTGTAAAGCCAATAGCCTTCGGATTTTTTGATACATAATCAATCACAGAATCATTGCCTTTTGCTGCATACACATTAGCCCCCAGTTTATCTCCCCTTAAGATAGAATCCATTACATAACGCAATGTGCTTGAACCCTGGTTATCAAATACTACCGTGTATTTGTCTTTGTATACACCCGTAAGTATGCCACGTATCTGACTCATGGTAAATGCGCTGTCTGTTGTGGCATTGTTTACGATTACAGCTACAGCATCTTTAGCAATAGGTAATGATGCTGGTACTATTTTTTTATACTCTAATACTTTCTTTTCGTCATCTGCCAGATCCCTTGTCACCAATATCAATCTCGCTTTCCCTTCCATAAAATCTTTGATACACTCGCTCTCCGGCTTATAATGCACATTAATATGCGCTTCTGGGAAGCTGCTATCAAAAACTTTCTTCTGCTCGTCTATTATCGGCTTGTAGGTGTCATCAACACTGATATCTATAGTACCGCTAGATGGCGTGTCTGCAGGTTGTTCTACATCTTCGCCGCACGATGCTACACCTATCATGATTACTAATCCTGCCAATATGTTCTTTGCCATTTGCATGGGGACGCAATTTTACTCAATATTTTAAAAAAACGAATGAATATGGTATTTGTTGTAACATTAATTTAACAGCACTGTCAATTAATTGTAAAACCTGTTTAGCTCGATTTCATATCAGCCCAGCCTCTCCAAATCCTGAATCCGCCATACAATACTAAAACACAACCCAAAGCATAGGCAACACCTGTTGATAATTCAATAGCGCCAAATTTTTTAGAATTGAACATCACCCAGGCAAAAACCCAGAAAATGATACCCATCACTATGTGCCTCGCAGCCTTCAACACTGTCATTCTTCTTTCGGCCTTATTTCTTTCTTCACTTACCATATATTGTTTTTAGAGGGGCAAAAGTACTAATTGAACTGTGATTTTCCGGATTAAATGATTACCCGGGATACAATCTGTAGTTAAGATTAGAATTAGGGTATTATCCATAAACGCGGGAATCCAAAATCCTGTTAATCCCGGTTCAAAACCCCCTTAAATGAAAAAAAGAGACTGTAAACAGTCTCTTTTTTCGGATTCGCTAAGTGATTATTTCTTTTTCTTAGCGGCTACTTTCCTTTTAGGCGCTGCATTCTTTTTAGGTGCAGCTTTTTTTGCAGCCTTCTTAGGAGCCGCTTTTTTTACAGCTTTTTTAGCCGCTTTTTTAGGAGCTGCTTTTTTTGCTGCTTTTTTTGGTGCAGCTTTTTTAGCTGCTTTTTTTGGCGCTGCTTTTTTAGCAGCTTTTTTTGCTGTTGCCATTGTTGTGAAATTTAAGGGTTAAACAAAAACCTTTATTATGGCAAAACGCCGAGGGGGTTAGGCCTCGGCAGTTGCTGAAAATTCTTTTACTGATACTAATGTCTTCGTACGTGTCTTACGGAACTCTACTATACCATCTGTAGTGGCAAATATTGTAAAGTCTTTACCCAGACCTACATTTTTACCAGGATGATAAACTGTACCACGCTGACGTACTATGATGTTACCGGAGATAGCAGGCTGACCACCAAATATCTTTACACCAAGCCTTTTACTCTGCGAGTCCCGGTTATTCTTTACACTACCTTCACCTTTTTTATGTGCCATTTCTTATCTAAACGATTTACGAATATACAAAAAAATTAATTAAGCAATATCACTTATTTTTATTTTGGTCAGATATTGACGATGACCGTTACTCTTTTGGTAACCTTTACGGCGCTTCTTTTTGAAAACGATAACTTTATCGCCTTTCAAATGATCCATGATTTCTGCCTTTACTTTTGCAGAACCTGAGAACTTTACATTACCATTGTTGTCAGATGTCATCAACACTTCTGAGAACTCTACTTTATCGCCGCTATTACCTTCAAGACGGTGAACAAAAAGCTCGTCGTCTTTTTTTACTTTAAATTGTTGGCCGGCTATATTTACAATCGCAAACATGACTTTTCCTAAAATATTTCGCGCAAAGTTAAGACACTTTTTCCGTTTTTAGCAAATATTTTTTTGTAATTTGTACTGTCGGGTCTATTTTCTATCAAAAATGCCCCACATATTACCTCACTTTAAATCATTAATCTCATAGGCAGAATTGTACATTTGTTCCCCAAGTTTGCGTAATGAAGATTAAATCTTTCCTGGCAAAGCCGTATGCCTCTATTGTACATAGCCGTATCCGAAAGGGTATGTCCACGGCTGTAAATGACCAGCAAGCCATTCTTCAGCAACTATTAAAAGCAGGTAGTCGTACCTTATATGGCAAAGACCATAAACTGAACGAAGTAAAAACCTACGAAGAGTACAAAAATGCCATCCCTATCCGTGATTATGAGGCTTTTCGTCCTTACATAGATAAGATAAAAGAAGGGCAGCAAAATATATTATGGAAAGGCAAGCCCATGTATTTTGCCAAAACCTCAGGCACCACCAGTGGCGTAAAATATATACCTATAAGTAAAGACTCCATTTCTAATCATATAGATACCGCCCGCAACGCTTTATTATGTTATATGGCAGAAAGCGGCAATACCTCTTTTGCCGATGGGAAAATGATATTTCTCTCAGGCTCGCCGGTATTAGAACGCATCAGCGGTATTCCAACCGGCAGGCTCAGCGGCATTGTAAACCATTTTATACCCGGCTACCTGCGCGGCAATCAATTACCATCCTACGAAACCAACTGCATAGAAGACTGGGAAGAAAAGCTGGGTAAAATAGTGGATGAGACCATTAATAAAGATATGACGCTCATTAGCGGCATACCACCATGGATGCAGATGTATTTTGACTGGCTGAGCCAACGCAGCGAGGGCAAAAAAATAAAAGAACTGTTTCCTAACCTGCAGGTATTGGTGCACGGTGGTGTAAATTTTGAACCTTACAAAGCCAAATTGCTTGAAAGCCTGGGTGGGCCAATAGATACTGTTGAAACCTTCCCTGCATCTGAAGGGTTCTTTGCCTTTCAGGATACTTTGGATAAGGAAGGTTTATTGCTCAATACTAATTCGGGTATCTTCTTTGAGTTTATACCTGCGGGAGAAATCTTTAATGAAAACCCAACACGTCTATCATTGGCAGATGTGAAAGTGGGCGAGAACTATGCTTTGATTGTAAACAGCAATGCAGGGCTTTGGGGTTATAATATTGGCGATACGGTTCGTTTTGTGAGCACTGACCCATATCGTATAGTAGTAACGGGACGCATCAAACATTACATATCTGCCTTTGGAGAACACGTGATTGGTGAAGAAGTGGAACATGCCATTTTGGAAGCTGCTAAAGAAAATAATACACGCATCATCGAATTCACCGTTGCGCCGATGATACAAACCACCGGCGAATTACCATATCATGAATGGCTGGTAGAATTTGAAGAAGCGCCTGCTAATCTTGAGGGTTTCTCTAAGTCGGTTGACAACTACTTAAGACAGAAAAACATTTATTATAACGACCTGATAACAGGTGGTATTTTGCAACCGCTGAAAATACGTGCGCTGAAGCGTCATGCATTTATCGAATACATGAAATCACTCGGCAAGCTGGGCGGACAAAATAAAGTGCCTCGCCTCAGCAACGACCGCAACATTGCCGATGCAATGCAACCATGGTTGTAGTATATTACTGTATGCAATCCCTTATTCAATTCATACAAAATACTGTTCCCATTCCTTTGGATAAGGCAAAGGAGATAGCTGCTTATTTTGAAGAAAGGAAGATAGAAAAAGGTAATTATTTTTTGCAGGAAGGACACAAGAGCAATGAGTACATGTTTTTGCTCGATGGTTTTATGCGGGCGTATGCTACTGATACAGAAGGCAATGACATTACCACTGCATTTTACACAACCAACAATGTTGTCTTTGAAGTTTCTTCTTTTTTTAATCGTACCCCATCTAAAGAAAACATACAAGCGCTTACCCCTTGCGCAGGCTTAGTAATATCGTACGATACGCTGAATAATTTGTTTCATGGCTTACCTGAGTTTCGCGAGTTTGGTCGTGCAGTTTTAGTAAGAGGGTTTTCCGCACTCAAAGCAAGAATGTTAGGTACAATAACAGAAACTGCTGAGCAACGTTACCTTACTCTATTACATACCAATCCTGATATCTTTCAGCAAGCACCACTTAAAATGATTGCTTCCTATCTTGGTATTACTGACACATCACTAAGTCGTATCAGGAAAGAAGTATCAAAAAAATAGTTACTCCTATTTCTTGTCATTTGGCAAGAGTAAAGATGATATACTACTGTTGTTTTGCAGTAAAATCAGTTGTATGAATCATGTTCCTTTGTATCTCAGTATACTGTTTATTGGTTGTGTATTATATAGCCTTTATAGTTTGTATATCGCCAGCCATAAGTCAAAAACAATATTACTTATTTGTCTGAGTTGGCTATTGTTACAAGCTATTATTTGTTTCACCGGATTTTACACTATCACCAACACTCTACCACCGCGTTTTTTATTGCTTATTGCTCCACCACTACTATCTATTATACTACTATTCAGCACTGCAAAAGGCAGACAGTTTATAAACAACCTTGATGCGGGCAGTCTTATTAAGCTGCATATTGTGCGCATACCTGTTGAAATGGTTTTGCTAGGTTTATTCATTTATAAACAAGTACCTCAGCTCATGACTTTTGAGGGTAGGAATTTTGATATTCTCTCTGGTATCTCTGCACTATTCATCTGGTGGTTATATAAAAAAGGAAAACTCAAAAAATCAGTCTTTCTCACTTGGAATATCATCTGCATGTTTTTGTTGATAAACATTGTAGCTATTGCTGCTATGTCATTGCCATCACCTATACAGCAATTAGCTTTTGAGCAACCCAATATGGGAGTATTATATTTTCCATTTATATGGTTGCCATGCTTTGTTGTGCCATTGGTTTTGCTTTCCCATATCACATTAATAAGAAGACAATTAATAAAATAGCAGTGCTTATTCTTTACTGACTTTGGCTATAGGCCTTATATCATAGATATAAATAAAACAGCTGTATCGAATGCTCCGATACAGCTGTTTGTGCAACTAAATATTGCTGTTTAAATAAATGCAATTTAGTATGTGCAACTACCTCCCGATTTTGCTTCACAGTTTGCACGAATTTCATACTCGTCATTGCCATTAACACTAAGCGACTGACCTGCAGGGCAATCACATTTAGTCAATTTTGCACATGAGCCAAGCGATACTAACGATAAGGCTAACAAGCCTAAGAGAATTAGGTTTTTCATAAGTTTTAAGTTATACGGCAATGATAATAAAAGCCGATGAGTAATACAAACGGGATGTGATATTGTTCAATATTGAAACAATTTTTTAGTGTGGGGGTCTTTAAACACTTAGTGCTTTTATATTTTACAATGACGCTTATTTAACGTATATTTGTTATAATAAATTTCCCCTTACGTCATTTCGAGGGAACATTTAATTCCGAAATATGGACGTTGCAATCTGGTCCAAATGAGTATGAAAATGACAACAAAACGCAACAAAAAACAACATTTCGCTTTTACCTCATATTGAAAACCAATCACTTATAAAACAGTAGAGAATTTCAAACAAAAAATGCAACAAAACACAACATTTCGCAACATTCTTGCCCCGTTATAATACGGGGATACCCTTCTTCGTTTATCTTTACATCATTATATGATGAGGTCTCTCTCCCTTACCGCATATATACTGCTTATTGCCTTTTGCCTTCATGCCCAAACTCCTAAAAGAGAGTTTCGTGCGGCGTGGATAGCAACTGTTGCCAATATCGACTGGCCCAGCAAACAAGGCTTGCCATCAGAGCAGCAGCAACAGGAATTTATCCGCAGGCTTAATGAACTACAGCACATTGGCTGCAATGCAGTGATAGTGCAGGTGCGCCCGGCATCAGACCTTATGTATCCCGGCGACGAACCGTGGAGCCACTATCTTACCGGCAGACAGGGGCAACCACCATTCCCGTATTACGACCCGCTCAAGTTTATGATAGAAGAAACCCATAAACGCAATATGGAGTTTCATGCATGGTTCAATCCATACAGGGCATTGACCGAAAGCGCTAAAAACCCCAATCCTAAAAACCATGTAACGTACAAACACCCCAACTGGATCATCAACTATGCCGGTAAGGCATATATCAACCCCGGCATACCCGAAGCAAGGGATTATGTAATTGACATCATAATGGATGTGGTAAAGCGCTATGATATAGATGGCGTTCACCTCGATGATTATTTCTACCCCTACCGTAGTGGCAGGCTGGAATTTGGTGATTATGCTGCTTTTAGCCAATACGGGCATGGCTTTGCCAGTAAAGACGATTGGCGCCGCGATAATACCAATCGCTTCATATCACAGTTGAATGCTGCCATAAAAAGAGAAAAGAACTATGTGAAATTCGGGGTCAGCCCCTTTGGTGTTTGGCGCAATGATACTAAAGACCCTGATGGCTCTCATACGCATGGAGGGCAAACCTGCTACGATGACCTGTATGCTGATGTAGTGCTATGGCTGAAAAAGGGATGGGTAGATTATATCATGCCGCAACTATATTGGGAGCACTACCACCGTGCAGCTGCATTTGATGTGCTGCTTCCATGGTGGGAAAACCATAGCTACAGCAGGCATATATATTATGGATTAGGCGTGTATCGTATGGTAGGTGCCGGTCACGGACCCTGGGCTAGCAGTAATGAATTACTCTGGCAAATCAGGGACATACGCCGTACTGCCAAAAACCCCAGCCAGGTATTCTATAGCGCTTCTATATTTGATAAGGTATATGGCATAAAAGATAGTGTTGCCAAACAAAATATATATTATGCCTTCCCACCTCGTATGACATGGTTGGATAGTCTTGCTCCGGCCCCGCCAATTGTGAAGGCTATTCCTTCATCTCAAGGCACATTATTACAATGGCAAATGCCTCAGGGCCAGCAAAAGACAGTTGTGAGGTATGCCGTATACAGGTTTATCAATAATGAGCCTGTTAACCTCGACAGGTCGGATAAAATCATTCGTGTTGTCATGAACAATGAAGTACTTGACGCAGACGCCAATAAATACAGAAAGTGCACATATATCGTTACTGCTTTTGACCGCCTATGGAATGAAAGCAAAGCCAGTATCCCTGCCGAAACCAGCACCGATAGGTAACCAATAATTTTATAACCCCTAACATTAGCAATTTTAAAATCGTTTTTTGTATCTTCAACTCCCGTAAAAATGCAATACATGAAGTCAGCATGGTTTAAAGGCATATTGTTCGTAGCAGTGATGATACCTGCTATGTTCGCTTGCAAAAAGAAAACAACCATTACTAATCCCCCTGCAGTATCTGTAGCAGGTAAGGGCGGTTTGGCTACTATGCGTGTGGTGCTGGTAGATACCGGTCTTAACGTAGATAGTGGGAAAGTGTATGTTAAGTACAATACTTTCGTAGTACCGAAAGACAATAAATACGACGACTCTTGTCATATATCTTATGTAGATGGTGTTCCAATGGCATTGTTTACTAACTTGAAACCCGGCAATTACTTTTTCTACGGCCGCGGATGGAGTATCATCCGTTCAAGAACAGTATCAGGCACACGTCCATTTACTATTCCTGAAGCAATGAAAGATGGTATCAATTATTTATACCTCCAGACAAGCCCGGAATAGTTTATCTCAAAATATTATGTAGAAATGCCTCATTATCAGGGGCATTTTTTGTTGTTGATATCCTGTGCATTTTTACACTGCCTTAACACAACCCTATGGCACATGGTATTATTTATTGTTAACTTTGATAAAACAGGTTAGCTTATGTTTGATGATGATTTTCAGGATGAGGAATGGGACTCGATGGATGAATTGCTGATGCTGTATGAACAGGTGAAGAAAGGCGAGTCTGCGCGGATGATGGAAGAAGAAGAATTTGAGCGGGTGATTGAATTCTATTTTCAAAACAGCAATGAAGAACAGGCACTACTGGCCTGCGAAATAGCCAGAACTTACTATCCCTTTTCAGCATCACTATTACTTCTGAAGGCCGAAATACTGACGCAAGCTCAAAAATTCGGACAGGCACTTAAAATACTGGATGAGTTAGAACAATACGACCAGGTGAATCTAGATGCGGTATTGTTGCGTTCTGACATCATGCTCAGCCAGTTTAAATATGACCAGGCCGCACTATGGCTTGAACAGAAATCTTCTGACTTTGAAGGCAAAGAAAAGATAGAAGTGTTACTGGAACTTTCTGATGTATATGATGAGTGCGAAGAGTTTGATGCGGTGTTTGATACACTGAAGCGTGTTATTAAAATAGATATACGCAACGAAGAAGCTTTGCAGAAAATTTGCTTCTGGGCAGACTTTACTAAGCGTCTTGAAGAGAGCGTAACATTACACACACAGATAACAGACGAAGACCCATATAATGCACTGGCTTGGTTCAACTTAGGTGCAGCATACCAGGGACTGAAGCTGTATGAGAAGGCTATAGATGCCTATGAGTTCTGCGTGGCAATCGATGAAAAATATGAATTCGCGTATCGCAATCTTGCTGATGCTTTTATGCGCCTGAAATATTATGATAAAGCAATAGAAGTGTTGGAAAAACACCTAGAGATTGCGAAAGCAGAAGACGTCATATTTGAAGCCATGGGCTTTTGTTGGGAGAAACAAAAGAATTTTCAGCGTGCGCGCCATTATTACAGGCAAGCATCGCAACTTAGCCCGCAAGATGACACCATATTCTTTAAAATAGGCGAGACCTATGCCAGAGAAAAACAGTGGGAAAAGGCTGTAAAATCTTTCTCAGTAGCACTGCACCTAGATAAGAATAATGCTTCTTATTGTATGGCCATCGGTAATTGTCTGATGGAAATGGATGCCAAAAGCGAGGCTTTGGTATGTTACCTGAATGCCGTTCGCCTGAAGCCGGGGAACAAAAGTACTTGGGTGGCGCTTGTAAAAGGTTTATACATGGCCGGTTACTACGATGAAGGGCTTACCCAGCTGGAAGTAGCCCGTGAACATTGCGGTGATAAGGCGGATTTCAGATATTTTCATGCTGCTATGCTTTTTGAAATGGGTAAAACGAAAGAGGCTATGCTGCAACTTGAAAAAGCCCTGAAATTGAGCACTAACAAGCTGAAAACATTTACAGAACTGAATCCAGAATATTTGATGCGTAGCAATGTAACAGAGTTGATAGCTAAATATAAAAAGCAGAAATAATACATTTTTCAGTGTCTTTCATAGCAAAGCCCTCTTTTTGAGGGCTTTTTTACGTAATAATAATCTCTAATAAATGTTAAAATAACATTGCAATCATTACATTTGTAAGACAATTGCCAATATCCCCTTATGTAGTAATAGCTTGATATTAAGCTATACCAGAAAACAAATGTATATCTATGTATTACAGAATACGCATTTTACCACGTTGGCTCATTTTCCTGCTTGACATTTTTTGTGTTGAGTTCTGCTTATTCTTCTCTTTTATCCTGAGGTTTAACTTCAACTTACAAGATGTATCTCGCTATGATATGTCTATCATACTCGGGGTGTCTCTTGCATTGAATGCCAGCCTGTTTTATATGTTAAAAACGTATGCAGGTATTATCAGGTACACAAATATTGAGGACACCTTCAGGTTATTAGTAGTGAATTCGATAGCTGCAGTGTTCTACTTCTCTATCAATTTTATTGTCAACCAATCCTCATCAAACATTTACCTCTTCCCTATTTCGGTTGTTGTCATCAATTTCTTCATTACCAATTTCGCCCTGATAACCTATAGGTTATTAGTACGATATATTTTCAAATACTATCAACAGCATAACCTGGAAAGAAATAAGGTAAAGGCTGCAGTATATGATATTGGAGAAAACGGATTGCAAACCAAAAAGGTAATCAATGACTTTCCGAGTAGCAACCTGCAGGTAGTTGCTTTCATGGATGAATTGCTGAGTCGTACGGGCAAGCTGATGGAAGGTATTCCGATATACAGCATAGATGATTCGGGCTTTCAAAAACTGAAGGAAGAAAATGTTGAACTACTCATCATTGCCAATAGAAAAATATCGAGAGAGAAGCTGAACTACCTGGTTGATAAATGCCTGCAACACGGTCTGAAAGTACAACAGGTGCCGCCTGTACAACAATGGTTGGATGGCAAATTGGACACAGACGCATTGAAAGACATTAACATCGAAGATTTGCTGGAACGTGAAGTTATCAGGATTGACAACGACAAAATACATTTTGAATTAAAGGGTAAGAAAATATTAGTTACAGGTGCTGCAGGTTCTATAGGCAGCGAAATGGTGCGTCAGTTGCTGAAATACAAGCCTTCGCTCATCATCATGTGCGATAAGGCAGAAACGCCAATGCATGACCTGGTACTGGAGTTGAAAGAAACTAACCCCGGTGCAAGTGTTAAGGCTTATCTCGGCGATATATGCGACCGAGTACGTATGGAACACTTGTTTGAAATATATAATCCTGAAGTAGTATTCCACGCAGCAGCATATAAGCACGTGCCATTAATGGAAGATAATCCGTCAGTAGCAGTGCTTAATAATGTATTTGGCACTAAAACACTTGCAGAACTTTCTATCGCTAATGGTGTAGAAAAGTTTGTGATGGTATCTACAGACAAGGCCGTTAACCCTACCAACATTATGGGTGCATCAAAACGTATTGCTGAGATATTTACACAGAGCTATTATAAGTACTTATTGAACAAAGGTGAAGTAGTACGAAACACTAACATTACTAAATTTGTTACCACACGATTTGGTAATGTATTAGGCTCTAATGGTTCTGTTATCCCGATATTCAAAAAGCAATTGGAAAAAGGCGGACCTATTACAGTTACACACCCTGAAATCACCCGCTACTTTATGACCATACCAGAAGCCTGCCAGTTGGTAATTGAAGCAGGTGTAATGGGACAAGGCAGCGAGATATTTGTGTTTGATATGGGTGAACCTGTAAAGATTGTAGACCTTGCTAAAAAGATAATCCGCCTGGCAGGTAAAGAACCTGATGTAGATATTAAGATAACTTATACAGGTCTACGCCCTGGTGAAAAACTGTATGAAGAGTTATTGAACAATAGCGAAAATGTAGTGCCTACTTACCACGATAAGATAATGATAGCTAAAGTACCTGAATACGATTACATAGCTATTAAAGACAAGGTAGATAAACTTATCTCCAGTGCACAAAGGCACTATACACTGGAAACAGTGGGCATAATGAAAGAACTGGTGCCTGAATTTGTAAGCAGTAATAGTACTTACGAAACTGTAAGAGCCAATTCTGGTAAATAAAATAATAAAGCCCCGCAAATTGCGGGGCTTTATTATTTGTATCAAGTATCGTAGTTTATTTCTTCTTCATAAACTCATTCAGCTTATCTAAAGCATCTTTGGCAGCATCTTGGGCTTTGTGTGCAAAATCGCCCATTTTATCGCCTGCTTCTTTAGCAAAATCTTCCATGTTTTCTTTTGCTGTGTTGGCAACATTTTTCATTTTGTCTGTTACACTTTCACCATCATCCAAAAAGTTGTCAATCATGCCATGCATCATCGGTGGCACCTTGGATTTAATGAATTCAATCATAGTTTGCATCGCTTTCACAGCTTGTTCTTCTGTAAGTCCTGCTTTGGTTTTTAACTGTTCTAATAATGCGTTGTCCATAAGAATATGATTTAAATAGTTTTAAGCTGCTTTTAAATAATCGAGTTTGGCATGTTCCAGCATTTGTTTGGCGTATTCCAATGTCAGGTGGAATTTACCATCATGCTTTTCTGATGGCATATCAAACATGGCATCAGTCAGTATCATTTCGCAAATAGCACGCAAACCACGTCCGCCTAATTTAAACTGCACTGCTTTTTCTACCATATAATCCAGAACACCATCATCTACCTTCAACTGTATGCCTTCGTATTCAAACAGTTTTTTGTACTGCTTGATGAGTGCATTCTTAGGCTCAGTCAATATGCGTTTCAACGCATCATTATCTAATGGATTCAGATAGGTAACAATTGGTAAACGTCCTAAAAGTTCAGGAATCAAACCGAAAGTGCGTAAATCCTGCGCATTTACATACTGCAACAGGTTTGAGCGGTCGAGCTCTTTGGTTGCTTTAATAGCATTGTAGCCGATAGCTGCCGTTTGCACACGACGGGCAATCATTTTATCTATACCCTCAAAAGCACCTCCGCAAATGAAGAGGATGTTTTGTGTGTTGATTTTCACCATCTTTTGTTCAGGGTGTTTTCTGCCGCCCTGTGGTGGCACCAGCACTTCAGAACCTTCCAGCAGTTTCAGCATTGCCTGCTGCACACCTTCTCCGCTTACGTCACGAGTAATTGATGGGTTATCGCCTTTACGCCCTACTTTATCTATTTCGTCTATATACACAATACCACGTTCAGCAGCTGTAACATCAAAATTGCATGACTGCAATAAACGCGATAAAATACTTTCTACGTCTTCGCCTACGTAGCCTGCTTCTGTAAAAACTGTAGCATCTACAATAGCAAAAGGTACCTGCAACAAACGTGCTATGGTTTTAGCCAGTAACGTTTTACCTGTACCTGTTTCACCCACCATGATGATATTAGACTTATCAATCTCTACATCATCCTGCACAGGGTGCATGAGCCTTTTGTAGTGATTGTATATAGCAACGGCTAATACTTTTTTAGCATCATCCTGCCCTATTACATATTGGTCGAGAAAAGCTTTTATCTCACGAGGTTTATGCATGGTGTGATTTCTTATATCACCACCAGTACTTTTCTTACCCGAATCTGCATTGGCCTCTTGCAGCAAATGATGTGCATTTTCAATGCATTGGTCGCATATATTCCCTTTAAGGCCCGTAAACAAAATGTTTACTTCGTTTTCAGACCGCTCACAAAAAGAACATTTTCTTTCGGACTGCTTCGCCATGATTTCACTGCTTTAGCCTGCAAAGGTACGATTAATTAAATAATACGCTTTTATTTCACTATGATGCGGTATAGTATCCTATAAATTAAAGATGTATATTAATAAACTAATTCCAGTGATTTATGGATGTATTAAAACAATTTCTCCCCGCTATCATCCTCGTAGCATTTTTTGTAGTGATTTCAGTACGCAGTGAAAAGCCCATTGGGAAAATAATTTGGCAAACTTTGCTGCTGGCAGTTATAGCTTGTGCTATTGTTTACTT
This sequence comes from Bacteroidota bacterium, assembly GCA_018267965.1. Lineage (GTDB taxonomy): Bacteria > Bacteroidota > Bacteroidia > Chitinophagales > Chitinophagaceae > Polluticoccus. Next base: position 392,877 of record JAFDXK010000002.1, on the reverse strand, counting down.
TACTCATCATTAGTAATCACTAATTCCGCTTAACTTGCATAGCTATGCAATCGCTTTTTGCGAATAATGAAGATGGCCAGTTTCGTTTTGCCGATGTTATTCTGCCCCTCAACCTGCCGGGAATGCTTACTTATGGCATACCCCATGAAATGCAAGGGTTAATACATCCGGGAATGAGAGTAGAAATATCTCTGGGACGGAATAAATTATATTCTGCGGTAGTAGCAGCGTTGCATAATCATCAACCCGAAGGTTATGAAGTAAAACCCATCAGGGCACTGATAGATGAATTCCCTATTGTTAATGAAACGCAACTCAAATTCTGGAAATGGGTAGGGCAATATTATATGGCTGCACCAGGAGAGGTGATGCAGGCTGCATTACCATCTCATTTAAAACTTAGTGGCGAAACCAGGTTGCAATGGGCTCCACAGCATGAGGATGTCGTGAACGAGTGGAGCAATGAAACTTTTCCAGCGGCTGAAGCACTGGAGTTGAGAAAAGAACTGACTATTTCTGAACTACGTAATATAGTAGGCAGCAGGTATCTGACTATTGCATTAAATGAATTAATAGAAAAAGAAGTAGTAACTATTCACGACGAATTAGAGCCATTATATAAACCCCGCAAAGAAAGAATTATAACCCTTGCACCTGCATACAACAGCGAAGAAGCCATGCACCGTTTATTTGATGAACTGCAACGCGCACCACGCCAGTTGGATGTAGTGATGGCATATACAGAGTTATCAATCAAAAATAAGATTGTTCGACAACATGATTTGCTCGAACGTTCAGGCGCAACAGCAGCACAGATAAAAACACTTGCTGATAAAGGCATTTTCAAAATAGAAGAACGAGAAATAGACAGGATAACAACAGATGTAAATGAATCTATTAAAAAAATTGAATTCACTCCTGCACAAAAAATCGCTTACCGCGAATTAGAGAAAGGGTTGGAGGAAAAAGACATTCTGCTATTGCAAGGCGTAACGGGCAGTGGTAAAACGCTACTCTATATTCATAAAATAAAAGAATACCTGGCACAAGGTAAGCAGGCATTATTCCTACTGCCAGAAATAGGCTTGACCACGCAATTGGTAAGCAGGCTATATGCATACTTTGGCGAAGAGCTTGGTGTATATCACTCACGCTTCAGTAATAATGAGCGTGTAGAGATATGGGAAAAAGTAAGGCAAGGAAAATACAAAATAGTAGTCGGGCCACGTTCTGCATTATGGCTACCGTATAATGACTTAGGATTAATAATCGCCGACGAAGAACATGATGCATCGTACAAGCAAAAAGACCCGGCACCACGTTTTCATGCAAGAGATGCAGCTATATATTTAGCGACATTGCACAATGCCAAAGTGATATTAGGCTCAGCGACACCTTCTGTAGAAAGTTTATATAATTCCAGCCAGGGCAAGTATGCTTATGTAAACCTGAAAGAAAGGTATATGGGTGTCAATATGCCTTCTATTCAAATCATTAATGCATCTACCTTAGAACATGTACGCAATCAAGGCATCAGGTTAATAACACCTGACCTTTATACGGCCATAGCCACCACACTCCAAAAAAAGAAACAGGTCATACTGTTTCAAAATCGCAGAGGATATGCACCATTTCAATTGTGTACGGTGTGCGGATGGGTGCCACAATGCAAGAATTGTGCTGTATCATTAACCTATCATAAGAGCACCGATAAACTGCATTGCCATTACTGTGGTCAGCGTTCTGCTATCATACATACCTGCCCATCATGTGGCAGCAACAGAATACAAAGCAAAAGTTTTGGAACAGAAAAAATAGAAGAAGAAATACATCAACTATTCCCGAAAGCAAGGATAGCGCGTATGGATATAGACAGCATGAGAGGCAAAGAGAGTATGTCACAATTGCTGCAGGAATTAGAAAAGCAAAAAATTGATATTCTAATTGGTACGCAAATGGTGGTGAAGGGATTGGATTTTGCTAATGTCTCACTTGTTGGCATATTGAGTGCAGACAGTTTATTAAGCTATCCTGATTTCAGAGTAAATGAACGTGCATTTCAATTAATGGAGCAAGTGAGTGGCAGAGCAGGCAGAACAGATGGAGCTGGGCAGGTTTTGATACAGGCTTATAATATGCACCACCCGGTGTTACAATGGGTGCAGCAACATGATGTGCAGGCATTTTATGAACAGGAAATTATCTACCGAAAGAATTTTGGTTATCCCCCGTTTTCAAGACTGGTAAAAATTACCTGCAAACACAAAGAAGAACCTAAGGCAATTGAAGCCGCTATGGCAATAGCTACAGCTTTACAGGATATAAAAACAATATCGATACAGGGCCCGGTGCCTGCATTAGTTTCAAGAATAAGAAATCAGTACATTCAAGAGGTGTGGGTGAAATGCCCTCGGGACAGTCGCACTATAGAACAAGTAAAACAATTATTGCTTCATCAGAAACAGGTTGTTACCGGAATAAAAGGTAATAACGCTGTCCAGATTCTTTTTGATGTTGATCCACTATAACTAAAAAAGCCACCTGCTGGGCAGATGGCTTTATCAATGCAATGTTATTGTTATTATGTTGTAAATCCTTGTATAAACAATTCGGCTTCTGCTTTTTCCATTGGTTCATCAAAAGCCTCGGTTGCAGCATTGAAAGAAATTTTAGCACCATTCAGATTGGTAATGTTGTATATGCCCTGCATAGTGTTGTCTTCACCCTGATAGCCTTTAATTACTTCGCCAATTACTGTATTGGCATTATTTCCTGTGATCCAAGGCATCATATCAACTCCTGCATTACGGCGCAATAAACGAATGTGTGCAGCATGACGTGCATTAGCTGAACGCATATTAATGGCATCGCCACGTAAGGCTTTATTAGTTACAAGGCCTAAAACCGCAGTACCGTACATTCTTACACCAACATCTTCTAACACTTGAGCAACAAGCAGGAATGATGAATAATTAGTAAAAACATCATTCAGTTGATTATGTAATGCAAAATTGTAAGATAACGGTGCAGGAACTGTATTACCTGTAGCAACTAATACATCAGTCCAGTATTTATTTTGTGCTTGTTTGTCTTTGTATATTTTCTTTATGTTAGCTTCTACTTCCGGAGGCCATGGTACATTTTGAGTTGTGGCCAGCAGGTAAAACTTCTCTTGCATCAAAGTGATACCTAATGCAAATACGATAGATTCAGCGAGCACGTCTGTTGTTTTCGCAGACGATTTTTTAGAAGATAATGCTATAACCGGAATTGCTGCTGCGGCAATCTTAGCTCCGAAGCTTTTTAATATGCTGCGGCGGTCTTCTGTTTGTTCAAATGCAGCTGGTTCTAAGTTTTCTATTCCTTTAATGATATTCTTAATTTTCATTTCGCTGCTTTTTTAGTATTTAGGTAAATAGATACCGGAGATAGTTCTCTTAAAGAATTTCCTCACAATATCCAATGAACTTTGCGGGTCTTGGGTTGCGTCCATGCCATTTGAATCTGTTGATTCTGCAAATGTGCCCGGAGTAATAAAGTCATTTATGATAGCTGAGTGTCTTGCATCTACAGACGCCATCTTTGTAACCAATACAAGACTATCGGAAAACGTGAGCAACTTACAAATACCGTTTAGCGCATTAGTAACAGTTTCTTCGAAAAACTTAGCTTTTGCCATAACGCTACTCTTCAGATTAAAGTCAATAGAACTAAAATCTACTTCAACCATCGGGATAGCTTTGGTCGGTGTCAAGTAATTTTTCAGAAATTCACGGTGAGCATATTCATGGTCACGCATATTCGTAAAGAAGCCTACCTCTGTGGCTGTCATACCCGGGTAAGGGTATTTTACAACTGTTTCGTAAAAAGCTGCTTCCAACTGTTGCAAGAGATATGCATAATTTAGCAAGCCTTGATCAGCTGAACCTAAATCAATATCAGCCTGAACAGCAACGACATTGTCATCTTTTTTGTGACAAGAGGCGATAATTACACCCGCACCGGCAATTGCACCTGCGTATGTCAAAAATTTTCTGCGTGAAACTCCTGAAGGGGAGCCTGTTGCTTCATCGCTTTGCTTCATTGGTTCTTTCATAAATACCTTAATTGTAGGTTTTTGTCCTAATCTTTCTAATACATTAACGCATAGCTACAATGTGCCTCCATTGGCCGAGATGAGCCAATTAAGACAAAATAGCACCTAGTAAATCTAATATATGTATTCTGGTTTTCATAGTTTTTTGCAAGGAAATCTCTCCAAAACCCAAATTAGGATTATTCGTATTAATTGAATGGATAATATTAGAAGCCGAACAGCTTAATTTCGGCCCACGATGAAGACAAAAGGAATCTCTGAACGTTCCCTTATTGCTGCTTTTACCTTATCAGCGTGAGTAATGCATTTATATTTTTGGAGGTCGATAACCTCAAGGAAACGCGGGTATAACCGATGAATAGCATTATGACGTAAGTAGCCTGACAAAAACATGGCTGTAGATACATCGCAAGAGATGATATCGTTTCGATAATGTATCCATGTTTTATGTTGTCCCTCAAACATATTCTTACCTTTCTTTAATGAAATCTTTTAGGTGTGCGGTACGCATTATTTATGTTGGTCCCGCATCCGCAACCACCCTTACTACTTGCGCAGCTTTCCATAAAAACCATAGCTGCAATAACCAATAATATTGACACAACTATTTTATTTCCTTTCATGCAGTTATAACTTCTACTTTTGTAAAGTTATATATTCTGCTGTTTATAAAAAGCCAAAAAAGAATATTAGTTGCCCCGCTCGACTGGGGCTTGGGGCACACTACCCGTACAGTGCCTGTTATCAGGTATTTACGTGATTCAGGCCATGAAGTAATATTTGCCGGTAACGATAGGCAACATCAATACATTAGCAAAACATTTCTCAATATTCAAACTATTCATCTTGATGGGTACAATGTATGGTACAGTAAAAATGCCATTGGCTTTTTACCTGCATTGTTTATTCAGTTACCTCGTTTATTAAAAACCATCAGCAAAGAAAAAAAATGGCTAAAAAGGATTGTAAAGGAATACAAAATTGACGGTGTGATAACCGACAACCGTTACGGATTGCATCTCAATGATATTCCGAATGTAATTATGACGCACCAGGTAGCGCCGCAAACAGGTTGGGGATGGCTACCTGACAAAACACTGCGTTATCTGCACGATAAAAGCTTATTGCGATTTAAGGAATGCTGGATAGTGGATGTAGCTGATGAACCTAACCTTTCAGGAAGCCTATCACATCCTAAAAAACAACTGTCAAATGCAAAATATATAGGACTATTATCACAGATTGGAAACCAACCAACCTCAGAAAAGCATTTGCTGGTATTGCTTTCCGGCCCGGAACCCCAACGAACTATATTATCTGACATGCTGTGGGAACAATTAAAGAACCACGAACAAAAAATAGTTTTTGTAGAAGGAAGCGACAGAGTAACAAGGCAGAGTCTGCCGTCTCATATTGAATATCATCAACGCCTGACTGCTAATGAACTTACCCCATTAATTGCAAGTGCATCGGTGGTTATTTGCCGCAGCGGGTATTCTACTTTAATGGATTTGGTAAAGCTTAATAAAAAAGCCATTGTCATACCTACGCCTGGACAAGCCGAGCAGGAATATTTAGGTGAATACCTGCACAAACAAGGTGTATTTTATTGCGCTTCCCAAAAATCGCTTGATATTATTCAGGCACTACAACGCAGTAAAGGTTTTCCTTTCAGCAAACTGAATCTGTCTTCTGAGTTTGAACAACATCAAACAGCGATTGATGATTGGCTGCAGAAGCTTTAATATATATTTGCACCCGTGAATAACCGGAGTAAAGCTCATCTTGCCTTATTGGGTGCCAATTTATTTTACGGTGCAGGGTTTACTGTTGCCAAGCATATTATGCCCAGACTGATACAACCTTTAGGGTTTATTTTCATCAGGGTGAGCGTAGTAATGGTTTTATTCTGGATGAGTTACGTAGGGAGTAAAAAATTCAGGACACCAATCGAAAAAAAGGACTGGCCTAAACTTGTCTTAGGAGGGATTTTCGGTGTTGCATTAAATCAAATGCTCTTCTTTTTAGGTCTCAATCTCACTTTTCCTATACATGCCTCACTTATCATGATGAGTACTCCACTGCTCATTACCATTATTTCTTTGTTTGTATTACGCGAGCGATTAAAAGCTGAAAAATCAGTTGGCTTGTTGTTAGGTATTGGCGGGGCTATTCTGCTAATGAGTGCCGGCAAGGAATTAACGATGACAGGTAATTCTGCATTGGGCGATTTGTTTGTATTCCTGAATGCTGCTTCTTATGCTATTTACCTGGTAATGATAAAACCATTAATGCACCGTTATCGCCCCATAATCGTTATTCGATGGGTGTTTTTCTTTGGGTTCTTATTTGTGCTTCCTTTCGGCTGGCCGCAATTTCATGCTATTAACTGGAATGTGTTTACGCCGGGTGATTATTTGTCTGTAGCATTTATCGTTATCTGCGTTACGTTTTTTACATATCTATGGAATGTATACGCACTACAACATTTACCACCATCAACTGCAGGGGCCTATATATATCTGCAGCCCATATTTGCTGCTATTATTTCTGTATTAGTAACAGGAGAGCAGCTAACCTGGGTGAAACTACTGGCTACTATTCTTATTTTTGTTGGCGTATACCTTGTAAACTTCGGACTGAAAAGAAAAACGACTAATGAATAAACAATCAATAATAGGTGTAATAGGTGCAGGCGCAATGGGCAGCGGTATAGCACAAGTAGCTGCTGTAGCAGGACATAAAGTTATTTTATTTGACAGCAATGCTGCTGCTGTTGAAAAAGCAAAAACAAGCCTCAATACTACGCTTCAAAAACTTTCTGAAAAAGGGAAAATATCGAGTGCTGCAGAAGTATTCTCCCGTTTCGAGTTTGCTACAGATATAGAGGCCTTCAAAAACTGTGCACTGGTCATTGAAGCTATTATTGAAAATCTTGACATCAAGAAAAAAGTATTTGCAGAGGTAGAAAGTATTGTTAGTGACAGCTGCGTACTGGCCACTAATACTTCATCCCTATCCGTTACATCTATAGCTGCAGCCTGTAATAAAGCAGACAGGGTTATTGGATTGCATTTCTTTAACCCGGCACCATTAATGGCTTTGGTTGAAATTATACCTGCTGTACAAACAGAAAAATCTCTGGTTGATACCTGCAAAGACTTAATGCTTTCATGGGCTAAAACACCTGTGATAACAAAAGATACACCAGGCTTTATCGTAAACCGTGTAGCTCGTCCGTTTTATGGCGAAGCGATACGTATTTATGAAGAAGGCATTGCTGATATAGCTACTATTGATTGGGCAATGACAGAATTGGGTGGTTTTAAAATGGGGCCCTTTGCGCTTACTGATTATATCGGGCATGATGTGAACTATGTGGTGACGGAAACAGTGTTTCAATCTTTTTTCTATGACCCGCGTTATAAACCTTCTTTTTCACAAAAACGCTTGCTGGAAGCCGGCTGGCTCGGAAGGAAGACCGGACGTGGCTTTTATAATTATGCTGAAGGTGCTGTGCAACCTGAACCTAAAAAAGATATTAAACAAGGTATGTACATTGCAGACCGCATTGTAGCAATGCTTATCAATGAAGCTGTAGAAGCCTTACACCTGAATATTGCATCAGCAAAAGACCTGGAAATAGCCATGACCAAAGGCGTAAATTATCCTAAAGGCTTATTGCAATGGTGTGATGAATGGACAGCAGAGCGAACTCTTAATTTACTTGATAGCCTTTATGAGGAGTATCATGAAGACCGTTACAGGGCAAGTGTATTACTGCGCAAAATGGTAGCAGATAAGAAGAAGTTTCTGGCATAATTATTTACACAGAGCAATAGCAGTATCAGCAGCTATGGCATCCATGTGTTCCATTGCTTCTTCTACGTCAGGATATTTCTTCATGATTTTCTCAAGACGGCAATCGCAGATAGATTTTATTTCAGTCTCTGATTTGCCTTCTGATTTTAGCTGTTCAGTGCAACTATTCAAAAATTCCTTTTTGCTGTCATCACTCCATCCCCTACATGACGACAAGAATATTAATACGGGTATTATCAGCAAATATGGCTTCATAGCTTTAATGTTTAGTAATTTTATACTGTATTTCTAAAGTTACAATTCTTATGTTCAAAATAACGCTCTTATATGGCACTATTCGTGAAGGCAGGTTGAGCATACGTGCAGCGAAAGCACTGGAAAAAGCATTAAAAGAATCCGGCAAAGCAGATGTGACTTTTATAGACATTAAAGACTACAACCTGCCCGTTATGGAAGCCCGGTTGAAAGACATGACTAATCCGCCACAAAGCCTACTGGATATCAGCAAAGCGTTATCAGAAGCTGATGGTATTATTCTTGCCACACCGGAATATAATAACAGCTATAGCGGAGCACTTAAGAATACTGTTGACTACTTCACCAAAGAGTGGGCAAAAAAACCCATTGGTATATGCTGCAGCTCAGATGGTATACGCGGAGGTATCAATGCATCTAATTTATTGCAACTGCTTGTACTGGCCATTGGTGCATATCCTATGCCTTATAAGTTATTAATAGGTGAGCTACCGAAAGTGTTGGATATAAATGCCAACGTCTTAAATGAAACCGTGGCAAAAAATATTGACCGTTTTGTAAAAGAATATCTATGGTTTGTTGAGGCCATTGTTACACAAAAGAAAAAAGGTTAACAAGCTGTGTAACTCCCTGATTTACCATAAATTTGCAGCCGCATGAACTTGCAGGTGTTGCTGGGTTTGTATCAAAATGATATCCGCTTAAAACAGATAGCGGCCGGCATCTCATTGCCCGAACCGAAAATTCGTGCGTATGCAGATAACCTGCGGGGCTCTTCCATCAACTTTATTGCAACTGCTATATGGCAACAATCGGATGCCAATCACGTATTTATCCTTAATGACAAAGAAGAAGCTGCTTATTTTCATAATGACCTTGAGCAGTTAACTGATGCGCTGGATATCTGTTTCTTTCCCGATTCGTTTAAACGCACCGGTAACTTCAGCGAGCTAAACAGCAGCCATATTATGCTGCGCACAGAATCACTGACCAAATTCAGCAGTGCTAAATCCCACAAAAAGGTATTAGTTACGTATCCTGAGGCTTTATTTGAAAAGGTGGTAAATCCTACAGCTTTGTCAGACAACATGATAAGCATTAAAGTGAGCGAAAATCTGGATGTGGATGCACTGATGGAAAGATTTGTGGGGCTAGGTTTCAAGCGTGAAGACTTTGTTTATGAGCCGGGGCAGTTTGCAATGCGCGGTGGTATACTGGATATTTATTCTTTCGGCAACGAGCATCCTTACCGTATAGAATTATTCGGGAATGAAGTAGACAGCATTCGCATATTCAATCCCGAAACACAATTATCAGAAAAGAAATTATTACAGGTTTCTATCTTGCCCAATATCGAAACCAAATTCGATACACAACAAAAAATATCATTGCTGGATTACTTGCCTGAGAATACCGTAATATGGGCAAAGGACTTTGATTTTACCATTGGGCGTATTGGCAAGATGGAAGAATCGCTTCCTGAAAAAATGGAACTGGGACAGGTAGCAGTAGACCACGAAGAAGAATGGTTAAAAGAATTAACCCGTGAAGATTTTGAAACAACAGAAAATTGGATAGCACAGCTTAAAAAACGCCACCTGATAGAATGGTATAATCACTCTATTGAAAAAATAACAGGAGATGAGATAACGACAACTTTGCAATTTGCAACTGAAGAACAACCTGTATTCAACAGGCAGTTCAATATGCTCATTAGTGATTTACAAAAGCATAATGCACAAGGATATACACCTTATATATTTGCAGAAAATCCTAAACAGTTAGAACGTCTTAGAAGCATTTTTGAAGACCTACAGGCGCAAATTAATTTTGTGCCACTGCCTGTTGCTATCAGCAAAGGGTTTATTGACCACGAAAAAAAGATACTTTGCTATACTGACCACCAGATATTTCAACGTTATCATAAATATAAGGTCAAGCAGGCATATACTAAAGGCAAGGCACTTACTATGCGTGCCCTGCGTGAGCTGCAGCCCGGAGACTATGTAACCCATATAGACCATGGCGTAGGCGTATACAGCGGTTTGCAAAAGATAGATGTGAATGGCAATATGCAGGAAGCCATTCGTATTATATATCGTGACAATGATGTGCTGTATGTGAATATCAACTCACTACATAAAATAAGTAAGTATACAGGCAAAGAAGGTACTAAGCCTAAAGTAAATAAATTAGGCAGCGACGCGTGGGAAAAACTTAAAAACAAAACTAAACGCCATGTAAAAGATATTGCTGCTGATTTAATAAAGCTATACGCCAAACGAAAAGCATCACAAGGTTTCGCTTTTACGCCGGATAGCTATTTGCAAACTGAGTTGGAAGCTTCTTTCTTTTACGAAGATACCCCTGACCAAAGCAAAGCTACAGCTGACGTAAAACGTGATATGGAACAACCATCACCTATGGACAGGCTGGTTTGTGGCGATGTAGGCTTTGGCAAAACGGAAGTAGCCATACGTGCTGCTTTCAAAGCGGTGGGAGATAGTAAACAGGCGGCGGTATTGGTTCCTACAACCATACTTGCTTTTCAGCATTATCAAACCTTTAAAGAACGTCTCAGAGATTTTCCTTGTAATGTAGATTATATCAACCGTTTCAAAAGTGCTAAAGAAAAGAAAGAAACGCTTAAGAAACTTGAAGAAGGGAAAATTGACATTATAATAGGCACACACGCCATATTGGGCAAAGATGTTAAGTTCAAAGACCTTGGATTGCTGGTTATTGACGAAGAACAAAAATTCGGTGTTGGCTCTAAAGAAAAACTGCGAGAGCTAAAGGCAAGTGTTGACACACTTACGCTTACCGCAACTCCTATACCTCGAACGCTGCAGTTCTCACTGATGAATGCGCGTGACCTGAGTATTATGAATACTCCGCCACCTAACAGGCAGCCAGTACATACCGAAGTATTGACCTTTGATGAGTATGCTATTCGTGATGCCTTATATTTTGAAACAGAACGCGGAGGGCAAGTCTATTTTGTACACAACAGAGTACAAAGCCTGCCAGAGATGGTAACATTACTTCGCAACCTTTGCCCAGACTTGGAGATAGGCATGGCACACGGACAAATGGAAGGGCATAAACTAGAGGAAGCTCTCTTTAACTTCATCGATAAGAAATATGACGTATTGTGTTGCACCAATATCGTAGAGAGTGGAGTGGATATTGCCAATGCTAATACCATTATCATTAATAATGCGCACCAATTTGGCTTGAGTGATTTGCACCAGTTACGCGGACGTGTTGGCCGCAGCAATAAAAAGGCATTCTGCTATCTGATTGCACCACCAATGAGTACGCTACCTAACGATAGCCGTAAGCGCCTACAAACATTGGAGCAATTCAATGAATTAGGCAGCGGTTTCCAGATAGCTATGCGCGATTTGGATATACGCGGTGCGGGTAATTTATTAGGCGGTGAGCAAAGTGGTTTCATTGCCGAGATTGGCTTTGAGATGTACCAGAAGATACTTGACGAAGCTATTCGTGAATTGAAGAACAAGGATTTTAAGGAAGTTTTCTCTGCCGAATTGGAGCGTAAGAAGGATTTTGTTAGTGATTGTACTATTGACACAGACCTGGAAATACTTATACCGGACAGCTATGTTGAGAGCATTACTGAGCGCCTTTCATTATATACCCAGTTGGACGATATTGAGGAAGAGGACAAGTTACAGGCGTTTGCCATTGAACTGCAAGACCGTTTCGGGCCAATACCTCGACAGGTTGAGGAATTATTCACTACCATACGCTGCCGTACAATAGCGCGTGAACTGGGCTTCGAAAAGCTTATCATCAAAAACGAGCAAATGCGTTTGTATTTCGTCAGCAATCCTGATTCCCCTTATTTCGAGTCAGATACATTTAATCATATTCTCTCTTATATACAGAAACGCACCAACAATACACGCCTGAAACAGGTAGGTAAGAACTTTATGCTCATAGTGGACAAAATGAAGCATATGGGCGATGTGTTTTATTTCCTTGATAGTATCAATAAATCCCTATCAGTAGTTGCATAGGCTTTTTTTCATTCATCTATTGCTGTATCTTGAGTAAGAATACCCCCCAAGTATGAGCAAAATAAGGATTGTAGTTGCTGACGACCACCACATATTACTGGATGGATTAAAGGCCTTATTGCAAAAACAAAAGGATATTGAAGTAGCAGGCTTGTACGATAACGGCTTGGCATTATTTGACGAATTAAAAACTACAGTACCTAACGTGGCCATTGTAGATATCAATATGCCGGGCATGACTGGTGATGTACTGACACAAAAAATAAAGGAGTTTTACCCTAATATCCACGTCATAGCATTATCGATGCATGATGATGCGACGCACATTATGGAAATGATTGAAGCTGGGGTTTCTGGCTATTTGCTAAAAAATGTGAATGACAAAGAACTGCTAGATGCTATTCGACTGGTGGCTGAGGGCAAAATGTATTTCTCTTCCGAGGTATCAGAAAAAATAACAACAATGGTTGTGCGACAGCAAAAAAAACTGGAACAACCCGATGAACCTAAACTTACTGAGCGCGAGCTTGAAATACTGAAACTGGTGGCACAGGAATATAGCAATGCACAAATTGCCGACACGTTGTTTATAAGCGAACGCACGGTAGAAACACATCGTAAAAACATGCTCCGTAAAACCAATACTAAAACGGTAGTGGGACTTATTAAATATGCCATGGAGCGCAAACTCATATAAGCGCTTTATTTTTCTTTTATCACATGGCGTCCGTACTGGTACGGAGGAAAAAATACCGCAGTGCGTGTATTACCCGTCCATATGGCTGTGAATACTTTTGTCATAACAATTTTGATACTCTATTTATAATAATAAAAACTTGCAAAATGAAAAAGTATACTCAAGTAACGCTGGCAGCTGCATTATTACTGTTAGGAGCTGCATCTTGTCAAAAAAAAGAAACGCCTGCTCCTACAACCCCTACAACAACAACCCCTACAACTCCTACTCCTGTTAGCCCAACCCCTACGGGTAGTAATATATATGGTGCATTAGTAGCAATCAAAATGGACTATACTATTACACAGGCAGGTGTCACTGTTCCTTTCAATAACGAAATAGGTTCTGCTATATTCTATAGCGCTCCGGGTTCTTCAACATTTGTTGACGGAGGCTCAGTATCTGTAAACAATAAAGCATTAGACAAACAATCAAATAATTCCTACATGAAGATGGCTAACAGTGGTACCACACCTTCTTCTCTGGACCTTGATAATTCAGGCGTAGCATGGAGTGTATCAGGTAATAGTGGTAACGGTGTTCCTGCAATCACATATACACACTCAGGTAGCTTTCCAAACTATTCTGCAACAATGCCTACTTCTATAACTAAATCAAGCGGCATTTCTTTTACGTTTAGCTCGTCTACACTTACAGGTGCCGATTCTGTTTACGTAGTAATAGCGTCAGGTAGCAAATCATTGACAAAAAGTTATTTAGCTACTGCAGGAACAGTTACTATAAGTGCTTCTGACCTTTCTGGTTTCGCTACTGTATCTGACAATTCAGCTTTGCTTGAAGTTTGTCCTTTCAAATACATCATAAATACTTACAGCGGCAAGCAGTATGTATTCATTAAAGAACAAGCAGTTGTAAGAAATATTAATATCAACTAATTATCATACCCCTAATTGATCAAAAAGGCGCCGATGTCGGCGCCTTTTATTTTATAATTTGATGAGGTCATCAGTTTTGGTATCGAAGAAATGGTATTGGGTAATGGGGGCATTATTATCTGTCACAATTTTAATTTTAGCCTTAGTTTCGGCGGCCCATTTTTTGATAACTGATTTTTTGAAAAAATTGCCTTTAGTAAGATATGCTCCCAATATAGGGTGCACATGAATGGTAAGCTCCCTGTGCCCTTGATTGATAAGATACTTCAGGTCTTTTTCTATTTCATCTACTATCAATATAGATGGACCAATTTTGCCCGTTCCTTTACAAGTAGGGCAAACCTCAGCTGTAGAGATATTCAATTCGGGGCGCAGGCGCTGGCGCGTTATCTGCATCAAGCCGAATTTGGATATGGGTAGTATCGTATGCCTTGCCCTGTCATTAGCCATCAACTGCTCCATAGCGTCCAACACTTGCTTTTTGTGCTCAGGCAGTTTCATATCTATAAAGTCGATAATGATGATACCCCCTAAATCGCGCAGGCGCATCTGGCGCGCGATTTCAGCAGCTGCTTCAAGATTGGTTGCAACGGCATTTTGTTCCTGGCCGCTATCTGCACTTCTTGTACCGCTATTCACATCAATGACATGTAAGGCCTCTGTATGCTCAATAATCAGGTAAGAACCGCTTGACAGATTAACTGTTTTACCAAAAGATGCTTTCACCTGTTTCGTTATACCATATTGGTCGAATACAGCCATGCCCGAATTGTGGAAGCTTACGATATCTTCTTTTTCAGGAGCTATACGTGCAATGTAATCCTTCGTTTCGGCCATCAGGCGTTTATCATTCACCACTACTTTCTGAAAACTTTCATTTAGTAAATCCCTGAGGATAGAAGTAGTTTTATCCTGCTCGCTCATAATAAGCTGAGGAGGTTTAGCACCTTTCAAGTTTTGCTGTATGTTCTTCCACATTGCCTCAAGAGCAAGGATATCGTTATGCAGCTCTGAGGTATTCTTTCCTTCTGCAGCTGTACGCACAATCACACCAAAGTTTTTAGGCTTTATGGATTCTACTATTTTTTGCAGACGCTTACGCTCGTCAGCCGAATGTATTTTGCGCGATATGGCTACCACATCGTTAAACGGTGTCATCACCACAAATCGTCCCGGTAGAGAAATTTCGCAACTAAGGCGTGGCCCTTTTTGAGAGATTGGTTCTTTTAGTATTTGAACCAGTATTTCGGGTTTAGGATTGGCAACTTCCGTAATCTTGCCGGTCTTTACAATTTCCTGTTCGTTCTTAAACTTTCCGAAATCATCGCCCCAGCTCGGGTTGCCTTCTAATGATTGTTTACTGAATTTTACCAGCGAACGGAAATATGGGCTGAGGTCTGTATAGTGCAGGAAGGCATCTTTTTCATATCCCACATCTACAAATGCCGCATTAAGTCCGGGCATTAGTTTCTTTACTTTGCCCAGGTACAAATCGCCTACGGCAAAATTATCCTGACCGCGCTGATAATGCAGCTCAACCAGTTTCTTATCTTCAAGCAGGGCAATTTCAACGCCTTCACCTGAAGCATTAATAATTAATTCTTTGTTCATCACCGCCTGTTTTACAGGGTTAACACTTGCCGGTGAAGCTTTCCATTAAGAGAAAATCGCAATGCAAAAAACCTTACACCTGTTACCATACCGTATTGCCGGTATTTGCAACAGATGTAAGTGCATCTTTATGAATAAATGCGATGGGAAGAGAAAGCCCGAACCGGCCTTTCCTTACTTATTCTTCTTATGACGGTTTTTTCTCAAACGCTTTTTACGTTTGTGAGTAGCAATCTTATGTCTTTTCCTTTTTTTACCGCACGGCATAATTGAAAATGTTTTTATCGTTATTTAAATGAATTTATATACTGATCTATTTCTTTACTAAACTCAGGCTTATTTACAATCTTCTTACACTGCTCGAACAACTCAATAGCCTTAGCTTTATCTCCTTTACCTTTATATCCTTCTGCCAAAAAATACATTGCTTCTGTATTCTCGGGTTCCAGTTTCAGTATGTTTTCAAAACGCTGTATTGCTTTGTCATACTGTCCGGATTGTATGGCTAATCTGCCTAACATCAGATTTGCCGGTATATTATCCGGTTTTTCCCTAGTAATACCCAATAGTAATTGTACACCCTGCATCGTTTGCCCTACGCCTTCAATATAAGCTGCCGCCAGAGCCATTTTGACTGTGTCATTAGCCGGATTAAGCTCCAGAGAGCGGGTAAAACAGGCTACTGCCTCCTGTCCTTCCCATGCCTGCATAGCTTGTGAGCCTGCGTTATGAACAAGGTCCAAAAATAATTGGCCTGCAAAATTGAGGTTTTTTTCTGAATTCTCCAATTTTGCTGATTTGGCATAATAATATGCGGCTACAGGGAATTGCTTGTTTTCCTGCCATTTCTTACCTAAATCCCAATAAAAAGGAGCCATTTGGGACGAATCCTTTGTGGCTCCAATTTTTTGGTTAATCGCTTCTATCTCAGATACGGCGTTTGTTGTCAGTTGCTTGTTTGATGCCTCCAGTATTGAATCAAATGAAGCTGCTTCCACCGAAATAGGGCCCGATGCAGTATTGGCACCGGACATTTTAGTTTCTTTTTTTAACGGGGGTGTGGTGTTCACGCCCCAATACAATATTGCTATTAAGCCTACAGCCAGGCCCAGCGTTATATAATGTGTCTTTCGCAATAGTAAAAATTTCAGCGCGAAGTTAGTAAAAATAGGGCGTGTAGCGCGCTACAGGGGTATTTAATCATGGTCCATAAGATCAGAATCCTTATGCTCTTTAAGGTCATGTTTAGAATCTTTTACTGCCTGCACAAACTCTTTTGCAGGTTTAAAAGCAGGTATAAAATGCTCAGGAATTTCTACTGCAATATTTTTTTTGATATTTCGGCCAATCTTAGCTGCACGTTTTTTTAATATAAAACTGCCAAATCCGCGAACATACACAGGCTCTCCCTCCTCCAACGATTGTTTTACTTCCTTAAAAAAGGCCTCCAAGGCTACAAGTATATCTACCTTAGGGATACCTGTTTTTTCAGCAATGCTGGTTACAACATCTGCTTTTCTCATAATGAAAATAGTTTAGATATAAACAATAATCCTCTCTATATAATATATTTTAAACCAACACCCTACACAGTGTTATGTAAATATACACATAGAACAAGTATAAAAAGCCAAAAGGACTTAAAAAATATTCGTAAAAAATTACATTAGAATATTTTATAAGTATTGTTTGTGTTTGCTGATAAACTATTCGTTTGGGAACAACAGGGTGGTTCAAATATACATAAAAATGTAGCCAAAAAAGCACATTATCATGAGCTACATTTGCATAAAATTTTCCGTTGTGCAGGATAAAAAACAAAAGGCTGTTGCGTATTGGTTATTAGCCGGTGTTTTGATGATAATGGTGCAGGTATTATTGGGTGGAATTACACGCCTTACAGGTTCCGGCCTGTCAATTACTGAATGGAAACCTATTATGGGAGCCCTCCCCCCGATGAGTGAGGAGGAGTGGAACAAGGCGTTTGATGGGTACAAGCACATTGCACAATACAAAATACTCAATCATCATTTTGAACTAAGCGATTTCAAATTCATTTTCTTTTGGGAATGGATTCACCGTCTATGGGCCAGGTTACTTGGTGTAGTATTTGGTATTGGGTTTATATACTTCTTAGTGAAGGGTTATTTTGATAAGAAGATGGTAACGCCACTGATCATCCTTTTTATCCTCGGCGGTGTTCAGGGTTTGATTGGATGGATTATGGTAGACAGTGGTTTGAATAATACCAATCTTTATGTAGACCACGTTAAACTGGCCATACATTTCATTTCTGCATTAATACTACTGTGCTATACGCTCTGGTTTGCATTGCAACTGCTTGTGCCTGAAGAAAGAATAGTGTATAACAAACGCCTGCGCAATTTCACCATTATTAATGTAGCATTACTGAGCATACAACTGGTATATGGAGCTTTTATGGCCGGATTGAAAGCTGCTATAGCTGCCCCAACATGGCCACTTATTAATGGCAATTTTATACCTCCGCACATGATGGAGCAGAGTTTTTTCAGTCACCCGCTTAATGTCCATTTTGTTCACAGAGAAATTGCTTACGTTCTATTTACACTCATTATGTTGTGGTTTGGAGCTGCAACAAAATTTGCGTCTGGCTTTAAAGACAGTGTGTTGTATAGTGCCAAATGGTGGCCATTTTTTTTAGTAATCCTTCAGGTGGTTTTAGGTATCGTTACCGTGATCAGCTCACCCAATATTGTATTCGGTAAATTCCTTGGATTTGAAACACTGGCCTTGCTGCACCAGTTAGTAGCCATGTTCCTGCTTATTGCGTTAATAGTGAACGTATACATCATCCGTCCGAAGCGTCAATAATTCCGTTTCGTGTTAATAATACGAATGCATTACAAAAGGGAACAAAGTTTTTTGTAACTTAAGGTAAGTAAGACAGGTAGCATGCGTAATATTATTCATAACATATATCGTTTTTTACCTGTTCAACTTGTTTTTATTCATTTTCGCAAATACCAGCTATTACTATTATTCTGGTTGATACTGTTTGCGACAATCAGCGGTCATTTTGCTTCAGCCTTTGGTGCGTCATCATTATTTCTTGCTCCCGAATATCTGGGGAAAACAAATGTATTCAGTATGGTGCTACTTGGTGGTACTACAGCTGTATTTATCATGGCCTGGCATATCACCACCTTTATCATTCACAGTAAGCGATTGCCCTTCCTGGGTGCTACTCGCCATTCTTTTTTAAAATATTGTATCAATAATTC
Organism: Bacteroidota bacterium; assembly: GCA_018267965.1. Classification (GTDB taxonomy): domain Bacteria; phylum Bacteroidota; class Bacteroidia; order Chitinophagales; family Chitinophagaceae; genus Polluticoccus. The sequence continues at coordinate 374,152 of JAFDXK010000002.1, read as the reverse complement.
CATCATACCTTTTTGTTACCTGGCTGCGTATACTATCATTGACATCTATTATCTGAAAGCAAATGAACGTGCGGGTATAGGTGAAATCTTAAAACTGCAATTCGGCTTTTACCTCGGTGGCGCAATGATAGCATTTATGTCTTTTGCTTATTTCTTTCGGGTAGACAGAGACTTACTTAAAGTTGTATTGGCAAAAGTTGCTAATCCCAGCCTCATCAAACAAATAATACCTTATGATACTTTGGATATCCAGTATGATATCATTAAAGCAGAAACATATGTTACAGGGAAATTCAACATAAAAAAGTTCTCTGAGCTTGAGCCTTATTCGCCTCGTTTGTTAGATACAGTATTACGCAAGCACCACCGTAACGCAATAACTGCTACTTTGTTCGCATTGGTGGTCCTACTGACATTGGGGATATTCATGGATAATCCCAAAATGCGGATTCCGGCTGCTGCCGGGTTTTTATTGTTATTTGCGGTGGTAATGGGTGCTGTGGGAGCTATGAAATACTTCCTTCGTAGCTGGGAAATGATAGGATGGATATGCCTCATTTTCCTGATGTCTGTGCTAGTTAATCTCAACTTTATTCATTTTAGAAGTATAGCTTATGGTATTGATTACTCAACGAATAGCGATAACTGGCCCAAGTATGATTATGAGCATTTAAAAGCATTATTCACACCTGAAAAGTACTTGCAGGATAAGATTACAGAAGAGCATAGACTTGATAAATGGAAAGCAAAAAACATTAGCCCATCAGATTCAACTCCTCCGCTTATAATTATAGCAGTGAGTGGTGGTGGTTCGCGTGCTGCATATTGGACTTTCCGTTCATTACAATACCTGGATAGTATCACGAACGGAGAATTGTACAATAATACTGTGTTAATGACGGGCGCCTCAGGGGGCATGATTGGTGCTGCTTATTGGCGTGATGTCCATAAGGCTTATAAAGACGGTTTGATTACCAAGCCTTATGATCAAGCTTATCAATATAACGTAGGTAAAGACCTGCTCAACGCTATCATATTTTCATTAGCCAGTGTTGATATTATTTCGCCGATCAATAAAATATCTATTGCAGGAAGGTCATACAAAAAAAACAGAGGTTATGCATTTGAAAAAGAAATAATTGCCAACTGTGATGGCTATCTGAGTAAAACCCTGAAAGATTATGCGGTTGCCGAGGCCAACTGTGATATGCCGGCTATGATTTTTAACGGCACCATCATTAATGATGGCAAAAAACTGATGATGTCTGCCTTACCAATAAGCTATCTTACACAACCAGCATACGCACTTGAAGATACAGCCAATCCACCTATTGATGCAGTTGATTTTCAGGCATTTTTTGGTAAACAGCATGCTCAAAACCTGTGCATCACCTCAGCATTACGTATGAGCGCAACATTCCCTATAATACTACCTGTAGCAAAATTGCCATCTACACCAGAAATCAATGTTATGGACGCAGGCATGCGCGATAATTTCGGAGTAGAGGTTGCGATGAGGTATATGCAAGTAATGCAAAAATGGATTGAAAAAAACAGTCACAAAGTGATATTGTTAGAAATAAGAGACACTCGTGAGCACGAAGTATTTAAAGGAACAGAAATTGAGAATATCGGCAGCATGATATCTGAACCATTATTTTCCATTCAAAATAAATGGGAAGCATTTCAATCCTTTAATCACAGTTACATGAAAGATTTTGCCAAATTATATTATAACGACAGGCTGCGTATTTTAAATATGCAATACATACCCGAGAAGAAAGAAAAACCAGCTGCTATGAACTTTCACGTCACTCAGTATGAAAAACAAGATTTACTGCTGTCTATTTACAATCCGATAAATATGGCTACTGCAGATAGTTTAATAAAGCTATTAAAAACAAAGTAGCACTTATCTTTGCTTTGCATGAAAGTAACAGGGTTCAGTTTTATTCGCAATGCCATCAAGTACGATTATCCTATTAAACAGGCTATATTATCGATACTCCCCATTTGTGATGAATTTGTAATAGCTGTAGGCAAATCTGAAGACGGTACTCTAGATTTGATAAAAAGCATAAACCCGAAGAAAATAAAGATAATAGAAACCGAATGGGATGACAGCCTTCGAGAAGGCGGCAGAGTATTAGCAGAAGAAACCAATAAAGCATTTCAGGCAATAGGGAATGATGCTGACTGGTGTTTTTATATACAAGGAGATGAAATAGTGCATGAAAAAGACCATGATGCCATTCGCAAAGCCATGTTGCAATACAAGGATGATAAACGTGTGGATGGGTTATTATTCAAATACATTCATTTTTATGGTTCGTATAATCATATTGGTACATCCAGCAGGTGGTATCCGCACGAGATAAGGATTGTACGCAACGATAAGAGCATTTATTCATACCGCGATGCACAGGGCTTTAGAAAAGGCGATAATCAAAAGCTGAATGTAAAAGCTATTGATGCATACATTTATCACTATGGTTGGGTTAAGGATGCGGCTACTATGCAAAGTAAACAGGAAATCTTTCATAGCCTATGGCATGATGATGCCTGGCTTGAAAAAAATGTAGGTAAAAAAGATAAGTACGATTACTACAAGGATATTGACACGCTTGCTTTATATAAGGGCACTCATCCCAAAGTAATACAGGAAACCATACGTAACAGCAATCTTGATTTTGATTATGACATCAATTTCAACCGTATGACACTGAAAGAAAAATTCAAAGCCTTTGCTCGTAAATATTTAGGGCTAGATTTCAGTTATAAAAACTACAAGCTGATTTAACCAATAATAGCTTCTACATCCTGCGATAAGAAATTTTCTGCTTTTATTAAATCATCGTGCAATAACCTGTCAAAAGGCATATAGCTTACTTCTTTGCGGAATGCAGTAAATAATTTTTCCAGCGCAGGCGAGGTTGCATTGGGCTTACGCAAATCCATTGCTTGCGCTGCTGTCAGCAATTCAATGCCTAACACACGCTGCACATTCATGATAACCCTGCGGAGTTTAGTAGCTGCATTAGCGCCCATACTTACATGGTCTTCCTGGCCGTTACTGCTCACTATGCTATCAACAGAAGCCGGGGTACATAATTGTTTATTCTGACTTACGATGGCCGCAGCAGTGTACTGTGCAATCATAAAACCACTATTTACACCTGCATCAGGAGCAAGGAAAGGAGGCAGGCTGCGCTGCCCGCTTATCAATAAGTAGGTTCTGCGCTCAGAGATATTGGCCAACTCTGCCATTGCAATAGCAAGAAAATCTAAGTTGAGTGCTAATGGCTGTCCGTGGAAATTACCGCCGCTCATTATCTCATCTTCGTCATGAAACACTATCGGATTATCGGTTACAGAATTGATTTCCGTTTCAACCACACCTGTTATCATATCCGTTACATCTTTTGTTGCACCGTGCACTTGCGGTATACAACGGAAAGAGTAAGGGTCTTGTACTTGTTGTTTTGGCATAGCTTGTATAGCACTGCCCTGTAATAATGACAATATACGTTGTGCAGTAGCTATCTGTCCTTTGTGGGGGCGCACACGATGTATAGGGTGTTTGAAGGGTTCGTCCTTTGCCATAAAAGCATCCGCAGATAAAGCACCAATCACATCAGCCCATGCATTCAGTTGTTTTGCTTTTATCAACGACCATACGGCATAGCTGCTCATGAATTGTGTGCCGTTCAACAAAGCCAATCCTTCTTTAGCAGCGAGCGGTATAGGTTCTAATCCAGCTTCTTTCAATATGTCATCAGCCTCCCTTACCTCGCCTTTATATCTTACTTTTCCTTTGCCAAATATTGGCAAACTCAAATGTGCCAGTGGAGCTAAATCACCCGAAGCGCCAAGAGAGCCTAATTCATACACTACGGGTGCGATACCCAGATTGTAAAAATCAACTAGCCTCTGTACAATACTTTTTCTTACACCACTGTAGCCTTTACTCAAACCATGTGCTTTTAATAAAAGCATCCAACGTACAATTTCTTCAGGCACTTCATCGCCCATGCCGCAGGCATGAGAGCAAACCAAATTTTCCTGCAATGCTGCCAGTTCATCATCTTCTATACGCACATTGCACAGCGAGCCGAAACCTGTATTGATTCCATAAAAGGTATCTCCCTTTTTCAGTATCTCGTCAAGATAATTGCGATTGGTTTCTATTCGATTAAATGCTTCTGCAGAAAGAGATAGTGCTGCATTATTCCACTTACTAAGCAGCTCAATAGATATATGTTCGGGTAAAGTCATTGCCAAGGAATATGGCGGCAAAACTAATTAAAACTTAGTGTGTTTGCTCAAGGTCTTTTTCTATAATAGCTTTCAGGTCTTTCTCAACGCTTTTATGCACAGTTTCAACAATCCTGCCTTTCTCATGATATTTTTTATATAAGATAATAGTAGGCACGTTCACCAGTTTATATAATTTTTCTTCGCCACCCAATGTTGTCTTATTTCTGTCCACGCCATACATCATCAACTTGTTTAGCGGATAGCCTGTGATCTGTAATATTTTATACAGCTTAGGTATCATTTCTTTTGAGTCGCTGCACCACGTACCTAATATGATGGTCATATCATAATCCAACAAATGTTGTTTAAGGTAGTCTAAAGTAACGCTATCAGGCTTATATTCGGCAACACCTTTATCAAGCCATGTAAAACTTAATTGCTCGTGCAGGTCCTGAAAAGTGATTTGTCCCTTGTACACCATAGAACCATTCTCCTTGTCTTTAAACGAGCCGAAAGCTGACGAAGTTTGCGCATGTATGTTCATAGTACACAATATGAATAGGGCTGCAAATACAGTTCTCATTTTAGGATAACTTATTTCTAATCTGCAGCAATTTACTGCGCAATTGTGTCAGTGATTTTTTCAGGTCAACAGATTCTCCAACTGTTTTTTTATTCACTTTCAATTTGGCTTTAGCTCCTGTAATGGTAAAGCCGCGTTCTTTTACAAGATGATAAATGGTATTGATTTCTCGCACCTGCTCAGGAGTATAGAGCCTGTCGCCTTTGCGGGTAGTGCGCACTTTCATTTCAAATTCTTTTGTCCAGAATCGGATGTTAGATGTCCTAACGCTGAACAAAGAGGCAACCTCACCAATAGTATAGTACTGCTTATCTGCTGCCCAGTTGCTTAAAGCATCTGTTTGCTTCAGCTCACGTGGTTGTTTTTCTTTTTTCTCTTTTACAACCTTTGGGGCAGGAGGCGGCTTTTGTTTCTTTTCCTTTTTTGCCGGAGCTCTGCGCACAGGCACCTCATGGTCGTGCACTTCTACCTCTTCGCCAAATAATGTCAATACCTTGGTGGTCATCTCTACAAAATAACGAAAAAATAATCTCGTATTACAACTATATAAATTAGATAGATTGTTTATGTGTGTATCGGCAATAAGAATAGTGCAGAACCGTTTTTAGCTTAATTTTGCTATCCCGTTAAATAAAGGGTTTCCATGCAGTTACAAGAGTTGTATGACAAGGCGCTGAGGTTTGAGTTTTTGAGTATTGAAGAAGGGATGTTTTTGTTCGAAAAGGCACCACTTACCGATTTGATGTATGTGGCGAATGAATTGCGCAAAATACAAGTGCCGCATGGCAAAGTAACCTGGATCATTGACCGTAACATGAACACTACCAATGTTTGTGTTGCCAACTGTAAATTCTGCAATTTCTACCGCATTCCCGGCCACCCCGAATCTTATGTAACGGATATTGAAACATATAGGACAAAAATAGAAGAGACCTTCCGCTATGGCGGTGAACAATTATTATTGCAAGGCGGGCACAACCCTGAATTAGGTTTAGATTATTATACCTCTCTTTTCAGGCAGTTGAAACAAATGTTTCCTAATCTAAAGCTCCATACCCTCGGCCCACCTGAAGTAGCACATATTTGTAAAGTATCTGGTGTATCTCATCACGATGCATTAGTTGCTTTAAAAGAAGCAGGTATGGATAGTATGCCAGGCCCGGGTGCTGAAATACTCAATGACCGTGTACGTCGCCTGATATCAAAAGGCAAATGCGGCGCGCAGGAATGGTTAGACATTATGCACGAAGCACATAAAATAGGATTGACCACAACCGCTACGATGATGTTTGGACATGTGGAAACTATTTATGAACGCTTTGAGCATTTGGTAAAAATCCGCTATACACAAGCTAAGAAACCCGAAGGTGCAAAAGGTTTTATTGCTTTTATTCCATGGACGTTCCAGGATGTAGATACTTTGCTAAAAAGAATTCGTGGCACAAAAAACCTTACTACCCCAGAAGAATATATCCGCATGATAGCGATGAGCCGTATTATGTTGCCGAACATTAAAAACATACAGGCTTCATGGCTTACAGTTGGTAAGCAGGTTGCCCAAATATGCCTTCATGCAGGTGCTAATGATTTTGGTTCTATCATGATTGAAGAGAACGTGGTTAGCGCTGCTGGCGCACCTCATCGTTTTACTTACAAAGGCATTCAGCAAGCTATCAATGAAGCAGGTTTCCCTGCACAATTACGTAATCAGCAATACGAATTCCGCAAGCTGCCTGAGAATATCGAAGAGCAGGTGATAGCTTATTAGCAAAACCGGGATTAATCTGATTAAAGGATTCATCTGATTGTTTATACATTTATCTTGATAACGATTAAATGATAACGTCTATTCTCATTCTTTGCTGTTTTGCTTTTATTGCCGGCTTTGTAGATGCTATGGTAGGCGGTGGTGGCCTGGTGCAATTACCCGCCATGTTCATCTTGCAACCGCATATGGGCTTAGCTCAAACATTGGCTACTAACAAAACAGCTTCCTTTGCCGGTACTTCTGTAGCAGCATATCGTTATATCAAACGTACTACTATTGATTGGTCGCATTTAACACCTGCTATCATTGCTGCATTTATGGGTTCTTTTTCTGCTGCATTGCTGGTGAGTTATATACATAAAGAGCAGTTCATGCCCTTTATCATTGTCATTCTTTCTTTGGTGTTACTCTACACTATTTTCAAAAAAGAATTGGGATTGCACCGGGTAGAGAAATCACTTAGCAAAAGCCAGCACGTCTGGTATGCCATTCTTACTGGTGCCATATTAGGTATGTATGAAGGCTTGATTGGCCCAGGAACGGGCAGCTTTTTGATATTTGCTTTCATTGTAGTATTCGGCTACGATTTCCTTCACGCTTCTGCTAATGCAAAGGTTATCAACCTTGTAGCCAGTGCCGGGGCATTGTTCTTTTTTATTTTTAAAGGGTTTGTTGTTTGGAATATCGCGATACCTGTTGCTGCCTGCAATATGATAGGTGGCTATACTGGTTCGCACATAGCCATCAAAAAAGGAAGTGCTTTTATTCGTATATTTTTTATACTAGTGGTAACAGCACTGATACTCAAACTCAGTCACGATTACTTAGGCTGGCACTTTTAGCTTGGTTAATCGCTCCACTGCTTCACTAATCGTTTCTTCTTTTTTAGCAAAACAAAAACGTATCAGCTTATCGTCTTTTTTATTGCGGTAAAAAGCACTGATAGGTATCGTTGCCACGCCACATGCTTTAGTAAGCCATTGTGCAAATTCCATGTCGGGCATATCGCTTACCTGCTCATAGCTCACTGTTTGGAAATAACTTCCTGATGCCGGCTGATGAATGGTAAATGGCGTTTGTGCTAACTGTTTTAAAAAATAATCACGTTTCTGCTGCATCATTCCAGATACTTCAGGCAATGTTGGCTGTGATAAATAATTGGCCAGCGCATATTGTGCAGGTGTATTTACCGAAAAACAGAGGAACTGGTGTATGCGCCTGAATGCTGTTGTGTATTCAGGTGGAGCAATACAATAGCCCATTTTCCAGCCCGTATTATGAAACACTTTACCGAAAGAATACAATACAAAACTGCGATGCCTTAATTCGGGATGTTGTAAAACAGTAAAATGTTTTTTGCCATCAAACACCAATTGCTCATACACTTCGTCAGACAGGATAATAATATTTGTATCGCGGACTATTGATGCCAGTATATCCCAATCTTCTCTGTTCCACATGGCCCCGGTAGGGTTATGCGGTGTGTTAATAATGATAGCTTTTGTCTTTGGTGTAATCGCAGCTTTTACTGCATCCCAGTCCACACTGAAATCGGGTGCGCGTAAGGCTACAGTTATAGCCTTTGCTCCATTGGTTTCTATGTTGGGTATATAACTATCGTATGCAGGCTCTAATACTATTACTTCATCGTCGGCTTGTAGTATAGAAGTGAATGCTGTATAAATAGCATAAGTAGCGCCCGGTGTTATTGTTATCTCTGTATCGGGATTTATGGTTACGCCGTATCGCCTTTCAAAATCATTACTGATAGCCTGCCTCAATATCGGCAGTCCGGGCATGGGGGCATATTGATTGAAACCCTTTACAGTAGCTTCATGCAGAAAATTGCCGAGTTGCTCATCAATCGGGAAATCAGGGAATCCCTGAGAAAGGTTAATGGCATTATACTCGGTTGCCAGGGCACTCATTACCGTAAAAATTGTAGTGCCTGTAGCGGAATGTTTTTGAGGTAACAGCATAATATATCTAGAGATATTTGTCGCCTTTGTTGCGTTTCACTTCTGCTACATATTCCTTTATCTGCTGTTCACGGTTGCGTTCACATATCAACAACACATCAGGTGTGTCAATCACAATGAATCTTTCGAGTCCCTGCACCACGAGCAGTTTATCATTGGGTACTTTTATCATACATTCGCTGGCGTCTATCACCATTACATTTTCACCAAACACAGCATTTCCCAGATAATCTTTTTCAGAGTTTTCGTAGGCGCTTTCCCATGTACCCAAATCGCACCAACCAAAATAAGAAGGTATCACATATACATTTTTGGCTTTTTCCATTATCCCATAATCGATAGAGATATTGGTGCATTGTGAATAAAGACTATTGATTACTTCAAACTCTTTAGGTGTGTTGTAGACATTTTTGGCTTGCGAAAATACCTCGTGCATTTCGGGCAGGTATTTTTCAAGCGCATCCATGATGGTTTTTACATTCCAAACAAAAATGCCGGAATTCCAGAGGAAGTCTCCGCTTTTCAAAAAAGTGCGTGCCAAGTCTAGTGAAGGCTTTTCGGTAAATGTTTTTACACGGTATACCTTATCCAGTTCTTCTTCTACATCGTACTGTATGTAACCGTATCCTGTATCAGGCCTTGTTGGTTTTATACCCAATGTTAGCAGAGCTTCATGATGCGCCACAAAATCTAATGCATCATGTGCAGTACGCTCAAAAGCGCGTTCATCCATTATCAGGTGGTCGGCTGGCGACATAATGATGTTAGCCTTAGGATTCAACGCCATCATTTTGTGCGCAAAATAGGCAGCACAAGGCGCTGTATTTTTTCTTGATGGCTCACTGATGATATTTTCATCCTTAAGTTCAGGTATCTGTTCCTTAAGTGTATTGATATATTGCTGATTGGTAATGAAGTAAATGTTTTCCTGGGGGCAAATGTGCTTGAAACGTTGATAAGTCCATTGTATCAATGAGCGGCCTGTGCCTAAAATGTCTATAAACTGCTTGGGAAACCCAGTACGGCTTTCGGGCCAAAAACGGCTACCAATGCCACCAGCCATTATGGCTACGTAATTATTCTGAATACTCATAAATGCTATATCGCGTCGGACTTAAAAATAGCATAATTCGTCCGATATTATACACAAAGGGCTGCCTTCATCCCAAGACAGCCCTTTAATTATATAAAATTAACTATTCCTTATTCTGCTTCCGCTACTACTTCCTTCACTTCAGGGATCATGCGCTTCATCATACCTTCAATACCTGCTTTTAAGGTGACCATAGAAGACGGGCACCCGGAACATGAGCCTTGCATCATCAGTTTTACAGTTCCATTATCATAACCTTTGTAGCTAATAGCACCACCATCCATTTCTACCGCTGGCTTTACGTAGTTTTCAAGTAGTTCTTTAATGCGTTTTACCACATCGCTATCATCTGCACTTACAGTATTATTATCAACTTTCTTTACTACCAACTCTTCATTTATCACCACTTTACCTTCTTCCAGGTATTGTTTCAAAAACTCTCGTACTGTAGGTATCACGTCTTCCCATTGTGTATCAGGCGTTTTTGTCAGTGTAACAAAATTGCTGGCTATAAACACAGCCCGTATGAACGGGAACGCGAATAATTCTTTTGCTAAAGGCGACGGTGTAGCACTCGATTCATCAGGAAAATCAATACTCTTACCCGGATACAATAGTTTATTTGCCACAAACTTCATCGTCTCGGGGTTGGGTGTCATCTCAGTATAAATACTCACTATGGTGTTTCCTGTCTTCAACATTTTATCAAGTAATTTTTACAAAAATACTTAATAATCACAGTTCATCTAATCGATTAAGATAATATTCCCATAATTGAAAATAAAGGTATGTTTCTGCTAAAAGCTTGTTAAAATATTTTATCATAATTATTTGATAAACAATTCATTATAAGCTTTAACAAGGCTTTAGTACCTATCGGGTTATCAGGTCAATACCTTTGAGTTGTAAATAATTCTTCACAAAAAATACCACGCTTATGAAACATTCAATTCAATTGCTGGTAGTGATCGGGATGATACACTTCAGCGCAGCTGCACAAACAACCCCATATAGCACGGAAGGGCTTAATTATGCAACAGTAAATGATAAAAACTATAAGGTTTGTCATATAGATGAAGAATACAAAGTGTGTGATGCAAGTGAGCCTTTAACTGTGAATACAAAACCCGTTATAGACGAGAACGAAGTAAAGATTGAAAAACTGCGTGAATTGGACACTTTTGTAAACATGGCTCCAAAAAAAGCTGAGAAAAAACCAGTAGACGCCATAGATGGTAATGACCCATATAAAGGCAAGGACAGTAAGACAAATGATGGAGTGGGAAAAAATATTCAAAGAAACCTCAATTATAATACCGGAGTAGATGTGCCTGCCAGCGATGGTGGTTTAACTAATAAAAAATAAATCTTCTCAATAATAAGTATAGGGTAATCAACATGTTGCCCTGTACTTATTCTTCAAGCCCTTTCATTTAACATTTCTTTGAAAGCGTTCGGCATTTTTCGAACGTAATTTAGTAACAGCATAAAATTCTCATTTTTAAAATACCACGATTATGAAATTATCTATTCTATTGCTGGTAGTGATCGGGATGATGCACTTCGGCGCAAATGCACAAAGCCAATATGCTAAAAACTACAAAGTTTGTCTGATAGACAATGTATACAAGCCTTGCAGTCAAAAGACACCAAATGTATACTACACCAAAAAGACATTACAAAAAAACGCGAGAAGTTTAGCTGCATTAAGAAAGTTAGATAGCTATCATAGTGTACATCCAAAACGTGTAATAGTTGTTAGCAATACTAATTCGGATGTCAACAAAGATTTGACATATGTAAGTACAGATGGCAATACTGTAGGTCATGCTAATGATGGCCTTGCTAAAAACATGAACAGGAATCTTACTTATATGAATACAAGTGCCTACTTGGCGCCAAGTGATGGCGGCATATCAGATAGATGATAAAGACGCGTTGGTTTAAGTGAAACGAGGTTGTTCTAATATTAGAACAACCTCGTTGGCTTTTAATCATTAAATATTTTATCACCTCGCATCAAAATCTATAACAACTCTTTCTGTTTTAGGATGCGATTGGCATGTAAGCACGAATCCTTTTTCAATTTCGTCTTTTTCTAACGAATAGTTTACCTCCATATCTACCTGGCCTTCTAATACCTTTGCCCTGCAAGTACAGCAAACACCACCTTTGCATGCATACGGCAAATCTGCACCTTGTTTCAAAGCAGCATCCAATATACTATCACCATTGTAAGCCAAATCCATTTCAAAAGTAGCACCGTCAAGCGTGATACTTACTTTGCTCATTGCTCCTGCTTCGTGCGAATGCTCTTTAGCCCACTTTTCATGCGTGGCCTTTGGCTGGTCAGGAGATGTAAATAATTCGATATGCACTTGCTCAGATGACATACCCAATTCAATCAGTTTATCTTTTACAGATAATATCATATCCTCTGGTCCGCAAATAAATGCTTCGTCCATCGATTTGATATTGATAAGCGTATCACAAAATTCAGCGCATTTTTCTGCACTGATACGACCATTGAACAATGGCACGTCCATTTGTTCTCTGCTCAGTATATGGTATACACTAACACGCTTCATATATTTATTCTTCAGCCCTTCTATCTCTTCACGGAAAATAATCGTATTCCTATTACGGTTACCGTACAATAATGTTACAGTGCTGCCAGGTTCATTTTCCAATACCGTTTTAATAATGCTCATGATAGGGGTAATCCCACTACCGGCTGCTATGGCCAGATAATTCTTTGCCTTTTTATTACTTTCTCGTGGTGAGAATTTGCCCATTGGCGGCATTACTTCCAGCACATCGTCTTTTTTCAATACATCATTGGCGTAGGTAGAGAATTTGCCATCGTCTACTTTTTTCACTGCTACACGCAATTCATTATCATTAGGGCTTGTACAGATAGAATATGACCTTCGAACTTCTTCATTATTTAGGGTAGTACGAAAAGTAAGGTATTGTCCTGCTGTAAACTTAAAGGTATCTTGCAATTCCTGCGGTACATCTATTTCTATTGATACACAATCTGCCGTTTCGGCTCTTACATCTTTCACCTTCAATCCGTAAAACTTCAATGCTGACATCTGCTGTAATTAAGTTGGTAAAAATATATAATTAATCTTTTTGTTTTCTATCCTAACATTCTATCCATATCATCATGAGTGATAAGAGTAAATACTCTCTTCCCTGAAGGCGTATATTCGGGTTGTGTACACGCAAACAATTCATCAATCAAAGCTTCTTGTCCTTCTTTGTGATGTATAGCTTCTTTATTACGTGATAAGCGTTTAGCCATTTGTGCTAACAAAATTTCGCTACGTTTAGCAATCGCATCTGGCGATTCATGCTTTAATTGATCTACCACTTCATCCAACACATTTTTTTCTTCTCCCTGTGGCAACCCTGTCGGCACACCTTGTACAACGAACGTATGCTGTCCGAACGGCGAAATATCAAACCCGATTCTAGACAGATCCGGCAATGCCTCATGCAACAAAATGGCATCCTGCGGGGATAATTCATACGATGCAGGAAAAAGCATTTGTTGTGATGGCGTGTTACCATTATTCCATTGTGACAACAAACGTTCATACCATATACGTTCCTGTGCACGGCGAATATGTATTAACATCAAACCAGACTTTACGGTGGTCATCAACATAGAGCCATGAACAGATAGTATGCCTTGTCCATTATCTGATGCGTTATCACTATGAAGAGTAGACGGTATAGAAACGATATTTTCCTGATGAGTGTTTGCTGCTTGTTTATTTGCTATCTCATATAAATCTTTCCATTGCTTCAGGCCATCTTTCTTATCAATGAAGTGTGCCTGATTTTTACCACTGAAATTATTATAGAGATACCCTTTTTCTGTTTGCTCTTTTTGTGTTGCTGTTTGCGGCAATTGTACTGACGATAGTTGTTGAATCTCTGCGTTCAGTGTAAAATCAAGTGATGGTGCTATGTTATATTTTGCTAAGCCATGTTTAACCGCTGCATTCAAATATGCATACATCATCCTGTCGTCTTCAAACTTCACTTCTTGCTTGGTAGGGTGCACATTCACATCCACCCTGGCAGGATCAGCTTCTAAAAACAACACATAAAACGGGAATGCTTCTTTTTCAATCAATCCTTCATAAGCCTGTACAACAGCATGATGCAGATATGCATTACGTATAAATCTATCGTTGATAAAAAAGAACTGCATCCCCCTGGTGCGAGTGGCAGCTTCGGGTTTGCCAATAAAACCAGTTATATTCAGAAAGTCGGTCTTCTCTTCTACAGGCACCAGGTTCTTTTCGTAAGAATTACCCAATAATCCTTTTATTCTTGTTTTCAGGTTGCCTGCTTCCAAATGAAATTGCTCTGCACCATTATGCCATAACTTGAATGCAATATGCGGATGTGCAAGTGCTATTCTGGTAAATTCGTCTACAATATGCCTAAACTCGGTAGTGTTGCTTTTCAAAAAATGTCGGCGGGCAGGAACGTTATAAAACAGGTTTTTAACCATTATACTCGTGCCAGTATTTGTTGCACAAGGTTCCTGATTTATTACCTCTGTTCCTTCAATTACCAGCCTGGTACCTGTATCAGCATCCGTCTTTTTTGTTTTCATTTCCACCTGGGCCACCGCTGCGATAGAAGCTAATGCTTCTCCGCGAAAACCCATTGTACGAATAGAAAATAAATCATTTATATCCCTGATTTTGGAGGTTGCATGGCGTTCAAAGCTCATACGTGCATCAGTTGGCGTCATGCCGCTACCGTTGTCAACTACCTGCACAAGCTCCTTACCTGCATCTTTTATAATTAATTGTATCTCCGATGCCCCGGCATCTATAGCATTTTCCATCAACTCTTTTACGGCAGATGCAGGCCGTTGAATAACTTCTCCAGCAGCTATCTGGTTAGCAATATGATCCGATAAGAGTTGAATTACATCAGGCACCTTTACACAAAAAATTTGGGCAAAGTTAAGGTTTACACTAAGTAATTAATATCATGATAAAACATGACCATAGTCATTTTTTTACGGCTTGATATGTTTCACTTTTGTATCATCAAATAAAGGCTACTGGTATTCTTATCAGTCAAAACAAACGCCTCAGTTTTAGTTAGATATAGTGCATAATGGGTTTACCGCTCTCTTCTGGGAGCGGTTTTTTTATATATGTCGCTGTATCAGCATCCGGCTTACTAAACAATAAAGCTATATTTGTTATATGGCTAGATATAGAACGGGATTCATATTACCTGTTTTGTGTATGTTAGTTTTCTTATCATCAACATATGCACAACCGAAGAAAAAAACTGATATAACGAGTATTGCAAAGGCACAATGGGTAGATAGTATTTATCAAAAACTAGACGACACCGAACGTATTGGTCAATTGTTCATGGTAGCTGCCTATAGTGGCGGCAAGGATTATAACGAGGAGAAAATCAAGACCCTTATTTCCGAAAGACGTATCGGGGGGTTAATATTTATGCAAGGCACACCTGAGGCTCAGGCATCTCTAAATAACCTGTATCAGCAAATGGCGCAAGTTCCTTTGTTGATAGCTATGGATGCAGAATGGGGACTCGGCATGCGCTTAACCGGCGTTGCCAATATGCCACATTCCATGATGGTGGGCGCAACGCAAGACACCTTACTCGCATATAAACTTGGTGATGCTATTGGTAAACAATGCAGGCGGATGGGTGTACACATTGATTTTGCTCCAGTCGTAGATGTAAATAACAACCCTAACAATCCCATCATCAACGCCCGCTCTTACGGAGAAAATAAAACTCTTGTAGCAAAAATGGCATTGGCCTATATGAGAGGTTTACAAAACAATGGTGTGATGGCTTGTGCTAAACACTTCCCGGGTCATGGAGACACTGATGCAGATTCACATACAGACCTACCAACGATTAAAAAATCCATGCGCCAACTAGATACATTGGAGCTTTACCCCTTTAAAGAATTGATAAAGGGAGGCGTTAAAAGTATCATGGTAGCGCATTTGGAAGTCCCTGCGCTGGAAAGTGAATCACATATTCCTACCTCGCTTTCAAAAAATGTCATTACACGTTTACTTAAAAATACATTGGGCTATAACGGTTTGATATTTACCGATGCACTGAATATGCAGGGTGTTACTAAATATTTTCAACCCGGTGATGTAGACTTGAAAGCAATAATGGCCGGTAATGATATGCTACTTATATCGCAGGATGTACCAGTCGCTATTCAAAAAATAAAAGCTGCTATTGATAGTGGTTTGATATCACGGGAAGAAATTGAAACAAAAGTGCGGAAAATATTAGCCGCCAAATATGATGCAGGTCTTGCCCATTGGAAAGCTGTAGATAATGTGAATGCGACGACCGATCTAAACCAATTGATTCTGCCTATTCGCACAGAGATGTCAAAGAAAGCAGTTACGCTTGTCCGTGACAGGAATTTTATCATTGCCGACCTTGCTAATAAAACCAATCATGTTGGATATGTTGGAGTAAATGCAAATGACAGCACAGCGTTATCTAAAGAATTATTTGCTGCCTATCCTGATTTAAATATTCAATGGCTACCTAAAGGCAGTAATGCCGCAGCTGTGAACAAAGTACTGAACGACCTGGCAAAAAATGATATTACTATTGTTGGTATACACAACATGAGTTTCTACCCCGGCAGCAGTGGCAATTATTCTTTAGACGACCAGCAAATGACATTTATCAAACAAATGGCATCTAAGAAAAATACCATGTTGGTGTTGATGGGCAACGCATATTTACTGAAAAATACTTGTGAAGTAGGCTCGGTTATTGTTGCTTACGAAGATGACAGCATCAGTGAAAGAGTAGCGGCGCGCATTTTATTGCGCAAAGAAG
The DNA here is from genome assembly GCA_018267965.1 of Bacteroidota bacterium. Classification (GTDB taxonomy): domain Bacteria; phylum Bacteroidota; class Bacteroidia; order Chitinophagales; family Chitinophagaceae; genus Polluticoccus. Next base: position 357,569 of record JAFDXK010000002.1, on the reverse strand, counting down.
ATGCCCGAGGCATAATGCCTGTCACTCCATGTATTGATATGCCTACTGAAGGCAGACTGCTGCAAGCAGGCGGTATGGCTGGAATGCAAAAAACAGATGCATTACAGTATATCGATTTTGCAGAAGACGCAGGCGTAACCAATCGTGCAGCTTTAGACAAATTGGATATGTTCATACAGCGAGCAATTGTAAACGGTGCTTTCCCGGGCTGTAGAATTTTGGCTGCAAAAGATGGAAAAGTATTCTACAACAAATCTTTCGGGTATTACACTTTTTCGAAAGAGCAACCTGTAACTGATAATACCATTTATGATGTGGCATCTGTTACCAAAGTACTATCTACAAATCTCGCTGTAATGCGTTTGTATGAAACAGGTAAAATAGATTTAGACAAATCGATTGGTGACTATTTGCCGTGGGTAAAAAATACTGATAAAGCCCCTCTTAAAATACGCGATCTGCTACTGCATCAGGCAGGCTTAAAGAGTTGGATTCCTTATTACAAAGAAACTGTAGATGAAAAAGGTAATCAGCGCACTGATTTATTCAGTAACAAACCTGATAATAGCAAGTGGATAGAGGTAGCAAAGAATTTGTATTTGCGTGGTGATTATCCTGATACTATATGGAACAGGATATTAACCAGCCCTCTGGAAAACAAAGGAAAGTTTGTATACAGCGATCTGGACTTTTATTTTCTTGCTGCGATTGTTGAAAGAATTACCAGTCAACATATAGATAAATATGTAGACGAACAGTTTTACAAACCACTCGGTTTGAAATACATTACTTACAACCCGCTCAAAAAATTTAAGGAAAAAGACATCACACCTACAGAAAATGATATCTTCTTCCGTCATCAGCAATTACAAGGTTATGTGCATGATCAAGGTGCCGCACTGTTAGGTGGTGTTGCAGGACATGCGGGTATATTTTCTACGGCCAATGATGTGGCAGTTATATTTCAAATGCTTCTGAATAATGGTAGCTATAAAGGCAAACGCTATTTCAAAAAAGAAACAATTGAGAAATTCACTGCCTATAATACTACACTCAGCCGCAGGGGTTTAGGTTTTGATAAACCATCTGCTGATAAAGACGATGCAGGCCCTGCAGGCAATCGTTGTAGCGGTTATGCATTCGGGCATCAAGGCTTTACGGGTACCTGCGTATGGGCAGACCCCGCTACAGGTATTGTATTCGTATTTCTGTCTAACAGGGTGCAGCCTTCTGCCGATAATAACCTGATCAATAAATTAAGTGTTCGTACACAGGCACAGGATTATATCTACGAGTCATTAGGTTTTTCTATCAACCATGAGCGCCCAGCCTTGTATAAAACGCAAACTACGCAGAGTAAATAACTGTAATTTGTTAGCCTTCTTAGCATTGAGCTATTGAGCCATTAAAGCTATCTTTGCCCCCATAATTACCTGATATGCAATTCGACAGGAGTGGCTTAGATACTGACAAACTCATTGAGCTATATACCGAACTGGTGCGCCCCCGCATGATTGAAGAGAAAATGCTGGTGTTGCTGCGCCAAGGCAAAATCAGTAAATGGTTTAGCGGTATCGGGCAGGAAGCTATTGCCGTTGGTGTTACTAAGGCATTGGATATGGATGAGTATATCATGCCACTACACCGTAACCTTGGTGTGTTCACCGCACGCAAAATGCCTTTCGATAAATTGTTCCTTCAATGGCAGGGCAAAAAAGAAGGTTTCAGTAAAGGGCGCGAACGTTCATTTCACTTCGGTGCCAATGAATATCACATCTGTGGTATGATATCTCACCTCGGCCCTCAGTTAGCTATTGCTGATGGTATTGCATTAGCGCATAAGCTACACAAAGAGAATAAAGTATCTGTTGCATTCAGCGGCGATGGCGGAACAAGTGAAGGTGATTTTCATGAAGCACTGAACGTTGCCGCCGTTTGGGGGCTGCCAGTAATATTTATCATAGAGAATAATGGCTATGGCCTAAGCACACCGGTAAATGAACAGTTTGTTTGCAAACAACTGGCAGACCGTGCTGTGGGCTATGGCATGAAAGGCATAACAATAGATGGTAATAATATTCTCGAAGTATATAAAACAGTTAGCGAAGCAAGGGAATACTGCATACGTGAGCAGAAGCCGATACTCATTGAGTGCATGACCTTTCGTATGCGCGGTCATGAAGAAGCAAGCGGCGTAAAGTATGTACCTAAAGAGTTATTTGAGGAATGGGGACAAAAAGACCCTGTTACCAATTTCGAAAACTTCCTTATCGAAAAAGCTGTTTTAAATAAATATCTGATAGAAGAAATTCGTAATAGTATTCATAAAGAAATTGAAGAAGGTATTGCAAAAGGCTTTTCTGCCGGGCCAATAGAGCCTGATACTGAAGAAGAAATACGAGATGTATATGCACCGAATAATCATGTTGTTAAAAAGCCATCAACCAATACATCATCTGAAAAGAAGTTTATACAGGCTATCAGCGATGGTTTGCGCCAAAGCATGGAAAAGTATAGCAATCTTGTGCTAATGGGGCAAGACATTGCAGAATATGGTGGTGCTTTTAAAGTAACTGAAGGTTTCGTAGCCCAGTTTGGCAAGGAACGTGTACGCAATACACCATTGTGCGAAAGCGCGATAGTGGGCACAGCATTAGGGTTATCCATCAAAGGCTTTAAATCGATGATGGAAATGCAGTTTGCCGATTTTGTAACTGTAGGGTTCAACCAAATCATCAATAATCTTGCAAAGATTCATTACCGCTGGGGGCAAAATGCAGATGTGGTAGTGCGTATGCCTACAGGCGGCGGTGTGGGTGCAGGCCCATTCCATTCACAAAGCAATGAAGCCTGGTTTACTCATACGCCCGGATTGAAAGTAGTATACCCATCTACTCCCGAAGATGCTAAAGGTTTAATAACAGCAGCTATTGAAGACCCTAATCCAGTTATGTTCTTCGAGCATAAGGCTTTATATCGCAGTATCAGCGGACAAGTACCTGATGATTATTATACCATAGAAATAGGCAAAGCAAGGCAAGTGCAGGAGGGTGATGATATCAGCATCATTACTTACGGTGCTGGTGTGCATTGGGCTACAGACTATGCTGCAAAACATCCAAATATCTCTTTCGATATTGTTGACCTGCGTACTTTATTGCCTTTGGATTATGATGCTATTCGCGATTCGGTAGCACGTACGGGTAAAGTATTACTGCTGCATGAAGACACATTGATAGGCGGCATTGGCGGTGAGATAGCTGCATGGATATGTGAACATTGTTTTGAATTGCTGGATGCGCCCGTAGTTCGTTGTGCCAGCCTCGACACACCCGTACCTTTCGCTATAGAACTGGAACAAAACTATCTTGCAAAAAGTATGCTGCATGGTAGTGTACAAAAACTAATGGCTTATTAAACGCTCTTTATTACTTTAGCATATACAAACAGCTTCTATGCGCAATATATCTGCTGTCATCATCTTAAGTGCTTTATTACTGCAATCATGTGGTAATGATAACCCCAATTCAGGCAAACCGATTGTATTGGGAGATTCATCTACTATTGTTACAGAAGCAGATTCTCAATACCTGCAGGATTTTGTAGCAGATATAAAACCGATCCAGCCTGTTACATTACCCGAAGCTCCACATGAAGATACCGCTGCGAAACAAGCGCAGGCAGAAAAAGAAGCTATACCGCAACAGGAAGAAGAAAAAAAGCCTGAAGTCAAACAACCTGCCGAAGCTAAAGTAACAGCTGCCCCTAAAGGCAATGGCCTGAATATTGAATTTACGGGATTAACCGTTTTAATTCCAAACCTCAACACCCGTTCTTATCGTTCACAGGATGCAAAAAAAGCAAATGGTGTTAGCTATGAATTAGTGAGCGGTACGCTTGCGGGCAATCATATCAAAACAGGTGTCGGCAATGTAACCAAAGTATCTCAACGCTATCAAACAGTAATTGCCATCAAAAATGAGATGGGTACTTTATTCCTCGAGTCTCTAAACCGCACTACCGATTGGCAGCCATTAAGAGGTAAGAATAATGATTATGTAATTACAGGTTTAGATGCTGCTCATTTGCAATACCTGAATGCCACACCTGCAGCTATCAAAAATGCTTTAGACCGCGCAGCACGCAACAAACGCATCAGCAAGGCCAACCTGCAAAAATGGCAAAACAGTATTAAAAAAGTACGTAGCGCCAATCAAAAACCTTTAGTTGTTGTATTACGCAGTGTGATGTGGAAGATAGAAGGTAAGGATGCGCAGGGAAAACCTTTTAATAAACAGATAAGAATAGATATTCCGCTTAAATAAAGAAAGCCCCCAAGTCGGAGGCTTTTATATTTTTAGTCAATTGTAGCTATACATTTGAGCTCAATTGCTATCGGTGTGGGCAATGAGTTTATTTCTACCGTTGTGCGACAAGGCTGGTTGTCTTTAAAATACTCTGCATATATTTTATTGTACGTAGCGAAGTCGCGTTTCATATTCACAAGGAATACGGTTACGTCTACCAGTTTATCCCAGCTGCTGCCACTTTCTTCTAACACTATTTTTACATTCTCAAACACATTACGGCATTGTGCAGCAAAATCAAACTCCTGGAAATTACCGTTCTTATCTAATACCAAGCCCGGTATTTCATTTGTAGTAGTGCGTGGACCTATGCCCGAAAGGAATAACAAATTTCCTACACGGCGTGCGTGTGGGTACAATCCTACCGGTGCCGGTGCTTTATCTGTAGATATACGTTCGCTCATATAAGTTCAAAAATAAAAATCGTTTACAAATCAATACACACATTCTTTACATCTGTAAAGAAACGCAATGCATCCCATCCACCTTCACGCCCTACTCCAGAGTTTTTAAACCCGCCGAATGGTGTACGCAAATCGCGCAGCAGCCAGCAGTTCACCCAAATAATGCCGCTATACACTTTTGCAGCAACACGGTTTGCACGGCTCACATCTTGTGTCCATATCGTTGCTGCTAAACCATAATCACTGGCATTAGCCAATTGCAGCGCTTCATCTTCTGTTTTAAAAGATTGCAGCGTTACGACTGGACCAAATATTTCTTCCATATTCGTACGGCAATCAGCTCCTAATCCTTCTATGATTGTTGGTTGAATAAAATAGCCATTCTCACAGCGTCCTGTTCCTTTTATAGCATTACCACCTAACAGTATTTTGCCGCCTTCTTGTTTCGCCAGTTCAATGCAACCCATCACTTTGTCAAAATGCATTTTGCTCACCACTGCACCCTGCCTGCTATGTTCATCAAGCGGGTCGCCGACAGTTAGTTTTTTTGCACGCTCTATAAATTCAGCTTTGAATTTTTCATAGATGCTTTCTTCCACTAATATCCTGCTGCCACACAAACATATCTGTCCCTGATTGGCAAATGATGACTGCAATGTAGTGCGCATCATTTTCTCCCAATCACAATCTGCAAAAATGATGTTGGGGTTTTTGCCTCCAAGCTCCAACGATACTTTTTTAAACATCGGTGCAGTAGTGCTTGCTATTTCTTTGCCGGCCCGTGTACTACCTGTAAATGATATCGCTTTTATTTCGGGATGCGCTACAATAGCGGCTCCGCAATTTGGGCCATTACCGTGTACTATGTTCAATACTCCTGCAGGCAAACCCGCTTCCATACATATCAGGCTCAGCAGGTAGCCTGTCATCGGTGTTATCTCACTCGGTTTCGATACCACACAGTTACCGGCTGCTAATGCAGGCGCTATTTTCCAGGTAAATAAATACAGAGGCAAATTCCACGGGGAAATACAACCTACTACGCCTATCGGTTGGCGTAGTGTATAGTTGATGGTCTTCTCTTCCATATTGTGGCTCTCAGTTGCAAAATGCATGAGCCCCGTTGCAAAGAACCTGAAATTGCTCGATGCTCGTGGTATGTCTACTTTTTTACTCAGCCATAAAGGTTTACCATTATCATTGGTTTCTGCCAATGCCAGTGCATCTAAGTTCTTATCAATCAATTCTGCTATACGATTGAGGACAGCAAAACGTTCTTCAGCAGTTGTTATACTCCATGCCGGAAAAGCTGCCTTTGCAGCCTTAACTGCGTCTTCCACATCTTTTGCATCACTATCAGGTATATAGCTATACACTTCACCCGTTGCAGGGTTCACATTGTCTATATACTTACCGTTGAGTGGTGCCTGTAAACTGCCTCCTATGTAATTGGCTATATGTTTGGGAACCTCTAAATTCATAAGTTGTAAAGGTACGCTCTTGGTTTTTACCTTTATAATTTAACTGCCAATTAATGAGTTAGGCATTTTTTGTTTTTGGCATATTAATTGTTTCAAAATAGTGTTAAAATAGCCTTCCAATGCGTAAAGCCTTCATCATATTGCTACTTTTTATACTCGGTATAGGATGCAGCACCCGCTCCAATGACAGAAAGTATATTTATATGCAACCCGATATCAGGGTTACTAATGCATATGATATCAGGCTGGTGAATGAGAATGATTCCGTATTGTATAGCAATATGCAGATAGAAGTGAAGATGCCTTACAATACTTATACCGTATCAGCACCCAAGTTATGGCCTTCTAACGCCGCATACGCCAGTCATAAGGAAGGCCGTATGATACCGATGGAGAAAATAACTAACATAAAAGTGATCCCTTTGTTTGATTATAACGCTAATTACCCTAAAGGGAAAGACATATCTGACAGTTGTGCTTTTATAGAAGGCAAATCATCTAACAGTAAGAAGAATATCATCAGCCGATTTAATACGGGCTCTGACGATTACTATTACACTGCCAATATTTTATCGAGTATGAATATTGTTATCAAGACAAGCCCTGCCGGTAAACAAACGCAACAATTCGCTTTTGTAATTGAAACATCTAATCAATCATCCTATAGTGACACTACGGTCGTCTTCACTTTAAAACCATAACTATGAATTGCAAAGCAATAGCGCTCTATACGGCATGTGCACTTGTTATGGTGTTCAATGCTTCAGCACAAAAATCAAACAGCGGCAGTAACCATATCTATATTAATGCAGCTGTAGATTACCACATCAACAACTGGGATGTAAACAATACTGACCCAGAAGATGGCTATGGTCCCGGGGATGGTCCAATACAAGATGGCCTGTTACGTGTGAAAAATAATGCAGGTGCAAGACTTGGTGTCCAGTATTTACGCATCAGCAAAAACAGGATGCTGTTTTCTGCAGGATTCGATTTTAAAGTCGTTCCGCAATCTGTACAGCTTATTTACAAGGCTTCTGAAAATGGATATGCTGGCAGCACATATGAATACAATAAGAACTATAGTTTCAACAATTTCGCTATAGATTTCAAAGGCAATGTTGGCTACTCTATCAATATTGTACCGCATAAGGGCAAGCTGGATATAGGCATGGGCTTCATTTTTGATATTCCACTCAATGGTGAAGACAACAGCGGCGGAGAAGTGGTTTATGCAAATACCGGGAGTTCCAAACAGGATTTAATAATGGTAGAACAGGTGGGTTGGGGTAGTAGAAAATATCAGGGTAATACTGAGAATAACTTTCCACTCAACTTTTTGGGCAATGTGCAAATAGCTTATCGTTTTGCACCAGGTACAATATTCAATGATCGCGGATTTAAGATTGGCGTAGACTTCAGTTCGATATTGTTAGGAAATTACAATAACAATATTTACATCAATGCTTATACTGCCAACAGGGCAAACAGATTCACTCAATCATTCAAGGATGAGATGACATCAGTTTCTTTTGTATTAGGTATTGAGTTGTAGTAATTATACTTTTTGTCCTTGCACTATAGGCGCATCTTTTACCTCTTTGATTTTTCCAAAACCACCTAAGACATTGCGTAGGTTATCATATCCCTGGCGTTTCAGAATAGATGCTGCAATAACAGAGCGATAACCTCCCGCGCAATGCACGTACAGGTTATTATCCATATCTATCATTGCCACATTCATCGGATCCATCAAAGTATCAAGGGGTGCATTTTGAGCACCTTTTACATGTGCAGCTTCAAATTCGGTTGATTTGCGTACATCTATAATTTCCAGTTTGCTGTCATGCGGAATATCCATTACTAATTCTTCGGGCTCAATATCAATGATCATATCAATGGTTTCTCCTGCAGTTTTCCATGCCTCATATCCACCATCTAAATATCCCTGTACGTTATCTATGCCTACACGTGATAAACGTATCGCGCTTTCTTTTTCCTTACCGACTTCTGTAACCAATACCAATGGTTGATCGAATGGCAACAGGCTTCCTGCCCATTCCGCAAAACGGCCGTCTAATCCTATGCTCAATGAATCAGGAACAAATCCTTCTGTAAAAGTGTTTGAATTTCGTGTATCTAATATCCAAGCGCCATCTTTTACCTTTTGTTTGAAATCCTTTATTGATAATGGTTGTAATGCTTTATTCATTACATCATCAAGACTGTCGTATCCTTCTTTATTAATTCTAGCATTGATAGGAAAGTATGCCGGAGGTGTAGATAATCCATCAGTAACAACTTTCACAAATTCTTCTTTGGTCATATCCTGCAAAGCGTAATTGCTTTGTTTTTGTTCACCTATCGTGCTGGATGTTTGCGGGCCCAAATTTTTGCCGCAAGAAGAGCCAGGTCCATGTGCCGGATAAACAATTACATCATCTGCAAGTGTTTTGATTTTTGTTTGTAATGAATTGTACATATAGCCTGCCAATTCTTCTTTAGTAAGGTTACCGCTGAACAAATCAGGGCGGCCTACATCACCTACAAACAAAGTATCTCCAGTGAATACACAATAGTCTTTACCCGCTTCATCACTCAATAGATAACAAGTACTTTCCAGAGTGTGTCCCGGTGTGTGTAATACTTTTATTTTTAGTTTACCAACATGAAATTCTTCTCCATCATTAGCTAAATGAATTTCGAAACCAGCTTTCGTCTGCGGGCCATAAATAATTGGTGCCCCAGTTTTTTTTGATAGTTCTAAATGTCCGCTTACAAAATCAGCATGAAAATGAGTTTCAAATATATACTTGATTGTTACACCCATTTCTTTAGCCTTTTGGATATACACATCAACATCGCGCAACGGGTCTATAATAGCCGCTTCTCCATCGCTAGCAATAAAATAAGCCGCTTCACTTAAACATCCCGTATAGAATTGTTCTACCACCATTGTTTTTCTAATTATTTTAAAAATATCATTAATCTCTTCTGTTGTTAAAAATCATTACCCAATATAGCAGTTGAGCTACAGAGGCTATAGCCGCTACTACATAAGTACGTGCTGCCCATTTGAGTGCATCAGCAGCTTTATCATGTTCATCACGACCGGTAAGATGTGTTGCTTCCATCCATTTCAGTGCACGAGCGCTGGCATCATATTCCACCGGTAAAGTAATAATAGAAAATAAAGTTGCAGCGGCAAATAATATAATTCCTATTAGCAGAATGGTAGGGTTGCCCCTGCCAAAAAACATTCCGGCACCTATCAGTAACACCCATTGCGATAAACTGCTACTCACTTGTACTATCGGAACTAATTTGCTCCTCAATTGTAACATCGCATAACCTGTAGCATGCTGTACAGCGTGTCCGCATTCGTGGGCTGCTACAGCAGCTGACGATATACTTCTGCCATTATAAATATCTGAGCTCAGGTTCACTGTTTTATTTGCAGGATTGTAGTGGTCTGATAAAAACCCGTCTGCTGAAACTACCTGCACATCATAAATACCATTCTCGTGCAGCATCCTTTCAGCCACATCCTTACCGCTCAAGCCTTCAGAAAGTGGAATTTCGCTATATTCCCTGAACTTGCTTTTAAGCCTCGCACTCACTACCCATCCCAATAGCATCGGGATAATGAAAAAAATAAGGTATCCACCCATTATCTATTCTTTTCTAAGAAACTCATCAAAAAACCTACCAATGTAATATTGTCAGGTTTTTAGTATACAAATCTACTGTTTATGTGCCATTTGGGCTTAATAATATTAGTTATACTACTATAGATGACAAACGCCGGGCATTGCCCGGCGCTGTGTTTAATCAAAATACAAGTCTTTATTACTAAAACTTCAATGTAAGCCCTGCCATACAGTTAAAACCAGCCTGAGGGAAATAACGATTATCGATAATCTTGCTGCCACTCAGTTGATAAACGTAATAGACGTACCCATTGCTTTCATACATTTTGTTAAAAATGTTATTCAGCGCTAAAGTCACTAATACTTCCCTGAAAGGCTTTGCCTGTATACTATAACGCAATCGCAGGTCACATAGTCCATAACTCTTAATCGTCTTGTTTTCATCACCTGAGTTATCAAGGTATTGTTTGCTGACAAACTTGCCCATAATATCTAAAGCAATTACCTGTTCATATTTCATGTATCGGAATGGAGTAAATGTAATACCGCCACCAGCTATAGTTGACGGAGTGAGGGCAATTGGTGTATTTTTGTGCACTATTGCCAATTGATTACCGTTTGGATCATCATAGTTATCAATATACTCGGTAAATTCTTTCACTTTGTTGTCAGAGAAAGTTACATTACCATTAAACTTCAACCAATAGGTTGGCATATAACCCGCCTGCAATTCTATGCCTCTTCTATAGCTTTCAGGCACATTGGTACGCGTATATGCACCTACATCATTTATTTTGCCTGTAAACACCAATTGGTCTTTATACATCATGTTATACAAGTTGGCGGCTGCACTCCATTTTCTTTTGTTTAATTCATAACCTACTTCTACATCGTTCAATCTTTCAGCCTTTGGTTGTGATAGAGGTGATGCTTCAAAATCATCCCTGTTAGGTTCTTTATTAGCTACAGCAAACGATGCGTATAACTTTTGTTTGTCTTTGTTTGTATTCTTCAACAAATAGGTTAGCCCAACTTTAGGATTCACGAAATTGTATATAGGGTTAGGCTTCAATGTTTGATTATTACGGAAACCTTCAATCAAATAATCTACGTGACGATATTGCAGATCACCAAAGAGTATCCATTTATCTGCAATTGTTTGCTGCGCTTTTACATAAAGGTTCAAATCATTCTTTTGTGAATGCAACAAATACCACCTGTAGTTGTCAGGCACATTAAGTTGTGCCCATGTTATGTATCCATAATGCTTACCAAGGTATTGAGTTATACCACCACCAAAAGCAAGCTCAGTATTCTTCTTGTTATAAAGCAATGAAAACACACTGCCGTAATAATAGTTATCTAACCACAGTTGGCGTATCAAATCTGTTGTAGTTACCGTATCAGTTCCCGATGGAGAGACATAGTTTGGCAATCCGTAATCACTGAAAGAAGCGGCCATTTTATATTCTTCATAATAACCTTTGCCTCTTGTCATAAATCCGGCAACGTGAGCCGACAAGTGTTTTTTGAATTTATGGTCGAAGAATAATTGATAGTAATCCTGTTGATAGTTATCGGTTTGATTGTCGTAATAGCTACCGTTTGATTTCAAGCCTAGTTCATTGAACGTGCGGTTTGTTTTCAATGAATCTCCTGTCACACCATTCCATCCCTGCCCTGTTTTTTCTTTACCGGTCATCACCATAAAACGCAAAGATGTGCGCTTACTTATTTTCCAGCCTGCTATTAGTTGCAATGCTTTCAGATTACTTGCTGAGCGGTCTATATAGCCATCAGAAGTTATTTGCGACAAACGTGCATCAAACTGGAACCCGCCTTTCAGCAATCCTGTTCCGCCATGCACAGTATTTTTCCAAGTATTGAAAGACCCATAGCTATTACTTACCTCAGCACTCGCCGTTTCTGCCTGTTGCAGGTTGCTGATACTCATCGTAGCGCCAAAAGCACCCGCACCGTTAGTAGATGTTCCTACCCCGCGCTGCAATTGTATAGAACTAGTTGATGATGCAATATCCGGGAAGTCGACAAAAAATGCCCCCTGTGATTCGGCATCATTTACAGGGATACCGTTCATGGTCACATTCATACGAATGCCGTCCGTACCACGTACACGCAAGCCAGTATAGCCTACACCCGTACCGGCATCGCTGGTTACCACAGCCGATGGCGTGTATTGCAGTAGATAAGGCAAGTCTTGCCCCAAGTTGGCTTTTTCAATATCAGCAGCGTTGAGCTCCGTTTTTACAAAAGGGCTGTTAGAGCCTGCCCTTAACGAACGTACCTCTACAGGATGTAATGGTTTTGCTTTAGCAGTGTCTGATTGCTGCGCAAAAGTGCTTGTAGCAGCACACATAGCTGCAATAGTCAATAATGATTTGTTTAAATTTTGCATACCGTCATTTGTTTTTAAAGTACAAATGAGGCGCCGTTATCATAAGTGATGCTCCATCTTATACAATAGCGTATGGCCTTTACGCAAGGATGTATAAAATGGGGTAAAACTTATTAGCTGATTTGCTACTCCCTAACCGGCATTACCCGGTCCAGGTTCAGCGGGTATAATCTCAGCCCTTATTTTCAGGCACCCCGTGTTGCTGTGCAACGGCACAAAAGTAGTAAATAAGCGAAAATAGGGGTGAATTATTTTTTAATACGAATTTAATATTGGAAATATTGGTAATTTAGACGACTAAAATTTCTGTGATGAGAAAAATAACTACACTATTTACTGCTGCAATTTTTGGTGCGTGTGCTACAAGTGATGCACAGGTAAAATTGCAGGAGAATTTTGAATCTGCTACCATTCCCGCACTACCTGCGGGTTGGATACAAACAACCGCAGCTACAACCGGCTGGAAAACGAATTCAGGTGCCGTAGTATCTCAAAGTCCATGGACTTGTCCCGCACATACACAATATGCATTCATTGACGATTGGAACAATGATGAAAATAATAACCCTTCTACATTAACTTCTCCTGTTTTTAATTTGACTGGTGTCACAACCCCTTATTTGTCTTTTGACTACTATTTTGTTGGTGGTGTATATAACAGCACGGGCAAAAAGGAAACTTGTATAGTTCAGATAACTACCAATGGTGGTGCTAATTGGACAAATATTGATACGCTAAAAGGCAATAGCACAATGTGGCAAACACATTATGTGAACCTGACAGCGTATGCCGGTGCAAACAATGTACAACTTGCTATTAAATATACTGATGATGGTACTAAGCTACCAGGTGTAGGTATAGATAATATTAAAGTTTATGTGCCTGCTGCAAATGATGCTGCTTTAACTGCTGTTACACCAGTTGCAGGCTCACCTACTGATTATGCAGTAACAAATGCTAACCTCACATTAGGCGGTACAATTTTTAATAAAGGCGCTTCAACTATTACTTCAATTATAGTTAAATATCAGCAAGGTGCTAATCCCGCTGTATCTAATACCGTTTCAAGTGTTAGTATTGCTCCTTTTACTTCTTACACTTTTACTTGTTCTAATCCTTACACAATGCCCGGTAGCTTAGGCGATTATCCGATAAAAATGTGGGTCGAATTACCAGGTGATGCTGATAACACAAATGATACAATGAATACAAGCGTTACCGCAGTTTCTTTTAATCCCACTAAAAAAATATTTGTAGAAGAAGGAACTGGTACATGGTGTGGTTTCTGCCCTCGCGGTGCTGTTTATATGGATTCTTTAGCTAATAATTATGCAAGTCATTTTAGCTTGGTAGCTGTTCATAATAATGACCCAATGGAAGTAGCCGCCTATGATGCATTTGTAGGCACTAAAATCGGTGGATATCCTGACGTTATTGTTGATAGAAGGGATGTACTTGACCCATCCGCATTGATTGATGTATACAACCAACAAAAAGATTATTTCGGTTTTGCTGATATAACAATCACTGATATGGGTGCTTCAAGTTTTGATTTTTCTGTAAAAGCATCAGTGAAACCTGCGCTTAATTTAAGTGGTGATTATAGACTTGCTCTTGTTTTAGCAGAAGATAATGTACGTGGCGGGCCTGATGGCAGCACTTGGGACCAACATAATTACTATAGTTCGCACAACTATGGTCCTTTAAATGGTGCTGGACACAACTGGTACAATGAACCTTCTGTGGTACCAGCAAGCCAAATGTCATACAATTTTGTTGCACGTATGATTGTTCCAACCCCAACAGGTGCTGCAAGCAGCTTACCGTCAACAATGACTGCAGGTACTACTTATGATTATATTTTCCCTGCTTTCACTGTACCCCAACCATACAATAGAGCGAACATGAAAGCTATTGTTATCCTGCTACGCAACTCTGATGGCGCAGTATTAAACAGCCAAAACATTACTATGCCATTAGGTGTTACGAACGTAGACGCGGGTGTTCAACATTTGAGTGTATATCCTAACCCTGCTAATGATAATACAACCTTAGCATTCACACTTACAGAGAAATCTTCTGTTGGTCTACAAGTATTAGATGCAGTTGGCCGTGTAGTAAATACAGTTAATGCTGTACAATACGAAAAAGGTACGCAACATATAAGCATTAACACTGCTGACCTTGCTACAGGTTTGTATACTATCAAATTGCAAACAGAAAAAGGAACAATGACACAGCAACTTTCTGTTGTGAAATAAGTCTTCTTAAATAGTTATAAAAAAGCCCCTCAAATTGAGGGGCTTTTTTATGTATAGTACGAACTCCATTACTATTTACTCAAATGGGAGTTTTTTATAGAGATACTTAAAATTTTGAAATGTATTTTTCATACTGTTTTTGAAAGGCTTCAATAAAACCATGAGAGAAGAATATTATCTTCGACATAATGAAAATTGTATTTATTATAACAGTTGTATTGTGCAATTTTTCCGCATTTGGGAATTCAGGAGATACAACTTTCTTTGATAAAAATTGGAATAGAACAAAGCCTAAGAACGCTGCTTATTTCAGGCCCCCCTTGCAAAAAGTGGAAGAAATGTATAAGGTTACAGATTATTACATGTCTGGTATAAAGCAAATGGAAAGTTTTTCTTTATCGCAAGATTCTATTATTCTCACCGGATACACTGTTAGATATGATAGTATTGGAAATAAAGAAGCGGAAGGTCAGTGTTTAAACAATGTAGAATCAGGAGAATGGAAATATTATTACCCAGGTACAAATATTCTGTATTTCATTGAAAATTATTTTAATGGTCAACGCCTTGGCAAGTTTACTAGTTACTATAAAAGCGGAAAAATTAAAACTGAAGAAAACTATTTCGGCTCACAAGTAACAGGTAAAAGATATAATGAAGCTGGTGAGGAATTTGAGTTTTATCCAATGCTTCAACAACCTGTTTATTCGCAAGATACTCGCACTTTCCTCTCTGAAAACATACGTTATCCTTTTAAATGCCAAAACAAAAAAATTGAGGGAACTGTAATAATTAGTTTATATATTGATGAAACTGGAAAGCTATGTGATACTAAAATAATTCAAAATGCTGATCCATTAATGGACAAAGAAGCATTAAGAGTTATTAATCTTATGAAAAAATGGATACCCGGAAAGTTCGATGATAAGCCTGTAAAAATGTGGGTCAGTCAAAGGGTTAGCTTTCAACTAACTGATTAATACAATTTTTACTCCTCAAAATATTCTATTACACACTCCTTAAGTATCCTTTCCTGCCCATGCAATCCATTGGCTTCTACTGGTTTTAGCAACATATAATGAGGCCATCCGTCGCCATCACGGCCTTCATATTCATAATAGCCCCTGCGGCTTAGCAGGCTGCAAACCGCTATATGCATCAAATCCTGTTTCTGTTCTTTACTGAATTTCTTACCCGGCACATCGCCTAACTCATTAATACCTATCAAAAACAAAATACCTTCCATATCGGGCACTTTACCAAAGCGCTCCCGCATCAGGAATTCTACCTGTATCCAGCGTTCTTCAAAATTTTCCATCGCCTGCAAAGCTACGGTATTTACATTCAGTCCATGAAAGTCGTCTGAGGGGATTTAGTGATCCGATAAGCAGCCTTGAAAATCCTCGTCTTTTTTAGTTGTCGTCAATATTAATGGCTTTATTATCTATAGCGGCGAACCCAACAGTGCTTTTGCCCTTTTGGGTTTAACTCATTTTTAGGAAAATTTACATTCCTACTAATTTTCAGAAGTAATATATTGCAGTCCTTAGTTGATATATTATGGAACCAACTACTTCATCTTTTGACGTAAGAGAACTAAACGAACGCATCCACCAGCAGAGTGCTTTTATAGAATTGCTGCAAATGGAGCTGAATAAGGCCCTTGTAGGCCAGAAACATATGGTGGAACGCCTGATGATAGGTTTGCTGGCTAATGGTCACGTATTGTTAGAAGGTGTACCGGGATTAGCAAAGACACTGGCCATCAAATCGCTGGCATCTGCTATTCAAGCGCGTTTTGCACGTATACAGTTCACACCTGATTTGCTTCCTGCTGACGTATTAGGCACTATGGTCTATAACCCGCAGGCACATGAATTTGCGGTGCGTAAGGGACCTATTTTCGCCAACTTCATTTTGGCAGATGAGATAAACCGTGCCCCGGCAAAAGTGCAAAGTGCGCTCCTTGAAGCTATGCAGGAACGCCAGGTAACAATTGGCGATAATACTTACAAGCTGGAAGAACCTTTCCTGGTATTGGCTACCCAGAACCCGATAGAACAGGAAGGTACTTACGAACTGCCCGAAGCACAGGTGGACCGTTTTATGCTAAAAGTAGTTATCACCTATCCTAAAAAAGAAGAAGAACGCCATATCATACGTCAAAATCTGCAGCCACAGGGTCTTGCCAAAATAAATGCTGTTGTTACAACTGACGATATTATCCGTGCCCGCCAATTGGTTCGTGAGGTATATATGGATGAAAAAATTGAACAATATATATTGGACATCGTATTTGCAACACGTTTTCCTGAGGAGTTTAAGCTTAATAAGCTGAAACCGCTCATTAGTTATGGCGGTTCTCCACGTGCCAGTATCAACCTGGCACTGGCTGCTAAAGCTTATGCCTTTATCAAGCGCCGCGGTTATGTGATACCGGAGGATATACGCGCCGTGTGCCATGATGTGATGCGCCACCGTATTGGCATTACCTACGAGGCAGAAGCTGAAAACATTACCAGCGAACAGATACTGAACGAGATACTGAACGTGGTAGAAGTACCATAGGAGAGTAGAAAGTAATAAGTAGTAAGTGATTGATTATATAACCCGTCTATGACGGGTTTTTTAGTTAAGTTTGCTGCTCAATTATCAAAATTTATGCTGCCGATACAATTATTCAGGCAAAACAAAGAGCTTGTACTCGAAGGTTTAAAGAAGAAACATTTTAAGGAACTTAATTTGGTGGACGACATCATTGCAATAGATGAAAAACGCCGCCAGATACAGGTTGAAAATGATACACTTTTAGCTTCTATCAATTCGGCATCAAAAAGCATAGGCCAGCTCATGGGACAAGGCAAAAAAGAAGAAGCCGAAGCCATGAAAGCAGAAGTTGCCAAACACAAAGAACAAACTAAAGAACTGGCTGATAAATTGGCAGAGTTGGAGAAAGAACAGTTTGACATGATTGTGAAACTACCAAACCTGCCGCATAGCAGTGTACCAGAAGGACGTGTTGCTGAAGATAATGAAGTAGTACGCCAATGGGATAATATGCCGGACCTGAGTGCACAAAAAGTACCGCACTGGGAACTGACAGAAAAATACAACCTTATCAATTTTGAACTGGGTGTAAAGATTACGGGTAGCGGTTTCCCTGTGTACATAGGGCAAGGTGCAAAACTGCAACGCGCATTGATTGCGTATTTCCTCGACCACAACATCAATGCGGGATATACAGAATATTATCCGCCGTACATGGTGAATGAAACATCTGCTTTCGGTACAGGCAGCTTGCCTGACAAAGAAGGACAGATGTATTATATGCCTGCTGATGATTTGTACATGATACCTACATCGGAAGTGCCGGTAACGAATGTGTATCGCGATACAATACTAACCGAAGCAGAGTTGCCTGTTAAGATGACAGCATACTCACCATGTTTCCGCCGCGAGGCAGGTTCTTATGGTAAAGATGTGCGTGGGTTGAACCGCGTACACCAGTTTGATAAAGTAGAGATAGTACAATTGGTACACCCTGATAAAAGCTATGATGTGCAGGAAGAAATGGTGGCACACGTAGAAAAATTATTGAAAGACTTAGGCTTACAATACCGTGTATTGCGCCTGTGCGGTGGTGATATGAGCTTTGCTTCTGCTCGTACTTATGATTTGGAAGTATATAGTGCAGCGCAAGAACGCTGGCTGGAAGTAAGCTCTGTGTCAAACTTTGAGACCTTCCAAACCAACCGTATGAAAATACGTTATAAAGACGGCAATGGTAAAACACAGTTGGTGCACTCATTGAACGGCAGCTCACTGGCATTACCACGCATTATGGCATGTATTATCGAGAACCATCAAACACCTGATGGTATCAAGATACCTGAAGCACTGCAACCTTATTTCGGCGCTGCAATGATTAATTAAGATTTGGAAATTAGTTTTTAGAATTTTATAGTATGATACAACGCATTCAATCTGTTTGGCTTTTATTGGCTGCATTATGTAATGCAGGCTTATTCTACTTTGATTTTTATCATGCAGAATTAAATAATAGCGGGGTCTTATTAAATACATCTATTCGTGTTAACGACCACTATCCGTCAATGCTAATCGCTTTGGCAATAACAATATTGCCTTTGGTTGCGATATTCCTATTTAAGCAACGTAAGCGTCAGCGCACAATGGTGGCTTTATGTATGATTTTTACCATCGGCTTTATTTCTGAAATGATCATGCGTGTTACTAACTTTAGCAATAGCATTGCACCTCAAAGTGCAGGTACAACCAGTTATAGTATCGGTGCTGTATTACCTGTAATTGCTATCATTTTTATGTTCATGGCTATCCGTGGTATCAATAAAGACGAGAAGCTTGTAAAATCGCTAGATAGATTACGCTAATTACAATTCAAGAGATATCCCTGCCTGAATGCCAAAACTGCTGAAAGGCACAGAATACGCAGGGCGTACATTTGAATTACGGGGGTCAGTTGAACTGTTTGACATTGCAAACTCTGTTACCGTTTGATTTACAGTAAGTGACCCTAAAACATTTTGTCCGTCAGCTATGAGATTTGTATAGCGTTGCTCTTTCGCATATAAGGATAAAGAAATCAGATTTGCTTCAACCCATAAAGCTGTTCGATTACCAATTTTGTATTTCACGCCTGCCGCTCCTGTAAAACCAATATTAAACCTCGTTTTAAGCTCTTGCGTAAAATCTATCACACCTGTTGCGGCATTCGGGTTAGGGCTATGGCCCTCCAGATGTCCGTCAATAATTATTTTATGAGCTAGCGGTAATACCAATCCTCCACGAGCATATATATTCAACACATCTCCCGTCTGCATCACAATGGAAGGGCATAACATTACCGGCATATCTGCATGGGTTGTAATATCCGTTTTATAAAACTCGGGAGCATTGTATGTTTCATCCAGATGATATTTATAATGCCTTGTAGCCACTGTGGCTATTGTATTGATCTCTGCGGAAAAATGTTTATTAAGTTTTATCCCAACCCCCAAATTTGCCTGCATTCCTGCACTAAAAGAAGCCTTTTTAACTTTAAACTCCAGCATTTCCTGGTTTACGGTTTGCACAACTTTAGCTGTACCTCCGTATACACCATTGCCAACATCGTAACTGTTACCAGCTTGGGGAAAAGCATAACCTGCACCAACTTTTACATAAATTTTTTGTGCATCGGCATGCATCTGGCATGCAATCATAAGGGCTAAAACAGGAAAGAATTTCTTCATAGTTATATTATTTCAGAAAGATATAATTGTCGATATCCTTCTTGGTTATTTTTTTATCAGATAAAATAATAAGTCTTTCTACCACGTTACGCAATTCGCGGATATTTCCCGTCCAGTTATATTGCTGCAACGCTTCTACTGCACTATCTTCAATTTCTTTTGGTGCTTGTTTATATTCTTCGCTAATATCTTCCATAAAATGTTTAATCAGCATCGGAATATCATTCTTTCTTTCGTTCAGTGATGGCACATGTATCAATATCACACTCAGCCTGTGATACAGGTCAAGTCTGAATTTTTTCTCTTCTACTTCCTGCATCAGGTCTTTATTCGTAGCAGCTATCACGCGTACATCTACTTTTATTTCTTTATCTCCACCCACACGGGTTATCTTTCCTTCCTGCAACGCACGTAATACTTTTGCCTGAGCATCATGGCTCATATCACCTATCTCATCAAGGAATAAAGTACCGCCACTTGCCTGTTCGAATTTGCCTATCCTTTGTTTGATAGCAGAAGTAAATGAGCCTTTCTCATGACCAAAGAGTTCGCTCTCAATCAATTCAGAAGGTATTGCTGCGCAGTTTACTTCTATCAATGGTCCGTTTGCCCTTGCACTCAATTCATGTATGCGTCTTGCCACCAATTCTTTACCTACGCCGTTCTCGCCTGTTACCAATACACGCGCGTCGGTAGGTGCCACCTTGTTGATGGTATCTTTGATTTTTTGCATTGGTTCCGATTCGCCCACCATTTCAGCACTGCGTGTAATACGTTTACGAAGTTGCTTGGTTTCAGTTACCAGCGATTTTTTATCCATCGCATTGCGAATAGTTATCAGCAAGCGATTCAAATCAGGAGGTTTAGATATGAAATCGTACGCGCCTTTCTTCACAGCTTCTACAGCTGCTTCTATATTCGCATGTCCTGATATTACAATGAAAGGTGTATCGAAATTCAGTTCACGAACCTGTTCCAATACTTCCATGCCGTCCATCTTTGGCATTTTAATATCACACAAAATGCAATCATAACTGTTCTCTTTTATTTTTTTCAAACCTTCTGCACCATCTGCTGCCTCATCAACTCCAAATCCTTCAAAGCTCAATATATCCATCAATGACTTGCGGATGGCTTTTTCATCATCTATTACCAAAATATTTTGCGGCATAATTATTTTTTTACTTCTGTGCCCTTATTATACTTTACTATGTTAAACTTAGCGTCTTTCTCTTTATCCTCGTATACTTTCCAATCTCCATTTTTCTCGTTGTCTTCGTACTTACCTTCAGCTTTTACATTGCCACTCTCATAAAACTCTCTCCAGGTACTCACCTTCTTGCCCATATTATATTTTCCTACCTCGCTTACCTTACCATTTTCGTAATACGAAACTGCGTTCCCATCTATTTCTCCATGATCATATTCATATTCCACTGCCTTTTTCCCACTGGCATAATACCAAGTTGATGCTCCTTCTCTAATATCATTATGATAAATACCTTCTTCCTGCTTTATACCAGTCTTATACCACTTAGTATACTTACCATTTTTCTTGCCTTCAGAATAATAGGTTTCTTCAAATATAGGCCCTCTTATGTGGTAAGTGCGTCTAGGACCTTCCAGTTTGCCATTTTTATAATGCTCTACAGCGTCTACCTGACCCTCTTCAATTATCTTTACGGTTACACCATCCTTTACTCCATGCAGGTAAGTTTCCATTAAACTAGGATATCCCAGCGACCACAAATAGGTCCAAACGCCTTCCTTTACCCCGTTATGCAAATTACCTTCCATATAAGGTACATTATCTTTTCTTACTTGTATAAACAACCAGCCATCAGGGTCTTTTCTTTTCACGGTATCATAAACCTGGGCATGGCTTTCAGTAGAACAGAGGCAGGCAAGCAAACCCACAGCAATAAAATAGCGCTTCTTCATTTTCCTAATTTCAGACAATTTAGTGATTAATTAAATGCAGTTACAAACCATTAAGACAGTATTAACTTCACCAATAGTTGTATAGACGTGCAAATTTGTCAGTCGGTATGGTTTGGGTGTAAATTTGCACCATACATTACAAAAGAATAAGAGGTATATATGTCAAAAGTAGTATTTCATGCAGCAGGCCTCCGTGGCCATGCAGACCATGGTTGGCTCAACGCCCACCATTCCTTCAGTTTTGCGGGCTATTATGACCCCACAAAGATTCATTTTGGTGCACTCCGCGTACTGAATGATGATATCGTAGCCGGAGGGCAAGGATTTGGCAAGCATCCGCATGATAATATGGAAATAATCACCGTTGTACTTGACGGTGCATTGGAGCACAAAGACAGCATGGGACATACCCAGGCTATTTATCCCGGTGAAGTGCAGGTAATGAGTGCGGGTACAGGAGTGTTTCACAGTGAATACAACCACGATGATACTGACCCAGTGAATTTGTTACAACTCTGGATTTTTCCGGATAAGAAGAATGTAGAGCCGCGCTATGGACAAACGGTGTTTGATGAAAAAGAGCGCGTCAACAAATTGCAAATGCTGGTATCACCTATTGATAAAGAAGATGAAGGTTTAAAAATCCACCAGGATGCATGGATATATCGTACCAGTTTGAAAGAGGGTAACACTATTCAGCACAAATTGCATAGCGACCATCATGGCATATATGTGTTTTTGATTGATGGTAACATAACCGCTAATGGACAGGAACTAACCAAACGTGATGCCGCAGGTGTTAGCAATACTGAAACATTGGAGCTGAAAGCACTGGCAGATAGTGATGTGCTGCTGGTAGAAGTACCTATGCAAATGTAACAGGTTTCGTATCTTAGAGATATGGTTAAACATTATACAAACGGAGAGATAACAATTGTATGGAAACCCGAAGTTTGCCAACATTCAAAAATTTGCTGGACGGAACTCCTAAATGTTTTTGACCCTCGCAAACATCCATGGATAGAAATGAGTGGTGCAGATACTGAACGTATCATACAACAGGTAAACCGTTGTCCATCAGGTGCATTGAGTTATTTCCGCAACGAAAATAAAAAGAACGAAACGGGTAGTGCAGGATAATACCATAGAACGATTAAAAGAAAGATTGCTATTACCCCTACCGGGTATTGAAGCACAAAATAAAATGGCAGCACGTGTACGCGAGCTGCCATCTGTTATTCCTGACGATGCCAGACTAAGCGCAGTAATGGCTTTGCTGTTTCCTAAAAATGATGAACTCAATCTGCTGCTTATAAAACGGGTAAACGATGGTAGGGCGCATGGCGGACAAATTGCTTTCCCGGGTGGACGCAAAGAAGATGCTGATACTACTTTGCAAGACACAGCATTGCGCGAAACGTTTGAAGAAGTGGGCATTCCTGCCGAACAAATAGAAGTCTTAGGCTCGCTTACTTCTTTATATATACCGGTCAGTTATTCTATGGTGCATCCTTATGTGGGTTATTTGCAACAACCTCCTGAACCTACTATTAATCCTTCGGAAGTACAATATGTTTTTGATGTACCGTTGAAAGAATTTTTCGTTTCCGAAAAGAAGATAATTACACATATCACGCCTTTAGCTTTCCCCGATATTACCATCAAAGCACCTGCCTATCAGTGGGATGCAGACCATCTTGTTTGGGGTGCAACAGCTATGATAATTGCAGAGCTGGAAGCATTGATCGAGGGGTTATAATTTGTCATTCTCTGCTAATTCTTCATCTTCTCCCTCATCTTCCATCAGGAAGTCGGCAGATTTGTTTTTGCTCAGTGCCTTGTCCATCCAAAGCAGCAATGCCGGTTGCAGTGTAAGGTTGGTAACCATTGCGAGCAACAAAGTAAGCGATGTGAGATAACCCAATGATTTGGTGCCGTCAAAATCAGAAAGGATAAATACAGCAAAACCAGCCACAAGGATAAGCGATGTATAAATAATACTCAACCCTGTATCATGTATTGTGCGACGTACAGTTTCCGCAATGCCTTCATCATGGCGTTTCAGTTCCTGTTTAAAGTTCACTAAGAAACGTATCGTAACATCTACTGTAATACCCAAAGCAATACTGAACACCAGCACCGTTGATGGCTTAATAGGAATACCCTGCCAACCCATGATGCCAGCAGTTATCATCAGCGGAACGATATTGATAACAATAGATATCAGCAATATCCTCCATGAACGGAATAATGCCACCATACAACCGAATATCATAATGAACGCCAGTATTAAACTATCACGCAAGCTATTAATGATAAACTTGCTTCCTTCAAGGAAAACTACACTCGTGCCGGTAAATGTCACATGATAGCGTGTACTATCAAACAACTCTGCCACTTTCGGGCGTATACTATCCAACAACACTGGCAGACGTTTAGAACCCACATCAGCCATGTTGATGCTGATACGCGTTTTCTGTTTGGTACTGTCCATAAATGAGCGTAGCAGTTTATTAAACATGCTGTTCTTGTCACCCTTACCTCTTAAATAT
Organism: Bacteroidota bacterium; assembly: GCA_018267965.1. GTDB lineage: Bacteria > Bacteroidota > Bacteroidia > Chitinophagales > Chitinophagaceae > Polluticoccus. The sequence continues at coordinate 333,227 of JAFDXK010000002.1, read as the reverse complement.
GGTTGAATGAACGCACCGTCAAATGTATTAGGCACAGCATAGCTGCTGCTATCACCCTCATAATATGCCTGCCTTGCAAACTTGATACCGTCTGTGATAGAGAGTGAATGCCCTATTTCGGGGAACTGTTGTAAATAAATGCCGAGTTCATCCATTTTTTGCAAAACTGGCAATCCAGCAGCACCATTTTTCTTTTTGGTATCTATCACGATTTCCAGCGGCATCACACCACGGAAATTCTTCTCAAAAAATTTCAGGTCCTGGTACACCTTTGCTTCTTTCGGCAAATCGTCTACAATATGCCCCACACTATTCAGCCGCATCATACCCATTACACTGAATATGCAAATAATAATGGTAGCTCCGTATATCCACATTCTGTGACTGAATACCCAACGTGTAAGCATATCTAACAAACGTGTTATCCATCCGCTTTCCATATAGCTCGTATGACGGCTTTTTGGCGGAGGCAAGAAGCTAAACAGAGCAGGGATGAATATCAGTGAGATAACGAAAATCGCCATAATGTTAACACCTGCTACCAAACCAAATTCTTTCAGTAAAGCGCTCTTAGTAAAAAAGAATACACCAAAACCTATCGCTGCAGTCAGGTTGGTAAACAATGTTACTATACCCATCCTGTCAACCATGCGCAATAGAGCTTTAGCTTTATTTTGATGCTTGCTGTATTCTGAGTGATATTTATTAAGAAGATAAACACAGTTAGGAATACCGATCACCACTATCAGCGGTGGTATTAATGCAATGAGCAGGGTTATCTTATAGCCCATCAGCACTACTGTTCCCAGCGACCATACAACACCAGCAGCTACAACCAACATCGATGCCAGTACAGCCATGAATGAACGGAAGAATAATGCAAGAATAACAGCAGTCAACACAAACGACAGCACAAGGAACAAATTCATTTCACTCTGCACCTGGCTGGCCATCATTGTGCGTATGAGCGGCAAGCCTGAATAATGCATTTCTATGCCATGTTGTTTCCCAAATGAATCTGCATACTTCAATATCTCATTTACAACACCTGCACGGTTTTTCGAGTTAAGCACTTTTTTATCTATGCGCAAAGCCATCAGGTAACTGTTGCTATCAGGATTATATAAAAAGCCTTTGTAAAAGGGTAGGTTATAAAACGCGTTCTTAAAACTATCCGCATTGGTATCTGCTTCGGCTAGCTTCACTACTTTCAGTTGTCCGCTTGCAGTATCTTTTTTTAAGTTGATGGCACCAGGAATACTCAATACATTTTCAACAGCTTTAACTTTTTCCAATTGATGTACTAAGTTGCTGTAACCTGTAAAGAAATCCTGCTCGAAGAATTTATCTGTTTGCACACCGATTACCATCAGGTTACCGTCTTCCCCAAACTGTTTACGGAATGCCTGGTAATCTAAGTATTTGGGATTATCGGTAGGTATCGCGTTGGTAAACTCATAACTCAGCTGCACCTGGCTGGCCTGATAGCCCATAAAAATGGTAACAGCTAATAAAAGCAGCAGCAATGTGATGCGGAACTTAATAATAAAAGCTGCTATACGATGCCACATGAGCCCTTAAATTTCAGATTGGGTGGCAAAGCTAACAAAATACAGGGGTAATTGAGGTATTCCAGTCGTTACAATATGATAAATTTATCAGCATCTTTCAGGAAGGGTAATTGTGCCCTTGTAGCCTCTACAACTTCTTTTTCTAATGTAATGGTTTGTATTGCCTCACTGTTTGATACTTGAAATATCATCTCGCCCAAGGGACCAAAAACACTGCTATCTCCGATATAATTCAACCCCTTCATATCCTTACCTACACGGTTTACTCCTACCACATAACTCATATTTTCTATTGCCCTTGCCTGCAATAGTGTGCGCCATGCTATGCTCCTTTTCTCCGGCCAGTTAGCTACATATAATAATACATCATACGCTTCATCAAGATTCCTAGCCCAAACTGGAAAACGCAAGTCATAACACACCATTAAACATATCCTAAAACCTTTAACGCTTACAATCAACCTTTTATCGCCCGGAGTGTAATGGTTATGTTCATCGGCATAAGCAAAAAGATGGCGTTTATCATAATGGTATACCACGCCATCAGGCTGCACCCATAGCATGCGGTTATAATAATTGTCTCCTTCTCTTATAATAATGCTGCCTGTTAATATACATTTGTGGTCACGTGTTATCTGCTTCATCCAATTTACTGTAGGCCCATCCATAGTTTCGGCCATTTCAGCCGTATTCATACTAAAACCAGTAGAAAACATCTCTGGCAACACAATCACCTCCTTTTTATCCGTAATACTTGTTATTGAAGATTCATAGTTAGCAAGATTAGTCTGTTTGTTTTCCCATACAATATCTGGTTGTATTACGGTGATATTCAATGTATTTGATGGCATAAGCAGTTTATTATCATATTTTTGAATACTTTTATATACGTAACGCTAATTACTCAAAACAAAAAACCAAAGTGATGAAAAAGATTCTATCCATCTTTTTGATATGTACGCCTATTATTGCTTTCTGCGGATATACCTCTCGTGATGTACAGGGTAGCTGGAAAGAAATATCCAGAAGAAATAATAACAACGAATATCTGCGTTTTAAAGATACGATGAAGATTGATTTCTTTTCAGGAAATGAATGCCTGTTTCAGGAACGCAACGGATATGTTTCCAGAAACAATTATTCGATTGAACCAACAGGTATTGAAATGGGCGACCGTTTTTTCAATTTGCTGTATATAGATGGTAACCTGATGTTATTGGGTGACGAAACAGGCTTTTATAAGTTTAAACGTTATAAACCTGCTGCAAATGATTTTCAGAGTAAAGGACTGTACAGTACTACAGCTACATATAGCCCAAAAGAATATTACTACCCGCCAACAAATACTGTAAAACCACAAACAACTGCTACCACCAGCTCATACAGTAGCCATAGTTCTACTTCTTATTGGTCAGTACATCAACGTGCGAGTGAAGTGCAAGCACAAAATAATAATAGTGCAGAAGCAATTCCTGCGTCAAATTACCCTGCTCAGCAAAAAACAGAACAGGTATATATTGTTGAGCGTGCATCTGCAACAAACAATTCTCAACGTCGTACAGCGGGACAATTGACAGGCAACTGGCGAGAAGTAAGCCGTCGTAATGCAGGTAATCAAAATATCAATTTCGCCGATACAATTTTCGTTGAGTTCCGGCAGGGGAATGAATATGTATGGCATAAAATAGGCAGCTTCATTTATCGTGGTACATACACTAAGAGTGGTAATGCTCTTGATTTAGGTATGCGTAATTTCGATATCATCAGCAATGACGGCTATAACCTAACCATGACTGATGGTACTGCTATATATGAATTTGAAAGTTACGTCCCAGTGCCAAGTGCGCCTGAATACAGAGCACCTGAAGTATACGATCCTGTTAACAGTCTGCGTCAAATGGTAGGACACTGGTCGGTATACAAACGTACCAACGGGAATATAAAACCCGCAGATATTGATTATACGCGTCAGCTGAAAATGATTGACATTTATAATAACGACGGACAAGGTATAATGGGAGATTTCTTTGGACAGAGGGATGCTGATAATGCACCTTCATGGTATGTGGAAAGCTATAACAACCAGATCATTTATTGCTATGGCAAAGATCGCCGCCAGTTTCATGTTATCAAATGTCAGGACAATGAACTCATTATAGAAGAAAATGGTACTACCTATTATTTTAAACAGTTTAGATAAAAAGAGAATCATGAAAAAAGTATTATTGTTGTCATTTTGTTTTGCGCCCATAATCGCTTTTTGTAAAGGTGACCTTCAGGGTAACTGGCGCGAGGTATCACGAATGAACGGCAAAAGTTATGTTACCTATACAGACACTATTTTTATAGAGTTCCTTAAGAATAATGAATACGTGTGGCAAAAATCAGGTGGCTTCATATATCGCGGTACTTTCAAAAATGAAGCAGGAGCATTGGATATGGGTATGCGTTATTTCAACATCATCAGCCAAGATAACAATACTTTGGTTTTAAAAGACGATGCAGGTACTTATGAGTTCAGGCGTTATACACCTGCTGTCAATTCACCTCAGGCAAAAAGGCAGGAAGTATATGCACCTGTAAATAGTGTGCAGCAAATGGCCGGACATTGGTCAGTGTTCAAACGTACTAACGCAACTAAGGTGAATGACATTGATTATACCCGCCAGTTGAAATGGGTTGATTTTTATAATGCTCCACAAGATGGCAAATGGGGTGCTTTCTGTGCGCAACGCGATGCAGACCAAGCCCCATCATGGTTTGTTGAAAACTATAGTAATCAAACTGTGTACCTCAACGGTAAAGACCGCCGCCAGTTTCATGTTATCAAATGTGAAAACAACGAGCTGATAATGGAAGAAAACGGTACTACTTATTATTTTAAGCAATTTAAATAGAACATTAGTTTATAAATAAAAAAGGCGTGCGATGCACGCCTTTTTTATTTCATTCTAATAAAATAAAACCGCTGTGTTGCTTTATTCCTTGTTTGTGGGTTTAAAAATTCGGGCGTCAGTTCGCTGCATTTAAAATAATCTCCCTCTAATAGTAATTCATAGGGTATGTTTTGTTGCTTGATGTCAGCCATACCATTGTAAGAGGCCAGCACATAATTACCGCTTTGCAGTTCGTTACTGTCCAGCGCTATTACCTTATCGGCATAATAATGCAATGCGTTCAGAGGGTGGTCTATTTTATATTGCGTAAGGCTGTTTACATCCAATCTTTTTTCTTTGATATACTTGCCCAATTTGCTGCCCAACTGGTATTGCAACAGGTTGTAATAGAAATGATGAGTGAGAAATACATTGGCAAAAATAATGGCTGCAACACTTAGCCAAAAATACTTCACTTTCGTTTTTCTGATAACCATAAACAGCCAGATACCAAAAACTATCGTCCATAGCACTATCATAAACCCGGATGTTGCAGTTGGGAACACTACCACTATCGTCAGCAGTGCCGCTATCATTATCAGTGCGGAGGCTATCGCCTGCAAAGGTTTCATCACTTTCAATAGTCCTGCATACTTGCCTTCTGCAAAATCGGCAATCAGTTTCGCCACCATAATAGCACAGAGTGGGAACACCACGAATATATAATGCGGTAACTGGTACTTCGATGAACCCAGCGCGATATAAGAAAGGATAAACCCACCGGTTGTTATCCATTCCTGCTGCGGTTGCAGCTTGAATTTTTGTTTGATGAGTTCTGTCACTTTTAATACCAGTGCAGGCACGAATAAAAACATCCAAGGCAGGAAAGCCCAAAACATTCCCACAAATAAAAACTCAAAAGGTGCACCATTATCCCAAGGGCTTTCGCCTGTTATCCTGCCAAAGCTCTGCGACCAGTAGAAAAACCTCAAGCCGCTTACATGCTGCAAGCCATTCACCGTTTTCTCGGGGTGCATATCAAACTGCTGGTACAACCCTATGCTCATCGGTATCAGGAAGATAGCTATCAGTATTACGTCTACTATATGATACGGATTGAAGATCTTTTTCCATTGGCGTTTCAGCAACCAGTCGGTACCAAAACAAAATGCAGGCACTAATAACGCTATCGGCCCTTTGGTCATCATACCACAGGCTATGGCTAACGTACCACCTAATACCCAATACGATTTTCTTTTAATGTTTGCCTCATATATCATCCACAATGCTGTCACCACGCAGCTCATCAGTATCGTATCTGTGCGCACATCATTTGTCATCAAAAACATCCCTTGGCACGTACCTAATATCAACGCAGCCATGCGCCCTGTTTCCTCGTTATACATTCTTCTCGTCAAACGATAAACGGCATACATTGCCCAAATGGCAAAGAGTATAGAAGGAAACTTATACCCAAAATTATTTACGCCAAATATTTTCATGCTGGCAGAACTTACCCAAAACAACATGGGCGGTTTGTCGAGGTAATCTATACCCCTGTCATACAGGTGCAGGTAGTCACCGCTCTGCGCCATCTCCCTGCTTATCTCAGCATATTGTGTGGCATCAATATCCATCATATCTATACGCACGGCAGAAAAATGTAAAGCAACGAGTATCAGGAATACCCAATTAGGAATCTTTGGCATAATGATGTTTTCCGTGTGCAAAAATAGTCGCAATTTTATCGAATGTTGCATTTGCGCGCTTATCCTTTCGATTTAGCTTTTCAATACCCATTTACCATTGCCAAAGGCACCAAAACACACCAGCCCACTTTGGTGGTATCGTTGGCCTTGGGACAGCTTCGCGGCTTTGGCGAGGCGCCTGCCATACATTATTACAATGTTACAGTTCCAGACATGATAGCCAACCTGGAAGCCAAACGCAGCATAATAGAGCGTTATGCCCTTACCGACCCACAACGCTTCTGGCACTTCCTGCACCATTTGGTGCCCGGGCAAAACTTCCTGATTGCAGCATTGGACATTGCGGGCTGGGACTTGTTTGCCCAACTGCGCCGCAAGCCTTTGTTTCAATTATTAGGCCTGCAATGGAAAGCACCGTTGACAGATTACACCCTCGGTATTGATACTGCTGAAGTGATGGTAGAGAAAATGAAAGCTCATCCCTGGCCTATATACAAGATAAAAATGCACAGTGCAGATGATATTGATTTAATACGCACACTCCGTGCTAATACCACATCCGCTTTTCGTATAGATGCTAATGAGTCATTGAATTTTGAAGATGCTAAAAAGCTCTTGCCCGAATTACAAGCCCTCGGTGTAAATCTCATAGAACAACCTCTTGCCAAAACAGCCTGGGAGGAAATGAAAGAGTTGAAAGCCCTCAGCCCTATTCCCTTGTTTGCCGATGAAAGTTGTGTAGAAGAGGAAGACGTGCAAAAATGTGTGGGTTGTTTTGATGGTATTAATATTAAACTCACCAAATGCGGTGGCATCACCCCTGCACTGCGTATGATAGACAACGCCCGCAAATTGGGTATGAAAGTAATGATAGGCTCTATGAACGAAAGTACTATAGGCAGTGCTGCTATTGCGCATCTCTTACCATTATTAGATGAGGTAGATGCTGACGGCCCTATATTATTAAAAGAAGATGTGGCTGATGGATTGCAATATAACAACGGCGAAATACGCATCAGTGGTGCACCAGGCTTGGGCATCCGCTTTCGTGGAGAGAAATTTGAAAAGAAATAAGATAAGCAACTTATTTTTGTCCTCGATGCAAATACAGCAGAACGTTTCACTCAAACCATACAATACCTTCGGCATAGATATGTCTGCAGCATATTTTGCAGAGATAACAGAGGAAAACCAATTAGCTGCTATTTCCAATGATGCTTCTTTACCTGCAGAAAAACATATCATGGGCAGTGGCAGTAATATCCTGCTTACCGGAAAAGTTCACGGGCTCACGCTCCGCAATAAGCTGAAAGGCATTATCAAAGAAAAAGAAGATATCGACCATGTTTGGGTAAAGGTTGCTTCCGGCGAAATTTGGCATGACTTTGTTATCTATGCGATTGCCAATAAATGGGCAGGCATCGAAAACCTAGCACTCATACCTGGTACAGTTGGTGCAGCACCCATGCAAAATATCGGTGCATATGGTGTAGAGGTAAAAGATGTAATTGACAGCGTTACGGCATGGCACTGGGAAGCCAAAACGTTTTTCCCTTATCACAATAACGAATGTGCTTTCGGTTACCGCGATAGTATTTTTAAAAATCAATTAAAAGACAAAGTTTTTATTACTTCTGTTACTTTCAAACTGAATAAAACACCTAAGTTCAATACCAGCTATGGTGCCATTGAAGAAGAGTTGAAAAAAATGGGTGTTAAAGAACCTTCGTTGCATTCCATTGCTGACGCGGTAATAGCTATTCGCAGTAGTAAATTACCAGACCCTCGCGTTATTGGTAATGCAGGTAGCTTTTTCAAGAATCCAACCATACCTGTAAAACAATATGATGCACTTAAACTTAGTTATCCAAATATCCCTTCTTACCCTGCGGGTCACAATATGATAAAAGTACCGGCCGGCTGGCTCATTGAACAATGTGGCTGGAAAGGATTCCGTGCAGGTGATGCCGGTGTGCATGAAAAACAGGCTTTAGTATTGGTGAATTATGGACAAGCTGATGGCGGTGCCATCTGGGAGCTCTCTAACAATATCCTTAAAACTGTTAAAGAGAAATTCAATATAGAATTAGAGCGAGAAGTACAGATGTGGTAATTAACCTTGTGCTAATGGCAATGTTATAAAAAAGGTGGTTCCTTTGCCCTCTTCTGTTTCAAACCAAATCTTGCCTTTCCAAAACTCAATAATCTTTTTAGTCATTGCCAATCCAAGCCCAGTGCCTGATGATTTAGTAGTGAAGTAAGGCTCGAATATTTTATCCACTACCTCTTTACTGATACCTGTACCGTTATCTGTAATGGCTATAAGAACAGTTTTGTTTTCTTTCTTTATATCAACAATTACTTCACCTACCTTATCTTCGGGTATAGATTGCACCGCATTTTGCAGCAGGTTTGTAAACACACGCAATAACTGGCTCCGGTCGGCAAAAACAAACAGATTTTCTTCCGGTTGTTCTATAATCATCTTTACCGCATCTTCATTCAGGTATAATTCAGCTGCTTTTGTTATTACGGTATTAATGTCAATATTCTCAGGTTTTGCTTCAGGCATTTTCGCAAAGTTCGAAAACTCAGACGCAATATAAGATAGGTTATCTATCTGCTCTATCAGTGATTCTGATACTTTGGCAGTAAGCTCTCCTATATTCTCATAATTACTTTTCAACGCCTGTTGCAGGTACTGAATATTAAGCTTCATTGGAGTCAGTGGGTTCTTTATCTCGTGAGCTACCTGTTGCGCCATTTCGCGCCATGCACCTTCTCGCTCGCTCTTGGCCAGCAACACAGCATTCTCTTCCACGTTCTTAACCATTTTGTTATACTCTTTTACCAGCACACCTATTTCATCATCATAAGGCCATTCTATCAATTCGTTCTGGCTGAGGTTTATTTTCTCAAATCTGTTAATTACAATGCTGAAGCTGCGTGTTATCCATTGCGTAATGAAAACGGTAAACAAGCCGGATAACAGGAAAATGAATGCGTATAGGTTAATGAGCGCAACAAGTATATTCGATATCTGGTAGCGTAGTTCTTTTTGCGATGAGAAATAAGGTATGTTGATATAACCTATTGCTGTACCACCCTCATCGCGTATAGGCACATAACAAGATAGATAAGACAACAGGCCCACGCTTTCATCCTGCATGAGCAATGGGCTATTCCTTTTTGATAGTTCTATATATGCTTCAGGGCGCATAATGCGTGCCAGCAAAGCTCGGTCGTAAATATTATCTTGCGATGTAGCTGCCAAAATTCCACTTGCACCATAAATATTAACGTCTATTTTTTGTCCACTCGCTATCTCTGATATTTTGTATTTAAAATCGGGGTTATTGACTGCTTTATTAAAAGCATCAATGCCTGTGCCACCATAGTTCTGAATAAGATATTGCATTACTGATCGTTCAGTTAGCTGCATCTCAGAAAGTAGTTTTTTTCTATTATTTTGTCCGTATTGAGATGTAAAATAGAGAGTAGTAACAGTACCTATAATACAAAACGAAACCAATACAATGCCCAACATAGAGAAGTGAATACGTCTCCTAAGCGTAAAACTGATAAGCTTACGTGATGGCTTTTGCTTTACAACGTAAGACAGTGTCGACCTGTATAATACAATCAATATTGCAATCATTACCTGTATACCAAACAGATATGAGAATAGAGTAATTACTTCCAGCCATAAGGTACTACTATGTACTACTACTACAGTTTTAGTATTATTAGCTCTATACCATAGTTCTGATGCAGATTTAGTATCACGATATTCATAGTCGCTTTTGGGGTTCCTGTTAATAAATATAGGGAAAGTGTAATCATCTGATTGGGTCAACAACTTTCGGTTAATATAAATACCGTAAGAATATCCTGCATCATTCTCAAATGTTCTTTGTGCATTGGGTTGGAGCAACTCCGGATAAACAGTCTCACCTGTTGATTCCTTAATTGCTAAATCAATAAATATATATCCTAGTCTTTTATTAGAATCGCCATTATTGATAGGAATAATACCTAAGTAATAGTGTCCGTCTTGTGCACCTTCTCTAAAATAGAGCATGCTATCTGAGGTATGTCTTGCATTTTGTTGTAGTCTTCTAAGTGCATTATAACTAAATGTATCATTGTTAAACAAGCTCCTGCCTTCGGCATCAAATATATATACTCGTTCTTCGTATTTACTAAGCTGACCTCCGAGATATAAAATGCCAAATCTGTCATTAAGATTCCTTCGCATTTCTTTTGAAGGTTGTCTCAAAAAGGCTTTTATTACTTTATCTCCTTGTATGCTTCCGGATACATTGCCGAAACTGAAGTCTTCAACTTGATAGTCTCTCTGCTCTGCAATAGATTCAGCAAAATAGCTGCGTAGTAGCTTTTCCTTCTGTATATTGAAATAATAAAGGACTGAAGTACAAAACACGCAAACAAAAAATGCCCAAAATATCATTCTCGGAGCAAGTATATCTTGCGAGTAAGTAAGTTGCTTGATATCTAGCAGTATTACAAATAACAATAGCCATGCAAGCAAATAATAAGATATTTCACCGGTTCTGGATTTATCACTTATAGCAATCAACAACATACCCAATACTACCAACATCAGGTATTTGAGCCATTTATTTTTGAGCAGCTTATTCAACTGGATGTTCAACAGGTATATCAGCAAACAGCAGGCAATAGTAATAATGCCTATAGTTATTAAACCGTATATAGTGTACTTATTAATTGAGTAGAAATGGCTAACATCAAATGATATTTTTGAGTCTATCACCAAACTACCCATTATATTAATAAACCAAAATGAGCTAATGATAATAATACTGCTGATAAATATTATCAGGAATATTTTTATGGGTTTATTCAATCTCTCTGAATCAGTATTGATTACAGAAACATTGCTCAGCAGGTAAGCTACAATCCATAATCCACAAAGTGCATTCAAAAGCAAATCCCCCAATGACGGGTGCAATGCGCTGGTAGCAAATATCAGAGATGAAAAAATAGGCAGTGATTGCAAATGAAAAGGTAAGCCAAACTGATATGTGAGTACTCTTATACCAATGACGATTGCCACCGTAATAATGAGCCCAAGCATCGGAGACAACCTTCTTGAGATATTAATACTCATCAATTGCAACCAGGCTATTGCAGTAAGTAATGCAAAGAAGACTAACACCAACATCATAATATCCGGAACCCAATCCGGTATTGTTGCTGTGCTGTATTTCATGTAAAAGAGTGTCTCTCCCGTTATGCTTTTTACAGCATATCCGTCTTTTACATAATTAGGCGTGATGCGTGTATCAACAGGTACATGGTTACCCGCTTCAAAATGAGATTTTAGATACTTGTTCTCAAATGGGTAATGAGTAAGTATTGGTATGAGGAAAGTGATTTGCTGACCAGTAGTGTGAGGCGGCGCATAACACTCGCGTATAAATACACCCTTTTCATTAATGAGTAGTTTACCGGCATAGTTTTCACAACTACCTAATGCTTTGTTGTTATTCCAAAAAGTTAAAACATCGTTTTTATATGCATAAATATAATAGGGCAGGCTTATCAGATTATTAGCTTCCTGTTCTGATAAATTATCCGACAACATTTTAGCTACAAGCTCTGAGTCTGCCGTTATTCTTTCTATATCGCGTTCCTTATGATGCAAGTCTTCCTGTACGGCAATAGCCATACGTGCTTTGCTCATATCACGGTTATGTGTATAAAACCAACCATATGCACAGCACCAAAGCACTATGCTGCTGATGAGCCAACCCCAATATGGATATTTTCTGAACACTTATATACTACGTTCCTGTTCTTTTGCTTTGTTCCACAAGGCATCCATCTCGTTCAGTGTCATGTCGTGCAGTATCTTGCCTTGTGCTGCTGCCATTATTTCTATTTGCTGAAAACGGCGAATAAATTTCTTATTAGTTTTATCCAATGCCATCTCCGGGTCTACATTTGCAAAACGTGCATAGTTTACTAAGGCAAACAATACATCTCCAAATTCTTCTTCAATCTTATTCTGCTTACCTTCTGCTATAGCTTCATATAGTTCACTTATTTCTTCGTCAACTTTATCTTTTACCTGTTCAATAGTATCCCATTCAAAACCTACCTGTTTAGTTTTATCCTGAAGACGTAGCGCTTTTATTATAGCAGGTAGCGAAACTGGCACACCACTTAATATAGATGTCTTACCTTCTTTCAGTTTCAGCTTTTCCCAGTTCTGTTTCACCTCTTCCTCATTATTCACTACCGTGCTGCTGTATATATGCGGATGACGTGACACCAATTTATTGCACACTCCTTCTATCACATCTTCCAGGTTAAATTCATTTTGTTCTGCACCTATCTTGCTGTAGAATATTATATGCAACAACAAATCGCCAAGTTCTTCTTTTACACCTTTCCAATCATTGTCTGTTATTGCATCTGCCAATTCGTAGGTTTCTTCTATAGTTTGCGGGCGCAATGTCTGTATCGTCTGTTTCCTGTCCCAGGGACAATTTTCCCTGAGTTCATCCATAATGACTCTAAGCCTTTCTAATGATTTTGAGTAACCCATATATTGAAAATACTACTTTATTAGGTTTCCTGCCACTTATATCCATCGGTTTCCAGTCCGGCCAATTGAAGCACACGGTGGATGACGGTAAGTGCTAATTCTTCTATGGTATGTGGTTTGCTGTAAAATGAAGGTGTAGCAGGGCACACAATGCCTCCTGCTTCTGTAATTGTCATCATATTCTTAAGGTGAATAAGATTATACGGCGTTTCCCTTACCACGCAAATCAACTTGCGTCTTTCCTTCAACATTACGTCAGCGGCACGCGTTATGAGGTCATTGCTAATTCCGCTTGCTATTCTGCCTATTGTGCCCATACTACATGGGCATATTATCAAAGCATTATATGATGAACTACCCGATGCGAAAGGTGCCATGAAGTCATTTTTATCCCATGATTTATATGGAAATGAGTCGTAAGAAGTATCTCCGATTTCGTATTCCCAAACTGTTTTGGCATTATCGCTCCATACAAGGCTCACATCTTTTACCTGCCCCTGCAGTTGCTGCAATTTTTGCAGCAAAACCTTAGCATATACTGCCCCACTAGCACCAGTTATGGCTACAGCTATCTTCATAAAGCTATATTAGATATTATTATCACAAGATATTAACAAAGCTACCTAGAAATAGTTGTAATTTAGCTTTCTTAAAATTGTTTGAATAACATGAAACGATTGTTAGTAATTGTGATGACGGTATTGTGTGTTGCCGACTTTAGTTACGCTGGCGATAAGAATAAAAAAGCCACACCAAAGAAAGCTGAGACAAAGGTGGCTTCTGCGCCTGCGACAGAATTGGAATGGCTTAGTATTGAAGAAGCTGAAAAGCGAATGAAAACAACACCTAAAAAAGTATGGATTGATGTGTACACGAACTGGTGCGGATGGTGCAAGGTGATGGATAAGAAGACTTTTACTAATCCTGATGTGATTAAATATATGAACGCTAAGTTCTATGCAGTAAAGCTGAATGCAGAAAGCCGTGACAGCATGCAATACAAAGACAAAAAATGGGGATTTACAGATGGCAACAGGGCAAACGATTTAGCCATGACACTTTTAAACGGACAATTGTCTTATCCAACAAGTATTATTATGACTGAAGATTTTAATAATCCTTCTGCACTTCCGGGCTACCTGACTGTTACACAGGTTGAGTCGATTGTTAAATATTTAGGAGAAGAAACTTATAAGACTACAAGTTGGGAAGAATATCAAAAAACATTCAAACCATCGTGGCAAGATGCGCCTCCGCCAAGTGAGGCTGATTTTAAACACTAGTTCTTATTCTCTACAATATATTTCATATCTGATTTGTAAAACTTACAGATACTCGTCAGCCCGCAGCGTTCACATTTTGGCCTGCGGGCTACGCATATATAGCGGCCATGTAATATCAGCCAATGGTGCGCTTTATGTATGAGTTCTGATGGTATGTTAGCTACTAATTGCTGCTCGGCCTGTAATACATTCTTTGCATTCGTCGTCAGCCCAATTCTTGCAGAAACACGAAACACATGCGTATCTACAGCCATATTGGGTTGTTCATAAATAACCGAGGTAATAACGTTGGCTGTCTTTCTACCAACTCCCGGCAGCTTTACTAATTCTTCTACTGTATCCGGTACTTCACCATTATAGTCATTCACCAGCATCTTAGCCATGCCTAATAAATGTCTCGACTTGTTATTTGCAAAACTGATGCTTCGTATTAGTGGTTCTACGTCGTCAAACTCTGCTCTTGCAAGTATCTCAGCTGTAGGAAATTTTTGAAAGAAAAGCGGTGTTACTATATTCACACGCTTATCGGTGCATTGCGCAGAAAGAATAACAGCTACTAATAGTTGGTATGGATTTTCGTAATGCAGTTCTGTTTCTGCTTCTGGCATGTTTTTCTGAAACCAGTCTATTACAAATGCATACCGCTCTTTCTTAGTCATGCAGCTAAATTAATCATTAGAGCAATAACTTACTTAGCCTCCGGTTCAAACTCCAGCACTGCAGAGTTCATGCAAAATCTTTTATGTGTTGGCGGCGGCCCGTCATCAAATATATGCCCCAGATGAGAATCGCATCTACCACAGTTCACTTCGGTGCGTACCATGCCATGTGATTTATCTACTTTATAAGTTACGCTGTTCTCTTTGATGGTCTCGTAGAAACTAGGCCATCCGCAACTACTGGCAAATTTTGAGTCTGATTTGAATAAAGGGTTACCACACACCGCGCAGTAATAAGTACCCTTATCAGCAGTCTTCCAATATTTACCTGTAAAAGCCCATTCCGTTTCTGCTTCGCGACCGATTGCGTATACATCTTTAGGCAATATCTTCTTCCATTCTTCGTTACTCACGTTCAATTTCTTCGTATCTGTTCGCGAATAGTAGGGATTGTTTTTATGTTCGTCATTCATAGCATCTTTTTTTTGTGCATTGCTACATTGTACAAAGAGTACAACCGCAGCTATAATAAATAAAACAGTTAAATACCTCATAGTAAGTTAATTGAATTGGTTACAATAGATAAACGAAAGGTTTACCCACGCAGATTTATAGGATTGTTAAAGCTTATATAAAGGTCTGTATTTAAACAATCGAAAATTACAAATTGATTCAATTCTTCAAATAAGGGCTTTTCTTAACTTTAATAAATGAAAAAACTCATCTGTTTGGCGATAAGTATTATTATGATTTCTGGTTGTAATAACGACAATCAGAATACATCTTTACTTAATACTCGTATTGACAGCCTGCAACATGCCTTGGCAAATAGTTACAAACCAGGATTAGGCGAGTTTATGTCTGGTATTCAAACACACCATGCAAAATTATGGTTTGCTGCTTCTAATAAAAACTGGCCGTTGGCCAATTTTGAATTGGATGAAATAACCGAAGCTATTGATGATATCAAAATGTTTGAAAAAGACAGGGTTGAAATAAAAAGTATTGATATGATTTTACCTGTTTTAGATAGTATTCGCTACGCAATAAAAAACAAGAATGGCTCCGAATTTCAAAACAGTTTTATTTTACTTACCCAAACGTGTAATAATTGCCACAAAGCAGTAAACTTTTCATTTAATGTTGTAACCATACCTAAGGCAGAGCCTGTTACAAACCAAGATTTTAAACCTCAATAATAACTACACGACAACTACCTCGTGGTAATCTTCAGCATTAAAATACTTTTGGGCTAATGCCTGTAGTTCCTGTGCTGTTATCGTTTTATAAATATTGATATTTCGGTTGAAATGTTCAATATTCATATCATTCAATACCAAAGTGCGCCAGCGTTGCAATATGGAGAAAGGACCGTCTAAATCGCCTAAAAGGTTACCTAACAGGTAGTTTTTTACCAACAGCAACTCTTCTTCGTCAGCAAGCTCTTCCTGCAATACTTTCATTTCATGATATATCTCTTTCAAAGCAGCTTCTATCACATCACGACCTACTTCTGTATGTACAGAAAATGTGCCGCTGTTGGAATAAGGGGATAACGAGCTATAGATGCCATAAGTATATCCTTTATCCTCCCGGATATTGCTCATCAGCCTTGAGCCAAAATAACCACCGAATAAAGTATTGAGCACGACCATAGGTGCAAAATCAGGATGGTGTCTGTTTGGAAATATGCGCCCTAAACGTATAGCGCCTTGCACTCCGTTAGGGTCATTGGTTATACTCAGCTTTTTTTCCGCTTTAGGTTGAACAGGGATATTTGTGTTAGCAACATTAGGCTCTGTTACAACAGTTTTTCCAAATACTTCGTTCATCAATTTTACTTCACTGCTGCCTATATTACCAGCCATGAATATCTTCACTTTCGACAGGTCGTAACCTCTGCTATAAAAAGCAAGCAGGTCTTCACGTGTGTAAGCCTCTATAGCAGATTGTTTGGTATATCTTCCATAAGGGTGCGATTCGCCAAATAACACTGCATCTATTTGTTGATTAGCAACAAAATCACAATGACGAAGATTTACAAGTAAACGCTGTATAGAATTTTGCCTGTATATGTCTATTTCATTTTGCGGAAACGTAGCGTCGGTTAGTATATCATACACTACCGACAATAATTGAGGCAAATGCTTGGTAAGCGTATGCAGCGTGATCAGGCTGTAATCATTACCGGGAGAAACCTTCAGACTTGCACCGTAGTACTCTAACGCTTCATGTATCTGTGCAGCAGTGTATTTATTAGTGCCGTTTTTAAGCAAGCCGGCTACTGCCTGCGAAACTGCTTCTTTATGTTCGTACCACAATCCGGCAGGAAATACCCAGTCTATTTCTACAACGTCCTGAACACCTGCATTCAGCCAATACACAGGTAAACCATTATCAAGTTTATCTGTAGTAATAGCAGGTAATACATAATCAAACTCTATAGCATCATGTATCTGCGGTGGTGTTTTTCTGTCGAGTATCATTCTTTCTATACTTATTCTTTTATGAAGAGTGCTTTTAGTTCGCCAGCGTCTTCTGCTTTCATCCTACCCCCCAAAACCAAACGCAACTGCCTGCGGCGTAATGCACCATCGTACCTGTGCTGTTCTTCTTCAGTTACAGGCTTTATGGCTGGTACTTTACGCGGACGACCGTTAGGGTCCAGCGCTACGAAGGTAAGATACGCTTCATTGGTCAGGTATTTATATTGTGCCGAAAGGTCTTCTCCCCATACCTGCAAATACACTTCCATTGAGGTGTTGAAAGACCTTGTCAGTTTTGCTTCTATTGTAAGCAGGTTACCTAACTTGATAGGGTTGTTGAAGGATACATTATCAACAGATGCTGTTACCACCGGGCAATTGCAATGTTTTTGAGCAGCAATAGCTGCAGCTATATCCATCCAGTGCATCAATCTTCCTCCCATCAGATTGCCTAAAGTATTGGTATCATTTGGCAACACCAGCTCCGACATCACTACATGCGTGTCCTCCGGACTTTTTTCTTTTACCATAAGAAATATTTAAAACGCGGCAAAGTTAGGTAAAAAGCCAGCCTAACGTACAAAAGAACGGGAGGCAGTTAGCCTCCCGATGTAGATTATTTCAGTTTAGATGCGTATTTGTCAGGATTTTTCAAAAATACCCCTTTACATACATCACTGCAGAACTTAACCGTATCACCTTTGTATACTGTATATTCTGTCCATGATGTGTCAAATTCCATTTCGCAAACAGGGTCAATTTTTACATGAGCTGCTGTCTTTACAGTTTCGATTTTGCTGGCCGAATTAGCAGTTGCAGATTCTGTTTTTTGTTCTCCTGAGTTATTACAGGCCGTAAATGTAGCAACAGCAATAAATAATAGCATCTTTTTCATATTACTTAATTCTTGATTGAAATGATAATATACTATTTCTTTATCAGCCTTGCCGCAGTTCGTGAAAACTGCACTACAGTAATAATAAATAATGCTGCAGCGGCCGAAACAAAAATGATATTGTACATAATAGGTTTTTTTACCGTTTATAACGTTACAAATATAATGCTTGCAAGCATCATTACATATGAGTTTTAAATCTTACACCAACTGTATACCATCTGCCAGGTAGTTGGACTGCGCCGGTTTCTTTATATTGCGTATCCAAAATATTATTTACGTCAGCATAAATAAACCATTTTTTGATTTGGTATCCTATCCTGGCATCTATCAATGTATAATCGTTTGCACTGATGCGATATTGATAACGTGCGTTGATATTTATTTGCCATTTCTCAAATAGTATACTTTGCACACTGGCTATTGCCTGATGTTTTAATGCTTCGATAGTATATTTAGATATTGATGTTCCCGGTATTTCTATTTGGGGGTGAAGATAAGTATAGTTTGCAGACAGCCTTAGTCTGTAGTTGTCGCTCCACGAGGCATGTTTACTCAAATCGTATCTTGTTTGCATGGTAATGCCTTGTGTATTAATAGACTGATAGTTTTGTGGTTGCCAAGGGTCTGTATTCAACACACGAACCCAATCTATAAAGTCGGTTATATGACGATAAAAATATGCCGCCTGTACAAAAAATACCGGATGGGTAAATTGTAACCCTCCTTCTGCACACACTGCTTTCTCTGGCTGAAGTGCGGTGTTGCCAATATTTACCGGGCCTTTATAGTATAAGTCTGTATACGTAGGCAACCGCTCTCCTGTGCTTGCGTTGGCATACAATTTCCATTTTGGCATGAAACGATAACCAGCATCTACGCCTGGAAAAACTTGCCATCCATAATCACTGTTATAGTTACCATATACTCCCAACCCCGCATTCAGTTTGTTTGAGAAAAAATGTTTGTATTCAGCAAACACACCGCTATTGCTGCGCTCCCTTTTACCAAGATTAGTGCTATTAATATTTTCATCCCGGTATTCAAAGCCTGCACCTATAATACCTTTACCTAGCTTGTATGTAGTTTGTATTTCACCAGTAGTTACATTGGTTTCATGTATATTGTGATAGTAAGAGGGGTTTTGACGAATGAAGATATAATCATCATTGTTATAGCGATAACTAACGCGTGGCTTTATAGTTAGTTTTTCGTTGGGCGTAAATGTATATATGATGCTACCAAATGCCGTTTGCACTGTTTCTTTCGATTCCACATCCACAGGGGCTGCATAATATCCGTTAGCATCAAAATCATTATTGATGTAACCACCCATAGCTTCAATGCTATTCTTCTTATTCAATAAAAATCTGTTTTGGTAAAATATACGGTAAGCATTGAATCCGGTATTATATCGATAACCGTTACCTTCATCGTGAGCTATTGATAATGTGTGTGACTGCTTTTTACCCGCAAGTGAGGCTGACGCCTGTATACCCCATCCGTAGTATGTGTTGCCCGTAGCACTATCCGTCATCAAATTACTTCCTGCATACAGCTGTGCGTTAATTTCATTTTGCTGCGGCATACGTGTTACAATATTGATGGCTCCGGCCATAGTATTTACGCCATATATCATAGCAGAAGGACCACGTAGTATTTCAATTTGTTCGATGCTGGATAGCGGAATAGGCAGGTTCATAATATGGTGGCCGGTTTGCGGGTCGCTCATTTTTACACCATTTACCAATATCAATACTTCATCAAACGTGCTACCATCAATACTGATGTCGGATTGTGTACCGTTTGGTCCACGCTGACGAAGATCTGCTCCGGCAACATACGACAATAATTCATTCACAGATTTGACAGGCAGCGCATTTATCTGCTTTTTATCCAATACCTGGATGTTCCTGTTTTGTTTTCCAAATGGCGCTTGTATCCTGTTATCGTGAATGGTAACAGAATCAAGTGTTACGGTTTGAGCAACAGAATGAAACGAGAGAAGAACTAATCCTAATCCTAAAATCCTTTGTTTTTTCATGAGGTTAATTTTTAAAAACGCCCCAAAGTTATAGGGGTCTTTCCTCGTGATAAAAACATAGGAATGAATATTTAGATTCGCAACATCTCAACGTGTGGTATTCCGTCTTCTAAATATTCATCACTATTTATATTAAAAGCAAAGCTTTGATAAAAAGCTTTCAAATAACACTGAGCGCCAATACGTATTGGCTGATTACCAAATGCTTCGCATATCTTTTCGATAGATACCTGCATCAGTTCTTTCCCCATCCCTTTTCTGCGGTAGTCAGGGTCTGTCACCACGCGTCCAATCGACATCTCTTTGTATGACACTCCAGGTGATACTAACCTGCTATATGCCACCAGAATATCATTTTCAAAACCCATTACATGCAGGCTCTTCTGGTCTTTATCATCCATATCCTGAAACACACAGTTCTGTTCCACCACAAATACCTTAGCTCTCAGCTTTAGTATTTCATATAGTTCGTAATTATTAAGTTCGTTAAATGCTTTAATCTTCCAGTTCATAAAATGATAAAGTCCCGCAAAACGGGACTTTAAAGTTATTTACTTAAGTGCATACTGCGCTCTTTATATAGTTGTCTGAACCAAGGGTCTTTCAAATCTTTGATAAAACGGATGGCTTCACCGGTACTTTTCATTTCAGGCCCTAATTCTTTATTCACGTTAGGGAATTTGTTGAAACTGAACACAGGTTCTTTCACTGCATATCCTTCTAACTTCTTCTCTAACTTAAAGTCTTTCAGTTTCTTCTCACCCATCATCACTTTAGTAGCAATGTTCAGATAAGGTATGCCATAAGCTTTTGCGATGAAAGGAGTAGTACGGCTGGCACGAGGATTGGCTTCTATCACATATACTTTGCCATCTTTAATGGCATACTGTATATTAATCAAACCACGCACATTTAATTTCAGTGCTATCTTCTTTGCTATCTCTGCCATTTCATCTACTATCATCGGGCTCAGGTTGAAACATGGCAGCAAGGCGTGACTATCGCCACTGTGAATACCTGCCGGCTCTATATGCTCCATGATACCCATGATGTGTACTTCTTCACCATCACATATAGCATCTACTTCAGCTTCCTGGCAACGGTCGAGGAAATGGTCAATCAATATCTTATTACCAGGCAGGTGTTTTAATAAACTTACCACACCTTTTTCCAGTTCTTCATCATTGATAACGATACGCATTCTTTGCCCGCCCAATACATAAGAAGGACGAACCAACACAGGATAACCTACTTCATTAGCTACTTCAATAGCTTCATCAGTAGTGTAAGCAGTACCATAACGCGGATAAGGGATGTTGAGTTCCTTCAGCATATCGCTGAAGCGTCCGCGATCTTCGGCGATATCCATATCATCATATGATGTACCGATGATACGCACACCTTTTTCGTGCAATCGTTTGGCAAGCTTCAGGGCTGTTTGTCCACCCAACTGAACAATTACGCCATAAGGCTGTTCGTGCTCTATTATCTCCCAAAGGTGTTCCCAATAAACGGGCTCGAAATACAGCTTGTCCGCTATATCAAAATCCGTTGATACCGTTTCGGGATTGCAGTTCACCATAATGGCTTCATAACCGCAATCTTTAATTGCCATCAGGCCGTGTGTACAACAATAGTCAAATTCAATGCCTTGACCTATTCGGTTGGGACCTGAACCTAATACAATAATCTTTTTCTTACTACCGGGAATTGACTCGTTGTGGAGAATTGAAGACGCCGCACTCATGAGCTGCAAAATTATAGTTTTCGGCTCAAAAAGGTGCAAGAAAATGCGAATTGGCTATCAACGACTATTATATGATAGATTTTATCCATTGAATACATTCTTCTTCGTCTACAATAGACCAGGAATGTGGATGACGCATACCATTTGCCCTTATACCCGGTCTTTTCGATTGTATAAACTGTGCTTTCTTATTGCCCATCACCATCAGGCGTTTTACAAGCTCAGCAGAAAACTCATAATTCGAATTATGAACGGTTTGCAGCCTATTCACCAATCGCCACTCTACATTTATTTCATGATAGGTCCTTACAGCAATTTCTTTCAGGTATTTTTCATTATTACAGTAAGCAGGGTTCATGCTAAAAGGAGCTACTTCTGCATACTTCGCCACGTTATCTCTCGGCACACCACGGTCTTCACGCATCATCTGCATAGCGCTGTTAGCTTCATCAACCGCTAGTTTTGAGAAATTGTCTTTTACAATTTGTTCAAACAATTCCCAACAGCTGAATATATCGATGGGTGAATCAACTGTGAATATACCCTTAGGGTGAACAGGGTATCTATCCGGATATTGATTGCATAGCTCAACATATCTTAGTGCAATAGTGCCCCCTGCAGAAAAACCTCCCAGAACAAATTTGCTTGGGTCGACTTTATAACGCTTAACTACATCCTTCAATACAGCTGTAAGATTATTAACTACACGTTCTCGGGCATATACTTCGTAGCCAGCAGCAAATGATATAGTAAGTATGTTATTATCATAAGCTAAACTATCCAGTTTAGTTTCAGGTAAAGTGTTCTCAGGACCCTGGCTATAACCTGCAAGCAATACCAGAACAGCTTTTATCTCTCCATTGGGTACGATGGCCAAATAATGTCCACTGATTTCTTCTACAGGATTTACATCAATGCGTTGAGGTTCTTGTGCATTTGCGTAAAAGCCTAAACAAAACAAGAATATTGCAAGTGCATATTTATTTACCATGGATTTTGTAAATCATTTTTTGAGAACAAATGATCGCGTTCTACAAAATTACCAACTGCTGGTTTTTTCAGCTTTACACCGCTTTTGCTTTTCATAAAAAATGCAACAGGTGTAAGAATAACCCAATATATGACACTAAGCAAAATAACGTTGTTAATCTTTCCTAAAATACCGGTAAGCTTACTAAACCAAGTATATACAAAAGCAGCAAATGCATTAGATACTAAGCCAAGGATACCGATAGTAAAAACAACATACAAGGCTTGTTTCCAGCCGAACAGGAAATAAAGTAGTATGCCTAGCAATACAATTGCCAGTAAACTCTCTTTTATTTTTACCTGTTCTTTCATCTAGAATAATGTGTAAATAAATGGTGCTAAACCTGTACTTGCTGCTATTATCAAAATAGCTACTAATAATAACGCAATGATGATAGGCGTGAGCCACCATTTTTTACGCTCCTTCAGAAACTGCCATAGGTCCTTTAAAAATTCCATTGCTTCAAAAATAGGTTATCTGATTTATTATAAAGACTATTTACAGGTTTGAATATCTAGATAATTCGCTTAGCAATGGGGTTTGTTTCAAGGTCAGTAACCTGTACTATACCCGGCTTTTTACTTTCTTCTATTTTGCCTATGGTATCTTGCATTTGCAAAGCTTTAGCACCATTATAAGTAGCCCAGCGGAGCAGTGTCGCCCAGTCAATATTGTAATAATGTTGTTTAATCGTTTGCAGCTCAGCTAATACAGATAGCTGATGATTGGAAGAAAGGCTGTCGGTACCGATACAAATATTATTAGCATCCAGTAATAACATATTGATATCAGGTAATTTGTTTTCAATGTACAAATTGGCATTAGGGCAGAGACACCAATACACATTTTCATATAATCGCTGTACAGCTATAGCATCAGCTGACGGTGTATAGGTATTATGTACCAATATCAGTGGATGTGTAGGTGACATCCAGCGCATATAGGTTTGCAAGGATGATTTACCTGATGGATGAAAGAAGCTATCATCAATGCCCAAACTACTCAACAGAGTACGTATAGCGCCTTCTTTCCTTATATAAAATTCATCTTCAGCTTCGCTTTCCTGATTGTGAATAGAAATCAGCGCATCAGGATTGTGCGCATCTATCAATTTGAACAGTGCATGCGATACGGAATAAGGTGCATGTGGTATATTAGACTGACGGAGTATAGTATTGCTTACAGGTTGCTTTGCATATTCATTATATACCTGCACTGCATAATCGTATTGCTTAGTAGGCATTTCATTAAAACCGATAGCTTCAACAAAACTGTGAAAGTGCATTTTACCACTGGCACGCAAATCGACTACATCAGTTGTATTGCAAATGTCACCTACAGCTACGATGCCGTTAGCATACATTTCATTAATGGCTTGTTCGCGTGCTGCTGCTTTTTGTTCATCAGTAAAACCGAAACGTTTTTGCATTACCTGCTGCAGAAAAGGGACAAGTCCTGTATGCTCAGGAATAGCACCTTTCATATGCGAAAGCTCTAGATGGCAATGCACATTCACAAAACCAGGCGTTAAAATGCCATCGTAATGAATGGTGCCATCTTGCAGTGTATCGTGTATGGCTATAATCGTACCATCATCTGCTATTTCTATAACGCTACCTTCGGGCAGCCAACTGATGCCGTCATGTATTTTAGGTGCAGTGATGAACACAGCCTTAGATTTTAAAATGTTTCAGCAGGATAATTTCTTTCTCAGCCAGCAAACGCCATTTGCCGCGCGGCAGATTTTTTTTGGTAAGCCCTGCGTACATTACACGGTCCAGCTTTTCTACTTCATAACCCAGCGACTCGAATATGCGGCGTACAATACGATTACGGCCGCTATGTATCTCAACCCCTAATTCGTTCTTCTCATCAAGGTATGATAAAGCATCTACCTGCACAGCTCCATCCTCTAATGTGAGACCTGCTAATATAGCTTCGAAATCTTTTTTCAATAATGCTTTATTGAGTGTTACCTGGTACACCTTCTTAGTTTCGTAGCTTGGGTGTGATAAACGCTGTGCCAGGTCGCCGTCATTAGTAAGCAATAACAAACCTGTTGTATTCCTATCTAAACGACCTACGGGGTATAACCTATCAGCTTCTACACCGTCAAGTAAATCCATTACCGTTTCGCGGCCCTGGGGGTCGTCGGTAGTAGTAATGTATCCTTTAGGTTTGTTAAGCAACACATACACGCGGCCTTTTTGTGGAGTCAGTTTTTTACCTGCAATACTCACTACATCATAAGGCTGCACGCGATATCCGGGGTTCAGCATTAATTCACCATTTACTTTCACCTTTCCCTGCTTCACCATTTCTCCTGCTTCGCGACGATTAGTAACACCGCTGTGAGCGATGTATTTATTCAGCGTCATTTCTTTAAGCTCTGCAACAGCTTCTACTTCATCTTCTTCCACATCATCGTCGTCATAACGCTTCTTAGGTTTTACTTTCTTTTCGAAATAGGCTTTCTTCTCTTTTTCAAAACGCTCCGCATCATCTTTACGAAATGGACCACTTACTTTGCGGCTACCCAACGGATAAGGTTTATCAAAATTCTCATCCTGCTTTTTACCTTTTACTGCCAGCTTTGGCTTGTCTTCAAGCCCTTTTTCAAATTCTTTAGGCGTAATAAAATTCTTTTCGTAGTCAGGTGTTTCTTTTACGGGCTTATCTTCTTTAAATACGTTGCGTTCAGAAAAACGCTTTTTGCTTTCAGGTCTATCGTCTTTGGCAAACTTGCCACCTTTTTTGTCGCCAAATTTTTTGTCTTTATTAAATGGTTTATCGAAAGAACGTTTCGGACGTTCTCCATCAAACTTTTTATCCTTATCAAATGAACGTTTAGGACGGTCACTGTCAAATTTCCTGTCTTTATTAAATGGCTTATCAAAACTTCTTTTAGGTTTATCCTCGCCATCTTTACTGAATGAACGCTTAGGCCGACCTTCATCTTTATTAAATGAGCGTGCCGGGCGGTCACTATCGAGTTTCCTGTCTTTATTGAATGGTTTGTCGAATTTTTTATCTCCAAATTTTTTATCCTTATCAAATGAGCGTTTAGGTTTGTCATCACCACTCCTGCCGAAGGAACGCTTCGGACGGTCTTCATTATTTTTAAATGAACGTCCTGAACGCTCGCTATCAAATGGTTTATCAAACTTCCTCTTCGGGCGGTCTTCACCATCCTTGGCAAATGACCTTTTAGGACGATCATCTTTTTTATCAAATGAGCGTCCGGTATGGTCGTCACCTGACTTTTTCCTGTCAATAGGCTTGCCAAATGACTTCTTTTTAAAGCCTCCTGTATCCTTACCAAAGCCTTTCTTATCGCCAGACCTGCCTTTTCCCAAAGATGGATTATTCCTCATTTGTTAGATTTATTCAATATAATAGTCTGCAAAGGTACAATTATTAGAGCGGGAGTAGATTTTTTTCAAAAAAACTGTAACATTTTTGTTTTGCCGCCGATATACTTACGAATGGAGCTTATTGATTACAACAATTGTGTTCAAGACTGGGCTGATGCACTTTTCCGATTTGCCTGCAAATGCACCGGCCACGAGGAGGACGCAAGGGATGTAGTTCAAAACAGTTTCGAGGTATTGTGGCAAAAAAGAAAGGATGTAGTTCCTGCCAAGGCAAAGGCGTTTCTCTTTCAGGTGGCGTATAACCAGTCGGTAGATAATTACAGGAAGCGCAGCAGAGTGGTTTTAAAAGAAGAAGCAGATGATAACCGCAGTACCACAAACCGTAACAGCGACCTGAAACAAGTTTTGGAACGTGCACTTACCAAACTTGATGAACAGGCAAGGGCGCTGGTGCTGTTGAAAGATTATGAAGGGTATAGCTATGACGAGATAGCACAAATAACGGGTTTAAATGAATCACAGGTAAAAGTTTACCTACACCGTGCGAGGAAGATATTGAAGGATTATTTGGTAAGTGTAGAAAACGTAATATAAATAACTATGGTAAACAAGGAAAACTACGAGGAATACATGCTGCTATATGCAGATGGCGAGCTGAGTGAAGCAGAGACAAAAGCCTTGCTTGCATTTGTAGATGAACACCCGGAATTAAAGAGTGAACTGGAAGCTTATAATGCTACTCGCCTGGTGCCCGATACTACAATGGTGTATGAACACAAAGAACAACTGATGAAATCATCAGGCGGAGGAAGAACCATTGCATTGGGCAATTGGTGGATGTATGCCGCTGCTGCTTGTGTACTGTTATTTGCTGTAATGATCTTCAGAAACAATGATACAAATACTATAGACTCTACATCTGTAGCTATAAACGAACAACCTAAAACAACTCCTGTATTGGATACTCCAAAAGAAGACATCCATTCAAATCCTGTAAATTCTGTTAGCCATGAAAACGCTATAGCGAATAAAGAAAAACTAAGTCCTAAAAAACAAATCTTAAACCCTCAACCACAAATAACAAATCACCAAAGAGAAATCTCAAAAGAAGAAATACAAGTTGCAAAAAAAGAAGAACCAAAAATTATCAAACAACCTGAAACCCAAACACAGCCTGATATTCAACCACAGGAAGAAAAACCTGTGATTGTAAAAACGGAAACTCAACCTGTTGTTGAAGAACAAAAAATATCACCTGCCGCGCATGGAATAGAAGAGGTAAAACTGGCATCAGTAAAAGAAAACAAAGGCATCTTGTCGAAACTGGCAATCAAAGAAAAAACAGAAGGCTTTACAGCACTGGCTGATGTAGTAAACGATAAAATTGAAAAAATAAAAGAAGTAAAAAATAACCTTAAGGATACCGATGTAAAATTCAGGATCGGTAATAAAGAAATATTATTAGTAAGACTTTAAAAACATAAAAATGAAACCAATAGTTTTAGGCTTAATCGCAGCAATGACAATAAATTACGCTGCTATTGCACAAGAAGACAAAAAAGATGAGAAAAACGAAAAATTGCAAAAGAGCATTTCACTTGGTACAGATGGCATACGCGTAGAAAGTGGCAATACAAAAGTAAAAGCAGACAAGGCTATCGATGTAACATTCTGCGGGGTTGATTTAGGATTCAATGCTATACAAGATAATACCAACTATACAACTGCCCTAACTAGTGGTGGCTTATTTGTACCTACATCGTCTGCCAATAGTGGCTTATTTGATCTACGTACAGGTAAATCTATAAATGTTAATTTATGGCCTATATTAGGTAAAGCAAGAATTTTAAAAACCAAAAACCAAAAAATCTATTTTTCTACCGGAGTGGGGTTACAGATTTACAACTTCAGATATTCAAATAGTCTGAGATATTCAGATTCTGGCAAGTCTCATATTAGCTTAGATAACAGCATCAAATACGAAAAAAATAAACTTACTATTAATTATCTAAGTGTGCCCATTAACTTCACTTTTAAAACAAAAATGGCTAATAAACTTTGGCTGGTATACGGAGTTGGTATTACAGGTGGCTTTAGGATAAATTCTTACACTAAATTAAAATCTGACCAATACGGCAAACAAAAAGATCATGCTGATTTTGACCTTAATCCGTTTAACAGTACTGTGACGGCAGAATTTGGATTAGATAATTACTTCCGATTGTATGCCAGCTATCAACTAACCAATATGTATCAAACTAAAACAGGACTGGATCAGCATCCATTCTGTATAGGCTTACGTTTTGGTGGCATCTAAATAATAATTGTCTTAAAAATGTATAGCCCCTCAATGAGGGGCTTTTATTATTATACTTGCGGCGCATCATCGGTAATACCTGCAAGTTTTTTGTGTTTTTCCTTTTCTTCAATTAAAATTTTGTGCGCTTCATTGAATGTAGTTTTGATCTCAGCCATCGCAGCTTTTATCTCATCAAGCCCCTCATGTTTTCTGCCTTTTTGTTCTATCAAAAGCAGTTGTGCATACAAGCCGCGCACTCTTACAATACCGGCACTTGATTTCAGAAAATGCGCCTGTTTCCAAATGGCTTCCCAGTCTTCGCCTTTTTGTATCAATTCATCCAAAGTTATTATTCCTGCGGGCGTACTATCCAGAAATATATTCAGTAACTCATATAAATATTTTGAGTCTCCGCCTGAAAGTTCGTTTAGGTAGCTAAAATCAATAAGTGGTTCCATGCTATATGTATTATCAGCAAGGTAATGAATATTATTCTTTATTTATATTAATGCGTTACTCATTACAATAATCAAACATGAGCCTGCGTTAATTTCAGTACATTTGAAGTGTATAGCAGTTATGAAAGCAGGATATTTATCAGCCTTATTTTTATTAGTTTTTGCAGTAAACCAGCCTATTGCCTTTGCGCAAGACCAACCTATAGGTTATTGGCGTGCCCATATGGCTTATAATACTGCTATAAGCGTAGCCACAGATAATAAGTTGGTGTACGTAGCCAGCGAAAAAGCATTTTTCACATTAGATATAGTATCAAAAGAAACCATCGGATATAGCAAAGTAGATGGTATGGCTGGTGTTGGAATGGCATATGTGGCAGTTGATGATAAAACAGGCATTGCTATACTTGGTTATGCTGATGGTAATATTGACCTATTTAAAGATGGCAGCTTTTATAATATTCCCGACCTGAAAAATAAGGCTGTTGCAGGAAGCAAAAGCATTAATCACATATACACCGATAATGGATTGGCTTATGTCAGCAGCGACCTAGGCATTATTGTAATTAATCTTTCTAAATATGAAGTAAAAGAAACTTATTACTTTACGCTCAATAGTCAATCATTATCAATTACCGGGTTAACGGTAGCTAATAATACAATATACGCATGCACTCCAAAGGGATTGTATAGCGCATCTAAATCCAGTCCATTTTTACAAGCATTTAATACCTGGACAAAGATTGATTCAACCAGAAATTTTATCAGTATCGCTTCTGTCAGCAACAAAGTATTTGTAACAGGCAGTGATAGTTTGTTTGCATTGGAGAATGGACAATTAAAATTTGTATACAAGTCTGATACCTGTACCAGGCATATTGATGCTGGTGAAGATTGTATATGGATAAGCGAAAATTATAAGAAAACATTCGACGGGAAAATAAAAAAAATGACTCCCGATTATCAAATTACTGCTCAATATCCCACAGAAGGATTTTGTAAACAAATAGCTTGTTCTGAGGGTGTAAGATGGATTGCTGACGAAAATAACGGATTGAGACAACAAGGTGGCGGCGGTGAACCATTCTATTCACCAGAACCTGATGGGCCTAGTTTCTATTCATGTTATGACATATATGCTAAAGATAAAGAAGTGTGGGTAACTCATGGCGGGTATAATGATCTGCTTGCATCGTTAGGCAATCCGGCAGGGTTTTCACAGTTGAAGAATGATAAATGGACAAAGTACCGCACTTTCAAGTATAAAGGGTTTGGCGATACATTAGTTGACTTCACGCGTATTCTTAAAGACGACTATAACGGCAAGTTATATGTAGGCTCCTCACAAAGTGGGTTATTCATTTTGAATCCTGATGGTTCTACAGAAAATTATAAACAAAATTCATTTATAGATCCTACGGCGATGTCGCCTTCCTGGTATCGTATAGGAGGGCTAGCATTAGACAATAAACAAAATCTATGGATGACAGTTTATGCAGGGCAACACGAACTTGTAGTAAAAACCAAATCCGGACAATGGTATCGTTATACTGTTCCTTTTGTAAGAAGTACATTCCCAAATGCAGCTGATAAACTAATTATTGACGACAATGGCTATAAATGGTATACCACCATGGGAGCAAATAGCGGTGTCATTATTTACGACGACAACAACACTCCTGAAAACCCTAATGACGATAGATATAAACAACTTTTATCAGGAAAAGGAACTGGTGGCCTGCCTGATAATGAAACACTAAGCCTTGCCAAAGATAAAAATGGCTCTATATGGATAGGTACAAAAAATGGTATAGGCATAGTTAGCTGTCCTGCACAAGCTATTACCGGTGCTTGTGAAGCAGAGATACGTGTAGTGCAATACGACCAGTTTGCGGGGTATCTTTTTAATGGAGAGCAGGTGAATACCATTGCAGTAGATGGCGCTAACCGTAAATGGATTGGTACTAACAATGGAGTTTGGTTAGTATCAGCGGAAGGCGATAAAATTATCAACCGATTCAATGCTGCAAATAGTCCGCTGCCTTCAGACTTGGTACAGAAAATTGCAATCGACCCTGTTACAGGCGATGTTTATATTGGTACACAAGAAGGTTTAGTAAGCTATAGAGGAACTGCTACTGAAGGCGGGGAAGAAAATAAAAATGTCACTGCTTTCCCAAATCCGGTACCATCTGGCTACAAAGGCACAATAGCTATAAAGGGTGTAGTAGAGAACGCCGATGTGCGTATTACTGATATCTCCGGACAATTGGTTTATAGAACTAAGGCCTATGGCGGCCAGGCGGTTTGGAATGGTACTGATTACACCGGGCATAGGCCCCAGTCTGGTGTATACTTAATATTTATTACCAATAAAGACGGTTCTCAAACCCATGTTGGTAAGGTTGTTTTTATGGAGTAGCTATGCTGCAACACACAAAAGCTATTGTTCTCAGGTCAGTTAAGTATGGCGACACAAGCCTTATCAGCACGCTGTTT
Source organism: Bacteroidota bacterium (assembly GCA_018267965.1). Taxonomy (GTDB): domain Bacteria; phylum Bacteroidota; class Bacteroidia; order Chitinophagales; family Chitinophagaceae; genus Polluticoccus. The sequence continues at coordinate 301,702 of JAFDXK010000002.1, read as the reverse complement.
ACAGAAAAACAGGGCATACAGAGCTATATGGTGCAAGGCGCCCGTAGCAGCAAAGCAAAAAGCAATAAAGCAGCCTTATTGCAACCTGCTACATTACTGGATTTAGTAGTATATCACAAACCACAAACTAAACTGCAGCAAATAAAAGAATTTCAATTTGCGCATATTTATACATCGCTGCAGGAAGAAGTAGTTAAAAACAGTATTGCTTTATTTTCAGCAGAATTACTATTACGTTTATTACCGGAGCAAGCACAACAACCGGAATTATTTGCTTTTTCGTTCGATTATTTCTGCGAGCTGGATAAAATGCCGGTAACAGATGTCGCAAATCTTCCACTCTATTTTATCATTCATTGCAGCCGCATATTAGGCTATGAAATAAGGGGTAATTATAGTGCCGATACCCCACACCTCAACCTACATGAAGGGGCATATATGTCACTTGCACCAGTTGCAGCACCTTATGTATTAGACGAAGATGCCAGAGTATTAAATGCATTTCTATTGGCAGATGATATGGCTTCATTGAAATCAATAGTATTAAATGCAGAAATGCGGTATAGGCTACTGGATTGGTATATTGAGTTTTTGCATCAGCATACACAACATTTAAGCACCATAAAATCGCTGGAAGTATTGAGGGCGGTACTACATTAACGTCCGCCTATTTTTTTGAGTATGCGTTTCACATACGCATTAAAAAACTTGTATTGGCCTAAAGGGATACTAACAAGTAAAACGCAAACAGGCCATAATAAGCTTATTAACAACAAATAACAGATAACCCAGAAAATACCTTTCTCCATTCCCAGCGCATCAAGAATCATTTTGCCGGTTCTGCCGCAAAGTGTTCCACCCAATGCAAAACAGCATATAATCAGCAGGAGCTGCCCATTATTTACATTCCATTTGTTTTTCAGCTTTTCGAACATCCGGTTTGCTTTGCGCGTGCAAACCTAAGGAATTATAGCCAAGTGGAGTTGTATATTTGGATGTTATTCGGGAATATGAGAAAAATAGCTTCTATATTACTGTTTGTTATAGGATTTATTCGTGTTATGGCGCAACCTAACTACCCCACCGATTATTTCCGCAACCCACTTGACATTCCCATTTTACTCGCTGGCAATTTCGGCGAATGTCGTCCTAATCATTTTCACAGCGGATTAGATATAAAAACTAATGGCAAAGAAAATCTTGCTGTACATGCTGCTGCCGATGGTTATATATCACGCATTAAATTAGAATCAGGCGGCTTTGGCCATGCTATTTATGTAACACACCCAAATGGCTATACAACATTGTATGCCCACCTCAATGATTTTATGCCTGATTTGCAACGGTATGTAAAAGCAGAGCAATACAAAAAAGAAAGCTGGACAATTGATATGCAGTTTCCACCATCTCAATTTCCTGTAAAGAAAGGGCAGCAAATAGCATGGAGTGGCAATACAGGTTCTTCTACAGCACCGCATCTGCATTTTGAGATACGCGATAATAAAACAGAACACCCTCTTAATCCTGCATTATTCGGGTTGCCGATTATAGATAACATTGCGCCTGTGCCAACTAAAGTTGCTATATACGATGCAGAACAAAGCCTTTATCAACAAATACCCGTTGTTGCATCTTTGAAGAAGAAAGGAAATGTATATACTACTGACTCAATAGAAACTATTGCCGGACAATGTGGTATCGGCATTGCTGTAAATGATTTTATGAATGGTAGTGATAATTCACTAACGTTCTATACAGCTACGATCCGTTTAGACAGTATGTTGATAGGAACAATAACACTGGATGATATAGGCTATGAAGAAACGCGCTACCAGCATGCCTATATAGATTATAAGATGAAAAAGACCGCAGGAGAGTATATGCAGTTGATGTTCCAGTTAAAGAACAATAGACTTGATCATATCTACAGCTGGCAAGACACTAAGGGCACGATGAATATTGCAGACATGAAACCACATCATATTGGCATTACACTCACAGATGTTGAAGGTAATGAAACCGTTATTTCATTCATGATACAAAAAATCGGAGTATTGGTAGGTGAAAAATGCAACCCGTTATTTAACGCAAATGAAGAAAACCGCCATGATAATCCTAATCTACGTTTTGTGTTAAATGATAAAGCATTGTATGATGATATATGTTTTAACTATAGTAGTACACCTGATGCTAGTAGTTATTCAGACAGGTATATGATACACCGTAGTTATGTGCCGGTACATACTTATTTCGATTTGTTTATCAAACCTAATAAAGCAATACAATTCAACTTAAAAGATAAAATTGCTTTAGTGTATAATGATGGTAAAGAAGAAACAGGCAAAGCAGCGATTATTGAAAATGGCTGGTACAAAACTGCGGTACGTAATTTTGGCGAATATAGGCTGGTAGCTGATATACAACCACCCCGAATTGTTCCTCTACAAAAGACAAGCTCCAAACTGATAAAAGCAAATCGCATTAGTTTTAAAATAACCGACGATATTACTTCAATAAAAAGCTATAGGGCAATGCTGGATGGTAAATGGCTTTGTGTAGAGCAGCATGGTGATATTTTCTTTTATACTTTTGATGAACATTGTCCAAAGGGAAAACATATACTTAGCCTTACGGCAACAGATGAAAATAAAAATAGTCAAACACTTAACTATACTTTTATCAGATAACTATGGCATTACAAGTAGGCGACAAAGCACCGGATTTTAAAACTACCGATCAGGATGGCAACACAATTGCTCTTAAGGACTTTAAAGGCAAAAAAGTTGCGCTATACTTTTACCCTGAAGATGATACAGAAGTATGTACAGTTCAGGCTTGTAATATTCGCGACAATTATAGCTTATTAAAACAACATGGCATTACCATACTAGGCGTTAGCCCTAACGATGAAAAAAGCCACAAAAAGTTTGAACAAAAGTTTTCACTTCCGTTCCCTCTTTTGGTCGATGATAATTTGAAAATCGCAAATAAATACGGCGTTTGGGCAGAAAAAGTATTATATGGACATCATCATATGGGTATTGTTCGCAGTACATTTCTCATAGACGAAAAAGGTAACATTGCACATATAATTAAACGTGCATTATCCAAAATACATACCGACCAGATATTGAAAGCCTGGGGCTTTAAAAAGTAAGTTTCATACTACCGAAAATTCCAAAATAAGATTGACGAGGGTCTGTTGCCACCGGCTGTGGAGCAACCCTCCATATAAAATCGACCCTGAAGACTTTCAATATATTTTCAATACCTGTGCCAACTTCTATGTATGGTGTGCTCGCTAAAGTCTTAAAGGCAAAACCTTTATTCATATTTAGGGCTGTATTAGAATCGTTGAGGCTTCCCATTACACCTTTTGCTGTCCAAAACTGCCGTAGCTTTAATTTTTTTACACCCGGAATATATTTAAGGAATCCTCCACCCAGGGAGTGTTCCAAATTAAATCCAACATATTGGTCGCTGATAAACTCGTATTGGTTCATCATGCTGAAAGCATACTTATTATACACATAAGTTTCATTTCCTGGATGCACTTCAAGCAACGGATAAGGGAGTGTTCCAAAATATTTACCTGCAAATAAGTTGATGTATAAAGAGCCGAAAGGTGCTATTTTGAGATTGGTTTGAGAAATACTTATTCTCAACTTATTATAATCATAGCCGCCGTTTAAAGCACCTTTAATTCCTTTTGAATACCTCAATTCTATTATTGGATATTTACTGCCTAAGCTGCTTCTGAAATAGTTGCCATTAAGGAAACGCTCTTTGTATGCATAACGTAACCTTATGTTCGTTTCTGTTTGTGTAATGTTTGTAGAAGGCAATCCATTTTCATCATTAAATATACTTGCGTCAGGAAGTGGGGCATACGGGTCATAGGTCTTCCTTAAAAAAGTGAGCATATAGCTAAACCCGCTGTTATGTTCTTTGTAAAACTCAAACCTGGCATCGTTTGCAAACATAAATTTCGCAGGTATGCCCGGCTTGCGAACGGCAAAACTAAGTGCATTATCAAATGTTACGCGGTCGTAATAATTTACCGATAAATCAATATCATGTGTGTAAGAAGCAGCGATATAAGTACGCGGAAAATCATTTTTCAATAACCACAGTCCATTTACGTTATACTTCACTTCCTTGTCTCTAAAACCGTATGCCACATATCCATTGATATACACGTCTTTTGAAAGCTTAGGAGTAGTACCCATTGAATAGCAGAGTGCAGTTCCTTCAATGTTATTATAACTGTATATATTCCAGTATGGACCAAATTCAAACCATCCGACTTTCCAAACGCCACTTGCTACAATCTTCATTGTATTTCTGAATTTCCTGAATTTAGGATCTCTCTCCAGTGTATCGAACATGTTGTAAATACCTTGTTCATTTTTACTTAGTAATTCCGGTCGCTCAGATACCCAAAAATCTTCTGTAGCATCAAGTGCATCTTCGGCAATCACTACATCTCTTTTGTATTTTTTGCTACTCAATACTTGCTGTACTGTAGCATCGTTAAATTTTACGTTCGTATAAATGTTTGTTTTCCTTGCTTTCAGTCCTATTGTCTTTAATAAATCTCCTGCAAGTAATAATTCAGTTGTGAAATTTTCTTTTGTACAAAACCAAACTGAGTCATTTACAAGCGAGTAGTCTTTATAGAACTTTGCATCTTTAAGCCAGTTAATGTTAGCTTCCTTAGGAATATCTGCTTCTATATGCTGCAATGCATAGACAGAATCTACTACACGAAAACTACCTTCAAAACAATTCTCTCCCTCACGCAATGCTTTAAAGGATACTGTTATTAACTTATAACCATTCAGTTTTACTGTATCAATAATCTTATACTTGTAAAAGGTAGGTCCGGCATTATTGATTGGGCTGATATATTGCTTAAAGAAAAAGACGATATAATTATTATACGGATTGATTGGGAGGTACATATTACCAACGTACTGGGTAATGCTCTTATTTATATTTTCATTGTTAATGCCTTTTATCTGGCTGGCCCTTATATATTCTCTTTTTATTCGTGGCTTATCCTGATAATAATTGTCAGATATAGTTTCTGTTAAATAGAATGGTAGAAAAGGTTTTTTCTCTGATGTACTGTCGATATTTCGGTATATATAGCTCAGGTTTTTTAAATATGGCACAGGAAGCTCTTCAAATTGTTTTTTGCTGAGGTTCAATATATCCAGTTCAACTTTATTATATGCTACATATCCATAGTTATCAAAACGCTCTGGATTATTACGGGGTTTTGCTGCAATTATTTTTTTTACCAGCATAATAGCAGGGTCTTCTCCTGCATGCACTACTACATCTTTTAGATTATTAGTGCTGGCCTCCAATTGGATATATAATTGGAAATCATGCTCACTGCTATCTAATATTTTTACAAATGTCTTGTATCCCAACGCCTGAGCTTTGAGTGTGTCGTTTGGTAACGCATCAAAGAACAAATCGAAATTACCATTGGTATCTGCTGGTGTTCCAATGCCTGTATTCGACAAATAGATTGTTGCAAACTCTACCGGATTGCCTGTTAGCTTATCCCTTATCGTACCCCTAACCTTATATTTCTGAACAGGTTTAGCGATATCGGTAGAAGTATCAATATTATCAACTGCCAGCCTTAACGAATCAAGTGTTTGTGCATATATACGATTTACAGTTAACACAGTTAACAGCAAATAGAGATATATAATACACTTTCGTTTCATATTTAACGGCTACGGCTATAAAACACTGCCTCTTTTCGGTTTGATACCATTTAAGGGCTATTGTTTAATGTAGTTTAAAAAAGTAGGTAAAAATACTACACCTATTCGTCAATACCTTATATTTACAACCTTCTATGGATTTGAAAAAATTTAACCGGAAAGCGGCAAGCAAGAAAAAAGAGCTGACGAAATTTCTCAAAAAGCTGGATAAGATAGTTCCTGAAGATATGCCTAAGCTGGTAGCAGAGGTTGACAAAACTGTATGGGAGGAAGTAGACTGCATGAACTGCGCTAACTGCTGCAAGACCATGACACCGACTTATACACGCAAGGATATAGTACGTATATCTGAGCACCTGAAAATGACGCCGAAAGAATTTACTGATAAATGGCTTGAAAAAGACCCTGATAACGGCGACTGGATGAACAAAAAACAACCTTGCCAGTTTCTTATTGATAATAAATGTTCTATCTACGAAGTACGTCCAAAAGACTGTGCTGAATTCCCGCATCATAACAAAAAACCGTTCGATATGTACAACGATACATTTATACAGAATGTTCATCGCTGCCCTGCCACGTTTATGCTGGTCAATCGATTGAGAAAAAGGGTAGAGAAGGAATATGAATGGTAATTTTTTCTTCCTAGTATAATTGTAACACTTCAGCACATTGGCTTAACTTAGCCCTATGGCTGAAAATGAAAAGAAACTCTTCCTGCTTGATGCATTTGCATTAATCTTCCGTGCTTATTATGCACTAATACGTGCACCGCGCATCACAAGCACAGGTCGTAATACAAATGCACAATTCGGTTTTACTACAACGCTGCTGGATTTAATCAATAAAGAAAAACCTACACATCTTGCTGTAGTGTTTGATACCAGCGCACCTACCGAAAGGCATACCGATTTTGAAGCCTATAAAGCCAACAGGCAGGAGACTCCTGAAGATATTTCATCTGCAGTACCTGATATCAAAAAAATAATCAAGGGCTTCAACTTGCCCGTAATGGAAAGTGATGGGTATGAAGCTGATGACGTAATTGGTGCGTTAGCCCACGAAGCAAGCGACATGGGTTATACTGTATATATGGTAACGCCAGATAAAGACTATGGGCAGTTAGTACGAGATAATGTACTGATATATAAACCAGCATATCAGGGTGGTAGCGTAGAAATACTTGGCCCTAAAGAAGTTTGCGAAAAATGGAACATCAAACGTGTAGACCAAGTGATAGACATATTAGGTTTAATGGGAGATGCTGTAGATAATATACCTGGCATTGCCGGTGTAGGTGAAAAAACTGCCGCGAAACTTTTAGCCGAATATGATACCCTTGAAAATGTTTTAGCAAATGCAGATAAAATAAAGGGAGCTTTAGGAGAGAAGGTACGCAATGGAAAAGAAAATGCAATTCTCTCAAAAAAACTAGCAACAATTATTACCAACGTTCCGGTACAATTTCACGAAGAGGATTTCAGAGTAAAAGAAATGGATAAAGAAGCTCTGAAAGAAATATTCAATGCGCTCGAATTTAAAACACTTGGCAAACGTATATTGGGCGAAGAAGTGGTAACCGGCGCAAATACTGCAATAGCGGGTGTTGCTCCTGCTGCTTCATCTGTTTATACAGATTTATTCGGCCAACCAATTGCACAAAAAATACCTGTGGCAGGTATAGCAGAGCCTACTGTAATAGATATTGCAGAGGATGATGCTCCAATATCGGCTAATAAAAATATCAACAACACGCCACATGAATATCATTTGGTTGATAATGATGCTGCAGTAAAAGATCTTGTAGCAAAACTGTTACAACAAAAAGAAATTGCCTTTGATACTGAAACCACAAACGTAGACCCACACCTTGCTGATATTATTGGTATGAGCTTTTGCTGGGAAAACGGGAAAGCTTATTACGTATATATTCCTGAAGGTAAAGATGCAGCACTGAAAATACTTGAACAATTTAAACCAGTATTTGACAAGGAAGATATTTTATGGATAGGACAGAATATTAAGTATGATTTAACCATACTTAAATGGTATGGATACACATTGAAGGGCAAGACATTCGATACCATGCTTGCTCATTATGTAATAGAACCCGAAGGGAAGCGCAGTATGGATGTGCTGAGTGCTAAATATTTGGGTTACGAACCTGTATCAATTGAGACACTGATTGGCAAGAAAGGGAAGAATCAGGGCAATATGCGCGATGCGCCTATCGAAGCTGTAAAAGAATATGCTGCAGAGGATGCAGATGTGACATTCCAACTTAAGCAGGTATTTAATCCGCTGTTAGATAAACGTGATGTTCGCAAAGTATTTGAGGAGGTTGAAAATCCTCTAGTGAATGTATTAGTAGACATGGAGTATGAAGGTGTAGGCATTGACGTAAACTTTTTAAGAGAATACTCTAAAGAACTAGAACGTGAAATAAGAATAGCTGAAGATAACGTTTATAAACACGCTGGTATAGTTTTCAATCTCGGTTCACCAAAGCAATTGGGAGAAGTACTGTTTGATAAAATGAAGCTGGACGAAAAAGCCAAAAAAACAAAAACAGGACAATATGCAACAGGAGAAGATGTGTTATTAAAGCTTCGCAATAAACACCAGGTAGTAGATGATATTCTTGTATTCAGGGAACTGAGCAAACTGAAAAGCACCTATGTGGATGCTCTGCCAACTATGATAAACCCTCGTACCGGCAGGGTGCATACCAACTTCAACCAAGCTATTGCAGTTACGGGTCGTTTGAGCAGCGTAGACCCTAATTTGCAAAATATTCCTATTCGTACAGACAGGGGTAAAGAAATACGCAAAGCATTTGTATCGAGAGGAGATGGTTGGACACTTTTATCTGCTGACTATTCACAAATAGAATTGCGTATCGTAGCAGCTATCAGTGGTGATGAGAATATGATAAAAGCTTTCGTTGAAAATAAAGACATCCATACAGCGACAGCGGCTAAAGTTTATGGTGTGGCAGAAGCAGACGTTACAAGCGCTCAACGTCGCGCTGCTAAAGCGGTAAATTTCGGCATCATTTACGGGCAATCGGCATTTGGCTTAGCCGAATCACTTGGAATCAGTCGCACAGAAGCTAAAACCATTATAGATAACTACTTCACAGAATTTTCGTCTATCAAGAAATATATGGACGATACCATCAACTTTGCTCGTGAAACAGGCTACGTAGAAACCCTAATGGGACGTAAACGTTACCTACGTGATATCACTTCCACCAATCAAACTGTGCGTGGGTATGCAGAGCGAAATGCTATTAACTCACCAATACAAGGCACAGCTGCAGAAATGATAAAATTAGCTATGAAAAAAGTACATACTGCCCTTAAAAAAGAAAATATGCGTACACGAATGATTTTGCAAGTGCATGATGAATTGGTATTCGATGTACCTGAAGACGAAATGGATGCTGTTACACTGCTTATAAAGGAAGGTATGGAAAGCGCGATGGTATTACCACATAATGTACCTGTAAATGCAGAAGCAGGAACCGGGAAAAATTGGCTTGCAGCACACTAACGGAATCATTTTACGTACCTGTAAACTACAGAACTATCTGAAGCTTTCAGAAATTTGAAATGGGGTGCAAATGCAGAGTCTACTGCTTTCATCTCTTCAACGTATTTTTTTTGCATTACAAGAAGGGTAAGATTTTTCTCATCCATCATGCTGGTGATGTTGTGCACATCATTGTTCCATCTTTCTTTGCTCATGCAAAACCCGGTTCTGTCAAAATAAAGAAGCGCCAGGTTTGTTGGTTCCTCATTCAACACCAATATCCTCTCAGACTTTGGTACGCCCATATTATCAAATAACTTAGTATCATTTTCCATCCAAGGCCTTCCGGGATGAAATGGTTCGTAATCGGGGCGATATCTTTGATGAATTTTTATAGTTGCCATCACTAAAAGCACTACAGAAGCTGTACCAAACAATATCCTTACTGGCTTCAATGCTTTGCTGTTATTAATACCTTTCTGTATAGCTATTGTAAAAACTGTAACAATAAATAATATCGTAGGGTAAAATATCACAATCACATAATAATCATGAGCCATGAATTGGGCTCCCATCAAATAGCCAATAATAATGGAGAGGTATACAAAAAACATTGCCAGTAACAATTGTTTTTTGTTTGCAGGCTGTTTTCTGATAAAAATAAAACCAACAATTATTAACAGGAACAACATGTAATATTCAGGCATCAAAAAGTATTCGCCTATCCATACGTCCATTAGCTGGGTAGTCAAATAATATTTTAGCGCGTCAAGGTCATGAAAAGGCTTTGCTGCAGCGAGGAAAATACCTGAATTATATTTTGCATTCAAAACATTATTGTATTGAAAGTATTTATAGATAACATAAAGTCCAGCCAACGCTACTGACATGACTGGCAGATAGGATGTAATCTTGAATTTTTCTTCGGTAAAGAATTTCTGAATAAGTATGAACGATAATGCGCCGCCGAAATAAATGATAGCAGATGTTTTAATCAGTGTACCTAATATGAGCAACAATAAGGCTATGATAGCATGTTTATTATTGGGTTTATCCATGTATTCTAGCAGGAAGTAAAAAGACATAAATGCAAGCGAAGCGCTTGCAGTGTCAGGCATATAGCTACAGGTATAATAAATAAAGACCGGTGAGCAGAAAATAAATACTACCGGAAAAAATGAAATAACATAATCCTGTGTGCGTTTAAAAACTGCTTTGAATAAAAACCAGAATCCGATAATAGAAATGATCGTATCGAGCAATCTGAATGCAATACTAATTGAGTTCCTGCCAAATATTTTGCCAATTGCTGCTGCAATGTATGCCTGTATTGGGAATTCAACACCTGTAAAATTATCGCCTGCAGTAATACTGAATGTACGTGGCATGAATAAGTTCATACCATGGTCATAAAACTGTATTGCTAAGGACAATCGATCTGATTGTGCCCAGGAATGTATGCCATTAGGGTACTGGCCTATAATGCCTGAATAATAGCATACAGAAATAACTATCATAGCAAGCATGAATATGACTAAGGGTTGACGGTCCGAGTTCTTCATATGTGGCATTTAAAGAACGAAAATAAACACTAAAAATTACTTTTCATCGGGTGCTTTTGCTCCCATTCACCCTCTTGTGACTGGTTGCGCTGTTGTATGAAGCTAACTGCCTGGCGTAATACACGATTGCTGATGTATACAAAGGTTGATTGGTAATGCGGCTTGCATCCCAATCTAGCCTTTGCGTCAAGAGCAGTTCTACCTAATACCAACTTATTCTTTTTGAATAAAATCGCATGTTCTATTGTGCTGTATAGTATATTAAAATAGAGATTTACTTCATTATTGAGTTTATAATCAAAGCCGATATAAAACATGTCAAACACCTCATCATTCAGCCATGCACTGAAAAAAGCAATTGGCGTTCCATTTTTATATATGCCCCAAACTTTCAGTTGTTCAGGATAAGCCTTTTTTAATGCAGGAATATAATCTGCGCTCAGATAACCTATTCTTGCGGGCTGTCTCTCACATACTTTCTTATACAAGTCGTAAATAGTTGCTTTGTTTGCCGTTACTTCATCAGCATTCAATTCTTTTATTTCTATATCTTTCCAACTGCTTCTAATTTTTCTATATCGTTGTGCGTACTTGTGCTTTAAAGCTTTTTCATAATCCGCCATACTTTCCCATTCTTGTTTTATTTCTAATTCCATAGAAATATCATTACGTAGTCGGATGTATTTTGGATTATAATTAGCAAAGTACTCCGTTAAAGAAACATTTACATCTTTTATTAAAACTGCAGAAGCACATGTTTGTTTTTTAACAGCGTTGATAGCTGTTATATACATTTTATATGCATCAAATGATGACAGAGATGGCGCATAATAGTAGGATTCTACATCATGCCTGAAGAGGTGTCCAGCTACCAATAATTTAGGCTTAGCGATATTAGCGTATGCACTCCAACTCATTCTTAATATGGGGTTGAGGGTTGTTGTGTCAAGATGCTGCTTCTTTAGCTCCAATACCTGAAAATAAACTGCAGCTATAGCTTTGTTATTTTTACAGATTAGCGCATAAACGAAAGAAACATCGGGCAAGTTGGTTTGTTCTGTAACTGTAATATTTTCAGTTCTTAAAAAATGTGACGATGGTAATAACGTATTCCATGTTGCAGGCAAGTCAGCAGCACGATTATAAAACTGATAGTTTATCTCTTTTGTCTTACAACCCGTCAAAATATGTCTTTTTCCATTACAACATGCGGAATGCCTACCTCAGTAAATATGCTGCTGGTAGTGTCGTAGCCTAAGTTCTTATAGAATCCTTCTGATATCTTCCGAGCGTGTAATATTATTGATGAGTACCCTTGTTCTTTTGCAAACGCCTCGGCCGCCTCTACCAGCTTACGCCCTATGCCTTTCCCTTGCCACTCATCATAGACAGCCATTTGGCGCAATTTTATTTTGTCTTCATCGGCTATTGGATACAACATAACACAGCCAATTACGATGTCTTCCTTTTCTGCTACAAAAATGATGTTTAATGCATCTGTAGAAAGGTTTTCGTCTTTCAAACTTAAACCAATCGGTTTGCGGAGAATCTCTTCGCGAAGGTTATATACCTGCTGGTATTTCTTATCTGTAATCTCTAACCTGTTTATGACTATACCGTCTTCCAAGGGAGCAAGAAATTTATTGAATCGCTAAGTTAGTAACATTATTGCTTGTAATAACAAACGGTATTGTAGTTTGTTCTCCGCTTGCCATTCCGGGTGTTTTATAGCCTGCTTTATATGTTCCTGGTAGTACCTTTAACTTTATTTCTCCGCCTGTACCATCTAATACAATGCTATGAAACGGTCTGAACTGGTCGCCAAAGGGATAGTATAGCGTTACCTTACCGAGATTTTGCGTATTGGGTATTATCAATTCCCCCTCCTCAGGAATAAATATTGCATAGGGGAATCCAGGGTCTATATCAAAACTTGATTTGAATGGAGGCAAAGTGTTAATTACAGAAAGATATGTGCCCGGTGCATATTTTAACTCTTCTGTACATTTCTGACGAACTACAGTTGTATTATTTGAAAATCGTGGTGTAACAGTAGCTGTATACTCTACCGGTCGGTTTTCATTTCCACTATATCTGTAGTAAAGAGAGCCATCGCTTACAGATAATGTATATGCCCTGTTTTCATTAGCTACTATTTCAATATCATACAACATGTTTGTTTTTTTGACAAATGTCAGATAGTATTTACCTGCTGGTAATTTTTGAGGTATTGGTGCGCCATTAGGGCCTACTGTTCTGAAAAAACGTTGAATCGGCTTTTTTGTGTTCATGTCCAACAATACCATTTCCGGGGTAGTTTGATAATACACTCCATTGTCGTCAGCAAAATATATTTGCAATGTACTTTCTGTTGCAGGTTGTCTCTTTAGTTCCTTTGGTTTTACAATTTCAATTGATGGTGGCTTAACCGTTTCTGTCTTTGCAGTTATTACAGGCTGTGCTATTGGTTTGGGTGCTGGTAGTGGTTTAGGAATTGATACAATTTCATCAGCTATTGGCTTCAGTACGTACTTTGGTAATGGCACCCGCTTAAAACCTTGAGTAAAAATATAAAGTTGTATCGTCTTGAGAGGGTAAGTTGCAAGCCTGCCTGTTACAGCATCTTTAGGTAACAGTTTTGCCGGTGGCGGCTCTTTTTTCACAGGTTCCGTTACTATTACTTCTTTTTCTACCTTAACCTTAGGTACATCTACATTCAACACACTTGGTGCCTGTATCACTGTAGTTTGCAATATCTTGCGTTGTATGTTTGTGAGTGATAGCATAGGCCTATAGGCCTCAACTATTTTACCCACCGAGGGGCGCAAATCTTTTTCTGAGGCAACAGTCAGGTAATCACCCAAACAATCGTACTGTGATTTTAGCCCAACATTATCTACAAGGCCAAGTACATAAGGTTTGAATTCAATTTTTTTGGATAACAGTTTTTTTACAACATCACAAATATTACCTCCGCAGCTTTCTTCTCCATCGGTTATTAATATCAAGCTGTAAATATTTCTATGCTGGTCAATCAAATCATTTTCTGCAGCTTCCTGCAATGAGAATGCGATGGGAGAAACACCAATGGCGTGTAATGCTGCAAGGCGCAAAGACATTTGAGTATAATTGTCTTTACTAAACATTACTTCCAGTTTGGTATCATAGCAATTATTGAACTGCGATGGTTGCTGGTGCCCGTAAACGCGCAGAGCAAATTCTACATTTTTATTTACAGAATAAATACTGTCTATTAGCTTCAGTATGATTCGTGAGGCTACTTTAAAGCGTGTTTCGCCGTTTTGCCATTCAGCATTCATGCTGGATGAACCGTCTAATAATATAAGAATACGCGGCTGAAGATCTTCTTTATCCTTTTGAGCATACACAGTTATGCTAAAACTTAATAATAAACCTAATAATAGCCTTCTTAGAATCTGCATACTGTAATACTGCTCTGTCGCAAACCTACGCTAAAAAGCGTGAAGATTAGGCTTAAGTTTTCACCCCATGGGTGTGATTTATAGTTTTTCAAAATACGCATTAAAAATACCCTTTATCTACTCTAAAATATTGACTATACAGTCTTTAATAACATACCTTTGTTGTCTATTCTCTCATTCATATGGCAGTATCTACCCAGATAATTGAAGATGTAGTAATAAAATTTGCAGGTGATAGTGGTGATGGTATGCAGCTAACCGGAAGCCAGTTTACTAATAGCACAGCACTTTTAGGAAATGACCTTTCTACATTCCCGGATTTCCCAGCTGAGATACGTGCCCCTCAGGGCACCCTACCTGGTGTCAGTGGGTATCAGTTACATTTTTCCAGCAATCGTATTTATACGCCCGGCGATAGTTGTGATGTTTTAGTAGCTATGAATGCTGCCGCTTTAAAGGTCAATCTGAAATCATTGAAACCCGGTGGTATCATTATTGCTAATACAGATGGCTTTGATTCTAAAAACCTCAGGCTGGCTAATTACCCCGATGGCGTAAACCCTATAGAAGATGGCTCTTTACATGCATATCAACTTTATAAAATAGATGTAACCAAACTTACGAGAGAAGCACTAAAAGAAATACAGTTAGGTACCAAAGAAAAGGACCGAGCAAAAAACATGTTTGTGCTTGGCTTTTTATATTGGCTATATAACCGCGACATGGAAGTGACTATTTCCTTCCTGAAAGAAAAGTTTGGCAAAAAACAAGATATACTTGATAGTAATATCCTCTCTCTAAAGGCGGGGTATAACTATGGTGATACAATAGAGGCTATTCCTTCACGCTACAAAGTTGAAAAAGCAAAACTGCCAGCCGGTAAATATCGTGGTATCACTGGTAATACTGCATTGTCTTATGGTCTTATAGCAGCAGGTGAAAAATCGGGCTTACCGATTTTTCTGGGAACATATCCCATCACTCCTGCATCAGATATATTGCACGAACTGGCACGTTATAAAAACTTTGGTATACGTACCTTCCAGGCTGAAGATGAAATTGCCGGAATTACATCTGCAATTGGCGCTGCTTATGGTGGCAGCTTAGGCATTACTACTACATCCGGACCGGGCATGGCATTAAAAGGCGAGGCAATGGGCTTAGCTGTAATGCTGGAAATACCATTAGTTATTGTAGATATTCAACGTGGAGGCCCTTCAACAGGTTTACCAACTAAAACTGAGCAGAGCGATTTACTACAAGCATATTATGGGCGTAATGGCGAATGCCCTATGCCTGTCATATCCGCTTCAACTCCCAACGACTGCTTTTATGCGGCCTATGAGGCAGTGCGCATAGCAGTGCAACACATGACTCCCGTAATTCTTCTTAGTGATGGTTATATTGCTAATGGTGCTGAACCATGGAAATATCCTCAGAGTGATGATTTGCAAGAAATTGAAGTTCATTTCAAAAAAGAGTTAGATGCAAATGAAGAAAAATTCCAGCCTTATAAACGTGATGAAAAATTAGTGCGCCCGTGGGCAATACCAGGCACTGCAGGATTGGAACATCGCATAGGTGGCTTGGAAAAAGAAGATATTACCGGTAATGTATCTTATGATGCAGAGAACCACCAGCATATGGTAAAAACGCGTGAAGCTAAAGTTGATAAGATTGCGGATTATATTCCTTTGCAAACATTAGACAGCGGACCTAATAAAGGAGATGTTTTAGTATTAGGATGGGGTTCTACTTATGGTGCAATTAAAAGTGCTTGTGCAGAATTACAGTCACAAGGTAAATCGGTTGCGCACGCACATTTGAGACATATGCGCCCATTCCCGAAAAATCTTGGAGAAATATTAAGCAGCTATAAAAAAGTATTGATACCGGAAATTAATAACGGACAGCTCATCAAAATCATACGCGACAAATATCTTGTGGATGCGAAGGGCTTTAATAAAATTAAAGGCACGCCTATTACAAGAGCAGAATTAGTATCTGCCATAAGCGAATTACTTTAAGTTTTATTACGCCGCAGGCAGAGCAAAACTATTCAGTGCTATTTGTATATGCTTCTTTACAACATTACTTTTTGCTAATTGGAATGTTGCGCTAAGAAATGTACCAAGATCTACATCATTAACATGAGTCATGATTTTCATTGCCTTGGTTTTTTTCATGTAATCTTTTGTCCTTCTTTTCATAAAATGTCGTTTACCTATAGATAAACGGAAAATCGTGCCAAACCGTTTGTAAATCATGGTTAAAAAATCCTTAAAATGGAAAAAGCCACTACGAAACGGGTAGTGGCTTTTGAAAATGATATTTTTATGACATTACTCGCTGTCTTTATCTTCGGCGGTGTTTTCATCTATAACGTACAACGGCCTGTTACGCACATTATTGATAATACGACTTATATATTCGCCAATAATACCCAGCGATAATAATTGCACACCTCCTAAGAAAGTGATACTAATAATTGTTGATGCCCAGCCGGGTAATGTGCTTTGTTCAAAATAATAACCATACAAAGCATACATGGCAATGAAGAAAGAAATGATACATACGATAAAACCCATTGTTGTGGCAATCTTCAAAGGTGAATCAGAAAATGCTGTGATTCCATTGAATGCAAGCCTGAGCATTTTTCGGAAAGGATAATTAGTCTTCCCGTATTTGCGTTCATCACGTTCAAACATTACATACGTACTTTTAAAACCAAGCCATGCAATTTGCCCACGTATATATTTATCATACTCTTTCATTTGTTTCAGGTATTCCAACACATCTCTACTTATCAATCTGAAATCGCCTACGTCCAGCGGAATTTCAAAAGAAACCAAGCGCGCCATCAACCTGTAAAACATTTTTGCAGTAAAGAGTTTAAAAAAAGTTTCCCCTTTTCTTTTGCTTCTTTTAGCATATACTACTTTGAAGCCTTCTTGGTACTCTTTATACATTTCAGGAATCAGTTCCGGTGGGTCTTGCAAGTCGCCGTCTATAGTTACAATAGCATCACCTTTGGCATAATCCATTCCTGCTGTAATAGCTATTTGATGACCAAAATTTCGTGCAAATGCTATATAATGCAATCTCGAATCTGCTTTGCAGGCTTCTTTCAACTTAACCAAAGTATTATCCCTGCTACCATCATTCACGAAAATGATCTCAAAATCTTCGGTTACAGATTTTGCAGCATCAGACATCCTCTTTACCAATTGGTCAATGATTTGTTCTTCATTGAAAACCGGTACTACAATCGATAATGCTATATTATTTCCGTTAGTCATCAGAGGTTGTTGTTTAGATTGCAAAGCAAATTAAAATTCATAATAGTTACACGCTTATTTTCAAAACATCAAACTAATACCTGTTGTTTTTGTTAACAATATATGCGTACCGTATCTATTTTTTGGTTTCGAAGGGACCTTAGGCTTAATGATAACGCCGGATTATTTCATGCTTTGAAAGGTAAACATCCTGTCTTACCCATATTCATTTTTGATACTGACATCCTTAATGATTTAGAGGATAAACATGATAAAAGAGTTGATTTTATTCATCAGGCTTTAACATCAATTAATAATGAATTACAGAAAATGGGTAGTTGCTTAAATATATATATAGGTAGGCCGATAGATTGTTTTAAGAAAATATGTAAAGAATACGATATAAGCTCAGTCTATACTAATCATGATTATGAACCTTATGCAAAAAAGAGAGATGCCGAAATTTCACATTATTTGAACTATAATGGCATCAGGTTTCAAACCTACAAAGACCAGGTACTATTTGAAAAAGATGAGATCCTTAAGGATAACGGAGAACCTTATACTGTATACACTCCGTATAGCAGAAAGTTTAAAGTGACTCTTTCATCATTCTATCTGAAATCATATCCGACAGAAAAATATTATAAAAATTTTTATAAATCAGATGCTAAATCTATGCCTTCAATAGAGGAGGTTGGTTTTAAAAAAACTGAGATAGTGTACACGCTCCCTGAATTGGAAAAAGGGATTGCAGAGAATTATCATAATACTAGGGATTTTCCTTCTATAAAAGGGACAACTCGACTTAGTACACATTTAAGATTTGGAACTATAAGCATACGGAGACTTGCCAGACAAATACTACCTATAAATGAAAAGCTTTTTAATGAATTAATATGGCGAGATTTCTACCATATGATACTTTGGCAGTTTCCTAAAGTAGTAAACACTTCTTTTCATGAAGAATTTGATAATATTAAGTGGCGCAATAATGAATCGGAGTTTGAAAAGTGGTGTATGGGCAAAACTGGCTATCCGATAGTAGATGCCGGCATGCGTGAGCTTAATGAAACAGGCTATATGCACAACCGAGTGAGGATGGTGGTTGCCAGCTTCTTAACCAAACACCTGCTGGTAGACTGGAGGTGGGGCGAAGCCTATTTTTCTAAAAAACTTTTGGACTTCGATATTGCCAGTAATAATGGAGGATGGCAATGGGCAGCAGGATGTGGCTGTGATGCGGCACCTTATTTTAGGATATTCAACCCTTATCTGCAGACAGAAAAATTTGACCCCAAACATGAGTATATAAAAAAATGGGTACCGGAGTATGAGGAGTTAACGTACCCATCACCTATAGTTATGCATAATGAAGCTAGAGAAAGATGTCTTAAAGTTTATAAGTCTGCCTTAACGTTAGCAGGAAAAAAATAACATAACAAAAAATTTAATTACTGCTACTTTTTGTGGGTAATTTATAATTTGTACTAAAATATTAATATTCAATAATAACTGTTCATTTTATTATTTTAGTTCACGTTTTAAATTCATTAAATTATCATTTTGAACATTTAGTTCCAATAATTAGACTTTTATTACTGTTATTGGAATAAATAACAGAAAAATTATTCAAAACAAAAAAAATATAATGTATAATATAATTATTTAACATAAATAAAATAAAATATGTAGTAGTTATTGAACTATTAATAAAATAAACACATTTTATATTAATTATTTTTATTAATTAATAATATAAATAATTATTAATTAATGTCACCTATAGATACTCCCCATTGACAGTTAACAACAAAATAAATATTATTATAAATTATTTTATTTTTTAAATAATTTAATTATTATATTATTTATATTAATAAATATTATTATTAATTTATAGTATCGCTTTTAATTTATCCTGTTTTCTGTGAAATTTTATTCTATAGATTCTTAAGAAAGTATAATAATGGATGATACAATGTTTAATATTTGAATAGTGTGTTCATAAGCTCGCAAAACATTAAGCATAATATATACATATAATTATATCGCAAATTGAAGGTATTATTTGCAATATGCTCTTAATGTAAATCGACAAATAATTAAAACAAAAAGCAATAATATTTAATGTGAAAATTATAAATATAAAATAATGCATGACAAATCGTCGTGCAATATTTTTCAATAAAGAGTATTTGAAATTACTATCCTGCCCAGCCATCTCTATCTAAGCTACGATATTGAATAGCTTCTGCCAGGTGTTCCGGTTTGATTTCCTCACTCCCTGATAGGTCTGCTATAGTGCGGCTAACTTTTAATATCCTGTCATAAGCCCGTGCAGAAAGATTAAGTCTGTCCATAGCTGTTTTTAAAAGCGTTTGCCCCACATTGTTGATAACACAAATCTCTTTTAGCTGTTTACTGCTCATTTGTGCATTAGAGTAAACCCCATCAGTGTCTTCATAGCGTTTAGCCTGAATTTCTCTAGCTTTTATTACTCTCTCGCGAACGTTATTGCTTGTTTCGGAATTTTGCCTGGATGATAGTTCATTGAACGACACCGGGGTTACTTCTACATGCAAATCTATACGGTCTAATAAAGGTCCCGAAATTTTGTTCAGGTACTTTTGTACCATTTGCGATGTACAGGTGCACTCCTTTTCTGGGTGATTAAAATAGCCACAAGGACATGGATTCATGGATGCAATCAACATAAAGCTTGCCGGGAAATCAATACTCACCTTTGCTCTCGACACATTTACACTCCTTTCTTCCATAGGTTGGCGCATTACTTCCAGTACAGTACGCTTAAACTCAGGCAGTTCATCCAAAAACAATACCCCGTTATGTGCAAGTGATATTTCTCCCGGCTGTGGAATTGTTCCTCCTCCAACTAATGCCACATCACTTATGGTATGGTGCGGAGAGCGAAATGGTCTCCGGGATATTAACGATGTGTTGGTAGGTAGTTTGCCTGCAACAGAATGAATCTTGGTAGTTTCTAATGCTTCGTGCAAAGTAAGAGGGGGTAATATTGTTGGCAGGCGTTTGGCCAGCATTGTTTTACCCGCACCCGGAGGTCCGATCAAAATGGCGTTGTGCCCACCTGCTGCTGCTATCTCTAAAGCACGCTTTACATTTTCCTGACCCTTTACATCATTAAAATCAATATCAAATTCATACTGGCTATGAAAGAACTCTTCACGGGTGTTAACAGTAAGAGGCTTTAATTCAGTCGTTTTATTAAAAAATCCTATTACTTCAGAAATGTGCTCTAGGCCATATACTTCTATGTTATTCACCATCGCTGCTTCACGTGCATTGGCTTTAGGCAATATCAACCCTTTGAATTTCTCAGCACGTGCCTGTATAGCAATTGGTAATGCACCCTTTATAGGTTGCAGTGAGCCATCTAATGATAGCTCTCCCATTATTACATATTCGTAAAAGTTCTCGGATGGTATTTGTTTAGATGCTCCAAGTAAACCAATTGCTAAAGGCAAATCATAGGCGGCTCCTGCTTTTTTAATATCTGCGGGAGCCATGTTCACTACTATCCTAGTACGTGGACGTTCATAATTGGTATTCTTTATTGCAGATGTAATTCGCTCAATACTTTCTTTTACAGCATTATCGGGCAGGCCTACAATGATAGTATCATTTTTGCCACCGGGTGTATCTACTTCTATGGTGATGGTAAGTGCATTAACTCCATATACCGCACTACCGAAAACTTTAACCAGCATATTAACCCTAAATTTATAACATAAATGCTGTCTAATTTCATAATTTTAAGAGCATAGTACGAAGTGCCTTTAAACAAAACGATATGTCTCTTACTGCTACTGAAAAAATTGATGTTGTTAATATTGGGTTGATGCTCGTTGCCTGTTGTGTAGCTATGGTCATACCTTTTGAGTTGTTCCTTTTTTCGTATGCCATTCTGGGTCCGCTACACTATTTGACAGAAATATCATGGCTGCACGATAAAAAATATTATACCAAAGAAAAGTATGATGCCTTCATTCTAATCATTATTGGCTTACTGATTACGCTTCAGTTTTTTGCTCCAAAGTTAGAGCTTGAAATGCCAATGCACTTCGATGCCAAGTTGTTGTATATAGCATTATTATGCTCTATCGTTTTTGTCACGGTAAAAAATAAACTATATCGTATTGGGGGTATCATACTGATAATATTTACTTCACAACTTTCAGAGCATGCATTCTTATTCCTAACGGTATTTATTCCAACTCTGGTGCATGTCTATCTGTTTACTGCTTTGTTTATGTTATATGGTGCGCTAAAAAGTAAAAGCAGGTTTGGTATTATATCTGTTTTGGTCCTTGCACTTTGTCCTGTAATATTAACGCTTTTATTCCCGAACAAAGCCTTCTTTGAGCCTACAGCGTACAGCATGAATGCTTATGATAAATTCAAAGTAGTGAATATACACTGGATGCAGCAGATGAGTGGCGTGCCTAATCAGAACAGTTTCGCTGATTGGGATAAACTCATTTATCATTCTCGTGGTGGCATATTATTAATGCGTTTTATAGCTTTTGCATATACTTACCACTATCTCAATTGGTTTTCTAAAACAAAAATCATTCAATGGCATAATATTCCTAAAATACGTTTTGTGGCAGTTATATTAACATGGCTCATTAGCATTGCTTTATACCTGTATGATTATGGTATAGGTTTGCAATGGTTGGTATTCCTCAGCTTCCTGCATGTATTACTCGAATTCCCATTGAATGTGACAAGCATAATAGGTATCGGTAAATCAGTCAAAGAAAGATTGATAAAACCTGCTACAGCTTAATTCATTAATTTTACAACATGAGTTCAACGATTCTTTTTACTAAAGAAAACGGTATAGGTTTTATCACCCTTAACCGTCCTGATAAATTCAATAGCTTCAACCGCGAAATGGCAATGGCTTTCCAAGAAGCTTTAGATGATTGCGAAAACGATGAAGCTATACGCTGCATTTATATCACAGGTAACGGTAAGGCATTTTGTGCAGGACAAGACTTAGCAGAAGCAATGGACCCTCAAGGTCCTGAACTGGAAACAATAGTAAGAGAACATTATAACCCGATAATACTACGCTTGCGTAAAATTGAAAAACCAATAGTTGGAGCTATTAATGGTGTAGCTGCAGGCGCAGGCGCTAATATGGCTTTGGCTTGCGATGTAGTGCTTGCAACAAAAAGCGCATCTTTCATACAAGCTTTCAGCAAAATAGCATTGATACCTGACAGTGGTGGTACTCATACTTTGCCACGCCTTGTTGGCTTACAACGGGCTTCAGCATTGATGATGTTGGGTGACAAAGTAAGTGCCGATGATGCTGTTGCAATGGGTATGATTTACAAGGCATTTGCAGATGAAAGTTTTGAGGCTGAAACCAAACAAGTAGCATCTACCTTAGCTCAAATGCCTACTAAAGGTATAGGGCTTACCAAACGTTTACTGAACGAAACTTTCAACAATACTTTAGTAGAACAACTTGATCGCGAAAAAGAAGTGCAGGTAGAAGCAGGCAAAGGTGAGGATTTTAAAGAAGGTGTAAATGCCTTCCTTGAAAAACGTAAACCACTATTTACAGGAAAATAGCAGCAACCCATTTTTCTATCAGCATACCAACTTTATATACACTGTTAACTAACAACAGGTAATGCTTGCGATAGGCTATTATTATATTGCGGTGCATGGCGCATTATTAATTGTTTAACAATAGCTTCGGTTTGGTCGGGGAAATCAACTTTTATTTTATTATCCTCTTCTATCCATTTTTTTATTTCGGGATAGAATTTCTTACTTAAACTTTTTATTACAGGCACACCTAATGTGGCAGCTGCTGCCGCATTACATTGCTGTTCATACTGGTCTTGCATAGGTATCACCATTACCTTCTTGCCCAGGAACAAAGCTTCTGCAGGACCCTCAAAACCAGCTCCACATAACACACCAGTACTGTTTGCCATACTTTCTATGAAAGCATTGTTTTCTATGGGTTGTATATGTACGTTCTTGGAACTGAACGCTTTTTTGTTATGTTTAGAAAACACCTGCCATTGTGCATCAAACTGCGATAAGTGTTCTACTAATGCACTGTCGTCATAAGACGGCAGATAAACAGTATAATGCCCCTTGTCTGTTGGCATCATATCCCTTACCTCTTTACGAATAACAGGCGTAAAAATTTTATCGGTGTATGCTTTGAAATGAAAACCATAAAAATCAGTAACAGGAGCATAATATTTTAATACTGTTTTACCTTTCCAGTCACTTTTTTCTGCAATTGGTGCACCCGGGGCAAGTACAGCACTCTGATGACTTAGTCCTATACAAGGTTTATTTTTCAGTCTACAGGCCCACGAAGTTACAGGCTCAAAATCGTTGATGATTAAATCATAATCTTCAACAGGGAAATTGCGAATGTCCTTTATGAGTCTGAACAGTTTCAATGTTTTTGCTGTTTGCAGCATATCAACACCTCCACCTTTGCCAAAGATGAAACTCATGCCGTAGTATTTATACTTAACAGGAAATGGCACTTTTACATCAGCTTGTATACCGCTTATCAACACATCTACTTCACCGTATTTCACCAACTCAGGATATATATCTCTGGCCCTGCTCAGGTGTCCATTACCCGTACCCTGTATAGCAAATAATATCTTCATTATGCTGCTTCTATTGATTCGGCATGATTACCCGAGTTACTATTATTCTTTACGTTAAACTCCTGCATCAGGCTTGCCATCAACTCTTTTGAAGATTCTTTTACGTGCTTTTTCTTGTTGATTTCAATAGACTGTGCTACTGCATCATCTGCATATCGATAGATACTCCATTTATTATCGTTGTATTCTAAGGCTGTAAGATTTTCAATCCAGTCTCCTGAGTTCATATATACAACTGTGCCATTTTCAGAAACTATAGTCCTTATTTCAGGTTGATGTATATGACCACAGATTACATACTTATATTGATTATCAGCGGCAATGTTACATACCGTCGATTCAAATTTGTTGATAAACTTAACTGCACCCTTTACACTATTCTTTATTTTTTTGGATAGTGACACTTTGCCCCTACCCATTTTTTCGGAAATGAAATTCACCATACGATTGATGAGTATTAATGTATCGTATCCAATTGCTCCTAATTTGGCAAGCCATGCGCTATGTTGCATCACCACATCAAATACGTCACCATGGAATATCCATACGTTAGCGCCGTCAATTTTAAGCGATAATTTATTGGTAATCTTCAATGAGCCTAATTGAAACCCTTTGAATTTGCGCACCATCTCATCGTGGTTGCCGGGTATATAATATACAGGTATGTCTTTAGCAATAAGGCCAACAAGGTGTTTTATCACCATCATATGTGTTGCAGGCCAGTATCTTTTGCTGAATTGCCAGATGTCGATGATATCGCCGTTAAGTACTACGGCCTTGGGTTTAATGCTTTTAAGATATTGCAGTAGTTCCTTCGCATGACAACCATAAGTTCCCAAATGAATGTCTGACAGCACTACAATATCCACTTCTCTTTTTGCCATCTATTAGCCCGGTGAGGGCATTTGGTTATGCAAAGTGACGAATTAAATATTACCACAATGTTAAGAATACATTGTAATGATGTTATTTTTGTTGTAATCCTGTTAAAAATCAGAAAAGCCCGGTATAACCGGGCTTTTACTAAATAAATATCATAGCGCTGTTAAGCCATTGCTACTTCAGGTAATTTCCTTGGCGCAATTCCTTTCATTGCATCTGCTATAGCTTTGATGTGTGCTGGTGTTGTACCGCAACAACCTCCTACTATGTTTACCCAGCCATTCTTCGCAAATTCAGAAACAATCGATGCAGTCATAGCAGGCGACTCATCATATTCGCCCATAGCATTTGGCAGTCCGGCATTAGGATAGCAACTAACATAGCAACTTGCTATATCAGAAAGCTCATCTACATAAGGACGCATTTGCTCTGCGCCCAATGCGCAGTTCAAACCAATGCTTAAAGGATTAGCGTGCGATACGGAAATATAAAATGCCTCCAGTGTCTGCCCGCTCAATGTACGGCCGGATGCATCAGTAATAGTACCTGATATCATCACAGGTAAGCGCTTGTTAGTATCTCGAAAATATTTTTCTACTGCATAGATAGCAGCTTTTGCATTCAGCGTATCGAAGATGGTTTCTATGAGCAATATATCGGCACCACCATCTACCAGTCCTTTAATATGCTCATAATAAGCATCAGCCACTTCATCAAAAGTCACTGCACGATAGCCCGGGTTATTTACATCGGGCGAGAGTGATAATGTCTTATTCATAGGGCCTATGGCACCTGCTACGAATTTCTCTGCACCGGGATTGTCTTTTACATATTCTTCAACTGCCTGCTTGGCAACCTTAGCAGCTTCATAACTTATTTCGTAGGCATACTCCTGCATATCGTAGTCTGCCAATGCTACTGCCTGTGCGCTGAAAGTATTTGTCTCAATAATATCTGCACCTGCGTCTAAGTATTTACGGTGGATTTCTTTGATAATATGCGGTTGCGTAATAACAAGCATATCATTATTGCCCTTAACATCCTTATGCCAGTTTTTAAACTTCTCGCCACGGTAATCTTCTTCCTGCAATTTGTATGTTTGAATCATACTACCCATTGCACCATCAATTATCATTATCCTTTTCTCAAGAATACCTCGCAGCCTTTGTTCTGTTGTCATACTGCAAAATTAAGGAATCAGTTAATATTAACACAGGAATGTATCAATAGCACTATAATCAATGTATATGCTAACGTATAAGCATCACATCGCCGCTCTTTTCATATACCTTGTCGTCGCTACACTTGTATTTTATGTAGTAGAAATAATTGCCTGCATCTTGCGGCACACCTTTGAAGGTACCGTCCCAAGCATCGTGTTCATTGGTAGTTTGAAATATGATTTGTCCCCATCTATTAGTAACAGCAAATTTACTCACAAAATGGTGTCCCGTAGTTAATACTCTAAATACATCATTTTTGCCATCATTATTAGGAGTAAAAGCATCCGGCAATGAGATGATGCAACACGGATCCGCTTTTACGAACAAACTATCTGTATTGGTACAGCCCCAAGCGTCTGTAGCCTGCAGATATATATATCCTGTTTTGCCGACTGCAGCTTTTGTAGATACGGCTCTATAATCTTCGAAATATCTTTCAGGCGACCATTGATAATAATACAAACTACTACCTGTTGACACTGTTAATGTATCATAAGCACATATCTCTGTATTCGAAGTTGTGCTGATCTTCACATCCGGTTTATCATGCACAGTAATATTGCCAATAAATGGTTTTGAATAACAGCCATTTTCACCTTTTGTTATCAGGGTTATTTTTTTATCGCCCGATGCTGCCCATCCTAATTTATATTTCACGTAAGAAGAGGTATCAACATAATTGGCATCTGCAAAATTCCAGTAATATTCGGTTTTGTTCGTTCTGTCCGGATGTACAATTTCTATTTGGTCAATGCAAACATCCTGCACGTAATCAAAGAATGCATGTGGGGTGACCAATAACTTTACATATGTGCTATCCTTGCCAGACCAACAGCCGCTAATTGTTGAAATGGACCAAACCTTATAATACCCTTGGTTGTCCCATGTAACATCAGGTATAAAGGGGTTTTGTTGGTCTGATGCAAAATCATTAGGGCCCTGCCATACATATTTGGCATTAGGAATATCAGAAGCATGTAATTTTATAGTATCTGCATAGCAAACAGGTGTATTACTTGAAGCGCTTGGTGTTGGTGGAATTTCTGTTTTTATGCTTACCCGAACAGAGTCAATATTTCTATCGCAAAAAACATTTTTACCCGTTGTTACCAAATACACAGTTGATATATTAGGCCAAACTCTCGGATTATAACATTTAGTACAGCTCATCCACGTTTCGGGGCTACCATATAACACACGCCATGAATAGGCTGCTCCGCCAGCTGGTGGGCGAATTTGAACAGTGTCACCAATACAAATGGCCGTATCAAACAAAACATTCTCAGCTTTGATAACATTAATTGGGAAAGAGAATGTTTGTGATATGGAAATGCCAGGAGGTTTACATGTTGAATCTTTAACAGTAACTGTAAAAATTTTTAAGCCAACATCATTGTACGTAGGCAGCCAACTAAAGCACCCTCTGATAGAATCTGTCTTCTGGGATGAATAACTCACCCCTGCAGCTGGTATAGTTAGGCTATGATTATCTGTGACGATATAAATTGCATCAGTGTCTGTAGACTTTGCAGTAAAACAAAATGACATCGGCACGCCCGCACAAGCATAAATAGTATTATTGTTGTCGATTGAATCCTTATAAAGGCTTGGTTGTTCAACATCTGCAGTAGGCTGCACAGAATTACAATCCAAAACCCGCACTTGAATATCTCTCATTACACTACCTATTAGCTTCTGATTACGGTATTCGCTGGCTTTAATAGTTATAGTGTTTGCTCCTATCAAATAGGGTACAAAACTTATTTGCCCAGTCTGTGGGTTCAGTGTAAATGTATTATTTGTCTGAAAAGGATTATCGGTAAGATTTAAAGGCGGCGAGTCGGCAACAAATGATGTATAGGTATTGAAGTTGCACCCGTTATTTGATTGTGGTTGCACAATCTCAAAAGAAAGGGAATCATTATTCGGGTCAGCGGCTCCGTTGTTATATGTATAGCTCGTGGCTATACAAACGTAAGGTACCGGTTTGACAGAAAAATAAGGAGATGAGTTTCCCTGGGCATCTTTGTTATTTAATGTAGCCTCAATGTATAAAGTGTTATTACCATTAGGTACTAAGTTCATGCTTGGATTTCGTGCATTAATGCTTACCCCAAAGCGCCAGAAATCACATCTATATGGTAAGGTCATTAAACCGGTATACCACCACTCCCTGTATCCCGGCAAATTAGATGTTTTAATATCGCAAGTTGTGGGATAAGCAGAGCAGCCAATTGCCACAGGACTGCCGTTAGGCAAGCCATTGGGCAATGTTATAATTTTATTTAGCAATACGCTGCCTATTGAAGAATTACAGCTATTAGCATAACACATTGTCACAGAAGAACCTTCTGTAGCACCTGTACAATCTCTATAGAATTTGAAGGTGAATCGATAAGTTGAATCACTCACCCATTCATAAATCAATTCGCCACCGGCAGCATGGCTGGCTTTAACAGATTCGGGTTTTAATACCGCCAATAACACGACCACCGGTATGAAATAGGCGGCTATTTTTTTAAGCATGGTTCACTAAGTTAGTTCCATGTAATCAACTCCAGAATTTCGCTTAAATGGGAATATAAATTTACCGATTAGGGAGGTTATTCTCAATTTTTTGTTGAGAATAACCATAATCTTAATGTAAAATTTATTCTAAGCTTCGGCTTTCAGCATTTTTTGGTAGCGTATGCGGTCGTTTTCGTCCAGCATTATCTTACGTAGACGTATACTTTGCGGTGTTACCTCTATACACTCGTCTTGTTGTATGTATTCCATACATTCTTCAAGGCTCATTTGTACTTTAGGCGCTATGCGAGTAGCATCATCACTACCACTGGCACGCATGTTGGTCAATTTTTTAGGTTCAGTAGCATTTACAATCAGGTCACCCGGTTTGATATGCTCACCTATTATCTGGCCGGCATATACTTCTTCTCCCGGATCAACGAAGAAAGAGCCACGGTCTTGTAATTTATCTAAAGAGTAGCCAGTAGTAGATGCTGTATTTTTAGAAAGCAGTACGCCATTGTTACGGCCAGGTATCGGCCCTTTCCATGGTTTATATTCGCTAAAGCGGTGCGCCATAACGGCTTCACCGGCTGTAGCTGTCAGCATGTTTGAACGCAAACCTATCAAACCACGAGATGGCACGTCAAACTCCAGATGTTGCATTTCACCTTTCGTTTCCATCACCATCATTTCCCCTTTGCGTTGCGTAACCAAGTCTATCACCTTACCGCTGAATTCAGATGGTACGTCAACAACCAATATCTCATAAGGCTCACATTTGCGGCCATCTATTTCTTTTGTTATTACCTGAGGTTGTCCTACTGTCAATTCAAAACCTTCACGGCGCATTGTTTCTATTAATACACTTAAGTGGAGGATACCACGTCCGTAAACAAGGAATTTATCCGCATCGTCAGTATCCTGAACACGCAATGCCAGGTTTTTCTCCAGTTCTTTATAGAGCCTGTCGCGTATGTTACGGCTGGTTACGAATTTACCTTCGCGACCGTAGAATGGTGAGTTGTTAATGCTAAACTGCATGTTCATCGTAGGCTCATCAATAGCAATAACATCAAGCGCTTCAGGAGCTTCAAAGTCTGCGATTGTTTCACCTATCTGGAAACCTTCGATACCTACTACTGCGCATATATCACCTGCAGGTACTTCAGTCACACGCTTCTTACCCATACCTTCAAATGTGTACAATTCTTTGATACGGCTCTTTACAAAGCTGCCATCAATTTTACACAGTTGAACAGGTTGGTTTTCTTTCAATGTGCCACGTATCACTTTACCAACTGCTATACGGCCAAGGAAAGAAGAGTAATCAAGAGATGTTATCTGCATCTGTACAGTACCTTCTGATACTTGTGGTTCCGGTACTTTTTCTAGTATTGTATCTAACAACGGTGTGATATCAGATACAGGAGTATTACTTGTATTGAACCAGCCTTGTTTTGAAGAACCGTACAATGTTGTAAAGTTCAATTGTTCTTCTGTTGCATCCAGTTGGAAGAATAATTCAAACACTGCATCATGCACTTCATCAGGGCGACAGTTTGGTTTGTCTACTTTGTTGATAACAACGATTGGTTTCAGATTCAGTTGCAATGCTTTTTGCAACACGAAACGCGTTTGCGGCATAGGACCTTCAAAAGCATCCACCAACAACAAAACACCGTCAGCCATTTTCAAAACGCGTTCTACCTCACCGCCAAAGTCACTGTGACCAGGAGTATCTATAACATTGATTTTAACGTCTTTATAGTTAACAGAAATATTTTTGCTCAGGATAGTAATGCCTCTTTCACGCTCTAGGTCATTGTTATCCATTATTAATTCACCTGTCTCCTGGTTATCACGAAAAACCTTTGTCGCGTGGATAATTTTGTCAACCAACGTCGTTTTACCATGGTCAACGTGTGCAATAATTGCTATGTTACGAATATTCATAATTTATACCTTATTAATAAAGAACCCTTCCTCACAGAAATAAGGAAGGGACTCCGTTTCGCGCGCAAAGGTACGGAAATAATATCTTATATAAACGTCATTAATGAGTTAATTCCACTAATGTTTCTGTAAGAGGGCGGTCTTCTTCAGTTGACCTCGTTTATCCTTTATCTGAATATTGTACGTGCCTTTAGTCACATCATTAATTTCATATACATAGTTGGTTGTATTATTGGCTATAACTGTGGCTTCTTTGATACCCTTACCAGTAATATCATATAGTAAAATGACATCGCCGGCACTCAATTCATTTATTATTACATATCTGTCGAACGGATTGGGGTATATTTTTATGTCATCATTACCACTTACGCGGGTTACAGCTGTCGGTACTATCCACATAGCATTTGATGTATCTGTAACATAACAGGTGTCAGTTCTTGGTGTAATTACAGCCCATATACTGTCTATACCTGTTGTCTTGAAATAAACAAAACTATCTACCGTCGTTTTACCCATACTAGTTTTATTGTTAAACCACTCTATGCTATACCCTGTAGCAGCATTTTTTACTTTTGCCCGTACTACTACCGTTGCATTAATATCAGCAACGTTTACTGAAGAGATAGTTATTTCAGGGGTGACATAGCCCATTACCTTATATTTTACTGTGTCGCTTGGCATCATGATGTTTGCGTAACAACCATTATTTGGATAATCCAATATACAATACACCCAATCTCCATTTTTAGGAACATAACTATATGTTTTGGTGTTATTGCCTACTACCGTATCATTCTTTGTCCAATGCAAAGAAGCGCCATAACTGATATTACTTGACGCAGTTAATGTTACAGGGTAGCCATCACAAAAATTATTAGTGTCTGACTTGATACTAATTTGCGGCATTGTGTAGCTCAAATTAAAGAATGACAATCCTGAAAAGCTTCCTAAATAACCATCGTGAAAATCGCCACCTACATACATCTTATTGCCATAAATACCTATTGTATTGGCATGATCCCCCCAATTAAAAGGAGAGGTAAATGGCGAAGAAAACCCTGTAGCAATATCTATTAAAGCAAGCAGTTTAGATGTTTGTGTTCTTTGAATATGTACAGTAGGTGTATCAATTATTGTTTTGAAATCTCCTGCAACTATCGTTCTGATTCCCGATATCTGAAAATCATTTATAGGCTCAGGCACAGAAGCGTACAAATATGATCCCGTAGAAGGACTAGTAGTAACAAAACCAAGAATATAATAATTCCCTAAGCCATTCATGCCACTTTGAGTAAATATTCTTCCTGGTACAGCAATTCCTGCACCCCAAGGGTGTATATTCTTTACAGGCGGTATCGTAAATGTATGTGTATTGGCTATTAATAAAACTGGGTTAAACACATCACATAGACCTGTAGATAAATTAATTGCGCCGAGATTGGTTCTTGTTGTGCCGGTAATATCAGTAAACTCTCCACCTACAAACAACTTACCATTATTTATTAACAAACAATATACCTTTGACCCTGCAGTGTTAATACCCGTCCATGATGCAGGCATTCCCATAGAATCCAGTTGAGCTATACCATTTTTGTTCATACCATTCACTTTTGCAAATACTCCGCCTGCATAATATTGATTGCTACTGTTTTTTACTATACTATAAATGGCTCCATCCGCCTTAGGGTTCCATGCTAATGTATTACCTGTTACAGCATCAAGTGCCGCGTTGTAATTTCTGGCAGAGTCGTTTACGTTAGAAAAAGCACCTCCTATATAAACTTTGTTTCCTATCACATTTATGGCAAACACGCTGTCGTTTACTATCGGGTTCCATTTTGTGATTGTATCGGACTTCAAATCCAATTCAGCAATATTGTTGCGTAGTTTTCTGGCTACGCTACTGAAATTTCCTGATACAAAAATTTGTCCGTTATCTGCATATACGTCAAGCACTTCATCATTGGTATGGCTTGTCCATGGTAACATTGCACCTGTAAGCCTGTTGAAAGCAGCTATATTTCTTCTGTATTGATTATTGATAGTATCGAAACCACCACCTATATATAGGCTATCTCCTAAAACAGCAATATCATTGATTCGCTCTGTGAAAATAATTTTCACATCAATATTTATAGGTAATAAATTACCGCTTACTATAGAATATGCTGCAAAGCCATTTTTAGGCGTTGAGCTAATAGTTTTAAAATTCCCGCCCACATAAAGTGTATCCCCTTTATTAGCAAGTGCAAATACATTGTAATCAGGTGCGGGGTTCCATGATGTTGCTGACCCTGTTGAAATATCAACAGCAGCAAGATTGTTTTTGGCATTCCCGCCCACATTATCAAAACGTCCGGCAACATAAACCAGGTTACCTACTTTCAATATCCGGTTTACTATACCATCTAAAGGACTGGTAGTAAAATAGACAGCCGGGTTCCATGATGTTGCTACCCCTGTTGAAATGTCAACAGCGGCAAGGTTTCTTCTTACGGCGGCACCTATATGTGTGAAGATGCCACCTATGTACAGATTGTTGTTATAATAAAACATGCTCAGTACTTGAGGTACAAGTTGTCCGGCATTAGTAATGTTTGGATTCCACGACGTTAATGCCTGGTTGGTCATACTTAAAGCTGCAAGTCTGTTTCTGCTAACCCCGTTTACCTTAGTAAAACTGCCCCCGATATAAAGCACACCATTATTTACAGCAGCCGAATTGATTGTTCCATCTGTGGTTGTATAATATAATTGCAGAAATCCGGCGTTATTTAATGTTGCTAAACAATATCTGGTAGTATCATCCTTCCTTCTGAATGAGCCATATAATACCCAACCCCCGCTGCCATCGGGCACAGAGTTTATTGTACCATATATTTTAGGCCATGCATATCGGCCAATAGGTTTACCATTATTCTTATCAATATAAATGGCGCCACCACTGTGCTTACCAACACTTCTGAAATTACCACCAATGTACAATGTGCTATCGCCTGTAGCAACTTTAAAAACCGTACCGTCAAAAAGGATTTCGGATGTATCCGTTTGCAAAATAGGCATACATGGTTGCTGCGAGAAAGCTACAACAGGCAACATCAAAAGTGATGTGGCCAACAGCCATTGGGTAAATGATCTCATATTCCTTTTACGGTTTAAAATGTCGTTTTCATTTTGTGTCAAGAGCTTAAGGTATATTATACAGTATTATAATCTCATTAAATTGCTACCTAACGGGAGATGTAACAGATGAAACGGATTATTTAACTCCGGGTTTAAATTTATAAACCGCATAGCTTTCATCCTTTCTTATGGACATTTCAGGAGTAACGTAAAGCAAGTCAAGATATTTAAGTGTTCTCTCTTGCAATGGGGCATTGAAAATGAATACAATATTATTAAGTTCATTGGGAAATTTGCTATGTGCAATATCTACTGCAAAGTCTGGCGGATAACCCCATTCTTTTTTTGCATAGCAGCTGTCATTGATGTAATAAGATAAATAGCGTTCACATTCTGCTGTAAAAAATTTTCGAGGTTTGCTTAGATAAGGTAAAACAGCTGATGTTGCCCATGCCTGGTGGCCTACTAATATTTTATCTTCAAGGTGGTGTTCCTTTAAATAGTTTGCCACATTTTCTGCATCCGAAAAATTTTCGTCAATCTCTTTAAAATAGTATTCTGTAGTAGGTTTTAATTGTAATAGCAGCATTAACGTTAATGCTATGTAGTTGTATTTAAACAAGTTGTTCTCTCCTTTTAGAAAATTATACCGGTCTTCATTGTACTCATCTTTTATAGCATAAATAGTTATCAACTCTACAAACAATATTCCTTCATGTCGTAATGAGCCCAGAAGTTTATACCCTAATATATAAACTATGCCTGTGGCTCCTGCCACCAATAAGACTGTCAACTTCGTACGATTACTTATCAACGCAATAGCCAGAATGAAAACCAACAATCCGGTTGTAGTGCTACCATTTATAATCATTGCATCCGATATGGTGAGCATCATTTGCTCGCCATTGTCTTCAATAAGGTTGGAAAACGCTCCGGTCATTTTTGACGTTGCCAGGTATGGAATTAAATAAAGTCCGCCAAACAGCATCATCGCTATTGCAATATATATTTTGCGGTTGCCTTTTTTAAACTGTACTGTATCCCATACATACAAAAGGGTTAAGCATAAAGCAAATGAAAACGTAAGGACATGTACATTAAATAATCCGACAACCGACAAGGCAAACAAAAAAGGTTTTTCAAATCGTTTAGGATATAACCAGATGATGAATGCTGCAAATAGCACTACAAGACAATAGCTGCGGGCAAAGCAGGAATATTCATAAATAAGAAAATAGCTAAACGGCAACAATATTTTTACAATAAAATGTAATCTTGATTTAAATATTAATAGGTATACCGCTATGATGGTTATTAGAAGCGCTAGCCATTTTTGTGATGCGTATGCTGCTCCGGATTTTGCCAATGGCATGATAAGCAAATACCACAAAGGTGGATGACCCTCAGAAGGCAAAAATTTAAACAGGCTTGTTATTGAATTATCTCTAGCTATCAGCCAACTTTGAGCCTCATCGCGCCATTGCTCGTGATTCAGCATACAATAGCACGAAGCAATTATATATATTGCGAATGTCAACCACAACAGCCATGACAAAGAATTAAAATCAAAAGGCGCTTTTGATTTTTCATGTTGCTGTAAAATGGCTTGCTTTGGCATATAAAGGGTGTTGGTTTATCCTTATTAAACCTAATACATTTTTTAGATTTATTAAATTAACTAAGGGTTAGTTGCCTGATATATTTTCTCTGTACCAGGTTAATTCTATCTTTAAAATAAATACACATTCAATGAAAAAAGTCCTCTTAGTTATTCTTGTCATTTTTTCGCTGCCTGCATCTGCACAGGAGAAAAAAACTAAGACTTTTAAGAGTGGTGAATATGAAATGAAACAATACTATTTCGTTATGCTAACTAAAGGTGCGCGACGCAATGAAATAACAGATACTGCTATTATAAACAAGATACAGCAAGGACATTTGGCTAATATTGGGCGGCTTGCAAAAGAAGGTAAAATACTGGTTGCCGGACCTTTTGGTGATGACAGTAATTGGAGAGGCATATTCATTTTTGATTGTGAAACAGTGGAAGAGGTGGAAAAATTATTGCAATCTGATCCGGCAGTTTCAGCCGGGAGGCTAGACTACGAAATACACCCATGGTGGACAGCCAAGAATAGTGTATTCAAATAAAATTAGTTCATCTTGAAAGGGGCTATGAGCTGAAACTCCGGTATGTTTACCGTGAAACTTTTCTTATTGTACTGGTTGACCATACTATAGGTGCCGTACATCTTACCTATATCGCTACGGAGGTTTGCCGCTGAAACATATTGGTAACTATCGCCTGGCTCAATTATAGGTTGTTCTCCCACCACACCTTCTCCTTCTACTTCTCGCGTACTTCCATTGCTATCAACTATATACCAGTGTCTGCTTATTAACTGCACAGGCATAGTGCTCAGGTTTTCTATAGTTATACGGTACGCAAACAGGTACTCGCTATTAAGCGGGTTGGATTGGGTTGGCTGATAAAATGTTTCTACAGATACACTTACACCTTCTGTTACCTGTTGAACCATGTTGGGCATGTATGTAAAAATAACGATTGTTACAGATATGAAGTTCAGGTTACTTATTTAATATTTCGTTAAGGACTTCTGTTATTAACGAAGTCTCATATCCTTTTTGTGCCAAATAACGAAAGGTTTTGTTTTTTTTCACAGGTTGCAGTCTCTCAGATTTAAGTTCTGCCCATTTTTTCTCTGCTAATTTTTTCAGGGTTTCATAATATTCATCAGCATCAATTTCTGTCATCGCTTTTTTGATGCAGTAATCAGAAACCTTTTGCAGTTTTAATTGTTGTGTAATTTTAATTCTGCCCCATTGTTTCATTCGAAATTTTCCTCGGGCAATGGCGCGTGCATATTGCTCTTCATTTAATAACCCCTTTTCTATCAGTTCAGAAATCAGTTCTTCTACCTCCGTAGTCTTGCAACCTAAATCATATAATTTATTGCGTGCCTCCTGGTGGCTACGTGGTTGATAATTGCAATAACGATAAATAGATTCTCTTGCTGACATGGTTATTATCTTCCCATAAATACCATGAGAATTTGTACATCACTCGGATTAACACCACTTATACGACTTGCTTGTCCTAATGTATGTGGTTTTATTTTCTTCAGCTTCTGACGCGCCTCTGTAGACAAGGCTTGCAGGTTATCATAGTTGAATGAAGCAGGTATGATGAGGTCTTCGAGTGTAGCCATTTTTTTCACCAACTCTTTTTCCTTTTCTATATACACATCATACTTCAGCTGTATCTCTGCTTGCTCCAGTACCAATGCGTCATCTTCGTTTAGTGCTTCTTTTAAAGCTGGCAATGCATCCTGCATTTCTTTTATGCTTATTCCCGGGCGCAATAACAATTTCAAAGCACGGCTCCTTTCATTTAGTGGCGTACTACCAACTGTTTCCAAAAATGGATTTGCGTCATTTGGTTCCACAGGAAAATCAGCAAGTGTATTTTTTACTTTTTCTACTTTTTCTTTTTTTGCTTGCATCAATGCCAAGCGTTCATCGCTGGCCAAACCAATTTTATGTCCCAACTCTGTCAATCTCAAATCTGCATTATCCTGTCTTAATAACGTACGGAATTCAGCCCTGCTGGTAAACATACGGTAAGGTTCATCTGTTCCTTTATTGATCAGGTCGTCTATCAATACGCCTATATAGGCGTCACTTCTTTGTAATACTACAGGCTCCAACCCGTGAACGTTTCTGTGCGCATTGATTCCAGCCATCAAACCTTGGCAAGCTGCTTCTTCGTAACCCGTTGTTCCATTTATCTGACCGGCAAAAAACAGGTTTTTTATTAGCTTTGTTTCTAATGTGAATTGCAGCTGTGTTGGTGGGAAATAATCGTACTCAATAGCATATCCTGGTCTGAAAAACTTACAATGCTCAAAACCGGGCACCATCTGCAGTGCCTTGTATTGTACTTCTTCCGGCAATGATGTGCTAAAGCCATTCACATAGATCTCTACAGTATTCCAGCCTTCAGGTTCTACAAACAGTTGGTGGCGCTCCCTTTCGGCAAACCTTGTCACCTTATCTTCTATACTTGGGCAATACCGCGGCCCGCTTCCTTGTATCCTTCCCTGATACATCGGTGATTTATCAAAACCGCTTTTCAGTATTTCATGTACTTCAGGACTGGTATAAGTTACCCAACATCCCCTTTGTTGCTGTGGTTTAATTCGTTCAATAGGTAAATAAGAGAACCCTACAATCTCTTCATCCCCATCCTGAATCTCCATTTTGCTATAGTCAAGGCTTCGTCCATCAATCCTCGGCGGTGTTCCTGTTTTTAATCTGTCGCTTTCAAAACCCAATTCGGTTAATTGTTCGGTCAAACCGGTCGCGCCTTTTTCTCCAATACGTCCTCCTCCAAATTGTTTTTCGCCAATATGAATCACCCCATTGAGGAAAGTTCCATTTGTCAAAACCACAGATTTGGCTCGCACTTCTTGTCCCATACCCGTCACTACACCTACAACAGTTTCACGTGAAACAATAATTTGTTTCACCATGTCTTGCCAAAAGTCCACATTAGGGGTTGCCTCCAGCATATCCCTCCATGTTTGGGCAAAGAGCATCCTGTCGTTTTGGGTGCGTGGACTCCACATTCCCGGTCCTTTGGACTTGTTGAGCATACGGAACTGTATCATGCTCTTATCGCTGACAATACCACTATATCCGCCCATTGCGTCAATTTCCCTCACAATTTGTCCCTTCGCGATACCACCCATTGCAGGATTACAGCTCATTTGGGCAATAGTCTGCATATTCATGGTTATCAAAAGTACTTTTGAACCCATGTTGGCTGCCGCTGCTGCTGCTTCGCAGCCGGCGTGACCAGCACCTACCACTATGACATCGTATTCCCTAAACATAAATGGACGGCAAAGTTACATACTACCAACTTATAATTTGCGTTATCTGTCTTATTGAAATACAAAATCCTTTAATCTCAAGAATCAATCATAAGCTATGAAAAGATTATTATTAATTCCTGCGTTACTAATTTCCTTCCAAACCCTTTATGCGCAAGGCTTACAGGCCGGCGTTAGGACAGGTAGCGGCTATCTTAATAGTATAGACAATTCTATGCAGGCAGAACACACTGTTTGGAATAAAGGGATATATGCCCGGTATGAAACTAAAAATGGGTGGGCGTTTGAACTGAACTCATCGCATTACAGCTATACGTACGAACACGGTCCTTGGGTATCTTACTGTGCTCCATGGCAGGAGCCCAATATATCAGGTAGATTATATACCGATGATAAAATACGTGCAAAGGAAGATGTATTTGAATTGAATATATCTGCTCAAAGAGCGATAACAAATGCACACCGCAAAAACCCGAGATTCTCAGATTATTTCGGATACTCCTTAGGCATTTTGAGAACCTACAGTAAAGAAACTACCTACTATCATTTTGACGACGACCCAAATACAACAAACAATCGTAGTGGATATGGGCACTCTATGGATCCTCAAATAAGCCTATCAAATACTTTATACGTTAACCTGTCTAAGCATATTGTATTCAGTAACACAATGGCTATTCAAAGCATTCCATTTATCAATAGCTTCGGCGCATTCGATGTATTACACTCCTCAAAAGTTCGTTTCATAATCGCATTTGGCGTTGGATATCGCTTTTAATTATTGTAAATCAATTGGTTAGGTTATGAACAAAATAGCACTAGTAGCATTATTATTATTTTCGCAAGTAAGCTATTCGCAAAGTGTAGCGTTGGGCATGCGTACCGGATATAGTAAGTGGTATTATTTAAACACTAACGATGGAGGCACAGCTCATGAAGGCGAAGAGTATCTAGCCTCAAACCCTGGCACTTCCTGGGAAAATGGACTATTTGTTCGCATGGAATATAATAATTGGGCATTTATGATAACTGCCGATTATTATAGTAACACCAATACTGATCAAGGCTATATTGTTCCTTTTGATTTCGGTTCTTATCATTATTATGCTTCCGATACACGTAAAAGCATAGATTGGGGCATATCTACTGAATACTTAATTGTAAAAGCGAAAGCTTTTAGTCAATATCTTGGGGTTAATACAACGATACAAACATTTCAGGATGCCTATTTCGAGCATGATATATATGATGATAATAGCGTTCAGACGCGTTCTAATAAAACTAAAAACTGCTCTTTATATTCTGGCATAAATGCATACTCTTCTTATAAAATCAACAAGAGTTTATCAATATCGGCAGCGTTTCAAGCTAACATAGACCCCACAAAGGTTCTCAGTGGATTTTCTCCAAGGGGGAATAATTCTAAATTCTGTGCTCGCTTAGGCCTTTCATATTCTCTTAATTAATTCATTTTCAATAAATTATCTCTTTGTTCCACGTGAAACGGTTGCTGGCTAAGCTTGTGATTGTTTCACGTGGAACCTTTTATATCTTTGGCCTATGAAACATTCGTTAATCATATTTGTGTTGGCAATAGCCATGCTCTCCTGTCAACAACGGAACCAGGTAGACAATATAATAACAGTAGCGGGCATATATACAGCTACAGATTCGACATCGAATGCAAACTGTATAGCGATAAAGGGCGGAAAAATAGTCGCTATAGCTAGAGCAGAAGAAATAAATAAGTGCTATGTCGCAGCAAACAACATAAAAGAACCCGAAAAATACCTTTATCCTGGCTTTATTGATGCTCATTGCCACTTTACACCATACGGTTTAACCTTATACCAGTGCAATTTGACTAAAACCAGCTCATTCTCAGGCGTTATAAATAAGCTTATAGAGTACAATAAAACCAACACAATTGGGTGGATATACGGACGCGGTTGGGATCAGAATGATTGGGAGAAAAAAGACTTCCCCAATAATACAGTTTTAGATAGTCTTTTTCCTGATAAAATAGTGATATTAAAACGTGTAGATGGTCATGCAATATTATGTAATAGCTATGCACTAAAGCAAGCTGGCATTGATATATCATCAAAAATAGATGGCGGAATCGTAGAGAAGAAGAATGGAAAATTGACAGGAATTTTGATAGATAATGCTATGGAAAAGGTTGAGAAATTAATAGGGAATTTACCTGAAAAAGATGCAATAAAATACCTTCAAAAAATGGAGAAAAATTGTTACGCCCTGGGCCTTACAGGGGTAGTGGATTGTGGTGTTACAATGAATGATATTGAACTTCTTAAAAAGTGCTATGAAAATAATAGCCTCTCAATAGCAAATATCCTTATGCTCGCTGGCAACGACAGTGCAACGCTTGACACATACATTCCGAGTGGCCCATACCAACAAGGACAATTAAGAATAGCCGGAATAAAGGTTTACGCAGATGGCGCCCTGGGATCTCGCGGAGCCTGCCTGCTGGAAGATTACACAGATATGCCGGGACAAAGAGGCTTGATCCTTACAAAACCTGAACAGATAAAAAAACTAACTGAATTAGCTCTTAAACACAACTGGCAGGTTTGTACACACGCAATTGGTGACAGTGCCAATCGTATGGTACTAAAAATTTACGCTGATGCTTTGAAAACAAAGAATGATAAGCGCTGGAGAATAGAACATGCACAAGTTGTAAATTACAATGATTATATGTATTTTAGTGATTATTCAATTATTCCGTCTGTACAGCCTACACATGCCATTTCAGATATGCCTTGGGCAGTAAACAGGCTTGGAGAAAAAAGATTGCCTGAAGCATACTCCTATAAAAACCTACTCAAACTAAATGGATGGATAGCTTTGGGCACCGACTTCCCCGTAGAAGATATTAACCCTCTTGCTACATTCTATACTGCAGTCGCCAGAAAAGATAAAAACGGAAACCCGCCAAATGGCTTTATGAAAGAAAAAGCACTAACCAGAGAAGAAGCTTTAAAGGGGATGACAACCTGGGCTGCAAAATCAGTCTTTATGGAGAAAGAAAAAGGAGGTGTAGCTATAGGTATGGATGCAGATTTCGTGATACTTGATA
The DNA here is from genome assembly GCA_018267965.1 of Bacteroidota bacterium. GTDB lineage: Bacteria > Bacteroidota > Bacteroidia > Chitinophagales > Chitinophagaceae > Polluticoccus. The sequence goes on along the minus strand of JAFDXK010000002.1, from coordinate 259,720 downwards.
AAGACATAATGACTATTCCTGAAAACGAAATACTAAAAACATCTATAGTCTATACGATTTCAAAGGGACAAATTAAGTATCAAAAAAAATAGGCGAGGTATAAACCTCGCCTATAAATATTCGTTTAAAAATCTTATTTACTTGCGACAGTAAATTGTTTGTAAATAGCTCCCATGTCACCTACAACTATCAAATGATAGTTGCCCGGTGCAAAGCCTTTTACACTAACAGAAATTTCTCCCTGTTGGAAGTTTTTCCTTTCTTCATTATAAACAGTGCGTCCTAATGCATCTATTACTTTGATGCTTGCAACGCTGGTGTTATTTGCTAAAGAAATTTTAGCATTTACAACTTCTGTTGCTGGGTTAGGATACAAAGAAATTTCGCCTGCAGGTTTTGCTGTATTCACACCAACATTAAACGGACTAACAAATAATGCAACCGCTGGCACAGAGCCACGAGATTGAGTAAAATCAGCCGAATCTGCAATTGAAGCATTTCTATTACCTGCAGCACCAAATGCAATCATGCGAACAGAATCAGTTGTTTGTATAAATGCGTCATAGCTATTGCTATACATTGGAGATGCATAGTCGCTGAATTTAGTTGTTGCAAAATCCTGGCCAGCTTTTGTTCTGTTGAAATAGTTCGATTCACCGTCACAACCTAAGCTCCACAAATTACTCGTGTAAGGAAGTTCAACTGCTAACCAATACCAAGAATCGTCTTCTGTTACAAATTGTCCAGATATGCCAGTGGCATCAAAGCAATACAAATTCATCATTTGCTGATTAGAGTCTGCATTAGTTAATGCACGTCCGGCAATGCTTTTCAGCGTTAATTCCTTCTCTTCAATGATACCATCCAATGGCTGGCTATTGCTACCGTCCACCCATTTCATAATACGCACAGCCAATGTGTTACCATTTAATGAGTGCTTGCTGGTATCGCCATCATATACTGCCAGTTTAACAAAATCTGCCTTATAGTTGCCTTTATTTACGTAAATAAGCGGCCCCCATATAAAGCCTGAAGTATTGTTGTTGAGTCTGTAAAAAACAGAAGCTTTCGGATTTTGAGTCACTGGATCAATTCGTCCTTTACAAAAAACGTTAGCTGTAATATCAACGGTATTAGTTAAAGTATTATCGGTAGGGTGTTGGTCTGTGCTGTCTGAACTAACAGAATAATTAAGTGTATAAGTACCTAATTGTGTAGGACTAAAACTTGTTGTTCTCGGACTAAATACTTCAATAATGGAATCTGTTGGATTGAAGTTACCTGTAGCTATTGATGAGTCAGTATATACAGAAGCAGCACTACCACCTACAGGAGTAAACGTTATGTTGTTTTTAACCATAACGTTGGTTGCTTTATGTGTACCTGTATTCGCTACGTATGCACCCGTATAATATCTGTAAGCTGCCGGGCTACCGCTGGCAAATTGTGAAAGTGGTACTGCACCATAAGGTCCGCAAGCAGTAGATGTAGGAACAAGAGCTAAATCGTTAGCATTACCAAATCCCCATTTAGCAAGAGATATAAATAATTGCTGGCCATTATTCAAAGCGGCAAGCATTGCTAAACCATCAATGTTCGAAACCATTAATACAGGAATAGTTACTGAACTACCAGATGCGCCTGCACCCATACCTACAGGGCCTTCACCTGCATGTTGGTTCACAATAATAACACCTTTTGCACCTTTGTTCTGAGCATTTAATGCTTTCAAACCAAATTCACAATCTCCACGCATAATTATTACCCATTTACCCGAAACGGTATTGATTGTACCGCAAGCTGTTATGTCCGGAGCTGCCTTAACAACCTCTACATTTAACCATACAGAATCTAATGCACGACCCCATGGTCCAGTCATTGCCGTGTTTGATGAATAAGTAAACGCCTTTACTCCTGCAAGAGAAGAGGGAGCATCAACTATAAGCCTTGGACCCATGATTTGATTGGCATACTGCGCCATTGATGGGCTAGCTAATAGCGTTGATGCTACAATACCTAGTGTAAGTAGAATTTTTCTTTTCATATAATCCTATTAAAGATTTAAAATATAGACGTACAAGATAGTTTTATTTGTTAAAGAAAACAAAAAAAGTCACCCATATAGGGTGACTCTATAATATATATATAAATATCTATATTCCTAACGCTTTACTCATTTCCAGCATTCTGTCTATAGGCTTTTTAGCTGCCAATCTCAGTTGCTCATCCATTACTATCTCAGGTTGCTCGTATTTCATGCATAAATACAGTTTTTCGAGCGTATTGAGCTTCATGTGAGGACAATCATTGCAAGCACAGGCATTGTCCGTTGGTGCGGCTAAAAATGTCTTTTCCGGAGATAGCTTCTCCATCTGGTGCAAAATTCCTGATTCTGTAGCTACAATGAATGAATTAAATTCCTTCTGTTGTGTGTATTTCAACAATTGTGTCGTTGAACCTATAAAGTCTGCAATCCTCAAAATAGCTTCTTCACATTCGGGGTGAGCTATCAATTTTGCTTCAGGATGTCTTGTCTTCAGTTTCGTAATTTTCTCCAAAGAAAATATTTCGTGTACCATACACGCACCGTTCCATAAAACCATTTCCCTGCCGCTCGTTTTGTTGATATATGCTCCTAGGTTTTTATCAGGTGCAAAAATTATCTTTTGGTCTTTAGGCAAACTATCAACAATTACTTTTGCATTTGATGATGTACAGATAATATCACTCAATGCTTTAATACCAGCTGAACAATTAATGTATGAAATAACAATATGGTCAGGATGTTGTTCTTTAAACCTTTTAAACAATTCAGGAGGGCAACTATCACTCAATGAACATCCTGCTTTAAAATCAGGAATAACAACCTTTTTAGTAGGATTAAGAATCTTAGCAGTTTCTGCCATGAAATGTACACCAGCAAAGACTATCATGTCAGCTGTTGTCTTTTCAGCCATTTGTGCTAATCCTAAACTATCACCTATGTAATCTGCAATATCCTGAATATCTGGTTCCTGGTAATAGTGTGCAAGTATGATTGCATTCTTTTCTTTCTTCAGCTTTTCAATCTCATCAAATAAATCTAATCTTACATCTATCTCAATATCTAAAAAACCGTTCTTGCTTAAATTCTCAACTGCACTCTCAAAATTCACAATCATATAATAATAGTATTATAAATTATTAATAAAGGATTATTATTATTACCCCTGTGGATTTGGGGAAAGAAAAACATAATCCTATTTGCAAAATAAAAGAATAATATTCATCCACTAACTAATAAACTGTTATCCCCAAAGCAAACACTATCTAACAAAGCATATCCACATAATAATGTTTATTGTTAGTAAGTGATGATGAGCATAAAAACCAAGATGTGAATATCGTAGAACGATGTTGATTACTGAACTTAAAAAAGGATAAATAAAAACTATTCAGCTATTCACACCCTAAAAAAATAACAAGTGAAACTTTGTTAGACAATTATCAACACCTATCCACACCCTAAAATACTGGAGATAAAATGATAATAAGTATTAACTAAGAGAGCATATATATTCTATTTGATGTATATATACAGCAGTATAGCCTGTTTTGGCTAATTAATACCTTTGTTATCTCAATTTTTCCTATAAATTTGCCGTCCCTGTAATAAATATATTAGTCAATATGTCTGTAATTCAGAAAATTAGAAGTAGGTACGCTAAACTGGCGGGTTTTATTATTGCTCTTTCTCTTGTAGGTTTTATATTAATGGATGCCGCAAGCGGCCGCTTCGGAGAATTGTTTGGTCACGACAGCAGTGTTGCAAAAGTGAACGGCGACCCGATAGATTTTAAAGAGTATTCTCAAAAACAAAAAGAATATGAAATACTCTATTCATATACTCAGAATGGAAAACCACTGGATGAAAACATGCGCGCACAGTTGGAACAACAAGTGCTGAATGATCTTATTAATAAACGTCTTACTTATGCTGATTGTGAAAAAGCAGGCGTTACCACAACCCCTGATGAAGAAAAAGAATTGATATACGGACAATTTCCTGATCCTGTGGTACAACAATACAAATGGTTTGCAGATCCTAATACAAAACAATTCAACCCGCAGTATGTAAAAGCGTTTGAACAGCAAGCTGCCGAAATAGACCCAACCGGCAAATTGATGGAAGAGTGGAAAACAATCAAAGCTTACGTAGTAGAAAATAACAGGCTCAGAAAATATAATGCCTTGATAACTAAGGCAACATACGTTCCAAAGTTTGTGGTTGAAGCCAAAGCTCGCGAACAAAAAGATTACGTAAACATTAAGTTTGTAAAAGTGCCATATGTAACCATCGCAGATAAAGATGTGCCTGTGAAAGACGAAGACATGATTGATTATATGAAGAGGCATGAAAAACAATATACTCAGGAACAAGAATCACGTTCTATAGAATATGTATCGTTTGATGTAATGCCATCTGCAGAAGATACAGCGAAATCTTTAGGTACTGTGACAAGACTTAAAACAGATTTGGAAAACACAATCGATGTTGAAAGTCTTGTTAATCGTAACTCTGACGATCAATACAAACCATCTTTTGTAAACAAAAGATCTTTCATGTCAATCTATGCAGACTCTATTCTTAAGTTACCTGCTGGTGCCGTTTACGGTCCATATTTCGAACAGGGCAGCTATAAGATTTCTAAAGTAGTGGAAAAAAGAGAATACCCTGATTCTGTAATATGCAGGCACATCCTTGTAAAAACTGAAGAACGCGGTGCCCAGGTTGCGTCAGATTCTGCAGCAGATAAAAAATTAGACAGCGCTATGGCTATGTTGCATAGCGGTGCTGAATTTAAAGCTGTTGCTGAAAAATACAGCGAAGATGAGGGAAGTAATAAAACAGGTGGTGAATACACGTTTACTTTGCAACAAAAAGATGGGCTTGTAAAAGAGTTCGGCGATTTCATTTTTGATGGCAAAGCCGGTGACAAAAAAACAATTAAAGTTAAAAATGATGCATACTCAGGATACCACTATATAGAAATAGTAGATCAAAAAGGTATTCAGACTGCAGCTAAAATAGCTACAATATCCAAGGCGCTTGATGCCGGAGAAAATACAAATTCTGATATTTATGCAAAGGCATCAGAGTTTGCCAGCAAAAACGGAGTTGCAAAATTATTCGACGAAGCTGCCAAAAAACAAGTTGGTGGAAAACGCGTGGCAGAAAATATCAAAGAAAACGACTTCATGATTAATGGAATTGGAAACAGCCGCGAAATCATACGTTGGCTATACGAAGGAAAAGAAGGAGATGTTTCGGCCGTATTTACCGTTGGCCAAAGATATGTTGTGGCTAAAATAGCTGGCATCCAACCTAAGGGATTGATGAAAATAGATGCAAACAACAGACCGGCGTTAGAATCTATAGTAAGGAATGAAAAGCGCCTGAAAATGATTGCTGAGAAATACAAATCAATGAATTCTGTTGAGTCTATTGCACAAGCGTCAAAACAACCGGTTGTTCCTGTAGATTCTTTCAACTGGGCACAAGTATATGTAAACCACCTGGGCTATGTTCCAAAATTAATCGGCTATCTCTTCTCTGCGTCATCAAAACCAAATACTGTAACACCGCCTTTCAAAGGAGAAGATGGAGTTTATTTTGCAACCATCCTCAGCAAATTCACCAAACCGGTTACAATGGACCCGAATATGGTTAAGGAGCAGCAAATGAATATGACCATGCAAATGCGTGGTGGAGGACAAGGTGCTTATATGGAAGCGCTGAAAAAAGCAGCAACAATTAAGTACAACGTAAAAAATCTATAAAAAATACTTAAGTACATATTTATAAAAACAGTCGCCGTTAACGGCGACTGTTTCTTTTTGTGCTTTAACTATGTGTAACTTTGCACTGTGGATATCATAAAAAATAAAGTAGCGGAAAGCGGAATCATTACACTCGATTTGTCGACCATGATGATGGAGGACACGATTGTCGCAGAGTTCGACCTGAAGCCCTTTTTATTTCGCGAAATGATTTTGAAAGAGAAAGACTATAGAGCCTCATTGCAAACCCACGATTGGGAACAATACAAAAATAAAACCGTAGCTATATTTTGCTCAGTAGATGCTATTATTCCTGTATGGGCATATATGTTAGCTGCTTCTTATCTTCAGCCTCTTGCAAAAACTACATATTTTGGCACAAAACAGGAGATGATAAAATACTTTCTGTTGAAATGTATTGAAGAGATAAACACAATGGATTACGAAGACAAAAGAGTAGTGATTAAAGGTTGCGGAGATATCCAAATACCCGATGCCGCCTATGTTGCAGTAACAAATAAGTTGCGCCCTGTAGTTAAATCACTAATGTACGGCGAACCATGTTCCACAGTACCTATCTACAAGAAGTCTATTACAAAACAAGAAGGTTAGCTGCAATTTTCTCAGAAAGCTGAAAGCTATCCCCTTTATCATTTTTTATAACAATGCTATGGTCAAATGGCATCAGCTCTGTTATAGTAATTTTACTGCCAATTTTTATACCATAACGTTCTAATTGTTGTAAGAAGGCGGTAGTAGTATCTTTTACGGCAACAATCTTACAGTGTTCTCCCTGTTTTTTTTCATTGAGCAAAACGGAAGAGGAGCTTGGCATGTCTCCATTTTGTTTAGGTATAGGATCTCCATGAGGATCAAATTCCGGAAATCCCAAAAACTCATCAAGCCGCTCTATCAGTTTTTGCGAATGAATATGCTCCAACTGTTCAGCAACTTCGTGCACTTCATCCCAGGAAAAATGCAATTTTTTATGAAGAAAGGTCTCCCATAAGCGATGTTTCCTTAAAATAGAGAGTGCAGTTTTTATGCCGCTTTTGCTAAGCTGTACCTTCTTATATTTTTCATAGTGTATATAACCTTTTTCAGATAATTTCTTCAGCATATCCGTTACGGTGGCAGGTCGGGTTTGAACGCGCTCGGCTATCTCGTTTACAGATACCTCTCCAGATACATTTGCATGCTGAATGGTGTAAATAGCTTTTATATAATTCTCTTCTGTGTACGTCAGCAAAAGCATAGCTGAAAATTAGTAAACATCTACCATAATCAATGATTTTTTCTTAGTTTCGTTAGCCCTCGAAATCAATAAGGATATTGTGAATAGGACGTTTCATATTATACTATATAGTTGCATTCTGCTATTAGCAGGCATGAATTCTTTTGCACAAGTAGACAGAATTAAAGATTACGACCTCCCTCGCAACCTGAAAGTAATTGCGGAATACGACGATGGCAAAGGAAACACCATAAGAGAAGTACAATATCAGCAACGCTCCATGAGGGTTACCGAAATGATAATCGTTCCCAAAGTATTTACTGGCATAGGCATTAAAGCAAAGATTAGCCCCGATTCAGTAAATAAAGATTCAGTTTGGTTGCTAATTGATAAGACCAAGTATGTTGTACAGGTTTTCTACAAAAAGAAATTAGTTAGAGGGTTTAGGGCGGTATTTGGTCCTAATCCCAAGGCAGACAAATGTATGGAAGGCGATAGGTGCACTCCTGAAGGCTGGTTTAAGATTGTTGAAAAGCACAACAGCAGCAAATACAACAAATTCATGCTGCTTGATTATCCTAACGAAAAGAGCTATGCCCAATTCAATAAACTAAAAGACGAAGGCAAAATACCCAAGAATGCCAGGATAGGCGGAGATGTTGGCATACATGGTATTTGGCCTCGTGGTGATGACATGATAGAAATGGGAGTAGGGTGGACAGATGGGTGCATAGCATTAAGGAATGTTGACGTAGACGATTTATATGCTTGGGTAAAACCAGGTACAAGAGTCTATATCCGGAAATAATTATTTAGAAACCTCTCTCAAAAAAGACTCGTAGTTATTTCGCCAGCCTTTCCACTCATTAGCTGTTCCTAGGGAAAAATTATGAAATACAGTAATCAGGCTGCTGTTTGTTTTTCGAAGGATAGCGGTCATTTTTGCTAACCTTGTAAAAGCATCTTCAGCACCTAGTTTCATTTCATAATGCGCTGTCGAATCCATAAAACAAAACGGATGAACCTTAAGTGATGTAACAGTCTCGTTTGTAATATCATACCAAAGAGAAGAAAAGCCACTGCCATTTCTGAAGCCAATGTGTGTTCCGTACCCCATGCTGTAGTCATCAGTTATTTCAAGTGACAATAATTGCTGGTAAGTATAAGGCAAAAACATACGTACATAATGTTGCCTGGACAGCAAAATCTTTTTCTGAATAATTTTTTCCAGCGTAGCTTTCTCTAATTGAAATGCGGCCTCATCTTTATAAGTATCATAAGAAGGATGTATTCCGACTGCACCTTCATCATCAAGCTGTTTTATCAACGCCCTCATCGCCGGGTGTTCCGGCGAGATGTTTTTATCGAAAGGGCCTGTTTCTAATGCGCTCAATAAAAAATAAGCAGGCTTGTATTTGTTTGCTTTATGCACACTTTGCAGCCACTCAAAACAGTCGAAAGGGTCTTGCAATTTGCTATTTAGTACTCCAACACGTTCTGCTGCTAAATCAAATTTCAGAGACAACAAATCTTTTAATAAGCCACCGGCATTACGCGCAAAACCTTTGTGCTTGTACGACCATGCTATATCTATATCATAAGTAGGCAGGTAAGAAAAAACAGGTAAGGATGCGTTGAGCTCTTCAGCCAATGCGGCAACCCACTCATCCACTATCGGCCTTTCTAACCAGCCATTTTTATATAGTATGCTTTCTGTTGCAGGATACCTGCCATGCTTATCTGTTTTATCAGAATAATATTCTTCATACCGGCTTAGCAAAAAAAATACTGCCGAAAAAACATCGAAACTAATCGAATTGCTACTATCATCAGAAGCATATAGCGTAGGTATATTTTTCCATTCACCTGTTTTTATATCATGCTCCATTATTTCAGTTTGCCAAAGCAAACCAGCATCAGGAACATAATAGCTATTGGGTAGCTGTTTGCCGTAGCTGATAAAAAAAGGTAAGTGCAGCACATCTGCCTCGCTTGGAGTTATGATATAATCGCTTTGAAAACGCTCTTTGAAAATCCAATCTAATACATAACGCAACCTCGGGCTGTCATTTGCAGAATATATAATGAAAGGTGCGCTCATGCACTGTTATTATTTCTTATTGCGTTCCTTCCACATTTGGTTGAAGGATTGAGGTGCGAAATCTATTTTGCCGCGTTCTGCTACCCACGAACTTTTGAATAGTTTATTCATCACGCGGGCTTTCATATTGCCGCTGGTCATATTCATCAGTCCGCGGCTCATCATAGCAATTCGCCAAAGTTTCCATCCGCCGTTTTCAGAAAATCCGTTCAGCTTTTCGGTAACAGCAATATGGCGGTTTTCTAACAACATCTCATGAATGTTGATTTTCACGGGGCATACTTCTGTACAATTTCCACACAGGCTAGACGCGTAACTGAGATGTTTAAATTCCTCCATCCCCTTCAGGTGCGGAGAAATTACAGAACCTATCGGGCCGCTATATGTTGCCCCATACGCATGGCCACCAATGTTTTTATAAACAGGGCAGGCATTGAGACATGAGCCGCAGCGGATGCAGTACATGCTCTCACGCACTTCTTTGCGTAAAAGATTGGTACGGCCGTTATCCAGCAATATCACATACATTTCTTCAGGGCCATCATTTTCTCCTGATGTACGCCCACCTGTAAAAATGGTATTGTAAACCGTTACATTCTGCCCGGTGCCATAAGTAGCAAGTAGCGGCCAGAATAATTGCAAGTCATTAATTGAAGGCAACACTTTTTCAATACCTACAATAGCAATATGTGTTTTAGGGAAAGCAGTACTCAACCTTCCGTTACCTTCATTTTCACTTACGCATACAGCGCCAACATCAGCCAGCAAGAAATTGCCACCTGTAATGCCTACTTCCGATGAAGTATATTTTGCACGAAGATTTACACGTGCAATTTGAGTAAGTTCAGAAGGAGATAGGTTGGGCTCCGTTCCTAATTTTTCATGAAATACTCGCGCTACATCTTCCTTGCTTTTGTGCATAGCAGGAGTGACGATATGATAAGGCGCTTCGCCGTCTAATTGTTGAATGTACTCTCCAAGGTCAGTCTCTACAGAGTCAATATTATGTTTCGCCAAAAAATCATTCAGGTGAATTTCTTCTGTCACCATTGATTTCGACTTCACCACCTGCTTCGTCCCCTTCTCCTGGCATATTTGCAGCACAGCCTGTAATGCCTCTGCAGCATCTTCGGCCCATATCACTTTACCGCCACGTGCAGTAAAATTCTTTTCAAACTCCTCGAGGTGTTTGTCCAGGTTTTCAATCGCTTTCCATTTGGTATTCTTGGCCCTTCTGCGAGCAAGGTCAAGATTTGAAAACTGCTGCTTACCCTTTACAACCGTATCTGCGTACTTCTGTATATTAAAGGCAAGTTTACGTTTATGTTCAAGGTCTGCAGCTTTAACCTTGCTTTTGGCTATAAATTCAGAGATGTTGTTGGCCATAAAGGATATACAAACCTAATAAAAAACCGCCAAAAGCACTGCTTTATTGTGTCTTTAAGGAGTGGTTGTAATAAGAGACTAATACTTTAGCGGCCACAGCTATCATCTTTTCCTCATTTCGTTCAGGGGTAAACACTTCAAAAAAGTTTTTAGTGCCAACAGGCCATACATATATTGATGACTTGTATTCCATCACTTGCAAATCTCCATACGCGCCACCATTCGGACGGTTCAGTATGTAATAAAAATAGCCCCTGCCTGTGCCGGGCATATTGCCCGCCCTTCCCTGGTTAGATAAACGATATGTAGCAATAAGGCTATCGCCATAATAGATATTATTGCTCTTAACGCTTATAGGGATTTCGTTATACTGTTCCCCTTCTATATTGTATTCAGAGCTATTATAATTTTTGCTTGCTCCTGCAGCTAATATTTCGGGGCTGACGATGCGTCCTTTTTTACGCCATACATTCTCTAATTCGCCTACGGCGTTTTCATTAGCGCCATCTTTCGTAAGCACATTATATTTAGATAATCCCTCAATGAAAGTTTGTATTGCGAGAGGGTGATAAGCAATATCTAATGTTATTCCCGAACTAATAAAATCAACATGATAATAATACAACAATCTCCCACGAATGGTTGATGAGGCTACTCGCGCACGACAAAATATTTCCTGGCTGCCATTAATTGTGCTGAAAACATAATCCCTGAAGTCATCGTTTCTGCTCTCGGGATTATTTATTGAAGAAGTCTGCACCATTGGGATGGTTTTCACTTTCTTCCCTGTCTCTTCATAAGTGCAAAAAACTTCATTGCCATTCATAACCTTGCCGTTCTGCATAGTGATTTGTGCAAAACCCTCAAAATGCAAGAACAAAACCGCTATGCAAATAATGATGAAGCGCATACTTAAAGATAAAAAATCTGCAACTAATGTTTTGTCATAAAACATTAAAACCCTGCGCCAATACCCAGCTCTACAAGCTCGGCTTCTGTTGTGTGTGTCTTCAGAAGAATTGCAATGAACAGCTCTTTTAAAGAACCTTTCTCATGCTGTAACAGGTAATAGCAACCACCCAACTTTTGATACATTGGCTTGCTGTTCATTTCATGATGTTTTACATAATATCCTACCTGGAATATTACGCCTGCCCGGCCGATTAAAAATTCATTACCTAAAAACAGGGCGCTTTGCCATGAGTGTGCTTTTTCTTTTCCGGGCTCAATTTCATTATTGATTAGAAACCTATACACGTTGGTATGAAAAGAATAATCCAATCCCAACATCAGTTTGTTTTTACCCCAGTATCTTTTGCTGGCATAAGCTGTTGCCATATAGATGGGATACTTGGGCCCGTTCGCTGGCCCGGTTTCATTGCCGGCCAAGCCAAGGCGTAGTTCACCAAGTATTCTGTTATCCAATTTAGGTAAGTCTTTTTTGACAAACATGGGTTTCGATGTTACGGGAAAATATCTCACTCCTACATGTCCCCCATATTTATTGATACCAAGGTTAGGTGTTCTGAATGCGGCATTAGATATGTGTGCGAAGTCAGCACCCAATTGTATATCTAAATGTTCATTCACCCTATAGCGTAAATCTGTTGAGAAAAAGGAATAATTATTTACATGGCTGCCGATAACAGTGTTTAATGTGTCCCAGTCCGAAGCACGCGAAAAGCGTTTGGTGATATATGCAAGTCCAAACCCTGCCCTTAATGTCCATTCTAATTTCTTACCGGTTATCAGTGGTATTTGCAGATTAGGATAAATGCTTATAGCATCGCCATAAACACTGTCGTCGTAACGGGTATAAGTAATTCCAAAACCCACAATAGGATACCTGCGCCTTTGCTGCCAGTCTTTGCGTCCGTAGGTCTGTTGTATAAAATTCAAATCGAAAGCTGGCGAAATCGTAGGAAAACCAGCCTTGAATTTGGAACTGTGTTTAAATGCATGACCAGCTATTAGATTGCCCTCAATACCAAACCCTGCCCAGGGTTTGTTTTCCTGTGCATAAATATTAAATGGAGAAATAGCTATAAAACAAAGAAGTAATAAATACCTCATATAACGCCGATAAGCAATTACAAATAAATAGCTAATTCTTCAATATTCAATAAAACAACTATGGTTTTCCGCAGTGCAATACTTTACCTTTGCTCATCATATTGCCAATATGCGTCGCACTGCAGCTGTACTCATCCGTTCGTTTATACAGGGGTTGCTTATTCTGAGCCCTATTGCGGTTACAGCTTATGTCATCTATATCGTTTTTGATAGTATTGATAACCTTGTGCCGTGGGTACCTAAGGGCACAAGGGGCATTGGCTTTGTACTCATCATATCCCTTGTAACATTTATTGGTTACATGGGTACTCGTTTCTTTTTAGGAAAAATGCTTTTCGATGCATTTGACCATCTCCTGCAACACGTTCCGGGCATTAAACATATCTACTCGCCTATTAAAGATGTAATGGGTTCTTTCGTAGGCGACAAAAAGCGTTTCAATAAACCGGTATGGGTTTGTGTAAATCATAATCCGGAAATGTGGCGTATCGGTTTTATGACCCAAAAGGATATGTCACACATGGGCATGGCTAATAAAGTATCTGTTTATCTGCCACATTCTTACGCTGTATCTGGTTGGGTAATTGTAACCGATGTAAAAAACATAAAACCCGTAACTAAAATGACTGCCGCCGAAGCAATGAAATTTGCAGTTAGCGGCGGTATTACCGGACCTGAGGAAGTAGAGAAATGAGTAACAAGCTGAAAATAAATTTCAATCCAGGGCCTGCAGCACTCCCGCAGGAAGTCTTGCAACAGGCATCAGATGCAATACTCAATTACAATGGTACCGGCTTATCCATTCTCAGTATTCCCCATCGTGGCAAATTATTTGCTGCAATACTGGAAGAAAGCAAACAACTGGTAAAAGAACTGTGCAGGCTGGATGATAATTACGAGATTCTCTGGATGCACGGTGGCGGGCGATTGCAATTCAGTATGGTGCCTATGAATTTTTTGGCAGAGAATGATACTGCAGGATATATAGACAGTGGTTATTGGGCACATGATGCAATAGAATATGCTAAGTATTACGGACATGTTGCAGTCTTGGCATCTTCAGAAGAAAAAAATTATACCGAATTACCCGTGTGGCCTGCAGATATTCCATCGGGTTTGGCATACATGCATTTCACTACCAACAATACCATTTATGGTACACAATGGAAAACCATTCCGCAAACTGAAGTGCCATTGATTGCTGATATGAGCAGCGATATTTTCAGTAGGGAGATGAACTATACGCATTGTGATATGTTTTATGCCGTTGCGCAAAAAAATATTGGTGCGGTTGGAGCAACGCTGGTAGCCATAAAAAAAGAAATGTTGAGCAGAATAATTCGTGTGCTGCCTCCCATGCTCAATTATGCGGCTCATGTAAAAGCTAATTCTGTTTTAAATACTTCGCCTATATTTTCTATTTATACTGCGTTATTAATGCTTCGCTGGACGAAACAAAAAACCATTGCAGCAATAGAAAAAGAAAATATTGCAAAGGCTAAGCTGCTTTATGATGAAATACACCGCAACGACCTATTTACCTGCAACATAAAACATACCGACCGTAGCATGATGAATATTTGTTTTACTGCAAACCAAAAGGAACACGAAAGGACATTCATTGATTTTTGTGAGGAAAGAAATATCACAGGTATCGAAGGGCACCGTTCTGTAGGTGCTTTCAGGGCATCACTATATAATGCAATAACAATAAAAGACGTAGAATGCTTAACTGCAGCAATGCAGGAATTTGAATCTAAATACAATTAGTATAAATGGCAAAGATTACACCATTCAAAGGATTAAGACCGAAAAAAGAATTGGCAGCACAGGTAGCTACACTCCCTTACGACGTAGTGAGTGTTGCAGAAGCAAGGGCTTATGCAGATAAGCCATACCATTTTTATCATGTTACTCGTTCAGAAATTGATTTACCTGAAAATGTAGATGTGCACAGCCAGCAGGTATATGATAAGGCTAAAGAAAATCTAGACCAGTTTGTTGCTGACGGAGTTTTATTTCAGGATGAAGAACCATCATACTATATCTACGAGTTAGTGATGGACGGCCGTTCTCAAACTGGTTTGGTTTGCGGTTCTTCATTAGAAGATTATAATAAGGGCATTATTAAAAAGCATGAATTCACCCGCCCCGAAAAAGAATTAGACCGTATTAATCATATCAAAACTACACGTGCACAGACAGGTGTAGTATTTCTGGCGTATAATGATAACCAGGATATCAATACTATCATCGCAGAATGGAAATCTTCTCATGCTCCTGAATATGATTTTGTTGCAGAAGATGGCATCAGGCACACTATTTGGGTAGTGAGTGATTATCCCAAAGTATCTGCTATTACACAGATATTTAACGACCATGTACCATGCACTTATATCGCAGATGGCCATCACCGTGCAGCATCTGCAGCTAAAGTTGCCGAGCAGCTTACAGAGGATGGTCTGAATATATCAGGAAATGAATCGTTCAATTATTTCATCACTTGTATTTTCCCTGAAAGTCAGCTGAAAATATTAGACTATAACCGTGTGGTTAAAGATTTGAATGGTATGTCAGAAGGACGGTTTTTAGAGATGCTAAGAAACGATTTTGAAGTATCGCCACCTATGAAGGAAAGATATAAGCCAGCACAGCCTCATGAATTTGGCTTATATATAAATAAAGCCTGGTATAAACTAACCGTAAAACCCGGCACTTTCAGCAACGACCCGATAGGTATATTGGATGTAAGTATTCTGCAAAATAATGTGCTTTCAAAATTGCTTAATATCAATGATCCTCGCACAGATAAGCGAGTCGATTTTGTTGGTGGTATTCGTGGTTTAGGCGAGTTAGAAAAACGAGTAAACAGTGGAGATATGGCTGCTGCTTTTTCTTGTTATCCTGTCAGCCTCAAACAGTTATTTGATATTGCCGATAGCGGAAATGTTATGCCACCTAAAAGCACATGGTTCGAACCTAAGCTAAGGGACGGACTGGTAGTATATTTAATTTGATAAGAAAGGCGCTCAAAGAGCGCCTTTCTTATTGGATCATTTTGCAAAACCTTTAGCATTTTTATTGCTAACTTAATAAGCCGAATTATGCTAGCTTTTATTATCACATACTACAACTTGTTTAAGACTACTTTTCATGAGTTTATAAGTGATAATGTCATATAGCTTAGCGCTTCACTTGCGTACTATACTATTTTTGCTATAGGTCCGCTTTTAATGGTAATCATATCACTTACAGGTATTTTTTTTGATAAAGAAGCTATCACGGCAAAATTATATTTCCAGACGCAACACCTCATTGGCAAAAGCGGGACAGAGCAAATTTTTTCAATCGTTAATAATATAGAAATACATAAGGCCGATGCAACATTATATAGCATTATTGGCACAGTAATACTCATCTTAAGCGCCACCACTGTTTTTGCAGACATACAGGATTCTATTAACTATATATGGTCTATAAAGGCTAAGCCTGAAAAAGGATGGCTGAAGTATTTAAAAAACAGGCTATTATCTTTTTCAATTATTGTAGGGCTGGGTTTTTTATTAATGGTTTCGCTTTTGATAAATACGATTACAGATGCTTTAACAGAGAGACTACAACAATATTTTTCAAAAGATCTCCTTGAAGTGTTCGTGTTAATTAATACTATTATCCTCTATGTAATTATCTCGTTTTTATTCGGAGTAATATATAAGGTATTACCTGATGCCAAAATAAAGTGGCGCGATGCCATGCGAGGTGCATGGTTTACAGCCGCATTGTTTCTGTTGGGTAAATTTTTAATTGGTTATTATTTGGGCAGCTCAGCAATTGGCACCACCTATGGAGCAGCAGCCTCGGTAATTATTATATTATCATGGGTATATTATACTTCTATCATACTTTATTTTGGTGCGGAGTTTACAAAAGTATATGCTCTGAAATTAGGGTCAGGAATCGAACCGTATGATACCGCAGTATTTATTTTAAAGCGCGAGGCAAAAGAAATGCCGGAAGTAAAAAAAGTGATAGAAGACTAACGATTGTTTTTATTTGCCAATAGTATTTGAATATTATTCAACGATATAAATCGGAATGCTACAATGCTGGTTACTGATATCAAACATATTAATAGTACCTGCCCTATCCAGTGTAGTGTTGTAAGATGAATAAAATAGCCTGCAGCAAAAAGAATGGCTATATGGCAGAGGTGCGCCGAAACCCATTTGAAGCTATGCGGCAGTTGCAAACGTTTACCACAAAATATAATATAACAGGCAGCCAATATTGTTTGTGTTATACATGCGGTCATAGCGGCTCCTAATGCTTCTTTTTGAGGTATGAGATAGAAGTTCAGGCTCACGCTGATAGCTGCGCCCGCAAGCGATATACGATTCATAAGTGCAATATTGCCATTGGCAGTAAGCAGCGTTGAATAAGTGTACATGATACAATAAGCGGGGAAGCTCGCCATTACCAGGGAAAATACTTTTCCGTCATATTCTCCGGCGTTTTTGTAGAGCGTTTGCATAATATCACCTCCCCAGAAACAGGCAATACAGCTTACCATAAATGCAACCGGCAATAATAAATTTACACTCAGTTTTATCAGCGGCTGAATGCTTTGCTTTTCTGCTATCATCCTGCCGAACATAGGAAGTAATACACCGGCAAATAATATCCCGAACATATTACCGAGGTCAAGCAAACGTGTAGCAGAAGCATATATACCAGCCTGATCTTTACTAACCAAACGTTCTATCAATACTGTATCCGACCGCATATGTATAC
This sequence comes from Bacteroidota bacterium, assembly GCA_018267965.1. Lineage (GTDB taxonomy): Bacteria > Bacteroidota > Bacteroidia > Chitinophagales > Chitinophagaceae > Polluticoccus. The sequence goes on along the minus strand of JAFDXK010000002.1, from coordinate 242,315 downwards.
TCATCAGCAAAACCATGATGGCATACGGAAAACTCTTTCTAATAGCAGTAAATAATTCCCCGATATTGAAAGACAACTTCGGTAATGCATGGGCTATTCTATATATCGCCCAAAAAGCAACTATCGCAGTAATGCCGTAACAAAGTATTTGTGCATATACAAACCATTCAATTTTAAAATAAGATGCTGTTGCTGGATAATATAACAGGAAACCACAAATAGCAATCATCAATAAACGATCCATTACAGACAAAACACCATCTACTTTGAATCGCAATGATGCAGATACATTACTGCGCAGGTATAATACCAAAGAACTCATTACCTGTATCATCATAATGGCAGCTAGAAGGCCTAATTCCTTTCCCTTGTAACCTACTGATAACCCAAACACAATTACTAATAAAGAAAATACCCCTATCAGTACCAGCCGTACAGTAAGCATAGAAGGATATAATGTCTTCAGCTTCTCAGGGTTGCGGGAAATCATGTTGGTATTGTAGCTCGTCAACCCGAAATCCAGCAATATCTGAAATATGAGACAAATATTTAATAATGCCTGGTACAGGCCATAAGCATCATGCCCCACACGGTTTTGCACAGTTCGGTCTATCATAAATACCCAAACAGGCTTTACCAGCAGGTTTATAGTTATGATAAACAATATGTTTTTGACAAAAAATCGGCGCATTCAGCTAAATTAAAACGGGCTATTAGGGGTAAAATTATATTTTTGTCGCCATTGCTATGCGGATTGCTGTAAATACGAGGCTTTTATTAAAAGGAAAGTTGGAAGGCATAGGTTGGTTTACCCACCAAACATTGGAGCGAATGGTGCAAAAGCACCCCGAACATGAGTTTATTTTCTTCTTCGACCGTCCCTACGACCCGTCTTTCGTATTTGCTCAGAATGTTATCCCCGTAGTAGTTTCCCCTCCGGCAAGGCATCCCATCTTGTTTTATTTATGGTTTGAGTGGCGCATACCTGCCATGCTGCGTAAATATAAGGCCGATGTGTTTCTGTCTCCTGACGGTTATATGTCATTGAGCACCAAAGTACCTACTTGTCTAGTGATTCACGATCTGGCATTTGAACATTATCCGGAACATTTTGTCCGCAGCCATAAAATGTATTGGCGTTATTATTCACCACGTTTTGCGCAAAAAGCAAAACGCATTGCTACAGTATCTTCTTATTCTAAGCAAGATATTTGCGACCAATACCATATTCCTTCTGATAAAATAGATGTGGTGTATAATGGAGCACATGATGAATACAAACCACTGGAATGGAATGAACGTGAGGCCGTAAAGCAGAAGTACGCTGACGGTTGCGAATATTTTGTATTTGCGGGTGCATTACATCCGCGTAAGAATATCGTGAACCTGTTGAAGGCATTTATTGCTTTCAAAAAGCGCCAGCGTAGCAATATGAAGCTGGTTATCGTTGGCCGTCTCGCATGGAAGTATGACGAAGTTGTAGCGATGCAACAGGACATGCCTTTTAAAGAAGATGTGAAATGGGTAGGCTATATGAATGTAGATGAACTATGCAAAGTAATGGGTGGTGCATATGCGTTGGTATATCCTTCCTTGTTTGAAGGTTTTGGTATTCCGATACTTGAAGCATTGGAATGTAATGTACCTGCTATTATTAGCGATACTTCATCCATGCCCGAAGTAGCAGGTGATGCAGGCTTGCTCGTAGACCCCACAAATGTGCAGGATATAGCAGATAAAATGCAAGCCGTCTATAAAGATGAAGCCTTGCGTGCTAAACTCATATCAAATGCGAAAGAGCAAATCAAAAAATTCAGTTGGGACCAATCAGCCGACAGGCTGTGGGACTGCCTGATGAAGAGCATAAAATAATAAAGGCAGCAAACTTGCTGCCTTTATTTATTCGGGTTTAAATAGGTGATTTATTGTTTGGTGAATTTGAGGTTTTGAGTTGTACCATTTTCTAATATCTTGATAACATACACGCCAGGTGTTAATGAAGTGATGTCTATTGCGTTAATTGATTTAACTTTTCCGCTTAATACAATACGACCATCAATTGCTATAATATCATAATTAGCTTCACTAATACCATTTATGTGTAAACTATTATCAGCAGGGTTTGGATAAATGCTGATATTGCTGCTTGCTTTAGTGGCATTTGCTACAGAAGTAGTTTTTGGCAAACCAATTATTTGATCTACGCATGATAAAGGACATCTGATAGAACCTTCATATAATGCTATGTCATCAATAGCCCCCTTAAAGAAATATGGATGTGCCATATTACCACAGCTGCCAATAAATAAATCTTCTATACCCCATGAAGTATATTGATTAGACCAATGATGGCTAAATACATGATTGCCGTCTACATATAGATCTAGTTGTTCATTAAGTGCGTCATAGCTTAACCATACGCAATACCACGTACCCGTACTAACACATGGATTTGATACACAAGGCGTTGGTGCTGTCCAATCAGTTTGTGGCCATCCGGCAATACCGGCAGGTGCGCCCGCGAATACTTCGTACGATGGACTGTATGTTTGGCAATCATTATCATAACCATTATCAAATATCTCCATCTTATAGTGGGTAGTGCTATATTCCGTTCCTCGCCATACTATGGCATTACCTTGACACCAATTGCTATAGAAACCATCAGGTCTTACTAAAGCGGTAATCGTCCATGATTTATTATAATGAGTAGGATCTCCTAAATCAAGCAGAGCATTTGAAGGAACTTGAATATAACCACTTGTGCCATCAAAATAATATGCATCAAACCCTGTTCCCATAGCATTAAGAGTAGGAGTAACACCTCCTACAATAGTACCTGTAAGGCCATTAATATCATCTACAAGGCTACCACTTGTGAAATTCCAATGCGCTATAGGGGTAGGGGCAATATCTTCACAATCTTCACAAATGGTTTCATTATGAGCCGCACCAACAAGCTTACCATACATAGTACTTTCATAAAAAACATCAATAAACGGATCTATAGCTATACTATTTCTATAACCAGGACCAGTAGCTGAACCAGGATCCATCAAATCATAATCACATGGAGCAGTGCCATCAAAATGTGCTTTAATAAGCCAGTTATCAAAACCACCCAACGGAGGAGATGGTTGAGGTGTTCTATAAGTATAGCCAAATAATGAAAGCCCATCAGCATTATTATCTGTATAGTCAATGCGGATACATCTTTGGTCTCCGGCTGTACCATAGGTAAATTGACCATTTCCTACACCATTACCCCAATCATCAGTTTTTATTACAAATATATCTTCTGAGCCAAAAGCACCATTATCAGTGTACCCAGCCAGGTAATATTCATATACACGATTTATTAAGTCATAATGTTCTATGATATCATTACAGTGGTCCTCGTTAGCACCTGTGCCGCCATTATAATTATACTTTTTTGTCCAACTTACAGTTCCAGTTTGATCAACTGCAACAAACCAAAAATCTGTTTTAGTATTTCCTCTGCTGTCATTTATATTACCACCAATTACATAGCCATGTTGGTTGCTAGCTACGTTTGGATTGTAAGAAGACTTAATACATGTAAATGATTCGTTAGATAGCACAGTACCGTAAAATTGAACATTGTTAATTGGGTTGCCATTAGTACTATTGATTCTTAGTAAAAAAGCATCATCATTAAGCCCTCCTCCTATGGTCGGTAATGTTCGTTTACCAACTACAATCACCTCGAAAATACCATTCGAGTTTGGATATGATGATTCAACAATATCGTAAGGTGTTTCGCTTGTCCCTGCAATATTCACCATAGGATACATACAATTCCATATCATAGTACCGGTATTATCAATTTTTATAACAAAAACCCTATTATTACCCGTATTGTTTTCTGTCATATAACCACATATGTAGTATTCATTTTGGTTTTGAAGGGATGTTATAATTTTTTGAACATGTAAATTACCATAGGTAGAAGTTAAACCAGGAATAGTATACCGTTTAATATTAGGAGACATGGTACCATCAGCATTTAGTTCGGCATAAAAAACTCCTTGATATCCACCCGCAGGAACCTGCCCATTTATATAGGAACCTGCAGTCGCAAAGGTTTGCAAGGCTGAATTTTCGACAGAATGAACTTCCTGAATTTTTAGCGTTGGAGCTAAAATGGTAAGTGCATCATTTAATTGATACTCGTTATTAAAAAAAGTTCCACCTGCTGGACATTGTCCTCTCCAATTAGTTTTTGTTGCAGTAAAGATGTATGAGTTAACAGGACTTGGGGCGACAAAAAAAGCACCATAATTGGCGTAATTACCTACTGTGCTATTGTGGCCATCAGTCAAGAACTCATCACCAGTTGTACCATATAATCTTTGAAAATACTGTGCGTTTACAGTAGTCGTTGCTGCTAGTAACAGCAACAAGGATAATGATTTTTTCATTGTTTTCTTTTTTGGTAAAAAATTTGTTTAAGGATAAATTGAGATAAAGTTCAAATCATTAAGGCGACCGATTATTACAAAAGCGATTCATAAGGTGGGATTTGGTGAAATAAATGTATGCCTCTGCAAAGGCATTTGATTACACCATTTGATGAACGGACAGTATCATCCGACGAAACAACCATTTGGTCGGAGGAAGCACACCCGTTTTTTCACTGTATAGTAATACCAATGAAAATTCTATGATATACTATTTGTATACTCTCTATAAGAATAATTTAAACAAGAACAATATGCTAAAAGATTTTTGAAACTGAATGATAAAACGCATAGATAAGTAATCACCAATCCTTCATCACCCAATACAAACCCCTGCAATCAGAGCGTAACTCTCTAAGAACAAGCAATACACCTATCATTTCCAGTAAAGACGCTATTCCCCAACCCAAAGCTATCCACAGAAACAGGCTATTATACCCAACGAAAAACAGATAAAAAAAGAAGGCACCATCTATCAGTCCTGCTATTTTACTGGAATACAGATGAAGGCTCGGAAACTTTCCGAACTTGATAAAACTGAGTAAGTATACCGAAATAAATACTGCAACATAAATCCATATACCTATACTCACGTTGCTTAGCTCGTTCCACTTAAATTGCAGTAATCCATACGCAGCTAAAACATAACTGCCCACGTCCGCCACCGAATCCAATTTTGCACCGAAAGTAGTTTGTAATTTGAACATACGAGCAATTGCACCATCCAGTATATCTGTAACTAAACTGATACAAAATAAAAGAAGATAAGCGGTTTGTTTTTCAGTATAAATGAGATATAAGATGTAGGGGAATGCAACTAACCTATATGCGCTGAGCATGTTAGGCAGATTCCATATACGTTCGCGTTTCTTTAAGACCATGTTGCATTATTACGAAATGCATTACTTGTATTGTTAGTCCATTTTGTGATGACAGGGGCTACTATTAATATTGTTTGATACAATAACATGCTTAATATTGGAAAGGATAAATAATAGATATGCATCATCATATTTCCATGTATCAAACCAAAAATCAATGCACCTCCTCTAGCGCTGTTTTCATGTATGCCTAACACGTTGTAACCTGTATATTCAACTAACAATAACCCTAAGAAATATATGCACCAGCTAATAACAGTAACAAGATATCTGCTCTCTACAACAGTTCTAACCCTGTCATAAATGCATAAAAATATATAACCCCCTATTAGCCAGAGTATAAAAGCCCAGATATTGATAATCTGTGTATTGAATGCCTCTACGTTATAGCTGTATTGGTAATTTTTCACCCACGTAAATGACAGCAGAAGCGAAGCAGCGATTTTTTTATTTGTTGCTATTTGTATTAAGTACTTCATACATTTTCCGTATTTGCCTTTAGGTTGTTTTTGTAAACCAGTACACGAAACAGAACAATGTAGGCAACCAGGAAAAAAACACTGTCTAGCATCATCATAAATACATAACCCAATCCGTAAGTAAATACAATAGAAACTAAAATAAAAACTGCATTCAACCACATTGTTACCATGAATGCTTTTAAGCGAAGATTGTTGGTAGTTACAGTTTCTATTTTTTCCTTGCTGAACGCGAGCATATATAACCCTGAGAATAAAAACAGGCCACCTATTTCTTCAAGCACTTGATTTTTTATTATACTAAAGTGCTTCACGTCAAGGTAGGCAGAGTATACTGCAAATACTTTCACCTCCAGCCAATCCGGGGCAATACCACCATAATAACGTACTATTAATATTACAGTACCGATTACCGTAAATAAACTACCCGGAATTCGAAATTTTCCGGGTAGTAAATAAGGTGAAAGCATTGGGTTGTTATTATGCTATTAGTAAATGCTTACTTTCTTAGTAGTACCATCTTCCATATAGAACACTATAGCCACTAAACCATATTTATGGTTGGCGATGTATTCTATTTTTTTGATGCCTGATATCCGTGAATCTTGTTCAACTTTCATTACTTTGATATACATCAACCCGTATGCATAATCATCAGTTTCTGATTTGTAAGTAACAGTACGGGTAATAGTTTGACCATTGGATTTATTGAGCACATATTTATCACCAACATTGCTATTATAGTTCACTACAACAAAAGGCGCACTATCACTATTGGTATAATCTAAAATACCTTCGGATGTGTTTTTGTATTTACCGCTTACATCTACATTTCCCGAAGCATCTTTATAAGAAGATGGAATTAAGTTGGCGAGGGTGCTGCCAGAAGTAGGCACTTTTGCTTTGATGCGTATTGTTACCAAGCCGCTGCCATCATGGCTGGTTACAGAAACAGAAGATGCACTCACACCACTGATATCCGAAGTGCAGGTATAATTGTACCCAACTACGTTGGTTGAAAGATTCCCATCGCCACCAATTGAGTTTGACGAAGTGGTGGTTGTAGGAGTAGTAGTTGTACTATTATCTTTTTTGGAACAGGATATAGCAAACAAGGCTAATAATGCGAATACAAAAGAGGTCTTTTTCATAAAAATTGTTTTAAAGGGAACAAATTTTGTTATGTAAAATTACCTCACCTCTTATCGCACGCCTATGACAAGTGTCATTTTATTATATGTTTAATGTCAGGTTTTGCAACTCCCTAAGAATATAGCCGCATTTATAATTGGCACATCTACGGTACAATGTAAATAACACAAACAAAGATTTATTTTATTGCAGCAACTGCCTATAACTTTGCAACCATTCTGTTAAGGCTACCATTACGTCCCCTCAAATAACCTTGCAGCTATTTTTCTGTTAATTATTGTTTATGTCGAAATTTACCGGTAGCGAAGCTATTCCTGTTGCACCTAATTTAGAAGAAGCAGTGCCATCACTTGTTATAGAAACTAAAGCTGTCAATAAGCGCGTTTTCTTTTTAAGTATACAAGCCATTATCAATGCTATCATCATAGGTTTTGTCGCTAAGCTATTAATATGGCTCATAGCACTTGTAACAAATATTGCATTTTATGGAAAGTTTTCGATAGCAGAATCTTCGCCTGCCAATAATACATTGGGATGGTGGGTGTTGATTATACCTGTCATCGGAGGATTAATTGTGGGCGTTATGGCAAGATTTGGCTCAGCTGCCATTCGGGGGCATGGCATTCCTGAAGCTATGGAACAGATATTAGTGAACGAAAGCAAAATAAAACCAATCATTACTTTCCTCAAGCCAATATCTGCCGCCATTTCTATTGGTACTGGTGGTCCGTTTGGCGCAGAAGGACCCATCATTGCAACGGGTGGAGCATTCGGTTCCGTTACCGGACAAATTATGCACATCTCTGCAAGCGAGAGAAAGATAATGTTAGCAGCTGGCGCTACAGCAGGTATGTCCGCCATTTTTGGTACACCTGTAGCTGCCGTCTTGCTTGCAATAGAACTTTTGTTGTTTGAATTTTCTCCACGGTCTATTATACCTGTTGCTTTGGCCTGTGTTACAGGAGCAGGTATGCATTTTACATTGTTTGGTGCAGAGCCGGTCTTTGCCATGTTGCAAATAGCAGAACCTACCGACATTGCTATTGCAACTTATGTTGTCTTAGGCGCAGTAATAGGTGTTGCTGCTTCTTTTGTTTCAAAGGCAGTATATCTTGTAGAAGACCTGTTTGAAAAATTACCAATACACTGGATGTGGTGGCCCGCCATGGGTGCTGTTGCTGTAGGTGCCATAGGTCATTTCGCGCCACGCACGTTAGGTGTAGGCTATAATAATATCACTTACCTGCTCACAGGTACTGTCCCCTTAGCATTCATGTTCAATTTATGCTTTTTTAAGTTTCTGTCTTGGGTTATTTCTTTAGGTAGTGGCACATCAGGAGGTACATTAGCTCCATTGCTTACTATCGGTGGCGCATTAGGAGGATTACTTGGTTTTATTACGTTACAATATTTTCCGGGCAGCAATATCAATTTGTCCACTTGTGTGCTGGTAGGTATGGCAGCCATGTTTGCAGGTGCTTCCCGTGCATTACTCACTTCTGTGATATTTGCATTAGAGACAACCATGCAGCCGCACGGGCTATTGCCGTTGCTGAGTGCATGCACTGCTTCTTATTTTGTTTCGTTCTTTTTGATGAAAGGCAGTATCATGACAGAAAAGATACAACGGCGTGGTGTGCATACACCCGACTCTTTCGAGCCCGATGTGTTTCGAAAAATAAATGCGGGTAGCATAATGAACGCTGCACCTGATGTACTAAGCCATCTGAATACTATTAAAGATGCAAGAGAATGGATAAAACAAACTGCAATAGAAAAAAATAATGCTACAGTATTTATTATAACCGATGAAAAAGGTGCGTTATCAGGAATCGTAAAAAGAGAAGAATTATTTAGTAAACAATATACAGACAACACACTTGTTGTCAGCATCGTAATTAAACCGTTAACCTATGTTTATACATCAACACAACTAAGCAGGGTAATCGAGATAATGGGAGAGCTAAGTATAGACGCCCTCCCGGTTATTGATACTATTCAAAATAAAAAAGTTGTAGGTATTATTACGCACAAGGAGATATTTGAAGCATACAGTAAAAGGAAAAAAGATGAAGAAGAACTAAATAGACCTATTTCGTTAAAACGTGAAGGCATTAAAATAATTCTGAAAGGAAGAAGACTGTTTGACTAATATGGCGCTGCATGTCTTCCTGTACCGGTGCGCGCTTTTTTCTCTTTGTAGTAATGCAATTGTTCAATATTTAATTTCTCAAATACTATCTGGTTCACAACTGTTACATAAACAGTATACTTATATTTTGCCTGTCTTAATCTTACGGAATAAGAGTTTATGATAAGTCTCCCGTTGCTGTCTATACCTGTAAGCGAAACATCGCTCGCACTCTTAAGGTTTCGGTAAGTAAGTAAATATCGTTTTCCCTCCAGCTCGTATTTGCTGTCAGTCAGAATCTTCAATCTATCGGTTTCAGAACTGCGGTAATACATTCTGAAAGATGCTTCTCCTATGCTGGCTATCATATCAGATACTGTATCTTCATCGATTAACCTTGATGTTCTGCTCAACTGTTTTCCAACTGTTGAGTCTATGTATAGTACTACCCGGATAGCTACTGCCCGTCAATATCCATACATGTTGCGTTTATATTTTACCATACTGGCGGTGTCCAATTGCACATAGGGGATTGCAGATTGTTCGCTGACAAATTCTAACATGTCATTGTTTGCCATTTTCTTTCCATGTAAAGTATGTACAACATCAAGCGGCATCTTATTGTAAAACAGGCTGTCGAATGTTTCTTGTTCCCCGGGCCCTGCACGCAATGCGTAATAATCTTCAGGTAACGATACTACATTTCGTGGTGCAACTATCAGCTTCTCAATCTCTCTGGCCGTTTGCGCTGAAGCAGAAATAAAACAAACCGATAGTAGGCAAATAAACCATTTTCGCATCAGTTGTAATTTACGTTATAATGACTAACTTCTGCTTCATGTTTTCCTGAACATGAAAATTCGATTAAAAACAATCTGCAGTATTTGATTAGACTTGAATTAAGTTTAGTATTGTATAGTAAGGCACTCACACTGCATTGCCATTGCCTAACTCCTAAGCTACCTGGCTCCCATCCACCATTACGCGATGAAGTGTGAAAAGCCTGCCCCATTTTGTATAGAATTATTGGGCTGTCAAACTTGTTTAGTTGACAGACGGTAAAGAATTGTTCATACTCTTTATGAAAGAGTTTTGAACAGCGTTGTAGTACTATATTAACTTATTACGAACGATGCTTTAAAATGAGCAAAAAAGCAACTAACGCTGAGCTATCGCCATTAACTGTTAGCGATTATGAACAGTTAATAGATGTCATGAACGCCTCAGACCCTTTTTGGCAAGGTAATTATCTGACCATTTCGTCAGTTGCTATACTAATTCAAAAATTTCCTGAAGGTCAATTAGCTGTCAAAGTAAATGGTAAGCCTGTAGCCTGTGCATTTTCCATAATTATTGATTATGATAAGTTCTCTGATAACCACAGTTACGAGGAGATTACGGCGCAAAATACTTTTGAAACACACAATACAGGAGGCAATGTTTTGTATGGAATTGGCTTGTTCGTTAGTCCTGAATACAGATTACAAAATATAGGACATTTATTATCTGACGCCCGCAAAGAGCTTTGCGAAAAGTTAAACTTAAGTGGAGTTGTTTTTGGGGCAAGGACAACAACCTACAATTCTTACATGAGCCTTATGGGCCCTAAAGAATATTTAAAGAAAGTAAGAGAAAAGGAAATTTATGACCCTGTTCTTTCATTCGAGTTTGCCAACGATTTTCATGCAAGAAAGATATTAAAACATTATTTGCCAGACAGCAGACAAGCCATAGAGTATACAGTACTGCTCAAATGGGATAATATCTATTATACTGCGACAACTTCTAAAAAATCACGATATCAAGCTCATGTAAAGATGGGATTGGTTCAATGGCAAATGAGACCTTTCAATACCCTGCATGAAGTATTTAAACAAACAGAATTTTTTATTCGTGCCATTGCATCTAATAAATGTGATTTTGTATTGTTCCCTGAGTTATTCAACGCGCCGTTACTGGCTTCTTATAACAAACTAACTGAAGCAGAAGCGGTAAGAGAACTTGCCAAATTTACTCCCCTCGCCTTAGATAATTTTAAAGCACTGGCTATTAAGTACAAGATCAATATCATTACAGGCAGTATGCCTTCCATAGAAGGAGAAACTGTAAAGAATATTGGTTATATATGCCATCGAAACGGGTTGTCTGATGAATATGAGAAATTGCATGTTTCTGATGACAAAGAAAATTGGGGCATAACAGGCGGAAATAAAATAAGAGTATTCGATACTGATGTATGCAAGATTGGTGTGTTAGTAGGTTGTGATGTACAATTTCCCGAATTGGGAAGAATACTGGCAGACATGGGTATGAAAATATTATTTGTTCCCTACCTGTGCGATTCACAGAACGCATATATGCGACTCAGGTATTGTGCACAGGCACGCGCTATTGAAAATGAATGTTTTGTAGCAATAACTGGTAGCAGTGGAAATTTATCTAGAATAAAGAATATTGATATCCCATATTCGCAATCGGCAATTTTTACTCCATGCGATTACCAATTCCCCGGTAATGGTATTAAAGCAGAAGCTCCTGTTAATACTGAAGCAATCCTTACTTCAGAAATTAATCTCAATTTTCTTGAAGAAATACAGAATCAACATACATCTTCAAATTTGAAAGCACGCAGGCAAGACTTATACGAGGTCAAACTGAAACAATAATTACTTTACCCTCTGTACGTATTCTGTCGGGTAAATAGTAGCACGTAGACGATAATAAAAAGTATGGAGGTAATTGCTGAGGCAAATATTTTCAGTAGCAAGTAGCCAATATTAGCCAGGCTCCATACTTCTATTGTAAAATAGGCAATATGGTGAACTAATATCAAAAAAGAACTATACACCAAAAAAGGTACCCAGCCCATATTTTTTACTGATGGTGTTTGATTAGGATACTCACTCAAATTTTTAGGCATCAAAGCGTTCAATACATTCGTGCGTAAATACGCAATCAATACAGTTGCAAAAGCATGCAACCCGGCAGTGTTAGAGAAGCTATCCATAGTGATACCGGTGGCAAAGCCAATAACCAGTAATAACCACACAGGAGCTTCAAAAGGTAGTAATAAAATAAATAAAGGGTATACATAAGGAACAAAAACAGGAAAACCGTTCGGCTGAGACCACCATCGCAGGTTAATTTTATTCAGTATCAGCACCTGTAGCGAGATGATAAGAATAAAACGCAGTATGTTCCTTACGGAGGTATTCATTATTTTGTTTTAATTGAGTCTTCCAGTTGTTTACGTTCAGCAGATAATTTATTTTCAACAACATACACATATTGCAGGTTCCTGAAATTGCTTGCCGGGCGCAGGTATAACAATTGCAATCCGCTTTTTTTAACAGATGATGTTGCATATACAGTACCTACAAGCACATCAGGCGGGTAAAAAGAGTATGTGGTAGTAAAAACAGAATCGCCCCTGTATACTTTTATTTGTTGAGGTACGTCTTTCATTACCAATACATCGGGTCTGGTACCATCCCATTCTACTACACTGGTACTTCCGTCCTTTAAATGCACACTCACTTTTTGTTTTACACTTAATACAGATAATATGCTGGAGAAATGGGCAGATACGTGCTCTACTTTACCAACTATACCATTGCCGGATATAACAGCCATGCCTTTTCCTACACCATCTGCGCTACCCCTGTTGATGGTAATATAATTGTTAGCAGCGCTTACAGAGTTATTAATTACTCTTGCAGTACGATAATAATAATCAGCATATTTAATTACATGAAGCGAATCTGACGACACTAATGGCCTTTTTACTGTGCTGTCTTTCAATGTATCATATGTACTGCTGTTGGCAGCAATCAATTGTCTCAGACGAGCATTTTCGTTTAAGAGGTTGTCATTCATTCGCTTCAGTCCAAAGTAATACACCACATCATTTTGTTGCTTGTACATTAAACCAACTGCAGTATTTGCAGAGCTCATCACGTCATTGCCCTGCATGGTGTTAGTGCGCGCAATAAGTACAATGCTAATCGTTTCTAATACGATAAATAGTATCAGGTTGAAAAAACGACGTATGAATAATAAGAAATTGCGCACTGGTATTTAAAATATGGGGCTTGTATTACAAACCCCAATCAAAAATTTACTTCATCAAAAACGGCATCTTCGATATGTTCTTCAGTGCCATGCCGGTACCACGTACCACTGCACGCAGAGGGTCGTCAGCCACATGTACAGGCAACTTAATTTTATGCGATATGCGTTTGTCGAGACCACGTAATAATGCACCGCCGCCTGTTAGGTATAATCCTCGGCGATATATATCAGCAGCCAGTTCAGGTGGTGTACTTTCAAGTGCTTTCAATATTGCTTCTTCAATTTTGAAGATAGATTTATCAAGCGCTTCGGCTACTTCCTGGTACGATACCATGATTTGTTTTGGTATGCCTGTTACAAGGTCACGGCCATTTACAGCTATATCATCAGGTGGGTTGTCCAATTCTTTCAATGCAGAACCTACTTGTATTTTTATTTGTTCAGCAGTGCGCTCACCAATCATCAAGCTATGATAACGGCGCATAGCTTCCATAATGTCAGCTGTAAACTCATCACCGGCAATACGTATAGACTGGTCGCACACAATACCTGCCAATGCTATTACAGATATACCTGTAGTACCACCACCTATGTCGATGATCATATTACCCGTAGGCTCTTCCACGTCTATACCAATACCCAAAGCTGCGGCCATAGGTTCATGTATCATGTATACTTCTTTGGCATGAGCACGTTCAGCACTGTCATGCACAGCACGTTTTTCTACTTCTGTAATGCTGGATGGTATGCATATTACCATACGGTAGCTGGGCGGAAATAATGGCTTTTTGGGATAGACCATTTTTATCATTTCACGCAGCATACCTTCAGCAGCATTAAAATCTGCAATTACGCCATCACGCAACGGGCGAATCGTTTTCAGATTCTCATGGGTTTTTTCGTGCATCATCATTGCCTTTTTACCAACGGCAACAATTTTTCCGCTCAGGCGGTCTATGGCAACAATAGATGGCTCATCTACCACCACCTGGTCGTTATGTATGATTAAAGTATTGGCAGTACCAAGGTCAATGGCAATCTCTTGCGTCAGAAAACTAAACAAACCCATAAAATATCTTTTCGGCCTCTTTTTTAGTAAAACAGTGTAAAACTTGCGGAAAATTACCCTGTTTTCATCTAATAATGCAATTATTTACGCGATTTCACACATATATATTATTACTAACCGAAAGCTAAAATTGAGAAAATAAAAATATGAAAAACACATTAATTTTCCCGAATATGAAAACCGTTTATGTTTTTTAGCACGGTATTTGTCTTAATCAAACACAACCGTTAAAAACCACCTGCTTTAGTATGAAACGACAATACTTTATTGCAGGGCTTCTCGCCGTTCTGGCATTAGCCTCCTGCGACCCTTTTGGTTACAACAAGAAAAAGACAAATCCGCAACCCGTAAAACAACCACCAGCAGAGGTAGATGGCTGGGCACCGGTTTACAATACAGACCCTGCCAATGCTGAAATAAAATCAATGCCGCCACGCAATATTGATAAAGGTGGTAAAATATACGTAAAGGGCGATACCCTTTATGAAGTCGAAGCCGGAAAAGGTATACACGTTATCTTGATCAACCAGCCCCAAAATCCTCAGAAGATTGCCTTCATCAATGTATTAGGCGCACAGGAAGTAGCCATCAAAAACAATGTGTTGTACACCAACAACATCAACGACCTGGTTGCATTGGATATCACCAATACATCCGATGTCAAAACCATTGACCGTATATCAAACGTTTTTCATTTGGTAGATGTTAACTATCCGCCGGGCACTGGTTATTTTGAATGTGTCGACAAATCGAAAGGAACAGTTGTAGGCTGGGAAACAAAAACATTGAATTACCCTAAATGCAGCAGATAGTTAACCTTGAAAAACTCCAACAAATGAAAAAACTGAATTTTCTCATAATAATAATAATGCTTGCAGTTGCTTCCTGCGAGAAAGACAACACATCTGCAGCTTCAGGCGATAAGACAACCTCTACAAGCTCTACAGGACAAGGTGGTTCGCTGGCGCGTTTCACTACTGCGTTAGACCATATGTATGTAGTAGACAACAGCACATTATATACTTACAGCCTTGCAGATGCAGCGCACCCACAATTGAAAGGTAACATCAATGTAGGTTTCAACATCGAAACTATATACAGCTACAAGGACAAATTATTTGTCGGCAGCAGCGCAGCTATGTATGTATATTCATTGGCAGACCCTGCGCATCCTTCAAAGCTAGGGCAGGCATCCCATGTACGTTCTTGCGACCCTGTAGTGGCAAATGATTCTATTGCTTATGTAACGGTGCGTGGCAACACTCGTTGCGGTGGTACTACAAATGCACTGATGGTGTATGACGTAAAGTACATTACACAACCGTTGCTGCGCAAAACTGTAAACATGGAAAGCCCCTGGGGATTGGGTATCAAAGGCAATCGCCTGTATGTATGCAATGGCTACACAGGGTTGAATGTGTATGATATTACAGACCCCATCAATCCGAAACTCATCAAACAACTGGCGGGCAATACATTTTACGATGTGATTATGCTTGATGACCTCATGGTAGCCATGATAGAAGGCGGAACAGCATTGTTTGAACTGAAGCCGAACGATGAAATCTCTATGACAGCAAAAATCACTAACTAAAAATGAAGTACGTACACTTAACCCTGTTACTGGCAGTACTAATGATTGGCTGCAGAAAACGTGATTGTATAAATGCCACAGTTACCGATAATTTCATTGGCTATTCCCGGCAGGAATTAGCAGATGTAGTATATCTCAAATACAACAAAGGAACGGAGTTTACTAATGCTGTTGATTCTTATCTGGCGGGTACCAACAGAGGAGTATCGGGACCCTGGTATGACAAGGATACTATCAGTTTTGCAAGTGGTATTATGGATATGGACCACGACTGGATAATAGATATCCGTTCTGCAAACAAGCAATACCGCATCAGTAATTTTATTATCGAAAAAAGGAGTGTACGCGGTAGTTTTTCTATGGATGCAAAAGCTTGTTATAATCCTGCTAAACAATGCCGCATCAACGAATCTGTTTATGTTTTAGATGATGGCACCAGCCCCGATATTATGGACAGGTATTGGATATACCTAAGAAAGTAAATACAATTTTTAGATGTTGTATAATGAAGAACGCTCCCGAAAGGGAGCATTCTGTTTTTTAAAATCTTGCTTTATTTTAACCCATAGAATGAAGCGCAACCTTGTTACCTTCAGTATCTATAAAATGAGCCATAAAACCATTTGGCCCGAGAGATGTTTTAGGCAATACAACTTTACCGCCTGCTGCTTCTACTCTTGATAATGGGCCGCTTAAATCATCGCCACCATTTAAATAAATAAGCGAACCTGTTTGTGAAGGTTCAAAACCCGGACCTTGCACAATGCCGCCACCTACACCATTTTGCATGTCTGCAGGTAGCATCCCATACTTGTATTCAGGATGTGGCATCTCTTGCACTTCTGCATTGAAGAGTGTACCATAAAATTTCTTTGCTCTGTCGAAATCTGTTACCGGTATTTCGAACCAGTTAATTGCATTTGTCATAGTAGTTGATTTTTATGAAATTATTTTTTCTTCTTCTTAGATGATTTTGCATGTTTATTGAAGTCAAGACACAAGTTTATCCAATGCTCAAAATCTTTTTTCGACTTCATTCCTTCTTCGGCAACAAAGACATATCCATTCATAGGTTTGCCTGTGAATATCATTTCCCTGCAACCTTTTCGCTCCAGTGCCGCTTCATATGCATCAGGTCCTATTCGGCACATCAGCTCATCGCCCACAACACCCACACACATCTTATCGTTCAGCATAAAACACGTGCCGCCAAACATATGTTTCTCCTCAACGTTTTTATGTAGAGACATTGCTTCTCGCAACCTGTCATTAAGTTTTTCGTTGTATGCCATAACTAACTTTTAGTTTCTGCGTATGTTTTAAGGCCTGCGAAAAATTTGCCTATACCTGTGTTAAACTGTTTTTTAATCATCATAGCATCCATAAGCTTACCCAGTATCCCAAATTTAACGGAATATTCCATCACCTGTTTTACCTTAGTATTACCATTCCCCATGTTTTCAAAAGTATAGGTATGTTGTAAGCGCTTGATGGGAAAGGAACATGC
Organism: Bacteroidota bacterium; assembly: GCA_018267965.1. Lineage (GTDB taxonomy): Bacteria > Bacteroidota > Bacteroidia > Chitinophagales > Chitinophagaceae > Polluticoccus. Next base: position 224,950 of record JAFDXK010000002.1, on the reverse strand, counting down.
CGTTAGTTGATAAGCAAGCGCTTTATTTGGTTCACAAACAGTTATTTTTTCTTCGAACCAGTTTTTGCCATCCAGCATATCTATTTTACGTTTCGCATCTATCCCTGTTTGTTGTTTAGATATGAGCGTACAACTTTTAATAGTAGGGTCGTATTTACCAAGTTGCGTAGCATCGGCAAGTAGGTCCCAAACTTTTTCAAGTGGCGCTTTGATAATAATCTCATTATTCAGTGTACTCATTATTGCGGTTTTTCAGTGAGTGCTTTTATGTTCTCAAGAATTTGTTGTTGTGCATTGCCAATCATTTTTTTCATCATTAACGTGTTCATAAGCTTTGCAACAATGTTAGCTGGTGTGTAATAGGTGGCGCTTATTACCCTTGTTTTTTCATCGCCCAGTTTTTGAAGTTCAAAACAGAACTTGGTATCGCGTAACATTTTACTCATACCCATAGTATCACTTTCTATTGTCCAGACAGTTTTTTGATTGGGTACCAGTTCTACGAGTTTTTCAACCATAGTACCTTTACGTCCTTTATTATCAATTTCGCATGTGCGTGTGTCGTACAATGTATTCATCCGTCCTTTTGCACTAATAACACCCGGATTTACTTTATGTAAGGTTTCTATATCTGTGATGACATTCCATATTGAACTGATAGGGGCAGCTATCACCATTTCATTTTTTGCCTGAAGTGTTCCCATATTAGGATATTTAGTACTTGCAAAATGCAAGCAGAAACAAATGTACATAAATTCACTTGTAAAATGCAAGTGCTTCCCTAAATTTGTATTATGAATGAGATCAAGCATCGGACACATTGCCCTATCAGCTATGCTTTAGATATATTTGGTGATAAGTGGTCTTTGCTAATTATCCGTGATCTGATGTTTCAGAACAAAAAAACGTATGGAGAATTTCTCAAAAGTGAAGAACGAATATCAACAAACATATTAGCCGACAGGTTGGCTATGCTTGAATGTGCAGGCTTGCTTTCCAGCAAACAGGATACTGAGAATAAGTCACGCAAAATATATTCATTAACTGCAAAAGCTATTGACCTAGTACCGGTAATTATTGAAATTATTAACTGGAGTGCTACTTACGATTTTGAAACAGCCGCACCCAAAGAGTTTATTGCCAGGATAAGAACAGATAAACAAACCGTCATCAACGAATTGACAGCCTATTTAAAAAGCACATTATGATATAGTATTCTTATATCAGTTACACCTTGGGAGGGGGCTATTTTTTTACTACTTTTGCACCTCGGGCGCTGAGCCCGATTTTTGTATCGGCCAGCCTCATTATTCGACTTTAGATTATGCCACTAGATACTTCCATAAAAAACGTTCTCATTATCGGTTCAGGTCCTATTATCATTGGTCAGGCCTGCGAATTCGATTATTCAGGTTCACAAGCTGCGCGCAGCCTGCGCGAAGAGGGAATCAAAGTAACATTGATTAACTCCAACCCGGCCACTATCATGACCGATCCCCTGGTGGCAGATAAAGTATACTTATTACCATTAACGGTAGAGAGTATAGAGAAGATATTACAAGAGAATCAGATTGATGCCGTATTGCCTACCATGGGTGGACAGACTGCATTGAACCTTGCCATGGAAGCAGAAGAGATTGGACTGTGGAAAGAATACAATGTGCGCCTGATAGGTGTTGATACCAAAGCGATAGACAAGGCAGAAGACCGTGAGAAATTCCGCTTATGGATGATTGAAATGGGTATACCTGTTGCACCAGCAAAAATTGCTAACTCATTATTAGAGGGTAAAGAATTTGCTCAGGAAATTGGTGTACCATTGGTAATACGCCCGTCATTTACACTGGGTGGTACAGGCGGTGGGCTGGTATTTCATAAAGAAGATTTGGATGCCGCCCTCGAAAGAGGTTTAACTGCATCACCAATACATGAGGTACTGGTTGAAAAAGCAGTAATTGGTTGGAAAGAATTTGAGTTGGAACTACTGCGCGACTCTGCTGATAACGTAGCCATTATTTGTACGGTAGAAAACTTCGACCCTATGGGTGTGCATACGGGTGACAGCATCACAGTAGCTCCTGCTATGACACTTAGCGATACAGCTTTCCAATTGATGCGAAACACAGCTATCCGTATGATGCGCGCGTTGGGCAACTTCGCAGGTGGTTGTAACGTACAGTTTGCACTCAACCCCGAAACAGAAGAAATAATAGTAGTAGAGATCAACCCACGTGTAAGCCGTTCATCAGCACTCGCATCTAAAGCAACCGGTTATCCTATTGCCAAGATTGCTGCTAAACTGGCTATCGGTTACAATCTCGATGAACTGAAAAATCAAATTACACAAACTACATCAGCATACTTCGAGCCTGCGTTAGATTACGTAATAGTAAAAATGCCACGCTGGAACTTTGATAAATTCAAAGGTGCAGATGATACGCTGGGCTTCCAGATGAAATCTGTAGGAGAGGTAATGGCCATTGGCCGCACCTTCCCTGAAGCATTACAGAAAGCTTGTCAAAGTTTGGAAAACAATGCTACAGGTTTGAGCTTCACCAGCACAACACGTTTGCGTCCGGAAGAGTTGCTGGAAACACTCAAACGCCCGCAGTGGGATAGGGTGTTCCGCATTAAAGAAGCGATTGCAGCAGGCATATCTATCAAAACGATTCGTGAAGTAACACAAATAGATCGCTGGTTCTTATATCAAATACAAGACATAGTAAATCTTGAAAAGCAGATAAAGGAAATCAAACACCTGCAAAAAATGCCAGTTGAACTTTTGCGTGAAGCAAAACTCATGGGCTTCAGCGATGAGCAAATTGCAGAATTGGTTTCTGACTGCACGGCAGAAGAAGTATATGAATTCCGCAAGCAGGCAGGTATCACACGTGTTTACAAAATGGTAGATACTTGTAGTGCCGAGTTCGAAGCCAAGACACCATATTTCTACAGTACCTTCCTGTAATGGAACAACATAGAAAGAAACCAACATTTTGGAGCAATGTAAAAGCATTGTTTTTCGGTGTGTTGGTTTCTTTGTTTTTGATAGAAATTATCCTCCGTGTTTTCAACCCTATACCTTTTCGCATTAAGCATGGTAAGATAGTTTTGCCTGCCTATCAAAAAACCATTCATAAAAACCCACAAAGCAATAAGCTAGAAAAAGAGATTTACTATTCACGTAATTCACTCGGTTTACGCGGTGAAGAAATGCCTGCTAATCCTAAAGATTGGATTAAGATCATCACCATCGGCGGCAGCACTACAGAATGTTCTTATAATAGTGATAGCCTTACCTGGCCTGAATTACTAAAAGGTAATCTGCGAAAAACAATAGCACCAAATATCTGGCTCGATAATGCAGGGCTCGATGGTACATCTACTTTCGGTCATATCATTTTGTTAAAAGACCATATTGTTTCCCTACATCCCGATTATGTGATTTTTCTTACTGGTGTCAACGACATGGAAGAGAAAGCTATGGGTGGTTTCGATACTTACAATTCCAACGAGTGGGATACACACAGTGTGAAAGATTGGTTTCGCTCTTTGATTCGTAAAACAGAAACGGGTGCATTATTGGAAAATCTGTATCGTTCGCGTGTAGCATATCGCAGGGGGCTCACGCATCGCGAAGTTGATTTTTCTAAAGAAAAGAGATTGTCTATAGATAGTGTTACGATGGTAAAACAAGTGGATGCACAAATAACCTATGTAGATGCTTATCGCAAGCGTATTTTAAAGCTCGATTCTATTTGCAAAGCCAATCATATAAAGGCGATATTCCTTACACAACCATCATTGTTCGGTAGCTTTAAAGACCCGGCTACGCGCATTGATTTTGGAACACTGAAAGTGGTGCCCGGCAGGAATGCAAAAATGCAGGGCATGATACTTGGAGTATATAACGCAGCCTTACTCGACCTTAATAAACAAGGCCGTATAAAAACCGTAGACCTGGCCAAAGCCATGCCGTTAGATTCACGCTATTACTATGATTATGCACATTTTACATCAATAGGCACGCGTGTTGTTGCTCAAATACTTGCAGATAGCCTTGCTTTAACCATTAAGTAAGCAAGTATGTTATTTATTTAACCAAAACCCTTAAATTCATATTCAACAAAGCTGTATTTTATGAAAGCCCGCATATACCCGATTTTGGCTGTATTTGTTACATGCCTTTCGCTCACTGCAGAAGCGCAAGCTCTGACCAGGGGCCCGTATTTGCAAATGGGCAACCAAACTGCCATAACAATATGTTGGAGAACAGATACAAAAGCAAGGGCCAAGGTTGATGTAGGTGTTGTAAAAGGTACTTACACAATATCTGTTAGCGACAACAATCCGTCTTTCGACCACTTTATTAGAATTACAGGTTTGAATCCCGACACTAAGTATTATTATCGAGTGGGCACAAGTACAACTGTACTTAAAGAAGATTCAAGTTGTTTTTTCACAACTGCACCGCCGGATACTGTGTTAAGAAAAATACGCATAGCAGTTTTTGGAGATTGCGGAAGGGATGATAATAACTATCAATCAGGTTCATTAGCATCTTATGTGAAATACTTGAGGTCTAATAACATTAAGGCATCAGACCTCATGTTGCTTTTAGGAGATAATGCTTATGAAAAGGGTTTAGATAATGAGTATGGAACTAATTTCTTTGATGTGTATCAGGATACGCTTTTGAAGAACCATATCTTATTTCCTGCTCCAGGAAATCATGATTATGCTAACGAACCCGACAGGCAGGTAGACCATAATATCGATTACTTTACAATGTTCAAAACACCCGATAGCGCTCAATGCGGAGGTGTAGCTTCATACAACAAAGCATACTACTCATTCAACTGGGGCAATATTCATTTCATATCATTAGATTCTTATGGTTTAGAAGATGCGGGCACCACTCGTTTATACGATACAACCGGTGCGCAAGTGCAGTGGATAAAACAAGACCTTGCAGCTAATACGAAGCAATGGGTCATTGCATATTGGCACCACCCCCCGTATACTATGGGCAGCCACTCGTCTGATAATGAATCTGAATTGGTAAGTATTCGCCAAAACTTTATCAGGATATTGGAGCGCTATGGTGTAGATATGGTATTGTGTGGACACAGCCACGATTATGAACGTTCAATGCTGATGAAAGATAGCTATGGCAACGAAGCATCGTTCAATAAAACCTTACATTGTGCAGATAGCTCAAGCGGAAAATATGACGGTTCAGCAAACTCATGCCCATATATTTATAAAACAGGAAAGTACAGTCACGGCACAGTGTATGTAGTTGCAGGCTCGGCTGGAGCAAGCGGTACAGTACAGGCTGGTTATCCTCACGACGCATTACCTTTTGCATACAATGATGGGGGTATGTTTTATTTCGAAGTGGATGGCAACCGATTAGATGCAAAATGGCTGCGCAAAGACAGCACTATTGCAGATAAGTTTACGATAATTAAAGACGCTGGAATCAGGGATACCGTTACGATATATAAAGGTGCCAGTGTAGAATTAAAAGCAAACTGGCCGGGCAATTATGTATGGTCTACCACAGCTACTTCAAAAAATATCACTGTAACTCCTGACACTACTACCACCTTTACTGTAAAAGACGCTGCAACAAATACTTGCATTACCGAAGCGCATTATGTTAAAGTAATTGATACTTTGGCAGGTGTCAATTCATTTTCAGGCAGAGAGATAAATGCTTTGCTTTATCCCGTTCCTGCAAGGGATGTATTGCATTTCGAATTGCAAAATGCTACCGGCAGCAATATGACATTTACGATATATAACGAACAGGGAAGTAAACTCCGTTCCTTCAACCGCACTGTAGATAAAGGCAAACAAGACATCAGCATCGACCTTACCAGCCTGCCTAAAGGGCAAATACTATTGTTGAAAGCCAGCGATGGTAGAGATGTTGTCACTTATCGTTTTATACGACAGTAATTGTATTGTACACACCATATAGAAAAGCTATGCAGTATTTGCATAGCTTTTCTGTTTTATGAATGTATTAGAATACTATATCTGCTTCAAATGCATTTCAGATTTTATCGCATTACTGATTCGATAAACTAAGAAAATAGATACTACTGTTATACATGACACCACAATACCCAATGTATTATAATGTTCCAATGGTTTATAACCTGCTGCATTAGCCACTTCAGGTTGATATACGATATAACCGCTCAGCACTGCACCTATGCCACCTGCTACTTGTTGCAATGATGAGCTAATGCTCATAAATGCACCCCTGTCCTGCATTTGCGGCAATGCAGTGTTCAATGCCTGGGCAGGTATCATACGACACATGATGCCAAACATGAAAAGGATATTCAAACCAACTACTACCATAAATGGCACAGGAGTAAGGTTGGTATAGATATTCACCATCACTATCATAAACACTGTTGCAATAGCGAATATTTTAAACTTATCAATCTTGTCACTCAACTTACCTACTATAGGCATGATGATAAGCGTACCAATACCTGCAGCCATAAAAAGCAGTTCCAGTTCTTCTTTGCTCAGGTGCAGGTTATTGATGGCAAACACACTGCCCCACGGCATCATCATAAAACCACCGATGGCAATTATCGTCATTGCAGTAAAGCCAATACGGTAATGCTTTTTCTGTATAGTATGTACCAGGTGCAGCAAAGCGTTTTTGTCCGACTTTATTTTCAGGTGTTCTGTTATAGGTTGCATCTTTATACCTATCATGGCAAAGATGATGATAGCCAGTGCTCCAACCGCAAAGAACGGCGCGGGCCATCCCCATAGATAACCCAGTTTCAAACCCAGAGGCACACCCAACACCTGGCTTACGCCAAAACCCATTTGTACAAAACCCATCACACGTCCGCGTTCCTGTATCGGGAATACGTCAGCCACTATAGCCATTGAAATAGAGGCTATCACTCCGCCAAATATGCCGGTAAAAATGCGAGCAGCTACCATCAGGTAATAATTAGCCGCAAAGCCGCATAATATTGTACCGATGATAAAACCCGCATAAAAGAACATCAGTAATTTTTTTCTGTCGTACTTATCAGCAAAGCCTGCTGTTAAAAATCCCGAAATTCCTGCGCTGAATGCATAGCTGGATAACACAATGCCGAATTGCTTTGTGTTCAGTCCTATCGATTTTACCAGCATATCACCCATCGGGCTCATGATCATAAAATCCAGCACAACACTAAACTGCGTCAGCGCCAGTGCCGCGATTACAAATTTTTGATAGCCTGTAAATTGATACTTTTCTTTTGTTGTAGGTGTAGATGTAGTTTGCATAAGTAAGTATTAGTGCCGGGAAGCGTGCAAAGGTAACCCATTCAATCACTGCTATTTTATTCATTTACCGATTATTATGTGTTGTTTACCTAATATCTGCATCACACGAACAAACTAATAGATTTTCATGTTATACAACAAAAGTATGTTTGGAAAAGTCTTCATGAAGATTGTTTCATAATATACCTCACGTTTCTAAGTGAGTAATTGAGCTGCAAATAAATTGCATCTTTTTTTGACAGTAATAGAACACGTGTTTTAACATTTCAACAGCGCATCCTAACAAATTGAGTATTTGATGATTATATGCTAAGTAGCTTTTTTGAGAGATAGCGCTAACATTGTTTTAACAGAAATTATAGCAACATCGCATCGCTCATGGTCTACTTTAGTAAAAAAACAAGTATGGTATAGTACTACAATTGTTAACCTTTAAAAAGCAGTATTATGAAAAAGACAATTTTGTATGTCGCACTTTCAACGATGCTTTTTGTATTATCATGCGGCAATAATCCTGACAACCACGGTAGCAGTACGCCTATCGATTCAACAAACCTTAACGGCACAGCACCTGTACAATACGGTGCCCAAGATCCTGCCAATCCCGATTCTCCAAGAAATCAGGGCGCTTTTGACAAAGACCCTAAAGCAAACACCCTCAATCACGACGATAGCGTAAAAAAAGGTTTGATCATTGAACCATAAAGCAATTTCAGATAATGCCCGGGATATGCCCCGGGTTTTTTACTGCTATTAAAAATCCCTCATAATTTTCTGAGAAACTGTAAGTAATAAGAATATGTACATTTGAAATGATGAAAGCTATTTTATCATTACTTCTTGTACTGCTGTCGTTTTACGCTGATGCACAGTCTGCAATTGAGCTATCTTACAATCAATCTGTGTTCAATAGCGATACCTGCTGCTGGAGGGAATTGTCAAAACAAGGCAAATTTCAGGAAGCTGTCCTGCTATTAGAAGATTATATGCGAAATGGCAACCAACCATTCAACAGACAACTGTTTAATTGGCATACAGGACAGCTTTGGGCTATGGCAGGTAATGCTGAAAAAGCAGTAAAATATTTCCACAAAACCTACAATATATTCTACAAATGGTTTGGTGGAGAGGATGGCAAGACTTGGTACTATTTTGCAAAAGGCACAAGCGCATTTGTCAATGGTAATAAACACAGGCTCGAACATATAATCATCAAATGGAAGAAAAAATATAAACCGGATGGCAACTACAAAGAGCTAACCATCTTATACAGCAATTGGGGCAAACCATATGCCGAAGCATATAAGCAATAACATCTTTTTCCATTTTCCTTTTTACATTTGAACCCTGCATGAGAATCCTCGGTATTTCCTGTTATTATCACGATGCTGCTGCCGCCTTGCTGGTAGATGGCAATATTATTGCTGCAGCGCAGGAAGAACGTTTTACGCGTATGAAGCATGACGAACGTTTCCCCGTTCATGCAATACAATACTGTTTACAGGAAGCAGAGCTAGGGATAAATGATATAGACTATGTAGCCTTTTACGATAAGCCACTCTTAAAGTTTGAACGCCTTTTAGAAACCTATTATGCCTTTTCTCCTAAGGGTTGGTTTTCTTTTATGAAATCCATGCCAGTATGGATAAAAGAGAAAGTATTCCTCAAGGATAATATCCGAAAAGGATTAAAAGAAATAGATGAGCATTGTAACGGCAAACAAAAATTACTCTTTCCCGAACACCACCTCTCTCACTCGGCAAGTGCATTTTACCCCTCACCATATACAGATGCCGCCATACTAACTATTGACGGTGTGGGCGAATGGTGTACTACTTCCATCAGCAAGGGAGAAGGTAATCAGATAACCGTGCTGAAAGAATTACACTTCCCGCACTCCGTGGGATTGTTGTATTCAGCGTTCACTTATTTTTTAGGATTTAGAGTCAACTCAGGAGAATATAAACTGATGGGGCTTGCACCTTATGGCAACTTAGGCGATAAACAGGTAGAAGATTTTAAAAAGATAATACTGGACAACATTTGCACAGTGTACGACGATGGTTCTATATTCTTGAATCAGGATTATTTTACTTACGCAACAGGTTTGCGCATGGTACCTGATGCTAAATGGGAAAAACTGTTTGGTTTCAAACGAAAGACGGAGGAGGAGCCATTGCAACAACACCATTGCAATCTGGGCTTAGCTATTCAACAAATTACAGAAGACATTGTATTGAAACTGGCAGCTACTGCTAAACAAATTACCGGCAGCGAAAACCTTTGCATGGCAGGTGGCGTGGCTCTTAACTGTGTAGCAAATGGTAAACTGGCAGAAGCTGGGTTGTTTAAAAATATATACATACAGCCTGCTGCAGGTGATGCGGGTGGCGCATTAGGTGCTGCTTTAGCAGTTTGGCATATCAGTTTAGAACAACCACGTACCCATACAACAGATACTATGCAAGCCGCATACCTGGGTATCGAGTATAGCGATAAAGAAATAATAAAGATCATCAATAAATACAACGCAGAAGCAGAGCATATAGAAGATGATGTGTTATTGACACAATGCATAGCAAAGGAAATAGCAGGTGGCAAAGTGGTGGGTTGGTTTCAGGGACGGATGGAATTCGGTCCGCGCGCATTAGGGCATCGCAGCATTCTTGCAGACCCTCGCAATCCTGAAATGCAAAAGAAACTCAACATCAAAATAAAGTTTCGTGAAGGGTTTCGTCCGTTTGCGCCAATCATGTTGCAGGAAGAAGCAGAGCGTTTATTCGGTTTGCAATATGCATCACCTTATATGTTGTTCGTACATCCTATAAAAGAACAATACCGCAAAAAATTACCTGCAAACTATGGTAGCATGTCTTTGATGGATAAACTTTATGTGCAACGCAGCGAATTGCCGGCTATCACACATATCGATTTCAGCGCGCGTATACAGACAGTTGCAGAGAATGACAACCCGTTAATGTATCAGCTCCTGCACGATTTCAAAAAGCAATCAGGTTATGGAGTACTAATAAACACATCTTTCAATGTGCGTGGCGAACCTATTGTGTGCAGCCCCGACGATGCCTACCGTTGTTTTATGCAAACAGATATGGATATGCTCGTAATGGGTAATTTTGTTTTCTATAAAGAACAGCAACCCGAGCAGGATAAAGCTAAATGGCAACGCGAGTTTAAAGGTGATTAAAACCTTATTCGCTACTTAAAGAAAATAGGTCACGCAAATATCCCCCTTTTGGGTACTAACGACTTCAATATATTTACCGTCTCAATGGTTGTTATGCGTTATACATTATGTATCCTGTTATGCTTGTTTTCTTTTGTTGTTTTTGCACAGGAAAAAGAATCTAATAAAAAAGCCGTTGATAAATTTGTTGCATACTATAATGCTTCGTTATACGATAGTGTCTTTGTCATGTTCTCACCCGAAATGCAAAACGCATTACCCCTTGACAGAACAAAGGAATTTTTAGGCAACGTAAAAGAAACTTATGGTAGCATCACAGATAAAAAGTTTACTAAATACGCACAAGGTTTCGCCAGTTACAAAACCATTTTTACAAATACGGTATTAGCGTTGAACATGGCTGTTGATGAATCTGGTATAATAAAAGGCATGAGCATAAAGCCATTTCAGGAGGAATCAGATGCCCCTGTTAAACAAATGCGTGTTAAAACAAAATTGATACTGCCATTTAATGAAATATGGTATGTAGGCTGGGGTGGCGATACTAAAGAGTTGAATTACCATGTAGAAAGCCGCGCGCAAAAAAATGCTTTCGATTGGTTGATGATTGATAAAGACAGCAGTACACATTACGGAGATGGTAAAAAGAACGAAGATTACTACGCTTTTGGTAAACCTATTTTCGCCCCTTGCGATGGAGAAATAGTATTGGCAATAGACGGGGTAAAAGATAACGTGCCCGGTGAAATGAATTCATTTAACGTGGGTGGTAATATGGTGATATTGAAAACCATCAACAATGAATACCTGGTATTCTGCCATTTCAAACATCAGTCTGTAAAAGTAAAAGAAGGACAGACAGTTAAGCAGGGACAAACATTAGGGCTTTGCGGCAACAGCGGTCATTCTTCAGAACCCCATCTGCATTTTCATATTCAGGATGTAGAAGACATGAATAAAGCTACAGGTATAAAAGCCTACTTCGATAACATAATAGTAAACGGACAACTAAAAACCGATTACTCGCCAATCAAAGATGAAATGATAAAGAATGCTAAGTAAGACTTATAAATACTCTCCTCCTGTTTTTAGGAGGAGTACTCCGACGAATGTCAGAGGGAGGTGGTAGAATACTACATCAATCTTTCCAGCACACCTTTGCGTTTCACTATATTCTTATAATCCCATTGGATAGTCTTGGCTTTCTTTAGCCAACGTTTCAGGTCTTTGATGTTGATTTCATCTACGGATGTATAACGTGCTTCTGCTGCTTTGAACTTTCCTTCCGGTTGCAAACCTTCTTCGTCAAATGATTGCCCGCTCCAGAAAAGCAAACGAACACAGTTTTTCAGTTTATCATAGCCAACAATAGGATTGCCTTCTATAAACCATACAGGGTGCGCATGCCATACCTTATTTTCAGCATCAGGCAAAGCATTACTGATAGTATCAAATAACAAATCGCAAATCTCCCTGTCTTCAGGCGCAAGTTCTTTGTGGTATATGGCGACGTCTTTATTCATAAGATTGGTTTTTTATAGAATTGAAGATACGTTGAACATGATTTTGAATCATTTCTTTCTTGTCTTTATCAGTATGTGCATATCTCAATTCTTCAGATGGCATTTCCAAAATGCTTGTTCTTGATAAGATGTCACAATTGATGAAGGAGTTTTTGTTGCTATTATACACTTGGTATTCATCATTTGTAATCCAACGACCATCTTTTAATATCAAATCATGCCACCAAACAGGCAACGAGATGTCTCCAATTAGAATGTTCAAAAGGGCTATTCTGAATATTTTTTCATTTTCAAAGTCGACAACTTCTAAATAGTATAGTCGTCCTTTAGTTGATACTTCAACTGTAATAACTGCTTCACGTTTACGATTCTTAGATTTTTTAGGTTTATTTAATCTAAAAGTGTAGGGTAGTGATTGTTCTTCAATTTGCTTGAATCCTTCATTAAATTGTTCAATATCCAAATTCATTTTGTCACAAGCTAACTCAGTAGCAAATTGTAAAAGTGACTTTATTTCAGCTATACGGATTTCTTCAGGTTGATTTATATATCTATTAATGTAATCGTAGTGCATATATATTACACATATCGGAGCTATTCCTTTTATAGGGGGCTCTACATTTGTTACGAAATCAGGTTTATTTGTTAGGTAGTATCTTATATCCTTAAAGTAAGGTATCTGAACATGCTTGAAAAAGCTTGAAAAATAAAAGACGATACTTTCTGTACTCATATTAAATTCCCTCTGGAGGTCTTTATCGCCTTCATCATCTTGAGTCCATATGTGAAATTCAAAAAAGTATCTCATAAATAAATTCTCCTACCTCAACATCTGCAACGGCAGCGGATACGTCCACCAGTTGCTGCTTTTACCGCCGGTATAATAAGCAGGGTATACAAAGCAGAGTATCAATGCTATCCACAGCAATCGATTGAAAGTTGTTTTGTCTGCATATTTATGAATGGTAAGCAGCGCCACAAACACAGCAGGAAAAATATACATCACACTGCGGGTTATATCCACTACCGATAATCCGATGACTAATATCAAAGCGCATACACCAACGTACTTTAATAGCTCAAAATAACGCTTATCACGGTAAAGCAATATCATACTCCACAACACCAATATCCATAAGCCTTCCAATGCACTCCACACCCCCAGCGGTATGTTATTGATTTGGTTCAGCAATACACTCAGCCCTACACCTTTGTTATCAGGGTACATGCCATAGTAGTAACTTAAGAAATACCTGCAGGCCGCATAAGCTATCCACGCAACATATATCCACAGTGCTTGTGATGTAAACAATCGCAGGCCCATACGTTTATGGTCATTCTTCACTACATAAAATACCCATAATAAAAGTGATGCTACCAACGCGCGTTCATCTGTCCACGCTGCAAAAAAAATGAATAGCGACAACAACAGATTGATGCGGGTATTCAATGCACATAATAAAAAAAACATGGCCAACCCGTCAAACATTGTTCCGCGCAGTTCTGTAAAAGAGCATCTGCCTGTGTAAATGAATGCAGTACACAACCCTATGATAAACGCCTCACGTTTATCATGAAGTATGTTGTTGGCAATTCTTACAACTAAATAAAAATTAAGTATGCCTGCTATACCTAATAATATCAATACTCCTGTAATGCTCAAATGTAAGAAATGAACAATTGCCGGCAGCACCATCCGAAACGTGAGCTTCGCTGCATGTGTCCCTTCATGGTAATTACTATTAGCAAAAAGGTGGTCGGCTTTATCAAAAAGTGGTTGCCATTCTGTGGCATCCAGGCTCCCATAACTAGGGAATGCAAAAAAGAAGGCAAGAGCAGTAAGTAACAAAGCAGATACCCATATCCAGTTTTTCTGGCTGGTGATTCCTTCTATCCATCTGTTGGCTATAGTATGTACTTGCATCGTACCGTTAAGGTACAAAAAACAAAAACCTCCCGTATGGGGAGGTTTTGTATAATAAATTGACTGACAATTAGTGTTTTGCAGTGTCAGCAGCAGCGTGCATAGCTGTATCAGCAGCAGGAGCCATAGCTGTATCAGCAGCAGGAGCAGCAGGAGCTTCAGCAGGAGCAGCAGCAGCTGTATCAGTTGCAGGAGCTTCAGAATTGTTGTTACCGCAAGATGCAACGAAAAGACCCATTGTCAGGGCGAAAATGCTTAATTTAACAAATTTCATAACTTAAGTTTTTTAGATGTTTCACATTTATACCGCCAAATAAAAAAGGTAACCCTTAAACCTTCAAAATAATTCAAAGAAATATTTTAGCAATATGACTTAATAATCCTAATCAATTGATTTTCAATTAAAAACATCAAAAATCACCCTAAAATTATTTCTCATAAAATACTGTCATTATCTTTACTACCAGTTTCGCCAAAGCTATTATTAATCAAATTTTACAATTCAGGACGGGTTACTTTTTTTAAAAAACAGCATTAATCAGTGCAAGGTCTATTACATACGGAACAAGTGTTGTTGGCCGACCTGGCTAAAGGTAAGCGCGAAGCTACGGAGCAGATATATAACCAGCATTATCCGGTTATCACCAAGTGGATACAAAATAATGGAGGTTCTGAAGACGATGCTGCAGATGTTTACCAGGAAGCTATGGTCATTTTGTACGAAAAAAGTCAGGATGAAAATTTTCGCCTGAGCTGCAAAATAGGTACCTACCTCTTTGCAATAGGTAAACACCTCTGGTACAAAAAATTAAACCGCCAACAACAAATGCCCGCTTCCTTGCCCGATGATGCGGAGAATGACGGAAGATTGGATTGGGCTTATGAAGATGATGTCAATGCACACCGGGAAAGAGAATTGTACTACAGCCAGTTGAATGTAGCGTTGGAACAACTTGGCGAACCCTGCAGCTCTTTGCTGAAAGCTTTTTACCAACAGGATAAAAGCATGCAGGAAATAGCGGAACAATTCGGTTATACGAATACAGACAACGCCAAAACACAAAAATATAAATGCCTGGCCCGTTTACGAAAGCTGTTTTATAAGGGCTAGAACAAAAAGAAAAGGTTATGTTGACAAACCAGGATATTTGGCAATTAGCAGAAGGATATGTTCAGGGTACGCTTGCAACACATGAGTTGAATGCGCTGAAAGATAAATTATCTGCCGATGAAAATTTTGCAAATGAGTTTAACGAATGTGTAAATCTGGTACGTTCATTAAACGGTGCTGCCGCCCACACTCAATACAAAAACATGCTGGGCAGCATTAGGCAATCTCGCAAAACAGTTGTTACCCCTACACGCACTATTTCACTTAAAGCATATTATTGGCGTACAGCAGCTATTGCTGCAGGTATGGCATTGCTCACCTCTCTTACTACCTATAAAGTAGTTCAAAACAATAATGATAAGATGGCATCGCAGTACAGCGTACTTCGTCGCGATCTCGAAAAATATAAACACTCTCAAAACCAGATCATCAAAAATCTTAAAGAACAGCAAAGCAAGCCTGCAGCAGAAGTTCGCTACACAGGTACAGGCTTTGCACTCAGCAACGATGGTTTCCTGGTTACTAATTATCACGTAATAGACGGAGCTGATTCATTCTATATTCAAAACCGAGAAGGCCGTTATTTCAAGGCCGATGTCGTAGGCTTTGATAAAGAATCAGATATTGCTGTTTTGAAAGTGGATGATAAAAAATTCCGTTTCGGAAAAACTGAAGTGCCTTACACTTTTGCAGATGACAAACGCAAACTGGGCACACGCATCTATACTTTAGGTTTCCCGCAGGATGAAGTAGTATATAACGAAGGCTATATCAGTGCAAAGAATGGTTATAATGGAGACCCTGCTCAATACCAATTAGAAATACCTGCTTACCCCGGCCAAAGCGGTGCACCTATTATGGATGCCCGCGGTAATATCCTGGCTATGATAACAGGCAAGCAAACCGAAAGCGAAGGAACAACTTATGCAGTAAGCTCTGCATCAGTAATGAAGCTGATACAATCACTCCCTAAAGATGCAGGATTGCATATGCCTAAGGCAAACCGTATGTCACATATGACACTCGAACAGCAAATCGATAAACTTGAATATTACACTTGCTCTATTAAAGTGTACAAAAAGTAGACACCTTGTAATACGTACAAATATTCTCTAAAACCGCTGCCGCATTGCAGCGGTTTTTTTATTCCAACAGACCGTCATTCAGTGCTTGACACGGAATCTCCTGAATACGTTTAACTAGATTAATAATTTATTAGTCGCCCGAATAATTACATTTTACGTAATTTGTAATTATAGTAAGATGATGCAACGCAGAAACCACATAGTATTATTTACCTTGCTCGTAGCGATACTCAACATTACAGTGTCATGTAAGCAAACCAAGAGTGAGGAGTTTATTGAAAAGTATAAGGATACCGATTTCAGTAAGTTCAAAAACAGGTATGTCTACTATCGCGGTACTGATTTGTTAGGCAACTACATTATCATAGCCGGTGGTTTCGATGATACGGCAAAATGCAGTGCACCTATATTCTTTAAGATAGACGAACATTACAAGGTGCTTAGCGTTGATAAAAAATTTGTTCCGGCAGATTGCCCGGTAGATGAGGTCATGTTGAAAGACTTGGCAGTAACCTTTGCCAAATACAAGATATTCTATTTAGGTGTTGATGATAATGGTAACGTATTCATCAGCATTCGCAATTCCGAAAATCAAAACATCGCCCGCTTTGCATCCAAAGATATTCCTGCAAGCTACAAAACATGGGTACCTGTAAAAGATAACTGGTATAAAGAGCGGTAATGAAAAGCGCTATTCTGATATTAGCCCTACTTTGTCTTATGTCAACATGCTTTGCGCAGGACGAAGAATTTAATTTCACCCACGAAGACAGCATTGCTATTAAAACAATAAGGAACATAGCATATAAGCAGCAAGCGATAAAATATTATTTCAGCGATATAGCTATTGACGGTTATGTTGAAGTTTGCAACCCTAGATTAGCAAAAGATAATACAACGCTTTTTATGGAATATAGAGTTATACAAAGTGAATACTTCGTTTATCATTGGGTTTTCAAATATAATCGAAAGGAACAAAAATATTCTGTCTTAGATATATTATCTGACAGGGACAAAAAGTCATCATCAGAATGCTATAATGAACTTAATATTTCTGCAAAAGAGTACAAAATAACTGATTGGGAAGATCAGTTAAACAAAGCAAATAAATAACAAACCTTCGACACGTGACAACACTAAACCAACCCTTTACCTCACCGCCACAATTGTTTGCCAGCCGCCGTAAGCACCGGCATTATCGGCTAAATGTTTTTTGATATTTTTTATAGAACCCAAAATAGCTTCTTTGGTAATGGGTGATACTTGGTAAAAAGACATCTGGTAACTATTACTCGGATATGGTTTTTTATTTTTTTCTATAAAAATGTATGGTTTCTGGCAGAGTATACCTTCGCAGGTCTTCATATCAGCTTCGTTTTTAAAATAGACCCAATGTGTTACCTTATGAGGCTTCTTTAGTTTGTCGCCGGCTTTAAAAAGTTTTGCTATCACACGTTCATAATATATTGTCTCTCTTTCTTCTTCTGTTGGATATAGCACAGAGAAATAACTATCCCATTTACGGTCTTCTTTTATCAGCAAACTATGCTTGTAATTTTTCTGCCTAAATAGTGTAAGTAATACAGCACGAACACCGATGGTATCCTGCACATAATAATACATATCACACTTCTTTTGGTGAAATACAGCACCCGCTATCGTACAACCCGTTTTGGTGGTGATGGTGCGTTGGGTAGCATTCTGTACTTTCACGCAGTTAGATATTTCTGTTTGAGTAGGTAGCTGACTACCTGCTATTCCTGTATAAGGGTGAGTGACTTTTATAAGAAAAGGGGTAGTCGCCATCGATTGCACATCATATAAACTGCTGTTCACACGCACAAGGTGTTGCTCCTTGCCCGCTTTTTATTATAAGTGTCCCAATGCTGTTTTTGCTGAGCCTGCACATGAAAACCATATAAGCTGATTGTCATAAAGAGTAACAGTGTTTTCATACTATCCATTTTTTTAAGAACTGAATATATATATACGAGTAGAAACTGGCCCGGCTCAAAAAAAGAACTAAAGAATAAGTGAAAAAATCATGCCATAATGCGCTTCATTCATTTAAAATTCTGTTAATACCAAGCAAACTGTTCAATTTATATTATCAACTATTTTACGTATATTTGTTATAGTTACCTTTCACCCGAAAAGGGATGGAAGAGTGTGTATATCAATAAGATACAAATGACTGGAGAAAATGAAATCCGCAACAAAACGCAACCAAACACAACAACATTAGTGAGCGAAGCGAACTCACTGAGACCTTTAAAAGACAAATTTGAGTGAAGTAATTTGCAACAACCAGGCGAAGCCCTCTTATAAATACACCATTGATTATCAATGAATTAGAATTTCGACTGGGCAAATACCCAATAAAAAGCCTAAATCCGCAACAAAACGCAACAGAATACAACATATATCAAAACATCGTAACTGTCTGCCACTCAACTAATCAACCATTCAACTAACTTTGCGCCCTAATTCATTAGCAGCCCGGTGAGTATCATAGACAGGTTTCTGAATAAAAGGCAGACAAACGAAAAGGCAGAAATGTCCTTCGTAGACCATATTGAAGAGCTGCGTTGGCACATCATCAGGTCTCTCGTAGTAATAGTGGTGGCGTCTGTTGTTACCTTCTTTCGTATCGAGTGGATATTCGACCACATTATCATGGGCCCTGCCCACTCCGACTTTATTTCTTATCGACTACTTTGCAGGTTTGGACATTACATTGGTACAGATGCACTCTGCCTGCAGGATATCAATATGCAGTTTCAGAATAACGAGCTTGCCGGCCAATTCATGATGAGTTTCTCTACCTCTTTCATGATAGGCTTTATTATCGCCTTCCCATATATATTCTGGGAGTTCTGGCGCTTTATAAAACCGGCACTGAAACCAAGTGAAGTGAAGTATGCACGTGGTATTGTATTCTGGACATCACTCTTATTCTTCACGGGTGTGTTGTTTGCATATTACCTCATAGCACCGTTTACTATCAACTTCTTTGCTAACTACCAGTTGTCACCATTGTTCAAGAACATTATAACAATGGCCAATTACTGGGATACCATGAGCGACCTGATACTGGGCATGGGTGTGGTTTTTGAGCTGCCGGTATTAGTATTCTTCTTGTCGCGTGTAGGTATCCTTACACCAAAGCTGATGCGTAGCAAACGCAGGTATGCCATACTTATCATATTCGTATTAGCGGCTGTTATTACACCACCCGACTGGTTTAGTATTTGGTTAGTTGCTATACCTTTGCTAATACTTTACGAAGCAAGCATTAGTATCAGTGACAGAGCCAATAAAGCAAGACAGAAAAAGGAACAGTTATACTCTTAATATAAGCAGTTATGCAAACTACTTTCAACAAAGCATTACCAATAGCAATCGGTGCAGACCACGCAGGTTTCGAATACAAAGAAGCGCTTAAAAAAGTGCTTGCAGAAAACGGCTGGCAGGTAGAAGACAAAGGCACATACAGTGCTGATAGTACCGATTATCCTGATTATGCACATCCTACGGCTGCAATGGTAGAAAGTGGTGAAGCAGCGGCAGGGGTATTAATATGCGGTAGTGCCAATGGCGTATGCATGACCGCCAATAAACATCAGGGTGTTCGTGCAGCTCTTTGCTGGAATGAAGAAGTGGCCGTATTGGCAAGACAGCACAATAACGCTAACATGATTTGTTTGCCCGCACGTTTTGTGCCACTAAAAACAGCTGCAGATATGATGCTCACCTTTTTGTCTACAGCTTTCGAAGGTGGCCGTCATGAACGTCGGGTCGAAAAAATCGCCATGTAGTATTAATACTAGCGTCTCATCATTATATCTGACATCAGTACCAGTACGTACTAAAAATACCCTTTGTGGGGTATAAAAGACATTTGGCCTGCACTATACTTTTGGTATTAAAATTAGTAGGTTTTAGTGTAGAATAACCTTTGCAAATGACCAATGTTCTTTATTATTAAACAAGTTTTTTGTTCTTTTGCGGAAGATTTCGGGGGTGGGGGTTATTATATACATTACTTATGTATGCCTTTTGGCATAGATTTTGCCCAAAGGCTAACAACATTTTAAAATCAAAAACCACTATATGAAAAGGTTTACTCTTGCATTGTTATTTACTGCAACGTTACCTGTTCTGGCAAGCGCCCAGCGTTATTTGGGTATTGCTACCAGCAACTGGAGCGGTACAAATGGTGTGTACCTCAATCCGGCCAACCTTGCGGATTCACGCCACAAATTTACTATTGATCTGTTTTCATTAAATGTAGGTGTTGACAATAGCCTGGCTCAGTTTAGCGCAGGAAAAGTGTTCAACAGCACAGTAAATGGTGACAAGATCTCCGATGCGTTCAAATTCAACAACCAGGATCGTTTCAGTATTACTGCACCTTCTGCAGAAATACGCGGCCCCGGCTTTTTGGTGAGCTTAGGTTCAAAACACGGCATTGCGCTTACAACACGTATGCGTGCTATCAACCAGTTTTACAACTTCAACCAAAATCTTTACAAAAACCTGGTTGACTCAGAATTTACACCAACTGCTAATAGCACTTTTAAAGCAGACAAGTTTAACTGGACAGCTCACATGTGGGCAGAGATAGGCTTAAGCTATGGCGGTGTTATCTGGCAAAACAAACATCATCAAATCAAAGGTGGTTTGACAGGCCGCTACCTGATGGGTGCAGGTTATGTTAGCGCAGTTAGTAAAAACGTTGATGGTGTGTATACTTATACCGGTAATGATGCCTACATGAAAATAACCAATACAGATATTCACCTGGCGCAAGGCGGTGCTGATTTATCTGGAGGTAAATTTAATTTAGGTAGTGCCGGTAAGGGATTTGGCGGCGATGTTGGTGTAGTTTATGAATTCCGTCCTAAAGTTGAAAAATACACTTACGACATGGATGGTAAAACCGGTATTGTTGACCGTAGCAAAAACACGTATATGTTGCGTTTCTCAGCTGCTGTTACTGATTTAGGTTCTATCAAATACACTACTAACAACAGGCAGGTAAATTTCACCGGTTCAGGTACATTGAAAGGCAGTGAAGTAGCTGACTCATTAAACAACTACAATAACATCAGAACATATCTTTCTAATCACGGTATCAAAGCTGACTCAAGCACAGGTAATGCCACTAAAGTATATATGCCAACTTCATTGGTAATGAGTTTGGATTACCATGCTATAGGCGGATTGTATGTTAACTTAATGTACATCGGCGGAATTGGTGATAAAGTAAGACACGGTAACTCTGTTTATAACCAAATCACTTTGACACCGCGTTTTGATGTTCGCGCTTTCAGCTTTGGTTTACCAATCACATACAGCATGCTGACTAAAGGTGTGAAAGTAGGTGCCGGTATCCGTGCGGGTGGTTTCTTCATCGGTAGCGATGACATGTTAGCATTCTTCGGTAATGGTTATGGTATGAATGCTTACTTCGGTGCTTATGTTCCTTTCAACAAAAAGAAACCTAGAGACAGCGATGGCGACTTAGTATCTAACAAGAAAGATAAATGCAGGAACGAAAAAGGTGTATGGGAAATGCGTGGTTGCCCTAACCCTGATAAAGATGGTGACGGTGTGTTAGATAAAGATGATAAATGCCCTGATGTGGCAGGTTCTAAAACTGCTGCAGGTTGTCCTGATGCTGACCTTGATGGTATTGCTGATGCTGAAGACCGTTGTCCTCAGGAAGCTGGTACTGCTGCAATGCAAGGTTGTCCTGACCGCGATAAAGACGGTATAGCTGATATCGATGATGCTTGTCCTGATATAGCTGGTTTGGCTCAGTTCAAAGGTTGTCCTGATACTGATGGTGATGGTATAGCTGATAACGAAGATAAATGTCCTACTGCTGCAGGCCCTGTTGCAAATCAAGGATGTCCTGATACAGATAACGATGGTGTAGCTGATAACATGGATAAATGTCCTACAGTACCTGGTACAGTAGCTAACCAGGGTTGTCCTGAAATTAGTGTTGAAGTGAAAAAACGCTTAGCATTTGCTGCAACAGCTATCCAGTTCGACTTAGGTAAAGCAACTATCAAGAAAACATCTTACAAACTGTTAGATGGTGTTGTGAAAATCCTGAACGATTATCCTGATTACCTGATGACCATCGATGGCCATACAGATAACGTGGGTAAACCAGATAAGAACCTGCAATTGTCTAAAGACCGCGCTGCTGCTGTTAAAGGATACTTCGTATCTAAAGGCATCTCTGCAGACAGGTTGATAGATAACGGTTATGGTGATACTAAACCTGTAGCAAGCAACAAAACTGCTAAAGGACGTGCACAAAACCGCCGCGTAGCAATGGATTTGAAATTGAAAGACTAATCAGTCCGAAATACTAAATAATAAAGCCCCGTTTATCGGGGCTTTATTATTTTAAGCCAAACCGTCATTGCGAGGTAATATTTGCATGGGCAAATATGAACGAAGCAATCTAGTCCAAACTTGTGTTATTTTTATTGCATAGATTTAGTTAGAAATTATACTAATTTATGAATGGGAAAACTATTAGAATAGGTATCAATCAAATACTAGATGAATGGGACCCTATATGTGTTCTTCAAGATTATATACCAATTGATTATTCTGATGATGCTCTTGGAGAATATACCAGTTATGTTATTCCGGTAATCAAAGTTTATTTATCAAATCAATCTATTTACGATTATTTGGTGAAGTTGCATATTGATATGTGGACCGAGCCAAATGAAGAAATGGATAAGGCAATAATGCTAGCAGAACATAAAATCATGAATTTTTTATCTCGATACACAGCAGAAGATGTTAGAAAAGCTATAAACCAATCTTAGTATAAAGTATTCTCCCTACACATCATCAATCTCTACTTCTTCTGTAGGGCGTATCAATTCATAGCGCTTAGCAAAATTGCACCAGTTGCAATCTTCTTTACCACAGCCTTTATTAAACTCGTGGTTCATAATAGCAGCATAAGAACTCTTTAATTGCTTACGTACTGTTTCTTCATCCTGTGCAAACATGGGCACATACACGCGTTTGAACTCATTCGTTTTCTTACCACGCTCTATATAGTCGAACATGCCTTGTGTTACTTTCCAATGCTTTTCCTGGTAGTTTTCTATTAGCAGTTTGTAGAATACCATTTGCCGCCAGTAGTCGCCGCCATTAGGTTCCTGCTCGTTAGGCGCTGCAGTATATTTAGTAACTGATTTATCAGGGTCGCCGCTTTTGTAATCAACCACTACACAGTTATCACCATCCAGTTCTATCTTATCTATTTTACCGGTTACAGGCACACCATCTAAGTTGTATCGAGGTATCTTAAATTCTATCTCTACATTTTTGTTGAAACTACTGAGATAATTGTGATAGTACTCAGTGAGTATAATATGCCCCTGTTCTTTTCTTCTATCGTATTGTATGGGTGTAAACGATTCTGACTCATAATACATACCTGCATCAAAATAACCGATTACCTCCTCCAGTGGCGGGAACACACCATTCGCCTGTTTCATTTGCAGGAACATACGCTCCAGCGCATTATGCACTGCGCTACCGAAAGCCAGTGCATCGCTCTTAAGGAATGGCACTTTCAGAATATGCTCGTAATAAAAAGTAAGCGGGCAACGCAGGTATTTAGACAGCGTTGTATAGCTCATAGTAAACTGCTGCAATACCTGTTCTATATACTGATGATTGGCTAACTCCACACGCACATCAGGCACTGGTTGCATGGCCCATTGTATATGTTGTAATACGGCTTCAGTAGTCACTGATTGGTCAATACGTTCTTCAGGCAGGCTTATTTCGTCTATGAATATAGAATGTTCGATAGGTTTACCTGCATTGTCTGCACCTGCATAAGATATATGCAAGTGTTTTTTTGCCCTCGTCAATGCTACATAAAACAAACGGCGTGCTACTTCTGTTTTGTATGATTTATCCGGGTCATCTTGGGTATTAGTGATAGTATCGGGTAGCTTATATTCAAAATTGCCGCCTTTGCGTTCTTCCCAATAGTTTTTGGTACAACCTATCAGGAACACATGCTCAAACTCATTGCCCTTGGCGCCATGAGCAGTATATAACCCTACACCGTTTTCGTTGTGCACTACTCTTTGTATCGGTATGGCTATGCCTTCATCCTGCATACGCTCTATCATACGCAACAATTCATCAACTTTGATGTTGGCATTGCGTCCGTGTACTTCTTTTACAAAATCAAAGAAGGTATTGAGTACTTGTATGTTCCATACATGATCTTTCTTCTTCAGCAGGTTGGCTACTATGCCGCTTTCATAGATGATTTTCTCTATTAATAAAGGCAGAGGCAAAACAGTTTGTTGTTGCAGCCAGTTATCAATATTTCTGCCTAGCCTGGTCATTGCTTTTGCAGAGCGGATATTCAATGATTCCAACAGCAGAGGGTTGTTCAGTATCAAACGCCAGTAAGAAAGGTTTTTGTCTTTGGCTTTGTTTTGATGGATGTATAAAGAGAGCAGTGCAATATCCGTAGGTATCAGCTCATAATAAGGAGCATGCATTATTTCAAACAACCTTGCTTCTGAACTAAAAGGTGTCTTGCGCTCTTCATCCAGATAATACAGCACATTAATGACCTGCTGTATCAACGGCAGCTCCAGTATATTGACAGGTTTCTTTACAGAATAAGGAATACCCTTACGTTCCATCAACGCAATGATATTATCTGCCTGTTTGTGTTGCGCGTATAGTATAGCAACGTTATGCAGGTTAATACCTTGTTGCTGTAAAGCTTCTATCTGCAGTATGATGTCTGCTTCTTCCTGCAATATGTTGCCATACACTTTAACTATTGGAGTAACAGTGTCATTGCCATCTTTAAAGCGTGGATGGGAAGCGACGATGTTTTTATCAAGCGCCAATTCCTTTAATTGATGTATAAGCCTTTGCTCATTGTTCTCAATAGCAGCGGTTGCTTTATCTAATATGGCTTGTGAAGAACGATAGTTTTGAGGAAGGACAATAACCTTAATGGTTTCTTTATACTTAGTGTAGAACTCTACAATGTTTTTGATACGTGCTCCCTGGAACTCATAGATAGATTGGTCGTCATCACCCACCACAAATATGTTCGGGTCATCCCAGTAAGAGGTAAGCATATCGAGTAACTCTTTTTGAGAACCATTCGTATCCTGAAACTCATCTACTAAGATAAACTGGAAACGCTCCTGGTAACTTTGTAATAATGCTGCATTATTTTTGAAAGCCTCCAGCACCCACATGATCATGTCGTTGAAATCATAGCGTCCCTTTGCTTTCATCTTTTCTTTATACATCTCGAAGAGATTGGCAGCAGCACGTGTGGTTTCCATGCGCTTGGTTTCTTCGTCTATCTGCGGCTGTTTCAAATCGCCCTTAGTATATCCTTTACCACTCTTTTTATAAATGTATTCTTCTCGTGATGGTAAACTGTTTAGGTATTCATCAATGGCATCAGATATATATTTTGAACTCAGGCTTTCACGTTTCATCATATCAAAAAGCTTGCTAAGCCTGCCTGCATCGTAATATATATTACCGCTCAGCTTTCGCATGATATGCCCTTGTGGCAATTCTTCCAGCATTTCGTACAAAAACTCTGTACGTTCTAAATCGGTAATAGGTTGTAAAGAGCGCAGGCTGAAATACTCACTATTGTTTTGAATAACGGTATTACAGAAGGCATGGAATGTGCAGATGTTCACCTTATGAGCGGCTGCGCCAATTACCTGCACCAGCCTGCGGCGCATAGCATTGGTAGCTTCATCGGTATAAGTTAGGCACAGTATTTCCTGTGGTTGCACCTGCGCATCGCTGCGTAACAGGTTGGCAATACGCATCGATAATACCTCTGTTTTACCCGTACCTGGGCCGGCTATCACCATTACAGGGCCATAAATAAGATTTACAGCATCCTGCTGCTGTTCATTTAATATTCCGTATCGTTTGAGAAAAAGTTCTTCGTTTACCATTGTGTAATCCTGCCTATGAAGTTAGCAAACCCTTTACGAATAAAGAAAAGAGGTTGCGTATCTTTAGGGTATGAAAAGAATATTGTTTGTATTGCTCTGCCTGTTCTCTATTCATGCCTTTGCGCAAAAAGATGCAGATACAGCTTTGCCACCATATAAGAAGTATCCGACATTACCGGCATTCAATATCCAATTGCTGGATAGCACCACTATATTTAATACGTTCAATATCCAGGAAGGCAGATATACTTTGTTGATATTCTTTAGCACAGATTGCGACCATTGCCAGATGATGACAGATTCTTTACTTAGCCACCGGAGTGAACTGAAAAATATACAGATATGCATGTTTGCACCTCAGGCATTACCTGAGATACGCGCATTCTATGCTAAGAACAACATCAAAAACTACCGCAACATTATGATGGGCAAGGATGTAGATATGTTCTTTCATAAGTTTTATAAAGCCTATTACGTGCCCTGCCTTGTAGTGTATGATAAACAGAAAAAGTTTGTGAAGTTTTTTGAAGGAGGCGCTAAGATGAAAGATTTATTAGCTTGTTTTCAATAAATAAAGAAGCCCCGAAAATCGGGGCTTCTTTATTTATGCTTCAGTTTTATCAGATTCCTTTTTAGACTTTGATTCGAGGTCGTCTACTTGCTTGCGGGCTTCTGCCAGCTTTTCCTGCTTATGCTGAATCTTATGCTCAGTTTGCTCAATCAGCTTGGTAAGGTGCGCACGAAGCTCTGCTTCTTTTTTACCGGGGGTAATGTTTTGTATACCTTCTTTAAAATCGGCCAGGCGGTCTTCTTCTTCTTTTAATTCTTCTTCCAGTTTTCTTACAAAATCGTAAGTCTGCTGTACGCGTTGGCTTTTATGCTTTTCTGCCACATGTTTACGGTGTTCGCGATTGGCATCTTTGCGTTCAAAGAATTTCTTACGCGCTGCAGTGAATTTATTCCAGATGTCGTCGTTATATTCGCGCGGCACAGGGCCTATCTTTTTCCATTCTTCCATCAGCTCTATCATCTCGTCAGTTGTTTCGCGCCAGTGTGTTGAATTCTGAAGTGATTCTGCACGTTTCAGCAAAGCCATTTTCTGTGCAAGGTTATCCTGCAGAGAAACTTTCAATGTTTCGCTATGTTGTTTCTTAGCATTGAAGAAGGTTTCTTTTGCAGCTATAAAACGGTTCCAAATCTCATCAGCTTTTTCAGCAGGAGCGCGGCCTATTTTTTTCCATTCTTCCATCAGTTGGGTAAAAGCCTGTGCAGTGCTTCCCCATTCGGTACTGTTTTGCAACGCCTCTGCTTTTTCAAGCAACGCCATTTTAGCAACGAGGTTAGCTTCCTGTTCTACTTGTATAGTATCGAAGTGTGCTTTCTTTCTGTCGAAGAAGCTGTTTTTAGCAGTAATGAATTTATGCCAGAGTTCTTCGTTCTTTTCATGTATGGTGCGTCCTGTCTTTTTCCATTCTTCCATCAGGTTATGAAAACCTTCCGTAGCTTCTTTCCATTCTTCTGATGCTGCCAGCTTTTCTGCCTTCTCCACCATTTCCATTTTCAGATCCAGGTTGGCAAGTAATTCTTTGCTTACATCTTCCTGGTTCTGGCGTTTGCGTTCAAAGAAACTATTTTTAGCAGCTTCAATCCTGTTCCACAATTCTTCATTGCGGTGCTTGTCTAAATAGCCTGCTTTCTTCCAGCGTTCGGCTAAATCTTTTAATTTTTGAGTGCCTTCTTTCCAGTTATCACCTGCAGCAATGGTTTCTGCTTCTTCAGCCATTTGCTTTTTGATGATGAAGTTTTCTTCAACCAGTTTATGCAGTTCGGTTTCGATATTGGCAATGAATTTTTCCAGTGTATTCACTTCGCCCACCACAGCAGCTTCCTGCAAATAATCTTTGAAGCGTTCTGCCTTACCAATAAGCTTTAATTTATCTGAAGTGTTTTCCCATTCTACCAAGAGCTCTTTGCAACGGTATTGGGCTTCACTGAATTTATCCTGTAATGCTTTTAGGGTAACATCAGCTGTGTCTGCAGATAATGTAGTAACAACGCGTTCTTTCAGTTGTCCTACTTGTTGCTGTGTTAACTCACCGGCTTCATTGAGGGTATAATTGTTTTTGCCGGCAAATGAAATGGCATTCCACCATTCTTGCAGAGTGGTTGCCGTATTTTCAATTTGTGTCATGATCTCGTCCATTAGAATGTTATTAGAACAGTTATTGTAAAGGGGATTTAAATTGCTTTATCGTGCGCCAAATACTTTCTTCAGCAGGTCAGAAACCCTGGCACCGGGGTTAAGCCTTATTTTATTCTCTTCATCAGCTATCGTCACAAACAAACCATTGAGTGCTCGTTCCGTTACATAAGCCACTAAATCAGGATTCACTTTTGTGACCAATGGTATTTTATTGTACGTCGTAAATATATCAGACCAATAACGCGTAGCACCTACTTTATTCAACGAATTCTGAATAATCGGGCGGAACGCATCCGTCAATTGTTGTGTTGTTCTTTGTTTCAAATAATTAGTCGCTGCACCTTGTCCGCCGCGCACAATACCTATCGCATCTTGTATAGACATGCTGGTGATTGCATTGATAAATATGTTCACCGCCTGTCCCGATGCATCTTCTGCCGCACGGTTCATTGATAAAATAGCTTTATCAACCTGAGGGCCTAAACCCATGGAACGCAATGTACTTTCCATTTGTTTAGCTTCAGGGGGCATCAGTATTTTTATCAACTGGTTGCCAAAGAAACCGTTCATCACATTCAACCTGCCTGTTGCATTTCTTGCACCTACCTGTAAAGCCTCTTTTAAAGCACAGACAATTTCATTATTGCTAATGCTTTCCAGAGACTGACCACCCTGGTTGCTACCCTGGTTTGAACCCGGCCTGCCATTATTATTATTGCCACTATTGCCATTAATGGCATCATTGGCCTTATCAATCCATTTATTGATCTGTGCATTGGCACATTGTGCTGTTATCATACCGGCAAATAGTATAACAGTGGCTTTTTTAAGAATACTCATAGGAATACGACAAATTTTAAGAGTGTATCAAATATAATATCAAAATATAACCAAGAGGTTAATTACCTGACGGAGCGGGATTTCCTTGTCCTGTACCGCCCGAATCGCTGTTCTCATCGGTTTTCAGGTTATCGCGCTCTTTGCTTTGGGTTTTGTTAGATTGGTCTTTTCCGCCCTTGCGTCCGCCTCCGCTGTTATTCATACCCTTAGGCTGGTCCTTACCAATGTCAGATTTACCAAAGCGGTAGGTAAAACTGAAATTGCCCACGCGGGTTTCACGGACGCGATAGGTGGTCTGTGTGTATAACGGATAATCGTAAACAGTAGTGTATTTACGGGTGTTAAATATGTCTGAAACATTTACCACAAAAGTACCCTTGCCTTTCAACACGTTTTTACGCACAGCTACATCCAGCCAGTACACTTCCTGAAGTGTACCCTGCGATGCTACTTTAGGTGCTTCGTAGTTGCCATTTATTTGGATAGAGAAGTTTGCAGGCAATTTGATATTTGTGTTGAGTTTGGTGTACCAGCTCGCACCACTGTTATTCAACAAGGGGTCAATATTAGCACCATGCACTTCGTTTTGGAAGAAGTTGAAGCTCAATGTTGCGTCCCATGCTTTAAGTATTTGTGCTTTACCAATAACTTCCAAACCATAAGTAACACCTGTGTTCAGGTTTTGAGGTTGTGTAAATGATGTACCATCAGCATAGAATTTGCGATAGCGCTCTATCATGCTTTCGGTGTATTGGTAATATGCACCAACAATAATGTTGTGCCCTTTTTTGAATTGCTTGTTGTAGTTCAACTCTGCGTTGTTAATAAACTCAGGCCTAAGGTTAGGATTACCCATGCTCGTATCCTGTGGATTTGATATATCCTTGAATGGCATCATTTGCCTGAAGTCAGGACGATTGGTGCGACGCGAATAGTTTACATAAACGGTTTGGTCTTTTGGTAATTTATAAGACACATACGCACTCGGGAACAGATTAAGGAATGAAGTATTATAGGTATTAGTTGATATCGTTTGAATGGTGCCTTCGTAATAAGCATATTCTAAACGTAAACCACCCTGGTAACTCCATTTACCTTTTTGGTCAGAGAAATTGGTATAAGCACTGTATACCTGTTGCTTGTAATTATAAACGTTGAGCAAATTGTAGTCTGTTTTTACACCCGTACCAGAATCGATGGTGGGATTGTTTTTGCTATCAAACCAATAGAGCTGTGTTTTAAGCCCTGCCTCCAGTTTGCCTGTTTTGGTTAACAACGGAGAGGTGAAATCTGCTTGTGCATTAACGCTTCTGTTATTGCCACTGCCCGGTGCTTTTTGACTAATAGGCAACATACGTTGCGTACCATCTGTATTGAGTATAGAGGTTTCGTACTCCTGGTTGCGCTCTACATGCGTTGAAGAAAAATTGGCATTACCTGTCAGTTCTTGCTTCTCTTTTTTGAATTTGTGTTTATAATCTAGAGAAGTAGAAAACGATAAAGGCCCGCCTACATTATATGAGCTTCTGCGCTGTATGTAGTTTGAAAGTATATTGGATGTATTAACAGTATAGTTAGAAGTACCATCACCGCCCCATTGCATTTTATTGATGTTTTCGGTTAGTGTGATGGTGTTGTTTTTATTGATGGTATATTCTGCACCTATAGAATTGAAGAAACCGTTGAACATACGAAGGTTATCTTCCTCGCTCTTAAAATTGTCATGTGTGCCTGCATTTACACGTTCATTGAGCGTATAGTTGTAATTCTTATTGAGTCTGAAACTGCTGTTAAGAAATACATTCCATTTATTGTTTTTAAGATTCAGGTTGAGGCTGCCGTTATATTTTTCGTGTGTACCTACACCTGCTGTTACCGAACCATTCAACCCGAACTTTTTATCTCTTTTAGTAATGATATTCAGTATGCCCGTCATGCCTTGGGCATCATATTTGGAAGAAGGATTGGTAATCACTTCTACACTTTGAATACTTGCTGCCGGTAAACTTTGCAAAGCAGAAGCTGCATCGCCGCCAAACATAGTTGCTGGTTTGCCGTCAATCAATATAGTAACATTGCTCTTGCCACGTAGGCTTATGCTACCATCAACATCTACCGAAACGGAAGGTACATTCTGTAGCACATCTGTAGCACTGCCGCCAACTGCTGTCAGATTCTTATCAACGTTGAACACTTTTTTATCAACGCTCATTTCCATCAAGTTTTTTTCTGCAGTTACTTCTACTCCTTTCAATTGTTGTGCGGCAGAAAAGGTTTTTATTTTTCCCAAGTCCTTATTCGGAGACTCGGATGATATGGAGATGCCGTCAACTATTCTGGATTTGATACCTATACCATTTATATGCAACCTGTAGCTGCCTGCCGCAACCTTGGTGATAGTAAAATCGCCATCTTCTGTTGTTACATCACCGCCTGCAACAGATGAATCCTGTTTTAATAATGTAACCGTTGCATAGCCTACTGCCTTGTTTTGTGCGTCAACTATTTTGCCAGTTATCTTCCCTGAATTTTGCTGTGCGAAAACGCTTGAAATGCCAATGCCAAAAACCAATAATGTAACCAATAAGAACTTACCCAATGCTTTGTATTTTAAAAGAACCGCAAAAATGACGGAAAATGATGATAAATAGGGTTTTTCGCCGTCAAAATATTGTTAATGGGGGCGAAACATGAGTTTTTAAGGCATAAACTAAATCAGGGAAGGAAAATCACAGCTATAAAATGAAAAGACCGGCGCTATGCCGGCCTTTTCACCTAATGAAACCCAAACAAATTATTCTTTAGTGAATTTTTGTTTTACTTGCATATAACCATCTGTCATTTCGAGCATATAATTACCTGCTGGCAGATTGTTTACCGGAACAGATAATCTTTGCTGGCCTTTATCCATTTGTCTTTGTTCGCCCGCTACTTGCTTACCTGTCATATCATACACTTTGTAGTTTACAGTGCTGTTCAACAGCAATCTGAAATCTACGTTCAGGTTAGCATGCGTAGGATTTGGAGATATAGCTAATACTGTAATCGAGCCATCAGTAAGCTTCATTGCAGGGCCTTGTTTTGCTGATGTGCTTTTTGCACCGGAAGCATTAGCATCTGTTTTGAAATGGCTTTTACCATTTACAAGTTTATCGTCAGAATGTTTTGAAGGAGCAGTCATTCCTTGTCCGCCACCACCTGGTTGGTCAATTATTCTGTCTATACAAATGTTGGTGCATTCTCTGCAATATACTATACCTGTTCTGTCGTCTACAAGAGATAAACACACTGTATAGCTACCCGGTGCACCGTAAGTGTGTACTACATTAGGACCTGTGCCTGTTGTTGCATCGCCAAAATCCCAATGGTAGCTGAGGCAAGACGATGGGTCAATTGCATCGAAATTATAAGTGTTAGGATGAGGAGTGCTGCTGCAATAAGTGAAATTGGCATTACATGGCACATCATACTCTATGTACAATTCCGGCCAAAGGTTGCTGTTGGCGTCATCACTGCTGGCAAATAAGACGTTCCTGTAATATGCAGCAGTTTGCAGGCTGAGCATATAACCGTCATTGGTGCCGGATGCCCAAATGTCTTGTGTCAGGGCAGTAACATTTACAGTTGTATTCCAGCTCCATTGTGCAGTTGAAGTAGCAATGGCAGCACGATTTGTAGTTGTTGTGCTTGGTATTGAACTCCATGTAACACCTGTTTCAGTCCAGCCACTGGTAACACGTTCTACCCAACCGGGGTTGGTGGTGCCATATGGTGAGCCCGGATAAGATGAATTGCCCTGTGGTGCAAATCCACTGCTTGGTACGCCATAAAAACGCAATTCTGCATAAGTGATGTTTGCATTGCAAGGCAGATTATTCATTTCTGTAAATCTGATAAGTGCTTTGCTGGTAAGTGTTGAACAACCTAATGCGTAAATAGTCCATTCTGTATAAGCAATTTCATAACCATCGAAGTTGTATGTTTCCAACGGTGCACTTGCATTGCTTGGAGTGCAACCATAAGAGTTAAGGACATCGACATCCTCTCCTACAGTAGCATTTGGCTTGTACGTGACGCTATACTGAGCATTAGCCTGCCATGTGAACGACAACATTAACGCTAGCATAATGCATGCGGTTAAATACAGTTTCTTTTTCATGATAAAGTGATGTTTAATTTCTCCTACTCTATATGGGCCTTTTCGGATTCCTGCCTATAAGCAGGATAAAATTTGAACAATAAAATGACGGCATTATGAACGCTTATTATAAGCGTTATAATCCGGGATAAACGTCATAGATTAACTATTTATCGTTCCTATTAAAGGAAACTAAAATCTTTAAGCAGATCGAAAAACTCTTTTCTTTTTCTGAAAGAGACAGGCAATTCTTTTTGATTTTTCATTACTACTATTGAGTCTTTGTTTACCACAGCTACTTTATTCAGGTTGATTAAATAGCTTTTATGTATCCTGAAGAAATTTTGGGCAGTAAATAATTCGTCAAATTCCTTTAAAGGATGGCAGGCGGTATATTTTATATCGTTCTCGGTAAAAATGTGTGTATAGCTTTCTACAGCTTCACAATAAATGATGTCTGCAATATTGACGAAGTAGTAACCTGTTGTTGTGCTTAATACGATTTTATTGAATGGATTTCCCTCGGTTCGGATATGCTGCTGAGAGTGGCCATTGGCCGCTAAGTGGACATGTTTCATTGGTGATGGTGTTTGGTTAATACAAAACTAAAAAGTTAATACTATAAATCAATATAAAAATGCTATAAACATATAGCCACCGTTACAGTTAACAGAACGGATTGTATAATTATTTGATAATCAAACGCTGTCAATGAGAACGTAAGAAAGTTATTAATACCCGGTAAATACTTACGGAAAGTGAATGCAGAAAAAGTTAGTAGTACAATAATTGCAATCTTGATAATGATGATGCCCTGCTTTTTGCAGGGCGTTTTGTATATCACTTAGAATTTGATACCACGCTTTTTCATTTCTTCGGCCAGCTTGCCTGATATTTTCCGGCATGAGCAATGTTTCTGGTGCTCCAGGTGCCATTTAATGCGCTCATCCATTGTCGGATTTTTAGGCATTTTATGTTTCAGGTGCCACTCAGCATTTATTTTACCCATAGCTGTTGATTAAGCAAGCTTTTGCAGCTTTTCATTAATGTCTTCCAACTCGGCTTCCAAAACCTCTTTAGTTTGTTGCAAGTCTTTTTTGTTTTCATCCCATTTTTTGTTGATGGAAGCAGACAGCTTTTCGCTTTGTTTTGTCATACTGCCTTTGCGTGAAAACAATTTAGAAAACATAATGCCCACTGCTGTGCCACCTAAAATTCCGGCAAATAATTTTGTTTTCTTGTCCATAACATTTGAGTTAAACAGTACGTACTGTAAAATCAAAGTTTGAAAAACAGCCCAACATATATTATGACTATAATCATAATATTTACTGAGATTGGTCAAAAAAGGGCTATAAAACCTTTTTTCCAAACGGAGCCAGGCTTAATTCTACCAGTTTGAAATGCTGCCTGCCAAAGGGTATACCTATAATGGTGACATACAGCAGTATGCCGAAGCAGATATGAATAATGGCTGTCCATAAACCACCGCAAAGAATCCAAATGACGTTACAGATGGTTGAAAGGCAGCCTGTGTTATGGCTGCTGCTTTGTATCTCTCTGCCAAATGGAGCTAATACTACACCTGCTATTTTGAAACACTGCAAACCAAACGGTATGCCTATTATGGTAAAGCATAGCACCAGACCGCCAATGATATAACCCAATGCACTAAATAACCCGCCGAAGAAGAGCCAGATAATATTGCCGATTAGATTGAAGGGTGTCATGAGATTGGTTTAGTTTTTTGTCGCTTTGCTTTTACCCAGTATGCTGTGACTATTAGTATACAAACAGAGACAATTATAGATAGTGTAATAAATATTTTAGTGACAAAATTAAAAAAAGTGCTCGTAACTAACTTGGTAGAATTATTTGCCAATGAAGAGAAGAGTGATTGTACTGAAAACCTATCATCGAAAGCATAAAATAATAATAGAGAAAGAATGATCAAGCCAAGACCAGATAATACAATAATAAGATTGGATAAACCTCTTTTAAATCTATGCTGTGTTTCTTTAATGAAAAACGTAAAAAATGAAATGAAGCAAAAAATCGGTGTATAGAACCAGAAAGGTGTAAAAACAAAATAGGTGTCATGCAAATGGATGTCTATCGCAGAATTGCTCATATAAACACCTATAAAAAGCTTAGTTGCTAAGAGTGTTAATGCAAGACAACAACATAACCATATAAACTCTTTTATTATGTACTTACTTCCCATACTTAGGTTGGTACAACTGGATAGAAAAATTACCAGGCACTTTGAAATGTGTTACAAAACCATAACCATGGTCTTGAATGTCATCATCAAATTCCACACCTTTTTCTTTCAGTTCTGCAACCGTGTTTTTAATATCATCGCAATAAAAAGAAATGTCGTGCGTACCTGATGGTGCATGTTCTTCATCAGATGGATGGCAACCCATATCTGCTTCGGGCAAATCGAATATCAACCAACCACCACCTACATCAGTAGCTTTCAGGCCTAACTTATCCCGTAAGAATAATCGTAGTCCGTCAGCATCAGAGCTGTAGAACATAGTGTGTACGCCTTTTATCATAGCATTACATTTTTTTCAACTTCAGGATACTCCAATCTGTTTTTTCGGCAACAATGGTATTGCTCAGTTTACCCAAGCCATCAATTTCCATTTCTACTACATCGCCGGGTTGCAGCCACTGTACTTTATAATTAGGGTCGTTCAACAAACCTGTTCCATTTAATTCGAGGAAACAACCTGTACCTACAGTACCACTACCTACTACATCGCCGGGAAGGATATCTGCTCCATAGGCGCAACGTTCTATTATCTCTGCAAATGTCCAGTCCATATCTCCCATATTACCCTGGCTTACCTGCACGCCATTCACCCAACATTTCATACCCAGGTTATAATTAGCACCAACATGATTTGGCTTGGCTGGTATTTTATATGCTTCCAATTCATCGGGCGTAACGAGCATTGGCCCTATTACTGTACTGAAGTCCTTACCTTTTGCAGGGCCGAGGTTCAGCAGCATTTCTTCCATTTGCAGTGTACGTGCACTCATGTCGTTCATGATCATGTAACCTGCAATATATTTATCAGCTTCAGAAGCCTTTATGTTACGCCCTTTTTTGCATAGTACTACCGATGCTTCCAGTTCAAAATCGAGTTTTTGAAAATGGTCAGGCATGCAAGGAATATCACCGGGGCCCTGAATAGCATTGTGGTTTGTAAAATAGAATATAGGATACTGGTCGAACTCAGCAATCATATCTACTTTACGATTGCGGCGTGCAGCTGCTACGTGCTGACGGAAGGCATAACCATCACGGCAAGAAGTAGGATTAGGAACTGGTGCCATAATAACTGCACTGTTATATGCAGTACCTTCTAAACTCAGTTTACCACTTTTAATATCATCTTCTGCTTTTCGGGCAGTATCAATCAATGCTTCCCAGTTTTGCAGCAATGGGATAATGGTAGATGGCAAATTGCTGTTGGCAGCATTCGTATCGTACAAATTATTGTTTACTAAAAATGCGAGTTGTTCTTTACCGTTTTTCGAGTAGGTAACCAGTTTCATCTTTCGTTGGATTGAGGGAACAAAATTAACAGGTTTGTATGGGATAAGAAATCTTTATAGCAACATAATGATTAAATAAGTCCGTTTGCCGTATTATTGTGCCGAAAACATCACTATATGATACCATATAAGCAGTTATTTGAGAACAACAAAAAATGGGTAGCTGATAATGTAGCCCAAAAAGCTGATTTTCTGGAAAAGCTATCTGCTGACCAGACGCCCGAATACTTGTATATAGGGTGTAGTGATAGCCGCGTACCTGCAAACGATATCATGGGCCTTGAACCGGGCGAAGTTTTTGTTCATCGAAACGTTGCCAATCTTGTGGTATCTATAGACCTAAACGTAATGAGTGTTATTAACTACGCTGTACGTCATCTTAAAGTGAAACACGTTATTGTTTGCGGTCATTACAATTGTGGTGGTGTAAAGGCAGCAATGACACCAACAGATTTAGGTATACTTAATCCATGGCT
This sequence comes from Bacteroidota bacterium, assembly GCA_018267965.1. Classification (GTDB taxonomy): domain Bacteria; phylum Bacteroidota; class Bacteroidia; order Chitinophagales; family Chitinophagaceae; genus Polluticoccus. The sequence continues at coordinate 187,533 of JAFDXK010000002.1, read as the reverse complement.
GAGAAATATTCGTGATGTGTACCGCCTGCACGAAAATGAATTGGATGCTATTACTGACGAACATGATAAGTATAACAGGCTGATTGAACTTAATGTGATGGAACAGTGCCTGAATGTATTGAAAACTGCAGCAGTGCAGGAAGAGTATATTGAAAGTGGCTCGCCAAGTGTGCATGGCTGGGTTTTTGACCTAAAAACAGGCCTGCTAAAAGATTTGAACTTTGACTTTGAAGGTTCGTTAAAGAAAATACAAAAGATATATGACCTTACAGGTTATATGAAAGAGCACGGGCATAAATAAAATTCGTAAGCCGCATATTCCTTAATTTTGCGGCGCATGTATTACCTGTTGCTGATAGTATTGTACCCCGTTGCGTTATTGCCATTGAGGGTATTGTATGTGTTGTCTGACCTGATTTGTTTTTTCCTTTATCATGTTGTGCAATACCGCAGGGCTGTTGTGCTGGATAATCTATATCACGCCTTTCCTGAAAAGAGCGAACAGGAGATAAGAGTCATTTGCAAAAAATTCTATCATAGCTTCTGCGACCAGTGGATAGAAACCCTGAAACTGCTGGCAATTTCAGATAGCACATTAACTAACAGGTTTACAGCTAACTGGGAAGTATTAGAAGCACTGAGAAAAGAAGGCAAGAATGCTTATGTATTCTTAGGGCATACTTTCAATTGGGAATGGGCAAACGTAGTGAGCCAGATGAATATACAGCAACAGATGGCAGGAGTATATCTGCCATTAGCTAATGGCGCATTTGATAGATTGTTGTTGAAACTGAGAAAGCGTGGCAACGGCATGATGATATCAATGACTAATAAGAAGTCGGGGTTTGCTGAACTGGCTAAGACTCATTATGTACTTGGTTTGATTGCAGACCAAAATCCGTCTAATCTTAATAATGTATTATGGGCCGACTTCATGCACCGCGAAGCACCTTTCTTTGTTGGTTCTGCACATATGGCTATAAAAGCAAAAGCCGCCATAGTATTAAGCCAGATAAAAAAACTAAAACGCGGAGTGTATAGATTGGAAATGCAGCTACTGACTAATGATGCATCAACTATGAATGCTGAAGATATTGTAAGAACATACGTAGCCCACCTTGAAAAACAAATTAAAACACAACCCGAAAACTATATGTGGACACATCGCAGGTGGAAACACCAACGCACTACGGAACAATAACGTTTTGAGCAGCATGGTGTATGCGAATCTGTATCTCTTTACCACATGGGTGTGCGTCACCATCGGTTTGCATCGTATTTAACTCTGCATGTTTTATAGTAATCTCCTTGCCGAGATAATGTTTTACAAAAGGGCTTTTGGTGATAGTGCCACTCATTGCGCGTAGTACCAGCATACCACCTAATATGCGTGGGAAGTTTTTGATAACAATAATATCAAGTAACCCATCAGTGCAATCTGCTTCAGGGGCTATCTGGAAATTATAACCAAACTGTTTACCATTTGCGGCACATACTAAAAATGTTTTTTCCTTTATTGTTTTTCCATCAATGGTAATTTCCATTTCAGGAGCTTTATATGTCCAGAGGTTTTTAGTTACCAGCCAGCTGTAGATGGCAAAGCCCCTGCGCTTGCTTTTACTAAACTCACTAGCAACCAATGCATCAAAGCCTGTGCCCGCATTGCTGAGAAATAACCTGTTGGCTGCAAATCCCACATCTATTGTAATAATTTTTCCTTTGTTGATGATATCAATTGCTTCTGCCTCTGTTAATGGTAAGCCAAGGCTACGTGCCAATCCGTTGCCACTACCTTTGGCAATGATACCCAGTGCTGTATCTGTATGCAATAAGCCCGCCGCAACATCGTTTACAGAACCATCGCCACCAACAGCCACTACTGCGTAGGCGCCCTTCTCTGCTGCTTCTTTGGCAATTATGATACCATGCTTTGCATATTGGGTGTGGGCTATCTCGTAAGAATATTGATTCATGTCCAGCTTCGTGTCAATAGCCGTTTGAATGGCTTTTTGACGATCGACACCGGAATGAGGATTTATAATGAAGACAATATGTTTCTTCGTCATGAAATTTGTGCTTTTAAGCTTAGGTCAAGGCTGACCGCATGATGTATGATAGCGCCTGCAGAAATATAATCTACACCGGTAGCGGCATAAGCTTCTATGTTATCAATTGTGATACCGCCTGATGCTTCGGTTTCATATTGTCCGTTAATAAGCGACACAGCTTCTGCTATTTGTTGCGGTGCATAGTTATCAAGCATGATGCGATGTATCCCGCCAACAGCCAGTACGCGTTTTACATCTTCTATGCTGCGTGTTTCCACTTCAATTTTTAAATCGATATTATTGTCAGCTAAATATTGTTTTGTCTTCGCAATTGCTTTTTCAATACCGCCACAGAAATCAATATGGTTGTCTTTCAGCATCACCATATCATACAGACCCATACGGTGATTTTCACCACCACCGATTTTTACAGCCAGTTTTTCAAACTCACGAAATAATGGTGTGGTTTTACGGGTGTCAAGGATTTTAGTTTTATAATTCTTTATCTTTTCAACGTATTGATTGGTGAGCGTAGCAATACCACTCATACGCTGCATACAATTCAGAGATAAACGTTCTGCCTGTAATATAGTATGTACTTTAGCAGTTACTTCAAAAGCAATATCACCAATAGCAACACCGTCGCCATCGTTTTTGTAAATGGTAAAAGTTGCAGCAGGTTCCAGGTGATGAAATATATCCTGTGCCAGTTGTACACCTGCCAGTATGCCAGGTTCTTTTACTTTCAATACCGCCTTGCCCATGGCATCGGCAGAAATGGATGCCAATGTGGAATGGTCGCCTGAACCAATATCTTCTTTTAAAGCTGCTGCTATAAATTCCTGTGTTGTCAAAACCATCAAAATTTAGTGGTGCAAAACTACTAAATACATCGGTACGGAATACAGCTAACCATTTCTTAACGTAGGGGTAAAAGGAATTGACTATCGCGCCCAAAGCAGGCACCCATCACCATAACTAAGGAAACGGTAGTCGTTGTTTAAGGCATAATCATAGACTTTTCGCCAATCATTGCCAATGAGGGCAGCCACTAATAGCAATAGGGTAGATTGCGGCTGATGAAAATTGGTTACCAACCCTTTTATGATTTTAGGGCTGTAACCTGGTGCTATGAGTATTTGTGTGCGAGTGATGAGCTTTGAAAGGTTATTTTCCTGCATATATGAAAGTATGGATTTCAGGCTTTGAGAAGACGTTGGCAAGTTTTTCAATTCATATGGCTCCCATTGTGTAATGGCTATCCCGTTAAAATCAACAGTAATTTTATTAAACAGCTTGGCGCCTATCCAGTATAAACTTTCCAATGTACGCATTGATGTAGTGCCTACAGCTATAACATTGCCTTCTTTGGCCAATAAATTTTCAATGGTAGTTTTTTCTACCTCTATCCATTCGGCATGCATATCGTGTTCTTGTAAGGTTTCGCTTTTCACAGGCTTAAAAGTGCCTGCTCCTACATGCAGTGTTACAAAATCTTTTTCTATGTTCCTTTTGGATAAGCTATTAAATACGGCATCAGTAAAATGCAGGCCTGCGGTTGGCGCAGCTACACTACCTTCTTCTTTAGCGTATATGGTTTGATAGGTCGACTCATCTTTTTTGTCCGCCTCTCTTTTGATGTAAGGTGGAAGCGGTACTTTACCGCAATAATGCAACACCTCTGCGAATGTAATATCAGTATCCCAGGTAAGCTCAATAGTAAAGTAACCGAAGTGTCTTTCTGCTATTGTTGCTGATAGTGTAAAAGAAGGATTGGTGTGCGCTATGGTTAATACCATACCGTGTTTCCACTTGCTGGCACCACCAATCATGCAGTTCCACCAAACCTTATTTTTTTGCTGCAGCGCGGTTTGAATTTCGGGGTATTGTGAGTGGGGCTCTAAACAGAATACTTCGATAATGCCTCCTGATTCTTTCTGAAACAATAATCGTGCATACACTACTTTAGTTTGGTTGAATATCATCAACGAATCTGCCGGTATATATTGAGCGATATTGCTGTACGTGTCTTCTGAAATATAGCCCTGATTATAAATAAGCAATTTGGATGCATCCCTTTCTTGCAAAGGATATTTGGCAATTTTATCATCCGGTAAATTGTAAGTATAATCTTCTATTCGTAGCAGGCGCGGATCATTCATAACTATCTGAGCTGGGGCACGCTGATGCCTGTCATTTTACGGTACAAGTCTATGGCATACAAATCTGTCATCCCTGATATAAAATCTACTATAGATTGTATATCGTGATATAGATTTTCTTTTTGCTTGCTGATTGGGAATTGAGAAGAAACCAATTGCAGCACTTTGGCAGATTTGGTATGGGTAGGGTTGAGAACAGCATGTATAAATTCTTTCAACAATCCGCCTATAAGGTTGTAACCTGCAATCTCAATTTCTACTACCGATTGATAATTATAAACATGACTATATGAATAGCTGTTGATATCATTAATGAGTTTCGCATATTCGTTCGGCAGACATTTTAATAAATCCTTTTCCAACGTGCCATTTAATAAAGCTTCTTCATTATCCATAAATAAGGCAGACAGTTTTTCAACCATCAACCCAATCCATTTGGCGCGAATGAATTGCACTTTTTGGTTATCATCAACAAGGGCTTCCACTTTTTTCTCTACATAGGGTAAGCCATTATAGCCTTCTTCCATTGCAAAGAATGGATAAAACAGTTCTTTTATTTTATCAAGCGTTACGATATGCAGACGGTGTGCATCTTCGAGGTCTATAATACGGTAACAAATATCATCAGCAGCTTCTGTTAAATAAACGAAAGGATGACGGGCATATACATGATTGAATCCTTCTTTCTTAGGTATGCCAAGGCTGCTAGCTATTTTCCGATACAAAGAAATCTCTGCATCAAAGAAGCCCGATTTTTTTGTAGCAATTAATCCTGTTGCTTTATTAAAACCTTCGGATGAAGAGCAGGGGTATTTAACGATGGATGCAAGTGTCGTGTATGTTAATCTATAACCACCTTCATCATTCTCGTTGAAATTGTTGGTGAGCGTACGCAATGCATTCGCATTACCTTCAAACAATTCAAAATCTTTCAGCTGGTTTTCACTCAGTGTATCATGGATGATATTTTTGGTTTCTCCGGTTAACTCTCTGAAAAAAGTGCGAATAGCATCTTCACCTGAGTGTCCGAAAGGTGGGTTACCGATATCATGTGCCAGACAAGCTGCAGCAATTACTGAAGGCAATTCATATTTATAAAACTCCTTGAAATTGTCGCTTTCATTATAATATTTGGCAGCAATCGCATCGCCAACAGCTTTGCCTAATGAACGCCCAACAGAGGCAACTTCCAGGCTATGCGTAAGACGATTGTGTACAAACACAGGGCCGGGTAATGGGAATACCTGTGTTTTATTTTGCAGACGGCGGAAAGCAGATGAAAAAATTATTCTGTCATAATCACGAAGGAAAGAAGTACGCACGCTATCAGGATTAGCATGTTTCGCATCCGTATCACCTGTTCGTCGTGCAGTATATAGCTCTTGCCAGTTCATGCTGTAAAAATGCAACATTATACGGGCATAAAAAAGCCCGCTTAGAGCGGGCTTCTAATTAATATTTCTCTGCGTTGGTCTTATATTTTTCGAGCCGTTCTTTGGCGGATTCCAAATCTGAATTGATACTGTTTTTTTCTTTAGATGTTAATACACCGTCTTTTTCGCATTTTTCTATCTTTTGCTTTATCTCATACTGTTCCTTCATCAGTTTCTCATATTCTGCAGTAGTGATTTCCTTTTTCTTATAAGCAGCTTTAACAGCTTTTTCTTCTTTTTGCTGTTCTTTCTTAAAATCCTGAGCATAAAGAGGCATATTAAATGCCAAGATCAACAACGCTGATAGCAACCCAAATTTGTAGTTTTTCATTTGCTTTGATTTATATACAAAGATACACCTGCAAATAAATTTAAACTATGATAGAAATCATTTGCAGTATTACTCTTGTTCGTTTGGTACTATGTTTGGGTCTAATTCTTTAGCACGTTGTATGAAGATAGATGCGCTATCCAGTTTACGTTGTTTATCAGGCCCAGGTTTTAAGGCGTTGCCATATTGCATAAACGTTGCACCCATAGTATAATTGGCTTCAGCGTTGTCTTCTAAAGCAGGCATCTGAGGTAACAGCTGTTGTATAGAAACGGGATAGTCTTTCATGGCATTATAATAGCGAGCAGCATACATAGCTTGCAGACTGCCATCTTCTTCATCATAATTCACAAAAGGATTCAACAGTTTTGTAATAGTCTGTGCCCATCCTTGTTCCTCGACCGGCGCCGGCCAGCTAAATGTTTTTTGTATCGCCCTGTTATTATTAAGATGTTCATTAATAGCATTCGATTTTAGGAATATTGCTGCAACAGGATCTACATACACCATATTGTAACCCTTACCCCAAAAGAGTTTCATTTGTAGCGCTAATAATTGTGAGGTGCTTACCACTACATAATTGAAATTATACTTACTGTCGAGAGTATCAAATTTTTCGGGCTGTGTATAAATGTTGAAATAGTCATCGAAGAACTCAACGGGAAATACATCAAGGTCGCGCAGATCGATGTATGATTTGAATGATGGATAAAGCTTCCATAAAAGGTAAGAAGACACAAAGTAATCGGAAAAAGGAGTGCCTTGAATATGATGTTCTTTTATAAAATCTGCCGCACCGGTAGGGTTGTGCAACATACTGACATGCATGCCGTACCTGTTTGGCGAGTTTGTGTATTTATAGAATTTATTGCTGACGATACTCACGTAAAATAGTCCTGTAATTACAATTGCTATCGGAAGTGCTTGTTTTGTAATTTTTTGGAACAGGCCAATATTTTGTATGCGTAAAATATTTACCAGCCACACCAACATAACAGCTACTGATGGCAATAAAACTATCATAGCAAATGGTATGTTACGATTAGCAGTTATTGACAGGTATGCAAATAGGGGCAGCAATATTAGATAAGACGTAATTACAGGTGTGAAAAACGACCTAACCTGCTTTTGTTTAACAACTGCAGCAATCTTTATAACCCAATAGAGAATTGATAAGACTAATAACGTAATGTACCACTTAGCTTCTATCGTCCAGTATTCTGGGTCTTTAATAGAGAATAGTTCTGTGGTGTATTTATTTGCCCACACCTGGCGATATATTTCAAATGGCTGCTTCCATAATTGAATGGTATTGGGATTGCATAGAATAATTAACCCGCAGGCAAGGAATAGCAAGGCTGTTCTTATGGTTTGCTGTAAAGCAGTTTTTTCTTTAGTAAGTATATATGATACCAAACTGCCGCCTGCGCATGCTCCGATGATAACCATTCCTACAGGATACGCCTCGTGCATGTTAGCCCACAGACATTGCAGGGGAATAAATAGCCATGCTTTCTTCCAATCAAAAGTAGGATTGCGCCATATAAGAAAAATGAAAATGGTACAAAACAAATGGCTCATCATTTCGGGCCTGCCTGCCATACGATATTCTACTATAGCAAGAAATAACAGAAGTGATAATGCTGATGCGAATACCGGAATTTGTGTATTTAATTTTTCTGCAAGAAGTTTAGTAGCACGATATAAGAGATAAACGATAGCAAGGTTTACTAATGCCTGTAATAATAATACTACTTCTGGGCCACCTGCTTTTTCAAGACCAGCCGCAACAACCTCATATAGCCATTTTACATTCACCCATTTATGTCCCTGCATGGTATAAGAGAACATATCTGTACGTGTAATGGCACCATGTTCTATCATCCACCTGCCGGAGAGCAACTGCCACCAGATATCGGGTTCGCGCAATTGTTTGAGCCCAAGCGCAAATGCGCAGAGACCCAACATAATAAACAGGAATCGTTTGAAATTTTGCTGCATATTGACGTATACCCGCAATGAAAATACAGTTAATCCCAGTTTATTCCAACTGATCTATAAATCACGTGGGCAACCCATTTAAGAATCGCCCACGTTTCCCATAACCACGAACCAACCAATATATATTATTTCAGTATGGTAGTGCCAACATCTGTGATGCTACCATACTTTACATTGATGTTTGTAATTGTAATGTCGGTATAAGTAACAACTGATGCGTCAAATGTTACCGAATATGTTCCCTCAGGCAATCCTTTAAAGACAAAGAACCCATCGATGTCAGGTATTGCAGAATAAGTATCGATACCGTTAGACGCATACACCGTTGTAAGAGCTGCTCCTGGCAATACGTAACCTTTAATACGCCCATCGGTTTCAGCAGCAAACGCCGTTACAACAGGTTTCAGATTATATTTACCACTGCCAGTTGCTACTATAGATTTTGCAACATCAAAATCCAGCCACATATCGTATGAGCCTCCTACTACTAATTGTGTATTAAGCTTTAGCTTCAACCCACTCTCCTGTGCAGAAGGAGTATTCAAAGTGTAAGTAGTGCCGTCAACAACAACTGAGTTATTGCTACCAAGTATCAACCTTATCTGGCTTATCTTACCGGCAGGTATATCTGCCCTTATCAGTAGCGTGTCCAGGCTGTTTTTTAATTTCAATATATCGTAAACACCCGGCCTGACTGGTGTAAGTTGAATGGCTGCAGAACCCTCCATGGTGACTTCTACTTTTTGAATATCAATGTACACGGCATCATAATCTGCCGGGGCATCGGTAAGCCTCATGTTTACATGAGCTGTCTGAGTAGGGATTGCACTGTTGTTGTCATTTTTCTTACACGAAACAAACAATGATGTTGTAAATAATGACGCGATAACTACTGTCGAAATGATCTTCTTTTTCATAAGTCTTAGTTTTAATGGTTACGTAATGGGGCGCAGAGTGTATAGAAAAACTTGTCGACTTTCGAATTCAGTTGTAAAGCTAAACTGACACGGGTCTAAAAAAAAGTTAAAGAAAGCCAGCACATTACATCAGCTTGCATAACGAGCTATAATAAAATCAATTATGGATAGATGAATAACCTGTTGCGTTATTTTATTTTAACAAAAAAACCGGCTGCATTTGCAGCCGGCCGGTTGTAATGAGTAATCCACTCTGTCATTCAAATATTCATCGCGAGAACTATTCCTTATCTTCTGTTTTACATTGAGCTAACATATATGTATTCTGAATTTTGCCCCAGTATGGTTTTGTAATATCTGCATCGGTTTCTTTCGCAAACAAACCATCTGCTTTTTCATAATAAGGTAAAGCTGCTTTTTTGCCACCACCAAACATTTTAGGCATATAGAATTTGCTTATGCCTAACAGATAGTAGATGCGAGGATTGTCTGGGTTCATCTCTTTTGCTTTTTCAAGATTCTCATTGAAGATCTTACCGTATTTCTGCCAACGATTGCGTCCGTCAACGGCCATACGTGCATTAGCAAGTAAAGCGCGCATTACATAAGTTTCGTCGTTGTCTTTCCCTATAATACCGATAGCTTCGTCAAGTTCTTTATCTGCTTCATCACAGTAAGCATCACGTTTTTTCTCGTCTTGTTCCATATACGAAAGAACAGCCTTGCTATATGCATTGTAATAGTGAGTAGCCCATTCTGAATTCCATTTTTTCGCAATCATGGTAAGCTTGTTGCTTGCTTCCACTTTTTTCTGCACGTCTTGAGTAGTGTCGTAAGCAGTGAAAGTCTTTTTAAGAGCGTCTTTAAAATCTCCCTGTGCCTGGCAGTGTATGTATGAAAAAGCTGCGATGGCAGTGATGATGATGTAGCGTGTCATTGTTTAGTATGTATTTAAAATTGAGTTTAAAAATTATAATTCGTCTTTATCAAATGCTGTGAGTGAGAAGTTTACACCCACAAACACTGAGCGGTAAAGTGCAGGGCGCACTGGATATTTATTACCGAATGCATCATATCTGTATCCAAAAATATTTTGTGCATTGGTAATGTTGTCTATACCAGCATATACAACAGTAAACCACTTGCCTATGGAATGCAGGTAGTTAACCGTTAGAGACAGGTTGTTGTAATCGGGAGTACGATCTGTGAAAAATTCTGATGCCGGTTTTGAAGGGTTGTAGTACGGGCGTCCTGTAGCAAAGTTATACGTAACGTTGATTTGTGTGCTCCATTTTTCGATGAAGTATTTGGTAACTACGTTCAATGTATGACTCGCTATGAAGTCGGGTTGTGCTTCTGTCGGATAGTTTTTGAACAAACGTTTTGTGTCAATGAAACTATACGATATCCAGTAGTCAGCATTTTTGATGGTCTTTTTATCCCTCCAGAACAATTCTGCACCTGTTGCATAGCCATAACCTGTATTGTCTACGTAGCCATAAGGTGTTGCAAAATTATTAGGACTATATGCTGTGAACTGGCGTACTAACTGGTCATAGCTTTTGTAATAACCTTCTATACGCAATGTACGGTCTTTGTGCATGTACTGATAGTTAGCTATATAGTGCACAGCTTGCTGCATTTGCGGCCTATAGCCTGCTAACAGATACTGCTGGTCGACTGTTTGGTAGAACATACCGCCTGCCAAAGAGAACTGTCCGTGCAAACCCGATTTAATACCTAAAGCCAAACGAGGCATTATTACATCGCTATTCAACAGTATGCTGTGCTCATAACGTACACCCGGTTTTAATGCTAACCAATGCATTGCATTCCAATCAGCTTCTGCATATCCGGCAATTTGTGTTTCAGTAAAGTTGGTATTCCACACACTGAAAGTACGGTCGTAATGAAAGTGTTGCATTTCGCCACCTAATAATATGCTAAGGCGTGAAGTGGTATAGTTTTTCACTTCAGCACGTACCTGTGTACGGTCATCTTTGCTTGGTGCCGCAATAGTATCCCATTTCACATCGTCCTGGTTGTAGCTGTAAGCTGCAGAAGTAAATAACATCCATTTGTCTTTAAATGTTTGTTTGTACGACAAACTGCTGTAAACATTCTGTGATTTGATACCAAAGTCTAGAACCTGAGTAGCATCAGAAGGTGATGGTACGCGAGTACCACTCCTGAATTGAGAATAATTTACACCCGCTTTCAGCAAACCATTTTTGTTAGGCGCCCATGTGTATTTAGCAGAACCACCACCGCCTTTAGGCACATCATAATAGTCTACATTGGTTTTAGCAATGCCGTAGAATGGTGTAAGGTTGTTGTAGTATGCACTGGCATCAACACTTGTTTTCTTAAACAGTTTTGAACCTGATGCATAAACACCTGCCATGTTGATACCCAAATTGATTGTGCTTTTATCAGGAAGGTCATTTGTGTTTAGTTCTAATACAGACGATAATGCTTGTCCGTAACGCGCGCTATAACCACCGCTGCTGAATGCCACACCTTTAAATTGGAACGGGCCGAAACGGCTGCGTGCCGCTACACCAGGTGCTGTGCTAAGGAAAGCGTTTTGCGCCACCATGCCGTCTACTACTACTGCCGCTTCACTGGCATCACCACCACGCACAAACAAACCCGTTTGTGCGCCTTGTGCCTGTGTACCCGGTAAGGTTTGTATAGCACGAACCACATCGGCCTGGGAACCTGCAGTTGTAACCACATCAAGCGGTGTTAGTATGGTTTTATTTTTATCAGATGCTTCGAATGAACCGGCAGTGATGGTTACATCATCGAGGCTGTGAGCTGTTGATTTCATTTTAATCGTGAGCCCTGTCAGGTCTCCTTTCACTGTAACAGGTATACCCGCATTTTCATGAGATACTTCACTTGCCACTAATGTTTGTGCACCTGCTTCAGAAGTAGAAAATGTAAAATGACCGGCACTATCAGTTGTTGTACCATCGATTGTGTTATCGAGATAAACGCTGGCACCTTTCACAGGTTTGCCCTTATCGTCTGTAACCGTTCCGCTTAATGTGCTTTGAGCCCATATAGCCAGGTTTGAAAAACTAAATGCTGCTAATAGTAAAAAACGTTTCATAAGTATTATGTATCGTCGTCTGTGGTAGGTTGTTAAAATATGGCGCAAAGCTATGTTTGACAATTCAATGACAGAAATTTATTTCGGCAAAAAGTCATCATTTATCGGTAAATCTCTCTGATAGGTCGGTCAATGCTATATTTCCCCTGATTTGGGGGAGGGCTGCTCGTATAGCTATGGCTAATTTCACTCAAAGTTTTGTCATGAAATACCTCTTTACATTAATTGGTTTGGTAGCCCTATTGGGCAGCACACTAGCACAGGAAATAGCTCGTAAGGCATTAATAGGTACCACAGGCAAATTCTATAATGGTAAAATGGTCGCCGATACAGTTGTGCCTAAGAGTACCATGCAATTATTGGGCCTGCAGAAAGGCGATACATTGCAATACATAAATGGAGAAAAAATTACAGATGTTGCTTCTTTCAACAAGGCAACGGGTAACATTCGTACGGGGGACAAAACCACCATTATATATATAAACAAAGGCAAATACAGAACCCGTACTGCCAAAGCAGTGATGCGCCCTTATGAAACATCAGAAACAATTGACGTATTATATGATTGGGTGCAATACAAACAGTGCAAGCTGCGAACGATAACACGAAGGCCTAAAGATAAAGGTGATTTGCCAGCCATTTTGTTGATTCCGGGTTATAACTGCGGTTCGGTAGAAAACTTCAGCAATGGTATATATAAGCATCTTTTAGAAACATGGCTGGATGCAGGGTATGCTGTGGTAACGATTGAAAAAACAGGATTAGGGGACAGTTATGGCTGTGTGCCATGTAGTGAAGCAGACCTCGTAACTGATATAGAAGTATTCAATGCAGGATATCAATACATGGAGGCATTACCTTTTGTAAACAAGAACAATTTATTTATCTGGGGGCATTCTATGGGTGGTGTTATAGCACCTGAAATTGCTAAACTGCACAAACCTAAAGGAGTGATTGTGTTTGCAACTGTGTTCCGTCCATGGAGTGAGTTTTTGTTAGAGATGCATCGTGTACAATATCCGCTGGATGGTAAGAGCTATACGCAAACGGAAGCTGATGTGCGTGGCATGCAAAAGATATACTATGAATTCTTCAGGCTGAAAAAATCGCCTGCTGAGCTGTACGAAAATCCTGAGTACAGAAAATTGGTAGAAATTGAACTGGAATATAAACCGGGCAAGAATGATATGTGGGGGCGGCATTGGCGCTATTGGCAACAAATAGATTCACTTGACCTTGCAGCCAGTTGGAGCGCAGTTGAATGCCCCGTACTATCGTTATTCGGAGGTGCAGATTATATCGCTTGTTCCTTATTGGAGCATCAACTGATAGAGCGTACCGTGAATGCTACACATCCGGGTAACTGCACACATATCACTATACCTGACATTGACCACCTGATAGTGCAACAGCCCGACTGGAAAACTGCACACAAAAACTTTAACGATGTGAAATACAGGTCAGAACATTTTCACTATGGGTTAGCTAAAACAACCGTTGAGTGGATGGATAAAATTCGTAGCAAATAAAAAGCCTTGCATTATTGCAAGGCTTTGAATCTTTATGGTTAATCAATTACATATTCCTGCGATACTGTCCACCAACTTCAAAAAGGGCTTTAGTAATTTGTCCCAGTGAACAATACTTCACAGTTTCCATCAATTCAGCAAAAATGTTCTTGTTCTGAATGGCTACATGCTGCAATTTGCGCAGTGCATCCTGCCCTTTATCACCACTGCGTTTCCACAGGTTTTGTACTGTACTTATCTGGAATTCTTTTTCTTCAGTTGTACTACGTATTACTTCCTGAGGAATTGTTGTTGGTGATCCCTGGCTACTTAGGAATGTATTCACACCTATGATAGGGAATTGACCATTATGTTTCAGTGTTTCGTAGTACAGACTTTCTTCCTGTATCTTACTGCGCTGGTACATTGTTTCCATTGCACCTAACACACCACCACGTTCTGTGATGCGGTCGAACTCAGCTAATACAGCTTCTTCTACCAGGTCTGTCAATTCTTCAATGATGAATGAACCCTGTAAAGGATTTTCATTCTTAGCTAAGCCAAGCTCTTTGTTGATGATAAGCTGAATAGCCATTGCACGGCGTACGCTTTCCTCTGTAGGTGTAGTGATAGCTTCATCGTATGCGTTTGTATGCAGCGAGTTACAGTTATCATATATCGCATACAGCGCTTGCAGCGTTGTACGTATATCGTTGAAGTCAATTTCCTGTGCATGCAGCGAACGGCCCGATGTTTGGATGTGATACTTCAACATTTGCGAACGTTCGTTACCACCATACTTATACTTCATTGCTTTAGCCCATATACGACGAGCTACACGTCCTATCACGCTATACTCAGGGTCTACGCCATTGCTGAAGAAGAACGACAGGTTTGGTGCAAAGTCATCAATATGCATACCACGGCTGAGGTAGTATTCTACAAACGTGAAACCGTTGCTTATGGTAAATGCCAATTGCGATATCGGGTTAGCACCTGCTTCTGCAATGTGATAACCACTGATAGATACTGAATAGAAATTACGTACACCTTTATCAATAAAATATTGCTGTACGTCACCCATCACACGCAAAGAGAATTCTGTAGAGAAGATACAAGTGTTTTGTGCCTGGTCTTCCTTCAAGATATCTGCCTGTACAGTGCCGCGCACCGCTTTCAGGGTATCTTCTTTTATTTTAGCATATACATCTGCAGGTAATACCTGGTCGCCTGTTACACCCAGTAACATCAGGCCTAACCCGTCATTACCTTCAGGCAAGCTGCCTTCGGCACCACCACCAAATACTGATGGATTGTAAGTTGGGCGTTTCACACCTTTCTCTGCAAATATGGCCTCTATCTTTTTGTTCACTTCATCTACCAAACCATGCTCTTTGATGTACAATTCGCATTGTTGGTCAATCGCAGCATTCATAAAGAAAGCTGTAATGGTAGGTGCCGGACCATTAATGGTCATGGATACCGATGTTTTAGGGTCAGCCAGATGGAAACCACTGTATAGTTTTTTCGCATCGTCCAAACAGCAAACACTTACGCCTGAATTACCTACTTTACCATAGATGTCAGGACGATGGTCAGGATCTTGTCCGTAAAGGGTAACGCTATCAAACGCTGTACTTAAGCGTTTTGCAGGTAAGCCACGGCTTACATAGTGGAAACGTTTGTTGGTACGTTCGGGCCCGCCTTCACCGGCAAACATACGCGCAGGGTCTTCTCCCTCACGTTTGAACGGATAGATACCTGCGGCATAAGGAAACTCACCCGGGAAGTTTTCACTCAATGCCCAGTATAATATTTCACCCCATGCTTCGAATTGCGGTACAGCTACTTTTGGTATTTGTGTATGAGATAAAGATTCTGTGTGCGTTTTTATTTTCAACTCTTTATTGCGCACTTTATACACATAAAACTCATCAGTGTAATTATGCTTTTTAGCATCCCAGTTTTCTAGCAGGTGTTTATTCTTAGGGTCTAATTCCAATTCTGTTTTAGCATACACTTCCTGCAGTGTTTTTATCAATCTGTCTTTGTCTTCTACGTCTGTGCCATTAAGTGTTTCGATTGTTTTCCTGATTCCAAACAATTTCTGTGCAACGGCTGCCTGGTCTTTAGCCCATTTATCGTACTTGCGGTTGTTCTCAGATATTTCGCTGAGGTAACGTGTACGTGCAGGAGGAATGATAAATATCTTCTCACTCATTTCATCGCTTATCTCGAAGCTGGAATTGAGCGGGGCATTGGTTTTGCGCACTACAATATCCATCAATGATTTGTACATGGTATTAGTCCCCGGGTCGTTAAACTGGGAAGCAATGGTGCCATATACGGGCATATCATCTGGTGATTTATCAAACAGTTTTTGGTTGCGCTGATATTGCTTTTTCACATCACGCAGGGCGTCCATCGCGCCACGTTTATCAAACTTGTTGATAACAACGATGTCAGCAAAATCAAGCATATCGATTTTTTCAAGCTGTGTAGCTGCACCATACTCCGGTGTCATTACATACATGCTCAGATCGCTGTAGTCTGTTATTTGTGTATCACTCTGCCCGATGCCTGATGTTTCAAGTATGATTAAGTCGTAGTTGGCAGCTTTCAGAATATTTACTGCATCCAATATGTATTTTGAAACAGCAAGATTGCTTTGACGTGTAGCCATAGAACGCATGAACACACGCGGATTGCGTATAGCATTCATACGTATACGGTCGCCAAGCAAAGCACCGCCTGTTTTCTTTTTAGATGGGTCAACAGATATGATACCTATGTTCTTATCTTTGAAATCGAGCAAGAAGCGGCGTACTAATTCATCTACTAAAGAGCTTTTACCGGCACCACCTGTACCGGTGATACCTAACACAGGTGTTGTAGATGTTGCTGCCTTTTCTTCTACTTTTTTCAGCATTGCCATTGTTTCAGGCAAGTCGTGATAGTTTTCTGCAGCAGATATTAAACGTGCTATTGACTTAGGGTCTTTTTCAATCAGGTGGCCTACTTCGCCATTCAAATGATTGCCCGTTGGGTAGTCACTTTTCTCTATCAAATCATCTATCATGCCTTGCAGTCCCATGGCACGTCCGTCATCAGGAGAATAGATACGCGTAATGCCATAAGCATGTAATTCATCTATCTCTGATGGCAGAATAACACCACCTCCACCACCAAATATTTTGATATGTCCGCAGCCACGCTCTTTCAACAGGTCGTACATATACTTGAAGTACTCAACATGCCCACCCTGGTAAGATGTCATAGCAATAGCATTAGCATCTTCCTGAATGGCACAATCTACTACATCCTGTACGCTACGGTCGTGACCAAGATGTATCACTTCCACACCACTGCTTTGCATCACGCGACGCATGATATTGATAGCAGCATCGTGACCATCAAATAATGAAGCAGCAGTTACGATTCGTACTTTATTCTTAGGTGTATAAGACATAATTTGATTATTTGTAATAAAGCAATATCAAAGCAAGCAATGGCATTGATAAATGGGCTGTAAAGTTACGAAATAGAGCGCCAACGCAGTAGTGTAAGGACATAAAAAAACCCCGAATAAACGGGGTTCTTAATATTTTAATGATTAACGACTATTCATCATCGTCATCATCATGTTTTTTCATTTTACGATGTTCCATACCTGGTTCGTGGTGAGCACGGTGTTTTGACATGCAGCAGCCGATGTTGCGAGAAACGCCTACGTTAAATTGCTGACCGAATGTAACCATGAAACCGTTAGTAACAGTTGGAGCTTTATCATAAGAAGTAGTACGATAAGCTAAGCCACCGATACCGAAGTTAAGCGCCCAACCTTTGTGAACTGCTAAAGCAATGGCAGGAGTGATAGAACCTTGGAAACCATTGTACATATCTGAGCTATTAGCAACAGTTGTAGCTGGTCCGTAAGTAATCACTTCAGAAGACCATTTGCCTGAAAGATAGCTCAGGTCTAATTGAGTCCACATTGAGAAGATACCACCCAATGGTTGAGTATAACGGAAGAATGCGCCTAATTGCCATTCCCTGTTGTTCATTGTATTTTGAATAGAAGGAGCTCCTACTGTGTTGTTGATTGTTTTGTTCTGACCATAACCGCCTTGAACACCAACAGTCAGGTGATTGTTGAATTGATAACCTACGCCCGGAGTAATGTTCCAAGTTGTGTTTTCAGTGCTTCCAACTAAGTTACCATTGTCTGTTTTATCCCACATAACACCGGCGTTGCCGTATGTAAGGAAGGTATTCTTTTGAGCATTAGCAGTACCAACAGAGGCAACGGCCAAAAGAGCGAGAATCAGTTTTTTCATAATTGATCTTGTATTTGATTAATTGAACAAATGTAAACCCTAGAATTGTGCTATGCAATAGCCCTAAACGGGATTACAGCATAAAAATGAAAAATCTTATTGGAAAATGCAATAGCAAGGCGCATTTTATTTAAACCACGAGCTATACATAAGGTAATTATTTGCAATTCGTTCTACCTCACCCTTTAGTAGTTCCTGGCTGATATCTTTGACCTTTTTAGCCGGTACGCCCGCAAAAATGCTCCCTGCCGGCACCTCAGTACCCTCTAATACTACTGCCCCGGCAGCAATTATGCTATTTTTTCCTATGTGACAATTGTCCATTACAATAGTGCCCATACCTATCAAAACATTGTCTTCGACCGTACACCCATGAACAAGGGCATTGTGCCCGATAGATACATTATTGCCAATGTTGGTTTTTGTTTTTTGATAAGTGCAGTGAATACATGCACCATCCTGAATGTTAACCTTATTGCCTATACGAATACTATTCACATCACCTCGAACCACAGCATTAAACCATATACTGCATTCTTCGCCCATCACTACATCACCAACAATCGTAGCATTAGGAGCTACAAAACAATTATCAGGAATAACGGGCGCAACACCTTTTACGGGAAGTATTACAGGCATAGTATCGATTGAATATTATACATCAAAATTACTTCTTAAACAGATTGTACTTCAATATGCAATACAATGCACGGAAGGCATCTTTCATGCCTATCTTTTTACCTTCTTCATAAGTACGTCCATAGTAGGAAATACCTACCTCATAAATACGCACTTTAGGAATACGAGATATTTTAGCAGTTACCTCAGGTTCAAAGCCGAAACGCTTCTCCTCAAGCTTCAAACTCTGAATCATTTCTCTTTTAAAGAGTTTGTAACATGTTTCCATATCTGTAAGGTTCAGGTTGGTGAACATGTTGGAAGCCATAGTAAGCCAGCCATTACCTATAGAGTGCCAGAAGAATAATATGCGATGTGCATTGCCGCCCATGAAACGTGAACCATACACAACGTCTGCAAATCCATCTAACACGGGTTTCAGAAGTATATTAAATTCTTCAGGGTCATATTCCAAATCTGCATCCTGAATGATAACATAATCACCAGTGGCTTTTTGTATGCCTGTATGTAGTGCTGCACCTTTACCCTGATTTACGTCATGTTTGTAATAGCTAATGGGTAGATCGGGGTTTTCAGTTTTATATTTAAGTATTGATTCTTCTGTATTGTCTTTAGAACAATCGTTGACAATGATCACTTCTTTAGAGCCACCGTTAATAAGCTTTACTGCTTTTACCTTATTTAAAATGTGATGAATAGTAGGGCCTTCGTTATAAGCAGGGATAACTATGGACAACGTATAGCTCATATTATTTTTAAGCATTGTACAGAGTGCAAAATACAATTAGTTTAATACTTATTTGCATACAGTTGATAAATTGCACTGGTATAGTATTTCAATGTCATACACAGTGCAAAAAGCAGGCAGATTCTATAATGCATCTATGCTGTTGTTAGCAGTTTATGTTTTGGCAACAGCATTTGTCAGATACTGCTACCCGGTACCTCACCTTACTTGGGATAGCTTTTATTATGTAAAGGATAGTATGCAAACGGTGCATGGTATACGTCCATGGGGGTATTCTGTTTTTCTGTCATTTTTGTATGTTGTTAATTCATCAGTAACTTTTGTAGTGATTATTCAATTTGCATTGTTTTACCTATCAACAATGTTCTTGTTATATGCACTCAGAAACATATTTGATATTGACGTTAAAACGTACTTCTTAACCGGATTATTGTTGCTGTGCGAACCGGTGAGTCTTTATCACTGTAATAGTATTTTAAGTGACGTATTATTTACCTCTCTCAGTACAGCAGGAATAGCAGCGATATTGATGTATCTTCATACTAAAAGATACACCTATCTTTTTCTGCATATTATTTTGATATGCTGTAGTCTTGAGGTGCGGCTGATAGCCCTTTTTTACCCTTTTTTTACATTGTTCGTGATGTGGTTATTGGTAAAAGATAAAAGAGCAGCAATTTTTGGAACAATTATTCTTGTATCATGCTTTGCATTACTATACAGCGGACATATAGCATACAATAAGAAACATTATGGTGTGCCTGTATTTTCTGCCTTTAGCGATTGGACGGCAGCCAATAATGCTTTGTACATTTTACCACAAATAGCTACGGATAAGATTAAAGACCCTGATGTAAGAGAATTGCATGTCATGTTTAAGCAGTACATGGATACTACATCATTCAAGCCCGGAAATATTGGCTCAGGTTTTATGTGGGATGACAAGAGCCCGTTGAATGTATTGAGAATGAACAATGCTACCACAACAAATACAAATTATAATGCGTCTTGGTTTTCTATGGCACAGAAGTATGGCCAGTATGGCAGGTACATTGAGACCCATTTCCCGGTTGAGTATTCGAAAGGCTATATATTACCTGACATCAACACTATGCTGAGCCCTGAGCTTGGTGAAATGGAAGATTATAAGATACCCCGTATGAGAGATACTGTGACGATGCATCATTATGCATTGCAGGAAACAGACTTGAGATTTACAAAAGAACCGTATAGAAGACGCATCAATAAAATTATACCTATTATATACAAATTCGAATTGCTCCTCTTTATGGTGGCAATTGTGATGTTTTTTGTTGATGTCAAGAAGTATAATAAAACACAATGGATTGTCTTGATACTGATGCAAACATTTGTTTTCCTGTACTACGGAGCTATGTTGTATTCAAGTTGGTTTTTATACAGGTATTTGCTGCCTGTTTATCCAATTATAGTTGTATTTATCATTATAGTACTGAGAAACGTCATCTATAAACGATCGAAGTATATCAACCCGATATCCCCATAGGAAACATAGAGTAAGAATTAACCACGTTTCTTAATAATTTTGTGACAGGTAAAAAGGAATAGCGTATGGAGGCATATCTGAAATTATTACAGCATATTTTAGACTCAGGCGTACAAAAAAGTGATCGTACGGGAACGGGCACAATTAGTTGCTTTGGCTACCAAATGCGATTTGATTTGCAGAAGGGCTTTCCTATGCTTACAACAAAAAAACTACACCTGAAATCCATCATCTATGAATTGCTTTGGTTTCTGAATGGCGATACAAACATCAAATACTTGAAAGATAACGGTGTAGGTATATGGGACGAGTGGGCCGATGAAAATGGCGACTTGGGACCTGTATACGGCCACCAGTGGCGTAGCTGGCAAGGTGCTGACGGACAAACATATGACCAGATAAAAGAGGTGCTGCACCTCATAAAAACAAATCCTGACAGCCGCAGGATGATAGTGAATGCATGGAACGTTGCAGACCTGAAAAAAATGGCATTAACACCATGTCATGCATTATTTCAGTTTTATGTAGCTGAAGGTAAACTGAGTTGCCAATTGTATCAACGCAGCGCAGATGTGTTCTTAGGAGTGCCTTTCAATATAGCTTCGTACGCATTGCTTACCATGATGATGGCACAGGTATGCGGATTACAATACGGAGAGTTTGTTCACACATTTGGCGATGTGCATTTATACAGTAACCATATAGAGCAGGCGAAACTACAGTTAACACGTACACCATATCCATTGCCAACAATGAAAATAAACCCTGAAGTAAAAGACCTGTTCAGCTTTAAGTTTGAAGACTTTACGCTCGAAAATTATCAATCACACCCACACATAAAAGCACCAGTTGCTGTTTAATTATGATTCTTTCCGCGATAGTTGCAGTAGCTGATAACAATGCCATTGGCAGAGATAATACCTTACCCTGGCATCTGCCTGATGATTTGAAGTTTTTCAAACGTACCACACTTGGGAAACCTATGTTGATGGGGCGTAAAACATTTGAATCATTAGGTGGTATATTAAAGAACAGACTGCACATTGTAGTGTCACGCCAAAAAGATTTACTATTACCTGAAGGAGTATTGTTATACGATAATATTGCGGAAGGTATTGCAAGAATGGAGCAAGAAAATACTGATGAAGGATTCATCATTGGTGGCGGTGTGATATTTGAAGAGACCATGCATTTGCTGGACAGGATGTACATTACCAAAGTGCACACTACTATTGCAGATGCACATGCTTTCTTTCCTCATACAGACCATGCACACTGGAAGCTGGTGTGGGAAGAAAACCATAAAGCAGATGAGAAACACACATTCAGTTTTACTTTCCAACAATTGGAAAGGATAAAGCAAATCTGATGAATGTTCATTCATTTACAGAATACATCAAGTATCGGCTGAAAGCTAAAACTCGCCATGGTATACATTCTCCGTTTGTATATGCTTTTATAGATAATTGTCTGGGTTCAAAATCGAGCTTGAGTCTTGAGGAACGCATTAATGCATATTTTGGGAAGAACATCAAGTGGGTTAACGAGAAATATGTACCAGAAAAAACGAACGGGTTACTGGTATTAGGCATTAAGGATATTCATGTAACTGCAGCCAGCACAGTTAGTTGGAATGAGCTTTGCACAGAAACTACCGCATTCGCAATCAGCATTGATTTGTATAGTATTGGGTTACTGGTTCATAATCCGGATATAAAAGAGAAGCAACATTTCGTGCTGAAATATCCGTTGTAACAAAAAAGAGCAGCACAAATTTGTACTGCTCTTTGAGATAAATAGTTCTTTAAAATTTATTCTTCAGTTTTCTTTTTGCGAGCTGTTTTTTTAGCAGGTGCTTCTTCTCCGGCTGTTTCATCTGTAGTTGCTGCCTTTTTAGCCCTTGCCTTTTTTGCAGGTTTTTCTTCTGCAGCAGGAGCGTCTGCAACTGCAGTTGTTTCAGCAACAGCTTCTTCTTCAGCTGCTTCCATTTTTTCAAAATTCAATAAATCATTCGACTTGAGTATCTCATACCATTTCAACATCTTTTTCATGTCGCTAACGTATACACGTTCCTCATCAAACTCAGGGAATATAGATTTGAAATAAGATTTAATAGCATTGTTGTCAGCAGATTTGCCATCAACGATCGCAGTGCTAGAGTCTTTCATTTTCTGAAAAACATTATGCAGGCGAACATTGTCTCCTGTGGTGTATATTTCTATACTCTCAAGAGGTGTTACGTTGTGTAAACGTGCAGAAATGAATTTTGTTGACTTATCAGCAAGGTTGCGCACAATAGCACCATCGCTTTTTGTTGCCAGAAGTTGGTACAAACCACCTAAACCTGTTACTGCTACTATTTCTCTGTATTCCATAATTGTATTAGAAAGGGGGCAAAAATAATGTTTTTACCATTATCAGCCCCCTATAAAATTTAAAATATTTTGATTCTTATATTACTGTATCAACATGATAGTGCCTTTATATTCAACATCTTGTCCGCCACAAATTCCTTTAATGTAATAATTATATGTATCGAGGTCCTGAATCACACCATTACGTTTACCATCCCAGCCTTGCGTTACATCGTTTGTTTCGAATACGCGCGCACCAAAACGGTTGTATATCATTAAAGTTGTAAGTGTAAATTTTCCTTTAAATAATATACGTGCTATATCATTTTTACTATCCCCGTTAGGAGTAAATGCATTAGGGAAGAATATTTTACAGCAATTGCCATATACTACATCCGAAACAGCAGAATCAGCACATTTGTGGTCATCTGTAACCCACACCATGAATTTGCCGTTTGGCAAATTGCCTGCGTCAGGTCCTATGCTTGTTGACGGGCTGCTCCATTTATATTTGTAAGGCATGGTGCCACCTGTTACTTCTGTTTTTATGGTACCACCGTCATCAGAACCTTCACAGTCATTTGGTGTTGATAAAGCAGACACTACGAGCTTTTCCGGCTCTGTAATTTTAGCACTTGAGTCTATCCTGCAATCTTTGCTATCGAGTATGGTAAATGTATAAGAACCAGCTATAAGGCTGTCAAAATGATTGTCTGACAACTCGTTGCTACCCATTTTATATTTATAAGGGCCTATACCGCCGGATGGAGTAATAGTTATCATACCATCGTGCAAACCAAAGCAACTCACATTAGTTACTTTAATGTCATCAATAGCAATAGGCGGATAGCCTACAAGTTTAACAGTAGTATCAACCCTACAATTGTTACTATCCAATATGGTAAACAGATATGTTCCGGATGTAAGGCCTGTAAAATGGTTGTTGAGAGAAGCCAAACCGCCATTCATACTATATGTATATGGTTTGGTGCCTGATGTTGCATTGACAGTTATGGCACCATCTGTATATCCAAAGCATGACGGATTTGTCAAATCGGGAGCTGTCATTAATAATTTAGCAGGTTGTCTTAATCCGATAATTGTATCCTTTTGACAGTTATTATTGTCTTTGAGTTTGATAACGTGTATACCACTGTTAAGCCCTGTTATAATGTTGCTGGAGCCAAATGCTTTGGTATCTGATGTATATGAATATGGAGGTGTTGCTCCCGATGGGAACACTGTCACTTTACCTGATGAATCTCCATAACACAAAACATTTGCAATTTGCAGGGAATCATATTTAAGTGGTGTAGGTTGTGTGATAGTGACTATCGTGTCTTTGATACAACCGTTAGCATCTTTTACGTGAAAAGTATAAGTAGCTGCTGCGAGAGCAGTAAATGTAGTGGTGGCAACATAAGAACCTGCACCATTTGCATAAGTATACCCCGGAGTGCCACCCGAACCAAAAATTGTAACAGTTCCATCCGGAATGTTATAGCATTTTACATTGGTTGCAGTAAGGTTTGGAACCAATAATGTGGGCTGCGTTATGTTGATAGTAGTGTCTTTTGAACAACCTAAAGTATCTTTTATATGAATAATATAACTACCAATGGGCAATGTTGTGAAACTACCACTCGACTTGAAAGGATTGGTATTGATTGCATAACGGAACGGAGACTTACCGGTTAATGCATTAGCAACAATGGAAGCAGTGCTGTCGTTGTAGCACTTAACGTTTGATATAGCATAGTTAGCTGTCACCTTTGTAGAGTCTATTATTGTAATTGTTGTGTCGTGCGTACATAGCCTTGAATCCTGTACATGGAAAGTATACGTACCGGCCGGAAGCGGACTAAAATTACCGGGGAAGCTATAAGATCCTGATCCCATCGCATAGGTGTATGACGGTACACCTCCGGTTGCTGTTACTGATACCTTGCCATCGCCTAAATCGCTGCAAGTAGAATTTTTGATAGCTACGGCAGGTACTATAAGTGTAGGTTGCGTCATAGTAACATTACTATCAGCAGCACAGTTGTTAGTATCGATAAGGTGTAGCGTATAGCTACCTGCAGATAACCCCGTAAAAGTATTGACACTACTGAAAGGGCCTAACCCCAGGGCATACCTGTAAGGGGATGTGCCACCGGAACCTGTTGCAACAATTTTGCCTGTTGCAGTATTAAAACAGATAGGTTCGGTAATAGTGATGTTTGAGAAAACTAACTTAGAAGGTTGTGTTATGGTGATGCTGGTATCCTTGATACAGGCATTCGCATCTTTTATGTGCAGCGTATATGTTCCAGCTCCGAGTCCATTGAAAAAATTAGCAGATGAATAAGCACCGGCACCTAATGCATAAGTGTATGTACCTGCACCACCGGAGGCAGTTATTGTTATTGTACCATTTGCTAACGAGTAACAAGTAGCGTGAGTAACTACAGAAGTTGATTTAAGAGGTGTTGGCTCTGTAACAGTAATGGCAGTATCTAAATAACAACTGTCTACATCTTGTACATGGAAATTGTATGTACCTGCACCTAGATTATTGAATGTACCTGAAGACACTAATGTGCCAGCACCTTTTTTATATTTATATGGGCTAGTACCTCCATAGCCACTGAGTGTAATTATACCAGTGGTATCGCCATTACATAATACGTTAGTGACGGTTGCATTAGCATGCACCACAATAGAGTCAGACAATATAAATGTAGAATCTCTGGTACATCCGTTGTTGTCTTTTACATGGAAAGTATAAGTGCCGGCGGGCAACGCAGTATAAGAATTAGTACTACTAAATGGTCCGGCACCCATTGCATATTGATATGGTGTTACACCGTTGGCAGCAACAACTGTAATTAAACCACTGTTATAATAATTACAACGCGGCCTTTGTACAGAAAGGCTCATGGTAATTTGCGGAGGCTCGGTCAAAGTAATGGTAGTATCTTTTACGCAATCAAATGAATCTTTGATATGAAAAGTATATGTGCCTGCGGATAATGATGAAAAGGTGTTAGTGGTGGAATAAGTACCCGCACCCATTGCATATTTGAAAGAGGGTGTTCCACTTCCGCCGCTTATAGTAATACTGCCATTGGTGCCTGCGTAGCAAGTAGGTTTTGTAACAGAAGCAGAAACAGTAACAGCAGGAGGTTGGTTAAGTGTGATGCTGGTATCTTTTGTACAACCATAAGTATTGACAGTGTGTATGGTATAATTTCCGGGGTCAAGGCTATCAAGTTGCGCTCCGGTTATACCTGTAAAACTATGTACGGTAGTTACGCCCTGCAAAATGCTAACATTCCAGGGAGAACCGAACGAAGGAGTAAGATTAAATCTTGCTTTCCTGATACATGTAGCCGGAGAAACCAGCGAGTACGCAACACTTGGCAACGGATTAATGGTAATGGTATATGCCAATGTTTGTTTACTTGATAAAGGACATCCGTTATCGGTATAAGTTATAAAGAAAGTATAAGTGCCGGGAGCAACACCTGTAACATTCCATGAGAAACTACCTGTAGGAGCGAGGGTGTTATTGTTTGTTATTGTGAAGGTTGCGCCAGTTGGAATGCCTGATGCAGACATGTTGATGGTATCTCCTTCAGGATCAGTAGGATTAATATTAAAAGTAAGTGTACCCGAATATTTACAGAAGCTTATATCTACACCTGATGAACCAATAGTACCTGTTGAAGCATTGCTCATATATCCGGATGGTGCAGTGTTATTGCAGGTATTGATAACAACAAAAGTCATCTCGCGCATACTGGTACCTACCAGTGTTGAGCCCCTGTATTCGGAAACCTGGTTCACTACCAACGAGCGTTGTACAAGATTTGGAGTGAATGAAAGCTGCCCGGTTGTAGAACTGAAACTAAATGAAGATGCTGCCAGTGGTGCCGTTGCAGTATAAGAACCTGTATAGCTTACTGTGCCACTGGGGTTTATTAATCCAGGAACTAAAGCATAAGTCATTGCATCGCCATTAGGGTCAACTGTGCCGGGGTTGTAGTTTGCAGGAACGCCAATACAGAAGAAAGGTGTGGGTATGGTAGTATATGTAGGCGATGAGTTAGGAGCTGCCAAATTATTTAAAGTTGCCTCCAGCGCCATAGTAGTACCAGAGGTAATATTTGTGATACTATTGCTTCGTCCTGCAGATGCTAAAGAACCCATAGAACCGGTAAATCTGAATTTCCAGTTTGCTGATGTAGTGGACAGAGTATAGTTGGCAGTATAAGTGAATTTTTTCACACCAGGAACAGTACCGGTACTGCTAACACATGTAGTATTGCTTAATTGTGATGGACAAACAGGAGTTACTTCTATACCTGCGCTGGGGCCTGTTTGAGATAAAGTAATAGTACTGATCAAACTGGAGCCATTATATATTTCTACCTGTGGCGTAGCACCCGGCAAGTTTGGAAAGCTTGCACCCGAACAGTCGCCATAGACAACTAACGTAATTGCATAAGAAAGGCCACTATTATTGGTGTAAAAAAAGTCTGCACCGTATATGTGCGTAGCATATGATTTTTCGGACAGGAAACCGATACTACAAAATAGCATTAGAACAAACCTGCATAAGTTTTTACTCATACTGAGAACAAAGGTTTTAAGATGGTTGCATCATCTTAATTAAAAATAAATTTAGTGTGCAAGAAGTTGGGTATAAGGCTATAGTCTTTGACACACTAATTATTAATAATGTGTTGGGGTATATACGCTTACAATTTAGGGTATTTTTATTTAATACAGATTGATTGTCACAAAATATATATAATCGTTTAATTATAAATTAAAACAATCGTTTTTCAGCTTTTACTTTTTTGAGATATTGATTCAAGTCAATAGACGGCTTTAGCCAAATTAATGTTAGGGAATATACAACTAATACAATCGCTGTTCGGATTAAGGTATCAATAACTGGATTAATGATAATGGGTATTAATAAGCCAGGAATCACAGCTAGTGCTCCTGATAAAAAGACAAGGCCTGTACCGGATGAAAAAGGGTGCATTTTTAGTTTAGTCCATAAGAAGAGCATTTTAAATAAATTGTACAAAGACAATGCAATTGTAGTTGCCCATGCCGCACCATAGACGCCATAAATAGGAATCAGATACCAGTTTAATATCAACATCATGGCAACAAGCACAACGGATATTCTGAAGTTAAACTTATACCATGGAGTGATACTTATGAATCCTTCATTCATGCCAGTGGAAAAATCTATTATTCTTCCGATCATCAGTATTAGTGCTACAGGCTTTACAAGCTGATATCCATCAGGCAATATTGCTACAGCATTATCAAGGTTTGAAGCAATAATAATAACCATTCCAATGCCTACAATCAACATATTTACACCTGAGCGTTTGAAAATCTCTTCTACTTTTAAATTATCCTTTTGAATATAGGCATCATTTAAAACAGGGAAAACACTGTTAGACATTGCTCTGAAAGGAGTAATCAATAGGGTTGCTATATATACTGCAATACTGTAGGTGCTTAGTGAAGTAATGCCTGCAGAAGATAAGGATGCTAATAATGTTTGGTCGATAAAGCCTATAAAATATAAGGATACGCCTGTAAGTAAATGATACCATGAAAAATGTACGATTTCTTTGTATTCTGTTTTTGATAAAGCTGACCAGTTAAGGCTAATGCCAAAATGTTCTGTTTTTAGGGAAAATATAATAAGTACAACTAACAGCAGTATATAAACTAAAGCGTTTAATGCAATAAAACTGCTAAAGGTTATGTAGTTGTAATACAATAACGCAATGAAAATGATATTACATATTCTTAATAATATTTCTCTTGGGAAAGATGACTGTGCTGTCTTCAATCTGGAAAGCAGATAGCTTTCAAGGAAAGTTACGAAGGCAGATAATACTATTAATACAGGCAGCCAATGATAATAATTTGAAACATAATTCCAGTCTTGTGGCTTATAAAAACGTGTTACAATCCTTTCTTTGAAAAGGAAATAAGGTACAATAAAAATGAATGTTGATATTAACGGTATGATAAAACCTAATGATGTTAATACCTTTCTTTTTGTATATTCTTTTTCATAACGCTGTACATAGGTGAATATCATCGGGCCTAAACCCAACAGCATTACAAACTGCAGAATTGCAGCGTTATTTATTAACAAACGAGAATAACCTAGCTGTTGAGTAGTTAGCGTTTTTGTGCTAATATATAAAGCTACAGCGCCTAATGCTGCGCCAGTTAGCGTTACTATAGTTGTCTTAACAGATTGCCGGAATACAATACCCATCTATTTTGATTGTCTCCTGTATTGAAAATAATAGGACAAAGACATAAAAAATTTTGAAAATATGCCGTTAAATAACATAAATGAAGGTAATTTATTTTGCAGGTTGATGATAGGATTCAGGAATGGAGGCACAGTATAACTGATTGAATATTGTCTTGCAGTGTCAATATTTTTCAATTTAACATTCCTCACCATCCGCCACCATGAGTCATAATTACGAATATCTCGTATCATATCACCCTGATGTTTATTCCATAGCATCAGTGATTCTTGTAATTCACTTTTCGCATTGTTAAAATGGACATTAGTAAGTTGTTCAGCATTTAAGCTCATACAAACAAGAGGTGTAGATATATAATGACCTTTGTTCGTTAACAGTATGTTTATATAATAATCAATATCAACCAGCCATTGCATATTATTATCATACCTAGTCACAATATTTTTATGAACCATAGTTACGCTTGGTGGGCCCAAAACATTATTTTGATATAATAAAAATGGGTTATTATTTATTTGATTGAATTGATTTTCGCTTAGTTGTCTTGTTTCTATTTTGCCTGAAATTTCACTTACTATGTTATAAGAACTACAGATAAAACGATAACCACTTTTGGTGGCATTTGCGAAATCCAGTAAGGCATCAGGCGTGTTAAACCAATCGTCATAATGCATCATTTTTATCCATATGCCGGATGCTTCCCGAATTGCATTATTCCAATTTTCAGGGGAGCCTAGTGCTGGGTTGTTGCGGATATATTTTATAGCAAAAAATGAGTTGTAGCTTTTGCTTAATTCTTCAATATCATTATTGTCACTATCATCAGAAATGATTACTTCAAAATCTTTGTAAGTCTGGATTTTAATACTATTTAATAAACGTACCAGATAGTCGGTATTTTTATATGCAGGAATACATATAGAGATAAATGCAGGCATACAAAAATGAACCTAATGCTGGTGCAAAATAAACGTTTTTGACAGAAATACTTACATTTGGTACTCATCTAAAGCTAATGTCAGATTCTGCGGGCAAGGGCCTGATTTCTAACTTATTAAAAGGAGGGCTAAGGTATCTAAATCCTTCATCTCAAAAGAATAATCCAGCAAGACCAAGCAGGCTGGATGCGATATATCTTAAACATACTGCCGTTGGTAAAAAGAAATATTACAAACTACTTGGTAAGAAAATAGCGTTTATAAACGGCCATGAGTTGCTGCATGGTATACGTGAAATATTTGTTGATGAAATATATAAGCTAAAATTGCCTGATAATGCTTTAGTCATAGATTGCGGTGCTAATATTGGTTTAAGTGTTATTTACCTTAAGCTACAAACCCCAACTGCAAGGGTTATAGCCTATGAACCGGATGAAAATAATTTCCAGTTGATAAATGAAAATATCAAAGCATTTGGCTTTGATAAAGTGACATTAAAAAAAGAAGCTGTTTGGAATAAAAATGAAACCCTTTATTTCAAAAATACCGGTAGCCAATCCAGTAAAATTGAAAATGAACAAACTGATGAAACAGTTGCTGTTAAAGCTTCCAGACTTAAGGATGTAATTACTGAAAAAGTCGGTTTTCTAAAAATAGATATTGAGGGTGCAGAGTACCAGGTATTAGTTGATATTGCTGATAAACTGAATATGGTAGATTCAATGTTTGTTGAATATCATGGCAAATACTCACAGGCAAACGAACTCGTTGAAATATTCAATATTATTAGAAATGCAGGGTTTAGTATTTACATCAAAGAAGCTGCAAATGTTTACCCGACACCACTTTTAAAAACTAATCAGGATATGATGTACGATGTGCAGCTAAATATATTCTGTATTAGAAATTAAATGTCCTTATCATTTGCAAAAAATCGTTTGTAGGCTTCAATAAACTTACCTCTGTCAAAATATTGTTCAGCGTAGTTTCTGGCTGACATAGATAGCCTCTCTAATTCATTTTTGTTCTCCAATAAATGTTGAATATATTGTACCCCCTGCTCCACAACTTGTTTTTCGTCTTCAGGATTTTGTATCAGCAATGCATTTTCGTTATTGCGTAAATGAGATTTGTTTCCTTCCAGGGCGGTAACAACGGGTACACAACCGCATGCCATACTTTCTTTTATAAGCATAGGGAAGCCTTCATATGCAGAAGTCATAAGAATAGCATGAGATACTCTATATAATTCATACATTTTTCCCTGTTCACTGATTTCACCATGTATAACGGAATGTTGCTTTACATAGTCACTTAACTCATCCATCATGCTACCGGCAAAATGAAACTCGGCCAGCCATTTTTCTTGTATGCATTTTTCTGCAATTTGATTGAGCAGGAAAATACGTTTTTGTGCACCTCCCCTGCCTGCATAAAGTATTTTTAATGGTTGACTGTAGTCCTTCTTCAAATTAACCGGAAACCGAACACCTGGCTCAATAATGTGTACTCTATTATTATAGCTTTCGGATATATGGTATTCGGAGTATTGCTTTGTTATATTATTATAAGTTGCTTTATCTATAACCATTCTGTTGTCCATATACTTATGATTTGACAGGCCGAAAAACTCCATACCATTATTACCATAAGTGAAATTGTGGAGCAACTCGGTTTTTATAATGCGATTATTGATGAAAAACAGCATGTCATAGAAAAAAGTGCTGTTTGAACTAAACACATGGGCACTTTTATGTCTGTTGATATAAAAACAATAATAATGAACAGTAAATAGCCTTAATAATAGATAATCGCACCAAATATGTATGTCTTTAATGTCTGCATTAGGGGTATCATAAAACTCCTTTTTCATTTTATCATTTAATGATAAACGGGTAAAAAAGACCTGTTTATATATATGCTTTACACTCTCTAATATATCCAAGTGCACTCTTTGAGCACCACCAATGGCATACCTGTCGAAAAAGAAAAAGAGCCCTGACGGATTCTTCTTCCTCATTAAAACGAAAGGATATATAAAAACCAGTGCAAAAGGATAGCTAATACATAACAATACTCTGAACAGTTTTATTTTGGTTAGATTATGCATTTATACATTTATCTACTAAAAATGCGGCTTTGTGCTGCCGGATAAAATTAAGAACAAAGCTTTATTAATTCATGAATAATATCATTGTCAGTCTTGCAAATTCCCTCTATAAATATACCTTTGTGTACCCTATTTTAACATAGGTTATAGTATACAAATATGAACTTTGTACTTCTGGCGGCTAACCAACAAACACCCTTTAGTTACTTTCCGGTAGCGCTTCAATTGATTGTAGCAATAGGGTTTGTGGTGGTAACAATCGGAGCATCTCAACTCTTAGGACCTAAACGCAGAACTGAGGACAAGCTCATCAATTTTGAAAGTGGTATTCCATCTGTAGGTAACGCCCGCCAGCCAATGGCTATCAAATACTTCCTTGTAGCTATATTGTTTGTTTTGTTTGATGTGGAAGTGATCTTTTTCTACCCCTACGCTGTTAATTTCAGAGAACTAGGCCAGGAAGGTTTTATGGCAGTAATTATGTTTGTGGCATTTTTCCTTTGTGGCTTTATATATATTGTTAAGAAAGGCGCTTTAAACTGGGAAGATTAATATGGGACGTCCGGTACAGTATAATACTAATGTGAAGTTGGCCCCGATACCCGAGGGTTATTCGGGAGAGGGATTCATGGCTACATCATTTGATAAAGTGATAGGCCTTGCGCGTAAAAATTCATTGTGGCCTTTACCGTTTGCAACATCATGCTGCGGTATCGAGTTTATGGCTACTATGGGTTCTAATTACGATTTAGCTCGTTTTGGTTCAGAGCGTATGGGTTTTACACCACGCCAATGTGATATGTTATTGGTTGCAGGTACGATAGCTAAAAAAATGGCACCGGTACTTCGCCAGGTATACCTGCAAATGGCAGAGCCACGTTGGGTGATAGCTATTGGCGCATGTGCATCAAGCGGTGGTATATTCGACTCTTATCCTGTATTACAAGGCATAGATCAGGTGATACCTGTTGATGTGTATGTATCAGGCTGCCCTCCGCGCCCCGAAGGCATTTTAGATGGCATCGTGAAACTGCAAGACCTTGTTCACAATGAAAGCCTGCGCCGCAGAAACAGCCCGCAGTATAAAGCATTACTTGAAAGCTACGCAATACAATAATGGCATTGACCAACGAACAGATACAACAAAAGCTGACTGACAAATTTGGTGATGTTATCACTGAATGGAATGAGTCTTATGGCATGCTTGCATTCAGGGTTGCTACTGAGCAAAACCTGAAAGTACTTCAATACTTATTTGATACAGAAGGGTTTCAATTTCTGACAGACCTCACAGCAGTTCACTATCCTGATAGGAAAGGAGAAGAATTGTGTGTTGTATATCACCTGCACAACCTGTTAGATAATATCAGGCTGCGCATGAAAGTGTATGTGCCGATAGAAAAGCCGGATGTGTATACTGCAACAAAAGTTTTTTCAGGGGCTAACTGGATGGAGCGTGAAACGTATGACAACTTTGGTGTAAACTTTGTAGGTCACCCTAATCTTACTCGTATCCTGAACGTAGAGGAAATGGATTATTTCCCGTTGCGTAAAGAATACCAGATGGAAGACCCTACGCGTACGGATAAAGACGATGAAATGTTTGGCCGCGGTGGCTCGATAATGTAAACAGAAAAAATTGACTTAAGACTAATGTCTGAGCATCAACAACATATTCAATT
Organism: Bacteroidota bacterium; assembly: GCA_018267965.1. GTDB lineage: Bacteria > Bacteroidota > Bacteroidia > Chitinophagales > Chitinophagaceae > Polluticoccus. Next base: position 153,374 of record JAFDXK010000002.1, on the reverse strand, counting down.
AGCAGAAGAGTCGCTGGCGAAGCAAAGCACTACGCTTAATCTTGGCCCTACACACCCAGCTACCCATGGTGTTTTCCAAAACATCATGGAGATTGACGGCGAGAAAGTACTGAGTACTGAACCTACTATTGGTTACATACACAGGGCTTTTGAGAAAATTGCTGAGCGTCGTCCATACTACCAGGTAACGCCGCTTACAGACAGGCTTAACTATTGCAGTGCACCCATCAATAATATGGGTTGGCATATGACGATAGAAAAACTGTTGAATATCAAAACGCCAAAACGTGTTGATTACATGCGTGTCATCATCATGGAATTGGCGCGTATCGCCGACCACCTCATTTGTAACTCAGTAGTAGCGGTGGATACAGGTGCATTGACTGGTTTCACTTACGTGTTCCAGTGGCGCGAATTGATATATGAAATTTACGAAGAAATTTGTGGTAGCCGTCTTACAACTAACATAGGCCGTGTAGGTGGTTTCGAAAGAAACTTTACACCTGTTTGCTGGCAGAAGATAGATAAATTCATGAAAGGTTTCCCGAAAGTAATGCGTGAGTTTGAAGCGCTGCTGAACAGGAACCGCATATTCATGGAACGTTGTTTGGGTGCTGGTCCTATAAGTGCTGAACGCGCACTGAACTACAGCATGACAGGACCTAACCTGCGTGCTGCAGGTGTAGACTATGATGTGCGTGTAGCACATCCGTATTCTTCTTACGAAGATTTTGATTTTAAAATACCTGTAGGCACTACTGGCGACGTATACGATCGTTACATGGTGCGCAACGATGAGATATGGGAAAGCTATAGCATCATCGAACAGGCATTAGATAAAATAGCGAAGCTGGAGCAAGCAGATCCTTCACAAAAAGATGTGTTCTATGCCCCGGAATCAGATCATTATCACTTCCCTGCTAAAGAAGATGTATATACTAAGATGGAAGCACTTATCTATCACTTCAAAATGGTGATGGGTGAAATAAATGTTCCTCCGGGTGAAATATATCATGCAGTAGAAGGTGCTAATGGTGAATTAGGTTATTATTTGATAAGTGATGGCGGACGCACTCCGTATCGCTTGCATTTCCGCAGGCCATGTTTCATTTACTATCAGGCATATCCTGAAATAGTAGGTGGTGGTTTGCTGAGTGATGCCATCATAACATTAAGTAGTTTGAATGTGATAGCCGGTGAGCTTGACGCGTAATAATATTTGAAATGAAATTTTCGCAAGAAAAACTAAATAAAGTAAAAGAGATCATGGCACGCTACCCTGAGGGGAAGCATAAAAGTGCTTTGATACCTGTACTGCACATTGCACAGGAAGAAAATGGTGGCTGGCTGAGCACAGAAGCTATGGACCATGTAGCAGAGGTACTGAATATACTTCCGATAGAAGTGTATGAAGTTGCTACATTCTATACCATGTTCAACCTAAAGCCTGTGGGCAAATACATATTTGAAGTTTGCCGCACCGGGCCTTGTATGCTCAATGGCAGCGACCAGATAATAGATTATATAAAAGAGAAGCTGAGCATTAAGGAAGGCGAAACAACACCGGATGGTATGTTTACACTGAAACCTGCAGAATGTTTGGGAGCATGTGGCTATGCACCTATGATGCAGTTAGGTAATCACTTCCGTGAACACCTGACTAAAGAAAAAGTGGATGCGATAATTGACGAGTGCAGAAAAAATGCTGCAAAGAATAACTAATTGATATGCGGTACATAGTAACCATATCATTGCTCTTTATTTATAGTACACTGTTTGCACAAAGTGAAAAAGCCTTGAGCATTGCAGCAGATGGTTTCAATAATGCATTGATAGAACGTGATTCAAATGCATTGAAAACCCTATTGCACGAGAAACTGGTTTACGGACACTCGAACGGGTGGAAGCAAACCAAGAAAGAAGTAATTGATGATTTATTTAACGGTAAGATAGCTTACCATAAAATAAGTCAGAGTGAAGAAAGTATTGTGATGGATGGAAATACAGCAACAGTCAGGTCAATAGCTGATATTGACGTGACGATGGAAGGAAAAGATTTGCATTTCAAATTACACGTATTGCAAGTGTGGATTTGGAAGAATAAGAAATGGCAATTGTTTGGCAGGCAGAGTGCAAAAATTTAAAACGATAAAATCCTTCAGGGATTTAGGTATATGAAATTATTATTAGAACACGCACATGTTGAAGGTATTCGCTACTACGATACCTACCGTAAGAACGGTGGCTATCGCTCGGTAGAGAAGGCTTTTAAAATGACACCTGAAGAAATAGTAGAAGAGGTGAAGAAGAGCGGCCTGCGTGGCCGTGGTGGTGCCGGTTTCCCTACAGGCATGAAGTGGAGCTTTTTGGCCAAGCCTGAAGGTGTACCTCGTCACCTGGTGTGCAATGCCGACGAATCAGAACCCGGTACATTCAAGGACCGTTACCTGATGGAGTTCATTCCACACTTGCTGATTGAAGGTTTGATAGTGAGCAGTTTTGCTTTAGGCAGCAATGCTACTTATATATATATACGTGGTGAGTATGCATGGATAGTAGATATACTGGAGCAGGCAATACAAGAAGCAAAAAATAATGGTTGGTTAGGCAAGAATATCCTGAACACAGGATTTGATTGCGAAATATATGTGCAGCGTGGTGGTGGTGCCTATATCTGCGGTGAAGAAACAGCATTAATAGAATCACTGGAAGGTAAACGTGGTAACCCGCGTATCAAACCTCCATTCCCTGCGATACAGGGTGTATGGATGAGGCCAACGGTGGTAAACAACGTAGAAACATTAGCTGCGGTTGTTCCTATCATTAATAATGGTGGCGAGGCTTATGCTAAAATAGGTGTAGGTAAATCCACAGGTACAAAATTATTGTCTGTTTGCGGTAACGTAAAGAAACCCGGTATCTATGAAATAGATATGACGCAAACAGTAGAAGAGTTCATCTTCTCTGATGAATACTGTGGTGGTATTGCTAACGGTAAAAAACTGAAAGCATGTATACCCGGTGGTTCATCAGTACCTATACTGCCTGCAAACCTGACATTGAAAACAGCAAAAGGCGAAGCACGTTATATGAACTATGAGAGCCTTGCGGATGGTGGTTTTGCAACAGGTTCTATGATGGGTTCGGGTGGTTTTATTGTTTTAGACGATAGTCAATGCGTAGTTCGTCATACCATGACATTGGCTCGCTTTTACAATCACGAAAGTTGCGGACAATGCAGCCCTTGCCGTGAAGGTACAGGCTGGATGTATAAAATATTGAAGAACATAGAGTACGGAAAAGGTAAGATGAGTGATATAGACCTGTTGTGGGATATTCAACGTAAGATAGAAGGTAATACTATCTGTCCGTTGGGTGATGCTGCTGCATGGCCTGTAGCTGCAGCTATCCGCCATTTCCGCGATGAGTTTGAATGGCATGTAAATAATCCGGATGAGGCACAACAAAGGAATTATGGTTTAGCACATTATGCTGATCCTATTCATGTACCTGTTACGGCTTAAGAATATTTAAAAGAAAAACATTGTCACGATGAGTGATCAAAAGTTTAAAGTAACGATTGATAACATAACTGTTGAAGTAGCGCCTGGAACGACGATACTGAATGCAGCGCGCATGATAGGTGGTGATGTTACACCGCCTGCTATGTGTTACTACAGCAAACTGGAAGGTAGTGGCGGTAAATGCCGTACCTGTTTGGTAGAGGTGAGCAAAGGTTCTGAAAAAGACCCGCGCCCTATGCCGAAGTTGGTAGCCAGCTGCCGTACTACTGTGATGGATGGTATGGAAGTGAAAAATATCACTTCGCCCAAAGTGTTAGATGCTCGTAAAGGAGTGGTAGAGATGTTGCTTATCAATCACCCTCTGGATTGCCCTGTGTGCGATCAGGCAGGTGAGTGCCATTTACAAGACTTAAGTTATGAGCATGGTGCATCAGGCACGCGTTACGAATTTGACCGCCGTACATTTGAGAAAGAAGATATAGGTGATTATATATCGCTGCACATGACACGTTGCATACTTTGTTATCGTTGCGTGTTTACTGCAGACCAATTGACTAACAAACGCGAACATGGGATCCTTGAACGTGGTGACCATGCAGAGATTAGCACATTATTGGGCAAATCATTAGACAATGAATTTATAGGTAATGTAATTGACGTTTGTCCTGTAGGTGCATTGACCGATAAAACATTCCGTTTCAAAAACCGTGTATGGTTTACCAAACCTGTAGATGCACATCGTGATTGCCCTACTTGTAGCGGTAAAGTGCGTTTGTGGATGAGGGGTGATGAAGTATTCCGTGTAACGGCACGTAAAGACCAATGGGGCGAAGTGGAAGAATGGATATGTAATGATTGCCGCTTCCATAAAAAAGAAACAAAAGACTGGGTAATAGAAGGGCCATCTAAAATAGACAGGCATAGTGTTATATCACAAGGTCATTATGTAGGCGTGAAAAAACAACCTGTGTTAATTGATAAAGTGATAGGCAAGAATCCTAAATTATTATTGGATATACATAAAGTGAGTGATGTGAACAGGCCGGAGATAGAACTGTCGAAGATAGAAGGACCTGCACACTCTGATGATTTTAAACCAAACAAGTAAAAAGATTAACGAACTAATTAGTTTTGCGCGGCTATGGAATTAGACTTGATGTTTATTCTTGGAAAAATTATCCTGATAACGGTGATTCTGTTAGGCTCACTGGGTATCGCGATGTATGCTACATGGGCAGAGCGTAAAGTAGCTGCTATTATGCAAGACCGTCGCGGACCTAACCGTGCGGGCTTTATGGGCTTGCTGCAACCTCTTGCAGATGGTGGTAAGCTTTTCTTTAAAGAAGAAATCATTCCTGACCGCTCAACACGCTTCTTATTTATCATGGGCCCGGGCTTAGCTATGCTTACCGCACTCATGACAAGTGCTGTTGTGCCATGGGGGCCTGATATAGTAACAAACAGTGGTATCATCACGCTGCAAGTTGCAGACATTAATATAGGTATCCTCTTCATCTTTGGTGTAGTGAGCCTTGGTGTATATGGTGTTATGTTGGGCGGATGGGCTTCTAATAATAAGTTCTCTTTATTAAGCAGTATACGTGCAGCCTCTCAAGCTATCTCTTATGAGTTGGCGATGGGTATCACATTGGTAGCTATGCTCATGATGACAGGCTCTTTGAGCCTGCGCGAGATAGTTGACCAGCAACATGGTTTCTGGGATGGCCATTATTTCACCTGGAATTTCTTCAAGCAGCCTTTAGGCTTCCTGATATTTTTTGTGTGTGCATTGGCTGAATTGAACCGCGCTCCGTTCGACTTACCTGAGTGTGAGAGTGAATTGAACATGGGTTATCATCAGGAATATTCATCAATGAAGCTGGGCTTTTACTTATTTGCTGAATACATCAACATGTTCATCAGCTCGGTTATCATGGCAACCTTGTTCTTCGGTGGTTACAACTTTCCGTTCATGGACCAGGTAGCAGGTGCAGTTAATCCGATTTTGTTTTCAGTTATATGTGTGATGGTGTTATTGACCAAAGCCATAGGTTTCATACTGTTCATTATGTTTATACGCTGGACACTTCCGCGTTTCCGTTATGACCAGTTGATGCGCCTGGGTTGGAAGTCATTGATACCGCTGGCATTGGTGAATATGCTGATAACAGGTGTAGTGATTTTGTGGGTGATCAAATAAATGAATTGAAATGAAATTAACTAACAGAGCAGCACCAGTAAATCGCGACCCGATGACATTCGGTGAGAAGATTTATATACCTGCCATAGCTAAAGGGTTGAGTATTACCATTGGCCATATCTTTAAAAAGAAGGCTACGGTACAATACCCTGAAGAAAAGCGTCCGTTCAGCCCCGTGTTCCGTGGCCTGCACGTATTGAATCGTGATGAAGAAGGACGTGAGCGTTGTACTGCCTGCGGTTTATGTGCATTGGCTTGCCCTGCAGAAGCTATAACCATGGAAGCAGCAGAACGCAAACCGGGAGAAGAGCATATGTATCGTGAAGAGAAATATGCAGCTAAGTATGAAATCAACATGTTGCGTTGCATATTCTGTGGTTACTGCGAAGAGGCTTGTCCTAAAGATGCGGTTTACCTAAGTGAAACTGTGATGCCAACAAATTATACACGCGAGAGCTTCATTTATAAAAAAGAAGACTTGCTAATTCCTAATCCGAAAAAATAATAAGAAGCTAAATAGTATATGAGCGTTTACGAAATATTATTCTGGTTTCTTACCGTTATGGCACTAAGCTGCGCGTTGGGTGTCATACTCAGCCGCAACCCCGTGAATAGTGTGCTGTTCCTGATTGCTACCTTCTTTGCTATTTCAGGACACTATATATTAATGAATGCCCAGTTCCTTGCTATCGTGAATATCATTGTATATGCGGGTGCTATCATGGTATTGTTCCTGTTCGTTATCATGCTGATGAATCTGAACGCAGATACCGAGCCGCAGAAGAACAGGTTGATACAATTAGCCGGTGTGATATCGGGCGGTGCATTGTTTTTAGTAGTGCTGGCTGCATTACGTACATCAACTGTTAATGTGCTGGAGCAAACATCAACAGATATCGGATTGATTAAAAATTTAGGTAAAACATTGTTCACACAATTCGTTTTGCCATTTGAAATAAGCAGTGTTCTTTTCCTTAGTGCGATGATTGGTGCAGTGGTGATTGGTAAAAAAGAAGAAGGTCAAACTGCATAAAACAAGCGTTATGCCTGTACAATATTATTTATTTCTAAGCCTTGCATTATTCAGTATAGGAGTAATGGGGGCAATGATGCGCCGAAATGCGATTATTGTGTTTATGTGCATTGAATTGATGCTGAACGCCGTGAATCTTCTATTGGTTGCGTTTTCAAAAATGTATAACGATTCATCTGCGCAGATCATGGTATTCTTTAACATGGTGGTTGCAGCTGCAGAAGTAGCAGTCGGTTTGGCAGTGATTGTGATGATGTACCGCAAAGTACATTCAGTGGATATTAATATTTTAAACAGATTAAAACACTAAGCATTGACTAATTTAGTTTACTTAGTTCCTTTATTCCCATTGATAGGTTTTCTTATCAATGGTATTGGTTGGAGAAAAATGCCAAAATCAGCAGGCGGCGTTATTGGCAGCCTGGCTATATTGGCATCATTTGTAGTTTCATTAGGTATATTCTTTGAAGTAAAGGCAAGCGGCACAACTACTGTTGTAAATCTGTTTGAATTTATCAGCTCGGGCAAGTTGGTTATACCTTTTGCTTTTCAGGTTGATGCGCTTTCTTCATTGTTCTTATTAATTATCACGGGAATCGGCTTTCTGATACATGTGTATTCCACATCGTATATGCATCATGATGAGGGTATGGTGAAATATTTCGCTTACCTGAACTTGTTCGTGTTCTCGATGTTGTTGTTGGTTTTGGGCGCTAACTATCTTATCATGTTCATTGGTTGGGAAGGTGTTGGATTGTGCTCTTACTTATTAATTGGTTTTTGGTTCAAGAACAGAGATTATACAAATGCGGCTAAGAAAGCATTTGTGATGAACCGTATTGGTGACCTCGGCTTTTTGGTAGGTATGTTGCTGATACTGTTCAACTATGGTACCTTATCATATCAAGAATTTTTCGGACAATTAAGCACCGGACAAGTAGCTGCTACAAGCAGTATGTACAACTGGATTGCTATCTGCCTGTTTATAGGCGCTATGGGTAAAAGTGCACAGATACCGTTATATACATGGTTACCGGATGCGATGGCGGGTCCAACCCCTGTATCAGCACTCATCCATGCCGCAACGATGGTAACTGCGGGTATCTATATGATAGCACGTAGTGCGGCATTATATGATTTAGCTCCTGTAGCACAAAACCTGGTTGCGGTAATTGGTTTGGCTACTGCCTTACTTGCAGCTACAATCGCATTGTATCAAAATGACATTAAGAAAGTACTGGCATATTCAACAGTGAGCCAGTTAGGTTTTATGTTCCTTGCATTGGGCGTAGGTGCATATACTACAGGTATCTTCCACGTAATGACGCACGCTTTCTTCAAAGCATTGTTATTCTTGGGTGCCGGTAGCGTGATTCATGCTATGAGTGGCGAGCAGGATATTAAATACATGGGAGGACTTCGTAAAAAACTTCCAATTACCTACATCACATTTCTGATTGGTGTATTGGCTATTTCGGGTTTCCCATTCACATCAGGTTTTGTTTCTAAAGACGAAATACTGTTAGCTGTTTATCATCATAATAAAGCATACTTCTGGGTAGCTGCTGTAACTGCTGTTATCACAGCTATATATATGTTCCGTTTGTTGATGCTCACCTTCATGGGTAGTTTCCGCGGTACTGAAGAACAAAAACATCATTTACATGAATCGCCTTGGCAGATGACGATGCCATTAATAATACTGGCCATCTTATCACTTGTAGGTGGTTTTGTGCAATTGCCTCACCTGTTTGGCGGTCATGATTTCTTAAATGAATTTCTTGCCAAAGCAAATGTGCCTGCATTAGTAGTTGAAGACCCGGGAATGGAAATGCGTGAATACACTTTGTTTGGTGGTACATGTTTAGGATTGATAATCATATTTATTGCCACCCGTAAATTATTTGCTGTTGATTCCTTCAAAGGCGAATACGGCGGGTTCAAAAAAGTATTGGCTAATAAATGGTATATAGACGAGTTGTACGATGCTATTATTGTTCGCCCATTGAATGCGCTGTCAAGTGCATTTGACCGCTTTGTAGAGCGTATGGGTATTGACGGTATAGTGAATGGTGTAGGTAAATTAGTGCGTTGGGGTAGTGACCGTGTAAGGTTATTGCAAACAGGACAGGTAGGCTTTTACATCTTTGTGATGGTAATAGGTATGACCTTATTGTTTGCGATTAGTTTTTTTGGATTTAGTAATTAAAAGATAGCAACTGCAAGAATTGCATTAGCATTATGATATTGACATTACTTATACTGATTCCTCTTGTAGCAGGTATTTTGAGTTTTCTGGCTAAAGAAAACGGCAAAATGATAGCACTGCTTAGTTCAGTGGCTACACTGGGAGTTGCGATTGCTACCAGTGTACATGCAGGTACTCAAACTATATCATGGAGTATACCATGGATACCTCGTTTGGGTGCACAATTAAGTTTTTATGCCGATGGTATGAGTGCGATGTTGTGTTTGCTCACTGCTATCGTAATGCCTGTAATATTTATCACTAATTGGAATAAAACGGTAGACCGCGCGGGTTCTTTTTATGGCCTTATGTTGTTATCACAAGCCGGTATCACAGGCGTGTTTCTTGCACACGATGCATTGCTGTTTTATTTCTTCTGGGAGTTGGCTTTGATACCTGTTTATTTTCTGTGTTCAAGCTGGGGTGGCGAAAAGCGCGTAGCAGTTACTTTCAAATTTTTTGTGTACACTTTCCTGGGCAGCTTAATGATGCTTGCAGCGCTGATATTTTTATCATCACAAAACCCGGGGGTAAACGCATATAGCTGGGAAAATATTGTTAGTGCAGGTGCATCTTTGGACCCTGTAACACAACAGTGGGTATTCGTTTTGATATTTGTTGCATTTGCTATCAAGATGCCGATATTCCCTTTCCATACATGGCAACCTGATACTTATGAACAATCGCCGACACCTATAACTATCATACTTAGTGCATTGATGGTGAAGATGGGTTTGTATGGTGTCATCCGCTGGTTGATACCTGTTGCTCCTGAAGGGGTTGCACTATGGAGTAATACGATAGTTGTTCTTTCTATAATAGGTATTGTATATGCTTCGTGCATTGCAATCGTACAAACAGACCTTAAACGCCTGGTAGCTTATTCATCAATCGCTCACATGGGATTGATGGCTGCAGCAGCATTTTCTCAAACCAAGGTAGGTATGCACGGTTTGATGGTACAGATGTTCAACCACGGTATTAACATCACAGGAATGTGGTTGATAGTAAGTATGGTAGAACAACGTTGGGGCACACGTGATATGACCAAACTGGGTGGCATGGCAAGCACTGCGCCTAAAATGGCTATAGCATTGGTAATCATATCGCTGGCGAATATTGCTTTACCATTAACTAATGGATTCATCGGTGAGTTCATGTTGTTCAATGGCTTGTTCTCAAGTGCATCACAATATCATATCATCTTTATGGTGGTGGCAGGTATTGGTATCATATTGGGTGCAGTTTATACACTTAATATGATTCAGAAAACGGCTTATGGAGATGCCGTTGAGATGACTGTATCTAAAGATATTACTACAAATGAATTTGTAGGATTGACAATAATCATTGGTATTATACTTATTCTCGGCGTATATCCTAAGCCATTATTGGATATGACACTAGGTGTAGTAAATATGATGATTCCATAATTAATTAAAAAACTAAAGCAGGGTAATCTTCCGATAGCTATCGGAATTAAATCCCGGTTCAAATAAATATGAAGGCAATTATTGCTTCGACAGTATTGGGAGTAGTTATGATGTTTGCCGGCTTGCTGGTAAAAGACAAGAAAGCTGTAAGCTCTCTTGCCATCATACTTTTCATAGCATTATTAGGAGTGAATGTATGGGACTTGATGACAACGTCACCCAGCGAGCCACAGTCGTTCTTTAATAATATGTTACGTGTAAATGGCTACTCATTGTGGTTTAATACTTTAATGACGGGATGTACCTTATTATATGTAATGCTGGTTAATAAGGATATTCAACGAGTGGGTTCGCATGTGGCTGAATACTACGCTCTTATCTTCTTTATTCTGTGTGGTTCTTATTTGTTGAGTACTTATAATAATATGCTGATGCTGTTCCTGGGTATTGAGATCATGTCTATACCGCAGTATATATTGGCTGGCAGCGATAAGCGTAATCTTAAGAGCAGTGAAGCATCACTTAAGTATTTCCTGATGGGAGCTTTCTCTACAGGTATATTAATGATGGGTGTTACATTGTTGTATGGAGCAACAGGTACATTTAATATAGTTGGTTTTACATTCTTACAATCTGACTTTTTGAGCCCTATGGCATTGGCAGGCATTATGTTCCTGATGGTGGCGATGGCTTTTAAAGTATCTGCAGCACCGCTGCATATGTGGACACCTGATGTGTATGACGGAGCACCTACTGCCTTTACTGCTATTATGGCTACGGTAGTAAAAGCAAGCGCCTTCCTCGCATTCATGCGTTTGTTCTCTGTTTCATTTGGAGCTTTGAGCAGCAAATGGATGTTGGTGTTATCTATAATAACCGCCGCAACATTATTTGTTGGTAATATCACTGCAGTATTCCAGCAAAGCGTAAAACGTATGCTGGCATACTCATCTATAGCACAAGCAGGCTTTATGCTGTTTGCTATACTGGCCGTGAATTCAACTGCCTGGGAAGGAATGATGTTGTATGGGGTAGCCTATAGCGTAGCCACTATTGGTATGTTTGCAGTATTGTTGAAACTGAAAGATTATACATACGATGGCTTTAACGGACTTGCTAAAAAAGACCCTGTATTAGCATTCTTTACTACTGTATTTTTATTGTCTTTAGCAGGAATACCATTGACAGGCGGCTTTATGGCTAAATATTTTGTTTTACTGGCTGCAGTGCAACAAGGCAAAATCATGTGGCTGGTAATATTCGCTTTATTTATGGCTGCGATTAGTTCCTATTATTATTTCAGGGTGATAATAGCTATGTACTTCAAACAAGGAGAGCCCGAATTTCAATCTGAAGTCACAAGCACGGATAAATTCATGATGGCTATTACAACTATCATTGTTCTGCTGTTGGGTATATTTCCCCATTGGATATTACACGTATAATTAACGTACTTTCATAATAATAACAGACCCCGCTACATGGCGGGGTCTGTTATTTAACAGTATTGTATTTGCCCATATTAGTACCTTTGTATATGCCATTTTTACCCACAGTTGTGCATTTCTTTTGAAATCAAAGCGGGATAGTCTTGGTATTTTCGGTGTGTACCTGAAAGGAAGATTACTATGGATATCGAACAATTAATGCCCCACGTAGAAGCAATCATCTTTGCAAGCGAGCGTCCGATAACGCTTATGGAAATGACAGAAATGCTGAGTCAGGCTTTAGAAGAAATAATTGAAGGTGAGCGTGTCATTACATGCATCGAGGCAGTGCGCGAGAAATATGAAGCGCCTTACTATCCATTTCAATTGAGGGAAGCAGGTGGTGGATACCAATTTCTGACCAAAAAAGCATACCATAAGACTGTATTGCAGCTCAATGGAGACAAGCATATCAAAAAGTTGTCTACTGCAGCTATGGAAACATTAGCCATTATTGCATATAAGCAGCCGATTACAAAAGCTGAGATTGAATTTATACGTGGTGTGAGTGCAGATTATTCTATACAAAAGCTGTTAGAAAAAGAGTTGATTGTTATTACCGGCCGCAATGAAAAGATGGTAGGTAAGCCACTTACTTATGCTACATCTAAGAACTTTATGGACTATTTGGGCATTAATAATGCTGCAGAACTACCTGAATTGAAAGATATAACTAACATAGAGATAGTATTGCCAACGGATGCCAGCGAAGCTCAGCCGGAAGATGAGGCAAAATTATTAGTTGCTGCTGACGGCAGCCTCGTAAACGACCCCGGAGAATGAGGGAGAATTGTATTTGATTAATAACCCGCTCAGGCGGGTTTTTTTATGCCTTTCTTTTCACCGAATAGTGCTTCTGGGCATCAAATGCTATAATTTTGCCCATTCAAATTAATGCAATGGCATCGCGCACTATATTATTATCTTCTGTATTAAGCATGTTTGTTTTTATCAATTTTGCTGATGCAAAAGGCAAATCAGATAAGAGAACAATTAAAGCTTTAAAAGCGAGTATCGGTTACCTGGCATCTGATTCGTTAGATGGAAGAAGAACAGGAACTGAAGGTGAAAAAAGAGCGGGTGATTATATTGTTGCAGCATATACCAAAGCAGGCGTTCAACCGTATAAAGGCAACTATCGATACCCATTCAATTTTGTTGATGGTAAAGAAATCATGCCGCTAACAAAAATCAGTATTGGAGGTAAAGTTATTACTGACAGGAGCGAAGCTTTCCCATTGCCATTTACGGTAAACAGTAAAAGTGTATCTGGCGATGTAATGCCTGGTGTATATGAATCTGGTAATATTTGGATGATACCTTTATATGCTGATAAAGATGAAGCTAACGACGCTCATTTTGACTGGGAAAAATTTGTGTATGAAAAAGCAAAAGATGTACAAAAGCAGGGAGCAACTGGGGTAGTATTTTTTGATAGCTATGATGCAAAATATCCTGCAAGCTTCAATAAAAAATCTGATTTTGAACCACTGGATATTCCTGTTATAATGCTTAGCTATAAGGCTTATACTTCTTACGTACATGATGGCAGTGTAGCTGTTGAGATGATGAACATACTGAAGAAAACAGATAGAAGAGGAACAAACATCGCAGCATATATTGATAACAAAGCAAAGTATACTGTTGTGTTAGGGGCACACTATGACCACCTGGGGCATGGAGAGGATGGCAACAGCCTGAATGCAAAAAAGGACGGACAGATACATAACGGCGCTGATGATAATGCTAGTGGTACAGCAGCTTTACTACAAATGGCGTCAAGAATAAAAAATAGCAAGCTGAAGAAATATAACTACATGTTCATCAATTTTTCGGGCGAAGAATTGGGCTTACTGGGCTCTAAAGCGATTGTGAAGGAGGAAAAATTAGATAGCACCCAGATTGCCTACATGATTAATATGGATATGGTTGGCAGACTGAATGATAGTACTCACGCATTGACTGTTGGTGGAGTTGGCTCTTCGCCTGCATGGTTTACGGTTATTGATAAATCAAATCCGAATTTTAAAATAGGTTACGATAGCTCGGGTGTAGGACCTTCAGACCATACATCATTCTATTATCAGAGTATACCAGTGCTGTTCTTCTTTACAGGCTTACATACAGACTATCATAAACCAAGTGATGATGCGGATAAGATAAACTATAAAGGTGAGGCAATGGTCATCAATTACATTTATGATGTAGTGAAAAAGATGGAAACACTACCCAAGCCACAGTTTACACCTACAAAGCAAACTACTGTTGGAAAAGTGAGATTTAAGGTAACACTTGGCATCATGCCCGATTATTCTTTCCAGGATGGTGGTGTAAGAGTAGATGGAGTGTCTGAAGGTAAACCGGCAATTAAAGCAGGCATAAAAGGTGGTGATATTATCATACAGCTTGGAGATAATAAGATTAACGGTATGCAGACTTATATGGAAGCATTAGGAAAGTTTGCCGAAGGCGATAAAACAACCGTAAAAGTATTGCGTGATGGCAAAGAAGTAACAATGACTATTGAGTTTAATAAGTAGCTTCAGCAGTTTCTACCTGGTGTTTATATAGAGCTGCATAACGACCGTTGAGCAACATTAACTCGCTGTGCGTGCCTTGCTCTGCAATTTCTCCATTATCTAAAACAATGATTTTGTCAAATGACCAACTGGTAAATATGCGATGAGTGATGACGATAGTTGTGGTGTCTTTAAGGTAGGTATTCAGGTTAGCTAAGATTGTTTTTTCTGTTTGTGTATCTACAGCAGAAAGCGATTCATCCATCAATAGTATCTTGCTATTTTTCAGTAGCGCACGAGCCAATACCATTCTTTGTTTCTGCCCGCCCGACAACATTACACCGCGTTCGCCTATTACCGTATCATAGCCGTTTGCCAATCCGATAATGTCTTTTTCCATATCGGCAAGTTTTGCCGCACGCTTTACTTCTTCATCTGTAGCATCATCTTTGCCAAATTTGATGTTGTTGTAAACTGTATCAGAAAAAAGGTAAGCCTCTTGTGGCGCATAAGCAATTTGTGAACGCAAGTCATGTACACCCAATTGCCGTATAGATACATTGTCAAAAACTACATCGCCATTGTCAACATCAAACATACGAAGTAAGATATGCGCCAATGTTGATTTGCCAGAGCCTGTGCGACCTATCACTGCTATTTTCTCTCCGGGTTTTACAGTAAGTCTGAAATTCTTTAATGCCTGAATGCCAGTATGAGGATAGGTAAAAGATACATGATTAAAACTCACTGCACCAGATAGCTCATGTTCTACAGCATTATCAGAGCTGTATATCTGTGGTTGTGTTTGCAAAAACTCATCAATTCTTTTTTGAGATGCACCTGCACGCTGTATCTGTGATGCCACCCATCCTATGCTTGATATTGGGAACATCAGCAAGTTGATGTAAATAACAAACTCGGCAATATTGCCTACTGATATTTTGTGCTGTATGGCAAGATAACCACCAATCAATACTGTACTTAACATACTCAAACCTATGAATAGGTTCATAGCAGGGAAATATATAGCTTCAGTGAGAGACAAGTTGATAGCGCTTTTCTTGTATTCTTCTGATGTCGCATTAAAAAATCGTAGCATCGTTTTCTCCTGCACAAAAGATTTGATAACGCGTATACCTGAATAAGATTCCTGCGCAGTTGTAGTTAAACCACTTAGTTGTGCCTGTATTTTTTCGCTCTTGCGAAAAATGATACTGTTAACTATGTATATAGACAGTGCTAAAACCGGCAATGGTGCAATAACGTATAAAGTAAGTGTAGCATTCACACGTAGCATGCCCCAAATACTCATGATGCATAACACTATGAGGTTGATGCTGTACATAAGAGATGGCCCTGTGTACATGCGTACCCTTGACACATCTTCGGCAATGCGGTTCATCAAATCACCAGTAAAATGAGTTTTATAGAATTGGGTATGTAGCTGCTGATAATGATTGTAGATGTCATTCTTTTGGTCGTACTCAATAAAGCGAGACATTACGATAATGGTCTGCCGCATAAAGAACATAAAAATGCCTCTTGCTAATGCTAAACCCAACAATAACAAACCATTCCATAACACTAAAGTAAAAATGTAAGAGCGGACATCAGCAGCAAGTTTGCTGTTTTCAATCAGGTGATAAGAAAGAATGTTATCCTGCACCCGGTCTAATACATTACGGACTACAACAGGAGATACAACAGCAAATAAGTTGGAAATAGTAACAAATAGTATCCCCAATAATAAGCGCCATTTATAGCGCACGAAATATTTATTTAGAGATGCCAGATTTTTCATGAAATACAAATGTCGGGATTTGAGGTCAATCCCGGCGTTTTATATATCTGTGAACTTATTTTATATTATAAGTAATACTGGTAAATGCACTGCGTGGGAAAAGATTACCTGCTGCTCCGCCACCGTGAGCAGAAGATGTTACGAATCCATTAATTTTTGGCTGGCGTATGTCGAAAATATTTTTCACACCAGCAGTGATATCAAATAAGCCACCGAATAGTTTTTTCTGAACAGAGGCATCACACATATGGTATGCATCTTGCGTACCATTAATGCTCGCGTTGCCGTCTATAGAATAGTATATGTAAGGCTGAGTACCGAAGTATTTATAAAATACATTAAAGTTCAAGCCTGTTTTCTTCCAGTTATATTGTAACATAGCATTGAGTTCATTTACAGAAAATGCAGCGTACTGACCCGATTCTTCAAACGTATAACGGTATGAATAGCCTGCCTGAAAGTGAATATTCTGTAACTGCCCGTCTGCCTGTAATGTATTTGTAAGGTTTGAGAGGTGGCTGGCATTCACGTATTTGTATTCGTTGTTGTTAGGGTCTGTATTAACTTTTACGAGTGTAATGCCGTTAGATACGCTGTTGTAGTAAACAGTGTTTATTAATTGTAGGTAGTTTTTGCTGGATTGATATGCCTGATAAGAACCGGATAACTGAAAATGATTGCTTTTTTCTGTTTTAAGCAGTGGATTGCCTTGTACGTTATGATTCACATCTACAAAATCAAGGAACAATTCTTTTAATGAAGGCGCACGGAAACCATTTGCGTACGAGGCACGGAGTTGTAATTTATTATTCGGTGAAAGCAATACGTTTGCAGAAGGTACAAGTGGCGCATCATATTTGCTATTGTACGAGCCACGCAAGCCAACCTGAGTTGTGAGTTTTTCTTTAATAATGTGATATGCAATATTGGTATACAACGCATAGTCCTTAATGTCGGCGTACTTGCCATAAATTTTAAGGCTATGTGCATATTGAAGATTGACATCATAACCAGCTGTATAATCTATTTGTCCCAACTTGTCGTTATATGTTCCCCGCGATGTGATATCCTCAAATTTAGAAGTGTCCTGATCGCCGCTACCTAGTGTCGGTATTTCCTGCATGCTTACCATGTCTTTCTTAAGCTGTGTGCGAATCCTGTTGTAATACACATAGGCATTCTGCATTTGCCAGTGGCCAGATTTGCCAATATCACCTTCTGTAGTAAGACGATTATTAGAGCGTGTTGTATAGTAGTAATTATCAAACGCATAACAACCAAGGAAGGGGTCCCAGACAACAAGGCTACCCTTATCAGATATTTTCTCTTTGAGAAAATCCGAGGCTAATGATACCTTGAATTTAGACGGAGCTGTGTAGGTATAAGCAAAATTGCCAAAATATTGTTCGCATGGTTTGAAAAGGTAATTTCTGCTGGTGTTGATAGTGTCGCCGTTATAAGATACAGGGACATCAATATTATGCCAACCCTGAAAGAAATTTCTGCCTCCTCCTAATGTGATTTGATTGCGTGTATTGACAGGTATCGAGAGATTGCCACCAAAATTATATTTGTCAATAGTTTCAAGATATGTATTCAAACTGAGACCAAATTTATTCTGTTGCTTTTTGGTAATAATATTGATTACTCCGCCGAGCGCGTCGCTACCATATACTACACTCATCGGACCTTGTACAATCTCAATACGCTCTACATTATTCAAATTGATTTGAGACAAGCTAATATTGCCATTTTCGCGCCCATTGACAGCGATACCATCAATCAGGATTTTCACTTTGTCACCTTGCATTCCTTGCATAGATATATTGGCGCCCAATACGTTATCATTGTTGATGTTCATATTGAGTTGATTTTTCAACACGTCATTTAATGTAACAGCACCCTGTGCTTGTATAACAGCTCTCGGAATGACCTGGTAATTTGATAAGGCATCCTTTAGTTTTACCGGGCTTGTTAAGCCTGTAACTACCACGTCGTTTAGTGTTCCGAATTTTTTATTTAATAGAATGTCGATGTTGCTTTTTTGAGGCGCTTCTTTATACAACACAGAATATGTTTCATATCCTGTAATAAATATCTCGATCTTGCAAGGGTATTGAGATGGTGCAATTATAGCAGTACCGCTTTCATTCGTTTGAACGGTAGCAATTAGTTTATTGTTTTCGGTAGAGTAGGTATTGATATATGCATAGCCAATAGGCTGACCACTACCTTTTTCCATTACAGTAAAATGTAAATCCTGAGCTTTAACAGCATTTGTCAAAGCCAGCAGCATGAAAAAAAGTATTGTGATTTTACGCATCATCTATTCTTTTGTTGAAAAAAGTTCAGCTATCATACGATAGCTGAACTTTTAGTAATCAATCCATCGCCGCAATCGTACTAATGTTGCACAGCTAATTTATCGGTGATTTTCCAAGCACCGTTTGTCACTGTAATCATATATGTACCTGTAGCCAGGTCGCCTGTATTTATTTGCAAAGCATTCAGGCCTTTATTCAAAGCAACATTGCTCTTCAACGCTACCTTACCTGTAATATCTGTCACAATCAGCATCGTATTTCCTGAAGCTTCTTTAGCATCAATCACTAAGTCTGCATTGTTGTTTGCAGGATTAGGAACAATCATATGTGCTGAGATATTGTTTGTAACTTCATTCACGTTGGCTGGGAACTGCCACAGACGCTTAGCAAACACAATCTTTCCTGTTGAACTTGTAAAGCCTGTAAATTTAATTTGATAAACAGCAGTATCTTTTGTCTTAATAAAGTAAGTAATAGTTGTATCTATGGTGTACGGGCCTGTAGGAGGTGTAAATATCTTCCAGTCAAAGCCAATTTCATTCATTGTTTTTGTATAGTTGTAAGCTTTGTAGCTAACTGTTGTATCCGGGTTCACCGGACGAACATCGGCAACTGTTACACCTACATTAGATAATACACCGGTTGTATTATAAGGTATGCCTCCGGGAGGGCCTGCTTTATAGTCCATATAGCGAGTAAAGGCAACGTCCCATGTTTTTTGGTCAGGCTCGCGGTTGATCTCTGAATTTGCTGCTACATCGAAGTATGCAAAGTTCTTGTTTACATAATTTGGTTTCCTCCAAATAGTATCAAAGTAATTTGTAGAGTTATCAAATTTGCCAATATGGAAAGCATAGTATATGCTATCTAACGGATGAGTGTGATTGTGTGTGACAACCATTTTATATAATGTACCACCAACATTCAGCAAATAAAGTGAGTCTCCATAGATATGATGGCTTACCATATCATAATCTCCCCAGCCATAATTAAATCCGCCGCTTGAGTTTACATTGAATGCACCCCAATCCCAGCTACTGTCTGCATTATACAATTGAGTTTTGCCAACTGTATCAGATGCGCTAAGTGTAGCGAATTTTGCACTACCCGTAGTATGTAGTGAGTATACCTTAACACCTGCCTGCACATGGTTGGCAATAATGCTTACTCCGCCAAAGCCAGGCCCACCCGGAATCATTTCGAAACCTAAATGCCAGTTGGTATTGCTTACAGGGCTGCCTGAAGCGCCATTGGTCATACTGTAAAAAACGTCGTTGGCATAACCGGCACCCATAGTAACTGAGTCAGCAACCCAGGTTTGTGCATTTGCCTGAATTCCTAAAGCTACTGCCGCACTAAATAGTAAAAGTCTAATCTTCATTGAGAATTGTTTTAACCGTACAAAAGTACGAACACACTTCCCCTGAGGATTAGATTTGACAAGTATTTACATTTCTATGACAAGGTTATATCCAACCCTGAACATGCAGATATTTCGCTATTTGTATGGCGTTTGTGGCAGCCCCTTTGCGTAGGTTATCGGCTACTATCCAGCAGTTTAGAGTATTAGGCTGGGAGTAGTCTCTGCGTATGCGGCCTACAAATACTTCGTCTTTGCCGGCAGCATCCAAAGGCATCGGGTAAGCATTTGCCTTAGGATTATCTATTACTACAACGCCCGGCATATTAGATAATATCTCACGAACATCGTTTTCGTTGAAATCATTTTCAAATTCAATATTCACACTTTCGCTGTGGCCGCCTGTTACAGGTACACGCACAGTCGTAGCAGTTACCTTAATGCTTTCATCACCCATTATTTTGCAGGTCTCCAGCGTCATCTTCATTTCTTCTTTCGTATATCCGTTATCCTGGAATACATCAATGTGCGGGAGGATATTCATATCGATACGGTGCGGATAAACGGTGTTTTCAGTACTGCCTGCTCGCTGGTCATACATTTCTTTTACAGCTTTCTGTCCTGTGCCGCTTACGCTTTGATATGTGCTTACCACCACACGTTTGATTTTGTATTTATCATGCAAAGGTTTCAATACCATGACCATTTGAATAGTACTGCAATTGGGGTTAGCTATGATGTAGTCATCTTTGGTAAGCACGTTTCCATTTACTTCAGGTACTACCAGCTTTTTCGTTGGGTCCATGCGCCATGCAGATGAATTATCTACTACATAACAACCAATAGCAGCAAATTTTGGTGCTAGTTCAAGAGATATGCTGCCACCTGCAGAAAATATGGCGAGTTGGGGTTTCATGCCGATAGCTGTATCTGCATTCACAACGCTGTATTCCTTGCCCTTATACTTTACTTTCATACCAATTGACTTTTCAGAAGCCACAGGAATCAGTTCTGTCAAAGGGAAATTTCTTTCTTCAAGGATTTGCAACATGGTACTACCTACCAGGCCTGTTGCACCAACTACAGCTACACGCATTTTGTTTTAGTTAATTTAAGGTTGCAAAGATAATTCATAAAAATTGGGCAAGCCAAAAGACTTGCCCAATAGCAAAAATGTTCTTTGAATTTTATAAAGTTTCAGGCAGGGTATATTTCCTTCCTTTGTTCTGTTCCTTCAGCCAGTTTACCAATGGTTGGAAGTATTCTAACATCGCTTTAGCATTAAGTTCGTCTCCTGTGCTTTCTTTCAGCACTTTGCGCCAGTCTTTAGATGCGCCGGGGTAGGTGATTTTTTTCAGGAAATCACCAATGCCTGTTTGTCCGTAATAGTTAGTTGCGCGAGGGTCTTGATGCAGTATTTCTTTTGCAATATGGTTATGCAGTTGATATAAAATCACATAAGACAAAGCGTAGTCATAATACTGTGCAGGGTCGTCGTTGATGTGTGTTTTTGTTGCAGCGTCGCAATATTCCTCACCGCGTACTGTTGGTGGTTCAATGCCTTGATATTTTTTAGCTAACTCCCACCATTTTGCATTGAATTGGTTAGGGTCAAGATTGTCTACGTACAATGATTTTTCAAAATTGCTCATTGTGCCGCAAGAGAACATCATGAACACAACTGAGTTCAGCGCTTCTTTCAAAAGAGATTGTATGCTATCCGTTTGCACATTAGCATCTATCAAACCACGTCCTATTAAATACGGTTTTTGCATTGCTGCCAATCCCATCATTGTGCCTATAGCTTCGTGATATGCACGGTTGGCGCCACCACGCAATAGTGGTGGTACATCTTTGTTGGTATAAGTAAGGTAGTAATAGATGTGTCCTAGTTCATGGTTGGCAGTTTCCCACCATTCTGCATTAGGCTCAATACTCATCAGGCTGCGTACATCATTATTCAAATCGATATGCCATGCAGATGCGTGGTTGTTCTTTTTCACATTGCTGTCGGCAGGATAAGGATACAAACTTGATTTTTGCCAGAATGTTTCAGGTAATGCAGGGAACCCGATGCTGGTATACAGTTTCTCGCCTTCTTTCACTATCCATTCTTTCGATTTTGATTTCAGGATATTATCAAGGTCTATGCCTTTTACATCAACAACAGAACTCCAATCTTGTCCCCAGCGATTAGGCAACCAGTGAGCAGGCAGGTTGTCCGGCACATTGGTTTGACCATACCTTTTTGCCATTTCATAGCGCATCCATGTGTGCAACTCGCGATACAACGGACGAAGCTCTGTCATCAGCCTGTCCATAGTTTGCATCATTTCGTCAGTCTTCATGCCATAGTCACTCACCTGGTAAGTAAAGAAATCGTGATAGCCTAATGCTTGTACAGTTTGGTTGCGGTAATTGCGCAGGTTGACCAAACCTGTTTTTAACGTTGGTCCTACTTCTTTACTTGCTTCCCACGCTGCTTGTCTTTTCTTCAAATCTTTTTCAGATTTCAATACAGCGTCTAGGTCATTGGTGCTTACTTTTTTGCCTGCATACATATACTGAAAGCCGTAAAGCATACGTGTTTGCTCATTTTCTGCTTTAATGCGTTGCTTCACCAAATCGGCAACGGTTTGCGGGTTATTAGCAGCAGCATACAATATCAACTCCAATTGTTTAACCTGTATTTCAGTTAACTTATCTTTTAGAGCAATGTATTTTTTTGCACTGTCGATATTAGCTGCGCTACCCGTAAACGCAGCCATTGCTTCATCCGCTTTAGCAGCATTTACTGTGTTAGATGAATCACCTTGTTTGATTTCAATTTGAGCTTTCCATTGTGCCTCGCTGCTATTAGTATATAACTTGACATATTGTTCTGTATAAGTATCAATAAATTTTTGAGCATCCTGTTGTGTCTGTGATGACTCATTTCCTGAATTATTATTACAAGAAAACAGTGCGCAGGCAATAATTGCTACGAGGGATAAATACCTTCTCATTGATTAAAATTTGAAAAGTAAATGTATAATTATCTTTATTAAGATGTGACGTTATAAAAAGGGTTATTTTCTTACAGCCTGCCTGTAAAATCTATTAATAACCTGGAGAGTTGGTCTATGTTTTCCAGCGTTATTTCTTTTGCCCTGTCAAATACATCGTGGTAATATGGTTTTGTGCCGTTGGTATATATAAATATACCCGGAACACTGGCATTACAGAAATGCCAGTGGTCGCTGTTGTGTGCCTGGTCACGTTTTTTTATTTCAGGCAGGTAGTGGTTCTCTTTATTAATAGAATCTAATAGATTAAATACCTCATTTTGCTGAACAGCATTTACGACAGTGATGCCATTTTTGGCTTCACCTGCAAGGTCTATGTTGATGAGAAATTTTATTTGCTCTAAAGGAAACACAGGATGCTGCACATAGTATCCTGAGCCTAATAACCCTGCTTCTTCTCCGCTAAAGAATATGAATGCAATAGAATAGCGTTGTGGATGATTGGCGAAATACTTCGCAAGATACAGCACCAAAGATGTGCCGCTTGCATTATCATTAGCGCCGGGAAACAAGGCATATTGCCCCATTTTGCCCAAGTGGTCGTAGTGTGCGCTGAATACAATAAAACTATCTGGTATTTCAGTTCCACGAACGTAGCCCATTACATTTTGAGTGGCAAATTTGGGGTTTAGGTGAGCGCCGATTCTTACGGCAGCTTTTTTTGGCCTGTTAGGCAAAACAGTATCCTCAATTGTTATAACCGCGGCCGGAATTTGTTCCGTACTAACGGTCCAGGTTATTTTTCCATGCTGTGGTATGAGATATAACCCTTTAGGTAGTTGCTTGGGGAAGCTGTAATGATTGAATTTGAGATGCCTGATAACAGTATCCGTATTCTTCAGCAGGTAAGCAAAACGAGGGTTCAATTTAGACTTTACTCTCGCCCATGATACAGAATCTTTTATATGAGAAAGGTTAATACGTTTGATTTTAATTCTTCCATCTGTTTCATAAGAACTACTTGCAGCATCCACCAGAAAATCAACCCCGGGTACCAGTACCGTTTTGTTCACCTTTAATAGCACATCATTTGGAAAGGTATTTACAGAAAATGAATAGGGTTGATAATAAGTCTTGTTTTTATCGAAAGGCAGCAGTCCATAACGCGTTATTGTATTTTTAATGTATAATGCTGCTTTGTCGCAGCCTTTAAAAACATAACCTCGCCCGTACATAGTATCGGATGTCAGAATATTGATATGCTCTTTGATTACCCTTTTTTCGTTCTGCGCAAATGAGAGATGGCTGCAAACCATCAGTACAGCTAACAATAATTTGAATTTATGGAGCATATAATTTCTAAGGCCAGACAAATGTAATAAAGCAACATAATTGTAGGTATATACATTATTAAATAATCAATAAAAGCTATCACTTTATAGCTTTATGTATTATATTTGAAATCCTCTTGTCCACGAATCGTGAACATAACGCTATATAATGAACACCACAGAATTGAAAATCATCCACATGGCTTTAGATAGCCTTGAAGAGAATCCGTTATTCAAGGGGATATGGAAATATGCTTTGGAAGAAGGTGACGATGTAGAAATTAGCTTGTACGCACGAAACAGGACACTGAAATACAAAACCATTACCCGTCAGGAGATAAGGAAAAGACATTTACCATTCATCATAGAGCAGTTTCGACAGATAGAATCCCTGATGGTCGTAGGTGGCAAAATATCCTCTGATGTGAAAGAAGAATTGAGGCAAATGAATATTCCATACCTGGAAGCAAATGGAAATATTTGTATCCAGCAAGATGATTTATATATATGGGTTGATAGTAATAAAACAATTTCGCTTGCAAAAGGCAGAACAAATCGTGCACTGACCAAGACCGGATTAAGGGTATTGTTTCATTTTCTGATGAGTGAAAGATTGCTAAATATTCCATATCGTGAGATAGCTGCCTTAACAGAAACCAGTCTGGGTAATGTGACCAATGTTATGAATGCATTGAAGGAGTCAGGTTCACTCATTCACTCTGATATCACCGGGTATAAGCTGGCAAATAAGAAGCAGCTATTAGAAAAATGGATATTAGCTTACGAACAATTGCTAAAACCTAATATAGAAATCGGGACTTTCAGGTTTATCAATGAGTCTGATAGAGAGAATTGGAGAAGAATTCCATTAGAAAGTAAAAAGACATTTTGGGGTGCCGAAGCGGGTGCGCATTTACTAACCGGGCAACTAAGACCCAGAGAATTAGTTATTTATACCAGCTTGAGCAGAAATGATATTATCAATCAATATCGGATGGTAAGAGACCCGGAAGGATATATAAAGGTGTATAACAAATTCTGGAATTATGATGATTCAAGGTCTACATCTGCAGTAGCACCCCCGATACTTGTATACGCCGACTTGCTGAACATAGGAGATAGTTCTCTTTTGAAGGCAGCCGACAGTGTATATGATGAATATGTAAAATCAAAAATAGAAGACCCCATAAGCTATTTAAAGAAAGAGGCCTCATAGTATATTGATAATCAATCGAATAATCAATATTGTAACAAAATAAGGCTCCATACCAACATATCTTTTGAAATAGCTGTCTATATATTACCAAACCACGGCAATATTGATGAGATACATAGGCTTATGTATTACTACGCTATTGGCATTACTATGCCAAAATAAAGCCTATTGCCAAAATCTTGTTCCCAATCCTAGCTTCGAAACTTATAATTCTTGTCCTACTGGATTAGCCGGACTGGACTATTCCGCATCTTATAGCAGCTTTTCCACAGCTCAATCCTGGGTTAACCCGTTGAAATATACTTCGCCCGACTATTTTAATGTATGTGCAATCCCGGCATCAGGAGTACATGTACCTGAAGCCACATTTGGTTATCAGAAAGCCAGAACCGGTAATGCTTTTGCCGGCATCATATTATGGGAAGAGTCGAAGACACCGGGCAATGTTTACAGCTTTGCAGAATACCTGCAATGCAAGCTTATTAGCCCAATGGTAGCAGGCAAAAGATATTGTGTGAGTTTTTATGTTAGTCCTACGATTGCTGCAAGCCTTTCGTTCAATTATATAGCGACTGACGAGATAGGCATTAATTTTTCCAATACACAAATCGCATCTCCAACAGGTAGTTTTTTAACAGCGCCCTATCACATCGTAAGCCCTGCAAATAAATTCATGCAGGATACGGCAGGATGGATAAAAGTAACCGGAACCTACGTAGCATCGGGTGGTGAAGAGTGGTTAGTAATTGGAAGGTTTAATAATACGAGCGGAAGTCCCAATAATGTTTTGTCTTTCCCCTCAGTAGCCAATCCAAGCTTCCCATACAGGCAATATGTTTATATCGACGATGTGAATGTTTCTGTAATCAGTCCTGCAGATACTATACGGAGTGCTCATGATGCTACTTATTGTAATCTGTCGGATATGCCTATGACATTGTCAAGTACAGCTATTGATGGGGACTTTCTATGGATTACAGGTGATGTTACCAAGCAGTTGACGGTTGCAAAAGATGGCATATATACTTGCGTGGCGTTTTCAAATTGCCGCATTTATATGGATACATTTTATGTAAAGTATGATGCCAATAATAAACTCTCATTGGGTAAGGAGCTAGTTAATTGTAATAACCAACCTGTTACTATTGTTCCGAACAGGCCGTTCACATCATATTTATGGAGTACAGGTGCTACTACACAATCTATAACTGTGAATACGCCGGGAGTATATTGGCTGAAGGCGACTAATAAATGCGGCACACAATCTGATACAGTAGCAGTGTTCATACAACCGCCCACACCCATGCCAACAGTGAGGGATACTATGCTGTGCCAGATGACTGAAGATGCCAAACTGAATAATGTAGCAGGAGTAAACCTGAAATGGTATACCCATCAACTGGCAAGTATTGGCAGTCCTATACAGCCGTATATCTATAGCAAGTATGTTTCGAATTACACTTATTTTGTAACGCAAACAATTGGTAAATGTGAAAGCCCCAAAGCAGCGGTTAATATCAATATCAAGTATACTCCAAAGCATGAACTTGAAGAACGCGTAACCATGTGCCAGTCTTCACCCGTATACATAGGCACAGAATATGCGGGTGTAAACTATTTTTGGAACATCGGCAGCAATAGTTGCTGTATTAAGCCGGATCATGAAGGGAAATATACCTGTGTGATGAGTAATGAATGCGGTATATTCAGGGATTCTACCTATGTAACATTTGACCCTTGTGAGGAATGTATTGCTATACCCAATGCATTCACTCCCGACGGGGACGGCGTAAACGATAAGTTTTTTGTATTGCAGACATGCCCTGTAAATGATTACAGGATACGCATATATAACAGGTGGGGCCAGGTAGTGTTTGAGTCTAGAGATATTAAACAAGGCTGGACTGGTACGGATGAGGGTCGATATCTCGATGAAGGCGCTTATATATATCTTATAGAATACCAGCCGGATGCTACCCATATAAAAAAACAGTATAAGGGCACTATCAACCTCATCAGATAGTATTCAGGTTTTCATAATCGGGAAAAAATTACCTTTATAGCATTGATATTGTAATATGGGCAGTTATCTATTGGTAACTTTGCCCACTTATTCATGCATCGGCCATTTACCATAGCTTTAGTTGGCAATCCTAACAGCGGGAAAAGTTCATTATTTAATAGTCTAACGGGACTAAATCAAAAAGTGGGCAATTTCCCGGGAGTAACTGTTGATAAAAAAACAGGGATCTCTAAAATTGCTGAAGGATTAACAGCAAATATTCTTGATTTGCCAGGTACATATAGCTTGTATCCAAAGAGTGCAGATGAACATGTTACTTATGAAGTACTGCTGAATAACAGAAGCAAGGACAATCCCGATATGATTGTCATCATTGCAGATGCATCAAACCTGAAACGCAACTTACTTTTCTGCTCACAGATAATGGACCTGAACATTCCGGTAGTGATAGCACTCACCATGAATGATATAGCAAGAAGAAAAGGTATTACCATTGATGTAGACGGATTGGAAAGATTGATGGGAGTACCTGTAGTTCCCATCAATCCGAGAAAGAACAAAGGCATCTCTAATCTGAAAAAAATAATTGCAGATACAAAGGAGAAAGGTATTAAACATAGCCACGAGTTTATTGATATTGAAAAACTATCCGGCAACTGGATTGCAGAAGTAAAATCGCTTTGTAATGCTAACAGCAATTATGCTGCTCTGCATATTGCTTGTAACTATTTAGAGCTACACCATTTGAATGCAGCACAACGTATACAAATCGCTGCATTGATTGATGAAAATAAATTCAGTAAGGCAAAAGTACAGGCCGAAGAGATTATGCAACGTTATCAAAGAATTGGTCAAATTATGCAACAGTGTGTTGTAGAAACCAGCCCTTTGAAACGTAGTATACAAAGTGAGCGCTTAGACAAAACGCTATTGCATCCTATATGGGGTAATGTGATATTGCTTACGGTTTTGTTTTTCTTATTTCAAAGCATCTTTTGGCTGGCCGAATATCCTATGGGATGGGTAGAATCGGGTTTTGCTGTATTATCAGGATGGCTAAATAATATTATGCCTTCAGGTATAATAAAGGACCTTTTTATTAATGGCATATTAGCCGGTATTAGCGGTATTGCGGTGTTCATCCCGCAAATTATGATCCTGTTCGGATTTATTACCATACTGGAAGATACAGGCTACATGGCGCGTATCAGCTTCCTTACTGATAGGCTGATGCGTAGTGTAGGACTAAACGGACGTAGTGTAATGCCCTTAATAAGCGGTATGGCATGTGCAGTGCCTGCTATCATGGCTACAAGAACAATTCAGAATAAGAAAGAAAGATTGATTACCATAATGGTTACACCACTAATGAGTTGTTCTGCAAGATTGCCGGTATATACTATACTGATAGGCCTGGTGATACCTGATAAATCATTAGGAATTTTTAACCTGCAGGGCTTGGTATTAATGGGTTTATACTTGCTTGGTTTTGTCATGGCACTCATTGTGTCAAAGGTGATGAGCTGGATTGTAAAGGTGCAGGAGAAAACATATTTCCTGATGGAGTTACCTGTATATCGCGCACCACGTTGGAGAAACGTAGGTACTACTATGATAGAAAAAGCCAAAATATTTGTAAGAGATGCTGGTAAGGTTATCATGGTAATATCTGTCTTGTTATGGGGACTGGCCACCTACGGACCACCTAAGCAAATGGATGCTATAACAACCAAATATGCATTGTTAGTGCAACAACATCCTGAGCAATCAGAAACCTTGCAACTGCAACAGCAAACAGAAAGATTGGAACATTCTTTTGCAGGCATTATGGGCAAAGCAATTGAACCTGCCATTGCCCCGTTGGGATTTGATTGGAAAATTGGTATAGCACTTATCACTTCTTTTGCGGCAAGAGAGGTCTTTGTTGGAACAATGGCTACGTTATATAGTGTAGGCTCGAAAAATACTGATGATACTCTCCGGGATAAAATGCGGGCAGCAAAACGAGATGATGGGACAAGTGTTTATACACCCGCAGCGGGAATATCACTGCTGATATTTTACGTTTTTGCCATGCAATGTATGAGCACTATGGCTATTGTAAAACGAGAAACCAGGAGTTGGAAATACCCTATCATCCAATTTGCCTATATGTTTGCCATAGCATATCTATTCTCATTCGCCGCTTTTCAACTCATAAGATAAATTTGTTAATGATTTGTTGTTCATTTCTCGCTTAAAACGTTAATACGATCTGCTTGCTTTTTTATTTGAGATGTATTAGACTACTTTCGTAGAATAGAGTTACATATACAGGAGAGGCCGAGAAATGTACAAGCGCTGTTGCGTTTGTAATTGTGAATGTCATGGACCAAATAATTGATTTTTTTAGACACCTATTCAGTTATTCAGATTTCCGTTCGTTTTGGCGTAGCGGTAGCTGGACTGATTTTCATGGGTGGTTATATATCGTCAGCGATTTGCTGGTATGGTCAGCATATTTTGTAATACCACTACTGATATTATTCTACATCATTACTAAACGTCAGAAGTTAAGATTTAGCGGGCTTTATATATTATTTGCAACTTTTATCCTTATATGTGGGGCTACATATTTTGTAGATGCGCTCATGTTTTGGATTCCTGTATATAGGTTTAGCGCATTGATACGTTTTGCTACAGGTGTTATCAGTTGGATTACTGTTTTCTATGTTGTTAAGATATTACCAATAGCGTTTTCTTTACGTTCTCCGGATGAACTTGAGGCTGAAATAAATAATAGAAAGAAGGCTGAACAAGAACTGAAGCAGAAAAATGAATTGCTGCAGGAAGCAGAAAAGATAGCTAAGTTATGCTATCTGCAATGGGATGTCATCAATGAAAAAGTCGTACTGTCAGAGGCTGCACAGGCTGTATTAGAGTTATCAAAAGATGTGAAACTCAATCATTCCAATTTTACAAAAGTGGTACACCCCGAAGATGTGAAGCATTTAGAGAAAATGATTGATACCATCTTTATCAAAAAATTCTTTCCTGATTTTTACTGTAGAATTATCACAGGTAATGATGAGGTAAAACATATACTAGTAAGAGGAGAAGTGATACTGAATGACAGGGGTATCGTAACTACCATCAATGGCACGTTGCAGGATGTGACAGAGCAACGTTTGTATATTCAGAAAATACAACTGCAAAATCAGAAGCTTAAAGATATAGCCTGGATACAGTCGCACAAGGTGAGGAGCCCGGTGGCTACTATTATGGGACTGGTACAATTATTTAATAAAGAAGAGCTTTCTGACCCTGTAAACGAGCAGGTGTTGGAGGGAATACAAGAAGCTGCAGTGAACCTTGACGAGGTCATCAGGGAAATCAATGCAAAAACAGAAACTATGAAGCTGGTTAAGGAGTAAACTTATACAGAGAAACTTTCTCCGCAGCCACAAGTGCGGCTTGCATTAGGGTTGCTAAAGTGAAACCCTTTACCATTTAAGCCATCAGAAAATTCAAGTGTAGTATCACATAGGTATAAAAAGCTTTTCAAATCAGTAACAAGCTTTACACCCATTTCTTCAAAAACCTGGTCATTAGGTTGAGATTCGTTATCAAAATCGAGCTTATAAGAAAGCCCGGAACAACCACCGCCTACAACACCCACTCTTAAAAAATAGCTATCGTCTAAACCCGCATCGGATCTTAACTGGTCTATCTTCTCTTTTGCCTTTTCGCTGATGTGTATCATACAATCACAATTATATAAAGTGGTTAATAGTTTTTCTTTTGTTCAATTCCAATTCTCGCCATGCTATTAACCACTTCAATATTTTCTATCTCGGTTTATTAGTGTTTCTTTTCTTCCAATTCAAGTTCAGGTAATCCATTCTTAACCCTGTAATCATTGATAGCTGCTTTGATAGCATCTTCTGCTAGTACAGAACAGTGAATTTTTACAGGAGGCAAGTTTAATTCTTCTACGATATCCATATTGTCTATAGCCATAGCCTGGTCTACAGTTTTGCCTTTCAACCATTCTGTAGCCAGTGAAGAAGAAGCAATAGCAGAACCGCAACCGAAAGTTTTAAATTTAGCATCGCTGATAATACCTGTAGCTTCATCTACTTCTATTTGCAAACGCATAACGTCACCGCACTCGGGTGCGCCAACAAGGCCTGTGCCTACGTTTTGCTTGCTTTTGTCAAGAGTACCCACGTTTTTCGGGTGGGTATAGTGGTCAATTACTTTTTCTGAATATGCCATGAGTTTATTTTTTTCTTTTAATAAAAATTAGTGGTGTGCCCATTCAATAGTGTTCAAATCAATACCTTCCTTGAACATCTCCCAAAGAGGGCTCATCTCACGTAGTTTGGTAACAGTTTCTTTTATTGCATTGATAGTGTAGTCAATTTGTTCGTCAGTTGTAAACCTACCCAAACCGAAGCGTAATGAGCTATGAGCTAAGTCGTCGCCCAATCCCAGTGCTTTCAATACATAAGAAGGCTCAAGAGATGCAGATGTACAAGCAGAGCCACTAGACAATGCTATGTTTTTATTGAAGCCCATCATCAATCCTTCTCCTTCTACATATTTAAAAGAGATATTAGCAACGTGCGGTAAACGGTGTTCTATACTACCGTTTACATAAGCTTCTTCCAATTCAAGTAAGCCTTTTTCAAGCCTGTCACGCATTTTGCTGAGACGTGCAGCATCTGCTTCCATTTCATTCATGCATAATTCGCACGCTTTACCAAAGCCTACTATGCCCGGTACATTCATAGTACCACTGCGCATACCACGTTCATGGCCGCCGCCATCCATTTGTGCAGTAACCTTAACGCGTGGGTTTTTACGACGAACATATAATGCGCCTACCCCTTTAGGCCCGTACATTTTATGTGCGCTGAAAGCCATCAGGTCAATGCAGTCTGCATTTACGTCAACAGGTATTTTACCTACAGCCTGTGTACCATCTGTAAAGAATAATACGCCATGTTTGCGTGCTATTTTGCTGATTTCGCGAACAGGTTGTATAACACCAACTTCATTATTACCATACATAATGGCAATAAGGATAGTTTTATCAGTAATAGCGTTTTCTAACTCTTGCAAGTTGATAAGTCCATCTTCAGCAACAGGCAGGTAAGTTACTTGCCCGCCTAATTTTTCAATATGCTTGCAGGTATCCAGTACTGCTTTGTGTTCAGTAACAGCAGTAATGATATGATTGCCTTTAGATGCATACATTTCAAATACACCTTTTATAGCAAGGTTGTCACCTTCTGTTGCACCTGAGGTAAATATGATTTCTTTAGGATCTGCATTGATAAGCTTAGCTACCTGCTCACGTGCATAATCAACTGCTTCTTCCGCAGCCCATCCAAATGGATGGCTGCGACTAGCTGCATTACCAAATTTCTCGGTAAAATAAGGCAGCATAGCTTCTACCACACGCGGATCACAGGGTGTGGTAGCATTATTGTCCAGATATATGGGCAATTTAAGTTCCATAATATAAATTCAAGCCTCAGTTTAGTTGGTACAAAGTTAAGTCAATTGTGGTACTTTAGGGTATAAATAGCCATTAGGGCTTTATATAACCATATTTGTAAAAATTATTAAGAATGTTGAAAATAGAGCATTTGGGCATTGCTGTAAAAGATTTAGAAGTATCAGTTCCTCTTTTTGAAAAAATATTAAATACTACTTGTTATAAAACGGAAATTGTAGCCTCTGAAGGGGTAAATACGGCATTTTTTAGAACTGGCGATTCAAAAATAGAATTATTAGAAAGCGCTAATCCGGATAGTGCGATAGCTAAATATCTTGAAAAAAAGGGAGAGGGCATACATCACATTGCTTTTGAAGTTCAGGACATATACGAAGAGATGAAACGTTTACAATCCCTTGGTTTTGAACTCATACACAAAGAACCTAAGAGCGGTGCCGACAATAAAATGATATGTTTTTTACACCCCAAAACTACAAATGGGGTTTTGATAGAGCTATGCCAGGAGATTAAGTAGTTTTTTCTTTAAATTTAAATACAGGTAATATTAAACCTGCAAACAAAGAATATAAAAAGAAACCTATAAAACCGCCAACTATTACCATCAAAATTGCAGGCTTTTTGTTTTTTACTGATACAATTGCATCGTCAACTATCAACAAGCTTTGAGGCATACGTTGTTTTCTGAGTAATTCTTGTTTCCTCTTATATAATTCATAAGAAAATTCATATAAAGAATTAACTGTTTTGTCAGGTGTGTTAGATTGCTTTGACCCCTTACTGATACTAATAGAAACAGTTTCTGATTTGCCTGTTCTGTTAATACTGTCCAACATATACAATTGCTGATTTATCCAAGTCAACTCTTCATCAATTTCCTGCAATTTGATTTTCTTTCTTTTAGATAAGAAGTCATTACCGGTCTCCAGAAAGCTTACAACAGAATCCTGAATTTTAGTGATGGCAGAGCTGTCATTTACAACTAATTCAATAATAAAAGGTATTTGGTCGGTATTAAGGTCTTTATCGAGGTCTTCGCCTAATATATTCTTGCCTTCAATATTTTTTAAGGCTGATACTGTTTGCTCATCAAGCTTAAGAAGGTCCGCAATTTTTTTATAATTGTCTTTTTGTACCAGAGAGTTTATTTTTTCAAGCCTGTCACCATATATTTTTCTGAATAACTCATCGTATGCTACTGTGAAAGTAGCCTTGTATAGTTTGGCATCGTTAAAATTCTTAAAGAGCATCAGGCCGATACCTATTGCCATACAAACTATAAACAATATGAAGTGATGACGTATGCTGACAATGATACTGTGCAGGAATTTGATGAGTTTATAGTATAGGTTATCACCAACTGCAGTATCGGTTGAATTATTCATTATTAAGAATTTAGCGCAAAAATAAAATCTATTTGAAGATATGGCTTAAAAATGACTTGAAAAATTCCCATTTTGGCAGGATTATTGATAATTTTACGTTATAAGAGACATTGTTATCATTGTCTCAGACCGTTTCTACTTTTTCTCTTTTTGCTTTTTGACTATTTGTCAAGCTATAGGCTATGTATAATACGACAGACGATAGTGTCAGAAACGATATAATTGGTACACTTAAGTATTTCCATATTTTCAGGCATCCTCTTACAGCAGAGGAAATCTACAGGTTTTCAAAGCTCTCAAGCGATAAAATATACCACCAAAAGGTATTGAATGACATGATTAATGAAGGGGTATTGTCAGTATCTAAAGGTTATTATCGACTTTGTAACCACCCCGATTACGCCGATAGAAGAATAGAAGGCATTAAACGTGCAGAAAAACTTATGGCAAAGGCGCTTGTGGCTGCCCGAAGAATCTCATCATTCCCTTTTGTAAAGTCTGTTTGCATATCAGGTTCATTGTCTAAAGGATATGCAAATGAAAAATCAGATATTGACTTCTTTATTATTACATCTAACAAGAGATTATGGGTTGCACGTTCTCTGCTGCATTGTTACAAAAAGTTCACCTTTTTATGGGGCGATCAACATTCATTCTGTATGAACTATTTCATCGATGAATCGAAAATGTGCATTGAAGAACAAAATATTTTTACTGCAACAGAAATGGCAACACTGCTACCAGTGTATGGACAGTCTGTTTATCATAGTTTTATAAAGGCAAACGAAAAATTATTATCAGAGACGTTCCCTAACGTTATCTGGGAAGAAAATCCAACTTTAGCCGAAAGAAAACACAAAGTTAAAATAGCAGCAGAATCATTATTGAATATTATGTTTCCTGAGGCACTTAATAATTTTCTCATGCGCTTTACCGACAAATGGTGGCGCTTTAAATGGGAAAGAAAAGGATACCCGATGCACGATTATGATCTGGCTATGAAAACACGCTGGTATGTTTCTAAAAACCATCCACTCAACTTTCAGCATAAAGTATTAAAACATGTTGCTGATGACAGTACAGCCCGGGAACCGCAGGCATTAGAAGTGATATAGACTTATAAAGAAGACAAAATGCTATGGATACGTTTTACGTTTTCATCCCATGTAGCATAAATTACTCTTTTATATTGCAGGGGCTTAGCTAATAATTCAGTTACTTTTACTTTCATGCTTTCGATATCGTTGCAAAGCATAAAAGAGTTTTCATCATTTACACCAGAAGGTAGGAATGCAACGGTTTTACATCCTGAATACATGGCTTCAAGCATTACAGTGCTATGGCCTTCATAGCTTGACGGATGTACAAAAATTTTCGCATTGTTCATCAGATCTAGTACTCGGGCATAAGGCAATGCTCCCGTAAGCGTAATATTATCTTCTAATGCATACCCTGTAATCATTGATTTTAATTCATAGAGTAATTCGCCATCGCCAACTAAAATTGCATTGATTTTATGGTGCCCGTTTTCTTTAAGCCATTTCACCAGTTCAATAAATAAGTGATATTGCTTTAAAGGAATTAATGAACCAACTGCTAATAGGTCAATATCTCTTTTGCCTGTATTTAATGGAGGGAAAAGTTCAGTCATAATCCCGTTTGGAATGATATGCTTTGCTTCGATACCATAAGACAGCTTAAGAATATTGTTTTGAAATGCTGACATGACGGCTAGATGGTCTTCATTGGGATTTACCAATTTCAGATATTTATTACCTGGCTTTACATCTTGCCCCCATGCCCATGTGAAGAAAGGTACTTTTGCTTTTTGGGCAATGTGTTTGCCTGCAAGTGCAGCATCAGTAATCCAAATGCTTAACACATGATCAATATTATCGGCTTTATGAATGGCAATTCCTTGTTTGTACGCTTTATAAATAGTGTAAGCGCGTCTTAGCCCATGTTTGTTTTTGCCCTGCATACAATATACGGGCAAACTGTTCCAATGATAATGAGATTTGTTGAATGGGTAATGGAGACTGAGAATGGTAATTTTTAGTTCCGGATGAAGCTGCTTATATGTCAATATGAATTGCTGCAGATATGGCAGGCAGGTAGTATCATCTTCACTTTCGGGGAAGCCGGGAGTAAGAATGAGTAAATGCCTGAAGCC
This sequence comes from Bacteroidota bacterium, assembly GCA_018267965.1. GTDB lineage: Bacteria > Bacteroidota > Bacteroidia > Chitinophagales > Chitinophagaceae > Polluticoccus. The sequence goes on along the minus strand of JAFDXK010000002.1, from coordinate 116,809 downwards.
CGCCATAAATTAAACCAGCTTTTTTTGCATGGTAATCATGAAGTGGTCGGCCCACCGGTTGAATGGTGCCTTCCCCCATATACTATTTTCTACCTTTTCAAGACGAGTAAATAATTTGCCATGACGCTCTCTGAAATGTTCAATGAAAGGCGGAGGTACTACTATTGATAAACCCTTTAATGACGTTAATGAAAAATCATTTTTCATTCTGTCGATTATGTAAGACGGGTTGTAATAATAGCATTGAAAATGCACACCTTCTACATGCGCTTTGGCACCATCTTTCTTGAATCGTCTGAAAGCAGTCTTAAAATATCCTTTGAATACTGTTATTATTTCCCACGGGCAAACAACAGGCATAATAACCAGAGTGAAGTACCCACCGGGTTTTAATAACCTGTCGATTTGCGACAATACTTCATCCAATTTGTCAGTACAATTCAGTCCACCGAAATTTGAAAATACGTAGTCAAATTGTCGACCCGTGATATTTTCAAGATGATTAAAAGAGCATTTTAGTGTTTGCAGATTTTTAATGTTATGAGTAGCAATTTTAGCGTTCAATTGCTGAAGCATGCCATCTGCGTTGTCTGTAGCTAATACATTTATTCCTTTTTGTGAGAAGAAAACAGAGTCTATGCCTGTACCACAATTTAGCTCCAGCATTTCAGAGCCTGGCTTAATGAATTGCAGCACTTCATTTCTCACTCTTTCGCGCATCCATATAATGATGCTATTGGCATCGTCAATTGCATCAAATATCACCGACTGACGAGAGAATGCATTACTCACATTGCTTTCCTGTACTGTATCTGCCATTTGATAATAAAGCTACAATAGTTTATACAAAGCCTTTTTTTGACGCATTTCCTTTACAAGGTAATATGGAAATTTGAGCGCAGTATATATGTTCTTGAAATTGATGTTGATAGGCTTTAATAATAATTCTTTTGCAGTACCTAGAGACATTGTTTTTTTATAAAACGCATGAACATAACGGTGCAATTCCTTATAGAACTCAGGCTTGTAAGTATTTTCAAACATTAATACCAGTTCATCGCTATCTGTCCAGTTAGTTTTAGATTGCAATTGTTCTTTTACTTTATCATAGAACTTAGTACCTGGTAACGGATAAGAAACAGATATGCCTAAATCAGCAGGTTTCAACTTCTTAATCATATCTAACGTCAGTTGAATATCGTCAATGGTTTCACCCGGGTATCCGAATTGCAGGAAGAATGCAGGTTTGATATTATACTGTTTTAACAGGCTTGTGGCTTCTGCTATTTGCTCTATGGTAGTGCCTTTGTCCATGGCATCCAGTATTTTCTGCGAGCCACTTTCCGCACCCATCCATACAGTATCGCAGCCAGCAGCCGCTAGAGGCTGTATTTGTTCATCTTTCAATAAAAGGTCGGCACGCGATTGTATTTTAAATTTGAATTGCAGCCCTTCATCGTGAGCAAGTTTTGCAAATTGTTTAACCCAGCCTGGCTTTAACCCGAAGATATCATCACAAAACCAAATGTGGTCAAAATTATATTTCGCTTTTAGATGTTTTAATTCCGCAACTACATTCTCTGGTGTTCGCGCATTATACCTGTTACCATAGATTGGTTTTGCGCACCAGTTACATTTAAAAGGGCAACCACGAGTAGTGCCAACATTCATAGAAAAATAGCCACTGCTTTGCACCCATGCCTGCCTGTACTGTTCAACGTTGACCAAATCCCATGCCGGCATAGGTAATGTATCTAAGTCTGTCATTACCGGTCGGGCAGGAGTTTTTAGCGTTTGCTCATTCCGACGATAAGCTATGCCCAAAGTGTTTTCTTCAGAAAGTGAATTGTTTTTTATTCCGTCTACTAATTCCAGCAAAGTTTGTTCGGCTTCACCTATAATAATATAGTCAGCCTTATGGTCGAGATATTTATTGTAATGGTCTGTAGAGTCTGATGATGATACAATAACCTTGCAACCAAATTGTTTCGCCATTTCGCTCATGCGAAATGCAGCTTCACGCATATTGGTGAGGCACATCTTTGTGAGGTAATTGAAGCCATCATCATAAATCACTAATATATCAGGCTTCACAGATTGTAATACAGGCAAAAGTGTCTCGGCATTTTCTGCAAACATCACATCATGCAGGTATACATCGTAACCTTTTTCACGCAATAAAGAAGCTGCATATATGGTACCCAGAGGGGCATAAGGTTGCATAATACGCCACTGCTTGGGATCAAAACGCAAATAGTAAGAGTGTGTAAATAATACGCGCATACGGCTAAGTCCTTTCAAAGAGGGTTAAAGTTACAGTTTTGATTGCTGATAACTGTTAATACAAGAGTTAGCCATGTAGTCATATAGACGAAACAGGAAAAAACGAGAACGAAAGATTACTGTATAAGTTTAAATGATCTGTGCTTAATACGGTGAATGACCTTTGCAAAAATCATTTTCATGCTACCTTTTTCGGCAAAATTAAGATATGGTGTTTGTGACAGATAATTGATAAACACAGGTTTATAAGGATGTGTACTCATAAAATGCCATGGTTTTACAGATGTGGCAAAATGTACAATAGCAGGGTCGTTTAACAAACTGTCCGCATCTGTGTTGTAACGCTTACGTAGTGTTTTTTTGGAAACAAGATAAAAACTGGTGAGCATGTTCCAGCAGGGATGCAGATAGCCGATGCTTTTGTACAACAAACTATTTATTGCATCCTGGTCATACAACCAATATTTGTCTGTATTTGTTTTGATATTATTTACCAGTTGCTGAGTGTAGTTCAGTGTTCTCCATTCAGTGATATTGAATAGTAGTACTCCGGCATTAATATAATCATACTCTTCAGGAATATTTAAACGTTGCATATTGTACCTGCTCATGTCTTTGACACCCATAATAGAAAAGCCACTCACGTCTGTATTGAGTAAAGCTGAAATGTCTTTTAAGACAAGAAGGTCCGAATCGAGGTAAAGAATTGTTGAAATGCTTGGTGGAAGTAATTCGGGTAAAAAAATTCGATAATAATATTGTGGTAAATTGGTACGATATGTATTGGTATCATCAATTGTATTAAAAGAAAGCCATTTGATACTACTGTTATATTGAGCTGCTAAAGTTTCTAACTCGTTTTTTTGGTAGGTGTTAATACCATCATATAACACATAAACATCAAAGCAGGACTTTTTGTTGCTTTGGAAAAGCGATAACAGCATTACATATAGCGGTACATAGTAATTTGCATCGGCCGTAGTAGCAATGCTATACCGTTTTTGATGCACGTTCGTCAACTTCTTTTCAGTATTGTTTTGGCAATTTTTTTAAAAGGAATGATGCTTTTGCGGTTATAGCTCCACGCAGTCTTGTATGCCTGGCGTGCTTCTTTTTTCATACCCCGCTCCATATATCCATGCCCCCAATGAATATAAGTAGTATATAAAACTGTGTCTGCGAATGCAGCATCCAGTTTATGCTCCTGTTTATACCTTTTAATTGTTTCTGAATGTTCCTGGTAATCTGCAATCCAGTTGGTAGAGTATGAGTTTCCTTTATGAATTCTTCTTTGCAGCAGCACATCATACACGATAACACCGCTATATTGTTGTGCAAGGTTTGTTATAAAACTGAAGTCAGTAAACAACCTGTCTGTTCTGAACAGATTTTCAGTTGTCAGGCATGTTTTCTTAATTAATAGTGTCGGAGAAAATACACCAACTTCTCCTTTACAAATAGATTTGAAAAAATTGGCACAAATATGGCCGCTTTCTTTTTTGTAATAGGGTGGTTCAGTTGACTTGTCTGCGTCCTGAAAGTTTTGTCCATTAGTAAATGAAAACCCTGCATCAGGGTATAGTAATAAAGCTTCCAGTTGTTTTGCTAATTTTTGGGGTGGCCACAAATCATCAGAATCCATAAAAGCGATATACTCTCCCTTGGACAATTCAATTCCTTTATTTTTTAATTTCCCCACAATCCTCTTAATGCCGTTGTTATGATATTGTATTCGGCTGTCGGATTCTTGCAGTCGTTTAACTGTTTTATCAGTATAGTCGTCAGAACCATCATCCATTATCAGCAGCTCCCAATTGGTATAAGTCTGATTTTGTATGCTTTTAATTGTTTCAACAATAAACTTTTCCCTGTTACGGGTAGGCATTACAATACTTATTAATGGAGTACTTGTTTGGGGCATTACAATATTTTTTTCAACTTATGCTTTATTCTGATGCCAATTTTTTTACACCACAAGATAACGTTTCCTTTTTCTATAAAATAGCTATATGGAGTTTGGGATATATACTGCAAAAATAGCTGTTTGTACGGATGTGTATTATTATACTGCCAGGGCTTCGAATGTGTGGTATAATGTATGATTACAGCATTGTTCAGGATATTTATAGCACTATCGTCATATCGTTTTTCTAAATCCTTTTGAGAGAGGTGGTAGAATCCGGTCTGGTGATTCCATTTGGCTGAGAGAAACATCACTTTTTTATGAAATAAAGTATTCAGTGCATCCTGGTCATGCATCAGATAGTTGCTGTGTTCTCTTCCAATATTGTCTATCAACTGCTGTGAATAATTGTGTTGCTTCCACAATGCAATATTGATTAATAATACACCAGCATTGAAATAATCATAGTCAGCACCAATACCAAGGCGTTCAGGATTATGAGGCACAGCTTCTTTTGTTGCAGCAATAGGATAATTACTGATATCAGTCACTAATAGTGTTTTAATGCTGCCATTAATAATAATATCGGCATCAAGGTATAAGATAGTTTCAATGTCAGCAGGTAAGAGTTTAGGAAGAAATATCCTGTAGTATGAAGCCTGTGTTATATATACCGATGTATAAAATTGTTCGAGAGATATATCATTAACAGGAAGCCAAACGATTGTATTAGAATATTGAGCAGCGAGCGATTCTGCTTCTTGTTTTTGGCGTTCGTTAATGCCGCTATATAAAATGTATATATTAAAGTTTAAATCTTTGTTGTTCTTGAAGAGGGAGAACAACATCACATACATTGGCACAAAATAGTTAGCATCTGTAGATGTGGCTATATTGTATGACTGTACCATTAATACCAGCCTTTTCGCTTAAACCATATCATCATAGCTAAAGGTATGGCAAGCATGACACCAACTGTAAGATAAAAACCTTCTCTGTGATGAGCCAGAGGAATGATATCGAAGTTCATGCCAAAAATACCACCGATAACTGTTGCTGGTGCCATTAATGTAGCAAGCAGTGTGAATACCTTCATTACCTCATTCATGCGCAGGTTTATCTGGCTCATGGATAGATCTTGCAAGTTCATCAGCATCTCCCTGTGGTTCTCTACGTAGTCGTTAGCTTGGGTGATGTGGTCTAATACATCTTTGTAGTATTTGTCGTGCCGTTCTTCCAGCATCGGATTTTCGCTTTTCAAAAATCCATACACCAGTTCGCGAACAGGATTAATAGAACGTTTGATCATCATTACTTCCCTTCTTAGTATGCTCAATTTTTCAAGCGCTACTCTTTCTTTTTGTAGCAATAATGCATCTTCAAGTCGCTCAATACGTTCATTTATTTTATCTATCACACCGAAATAACTATCCACTATCGCATCTACCAGGCAATAGCATAAATAGTCTGCATGACTTTGTCTTAGTTTGGCATTATCCTGCCTTAGCTTATCCCTTACCGGGTTAAATACATCTCTTTCAGGGTCTTCCTGAAATGATATAACAAATTCTCTACCCAATACAATACTTACCTGTTCTGTTTCAACCTGGCCGGTATCTTCATTATAATATAGCATGGGCAGTAAGCAAAAGATGACATTACCTGTTTCGTCCATTTTCGCCCTCTGCCCGATACTCAGTATATCTTCTACCACCAGTGGGTGAATGGAATAATGAGCGCAAAGTTTTTCTACTTCGTCTTTTTTTAATCCATCTACATTTATCCAGGTTACTCTACCACTGTCGATATATGGATTGCATTGCTGTTGATTGGGCGCCTTTCTTTCTTCAAGATGTTTGGCGTCATAATCAAAAATGGAATAAACAGGTGTAATGGCAGGTTTTTCTTCCCTAGGCTTAGTAGGGTTATAAGATGCCATAGGTTTGCGCTTAGAGCTATTCCATGCCCATTCCGGCAATAGTTTTGCCAACCCTCTGACCCTGTTTACTGCAGACATCTTAAATAAACGATTTATATGCTAATTTAGTTTTTTGTACTTATGTTCGCACCATAAAATAGAATATTTATACCTTACGGTTATGAAAAAAACACTGCTCACCCTTATTAGTTGCTTGTCAATCTTTGCTGCTGTAGCACAAAACAGAAATAAAGAAAAGATTGAAATCACAACAGAGTACGGTAAAATAGTTATGGCCCTGTACGAGAATACTCCTAAACACAGGGACAATATGTTCAAACTAACGAAGCAGAAATTTTTTGATAGCACATTGTTTCATCGTGTGATACCCAATTTCGTTATCCAGGGAGGTGACCCCGATTCAAAAAAAGCATCTGCTGGACAAGCATTAGGTGAGGGCGATGTTGGTTACCGCGTGCCTGCTGAAATAAACATTGTTGATTTTCACCAACGTGGTGCTGTAGGTATGGCCAGAGATAATAATCCTGAAAAAGCATCAAGCGGCTGCCAGTTTTATATTGTCGTTGGCAGAAAATATACAGATGAAGAACTGAACCAGATATCTGAACGCACTGGTCGCAAGTTTACACCACAGCAACGCAATATATACAAAACAAAAGGCGGTACTCCGCACCTCGATGGCAACTACACAGTGTTTGGGATTGTAGAAGAAGGCATGGACGTAGTTGATAAAATTGCTGCAGAAGCTCGCGATTCCCGTGATAGGCCTAATAAGGATATTAAAATGATAAAAGTGCGCATCAAGAAGAAGAAATTCCTGGGCATATTTTAATTGAATTGCGATGCATGATTTGAAGGGAATGAAGAAATTATTGGATGAAAAAGTAAGGCTGTATAATCAGCCTTCTTTTATTAAAGGCGACCCTGTACAAATACCTCATCGTTTCACCAAAAAGCAAGACATCGAAATTGCAGGTTTGTTTGCAGCTGTGTTGGCATGGGGTAACCGTACCAGTATTATTAATAGTTGCAATAAGCTGGTGCAATGGTTGGATAATGCTCCTCATGATTTTATAATCAATCATGTAGATACAGACTTAAAGAAGATGTTGGGCTTTGCACATCGTACATTTAACACAACCGACCTATTGTATTTCATTCATTTCCTGCAGTATCACTATGCGCAGCATGATAGTTTAGAAAATGCTTTTGTGCCTGCGAAAACATACAAACACGAAACAGCAGAGCAAGCGCTCATACATTTTCACAATTACTTCTTTTCTATCGAGCATCCCGAACGTACGCGTAAGCACATTTCAACACCTGCTCGAAAATCTGCCTGCAAACGCATTAATATGTATCTGCGCTGGATGGTAAGAAGGGACACTGCCGGCGTGGATTTTGGTATCTGGAAGAAGATACACCCACGCCAGCTGGTTTGCCCGCTTGATGTTCATGTTGGTAGGGTTGCATTCCGCCTGGGTTTGATAGATAGTGATAAATCAAACTGGCAAAACGCGTTATTACTTACACAGCATTTGAGGGAATTGAATCCCGATGATCCTGCTGTTTATGATTATGCACTATTTGGTCTAGGTGCCGAAGAACGTTTTTAAACTAGTACCAAATAGCTTTCTTCAGTTTCTTCTTTAATGGCTATATGCTCTGCAAACGCATCCGGCAATACAATTAATGAAGTGCCTTTTTTCTTCCACCAATCACTGTTCTTCAGTTTTGAGAATTGTATGATACCTATCACGTGGCAACGTTTTTCGCTGCTGCTCCATTCTTCTATACGTTCAAACTTTTCGTGTGGCACTTGGAACAACCCTTCAAAACTTACATACACGCGCAGGAAGAAATCATTGGTAAGCTCACCTGCTATTTTATTATTGAGTTTTTTGTATTCATATTTATAATCGTAACGTAATGCAGACAGGTCACTCAATACAGCAGATGCTGTAGGAAAACTGCCTGCGCCCTTGCCATAAAAGAATTGTTTATCTGCCAGCCCACTTTCTATGATAACCCCATTGTATTCATTGCGTACATTGTATAGTTGGTTAGTATTGTCTACAAATTGTGGCAATACAAATGCAGCTACATTACCATCCTCTAGTTTCTTGGCTTGAGCTACCAATTTTATTTCATAGCCCTTTTCTTTGGCAAAAATGGCATCGTGTGTTTGCAGGTTTTGAATACCGCAGTGTACAATCTCGTTAGGATTAGCCACAATGCCGTAAGCATGCGTAAGTAGTATTGATAGCTTATTCAACGCATCTATCCCTTCTACATCCAGTGCGGGGTTGCTTTCTGCAAAACCTTCAGCCTGTGCTAATACCAACGCTTCATCAAAATCTAACTTATCCTGGAAGACACGGGTAAGGATATAATTAGTAGAACCATTTACAATACCGCTGAAACTTTGCAGCAAATCGTTATCATAATACTCTTCCAGATTACGTATAACAGGTATACTGGCACAGCAAGCTGATTCATACAAAAATGGTACGTCATATTTCTTTTGCAAAGCTAGTAACTCAGGTAAATGTTCTGCTATCATTTTTTTATTAGCACTCACTACTGCTTTGCCCGATGATAAAGCTCGGGTCACGATGTGATATGCGGCGTCAGCATCATCAATAAGTTCTACTACCACGTTGATATCATTGTCTTGTAATAACAGTTCAGGATCTATTGTGAATAGTGATTCAGGTGCTTCACGTTTCTTTTCTGGATGTTTGATGCATACCTTTTTGATGTTTGCATTCAGTGACGGTGATTGTTGCAATACTTTGTAAAGACCGGTACCTACTACACTAAAGCCAAACAGCCCTATGGTTAATTGTTTTTGTTGAATAGACATTGTTGTTGATTTTTTTGTTTAAACAGTTGTTATAAAATCGATTATTGAAACGCTGCAATTTGTATATCTGAAATGTGTTTTTGAGCTTTAGTTAAAGCCTGTTCGATGTCTTTTATCAGGTCTTCTGCTTCTTCCAATCCTACGCTCAAGCGAATTAAACTATCAGCTACACCTGCAGCATGTCGCTTTTCTACCGGGATAGATTTATGGGTCATTTGTGCCGGATGACAAAGTAAACTTTTTACACCGCCAAGGCTTTCTGCCAGTTTGAACAATTTGGTATTACAGACTACTTGCTTTGCTGCAGATTCAGTATCATTCTTTAAAGTAAATGATATGATACCGCCAAAGCCTGATTGTTGCTTAGCTGCTATCTCGTGATTCGGATGTGATTGTAAGCCCGGGTAATATACTTTGTCAATAGCAGGATGTTGCGCGAGATATTCAGCAACTATAAGTGCGTTCCTGCTGTGCTCTTTCACACGCAGGTGCAATGTTTCAATACCGCGTATCACCAGCCAACTATCATGTGGAGCGAGTATTGCGCCACTTGCATTTTGTATGAATTTGATTTTATCTCCCAGTTCTTGTGTAGCGCTGATTACCAAGCCGGCAATCAAGTCGCTATGCCCGCCCAGGTATTTAGTGGCGCTATGTATCACAATATCAGCACCCAGTTTAATAGGTTGTTGTAATACAGGTGATGCGAAAGTATTATCTACACACAGTAGGATATTGTTTTGTTTTGCAACCTTGGCTATCGTTTCAATATCACTGATTTTAAGTGTTGGGTTAGTTGGCGTTTCTAACCATATCAATTTTGTTTTCGGCGTGATAGCATCAATTACATTGGCTATATCAGTAGTGTCAGTATAGTTTACTTTGATACCGAACTTAGCATAGATGTGTGTGAACAAACGGAATGCACCGCCGTATATATCATCAACAGCCAGTATCTCGTCACCACTCTCCAATAGTTTTACTACTGCATCAATAGCTGCTAAACCACTTGCAAAAGCAGATGCTCTCTCACCCCCTTCCAGAAGGGCAATAATTTTCTCTAAAGTTTCTCTTGTAGGGTTGTTGGTGCGTGCATAGTCGTAACCTTTGTGTTCGCCCGGTGCATCCTGCACGAAAGTAGATGTCTGATAGATAGGTACGGAAACAGAACCTGTTAGCGGGTCAACGGGAATGCTGTGGATCAATTGTGTTGCAGTGCTCATTGTTATTTGGTTTTAAATTGTTACGTATTTGTTTTCGATACAATTCACTACCAAGAGAAAGTTTACCGGATGAGCGATATTGCCATATGGGCAATAAAAAAGCTCATCCGATAAATCAGATGAGCTTTTAGTTATTTGAACAACACTAGGTTGATACTTTAAACATTGCGTCTGACTTATCTTTCCCGCATTGCTGCAGGATGGAATTAGCACCAGTTTTCAGAATTGCTTCTGAAGAGGTTGCTAAGGTTTCATCGGGCCATAACCCTCCACCTTTCTTGATAAGAGATATTGTAAAGAACTGATGCAAAGATATAAACGCTGATTTTAAACTTCCAAATAAATTTTTCAAAAATCGTTGAAATCCATGCCGGATGCGATAAATTAGTGATGGCAGCAATACTTATGAACACATTTACAAAAGAGTTTTGGGAAGATAGAGTAAAACGATTTGGTCATACTGGCCACTCCGAGCCTTTCTGGTATTGCTTCGATCAGGAGGCAAGAAAATATGCAATAGATACAGTGTTGCAGGAAAATAATTTAGGTAACAAGAAGTCAGCACTGGATTTTGGTTGCGGCTCCGGTGATTTATCAGGTATCGTAAACAAATATGCCGGGCAGGTGTTAGGGTATGACTTGTCAGAGCGAGTAGTAGAAGTGGCAAAAGAAAAGTACAAGGGCAATACAGCTATTCAATTTACAGCCTCAATAGAAGATATTAAACGTAAAGGTCCTTATGACCTTATCGCTATCATAGGTGTACTGCAAACATTTACAAAAGAACAGCTAACAAATACGGTTCAATTTCTCGCAGAAAATCTGGCTAGTGGCGGACATATGGTATGTATAGAGTTTTTTCATACTGCTGAACTGGATTGGCAGGACGGAAGCAAAGCAACTAAAAATGATTGGCTGACGATTCTCGAAAATCAAAAATTGATAATAACAAAAATCTACTCGTTTTATAACCCACATCTTTACCCTTCCAAGTCGTGGAGAAAGTATAAAAGAAGCCCGTTCCTTAATCTACTGAAACCCTTTAAAAGTAGCCTTGCCGTACAGCGCATTTTATCCACGTCGGCAAGACAAATAATAAAAAAAGAACAAGATGTATTACAACCTGAGAACGATATTTTTAAAATTTATGTACTACATAAACAATAATGCTGCATAAAACCGTTAATAAAGCAGTGGTATTGCTGATTTTAAGTAATTTGCACACCCATCCGAGCCGATAATTTCATGGATTTACCAGAAGGCAAAAAAATTTATTTCGCATCCGATTTTCATTTTGGTATCCCCGATAAGGAAACCAGCATTGCACGTGAAAAACGTATATGTAACTGGCTGGACGAAATAAAAGCAGATGCGCAACACCTGTATCTTGTTGGTGACTTGTTCGATGCATGGTTTGAATACAAAAAAGTAGTTCCGAAAGGATATACACGCTTTTTGGGCAAATTGGCAGAATTAAGCGATTCAGGATTACCGATAGAAGCTTTTACCGGCAACCATGATTTATGGATGCGCGGCTATTTTCAGGATGAGTTAAATATACCTGTACATCATGAGCCGATAGAAAGAACTTTCAATGGCAAAAAGTTTGTGATTGCGCATGGCGATGGTTTAGGCCCCGGCGATCATGGTTATAAAATGCTGAAGGGTATATTGCGTAATAAGTTTACACAATGGCTTTACAGGCGTATACATCCTGATACCGGCGTTGGTATGGCAGAATGGTTTAGCCGTCTCGGCCCCAAACATAGTGTAGAAGATGACCCTTTCTCAGGGCCTGAAAAAGAATGGTTGGTGCAATACGCGTTGCAAAGATTGGAAAATGAGCATATCGATTATTTCATTTTCGGACACAGGCACATAGCAATAGAATACCCCTTACCTCAAAATAGTCTATACGTAAACCTAGGCGATTGGATACACTATAATAGCTATGGTGTGTTTGATGGTAAAGATTTAGAATTAAAATATTACAAAGACAAGTAAACAAATATGGAACGAAAGCTGGTGATGATAAGGCATGCTAAGTCGAGTTGGGCTAATCCGTTACAAAGTGATTTTGAAAGACCGCTGAATGACAGAGGCGAAAAAGATGCACCGATGATGGGTGAGCGCCTGAAGAAACAAAACATTATACCAGATGTAATAATAGCCAGTACAGCAAAAAGGGCTAAACAGACTGCAAAGAAGATAGCAAAAGCAATAGGTTATAATGAAGATAAAATTGTGTGGCAGGAAAAACTCTACCATTGCATACCACCCGTTTTTGAAGAAGTAATGTATGAAGTGGCAGATGATGTGAAGACAGTATTTATAGTCGCCCATAATCCCGGCATTACAGAATTTGTTAACCAGTTATCAGATAAGTTTTGTATTGACAATATGCCTACTTGCGGTGTAGTCGGAGCATCATTTGATGCAGAACAATGGAATGAATTTGCAAGAACCGAGAAAACAGTATTTTTATTTGACGCTCCCAAGAACAATATATGACCGCTAACAAGCCAACAACACAAACCATTACCACATTAGAAAAATTATTTGAAGACCATTTTGGCCTGAAGCCGGAGAAAACTGAGTTATTGCCTGTATCTGGTTCTGACAGGCGTTACTACCGCATTTCTTCAGGAAAGAAAACAGCTATTGGTACATTTAATGGTAACATTTCAGAGAATAATACTTACTATTATTTTACAGAGCTGTTTCGCAAGCATGGTATTAATGTTCCTGAATTATATGCTACATCCAAAGACCGGAAACATTATCTGCAACAGGATTTAGGGGCTACATCTCTTTTCGATTTGCTGAATAAAGAAGGGCATACCAAAGAAGTACGCAACTACTTTCATAAGGCACTGGAGCAACTTGCTAAACTGCAATGGATAGCCGGGCGTGAAGCTGATTATGATCAATGTTTCAGCACCAAGCATTTTGATGAAAAAGCTATAATGGCCGACTTGTTGTATTTCAAATACTATTTCGCCGACCTGCAGAATATACAATACGACCGTGGACTGCTGATGGAAGAAATGCAACAATATGCCAAAGAATTGGGCAGGCTGCAGCCTCAAATGCTGATGTATCGCGATTTTCAGAGCAGAAACATCATGATACAGAATGAACAGGTGTATTTTATTGATTACCAGGGCGCCATGGAAGGTTCACCGCAATATGATATCGCATCATTATTATGGCAAGCAAAAGCACAGTTGCCCGATGCATGGAAAGAAGACTTGCTGAATGGCTATATCAAAAGCATGAATGAACTACACATAACACGTGTAGATGAAATTCACTTTCGCAAAGGATACAATCAATTTGTGTTACTGCGCATATTGCAGGTATTAGGTGCGTATGGTTTCCGTGGTTTGTTGCAATTGAAACCACACTTTATCAGTAGCATCGGACCTGCTTTAAAAAACCTGGACAAGTTTCTTTCAGACAACCCGTCGTTGCCTGCTTATCCTGAATTGCGCAAATTGCTTGAACAGATATCATCTGCGGACATGCAAAGCAAGTATGCACAACCAACAAGAAGTAATGATGCAAAACTAGTAGTGTCAGTGTGTAGCTTCTCATATAAAAACGGCATACCTAAAGACAAAGGCACTCATGGCGGGGGCTATGTTTTTGATTGCAGGGGCTTATTGAACCCTGGTAGGTATGCTGCATATAAAACCCTTACTGGTTTGGACGAAACAGTAAAACAGTTTCTGGAGAAAGATACCCGTATGCCCGAATTTATGGCACAAGTGTATGGTTTGGTTTCTCTTAATGTCGATGATTATTTAAGCCGTGGTTTTGAAAACCTGAGCGTTGCCTTTGGCTGCACCGGCGGACAGCATCGTTCTGTTTATGCGGCAGAAACCTTAGCAAAGTATTTAAGAAACAAATACAATATAGAAGTAACAGTTACGCACCTGAACAAAGAAAAATGGGTGCTGGAAGAAGCATAATAAAAAAGGACGGTAATCACCGTCCTTTTTTATTATAAATTAACATTACTCAATATAATGTTAGCGAGCTAATACTTGTAGTCTAGATAAAACAATCCACATGTTACTTTTCCAATCTTCTAATAATCGCATATCGCCCATGATATAGTTGCCTTCCATATAAAAGTCATTTATTGGCTGAGCAAGATTTATCCATTTACGTTCATCTATTTTTTTCATAAATTATTTATTTTCTGTACCACCATTTGCTTTACGTGGATTGCGTTCTAACACTTCATCTACCATGCCATATTCTTTAGCTTCTTGAGCTGTCATCCAGTAGTCGCGGTCGCTGTCTTTTTCTACTTTGTTGAACTTCTGCCCGCTATGGAAAGCAATGATATCATAAAGCTCTTTCTTCAGCTTGCCAATCTCACGCGCTGTGATTTCGATATCGCTTGCTTGTCCTTCTGCACCACCTAATGGTTGGTGAATCATGATACGGCTATGTTTCAACGCAGTACGCTTGCCTTTTGTGCCCGCACACATCAATACGGCAGCCATAGAAGCGCCTATACCTGTGCATATTGTAGATACATCAGGGTTGATGATTTGCATGGTATCATAAATACCTAAACCTGCATACACACTACCACCCGGGCTGTTGATGTACATCTGCACATCGCGGTTGCGGTCTGTACTTTCCAGGAACAACAACTGCGCTGTAACGATGTTAGCTACGTAGTCATTAATAGCTTCACCCAAAAAGATGATGCGGTCCATCATCAAACGAGAGAATACGTCCATAGATGCTACGTTCAACGGGCGTTCTTCTATAATGTATGGCGTAAGTGCTGCTGGCGTTTTGTAAAGTGCTGATGTATAGTTGTGCAGTGTTGTGCTGCTGATGCCGTGATGTTTTACGGCATACTTCTGAAATTCATTTGGATTCATAAATTCTAATTTTTAGTCTTTTAGTCGTTGGAAAGAATAAAACAATTTTCAATCCACATTAAATATAGTGCCAATACGGCATATTATACTATCAAATCTATCAATTCATATATTCGCACATAACAAAACGTCATATTTGCATAATACAAAAAACTATATGGCATAAAACGATGCAGCTTACTCTTGAATTAGACATACCGCGATTACCCAAACCGATTCATCATACTGATAAAATCATGCTCATTGGTTCATGTTTTACAGAAAACATGAGCGAGCGTTTGATGAGCAGTAAATTCAGCGTGCTGTCCAATCCGCACGGTATATTGTTCAACCCGTTGAGTGTTGCGGATAGTTTAGAGAGCTATATCAATAATAAAGAGTATCGAAAAGACGATTTGTTTCATCTGAACGAGTTATGGAATAGTTGGGACCATCACACTAGGTTTTCACATACAGATGCTGATATGGCACTGCATGGAATTAATCAATCACAAGGTGCGGCAGCAGGTTTTATCAGAGAAGCAGATTGGGTAATCATTACTTTGGGCTCTGCATTTCAATACTATCTTGTTGAAAGTGGTAAACCTGTTGCCAATAATCATCGTGCACCTGCACAGTGGTTTGAAAAACGTTTACTTGAAATAAATACTATCAAAGCAACGTTAACGCACACACTGCAAAAATTAGTAGATGTAAACCCTGATATACAAATACTATTTACCATTAGCCCTGTAAGGCATATAAGAGATGGTGTAGTGGATAATAATCGCAGCAAAGCAAGATTGATAGAAGCTGTTCATAACCTTTGCAATGATTTTGAACAAGCGAATTATTTCCCTGCTTACGAATTGATAATTGACATATTGCGCGATTATCGTTACTATGATATTGATTTTGTTCACCCTAATTATTTGGCAACTTCTTTTGTTTGGGAACAATTTGTAAAAGCCTGTGTTACAGAGCAGGCGCAGCATTCCATGAAATTGGTGCAGGATATAGCCACTGCTAAATCACATCGAACACGTTTCCCTGATACGGATGCTCATCGTAAATTCAAAGCAAGTTATCTGCAAAAGGTAAAGGATATAAAACAACAATTCCCCTTCCTTGATATGGAAGAGGAACTGAGATATTTTTCAGAATAATAATTAATCTACTGTAACAACTGCCTTTTTCTCAGGCACTACTTGTGGTGCATGGTCGCTCGTCATTTTACATTGCCCGTTGAACACTGCATTAGGATCTATCTGCAAACGTGCAGTTTGAATGTTACCATTGATGGTTGCTTTTGATTTAAGACAAAGCATATCTTTTGAAACAACATTGCCGTTTACTGTGCCAAAAATATCTGCATTGCCGGAGAATAAATCGCCCTGAACAATACCTGATTCGCCCAAAACTACTTTTGCTTTGCAATACACATGGCCTATGATGTTGCCATCAATCCTCATATCAGATTCAGACTCAATATCCCCATTCACTGTTGTTCCCGCTGCAATGGTACTTACAGCCCCGGAAGGATAATCGTAATGTTCTTTGCTTTTGTTTTTTGTAAACATAATACGCTTATATTTAAATAATGAGTAATTGTGTAGGGAGTTAAGGTCTAAATTAGGCAAACACGGCTGATTGAAAAGTTATATGTATTTCAATTTCCGGTTACCATAGAGTGCATTTAGGTGGCAGGGGGTTGTAAATATATATATATAAAACCAATTATGCTACTATTTATAGCAGTATCTGAGCCAATTTCCTACCTTTGCCACCTCATTTTTCCCATTCATGGATCGTAATTCGTTTATTGGTATCGCGTTGCTGGTATTATTGGTAATTGGATACATAAGTTATAATAATTATTCGCAAACTAAATACGCAGAGCAAAAAAGAGCAGACTCAGTAGCTAGAGCTAAGGCTAACCCCCCAAAACCTGCATTGCCTGTAGCTAAAGATACAGCTGCAAAACAAGCAGAAGCAGCCATTAATGATTCTATCCGTGCATCAATGCCACCGGCTTACAACGGACAAGAACAAAGTGTAATGCTGGAGAATAACGATATTTCTCTTTCATTCAATACGAAAG
Source organism: Bacteroidota bacterium (assembly GCA_018267965.1). Classification (GTDB taxonomy): domain Bacteria; phylum Bacteroidota; class Bacteroidia; order Chitinophagales; family Chitinophagaceae; genus Polluticoccus. The sequence goes on along the minus strand of JAFDXK010000002.1, from coordinate 99,608 downwards.
GTGCCCATCCGCAAGCGGCATTATTAAAGAAATATAAAACTTACGAAAAGCAACCGTTGTATTTCTTTAACGGTAAAGGAAATGAATTGAGTGCCATGCTGCCAGTAAATAACGGCACTACTTCTACTGCAGATTTATATTTCGTTGCTACACCTACTAATGCTGCAAACGGAGACAAAGCTTTAGACTTCTCAGCAGATTTAGGAAATGGTAAGGCTGTACATATAATATACACATTGCCTACTGATGGTTATATGTTGCATTGTGACATGAAGCTGACCGGAATGCCTGTTAACAGTCTTAACATGACATGGCAAACGTCAGCATTGCACACAGAAAAAGATGTGACGGTAGAACGTAATAATGCACAGTTGTATTACAACTTTACAAACAAAGAACATGACTATTTCAGCCTGATACGTAAAGAGAAAGAAGCACTTGATAAATCTGCACAATGGCTGGGTTTCCGCGTACAATATTTCAGTACAGCGCTTATAGCTGATAACAATAGCTTTAATAATGCAACAGTATCTGGTAACAGCAAGCTGGCTGATTCAGGTATTGTAGCTATAAGTAAGAATACATTTGAAGTACCTGTAAAAGATGGAAATGTAAGCCTGCGTTGGTTTATCGGACCAAACCATTATAAGACATTAAAAAGCTATGACTTAGGCCTTGATGAAATGGTACCGTTGGGTTATGGTGTAATGTTCTTTGTAAAATATGTAAACAAGTGGATTATTATACCTGTATTCAATGTGCTGAGTGGATTTATCAGCAATTATGGTATCATTATTATACTGTTGACAGTGTTCATTCGTTTGATACTTTCCTTCTTTACCTATAAGAGCTATTTATCTGCAGCTAAAATGAGGGTATTAAAACCTGAGTTGGATGAATTACGTGCTAAACTGGGCGATGACCAGCAAAAGTTTGGTATGGAGCAAATGAAATTATACCGTAGCGCAGGTGTGAATCCGTTGGGCGGTTGTTTACCAACTTTATTCCAGCTACCGATACTATTTGCTATGTATTATTTCTTCCCGTCTTCAATAGAACTAAGGCAGCAAAAATTCTTGTGGGCAAGTGATTTGTCTACTTATGATAATGTCATCAGTTGGAGCGGTAATATACCTTTTGTAACATCAGTACTGGGCAATCACATCAGTTTGTTTACAATTCTGTTTACAGCGTCGAGTTTATTTTTGGCGTTGTATAACCGCAATATGACAGTACAAGACCCTAATAACCCGTTGATGAAATGGATGCCTTATGTATTCCCATTTCTTTTGTTTGGCGTATTTAATAAAATGGCTGCAGCACTTACATTCTATTATTTCTGCTCAAACATGATAAGCATTGCACAACAGTTTGTTATACAGAAGTATATCATTAACGAAAAGGCCATTCACGCCCAAATTCAGGAGAATAAGAATAAACCTGCAACACCAAGCAAATGGGCCGCAAGATTAGAAGAGATGCAAAAAGCTCAGCAAGAACGTGCTAAGCAAGTGCCAAGAAAAAAATAACTGGTGTTTACCTCATATTATAAATCCGTCGGCTGTATGCTGACGGATTTTTTCGTTAATGTTTTTTTCTAATGCTAATATCTCTTTACTTTAGCGGTCAACTTAAACTGATTTTAAACTTTCGAGTTTCTCAAAGTCTGAATAAAAAAGCTTTCGTTTCAATAGGGGTAAAAAAGTCCGGATACTTTTGCATCTGGAACTTGAAATGAAAAAAGCCTTACATTCTTGTAAGGCTTTAGTTTTTATTGTCAGTATAATTACACAGTCACTTCCACGCCATCCTCAATATCCTTGTAACGTTTTACCTGGTCGAGTGCATCTGGCACAACGTCACTAATGACTACAATAAATGAATCTTTTTGTGCATTCGCTATCGCGAAATCGATAGCTTCACTTTCCCTTCTGAAGAGTGTTATCTTTTTCATTGGGTCAATATTTTTGATTCCTTTAGTCATCAGTTCTATCATTTCTTCTTCAGTACGGCCACGCAAGTTTTTGTCTTGCCTGATAATAATTTCATCAAATATTTTTGCTGATTCTTCACCCAGTGAGATAATATCTTCATCTCTCCTGTCGCCAACACCTGCTACTATGCCCACTTTCAGCGGAGCGTCAACCGATTGTACATATTTACCAATGGCCTGTATGCCATGCGTGTTATGTGCATAATCGAGCATCACAGTAAAGTTCTTGAAGTGGAACATGTTCATACGTCCCGGTGTCATAGCCGGCGATGGCACGAATGTTTGCAGTGCAAGACGTATATCTTCTGTTTTGAAATCGCGCACATAACAAGCAAGTGTGGCACCTAATACGTTAGAAATATTGAATTCCGCCTTACCAGAGAATGTAACAGGTATGTTGGTCACTTTCTCTACACGTATTTTCCAGCCACCTTTAATAATGGTAATATAACCATGTTCATATACGGCAGCTAAACCATTTTTGGCACAATGTGCTTTAATGCGAGGATTGTTTTCGTCTAAAGAGAACAATGCGATCTTGCAATTCAATCCTTCGCGCATGCCATATACCAGATCATCATCAGCATTCAGTATAGTATATCCTTCCGGGAATACAGTTTGTGTAACTACTGCTTTTACGCGGGCTAATTTTTCAATGGTATCAATACCTTGTAAACCAAGGTGGTCTTCAGCTACGTTGGTTACAACAGCTACGTCGCAATTATGAAAACCTAAACCAGCGCGGAGTAAACCACCGCGTGCACATTCCAGAACAGCATAATCAACTGTAGGGTCTTTTAACACAAACTCTGCAGATACAGGCCCTGTGCAATCACCCTTAACCATCAGCTGATTTTGAATATATACACCATCGGTAGTTGTGTAACCAACTTTATGCCCCATTTGTTTTACTATATGGGCTATCAAACGCGTTGTTGTTGTTTTGCCGTTTGTACCTGAGATAGCTATGATAGGTATGCGTGCTGATGTACCAGGTGGGTATAGCATGTCTATTACAGGTTCTGCTACGTTGCGAGGTAGACCATCTGTAGGGTCTAAATGCATACGGAAACCCGGTGCAGCATTTACTTCAAGTATCGCGCCACCGTTTTCTGTTATCGGTACAGATAAGTCAGGTGCCATGATATCAATACCGCAGATGTCAAGCCCTATAATGCGTGCTATACGCTCTGCCATGAATACATTAGTAGGATGCACAAAGTCTGTAACATCGGTAGCTGTCCCGCCTGTACTCAGGTTGGCAGTAGGTTTCAACCATAGTTCCTCTTTATCTGCAATAACTGTTTCAAGAGTATATCCTTTTTTATTCAGGATATCCATTGTGAAATCATCCACCTTGATAGATGTCAAAACTTTCTCGTGTCCATAACCACGACGCGGGTCTTCATTTACTTTATCTATCAGTTGCTGGATGGTACTCTTACCATCGCCAATAACAGCAGCCGGTGTGCGCAATGCAGCGGCAACAAATTTATAATTGATGACAAGCAAACGAAAATCACGGCCAACTATAAACTTCTCGCATATCACTCCACGAGAATATTTTTTAGCTGCTTGTAATCCTACAACAGCATCCTCCCAGGTTTTGATATTGGTTGTTGCGCCTTTACCATGATTACCATCCACAGGTTTGGTAACTATAGGATAGCCTATCTTATCAATGGCTGCTTTTAGGTCTTCTTCGTCATAAATAATGCGACCGCGCGGCACAGGTATTTCTGCGGCTTCCAGAAGGTTCTTTGTTTCTTCTTTATCACAAGCTATCTCTACAGCTATGCTGCTGGTAGTACTGGCAACGGTCGCCTGTATGCGTTTTTGATTTTTACCATAACCCAACTGCACCAGTGAATGACGGTTGAGCCGTATGTATGGTATCTTTCTTTTTATTGCTTCTTCGACAATAGAACCTGTACTTGGACCAAGGCGTTCGTCTTCGCGTATCTCACGCAACTCCTGTATATCTTTTGCCAGGTCATATTCCTCACCTGCTATCAATGCTTCAGCAATTCTTACCGCCGCTTTAGCTGTATATATACCTGCTTTAGCTTCGTAGTAAGAGAACACCACATGATACACGCCTTTTTTATCACTTTCGCGCGTACGACCGAAACCTGTATCCATTCCGGCCAGTGTTTGCAGTTCGAGAGCTATATGTTCAATCACATGCCCCATCCATGTACCCTCTTTCACTCTGGAAAAGAACCCACCTGGCACACCTTCAGAACAACGATGTTCATACAAGCTTGGCATCAATGCCTTTAGCCTGTCTAAAAATCCATCAATGAGATTCGTAGGGCGTTCTTCTAAGTCTTCCAGGTCAAGCAACATCACTATCAGCTTATGTCTTTTGGCCGACCAATAGTTGGGGCCATTCATCACCTTAATGTCTAATATCTTCATACACAATACAGTTGAGCCTAACAAGTTAATAAATAATAATGCGTAAGTCAAATAATATAAAATCAATAAATTTGCATCTTACCTTTTTGTTATCATTTTGAATCAAATGGCATACCCCAAGGGGTACTTAGTATCGGTAGGAGGAGCAGAAGACAAGGGCACAGACCTGGAGAAAGGCAGCATACCACAGGAAAAGCTTCGATTTTTTGAACTGGGCATCCTTAAGAATATTGTTTCTCTAACAGGGAAAGGTGAAAATGCTATAGTTGAAGTTATCACTACTGCTTCCTCTATTCCTGATGAAGTGGCTGCAAACTATATAGACGCATTTGGTAAGCTTGGTGTAAAGACCGTAGGGCATATGCGTATACGCAACCGCGAAGATGCCTCGAAAGAAGAATATATCGAGCGACTGAAGGCTTGTGATTGCATCATGTTCTCCGGAGGCAATCAATTACGTATCTCATCACTGTTTGGCGGCACCGAGTTTTTGAACATCCTGAAGAACCGTTACATGTATGGTCATTTTGTGATAGCCGGTACCAGTGCCGGTGCTATGGCAATGAGTAATACCATGATATACGAAGGTGTTGCATCACAGGCTCATCTGAAAGGTGAAGTGAAGATTACAACAGGACTGGGGTTGATGCACAATGTTATTATCGATTCACATTTTGATAAACGCGGACGCTTCAATCGTTTGGCACAAGCAGTTGCTGCTAACCCGGGTGCTATAGGTATTGGCTTGGGTGAAGATACCGGTGTGATTGTAACGGAAGGGTACCACCTGAAAGCAATTGGTTCGGGCAGTGTAGTTATCATAGACGGTAAGAATATTGACTACAACAATATTGCAGACATCAGCATAGGGCAACCTATATCTGTTGAGAATATCATCGTGCACATCATGAGCAGCGGTGATATTTATAATTTAGAGAACAGGACCTTCGAAGGGCGTGAGATAGAAATAGAAGACGAGGGTTAATCCTTATAAATCATCACTTTCTTCTCAGTTTCATTTGCATAGCCACGGTACATACCTTCGCTATTAAAAGGCAGTTTAATGTTGCCATATTTGTCAATGGCTATCAATCCACCTTCTCCGCCAATCTTTACCAGCTTATCATGTACTACAATATCGCAGGCTTCCTGAAGTGATAGTCCTTTGTATTCCATAAGGCAACTAATATCATAAGCTACTACGGCACGTATAAACAATTCACCATGCCCTGTACAAGAGATAGCACAAGTATTGTTGTTGGCATAAGTACCAGCCCCTATGATAGGGCTATCGCCCATACGTCCGAATTTCTTATTCGTCATGCCGCCTGTGCTGGTAGCCGCTGCAAGATTACCTTGAGCATCCAGTGCAACAGCACCTACCGTACCGAATTTCTTTTCAGTATGGTCAAGCTGTACACGGTCATCCTTCAATGCTTCCTGCCATTGCTTATAACGAGTCTCGTTGTAGAAGTATTTATCATCCTCAAATTCCAACCCCTGCATTTTGGCAAATAGTTCAGCACCTGTACCAGTGAGCAATACGTGCTCACTGTTTTGCATGATAGTAAGTGCCAGCTTTACGGGGTTCTTTACATTGCTCACACCCGATACTGCCCCTGCGTCTAACGTATTGCCATCCATAATGGCAGCATCCATTTCGTGCTTACCTGTGTTATTAAACACAGAACCACAACCGGCATTGAACATCGGACAATCTTCAAGAGACATTACTGCTGCTTCAACCGCATCCATTGCACTGCCTCCTGATGACAATATTTTATATCCTGCTTCGAGAGCATCTTGTAAACCTTGTTCGTATTGGGTTTGTAGTTCAGAGGTCATGGCGCTTCGTAAAATAGTGCCTGCACCTCCATGTATAGCTAAACGTATCACTTGTTTGTATTAGACCTTAAATTTAAAAATAAAAGCGGCCATAAAGCCGCTTCAGTATTATTTGATGTATTGCTTACGCATCTATTCTCGCATACTTAGCGTGGCTTTCGATGAATTCACGGCGTGGTGCTACTTCATCACCCATCAGCATAGAGAACACTCGGTCTGCTTCTGCAGCACTTTCAATAGTCACCTGTTTCAATATTCGCGTATCAGGGTTCATGGTTGTTTCCCACAGTTGCTCTGCGTTCATTTCACCCAAACCTTTATATCGTTGAATGTTTACGCTGTCTTCTTTACCATTAGCAAGACGTTCGATGATAGCTTTGCGCATCTCTTCATTCCATGCGTATTCGGCTTCTTTACCTTTTTTCACCAAATACAATGGTGGTTGTGCCAGGTATACATAACCCTGTTCAACCAGTTCCTTCATGTATCTGAAGAAGAAAGTCAATATGAGGGTAGCAATGTGAGAGCCATCCACATCGGCATCGGTCATGATGATGATTTTATGATAACGCAGTTTAGTCAGGTTCAATGCCTTAGGGTCATCAGGTGTACCCATGCTTACACCTAATGCCGTGAACATATTTTTAATCTCTTCGTTCTCGTATATTTTATGCTCCTGTGCTTTCTCTACGTTCAATATCTTACCGCGCAATGGTAGTATCGCCTGAAAACCACGGTCGCGGCCTTGTTTAGCTGTACCGCCTGCTGAGTCACCCTCAACTAAGTAAAGTTCACAGCGTTCAGGGTCACGGTCAGAACAGTCGGCCAGTTTGCCCGGCATACCGCCACCTGTTAATACGCTCTTACGTTGTACCAGTTCACGTGCTTTACGTGCTGCTGCGCGTGCCTGTGCAGCCAGTATCACTTTATCAATGATGAGTTTAGACTCTTTCGGATGCTCTTCAAGATATGCTTCCAATACACGGCTTACACACACATCCACTACGCCCATTACCTCGTTGTTACCCAACTTGGTTTTGGTTTGTCCTTCAAACTGAGGTTCAGGTACTTTCACAGATATAATAGCGCTTAATCCTTCACGGAAGTCATCACCTGTAATTTCAACCTTAGCTTTTTCAAACAGTTTGTTTTTATCGCCATAAGATTTGAATACACGTGTAATAGACCTGCGGAAACCGGCTACGTGTGTACCACCTTCAATCGTGTTGATGTTGTTTACGTATGAGAAGATATGCTCGTTATACGAAGTATTGTAACTCATGGCTACATCTACAGCTACATTGGTTTCGGTATCAAGGCCTTCCATGTATATAGGGGTAGGTAACAGTGGATTACGGTTAGCATTCCTATCCAGCATTTCTACAAACTCAACAATGCCACCTTCGCTATAGAACTTTTCATTCAGAGCATTGCCATCTTCACCCGTTTCACGCTCGTCGGTTAAGGTGATACTGATGCCTTTGTTCAGGTAAGACAGTTCGCGTAAGCGGCCTGCAAGTATTTCGCGGTGATATACTGTGTCTTTGAATATGGTATTATCAGGCGTGAAATGTTGTTTTGTACCACGTTTATCACTTGTACCTATTTCGCGAACAGAGTATTGCGGGATACCCATTGCATACTCCTGTTCAAATATTTTACCCTCGCGGTAGACGGTAGTATGCATATGAGAGCTGAGCGCGTTTACGCAACTTACACCCACGCCGTGCAAACCACCTGACACCTTATAAGAGTCTTTATCGAACTTACCACCTGCGTGCAGTACCGTCATTACCACTTCCAGTGCGCTACGACCTTCCTTTGGGTGCATGCCCGTAGGAATACCACGCCCATCATCTTCAACGCTTATTGAGTTATCAGTATGTATAGTAACACTGATATTTTTACAATGTCCTGCAAGCGCTTCGTCTATAGAGTTGTCTACTACCTCATATACCAGGTGGTGCAGGCCTTTTATGCCTATATCACCGATATACATCGCAGGGCGTTTACGCACTGCCTCCAAACCTTCTAATACCTGTATACTACCCGCATCATAGGTGGCGGGGGCTTTTTGTGCTACCTCGTTTTCTGTACTCATGTGTTGTTTTAGAGAACTAAAATTTGTTGGGCCGATTTGTTGCAAATTGTTGCGTTTTGTTGCGAAAAACAGCAAGAAAAATGCAAGAATTTGACTGCCCTTGTTTAATGGGCAAAAATACTGAAAAACAGCCTGATAAACAAAGAAAAAGGGGGCATTAGGCTGGCTCTGAAACCCTTTACAGGACTACGTTTTAATAAATGGTGGATAACTATTAGGATAGTAGCCTGAATATATAGAGGGTTGAGGGTATAAAAGGTACGCTACGCAGCAAAATGACGTTTTTGTCTTTTAGTAGCAAAAATATGCCGAATTGACAAAAATAGTCATATTCAAATCAGGTTACCAAAGCTACATGGTCTCTTCTATCAAATAGTGGTTTCTGTCAGCTGCACTGCGAGAAACCAGCTCACCTAAAAAGCCTGCCAGAAAGAATTGTGTGCCGATTACCATAGTAGTTAGTGCCAGGTAGAAAGTGACACGGTTGGTAAGACCGAAATCTGCTCCAACCATAATGCGTTCTACCGTAAGCCATACCACTGATATAAAACCTATGAGAAAAGCTATGGAGCCTAATAAGCCAAAGAAGTGCATTGGCTTTTTGCCAAAACGACTGATAAATTGAATTGATAGTAAGTCGAGGAAACCATTAATGAATCGCTCCCAACCAAATTTGGAATGTCCGTATTTACGGGCGCGGTGTACTACTACTTTCTCGCCAATCTTACGAAAGCCCGCACTTTTGGCGAGGACAGGTATGAAGCGATGCATCTCGCCATATACTTCTATGCTTTTGATTACTTTTTTGTTGTAGGCTTTCAACCCGCAATTCATATCATGCAGCTTAATACCTGATATAAGTCGGTTGACACCGTTATATAATTTAGAGGGAAGGTTTTTGGTAAACGTATTGTCGTGCCTTACTTTCTTCCAACCACTCACTAAATCAAAGCCATCTGCAGTTATCATTTTGTATAACTCCGGAATCTCATCAGGGCTATCCTGCAGGTCGGCATCCATAGTTATCACTACATTGCCTTTAGCGGCTTTAAAGCCCTCGTTGAGGGCGGCACTCTTGCCGTAATTACGTTGAAACTTGATGCCTCGTATATCATTGTAATCTTTAGAAAGACGTTTGATGACATTCCAGCTTTCGTCTGTACTTCCGTCATCAATAAAAATGATCTCACGAGAATAAGACATTTCCGTACAAACACGTTCTATCCAGTCTGTAAGCTCAGGCAGAGATTCTTCTTCGTTATAAAGCGGTATGACTATTGATATATCAGGCATAATTGTTTTTAGGTTTAGTTCCGCCTATGATCAAAGCAAATATAAATCCTAATATACTGTACCAAACAATATATGATAATAATTGTGTTAAAATATCTGAAACAGGAATACCTATCTTTTTACTTTGTTCATATTCAGTTTTTAGTTCAGCCAAACGTTCAGTGGCGTGAAGCATAGTTTTGGCGTGTGCTACTTTTGTATTGTAAATACGGTCAGACAGTGCAGGGTCGCTAACTAGTCGAATTTGCTCGTATGCGAATGAAATAGAAATACCTATTAAGATGGTGATAAAAATAGACCTGAAAATACTTTTAACATTAGCATCTGCACCCAGCTTTTTTTTCTGCAGGATACCAACAGCTAAAAGCATTAGGATACCAAATGAAAGCGAAATGATAAATATCAGACTGCTTGTCCTGTAATTATCCAGATGGTCAAATTGTATTACGCTTAATCCTGTTTTTACGATAGCTACGAGTGTACCTGTAATTATTGGTATTTTCAAGCCGGTAAAACTTCGCCCTTCACTTTTCATTACAGTGTATTAGATGCTGTCTTTTTATTAGGTATTGCGGCTGCGACGAGTGATAATATTGCACCGGTAATTATTGAGCCAAGAAAGCTACCAACAGTCACCATCAACCACCAGTATTTATCTGTCATATCCAAAACTTTTTGTGCTTGTTCTTCAGGAGTGTTTTGTTCTTCAAAGTTAGTAGCCATTTTTTCAAGCACTTTAGTTTTCATTTCAGGAAATATGTAAAGAGATGCAGTCCCCCATATCAAATATATTATTGCGATAATTAGTGTTGCTTTAAAACAACTTCCATATATATTACCATATGTAACATTTGCATTATTGGCTTTTGAATATGCATTGCCGTTCATTACAAGTCCAATAAGCATTATGACGTATGCAACATAATTAATGGCGTTACTTTTAGTGGCCCATCCTGTAACTTGTAACAGTAGGGCGAAGATGATACAAGCTAGGCCTGTTGCAATACCATAGGCAACATGTGTCTGTGTATTCTTCATAGTTATTTATTTAAGTGAATTTTGCCATTGTTAATGATGCCAATCACTTTGCCCGGCAACTCTTTGCCTATGTATGGGTTGTTTGCCGAAAATGATTGCATATTATTTAAACTTGATGAACCCCGAGCAGTAAATATTGTTAAATCTGCTTTCGCACCTTTGCTAATGTTAGTATCATTTATTCCGAAGACATCACGAGCAGCGGTAAAGCAAGCTGCGAGACGTTCTGCACCGATAGCTTGCAATGCTATTGTAAACGCTGCTTCCTGTATGTTCATACCGTTGGATGCATACTCGAATTCTTTTGCTTTGGCATCCCATTCTTGTGGGCGGTGATGAGAAGCTATAGCATCTATGGCTCCGTCGTTAACACCTTTTATCAATGCCTTCCTGTCAGCTTCACTTCTCAGCGGTGGCATTACTTTGTACATGCTACTATAGCCTGCCAGGTCTTTATCTGTAAGTGTCAGATGATATGGTGTAACAGAGCAAGTAATATTCAAACCTTCTTTCTTTGCCTTACGAATCATGTCTACACCTTCGGCAGATGATACACCCGTTACATGCAGTTTAGAACCTGTGTAGCGCAGCAATTCAATATCTCGGTGCAGCAAAATGGTTTCTGACAGCGTAGGTATACCGGGCATACCCAACCTTACTGACTCAATGCCTTCGTGCATCAGACCACCAGATGATAAAGTACTGTCGGCAGGTATCTGTATCAGTGTGCCATTAAAAGCTTTTACATATTCTAAAGCCTTCAGCATCAATTGCGGATTTTGTACCGGTTTCCATCCGTCGGTAAATGCGATGGCGCCATTGCTGTACATATCCAGCATCTCTGCCAGGTTCTTGCCTTCTATATCTTGCGATATGCTACCCAGCGGATGCAGGCTTACCACATTGCCTTTTGCTTTTTGTAATGCAAACTCAACACCTGATTTTGTACTAACTGCAGGGTTAGTATTAGGAGCGGTCAATACATGTGTGAAACCACCCTTGGCAGCGGTTTTCAGGCCGTTGTCAATCGTTTCTTTATGTTCGTAACCAGGTTCTGCATAATCAGCCAGTACATCTACCCATCCAAGAGAAACACATAATCCTTCCGTCTCAATAGTTTGTTTAGCTTTTGCTTTAATTGATGCGGCAATATCTTTGATAGTGCCATTTTCAATTAAAATATCAACAACTTTATTATTAAACGGTGAGTTTTTATCAAGAATTTTTGCCTGTCGGATGAGCACTTGCATAGTGGCTATTATATAGCTGCTGATTGTTTGCGAAAACCGCCTGCCAGTACGTACGTTTCGGCAGCCAGCATTATCAGGGCTAAAATAGCACAAACTTTCCAAAGCGGGAAACTATCGAAGACAGAAACGGGTTTTACGTCTCCGGCGTCGTTCAGCCCCATCCAGTGGATATTTTCGCCATCCCACTGGCTTTTAAGGCTACTGATGCTCCAAAAGCTCAGAACAGATTCGGTTTTATCGTTATTGAGGGCGATAGTTGCGGTATCGGTATTACCGGCAGTTAAACTATAAAAGCCAGGTACCTGAACGGTAGGTTCTATAAATACGTCCAATCCTTTGCCTGCAGGGCGCTGAGCAGGTATGGCATTAATGCCATTGCCTGTAATGTGTACCATACTGCGTTCGCCCGCATTATTAAATGGCAGAAAAGCAGATTGTTGTTTGCCGAGTGTCAGGGCATACATATCTCCTCCGCGAGATTGCATAGCCATTTTATACAGGAAAGGTGCAAAGAAATAACTGTTAGCAAAATTGCCCGATTCAATATCTGCTGCTGAAGCGCAGATGTATAACTGTCCTTTGGAAGGCGTATAAACTGCCATCAACGGGTCGCCATTGCGGAAACTGATAACGGATTGCTGGTTGGCAGATAAACCGGCATTGATAACATAGTGCCAACGTGACGTGGGCAATTGTACATTTTCAGGTACGTGCTCGAAAATATCGCTTACTAATGCATTGCCCTGCTGCAGGTTAGTAGCTGTTTGCAAAGATGTATCTATACCACCGAACTGTATATCGCCTATTTGTTTTAAGCCATCATTTAATAGAGTTAATTGATTTGTTTTGGCTGGGAAGACGCAAACACTCAAACCATTTTGCAATGCAAGATTAATATTGTTGGCAGTTGTCTTATCTAATTGTGTAATGCCATTAAGTATGATAAGATTGTATGGAGATACATCCGCAGGCATCTTGTCGATACTGCTCTGTGTAAGCTGAAAACCATTATCACTGCGGAATGCAGCCTGTATATAAGGATTAGGTTGCGATTCATTTAATACTAACACAGACAAGTTTGGTGTACTTCGTGCTGCTATACGAAACGTATCATCAAAACGTAAGGCATCATTGATAGTAAGCATCATTTGCTGCCATGCAGCTCCTGTTACAGAAAAACTGAGTGTATCAATACTTTCTTTTTTATCGTTGAATTGTAAAGCTGCTGCGCTCTTCACCTGCCCGTTAATGGTAAGTTGTAATACAGGGTTTTCTTTAGGGGCATCGCCGAGCAAACGGCTACGTACAATAAGCTTGTTTTGCTGCATGGTTTGCAATACGGGAGCATCAAGGTAAGCAGTGTCTATATAGATGTTGCTTGCATCATCCTGCTGCACGGCTACACCATAAAAATGAATATTCTTAGTAAGTGTTTTATCCTCTTTGGCAGGGAAAGCATTTTGCTGAAAATCGGAATAGTAATATACATCAGCTGATGTGATAGCTTCACTTTGCATCATGCCCTGAACAGTAGAAAGTATTTTACCCGCAGGTTTGCTGTTAGCAGAAATATCAATGCTATTGAGCTCCGTTAATATTTTATCAGCAGGCAGAGGCTGATAGCTTTGAGGTTTATCGTTGGTGAGCAGGATGAACTTACTGCCCGCAGATGCCTGCTGCACCTGTCTTTTAGCAGCATCGCGAGCCACCTCGAACAATGTACGCGCGCCTTTTTTTACACTCATACTGCCGGAGTTATCAAGATAGATTACCTGCAAACGATTACCAGTCTCTTTCTTATCCTTGCCTGTAAAAAACGGTTGTGCAAAGGCCAATATCAATGAAGCTAAAAACAACAGGCGCAATGCTAACAGCCATTTGTACTTGAGTTCTGATTGTTTTTGTGATTTGAGTTGTATGCTTTTAAGAAAACGCACATGCGGAAACATGACCGTTTTGTACCTGCGGAGGTTGAACAGGTGTATTAATACAGGTATAGCCAGTGTAAGCCCGGCTATAAGAAATAAGGGATAGAGAAAACTCACGTATCAAATATAAGGGTAAAGGTGAACCTCATTTAGTTTAAAATATCATAAATTTAGAAAAACAGGGTATTGCCATGCTGGGATATAGGCTCATGCTTATTATTATACTGTTATTCCCTATAAAAATTGAGGCACAAAATATATTGTCTAAATATAAGTTTGTCCTTGATGATAGTAATTGCTATCAAAAAACATATCATGCAACTACAGACTCATCTTCAGTTTTTTTATGCGCAAAAGAATATGAACTTTCTTTTCAGGAAACAATTAAATCAAAAGGTTTAAAGTATAAAATCATTTTTTATCCCGATTCTACCATCCGAGAAAAGAGTACGCTTGATTCTATGGGTAGTACGATTGGTGATGAGGATTATTATACAAAAACTGGACAATGGATAAAATCTATTAACTATGCCGACAAAACTTGGAAGCAAAATCCTGCAACATACCCATATTACAATTTGGTAAAAAAGATGAAATATACAGCTGACAGTATAATTATCTCCACGTATAGCCAAACTTTTCTTGACAAATATTTAGTGTTCGATTTCTTTCAGTCATGCCTTTATAGTACAGAACTTTTTATTCGCGCCCCAGGTGATACCTTAGCAGCAGGGTACCTCGGCGACTGGACGACGCCCGTAGACGTAAAACCTGCTGAGTTTTTATTGAGATATAATATTAAATACGACAGTAGTCATATCTATCGTGATAAGATTGAAATGACTCTTGATTCTAATGGGAAAATAAAAATAAACTCTGAAGGTCTTTCCCCAACGCCTAAAGGATTTGAAAAATTATCAGGTCGTAAAAATACGTTTAAGTTGACTTATGATAAAGCACTAAGTATCTCGAAAAAACATGGGTTATCAGATACAGCTACTCACCTTTCATATTTTCTACGTTGGGATTATAATGAGCATATCGACTCTACCACTATTTATAATGGTAATTTTCGTTTTTATATTGTTGAATACAACAGAACTGAAAAAAAGGGTGTTAACAAAGAATATTCTGAAGTAATTGATTATTACACTGCCTGGGTATACAATCCATGGAATAAAAAGTTAGTCACAAAGAAGAAAATGAAAAATTTTCATCGATTGGAAGGTTCACATGGAAGTAGTACTGGTCTGATAGATGATAAATAAATGTAAAATAATATTCGTTTCGGCTTCACATCTTTTGACTTAATTTCGCAGCCTATGTTGACAGCCAACGAAATACGACAGCAATTTTTGGATTTTTTCCGCAGCAAAGGACATGAGATAGTACCATCTGCACCTATCGTAGTTAAGAACGATCCGACCCTGCTTTTTACCAATGCCGGTATGAACCAGTTCAAGGATTATTTCCTGGGCAATAAACCCGCCCCTAACCCTCGCGTGGCCGATACCCAAAAATGTTTGCGTGTTAGTGGTAAGCACAACGACCTGGAAGAAGTAGGTGTGGATACATACCACCATACCATGTTCGAGATGCTGGGCAACTGGAGCTTTGGCGACTATTTCAAAAAAGAAGCCATAGAGTGGAGCTGGGAATTGCTGACTGATGTCTATAAAATACCTAAAGACAAATTATACGTTACGGTTTTCGGCGGTGATGAAAAAGAGAATCTGCCGATGGACCAGGAAGCGTATGATTTCTGGAAACAGCATATAGCTGAAGACCGTATACTGAAGGGCAATAAGAAAGATAACTTCTGGGAGATGGGCGATACCGGCCCATGCGGACCCTGCAGCGAGATACATGTTGACTGCCGTACAGAAGAAGAACGCAAAGCAGTAGACGGAGCATCATTGGTGAATAATGACCACCCGCAGGTAATAGAAATTTGGAACAACGTGTTTATGCAGTTCAACCGCCTGAAGGACGGCAGCCTGCAAAACCTGCCTGCTATGCACGTAGATACAGGTATGGGATTAGAGCGTTTGGTGCGCGTGCTGCAAAACAAACAGAGCAACTATGACACCGACCTGTTCACAAATACCATTGCTTCGATAGAAACCATCACTAAAAAGAAATACGGATATACTGATAGCAAACAGGATATTGCTTTCCGTGTATTGAGTGATCATATACGTGCTATAGGTTTTACCATTGCTGACGGCCAATTGCCAAGCAATACGGGTGCAGGTTATGTGATACGCCGCATCCTGCGCCGTGCTGCACGTTATTATTATTCTTACTTAGACTACAAACATCCGCTGCTTACGCAACTGATGCCTGTATTGGCTAAGCAATTTGAGAATGTGTTCCCTGAATTGCAAAAGCAAATAGACCTTGTATGCAAAGTAGTGAAGGAGGAAGAAGAAGCTTTTCTGCGTACTCTGGATAAAGGCCTGAAGAAGATAGACGACATAGTAACCGAAACAAAATCTCAAAACAGCGCAACCATTAATGGCAAGGCTGCTTTTGAATTATATGATACTTACGGTTTCCCGATCGACCTTACCCGTTTGATTGGCCAGGAAAACAATCTCTCTGTAGATGAAGCTGCTTTCGAAGCAGAAATGAAACAGCAGAAAGACCGCAGCCGCGCAGCAACAGCATTAGATACAGAAGACTGGGTAGTATTGAAAGATGCTGCTACAAAATTTGTAGGTTATGATAGTCTTGAAGCAAAAGCTAATGTACTGAAATACCGTAAGGTGAAAGCAAAAGGTAAAGAGTCTTACCAACTGGTGCTGGATACTACTCCTTTCTATGCCGAAAGCGGTGGTCAGGTAGGTGATACAGGTACACTGGTTTTCCCTAATGAGATCATACACATAGTAGATACCAAGAAGGAGAATGACCTCATCATACATTTTGCAGAAGAGCTGCCGGGCAATCCTGCGGCAGAAGCGATAGCAAAAGTAGATACGGTAAAACGTGCATCTACTACCATACACCACAGTGCTACACACTTACTGCATGCGGCATTGCGCAGCGTATTAGGTACACACGTAGCGCAAAAAGGTTCGTTGGTAAATGAAGAGCATCTGCGTTTCGACTTCTCACATTTTGCTAAAGTATCAGACGAAGAAATAGCACAGATAGAAAAAATAGTGAACGAGAAGATACGTGAGAATGTACCTGTAGTTATCAAAGAAATGCCTAAAGACGAAGCTGTGAAGCTGGGCGCTATGGCATTGTTTGGTGAAAAATATGGTGATGTGGTACGCGTTGTAGTTATGGATCCTAACTATTCTATAGAGCTTTGCGGTGGTACACATGTAGGTAGCACAGGTCAGTTAGGTTTCTTTAAAATAAAACATGAAAGCGCAGTAGCGGCCGGCGTGCGCCGTATAGAAGCCGTAAGCGGCAGTGCAGCAGAAGAGTACGTGAATGAACACCTGCATACATTGCACAGCATCAATGCTGCTTTGAAGAATCCGAAAGATGCACTCAAGGCCATAGAAAAACTGCAGGAAGAAAAAGCACAACTGGAGAAACATGTAGAATCGCTTGAAGCACGTCAATTAGTAGCTATCCGCAACGAAGTACTTACTAAAGATGAGATTATCAACCAGGTAACGTTTGTTGGCACTATAGTAGAAGTAGGAAGTGCTGATATGCTGAAAAAACTATGCTTTGATGTGAAACACCACCTGAACGATCATGTAATTGTTCTTTGCGCCAATATAGATGGTAAACCATTTGTAGCCGTGGGTGTGGCAGACAGTGTTGTGGCTGCCAAAGGTTTAGATGCCGGAAAGATCATCAAAGAACATGTTGCCCCACTCATTAAAGGTGGCGGCGGCGGACAGAAAACACTGGCTACTGCCGGTGGTCAGGATGTAGGTGGTATGCAAGCAGTTATTGAAAAAGTAAAATCGTTATTGTAAAACGTAATAATTGATATTTTAAGCGCAGGGCGTTGTTCTGCGCTTTTTTTATGCTTCGCCATTTACCCGCAAATCATAAGCTTCTTTTTTAGCCAAATCTACTTTTAAGTTGAAATAACACTTACCTCCATCGCGTACTATAATCAAATGGCTTTTCCAGCCTTCTATATCAACAGGATCTTCTGAGCACATACAATTCACCCAAACTATTTTCTCTCCTTTTTTATTTACATAAGCAAAGCATTGACGTTTATAGTTCTCTTTATATAAGTCAATAGTCATATTGCTGATGTCCATTTTTCTACCACCATATCGTTTTTTGTATTCTTTTTCCAGTTTCTTGTTATAGTCACTAATGGCATCCTTCAACAAAGTATCTATTAATTGCAATTCTTTGTTGTCAAGCCTGGTGCAGGTAAGTTCATCTTTGTCCTCATGTATGAGCATCATTGTCTGTAAAGAAGTATCGCAGATAACAGCATAATTATCTGTGAAAAGATTTTTCTTATGGCTTTGAGCAGATGCTGTATAACAAAATGCCATTATCAACGTTAGTATAGATAGACGCATATTTAAAAATAGTAATTTTAGAATATGAAAAAATGTCTTGCCTTTTACGCTTTATTCTTTGCATCGTTAGCATTGCGAGCACAGGATGTAACCAAACAACAATTGGAGATAGACGCAAAATGCGATGTGTACTTCAATAACTTTTTAATTAAGGATGATTTAGTATCGGGTGGTAAAGGTATAGAGCCTGTAGTAGTAGACGTATCAGGCTACAAGATGGTGACCTTCGAAAAAACCACGGGTATTGTAAATTTTTACGCTGACAAGGATAGTTGTAAAGATTGTACGGCAGATGGTTGTGCTGGGCTGACAAATATTGATGGCTCAAAATGCAAAGAAATGACTGGAATTGCGCATTCAAAGAAAAAGGGCTTTCTGGTAGGCGTCTTTATTAGTACATCAGTTTTTGAAACGGAGCCTGCACATGCGATTAATTTTACTGATAAGGATAATTATATAACGTGGGGACCCGATTTAGGACAAGTCTTCTATATAGGCGACGGGCATACAGACAAAGGTGAAACACAAAAAATCTTAATACCTGCAGATGCAGATAAATTATACTTGGGTTTTGCCGATGCGTTTGTAGGGATTCCGGGCAGATACAAGGATAATACCGGCAAACTCAATACTACCATAGTGTTGCACAAAGCAGTACAGACTGATTACAAAGAGCGCCCACTTAAGAATTAACCGTTTATCCACAGCCCTATTGCTAATAGGGCTAAACGATTATCTTTGTTTCCTAACATATTTTTGAAATGCGTTTTATCGTAACATCTACCGTTTTGCTTAAAAATCTGCAACAAATAGGCGGTGTCATTAGTACTAATACCGTGCTATCTGTATTGGAAGATTTTCTGTTTGAATTGAAGGGTAATACACTGACACTTACAGCTACAGACCTTGAAACAATGATGCGTGTGCAGATGGATGTAAATGACGCACAAGGTGACGGACGCATTTGTATTCCCTCAAAAATACTGACTGATTACCTGAAGAACCTTCCTGAACAACCGATAACGTTCAACGTAAATGAGAAAGACCTTTCTATTGAAATGTCGAGCGATGTAGGTAAATATAAAATTGGCGGCGAAAAAGCAGATGATTTCCCTAAAGAACCTGCTCCGGGTGATACTACCAGCTTCAGTATGCCATCTATCGCATTAATCGAAAGCATTAATAAAACACTTTTTGCTGTTAGTACAGATACATTGCGCCCTGCAATGACGGGCGTATATTTTGAAATGGGTAAAAACGGTATCACATTTGTATCTACAGATGCGCACAGGTTGGTACAGTTCAATCGCTCTGACATTAGCTCTCCTTCGCAGGAAGGATTTGTAGTACCTAAAAAGCCTTTGCAACAACTGAGAGCTACATTGCCTGCTGACGATACACAACTGAATATCTCTTACAACAGCAGCCACCTGTTTGTCAGCAATGATAAAATGAGCATGAGCTGTCGTTTGATAGATGCTCGTTTCCCTGATTACAAAGCTGTTATTCCTAAAGACAATCCGTACAGGCTTACTATTAACAGAAACGACTTGGTAAGCGCATTGCGCAGGGTTAGCATTTTTGCCAATAAAACAACAAACCAAATCGTTCTTGAAATAAAAGGCAACAAACTGGAGCTTAGTGCGCAGGATATAGATTTTAGTTACGAAGGAAAGGAAACATTGAATTGCCAATACAATGGCGAGGACATGAAAATCGCTTTCAACGCTAAGTTGATGGTAGAAATGATTGCTAACCTTGATACTGCCGATATACAAGTAGAACTAAGCACACCAACTCGCGCAGGTATTTTCCGTCCTACCGAAAAGAATGACAACGAAGATGTGTTAATGTTGTTGATGCCATTGATGGTAGGCGTTTAATAAAGAATATTAATCATCAAAAATATAAAGGGCTGCGTATGCAGCCCTTTATATTTTTATTCTAATTACAGGAAAACTATTTACGTTTCATAGCGGCTTCAATTTCTTCAACCGTTATAGGTATACCTTTAAACAAGTCGATGCTGCCGTTCTTAGTAAGCCATACATTGTTTTCTATACGTATGCCCATTTGTTCTTCTTCTATATAAATACCGGGCTCAATGGTAAATAACATACCTTCTTTTACAGGCAATACGCGTGTGCCCACATCATGCACGTCAATACCTAAATGGTGTGTGACGCCATGGTAGAAGTATTTACGATAAGCAGGATTTTCAGGATCCTGGTTTTTAATATCATTCTTTGTAAGCAATCCTATTTTCAATAATTGCTTTTCCATTTCACCGCAAACTTTTGTAGTGTAATCAACAATAGATATTCCTGGTTTCAGAATGCCTTTTGCATAATTGTGTACATCCAGCACAGCATTGTATACTTCTTTTTGGCGCTTAGAAAATTTGCCGTTTACGGGAATGGTGCGGGTCATATCGGCGCAGTAGTTACCGTATTCGGCACCGAAGTCCATGAGTATCAATTCACCACTTTTGCACTCCTGGTTATTCTCCACATAATGTAATACACGTGCCCTGTCGCCAGATGCAAGAATACAGCCATATGCATGCCCCGTTGCCCTGTTCTTTAAAAACTCATGCGTTACTTCTGCTTCTATCTCATGTTCGAACACACCCGGCTTGATGAACTTCATTACCCTCAAAAACGCTTTGTGAGTAATATCAACAGCAGTTTGCGTCACAGCAATTTCTTCTTTGGTTTTTATAGCTCTCAGTTCTTTAATGATAGGCGCACTGCGTTCATATTTATGAACAGGGAAACGCTTCATGAAATCGTGAACGAATAACAGATCAGGACGGAACAAAGAAGTGTCTAACCTATCATTTTCATTTGTATTCAGGTATACATGCTCTGCGTGGTGCATCATTACCTGTAGTTGCGCATCGATACTGTCCAGCCATTGAATGTTTTTGATACCCGATATTGCAGTGGCTTCATCTTTGCGCAGCAAATGGCCATTCCATTTTTCAAGATGTTCATTAGGACGAGTCAATACAAGTACTTCTCTTCCATTTTTATCAGGATTGTCCGGATAAAGTATAACCATTGATTTTTCTTGTACTACCCCTGAAAGCCATAACACATCAGAATTAGGTTTATTAGTATATACCGCATCGCCATTAGTAGGTAAAACAGGATTACCCGGAAATATGGCGACAGAATTAGGCTTCATTTTCTTGACAAAACGCTCACGGTTTTGTGTGTATAATTTTGACGGAATTGGTAAGTATTTCATTTTACTGTTTAATATGAGGATGTGAATTTAGCGCCTAATGCACTAATTGTCATAACACCTTTTGAGGGGTATTGACTTACGATGTCGTTATTGCGTAGCAAATTTTGAATATATGTTATGTAAAACAATCTATAATATATTATAAAAATAATTTAATTAATTGCATATTAATCTCCAAAGAAGTTAAAAAATGTTAATTTAGTGCCAATCAGGCTATGGACAATCATAGCTTTTAAACTATTTAATACAATTAAAACTTGCTTTATGAAGCAATTATTACGCAAATTATTTCTATTAACTGTTGCTACATTAGTTGTAGGCAATGCTGAGGCTCAGTATTGTAACCCTTCTATTGCGATAGGTTGTTCTGCCGCTGATTATATTCAATCTTTTTCTACAAGTGGTGGTATAACTAACATTTCGAACCCAAATACAGGTTGTCAGAACGCCGCTACAGGTATCAATGCTTATTTAAGTATGGTACATACTGCAGTGCCAAGTATGACTGTGAATTTTACTGTTACTAATACACCTAGCTTTCCTGAGTACTACAGAATATTTGTAGACTGGAATATTGATGGTGACATGACCGATCCGGGTGAAGAAGTTTGGTATGGAGGACAATTAAATAGCGGACAAACAGTTTCCAGCTCATTTGTTGTTCCGTCAACTGCAACACCGGGCACTACACGTATGCGTGTAATGTGTGTGTATGCTACTGTAACATGGGGCCCGTGTTCTTCTGTAACATTTGGTGAAATTGAAGACTATACGTTCGTTATTAATGCACCATGTTCAGGAGTTCCAAACATATATTCTGTTACAGCTACACCCAATCCCGTTTGCCCTGGTAAGCCTCTAAAAGTGAGCCTTGCAGGTCTTCCTCAAACTCAACAAACCTACGAATGGAAATATTCTGACGATGGTGTTAGCTGGCAAAATTATACAGGTGTTGTAGGTGCTTATGGTGATATCAACGATGTTATTTATAACGATAGGTGGTATCGTTGTAAAATTACTTGTACAAACTCAGGCCAGTCATACACTACACCTGCTTACCTTGTAAAAGTAGCAGGCTTTATGTATTGCTACTGTGATAATGGTGCTGCTGTTACTACGGGATTGGACGTAGGTAACGTAAAAGTATTAGCTATGCCATCAGGACAAGTTCGCCTGGACAATGGTATCTCTACACCTGCTGTAAGTAATACAAATTCTAAATATGCATACAGTTCATTCCAGTATACTGTACCTCCTGTTGTAATGTACAGGGACAGTACATTCAAATTTTCAGTATCATCTATTACCTCTGCTGCAACCATGCCGGCAACGGTTAATGTTGTAGTGTTTGTAGATATGGACAGGAACGGCATATTCGATGCTACAGATAAAGTATTGCAGAAGAAGATCACAGCAGCATCAACAGTACCTAATACAGAGAGCAATACTTTCACGATACCACACGATGCACAAATAGGGCTCACCGGTATGCGTGTTATAGCAAGTACAGGTAACCCTGATTCATGCGGATTCGGTTCAGCAGAAGGTGAAACAGAAGACTATTTGGTAGATATGCGTTGGGAACCGTGTAAAGGTCCTGCTAACGCAGGAGATGCGATAACCTCGGTAGCTCAGATATGTCCTGATTATGATTATATGGTAACGGATACCACGTATGAAAAGAAGAAATCAGAATTACAACGTTTGTGGCAGGTATCAGCAGATAATATTGGCTGGACTAACATGACGGGTAGTAATGATCAAGATCAACTAAACAAAATATTCACAGGCCAACCATTATATTATCGTGTAAGGATGGTATGTCCTCGTACGAGCGACACTACTTACAGTACAGTAGGTAACATCAAACCTAAAGATGGTTACAAATGCTATTGCTACAGCCAATCAGTTGGTGGTAATGTAAAAGATACAAGTGACATCGGTGGTATCACCATCGGTAATTATACAATGAACACCGGCGGTCCGCATTTGTTGAACCCAGCTGCATACAGCAAACGTACAGACCATACTGACGAGGCTCCATTACAGTTGTTTGCAGACAGCACTTACATTATTACTGTCTATCATACACAGCATTCTGCGATACATGCAGATGCTAAGGTTACCATCTTTATAGATTACAACAACAACAAGCAGTATGATGTGCCGTATGAAAGAGTGTATACCGGATATACAAGTGTGAGCAATTTTACTATTGCAGATACATTCACAATACCATCTGTGGTGATAACAGGAGTGCCAACAGGTATGCGTTTTATCATTAACAACAACCTGGCACCTAATACGCCGTCAGACGAAGCTTGTGGCCCATACACATCTGGTGAAACTCACGACTTTATTGTTGCACTGAATAAAATTTTCCCTGAGGGAGTGAAACCTGTAGGTTCAATCAGCAACCTTGCTGTATATCCAAACCCTAATGACGGTAAGTTCATGCTGCAATTCAACAATAGCGGTGATGCTAAGCAAGTTGATGTTACTATCAGCAATGTTACAGGGCAGCAAGTATTTCATCAAATGTATACAACCTCAGGTTCTCAGTTCAGTCAGCAAATAAATCTCAATGATGTTGCAAAAGGCGTATACATTGTTGAGTTGAATGCTAATGGTGAAAAACTGACTCAAAAGCTTGTAATCAGGTAATATTTTAACAGGTTTTATATTAATTAAAAAGGCCGTCTAATTAGACGGCCTTTTTAATTAATTGACTATCAATATATTATTAACATTTAATTATTGTAGATACACTTATCGAATTAATATTTTAATGTCAGTTTAATGTTTTTTATTTTTTTGATTGCTATCTTTTCGTTGGTTAGTAATGTCTTAATCCCTAAAAAATTGTAGTAAAATGAGAAAAAGTTTACTATTTGTTTTGAGTTTGCTGTTCATATATACAGCAAACGCTCAAACGCCTCAGTATTCGTATACAAATAATGCAACCGGCGGTAACTATATTCCGTTAGGTGTCGGTTCTGGTTGGGGTAACTACAGATCTCAGTTTTTGTATTTCCCGGGCGATTTTTCGCCAGCTATTTCAGGTCCTGGCTTCATAACAACAATATATTTTAAAACATATACGGGTTATAGCGGATCAGGTTCTGTGTTTAATGATTTTACAGTTGCTGTAGGTAATACATCCGTGACTTCTTTAGGCACAACTTACCTGACAGGGCTAACACCTGCATTCTATTCTGCAGCATGGTCTTTACCTTCAGCACCAGGTGGTGCATGGTTTGCTATACCGCTTACTACTCCGGTATATGTAGACTTTTCACAACCGGTCGTGATAGATGTCAGTCAGACAGGCGGATCGGTAGGTATGCCAATTTATGCCGGTGGTACTCCGGTAAATCCAATCTATACAGGTAACACACATTCTTATGGTTTGACTTCTGCAGCGCCTTCATGTACACCAAGAAGGTATTCATACCAGTTCGGTTTTGATTTCTTTGCAGGCTATCCATGTACAGATACACCAAAATCACTTGTTGATGCACCAACACCGGTATGTCCGAATAAGCCATTTAAAATTCAGCCGGTTACTTTTTATTCTAATGCCAGCTATCAATGGCAAATGTCATACAACGGAACTAGCTGGACTAATTACACAGGTCCGATAGGATTGTATGCAGATATCAAAGATTCAATTACTCAAAAGAAATATTATCGTTGTATTATCACGTGTATCGCAACCGGTAAATCATATACTACGCCGGCAAAACTTGTTGATATAGCACCGTTCTATTATTGTTATTGCGATAACGGAGCAACAGCGGCATTGGGCGTGGATGTAGGTAATGTAAAAGTGCTGGCTATGCCATCAGGACAAGTTCGTCTCGATAATGGTACATCTACACCTGCAACGGTTAATTCAGGTGCTAAATACACCTATTCTACCTTCCAGTATTCTGTACCGCCTGTTGTGTTGTACCGGGATAGCACCTTTAAATTCCAGGTGTCTGCAATTACATCGGCAACTACTATGCCTGCAACGGTAAATGTTGCAGTATATGTAGATATCAACAGGAATGGAATTTATGAAGCTACCGACAGAGTGATGCTGAAAAAAATAACGGCTTCATCTACCGTACCTAATACAGAAAGTAACACATTTACGATACCTCATAGTGCAGAGATTGGGCTTACGGGTATGCGTGTAATAGCAAGTACAGGAAACCCTGATTCATGTGGTTTCGGCTCTGCGGAAGGTGAAACAGAAGATTATCTTGTAGATATGCGTTACGAACCATGTAAAGGCCCAAGCAATGCCGGTACTGTAGTATCTGATGAATCGGCACTTTGCCCGGACTATGATTATATGGTAACTGACACCACTTACGAAAAGAAAAAATCTGAACTGCAACGTTTGTGGCAAGTGTCTGCTGATAATATAGGCTGGACAAATGTTAATAGCAGTAATGACCAGGATCAATTATCTAAAGTATTTACCGGTCAGCCATTATACTATCGTGTAAGAATGGTATGCCCACGTACAAGTGATACTACATACAGTACTGTATACAATGTAAAAGCTAAAGATGGTTACAAATGTTACTGCTACAGCCAGGCGATTGGCGGTAATGTGCTAGACTCAAGCGACATAGGCGGTATCACTATTGGTGATTACACAATGAATATAGGCGGACCACATTTATTGAATGGCTTGGCTCATAAAAAGCGTACTGACCATACTGACGATACGCCTATAGAACTGTTTGCTGACAGTACTTACATTGTAACTGCATATCACACTATGTATACACAAATACATGGCGATGCAAAAGTGACCATTTTCATAGATTATAATAACAATAAGCAATATGATATGCCTTATGAAAGGGTATTCACAGGTTATACAAGTATGAGCAACTTTACGATAGCCGATACCTTTACTATTCCAAGCGTAGTAATTGCAGGTGTGCCAACCGGTATGCGCATCATTTTGAATAATAATATCACACCTAATGTACCATCGGATGAAGCTTGTGGCGGTTATATCTCGGGTGAAACGCACGACTTTATGGTAGTACTGAACAAGCTATTCCCTGCGGGTGTGAATGGTATTGGTGATATCAACAATTTCGGATTATTCCCTAATCCTACCGATGGCAAATTCAAATTGCAATTCTACACCACCAAGGCATCAAAAGATGTACAGGTGACTATAACAAACGTTACCGGACAGGTTGTAATGACTAAAACATACGAACACAATGGTGGTCAGTTTACTCAGGAGATAGACATGAGCCAAATGACTAAAGGAGTTTACTTTGTGGAGTTGAAAGCAGATGGTGAAAAAGCAACCCAAAAGTTAGTAGTAAAATAGACTACAGATAAGTACTATAAATAAAGCCCCGACTAGTCGGGGCTTTATTATTTAAAACGTGTTATTTCAAATGTAATTGTAAAGCTGTTACCTGCTTACCAAAAAATACAGAAGCATGATTATTAAAATCGAAGGCATCATCAGTAGTATAAAACAACGTGCTTCCAGTTTTAGTGATGTTGTTTTCTATATCTGTATGACGATGTAAATAATCTGCCAGGCTTGCAGCTACAATATCTCCCTGGGCAATTATGTTGATACCTTGGGGTAAATGGCGTTTAATACTGTCCATCAATATGGGATAATGAGTACAGGCTAAAAGCACACAATCTATGTTCGGGGCTGACAGCAGTAATTGATCAAGATATTTTTTTACAAAATAATCGGCACCAGGTGTGTTATATTCCCCGTATTCTACAATGGGTACCCACATGGGGCAGGCCATTTGATGCACCTTGATGTCCGGGAAAAATTTATTGATCTCAATTTCATAAGACCTTGAATTAATAGTGCCTTTCGTGCCTAAAACAGCAACTTCTCTTGTTTTGGTATAGCTCCCGATAACTTCTGCCGTAGGCCTTATAACTCCTAATACACGTTTATCTGTACCAAGCGCAGGTAAGTCATTTTGTTGTATGGTGCGAAGGGCTTTGGCACTCGCAGTGTTGCAAGCCAGTATTACCAATTGACATCCTTGTTCAAAAAACCATTTTACACATTGTAATGTATATTCATGTACTGTTTCAAAAGAACGGTTGCCATAAGGGGCGCGTGCATTATCACCTAGATATATATAATCATATTGTGGCAATTTGGCGGCAATAGACTTAAATACTGTTAGCCCGCCATAACCGCTGTCAAAAATACCTATAGGTGATTGCATGTTGTAAAGATAAAAAGAGCCGATACAAATCGGCCCTCATTTTTATCTTTCCGTCTTTACCAATACAAACCTATTAAGGTTTTCATAAAAGCAAGTCATATTCTTGTAGCGATTTGCTTTTCACAACCTTTATACTGAAATTTGTATATTATTTTGACTTATGAGTGACGCAGTGATTACACCCCCACCTCCTGCCAATGGCAGTACACCGCTTACAGCTAAAGATTTTGCTACAGATCAGGAAGTACGGTGGTGCCCGGGTTGCGGAGACTATTCTATATTAAAACAAGTACAAACGATTTTACCTCAAACAGGTATACCTCGAGAGAATATTGTAATAATATCAGGTATCGGATGTAGCAGCCGCTTCCCTTATTATATGAATACATTTGGTATGCATAGCATACACGGGCGCGCTACTGCTATTGCCAGTGGTTTGAAAGCTACACGTCCTGAGTTGAGTGTATGGATCGTAACGGGTGATGGTGATGGCTTGAGTATTGGAGGCAATCATACCATACATTTATTACGACGCAATTTTGACGTAAATATTTTGCTCTTTAACAACCAGATATATGGTTTGACAAAAGGGCAATATTCACCAACATCAGAAGAGCACAAAATAACTAAGTCTACCCCGTTCGGAAGTATTGACCATCCATTTAATCCGCTAGCCCTTGCAATGGGTGCTGATGCCAGTTTTATAGCACGCAGTATGGATAGAGACCCCAAACATCTGCAAGCTATGTTGCATCGTGCTAATGCACATCATGGAGCTTCTTTCTTAGAGATATATCAAAACTGTAACATCTTCAACGATGGTGCCTTTGAAATATTTACTGAGAAAGGAACGAAGATGGAAGAGTGCCTGTTTTTGGAACATGACCAACCTTTGTTATTCGGTCCGAATAAAGAAAGAGGTATCAAGTTAGACGGGCACAAACCTGTAATAGTGAATATCGCAGACGGGCATAGTGTCAGCGACCTTTGGATACATGACGAGAAAGACTTTTTCAAAGCACAGATACTTACACGTTTATTTGATAATCCGGCTACAGCAGGCCATTTTCCTCGTCCGTTTGGTGTATTCTATCAGGCAGAACGCCCGACATACGAGGATGGTATGAAATTGCAAATAGAAGATGCCATTGCAACAAAAGGCAAAGGCAACCTCGATAAGTTGCTGGAAGGCAGAGAAACCTGGGTAATTGAATAATACACCAAATACAAATTGGCATCACTAAAAAAACTTGCAGGGCAAACGATGTGGTATGGACTTAGTTCCATATTTGCAAGTTTTTTGAATTACCTGCTTACTCCATATCTCACTCATTACATGAGTGCCAGCGTGTATGGAGAGATGAGCCTTATCTATTCCGCTATACCTTTTATGAATGTGGTGTATACCTATGGTATGGAAACCACTTTTTTCCGTTTTAGTAATAAAGACCATAATGGTAAGCATGTATACAATATTGGCAGTATATCATTGATTGCCACTACTTTGGTTTTCACTTTTATAATTATTACATCGAGGATTCCACTTGCCAATTTATTACGGGTTGACGAACATCCGCAATTTGTTACCTGGGCTGCATCTATCATTGCTATAGATACTTTATCTACATTACCCTTCGCTAAACTACGAAATGATGGCAGGCCGCGTAAATATGCTTTTATAAAAGTGGCAGGAATTATTCTCAACATTTTATTAGTCGTTTTCTTTTATACTATACTGCCATCTTATGCTAAGAACCATTCTGATACATTTATAGCATCGTGGTATTCACCATCAATGGGGGCAGGGTATTACATTATTGCCAACCTTGCTATGTCAATATTTACCTTTCTATTATTACTGCCTGAATTTTTAAGTATACGCTTTGACTGGGATACAAAACTCTGGAAAGAAATGCTTATTTATTCGGCACCGCTATTAATTGTTGGTTTTGGTGGTGTAATCAATGAAACATTCGACCGTATCATGTTGGGGTGGTGGTCTCCTGCAGGTGATGAGTTGGCAAAAAAGGCTGAGGTAGGTATATATAGTGCCTGCTATAAATTGTCTATACTCATTACACTTTTTGTACGAGCATTTCGAATGGGTGCAGAACCGTTTTTCTTTCAACAGGCAAGAGGAGAAGACGCACCTAAAACGTATGCCCGTGTTATGAATTATTTCATTATGATATTGTGTGTTATGTTTTTGGTGGTGATGTTATATTTGGATATCTGGAAACAATTTATTCGTAATCCGCAAATGTGGACAGGCCTGTCTGTAGTGCCGCTTTTACTTATCGCCAACATGTGTTTGGGTGCATATTACAACTTGGCTATATGGTATAAGTTGTCACATAAAACAAACGCAGGGGCTACGATTACGATAATAGGGGCTATTATTACATTGCTCATTAATTATGTCTTTATTCCTCATTACAGCTATATAGCTTGTGCGTGGGCTACTTTGGCTTGCTATGGCAGTATGATGCTGATTTCCTATTTCTGGGGACAGAAAGTATTCCCTATTCCTTATAATGTATCTAAATTACTGCGTTTATTTGGAGTGATGTTGTTGGTATATGCGTTACACTATATGGTTTGTCAATATGTAAATGTTATGGGGTTACGCTTGCTGTCAGGTACAAGTTTTATGTTCATCTACCTGGCGTTTATATTCATTTCGCAAAAAGAAGATTTGAAGACTTTGCCGGTAATCGGAAAATATATTCGTTAGGATAATAACTCACAAGGCTTCATGCCTGTAGCTTTCTTAAAAGCTGTACTAAAGTGGGAGATACTGCTAAAGCCAAGCGTGTTAGATACTTCAGAAACAGACAAACCTTGCAGCTGCAACATTTCTTTAGCTTTTATTATTCGTAATTCATGCGTGTACTCGTGTATGGTTTTACCGGTCATAGCCTTAAAGCCCTTTTTCAGGTAACATTCATTCATGGCTACCATGCGTGATAATTCTTTAATTGTAACGGTATTATCAAAGCGTTGGTTGAGTATGGTTTGTGCCTCAATTATTTTCTCACGCTCAGTGTCATAAGCCAAAAAACGACAGGCGGGTACCGGACATACTGTAAAAGGTACTTGTATACATTCTAACGCACGGCGTAATAAATGTGTTATGATCTCTGTAGTACGAAGCGAAAAAGTAAATGAAGTTTGCGTGTCAGCTTCTTCTAATTGTTCCAGTAATGCCAGAGATTGTGTGCAAATGGAGAATTGTTGTTCAGTGATCTTGTCTAGCTTGAATGGTTTTTCTGAATTGATTAATGATATAGGATATTGTTCAAAAAACCCAGGTTTAAATTCTATCCAATACACTTTTGCAGTATCAGAGTTAGAATCAAACCTTATGTATGATAACTGAATGCAATACTCATTATCGTTAACAGGAAACAAATTGAGCTTGGCATGTTCTTCGGGCAAATTCTCATCATAGTAAACACTAAAATATTCTGCTCTGATATTGCTATGTTCTAACAATACAACACGTTGAAGCAATCGTGTGCTTTGTCCGAGTATCCTGTCAATAGGAAGTAAGTTAGTATCGTTAACTGCTGCTAACATATTGGAATCGCCTGCGAAGGTACGTATGTTTATTTAAACAGTACTGCCTTCAACTTGTAACGTGCAAGGTTATGTCTTTTAGACACTGTTTGCCCTTCTATATGACTAATGCGGTGCCATATCCAGAAAAGATTTTATGAGCATGCCCAATACAAGGACAAGTATAAGAATGCTTGACGCAATATATTGCAAACAATATTTTATAAGTGTTTTAAACCACCCTTGCTTATAGAAGCGTTTCATGGCAAGATAGAAATATACTATAGAAAGTATTGCAATAAGTGATACAGCAATGATGCTCACTATATCAGGGGCCTGATAATATTTATTATTGAGTAGCAATATAAAAAACCATAGTATGAACACTACACAGTAACAATGGAGAGAAAATATGACATGAGAAACAAAATATAATTCCTTACGCCTGCGTATATACAGAAGGTATAAGAACAATGCAAAAAATGGTAATGATATGAATACTATTTTTGATAGTGAGTGATAAAATTTTTCATTCACTTTATCCATAAAGTTATAGCGGTCTGCGAGGTACACCGGCCATATTGCAACAAGCTTTTCTTCAAAATACCTTTCAATGCCACTACTCTTGAATTTTGTCGGTAAGGTCTTTTGTACTGAGTCGTAATATTTCATGCCGAACCTATGCATGCTGTCAACATTCAGCAACCATATTTTTTTACCTTGTATTGTAAAAGAAGTAAAGCCCTTGAAGTGTTCGGCTTCTTTTGATTTAAGTACAGAATCTGTAAGATAATACTTAAGAGGGTCGCTTTCACGTGTCACAAATTCAGTTGATTTATTAACAGCGAAAAATGTGATAAAAAAAGCAGCAGAAATAAACAGGTACATCCTTACAGGATCTAAATATTTCATCCTGCGACCTTTTAAATATTCTTCGGATAGAAAGCCGGGTTTAAACAACAAAGTTTTCGCGGTAACAAAAAATTTGCCGTCAAAGTGGGTAATATCGTTAAAAAAATGGGTTAGGAGGTGCCCGAATGTTTGTTTCGGCTCAACGTTTTCCTGACCGCAATTAGCACAATAACGCCCGGTTACCTGTGCACCACAGTTCAGGCAATCTGTTTCTTTGCGAAGTTTATTGTGTGACATAATATCTCGTATTTAGAAGAATACCCATCAACTGCCGGCAATATTAAGAGCTGAATAAAATAAAATCATTATGGCACTAGCCACAAATAATGTGATAAATACGGCTGCAAGTATAATGAATTTGATACCTGTTTTCAGATAGCTTTGTTTGTAGAATCTTTTCATGGCGACAAACAAGTACAAGAGTAAACCAAATAAGATCAACCAACGCGCTATGTCAAACTTGTCTGTTTTCCCGGCAATAGCGATAGTGTAAAATGTTACCATCTGTATTGCGAGGAAAACCCATACTACAGTGAAATAGTTAAGACTGAAAATAACATGTGAGAATAAGTTATAGACCTGCCTTCTTCGAACATTAAGAATATAAAGTAGCATTGCAAAAAGGCCTATTGATATCAACATAAAATTGGCGAAAGTGCCATAAAAATTTTTTCCTGATTTATAGTCTATCGCATATGGATTGTTCTCGTATTCCTTCCAGGATCGTATTAGCTTTATTTCATAGTGTCTTTTTAGCCAATTGCTTTTTTTCTCAGCAGGCATTGTATTTTGAACTGAATCATAATACGCTTCTCCTCGTCTGTACAAAAAGGGAACTGCAAATACATTCGATGTATGATCATTATATTTTACAGCTGTGACTGCAAAAGAATCTTTTTTTAAATAAACAGCAAAAGCAGAATCAACCATATGTTTCAGTACAGGATCATTTTGCACACTAAGCCTAGTTTGGTCTTTAGCTTCTATATACAATGTAATAAGAATGCTGAGTGCACTTACTGTAAAGAACAGACTAAGCGGATCCAAATATTTACGCCGTCTGAAGTTGATAAATTCGTATGCTACAAATCCGGGCCTCAACAAAAGCTCCTTCATCGTTGTAGCGAATTTCCCATCCAGATGAGTGAACTTAGTAAAAAGCCCTACAAAAAGACCAGTTACAGAAGATACCTGCTCTATATTTTCTTGCCCGCATTCAGGGCAATAGCGCTTTAATACCTCTGCACCACAATTCAAACAAGTCGTTTCTTTTCGCAGCTTTTCGGATTGCATTAAAGGGGGTATTTATATTTCAGTTAAAAATAATCAATGCGATGAATTATTTATTAATTCTACATTTGAATTATGACAGATAATCTCGAACAACTACGCTACCCGATTGGCAGGTATCAGAAGCCAGACAGCTACACAAAAGCTGATTTACAGGAATGGATAAGTGTGATTGAAGCACTGCCCGGATGGATGGATTTATGTATCGAAAATTTGGATGAGCACCAGCTACAAACGCCATATCGTCCCGATGGATGGACAATTATTCAGGTTGTACATCATGTTGCTGATAGCCATATGAATGCATATATACGCCTTAAACTCGGGCTTACTGAAAATAACCCGACGATAAAACCTTATGCTGAGGCTGAATGGGCAAAATTGCCAGATGTATCTGCTGTTCCCGTGAATGTATCTAATACATTATTACACGCTTTACACAGGCGTTGGGTCGTTGTTTTAAAGAATATGAAAGACAGCGATTGGGAATGTACAGTTTATCATCCGGAAAAAGAACGCACAATTACACTTTGGGAACTTACGGCATTATATGCATGGCACAGCCGTCATCACACGGAACATATAAGGCAGTTACGCCAGAGAATGAATTGGTAATAACTCTTTTCTATTTGCGTTATAATACTTGCCGTTGTAGATTGCACCAAATTCATCTTTATGGAAAAAGGCCTTTTAGATTTACATAGCCTGTTACGCTGGTTCATCATCATCTTTGCATTAGCTGTTATCTTCAATAGCATAATGGGTGTTGGTGGCAAAAAGCCATTTGGAAAGAAAGATAAGAGACTCGCCTTATTCCTGATGATCAGTTGCGACATTCAGCTACTAGTGGGGTTATTTTTATATTTTGTTGGTCCTTGGGGCATGAAAAATATCAGCAACATGGGTGGTATGGGTGCTGTAATGAAAGACAAGGTCAGTCGCTTTTGGGGAGTAGAGCACATTACAGGAATGCTGGTGGCTATTATACTTGTGCATATAGGATATAGTGCGATAAAGAAAGATATTCCCGATAGCAGTAAATTCAAAAAATTGTTTTGGTATACACTTTTGGCAATGGTTATCATTATGGCAACAATACCCTGGCCTTTCCGCGAACTTGTAGGGCGTCCATTATTTCCCGGCATGCAATAAATCTATGCTGAAAAGGATACTACAACCTTTTTATACATTTTATGTAATCACAACATTCGCTGCCTGCTTGTTGGCGGCATTCCCTGTCTTTCTTATGGTTGGCAGTTTTGACAAAGCATGGGCACGGCGCATCATCTGGAACATTGCGCACTATTGGTCTTATTGCTGGCTATTTTGCATCGGGCAGCCTGTTATCAGAAAGGGCAAACGCCCTGATAATAAAAAGTATGTCTATGTAGCCAATCATATCTCGTATATGGATACTGTACTGATATATGCAGCAGTACCATATTACTTTCGGACGCTTGCAAAAAAGGAGATGGCAAAAATCCCAGTTTTCGGATTTGTGTACAAACAACTGGCGATATTGGTAGACCGTAGCAGTGAACATAGCCGAGCCAAGAGCCTGAGGCTCATGTGGCGGATGCTGAAACGGGAATGCAATATTGCTGTTTTCCCTGAAGGGACATTTAATGAAACGGGTAAGCCATTAAAAGAATTTTATGATGGTGCATTCAGACTTGCTATTAATACACAAACCCCTGTTTTGCCTATGATATTCCCCGATACGGTTAATCGCTGGCATTATAGTGCATGGTGGAAACTTACGCCGGGTCGCAACAGGGTCATTTATCTGGAACCCGTTGAAACTAAAGGACTGGTAGCGTCAGATCTGCCTGTGTTAAAGCAAAAGGTATATTCAGTCATGGAGGCCGCATTGCAGAAATTCTAATATTTCATTACTTAATCCTGATGACAAAGGCTTACCTTTGCGCAAATTTTTAATACAGTATGGCATTGCAAGCGGGTATAGTAGGGCTTCCGAATGTAGGTAAATCAACATTGTTCAACGCGGTTAGTAACAGCGCTAAAGCACAGGCGTCTAATTACAGGTTCTGTACTATAGAACCTAACGTAGGACAGGTAGATGTACCCGATGAGCGTTTGGATAAACTGGCTGAACTGGTTCAGCCACAACGCACAGTGCCTACTACCATCGAGTTTGTGGATATAGCCGGTTTGGTAAAAGGTGCCAGCAAAGGCGAAGGATTAGGGAATAAATTCCTTGCCAACATTCGTGAGGTTGATGCGATTGTGCATGTGATACGTTGTTTTGAAGACGAAAATATCCTGCGTGAGGAAGGTGAGATAAATCCGATTAGCGATAAAGAGATTATAGATACCGAATTGCAATTGAAAGACCTTGATAGTGTTGAAAAGAAAATGCAGCGTTATGAGAAGATAGCTAAAAATGACCCTAAAGCGAAACGTGTATACGATGTGTTGGTGCAATGCCAGCAGCACTTAATGCAAGGTAAAAATATACGTGGGTTGAAACTGGAAGGTGAAGATTTTGAAGCTGTAGCTGATTTATTTCTTTTAACTCAAAAACCTGTGTTGTATGTAGCTAATATTGATGAGGCTGCAATACACACGGGTAATAAATATTCAGAAGCATTGGTAAAAGCTGCGCAGGAAGAAGGTGCAGAAGTCATAGTGATGAACAATTCTATCGAAGCGCAAATATCTGAGATGGAAAATGCGGAAGATAAACTGATGTTTCTCGGCGAATATGGTTTGACTGAACCCGGCCTGAACCGTTTGATTCGTGCTACATATAAACTGCTCAATCTCATTACTTATTTCACAGCAGGTGTGCAGGAAGTTCGTGCATGGACCATCCATCGCGGATGGAAAGCACCACAAGCAGCTAGTGTCATACATACCGATTTCGAAAAGGGTTTTATCAAAGCAGAGACCATCGCGTATAACGACTTCGTTACTTTTAAAAGTGAAGCTGCCTGCCGCGATAATGGCAAACTAAGAATTGAAGGCAAGGAGTATGAAGTGAAAGACGGTGATGTGATGCACTTCAGGTTTAATGTGTAATCAGATACTAATTCAGTTATAAAATAAAGGCTCCATGATTTTCATGGAGCCTTTTAAGTATTTAGGAGAAGGGGCTTATCCTTCCGCTACACTGTTTTGATATACCATATGGCTATGTCCGTTGCGGCGTTCCTGAGCTTCCTTGGCTGCTTTTACAAATGCTACAAAAAGCGGGTGCGGGTTTTCAACCGTGCTCTTATATTCAGGGTGGAACTGTACGCCCACATAAAACGGATGGCTTGGCACTTCTACTATTTCTACCAACCCTGTTTTAGGGTTTTTACCTACAGGCACCATACCTGCTTTTTCAAAAGCATCATAGAATTCATTGTTGAATTCATAACGATGGCGGTGACGTTCTGTAATATGAGTAGAGCCATATATGCTGCTCGCTTTTGAGTCAGGCGTCAATTCACAATCATAAGAACCTAACCTCATAGTACCCCCCATCTGCGTGATGTTTTTCTGCTCTTCCATCATGCTGATAACCGATTCTGTAGTATCAGGGTTCATTTCGGTAGAATGTGCCTTGCTCATGCCCAGTACATTTCTTGCAAACTCCACGCAAGCCATTTGCATACCTAAACAAATACCAAAGAAAGGTATCTTGTTTTCTCTCGCATAGCGTATAGCATGAATCTTACCTTCAATGCCACGGCTGCCAAAGCCAGGTGCTACCAATATCGCATCAAGGTTATGCAGTTTTTCAATAGCATTTTCAGGGGTTAATAATTCAGAATGGATGTTGCGAACCTCCACTTTGCATTCATTCATGGCACCCGCATGTATCAATGCTTCCAGAATAGATTTGTAAGCGTCCTGGAGCTCTACATATTTACCGATAAGGCCTATCGTTACTTTTGATTTGGGATAACGCAGTTTGTTCAAAAACTCTTTCCACTTGCTCAGGTCAGGTTCTGTTCCTTTAGGCAGGTTCAGTTTTTGCAGGCATATTTCATCCAACCTTTCACGCATCATTTCCAATGGCACACCATAAATAGTATCTGCATCAAGCGCTTCTATAACCGCATCTTGTGTTACGTTACAAAACAAGGCTATTTTACGTTTCAGGTCTTTATAAAGTGGCTCTTCCGTACGGCAAACCAGCACATCGGGATTCAGCCCGTGCTCACTCATCATTTTTACGGAGTGTTGTGTAGGCTTTGTTTTTAATTCTTTGGCAGCTTTCAGGTATGGGATAAGTGTCAGGTGCACCACCAGTGCATTCTCATCACCCATTTCCCATTTCATCTGGCGTACTGCTTCTACATATGGCAACGATTCAATATCACCTACAGTACCACCGAGCTCAGTAATAACAATATCATATTTATTGTCTTTCCCTAATAGCATCATACGACGCTTGATTTCGTCGGTAATGTGCGGGATAACCTGAACGGTTTTACCTAAATAAGCACCTTCACGTTCCTTATTAATAACATATTGATAAATACGCCCTGTGGTTACATTATTAGCCTGAGACGTATATGTATTTAAAAAACGTTCGTAATGCCCCAAATCCAGGTCAGTTTCAGCACCATCTTCAGTCACATAACACTCGCCGTGTTCATAAGGATTAAGAGTACCTGGGTCTACGTTGATGTATGGGTCAAATTTTTGAATGGTAGTTCGATAACCGCGGGCCTGTAATAGTTTAGCCAGAGATGCAGCTATAATTCCTTTACCTAATGATGATGTAACGCCTCCGGTTACAAAAATATACTTTGTCATAACGCTCCTGTTTTAAGACCGGTAGCGCAGCTTCATAAACACAATAATAAAAGGGAATTAGCTGTAACGGTCACACAAAGATAAAAACTAACCTTCATTATAAAAATTCCTCCTAAGGCATTTTGACCAAAGAAATTCATAAAAAATCCCCCTTTTTTCCACGACTGTTTTAATTTTATTTAACATTTATTATTTTCTTCTATAAAACATTCCTGCCATTTTTGTCATGTTAATGTAACCAACCGTTAACCACCCCCCAACAATGCGCCACTTATTAAGCCTCTTACTGCTGGCATTCATTACGAATATCAGTTTAGCCCAATCTGTAAATATAAAAGGCTCAATAGCCGATACTTTAAATAATAATCAACTACCTAATGGTTGTATTACAGTTATGCGAGCCAAAGATTCTGTAATGGTAGCGTTTACGCGTACCAAAGAAGATGGTAGCTTTTCATTGAATGTAAAACCCAATCAGAAGTATTTGATTATGGCTACCTATCCGGGCCTTGCTGATTACCTGGATATCATTAATATAAAAGAAGATAAAGTAGACCTTGGTATAATACCTATGGTGTCTAAAACACACCTTCTGAAAGATTTTGTACTTACCAAGCAATATGCTGCCATTAAAGTAAAGGGTGATACGATTGAATACATAGCCGATAGCTTTAAGGTAAGGGATAATGCTACAGTTGAAGCCTTACTGAAACGCTTACCGGGGATACAGGTAGATAAGAACGGGCAGATTGTAGCGCAAGGAGAGCAGGTAAAGAAAGTACTGGTGGATGGCGAAGAATTTTTCACAGACGATCCTGCTGTAGTTACTAAAAGCCTGCAAGCTAAGGCCGTAGATAAAGTACAGGTATATGATAAGAAAAGCGACCAGGCAGAATTTACAGGGATAGATGATGGTGAAAAAACAAAAACCATCAATCTGCAGCTGAAAGAAGATAAAAAGAAAGGTTACTTCGGTAAAGTAATAGCTGGAGGTGGTGCCGGCGACGAGCGTGGTTATTATGAAAACCAGGCTATGTTCAATGCATTTAAGGGTAAGAGACAATTCTCATTATTTGGTATTATGGCTAACACAGGTAAAGTAGGGCTTGGTTGGGAAGACAGGGATAAATACGGCGGTAATGATGGTTCTAATTCATTTATGGATGAAGACGGCGGTTTTGTAACATACTATACCAGCGATGGTGATGATGACTTTGAAAGCTGGGATGGTAAATATAACGGGCAAGGTTTACCTCGTGCACTGACAGGAGGTGCACACTTTGCTGATAAATGGAATAAAGAACAGCAACATTTATCCAGCAACTACAGATATGGTAAACAGGAAATTACAACCACATCAAATAACCTGACTGAATATACACTGCCTGATTCTCAGTATTTCAGTAAGCAAACTAAAAATGTATATAAAATGGGCCAACGCCATAGGGTAGATGGTTTATTTGAATGGAAATTTGATAGCACTGCAACTGTAAAACTTACTGCAAATGCAGGATATTCAACAGCGAATAATACTACTGATATTGATGCTCAAACACTTACAGAAGATGGGCAAATTGTAAACAGCAGTAAGAGGCGTACGACAAATGATGGTGTAACTAAAAGTATAAACAGTACTCTTGATTGGCGTAGAAAATTCAAAAAGAAAGGAAGGACTATTTCTTTAAACGTATCTGAAAACTATCGTGAAAATGAGGGCAATGGTTTTTTAAACAATACTAGTGTGCTTAATTCTAAAGATTCGGCAGGTAATATTAAAAGCGCTACAATTGTTTTCGATCAGAAGAAGATCGCATCTACTGAATCTTTAAACTTATCGTCAAGGCTTTCATATACTGAGCCATTATCAAAAGTTGCTTTTCTTGAATTAAACTATTCAGCCAAGGTTAATAATAATACCGCCATCCATGAAACCTATGATAAGAGAAATCCATTAGGTGATACTTATGACTCATTAAATACCTTTTACAGCAATAAGTACAGGTATAACATTTTTACGAACCAGGGAGGTACGAATCTGAGGTTTGTATTTAAGAAGATTAACTTCTCGGCGGGTGTAAGTGTTTCAAATGCTGACTTTAAACAGACAGACTTGATGTTAGATACTACACGTACCTATAACTTTACGAATTTCTTCCCTAGTGCTAATTTCACATATAAACTATCTAAACAATCAAGATTCAGTATAGGGTATCATGGCAATACCACACAGCCAACAATTGATCAAATTCAGCCCCTTAGAAATAATACTGACCCTTTGAATATTGCAATTGGTAATGCGGGTTTGGTTCAATCTTTTACACATAATTTCAATGTAAGTTTTAATGACTATCAAATGCTTACAGGACGATATTTGTGGGCTAGTGCAAATTTTAACTTCACCAATAACGCAATAAGTAGGTCCGACAACACGAACGCTTATGGCGCCCGTACATATCAATATATAAATGTAGATGGTAATTATAACGGATGGGGTTACCTGGGATATGGTGCCAAAATCAAAAAGCTTGATTTAAATGTTGGAGGATATGCACAATTGGGTATTAACCACGTAAACAACGTCATCAACGGAATAAATAATACCAGCAATAATAATACCTACACTTTAGGTTTGCGTTTTGATTATAATACGAATGAAAATAAGTTTGAAGTCAGCTATAACCCTCACGTAACATACAACGACAATAAATCGACTATTAGCACACAAACTACCAGCTACTGGACTCAAAATCATGAGTTCGATATATCCTATCAATTACCGCTTAAATTCGAAATTGGTTCCGATTTCAACTGGTATATAAGGCAACAAACAACAACGTTTAATCAAAACAACAACGTGTTTTTGTGGAATGCATACATTGCCAAGAAGTTCCTTAAAAATGATGTGCTGGAGTTGAGACTAACCGGTTATGATATTCTAAACCAAAACTTAGGTTTCCAGCGTTATGCATACAACAATTATGTAACACAGGATAGCTATAATACCATACGCCGTTATGGTATGCTGACTCTGACCTGGAATTTCACTAAAACTGCAGCAGGTATTCCTCAAAACAATGCTGCTGAAATGATTCAAATAATAAAATAAGCCTTATGAAAAAGATACTCTCATTATATATCGTTATGTTGATGGCATTTAATGCCAGTGCTCAATTTACTACTCAAGGCAAGATAGAGTATGAGCGCAAGGTTAACATGTCTCGTATACTCGATAATTTGGATGATGACCAAAAACAATGGATAGAGCAATTCAAAGCACAGATACCCAAATTTGTAACCAAGTATTTTGATTTGTACTTCACGCCTACTAAATCCATATACAAACCAGGTAGGGAAGTAGAAGAAGGAACCAAGTTATGGTTTGCACAATCACCTGCAAATGAGAATATAGTTTATACTGACTTCATGACAGAAAAAGTAAAGGCCAGCAAACAGGTATTCGAACAGAAGTTTTTAGTGGAAGACACGATGCGTAAAATAGACTGGAAGATTACAGACGAGATTCGTACTATCGCTAATTATAAATGCCGTAAGGCAGTAGGTAAGATGTTTGACTCTGTTGTTGTTGTGGCGTTTTATACTGAAGATATTCCTGCCAGCGGTGGGCCGGAAATGTTTGGTAGCCTGCCTGGCCTGATACTGGAAGTAGCCATACCACGCATGAACACAACGTGGATAGCTACGCACATAGATTTGGTAGCACCAAAAGAAACAGACTTTACTATACCCGAAAAAGGTAAAAAGACCACTCAGAAAGAATTGGGAGAAACAGTAAAGAGCAGTTTTAAAGATTGGGGCAAATATGCCGACCAGAATACCTGGTGGGTATTGCTATAAATAATTAAGCCTCTCCACGGAGAGGCTTAATTATTTTATCCTATCGCCTGTGCTAGGTCCGCTATCAAGTCATCTGCATCTTCAATACCTACACTCAGGCGCATCAGGCTGTCAACCAAGCCATTTTTAATACGCTCTTCGCGTGGTATAGCACCATGCGTCATAGTTGCAGGGTGTCCTATCAAAGATTCTACACCGCCAAGAGATTCAGCCAATGAGAATAGTTGTGTTTTCTTCATTACGCTTATTGCAGCATTCATGCTGTCATCTTTCAGTGTAAATGACATCATACCGCCAAAGCCACGCATTTGCTTTTTAGCAATAGCATATCCGGGATGGTCTTCAAAACCACACCAATACACTTTGCCTACTTTAGGGTGGTTGCGCAGGTAATTCGCTATTTTCTCACCATTCTCACAATGGCGTTGCATGCGCACATGCAGCGTTTTTATGCCACGTAATACCAACCAACTATCATGAGGGCCGGGTACGCCACCACAACTGTTTTGTATGAATTTTAACCTAGCTAACAATTCATCATCATTCATTATCAAGCAACCATGTACCACATCACTATGCCCGCCCAAGTATTTTGTCGCTGAATGCATTACGATATCAGCACCCTGGTCAAGCGGATTTTGCAAATAAGGAGAAGCGAATGTATTATCTACAGCAAGTAGTAAGTTGTGCTCTTTTGTAATTTTAGCACATGCTTCTATATCTACAATATTCAGTAGCGGATTAGTAGGTGTTTCAGCCCATATCATTTTGGTATTGCTGTTGATATAGTTGCGGATGTTTTCTGCGTTATGCATATCTATGAAATGAAACTTGATGCCGAAGTTGGCAAACACTTTTGTGAACATCCTATAAGTGCCACCATACAAGTCATTACCTACTATCATTTCGTCTCCGGGTACCAGTAATTTAGTAACCGCATCAATTGCTGCCATACCACTGCCAAAGCAAAGAGCGTGTTTGCCATTTTCGATTGCAGCCAATGCACGTTGTAATGCATCGCGCGTAGGATTGTGACCGCGTGCATAGCTCCAGCCTTTATGTTCATTAGGACCTTCCTGCACATAGGTTGAGGTTTGGTATATAGGTGTCATGATAGCACCAGTAGTCGGGTCTGGTTCGGCACCCGCATGTATAAGTTTAGTAGCTAATTTGTGATTATTGTTTTGCATAATACGCTCAATAAAATGTATGCAAAGGTAATTATTTGTTGCGGAGCATGACATTGTTAACTATAATTCTACATTTGTATCAAATGAATACCCATGAAGAATGATAAAACCTCTAATATCACAATAGCTATATTATTCTGGATAATATTGCTTGCGGGTTTGTTTTTACGGGGGTATCAATAT
Organism: Bacteroidota bacterium; assembly: GCA_018267965.1. Lineage (GTDB taxonomy): Bacteria > Bacteroidota > Bacteroidia > Chitinophagales > Chitinophagaceae > Polluticoccus. The sequence goes on along the minus strand of JAFDXK010000002.1, from coordinate 55,976 downwards.
TTTATGAACAGGAGTCTTTGGCACGATGAAGCACACCTTGCATTGAATTTTATTGATCTTGATTTTACGGGCCTGACAAAACCGCTGGAGAATTACCAAACGGCACCCATTCTTTTTTTATTTTCAATCGAAGCTGTATCGCATCTGTTTGGATTTGGAGAAATGTCCTTGCGTTTAATCCCATTTCTGTTTTCGATATTAGCATTGCCTGTTTTTTATTTCATGGTGGTTGAGCTTACAAAAAATAAAATTACCGCCCTCATAGCATTCTGTTTGTATGCATTTAACATATCATTAGTGTATTATGCTTCAGAGCTTAAACCATATACTGTAGATGTATCTGTCTATGTAATGTTAATTTATGCTGCAATATCTTCTAATTCATTTGTCTGCAAGTACAGGACTTTGCTATTGATGTTGGGTGGCAGTATTGCAATATTGATGTCTAATGCGTCATCTGTTGTGATGTTTACTATAATGGTTTATTTCTTTTCATCATGGCATAAGTATAAGAAGGAAGGAAATTCAGGGATTATAGTATTTGAAAGCCAGGTAAAGCATTGGTATATATTAGCTTGTTGGATGATCGTATTCGCTGTTAATTTTTTAAAATTCATTTACAACCACCCATACGGCGATGGCATGAAACAAATTTGGGCATTTACATTTGCCCCGATACCATACGTAAATGAAGGTTTCGGGAATTTTATCTCAGCAAGAATAGAAGATACTTTTTTCAGCGACATGTTTGTAATAAGCAAAGACTATTACTTTAATTATGTGCTTGCTGCTTTGTTCATTATAGCACTGTTACGCATTTTTATAAAGCGCGATAAAACAATTTTTATTATCACTGTATTGCCTGTTTTTCTGCACCTCGTCCTATCAATGCTGAAAATGTATCCATTCTTTTTCAGATTTATACTATACCTGATGCCGGCGTTTATGACTTTGATTGCAATAGGAATTACTACTTTGTACGATATTTTAGCAAGAAGAATACACAACCTAGTTGCAATCACGTTTGTTGGATATTGTTTGTTCTTCGGGCTTAAAAAATCTATAACCAGTTTCCCTAAATGGGAAATTAATATCAGGCCAGCTTTATTATACATTAATCAACATTACCCTGCTAATACTAATGTAATTATTACTACACCCGCCAGTATGTATGAGTATTATTACAAAATAGGGTTTGTAAAAAATGGGAATTTTAAAACTATCAGGTGGGATATACATCCCGGTGAGTTTTTGAATGAACCGCTTATCAAAGAGCAAAAAGCTAACTATATTATGATGCAATCAATTGATGAAGTCTATATGCCTGAATTAAGAGCGAAAGGACTTGTAGTAAAGGAATTCAGGGAAAATAATTTCATGGTATCAGAAATAAAACCCGCACAATAAGCCTGATAGGATGAACAAGCAAAAGCTATTTGAATATTCCATAATATCAGTCTTTATTCTTATGCTTGGCATAGGGCTGTATTTGCGTTTTTATCAATACCTGATGGGGCGTAGTCTATGGGAAGATGAAACACATTTTGCACTTAATTTTATTAAATATGGCTATATAAGATTAGCGCAACCATTGGATTTTATACAGGCGGCAGCTCTATTTTTTATTTGGGGCACAAAAGCTATGGGGCAGTTGTTTGGTTATACGGAGTGTGCCTTAAGAGCTGTACCATTTATTTTTTCAATACTCTCTCTACCTCTGTTCTATTATGTTATAAGGGATTTGACCAAAAACAAGATTGCCGCTCTCATTGGCTTTTTTGTTTTTTCTGTCAACGTGACATTGATATTTTTCTCTTCTGAGCTGAAGCCATATGCTGTAGACGTGTCTGTTTATCTGTTGTTGGTGTTTCTTAGCATATCCGGGAATAGTTATATAGCAGCCCGAAGAAACAAACTACTTATAATAGCAGGCTGCCTTAGTATTCTGTTTTCTAATGTTACTTTCATTGTTCTTTTTTCTATAGGGGGGCGTATGATGTGGTACTGGTTTAAGAACAGAAAAGTAGATAAGCAACAATTAAGTGTTTTGATATGGTGGGGTGTTGTGTTCCTTGCCAATTATTTTTCATTTGTATACAATCATCCTGCAATTGCCGACCAAAAAGCGAATTATGCATTTGCTTTCTGCCCTACAGATATTACCAGTCCTGATTTCATCAATTTTTTCAAGCAGCGGTTAGATGAAATTTTTTATACCATGCTGCTATACATCACACCTTATTCATGGGTGTCTTATCTGTTAGCTGCATTGTTTATAATTGCTACTTGGACGGTGATACGTAGGAAGCAATTTGATATACTTTGGTTAGTATGGTTGCCAATATTTGTACATCTTGTTCTATCTGCTTGTAAGATATATCCTTTCTGGTTCCGCCTCATTTTGTACCTGCTGCCTTGTTTCATCTTGCTAATGAGCTACGGAGTAACATTGATAGCGGAGTTTGTTACAAAAAAGCTCCATGTCAGTATGGGCGTGCTAATTGTTGTGGGTTGCTTATATATACTCACATTTGAGAATTTCAAAAAATTCCCATTATGGCCTCTTGAGATAAAACCATCACTTAACTATATCAATAAAAATGTTCCGCCATCAGCGCATATTTATATTACAACACCTGTAAATGCTTACAGGTATTACTATTACAGGGGCTACGTAAAAGATAGCCTATACATGGAGGTACCCTGGTCTATTACACCTGAACAATATTATGAATACGTAGCCGAAGAAAAAGCAAATTACTTTTTATACTATGGCTCTTCTTATCCAGAGTTTGGGTATAAGAGTGTAATAGAAGACCTGAAAAGAAGAAATCTGATTGTCAGGACTTTCGAAGAAAAAGGTTACGTAATAAGCGAAATAAAACCCGTAGATATGGGTGTTGGAAATTATTATCGCATTCTTAATTATAGTAATTTTAAGACCGATGTTCCGCAAAATGATATACACATATATTCAGACTCTGTAGTATCGTATCCTATTTATTTGCCTAAAGGAAAATATAGTTTTGTCCCTTTTTCCAGAGGTACACCTCTTAAAGGCATTTACCCTCATAATCATATTTTTATCAATAACCAATTAATAGGCACATTCATAAGCCCTGAAGAATATACACGTTTAGCACCTATTTGTTACGAACAGCTACAAGATGGCAATATCATCATGAAGATTGATATGGATAATGATAAAAGTGAAAACAGTGAGGATAGAAACACTTACCTGCACCTGATATATGTTTATAAACTAGAGTAAAAACAATTCTGTAATTTTAAAAATGCAAAATTCTCACGTGAGGCCGACAGATGATTTAAATTCGCAGGAACGCGAATATGAGAATAGCATCAGGCCGCAGTCGATTGATGAATTTTCGGGACAACCTCAATTGATTGAAAACCTCCGAATTTTCATCAAAGCAGCTAACCTGCGTGGAGAATCTTTAGACCATGTATTGTTCCATGGCCCCCCTGGATTGGGGAAAACCACTTTGTCGCGCATTGTAGCTAATGAATTAGGTGTAAGTATAAAAGAAACTAGCGGACCTGTTATTGAAAAGCCGGCAGATTTAGCCGGGTTATTAACTAGCCTTGAGCCTCGTGATGTTTTGTTTATTGATGAGATACATCGTCTGAGTACTGTGGTGGAGGAGTATCTCTACGCTGCAATGGAAGATTTCAAGATTGATATCATGATTGATACTGGCCCTGCAGCACGTTCTGTTCAAATCAATCTTAATCCGTTTACACTTGTTGGAGCCACTACTCGTAGCGGACTGCTAACATCTCCTTTGTTAAGCCGCTTTGGAATTAAATCAAGGTTAGATTATTATACCTCAGATGTTCTGCAACGCATTGTTGCCCGTTCCGCTGGATTGTTAAATGTTCGTGTTACATCAGATGCAGCTGGACAAATTGCAAGTCGCAGCCGTGGTACACCGCGTATCGCTAATGGCTTGCTACGCCGTATGCGCGATTTTGCACAAGTGCTAGGTAATGGTGTGATAGATATGGCAATTGTAGAGCATGGCCTGCGAGCATTGAATGTTGATGAAAGTGGTTTGGATGATATGGATAATAAGATATTGTCAACGCTCATTGATAAGTTCAAAGGCGGACCAACAGGTATTAATAATATTGCTACAGCAGTAGGAGAGGAAGCTGGTACAATTGAAGAAGTGTATGAGCCTTTTCTGATACAAGAAGGATATATCATGCGCACACCACGGGGCCGCGAAGCTACTGATAAAGCATATCGTCATTTTGGAAGGAAAAAACCCGGAGAAGCGGGAAGCTTATTTTAACCCCACAACACCCAATAGGTTGTCAATAAAAGTTTCCCAGCTGTATTTCTGCTTTTCAGTTGCTATGTGTTGTTTCAAACCAGGCAAACCTTGATTATAAAAGCGTACAATTGCAGATGCTATTTCTGCCGGGTTGGGTTCTGTAACAAAGCCTACTTTGCCATTAGGCACTACCTCTGCTAATCCGCCTACATTGGTTACTACCATTGGTTTTTCGAAATGATACGCGACTTGTGTTATGCCGCTCTGCGTAGCACTTCTATATGGTTGCACTACTAAGTCTGCCGCTGAGAGATAGTATTTAATATCCTCGTTTGGTATAAATTCTGTAAATAATTTCACTTGCCCCTCAATTCCATTTTCAGCTATTTGCCTTTCGTACAATTCTTTATCGTCATAAAATTCACCAGCAATTATTAGCTTGATACCGGATTGCTTTACTGTACTATCTTTCATTGCATCCAGTAGGATATCCAATCCTTTATACTTCCTGATGAATCCGAAAAACAAGATGTATTTGTCATTGGGGTTTAAACCTAATCTAAGACACGCATCTTCTTTGGTCACTGCATTTCCGTAATTATCATATACAGGATGTGGGCTGAATACTGATGGTTTATTGGTAAACGTTTTGAGGTCTTTCAATACGTCTTTACTCATGGCCACAAAAGCATCAGCAGCTTTTATGAAATATTTGGTAAATGCCATGTCTCCAAAACGTGCTTCATGAGGTATTACGTTATCAGTTATGGCAACGATCTTGGTGTGTTTGTTTTTTCTAACACGTCTTAATATAGTTCCGAAGCAAGGGCCCATAAATGGCAGCCAGTAGCGAACGATAATTAAATCAGGTTTTTCATTTTTTATTCTATTGCCAACACTCAACCAGTTCAATGGATTTATAGAATTGATAGCGCTACGAATATCTAATCCTTGCGGAGCAGGCTCATCTGTAAACTGTGATTTCCCGGGGAAAAGAAAAGAAGGGTATTGCAACGAAAATGAATAGATAATAACCCTGTGTCCCTGTTCTTGCAATACTTCAGCCATTCTTTCATTGAAGGTAGAAATACCACCACCTCGTAATGGGTGAGCAGAGCCTATGATGGTTATATTCATCTATTGAATTGTTTTGAAATCCTGTTGTGCCTGTTCATAATCCGTTGGTATGCCTATGTCAATAAAATAAGCATCACTTTCAAATCCGTATATATTGCCATCTTTTACAGATACTTCAAGATAGTCCTTCTCAAAAGAATATTTTTCCGGTAGGTTTCTTTTATTTAATGCTTCTTTGTTGATGATATAAACACCTCCATTTATCAATCCATCATCATAATATTTCTTTTCTTCAAAAGCCGTAATAACATTCCTCCCATCCATTCTCACTACACCATAACGTTCAAATTGCTGCATTTTTTTGAGTGCTAATGTTGTCGCAGCATTTTTTTTCGCGTGAAACTTAAACATCGCTTTGGCATCAACCCTGAACATGGTATCGCCATTTAGCACCAGCACATTATCTTCTTTTGCTTTGGTTAATGCTAAACTAATACCACCGCCCGTGCCTAATGGAGTCTCTTCAATCACATAATCAATTTCAAATTTCCTGCTTTCTGTTTTCAGCCAATCGAGTATCACTTCATGTTTGAAACCCAGTGATAAAATAACGCGACTTATTTGTTGCTGTTCAAGGTAGTCAAAGATGTAATGCAGAAAAGGTTTGCTATTTACCTCAGCCATGCATTTCGGATACAATCCTATTACACTTTGCAACCTGGTGCCTAATCCTCCTGCCAATACAATACACTCCATATCTTATATTGTCCAGCTTGATAGTCCGTGCTCTGTGAATTGATAATCGCGAAATTCACCGCCAAATTTTTGTAACGCATTTTTTACAGCATAGCGTGTATTGCCCGGGCAATAGAACATCATAAATCCACCGCCACCTGCACCGCTTATTTTGCCGCCTGTAGCTCCTGCGTCAAGTGCAGTTTGATATATACTATCCATGTTATCGTTAGATATACCGGATGCCATTTGTTTTTTATACCTGAAACCATAATCCAATATAGAGCCTATGTTGTGTATCTCGCCTCTCAGTAGTGCTTCTTTCATCATTGTTGCCTGCTCTTTCAATTGGTGCATGGCTTCAATTGACTTTTCATTTTTCTCCTTTACATTTTTGCTCTGCACTTCAATAATAGATGACGAGAGCCTGCTGGTTGATGTAAAATAGAGTACCAGGTTATTTTGTAACTCAAATAAAAATTTTTGCTTGATGCGAAGCGGGTTTACAATCACTCTGTTGTCATTATAAAACTCCATGTAATTAACTCCTCCAAATGTAGCTGCATACTGGTCTTGTTTGCCACCTGCCATTTTCAGGTCCTCCCTTTCAATAGTATAAGCCATGTGAGCAATATCATACTCGCCCAATGGTAATCGCAACCATTCTGCAAAAGCACCGATGATGGCTACCATCAAAGTAGACGAGCTGCCTAAGCCAGAGCCGGCGGGGGCATCTACAAAAGTCGTAAGCTTGAACCCCGACGGAAGTGGCCCATATTTTTTCACGATATGATTGTATGCACCTTTTGCAAGATTTAATTCGCCGTTAATTTCCAGCTCATCAGTTTTATCGCATGTTGTGATTTCGTTCCTGTCTGTCGCTTCAATAATAATTTGTGGTGTATGCAACAATTCTATCGTTGCGTAGGCATATAAAGATATGGTAGCATTAAGTATAGCGCCGCCATACAAGTCGCAATACGGGCTAACGTCTGTACCTCCGCCTGCAAGTCCTATACGTAGCGGTGCTTTGCTTCTATAGATCATTTCTTACTATTCTGAATGGGCTAAAATTATACAATATGTCTGAGTAATTCGGTTAATCTGAGTGTTGGTACTTATAATATAACAATGTGTAAACAAGTATACCACACACGCCTCCTATTATGTTGGCTAATGAATCTAAATTGTCTTGTGAGCGATCGGGGATATAATGTCCTTGTACATATTCTACCAACCAGCCCAGGTATCCTGTAATCAGTAGCAATATCAATTTGTACCTGAAACTTTTAGTAGGGGTAGTGCAATGCCACAAAAAACTGAAAACACCGAACAAAAGAATATGGGCCCATTTGTCAATTAGCGGTACATTGATGTTCGGCAAATCATGCCCTGGGATGAAGCATAAAAATAAAATAAGCAAGGTCCACAGAATTGCTGCAAACCTTGCTTTTTTAATATAAATAGAACTTTGTTTGAATAGTTCTGGCATTACCCGATTATCCTACTAATGCCTGATATGCAACTGCATCCATTAAAGCATCCACATCTGAAGGGTTAGTAACTGTCATTTTTACCAACCATCCTTTGCCATACGGGTCTTGGTTTACACTTTCCGGAGTACCCTCTAAATCACTATTTACTTCTGTTATAGTGCCGCTAACAGGCAGAAATAAATCAGAAACTGTTTTTACGGCTTCTACAGTACCAAAAGTATCATGCGCATTTAATGCCTTACCTACAGTTGGAATATCAACAAACACGATGTCTCCAAGTTCATGTTGAGCAAAATCAGTAATACCGATAGTGGCTGTATTACCTTCAACTTTTATCCATTCGTGGTCTTTTGTGTACTTGAGATTTTCCGGAAAATTCATGAGTTAAAATTTACGGGTAAAAATAATTGAATTATTGAAAATAAGTGGAATAAACACATTTGAAAATCACTGCATGTATAATATTTCAATATTACTTACAGTTAATATTATTTTTTAATGGATTATTAATAATATCTTACTTATCTTTAAGGTTACTATTTTTGATAACTACACCAACTAAAAAAATATAGCAATTAAATTTTTACGCTATGGCACTAAATTTAACTCGCAGCAAAAGATTCTTACGCTTTTTATACGCTGCAACACTGTGCGCAATTATGCCCTTTGTTACTAAGGCCCAGTTACCCACTACCGCTGCCGCTTATCCATTTGTAGCTTCTACCAAAACATTTAATTACTTATCAGGAGGTACTGTACCTACTGGTTGGGTTAATGGTACAGGTAATTCGGATGACAACAACTGTATGGTAAATATTGGTTTCCCTTTTACATTTTGCGGGGTGCCATATACTCAGGTAAACATTTCAACAAATGGTATCATGGCATTCGGTACTACTGGTTCTACCATTCTTTGGGCTTACTATCCGGCGTATAACACATATATACCCAATACAGGACCTGCAGTTTTTGCCGGTTGGTGCGACGCGCAGGGCCCAAGTATTAGTAACGTTACTTATGCTACTACCGGCGTGGCTCCTAACCGTGTATTTACTATGCAATTGGAAGGTTGGGGAAGTTGGCCATTCTCAGGTTCGTACGTTACATACCAGTACATATTGTATGAAGGTGGTGCTATTGAAATAATGTATCGTCAGGAATCAGGTAGCAGTTCAGGTTTTAATAGTACGGCTGCAATAGGCATTGCTAATTCTCAAACAGATTATCAAACGTTACCCAATACAGGTGTAAGTCCGACCCCTTCTACTACCGCTTGGATATCAGGCCCTCCGATTACTGGTAACAGGCCGGCTACTGGTCAAAGTTATTTGTGGGGTTTAGTACCATGTACAGGTACTCCTCAGTACAATATTGCAGGTCCTTATCAGGCTTGTCCGGGTAAGAATTTTAACCTGACTATATCAGGAACCGGCATCATATCGGGACTTACTTTCCAATGGGAATCTAACTCTACGTCAGCATCAGGTCCATGGCAGCCTGTTGCAGGTGCAACCACTAATACTTTAACAGATGTAGTAACAACATCTTCAAAATGGTATAGGTGTAAAATTACTTGTACAAACTCCGGTTTATCATATACAACACCGGCATGGCAGGTTGATGTGGCACCGTTCATGTTTTGTTACTGTGACAATGGCCCGGCAGTTAACACAGGCTTGGATATTGGTAATGTAAAAGTATTGGCTATGCCATCAGGGCAAGTTCGCCTGGACAATGGTATCTCTACACCTGCTGTAAGTAATACAAATTCTAAAAACGCATACAGCACTTTCCAATATACTGTACCTCCTGTTGTAATGTACAGGGATAGTACATTCAAATTTTCAGTATCATCTATTACCTCTGCTGCAACCATGCCGGCAACGGTTAATGTTGTAGTGTTTGTAGATATGGACAGGAACGGCATATTCGATGCGACAGATAAAGTATTGCAGAAGAAGATCACAGCAGCATCAACAGTACCTAATACAGAAAGCAATACTTTCACGATACCACACGATGCACAAATAGGGCTCACCGGCATGCGTGTTATAGCAAGTACAGGCAATCCTGATTCATGCGGATTCGGTTCAGCAGAAGGTGAAACAGAAGACTATTTAGTAGACATGCGTTGGGAACCATGTAAAGGCCCTGAAAATGCAGGTGCAGCTGTTACATCGGTAGCTCAGATATGTCCTGATTATGATTACGTGGTAACGGATACTACGTATGAAAAGAAGAAATCAGAGTTGCAACGTTTGTGGCAGGTATCAGCAGATAATATTGGCTGGACTAACCTTACCGGTACCAACGATCAGGACTTTTTGAATAAAATATTCACAGGCCAACCATTATATTATCGTGTAAGGATGGTATGTCCACGTACGAGCGACACTACTTACAGTACAGTAGGTAACATCAAACCTAAAGATGGTTACAAATGCTATTGCTACAGCCAGGCTGTGGGTGGTAATGTAAAAGACACAAGTGACATCGGCGGTATCACCATCGGTAATTATACAATGAACACAGGTGGTCCACATTTGTTGAATCCTCACGCATACAGCAAACGTACAGACCATACTGATGAAACTCCTTTGGAACTATTTGCTGATAGCACATATATTACTACTATATACCAAACTCAACATTCAGATGTGCATGCAGATGCTAAGGTTACCATCTTTATAGATTACAACAACAACAAGCAGTATGATGTGCCGTATGAAAGAGTGTATACCGGATATACAAGTGTGAGCAATTTTACTATTGCAGATACATTCACAATACCATCTGTGGTGATAACAGGAGTGCCAACAGGTATGCGTTTTATCATTAACAACAACCTGGCACCTAATACGCCGTCAGACGAAGCTTGTGGCCCATACACATCAGGCGAGACTCATGACTTCATCGTAGTGTTAAATAAACTATTCCCTGCCGGAGTTAGACCTGTAGGTTCAATCAGCAACCTTGCTGTATATCCAAACCCTAATGATGGTAAGTTCATGCTGCAATTCAACAATAGTGGTGATGCTAAGCAAGTTGATGTTACTATCAGCAATGTTACCGGCCAACAAGTGTTCCATCATACTTATAACACTAATGGCGCACAATTCAGCAAAGAAATTAACCTAAACGAAGTAGCGAAAGGTGTATACATTGTTGAGTTGAATGCTAATGGCGAAAAACTCACACAAAAGCTTGTAATTCAATAAGCAGAAATCTAAGGATTATATAACAAACGCCCCGTTTATTACACGGGGCGTTTTTCTATTTAATAGCCTGTATCATAATTTAATAATTCCTATCTAAAAACCAAATCTTTTTTTAGTGCCAAAATGTTAAAATCCTTTAAGATTCAAGCCCCTAAAGGCTTCGATATTTCCTCGTAACTTTATCCACAAAGGGTTGATTAAATAATTGTACTCCGTGTCCTCTTTTGGATATTTTCGCTATCCGACTTTATTTAAAATTTAGTAACCCAAAAATATTCATTACCCATGGCTGCCGTAAATAAAAATACAAACGCAAAAGGGCTATCGTTTAACCGTCACTACACAAAGGATGGAGTGAGCCCGTATGACATGTTCCAGTACGATTATCGCACATCGGTAATTCGTAACCCGAACGGTGAAAAAGTATTCGAGATGACTGATGTGGAGGTGCCTGCGCATTGGTCACAAATTGCAACGGATATACTTGCGCAAAAGTATTTCCGCAAAGCCGGTGTTCCGCAAGCAGACGGTAGTTCTGGCAGAGAAACATCTATTAAACAGGTAGCGCATCGTTTAGCTCATTGCTGGCGCACATGGGGTGAGCAATATGGCTATTTCGCTTCTGCTAATGATGCACAGGTGTTTTATGAGGAATTAGTGTTCAGTATCCTTCAGCAAAGTTGCGCACCTAACTCACCACAGTGGTTCAATACAGGTTTATATAACAGTTATGGTATTAATGGTAAAGCACAAGGCCACTATTATGTAGACCCTGTTACAGGTACTCTGGAGAAATCTAAAAATGCGTATGAGCGCCCTCAGCCTCACGCTTGTTTTATATTGAGTGTTGATGACGACCTGGTAAATGAAGGCGGTATCATGGACTTGTGGGTTCGTGAAGCACGTATTTTCAAATACGGTTCAGGTGTGGGTACTAACTTCTCTCACATTCGTGGTGAAGGTGAAAAACTTTCAGGTGGAGGTACATCATCAGGTTTGATGTCATTTCTGAAAATTGGTGACCGTGCTGCAGGTGCTATCAAAAGCGGTGGTACTACTCGTCGTGCTGCTAAAATGGTTTGTCTTGACTTAGACCACCCTGAAATAGTTGATTTCATTGACTGGAAAGTAGAAGAAGAAAAGAAAGTAGCTGCTTTGATTGCTGCAGGCTATGCTTCTGATTATGAAGGTGAAGCTTACCGTACCGTATCAGGTCAAAACTCCAATAACTCAGTTCGTATTCCTAATGAATTCTTCCGTCGTTTAGCAAATGGCGAAGATTGGGAAATGACTGCACGCAGCACTGGCAAAACAATGAAAACAGTTCCGGCCAATGCACTGTGGGATAAAATAGCTTATGCTGCATGGCGTTGTGCTGACCCTGGTACACAATACGATACAACTATCAACGAATGGCATACATGTCCTGAAGGTGGCCGCATCAATGCGTCTAACCCATGTTCAGAATACATGTTCCTCGATAATACAGCATGTAACCTGGCTTCACTAAACTTACGTCGCTTCTTCGATGAAGAAACAACTACGTTTGACGTTGCAGGTTTTGAATACATGACACGCTTGTGGACAGTTGTTCTTGAAATATCTGTTCTCATGGCGCAGTTCCCTTCTCCTGAAGTGGCGCAATTGAGCTACGACTACCGTACACTTGGGTTGGGTTATGCTAATCTGGGTTCTATGCTGATGGTAAGCGGTATTGCTTATGACAGCGAAGAAGCACGTGCAATTGCAGGTGCCATAACAGCTATCATGAATGGTGTTGCTTATACCACATCTGCAGAGATGGCACAAGCATTAGGTGCTTTCCCTCGTTATGAAGAGAATAAAAAGCACATGATGCGTGTAATGCGCAATCACCGTGCTGCTGCTTATGATGCTGCTGAAGCTTATGAAGGTTTGGAAACAAAACCAATGGGCATCAACGCTAAATACTGCCCAGACTACCTGTTGAAAGCTGCTACCAAAGCATGGGATGATGCAGTGCAAATGGGTGAGAAATATGGCTACCGCAATGCTCAGGCTACAGTTATCGCACCTACAGGTACTATCGGTCTGGTAATGGACTGTGATACTACAGGTATCGAACCTGATTTTGCATTGGTGAAATTCAAAAAACTTTCTGGTGGTGGTTATTTCAAGATCATCAACCAGTCTATACCTACAGCACTGAAGAAATTGGGTTATACACCTGAAGAGGCTGATGCTATTGTGAAATATGCGAAAGGACATGCAACATTTGCAGGTGCCCCTTATATCAACCACGTAACACTGAGCGAAAAAGGTTTCATTGCTGAAGAACTGAAAAAACTGGATGCGTCTGTAGAAAGCGCATTCGAAATAGGCTTCGTATTCAACGCTTATAACCTTGGCGAAGAATGTTTGAAACGCCTCGGCTTCACTGCTGAGCAATATTTCGCTCCTGATTTCAATCTGCTGGAAGAACTTGGTTTCAGCGACGAACAAATTGATGCTGCAAACGATTATGTATGCGGTACTATGATGATAGAAGGTGCCCCTTATCTGAAAGAAGAACATTTACCTGTGTTCGATTGCGCTAACAAATGCGGTAAAAAAGGCGAACGCTACATCCATGCTCATGGCCATATCCGTATGATGGGTGCGACACAGCCTTTCATCAGCGGTGCGATATCTAAAACCATCAACCTGCCGAATGAAGCCACTATAGAAGAAATTAAAGACTGCTATATGCTGAGCTGGCAATTGGGTATCAAAGCATGTGCTTTGTATCGTGATGGTTCTAAACTGAGCCAGCCACTGAGCAACAAAAGCGACAAAAAGAAAAAAGATGCAACATCTGAAGCAGAAACTGAAACAGCATCTGCAGAAGACAGTGTAATAGTAGACCTCGGTAAACTGACTATAGACGAATTACTGGAAGAAGTAAGCAAGCGTATGCAGGAAAGCCCTGATACACAATTGAAACGCCAGCTGAGCCGTATCGTCGAGCGTAAATCATTGCCTGCTAAACGTCGTGGTTATACCATCAAAGCCAAAGTAGGTGGTCAGCCGCTTTTCGTTCGTACGGGTGAATATGGCGATGGTACACTGGGTGAAATATTCCTTGATATGGCGAAGGAAGGTGCTACCATGCGTAGTTTGATGAACAGCTTCGCGATAGCCGTATCAATAGGCTTGCAATACGGTGTGCCGTTGGATGAGTTTGTAGACAAGTTCACGTTCACGCGCTTTGAGCCTGCAGGTATGGTAGAGCATCCGAATATTAAGTCAGCTACTTCTGTGCTCGACTTTGTGTTCCGCCTATTGGCTTATGAATATCTTGACCGTACAGACTTGGTACACGTACAAGACCCTGAGCGTATGCAAACACCAGAGGCTGATGAAGCACAACAGGAATTATCTCAGGTGCGTATAACAGCTCCTCAGCCACAGGCACAAAAACAAAAGAACGTAACAATAGCGCCTAAACCGGTAGCGGCTGCACAAAACAGTGCAGACATCAAGAAGATGATGGGAACCAGTGCAGATGCACCTGTTTGCCGCAACTGCGGTAACATCACCCTGCGCAACGGTACTTGTTATATGTGCCCTAACTGTGGTACCACCACAGGTTGCAGTTAAGCATTACTAACCCATATTATATAGACTAAGGCTGCCGAAAGGCAGCCTTTACTTCTTTTGGTATCTTTATAATAATTCTATTCATTATGAGATACTTCTTTTCAGCGCTATTAATTTCAATAGCTATTATTTCCTGTAATAATAACCAACCTAAACAATCATCAACATCTGCAAAAAAAAATGCTGTAACACAAGTACAGGAAGGAAATTATTACAAAAGGTTTTCAGGTACTATTGCAGGCCAACCGGTCGTATTGCATATGGTGAGATTTGGTATATTGTTTCAAGCAAATTATTATTACTTAAGGCAAGGCAGACCCATTAATTTGTACTTTAATATTGATACTAGTGTAATAAATGGTTATATAGCAGATGAGCCTCCTATTGATAATAATGGGGGAGAGCAGGCGGAATGGAGAGTGATTGTTGAAGCAAACAGCATTAAAGGCAAATGGATTAGTGCTGATAAAAAGAAAACCTATGATATTGACCTGAAGGAAGATTGCCCTGATGGAAGTTATCCATTGGCTATGTTAGAGAGGGACGATTCTGTTCGTGCGAAAGCTGATAGGGCCAGTCCGCAAGCTGCAATGTCGTATTCGTTTTTTTATATTCCTGAGAGCTATAAAGATAAAGACGCTAGGATTTTTATGGAGCAAGCTGTGTTGAAAGCATGGGGCGCAGATAGTATGCACATAAACAGCATAGAGGGTTATATTAAAAAACAGATAGCATTATACAGTATAGATTACAAAGAAACGGTTGCAGACTTGCCCGATAGTGAATTGCAGGAAGAAATCTATAATTTTTACACATCACAGACTATGGCTGTATTGGTAAATGATAATGGCTGGCTAGTATTGGAAGAAAACATATCTGATTATTCCGGTGGCGCTCACGGTAATTATGGAGTTAGCTATATGAATATTGATATGAAGGGTAAAAAGTTATGGGCAATGGAAGATATATTAGTCGTAGATTCTTCAAAATTGCAAACTCTACTGGAAGCTGAAGCTCGCAAGTTTTATGATATGGCGCCAACAGCTAAACTGGAAGAAAACTATCTTGCCGACAGGATAATGCCTAATGGCAATGTATATATAACTTCCACAGGTATTGCATTTGTCTACAACCCTTATGAAATAGCATCTTATGCACAAGGCATCATCACTTTATTTATCTCATACCCAAAGGTTAAGGACTTACTAAAGCCCCAGTTTAAAAACAGGATGGGCTTGTAAAACAATATTTTGTTTATTTGCCACATTGGAAAAGATAAAGGAACAACTTTGGTTATTGTGTAGCCAACATATAACAGCTACTATCCGTGATGCAGAAAATGCGATTGCAGATGGGCGAGAAGCTTCTCGGAATGAAACCAAAAGTAGTGCAGGAGATAAATATGAAACTACCCGAGAGATGATGCAGCAGGAGATAGATATGAACACCACAAGGCTGAATAAAGCCAAAGCACAACAGCAATTACTAAACCTTATCCCAACAGACAAAACCTTCACTTCAGTACAGCCCGGAGCAGTAGTAAAAACAAACAATGGCAATTTCTATATCGCTATCAGTGCAGGACAATTGATTGCAGATGGAGAAAAATATTATGCTGTATCCATCGAATCGCCGATAGGCTTACAACTAAAGCAAAGAAAGGCCGGAGATAATTTTGCTCTGAATGGCAAGCAATACACTATAGCATCGGTTATTTGAGAGCAATTTTACAATTCCTTATTCCTTTTATAACATTGGCTTAATTATGCGCTAACAGCGAGGTATTAGATTTGAGTGTAAACGAACATTCAACCACTCCTTCTATATGAATATCATGTACAGCCAGCTGACGCAAGAAGTGCGCGTGGTATTCAGCTCCACACCTTCAGAGCATACACATTACCGCATATTAAACACCGAAGGGCTTGTAATTCGTAAAGGCAAATTATTACCAGGTAATCTTACCCATAATATCAGTATCAATGGTTTGCCGTCAGGAAGATATGTTTTCGAATCAGACACCGCTTCTCTACAATTTGAAAAAAGAACTCTGTTTGATTAAAATAATAAAGGGTAGCAAACGCTACCCTTTATTTAGTATGAATTGCAAACTGTTATTGTGTTGATTCTTCTTTCTTAGTAGGGCTGTGTGTAATAGTAAAAACAATCTTCTTTTCGGTTTCGCTGTAGTCAGCCGTTACTAAATCACCTTCTTTAATGTTGTGATTCAATATTTCTTCTGCCAGCGGGTCTTCCAGGTATTTCTGTATGGCCCTGTGCAGCGGCCTGGCACCGAACTGTGCATCATAGCCTTTTTCTGCTATGTACTTTTTAGCAGCAGGAGTCAGCTCCATTGTAAAACCTAAAGTGTTGAGACGTTTCATCACATCTTTCATGATGATGTCTATGATAGATGCAATGTTAGCTTCATCCAGTGAATTGAAGATGATAACATCATCAATACGGTTCAGGAACTCAGGAGAGAACGTACGCTTCAGCGCTTTTTCAATTACACCTTTATTGGCATCTTCTGCATTCTCTACTTTGGTAGCTGTTGCAAAACCTACGCCTGCACCAAAATCTTTCAACTGGCGTACACCAATATTAGATGTCATGATGATGAGCGTATTCTTAAAGTCTACTTTACGTCCCAAACCATCAGTAAGCTGCCCGTCATCCAATACCTGCAATAAAATATTGAAGATATCCGGGTGCGCTTTTTCTATTTCATCCAGCAGTACAACACTATATGGCTTACGGCGTACTTTTTCTGTCAACTGACCACCTTCTTCATAACCCACATATCCCGGAGGCGCACCAATCAAACGGCTCAGCGAGAATTTCTCCATATACTCACTCATATCTACACGAATCAGGGCCTCATCGCTGTCGAACATATAACGCGCAAGGGCACGTGCCAATTCCGTTTTACCTACACCTGTAGGGCCTAAGAATATGAATGAGCCTATCGGCTTGCGAGGGTCTTTCAGGCCAACACGGTTACGTTGTATAGCCTTCACCACTTTGGCAATAGCTTCATCCTGTCCTACAACTGCACCTTTCAGGTCATCCCCCATACGACGCAGTTTGGCACTTTCAGCCTCTACCATGCGCATTACAGGTATGCCTGTCATCATGCTCACTACTTCAGCTATATGCTCTTCATTTATCGGGAAACGTTTATGTTTTGATTCTTCTTCCCACTCTGCCTTAGCTTTTTCAAGCTCTTCACCCAAACGTTTTTCTTTGTCGCGCAAAGCAGCAGCCTCTTCAAAGCGTTGGCTTTTCACAACCTTATTTTTCTCCTGTTTAATGTCCTCGATTTTCTTTTCAAGCTCAAGGATATTTTCAGGAACATTGATATTCTTCAAGTGTACACGTGCACCTACTTCATCCATCACGTCTATCGCTTTATCAGGCAACAGGCGGTCTGTCATATAGCGGTCGCTGAGCTTTACGCAGGCTTCAATAGCCTCTTGGTCATAGCTTACATTGTGGAACTCTTCGTATTTAGAACGGATGTTATTGAGTATAGTAATCGTTTCTTCCACACTTGGCGGGTCTACTATTACTTTTTGGAAACGACGGTCTAATGCGCCATCTTTCTCAATATACATGCGGTATTCATCCAGGGTAGATGCACCAATGCATTGGAGGTCGCCGCGTGCAAGGGCAGGCTTGAAGATATTAGATGCATCCAGCGAACCTGAAGCACCACCCGCACCAACTATAGTATGTATCTCATCTATGAAGAGAATAACATCGCGGTTTTTTTCCAGTTCGTTCATAATGGCTTTCATCCTTTCTTCAAACTGCCCACGATATTTAGTACCTGCTACTAATGCTGCAAGGTCAAGGCTGATAACGCGTTTGTCGAACAGCACACGAGATACTTTTCGCTGAACAATGCGCAACGCTAAACCTTCTACTATAGCTGTTTTACCAACGCCCGGTTCGCCAATTAATATCGGGTTGTTCTTTTTGCGGCGAGATAATATCTGAGATACCCTTTCAATTTCTTCTTCGCGGCCTACAATCGGGTCAAGATTGCCCATTTCTGCAAGCTTGGTAATATCGCGTCCGAAATTGTCCAGTACCGGTGTTTTCGATTTAGAATTGCCCTGTTGCCTGCGTTGCTGAAACTGTTTACGTTCGTCGTCATCATCAAATTCTTCGCTACCCGGGTCATTATAATCAGCTTTAGGGCTTTCGCCTTGCAGTATACTCAGTTCATCCTTAAATCGTTCGTAATCTATCTGGTATTGATGCAATATCTGTGTCGCAACGTTTTCTTTGTTCTTAAGTATGGAAAGCATCAGGTGCTCTGTTTCTACTGTAGCACTTTTCAAAGCCTTAGCTTCCAGTACTGTTATACGAATTACTTTTTCTGCCTGTTTTGTCAATGGCAGGCTGTTGATGTTTGAAAGGGGTTTGTTGCTCTTGTCTTTAATAGCTGCTTCCAGTTCTTTGCGCAAATCAAACAGGTCTACCTGCATAGTTTGCAACACACGTACTGCCAACCCTTCACCATCGCGTATGAGGCCCAGCAACAGGTGCTCGGTACCGATGAAATCATTACCCAGGCGCAACGCTTCTTCGCGGCTGTAAGAGATGATTTCTTTTACTTTAGGTGAGAAATTCGAATCCATGAATCGTCCTTTGTTTTAGTAAAATTAAATATTATAGTGTGGGTCCGGTATAGGGTTTTGCTATATCTGTATTGCATTTATAAGTATACGGATACTAAATCATCTTAAATATACGAAAGAAATTATGCCCGTATTGCTATTTTTATGCAGTCTTTAACAGCTTTTACACATACGAATAACCACGCTTTGTACTATGCAGTTCAAAATTGATACCAAAGAAACATACGCTGTAATTACGCCGCTTTTAAACCATATTGATGCAAATATGACAGCAGCTATTGGCAATAAGTGTAGCGAATTGGCGCAACAAGGCATTAATAACTATATAATTGACTTTCAAAACTGTATAACTGCCGACAATACGTCATTTGGCGAATTGCTGCTACTACATGAGAAAAACTATGACCAATCCCAATCTCTTGTTTTTACCGGGATTTGTGAGAATATTATGAATATGATGAAAGAAAAAGAATTGGACTTGTCTATTAATATAGCTCCCAAAATGATTGAAGCAGTGGATATTATAAGCATGGAGATACTAGAGCGCGACTTATTTAATGAATCAGAGTAGCATGAGGCTTACGATACTTGGAAATAATTCTGCCTTGCCGGCTTTCGGGCGTCATCCTACTGCCCAGGCATTGTCTGTTTGGGGTGAATTATTATTGATTGATTGCGGCGAAGCTACACAAATACAAATGCAGCGTTATGGGCTACGATGGCGGCATCTACATCATATTTTTATCAGCCACCTGCATGGAGACCATTACTTTGGTTTGCCAGGTCTTATTAACAGCATGAGTTTGCTTGGGCGTACAGCACCACTGCACTTGTATGCGCCTGCTGAGCTATTGCCAATCATACAACAGATACAGGATGTTGCAGAAACCGTATTGACATATCCGTTTCATTTTCATCCACTACCTTCTGATGCTACGCAAATAGTAGATAACGAATATTTTACAGTGAAGAGTTTTCCTGTAGAGCATCGCATCCCCTGCTATGGCTTTTTGTTTACGAGCAAAACGAGAGGTAGAAAAATAATCCCGCATAAATGTCGCGAATATGAGATACCACGCTATTTCTACGAAAGACTAAAAAAAGGAGAAGATTACGAAAAGCAAGACGGTACAATTGTAAAAAATGAATGGGTAACCGAAGAAGGCCCACACCCACAAACTTACGCATACTGTGCCGATACTATTTTTACAGATTCATTCGTTGAGCACATACGTGGTGTTGATTTGTTATATCATGAATGCACCTATCTTGAAAAAGATGCTGATAAGGCCTCCGCACGTTTTCATAGCACTGCTAAGCAAGCCGCACAGGTGGCAAGTATGGCAGGTGTAAAACAATTATTACTCGGTCATTATTCTTCTAAGTACCGCGACCTGGAACCTTTTCAGCAAGAGGCAGCAGTTATATTTCCTAATGTGCTGGCAAGTGTAGAAGGCACGTCTTACGATATATAACGCTACACTAATAAAAATTGGCATAGCTATTGTTTAGGTTAGTTACAACCTTAATAAACCTATGGGTAAGACGATTGCTGTTGTAGTTCATGCTTGTGATAGATACGCTTTGTTGTATCGGGGATTTGAATATTTTTTCAAGAAACACTGGCCGGCAGAAGTAGCTATTAATAATTACTATTTCCTGACGGAAGAAGCAGATACAGATAGTGCTTTCTTCAAGAATATAAAGACAGGTATGGGTGAATGGTCTGACAGGCTTGAGAATGCATTGAAAAAAATCCCTGAAGATTATATCATTTATTTACAGGAGGATATGTGGTTCTCTAAATCAGTAGCTGCATCTACATTCAATAAAATAATTGACTTAGTAAAAGAATATGATATCCAATTACTCAAACTCAACAGTTCGGAGGTGTACAAAACCATTAATACTGATTTAGTGATTGACGATTTGCGAATAGGCGTGATAGACAACCTTGCCAGTAAATACCTGATGTCACATCAACCTTCTATATGGAATAAAAATTTCCTTCTGTCGCAGCTGGCTTATCATGAACATCCCTGGAGGAATGAAAGAGAGGGAACCAAAAGATTGAGAAAAATCAACCCCGTTATTTATCATATAGATTTGTTTTCAGAAAATGGGAAGAACCCTGTCAATTTTAATATCAGTACCATTCACAGCGGAGCATATATGACAGTCTCAGTAAATGCTCAGCTGAATGATTTTGCTGTAGCATTTATTAATGAACTGCGATGCACTAACGATTTGACAAATATCGATTATGCCAACAAGTTGTCAATTTATTATAACAACAAGTATACGCACGATGGAAAGTCAAAACCACGCCGTTCATTCTTTGGAATGTTATAAACTTACTTTACCTGCTTCAGTATCTCGCGATGCGAGCTTACCACACAATTCTTGAAGTTTTCGTACCAGTCTTTCCAGTCCCCGGCATTCATACCTTTTTGTAGGTGGGCTTCGTAATCGGCAAGACTGTCATGTCCCTGTTCCAGAATTAATCTGTAGGCATCGCCCGTGAAATCGGTAAGCATGCGCTGGCTTTTAGCTTCAGGAAACATATTTTTTTCAGCAGCTTCATCCATCAATGCTTTGGCCTGTTTGTATTGCCCGAATTTCAGATGAAATATGTCTCTTACTATGTACATAAAATGGATTTTTAGTTATACTAAATGTACAAAAAACAAAAGCCCTCATAAAGAGGGCTCATGAAATTTATTATGAAGTAAATATTATAATCCGGTTAAGCAGATACCTATAGAATACGGAGTTATTTCGGGTCCTTGTTTGTCTTTAAATAGCGGGGTTATGTTATAAGTACCCATTACACTGAAATTGCCCCAGCCTAAACGTAGTGTAGCAGCAAACCTCCATTGGTTCACGTATTGTTTGGCGTTAGTTTTATCATTGATTTTTGTTCCGTCTTCTTTGCCTTTCATGTGCACATTAACCAATGTACCTACCCTCATTCCCACAGCAGCTTTGAAACCTTTATTCCTGTTTTCTTTATTACCATAGAAACGGAACTCAAAAGGAGCTTCGATGTACGCAGTTACAAGTTTCGACCGTTTAAAATTGATAGTGTCGGGAGCAAAACGCGCCACCGGCGTATCTCTGTTGATAAGGTGCTGATGGTCTAAGTATATGTTAGATGCACTTACACCCAATCCGGCAGCAAAGCTGAAATTCGATTTTTTGATAGGAAAATCGTAGCACAGATAGGTATTGAAATCACGTCCTATACCTTTAGTTTTAATACTATCTGGTTTAATCCATCCGCTATATGCAAATTGGATCATTAAATGGTCCCTGGATGGCTTTTGTACACTTTGAGTCTTGTTACCCCCTTTTTCTACATCTTGGGCCAGTGCCAGCATAGGCAGGGCTAGCAACATCGTAAGGGCCAATCGTTTTATCATCAGATGAAAATTAGTGCGCAAATATAATAGATGCAGCAAGCATATTTTGTTAAAACTCCCTCTACATTAATATTTATAAAGTAATCACGGGCTTTAAAAAATTGGCAGGAATCCTGAAAATTGTATACTTTTGCCCTCCCAATTAAGCACGGAGGCATTAGCTCAGTTGGTTAGAGCGTCGGATTGTGGTTCCGAAGGTCGTGGGTTCGACCCCCATATGCCTCCCTTTTAAAAGCTCCTAATCAGGAGCTTTTTTATGTATTAGGGAAAAATAACTTTATGCTCGTGCCTTTATTTTTGGCACTCTTGATGCTAAAACCGCCCTCTACTAGTTTCAATAGGTCTTTTATTATTAAATAGCCTAATCCATTACCTTTTTTCCCGTCAATGTTAGCAGATGAAACTATAAACTGGTCACCCATAATATTGCTGATCTGGTCTTTTGTCATCCCGAAACCTTCATCCTTTACTTCTATTACTAAGCCATTTTTAAGCCTTTTTATCTCAATGGTGATATGCCCTTTATCCATAAAGTTGATTGCATTGACCACCAGGTTATATATAATGATTTTGATTGGCTCAATGTATTGATAGATGCAAAAGCTAACTGGTATTGCATTTGTAAGGATAATGTTTTTTTGTCTCGCGAGGCCTGAAACAATCCCAAACACATGGGTCACCATTTCATGTAAATCAAAACTTTCTTTTGCTGGCTTGCGGTTTTCGTTTTGATACTTGATCCAATTCAAAATGTTTGTTGTCAGCATCTCTAACTCTCTGGAGGTATTGACTATCTCCACCAATGTTTCTTGTTGCAATTCTTCACTGGTTTTCTCCCTGCCCTCAACAAGGCTTTTACCTGATATATGCAAAAACCGTAAAGGCGTGATGATATCATGACTAATAATTGATATCAGCCTTGTTTTAATCAGGTCGTTTTTTTCAAGTTCTTCATTTTTCTTGCGAATTTCTTTTGTCTTACGCTCAACGAGTGCCTTTAGTATCGCTTGCCTGATAAGGAATCTTTTTGCACGATAGTATATTATGACTGTTAGGCTGAGAACGCCAACAATAATAAGTATCGAAATAAATGGCCAATCTTTATAAAAAGGGATATTCAGCGGGTAGATCATGTAATTGAGAGCAACAAATAAAGACATTAATTTCAATAATTGACATTATAAAGCGACGCGATCTGAATCAGCTCTTTCAAATTACTGGTTTGGGTTTTTTCAAATATGCGATTCTTCAATGTAGATACTGTTGTCATTCGCAGGTTCAAAATGGTAGCAATATCTTTAGTTCTGTTGCCGCTAAGCATGTAATGAAGTACCTCAAGCTCTCGCGCAGATAGTGATGAGAATGGATTGCTTTTTGACCCCTGATTACTGTCCGCAATATTTATTTCCTTGTCAGTAATAAAATCTCTCAAAAACTTTATGGTATCTTCTTCCTTAGTTGTTTTTTGCAGGTACCGATGAATGTTGTATTGCTTTAAAGCCTCTCCGTAAACTTCTGCGTTTAGCATTGAAAAGACCATGATTTTCAAATCAGGATATAATTTGATTATGTTGGGAATTACTTCTAAAGAAGTACCATCTGAAAGTATGATATCCAGGATGAGGTGAGTGTATTTTTTCTTCAATAGCTCATTCATCAATCCACTGCAGTTAGAAACTTCACTCACATCAGTCGCTCCAAGTTGAGTTTGCAATATCAATTTGATACCCTTTCGTATCATGCTATGGTCATCCGCAATTAATATGCAAGGTGTCATCAAATATTGAATTGTGTTGTGTATCCCTTAAGTGTATTGTAACTGTACCTAACAAAAAGCGTGCGAAGATTTCAAAAGCGTTTAAATAATTCAATAGAATTTATTCTACAAAGCAGAAGTGTCATTCTGTTTAGGTTTGCGCTCGTAGTTTAATACACCGATTAGGAATAGATTTTATAAGGGATAAAAGAGAGATAAATGGTATTTGTAAGATTAAAGATATGTTGCAAATTCCTGTTTAAACACTGGTACTAAAATATGGACACTGTTGCCTTTGTGCACGATATTGAAGGTTACACCTTTTCATTTGAAAAAATTGACGTTACTGAAGGAAACTATATTTTTTTTATTACTGCGAATTATGCCAACGAGATTTCATTTTTCATGTCAAAAATTAACGATTGTTGGAAGATATTATATCATAATGTATTGGGCTGGGATATTATTCGTTTCGAAACAGAACTATCTACGATAATTAAAAGTAATGGTTACTAGATACCGCAAAACAAAACAAACAAGATATAAGAGGTGCCCTTCGGGGCACTTTTTTATTATGTTAGCTTAATATATTAGTATCTTTGCTTCTCCAAAATCACGTAACTACTATAAATTATAATAAAAATGAGCTTAGAAGTAACAGGTAAATTGCTGGTAAAATATGATACTCAAAATGTAAGCGATAAGTTTAAGAAAAGAGAATTTGTATTAGAACTGGCAGAAGAAATAAACGGCAACGTATATACTAACTTTGCAAAAATGCAATTGGTTCAAAACAAGTGCGAAATACTCGACAAGTTTAACCAAGGCGATATGGTAAAGGTGAGTTTTAATATAAAAGGTAACAGGTGGGAAAGAGACGGTAAAGTAAACTACATTACTAATCTGGATGCATGGCGTATTGAAAATGCTGCTATGGCTTCTCAATCACAACCTATGGGCTCACAGAACTACTCAAGCCCGGCACCATCTTCTGGAGGAGGTAATTTCTACAATCCATCTCCTGAAAATGTTGATGATTTGCCTTTTTAAGTAAAAACGTAACATTTTAGCATCTGACACGATATATGTTTATCCCGTTATAATTTTATAACGGGATATTTTATATACAATATTCACCTTAATTTTATATTTCAATCAACTCCTCATGCGTAAAGTAGTTTTCATTTTTATTCTCGCGTCATTAAGCCTTATTACCGCTTGTAATAAAACACCCGATCATGCATCATACATACCCAAAGATGCAGCTGCAGTATTAAGCATCAATACAAATGCCATTGGCAAAAAAATAGCCTGGGATGCAATATGGGGTAGCAAGTTGCTGAATGATATGCAGAAAAATATGTCAGACTCCGGTCTTATTAAAGATTTGGCGAAGTGCGGCATAAAAGAAATGTCTACATATTATCTGTACGTAAAACCGGACAAACGTTTTCAGGGCAGCAGCAAAGTAGCTGCTGTTATACCATTGGCTGATGATGCGAAATGGGAAGCGTACATCAAAAAAACAAATCAGGACATTGTTATCAAACAAGTGAAAGACAGGAAGGAAGCTTGCCTCTCAACTGGTGGAATGTATATCAGCTGGACTAAGGACGTTTTGATTGCAATGAACACTATATATCAAACCAACGATTTGAGTATGGATGATTTTAGTTCAGACGACCCTGGTATGTCCGATAGCATGTTACTGGCAAGAATGGCAAGGGGCAAGGCTATTGATACCGCACTTATGGCTATCGAAATGGATAAGGCCTTTACTACTTCAAAAGATAATGCTATCACAGCGGACAAACATTTTATGGAGTTGCAGGAAAAAAATCACGACATCAGTTTTTGGTTGAACTATGAAACTATGATGGGTGAATATATGTCGAGCGCCATGACCGGCGGTATAGCTATGTCTCCAACGCTATGGAAAGGCGCAGCAGCTGCAGCAGGCATCGATTTTGAAAAAGGAAGCATAAAGGGAAACATGTTGTATTATTCTTCTAACGAGATGAATGATATTATGAAAGAATTCGCCGGACATAATGTGAACGAAAAGATGTTGAACAGATTACCTGCCGAAGGTCTTGATTTATTAGCCGCATGGTATTTTTCTCCCAAAGCAATCAAAGCTACCATAGATAAAACAGGCATGGCTGAGTTGATAAACGGACAGCTTGCAGAAAAAAATCTGACAATTGATTACATACTTGATGCTTTTGCAGGTGACATGGTATTATCCCTGAACAATTTTTCATACCAATCGAAAACAGTTCCTGCAAATACGGATTATCCCGGGCAAGAGGAATACAGCTCTTCAGCAACAGATATAGATTATACTTGTGCAGTAAAAATTGGCAAAAAGGAGAATCTTGACAGGCTTATCCAGTTAGCTATTCAAATGCAATTGCTGAAGGATATGGGTGCCGGTAGTTATAGTGCTGGCAATACATCTATTATCATAAAAAATGACGAACTGGTTTTCAGTAATAAGGCTGATATCGCAAATGCTTATTTAGATGGAAAATTTGCAAGCAATGCTAAAAATGGTATGTCTAACGTGAAAGGTCATCCTTTCGGATTGTTTTTTGATGTGAAGACAATGCTCAATGGAGTTGACCCTTCATTTGCATCAAATGCAGATGACCATCAGAAATTTAACCTGACCAAAAATCTTGTCAGTGATGTTGTATTCAACGGTGGAGAGTACAAAAACAATGCGTACGAGTCTAATATATCTATTAATTTTAATAATAAAGACGAAAATAGCCTTTTGATATTATTGGACTATGCCTCAAAAATGAATGAAAAACGACAGGCAGATCAGGTCGCATTAAATAAATAAATTAATTGTAAATTAAAAAAACAGGAAAGTCGGCTTTTATATTGGAGATAATGGCCTTTTCATTCCTAAAAAGCCTTTGAATTGTTAAGTATTTTTTTTAAAATTGATGAAAATTTATTCAATGAATAATCGTACCGTTTTTTATAAACTGGGTATGGTAATGGCATTGGCTGTTGCTTTTCAGGCTTGTAAACCAAAAATTAACGAGATTGACAATAATCAGGTGGTATCTAAGCCATACGTATTGTATGTTGCAGATAGTGCCGGAGCGATATATAGTACCAATGATGGTAATATCTACAAGTTTGTTTTCTCCAGCGATAACTGGCCTTCAAGGGCTGTAGCCTCTTCAGGTAATAATTTGTTTTTCCTGAAGAATAACTGGCATGTTATAGAATACAATATTTCTGCTAATTCAAATCCGATGGGGGTTGTAGTCAATCCTTTAGCTCACCCTGCTACTACTGTATTGGATTGGCCTAAATTTAAGCGTGTGTATATGGCAGCAGCTCTGCCTAGCTCTGTTCCCGCTATGATTTATCAGGATAGCAATGGTTCTATTTACAAAGCATGGAAGGCTGAAACATCTACTGCATTTACATCAACTACTCTTATCACATCATTTACGATGCTGAAGAATGGTCGTGCATTTGCTTATGATGATGTAAATAAAGCGTTGTACTGGAGCGAAGACCCTATTAATACACAATGGGCTGGTGGTGCTACATCATTGCCAACAGCACGTAAATTCTTTATCTCACACATTGCAAATACCTTGCTTGCTATTGCCGATAGCGCTGATATATATTACAGTACGGATAATGGTGGTACATGGAATCAATATTCAGGTTTACCTGCTGGTGCAAAAGTAATAAGTGTATGTTGTCCTTTTGACCAAACAATATTGGTTGGATTACTAAATGGTGGTGTTTACAGGTTGCCTTTAGGTACTACTACTTTTATTCCTGCAAGCATTGGTTTGGCTCCGGGCTGCACTGTTACTGCTTTGTCTGCTAAGTACGACTTCTTCAAAAACGACGCAGTTAGGCAATATGTATATGCTGCAACTAATGCAGGTTTATACCGTAGTAACGACAACGGAGAAAACTGGGTAAAAGTGATAGGTACTGAAGACCACAAAGGTGGCTTCACTGCACTATATTAAGATTCAGATTCTGCATCGAAAAAATCATTCAGGTCGCGCCGTTGTTTCTTAGACGGGCGGCCTGTTTTACTTAATCGCTTACCTGTAAAGAAACTGGTGGTCATGCGCTGATTATGCAGTTTGTCTTCCTCAGATGTAATATCATTGTAGAATTTGATAGCTTCTGCATATGCCATACGATTGTGCAGTAAACCGGTCACTTCAATACTCCATTTTCGTTCACTGCGTATATCATACTTGTCTCCGATAGCTACAACGCGCGATGGTTTTACCGCTGCACCGTTCAGCTTTACTTTGCCATCATCGCAGGCCTTAGTGGCAAGTGTACGCGTTTTAAAAATGCGTATTGCCCATAGGTATTTATCCAGCCTCAATTTTTCGTTAGCCATTACGCTAAATTACATAAATGTGAAATGGCAAAACTGTTTTGTAATTTTGCATATCTTATTTTATGCATTCACTCATCATATTCGCATCGGGCAGGGGTAGCAACGCGCAGGCTATTATCGATTATTTTAAAAAAAATGGCGGCGCCAAAGTATCACTCATAGTATCTAATAAAGCTGATGCCGGAGTGTTGGATATCGCAAAGAACGAACACATTCCATTTTTGATTATTGACAAGCATACTATCAACGAAGCATTACTTGTCGAACAATTAATAGATAGCAACCCATCATTAATTATTTTGGCAGGCTTTTTATGGAAGGTGCCTGATGCAGTATTAAATGCATTTCCGGGTAGGATAATCAATATACACCCAGCTTTGTTGCCGAAGTACGGAGGTAAGGGTATGTATGGGCATCATGTGCATGAAGCTGTCATTGCTGCTAAAGAAAAAGAATCTGGCATAACTATTCACTACGTAAATGAACATTATGATGAGGGTAATATTATCACACAGGCAAGATGTAGCATAACAGGTACTGACACTCCGGATTCACTGGCGTACAAAATTCATAAACTGGAGCATTATTTCTTTCCGAGAACGATTGAGTTTTTATTGAAACAATTATAACTACCAATCCTTTCGGCGCATCTGTTTCTTCTCAGAAGCTTTCTTCTTGCTTTGCATCCGGGCTTCTTTTATGGCTTTACTTATTTTAGTAGGCTTGCGCTTCTTAGGTCTGATTAAACTTTTCTCAACAAGCTCCAGCATTTTCTTTGTAGCTATTTGCTTGTTCTCAAGCTGTGAGCGGCTTTCGCTGCATCTTACCTGCAGATAGCCGTCTTTATTTATTCGGTTCTCCAGTTTGTGGCTTATCAGTTCTTTTTCTTCAGCAGTAAAGGCTTGTGAATTATTGATATGCCACCATGCCTCTGCCATTGTCTCTACTTTGTTGACATTCTGGCCGCCTTTGCCACCGCTGCGTGCTGTGCGATAAAATATTTCCGAAGTAAAATCTTGCATAAAACAATTAAAAATCCTCTTCGTCCTCGCTGCTATTACCAAAGTTGATGTTCAGCATACTGCCTAATATATCGCCGAATGAATAACCACCTGATTCAACACCCTTTTTGCTGATGAGAGAAAACTCAGCCAACCCGTGCAGCAAAAATTCCATTAGCAAAGTAGCCTGGGCATCATCTGCTTTGGGGTAATAGTGTTTTACCACACCATACAGACCTTCTACTTTATATAGATGGTTACGATAAGCTTCGTCATTTTCGTCATGCATCAACATCAGTTCATTACCACTGCCAAACCAGTCGATGATAGTTTGATAAGGTGTTGGCTTTGCTTTTGCTTTTTCAGGAGTACGCCCTTTTTTGAATGATTGAGGGTCGGGAAAATATTCGGTAAACAAGGTTCTGATACCTTGACCAAGCAGCCTGTATGCTACATTCGTAGGCCCTTCCTGTTCACCTTCATACACCAGTTCTATTTTACCTGTGATTGAAGGAATTACACCAATGAAGTCAGAAATGCGAACCATCGTACGTTTACTGCCTTGCTTAATAGCACGATGCTCTGCCGTACTAATAAGGTTTTCGTAAGCGCTGATAGTAAGCCTTGCAGACACACCGCTTTTCTGGTCTACATATTCGCTCTTGCGGGCTTCCATGGCTATTTGTTCCACCAGCATTTTCACCATATCTGGCACTTCAACACGTTGCAGTTGTTCATCCAGTACATCTGCCTCCTGTTCTGTGATTGCCTGCGATACATTCACTGTTTTAGGATAGTGTGTAACAATCTGGCTCTCTATGCGGTCTTTGAGCGGTGTAACGATGCTACCACGATTGGTATAGTCTTCAGGGTTAGCAGTGAAAACAAATAATATATCAAGCGGCAGCCTCAGCTTGAATCCGCGTATCTGTATATCACCTTCCTGCAGAATGTTGAATAGAGACACTTGTATACGGGCTTGCAGGTCGGGCAATTCATTGATAACGAATATGCCTCTGTGCGAGCGTGGTATAATACCATAATGCAATACACGCTCATCTGCAAAACTCAATCGCATATTGGCTGCTTTAATAGGGTCTACATCACCAATAAGGTCAGCTACAGACACGTCAGGTGTTGCCAGTTTTTCGCCATAGCGTTCGCTGCGGTGCAACCATCTTACAGGTGTCAGGTCGCCCATTTCTTCCAGCAGGTTTCGTGCATATATAGATATAGGTGCAAAAGGGCTGTCGTTGATTTCACTCCCTTCTACCACTGGTATCCATTCGTCAAGGAGGTTCACCATTTCACGGGCCATGCGTGTTTTAGCTTGTCCGCGCAAACCCAGGAACAATATGTTATGTCGGGATAATAGTGCTCGCTCTACATCAGGTATCACTGTGTCCTCATACCCTAATATGCCATTAAATGGATTTTGCTTTTGTTGTATAGCATTGATAAGGTTATGCCGTACTTCTTCTTTGACAGTCTTAGGCCTATACCCCGATTGCTTTAATTCACCGAATGTCTTTATTGTAGGTTGCATTACATAAAGTTAAGGTGTTGCGCGAGTTCTGCAATTCAAAGTTTAACAATAGGGTTATAACGAAATTCCATTTTTATAGTATTTTCAATTGAATTACTAAAAATGTAACAATATGAGGCGCAGTATTCTGTTTTTGTTGGTTGTATTCGTTCTTTGTCAAAACCTTTATGCTGCGCATATCAGCGTTCCGTTTTTGAAAGGGAGTGTAGAGATAATCGACAGTACTGAGGCATCTGCCATGCTGGGCAAGGACGATGGCTACCCAAAATTGTTTTCATTGTTTGATATACAAAGCAGACTTAAAGACACAACGGCTACTAAGTGGAAAGGGTATTTGTCTCTGGCAGAGAAAGATACCCAAAACTGGACAACCGAAGAGCAGGAGGCTATAAAGAAAGCATTTGGTGAGATTGAAATTGCGCTGAAGAATGAATCACTTCATTTCAATCTGCCTGATAAAATTTACCTGATAAAAAGTAATACTAAAGAAGAATTTGGCGCAGAGGGTTATACAAGGGGTAGCAGTATCATTCTCAATCCATCCTCACAACCAATAAATACACATTTGGTCGCACATGAATTATTTCATGTTTTTTCGCGCTTTAATGAAAAAACAAGAGATGAACTGTATCATGTGTTTGGCTTCAAGAAATGTAATCCGATAGCACTTACCAAAGCCCTGGATAATAAGAATATTACAAATCCCGACTGTCCTGTAGTCTCACATTATATAACTGTCAATGGCCAGGATATGACGCTCCTGTTGTATAGCAATGATAAATATGAAGGAGGTAATGTTT
The DNA here is from genome assembly GCA_018267965.1 of Bacteroidota bacterium. Lineage (GTDB taxonomy): Bacteria > Bacteroidota > Bacteroidia > Chitinophagales > Chitinophagaceae > Polluticoccus. The sequence continues at coordinate 23,955 of JAFDXK010000002.1, read as the reverse complement.
TCCTTACTTATGCAAAGATAGGATTTGTGATGCTGAGCGGTGATGATACACATAAGTCAATCATGCTGAAAGGCAGTAAGCCCGTTATTAAAGAATTAGAAGATGTTCCCGAAGCATTCAATCAAATAGGCAAGAATTCGCAATATTTATTGCATCCTGAAGAATTGTGTGCTGAGCATTTTGCTGCGGTTATTACAAACCAACCGGTGAATCAACCTGAGTTTGTAGATAAATTTAAGGATGTATTGAAGCAGTAGTTATTGGCTGTCTTCAATGATAGCATCCAGCTTGAAGAGAGTCCTGTTTTTTACTTCAATCTTTTCTGTCAGATCTACGTCAAATGTAGTTTTGTCAGTGAAGGATGTCCATTCACCTGTGGCTTTACCGTTTTTAATGGTTAGTTCCATTACACCGTTATCTTCATCGGTGAACACTAATTTACCGTTCGGCCCTTTTGTTACTTCCAGTATCACATATTCGTTCTTGTCTTCAAATTTGTATATAGCTTCCCAGCCGCATACAGCTTGAGGGCAATTGCCTTTAAGCCCGCGAACGTATAATTCAAGTCCTATTTCTTTGTCAAAGGTTCCGGTATACAGCTTGCGTTCTATCACCTCTGTTGTGATATGTTTTTTATCATCATCGTCCTCCTCAGCCTTTTTCTGTTCCTGTGCTTTTTTTGCGGCAACTGCTGCACTGTCTTCCGCAGCACCTGCAGTATCTGACAAGGCATACATTTGTTGCATCAGCACATCCTTAAGCACTTTCTTTTCTTTGGCAAGCTTTACATAATATTCTTCAATGCTTTCAGCTTCCAGCAAATTAACGATTCGTCCACCATACCATTTACCATTAAATCCATGCACATCTTTCACAGTGATGCAAAACACACGCCTGGTGAGCAGGTCCTGAACGAAAATGTAGCCTTGCAGCCGATATGGGATTATTTTTTCCAGCCCTACCAATTCTTTGGATAGTATTGATTTTTCGAATTCAAACCTTGCCAAAACTAAATCTCTCCAATGCAAACCGGAGTCTATGCCTTTCTGAAGAATGAACTCAAAGTCTTTAACAATATCCGGATTATACAACGGGTCGAATTGTTGTAATCTTTGAGGGTTGCGTCGTATGTTATTGATACGCCTGCTGTCTATAACATTCGTATCGTGATAACTATTAGCCATAGTAATCAACTCTTCGGCTTTCGGGAAAAGCTTCATGTATGCAGAATCATCATGCTTGGCAAAGCACATCAGTATTTGATTCACTAAAGCTTCTTCATTTTTTTGCTGTGCAACGGCAATGCATGAAAACACACATAAGCAAAAGGCAATCATTACGGCTTTCATTCTATGAAAATAAAAAAATAAACCCTCATTACTGAGGGTTTTATAATATCTCTAACAGTTTTTCGGGCGGACGGGCGATAATTGCTTTATCACCATTTACTACAATCGGCCTTTGTAAAAGTACCGGGTTATTAATGATTACCTGCAGCCACTCTTCCTCACTCATCACAGCACCTTGATACTGTTCAATATATACAGGCTCTGATGCTCTGATAATTGATGATGCCGACAGATTCAGTTTCTTGAGTAAATCACTCAACTCTTCAATAGTCATCTGTTCGTACAGGTAAAACTTATAATTTGCTTCTATACCTTTCGATACCAGTATCTCTGTTAGCTCTTTACACTTACTGCATTCACCATTGTGGTATACCAGCACACGCATTAAAACACCATTTCCTTAACATCAGGAGATATGGTCAACCTACCTGCTGTTTTAGACTTTATTTCATCTATTGTTACGCCCGGAGCATATTCAATACATTCAAAACCATTTTCTGTTACATTAAACACACCCAGGTCACTTACTATTTTCTTTACACAATGCACGCCTGTTAAAGGAAGCGTACATTTTGGTAATAACTTACTTTCACCTTTCGGGTTGGTATGTTGCATAGCTACTATAATGTTTTTAGCAGCAGCCACCAGGTCCATAGCCCCACCCATACCTTTTACCATTTTGCCGGGTATCTTCCAGTTGGCTATATCGCCATTATCAGCTACTTCCATGGCGCCAAGTACAGTCAGGTCTACTTTACCTGCACGTATCATACCAAAGCTCATGGCACTGTCAAAAAATGCAGAACCCGGTAGTGTGGTAATGGTTTGCTTACCGGCATTGATAAGGTCTGCATCTTCTTCGCCCTCAAAAGGGAAGGGGCCCATGCCCAACAAACCGTTCTCGCTTTGCAGTACCACGCTTACTCCTTCAGGAATATAATTAGCCACCAGTGTGGGAATACCTATACCCAGGTTCACATAGAAACCATCTTGCAGTTCTTTCGCTATACGTTGTGCTATTTGTTCTTTATTCAGTGCCATAATCTTTTGGGATGCGGCAATGCGACAATACGGCAATGCGGCAATAGTTTAAATGTTATGAATTCGTTTTACTTGTTTTAATTATTGCATTTAATAATCGCATCACTTCATCTAGTTTGGTCTTAATAGATTCTTCAAAATGATAACCTTCAGATTGTTCACACAAGTACAGCCAATACCATGTTTCATGAGCTTCTTTATCTGCAATCTTCATTTTATGTATAAAATCGCTCTTACTTTCCGCACTTTGCGCTTCTATGATATTCGCCTCAATCGAAGTGCCACTTTTTAATATTTGTCTTGCTACAACACTTTTCCTATCATTTTCCAATTGTTGCGCATATTTTATTATCATCAATGATAATTCGATAGCATTTTTAACGACCGGATTGTTTTCATATTCTTTTCTCATACATTATCGTATTGTCGCATTGTCCTATTATCGCATTAACTACGTTTACGGGTTGTGCGTTGCTCAATACGTTTCTCATAATTCGTTCCCTGGAAAATGCGGTGCACATACACACCCGGTGTATGAATGTAGTTAGGGTCAAGCTCGCCGGGTTCAACAAGTTCCTCCACCTCAGCAATAGTTATTTTACCTGCCATCGCCATCATCGGGTTGAAGTTGCGGGCAGTATCTTTATAAATAAGGTTGCCTTGTGTATCACCTTTCCATGCTTTTACTATCGCAAAGTCAGAATCAAAGGCATGTTCCAGCAAATACTCTTTGCCGTTGAAATTTCTTACTTCTTTACCAATAGCCACTTCTGTACCAACACCTGCTAACAGGTAAACAGCAGGCATACCGTAGCCGCTTGCCATGCAACGTGTAGCCAATGTGCCTTGTGGTATCAACTCAACCTCCAACTCACCGCTTAACAATTGTCTTTCAAACTCTGCATTTTCGCCTACATAAGAGGAAATCATTTTCTTCACCTGCTTTTGCTGCAGCATCAACCCTATCCCAAAATCATCTACACCAGCATTGTTGGATATGCAGGTAAGATTTTTCACACCCTTTTTTACAAGCGCTGTAATACAGTTTTCCGGTATACCACACAAACCAAAACCACCCAGCATCAGCGTCATGCCCGATTCTATGCCTTTTATGGCTTCATCCGCATTGGCGACTACTTTGTTCATCTGTCAATAAAATTTGCACTAAAATAAGCAATTCCGCTGTCCTGCTATATCACTTGCAGATAAGCAGTAATGTGAGTAGCAGCCCCATTTGTTAATCATCGGTTAACCGGTTACAAATTTATCGTTAACAGAGCGGTCAAAATAGTATTAAAGCCTTGCCGGGGATGATATTTACAACAAGAACTAAAACACAAACAAAATGATAGCGAAATTAACTAACTCTATTTTAAGATTCCCGTATAACATAGTAGCTACTTTCATTACTTTCAGGGAAGCGAAAGCCAAACTCAAAGCCCATCAACAGCAGTTGGAAGAAACTCTTATGGGTTATGATAGCCCGTTGTTATACGCTCAATAATCAAGCTACTTCGTAGATTGAAGTTGCATCTCGTAAAGGTGCATTCCTTCTCCCCAGTAATTATCGGTTGTGCTGATAAGTACAAATCCCATTTTTTCATAAAAAGGATATACTAATTGAGATGTGCGGACTTTTATGCCATTCAGTTTAGGATTCGACTTTAAAATATCAAGGTTCTTTTGAGCCAGTAGTTTCCCATATCCTTTACCATGATATCCGGGGTGCACGATATACCATGACAGGTAACCAATATCACCTTTAATATTACTACCGCCCGTTGCTACTACCTCATCCTCGTCTTCTATTACAAAGAAGTTTTCAATTTCAACACTTAGATAACGTTCTAAATCCTCTTGCTCAGGAGGGCAAAAATACTCTGGTGTATTGAGCAGAAATAATTTGATGACTTGTTGATAATCACCTTTATGATATGGGCGTAGTGTGTACATTATTTCACCACAGCTTTAGGCTCATGCCCTACCGGAAAATTTACCGACTTGGCAATAAAACAGGAACGATGCGCTTTGTCATGCAGCTCATTGGCTTTATCAATCATTGACGCGTCAGCTACTGTTACAACTGGATACAATTTTACCTCTGTAAATCGCGCTCCTTCGGGAGTATCCATGGTTAAGGTTCCTTTAGCCTCATCTACATAATCGGTTACAATCACGCCGGCATCCGCGCACAGGTGCAGGTACCAAAGCATATGGCAACTGGATAAGGAATACAGCAGCATATCTTCAGGATTGTATTTACTACCATCCCCCCTGAATGGTGTATCAGATGAACACAGTATATCAGGCTTACCAGTTACAGATAAGGTATGCGCCCTTTCATAAGCATCATACTTTATAGTGCCTTCTCCTTTATTGCCTGTCCATGTAATAGTAGCTGCGTAGTGGTGTTGTTTGCTCATGTTCTAAAGTTAAGTACAGATTTTTCATAAATAGTAATGATAATTCCAGAATACTATAATTTAGCAGTTGAATGAGCGGCACAATAAATAACAACATACTAAATCCTGAAAAATGGATTGACAATTATGCCGATTTTCTTTACAACTTTATTTGTTGCCGTGTAAACGATAAGATACATGCCAAAGATATTGTACAGGATATATTTTTAAGCGCCTGGAAAGGTAAGGATCAGTACAAGGGAGAAGCTTCTGAGAAAAGCTGGTTGGTTTCGATTTGCAAGAACAAAATAACAGATTACTACAGGAAACAAGCTAAAGAGTTAACACAGTACTTAACCGAATTTGAAAATCATAATGACTATTTTGATGCAGAGGGTTCATGGGATAAAGTGCTGATGCCCAAAGCATGGCAGGTTTCTGCCGATGATTCTATAGAAAATAAGGAGTTGCGAAAAGTGCTGGCTGAATGTTATAAGAAATTACAGCAGTTACAGTTTGCAGTGTTCAGCATGAAATACATTGACGATATGGAATCAGACGAGATTTGTAAGGTATTGGATATATCTTCGTCTAATTATTGGGTATTAGTACATAGGGCTAAATTACAGTTACGGGCCTGCCTTGAAAAGAATTGGTTTTATAAATAATTTTGTGGCATGAAACGGTTAATGTTGAGTTGTGAACAGGCATCTTTTCTGATTGTTAAGAAAGAAGAAAAAAATCTTTCTGTTAAAGAGCGTATGCTATTATGGATGCACCTGTCTATGTGCAGCCTCTGTAAAATGTTTGCCATTCAAAATAAATTTATCTCCGACAGGTTAAAGCATATCCATGATGTTGCGGAGACTCAATCTCTCTCTGATGCCGAGAAAAGAGAGCTGTCTGAAAGCATTAAATAAAAAAATATTCAGCTCTTCTGTAAGGTTTTGATAATTAGTTCGACTACATAAACAGAAACTAATTATTAACACAAAATCAAAAACAATGAAAAGCTTGAAATTATTCCTGTTAGCAACCGTACTGGTTGCTTCTTATGGCACTACAGCCTTAGCACAAGACCATAAAAAAGATACCAAAAAAGAAGAAAAGAAAATGGAGATGAAGGAACATGTGTGTACTGCCGCCTGTAAAGACGGTAAGCATATGTATGCCCATGGAGAAAAAGGCCATACCTGTACTGATGCGTGTAAAAAAGAGATGAAAAAGAAATAACAGGGTATTAGTGGCAAAGCAAGGGGTTAGGGGTAACCCCTTGTGGTTTTCACAAAAATTATCTTAAATAATTAGCTTATGAAAAAGAAAATATTTCTATTGGTTGCCTCAGTTGCTATCGGAGTATTGTCAATTGAATCCTGCAAAAAAACAGACAATGCTACCAACACTACAACAACTGCCTCAGAATACATTGCAGACAATAATTCCTTTAAAGACTTTATGAACTGGACACTGCAATCCACAAAACATGGACCGGACCCGCTATTGGGTGCGATGGCTCATGCTAATAATGATAGCTCAGTTACAAGGCAGGTTTATTTTAAAAATGGCCAAAACGCTGTTAATGGCAAATACCCAACAGGTACTATTATTGTCAAACATTCTTCTAACACTGCTGGTACAGTGAATGAATTTACTGCTATGGTAAAAAGGGGGAATAACTTTAACCCTAATAACAATGACTGGGAATACTTTATGCTGAAACCTGACGGTACAATTGCCACAGATACTTCGGGTATGGTTATGCGAGGAGCTAATTTAATGAGTGGTATGTGCGGAAGCTGTCATAAATCGGCATCTGTTGATTATATTTTCTCAAAATAAATTGTGCGCAATGAAAAATATGTTAATTCGCTATTCACTTTTGCTTATCATAAGTATTGGTTTAGCAGGGCTTTCGTCTTGTTATACTTTCAAAGGGTCGCATAAACACAAAGGAAGTCATTGCTAATAATAAGCCCCATAATTATGGGGCTTATTATTAAGTGTTTTCGCATAATTACCCATTCGCCCTATCCATTATCTTCTCAAATTCTTCAGTTCCAATTATCTCTCCAATAGCTATCGGCTCTTGCGGTGTGGGTATCGGCTTTTGCAATTCATATTGCAACCACAGGTTAGTATGCCATTCGCCCAGTTTATAGCCTATGTTCTTAAACAGACCTATATCTTCAAAGCCCATTGCCCGGTGAAATGCTACACTCTTTTCGTTTGTCACCAGCACTCCTGCAAACAGGTTGTAATAACCTTGCATCTTCAGCATTTCAAACAATGCACTGTATAATACCCGCGCTATTCCTTTGCGGTGATACTTCTCTGATAAGTACACTGTCACTTCCGGCGACCACTGATATCCTTTCCTGTCGCGGTGGGTGCTGCCATAAGCATATCCCGCTATCTCGCCGTCACACTCACATACCAGCCAGGGATATTGCGCAGTTATCTTCTCTATTTTCTTTTTGAACTCATCCACCGTAGGTACTTCGTATTCAAAGCTGATGCCAGTGTGCAGTACATAAGGCGCATAAACATTTCGTGCCGCTTCGGCATCCTTTGTCGTAATTAATCGTATAGTATAGTTGTTCATAATAGTGTATTAAAAAACAAACCCCCGCGTTTGCGGGGGTTCGATATATATTAACGTAAGTACAGTAACTCGCGATATTTAGGCAGCGGCCATGTTTTGTCTTCAACAAGCAGCTCCAGTTTATCTGCGTGGTAGCGTATTTCTTCAAAGTATGTTTTTACTTCGTTGCAATACATTGCAGCGCGTTTGTGCATATCGTCTACGTTGTTTGCTTTTTTACGAGCTTCAATCATAGCTTCTACATTGTCATTCACTTTTTGAATATGCTCACTTAATACAGTCAGCAAATTCTTTTGTGCTTTGTATGCGCTCTCACCTAAACCTACTTCTTTCAAACCACGAACGTTGTTGATCAATACGTTCTGATAGTTTACAGCTGCAGGTAAGATGTGGTTAGTAGCCATGTAGCCCAGAATGCGAGCTTCAATCTGTACTTTCTTCACATACTCTTCCAACAGTATTTCGTGACGAGCTTCCAGTTCGCGCTCGCTATAGATACCATTGTCAAGGAACACTTTCTTAGCAGCATCTGTTACCAAAGCGTCCAATGCTTCAGGTGTAGTTTTGAAGTTGTTCAAGCCACGTTTCTTAGCTTCTTCAGCCCATGCTTCGCTATAGTTATCACCTTCAAAACGTATGTTTTTCGATTTAGTGATATAATCCCGCAATACGTGCATTAACGCCACTTCTTTTTTCTCACCTTTTTCTATCAGGGCATCTACATCACGTTTGAAACCACGAAGGCTTTCTGTCATGATAGTGTTCAACACAGTCATCGGTGAACCGCAGTTAGCAGAAGAACCTACCGCACGGAATTCAAATTTATTACCTGTGAATGCGAACGGACTGGTACGGTTGCGGTCGGTGTTATCCATCAGCAACTCAGGTATTTGCTTGTGTATATCCAGTTTCAGTATTACTTCATCTTGCTCGCTGAATTTATCTTTCACACGTGTTTCAACTTCGTCTAATACTTCAGAAAGGAACTTACCTATATATACAGAGATGATAGCCGGAGGAGCTTCGTTTGCACCCAAACGGTGGTCGTTGTTAGCAGATGCTATTGCAGCACGTAACAAATCTGCATGGTCGTGTACAGCTTTGATGGCATTTACGAAGAACGTAAGGAACATCAGGTTGGTACGCGGTGTTTTGCCCGGAGCTAAAAGGTTAACGCCTGTATCTGTAGCAAGGCTCCAGTTATTGTGCTTACCACTACCGTTTACACCTGCAAATGGTTTCTCGTGCAACAATACTTTCAGCTTGTGACGTTTTGCTACTTTGTTCATCACATCCATCAACAGAGAGTTGTGGTCAACTGCGATGTTACACTCTTCAAATATAGGAGCACACTCAAACTGTCCCGGTGCCACCTCGTTGTGACGGGTACGTAATGGAATACCCAGTTTGTAAGACTCCTGTTCGAAGTCTTGCATGAATTCATATACGCGGTCAGGTATAGAACCAAAGTAGTGGTCTTCTAATTGCTGACCTTTAGCAGGTGAGTGGCCTACCAGTGTACGTCCGCACATTACTAAGTCAGGGCGGGCATTAGCCAGTGTTTCATCAACAACGAAATACTCTTGTTCCCAGCCCAGTGTACAAGTTACTTTAGTAACGTTTTTATCGAAGTAATGACATACATCAACAGCAGCTTTATCCAATGCTGCTATTGATTTCAGCAATGGCGCTTTATAGTCAAGCGATTCGCCGTTGTAAGCAATGAATATAGTAGGGATGCACAATGTTTTACCATTGGCAGCTTCCATAATGAATGCAGGTGATGAAGGATCCCATGCCGTATAACCACGAGCTTCGAATGTAGCGCGTATACCACCGTTAGGGAAACTTGATGCATCCGGTTCTTGTTGTATCAGCGCATCACCATCAAATATTTCTATAGCAGTACCATCGCTTTTAATGGTAAAGAATGAATCATGTTTTTCGGCAGTAGTACCTGTAAGGGGTTGAAACCAGTGAGTGAAGTGCGTAACACCACGATCTTCTGCCCAGGCTTTCATACCTGCAGCTATCTGGTCTGCCATTCTGCGGTCTATTTTGCTTCCCGTTTTAGCTGAGTTCATCAGGCTTTTATAAGCCTCATCGCTCAACCATTCGCGCATTGCACGTCCGGTAAATACATTGCTGGCAAACATGGCAGTAACTTTCTTACCGCCATAGTGGGCTACCTTTTTATCTTCAGAAGCCATTTCTTGCAGGGCGAGATATCGCAGTGATGACATAAATATTAAATTTTGAGCAAATTTATAGTTTTATGCCAGATACTTCCAAATTTTTTATAAAAATTCAGAAAAAAGTAAACATTAAAATAATTATACTTTATTTTAAATAAGGATGAAATACCTTATCATGAACCACAAAAGCACATGCAAAGTCTTGTTTTACAATGCCTTGTGATAATATCACTCTTTGAGGCTGAGTTAATTGCATAAATAATGTAATATTATAATTATGCTCCGATTCTTCAATTTTTTTGATGTTGAGATGGTCGGCAAATTCTACACCCCTGCGCCCCTGCCATTTATAGGCAGCCTCCTTTACACTCCATAGCAGGGTAATGAGCTGAGGGTCATTATGCGCCATAACACGCTCTTCGGCAGATAAGAACTTATGCTGGAGTGCTTCCATCCTGGGGTGCCAGCATTGTATGTCTATACCACATTCCACATAAGGGCTGACAATAGCTGCTACATAAGGCCATGAGTGTGAGATGGAGAAATAGAATTGATTATTATCTATTCGTGGTTTATCATGCTCGTCAGGTTTGATGTTGAGCAGAGGGAAGTCTTTTTCAAGATGCTTTAAGAGAAACCTGCCCGCCAGTCGTTCCATTCTGCGTTTCTCTGCTTTGATATCGGGCGCAGGTAAGCCGGTACGCTCTATAAAGAAGCTCTCAGGTTCTTCTATCTTCCATATAGCGGCAAGACTATATTTATCGCTGCTCCATTCGCGGTACAAAGGCATTGGGTAAAATTAGTCGATATACACATAATACAAACATTAGCTAATAAGCTAATCGGCACATCGGCCAATTGCTATTATATTTGTTGCTATGATACTTTCTGATAAGCGCATACTGGAAGAGATGGCACAAGGTACTATCAAGATAGAACCTTACCGTAGAGAATGTTTAGGCAGCAACAGTTATGATGTGCACCTCGGTTCGACACTGGCTACTTACAAAGAACATATAATAGACGCGAAGAAACATAACCAGATAGAGTGTTTTGAAATACCTGACGATGGTTTTGTATTGTACCCGCATATCTTCTATTTGGGCGTAACGATGGAGTATACCGAAACACATGCACATGTTCCTTTTCTGGAAGGTAAATCGAGCACAGGGCGTTTGGGTATAGATATACATGCCACTGCAGGTAAAGGTGATGTGGGTTTCTGTGGCAACTGGACATTAGAGATATCAGTAAAGCAACCTGTGAAGATATACAAAGGCATGCCGATAGGGCAATTGATATACTTCCCTGTGGATGGTGAGATAGAAGTGAAGTATAACCAGAAGAAGAATGCTAAATACGGCAACCAACCTAACAAGCCGATAGAGAGCATGATGTGGAAGAATGAATTCTAACCTTATAAGATGTTTAATAACAAAGCCTCGCAATGCGGGGCTTTTTATTTAAAACACATTCAGTTTCTTCTTGCCTTCGTAGTTGATGCGTATGGGAACTAATATGCCACGCCCTGCTTTTACGCTGCCCTGCAGTTTGATGTTCATCTCTTTATTAGCCATTACCTGCAAAGCATTGCTGATAATGCCCTTTAAATCGGCATGAAGTTTTACGGGTAATAAAAAAGTATCGGCAGCAGGAACAGTGTATTTGTTTTCCATTGTCACGTGGCCCACTAATTTGTTCTCTATGTACAAATCGATATTGGCATCTTTCAATGTCATAGGATAGTTGTTGGGGTTGTAAAACTCCACATCCATGCCTATCTCCGGGGTGAGGCTGATATTACCTACCTGGAAATTTTTGACATCATGATATTCTAAACTCTTAGGATTAGCGCAAGACGCCAGTATGATTACACTCAACAACCCAAACCATTTTCTCATAGCAATCACGATTAATCAGTTACATCTGAGGTTCTATTTTCTCTTCATTACTTTCTCTGCAGCAGCAATGATGTTCTCTTTATTGAGGCCGTACTTCTGCAACAACTGTGTAGGTGTACCGCTTTCGCCAAAGGTATCTTGTACAGCTACATATTCGTGCGGGGCAGGACAATGAGTGGTCAGCACTTGTGCTACGCTATCGCCCAAGCCACCATTTTGCTGATGCTCTTCGGCAGTAACTACGCAACCTGTTTTCTTAATTGATTTGATGATCGCTTCTTCGTCCAGCGGTTTGATGGTGTGCATATTGATAAGCTCTACGCTTATACCTTTTGCTTCCAGTTCTTTGGCAGCTTCTACCGCTATCCATACCAGGTGACCGCAGGCAATGATGGTTACATCTTTACCCTCAGCCATTACATCTGCTTTACCTATCTGAAAGTTTTGGTCGGGTGCAGTAAAGTTGGGCCATTTAGGGCGACCGAAACGCAGGTACACAGGTCCTTCGTATTCAGCAATAGCCATAGTGGCTGCTTTGGTTTGGTTATAATCGCAAGGCACAATCACCGTCATGCCCGGCAACATCTTCATCATACCTATATCTTCCAACACCTGGTGTGTAGCACCATCCTCGCCCAGCGTAAGCCCGGCGTGAGATGCACATATCTTTACATTCTTGCCACTGTACGCAATGCTCTGACGTATCTGGTCGTAAACGCGCGATGTAGAGAAGTTGGCAAACGTAGTAGTATAAGGAATCTTTCCACCGATGGTCATACCGGCAGCCACACCCATCATGTTGGCCTCAGCAATACCGCATTGTATATAACGCTCAGGAAACTCTTTCATAAACTGGTTCAGCTTCAGCGAGCCTGCAAGGTCTGCAGTCAGTGCCACTACATTCGGGTTCTTACGTGCAGCTTCTACAATGCCATCACCAAAACCCGAGCGGGTATCTACTTCGTTTAATATCTTAATGTCCTGTAACATGAGGTGTGATAAATCTGGGGGCAAAAATATGTTATTAGGTTGGCAGTTCACTTAGCCTTTTGTCAATATATATCCCCAATCTTTCAACCAGCCGATGACTTTTTCTTTATAGTCGCCCTGCACCAGTATCAGGCCGTCTTTGGCGCTGCCACCTGCGCCGCACTTGGTTTTCAGTTGCTTGCCCAGAGCCTCCAGGTCGGGCGTAGTACCTATAAAACCTTCTACTAATGTTACCACCTTACCGGCACGTTGCTTGCTATCCAGTTTTACGCGCAGCTTTTGCGCTGCGGGCGCTAGCGTTTCTTCAGCAGGCTCATCCTGATAATCGTTAAAGTAATCGGGGTTGGTGCTATATGCTAAACCGTCAGGACGGGGTTTGTTTTTCTTGCTCATAGTGCAAAGGTAACCCTTCCGTCACTCGTTTCACTCGTGCCACCTTCCCTAAGAACAGGGAAGGAGTTTTCTAATTATTTATAAACTCTCCTCCTGTTATTAGGAGGAGTACTCCGACTTAGTCGGAGGGAGGTGGTAGAAAATGTTGCATTTTATCTCGTCATTTATGTCTTTTCAATTGTCTCGATGAGTTCGCTGCGCTCAGTTGTTGCGAAATGTTGCGGATTTAGGTGTTTTTATTTCTTGTTAATGTATCTGATTGATTATCAATAGAGAGGTGTTGAGATTTGTTGTTTTTTGTTGCAGTTATTCGCATTTATTTGATGATTTTCAATGGCATGCTCATGAGCTCGCTGCGCTCGGTTGTTGTCAATTGTTGCACTGTTTTTCCCGTCATTATTCCGCTTCGCTCCATGAGAAAAGTTGCGAGGGAATATCTGTGAATACAGATATGGACAAAGCAATCTCGCCATAACATGGTAGTTGCTGAGTGTTATGTTTTGTTGCGAAATGTTGTGATTTGTTGCAGAATTTCTCTTTTTGTTTTAAGTAGATAAGAGGAACATTTAGGGTTTTCATAGGGCTATATTTACTATAGCAAATATACGTTAATTATTTGATTTATTAATCAATGCATTGTAGATGTGCTTAGGTATCTCGTCTTCTACATTGCGGATGTTGTTGCGGGTGAGCCAGTCTTTAAAAGCTATTGCATCCGATGGTTCGTAATGAATGACTTTTTGATCGGTGAGTGATATAACGAATATACCTGCACCATAGATATAGGCAGACAGTTCTTTGGCAGCATAGGCAAAGCCCTCATAATGTTCATTCATGGTTGGAGATTTTGAGATGTAAACTTATACAGCTCAAAGGGTACGGGGTACCTGTCGTAAATGCACCACTCATAAGAGGGACATTTATCAGTGGTATTCTTATTAAGGGTTTACTCATTAACGGTACACTTATCAGAGGTACCCCAAACAAATACAGCTCACTAATTTGCAGCACTATCCGAAAACATGAAGCCTATACCTGAGGACATGAAAAAATTGGGAGAACGCATCAGGCAATTACGTATCAGTAAGGGGTACAGTAATTATGAGGCTTTTGCGTATGAGCACGATATACCACGCTCTCAATACGGCCGCTATGAGCGTGGTGAAGACCTGCGTTTCAGCAGCCTGTTAAAGATCATCAAAGCGCTTGATGTTACCATATCGGAATTTTTCAGCGAGGGGTTCAGTTAAGATATACCTGAAAATCTCTCTCTTATAAATGGACGGTTGTCTTTTCAATCGAACCCTTCGCTGAAGAATTCTTTGAGCGACACGCCCAGCACGGCAGTTATTTTTACCAGTGTTACGAAATTGAGGTTGGCACCTTTTTCATATTTGCCCCACTGGCTGCGGTGAATGTTATGTTCGTAGGCAAATATCTCGTAGCTGCGATAGCCGCGTTGTTTGCGCAGGGCTTTGATGCGGTTGCCTATTTTTTCAAGTTCTGTTTGAGTGGATGGGAAGGTTTCCATGCGGGAAAAATTAAGCTGTCAACAAATGTTCATCTATTTGTTTTTGCGTGGTTTGCTTTGTTTCATGTACTCCACTTTCTTTTCTGCCAGCAGGAAGACCTCGCTGTCTGTACCCATATCATATACCTTTTTGGCTATCTTCTCACTCAGCAGTTCTTTTTTCATATCCTCTAGGTTCAGGCTGAATATCTTGCACAGTGCGGGCAGTTTCTTCTCGTCAAACGGGCGCTTGTCGTTCTCTATCTTGCTGAGGTTAGCACTGTCTATGCCCAGCTTGGCAGCAAGCTGCGTAAGTGTGAACCCTTTTTGAGTGCGTAACTGCTTGATATACTCTCCGAAGTTTTGCATTTTATGACTTGTCATATTTTAACTTGTCAACTTTTGACAAAAGTATACATTTTCATGAACAAACGTTTAGTTGTGGGTAAAAATAAAAGCCCGTTGAGTGTTAGTCAACGGACTTTAAGTGACGTTTGGTTAAAAATGAATTTTTAAAAATAATTAACAACCCAAGGATTTGTGTGAATATTGGTATAATAAAAAAATAAACCGATACTATTTAAGTATAAATTTGTATCTTAAAATAAACATCATAATAATGAAAGTAGTATCATTCTTCTCTGGAGCGGGTGGGTTAGATTTGGGATTCGAGCAGGCTGGTTTTGATGTTATTTGGGCAAATGAATTTGATAAAGACATTTGGGAAACCTTTGAAAAAAACCATAAAAAAACAATTTTAGATAAAAGAAGTATTGTAGATATTCCATCTAACGAAGTGCCTGATTGCGATGGAATTATAGGAGGTCCGCCATGTCAAAGTTGGAGTGAAGCAGGAGCATTAAGAGGAATTGGAGATAAAAGAGGTCAATTATTTTTTGAATTCATTAGGATTCTAGCTGATAAAAAACCTAAATTTTTTCTTGCAGAAAATGTCTCAGGAATGCTTTTACCGAGACATAGTAAAGCACTTGAAAACATAAAAAAAATGTTTCAAGAATGTGGATATACATTGTCTTTTAGTTTGTTAAATGCCTCTGATTATGGTGTCCCGCAAGATAGAAAACGCGTTTTTTTTATTGGGTATAGAAATGATTTAAAGATGTCATTTAAGTTTCCAGAACCGACAACCACAGATGATAAAGTAACCTTGGAAACTGCAATTGGAGACTTAAAAGATTCTGCTATTCCTGCAATGCTTGGTAATTATGCAAATGATTTGAGTTTTGAAACACCTAATCATGAATATATGGTCGGTGGTTTTTCTTCGATATTTATGTCACGAAACAGGGTAAGAAATTGGGATGAGGTTTCATTTACTATACAGGCTGGCGCACGCCATGCTCCATTACATCCTCAAGCACCTAAAATGGAGTTAGTAAAAGAAGACGTAAGAAAGTTTGTAAAGGGTAAGGAGAAATTATATCGAAGACTTACCGTAAGAGAATGTGCGCGTATCCAGACATTCCCTGATGAATTTATTTTTTATTATAAGAATGTAGCGACAGGATATAAAATGATTGGCAATGCAGTACCAGTGACACTAGCCAAAGTAATTGCAGATACGATAAAAACTGATTTAGAAAGCCTACAAATAAAAAAACGCAAAACGCATGCTACCACTTATCTAACTGGCAGTGTTGTAAAAGAACGTATGCTTGAAATCGTAAACGCTTCTATATAAATGCCAACTAAACCAACACAAACACAGTCTGGAAAGGCTTTTGAATACGCGTTAATAAACGGAGCGAATATTATCCTGTCTTCTAAATGTGAGGTTAATTTAATACAAGACACAAATTATGCTACATGCTTAGATTGTTATAACATTCATACTGACAAGCAGCAATTAAGATATACACAAGCCGCTAAAGCAGCATTAGAGCATATTATTACATTAGAACCAAGGTTATCAAATATATCTTCTAGTAGGGATATACTTACTATACAACTACAACCTGATTCAGCAGGTAAGGAAGGGGACGTTAGAGATGTATTGTTTATTAGATCGAGCCAGAATTGGGAAATTGGAATATCTGCCAAAAATAATCACGAAGCCTTAAAACATTCACGTTTATCTAATGTAAATGACTTTGGAAAATCGTGGGTTGGTGTACAATGTTCGAATAATTATTTTAATGTTATTAAACCAGTCTTTGCTGAACTAGTTAAATTAAGACAAGAAGGAGTAACGTGGAGAAGTTTAACAAATAAACACACTACATATTATCAGCCTATCCTCAATGCTTTTAGGGACGAATTATCTTACATTAATAAAAATAATTCGAATATTCCACAAGCTCTTGCTTCTTATTTAATAGGCAAACACGATTTTTATAAAGTAATAAAAAGAGCAAGAGTAGTTGAAATATTTGCATTTAATCTTCACGGAACGTTAGGACGGAGCATAAATGGATTACGTGGGATTTCTAATATCCCTAAATTAATGTTGCCAACTCAAATTGTCCAGTTTCAAATGATGCAAGGTAAAACCGATACATTATCTATGATATGCGATAAAGGGTGGCAATTATCTTTTAGAATACACAACGCTACAACAAAAGTAGAAGCATCTTTAAAGTTTGATGTTAATCTTGAAGGTGTTCCAAATAGCATGTATTCTAATCATATCCCTTATTAAGTTGATGAAAACCAAATATGGCTTTGATACAACACGCGAGCGTTCAGAGTTAATGAAGAAAATAAGGAGTATTAACACTACTCCTGAAATTTTATTACGTAAAGCTATTTGGAATTTAGGCTATAGATATAGAATTAATGTTTCCAAATTACCAGGCAAACCGGACATTGTAATTAATAAATACAAGCTAATAATTTTCATTGACGGGGAATTTTGGCATGGATATAAATGGAAAGACAAGAAGCCTAAAATAAAAGCTAATCGAGAATATTGGATTAAGAAGATTGAAGGGAATATGGCACGTGATAAAATCAATACTAAGAAACTGACGGAAAGGGGTTATACTATTTTACGTTTCTGGGAACATGAAATAAAAAAGGATTTGCAGACTTGCCTCAGTAAAATCCTCATGCATACCTCCTCTCAATGACGGTAGTGTTTTTACACATCAAATTTTCTTAAACTAATTTTATAGTTTATCTTAGCATAAACACTCATCTCCAATGCTGCGTAAAAATGTATTAGCACTCCTGTTTATAGCCACTTCTTTATTTGCAAACGCTCAGCCACAGGTAAAAGAGCCCACCTTTGGCAGTGCAGAATGGAGCCAGGATTATGAGCCCTTTCGCATTGCGGGCAATCTCTACTACATAGGCAGTTACGATTTGGGTATGTATCTCATCACTACTCCGCAAGGGCATATACTCATCAACACAGGTTTGGCTGCGTCGGCCGATATGATACAAAAGCACATGGAGCAATTAGGTTTCAAAGCAACTGATATCCGCATCATGCTGAGCAATCAAATGCATTTTGACCATGCGGGTGGTATGGCTGCAGTTCAAAAACTATCGGGTGCCAAAGTGATGATAATGGAAGGTGATGAAGGGGTGGCGCAAGATGGCGGCAAGAGTGATTGTACGATGGGCTCTATACTGGGTGTGACATTTGCACCTGTGCATATAGACCGTATACTGCATAACAATGATAAAATAGAATTGGGAGGTGTGGTGCTGACGGCTTTAAAACATCCCGGTCATACCAAGGGTTCTTGCAGCTATATGCTGACGGTGAAAGATGGTGCGAAGAAATACAAAGTGCTTATTGCCAACATGCCTAAAATGCTGCCGGAGGTAGAACCTAACGGCATGGAAAGTTACCCTAACGTAGCTAAGGATTTTGAATATACTTATGCGGTGATGCCTAAGCTGCAGTTCGACCTGTGGGTGGCTGCACACGCCAGCCAGTTCGACCTGCACAAAAAACACCAACCGGGAGATAAGTATAACCCCGAGGCTTTCAGAGACAGGAAGGGGTATCTGGAAAAAATAGAAGTGCTTCATAAGGAGTATCTGGATAAGAAGGGGACGAAGTAGTTACACTTCCTATATTGCAAAATCATTATGTATAGGTTTTAGGGTAAAAAATTGTGCAAAAGGCATGAATTTTTACATTTATAAAACTATATTTGAGACAATCTATAATAATGAATATGAGATACCTGACGGCGTTTTGTCTTTCGGCTGTGGTAAGCTTGGCTTCCGTATCGGTTGTTCGTGCACAGGGCGATAGCGACCCGGGCCTGTCGATGATAGGTGCTATGCGTACCGGTGCTGCAATAGTTGTTTCGGATGAGAATTTTGAACATCAGAGACCGCAATTTTCTTTGAGCCACACATTTGCACGTGGTGAAAAGGACGTGAAATATGACAACTCTGCACTGGATATCCGTGTACCGCTTGAGGATTTAGGTTACTTCGATGTGCGTGTACCAATAACTGTAGCAACAGGACAATTGGCTCATAAATGGGGCTTGGGTGATATCAACTTCGCATATACTCATGTACTGAAAGCAGACCCTATGGACTGGACAGTACAGGCTACTGCAGGTATCCAAATCGGTATGACTACTGCTAATTTTTCTGATGGTTCTACACGTCCGTTGCCCATGTCTTATCAGAGTGGCTTAGGCAGCACAGATGCGATGGCAGGTGTTAATGTAACATGGAAAGAATACATCTCATTGGCTGCAGGTTATCAGCAGGCAATCTTCCGTTATAACGAAAACGATTACTACCGTTCTTCTTATGTGAACGACCCGATATACAGCAATAGCGATTATACCATCTCTCGCAAGCTGTACCGCTTTGGCGATATCATGGTGCGTGCAGAAGGGCATTATGTAACTAACCGTGCGGGTATTACAATGGGTGCTTTAGGTTTCTACCACGTGAAAGATGACTTGTATCAGGACCGTATGGGCTTGTGGAATAAAATACAAGGCTCTGAAGGTGCTACACTTAACCTGGTGGGCAATGTGTTCTACCGTTTTGCTCGCCATGGCTCTTGCAAACTGGATGTAACATTTGCAATGCCTGTTATCAAACGCGATGTTCGTCCTGATGGTTTGGAACGCCAATTCATGATCACTCCAAGATTTACGTATTATTTCAACCAGAGGAACTTATTGTTCTAGAACCGGTTACCTTATATTATATACATGGGCGGCTATATAGCCGCCCATCGTGTTTTTACAAGGATTATTAATTTCAACTAAGGCTGCATAAATATTTGTTGTTGTAGCTACAACAGTCG
Source organism: Bacteroidota bacterium (assembly GCA_018267965.1). Taxonomy (GTDB): domain Bacteria; phylum Bacteroidota; class Bacteroidia; order Chitinophagales; family Chitinophagaceae; genus Polluticoccus. The sequence goes on along the minus strand of JAFDXK010000002.1, from coordinate 4,318 downwards.
CCGTCGTACATTTGTATTGAAGTTGATTTTGACAGGAAGTAATGAAAGAAAGGAAACAGATTTATTAAGAGGGGAGTATAAGTAATAAATGTAGGGTTAGTGTTTATTGGTTAGTAAAGCATGAAGGGAAGCGTCAGCTTCCCTTCAGTGTTTTTATACCCTTCGGATGTCGGCACCCAAAGCGTTCAACCGCTCATCAATGCGTTCATATCCGCGGTCTATCTGTTCTATATTTTGAATAGTGCTTTTGCCTTTGGCAGAGAGTGCCGCTATCAGCAATGCCACACCCGCACGAATATCCGGAGATGACATGGTAATGCCTCGTAATGGCATGGTGCGGTCGAGACCAATAACTACTGCGCGGTGAGGGTCGCACAACACAATCTGTGCACCCATCTCTATCAGCTTATCTACGAAGAACAAACGGCTCTCGAACATTTTTTGATGGACGAGTACTGTGCCCTTTGCCTGTGTAGCCGTAACCAAAATGATACTCAGCAAATCGGGTGTGAAGCCTGGCCACGGATGGTCGTACACGGTAAGTATAGAACCATCGATGAATTTTTGAATACGGTAATGGTCTTGTGCAGGAATATGAATATCGTCGCCTTTTATGTGCAGCTCAATACCCAGGCGCTGAAAGATATCAGGGATGATTCCTAAGTGCTGTACATCTGCATTGCGAATAGTGAGTTCGCTTTGCGTCATTGCAGCCAGCCCGATGAAAGAACCTACTTCAATCATGTCTGCCAGCATACGATGATTGCAGCCATGCAATTTTTGTACACCGTTGATGGTAAGTAAATTACTGCTGATGCCTTTAATATCTGCACCCATGCTGTTGAGCATATTGCAGAGTTGTTGCACATAAGGTTCGCAGGCAGCGTTGTAAATAGTTGTTGTTCCTTCTGCCAATACAGCAGCCATGATGATATTGGCTGTACCTGTAACAGATGGTTCTTCCATCAGTATGCGTGCACCTTTCAGTGCTGAACCATCTAATGTAAACATAGATAGCTCGGTGTCGTAATCGAACTTTACACCCAGGCTTTCAAAACCACGTATGTGTGTATCTAACCTGCGGCGTCCTATTTTATCTCCGCCCGGTTGTGGTATATGTGCTTTGCGAAAACGTGCCAGCATAGGGCCGGCAAGCATTACAGCACCACGCAGTTTGCCCGATTTTTTTTGAAAGCTTCTATCGCTGAAATATTCAGTGTTGATATCAGTAGCCTGCAACACAACGGTGTTAGCAGCAGGGCGAGACACTTTCACATTCATATCAGCCAATACATCTATCAGTGTGTTCACATCAAGAATATCGGGCACGTTGGTAAATGTAACAGGTTCGTCTGTAAGCAACGCAGCACACAATACCTGCAATGCTTCATTCTTTGCACCCTGCGGTGTAATGATGCCACTTAAAGGGTTGCCTCCACGTATTTCAAAAGCATTCATTATTTACCTGTTCTTGTTCTTATTGAATTTACGGTTTTTATTTCCATAACCACCACCGCCATTGTTATTACCGTAGCCACCACCGCCACGGTTTCGGTTGTTATTATTATTGCGGTTGCGATTGTTATTGTTACCTCCGCCGTTATCTCGTTTAAAGCTGCTGCGTGTATCGAAGTACACTTTATAACCACCCGGTTCGAACAACAATGCACCGTTGGTAAGTTCTGCCAACTCAGAGCGTATCATATCATCATGCACAGGTTCTTTATGCCAGTTGGTATAAGACAACTTCATGTAGTAACCGATAATTTGTGTGAAGCCCTGTTTTTTCTCAGGGTCGGTTTCCTGTAATGCTTTTTGAATCAGGGCATCCATGTTTTTACCAAAGTGTCGGTGTTTGATACTGGATTGCGGATAAGGGATGACCTCAGGTTTTTTAAATACCTGTTCTGGTGTAGGAGCAGGATAAGGTGCGTCTACATCCAGTTTGAAATCAGTCATTTGATACAAATGGTCCCAAAGTTTGTGCTTGTAGTCTTCCATTTGTTTCAGGTGAGGGTTGAGTGTGCCCATCAGTTCTATGACTGCTTCGGCATTTTTTAAACGCTTGGCACGGTCTTCGATGGTCATCACATATTCCACCATTCGTTGCACATTTCTACCGTATTCGGGCATCAGCATTTTGCTGCGCGTAGTATTGTATTCCATTAAATAAACTAAGAGTTAAAAATAAAATTTTTACAGGTTAAATGATTAACCAAATGCAATGCGTATTGATCTGTTGAAAATCTGTGGCACGTTTTACACAGAAAAGGAGGGTGTGTAATAGTACCGAGGTACGCAAAGCAAATATAGTGGTTTATAACATTTTAATCTTAAAAATTAGGGAAAGGGTTGCGGCTGCTTTAATTTCATACTCCAACCCGTATGTATGAAACCTGCCATTGCCAGTAGATTAATTGCATTATTACAGCTTATCTTACTTTCTGCAGTAGGAAATGCTCAGCCTTTTTACAGCGTGACCCATCATAGTGGCACACAAACGATACATGGCATTAATGTAACTGTAACTACAGGTCCCGGTACAAGCTATGGAAGTAATTGTAATAACCAAATATCTTTAGATTACGGTATAAGCCCTAGTAGTATAGCATCAAACTATTACAGTTATGCTTTTTCTAAGCCAGTAAGCCGTATTAAAATTGATATCGCTTCAGTTGATCTTGGTGAAACCTATGTTTTTCATATTAATGGTGCCCATTACACTTTAACAACTGCGAATATATTACCCTTTCCTATTGCATATTGTGTGCAAAATACTTGTATTGTAAACAGTGGTGGCGATTTAGGGTCTACATTAATAAATGGAACTGCTGAAATTTATTTTAACCCAGGATATCCAATTGATTCATTTCGTGCTTCAAATCCAGCAGGAGCAGGAGGCAGTTATCACTTCTCATTTTCAGATACGTTTGTATACATACAACAACCTTTTAAAGATACAATATTATGCGTCGGAGATACTATGCATATTGGGTATGGAATTTCCGATACATTTAAATCAAACAACATCTTCACCTTCCAATTATCTGATTTAAATGGTAGTTTCAATAGCCCTATATTATTAGGTACTGTATCAAGTAATATCAGTGGCATATTCAATTATGTAATCCCTTCTTCAATTACACCTGGCAATGGTTATAGAATCAGAGTTATAGCTAGTAATAAAAAAGATACTTCTGAAGATAATGGCAAAAACATTTCAATTGGCATTATGCCTATATCCAAACCTATAGCTAGTAGTAATACACCTGTATGTGCAGGAACATCTTTAAATCTAAATGCTAACACAACTACTTCGGGCGTTCAATGGCGTTGGACAGGGCCAAATAATTTTTCATCATCCTTACAAACTCCTCAAATAACGAATGCCCAACCAATTGTATCAGGGCAGTATGTCGTAACAGCTCGTTTATATGGCTGTCTTAATAGGGATACAATAACTGTTTCCGTATTACCGGCAAATGGATATAAAATGGTCAATTCTAACGCCCCGATTTGTGAAGGGGATACTTTAAAATTAACACTAAACATTACAGGTAATTCCTACAGTTGGGGCGGGCCAAATGGTTTTTCATCCTCTGTAAAGAACCCAAGTATTACTAATGCTCCTGTATCTTCATCTGGTAATTATACAATTGCAACTGCAATCAATGGGTGTGTTATTTATGATACCATAACCGTTGATGTAAAACCTTATGCTAGTGGTAGATCGGAGACTAGTAACAGTCCGGTATGCAGTAATGACACACTAAAACTTACTGCAAATTCAACTTCAGGTACTGTTAACTATTTATGGATGAACCCTTCTTCTACCACAACGAATATTCAAAACCCATCCATTGTCAATCCTACGAGTGGCAACTATGTTGTTTCCTATATACTTAACGGATGTGTTGTAAAAGATACCGTTGTGGTAACTGTGCTCACACCACCTAATACTATCACTGCATCTTACAACTCTCCACTCTGCGAAGCTGACACTTTAAAACTTTCATCTACTAACAGCAGTTCAGGTGTTACATGGGGTTGGGCAGGTTCGGGCAGTTATACTGCTTCGGTTCAAAATCCAATACGCCCTGCTTCATTGCCTGCCATGAGTGGTAAATACTATGTTACTGCAACTGCTGCAAATGGCTGCAAAGCAAAAGACAGTGTGGATGTTACAGTAAAACCACTTCCTGCAAATTTTTCAGCTACTAGCAATACTCCCATTTGTGAAAACAATACGGTCAATCTCTATGGCAGTACAACAAGTAGTAGTGTTACATGGGCGTGGAGTGGTCCTTCATTTAGTTCT
>JAFDXK010000001.1 GCA_018267965.1 Bacteroidota bacterium | reverse complement strand
GTATCTGTTGTGCCGCCAGGTGCAGTGCAGAGTAGCTATGTACAGCCAGGATAAGCGCTGAAAGCATCTAAGCGCGAAACCTTCCTCAAGATGAGTTTACTTTTAAGGGTCGTTATAGACGATAACGTTGATAGGCTACAGGTGTAAAGGTGGTAACATCAAAGCCGAGTAGTACTAATTGCCCGTAAGCTTTAACTTTATTTAATCACGCAAAAAACAATTGCTTTCCTGATTGTCACCTTATTGTTAGTTGATTGGTTGAATAGTTGATTGGTTGAACAGGCCAATAACTAGTCAACAAGTAAACAAATCAACCGACGAACCATCTTATGGTGGTATTGCCGGCGGTGTTCACCTCTTCCCATTCCGAACAGAGAAGTTAAGCCCGCCATGGCCGATGGTACTGCACCACAATGCGGGAGAGTAGGTAGCTGCCATATTTATTTAAAACGCCTCACATAACTGTGAGGCGTTTTTGTTTTTATACCCCATCTAATCAATGGAGTATTTTTTTATACAGTACGCTTTCTAATAAGCAAACAATAGCTTTGTGTTATGCATAGCATGTTGCTAAATGTAATTAATGCAATAGTGCCCATAGAGCCTTCTGAGCAGGAGTTAATCACATCTTGCTTCAAATCATTCCGCCTGCAGAAAGGACAATTCTTTTTAGAGTCAGGTAAAGTTGATCAGTATATTGGTTTTATAAACAAAGGACTCGTCAGATATTTTGTTTATAAAAACGATGAAGAGGCAACATTTGAGTTTACAAAGGAAGGTGAGTTCATTGCAGACTATCAAAGTTTTACTAATAAAGTTCCATCTGTACAGAACATTCAGGCTATTGAAGATTGTGAGCTATTGATTATTAACAACAACGACTTGCAGCGCATATTCAATACGGCTAAACACGGCAATTTACTGGGACGTATTATCATTGAACACCGATTTGATGTTATGGTTACCCAGTTATTGTCAATCTATATGCATAGCCATGAAGAGCGCTACAAGAAATTCATCGAAAGCTATTCTGAGTTGTCTCAACGTATTCCTCAATATTTGATAGCCTCTTATGTTGGTGTGAAACCTCAGTCTTTAAGCAGAATGCGTAGTCGTTTTAGTAAGAATATTAATTAACCCGGGTTAACCAACAGTGCCGTTTCAGCATAATATTTTTGCAATAGAAATTCAACAATCTATCAGATAAATACGTTTGTATGAAACATAAGCTATTGAACGCTGCATTAATAATAACATCATTGTTTGGATACATGGAGTGGGGTAAGGGTAATAGTGCTTTTATATTTTCAGCAGAAATGGAAGTAATCAGGAGATTATTTACCGATACAAAATCTGCAGTACACCCGCTTACTGTCATTCCATTGTTGGGCCAGATACTTTTACTGTTGACATTGTTTCAGAAAGAACCAAGCAAAATTATTACATATATAGCTATAGGATGCCTTGGTATATTATTGCTGTTTTTATTTTTGATAGGTATAGGAGACGGGAACTCTAAAATGGCAATAGCAGCATCTCCATTTTTAATTGTAAGTATTTTGGCTATTGCTTCTTACAGGAAAGTTAAGAAGGCGAAAAATGCAGGTGCGATAAAATGAAGAATATCCGAGGCTATTTCTTCTTTTTGCGCCATTCGTTATAACTCTTGTGCTTCTTTTCTTTTGAAGCAATATCCTGCTTAGGTTGCGCTACAGGCTTTGCCGGCTCTGCTTTTTTCTTAGGTATATATTGTTTTACAGATGCTTCTTCTGTCTTAACTGATGAAACAACAAGGCTGTTTATCGTATCTATTTCTTGTGGTGTAAGATAACGCCATTTACCCGATGCAAGATTTCCTAACTGCACATTCATAATGCGGATACGGGTAAGTGTTTTCACTTTGTAATCCAAATGTTCGCACATACGGCGTATCTGCCTGTTCAACCCTTGTGTGAGTATGATACGAAACTTGCGGCTGCCTTCCTGTTTTACAAAACATTTCGCTGTAATGGTGCCTAACATAGGTATGCCATTGCTCATCCTGGTAATGAATTCGGGAGTTATGGCTTTGTCGACGGTTACAATATATTCTTTCTCATGATTATTAGCCGCGCGAAGAATTTTGTTGACAATATCTCCGTCGTTAGTAAGGAATATCAATCCGTCAGAATCCTTATCCAGCCTTCCTATGGGGAAGATGCGTTTGGGGTAATTGAGAAATGAAATGATATTCGTTTTGTCTTTCAAATCGGTAGTAGAGGTGATGCCAACTGGTTTGTTGAGTGCTATATAAATAGGCTTTACCTTGTTTTTTGATTTAAGTGGTTCACCGTCAATAGCTATTTTATCGCTTTCGCTCACGCGCATACCGGCAGTTGCTAACTCACCATTGATAGTAACCCTGAACTGTTCGATATATTTATCAGCATCTCGGCGAGAGCAAAAACCTGTAGAGCTGATGTATTTATTGAGGCTTATGCCTTCTGCATTAGAATTGCTTTCCTTCTTTTTTCCACTGTGCATATTGCCTTGTCTTTGCGTATTTAATCATGGTTTCCATTGCATTGAGCCTGCAAACCAACCATCCGGCATAACCATCCAGGAATCCAAGCCGTAGTATAAAATCTGCAAATAGTTTCCATTGTGGCACTACCATTATCTTGAATATGCTGTAGTTTATACCCTTCTCAACTCTCAGCCTTGCGGCAATTTCAGAGTATTTTTCAATCTTTTTGACATAATCGGAAATGCTATTGAAGCTGTAATGCAGTAAATCGCCTTTCAGTAAACCTTCCTTTTCATTGAGATTGTCTAAAGCCCATTTATCGTGCGGGTTTTCACCCGTCCATTTTCCTTTTGTACGATTGAACAGTCTGATTTTGGCGTCGGGATACCAACCGCAATGCTTAATCCATGTGCCGCAAAAATTATTCAAGCGGGGGAAACGATAAGCATTGCATGTAGGGCTGTTTTTTGTTTTTAAAATACTTTGCTCTAATTCTGGGCTTAGACATTCGTCAGCATCAAGGCTTAAAACCCAATCGTGGCTTGCTTTTTGGGCTGCGAAATTTTTTTGTTCTATGTGTCCCAAGAATTTTTGCAGGATAATTTTTGCACCGTAGCCCACAGCAATCTTTACAGTATTGTCAGTTGAGATACTGTCTACAACTAATATTTCATCAGCTACATTTTTAACAGACTCAAGGCAGCGCCGAAGATTTTTCTCTTCATTTAATGTAATAATAACAACGCTTAGTTTTATCATGCTAAGTAGTGAATAAGCTTAAGGTAGTATGAATTTAAAGTGATATTAAGATAGTAACTGTTGGCGCAACAGAAATTCAAGTTGGGCATTGGTTACACCTAATTTTTCAGTAAGCTCGCGTTCGTCTTTCTTCAATTTGTAAACATCGTACGCACGTACAATGGTCATTTCAAGTTCTTCCTCATTCCATGGCTTAGTCAGGTAATGGAATATCTTGCCTTTGTTCACAGCGTCAATTACCGCATTCAAATCGGCATAACCGGTTAATAATATGCGTATGGGGTCGGGATATTTTTCAATTATTGATTCTAAGAACTGAACGCCTGTCATGTTAGGCATTCTTTGGTCTGTAATGATAATTTCGATAGGGTGGTTTTCAAGAACTTTTATAGCCTCTTCACCACTTATTGCTGTAAAAACATTGTATTTGATACGGAATGTAGCTTTGAATGAAACAAGGTTATTCTGCTCATCATCCACATATAATATATTGATTTTATTCTCAGGCATCTAATTCTTTTTATGCTTCATTGTCCCCAACACTAATGTAAACAAAATTACATTGTAATTATACAATTGATTTTGAACTTTTTATTGTACTTTTCTAAACGTAATAAGATTTATATATATTTAGGATATTACTATTATGATGAATTTTCTTCAAAACTATCACTCTGGTTATCAGTTGGATAATGATGTGTATAAGCCGGAGTTTTATAGAGTAAAAAACACAGAAGACAGAAGGAGGTTAGAAGAATTATTGCAAAATAACAACCGCATAGCCATTTTTGATGAAATCGAGGGGCAATTACGCGAATTGCTGAAAAGTAAGAACCCCACAATCAAGATTAAAGCTGACGAATATCCCCACTTCATTGAACGGCATTTAAATGGTTGCGATATTCGGGAATATGGTGTTTGGGTATATTATCCATGGTCACACAGGTTAGTGCATATATTAGATGAAGAAGAGTTCATCTATCTGAGAACCGCAGCCAACAGACATAAAATAACAGAAGAAGAACGAGATGTGCTTGCAACGAAAAAAGTTGGTGTTATTGGTTTATCTGTTGGGCAGTCAGTATCACTTACGCTTGCAATGGAAAGAGCATGTGGTGAATTAAGGCTTGCAGATTTTGATACCTTAGAACTCAATAATCTAAATCGTATCCGTACCGGTTTGCACAATCTTGGTTTGAGAAAAGTAGTTTCTGTAGCACGGGAGATTGCAGAAATAGACCCTTTTTTCAAAACTGTTTTATATCCTGAAGGTATTACTGAAGAAAACATCCATGGCTTTTTTACTGATGGAGGAAAGCTTGATTTGGTTATAGATGAGTGTGATGGGGTAGATGTGAAGATATTATGCAGGATAAAAGCAAAAGAATTGCAGGTGCCTGTTGTAATGGAGGCCAGCGACAGGGGAACTGTGGATGTGGAGCGTTTTGACTTAGAGCCAGGCCGTTCTATCATTCATGGTTGGTTAGACCATCTGGAGTTGGATTTTAACGTGCTTAAAAAACTCAAAACTGCGGAAGAAAAGCTGCCTTATATTTTACCGATATCGGGGCTTGAAACACTGTCTCCAAGGATGAAGGCGTCGATGATGGAAATCGAACAATCTATTACAACGTGGCCGCAGTTGGCTAGTGCTGTTACATTAGGCGGTGCCATCACCACAGATGTATGCAGGCGTATATTCCTTGACCAATATCATGACTCCGGAAGATACTTTATAGATATAGAAAAGCTGATTTGCGATAAAGAACCAGCAAAAAATGACGAAGCTTTAATTCCGGTATTTTATCCCGGCATATCTAAACAAGATATGGATAGTATTATTGCCGGCCTGAATTTAGATGCAATTGAGGAACAAGTTTCGCCTGATGACGAGGTTGTGAAACAAATGGTAGATGCTGCATTGCAGGCTCCTACAGGTGGTAATTCTCAACCATGGAAATGGCGTTATAAAAACGGAGCAGTATACTTATTTAGAAATGCAGAGTACATCACTGCATTGGTTGACTTTCAAGGTACAGGCTCTATGATAGGTTTTGGCGCCGCAACTGAAAACCTGGTACTCAAAGCTCATGAATTAGGGTTTGATGTAAAACTAGATAGAGAACCATCAGATAATAAAGACCTGATAGCCGTTTTCAGGTTTACAAAGAAGCAACAGCCGGGTTTAGAGCCACATGCATTTGATGAGGTAGTAACGGCAATACCGCACAGATTCTCCAATCGTATTATCAATGAAAGGCGCCCGATTGATAATACAGAATTGGCTGCCTTGCAAAAGGTTGCTGCCAGTGTGCCTGGCGCATCGCTTCAGTTTGTAACCGAAGATGATAAAATTGCTGCTGTAGCAGATGTTATGGCAAAGGCTGATAGAATGCGATTAATGCATAAAGGAGGCCATCTTGATTTTAGTTTGGAGTTGGTTTGGCCTGAAAATACCAAGGGTGACATTACTCGCGGACTGGATATAGATACTATTGACCTTACGCCATCTGAGAGGGTAGGTTTCAAAATAGCGTCTGACTGGACAGTAATTAACTATCTCAATAAATGGAATAAAGGCACGGGTTTAGAACGTGTAACAAGAAAAGCTGCTCTTGGTGCCTCGGCAATAGGGCTAATTACTATGCCATCATTTGACCACAGTCATTTCTTTGACGGCGGCAGAGCCTTGGAAAGGGTCTGGCTTGCAGCTACAAAAGCAGGTATATCATTCCAGCCTATCAGTATATCCCTGTTTTTATTTAATCGTATGATGTATGAAGGTATTGATGCCTTCCCTGCTCGTATGGCAGAGGAGCTTATGCGGTCACGGAAAGTATATGAGGATGCATTTGGCATAGATAAAAAACAAGGTGAGATTTTTATGTTTAAACTCTTCTATACAGATAAAACCATTAAACGTTCATTAAGAATGCCTTTAGAAGAGGTTTTAGTATTAGATTAATTAGTAAATAAACTTTATATTGTAAGTGGTCATGGCAGAATAATTTTTTATTCCGACACATCGGCGGGAATTGAGAGAGGAACTATTCTTGTTATATATGTGTATGTCGTCATTAATGACGACAGGAAAAAAGCTAAAATGATTAGATTAAGAGCATTTAGAGCGATTGATGAATTGGAGACATGTCAAAAATTTGTTGAAGGCCACATTAAAATTTTAAAGGTCTTTGGCATTACGATGATAACGTCTGCAAAAGTAGAGTGGTTTAATGACCCCAATACATATGTTATCGTTGCAGAAACGCCCGATTCTAACCGGGTTTTAGGTGGTGCCAGGGTACAGATAGGAGGAGGCAAGTATCCATTGCCTATTGAAGATGCGGTAAAAGCCCATGATGATTCCATTCACGATGTTGTTAATGAATACTCTAAACATGGTACTGCGGAATTATGCGGACTATGGAATTCGCGTGAAATTGCCGGTATGGGCATTGGTAGTACATTTCTGACGCGTACAGCTGTTGCTATTGCTCCTCAATTGAAGCTTAATTCTATGTTTGCGCTGTGCGCGGCGTATACTATCGGTATGGCAGAAAGGGCCGGTTTCCAGATTGCGACATTTTTGGGTAATAATGGTACTTTTTATTATCCGAAGGAAGATTTAGTAGCCACAGCCATGCTTTTAAAAGATGTTGACATTTTATCAACAGCCCATCCTGATGAAAAAGCAGAAATATTATCTTTAAGGGAAAATCCAAAACAAACGAAGACCGAAGAAGGTAGAAGGAGTAGTTTTGAATTGATATACGACTTAGAAATACATAACAGACCATGAGGAAAATCTTGTTCCTTGTTTTTTTACTGCTATCCCTTACCCAATGGTGCGCTACTGCACAAGACACAATTATCTATAATACTGCCGATAAGAATATATCAATAGGTAATAAAGTTTTCATTCTCAACGATACAAATAGTGTATTGTCCATTGATGAAGTCATCAAATCGGGGAAGTTTATAAAAAGCACACAGGAAGTACCCAATCTTGAAATTACCAAGTCTACAATTTGGGTTCGATTTACTGTTAGTAACGCAACACAGAATGATGATGTTGTCGTAGAACTGGCATATCCTACTATCGATTCGGTTTCATTTGTGTCAATGAATGCTGACAATAGTTATGATGTAATCAATACGGGTGAATACATCCCATATTATAAGCGTGCCTATAAACATCAGAATTATATTTTTGATTTAAGATTAGCTCCGGGTGAGAGCCGTACTTATTATTTACGGCTTAATGCATCTGAACAGTTACAAGTTCCGCTTGAAGTTGGTACAGCAAAAACAATACTTGAGTCAACAACATCTAAAGATTTAATATTCGGCGTTTATGCGGGTACTATTCTTGTAATGTTGTTTTATAACCTGTTCATATTTATCAGTGTTCGCGATAAGAACTATCTGTATTATGTAGCTTATATTCTCTTTGTGGGAATGACACAGGCTTGCGTGCAAGGTTATGGTCCAAGATTTTTATATCCTGATTCTCCTTACCTGGCAAACCTGATGATGGTATTAATGCCGGTGATGGTGGGTGTATCTGCCCTGGAGTTTTTAAGGGTGTTTTTACAGCTTAAAGAGTATTTGCCCAAACTTAATAAAGGTATATATGTAGTTGAATTTTTCTATTTGTGTATTGCAACGCTTGGCTTCCTCGGAAAATACCGTGAGGCAGCTCAAACAGTGCTAGGCAATGCAATGCTGGGGTCTGTGTACGTAGTTATTATCGGTAGTATTTTATCGTCAAGAGGTAATCGTACTGCAAAATTCTTTTTACTGGCATGGGTGATATTTTTAGCCAGTGTGGTAGTATTTGTATTGAGAAACTTTGGTGTATTACCATATAATAACTTTACCCTGTATGCACTGCAAATAGGTTCGGCGTTAGAGGTGGTATTACTGTCATTTGCCCTTGCAGATAAGATTAGTATACTGCGTAAAGAAAAAGAAGAGTCTCAAGCACAAACTTTGGCGGCTGTGCAGGAGAATGCAAGAATAGTAAGGGAGCAGAACGTGATATTGGAAGCTAAAGTAGCAGAAAGAACCCAGGAGCTTAAAGAGTCTAATGATGGATTAAGCAAGGCGTTGGTTGATTTGAAAGAAGCTGAAATGCAGTTGGTGGAATCTGAAAAAATGGCTTCTTTAGGTCAGCTGACTGCGGGTATAGCTCATGAAATCAATAATCCGATAAACTTCGTAACATCAAACGTGAAGCCTTTAAAGCGAGACGTTGACATGATGATACAATTGCTGGACCAAATTGAAGGCATATCATTATCAGATGATTCAGCTGCAGATAAGAAAAAGCAAATTGACGAACTAAAAGAAGAGTACGATTTCGATTACCTTAAAACAGAAATTGATTATTTGCTGAATGGTATTAACGAAGGTTCAAGCCGTACTGCAGAGATAGTGAAAGGATTGCGCATTTTCTCAAGACTTGATGAAGATGATTTAAAACGTGCTGATCTTAACGAAGGCCTCGATTCTACGTTAGTTATTGTAAATAATCAGTTGGATAACAGGATAGAAATTGTCAAGAATTACGGCGAAATACCTCCTGTAGAGTGTTATCCGGGTAAACTCAACCAGGTTTTCCTCAATATCATTACTAATGGACTTCATGCCATTAAGTCGAAATTCAAGGATGAAAAAGGTGGTAAGTTAACCATTACCACTACATCTACAGATACTCATGTCATTGTTGGTATTGCAGATAACGGTACCGGAATGGATGAGAATACTAAGAAAAAGCTATTTGAACCATTCTTTACTACCAAAGATGTGGGTGAAGGAACCGGCTTAGGCCTTTCTATTGCGTATAATACTATGGTAAAGCATAATGGTACTATTAATGTAAATTCAACCTTAGGAGAAGGAACAGAATTTATTATGGAGATCCCCATTGTTCACGAACAAAAAATTGCATAGTTGAGTAAGAAAGAGAAAATTAAAGTATTGTACATTGATGATGAGCCTAATAACCTTGTCAGTTTCAAAGCGTCGTTTCGCTTCGATTACAATGTATATGTCGCTAATAATACCGACGAGGCTATAGCACATCTCAGGGAAAATCCCGACATCAGTGTAGTGCTGAGCGACCAGAAAATGCCCGATAAAACAGGCGTTGAATTTTTTGAAGAGATACGAAAAGAATTTCCTAATCCTGTAAGGGTATTGATAACAGGTTATGCAGACATTGAATCCGTTATTAATGCCATCAACCGAGGCCATGTATACAGGTATATCAAAAAGCCCTGGGCAGAAGATGATGTTAAGTCTGCTATTGATCAATCTCATAAGTTTTATATTACCAGCTCAATGCTTGCAATTAAAAATGAAGAATTGCAAAAAGCGTATAATGAGCTTGATAAATTCGCATATAGCGCTACCCACGATATGCGCGGCCCTATATTGAGTGTGTTAGGTATTATTGATTTGGCTAAAAATACGGGTGATATTGCTGAAGTGAAGGAGATGCTTGACATGATGGAGAATGCGATACTTAAGCTTGATAACTATATTCAAAACCTGCACGATTATTACAGTATCCGAAGAGGCGAGGTTGAAATAACAGAGATTAATTTCGAGGATGTAGTAAAAGACCTGTCGGATATTTACGAGGTAACGAGTAAAATGAATAACGTGAAGTTTGATAAGTCTGTCAACCAGGGAGAGCCTTTCAGGTCTGATGATGTATCTATCAAGATCATCTTAAACAACCTCTTATCTAACGCGTTTAAATACCAGAAAAAAGACAACAGTGATAAAAGAGTTGACTTAAATGTTACTGTGAATAAAGGTGTTGCAGTATTAACTGTAAAAGATAATGGTATAGGTATACCGGAAAACAGTGTTTCACAAATTTTCAATATGTTTTACCGCGCAACTACCGAAGAGGTAGGTTCCGGATTTGGCTTGTACAACGTTAAGGACGCATTGGGCAAACTTGGCGGGAATATAGAAGTTACATCTTCCGGTAGTGAGGGAACAACATTTACAGTTACAATACCAAATAAATAAAAATGAGTCAGGAAAAATTGAATTTTATAGTTATAGACGATAGCAAGCTGGATTGTTTTATTGCTGAAAAAATAATAAAAAACTCAGGTAGGTCTGAAGTCATTACCACTTTTCAGCAAGCACCTGACGCTATTACATATATAAAGAGCGTATCAGCTAATGGGTTGATGACTATTATTTTTGTCGATATCCAGATGCCTATCATGAATGGTTTTGAGTTTGTTGAAACATTTGAAAGCCTCCCACAGGAATTGAGAAGTAACTATAGCATTTATATGCTTTCATCCTCTATTAATGAAAATGACATAGCGAGGGTAAAGGGCTATAGCTCGGTTAAGCAGTTTTTAAATAAGCCGCTTACAAATGCTAGTATCTCTATGGTTCTCGAACAGTTTTAGCTTTTATTTTACAGGAGTAACAGTATAGCCTGCTTTTCTCAATAAAGCTATAACACCATTTTTGCCGGGTAGGTGTCCTGCACCTACAGCAAAGAAAACGGATGTCCTATCCATTTTCTCTATGATGCGGGGAATCCATTTTTCGTTTCTTACATCCAGGAAACTGCTGAGTTCTTTGTCAATTTGCTCGGATTCGGATATGAGCTTATAAAGTTGCTGCAAATCTTGTTTCTTATATGCAGTAACCATTTTTCGATATTCAGATTTATCGTCTTGTTTGCCTTTTATTACAGACATAATGTCTTTGACTACACTATCTGCAGGCAGGTTATCAAACAGGTCAAGTTGTTCGCTAACACTTTCCAGCCCTGTTATTTCTCTATTCGACTTTTGTGCTATCTGCATGATGTTATTCTCATACGATTGCGGGGATTCGCATGACGGACTGCTGGAGGCAAATAAGGTTTCAAGAGCCACCGGCTTCATCTGCTGAAACAAAGAAATATCCATTTTCAGGCTGTCTTTCACATACTTGGTGAGCAATACATAATCTGAATCTGAAAAATAGTCTTTAAGTGATTTGCCATCAGTACTTATCATTCCTTTTGCTACCTCCATCATCATGTTAGGGTCATCAAGGTCCAGTTCGAAACATATTTCTTTGCAGTCAGATAAACCTGCTTGCATAGGTTTTGTCCATACGTAGTCCTCTTTACATATCAGGTGTATAGTGCCAAATAAGTAGGAAGCAGATTTCATGTCTTTCCTGCTGATTTTCCATAGTAAGGAATTCTCCTCTTTTGTTTGACTATAGCCTAAAAACGAAGATGTGATATATAAACACAGAAGAATAGTCTGGATGAGGCGCATAGTTTTTTTAGAATAATAAGGTGGTTAAAGCAGCGCCTACGCCTGCAAGCATGGCTGCTAATTTTTGCCATGTGAGCAAATGGTTTTTAGTACCGCTTTCAAAAAATATGGTTGTTGCTATATGTATAAATGCACCTGCAACTATTGGTATCACTACAGTAATTGCGTTGCTCATGGCATGGTAACTTGTACCTAGCTTATTTGCTAACATTCCGGATAGCGGTGTTACCAATGAAAAAAAGCACATGGTGATAAATGCCACTTTTTTTCCTTTCACTGAATTGATGAGCATAGCAGCCAGAACAGATTCGGGTAATTTATGAGCAGCAACAGCCAGGTAAAGTGAAGGAGTAGTTGAAGCCATCCTATAGTTAAAACCCAACGGTAATCCCTCCATTACGGCATGTAATGTGAGGCCGGCAATAACCGAAATAACCGGAACATGATGATGGTCTGACGAATGATGCACATGCCCATGTTCTATACCATGAGTAAGGCGTTGTAATGCCAATTGCAGAAAAAAGCCGATTAGAATGTAGACACCCGCTCTTGCATTTAACTCACCAAATGTTTCGGGTAATAAATGAAGAAAGGTGATACTCAGCAAAAATGAACCTGAGAAAGCCAGCAGGCTCAACATGCGTTTATCGTCAAAGCCCTTGATAAACAGGGGTATGGTACTACCAATGAGTGTTATGAGAAAGAGTAAAACACTATATCCTGTTTCCATACTATATTGCGCCGTTCAATATGTAAAAATAACGCCATTATTTTATTCTCTTATAAATAGTTATATTTAACATAGTGGATTTTTTCAATATTCCTAAACAAGATTACAGCAGTGAGCTATCGGCAGGTAAGCTATTGATAGCCGAACCCTTTCTTGCCGATCCGAACTTTGGCCGAGCTGTTGTATTGATTTGTGAGCATAATGAAGAGGGAACAGTCGGGTTTATCATAAATAAGCCTACGCAGCTTACTTTGAAAGATTTATTGCCAGATTATACAGCAGATGATATTGTGCTGAAAGAGGGTGGCCCTGTTCAAACTGATACTTTACATGTGTTGCACAGGTTGCCTGAACTGGGTGGTGTAGAAGTAGCACAAGGGGTATATTGGGGTATAACCAATACTGAACTGGATAAAGTGATTGCTGAACAACAATATAATACCCAGGACCTGAGCCTGTTTATTGGTTATGCAGGATGGTCTGCAGGCCAGCTGTTAGATGAGTTAAAGATAGGCTCATGGTATGTGGGCAATCCTACTGAGAAATTGGTTTTTGATACTGATACCACAGAAACGTGGAGAGCTGCAGTTATTTCGTTAGGCAAGGAGTACTTGCCTTTACTTAGTTTGCCTTCCAACCCGCAGCTCAATTGATCTTTTCTCGCTAATTTAGAGTTATGAAACTTTCAGGGATATTAATTGTTATATCTTTTCTGTGCATATCGTGTAAACAAAAACAGGAGCAACAACAACCTAAAGATGATGGGGCATATTTTTCTATCAAGCAATATATAGCCGATCAGTGGAAGACATACAGCGGGCAACCTTTCGGTATCATCAAGTATGTGAATGTTAACGGCAAATCTGACAGTGTAATTACCAATGCTTATGAGGTGAAGTGGGGTGATGTGTTTAAGATATTTTTTGATACCGATATCAGCGACCCTAAGTTTGAAGGACAGTATAGCTTTTCAAACTTTTCAGATGATGCTACACAGACTAGTAATTATTATTACGAGGCAAAATCCAATGCATTATTTACCCAGAAACTGCAAATATCTGCCGATGCGTATAGCGGTAAAATAAAATCAATATATATCGAAACCCTAAAGAAAAACCAGTGGGGTGGCAGGACGCAAAGATTGTTTTATATACCTGTAAAGACAATAAGCATACAGGAATTTGAATCGGGCAGGGCATCTGATAAAAAAGATTTAAGGGTTGAGTATCGTTTTCTATAAGTGAATAATGACCAAGGAAGAGTTTGATAAAATAGCGCCGACGATACCGCATGAGCCGGGTTGTTATAAATACTATAACTCGAATAATGAGCTTATATATGTTGGCAAGGCGAAAGACCTTATCAAGCGTGTCAGTTCTTATTTCAATAAAGTACATGACAGCTTCAAAACCCAGAAGCTGGTATCATTAATACATCGTATAGAATTTACTATTACCAATGATGAACACGATGCATTCCTTCTTGAGAATTCATTGATCAAAAACTATCAACCCCGATTCAATATCAGCCTGAAGGACGATAAAACCTATCCCTTTATCGTGATTAAGAAAGAACACTTTCCCAGGGTGTTCCTAACGCGCAGGGTAATAAGAGATGGTTCAGAGTATATAGGGCCGTTTACAGGGGTATTTGCAGTCAAGGAGTTGTTGAACTTTGTGAAGCAAAATATACCATTGCGCACATGTAATCTCAATTTATCGCCACTGAACATTGCTAAAGGCAAATACAAAGTATGTCTCGAATATCATTTGGGCAATTGTAAAGGCCCGTGCCAGGGTTTTCAGTCTGAAGAGGATTATAGCACTAATCTGCAGCACGTAAAGAATATCCTTAAGGGTAAAACAAGAGATGTTATCAAATACCTGAAGGAAGAAATGAATACCGAAGCATCAACGTTGCACTTTGAAAAAGCGGCGGTATTAAAAAAGAAGATTGAAGACTTGCAAAACTACCAGAGCAGGTCGACTGTGGTGAATACACGGTTGGGTAATGTTGACGTTGCTGCCATTATGAGCGATGAAAGTAATGCCTATGTTAGTTATATGATGGTGGTAGATGGCAGCATTATTCATACCAAAACATTAAAGATAGAGAAGAAGATAGATGAAGAGGATAAAGATATTCTGTCTTTGTGTGTTGCCGATTTCAGAGATACATTTAAAAGTACCTCGCAGGAGATCATTACCTCTATAATGATAGATGTGGCCGATGAAAACATTAAACTAACTATACCTAAGGTCGGTGATAAAAAGGACTTGCTGGAGCTGTGCGAGAAAAATGCCGTAATTGCTAAATACGAGGCTAAGAAAAAGGCTGTGTTGTCTGTAAAAGAAGCTACCGCAGCAGATACATTAAAGGTATTAGAAGATTTACAGGATGCACTACAGTTGCCTGAGCTGCCATCGCATATTGAGTGCTTCGATAACTCCAATTTTCAAGGCGCTTATCCTGTAGCAGCCATGGTTTGTTTTAAGAATGGAGAACCTGCTAAGGCCGACTATCGTCATTTTCATATCAAAACGGTAGAGGGCATCAACGATTTTGCTTCTATGTCAGAGGTAGTCTATCGCCGTTATTTCAGGTTGGTGAAGGAAAAAGAACCATTACCGCAATTAGTAATAATAGATGGAGGTAAAGGACAATTAGGGGCTGCTTTGGAAAGTATAGAAAAATTGGGTCTCACTGGTCGTATGGCTTTGGTGGGTTTGGCAAAACGCGAAGAAGAAATATTCTTCCCCGGTGATACGGAATCTATAAAGCTACCTTATGATAGCCAGGCACATATGCTCGTCCGCAGAATAAGGGATGAAGTGCACCGTTTTGGTATTACTTTTCATCGAGATACACGTAGCAAAGGCACATTCAAAAATGAACTGGAATCTATCAGAGGTATCGGTGAGCAAACTGCGACGGAACTATTGCAGGAGTTTCGCTCTATAAAAAATATCAAAACGCTAACAGAGCGAGAATTGACCAGAGTAGTAGGAGCTACCAAAGCCCGAATCATATGGCAATATTTTAATAGTGCAGAAGAATAGAGCAATTCAATAACTACTTATAAAGATTATTATAGGTAGTGCGATATTACCTCGTAACTTTGCGAAAAATATACAGGATGTCTGCAGACAAGCCGGCAATATTACCAAGTATGTTACATATGAAATGCCCCAATTGCCGTAAAGGGCATATGTATACGAACAAGAGTATTTTTCCTTTATCAGAAATGTTGAAAATGCCCGAACATTGCCCCGTTTGCGGTCAAAAGTTCGAACTGGAAGTAGGGTTTTTCTATGGTACCGGTTATGTGAGTTATGCGCTGTCGGTTGCATTGTTTTTTATTAATCTTGCTTGGTATTGGGCTATTTTCGGCATATCAGCAAAGGATAATAGTATTTTTTATTATCTCATTACAAGTATTCTCATTGTTATAGTCCTACAGCCATGGCTGATGCGGATTTCGCGGGTGTTATATTTATATATGTTCGTGAAATACGGCAAAGGCACAACACTTAATACAGAAGAATAATATTTACCTCTCAAGCTGGTAATCCATTAACTTAGCGGGATGCAAAAAATATTGGTTGCCAATCGTGGCGAGATTGCTTTGCGTGTAATGCGTACTGCAAAAGAGATGGGTATTAAAACCGTAGCTGTTTTTTCAGAAGCTGACAGAAATATGCCTTTTGTAAGGTATGCAGACGAAGCAGTTTGCATTGGTCCTGCACCTTCATCACAATCTTACCTTCGCGCAGATAAAATAATACAGGTAGCAAAAGAAACAGGTGCAGATGCCATCCACCCGGGTTATGGCTTCTTAAGTGAGAATGCAAGCTTTTCTAAAGCAGTTGCTGATGCAGGTTTGATATTCATAGGACCTTCTGCCAGGTCTATCGAAATGATGGGTAGTAAAATAGCTGCAAAGCAGGCAGCTAAAAAATTCAATGTACCAATGGTGCCCGGTACAGAAGACCCGATTAAAGATGCTGCTGAGGCAAAAACAATTGCATCACGTATAGGTTATCCTATTTTGATAAAAGCATCTGCTGGCGGTGGTGGTAAAGGAATGAGGGTTGTAAATAACGAAGAGGAACTGGAAGAGCAGATGCGTACTGCTAAGAGCGAAGCGATGAGTGCATTTGGTGATGATGCGGTGTTTATTGAAAAATATGTTGGAGCACCACGTCACGTAGAAATTCAACTGGTAGGTGACCAGCATGGCAACTACGTATATCTTTTCGAAAGAGAATGTTCTATACAACGCAGGCATCAGAAATTGGTTGAAGAAGCACCGTCAAGCTGCCTTACTGTTGATATTCGTAAGGCGATGGGCGAAAGTGCGGTTGCTGTTGCTCGTTCATGTAATTATTATGGTGCAGGAACGGTTGAATTTCTTGTAGATGAAAATCTGAATTTCTATTTCCTTGAAATGAATACCCGTTTGCAGGTAGAGCATTGCGTAACAGAAATGATAACAGGCATAGACCTTGTGAAAGAACAAATCAATGTAGCACGTGGTAATAAATTATCATTCTCTCAGGATGATTTAAAAATAAACGGCCACTCATTAGAGTTGCGTGTTTGTGCCGAAGACCCGATGAATAATTTTTTACCTGATACCGGTAAACTGGAAATGTACCAGCCCCCTAAAGGTCCGGGTGTACGTGTAGATGATGGTTATGAGCAGGGACAGGATATTCCTATATTCTACGACCCTATGATTGCTAAATTGGTGGTGCATGCAGCAACCAGAGATGAAGCCATTGACAGGCTTTGCAGGGCAATTGATGAATATCATATCAAGGGTATACAAACAACACTGAGCTTTGGTAAATGGGCTGTTAGAACAGAACAATTCCGTTCCGGAAATTTTGATACGAAATTCATTGATAAATATTTCAAGCCTGAATACCTGGTTGAAGAGAATCCTGAAGCTGAAGAAATTGCATCATTACTTGCTGCAGAAATATGGAATAGCAGCAAGCAAAAAAATGTAACTGCCACTACCTCAACTATACAAGTGAGCAACTGGAAACTAAGACGCAGATAGATTATTAATTAATCGTAACATTATTATTTATAGCGCCTTGTACGGGCGCTATTTTATTTTAACAGATTTCATAGCATTCAAGAATAACTGTGGTATTAATTTAGTGCTAAATAGATTGTGAACCATAAAATGAATTGTTATGAAAAACAAGATAATGGGAGCAATACTACTTGCAATATTGCTTACCACCACAGCAATTGATTCTGCTTTTGCCGGTCATGGGCGACGTGGTAACTGCCGCGAAAGAAGGTATTATCATCATTATTATTACCCGCGACATTACAGAACTGTATATGTTCCTGCGCCGGTTCCTGCTCGAGTATATTATCATCACCCACGCAGGGTGTATTACTACCATCATCCACGCACGGTAGTAGTACCTGTACCTCCACATCCTCGTTATGTGCCGGTGCCACCGCATCCTCCTTTACCACGCCATGTGCCATTGCCACCACACCCTCCATTACCACCGCATCCTCCTTTACCATAAAGTATTAAACCTTTTATTTCAAATGATGTCTCATAGAAAACATTAGGTTATGAGAAACAGGTTTTTGATTACCGGGATATTGGCGGTAATGTTAGTAGTAAGTTCTTTTAATAATGCAGATGCGAGAGGATGGGGAAGATGGCATTGCAGGCCACATAGAGTGTTCCTGGCGCCACCTATACCAAGAATTGTAGTGCCTGCACCGGTATTCGTTCCACGTCCACGCTATTATGGCGGATATGGTTATTATGGCAGGCCTCGTCATTGCTGGCATAGAGGATATGGTAGAAGGTGGCGTTATTAATTAAAAAACACAAGATGGATGGACACATCTTGTAAATGCAAAATCCCTCTCAAAGAGAGGGATTTTGTCATATTATTCATTGCAGAAAATTATTGTTCTATTGCTTCTGTTAATTTTTTACTCATCGGCTTAACAGGAGAATAAAATACCCCTACCAGTTCACCTTTTTCATTGATAAGGTATTTCTGAAAATTCCATTTTACACTGGTGTTGTCAAAGCCATTGTATTGTTTTTCAGTAAGCCAATGATATATCGGTGCCATGTCATCTCCTTTTACAGATATCTTAGCTGCCATAGGGAAGGTAACACCATAATTCTTTTTACAAAAACCGGCTATCTCTTCATTGCTTCCCGGTTCTTGTGAGCCAAAGTTGTTGGCTGGGAAACCAACTATAACAAGTTTGTCTTTATATTTTTCATACAGTTGTTCCAGTCCTTCGTATTGGGGTGTATATCCGCATTCAGAAGCTGTATTTACTATCAGTATCTTCTTTCCTTTGAATTGGGAGAAGTCTATTGTACCTCCCGTAAGCCCGGCAACCTTAAAATCATAAATGGATTTAGGTATATCAGGATTCGGCGTTGGTGCAGCTGTAAATAATAGTTTGAACATCAATAAATAACTTAATAACATATCGCTTTTTTTTGATTATCGACTTCCTTTTTTCAAAAACTTATACAAACCTACGTACAAATACTAAAAGACAACCCTTAAATCTTATTTTTGAGCCAAATGAAGCTCTCGGCTAACCGTTTCCTTCTCTTCGTCATACTTTTCATCAGTGCAGGCTGCGCTAATATAGTGCCTCCCGAAGGAGGTAAAAAGGATACTTATCCTCCAAAGTTAAAGTCAATTACTCCTGGCGATTCATTGCTAAATACTCGTGTCAGTAAAATCGAAATGCATTTCAATGAATTTGTGACGGTTACTGATGTATCTAAAGAAATACAAATTTCGCCATTGTTGACGATTCCTATCAGTGCACTTTCTTATGGCAAAAGGGTAGTAGTTAAAATACCCGATTCGCTGCTGCAGAATAATACTACTTATAGAATTTCGTTTGGTAATGCTATCAAAGATGTGCACGAAGGCAATGTGATGAAACCTTATACCTACCAGTTTAGTACGGGTAGTTATTTCGATTCATTGGAATTGAAAGGTACGGTTTATGATGCTGCTACAGGCTTACCTGATGGTGATGCTGTTATTGCATTGTATGACGCAACAAAATCAGACAGTGCTGTAGTAAAAGAAAAGCCTTCTTACATCACTAAATCTACTGGTGGCAATTTCTATTTTTCAGGCTTGCCTGCAAAGAAATTCAGGATATATGCTATGCACGACGCCAATAATAATTTGGTGTACGATGGTAAGAATGAAAAGATAGCTTTCCTGAACAGGTATGTAAAACCTGCAGATAGCAGTGTTGATACGATTACATTGAAGGTATTTGAAGAACCTTTTGTGGATACTGCTTTGTTGAAAGCTACAGACAGGAAAGGTGCTGTGGCGACGAATAAAACTAAAGCGGAAGACAAAATGCCACTTACTTATGTAGTACAGGCAGATACTTCTAATATTAACCGCCGCACTTTTGATGTTACCAAGCCTTTAATTATTACATTCTCAAGAAAGATAGACTCCTTTAATAAGAATCGCATATTTATTAGTTACGACAGTTCTGACATAACAATTGAATCAGCATTTGATGTAGTTAGAGATTCTGTAAAGAAAGAGCAACTAAAGATTACTGTTCCGTGGAAAGAGGATGCCCTATATACTGTAAAATTACTGAAGGGTTTTGCAACAGATTCTATAGGCAATCAACCATTCCCAGGTAAGTTCGCCTTTCGCACACAGAATGATGATGACTACGCAAAACTCGAAATTCATCTGCCTTCAAAATATCATAGCAATCAACACATGCTGATGGTGTGCAGAGATGCTGATACCATTCATAACAAGCCTGTTGCAGATACAGTGGTAAAGTTATCGAAGTTAGTTCCCGGAGATTATAAGATGAGGATAATTGTAGATAAGAACAGGAATGGTAAATGGGATACAGGTAATCTTTTCGAGAAGATACAGCCAGAGGACGTAATACCTTATATGGAAGCTATCGCTCTAAAGGCCGGATGGGATAATATTATAGATTTTGAACCGCCTAAGAAGGCCCCTGAGCCTGTTACATCCCCCGAAAAGCGGGATAAACCTCAACGTAATTAGAGATATTTTTAACGCATTATAACAACCAATTATGAAACAAATATTTTTTCTGTTTTTGATGGGCTCTTTTGCTGCTCAGGCACAAAATAATTTGACGCCTGAAACACTATGGAGTCTGAAGCGCGTTAGTGCTGAAGAAATTAGCAAATCAGGCAAAACACTTTTTTACAGCGAAAAGCAATACGATTACACCACTGAAAAAAGTGTAACCAAACATTATAAGCTCAATATTGCTAAAGGTACTGTTGCTGAAATAATACCAGTTCCTAATGTTAAAAAAACTTATGAAGTAATAACCAGCAAAGGAAAAGAAGGAATAGAGCTGAATACAGAAGGAGTAGAAAATGTAAAAGTATCACCCGATAAAAAATATATTGCCTTTACAAAGGAGGTCTTAATTACACCTATGAATGGAAGTGACATTCATAAAGACCTTCCTAAAACCACTATGCAGGTATATACAGACCTCATTTATCGACATTGGGATACATGGGAAGATGGTAAATACTCTCACGTATTTATCATGAATCCTGAGACAGGTGATATTAAAGATATTCAATTAAATGAGCCTTATGACTGTCCCCAAAAGCCATTTGGTGGTGATGAGGATTTTGTCTTCACACCTGATGGTAAAGGCATCGTTTACGTAAGCAAAAAGAAAGTGGGTAAGGAATATGCTCAAAGCACAAACACTGATATCTATTACTATGATTTCAAATCAGGTACTACTACCAACTGGACAGCTAATATGATGGGCTATGATATGGCACCTTTGTTCAGTCCTGATGGCAAACGCATGGCGTGGACTAGCATGAGGCGCGATGGCTTTGAAGCGGATAAAACAGACATCTATGTAATGGACTTAGGCTCCAAAGATGCCTACAAAGTAAATCTTACGGGTCACTGGGACGGTACAATTGAAAGCTTTGTTTGGGATTCTACATCTACACGTATATTCTTTAATGCGCCTTGGAAAGGTACAGTACAATTATTTGAGGTTGGTGTTCCTGCTAATTTGTATAGCAAGATATTGCCTGCTGTACATAAAATTACTGATGGTGTATTTGACATTGCAGGTATCAAAGGACAAGCAAAAAGAGGTTTGGTGGTGTCTCGCACGGATATGAACCATGCAGCAGAGTTATATCTCGTTAATACAGAAGATGGCAGCATGAAACAATTAACGCATGCTAACGATGAAGCATACAGTAAAATCGGCATGAGCAAAACAGAATTGCGCATGGTGAAAACTACGGATGGCAAACAAATGGGCGTATGGGTTATTTATCCTCCTGATTTTAATCCTAAGAAAAAATATCCAACACTTTTGTATTGTCAGGGTGGACCGCAATCAGCATTATCACAATTCTATAGCTACCGTTGGAATTTCCAACTGATGGCAGCAAATGGTTATATAGTTGTTGCGCCAAACCGCAGAGGTATGCCGGGTTGGGGCGTGCAATGGAATGAAGATATTAGTAAAGACTGGGGCGGACAACCGATGAGAGATTATTTAGCAGCAATAGATGCTGTAGCCGAAGAAAAATTTGTAGATAAAAATCGCCTGGGTTGTGTGGGTGCAAGCTATGGTGGTTATAGTGTGTTTATGCTGGCAGGTATGCACGAAAACAGGTTTAAGACATTTATTGCTCACGATGGGTTGTTTGACCTTAAAAGCTGGTACGGTACTACCGAAGAACTTTGGTTTGCTAATTGGGACATAGAAGGTGCATACTGGAACAAACCTGTTCCTAAAAGTTACGAGCTGTTCAATCCGAGCAATTTTATTGCTAAGTGGAACACACCAATTATGATCATTCAGGGCGGTATCGATTATCGTGTACCTATTGAGCAGGGTTTGGAAGCTTTTCAGGCAGCCCAGTTAAAAGGCATCAAAAGCAAACTATTGTATTTTCCTAACGAAAACCACTGGATACTACACCCTCAGAATGGTGTAGCTTGGCACAGGGAGTTTTATAAATGGCTGGATGAAACGTTAAAGTAATTTAACCTGCTAATAGAAACGCCGCGCATGAATATGTTGCGGCGTTTTTTTAATTTGTGCTAAATCGAAATCTATGTTCAAGAAGATATTTATTGGGTTAATAATACTCTTTGTCGTTCTTCAATTTATCCGCCCCTCAAGAAATATATCAGATGCTGCTGCTGTGAATGATATCAGCACAGCGTATAATGTTCCTGCAGACGTGCATGAAACTCTGAAAAAAGCTTGTTATGATTGCCATAGCAATAACACGCGCTATCCGTGGTACACAAATATCCAACCTGTAGGTTTATGGATGCAGAATCATATAAATGAAGGCAAAGAAGAAATCAACTTTTCAGAATTCGCTACGTATAAAAAGAAGAAACAGGCACATAAGATGGAAGAAGTAGTGAAAATGATTGAAAAGAATGAAATGCCTTTATCTTCTTACACATGGATTCATAAAGATGCTATTCTGACCGATGCAGAAAAAACAGCCGTAATCAACTGGGCTAAAGCACTAGAATCACAAATAAGACAACAAATAACAGAATAACATGAGAATAATAACATACAACGTAAACGGTATACGCGCTGCTATCAAAAAGGGATTTGTTGATTGGCTAAAGACCAACCCCGCAGATATTGTTTGCCTGCAGGAGACGAAGGCGACAAAAGAAGATGTGGATGTAACCCATATTGAGCAACTGGGTTATGAGACATATTGGTTTTCAGCTGAAAAGAAGGGGTATAGTGGTGTAGCTATTTTCACCAAAATAAAACCTGATAAAGTGCATTACGGCAATGGCATTATGCAGAGTGATGCTGAAGGTAGGGTGATACGTGCCGATTTTGGAGATATTAGTTTGATTAATGCCTATTTCCCAAGTGGGACAAGTGGTGATGAGAGACAAACGTATAAATACCAATGGCTGGATGAGTTTCAGGAGTATTTGATAAAGCTCAGAAAAACCAGGAAGAACCTGATTATATGCGGAGACTATAATATTGCTAATAAGGATATTGATATTCATAATCCTAAAGGAAACAAAAATACCAGCGGTTTTCTGCCAGAGGAGCGCGCATGGCTGGATAAGTTTTGGGAGAAAGGTTTTGTAGATAGTTTCAGGGTACTGAATCCCGATCCTCATCATTATACATGGTGGAGTGCACGTTTCCCTTCTGTTAGGCTTGAAAATAAAGGTTGGAGGATAGATTATATAGGTGTAACAGATTCGTTAAAACCTAAGATAAAGAAAGTGGCTATTCATCCTGATGTAAAACATTCAGATCATTGCCCTGCGTTTCTTGAGCTATTAATGACATAAAAAAATATCCCGCTATTAAGCGGGATATTTTTTTATGTATATGTTGAAGAAATTAGTCCTGAATGTAGAATACATCGTAACCGTTCCACCTGATTTTATTCATCAGTGTAGGGTTGTTATACGTGCTGGCACCATCAAGGATAAAATGATAGTAACCATATTGACCTCTAAACCAGTTATTGATGTTCATCACTACGTTGATGCTTGCAGTACGCCTAACCGGTACGCTAATGTAATGTATCAGCTTAACCTTTGATTGATAGCCAGCTGTACCTGTAGCTATCATGTAGTCGGCTGGTGTAGTCTGGCCTACATCTTTATATTTACCATCAAGTTTGATAAATGCATAACCGTCAGCAGCATTGCTAGACCATTTCATCGCATTATTTTCAGGAGTATTGTCAATATTGCCATAGTAATTTTTAGCATCCACAACACCAATTTGGAAATCCATACGGTCATAAGCTATAGCAGCTACACTGTCAAGTGTTATGATAGATGTAAGCGGATTCCTTGCGTCTACATAGAATACTTTGTTAGAAGTATATAATTCAATATCTCTTTTGTAAAGTTTTACACCTGAAATAAAATACTGTAAGCGTGTAACACTGTAAGTTTCATTACCATCGTTCCTGTAGATCAAAGAGTCCAGTTGAAAAGCTTTGTCGTCAACCATATATTTTAGGTTAAGTTTCAATGTGCCTCTCTCGATTCCTGTGTTTACAATATAACCACGGTTACATGATGAGAAAACTATTGCTAACAGAGCTAAAACTAAAATGGCCTTACGAGTCATGAATTTAAATTTCATACGATTGTTTTTATTGAGAATTACGGTGTTAACGATTGTCAGGTTAAAATAAGATATTTGCCTGCAAATCTCTTACATATTTAGGATTTATGCAACACTGGGAAATATTCGTTTTTTTCTTCTGTATTGCAGCAATTTATGCATCAGTTGGATTTGGAGGAGGCTCCAGTTACATAGCTATATTGGCTTTATATGCGCTGCCTTTTAAAGAGTTAAAACTTATTGCATTATTGTGTAATGTGATAGTGGTAGCTGGAGGAACCTATATCTATATCAAAAATGGACAGGTTTTATGGAAAAAGGTACTCCCTTTGATAATAATAAGCATTCCTATGGCCTTTTTAGGTGCAAAAATTAAGTTAGAAGCTGAGGCGTATTTTATCATATTAGGTGTTTGCCTATTGATTGCTTCGCTACTTTTATGGCTTAAAATTGAGCCTTCCGGAAAGACATACAATCAGTCTGCCAATGTTGTTAAAGAGGGTTTGTTGGGTGGAAGTATTGGTTTTTTGTCAGGATTAGTAGGAATAGGTGGGGGTATTTTTTTATCCCCAATCTTAAATTTGATGAATTGGGACACATCAAAGCGCATAGCTGCTACCGCCAGCCTGTTTATTTTAGTCAATTCATTAGCCGGTATTGCCGGGCAATTATCAGATATTCCCCAGGGTTTTGATTATAAAAGGGCCACTATATTAGCAGTGACAGTATTATTGGGCGGACAGTTTGGGTCGAGGATAAGTATCCGGAAATTCGATATGTTATGGATAAGACGCATTACTGCGGTTTTGGTATTTGCTGCAGGGGTAGAGGTATTAATCAAACATTTAAACGTAGCATAGAGTGAAAATTACATTACTCGCGTTTGGGATAGTAAAAGATATATTTAAGGCTCCTCAGTTGGAGATAGATTGTGAAGTTGCAGATGCCGGGGCATTAAAACAAATGCTTGCAGATAAATATCCCGAGCTGAAAAAACTGGCTCACTATATGGTAGCTGTGAACAATGAATATGCAACAGATACAACTGCTATTAAAGAAGGAGATGAAATCGCGATAATTCCACCAGTAAGCGGAGGCTAATGATAGATATTCAATTACAAAACGAAGCTGTAGATATTGCTGCCTGTATAGAATGGGTAAGAACTCCCACTTCAGGAGGTGTTGATGTGTTTATTGGTACGGTCAGAGATACAACTAAAGGCAAAAAAGTGCTCGCATTGGATTTTGAAGCGTATGCCGCTATGGCACTCAGCGAAATGAAAAAAATTGCTGATGAAGTTATTACTAAATGGCCTGTTGACAGGATACTCATTCATCATCGTATAGGTAAACTTTCAGTTGGTGAGGTGCCTGTTGTTATTGCTGTATCAGCTGCACACCGTGATGCTGCATTTGATGCCTGCCGTTATGCTATCGATACACTAAAGAAAACAGTACCAATATTTAAGAAAGAGATTTTTGAAGATGGCGAAGTCTGGGTGTCAGCCCATCCTTAATGGTTAATTCCACCTTCTAATGACAAAGCAGCTATGTTGAGATTTTGCTGTTTAATAATCCTAACTGCTTCTGCGCTTCGTTTGCCACTTGCGCAATAGAACACTACAGTTTTGCCATTGGGTATGAACGAGACAATCTCGTCTAAAGGAATATTTCTGCCGCCAATATTGAAAGCAATATGTTCTTCTATACTACGCACATCTATCAACTCATAATCATCAATGGACGATTGTAATTCTTGGATAGTAATGGTTGGAATATTTATGCTTTGCTCTAATGAAGTAATATTTGTCTTAGTTACACCGCTAATCTTCATCACCCTGTTTTGCATGGTTTGAGCATCGAATATCAATAGCTTGCCTGCTAAAATTTCTCCAGTCTTCGTTATGTATTTAATTACTTCGTTAGCCTGCATACAACCTATAATACCTGCAAGGGTAGGGAGTACGCCACCGTCTGCACAATCCGGTATCATTGCTGCATTCACATCAGGGAATACATCTCTGTAGTTAGGGCTTTTTGAACCATCAGCATTTGTAGCATTCCAAACTGCTACTTGTCCTTCGTATTGATAGATGGCTCCGTAAGCAAGTGGCTTGTCTGCTATCACACAGGCGTCATTCAATAAATAGGTCGTGTCGAAATTGTCAGTACAGTCAAGCACTATATCATAATCGTTGATGATGTCTAGTGCATTGTCGCTATTAATCTTCGTTTCATGAACAATGATATTAGCTGACGGATTTAATTGTTGCAATTTTTGTTTTGCAATAACTACTTTCTTTTGTCCAACTTCATTTTCATTATACAATATCTGCCTGTGCAGGTTGCTTACAGAAATAATATCATCATCAACAATTCCTAAAGTGCCAATACCACTTGTTGCTAAGTACTGCGTGGCAGGGCAACCCAATCCGCCCATGCCTACAACTAATACTTTAGCATGCTGAAGTGCTAGCTGTGCTTGTTCTCCAAACCCCGGCAATGCCACCTGGCAGCTATATCGTGCAAACTCCTTATCCATTCACCATCCGTTGTTGAATAATATTTCTAACTATTGCAGCATCTTCAGGTGTGTTGGCATTCATCAATGCTTCGGGATTAAGCGGCTTGATGATTTTTACTTTATCTACTTGGCTTCTCAATACTTTTCTCGGGCAACTGATACCTTCTGACAAGAAAGATTGCAAGATAGGGTAGCATTGTGGTTCCCAAATAGTGATCAGTGGTTCTGGTAAACTATCATGCGGGCTTTCAAATGTTGTAGCAATGTATGAAGTGTCTCTGTTTGCAATCAGGTATTGTAATGTCTCTTTATCTAACAAAGGCAAATCGCACGCAACTACCAACCAAGCACAATCATGTTGATGTGTAAATGCAGATAGTATAGCGCCAAATGGCCCTTTGCCTTCATATTTGTCAGTGAGTACTTGGTAAAATGTGTCTATGCTTGTTGCCTGTTCCTCTCTACACGATATACACACATCATCACAAATGCTATTCAACAAATCAGCTACATAATACAATTGCTCTTTTTCGTGCCATTTGATTTGGCTTTTGTCTTCGCCCATGCGCAGGCTTTTCCCTCCTGCTAACACTAAACCGTTCAATATGCCTTTATCGTTTGAAATCACGTTTGCCACCTGTTTTTTCAATCAACATCGTTTCTTTTATCACTATATCGTGCGATAAAGCTTTGCACATATCATATACCGTCAGCGCTGTGATTGATGCACCAACTAATGCTTCCATTTCAATGCCTGTTTTAGCAGTGATGCTGGCTGTGCATTGTATGATAACCTCGTTGCCTTTTGTTTGTATTTCTATATTGCAATTATCCAATCCTAAAGGATGGCAAAGTGGTATCAGTTCTCCTGTTTTCTTTGCTGCCATAATGCCCGCAATAATAGCAGTCTGAAATACTGCACCCTTCTTGGTTTGTATATCGCCATCTTTCAGTTTCTCAAATACTTCTTCAGGCAGGCTTACAATGCTCCGCGCTGTGGCTGTACGTTTGGTTACAGCTTTCTCGCTCACGTCTACCATTGTAGCTTGTCCTTTCTTGTCTATGTGCGAAAATTCATTCATGTTATATCACAGGGCTAAAAGTCCATATAGGATATATTTCCCCTTGTTTAAAGTTATTCAATTCAGCAGGAAGTTCCATAAAAGCATTAGACTCTAACAAGTTGGCAAAGTCTCCCGAGCCGTGTCCTTCTGTTGGTGTAGCAACTAGCTGTGCTTGTTTATTCATTCGCAACTTTACCTGCATGAAATATTGTAAAGGCGGAGCAAAGGTTACCTCGCTATTCAGTATCGCGTAAGCTTTTGGTATCTCTAATCCCCAGCAGCTTTTCAGCCACGGAATAAAATACCTGTGCAAACACATAAAGGTTGATACCGGGTTGCCGGGGAAAGCAAAGACTACAGTGCCATTACCATGCTTCCCAAACCAGAATGGTTTGCCCGGGCGTTGCTGCACTTTATAAAATAATTGTTCTACTTGTAATACCTGCAATGCCTGCGGAACATAATCAAACTTACCCATCGATATTCCACCGCTTAAGATAATGGCATCATATTGCGACAGACAATTTGCTAACTGTTGTTTAACTTTTTCCGCATCGTCAACTATGTGCAGTAACTCTGCAGCTACACTATATTGTTGCAATACAGCTTTCGCAGCATAGTTATTCGACTGGCGTACTTCATAGGGCGAAGGCGTTTTGTCAACAGCTATTACTTCATCTCCGGTGGTAATGATAACCACCTTAGGGTTTTTCTTAACTGCCAGACTTGTTTTACCAACCGACGCAGCCATATTGATAACTGCTGGCGTTATATAAGCTCCACTCCTTACTACAATCTCGCCCTGCTTTTTATCTATGCCTTTGCAATGTATATTTTGTCCTTTTCTGATGTCTTTTATTAGTATCGTAGCAAATCCATCTTCCATCTTCACATCTTCATATCGTATTATGGTATCAAGGCTATCGGGCAATGCTGCACCCGTCATTATCTCTACGCATTGCTCATTGTCGGTAATCTCAATAGGTTTATCGCCAGCTGCTTGTGTTCCTGCTATTTTAAATCGCATAATACCGTTTTGAAAGGCATCAAACACAATAGCTATGCCATCCATCGCCACCCTGTTATAGGGCGGAAGGTCCCTGTCTGCAATTAGGTCTTCTGCTAATACGCGTCCTAAGCAATCTTCAAACGACAAAGTCTCAACACCAAAATCTTTGGTGTTAGCAAGAACAATATTATCTGCCTGTGATACGCTTACCATGTTTGTAGATTATCCGCCTATCGTGCTCATCGATTCATGCACGGGGTTATTAAGCCTGTTGCGTTCTGCTTCGTGGCCGTTTGCTGCACGGCTTTTTATTTTGTTCAGTAATTGCTGTTCTATTTCTTCGGCAGACAAGCCATCTCTCATCAGTTGTTTCATGTTGAGCACGCCATTATCATACAGGCAGGTCTTCAGTATGCCTTCAGGTGTTATGCGTAACCTGTTGCAAGTGCCGCAAAACGAACGTGTATAAGCTGCTATAATGCCTACATTGCCCTTATGACCCGGTATATGATAGTTGTAGGCAGTAGAGTAGGCGGCATCCTGTATCTTTTCAATACCCGGATAAGCCTCTTTAATAGTGTTCAGTATTTTTACATGGTTCCATTCCCAATGCTTGTAGTGTGCTTCTCCACCGTTGAAAGGCATCTCTTCTATAAAACGCACACTAATAGGCAGGTCTTTGGTCAGGTTAACCATCGGAATGATGTCCATCGTATTCTTGCCATCCATCACCACCGTATTTGTTTTCAGTTCTATGCCATGTTGCAAAGCAGTATCTATGGTTTCTAATACCGCATCAAACTCATCCCGAAAACTGATAGCGAAAAAACGGTTCCTGTCTAATGTGTCAAGACTCAGGTTGATGGAACGAATACCCAATCTTTTCAGTTCAGGTATCAAAGGCGCTGTCAACACACCGTTAGTGGTTAGTGTTAATTCTTTTAATCCCTGCAACTGAGATAATTGTTCCAGGAACGGCATCATGTCCTTACGCACAAAAGGCTCGCCACCTGTAATGCGTATTTTCTCTATACCCATCTTTACCAACAGGCTGCAGGTAACCAGCATTTCTTCATAACTCATCAGCTCCTTTCTATCCAGCCAATTAATGCCTTCTTCGGGCATACAATAGCTGCAGCGCAGGTTGCATCTGTCAGTTACAGCCAGCCTTAAATAATTGATTTTTCTTCCGTGGTTATCCGTCAGCACTATGCCAAGTTAAACTATAAAATTAATGAAATGAGTTAGTTGTTTTTTCTACTATATCAATATGTCAAAGAAATCACAATAACTACCTAAATTTTAATAATAATTTATTGATTTGTATTGCTATATTTATTATTTATATAATCTATCTCATGGGAATAACGTCTTTTTTGTTTGAAAAAGCTTTTAATGAAGCATATACTAAACTGCGTGAAGGGCTTAAAAGAGAAGACATTAATTTAAAAGTGTCAAAACATGAACTAGAGCATTCATTCCAAAATCTCTCAAAAAAAATACAATCTTGGTGTCAAAACTTAGAAGGTATCAGTTTTGAAAATTCAAAAGATGTCAAAAATACTTATATAGATTTGGAGTATTATGTTACTGCGCGATATAATCATTTTGCAAATCAGGGTACCAATGAGAAGCTTATAGATACAATTTTCTCTCAAACAGATAAGCATCTTGCAATTGTTGGGGAAGCAGGGATGGGTAAAACAACATCCATGAAAATGATTACGTATAAATGCATCACAGAGGAAAATTATTTGTCGGATTATACTTGTCCACTAGTTGTTTTATGCAGAAAAATAAATAATACAGATGTTAAATGTAAATATGTTGTTACTGAATATTTGCAAGAAGAATTAGGAATTCTAGTGCGACATAATAAAGATATTTTCAAAGATTTCAAGGTTGAAAGTGCGAAAATAAGGCATGAAATATGGGATTATATAGATGCCCTTAAGTGTTTATTAATTGTTGATGGATTTGATGAGTTGCCTATTTTACAACAGTCTGTTGTTTACCAAGAACTAAATGAGATAAGCCAATACCTACAAAAATCAAAGTTGATTATTACTTCACGAACATCGAATTTTGACTTTTCCCCTAGTAATATTCATGTATTTGAAATTGCCCCATTTAAACCGTCTCAAATTTTAGAATTTTCTGAAAAATGGCTTGGACAAGAAAAGGGGAGTTTGTTTTATATAGAAATAATGAATTCAGCATTTAATGATGTGGCTGGACAACCATTAATTTTATCTTATTTAGCTGGCCTTTATTCAATAAATAACAGAATCCCAGAAATCCCAAAAAATTTGTATAGAGACGTAATTGAAATATTATTTATGCGTTGGGATAAAGTTCGAGGGGGTATTCATCGAGAATCAAAATATGCAAATTTTGATTACATTGATAAGTTATCGTTTTTATCTCATCTTGCATATAAATTATTGTGTAGAAATTTGGTTTATTTCAATAGATTAAATTTAGTTACAGCTTACGATGATATAAAAAAATTCTATCCAAATTTACCTCAGAATAGCCCTGAAGAGGTAGTAAATGAAATACGAGACCACTCAGGGATTATCCTTGTTTGTGGATATGATCTTTACCAGTTTTCACACAAATCTATTCAGGAGTATTTAGCAGGCTTTTATATTGCTAACTATAATCCTTTAGATGATGATATTAAGAATGAGTTGGCACATATGCCTCTTGAGAGTGCAATGGCTACCGTTTTAACCCGGAATACATCTAATCTGTTTATTGATATTATTAATCTTACTAAATCTCAGAAGCAAGAACAAAAAAAATATATAGAAATTTATCTGGATAGAATTGTTCAACAGAAAACAGTATTTAATCCTACAGAGAAGCTTGGATATTATGTTCTAAAATTATGGAATGACCATTTCATTGAAGATAAAATTTCTAATAATAAACTATTCTTAGGGCTATATAAACTTTCAGGAATAAAAGAAAGTATACTACTTTTTAATGATAGATTCAAAGCAGACCATGGTGTTATTTCTGAGTCTTACATAAAGTCAAATCCCAATGCTATTGTATCTATTTTTGCAAGGAGTATTGCAGATACAGTTAATTATCAGAGTCCGATTAAGGTTCCATTGTATTTAATCAAGAATTGGAAATACGTCAAAGTGAACTTTAAAGATATTGATTAGAACGGTTTGAGAAATGTAATTATTATTTAAGTAATAGCATCATATACTTAGTACGAATTATCATTATTTTATTCGCAGTATTTTATAATCCATATTAAAATTTTCTCAAAAAAACTTGCGCAACCGAATGATTGCGTATATATTTGCAACCGAACGATTGCATAATTATAACTGTTTACAATGAGAAGAGACGTTTTTCAAGCCATAGCTGACCCCACAAGAAGGGCCATTATGGTACTTATAGCGCTACAAGCAATGACACCCAATGCGATTGCCGAGCATTTTGACACCACCCGCCAGTCTGTATCCAAACATTTACAGATACTCACAGAATGCGAGCTGGTGAAACAAGAGCAACAGGGTAGGGAGATCTACTACTCACTTGAAATAAAAAAAATGAAAGAGGTTGATATCTGGCTGGAGCAATTCAGGAAAATATGGGAAGCCCGTTTCAATCAACTTGATGATGTATTACTCACACTAAAAAATAAGAAGAAATGAGCAATAATCTTTTATTCGATTTTTCCTTAAACAAGGAAACTAAAACAGCACACATTGTGCGTGAATTTAATGCCGGTCTTGACCTTGTTTGGGATGCATGGACTAATGCTGATATACTGGACTTATGGTGGGCGCCCAAACCATTTACCTCAAAAACAAAGGCGATGAATTTTGAAGTGGGAGGACAAAGGTTTTACGCTATGGTAAGCCCCGAAGGGCAGGAACATTATGCCATGCACATGTACACGTCCATCAGCCCGAAAACTAATTTTAAATACGTAAATGCTTTTGCCGATAAAGATGCAAACCCTCAATTGCCAGGCTCTGATTGGGATTTGACTTTCAGTGAACAAAACGGAATAACGAAAGTGAGTATCACTATTTACAATGATTCTCTTGAGCGCATGGAAAGAATGATTGAAATGGGCTTCAAAGAAGGATTCACTGCTACGTTAAATTACCTTGAAGAATTATTGCCAACATTAAAGTAGTAATTTTCTATGAGTCATTAATAAAGCCTTTGCTTTATGCAAAGGCTTGTGATCCTGTAGGGACTCGAACCCTAGACCCGCTGATTAAGAGTCAGCTGCTCTACCAACTGAGCTACAGAATCTTAAATTGGGAAAGTAAAGTTAGGATTTAGAATCGAAGTTCTTTATAAGATTGTCCAGTCAACTAAATTGTTCACCCATTCCTGGCGGTATGGTGTTTGTATTTTAATATAATTATCGGTGTAGCCTTCCATCATGCCGCTTTTCTCTGCGCTTTCAAACAGCACCTTACGGGTTTGTCCATTATGTTGTGCAGTGAAGTATTGCATTTTTTGGTAGGATAAGTTGCGGAGGCTTTTGTTGCGCTCATTTCTTACATGAATCGGAACTACAGGTTTTATTTCGAGAGCGTGTGTGTTGGCTCTTTCGGAATAAGTAAATACATGCAAGTAGGAAACATTAATATCATGTAGGAAATCAAATGTCTCTTTGAAATCATCATCAGATTCTGACGGGAATCCAACTATCACATCGGCACCTATGCAGCAGTGTGGCATCAGTTGTTTGATGGTAGCAACCCTCTCTGCATACAGCTCACGTTTGTAACGTCTGCGCATAGCGCCTAATATCTTATTGCTGCCGCTTTGCAGTGGAATGTGAAAGTGTGGCATAAAGCGTTTAGACTTTGCTACAAATTCAATGATGTCGTTTGTTAACAGGTTAGGCTCTATTGATGATATACGGTAACGTTCAATACCTTCAATCTCATCTAATACCTGTATCAATTCATAGAAACTGGTTTCAATCTTTTTACCACCTTCGTAGCCTTTGCCGAAATCTCCAAGGTTGATGCCAGTGAGTACTATCTCTTTGGTTCCCGATTTAGCCAACTCCTTTACATTATTTACTACTCCTTGAATGCTATCGCTGCGGCTATGACCACGTGCTAATGGTATAGTACAGAAGCTGCAATTATAATCACAACCATCCTGCACTTTCAAAAAGGTACGGGTACGGTCGTTGATAGAGTAGGAGCTATTAAAGCCATTTACATCATCAATATCGCAGGAACATATCTTAGCACTATCACCTTTAGTGAACTCGCTCAGGTGTTTTGATAAGTTGAATTTCTCTGCAGCACCTAATACTAAGTCTACACCATCTATTGAAGCAATCTCTTCAGGTTTCAATTGAGCATAACAGCCTGTAATAACAACTACTGATTCAGGAGCGCGCCTTTGAATTCGCCTTACAATTTGCCTGCATTCTTTGTCCGCATTCTCAGTAACAGAACAGGTATTGATAACATACACATCTGCAGTTTCATCAAAATCCTTTTTGATGAAGCCATCAGTTTCAAGCATGCGGCTTAACGTGGATGTCTCCGAATAGTTAAGCTTACAGCCCAATGTATGAAATGCTATTGTTTTTGAATTTGGCATCAGGGCTGCAAAATTACGGCATTGGGGATAATAATATTCGATTTTTAAACCCTAAATATGTAAATTAGAATAACATTTAACTATATGAAAAGAATATCATTCGTACTTATTGCGCTTGTAATTATCCTTGTGTCTTGTGGTAAAACCCTGAAAGACTTGATTACCATACATAAAAACCTGGATTATAAGCAGAGTGTAGATATACCTAATATAACCAAAGCAGATACTTTCCCTGCACAGGGTATTAGTGTTGATTTCCTGAAATATACCATCGTTACCAATTCCAGCAACTTTGTAAAAGAAAATAATACCAGCACCGATTTACTGACAAGTGTTAAGGCTGCCAGTTTAGGGATGACACTTACTAATCCTGCCAATGGCTATTTGAATTTTATGGACTCTGTAAGAGTATATATCTCTGCTGACAACCTTCCCGAACAATTGGCTGCTTACAGGTATAACATACCTAACCTGTTAAAAACTATTGACCTAACATGTAACGACATCGAGTTGAAAGAATACTTCATCAAAGATTCGATGTACGTAAGGATTGCCGCACATTTTACAAAGTATCCTGATTCTAACAGCAAGGCAGATGTAAACACAACTTTGAGTATTACTGCTAATCCGCTGAAGTAGATTAAAATATTCCCTGAAACTATAAAGCCATCCT
Source organism: Bacteroidota bacterium (assembly GCA_018267965.1). GTDB lineage: Bacteria > Bacteroidota > Bacteroidia > Chitinophagales > Chitinophagaceae > Polluticoccus. Next base: position 1,231,012 of record JAFDXK010000001.1, on the reverse strand, counting down.
CAAAGGATGGCTTTATTATATAATTATCAGAGGTTTTATTAGAAACGATAACCCATTTTGAATGCAAATTGAGTAAATCCGTATTCACCCTGGTTAATACCATCAACCTGGTTCATATAAGAAACACCCAAACCTAATTCAAGGCCTAAATAAAGGTGTTTTGTAGGATTCATGTTAAGTGAGTTGTTAACCATTACACCTAGTGCGAATTGATTTTTGTTAGCATCAACTAACTGTATAGGGTTACCGTAATTATCATACACAAAATAGCTCACATGTTGCTGACCTGACATCAGTACTATGTTCGGGCCAACTGCATACCTTACCTTTCCTTTGCTGCCTGTTGGATAGATTTTCAATCCCGGCATTACATAATAGAAGGGAGTACCATTGTTGTTATAATATGTAGGGCCGGTACTAGTCATTGGTACAGGTGTATTCCCACTATTATCATAACTGAAGGATACTATTGCAGGCATATAGAAGCTGATTATACCTTTTTTATCAAGCACTCTTTCGTAAGTTAAACCAACACCAATACCATTTTCCGTCAATTGCAAAGGAGCAACAGCCAGCACATTGTTACCATACTTTATCTTGTTTTCTTTGCGTGCAGGCCTATCTTCAGTTTCTCTGCCATGACGCTCTTCTTTAAATACATCTTCAGAACCATTTTGATATTCTATCCTATCAAGTGCTGATTTTTCGATTACATAAGTAGGCCCTTCAGGGTTGTCAGCTTTTTTATAAGAGACATTTTTAGAGGTAACTTCCTGTACTTTACCATCGATAACACCGCCATTACGTTTGTAAATTTTGTCTTGTGCGGATGCAGAGATACTAAGTGTTAAACCGAGTAAGCAGATGGAAATTGATTTAATATTCATAGGTTATTTTGTTTTTAAAACTCTTGCACAGATTGTGCCAAATTCGTTTATTTAAAAATAAAGATATGTATTTTTAAGGTACTACTTATACGAAAACATGCCATAAGCTGACTCTACTATTACTTCTTTAGCTTCTGCATTTTCTACGTAACCTGATATTTGAGCATTTATATTGAATTTTTCAGATATTTCTATGATAGCAGCTGCTGTTTCTTTATCAGTAAATATCTCCAGCCTTTGCCCCATATTAAATACCTGGTACATTTCTCTCCAGTCAGTGCCTGCAGATTGTTGTATCATGGTAAATAACGGAGGAATGGGCAATAAATTGTTCTTTACCACTCGCAATGGTTTAGGCAGATAGTGCAGGCATTTGCTTTGTCCGCCACCACTGCAATGTATGATACCGTGTATCTTATCGAAATGTTTTTGCAGTATTTGCAATACTACCGGTGCATAGGTGCGGGTAGGAGATAATATCATTTTACCTACATCAAGCCCTGTTTCGGTCATATCAGTAAGGCCATACGTACCATTATATACTACATCTGAAGGCAAATTAGGATCTACACTTTCAGGGTACTTTGTTGCGTATTCTTTTTTCAGCAGTTCGTGGCGTGCACTGGTAAGCCCATTGCTACCCATTCCGCTGTTATATTCATCTTCATAGCTTGCTTGTCCATAGCTGGCTAAAGAAACTATTACATCACCGGCTATCATTTTCTCGGTGGTAACTAATTTGTCCCTGCGCATACGGCATGACATTGTACCATCAACGATAACTGTTCTTACCACATCTCCCACATCTGCAGTTTCACCACCCATCAGTTTCACATCGATGCCATATTCAGCAAGCCTGTCGAAGTAGGACTGTGTGCCGTTTATCAGTTCAGAAATTACTTCACCAGGTATCAGGTGTTTATTCCTGCCTATAGTAGAAGAATATGTAAAAGGCCCAGTAGCGCCAACACAAAGCATATCGTCGATATTCATTACTATCGAATCGATAGATATGCCTTTCCATACGCTCATATCTCCTGTTTCTTTCCAGTACATATATGCCAGTATCGATTTGGTGCCTGCACCGTCAGCATGCATCAGGTTGCAGTACGCATCATCTCCGCCCCAATAGTCGGGGTATATTTTGCAAAACGCATTCGGATATAAACCTTTATCCAGCTTTGCTATGGCTTTATGTACATCTTCTTTTTGGGCTGAAACACCGCGTTGGTTGTATCTGTTATTATCTGACATGTTTCTGAAACGATGTGCAAAGATAGTTTTTAATGCCCTAGCATTAAAATACCCGGTGTGTTCAAATAAGAAATCTTGCTAAAGTGAATGGGTTTGGTACATTATTTGATGAGTATTAATACACAATCAATCAACTAAAACTATGTGTATTTATACACAACCGCTAAGTAAGACCCTCACTTCTGTACACTCAGCTTTTCAGGAAAAAGGTATCGTTCGTCGCTTTGTTTTCTTTCTTAAAGAAACAATGGTGAACCATAAAAAGATGGTACATCCGCCTTGCGCATTCGCGAAATAGAGTCTCTATAAACAAGATCGCTAAAATCATCTGACCTGTACGCAGGAAGGGAAAAGAAATATCATTTATTAAACAATCATAAAATCAACTAAACATGTTAAGTGTATTAACCAATTATTGGTGGGCTGTTGCCCTGATTATTGCCCTTGTATTTTACAAGGTTATCCTTCGGGTTATTTTCGGTATGGTAATCGTACCTGAAAACCGAATAGGATTAGTAACAAAAAAGTTTGTTTTGTTTGGTGCTAATCGTGCGTTACCTGACGGCCGCATCGTAGCAACAAATGGTGAAGCCGGTTTCCAGGCAAAAACATTAGCTCCGGGTCTGTTTTGGTTCATGTGGCCATGGCAGTATAGTGTGAACATGGTGCCGTTTACAGTGATACCCGAAGGCAAATTGGGCCTCGTATTGTCAAAAGACGGTGCTGAAATACCTACAGGCCGTATCCTTGCTCGCAAAGTAGATTGCGATAATTTCCAGGATGCTGAAAAATTCTTGTTGAATGGTGGTCAGCGTGGTAGACAAACAGCTTTTGTTACAGCAGGTTCTTATCGTATCAACACATTGTTGTTTGATATAGCGATAACAGACCAGGTTACTATTCACGAAAACAGGGTAGGTATTGTTACCACTCTTGACGGTGAGCCTATACCACAGGGACAAATTGCGGGTAGAGAAATACCGGGTCACAACAACTTTCAGGATATTGATACCTTCCTGAATAATGGCGGTAGCCGTGGTTTGCAACCACAAGTGATATTGGCAGGTTCGTATTACCTGAACCCATGGGCTATACAAATAGAAGAGCGTGTAATGACTGAAGTACCTATTGGTCATGTAGGTGTTGTGATTAGCTACATAGGCGAAGACGGTAAAGACGTAACGGGTGAAAGCTTTAAGCATGGTAACATCGTATCGAAAGGTTATCGTGGTGTATGGATGGAGCCATTAGGCCCGGGTAAATACCCAATCAACATCTATACAATGAAAGTGGAAGTGGTGCCAACTACCAACCTGGTGCTGAACTGGGCCAATGCCCGTAGTGAGGCACATGCTTTGGACAAGAACCTCAGTACAATAACTGTACGTTCTAAAGACGGTTTCCCGTTCAATCTTGACGTAGCACAAATCATACATATACCTGCAAACGAAGCACCTAAAGTGATAGCCCGTTTCGGTAGTATGACCAACCTGGTATCGCAAGTGTTGGAGCCAACCATCGGTAACTACTTCCGTAACTCAGCACAGGATAGTGATGTAATATCATTCCTGTCTACACGTAAGGAAAGACAAGACGCTGCAAAAATGCACATTCAACGTGTGCTGGAAGAGTATAACGTAAATGCCGTGGATACGTTGATAGGTGACATCGTACCACCTGAAGCATTGATGAAAACACTTACTGACCGTAAGATAGCGCAGGAGGAAGAAAAGACCTATGAAACACAACGTATGGCTCAGGAAAAACGCCAGGGTGTAGAAAAAGAAACAGCTATTGCCGATATGCAAAAGGAAATAGTGAAAGCACAACAAAGCGTAGAGATAGCTCAACGCACTGCTGATGCAACCGTTAAGAAAGCAGAAGGTGATGCTTCGAGTTTGAAGCTACAGGTAAATGCAGAGGCAGAAGCTACCAAGATGCGTGCTAATGCCGAGAGTGAGGCTACTAAAATGCGTGCTGCTGCGCAGGCTGAATCAACTAAGCTGAATGCTGTAGCTGAAGCTGAAAAGATCGCTAAAACAGGTAATGCCGAAGCTGAGAAGATACTCGCAATTGGTAAGTCTACCGCTGAAGCTTATGAACTTCAGGTGAAGGCAATGGGTGGTGATAACTTTACCCGTTATAAGATTACCGAAGAGATAGGTAAGAACAGTATCAAGGTGATACCTGAAATTATCATCAACGGAGGTAATGGCACTGAAGGTTCCATGAACGGTTTATTAGGTTTGAAACTGATGGATATGATGGATGCTGATAAGAAGATAAACGGTAAAACAGATAAACCTGAGTAATGAATGAGAAACGCCGGCTATATGCCGGCGTTTTGTTTATCTTAATAAAGTGAAACTTCCTTTTTCTTCTTTGGTGTCTTTATAATTGCACAGGTATTTCAAATAATAATAGTAGGTGCCTACATCCTGCGGAGTGCCGTTTATGGTACCATCCCATGTGTCTTTGGAGTTCTTTCCCTCGAACACCACTTGGCCATATCTGTTTCTTACCACAAAACTAATTACCTGTTGATTGTCTAATCCTAAAGGCCTGTAGGTATCATTGTGTCCGTCTTTGTTTGGCGTAAATGCACCCGGCATAATAGGCCTGCAGCAGGTAGTAGTATTGATGTATGTGCTGTCTGTATTATAGCAACCCCAACGGTTAATGACTTTAAGATTGACAACTGTTGAGTTTTCTACTTTCATAGTTACCTCGTGATAGTTGTTGGTTTCAAAATATTCAACAGGGCTCCATGCGTAATAATTATCAGAACCTTCATTGCAGCGGAGGGTAATATGATCGCCGATACAATAGTTGTCTGTACTCAATGATATTTTCGCATCAGGGTTGTCATTTACAAACACAGTAGAGCTGTATGGTGCTGTAGCGCAGAAGTTTTTAGCATTCAATGTAAGCGTAACTGTTTTTAGTCCTTTGTTGTCCCACTTGAGGGTATATTTAGGAACATAGGTAGTATCTGTAATGCTACCTTGGGTAATCGTCCAATGGTAGGTTGCATCTTTGGTTTCCATTGGCGTTAGTGTGAGCTCCTCGTTAATGCATGCTGTTTTCTTAAGATCGAAAGAAGCTACTGACGTAGGTTTTACGTACACATAAGCTGAATCATCGTCGTAACAACCGCCATTGTGAACGTGGAGTTTTATCTTTTTTAGACCCGTCGTAGTCCAATATACTACTGCCGTGTTAGTATCAATACTTCTTATTTTACCGCCACTATCCAGCCCCCAATCATATGCAGAGCCAATTTTATGCTTGAACAGATTTTGAAGACCCACATCTAAAAACTGGCAAACACTATCTGCAGGTTTGCTCATGTTCGCAATGACCGTTTTACCTACATTGATATCTAATGTATCCCACCGTTTACATCCTTTACTGTCAACTACAGTAAAGTAATATTTTGCATTAGCAGACAGATTAGCTACAGGGTCGGCGCAGTTGGTACAACTTAAGCCTGTAGGTGGTGCCCATGAATACATAACTGGAGGATATGCCGCTGTTACGTTAGAGTGTAGTTGCAGTGCTATGCTACTATCAACACAAATAGTGGTATCTGATGTTGGGTTGGTAACGAGGTCTTCGAGACTCAGAGTAGTATATAAAGTATCATTACATCCTAAGCCGGGGTATGGCGTTAATACAACCGCATAAGTCTTTGTTTGATATGGTACCGTCAGGTTTTGTGTTTGTGTACCACCATAATAGGTCGTAAAAGCTGAATCCCACCATGCATAATTTTGAAATCCGGCAGGTGCTACAACTTGTGTCAGGTCTCCGGGGCTGCATACTTTTTTTAGTGTTTCAAACAAACCACAATTGACATCTACATAGCCATAACCGAAATGAGCACCTAAAGCACAATCACCGGTAGCAAAATCAAGTGCTACTGTCTTGCCTTTTGCTTTAGATAAATCTATTGAATAGGTAGACCATGGTTTGTATAAAACGTTACTGCCGGTAGATGCAGTAATGAAGCCGGGCAATGATGATGATGCAACGAATGTAAAGTGGTTGCAGCCGATAGTATCACCTGTGGCTGAATCTAATGCAGCTACTTCAAAACGGGGTTGTTGTTGGATAGTATGTCCGGGGTCCTGAAAAACTACAGCGTATCTGAATACCAGAACATACGCGGAGCTGGCTGTTGAGGGTATCTTTAAAAAATAACGGATACTTTCTGCTTGTGCACCGGTTTGGTCATTGCCAATTTTTACTGAATATAACCCGCTTGAAGGAGCTATAACAGGAAAACCTCCATAAGGGTCTGTAGATGGTGTAGAAACAATTGATTTTAATTCATGCCTGTTAGACACAGGAGCGCCTACCTGTGATACATTTATGGGACAGCATGTGCCTGTATAAGGAGTCCAATTGGTAAAATTACCTTGTTCAAAGTCAATATTAGGAGGACATACCGTTTGTGCATATGCCTCAAAAATGCGTAGTAATATAAACGTCAGAAGTAGAGTGTAGCGCTTCATTAAAAGGGTGTATGGCTTTTAAAACTTAAAATCTAAAAGATATGTTAAGTTAAATCATTATGCCTATATCCCAAAAAAAACATCATATTTTAATGATGCCATAATAATGATGATATTAACTATCGGTTAGTTTTTGCTTCAGCATACTTTTTACTTCGGGCCATTCTGTATCTATAATGCTATAGTGGGCAATATTTCGTGCTTCTCCGCGTCGTATAACAAACTTGCGGTGGATGCCTTCCAACACACCACCTATTTTCTCGATAGCCGCCCTGCTGCGAAAGTTGACATCACGGGTACGGATTTCTACGCGTACACAATGTATGATTTCAAAAGCATATTGCAATAGAAGGTACTTACATTCAGTGTTATAGCCCGTTCCCCAGTATGATGGTGTATACCATGTCCAGCCGATCTCCAGTTTTTTTATGTTCAGGTGTGATGTGTAAGTAACTGGTATTACCGATAACGCGGTTGTGTATTTTGTCAATTACAACAAAAGGGTAAGTTTCGCCATTCAGCCGCTGAAGCATAGCGCTGTTTAATGCGGTAACCAATTCCGATTTGATTGTCCCGTCTACAGGCAGAAAATCCCAGATGCGTGTATCAAGCCCTATATTATATAGTTCATCAAAATACTTTTCTTCAAGCGGTACCAGTTTTACACGTTCACCTTCTAATGTCAATGGGTGTTGTATCCGGTTCATTAAGTAAATATCCAAAGGCTTTTTATTATACGCTTATAAATGAGTATCATTTAACAAGTCTTATTGTTTTGGTACATTTACCACTGTGAAGCAGTTTTTCTCATTTGTCAAGATATTTCTATATCCCTTTGCATTGATATATGGAGCAGTGGTTTGGCTGCGCAACCGATTATATGATACAGGTTTTTTCTCTTCTGTAGAATTTAGCGTACCTGTTATTACCGTCGGAAATTTATCTGTTGGCGGCACAGGCAAAACACCCCATGTAGAATATTTGATAAGGTTATTGCAATACAGGTTCCAGGTAGCTACTATGAGCCGTGGTTATAAAAGACGCACGCAGGGTTTTCTGCTGGCTGATGAAAATACCAATGCACTGAAAATAGGCGATGAACCTATGCAGTACCACATGAAATTCCCGGGGTTGGTAGTGAGTGTTGCAGAAGAGCGCATTACTGGCATTCCACGTTTGTTACAAACCCGTCCTCAGGTGGAAGTAGTCTTGTTGGATGATGCTTACCAGCATCGCAGTGTAAAAGCTGGTAAAACCATATTAATAACAGACTATTCAAATCCGTTTTATACAGATTATATTTTGCCGGCAGGCACACTACGTGAAAAACGGGATGCATACAAGCGTGCAGATATTATCATCGTTTCTAAATGTCCATTGAATTTAAGTAGGCAACAGGCTGATGGTATTGTACAGCAAATAAAGCCATTAGAACATCAACGTGTGTTTTTTACCACTATACAGTATGAGCAGGCATACGATATGTTTACGCTTGAGCCTATACAGTTAAAAGATAAAAATGCATTACTGGTATGTTGCATTGCCAAGCCGGAGCCGCTGGTGAATTATGTAAATACTATCGTAAAGGACAGCCATGTGCTTTCTTATGCCGATCATCATTATTTTCTGAGCAGGGATATTGAGGAAATGAAAGAAGCCTACAACAATTGGAAAACAGAACAAAAAATTATCCTCACCACAGAAAAAGATGCGGCACGATTACATTTACATACAGACGCCCTTAAAGAATGGGGTGCCCAGATAGCTGTGCTACCCATCAGTGTTGCATTTCTTTTTAACGAAGGGGCACAGTTTGATGCATTTGTTTCGGAGTATGTAGAACGCGAAGTGGCTGAGAATAATGCGATGTATGGTGGAGGGGAAAGTTATTCGTAGGTGTAGCGGTGTGTAATTTTTGAGTGCTCGAAATACTGCGTAACGTCTTTTGTTAGTCTATCGTATTTATCGTAATAGAAATAGATTGTATGTATGCTGTTGTCGTAACCGTCTGCAATTATTACACGCGTTAATAGTTTCTTCAGATTATAATATGAGGTTCTTACAGTAGATGGTACACTCAATATTCCCTTATCATCTGGTACAGCTTTTTTAAGCATCCAGTTGCCAATACGGTAAACTGTTGAGTGGTCTGGATAATACTTATATAGGTATGTTGCAGCGTATATAAACTCATTATTTTTTTCAGATTTTATGTATGCAGTTTTTGAAATCAATTTGTTGGTATTATACTCATAGTCGTATATATATTTTTGGCCTAGAGCTACTCCCTGGTTAGTAGTTTCTGTAGCTAAACCGTGTTCATCATATTCGTACGATGTAGACTGAACAGTGGGTATACTCCATTGTTTTGAGTCTTCCATTTTATTATGCATATCTACTAATTGCTGTTTCATACTTCTTAAAAGGGTATCTCGCAGGCTTAATGTGTCATCAAACAATTCTGCTTCATTGCCGCACATCATATTGTATGATACTTTTTCGGACGATGTGATTTTTATAGATTTTATTCTTCCCAGTTTATCAATATCATAGTCATAGTAAAATAATGAGCTATCGCCATTTATATATGAATTCAATCTTTTTCTACCAGTAAGGTCCCATCTAACAGCCTTGTGAACTTCAAGTTGTTTTATGAGAAAGGTGTCCCTGTAATAGTAATAGTTTTCTCCTACGTCATAATAATTGTTATTTTCTTCAAATGTATTCGTATAGTAGTCATATTTCGCGTGTATAATTTTACCATTGGCGTTATATTTTTCAGTCAGTACCAATTTTGCATTTGTGCTGTCATCTCCTTCGTATTGGTAAGTATTGCGAACAGTGTACTTCTTCTGCCCATAAGAAAGCACTGATGTCAATGATAGCAGTATGGCAAGATATTTATACATATTCATTAGTATATAAATATAATCAACTCTTTAATTATCAGCTTGTATCTTTATACCCATGAGTAAAAAGAAGAAGAAAGACGGCAAGGGCAGGCTTAGCTATAAAGGCAGGCTCGAGATTACCCGCAGTGGTTTGGGCTATGTGGTGGTAGAGGGTATGGAGAAAGACATACTCATCAAACGCGAGAACGTAGGCAATGCACTCAATGGCGATGAGGTGCGTGTAGAGATACCCGAACACGGCAGGAAGTTTGGCAGTCGCCCCGAAGGCAAGATAGTAGAGGTGCTGCGCCGTAAGCAAAACGAATTCAGTGGTGTGCTGGAAGTGAAACCGCATTTTGCTTTTGTGGTAACGGACAGCGATAAGATGCCCGTAGATATTTACATTCCGCTGGACCTGCTGAACGGTGCTAAGAACGGCGACCATGTGATGGCACGCATTGTAGAGTGGACGGGTAATAAAAACCCTGTAGGCGAAGTGATAAGTGTGATGACACACGAAGCCGCAAGCGATGTGGCCATGAAGAGCATACTGGCAGAGAATGGTTTCCCGCTGCATTTTCCCGATGATGTGATGGAAGAGGCGGCTCGTTATCCCGAAGGGGTTGACAATAAAGAAGCCAAGAAGCGCAGAGATATGCGTGGTACGCTCACCTTTACCATAGACCCTGTAGATGCACGCGATTTTGACGATGCCATATCATACAAGCCACTCAAGAACGGCAACTTTGAACTGGGTGTTCATATAGCCGATGTAAGCTTTTATATAGAACCCGATAGTGCGCTGGATAAAGAAGCGTACCTGCGTGCTACCAGTGTGTACCTGCCCGACAGGGTATTGCCCATGTTGCCCGAAAGGCTGTCGAACGAATTGTGTTCGTTAAGACCTAATGAAGATAAATATACCTTCTCGGCAATATTCGAGATCAACAAGCAGGGCAAGATAAAAGACTACTGGCTGGGCAGAACGGTGATACGCTCGCAACGCCGCTATACCTACGAAGAAGTGCAGGAAGTGATAGAAGGTGCCGATGATACACACAAAGAGGTACTGATGCTGGTAAATGAGATGGCACAAAACCTGCGCAAGGCCCGCTTCAAAAAAGGAGCTATCAATTTCTCGTCGCAGGAGGTGCGTTTCAAGCTGGATGAAAACGGCAAACCCATAGGTATAGTAATAAAAGAAAGTAAAGAAGCCCATCAGCTGGTAGAGGAGTGTATGCTGCTGGCAAACCGTACGGTGGCCGAATATGTTTCGGGTATCACGGTAAAAGATAAGCCGGTACCATTCCCGTACCGTGTGCACGATGTACCCGATGAAAGCAAGCTGGGATTGTTCATGGCATTCGCGGCAAGGTTCGGGTACAAGTTTGATATGGAAACACCGGAGGGCATTGCACAGTCGTTCAACGAAATGCTGCGCAAGGTACAGGGCAAGCCCGAACAGCATGTGCTGGAAAGCCTGGGTATTCGCACCATGTCGAAGGCGGTATATACTACCGATAATATAGGGCACTATGGTTTGGGCTTTAAAGATTACTGTCACTTTACATCACCCATACGCCGTTACCCCGATGTGATGGTGCATCGTGTATTGCAGGAATGTCTTGACGAAAAGATAAAGCCTGTAAAACACATGGAGGCGCAATGCCGCCATTGCAGCGACCAGGAGCGACGTGCTATGGAAGCTGAGCGCACGGCTAATAAATACAAGCAGGTAGAGTATATGGCCGACTATGTTGGCGAGGAGTTTGATGCCGTGATAAGTGGTGTGGCTGCTTTTGGTTTCTGGGCAGAGACCGTAGCACATAAATGCGAAGGCATGGTAGCCCTGCACGACCTGCGCGATATTGATGATTTTGAATGGCAGGAAGGTGAGTATGCACTGGTAGGTTATCATACAGGGCTGCGCTTTGCTATGGGCGATAAAGTGAAGGTGCGTGTAGTGAGTGCCAACCTTGAGAAACGACAAATAGATTACAGTCTTGCCGAGGTACCGCAGCAAAGCCATAGCGACGGTGCACCGAAGTATAAAAAAGATAAAGGCAACAAACCCAAACAGGGAGGTGGTAAGCCGAAATCGAAATCAAAAAACAAACGATTTTAAGACAGATGCATAGCTTCAACGAACTGGTTACACTTTTTGAAGATAAGTTAAATAATATCATGCCTTTTCCCGAAAGGCCGAATACATTATATGAGCCCTGCCGCTATTTCATGACCATAGGAGGCAAGCGTGTACGCCCCGTATTGGCGCTGATGGCTAATGAATTGTTTGGTGAGCTTACCGAAGATGCCTGGCGTGCTGCTATGGGTGTAGAGCTGTTTCACAACTTCACGCTGATACATGATGACATCATGGATAAAGCGCCGTTGCGCAGAGGCAAGACCACTGTGCACGAGCGTAACGGGCTGACTGCGGGTATACTTTGTGGCGACGTGATGGCTATCTATGCCTACGACCAGCTGGCACATATCAAAACCAGCCTGCCGCAGGTGCTGCATCTGTTCAACAAAACATCTATTGAAGTGTGCGAAGGCCAGCAACTGGATATGGATTTTGAAACCCGCAATGATGTAAGTATCGAAGAGTATATCGAAATGATAACGCTTAAAACATCGGTGTTATTAGCATGCAGCCTCAAGATGGGTGCATTGCTGGGTGGAGCCACTGATGGCAATGCCAATAAGCTGTATGAGTTTGGTAAGAATCTGGGTATAGCTTTTCAGTTGAGGGATGATTATTTAGATGCTTTCAGTACCATTACGGGCAAGCAGCAGGGTGGTGATATCAAATCGAACAAGAAGACCTACCTCTTGCTGAAGGCACAGGAGAATGCTAACGAGTTGCAGTACCAGGCTATCAACGCATTGCTGCAACGTGATGATGAAAGCAAGGTGCCTGCTATGTTATCGCTCTTTAATAATACGGGAGCTGATGAAGCCTGTAAAGAAGCTATAGCGCATTATTCGCAACTGGCGTTTGAATGCCTTGAAGATGCTGCCGTACAAAGTGTACGTAAAAAACACCTGCACGATTTAGCCAGTTATCTGCTGACGAGGGAGGCATAAAGATGCTTTTCCGTCATTTCTGTTTATGACCATCATAGATGTAGCCATTAATAAATTGTTTGGTGGTATCATTGTAATATCCAATCCAAACGCTTACTGTATCAGGATGATAAATGGTAACATCCAATATAATATCTGTATCTCCGATACTATATCCGTAATATTGGTTATAGTATTCCAATGCAGCAGGAAACGTATCTATCCTGCTGTTTAACCCTACAACGTATACTTTCTTTGCAGCTGTATCTTTTATAAGTTGAAAACTTGTGCTCCCAATTAAGGTAGTATCTAATACATTTTTCTTGTTGATATTCACAATCTTTACATGCTTAATTGTAGAAAGATATATATCCTTTGTAGTGATATCCGAACTGTATTGAATGCTTGTACCCTTTTTGTGACATGCAGTACAATATAACAAAACAACGGCGAATATAACATAGGTTCTCATGGCGTAAATAATGTTTTATATACAACGGAGCCATTATTCGAAATATTGCATAATCAGCTGCTACCTCTTCCGTGCCATCGTATTCATCGACCAGGTAACCCATTGTTTCTTGTCGTTCAGCATCACTACATGAAACTGCCACATATCGTTATCGGGGTTGTAGGAGATTTTATTGTTTTGATTAATGTATTTGTTAGGGTCGATGTCAGTTGGGCGTTTGAATTTAAAATCTATTTCTTTGCCACTCACTTTTATTCCATAGCCTAGTGCTTCCGAAAACTTGCCACCCATCATATCCATCCAGTGCATTACATAGCGTTTGTCGGTACAGTTATAGCCAATGAATACTTTTGCCTCGTATTGAATGGCATTGGTGGCATTTACGAAGTCCCATTCTAAAAACTGGTGGTTCAATACCCATTTGCAACTAACATTATACACCACATCTTTTTCTCCCAGTTTACCGGTCATCACCCATTCGCCTTGCATTTTATCAAGCAGTGCATCTTCAAAACGCGCCTGGTTGCAATCTGGTACTTTTTGTGCAAACGTTACAACAGATATACTTACTAACAGTGCAGTGAATAATCTCTTCATCATTGTTTAAAGATATACAAGTTATACTAACAGCCTCCTTTGGAATAGGCAAACGTAAACATGGCAGTTACTGCATAAAGCAAGATGGGTAGGGCAATGACTGTAAACCAGTACAATCCAAAATCTTTTTGAGGATACTTTTTGTCCAATCGCCATACCATAATGCAGCCAAACAATAAAAATAATCCCTCGTATATGGGGGCAACAAACACAAGCATGCCTAATTGAGCCCATCCGCCTGCACTGTATATTTTAGCACAGCCGGCAATATTTACAAGTAGCAATAAAACGATATAGCCTACAATTGCTGTTCGTGCTTCGTTGCTATTATCTGTATCTGTCATTGTCTTTAAAAATAAGTTCTTTATCGTAAATTGGCGTATTAATATTCGATACTCATGAATTGCCGGCTCGTAAAATCAGAACCATGAAAAAAGTGATTTTTATTATTGCTGCTATCGTAATGACATTAGTGTCTTTATTAGCCATACCTAATTGCTACGATGTGTACGAATATAAACAGCTATTCTATGGGTTTGTGATTATGACTGCTGCTTTTTTAATAATAACTATATTGCTTTGGCGTAAAGTTTATTTACTTAGTAAACATAAATCATAAATAAAACATGAATTACTGGCTCGTAAAATCAGAACCGTTTAAATATAGTTGGGAACAGTTGGTAAAAGACAAGAAAGCTGTTTGGGATGGTGTGCGTAATTATGCTGCTCGCAACAACCTGCGTGCAATGTCCAAAGGCGACCATGTATTCTTTTATCATAGTAATGAAGGGCTTGCAATAGTAGGTATAGCTGAAGTCGTAAAAACAGCATACCAGGACCCTACGACGGATGACCCGAACTGGGTAGTGGTAGATTTAAAACCTGTACAAGCCATGCCTAAGCCCGTAACACTCGAAGCATTGAAAGCAGACCCTGCTTTTAAAGATATGGACTTGGTACGCCTCGGGCGTTTGAGCGTAGGCACTGTAAAACCAGCCGAGTACAAAAAGATAATGAAGATGGGAGGATTGTAAAGTGTTCACTGTTCACTAGTGAACACCGTGAACACCTGCATTTTGCATTTCGATACAATGCGCTAATATTCAATAAGTTGTGCTAATTTTTGCTTTTCTTTATTTGTTAGTGATGGTGTTTAACTGTTCAAGTGTTCAATGTTGAACACCTGTACTTTTCATTTTTACTCAATGACAAATGCAACAGGTGGCACTGTAATCATTTTCCCATTCTTGTCGGCAGCCACAATGTCTGTAAAATATATCCTGTCGCCATGCTGAAGTTTGCTGATGATATCTTTGTCAAATACACCTCCCTCAATAGTTACAGCTTCGGTAAAAGACTTGCTATTCAAACATGTAATTTGATAACTCTTAATACTATACACCATATCTATGTCTTCATCACGGGGTGTTACAGATAGTTTGTTGTTACGAGTTAGTTCTTTTAAACTGATATGACCACCCGCATTATCGCCCACGCAAGCTATGGGTGGGGGAGGATTAGCCACAATAATTCGCTTGGTAGCCAGTGCAACACTCTTACTGCCATCGGGGTTGATGCCATCCATATAGGCTGTAATTTCTTTAGGAGATTTATCAACTATAATATTATACCTGCCATCAGATAGTTTTATCACTTTAGCACCATCAGCCCTTAATGATAATTTATCAGCTTCATAACCCGGATAGTTAAGTGTAACGGTATTATTCATGCCTCTGTAGCAATAATTAGGTTTGCATATGTTCATAAACACTCCCTGGTTAGCTACATAGTATTGAGTAGACCACGGTCTGATAATTGTATCGTCGTAATCTTCTAATGTAGCAGTGCCGTATAATTGGTATAGCCCCGGGTATTTAGTATTGGCAATTAATGAAGCTAATCCATTTTCAACTTTTGTTATATGGCCTCTATTGGTAGTAAAAGTAGGGTTGGTAGCTTTGTTGTAATTGCCAATAAACATTTGAGCTTTTACTTTATCTCCGTATTGCACATAACAGGTTAAAGGAATGGCAACACAAAATGGTATATCACATATTAAGTTACAGCCACCAGCTTCTTTTGAAATTTCCTGAATAGCTACTTCATTAGATAAAGTAATGTTGTTTTGTATTACGGTTAAAAGCGTATAAGTTTCGTTCGCAGTTTTATCTTTTAAAAGTGCTGTTAATAAGGTTTTGTTGCTTGTTTCTTTAAATAGACAATCGGTAATATCCTTAACAAGATAGTCTCTAATATTCTGGCTGATATTATCGCCGATTGACTTAAGGAATTGATTTATGCTGTTATCTAAATAATCAATTGTTTCTGCACTTACATGATATTTATGCGTTGAAGTAGGATCAATGCAACTTTTTATAGAATCAATATTTGCAGTGACTTTAAGAAAACATGCGTTGATATTGTAGGCTTTTTCTAAATATACTGTATAACGTTCTCGGTATGTTTTTCCTTCTTCTTCAATAGCATTAAGTCTTTTTGCTGTACTTCTTTTCTCTATAGCCATACTCCTCTCCAAAGAAGTGTTAAACTCATTATAATCAGGTTGGCGGGGAAAAGAAAGATTGAGTGACAGACAGTAACAAACCACCACAAACATCAACAACTTCAGCCTGGGTGCAGGTTGTATAAAAGCTAATATTTGTTGTAAGGTTTTCAATGCAGTTTAGTATATCTAATATACTATAACGCATAAGTTATTGCAATATGCGGGAGGTTAAAGATATTGTACCGCCCCTTTGTCCCCTCCTTTTGTAAGGAGGGGATGTTGAATGAAGTGAAACAAGGGAGGTCAAAAATGCAAAATGAAAGTGTTCAAGTGTTCAACTGTTCAATCTGAACACCCCACGAACCCGTCCGTCATTTCGAACCGAAGGGAGAAATCTCCCAAGCAGCATACTAATGTTCAGGAGATATTTCCTGCTTCGTTACTCGCAGTCAATATGACGGATGATTATCGGGCAATGACGTGAGTAGGTATGAAAAATGCAAAATGAAAGTGTTCACTAGTGAACAGTGAACACCCTCAATCATTTTTTTAACCTATTCTCCTTCCATTCCCTTCTCAATTGCCTCGATGTTTTTTTACTGCCGTCGTGGCTCCATCCGGGTGGTTGAAAGATGTAACCCAATTTGGTTTTGAAAGGCACTTTCTTCTTCAGGTCTTGCGCTATGGCTTCCCATTCGTGGGTAACGATATGAATGGGGTGGTTAGGTTTCGCTACAGGAGTAGTCAAACCGTAGTGCGGTGGTTCTTCATCCATCTCTTCGGCAAAGGTGCCGAATATCCTGTCCCAGATAATAAGTCCCATGCCCATGTTTTTATCTAAGTAGGGTGCATTGCTGGCATGGTGCACACGATGGTGAGAAGGAGTAACGAATATGAATTCTATCCAGCGGGGTAGTTTCTTGATAGATTGCGTATGTACCAGTATGCCGTATATCTGAGTAATGGCATACATGAATAGTATGTCTATCGGGCGGAAACCTAATAATGCCATTGGTATAAAATACATGTAGCGGTACAAAGGCATAAAGACCGATGAGCGGAAACCGGTACTCAGGTTATATTCCTCGCTGCTGTGGTGGGTAACATGCACTGCCCAGAAGAAGCGTACCGAATGGTCTACATAATGCTCCAGCCAGAAGAGGAAATCTTCGCAGATAAATAATACAAACCAATAAGCTACAGGAGATAATGTATTCTTTACACCGAATTGAGAAAAATAGATAAGCACAAACAGTGCAAACCCGCGTAGCAATAAGTCTATGCCCGAATTGATAAGATTGAGGTAAACATTCGTAGCAGTCTCCTTCCAGCTATACCATTTGCGGTGGCGGTAATTACTCAGTAATATCTCCAGCGGAATGAGAATAGCGTAGATAGGAATGGAAAACAGTAGTATTAATTGTTTCTGAAACTCGTCCATAAGGCTCTAATTGTAAAAGCCCGCTTTCAAGGGCTTCATATCAAACGGTCATTATTTCTTTGTCTTTGTCTTTACAGTGCTGGTCTACCAGTGCAATGTATTTATCGGTAATGCCCTGCACACGTCCTTCGGCATCTTTGGTGGCATCTTCGCTCAGCCCGTTCTTCTGTTCTTTCTTTATTTGTTCTATCACATCGCGGCGGATGTTGCGTACTGCTATTTTAGCCTGCTCGCCTTCGGCATTTACACGCTTCACCAGTTCCTTACGGCGCTCTTCTGTAAGCGGTGGTAAGAAAAGGCGTATGATATTACCATCGTTTTGAGGGTTCAAACCTATGTTAGATGCAATGATGGCTTTTTCGATAGGACCCAGCATATTTTTCTCCCAGGGCTGAATAGAAATCGTACGGGCATCAGGGGTAGTGATATTTGCCACCTGTGCCAGTTGGGTAGATGCGCCATAGTAATCAACGTGCACACCATCCAGTATCTGAGGGTTAGCTTTTCCGGCGCGAATACGGCTCAATTCTGTTTCAAGATGGTTAATGGCCTTCTTCATCAGGCTCGTCGATTCATCAATAAGCATATCTATAACCTCGCTCATACGGTATACTGTTTTTTACGGAGCACAAATGTAAAAAATGTTCGTTAACATACCTTATACTGCTGTTTTCTATATATATAAACAACATATACACACTTTAGTGTTAGCTATTTGGATAGCCCCTTATAGTGTGGTAATTTTGTATAAAATATTATAGTATGGATATGACGATGGTGCAAACTCCTGTGAGTCTTACAGAAGGGGCAGTGAATGAAGTAAAAAGGCTGATGTCGCAACCTGATTTTGATACCAACAGCGGACAATATTTGCGTGTGGGTGTAAAAGGTGGCGGATGTTCTGGAATGAGTTATATATTAGGCTTTGATAATAAAGAAGCTGATGATACCGAATACAATATTGAAGGTATTCCTGTCGTTATGAAGAATGCACATGGTATCTATTTGTTCGGTATGACGGTAGATTTTCAGGATGGATTGAATGCACGCGGATTTGTATTTAAAAACCCTAATGCCAGCAGCACATGCGGATGCGGTAGTTCATTCGCAGTATAACAGATTGTAATTGAAGAAGATAATATACATATCATTAGTGTTGGCTTGCATAGCAGGTCAGGTTTCTTACGGGCAAAACAAGCCCGCTCCTAAAGACGATATCAATAAACTGGACGCCTTCGGCAGGCGCACGGGCATGTGGGTCATTAACCAACCTGCAAATAAAGGGGAAGGCGGCCTGTCTGAATTTGGTGCCTATAATGCAGGATTAAAAACAGGATTGTGGTATAAGGTAAGTAATGAAGAGGGAATGTTGGCTGCCGAAACGTTTAAGAATAATGTGCTGGATGGTGAAGTGAAATATTATGAGAAAGGTAAGCTGACTTGTATAGGTTATTACAGGGGCTTAAACCCAACCCATGATTTTGATACCATCTTTGTAACAGACCCAGTAACGCATGATGAGATACGCAGAATAGTACCTACTGAAAAAGGCACTATGAGACATGGCACATGGCGTTTTTATGATGCTGATAACGGCAGGCTGGTTCGCGAAGAAGATTATCAACTGGATGAGTTGGTCTATCATCGCGATTTTGATATGTCTAAAGCAGACAGCGTAGCTATGGATAAAAGACAGCGTAAACTTCCTCATAACAAGAACAAGGTTTACGAGCCACCTATATCTAAACAGGTGAGCTATACTAATAACAAGACAAAATCATAATACAGTCTTACGCTTGTATTATCTTGTACCCCAATGGCATTGGATGTAGCACAAAAGCAGGAAATGTTTGAGAACCGCTTGCGTAAGATGTTCAAACATTACAGCAAGCTGGCTCGCAGGCAGGAAGTAGCCTGTTATCGTTTTTACGACCACGATTTACCTGAATTTCCTTTTGCGATAGAATTGTACAAAGATGTGGTGCATGCTGCAGAATACAAGCGCAGGCATGGTATGGAGGATGAAGAACATGAAGCCTGGCTCAATGCTTGCAAGCAAACTATAGCCAAAGTGCTGGAGATGCCGTTTGAGCAGATATTCATGAAAGTGCGCCAGCGTAAAGCAGGCAGGCAAGGGCAGTACGAGAAATTTGGAGAGGAAAAAGTAGAGCGCATTGTACCTGAAGGCGATTTGAATTTTATCATCAACCTTACTGATTATTTAGATACGGGCTTATTTCTCGACCATCGTATTACAAGAGGTATGGTAAGAGATGAAGCTAAAGGCAAACGTGTACTGAACTTGTTTTGTTATACAGGCTCATTCAGTGTGTATGCTGCACATGGTGGTGCCGCAAGTGTTACTTCAGTTGATTTGTCTAAAACCTACATAAACTGGGCTAAACGCAATATGCAGTACAATAAACTGTATAAGGACGATAAACATGAGTTTGTTCATGATGATGTGATGGAGGTGATAAAAGATATACCTGCTAATACCTTCGATTTGATTATTTGCGACCCTCCAACCTTCTCTAACAGCAAGCGCATGGAAGATAATTTTGACGTGCAGCGTGACCATGTTTGGTTGTTAAAGCAATTGCTGAAAGGTTGTACCGAAGGCGGAAGTATTTATTTCAGCAACAATTACCGAGGCTTTGAATTAGATAAGGATAAAATACCTACACCACATATAAAAGATATTACCGCTGCTACTACGCCTTTTGATTTCCAGGGCAGGTTGCACCGCAAATGTTATTTACTGCACAAATAGTTTAAATTGCGTCAATATGGATAACGGCGTTATTATAGTTAAAGACCTTGTAAAGAAATATAGTGATTTCACAGCAGTGAAGGGTATCAGCTTTGAAGTGATGCAAGGTGAGATATTTGGTTTGCTGGGGCCTAATGGTGCGGGTAAAACTACAACGCTGGAGATCATCGAAACCCTGCGTGAAAAAACATCGGGTGAGGTAACTGTACATGGATTGAGTGTAGATAAAGATGCCGGAGAGATAAAGAAAATAATAGGGGTGCAATTGCAGGCAGCAGGTTATTATCCCAACCTGAACCTGATACAAATCATTAAACTATTCAGTGGCTTATATAACCGCAAAGTAGACCCAATGGCTTTGCTCGATACCGTTAACCTTAGAGATAAAGCAAAGAACAAATTCAAAGAATTATCCGGTGGACAAAAGCAAAGGTTTTCTATCGCCACAACATTGATCAACGAACCTAAAGTAATATTCCTGGATGAACCTACAACAGGTTTAGACCCTCAGGCTCGACGCAATCTTTGGGAGTTGATTAAACAAGTTCGTGACAGAGGTACAACTGTTGTTATTACTACACACTATATGGATGAGGCAGAGGTATTGTGTGATAGAGTTGCGATTGTAGATAGCGGCGAAATTATAGCATTAGATACGCCTGATGCTTTAATAGATAGCCTAATTGCTAAAGGATTTAAGCGTCCTAAACAGGTAAAAGAAGCCAACCTGGAGGATGTATTCCTGAACCTTACCGGTAAAGAATGGCGAGATGAATAAGGTTCTTTTATTCATAGTTTGTTTATCAGTTTCAATTACTGTTTCTGCTCAGGACAAGGCTAAACTAAAAGATAGCGCGTATGCCGTCATTGAGGCAATTCCTGAGGTGCAGACGCTGATTAAATATGACACAAGTAAGATTTGGCATTTCAGTATGCGCACTATCAGTGTTCCGAGCTATAATTTTAAATATTACTGGATACAGGTAGGTAAAGAAAACGGGCAAAGTTTTTATCCGCAGATTGATTTTTATGTCGACCCGAAAACATTTACACCACTTGTGTTCAATACACGCACCAATAAGACCATGACCTTAGAAGAACTAAGGCAAGCTGAAAAGCACTAAAAGAATCCTTTCTTTTTTCTTGTACTTCCACCCAGTCCTAATGAGCCTAATAAGCCACGTACTAACATATTGCCTGCAGTACGCATCATGCTTTTTGCTATTGGATTTTCTGTTATAGTTTCAAGTATATTCTTTTCTTCTGCAGGTGCTACTGTTTTGGTGGTAGTAGCGGTAGTTGTTGGTTGTGCAGCAGCAGTTTGCAGTTTGTTAGTGAGTATCTCGTAAGCGCTATCTCTATCAATAGCTTGTTCATATTTAGCAGCTATGCTTGACTTAGCTACTAATGCCTGTATTTCGTCAGGGCTTAAAATATCCATCCTGCTTTTGGGTGGGCACATCATGGTAGCTACCAATGGAGTAGGAATGCCTTTTTCATCCAATAATGTTACTAATGCTTCACCAATACCCAATTGTGTTATCAGGTCTTCTGTTTTGTAATAATCGCTTTCAGGGTAGTTAGCTGCAGTTAGTTTAATGTCTTTCCTGTCGTTAGCCGTAAACGCACGTAGTGCATGTTGAATCTTCATACCCAATTGCCCCAATACAGCGGGCGCTACATCCATTGGGTTTTGCGTACAGAAAAATATACCTACACCTTTTGATCGTATGAGTTTGATGATGGTTTCTAATTGTTTTACCAATACTTCTGTAGCATCAGAAAATATCAGGTGTGCTTCGTCAATAAACATCACCAGCTTAGGCTGGTCAAGGTCGCCAGCTTCGGGTAATGTTGCATATAGCTCAGACAGCATTTGCAGCATGAATGTCGAGAATAATTTCGGCCTATCCTGCAAATCTGTTACACGTACTATACTAATAATGCCTTTACCATCATCGCTGATACGCATCAAATCATCTACTTCAAAAGATTTCTCTCCAAAAAAACTATCCGCACCTTGCTGTTGTAGTTCTACCACTTTCCTCATGATAGTGCCAATAGATGCAGCAGATATATTGCCATAAGCAGCAGCCAATTCCTTCTTGCCTTCATTAGCGGACCACTGCATCATTTTTTGCAAGTCTTTTAAATCTAGCAAAGGCATCTGGTTATCGTCGCAGTATTTAAACAACATGGCCAGTATGCTTTCCTGCGTATCGTTCAACTCCAATATTTTGGCAAGCAATACAGGTCCGAATTCTGTTACGGTAGCTCTTAATTTAGTTCCGTGTTCTTTGCTGAGGGTCAGTAATTCTACCGGGTATCCTGTTGGGGTATAGGTAATACCCATCTTCTCAATGCGTTCTTTCAGTTTGTCGTTTGGTGCGCCTTGTGCTGCGATGCCACTCAAATCACCTTTTATGTCCATCATCACAACAGGTACGCTGGCTTCGCTCAATGCTTCAGCAAGCAATTGCAATGTTTTGGTTTTGCCTGTTCCCGTAGCGCCGCTAATCAAACCATGACGGTTCATCGTTTTCAGTGGTACATGAATATTGGTATCTGCTACTAATTCACCATCCAGAATCCCTTTCCCTAATAAAAAAGAACCTCCTTTGAAAGTATATCCCTTATTAATGTCTGCTATGAATTGTTCTTTGTTTGCCATAAGAGTAGAAATAAAAAGTCCTGTATTACTTTACAGGACTAATTTAAACAGATTTTTTATTGCGCAAATACGTTTAAAGGAAATAGCGTTGTTTTTCTATCAATTGTGCTGCTATTCTTCTTCTTGCTTCTTTAGCATTGAAATTATTGACCTTAGTAAATCTCTTCAAACCCAGTAACATCATACGTTGCTCATCACCTTCCGCAAAAGCATTGATAGCGTTTTTGCCGGCATGGTCTATTCTGTTTGCAGCATCATTGATAAAAGTGCGCGCCATGTCTATAGCGACAGCAGCATTGGCATGGTTGTTATTACTCATCTTCATCGCTCTGAGTAAAGCACATTCTGCGCTAAAGGTATCCATCAGCATATCGGCCAAATACATCAGTACTTCCTGCTCATGTTCCAGTTTCATCATTAGTTTCTGGGCAGCAGCACCGGCACACATCAATATCGCTTTTTTGAAATTAGCTATTGCTTTCAATTCAGCAGCAAATGGTGCATCGTCTGTACTCATATCAGGTATGCCTGTCAATTCTTTTTGAATAGCCATTGCAGGCCCCATGATATTGATGCGTCCTTTCATGGCACGTTTCAGATACATATCAAGCGTCAGCAAACGATTGATTTCATTAGTGCCTTCAAATATCCTGTTGATACGGCTGTCCCTATAGGTGCGTGATATATTGTATTCATCAGAAAAACCATTACCGCCATGTATCTGCACACCTTCATCGGCCACATAGTTCAATGCTTCTGAACCTATCACTTTCAGCATGGCACACTCAATGGCATATTCTTCTGCAGCACCCAGTAACGGGTCAGCCTTGCCTGCAGTTTCCAGTTCATGTTCTTTGTCTGCTATCCATTTGGCGGTGCGATATAAAGCAGCATCAGTAGCAAATGTGCGAATAGCCATTTCAGCCAGCTTATGTTGCATAGCTCCAAATTGCACTATTGGTGTTTTAAACTGCTCGCGTGTCATCGCATACTTCAGTGAAGTATTCATCGCACGTTTGCACCCACCAAGTGCAGCAGCACATAATTTCAGTCTGCCTATATTCAGAATATTGAATGCTATGATATGCCCTTTGCCTATTTCGCCCAATACATTTTCAACAGGTACTTTGCAGTTTTCAAAAAACAATTGACGTGTACTGGAACCTTTAATGCCCATCTTATGTTCTTCTTCGCCGAAGCTGAATCCCGGTGTGTTACGCTCTACAATAAATCCTGTGAATTTATCGCCATCAATTTTGGCAAATACTGTAAATACATCTGCAAAGCCGGCATTAGTAATCCATATTTTCTGACCATTGAGAATATAAAATTTGCCATCCTCGCTTAACGTTGCAGTTGTTCTGGCTCCCAATGCATCAGAACCCGAATTGGGTTCTGTAAGGGCATAAGCACCTTTCATTTCACCGGTAGCCAGTTTAGGCATGTATTTCTGTTTCTGTTCCTCCGTTCCAAAATAAAGGATAGGTAAAGACCCAATACCATTATGAGCAGCCATGGCCACTGCAAAAGAATGCCCTGAACCCAAAGACTCATTAATGAGCGTAGCAGTCACAAAGTCTTCGCCCAACCCACCATATTGTTCAGGAAAAGCAGCACCCAACAAACCTAATTCACCTGCTTTATCCAAAAGGGTAACCATAATATTATCCTTTTGAGCATCTATGTCTATAATTTTAGGAAAAACCTCTTTGTCCAAAAACTCCGTACATGTTTGTTCTATTAATCTCTGCTCTTCTGTAAAATCTTCAGGAGTGAAAGTATCTGCTGGTTCTGATGCCTGTATGAGGAATCCGCCGCCTTGCATTATGTTTTTGGTCGTTGTGTCCATATCGCCATTCTTTACTATAAAACTACACAAAAATGGAGCCAGTTAATAGTTAAATTTTTATGACTGATAACAATCATGGATGATTATTTTTGAGGAAGTTAATGGCTTATTCATCTGGATTTATATCAGTCGGCAAAGAGCAATTGCACTATCTGAAATCAGGTCGTGGCAGCAGTTTGTTGGTAATGTTGCACGGATATGGCAATAGTGCTGAGATACTGATGCCAATTGCGACACATGTAGAAGAAAAGTATACAATCTTAAGCCTTGACTTACCTCATCATGGTAAGAGCCTTTGGACTGATGGTGTTTATCTGGAACCTGCCATGTTGGATGAATTAGTAGAACAACTTTGTAGAGAATATAATGTCAGCCAAATAAGCCTGTTAGGGTATAGTATGGGTGGCAGGGTATGCCTGAAGATATTAGAACAATCTCCGGGTAAAGTGGACAATGTTATTTTATTGGCTTCAGATGGCTTAACCTCCAATCCTTTTTACTATTTCCTTACCCGCATGAAAGCAGGGAAATATTTATTCAGTAGTTTCTTGTCTAAGCCTGAAAGATATTTGCCGTTGATAAAAATGGCAAGAAAATGGAAGATTGTGCAGCAATCGCATTACAAACTTGCGATGCGTTACATACAGGAAAAAGAAGACCGGGCATTCCTCTTAAAAGTATGGCCTTGCATGTCTCTACTGTTGCCCGACTATAATAAGTTAAAAGCGATATGCAAAAGCAATAAGACAAAGGTGCATGTCTTTATGGGCGCTTATGATAATGTGATACCGGTATCACATGGTCATGCGTTCGAAGATAAAATG
Source organism: Bacteroidota bacterium (assembly GCA_018267965.1). GTDB lineage: Bacteria > Bacteroidota > Bacteroidia > Chitinophagales > Chitinophagaceae > Polluticoccus. The sequence continues at coordinate 1,205,261 of JAFDXK010000001.1, read as the reverse complement.
AAGAACATATCACTGCACGTAGTTGAGAAAGGACATTTATTGTTTGATGAAGATACCATACCTCAAATAGTAGCCTGCTTGTGATACCTTATATATCCATATCGTTCGTTATTGCCTATGCTATACTCATGTTGGTATATCGCAGGGGATGGTCTGCGCAACCTGTATTTGAGATAGAGCAAGGGTTTACACCAAAAACGAAAATCAGTATTGTTATTCCTGCCTGTAATGAAGAACAGAATATTGGTAAATGTCTGCAATCAATAATAGCTCAGGACTATCCTAAGCATCTGTTTGAAGTGATAGTTGTTGATGATCATTCAACTGATAATACCGCAGGAGTAGTGCAAGCGTTTAATAATCCCTATATCAAATCTGTTAAGCTGGCAGATGTTATTTCTCCAGATGAAAAAACAGTTGCATACAAAAAATTAGCACTCTCAAAAGCTATTGCGATATCTAACGGTGAGTTAATTATTACTACTGATGCAGATTGCGTAGCGCCTCAAAACTGGCTTAAAAATATAGCTGCATTATACGAAGAAATAAAACCTGCAATGATTGTTGCACCTGTTGATTTTACAAGCAATGGCAGTGTTGTACAGATGTTTCAGTCCTTAGATTTTATGAGTATGCAGGGAATCACTGCTGCATCGCATAAGCTGGGCTTAGGTAATATGAGCAATGGTGCCAATCTTGCTTTCACACGAGAAGTATATGATAGGGTAGGTGGCTATAAGGGCATAGATAATCTGGCATCTGGGGACGATTATTTACTGATGATGAAGATTAAACAAGCTTACCCCGATGGTATTGCATATCTCAAATCACAGGAAGTTATTGTAAGAACAGCTCCTCAACCCGACTGGAGCAACTTTTTACAGCAACGAATACGCTGGGCATCTAAATCGGGCAAGTATAATGATAAACGATTAACAGCTATCTTATTACTGGTTTACCTGTTCAATCTATCCATTCTATTACTTACTATTTACGCGTTATTTGTACCCGGACACTGGTTGTTGGTATTAGTAGCTTTGGTGGTAAAGACCATAACCGAATTAGACTATCTGTACCCTGTTGCGAGGTTCTTTAAAAAAGAAAAACAGCTGATTATATTTCCTTTTTTGCAACCTTTGCATATCATATACATTGTATTGGCAGGCTTTTTAGGGTTTATTGGTGTGTATAAATGGAAAGGCAGAAAGGTAAAGTAAATTTCATACCGAGATATGGGGTATCTTGTATGATATGCATATCTTAAGCAAACAATTGTTTTATGCGAAAAGCTGTATTTATTAGTATTGCAGTACTGGTTGTGTTCGTGATAGGATATGTATACTTCACTTATTATTATCCTTATAGCGATGGCAGAAGAGATGGTATTTTGCAGAAGTTCTCACGCAAAGGCAACCTGTTCAAAACATACGAGGGCGAAATAATTCTATTGGGCTTTGGCAAACAAGGTCCTGCATATAGTGCGCAGTATTTTTATTTCAGCGTAAATGATGAGAAGATAGCCGATTCATTAGAACGTTGCGGTGGTAAATTAGTAACACTACACTACATACAGTATCATGGTGTGTTACCATGGCGTGGTGAGAATTACAACAAGGTCAACCAGGAGAAAGGACAATATATTGTAGACCGTATTGACGAAGTAAAGGCAATAAATTACTAAGCCAATAAAAGAAATACCGCAGGAGCTTTTTCTAATGTAGGTTTAGATTGTTTCCATTCGTTTATTTTCTTTGTTTTGATAAACGCATCAGTTGCGCTTATGTTCAGTGCAATGCATAGTCTTGTATCCCCACTGCAGTTTTTTATCAATTCATCTAACAGTTGGTTATTGCGGTAAGGTGTTTCAATAAATAGCTGTGTTTGATTTTCTTTTTTAGATAGAGCCTCTAATGCTTTTATCTTTTGGCTTCTTAATGGTTCTTTTATAGGCAGGTAACCATTAAAACAAAAACTCTGACCATTTAGTCCCGAAGCCATTAACGCTAATGTCATTGAGTTAGGCCCTGTTAGTGGAATAACCTCTGCGTTCATCTCCTGCGCTATGCTCACAATATCTGCACCAGGGTCTGCTACTCCCGGACATCCTGCTTCACTCATTACACCAACAGTCAAACCATCCTTCAGCCATTGTTTAAAGGTCTTAGTATCAGCACCTTCATGTTTATCAATTTCTATGAATTGTATCTCATCTATTACTAATGACGGATGTATGGACTTAAGAAAACGTCTGGCGGTACGCGCATTTTCTGCCACATAATGTTTAATAGTGAGCGTATGCGTTATTATCTCTGCCGATAACGTGTGTACAGCATTCTCAGCAATTGGAATCGGTATCAGGTATAATTTCCCTTTCATAATCAACACTTAAAAATACACTATTGTATCTCATCCTGTATTTTTGAATAATGATATTGCCTGAATCATTTTATACACGCAAGGATGTAGTGAAGATAGCCAAAGAGTTATTGGGTAAAGTTCTCGTTACCAATTTTGATGGTGTATTGACCTCCGGCATTATTGTAGAAACAGAGGCATACGCAGGTGTTATAGACAAAGCATCTCACGCGTATGGCAACAGGCGAACCCAACGTACCGAGATAATGTATAGCAAAGGTGGGGTATCCTATGTTTACCTCTGCTATGGTATCCATCATCTTTTTAATGTAGTTACTAATATTCAGGATATACCACACGCTATTTTGATAAGAGCTATCGAACCATTAGAAGGTATTGAAACCATGCTTCAAAGACGAAAGAAGGAAAAGCTAACACCGGTTCTTACATCAGGTCCGGGTGCTTTGAGTATGGCTTTAGGAATCCATACAAAACAATCAGGTATGTCATTATCCGGTGACGAGATTAGGATTGAAGACAGGGGTATTAAAATAGCAAAGAAGGATATTGCAGAAGCAACAAGAGTAGGGGTTGATTATGCACAGGACCACGCGCTATGGCCATACAGGTTTTATGTTAGGGGCAACATGTTTGTAAGTAAACCAAAATAAAAAACCCCGGCATAACCGGGGTTCTTCATTATAAAGATTGTTATTAGAATTTAGGACAAGCGAAGTTGTATGTAGGACGAGCTTCGCGTTTATTGATACAACCGTTGAAAATCAATGAAATTTCATAGCCACCGTTGCTCTTAGTTGCAGCAGAGAAACCAGAAACGTTAAGGTCGTATGTGAAACCTAATTTCATTTTAGACCATTCCATACCAATATATGGAGCAAGAGCATCGCCGTAACGATACCAGCTACCTAAGTACAGGATTGTATTTTTAGCGTATTCGGCATCATGACCAGGATTCAATATGAAACCTACTGCTGCACCAACAAGCACTTCAGATGCAGAAGCCTGTGATTGATATAATGCGCTTGCATACAATACGATGTTTTCATTCATATCGAAAGAACCACCTAAATAAGCACTATAACGAGAATGTATTTTGTGGTTTCCGTTCAGGAATGTTTCAACTGGTTGAGTGAGGTGGTAATAAGAAACACCTGCATACATGGTAGCGAATTCTCCCATACGACCTGAATACATAGCACCCAGGTTGAAATCAGGATATGTTAAGTCCGCATTACCCAATTGTTCACTTGTCTGGTATTCTGTACCACCAGTAGCGAAATTAAATTGGTCTTCGAACTTCAATTTTTGGAAGTCAATAGATTTTTGCACTAAAATACCTTGCAACCCTATAGATAATGTGTGCTGTTTCTCGTAGCCTAAAGCTTTGTGATAAGCTAAAGAAAGACCAACACTCGTGTTTTGAAGGGCACCTACACCAGACTTGTCATACAAACCCAATATACCTATACCCACTGCATCGCCATTATTGAGCTTACCTTTCATTGTAGCCATATCGTAAGATATGGTACCGGTAACATAAGGATTAGGAGATACGCTTCCCCATTGAGTACGGTAATTGGCTGCCAGGCGGAAGTCGCAGGTAGTCAATCCCGAAAGTGCAGGGTTGAGCGTAAGAGGTGATGCAAAATATTGAGTAAAGTGCGGATCTTGTGCCATAGCTGAAGTCACCAATAACATTGATGCACCCACTCCTAGTAATATTTTCTTCATCTGGGTAACGTTTATTATGAATTTTTAATTGAGTTTCTGACAGCAAAATAGGATAAATTCTCCTATTATCCAAGACAGTATGAAATATTATTTTCGTTGGGTTAGGCCTGTTTTTTTGAACCGAAAGCCAGGTCACCCGCATCTCCCAACCCCGGAACTATATATCCCCTTGCAGTTAATTCGTCATCTATAGCACCGGCCCATATATGAGCTGTAGGGAATTTGCGTTGTAAAAGCTCAATACCTTCTTCGCAGGCAATAGCACAAACTATGTGTATTTGTGAAGGAGCGCCCATATCTATTATGGTTTCTAAAGCTAATATCAGTGACGAGCCTGTAGCCAGCATAGGGTCTGCAATGATGAGGGGGCTGCCACTTACATCGGGGCAGGTAAAATAATGCTGTTCTATCTCAAAACTGCCGTCCCTGTGGTGTTTGCGGTATCCGGCTACAAAAGCATTATCAGCCTTGTCAAAGTAGTTAAGCAACCCCTGGTGCAAGGGTACGCCTGCCCTGAGAATCGTTGCTAAAACAGGTTGAAACTCCAGTTCATAGCATTCAGATTGACCCATAGGGGTTTGCACTGAAATCAGCTTATATGGCAATTCTTTACTTATTTCATAAGCGGCTATTTCTCCAATGCGCTCCATATTACGCCTGAAACGCATACGGTCATTTTGAATATCCACATCCCTTATTTCTCTTATCCATTCACTCAACAGTGAGTTGATTTTGCTCAAATTGGTTATCATACCTATAAAAATACCCCAAATTAACTTAATTCTTATCTATTTCTCAGTAATACATTTAGAGTTCTGTTAATTTCAAGCTATTTGCAGTTAAAGTCGAGTTAAACTGAATTGTGCAAATTTTGATAGATAAGCCAAGCATCTATTTTTGTACCTTTGCACACCTTTTCAATAAGCGGATAAACCAGTATGGATATTTTGCAATCTCTTGACCGTAATAAGCTGCCTAAGCATATTGCCATTATTATGGATGGCAACGGGCGTTGGGCCAAAGAACACGGGCAGGATAGGGTGTATGGTCATTATGAGGGTGTGAAAAGTGTCAGGGACATTGTAAATGGTTGTGCAGAGATAGGTATCTCGTATCTCACATTATATGCATTCTCTACTGAAAACTGGAATCGTCCCAAAGCAGAAGTAGATGCTTTGATGGAATTGCTGGTGAATACTATTCGCAAAGAGGTGGATGAACTGAAGAAGAATAATGTTCGTTTACACGTTATCGGCGACTTTGCTAGTTTGCCTGAGGTATGCCAAAATGAATTGAATGAAGCTATGGATATGACCGCTGCTAATACAGGTTTGAACCTGATATTGGCATTGAGTTATAGCTCAAGGTGGGAGATGATTGATGCTGCTAAAAAAATGGTTGCCGATGCTGCTGAAGGTAAGTTGAAACCCGAAGATGTAGACGACGCAACTTTTCATAAATATTTAAATACTGCTGCTTTCCCAGACCCGGAATTGATGATAAGAACCAGTGGAGAATACCGGATAAGCAACTTCTTACTATATCAACTGGCATATGCCGAACTTTATTTCACAACAGTACACTGGCCTGCATTCAGAAAGCAAAACCTATATGAAGCGCTGCTCAATTATCAACAGCGCGAGCGTCGCTTCGGCAAAACCAGTGAGCAAATCCAAACGAATACGCAGCATCATGCATAAAAAAATATTGCTTAGTACCCTTACACTTTTATGCATCTGTTGTGTGCTGCCTTCATCGGTTCATGCACAATTGTCAATGCAGTCCGATTCTTCATCACGAGGATTAGGAAGGCAGGGCAATACTTCTAAAGGCCCTAAACAATATGAAGTAGGTGGTGTAACGGTAAGTGGTACTAAATACCTGGACGAAGACTTATTGATTGCTGTAACGGGCTTAACGGTAGGTACTAAAATTAAACTTCCTAATGACGATAATATAGCGAGGGCAATACGTAACCTGTGGAAACAGGAATTGTTTTCGGATGTAAATATTACTATTACCAAAACCATTGGTAATAAAATATTCCTGAACATCAAGGTAGAAGAAAGACCACGATTAGCTAAGTATAATTTTAAAGGCATAAAAAAAGGAGAGGCTACCGAACTCAAAGAAAAAACAGGTCTTGTAAAGGGCAGGGTAGTAACAGAAGCTGTAGAAAAAGAAGCAACTGTACGTATTCGTAAATTCTATTCTGAGAAAGGATATGGAGACGTGAAAGTGAAAATAATGAGGCGTATCGATACTACATCAGTTAACTCTGTGGTATTGACATTTGATATTGACAGGGGTAACAAAACACACATCAACCAGGTAAACATCGTAGGTAATGAAAATGCTACAGATGCCAAGTTGAAACACATGTTAAAATCGACAAAGGAAATGGCACGTGTGTCATTCTATCCTGCCGATAATTTTACAGTGTACGGTACGAAGAAGCGTTCTTTCAATGAATATTTAAAGAACATGAATTTCCTTTCTGTGTCTAAAACATTAGATTATTTAAACCCTTACTTCCGATACAATTTTCTGAGTTCTTCTAAATTCAATCAAAAGAAATACGAAGATGATAAGGTGTCAATGATCGAGTATTACAACTCACTAGGTTATCGCGACGCTTCTATAGAAGATGATACAGTATATTCAGTAGCCAATGGTAATGTGAATGTTGAAATAAAGATCAAAGAAGGACATAAATATTACTTTGGAGATATTGAGTGGAAAGGTAATACCAAATATCCAAGCGAAACACTAAGCACCATCTTAGGCATTAAGAAAGGCGATGTTTATAATCAGCAATTACTTGAGACAAGACTGGGTAAGCAACTGAGTCCTGATGGAGGTGAAGATGTGAGTAGTCTTTACATGGATGACGGTTATTTGTTCTTTAATATAGAACCAATAGAAACTTCAATAATCGGTGATACTATTAATTATGAAATGCGTGTAACGGAAGGGCCACAAGCTACTATTCGTAACATATACATCTATGGTAATGACCGCACAAACGAACACGTTGTAAGACGAGAATTGTATACATGGCCGGGCAATAAATTCAGCCGTGCAGACCTGATACGTACTCAACGCCAAATTGCTAACCTCGGTTTCTTCGACCAGGAAAAAATAGGTATACAACCTAAGCCAAATGCAGAAGACGGAACTGTTGATATTGAGTATAATCTTGTAGAAAAATCTAGCGACCAGTTGCAGTTATCTGCTGGTTTTGGTGGTGGTATTAAGTTTTACGGTAACATAGGCATAGTATTCAGCAACTTCTCTCTGAGAAATATATTTAAGCCTAAGTTTTGGGACCCGCTTCCTGTAGGCGATGGACAGCGCTTGTCTTTAAGCTATCAGTCAAATGGTAAGTACTATAACTCAGTAAACTTTGCATTCACAGAACCTTGGTTAGGCGGTAAAAAACCTAACGCGTTAACGGTTAATACACTTTACAGCCGTTATTCAGGTTTAGGTGCGCCATATCCTGCCGATTCACAATATATACGTGCCTTTGGTGGTGGTGTGGCTATGAGTAAACGTATCAAATGGCCTGACGATAACTTTGTCTTTTCATATGGTATCAATTACCAGAACTATAAGTTGAAAAACTATGCGTTAGTTACAGATGCTAACAATAACCCTTTCAATAATGGTTACAGTAATAACTTATATGTAAAACTTACTTTAGCGCGTTATACTATAGATAAGCCGCTGTATCCAACAAGTGGTTCTAACGTTAGTTTCTCTTTGCAGTTTACACCACCTTTTAGTTACTTAAGTGGTAATACATATAACAGCTCAACTCCACCATCAGAGAAGTTCAAATGGGTAGAATATCACAAATACCGTTTTACCGCTGAATGGTATCAAAAAGTGTACGGAAACTTTGTATTGAAACTGGCAACTAAATACGGCTTCTTAGGTTATTACAATCCTGATATCGGATATTCTCCGTTTGAGCGTTTCCAGATTGGTGGTGATGGTTTGTCAGGCAGGAACTTCTTTATCGGTAAAGACATCATAGCTCAACGTGGTTATAAAGACCCTTATCAAACCAATGCAGTGTTATTTAATAAATACACAGCAGAGATACGTTATCCGTTCTCTCTTAGCGCATCATCTACTATTTATGGTTTGATGTTCTTAGAAGCAGGTAATGCATGGAATAGTTTTAATGATTACAACCCCGCCAAACTTAACCGTTCAGCAGGTATTGGTGTCAGGTTATTCTTACCTATGTTTGGTTTGCTCGGGCTCGACTATGGTTATGGCTTTGACCGATACAACCCGACACCGGGTGCAGATAACCGTTTCTCAAACCTTGCCAACTTTACCTTCATGTTAGGTTTTGAACCGGAATAATCATAAATCGTAATATTGTATAAATAATAAACGCATCGTTTTTATGAAAACTATTGTTTTAAGCTTTTTACTCTTAGCAGCTACTGTTACTACACACGCTCAGCGCATTTGTGTTATAGATTCAAAGTACATCCTTGACAAAATGGTAGACTACAAGGATGCACAAACCCGTATCGACCAAATGTCAAAAACGTGGCAAACGGAGATAGATACAAAAATGCAGGAAGTAGATAAGATGTATAAGTCTTATGAGGCTGAAAGAGCTATGTTGTCCGATGATATGCGTAAAAAGCGCGAAGATGAGATAGTTCAAAAAGAAAAGGCAGCCAAAGACCTGCAAAAGCAACACTTCGGGTACGAAGGTGATTTATTTAAAGAACGCCAGAAATTAGTTAAACCTATACAAGACAAAGTGTACAATGCCGTTCAGAAGATGACACAGGGCAAATATGACCTGGTATTGGATAAAGCAGGTGGGGTAACGATGTTTTATGCAGATCCTAAACTCGATAAGAGTGAGGATGTGTTAAAATTACTTGGAATAAACAAATAATGGCATTTACTTTGCAATCCTAATTAAAATAATGACATATATCTTAAAAATGAAAAAACTAGTTGTATTACTTGCTCTTGGGTTATTTATCAATAACGCTGTATTTGCACAGACTAAATTCGCATGGATTGATTCTCGTGAGTTGTTGAAAGCTATGCCTGAGGTAACCAAAGCTGATGCTGATTTGCAGGCATTCGCAAAACAATATCAAGATCAGTTGCAAACCATGCAGGCTGAATATGAAAAGAAAATAAAGGAATACCAGGCAGGTGAAAAAACAATGACCGATGCTGTTAAAGAAGTAAAAGAGAAAGAGATTCGCGATTTGCAAGGCCGTATGGAAAGCACCAATCAAAGTGCACAGGAAAAAGTAGAGAAGAAAAAACAGGAATTGTATCAACCTATTCTGGAGAAAGCAGACAAGGCTATCAAAGATGTAGCTAAAGAAAAAGCTATTGATTATGTGTTTGACGTTAGCTTAGGTTCATTGTTGGTAATAAAAGATGCTGACAATATGCTGCCTGCTGTTAAAACTAAATTGGGACTTAAATAAGAAGTTTCTAATAAATATATTAGTATATAAAGCACTCTTTGGAGTGCTTTATTATTTATGCTCCTTTCCAAATATTTTCTCGCCCGCACGTATGCTAATCGGTAGGCGGTTTTCAACAGGTGGTACAGGGCAATTGTAACCGTCGGCGTAAGCACAGTAAGGGTTATAGCATTTGTTGAAGTCTATTGTTATTTTCCCGTTTACAACGTCAGTAGTCTCCATATCTATATACCTGCCACCGGCATAGGTTTCAGAATAAGATGTACCATCAGTAAATGGTATGAATAGGTGGTTTTTATATTTCGGGTCCTCCAGTAATTTTTGATTTTGGTATACGCTTAAAGACAAGATGGTATCATTGATGATAAACCTCGCTACACCATATTGTTTGAATTTTTTGGTTTTGCCACTATAAGTAGGCATTTCAAATATTTCACTTGATGGTGTAACACTAAAATCAGCTATTACCCTGTATTTTTTATCGGGAGCAAAGAAACGTAAGAAAGCAGTGTCGTTGCCCTTTAAAGGACTACGTTCATCAGTTATAAATTCCTGCTTATAATGTTGCCTGAACTTATTGATGCTATCTGTATAGGTTTGGGCATATAGGTTGCTGGTACAAAATAATAAGGCAGTTAGTATGTATTTCATTGCATAAAAATAAAAAACCCCGGATAATCCGGGGTTGTATATAAAAGTATTGCGTTTTTAGTTGCCCAAATACGATTTCAATAATTGGCAGCGTGTAGCTGTTCTCAATTTAGTTATCGCTTTGTCTTTGATTTGGCGTACACGTTCGCGTGTCAGAGAGAATTTCTCACCTATATCTTCAAGGCTCATTGGGTGTTCTACACCTATGCCGAAGTATAGTTTTATTACATCGCGCTGACGGTCTGTCAACGTGCTCAGAGAGCGTTCAATTTCGCAACGAAGAGAGTCGTAATGCTCCAATTCAGCATCAGCAGAGTCTGAATTTGGGTTTTCCAATACATCCAGAAGGGTATTGTCTTCACTGTCAACAAACGGGGCATCAACAGATACGTGCCTTGCAGCAACGCCAAGGGTTGTTTCTACCTCTTCTGTACCAATGTCAAGCAATTCTGCTAATTCCTCTGTAGAAGGCTCACGTTCATACTCCTGTTCCAGTTGAGAATAAGCTTTGCTTATCTTGTTAGACAAGCCTACTTTGTTCAAAGGAAGGCGTACAATACGTGATTGTTCAGCCAATGCCTGAAGAATGGATTGGCGAATCCACCACACCGCGTAAGAGATGAATTTAAAGCCCCTTGTTTCATCAAAGCGTTGAGCAGCTTTAATGAGGCCAAGGTTCCCTTCGTTAATAAGGTCACTTAGAGATAAACCTTGATTTTGGTACTGTTTTGCAACCGATACTACGAAACGGAGGTTGGCTTTGGTAAGTTTCTCAAGGGCGCGTTGGTCTCCTTGTTTGATTTTGATGGCGAGTTGTACTTCTTCTTCAGGGGTTATCAGGTCCACTTTACCAATTTCCTGCAGATACTTCTCCAGGGACTGGCTCTCACGATTAGTAATGGATTTCGTGATTTTTAGCTGACGCATGGACATAGGCGAACCATTTTTAGATTGTTAGAGAATAGAAGATAAACTAATGCAATTGTTATCAATTTTTGACATTGATATGGCAAATCTAAGGTTCTCAACAATTCAACCAAAAAAAAATTTAAGAATCATTTAACAGCAAAAATCAAACCAATTTTTAAAATAGGTCAAATTTTTTTAAATGTATTTGTAATAAAAATTTTGATTGTTCAATCCTTTTTCTATTATTGCAGCTACGTTTATCCTTAGACTAAATTTCGATGAGTAAGAAAAAAACAATGTATTCTCTTGAGTTCCCGGTTAGGTGTTCCCCATCTATATTATATGAGTTCTTATCTACACCGGTAGGGCTTCAGGAGTGGTTTGCAGATAAAGTTGATCAGAGAGACCATACCTTTTACTTCAGCTGGAACGGCTCAACAGATACAGCAGATGTCGTAGAATTGCTGGAAAATGAATATGTACGTTACAGGTGGGATTATTACAACCCCGATGAATTCTTTGAGTTCAGGATAGAACAAAGTTCTATTACTAACGAAACTATTCTCAAAATCACTGATTTTGCTGATAAAACAGACATGAAAGACCAGGAACGCCTGTGGAATACCCAGGTAAGTGATTTAAAGCATAGAATAGGCAGCTAAGGCTGATTATCGATATGTGGTAAAGCTTGCCTTTGAGGCAGGCTTTATTTGTATATAAACGTTAATAGTTGAACCTGTTACAAGGTTTACAGTATTGTTTTATGTAGGTTTGTATCACAATGAAAGGCAGATTTATCAAAAAACTGGATATTCTCATCCTTCGCAGTTTTATTGGCCCTTTTATAGTAACCTTTTTCATTACCCTTTTTGTGCTGGTAATGCAGTTCTTTTGGCTCTATATGGATGAGCTGATAGGGAAAGGCTTGGGCACATGGATGATAGTCCAGTTGCTGTTTTACATGTCTACGACAATGGTGCCGCTCGCACTGCCTCTCGGCATATTGCTGGCATCCATCATGACTTTTGGTAATATGGGCGAGAACTTCGAATTGGTTGCCATTAAATCGGCAGGGATTTCATTGTTGAGGTTTATGCGTCCTTTGTTGGTGTTTATTACCCTTATCGGAGCATTTGCTTTTTTCTTCAATAACAATGTTATCCCTTATGCTAATCTGAAGGCACTATCTCTGTTATATGACCTCAGAAACTCGAAACCTGCATTTAATATCCGTGCGGGACAGTTTAATAATGGGATACAGGATTTTGCTATCAGGGTAGGAGAGAAGGACAAAGACGGGCGCACAATTCGCAATATTATCATCTACGACCATACCAATGGCGGCATGAATGATAAAGTGGTAATTGCTAAAGAGGGTGAAATGATACCCACGCCGGATAAGCATTACATGATATTCAGGCTGAAAGATGGCTGGAGATATGAAGAAGCATCTAACAATAACCAGCAGGGCAGCAACTATCAGCAAATGCGAATGAACTTTAAAAGATGGGATAAAGTATTTGACCTCTCATCTTTCAAAGTAAGCCGCACTAATGAAGAGTTGTTCAAAGATGCTTACCAGATGATGGACGTGGTGCAACTGAATGAACGTATAGATAGCTTTAAGAGATATGAAAAGCACCTGTCAGATAACATAGGCATTTACCTGGGGCCTAATATATCTGTAATGGCAAATACTCACGATAAAGACACTATATATAAGCTGGCAAAAGCAGCTAAAGCTGAAAGAGGAGCTTATACAACAGGATTTATTGAAACTATTCCTGACAGTATGAAGAACCAGGCTATTGTGCAGGCATTGAACTATGTGCGTAACTCAAAAGGTCTTCTCGATATCTCGTCAAACGATAGAAGTATACAGCATAGCAATTTCCTGCAGTTTAATATTGAATGGCACCGCAAATTTACGTTGTCGTTTGCATGTGTATTGTTATTCCTTATTGGCGCACCATTGGGTGCTATTATCCGCAAGGGTGGTTTAGGTATGCCGTTGGTGATTGCAGTTGCATTTTTTGTTGTGTTCCATATTATGTCCATCACAGGTGAAAAGTTGTCGAGAACCGGCGCTTTGCCGCCATGGGCAGGTATGTGGATGGCTACATCTATGTTATTGCCAATTGCTTTTGTCCTTATTAACCAGGCTCGGAATGACTCTCAAATATTCAGTAAAGAATGGTATCAGAGAATATGGAGCAAAATCATATCTCCTTTAAAGAGAAAACAACTTGAAGCATAGGCTATATACTTCGTACAATCCGTATTTCTTCGTACCATTCTGTATATGGTTGATAACGGGTGGTATAGCACTAATAGTGGCTGATAAAGAGACTCTGTTTACTTTCTTTAATTCACATCACACCACTTGGTCAGATAGCTTGATGTTTGCCATTACCGAAATGGGAGAGGCGTGGTTCATCACCATAGTACTACTGATTTTATTAGGCTTTTCGCGATTTAGAAACTGGTGGTATTTCACGCTGGCAATATTGGCAAATGTATTACCTGCTTTGATTACTCAGGGAGTTAAGAATGCTGTTGGTGCTCCTCGCCCGTTAAAGTATTTCGGAGAAGCTACATGGATACATACATTGCCGCAATGGCCAAGGCTGCTGGAGCATAGTTTCCCGTCGGGGCACACTTGCGGTGCTTTTGCCTTTTATAGCCTGATGTCAATGTTATTAGCCCAGAAGTATAGATGGTGGGGTCTAGTATTTTTTATTCTGGCCCTGATGGTAGGGTATTCAAGAATGTACCTTGCCGCTCACTTCTTTGAAGATGTTTATGTTGGTAGTATCATTGGTACAATCGTATCTTTGCTTGCCGTTTTGATATTGTCAAAATCAGAAAGGTTCTTTCTCAACGCAAAGGATTAGTATATGCAGCAATTTCTGCGTTACGTGGCCATCATTATAGGGGCATCATTACTCTTTTTTCCTTTTTTAGGACATACGCATTTATTTGACTGGGATGAGATCAACTTTGCCGAATGCGCACGGGAGATGATAGTTTCAAAAAACTATTTGCGCATGCAGATTGACTTTCAGCCATTTTGGGAGAAACCTCCTTTATTTATCTGGATGCAGGTTTTGTCAATGAAACTGTTTGGCGTCAATGAGTTTGCAGCGCGTTTCCCAAATGCCGTAACCGGTGTGCTTACTTTGTGTATATTGTACTATGCGGGCAAGAGGATTGTAAACGAAAAGATGGGAGTCTTTTGGGTGTTGATGTATGCATCAGCTTGGCTACCACACATTTATTTTAAATCCGGAATTATTGACCCTACATTCAACCTCTTTATCTTTCTTTCATTTTTACAGTTTTACTTTATTACTGAAGGCAAGCGCAAGTTGCTGCATGCTTTATTCTCCGGCATTTTTTTAGGTTTGGCAGTAATGACCAAAGGCCCTGTGGCTATACTTATAGCGGGTTTGTCGTTTGCAGTTCTCATGGTTGTCAATAGGGGATGGGGTGGATACAAGTTTTCTCATTTGCTGGTGGTAGTTTTAGCCACTGCAGTTACTGCATCAATATGGTTCTGTATAGAGATATATAATCATGGATGGTGGTTCGTGAATGAGTTTATTAAATACCAGGTACGCCTTTTCAGCACGGAAGATGCAGACCATGGTGGCCCATTCATATACCATTGGATTGTACTGTTATTTGGGTGTTTCCCTGCAGCTGCATTTCTGTTTCAGTATTCGAGAAAGAAGACTATTCTAGTGGAAGATGGACAGGCATTTGCAAAATGGATGTGGATAATGTTCTGGGTGGTGTTGCTGCTGTTTTCTATCGTAAAGACCAAAATTGTTCACTACTCGTCTCTGTGTTATTTTCCGCTCACTTACCTGGCTGCGCTGCAGGTATACAGGCTGACAGAGCGCAAATCCGATTTGAAACTCAGGGTGAGGGCTATACTATTATTTACTGGGCTGATAATAGCTGTATGCCTGATTAGTTTGCCATTGGTTGGTATTTACAAAGCAAAGCTCATTCCTTTGATTAATGACCCGTTTGCTGTTGGCAATTTAGATGCTAATGTACCTTGGAGCTACGCCGAAATGTCTTGGGGTATCTTATATTTCATTGGCATCATTGCGGCTGTAGTTATCATGAGACATAATTTCAGAAAAGCTATGATTGCATTGGTAGTGCTTCAGATTTTAATTATCCAATTTTCAATAGTGCATTTTACACCTAAGATAGAAGCCTATACCCAGAGAGCAGCTATAGACTATTTCAAAAGCCTGAAAGGCAAAGATGTCTATATATGTGTGATGGGTTATAAAAGCTATGCACAACTTTTTTATGCCGAGAAAATGCATGCTACTAAAGTACCTTCTATGAATGAGAAAATGGATAAGCCGGCTTACTATATCTGTAAGGTGCAAGATGCCGACCAGTTTCGCAATCTGCCACTGGTGCAGGAGATAGGCAGTCTAAATGGATTTGTATTTTTCAGGCAATACTGAAACAAATACTTTATGATTCAATGAAACTTATATGATATAAATGAAAAAGCCTCACGCAATTGCATGAGGCTTTTTCTATGTTGCTATATACTGTTTATCGTATCAGTATGAACTCACCTTTTTGTGAAGTAGTCTTCCCATTACATTTATAATCAACGAAATAGAAGTAAGAGCCCATTTCCTGAGGTTTGCCGTTTGTATTACCGTCCCAACCTTTTTGTTCGTTTAGAGATTCATAAACTACTTGTCCCCAACGGTTCAGAATCTTCAGTGTGCGAAGTTCCTGGTGTCCTTTAGTTATCGGGCGGAAGATATCATTATGTCCGTCCGCGTTAGGCGTAAATGCCGTAGGGAAAGTCATATCGCAGCAAGGCTTAGTCAGTATCTTTTGTTTTTCTGTATAAGTACAGTTGTAAGCATCCGTAACAGTCAGCTTGATGTAAGATGAATCCTGATAGTCAAGGTGTGCCCATGCTACTGGTAAATCGCTGTAAGTATCGAAGAAACGAGCAGGGGTCCAAGAGTACTTAACGCTTGAAAGCACTGTGTTAGCACTAATCAGCACGCTGTCATCAGAGCAATAAGGCATGTTGCCACTGAGTGTGAACGTAGCATCAGGGTGAGGATTAACTGTTGGAGTATCCTGCACCACTGTTATATGGCAGATACCTTCTACAAGACGAAGCTTGATGTTCTTTTGACCCGGTGTATTCCAAATAACACCGTAAGGGCCCTGATCTGTAGAGTAGTGTGTAGTTTCACCACCATCCCAATCCCAAATGAATGAGTCGATGGTAGGTGTATAATAGCTGAGTGATACTAATTCTGTTTGACCCTGACACATAAAGTCGCGTGCTTCGATAACAGCTGTTGGCTGACGTTGTACCTTTATTTCCTGTGAGTAGGTTGGACTGTAACAACCTTTCTGGCCTACCTGTAATGTAAGGTTATTTACACCCGGACTATCTATCCTGAGTGTAATTGGAGTAGAAGCAACTCCGCCAAGGATGGTTACGCCTTTAGGGAATGACCAGTTGTAAGCAGAACCCGGGAAGGCGCTACCGTAGTAGCCCAATTGCATGGTATCGCCCTGGCATATTAATGTGCGAGAAGGCAATATCAAACCGTTTGGACGGAATGTAACAATTACATCTATCTGTGCACGGTCGCTCATACAACCATCTACTTTTTGAGACACATAGTAATTGAAGGTATTTTGTTTAGTAGTATTCGGTGTAGGAGCTATCTGAGAAGAGATACCGCCTGTTTTATCATACCACCAGTATAATGGTTTCTGTCCATTAGCTGTAAGCTGCGCCGGTGTAGCGTTTTCGCAATAAATGATTGGTGTGGTAACTAATGGCACAGAAGGCTTTGGTGCAGCCCTGTACGGCACTTGTGTGCGATCACTTTCGCAACCAGCTGCTGTAGTCTGGCTTACCCAGTATTCATCTGTATGTGCTGTAGTAGTATTGAAATAAGGTGTAAACGGAATAGCAGAACCGCCTGTTTGTGTATAATACCATTTAACAACATTGCCCGGTGCAGAGGTTATTACGTTTACAGGCGTAAAGTTCTCGTTCAGACAGTAATCTACTTTGCCATCTATTTGAGGAGCCTTAGGGCTATCTACAGTTACACTAAATGGAGTAGGATTAGATGTTTTGCTGCCGTCGTAAACAGTAACCGTCCACGTACCGCTCATGCTTGTAGTAGCCGGACCAATATTTAATGTATTAGAGGTACCAGATTGCACGTTTGTACCTGCAGGATTGTACCAAGTATATACGGGTGTTGTGATGTATGATGCTGACGAAGCCTTGATGGTTGCAATAGCTCCTGGGCAAATTATAACTGGGTTAGGTGTAACTGTTGGTGGGGGTGGAGCCGCTTTATCAAAAGTAATAAATCCATCAAAACCATAATTCGTTGCTCCAATCACCATATTATAATTCGTACTCGGCATTGTGCCTGCAAACGCACCAGTTTGTACATCAAGGGTTACATTATTAGATGTAAAGGTAGTAGGGTTGGTATTGCCAAAAGCCCAAATTGTATCTGTCAGAACTAATGCGAATCTTCTAGTAGTATTAGGTGGGATATATCCATCTGCACCAGCAATTACAGATATTATGCCATTTGTTGCAGAACTTACTGTACCAGCAGACTGACCACATATAAGCCAGTTGGGTAGGACAATGTTTGCAGCGCCGGTACCGTTTGCTGTTGCATTTGTCCAGTCAGCACCCCATAATGTATAAGTAGCACCGTTTTGGCTTGTATTTCTACCAAAGGCTGGCACAAAAAAATCGCCCAAATGATGGTTACCTACACCTGTGATAGTAATAGGGAAAGTGTTGTTATTAGTAACTCTGAACAGTATAAACATTGGCATGCTGGGTGATCCAACATACGCTGATAAGTTTGCAGCTGGTGAATAATTCGTAGTAATGGTAGCTGGAAACTGTGCCCAACCATTACTTGCAGCTGAAACCAATAACAATACTGCCAATACTAAACCTGAGGATAATTTTCTTATCATGGGTTGCTTATTTCTATAATTAGTAAACTTTTTCTATCCTTTTTATGTGCCTGAGCACCTAAAACATCATCATCGCTATTATAACAGACAGTTATAATAACCTTAACGTTGGTTATTATTTGCCGCTATGACAGACTGATGACAATACATTTTAATGGTGTTAAAATACGAAGATTTTTGAACCTTGCAAAGATTTGTTAAAGAATATCAACGGTTTAATCACATCTTAATTTTGATAATAGCTTATAGTTAATAATTGGAGCGGATAAGATATTTTATAATTGTGTAAATATTTAATATGAAATGAAGGGAGATGTAGCGAAATGTTTTTTTTTGTTGCGGAATGTTGCGGAATGTTGACATTTTTTGATTTTTCTCCTAATTCAAGCATTTAATAAAATAGAAATAGCTGCATCACATTTTGAAGAAAGATGCGCATCTATAGCAAATTTACTTATTTTTTATGTGATTAGAAAAAGAAAAGCAGCCATTGGAGATGGCTGCTTTTGAAGCGAGGTTGAATGTACTTTATTGCTTAGTGAATTTTAAATGTTCTGTTTTGCCATTTTCTGTGATGTTGAAGATATAGTTGCCTTTTGCTAAGCCTGAGATGTTTAAGGTATTAGTATTATCAGTTTTGCCAGATAATACGATTTTGCCTATCACATCAGTAATTGTATAATTAACAGTATTGATATTCGTCATATACAGCTTATCTATGGCAGGGTTAGGATAGAGAGAGGGTTTTGTGCTAAGAGTTGTCGTGTTAATACTTGTTGTTTTAAATGCAAAAGCATTAGTATTACTGTGTTTTACATTAATATTTAAACCGTCGCACCAAGCAGTTAGTATATCATCACCAGAATTGCTGCTGCTGCTAACTGCAAAAAGCGGGTAATTGATTATTGTAGATGCTACACTGCTATTGTTTACCTGTGCATATCCTGCGACTACCCCGCCACCTGCATTGTCCAACGATAATGCTTCTATTTCATTGTTTTGAATATACCAACCTGTAGTATAACTGGTGTTGCCTATAGCACTTGATGCACCCGGAGCATAACCATCAGGGCCACAACCGACGCCTATTGCAGGCATGTATGCATCTAAGCCGCCATTTAATGGATTAAATGATGAATAATTGGTGATTGCTACAGACCCTGTATAATCATAACCGTGTATTTCTTTTTGTGTAGATGGCTGAACCTCTGCAACAGCCTGCCATAAAGATTTTGTACCTCCTATGCTAGTATTTTCAACATTCATAGCGTCAATGCGAGGTATTAGTTGCGGTAAAACACTCGTTTCAATAGCTCCATTAGCGTTTCCTGTGGCTGATACCATATCCCAATCTCCCCAATTAATATCAGCAATGCTTCCATCTGTATAAATGAAATATGCTTTATTGCTATATCCTCCCATCCCATCATCAACTACTACGCTAGCTACATCTGGTTTCCTGCCAGCGTCAATATATGTAGGGCTACCTGTTGAAAAAAATGACGAACCAGATCTTTTGGCATATACTTCATGAGTGCCCGAGCCCGGATCCGAAGACCAGGTCACTACCATATCAGTTAAGCCTACGTACGTATTGCCAAATGTTGGCCAGTAGTTAGGGTAATTGACCGGGTCGGGACAAGCATCAATATGCGGAGGGTCGTAAGTTGTGCCATAAGAGTCAAAGACAGCTGTTGATATTCCAGACGATAATCCAACGATACCTATGCCGCTAAAGGCATTGGCAATTATAGTCGGGTATACTTTAACATTATTTGAACCATCTAAAAATGCAACAACTACTGCTAGGTGTCCCTGTATAGATGAACCATCATCAACTAATACCACGTCTGGTGCACTACCAGGCCATTTTAATGTAATTGTAGTAGACGATGATTCATCGTACACTACGCAACATACTGTATCACCACCGCCAGAATTATAATCCCATACCACTGCCCATATTTTATTTCCTGCACTTCCAGAATAATAATCAGTATACATGTCACAATTAATGTGCCTCACGTAGAGACTTCCGGGAACGTTACCATTCAAAAAAGGGTCTGTTCCATATTTTATACCATATCCAACCCCAGGAGTGGTAGATGGCCAGGTTTGCGCGTTAGCATGGTAAATGCTACTGCAAGTAATTGCTAAAAGAAAGATGAGTTTTTTCATTAGGTATATTTTTAATGGTGAATAAATGTTTGTATAAAATTAAACCCTGCTTATCTCTGAAAAACCAGTGTTTTTCTTGGTTTTTTTGTCGTTTATTTTTCGTATATGCTATAACCACCTCCCTCCGACGTTCGTCGGAGTACTCCTCCTAAAAACAGGAGGAGAATCTTGATGTTATTCACAGGTACTGCACAATATTCTGTCGTACTACTTTCATAAAAGGTATTGGCAATGTTTTAACGCAAACTGGCATGGTTTTTTGACTGTCATATATAGACAGGTACAACTTTAAAACTCAAGGTTATGCGTATCAAAATACTAATGGTGACTAACAAACTGGGGGCACAGGAGGCCGATGCCGAAATGCTGAAAAGCCGGGGATTACTGGTATATAACTGCACTGAAGATGTGCTGAACTTTATGATAACCGAGGTGCGCCCTGATGTGGTGTTCATCAACCCTGATAACCCGGGCCTGCACAGCACTAAGGTGTACCATCAGCTACTGCAGGACCGTAAATATGCAAGCCTGCCGGTCATTTATTCGTTATGCGAAGATGATGCTTACTTAGTGAGCCGCAGCCGTAATGCTGCTAATGATGCCAGAAACCTGATGGCTGATAATATATTGGATGGTATCAAGCTGGCACTGCTGCCTGATGAATCTAAAAAACATCACCTGCATGCTCATACACTAAGTAATCAGTTGAGCTTGTGGGGTAATGGCTATCATTCCCGCAAGGCTTCTTAGGGTTGTCTGTATGTAGTTTTCTGTTCTAAATAATCACAGTCTTGCTTGCTGCCTAACCTGACTTTGAGTGGCAGTTTTATTTTCTTTTCTACCAGCAACTCTTGCCTGCAGAAAAAGGGCAATTTCTGAGTCAATAAATTTTGAGGAATCTTTACTGGTTTAGAAAAACTTGTCTTTTGCATGAAATGATAAGATACCGTATCGGGTAGTTTGACAGGTTTCTTAAAGCCTTGTGCATGTATCGTCGCGGCTTTCAGCATGATCATAATCAATAATACCCTGTAGTGCATACTGTTATTCTTTATCTACAGAAAATCTGCCCGGACCCATAATGAACATGGCAATAAATACAGAACATAGTTCGATAGCATGAGAGGCATCACTCCAAATGTCGCCTTCGATGCTGCTAAGATGTGTCAATACAGCAATAAGCATGGTGAAAAACAATAAAAATGCCGTTGGCCTGAAGAACAAGCCGAGTATGATGAACAGACCACCGATACCCTCAGATATAGCAGCCATAAAACCCCAGAATGTGTAGCCGAAATTGATGCCAACATGGCTGATGTGTTTGCCCAGAGACAACCATTTTTCGGTGCCGCCTGTTATTTTAGGAAAGCCGTGCAACATCATCATCGCGCCAACGCCAATGCGCATAATGAGCAATCCGAAGTCTGTGTATTTACTAAGTTTTGTGAATAAAGGCATGTGCTAAAGTTACCAAACTTACAGTAATGAAATGCGGTTAGTGTTTATGCAGAAATATCTGCGTAAAAAATATCCTGCCATCTTTTGAAGTGGCTACGCCAACCCCCGTCATGTTGTAATTACCCTCTATGTTGCGTTTATGTCCTGCGCTTTTTAGCCAAAGTTCCAGTGCTGCCTTGCCGGATACTATACCACTGGCCACATTTTCACCCATGCCATCTGCAGCAGGAATGCTTTTCTTTATTACATCAAAACGTTTTTCGAAACCGTCGTGAGAGAGTTGGCCGTTATTGTCTTTGATCATGTAATTACAATGCTTTCTTGCCACTATTGCCAACGTGTCTGACCATTGTAATGCTTCTTTGCCTTGCTCTTTCCTGTAATCGTTAATAGCTTGCCAAACTTCTTTTTCCAGTTGCAGGCTCGCCTTGTCCTGTGCCAGCAGTTGACTGATTTGCAAACAGCATAATAGTAGCGTAAGGCCTATGAATTTTGTTACACGCATTGATGATTAAAAATAAAGAAACGGCTGATAATGTGCTGTTAATTATTGTGCAGCAAGCTTTATATCAGGGTTGCAGGCCATGTCTATTGCGTGAATGCGATTACATTTACTACACTGTGCCGCAAGAGCATTTTTTGCACTATGATGTACGGGCAGCATCATTGTGCCCCCGATAACTAAAAAAGATATGATGCAGAACATGAGTTTCATGCCATGCTGAATATTTAGTGTCCGTACAATATATAAATTAGTTTTTAAGTATGCAAAAACAGCCCCCATCGGGGGGCTGTTGATATAGAGCTGTTTGGAACATTATTTTTCTATGGAGAAGCGTTGTGTATTCATGACTCCATCCAATTTTATACGTAATAAATATAACCCTGAAGGCATATTATGCGTATCAATCTCTTTTTGTGAGGTGTTGCCCGTGTACACTATTTGCCCGAATACATTGGTGATTTCGAACGGTGTGTTGTCAATACGTTTATCTGTGAACAGCAGGTTGAATTTACCGTTATTAGGATTAGGGATAATCATAAATGCTGTATTATTCTCAATGCTGTTTATGCCACCGGGAAGGGGTGTTACATTCATGGTGAGTGTATTGCTGGCTTGTACTTTAGGGTTAGGGCATTTGTCGTTGCATGTCAACTGGCAGGCTATCATATCGCCATTTGCAAGTGTATTGCTGACATAGGAATTGCCTGTAAACGGAATAGAAACCGCATTTTTCTTCCATTGATAGGATGGGCTCGTGCAATTAGTAACAGTAGCAGTGAACGTAACATTTGTGCCGGCAGTAATGCTGGTACCGGGACTGGCAGCGATAGAGATTGCAGGAGTTGTAGTTGGTGCTATTGTTACCGTAATGGTATCACTCAGGCTAGGGCAAGTAGTTGATGTGCCAATATATTGTGACGTGACAGTAGGCGAAGCGATTGGATTGCTGCAGCTTGTGCAGCTTAGACTGCCGGGTGAACCTGAGAGTATAGACCAGGTATTTGCACCGCTGAGTGTAACTGTTTGTCCTGTACACAAATTTGTATCTGCACCTACATAGGGTTTTGATACTGTTTGTACGGTCACCATGAAACTGGTATATGTTATAATGCCGGGTGCTTTACATGAAGAATCCTGAACTGTGAAAATGATATATTTGATTCCTGATGCAGTTGCAGGCATAGCCCATGAAAAATTTATCCTGATGGAATCTTTCGCTTGGGTTGAATAATTGATAGTAGCAGCTGGAATATTAGTAGAATGATTGTCTGATACAGATAATACAGCGGTAGGGTCAGGAGATTTCACATCTATACTAAAACCAATTGTTTGACCGGCACAACCCTGTACAATACTTGACGATACCAGAGTGCAATTACTCAAGGCAAAAGGGGGTGTGTTGCTGATAGTTGTCGGAGTTCCGGATACAACCGAAAACCTCAGTTCCCGCATTACAGAACCTATCAGGGAGCCATTACGATATTCCCTTACCCTGATGGCCATAACATTTTCGCCAGTAACAGCAGGTGTGAAACTAACAAAGCCACTGGTTGCACTGCATGTGGTGGTTATGTTTGTTTGGAAAGGGTTTGATGGTATAGATAATGCAGGTGAAGTGGTACTAAAAGTACTATTGGTAGGCGCTGTACTACATCCGTTACCATCCCTTACATTAACAATGTCAGTTGACAGGGAATCGCTGTTAGGGTCTATGGCACCTGCATTGTAACTTTTGGGAACGCCGGAGTAAATAATACTAACAGGCAAGTTGCTGAAATAAGGAGATGAGTTGCCTTGTTTGCTGCCTGTATTATCAAAAGTAGCTTCAGTGTAAAAAGCTCCTGAACTTAAATTGATGCAGCCATTTCTGGTAGCAGTTATAGCCATTTTCCAAAAATTGCATCTGAATGGCAGTGTATAAGAAATGTAATATGTAACTGCTTTGTAGCCGGGAATGCTGGAAGACGCAGAACTGCATTTATCCGGATATGCAGGACAGGTTGTTCCGACAGTAGTGACAGTAGTTTTATTCATCGTTA
Organism: Bacteroidota bacterium; assembly: GCA_018267965.1. Lineage (GTDB taxonomy): Bacteria > Bacteroidota > Bacteroidia > Chitinophagales > Chitinophagaceae > Polluticoccus. The sequence goes on along the minus strand of JAFDXK010000001.1, from coordinate 1,180,893 downwards.
GGCTCAGTACACTTGAGTTGCACGAGTTGGTAATACACAATGTTTGAGTGGAAGGTTCGGGTAAGCCGCCGCAGGAATAATATCCTTTGAAATAGATGGCGTATGTAGAGTCTGCAATCCACTGGTAGTATAAATCTCCGCTGCCCAAGTCGGCTCTTGATGTAAACGGGAAAAAAGAAATAAAGGCAATCGTCACCAGAACGGTGTAAAATAGGTTCTTTTTCATCTTTGTATGGGTTGGTTAATACCATACAAGACATAGCCATTCAGTTTATAGATAGGGTAATGATTGACATTTTTTTTTACGAAAAACTTATGCCGAAAAGAAAAGCCCCGCACAAGCGAGGCTAATTCAATTATTGAAATTATAGGTTTTACTCATTCATCATTTCTTCAATAACCGCTGCAATGTCTTCAGCATTCGGCTTAGAGAAATAATCGCCATCGGTAGCATAAGCAGGGCGATGTGCTTGCGCTGTAATGGTGCGTGGAGCAACATCCAACCAACGATAACCGCCTTGTTTTTCCATTACCTGCTGGAACATATAAGCACTGGCACCACCGGGAACATCTTCATCTACAAATACTATACGGTTGGTTTTCTTCAGCGATTCCAGTATCAGGTTGTTTACGTCGAACGGCAAAAGTGTACGTACGTCTACTACTTCGCAGCTGATACCTGCAGGTTCAAGATAATTAACGATTGCTTCTTCTATCACACGCAGGGTAGAGCCGTAAGATACAATCGTGATGTCTGTGCCGTAACGTATTACTTCAGGAACACCAAACGGTACTGTATAGGTGGCCAGGTTAGCAGGTACGTTTTCTTTCAAACGGTAGCCGTTCAAACATTCGATAACAATACCCGGTTCGTCACTTTGCAACAATGTGTTGTACATACCTGCAGCCTGCGTCATGTTACGAGGCACGCAGAGATACATACCCCTGATGCTGTTGATTATCATGCCTATTGGCGAACCGCTGTGCCAAATACCTTCTAAACGGTGTCCACGTGTACGAACTATGAGAGGGCATTTCTGACCGCCTTTAGTACGGTATAGCATGGTAGCCACATCATCGCTGAGTGGTTGTAAACCATAAAGCAAATAATCTAAATATTGTATCTCGGCTATAGGGCGTAAACCACGTTGAGCCAAGCCTATACCTTGTCCTATTATTGATGCTTCACGGATACCAACATCGAAGATTCTTTCTTCTCCATATTTCTCTTGCAGTCCTGCAAAGCCTTGATTCACATCACCTATTTTACCTAAGTCTTCGCCAAATGCAATCACTGCCGGGTTGGTAGCAAAAGTATGGTCGAAGAATTTGTTGAGTATTTCGTAGCCATTGAGTTGCGGAGTGTCGGGCATAAACACAGCAGGTACTTCCGTTACCTTCATTGCACTATGGCGAGATTCGGAGTATAAATGTGATGAGAATTTATCGCGATTGTCCAATAATAAGTTCTCATAAAAATTACGCAGTGCTATTACCGGTTGGCTATTGCCTGTGCACATGGTTAGCACGCGACGTAATGTTTGCATCACATCTTTGCGGATAGGTTCGCGGATAGCATTCATCTTTGTAACCATATCAGCAATTGTAGCTGCGTAAGGCCCGCCTTCGTATACTACCTGATTACATAGTTGCGAAGCTTGCTGTATTTGGTCTTTTATCGGGTTAATAAAATTATCCCATGCACGTTGCTTGGAATCACGTGCTTGCTGTTTAGCATCTTCTTCAATGCGTTGCAGTTCATCTTCGGCAGCAATGTTATTGTCTAATACAAACTGGCGAAGTTTAGTAATACAATCAAATTCTTTTTCCCATTCGAGGCGTTCTTTGCTTTTGTAACGCTCGTGGGAACCGGAAGTAGAATGGCCCTGAGGTTGTGTTACTTCCTGTATGTGGAATATTGCCGGAATATGCGTTTCGCGTACACGAGCTATACCTTTTTGTATAGTGCTCATCAGGCCGGCGTAATCCCAGCCTTTTGCAGTGTATATGTTCAGCCCGCCTTTACTCTCATTCCATTGCATGCCGGCAAGTGCCTCAGATATGCTGTTCTTAGTAGTTTGATATTTACGCGGTACTGATATGCCATAGCCATCATCCCAAATGAAGATAGCCAGTGGCACACGCAATACACCTGCAGCATTCACACTTTCCCAAAACAAACCTTCGGAAGTAGAGGCATCGCCGATAGTACAGAATACCACTTCATTACCATTGCGGGTAAATTTTTCAAAGCCTGTTTGCAGCTCCTGAATATTGCGATAGCATTTAGAAGCAAAAGCTAATCCTAAGCCACGCACCATTTGCCCTGCTGTAGGAGATATATCGCTTGATGAGTGTACGTCTTGTGTCAGGTCTATCCAGTCACCATTAGCATCCAGCCAACGGGTACCGTAGTGCCCGTTCATCATACGTCCTGCAGTAGAAGGCTCATTTTGTAAATCTGGGTTGGCATACAGTTGCGCAAAGAATTTTTCAATGTCACTCATGCCTGTAGCAAACATGATGGTTTGGTCGCGATAGTAGCCAGAGCGAATATCGCCCGGCTGCATGCAACGTGCTACAGCCAACTGAGCGAGTTCTTTACCATCGCCGAAGATGCCAAATTTGGCCTTGCCTGTCAGTACCTCGCGGCGGCCAATAAGGCTGGCCTCGCGGCTGGCAACGGCAAGATGATAGTCTTCGAGCACACTAATTTTAAACTCTTCAAAAGATAAACGTTCTGTTTGGGTTGATGTAGCTTCCTGCAACATAATTCTATAGCGCTGTTACTTATGAACAAAGGTAATTCCTAATATACGGAAATTAAAGGATTTGCTTTGAAAAATAGCTGTATCTATGTATATTATCAAACTAAATTCTACTGTATCAAAACTGTTCGTATGTTGAAAAACCTAATCCTATGTTTTACGTTATTGTTTTTAACCTTTAGTGCTATTGCGCAAGTAGATAAAATAAAGGCAAGGCAATTGGCGCAGGATGCTGTTAAGATAATGGACGAGGGAAAGATAGATGAAGCAATCGTGATGCTGAAACAGGCTGAGCAGCTAGACCCTACTGAATATAATTATCCATATGAAATTGCATATGCTTATAATGCTAAAAAGGAATATCCCAAAGCACTAGAGATAATGAAAAAGGTAGTTACATATAATAATATCTCAGACAGGTGTTACCAAATGCTAGGCAATTTATATGATATGACCGGGGATAGTGTTAATGCATTAAAAGCATATCGTGATGGTTTGTTGAAATTCCCTAATTCCGGCAGACTGTACCTGGAACAAGGTAATGTCTATTTTATTAAGAAGCAGTATTTAAAGGCTTTGTCTTATTATGAAAAGGGTATTGATAAAGACCCCATGTTCCCTTCAAATTATTATCTTGCAACATTACTGTTTATGTCATCAGAAGAGGAAGTATGGGGCATGATGTATGGAGAGATTTTTATGCTGCTTGAAGCGGGCAGTGAGCGAACGGAAACCGTTAGCAAGTTACTATATGATGAATATCAGGACGACATAAAATGGAATAATGATACCTCATTCTCCATTTCTTTTACCCAAGAGGGCAATAACATAACTGATAAAAACATGGTTAATGGCAAGTTGCGTCTTAACTTTTCACAGTTTGCTTATGAAACAACATTAGCTACTGTTGCTGCTCCATTTCGATCATTGGACTATGAGAATATTTGCCAAATGCGTTCTGCGTTTATTGACCTGTATTATAAAAATAAACTTGATAAGGATTACCCATGTGTTCTATTTGACTATGAGATGAAGATGAAAAAGGCAGGGCACCTGGAAGCTTATAACCACTGGTTGATGAGCCGTGGTAATATTGAACAGTTTAAGATATGGGTTGAGAAACATGATGCCGAATGGAAAAGCTTTTTGGAGTGGTTTAAAAACAACCGTATTAAGCTGGATGACAACAATAAGTTTACTAGAGAAAGAGCCTAATTCAAATCATAGATACTGAATTGTGGCTTAACGTGGGGCTTCATTCGTTGTTGCTCTATAGCCGTTTCCCAAGAGTCATAATCAATTACCGTAAACCTTGCCAGCTCGTACTGTAGATAGTGTATAGCAAGTATGTTGTGGTCTACAAACTGAGATTCGTGTGTAAGTGAATTGATGGTATCTAGGTCAATATCTATTTCGGGGTTTTCATTGCCATTGCATATAAAGAGTATTCTTTTGCCGGAGAGTATGAGCCTGCCATTACATCTTTTATTGTTTTCGTGCAGCATAGATGCAGGCTCACTTTTGGCTATTACTTCTATATCCAGTAATTGCTCGAGATACTTGTTCATAAAAACGTGTTTAAAAGACAATAATCCGCTTCACTAATCTATACCGCTCTTCTCTTCAATGTACCCGCTTTTAGTATGTCCCGGCTTCAGTAATCGTACCATTTGTAAAATTACAGAAACTATTATCAAAAGCATACCCCAGAAAAAACCACTACCCAGTTCTTTATTTTCTTTAAAAAAGATGAATGCCAGTAATATGCCGTATACAGGCTCGAGGTTTACACTTAGGGTAGCAGTGAAACTGCTTATCTTTTTCAGGGCATTCAGCGCCAGCGATTGTGACCATACTGTGCAACACAGGCTTAGTATCACCAGCCACAACCAATCCATTGCAGTAGGCAATACGACTGTAGTGCTGTCATATACAAATTGTATAGGCATCAGCAAGGTGATGAATAGCCAGCCGGTTCCCATTTCGTAAAACACCATGGTACGTGCCGGATATTTATGAGCAATACGTTTGTTCAGTACCGTAAATACAGAACTGAGTATGGCGGCAATAATGCCAAATAAGATACCCAATCCATAAAACTGCTGAAACTGATATATCATGTACACGCCTGCCAGCGCTATGGCACCTATCAGCAGTTCTACAGGGTCGTGCTTGCCTTTATTTACAAAAGGATCGAGCAGGGAGGTGAATATACTTGCAGTAGAAAGGCACACCAATGCAATAGAAGCGTTGGCAAATTTGATGCTGCCGTAGAAACCTACCCAATGCAGGGCCATAAGCAGGCCCACCAGTGCCAGCTGGCGCATGTCTTTTTTGGCTATTGGCACCCACATACGCCTGTAGTAGAGTATTGCGGCCATAAAGATGGCAGTAAACAGCATACGATACCATACCAATACCGGTGCGCTCAATGTGATAGCTTTGCCCAATACCCCGGTGAAACCCCAGAGCAGCACCGCAAGGTGCATTTGTATGAGAGCTTTTTTCATGTAAACTTACTGGCTGCAAACATAGTTTAAAACCTATCAAAATTTTATGGCCATGTATGCGAATAATTGTTTTTATTTGCTACGGATTTCAAAGGACTTAAAAACGTTTACCCATCCGCTTTTCAGTAAGATAGATGAATAATACTTACACTGACCTTGTAAAGCAGACTTTCGACTTTCCCCAGGAGGGTTTTGAAGTACAAGACAATTCGCTGCAATTTAACGGCGTAGATATCAAAAGGCTTATTGACAAATATGGTACGCCCTTCAAACTTACCTATTTGCCCAAAATAGGTCAGCAGATACGCAAAGCCAAAAAGATGTTTAACGATGCCATTAAAAAGCACCGTTACGATGGTAAGTATTTTTACTGCTATTGTACCAAGAGTTCGCATTTCTCTTTTATAGTTGAGGAAACGGTTAAGCACAATGTGCATCTCGAAACCTCGTTTGCTTATGATATTGAAATCATTAAGCAGCTATACAAGAAGCGTAAAATCACTAAAGACACCTTTATTATATGCAATGGTTTTAAGACCAAAGCCTATACCCGCAACATTGCACGCCTCATCAATGACGGCTTTAAGAACGTAATACCGATACTGGATAACAAGAATGAGTTTGAGGATTATAAGCGCCTCATTCGTACTAAAGACCCTGTGAATATAGGTATACGTATTGCCAGTGAAGAAGAACCTACGTTTGATTTCTACACATCGCGCTTAGGTATCCGCAGCCGCGATGTGCTTGAGTTTTATGTAGACAAAATAAAAGGCAATGAGAAGTTTCAGCTGAAGATGCTGCACTTCTTTATGAATAAAGGCATAAAGGATGATGTGTATTACTGGAGCGAGCTGAACAAGGTAGTGAACCTGTATTGCCAGCTTAAGAAGATATGCCCCGAACTGGAAGGCCTGAACATTGGTGGTGGTTTCCCGATAAAACACTCCTTGGGTTTCGATTACGATTACAACTACATGGTGAATGAAATTATTCAGAACATCAAGAAAGTTTGTAAGAAGAATAAAGTAGATGTGCCTGATATATATACCGAGTTTGGTTCATTCACAGTAGGAGAGAGTGGTGCTGTAATATACAGTGTGTTGGATGATAAGATGCAGAATGACCGTGAGATATGGTATATGATAGATAGCTCGTTCATTACAACATTACCTGATACATGGGGTATTGGTGAGAAATTCCTCATGCTGCCTATTAATAAATGGGATAACGAATACCAGGAAGTACACCTGGGTGGGCTTACTTGCGATAGTCATGATTTTTATACGTCAGAAGAACATATCAATGCGGTGTTTCTGCCCAAGATAGATAAGGGTAAAGGGGCAGAGCCATTGTATATAGGGTTCTTTCATACAGGTGCTTATCAAGACCAACTTGCGGGCTACGGCGGTATCAAACACTGCATGATACCATCGCCAAAGCATGTGGTAGTAGAATCTGAGAACGGCAAACTGGTAGACTGGTTGTATGCCAAAGAACAAACAGCGCAAAGTATGCTTAAGATATTGGGTTATATCAAATAAGAAAAAGTCCTGAATAATCAGGACTTTCTTTTTAAACCACACTTTATCTATCTACACTGTCAAAACTTACGCTACCGTAATGTCTTTTGTTGTTTTTTCTGTTGTTTCTTTTTTAGGTAATACTATGTTGAGTATCCCGTCGTTATATTTTGCACTGATAGCGTCTGCGTTGATGGTGTCATTCAAAGTGAAACTACGTTTGAATGAACGGTAACGATACTCGTTACGCAACCATTTACCATCCTGCTCTTTGTTTTCTTCATTTTGTTCGAAAGCTATCTTCAGCACATTGTCTTCAATGTTCAATTTGAAATCTTCTTTTTTCAACCCGGGAGCTACTACGTGCACCTCATATGCATTATCTGTTTCTTTGATGTTTACCGGCGCTGTTGTGTTGCTCCAGTTGTCGTCATAAAAGAAGCGGTTCATGTCTTCAAGGATACCACCAAATGTTTTAGGTACCATGCCGTAAGCTTTTCTGTAGTTGTACATAATTCTTGTCTTTTTGAGTGTTATTAATTGTTTACGAGGTAGTATGTACAAGTCAAATGCCAATCAAAATTATAAGACAAAAAGACAGTTTTGAAATTACAAATAAGACAAGTTGGCAAAATTAGATGTATTTTTGGCAATTTAGGGTGAAATACGCCATATAATAGCGACATGTTTGAGGATGAAGATATTGAAGGAGCTAATCTAAGTAGGGACATCTAACCTGATGAACTAAAATAGATTAAAGAAAAAATAATTTTCATTTCCGAAACCTTTTTATGATATTTGTTCTACTTACGATGGGTTAGTAAGTACAGTCCAATCCCGATGTATATTAATGCGTCGGGATTCTTTTTATACGTTATTATAATTGTGTTATGAGCCTAATGTTCGGTATCGTATTCTTTGCAGGATATATAGCCTGGGTACTTTATAGGCTCGTGATTAAACGAGATTTGAAGCAACATTTAAATGATTTCTACGGGCTGACCTTTTTTATAGGTGTATGGATGCTTATTTACTATTTCCTATTCCACAAATCGTAATAGCTAAATAGAAGTTTTTTCTTTCACGAAATCATCAACGTTACTGAACATAAACGTCGGATACTCAGTGCTGAATTTTAAAGTAATGAAGCCTCCGAGTAATGGCCTGTCTGCAGGTTGATTTAGTTCTTTTGTACTCATAGGTATTAAATCATATTGGGCATCAGGGAAATATTTTAAGATGCGCATTGCCAGTTCCACACGGTTTAAATAATCTGTACTACCTATATGATAAATACCATGCTTATTATCTTTCAATAATACAAACATAGCACGTGCAATGTCCCAGGCATTAGAAGGTGATGCGTATTGGTCGTACGGAAGTTTGAGCGTCAGTTTTTGTTTGTTCTTGCATTGGTCGATAATGCGTGAAGTAAAATTCTTGCCACGTTCTTCATTGCCATATACATTCGTTACACGCAGTACAAGTGTGTTATTGAACTCTTTGATTGCTAATTGCTCTGCTTCCAGTTTGTGACGGGCATAAACACTCAATGGATTAACAGGAGCATCTTCGGTATAAGGACCTTCTTTGCCATCAAACACATAATCGGTAGATATGTAAACGAATTTTGCATTGCATTGCTTGGCAACAGCTATCAGGTTGATAGTGCTTTGAACTGTTTGCTTGTAGCTTTCTTCAGGTTCAGTTTCGCATTTATCAACATGTGTCATAGCGCCGCAATGCACTACCACGTCAGGATTCCAACCTGCAATGTCAAAGTTGTTGGCATCTGCGGGATTGAGTGTGTTGTAAAAAACAGTGCCCGCTGTTTGGTATGAGAAATAAGACCCTTTTACATCCCAACCTTGTTCGGTAAAATGTTTCAAACAATTGCTGCCTACTAAACCAGATGCGCCTGCTATAAAAACCTTCATGTATTAAAACGTATAAGTTGTAAAAATACAAAAGCCATCCTGTATTAGAGAATGGCTTTGCGTAATAATATAAAGCTCATTATACTGCTTGCATAATAGCGCTCTTAATATCCGGCATTTCCTGCGGATATAATTTGTTAGTTATTTTATCGCGCAATTCGCTAAATGCATTCAACGTTACATCAATATCCTCATCGGTATGTGCTGCAGTTGGAATCAAACGAAGGATAATTTGTCCTTTAGGTATAACCGGGTATACTACTACTGAACAGAAGATGTTATAATTCTCGCGCATGTCGAATATCAACTGAGTAGCATCGAACAAACCACCATGCATTAATACAGGAGTAACCGGTGTATTAGTTGTGCCGATATCAAAACCGCGCTCACGTAAACCATTTTGAAGACGGTTTACATTGTGCCAAAGTTTAGCTTTCAATTCAGGTTTGCTGCGCAACAGGTCAAGACGTTTTTGGTTGCCTACTACTATTGCCATTGGCAATGATTTAGCAAACACCTGAGAACGCATGTTATAACGCAAGAACTTCAATACTTGTTTGTCGGCAGCAAGGAAGCCACCGATGCTAGCCATAGACTTAGCGAAAGTAGAGAAGTAGATATCTATCTGATCCATACAGCCTTGCTCTTCACCTATACCTGCACCTGTTTTACCCATTGTACCAAAACCGTGAGCATCATCTACGAACAAACGGAACTGATATTTATTTTTCAATGCAGCTATTTCCCTGATCTTGCCCTGGTTGCCACTCATACCAAACACACCTTCAGTTATCACAAGAATACCACCACCTGTAGTTGCAGCCATTTCGGTAGCACGTTCCAATTGTTTTTCGCAATCTTCTACATCATTGTGTTTGTATACATAACGGTGCCCCATGTGCATACGAAGGCCATCTATAATACATGCATGAGATTCTGCATCATATACAATTACATCACGACGGTTTACAAGACTATCAATAGCTGATACCATACCCTGATAACCGTAGTTGAATAGCATGGCATCTTCTTTTCCTACAAATTCAGCCAAATCTTTTTCCAGTTTCTCGTGGTGGTTGCTGTTACCGCTCATCATGCGCGCGCCCATCGGGTAGGCCAAACCGAATTGTTCTGCAGCTTCTTTATCAGCTTTACGAACTTCAGGATGGTTTGCAAGCCCTAAATAGTTGTTCAGGCTCCACACGATACGCTCTTTACCGTTAAACATCATCCTGTTACCTATTTCACCTTCCAGTTTTGGAAAAGCAAAATATCCGGGTGCTTGTTCTGCATAATCACCTATCGGCCCAAGTTTATTTTCAAATTTGGCAAATAAATCCATATATGATAATTGTATTAATTTCTCTTTAAATCCGTGAATTAGCGGCAAAAATAACAAAAATATCCCTCTGTTTATAAGCCGTTATTGTGCATTTTTACACAGTATTAACCTTTTGAGTATGAAGCACACAACTTTAATTGTAGTATTTCTTCTATCTATATTCACTGTTTCAGCACAACATAAGGAAGTAAAGCGCCCCAAGCTAGTAGTGGGCATAGTGGTAGACCAAATGCGATGGGATTATCTATATAAGTTCTATAACAATTATGGTGAAGGTGGTTTTAAACGCTTAATAAATCAAGGTTATAATTGCCAGAACACATTTATCAATTACCTACCGAGCTATACGGGTCCGGGACATGCTTGTATTTACACTGGTAGTGTGCCTGCAATACACGGCATTGCATCAAACGATTGGATAGATAATAATACAGGCAAAACGGTGTATTGTGTGGAAGACAAGACTGTACAAGCAGTAGGAGGTAGTAGTAAAGCAGGACAGATGAGCCCTCGTAATTTATTAGCAACGACTGTGGGTGATGAGTTAAAGTTGTCTGATTGGGATAACTCGCGAGTCTATAGCTTTTCGATAAAAGACAGAGGTGCTATTTTACCAGCGGGTCACAGTGCTAATGGTGCATTTTGGTTTGACGATAGTACAGGGAGTTTTATGACCAGTACTTATTATAGCGACGGTAAAATAAAAATCCCTGAAGAGTTTCCTTTATGGCTTACTGATTTTAATAATAAACGTTGGGCAGATAGTCTAATAAAAATAAGATGGGATTTCGACAATGCAAATGAGAAGGCATGGTTACACTCTAATGGTAAAAGATGGTATTTATTACGTGATAATGAAGACCCTGTTACTGAAGGTACATTGCCGGGAGAAATCAAAGCCTCATTTCCGCATAATACAATGCAAGATACTAAAGGGTATAATAAGTTACGCTATTTACCGGGTGGCAATACCATCGTATTTAAAGCCGCCAAAGCTTGTGTTAGAGGCGAATATTTAGGGACAACAGGATACACCGATATGTTATGTATCAGCTTATCGACAACAGATTATGTAGGGCATACATTCGGACCAGACTCAAGAGAAATAGAGGATATGTATTATCGTCTTGATGAAGAGTTGGCTTCGTTTTTAAAGTTTTTGGATAGACAAATAGGTGGGGGGAACTATACAATATTCCTCACAGCCGACCATGGCGCTGCACATAATTCACTAGAATTGAAATATACAGGTATACCTGCTGGCAACAAATCTGAAAAAGAAGCCTTTAAAGAATTGACTGCTTACATCAAAAAAGCTACAGGCAAGGACAGTGTAATAAAAGCTTTGGCAGATTATCAGGTATATCTGAATGAAAACAAGATAACGCCTATTGAAAGAGAGACTGTGAAAAAGCTAATTGTTGATTGGTTTTATAAACAGGAGGGCGTGGCATATGCCATAGATATGGAGAACATGCAAAATGAAAATATACCTGAGCCTATTAAGACCATGATTGTAAATGGCTATAACAAACAGCGCAGTGGTTGTATACAAATCATTCTGCAGCCGGGTTGGTATAGCGATAGTCATAAAACAGGTACTACGCATGGTACGTGGAATCCTTACGATACACATATTCCATTATTGTGGTACGGGTGGGGTATTCCTCATGGCGAAACATACAGGCATATCAACATGACGGATATTGCAGCTACACTAAGCGCATTGCTGCATATTCAGATGCCTAATGGTTGTGTTGGAAATGTGATAACTGAAATTACAGATAAATAGCTACTGCTCTTTCAGATTAATATCAATATAACCTGCTCCTGCAAAACGTTTATGCCAGTAGTCTTCATTCAGGCTACTTATCATTACACCACTATTTGAGGCATGCACAAAGAAACTGTTCATCAGGTATATACCTACATGAGATATATGTTTACCTCGCGTCTTGAAGAAAATAAGGTCGCCTTCTTCCATATTTTCATCAGCCCGTACGCTGATGGATTCCTTAAATTGGTCAAGCGAAGTACGAACAAGGTCAATGCCAAATACTTTTTCGTATAGGTTTTGCGCTAACCCGGAACAATCAACACCGTCTTTGGTAGTACCACCCATGCGGTACCTGACCCCATACCATTCATCTATAAAAGAGTATAAGTGAACGCTTTTAATGTCCTCAGGCCTTACCTTCATAATGTTTGAGAACTTCTCTTTCAGGTATTTTACACGCTCGGGGTCTACCGGCAGGTTTCTCTGGTATAACTGTTCTATATTTTTTAATAGCTGTTCCTGGTCTTTATTGGAAACTATATTGGATTTTGGGTGCATTAATTCTTCACTGGTTTCGCATCCCAATAAAATGCAAACCGCCAATGTCATTACAGTGAATAGTAATGGTTTCTTTGTCACGAGATGTCAATAATTCTGTGCAAATGTAATTATTAATGTAACGAGGCAAGAATAACAAAAAAGTGGATGCAAATTGCACCCACTTCATATTCAGATGTTTGGTTAAATGAAATGTATTAACGGGTCGGTACCAAATGAAGGTTGTAAACAACTATTGCACCGTCGATGTGCTCTACAGAACGAACATCAAGCCTGTCTTCTTTCATGTCTTCAATTGTCCATTCAGGATTGTAGCCTGTTCTGCCAAAGTTTTTCATATAAATGGCACGCTGGTCACCTGTCATTGACCATGTAAACTCTGTATATGTTTGAACCGGGTTGGTAACAGTTGTTTTGTTAGAAGAATCAGAGCCACCGCCATTGGTTCCACCACCATTGCCGCCGCCATTACCATTACTACCTCCGTTGCCACCATTGTTACCACCACCATTAGTGGATACTGTATCGAAGCAATTAACTGCACCTTCTTCCCAACGCCCAAGGCCATTTTCATCAAAAACATAATAATTATCCCTCTTGCAATCTGTAATTGGTGATGATACTCCATTCACTTCTCTTGAAGAGATGATCCAATGTTTGCTTACCAACATTGTCCACCTGTTTCCAAAATCGTTTGTGATGCCGTTGTGTTTGTGGCAGGATGTAGTAGCAAGAATTGCAACCAGGGCGATAAATAATATGTTTTTCATTTTTGTTTTTTAGCGTTGTAAAAATATGGTATTATTAATTTATTTGTTGTTATGGTTTAGTTTTCCGTTGGTTAAAATTATGTTGTCTAAACAGAAAAACCACGTAGAACAACCTAATGTAGGTTATTTAACGTGGCTCTCCAACCTCTGACTACATTACCTTGATAATGAAGCCGTTATGTGTTTGTAGCGAGGCTAGGGATCGAACCTAGGACCTTCGGGTTATGAGCCCGACGAGCTACCGCTGCTCTACCTCGCGATGTGGAGCGCAAAGATAGCGTATGTATATCGTATAAACAAAAGAAATGAGTTTTATTTACTCAAATACACGTAATAGTGAGCATGGTATTACATTTGCAGCCTTATGCCCAACGAACACAAAGCTGGTTTTGTAAACATATTCGGAGCGCCAAATGCAGGTAAGTCGACGTTACTGAATGCGATACTGGGAGAGCAACTGGTAATAACATCAGAAAAGGTACAGACTACCAGGCATAGAATATTGGGTATACTAACCGAACCTGAATACCAAATCATACTTTCAGACACGCCGGGTATTATAGAGCCTAAGTATAAGTTGCACGAGAGAATGATGCTGCAGGTGAAAAGTGCGCTTGAAGATGCAGATATAGCTTTGTTGATTCATGACATTACGCAGCCGATAGATGAATTTGAAAAGATAGTGAATGGACTAAAGTTGAAAGTACCTGCCATTATTATTTTGAACAAAGCTGATTTGCTAAAGAATAATAAAGAAGTAGAAGAATATACTCAACGTTATAAGGAGCGATTCCCGAATAATGAAATACTGGCAGTGTCAGCAAAAGATAAAAGACACGTAGAAAAAATTATCCCTGCTACTCTGAAACATTTGCCGGAAGCACCACCATATTATCCTGAGGATAGTATATCGGACAGGCCGGTGCGCTTTTTCGTGAGCGAATTGATACGTCAGCAGATATATGAGTTATACCATGAGGAACTACCTTATCATACTGCAGTTATCATACAATCATTTGAAGAGAAGCCTACATTGAACGTCATCAAAGCAGAAATAATAGTAAGCCGCGAAACACAAAAAATCATCATGATAGGCAAGGGAGGTAGTATGATAAAACAATTGGGTATCAACTCCCGCAAAGCAATAGAAGAGTTTTTGCAAGCTAAAGTGCACCTTGAGTTATTTGTAAAAGTTCGCCCGAAATGGCGTGATAATGATAATTACCTGAAGGAATATGGCTATAATTCCTGAGCAAGAGCCTTTAATACAATCGCTGAATAAAGACTGGTACCAACCTTATGTGCTAGGTATAGATATGCTACGCCTTGATGTGATACATCCTGTTGTTTCGGGCAATAAGTGGTATAAGCTGAAATATAATATACAGCACGCTATTGATGGTGGATATTCTTCGATACTAACATCCGGGGGCGCATATTCCAATCACCTGATAGCAGCCGCTGCAGCAGCGAAACAATATGGTATTAAATCAATAGGTATCATAAAGGGTACTTACGCGCAAGATACACTAACACCAACTTTGCAACAATGCAAAGATTATGGAATGGAGTTAGTATTTGTTAATCATGAAGACTATAAGAAAATAGACACTGATGAGTATCATGCTCAGCTAAAACGTGATTACGATAATCCGTTTATTATTCCTGTAGGTGGGGCTAATGAATGGGGTAGAGAAGGTTGTGAGACAATAGCAGCATATATCTCTGATGTTTATACTCATATATGTGTATCTGTTGGGACAGGAACTACGCTTATCGGCATACGAAATGCTCTGCCTCAGAAGCAGATTGTACTTGGCTATGCTCCAATGAAGGGTGGTTTGTATCTGAAAGAAGAAATTGATAAGTATTTGCATACTGATAAACAAAATGCATACACGTTGTTTGACGATTGGCACTGTGGTGGCTTTGGTAAATGGAATGATGAATTGTTGAATTTTATGAACTCATTTTATGCTATCAATAAAGTTCCACTTGACATAGTGTATACCGGGAAAATGATGTCGGGTATTCAACAACAGTTGCAACAAGGGTATTTTTCTAAAGATTCCAGGATACTTTGTATTCATACCGGTGGGTTGCAGGGCAATGCTTCTGTAAAAGAAAAGCTCATCTATTAATATTATATTGCAATTTATGGTTGATACGCACACTTCTTCAAAGAAAGGAAACAAATTAACCCTGTATATAATTATAGGATTGTTTTTCGGCATTGGCGTCGGGTTTTGGCTTAACAGCAGTTATGTAAACGAAGAGAATAAAAAGATAGCAGCTACTGAAGTTGCTGCAAAGGCTATCCAAACACAATTAAAGACGATTACAGATACTACATCTTCTGCTTATACTGATCTGTCTGCACAAGCCAAAGAGTTATCAAAAACAAAATCAGCTACACTTGAGGCAAGAGATAAAAAACTGGAGCCATTTTCGTTACTGGCTGATATTTTTATAAGGCTTATCAAGATGATAGTAGCGCCGCTCGTGTTCTCTACACTGGTAGTGGGTGTAGCAAAGCTCGGTGATATAAAAACCGTTGGCAGGATAGGCGGTAAAACTTTGTTATGGTTTTTTAGTGCGTCGTTTGTTAGCCTCTTGCTCGGTATGATGTTAGTTAATTTCTTCAAGCCGGGTATGGCTATGCATTTGCCACTGCCTGACGTAGCAACAGATACCGGTATCAAGAAAGCAGCACTTACACTCAAAGAGTTTTTATATCACGTTTTTCCTGCCAGTGCCATAGATGCCATGGCAAAGAATGAAATATTGCAGATAGTAGTATTCTCTTTGTTCTTCGGTGTGGCAACGGCATCAATAGGAGAGCGTGGTGAAATAGTAATAAGGGCTTTTGATGCTATATCTCATGTTATTTTAAAAATAACAGGTTATGTAATGAACCTGGCACCTGTGGCTGTGTTTGGCGCTATGGCTGCCATCATTGCCAAACAGGGTTTGGGTATACTAACAACGTATTCCATTTTTATAGGTGAATTCTATTCGGGTTTGTTGTTGCTGTGGATTGTGCTGTTATTGGCTTGTTCTGCATTTATCAAAAGGCGGGTGTTTCATTTGTTGCAACGTATCAAAGAGCCCATTTTATTGGCGTTCAGCACCAGTAGCAGCGAAGCTGCATTCCCTAAAACATTGATGGAGCTGGAACGATTTGGTTGCCAGAACCGGATAGTAAGTTTTGTTTTACCATTAGGTTATTCGTTTAATCTGGATGGCTCTATGATGTATATGACATTTGCATCCTTGTTTATAGCACAGTCGTATGGTATTCATTTAGATTTCGCTACACAGATGAGTATGTT
Source organism: Bacteroidota bacterium (assembly GCA_018267965.1). Lineage (GTDB taxonomy): Bacteria > Bacteroidota > Bacteroidia > Chitinophagales > Chitinophagaceae > Polluticoccus. The sequence continues at coordinate 1,164,376 of JAFDXK010000001.1, read as the reverse complement.
GCTGGTATTAATGCTAACAAGCAAAGGTATAGCAGGTGTTCCAAGAGCATCTTTAGTAGTGATAGCAGGCACTTTGGCAACGTTTAATATACCTGAAGCAGGATTAGCATTATTACTTGGTATTGACCCATTGTTGGATATGGGACGAAGTGCTACCAATGTAGTTGGTAATAGTGTAGCCACAGTAGTAGTAAGTAAGTGGGAAAAAGCTTTGGAACATTAGGTTTTCAATTAGTAATTATTGCCTATTTTCACGGTTTAAGACAGTATATGCACGATTTGATTGAATTATTAAAAGAGTTAATGAATGCTGAGAAGCTTGCCGCATTGGTAACACAATATGGTGGTTTATACTTGGTAGCATTTATCATATTTGCTGAAACAGGATTATTTGTAGGATTTTTCCTTCCGGGTGATTCATTGTTGTTTGTAACCGGATTAATGATAGCTAACTCTCAAAGCCCTTTTAGTAATGATTTTGCAAACCTTGCTTATTGGATATCGCTGATAAGTATAGCAGGTATAATTGGCAATGCTGTAGGATATTGGTTCGGCAGAAAAACAGGCCCTATATTGTTTGAAAAAAGAGATACACTTTTATTCAAGCGAAAGCATGTGATACAGGCAAAAGAGTTTTATGAGCAACGTGGCGGTAGTGCTATTATCCTCGCACGTTTCCTGCCAATAGTAAGAACATTTGCCCCCATAGTAGCCGGCGTAGTGCAAATGGATAGGAAGAAATTTGTATTATATAATATTTTAGGCTGTGTGGCATGGGTTATTACAATGACACTATCAGGCTACTTCCTGGGTGAAAATGAATGGGTAAAGAAAAACTTTGAAAAAATAGTGATAGGTATGATAGTAGTAACTACAGCGCCTGTGCTTTTCAAAATGTTTTTCGGCAAAAAGAAATCGCCTACACTGGAAATGACGAAGGATATGCTGGAGGATGCATTTGAAAATAAATCTTCCAAAGAAGATGAGTCAAAATAACAAGGCTATTGCCATATTCAGTATTCCTGTCATAGTAGCTGCTTTAGGCTATTTCGTTGACATTTATGACCTCTTATTGTTTAGCATCATTCGTGTAAAAAGTCTCAAGTCGATGGGTTTACCGGATGATTTGATAAAATCCGACGGTGCCAGAATCATTAGTTATCAAATGTGGGGACTCCTCATAGGAGGTATTGTATGGGGTATGATGGGAGACAAGAAAGGACGTCTTAGTGTTTTATTCGGGTCTATTCTTTTGTATTCTCTTGCCAATATTGCAAATGGGTTTGTTCAAACAGTTGACCAGTATGTTATGTGCCGATTTATTGCCGGTATAGGCTTAGCAGGTGAATTAGGTGCAGGTATTACTTTAGTTAGTGAATTGATACCTAAAGAAAAACGCGGGGTTGCAACATCTGTAGTCGCTGGTATCGGGTTGACTGGTGCTGTCGTCGCATACTTTATCTCGCAGTCTTTTGATTGGCGTACATGCTATTACATAGGCGGTGGTATGGGCTTGCTGCTATTGGCACTGCGTGTTAGTGTATACGAGTCAGGGATGTTTAAAGATGTTCAGAAAGAAGCTGTGCAAAAGGGCAATTTCCTGATGTTCTTTACGAAAAAGGCAAGAGCAAAAAAATACATTCTCGCCATACTTATCGGGTTGCCTACATGGTACGTGATAGGGATATTGATTACGTTTTCTAAAGAGTTTGGTAAGGCATTTGGCATTGCAGAAGAGATACAGCCAGCTAAAGCTGTAATGTTTGCTTACGTTTTCATATCAATTGCAGATTTGGGTATTGGTTTATTGAGCCAGGCACTGAAAAGCAGGAAAAAGGCATTGTATATATTTTACGGCTTCACTATCATCAGTATAATTCTGTATTTCCAACAATATAATGGTACGGCAAATCAAATGTATGCAGCGTGCGCATTTGCAGGTTTTGCAACAGGATTCTGGGCCATATTCGTAACTATGGCTGCCGAACATTTTGGTACTAACTTACGTGCAACAGCTGCCACAACGGTACCTAATATGGTGCGTGGTTCTCTACCGCTGATGCTATTTTTATTTGAGAAACTACAGGGTAATTATAGTTATATTGTAGCTGCAGAAATAACCGGTGCCATTGTTATGGGTATCAGTATTATAGCTGCGCTGATGACAGAGGAGACCTTTGGTAAAGACCTTAACTTTCTTGAAGAATAAAAAAGCGGGCAAATTGCCCGCCTTTTTTTTATGCTGTTACTGTATCGTAGACTTTTAATTCATTGTAGAGTGTATCTCGCTCTACAGGTATTTTTCCAACAGCCGTCACTAAGTCACATATATCTTCAGTGCTCATAGCAGGGTTTTGTTCTTCAGAGCCAGCCATAGAGTAAATCTTTGTAGTGTCGTCTATTGTTCCATCTAAATCATTCACACCAAATGAAAGTGTCAATTGTGCCGATTGTCTTCCAAGCATAGGCCAGTATGCTTTCAGGTTACGGAAGTTGTCCATGAAAATACGAGCGATAGAGTAGAGGCGCATATCTTCAATAATAGATACTTCAGGTATATTAGACATATCGTTGTCTTTATTCCTGAATTTGAGTGGTATAAAGCAGTTGAATCCGCCTGTTTTGTCTTGTAGTGTACGCAGCCTGCTCATGTGATCTACGCGATGCGAATAACTTTCTATATGGCCGTATAGCATGGTAGCATTACTATGCATGCCTAATTTGTGTGCTGTTTCATGTATCAACAACCAACCATCTGCATCTACCTTGTCTGCACATATTTCATTACGGATATCCGGGTGGAATATCTCGGCACCACCACCGGGTAAAGATTGTAGACCGGCAGTTTTTAATGTTTTTAAACCATCTTCAACAGATAGTTTGGCTTTGCGGAACATGTAGTCGAGCTCAACTGCTGTGAAGCCTTTGATATGTAAATCGGGACGGTGTGCTTTTATTTTACTGATAACCTCGCAGAAGAACTCAAGGTTCATTTTGGGGTGAACACCACCCACGATGTGTACTTCCGTCACGGGCTGACCATCATACTTGCGTACTATGTCCAGCATTTGTTCCATGCTCAGTTCCCAGCCATCATCGCGGTGTTTGTACTGGCGCGAATAAGAACAGAAATTGCAGGTAAACACACAAACATTGGTAGGCTCTATATGGAAGTTCCTGTTGAAATATACTTTATTACCATGCAGGCTTTGTGTTATATAATTGGCTAAAGCACCAACAAAACCCAATTCCCCTTTCTCAAAAAGCAAAACGCCTTCCTCTTCGGTAAGGCGTTGCTTATTCATCACTTTCTCTGCTACCTGCTTTAAACTTTTATCTGAATGGTTTAAAGCATTCTCCAATTCAAATCTCTCGAACATTATTGTAATACTATTTTCTTATTGATTGTTGCACCTTCAAATTTGCATTGTACAGTGTAGATGCCTTTGTTTAAGCCAGAAAGGTCAATTTGTACAGTTTTTGTTTGAATAGCTGATGCAGGTATTTCTTTTACTGTTTGCCCTAAAATGTTAGTTACAGTTATTGATTGAACTGCGTTTATGTTTTGTGTCAGGTCGACAGAAATGATGCCATTGCTTGGGTTAGGATACACTTCAATAGTGTTTTCGTTTGATATATTGTTTATGCTTGTAGGCCAGTTCAGTAAATAACCGCTTTGAGCTAAACCATAAGAGCCACCGCTAGGTGCAAATTCAGATTGCATACGTGCTACCTGTCCTTTACTGAACATGTGCATGCAATTGTCTTGCACATAATCCATGTAGTTCATAAACATCTCTCCATTAATGCTCCCAGTGCAGTTAGTTTTAGGAGATGTAGGACAAGTTGAGAAGTTAGCATCTTTTTGCTGAGGTGTATCGCCAACTCCATCATCATCAGAGCAATCTCCTGAGCCAACAGCTGTATTACCCCATATGTGGTTTAATGTAAAAAAGTGACCTATTTCGTGCACCAATGTACGGCCCAATTCAGCTATGTATAGAGTTGCATCAGTAGCACCTTGTTTTTTACCAAATGCCCTGTAGTCAACTACAACGCCCATCAGGTTTGAGTTGCCCATTGATACCGCGAGGCCCGGGTTATAGGCATAGCCTAAAACCTGTCCGCCGGACATTGAGCTATTGATCATTGTAACCCAAATGTTGAGATATTTCGTATTATCCCAGGCATCGAAACCACCACAGCTGGTACACTTAACATTACCATCACCTACAGCATAGCCCGTAAAGCTAGATGGCATCACTTTCAATTCATAACCTACAGTACCTGTGCCGTCAGGCTTGGTGTGTGCAAGGCCAAAAGAAGTATTCATGTTGCCAAACAGCGACTTGAAACCTGCTGGAATTTGTACGCTATCCGGGTTTAACGCATTGTAGTCTGTATTGAGAACCGCTACCTGTGTTGTAAGACGTGTGTTGATACCTGCAGTGCCACCAATTTGATCTATCTGTGCTTGTGATAATACAATGTGAAAAACCAATGGTATTAATGTGGTAGCTGTGGTTTTACCTGCTGTGTTTGTGTGTGCAGCCTGGTTTGCTGCTGTACGATCCTGAACATCCTGTTCGTATTTTTCTACTACAGCTTTAAGATTAGGGTTTGATGCTATCAACTGTTGAATGAACTCATCTGTGCCGCATGGTTGTGTTTGTGCATTTGCAATATTCAACATCCCTGCCAGGATAATAGCCACTAAAGGCAATAATTTTTTCATCTTTTCTTTTTAATGATTTTGTCGTTTAACTATTTATTTTTTTCCCTGCTGTTTATTTCATCCCTTATTGTTATGGCTGTAACATAGTCTTCCTGCTCCAGCACTTGTTGCAATAAAGTGTTTAGCTCCTCAAGGCTCATGCTCTTGAGGTCTTTTTCAAAATTTAAGTTTTTGACAGCAGAGCCAGGGGTAGTTGTTTTGGTTTCCGGCTGTTCTTCAGTGTTTTCGAGGTATAGGCCTGCAGAATCAAGGATATTTTCGTAAGTATATATTTTGCAATTAGCCCTTACTGCCATGGCCAATGCATCTGATGTACGGGAATCAATCTCTACTGTTTCGTTATTGTTTTGGCAAACGAGTTTTGCGAAAAATATTCCTTCTTCCAGTTTATATATAAGAACCTCAACAAGCTCTATGCCAAAGGTATCCATAAAATTGGCAAAAAGATCATGAGTCAGTGGCCTGCTGGGTTGCATTTTTTCCAGCGCAACAGCTATGGCCTGTGCTTCAAACCCACCGATGACAATTGGTAAACGCCTCAATCCATTCACTTCGCCTAACACCACAGCATAAGAATGTGTTTGTGTAATGCTGTGAGATAAAGCAACAATTTCCAGTTCTATTTTTTTCATTATTATATTAACGCCTGTCGGGGACTATAAAAAAGTGTGTGAAGGTAGTATTTTTTTGTTAATAATGTAATGACTAAAACAGTGATAATGCCTGATTTTCCCCATCGGGTGTAGACACTAAAGTTACTTCTTTCATATCATTTCCTGCAATACGTGTACCTATTGTCTTCCAGCCTGTTATCTCAATCTGTTCGTGCAGTGCCATTGTTGTTTCTTCCAGTTCCGATTTCTTTTTACCCGTTCTTACAATCACAACAGGTTCGGCAGTTGTTGTTACCAGTTCAAGATAGTTGCCTTCTCCTTCCTTAATAAAACTATACCTGTTCTTCAACGTCTGGCTTTCTACTTTAAATCTCTTGGCATTAAACTGCTTTCCTTTGTTATCGAAATAGATAGCGGTAACTACTTTATTCGGGTTGAATTTTTCCATTCTTACTACATCATCCGCCTCAAATCGGTTGGTCAATTCATAGTCTGAAAGCTCGTAAGAACCGTCTTTATAGAATGTAATAATTCTGTCATTTTCTTCGAAACTGCCTAAAAGGATGCCGTTTCCATCTTTATTCAGACGTCCTACGGTGTCATCATACCATATTTTTTGGCCTGAAAGGGTAGAGCGGCCTTTCTCTTTCAGCTTCACTCCTTTTATCGGGTATTTAGTAACCTGGTTGCCCTGAGAGCTACGCCCTTTTATCTCCAGTTCTTCGAAGAAGAAGTCAAAAACTTTATTCCTTGCTTTGCTGCCAGGTGACAATGTAACCGTTACCACTTCAGCTTCACCATTGGCGTTTGCAGTAAAGTAAAGACATTTACTACCGGGATTGCCTTTGGTTAAATCATATTCTTTATCGCGGGTAATACCCGTTACGTTGAAACGCTTGGCGTATGCAATGCCTGTTTTGCCATCGAGGTACATCATATTGTAAGTAGTACGCTCATCATTCTTGATGAAAGCAGCGAGGTATATGATGTCTTTACCCACAAAGGTTTTGTCTGCCACTTTGGTAATGATCATTTTGCCATCCTTTCGGAAAACAATAATGTTATCGAGGTCAGAACATTCGAAAGCAAATTCATCTTTCTTTAGCCCGGTACCTATGAAACCTTCTTTATAGTTTACATACAGCTTAGCATTAGCTATGGCAATGCTTTGTACCTGTATGGTTTCGAAAGGACGAATCTCTGTTTTGCGTTCTCTGTCTTTGCCGTATTTCTTCAGCAGGTTTTCATAATACGCTATAGCGTAATCGTTGAGGTGGGCAATGTTATGTTTTACCTCGTCTATAGCTGCCTCTGTGCCTTTAATATGTTCATCTGCTTTGAATGTATCGTACTTAGAGATACGTTTGATCTTTATCTCTGTGAGCTTGATGATATCATCCTGGGTAACAGCCCTGCGTAATTTCTTTACATAAGGTTTCAAACCTTTGTCGATAGCTGTTAATACGCCTTCCCAAGTAGTTTGTTCCTCAATATCTCGGTAGATGCGTTTTTCGATGAATATTTTTTCGAGAGAAGAGTAGTGCCAGTCTTCCTCCAGTTCATTCAGCTTTATTTCCAGCTCTTTCAGTAAAAGCTTCTTGGTATGTTCTGCAGAATATTTGAGCAGCTCGGTTACGCCCACAAAATGTGGCTTATCATTGATAATGACGCAGGCGTTAGGCGATATAGATACTTCACAATCGGTAAAAGCATACAGCGCATCTATTGTTTGGTCGGTAGTGACACCCGGTGCTAACTGAATGAGCAACTCAACATCTTTAGCCGTATTATCTGTAACACTCTTGATTTTTATCTTTCCGCTATCGTTTGCCTTGAGGATGCTATCTACCAGTTGAGTAGTAGTGACACCATACGGCACATCTTTAATAGCAATGGTCTTTTTATCAACCTCTTCGATATGCACCCTTACACGCACCTTTCCGCCACGTGTTCCGTCATTGTAATTGCTGACATCTATCATGCCGCCGGTACCAAAATCGGGGTAAAGCTCAAACTTTTTGCCCTTCAGGTATTTGATAGCAGATTCTATCAGTTCGCAGAAATTATGTGGCAATATTTTGGTTGATAAACCTACTGCAATACCCTCTGCGCCTTGTGACAGCAGCAGCGGGAATTTCATAGGGAGTGTTACAGGTTCGTTCTTGCGACCATCGTAACTTAACTGCCAATCGGTTGTTTTGCCATTGAAGGCAACATCCAAAGCAAACTTGGATAAACGACCTTCAATATAACGAGGTGCAGCAGCACTGTCACCTGTTCTTACATCGCCCCAGTTACCCTGAGTATCAATCAGCAAGTCTTTTTGGCCTATATTAATAATAGCATCACCTATTGATGCATCGCCATGCGGGTGGTATTGCATGGTTTGCCCTATGACGTTGGCTATCTTATTATACCTGCCGTCATCCATTTCCTTCATGGCATGCAGTATGCGGCGTTGCACCGGCTTTAAACCATCTTCTATAGATGGTACCGCACGTTCTAATATCACATAGCTGGCATAATCCAAAAACCAGTTCTGATACATTTGGTTTATCAAAACCGAATTTTGTTCTGTATGGTTATCCTGTTCAGGCATTAGTTCTTATTCTCCGTTAAGGTTGCAAAAATATCCCTTAGAGCTGAATAATTGTATTGTGATATATATCATTAATATAAAATGGGTATAAGCTGTTTACATTGTTTTCATTAAATTATCTTTGTTAAAAACATTGACTTATGAAAATACGATACGTGCTCCTTTTTATGGCATGCTTTACGATGTCGCAGCTTTATGCCCAGAAAGTAAGATTGATAGATGGCAGCCTTGACGCCATTAAATCGGTAAAGAAGATGAACCTGCAATTCGATTATTCTAAAATGGGTGTAGGCAAGTTTGCTACGGAAGATGAATACATAGCTAAAAAGAAAAGTGATTACAACGAGAAAGAAGCGGGTAAGGGCGATACATGGGCTAAATCGTGGGTGGCAGACCGCAAAAACAGGTTCGAGCCACAGTTCAAAGAGCTTTTTGCAAAATATGAAGAGGATATTATGCTGGGAGATTATCCTTCAGAAAAATATACTTTGATATTTAAGACCACCTATACAGAGCCGGGTTATAATGTTTACATCACCCGCAAAAATGCTGAAATAGATGGTGAGGCATGGATTGTAGAAACTGCTAATCCATCAAATGTCATAGCTAAAATATCTGTGCAGAATTGTCCGGGGCGCACTTTCGGTGGCAATGACTATGATACCGGTGAACGTATACAGGAATCTTATGCTACAGCCGGCAAGGGACTCGGTAAATTCCTGGATAAAGAATTGAAGTAATATTATACGTCATTAAACGTAAAAGCCCCTTGATAGGGGCTTTTTTATTACATATAGAGGATAAGAGAGATCAATAGAAAACCGGGCAGACAGAGTAGATCATCGCAAGAAAAACTGCATCTACCCGGCAGTATCTTAAATATTAACCGCTAATACTACGCAAGCGAGTATTGAAACGAAAAGGAGGATTTTCTGAGTTGCTTCTGCTTTGCGGATGTTAGTTGCGTTTTTCATTTTGTGTTTTGTTTTGTGTGCCCGAAGGCGTGTTTTTTATTTTTTGTTTTTGTGTTTTTGCTTTGATGAAACAAAGATGCAACGCGCAACACCCCTTTGCCAAAAAATAAGAGACACTTAACGACAGCTTAGAAATTAGTTAACGCCGAAAGTTGCAAACGGTTAACCACCTATTTACAAACAGATTGTTAACAGATAGGTGAAAAGCTTTGTGGGATTGGATTGTGGAGGGTGTGTCACGCAGAAGTAATGGCTTGGTCACGGCACAGTAATAACAGGTTTTAGCTATTTGAATGAGCAAATGGCTGATATAGCTTTATGTCACCAAAGCATTATTAACCTTTAAAACCTCTTCTTATGCGTTGCTTAATTACTTTATTCCTGGTATTAATATTTACATCTTCCTGCTATGATTCTTCAGCTCAGAACTTTAGGTTAAAGATTTTGAAACGTGAGGCCTATGATTACACCAGTTCTAGAATGTATGTATGCGATTCTGCCGTCTATTTTTATTCAGGAAAGAAAATGGGTTCTTTTTCTAATAATAGTTTAGTATCAGTTTCTCCTATTTATGATCGCTGGGTAGACGTGTTTTTGAAAATGTATCCTAATATGCAATATGATAGCGCCACTTTTATCACTTATTGGCCTTCTGGCAGTGTGAAATCTAATCATATGTTGCAACAAACAATAGATATGAATAGTAATATCATATTGTTTTCAAATGCAACGTATTCACTGCCTGCCTCTCCACCATCAACTTCGATAGATACTTATAGTTATATTGGTAATAAAATGACGGAGCATAGAAATTTTGGGGTTGATAGATATGTGTATAATTCCTTGGGCCAACTAGATACAATTATTTCGAGTTCTAGTGGCATAACCGCATATTTCTATAATTCGTCAGGTCAGTTAACCCAAATACTTAGCACGAATTATTACTATGGTAAACAAGATTATAGTTATAATTCATCCGGTCAATTAATAAGCATTTCGAGTTATGCGAAATCAGGTAGTGCATGGGTGTTAGCTAATAGATTTAGCTATACTTATACATCAGCAGGAAATATTGATGTTGAAATCAGAGAGTTTAATCCATTTGGAAAGACCCCAATTTCAAATTTTAGTAAAAAGGAATATAGTTATGATGCTTCGAATAAGGTGACTTCTTATATCTATCATGGGTGGAATATTTCAAACTCTTCCTGGGATACTTTGTATCGCTATGATTATACTTATAACAGCGCCGATTTAATGTCAACGATAGAGTCTAGATATTGGATTAACGGCAGTTGGGATTATTACAATGATACTTCAAGCTCTTCATCAAGGCTTACATTTATTTACGAACCCAACTGGCCAACTAATATTAACGAACAGACAGCTGATGCCAGTATAAAGCTATATCCATCCCCTTCATCTGCTTTCATTCGTATTGAGATTGATAAAGTATTCACTCAGGACTTTAAAGCTGCTATTTATGATATACAGGGCAGGGTGGTAAGGCAATGGACAGAGCCTAAAACAAATACTTATTCTCGCACTATACCCCTTACAGAGTTGCCAAATGGGAGTTATATTCTAAAGCTTAGTACGCAAGAGGGAGAGCTTACCAAGCAGTTTCAGGTAATGAAATAATGATTCATAAGTGTATATAAAGTAAGAAGCCCCGTAGAAACGGGGCTTTATTACATATAGAGGATAAGAGAGAACGTTGGAAAACCGGGCAGACAGAGTAGATCATCGCAAGAAAACTGCCATCCACCCGGCAGTGTCTTACAAGTTTACCGCCAATACCACGCAGGTAAGAATTGAAACGAACAACATGATTTTCTTTGTTGCTTCTGCTTTGCGGATGTTAGTAGTTTGTTGCATGACTTGTGTTTTTTATTTTTTGTTCTGAAAGGCTTAATTCCCTTTCTTGACACAAATATGGGGCTACGCAGCAAGCCTTTCCAAATAAACAGAACGGCTTAACGACGTGTTTAAAAGCTGTTAACTCCAAAAATGCATAACGGTTAACCAATGGTTAAGAAATGAATTGTTAACACAATCCGAAACCCTTTACCACAAAGGGTATTAGATTTTTTGCAGAGATGTGAAATGCTATATTGTTTTTCGAATAATATTGAAAAACAACTCGTGGTTAATCGATTTTTATCATCACACTTTCGGTGATATTGCCTTTGTAGTTTGCTTTGTAATATACACTGGTGCCATTCACTGCTGTAATCACTACATTCATCTTATCTCCTACAGCAAATGACATGTCTTTAGCATCTACTTTTACTATCGTAAGGTTATATTCGCAATCGCTTACCCATTCAAGGGTAGATTGAATCCTATAGTTTTTCTCCTTGTTATATTCCACGTGTTTGTTCCCTTTTATTTCAATAATAGAGCTGGGGAAATCACGATACTTGAACTTGCCGTTATGCACGGTGGTACATGCAGGGCCTTTGCCGTCAGAGAAGCCAAATTGTATAAAACTGAAGAGCAGAACAGCTATAAATAATAATTTAAGTCGCATTTTTTGGGCAGTAATTGTTATTATATCACACAAATGTATATCTAAATGATTACATTAATTTCTTTAGTCTTCAGTCCTTTATTATTTTTGCGGCTCATTATTATATAAACAATAAATAGACCTCATATTATGGGTAGGATTTTTGAAGTAAGGAAATCATCCATGTTTGCCCGCTACGACAGGATGGCAAAACAGTTTAGCCGCGTAGGTAAAGAAATAGCTATAGCTGTAAAGAAAGGTGGCCCTGACCCTGATACCAACCCAATGCTGCGCCGCATTATGCAAAATGCCAAGTCTTTCAATATGCCTAAAGACCGTATTGAGGCTGCCATTAAAAATGCAATGGGCAAAGATACCAGCAACTATGACGAGGTATTGTATGAAGGATATGCGCCTCATGGTGTGGCTATATTGGTGGTAACGGCTACTGATAATACTACACGTACCGTGGCCAATGTTCGCTCACACTTCAACAAAGGTGGTGGTGCGCTGGGTAATAGCGGTTCGGTAGGTTTCCTGTTCAAACACCTGGGTGTGTTTAAGCTGAACCCTGCTGGATTGAATGCAGAAGACATGGAGCTGGAACTGATAGACTATGGTTTGGAAGAGCTGGGTGAGGATAGTGATGGTAACCTGATTGTGCGCTGCACTTTCGAAGACTTCGGTAAAATGCAGAAAGCGCTGGAAGAAAAAGGCATTACACCTATTTCATCAGAGCTGGAATGGATACCAATGAATACAGTACCTGTAAGCGAAGAGCAGGCGCAGGATGTATTTAAATTGATAGCAAGGGTAGAGGAAGATGATGATGTGCAGCAGGTGTTTCATAACATGGGATAGTCAGTAATTTGTAATAATACTATAGAATGGCAGCCTGAGGGTTGCCATTCGCGTTTTAGTGTATTAGCTTTATTGTAAATACCGACCTATATGAAACCTTTTATTTATCTGTTCATAGCATTGTGCCTGTTAGGCTGTAAAAAAGAAAATGTGTCTTCAGTTCCAAAGGCTACCGAATATAAGACAACAGACTTTGCTTTGATACCTACTAAAGATGCTAAGTGGTATGTACATATGATTGGAGATCAAAATTGTTTCCCATATCAAGACCCCACAGATATGAATATTGAAGGTGCAAAGGATTTATTATGGGACTATCATTTTCTAATAGAAGCTTTAGGTAAAGATACTGTTATTGATAACTATACTTACCATGTTTATCAATACACATTAAATGCCTTTGGCCCATATTATTCAGGTGATACTATTAGAGACCATAAATACAGGTATTATCTGCGTGAAGATACCCTGACAAAAAAAGTATATTCAGGACATGCAAGAAATGCTGTGGAGAACAACGAATTTTTTTTAGTAGCAGATTTTTCAGATAATACAAACAAAGGGCAGGTTTCGCCATTCCCTGCCTGGAGGGAAGTAAATGTATTAAATGGTGGCGGCTATATTTTGGGTGGACAATATTTCAAGTCATGGAAGATGCAGAATATTTATGATCATAGTCTTGAGTATTTCTACAAAGCAATTGGTATTGGGACTACAAAGGCAATATTGCCAGATTATTATTTTGGCAATAATCTCGTTTATCAGACATTATCACTCGATTTCGTTTATAAAGGCGATAGCATCCATTTTGAATTTCCTATGCAATAGCAGTAATATTGCAGATGCCATCCACCAAACAGTGTTCTAAATGCAAAGCCTCGTTCGAATGTAAGAACGATGAAGGTGGTTGCTGGTGCGAGAACTATACACTAAGTCTTGATGCACTCAAAGAACTTAAAGCTAAGTTTGATAACTGCCTTTGCCCCGAATGCCTTGCCGAATATGCTATTATCAACCCGGTAGATCCATTAATCCTATAAATCCAGGTTCAGATATTATCTTTACGGCATGAAACCGGCTCGTCCACGTCCTCGCTCACTTCCATTACTCATTGGCCGCAAACCTGTTTTAGAAGCTATAGGGCAAGGAACAGCTATTGAAAAGATATTTCTGCTACGTACCGCATCAGGAGAAGAAATCAATAGCATCAAAAAGCTGGCACGTGAGCGTAATATTCCTATCAGCCAGGTTCCTGCAGAGAAACTGGATGGTATGACCCGTGCTCAGCACCAGGGTGTTATTGCATGGACAAGCCTGCTGCAATATGTAGAGCTGCAGGATGCCATATCAATGGTGGTAGATAAAGGAGAAGTGCCCTTATTTGTATTACTCGATGGCGTGACTGACGTACGCAACGTAGGTGCCATAGCACGTAGTGCGTGGTGTTGTGGTGCTCAGGGATTGATACTGCCTACATCATCTTCAGCATCGCTAACGGAAGAAGCAGTTAAAACATCTGCAGGAGCGTTGCATAAAATCATGCTTTGTCGTATTCCTTCTGTTCCACAGGCTATGGATGTACTGCGCCTGAACGGTATACAGGTATTGGGTACAGAAATGCGGGGAAGTATTCCTATATATGAAGCAGATATTACTATCCCTTCTTGTATTGTGATGGGAGCAGAAGATACAGGCATCAGCAAAGATGTACTGAAACGTGCCGACCAACTGATACGAATACCGATGGCACAACAGTTTGATTCTCTGAATGTTTCTGTAGCCACAGGCATGATACTCTATGAAGCTATGCGTCAACGCCTTATGAGTGAATAGATGCAGTCGGGATAAATTCTTTTTGGTTTTTACCTTTCACTTTTTACTTTTGTCCTTGCAAAGGAATAGGGAATCAGGTGTAAATCCTGAACATTACCCGATGCTGTAAGCTTCATTCAAAGCCTTTTGTAACCAGCAATTTTGCCACTGTTCCGCAAGGGATGGGAAGGCCGCAAAAGGTGAAGCAAGTCAGAAAACCTGCCTTTGGAATTTTATTTATTTATCGCTGCTTTCGGGAATAAAAGCACAGATAGAACAAAGGCAAGCTCCATACGCATCCCTTTAATCTTTATCTGCATTTTTCTCATTAGCTGCATTTAAAAAATTGTTTAAACCAATTTCTTATGCGCAGATTTACACTAACAATCTTAGCAATCGCTGCAACAGTTGCAGCCCGTGCCCAAACTGTGGCAGATTTTGAAGGGCTTACATTGCCTAAGCTCGACACATTTTATGTGAATTATTCAAGCCCGGGCAATGATGTTGGGTTTAATAATGGCCTCGCACATTTCCCATGTGTGTATTATTCTTCATTTGGTGGCTATTGGGACCACGGCTTTGCTTACTCTAATATGATGGATAGTGTAACCAGCGGTTACATGAACGAGTATTCTGCTAAGACTGCAAAAGGCTTTAATGCATCGGATAAATATATTGTATCAAACGGTATTGATAATTACGTCAAATTAACCGGAGCAGGCAAAGGAGGATTTGTAAGTGGCTTCTATGTTACTAACAATACCTATGCATACAACAGCATGCGCGATGGCGATGCATTTGCTAAAAAGTTTGGTGGCACAAGCGGTAACGATGCCGATTGGTTCAAGATAACTATTCGTGGTTACATAAATGGTAATTTGAAACAAGACAGCGTAGAGGTTTACCTTGCCGATTTTCGCAATTCGGATAACAGTAAAGACTATATCCTTAAAACATGGAAATGGGTTAACCTGATGCCGTTGGGTAAAGTAGATAGTGTAGTGTTCAATCTTAGCTCAAGTGATGCGGGTAGTTTTGGTATGAATACACCTGCATTCTTTTGTATGGATAATTTCAGCACACAGGAAAATATTTTACCTTATGCACCGCAGGCTACTATATTGGGAAGTACAGCAGTCCCTAAAGCAGATGCAAGTATTAAAGGATGGGCCACAAGCTGTGTTGTAACAAGAGGTCCGATGGATATTGATACACCATCTAAAGGCCTTGTCTCAATAGGTGTTGATTCTAATGGAATAGGAATGGCAGATAATAGTCTCGTGAGCTTGGGTGATAGCGGTGTAGCTGTACTCGGATTCAACAATGTTATTTATAATGGCGCAGGTCCTGACTTTGTAGTATTCGAAAATGGTTTTGCAAACGGTGCAAACCCCGAAGAAGCATTTCTTGAATTGGCATTTGTAGAGGTTAGTTCTGATGGCGTTAATTATACTCGTTTTCCGGCATCTTGTTTAATTGATAGTACTCAAATCCCTGCAGCGGGTGTATATACTAACACAAGAGCAATTAATAACCTTGCAGGTAAATACATCGGTAATTATGGTACGCCTTTCGATTTGCAGGAATTAGCAGGCACACCTGGGCTTGATATAGATAATATCATCAGTGTTCGTCTCATTGATGCGGTAGGTTCTACAGGTAAACACGCTCAGAAAGATAAAGACGGTAGAAGGGTTAATGACCCTTATCCTACTGCTTTTCCGGGCGGCGGTTTTGATTTGGATGCAGTAGGGGCTATGTACCTGAAATGGCCTGCAACTGTAAATGTTGTTAATGAAAGTAGCAATATGCAGGTATATCCTAATCCTGCAACAGATGTTATACACGTAGCGTTTAAATATCAGCCGCAAGGTGATTTGTACGGAACGCTGACAGATGTTACAGGTAAAATAATGTATCAGTCTGCAATCCAAGTTAATAACAATGCTATATCACTTATGTCATTATCTAAAGGTGTATATTACTTAACTGTAAGCGACGTTAACGGTAACAAATGGGTTCAAAAAATATCAAAAATATAATCGGTATTATCCTTTGCGCTGCGCTGTTTCAGGCCTGCGTAAAGGATAAGCCTGCCGACCCGATAGCTACTCCCGAACCAGTTGTAACAGAAAATGTTTACGTGGTTTGTGAGGGTAATTTCGGTAATGGCGATGGTTCGTTGTATCGTTACGACCCGAAGCTGAATACTGTATATGGAGACATTTATGCTTCTGTAACGGGTGGCAAACTGGGTGATGTATTTCAGAGTATGACACGTATAGGAGATAAGTTGTTTTTGTGTGTCAATAATTCTGATAAAATAGTTGTATTGAATCGTGCAGATAATTCGCTTGCAGGTACAATCAATATACCCAAACCGAGATACATTATTGCAATTAATGAAGAAAAGGCTTATGTCTCTACATTGTTTAGTAATAAGGTCTATATCATCAATCCTAAGTCATTGGTGATAAACGGCACTATTGATATGCCGTACCAAAACCCTGAAGGTATGGTGATGCATAATGGTAAGGTATATGCCTGTACATGGGATACAGCCTGCAAAAATATTTACACTATAGATATTGTAACTGATAAAGTTGCAAAGGCTATACCTATACAAGGTGCAGCGCCACAAGAAGTATTGGTTGATAATAATAATCAACTTTGGGTTTTATCAGGAAATGTATCGAAAGGTAAAAATGCAGTGTTGACTGTGCTCAACCAGCAAGAGCAAGTAGTAAAGTCATATAGTTTCCCTCCTAAAGCTGATGTCATTCGTCCTGCTTTTAATAAGACTAAAGACGTGCTGTACTTCATTGAAGTGAATTATGCAGGAGGTACGGACTATAATGGTATTTTTAAAATGAGTGTAAATGATGCCGGTTTGCCTAATAAAGCATTCGTTGCTGCGCAATCATTTCAGTATTTTTGGGCATTGGGTGTAAGCCCTATAACTGATAAGGTTTATATCGGCGACCCAAAAGGATTTACACAAAAAGGCTCTGTGTCTGTTTATAATACAGATGGTAGTCTTAATACACAATTTGCAGTGGGTGTTGGACCCGGGCATTTTTTATTCGACTAAATAAACAAAAATGAGTGAGAGCCCTTTCACGGTGAAAAAACAACTGATAGCATTACTTATGGTGATGCTATCATGTTTTTACAGCACTCATGCCCAGGTAACAGATACATTAAAGCCCGTTAATGTAAAAACGAATAGAAAGAAGATATCCGGCGACGAACGTATCAATACTTATTCTCCCGGACAAAAAGTAAAAACAATTGACAGCCTTACGCTCGAGTTATACAGGTACCAAAGTATGGCAAGCGTGTTGTCTCAACAGGTGCCGGTATTTGTGAAATCTTATGGGTTTAACAGTTTGGCGACGCTTAATTTTCGAGGAGCATCTGCTGCACAATCGCAGGTATATTGGAATGGCATTCCATTGCAGAATGCTGCTACGGGTATAGCAGATGTATCTATGCTGCAAACAACATCTTTTAGCAAGGTGAATATTGTTTACGGTGGCTCTTCTGCATTGTGGGGTAGTGGTAATGTAGGAGGTGCATTAATACTGGAAAGCGAAAGCCCTTATTTTAGTAATACAACATCGTTTCATAATGCATTGTCTTTTGCCGGTGGTAGTTTCGGTCAGGTACAGTTTGGTATCAAAAGTAGTGTTAGTATGCAAAGACTGTATACGAATGTGTCTTTCGCTACAAGCAGTGCAAATAATAATTTCCGCTACACTGATAATGGTACAACGTATCAAACAGATAATAGTAAAGTTGAAAACTTTAACGGGCAGGTTCAGTTAGGATATAAAGCTAATGATAAGAATACATTTGCTTTCACCGGCTGGTTTCAGAATTACGACCGTCAGATACCGAAAGCGTTATTTGAACTTAAATCTGTAAAATATCAGCAGGACAAAACCATTCGTTTATTAGGTGATTGGAAGAGGCAAGGTGATAAGCTAAGCTTATATACCAAGCTGGCGTATTTGCAGGATGATATGCACTATAATGACAGTGTGATATACATAGATGCGAAATACAGCACACATCAGGTTTATGGAGAAGCAGGTGTGAATTATCGAATTAGCACACACCACAAATTCATGTTATTTATACCTGTACAATATGTCTGGATGGAAAGGCAATCGCTAAATGATGTTGTAAGGCAACCGCGTTATGCTGTTGCTTTGGCATATTCGCTTACTGCATTCCACAATAAGTTGCATATTGCGTTACACGGCAGGGGTATGTATGTTAGTAAGAAGACTTCACCCATGTCAGGTTTAAATATCGCTTATGCTTTTACCAATTGGTTGAGTATACGAACCAATATCCAGCGTAGCTATCGCATGCCAACGCTGAATGACTTGTATTATTATCCGGGTGGAGATACTTCCCTAAAACCTGAACAAGGATGGAGCGAGGATTTTGGTTATGTTATCAAAACAAATACGAACAAGCGTTTGGTCTTCTTTCATGATGTATCGTTATTCAACCGCAGGATAAAAGATTGGATAATATGGTTTGGTGGTGCAATCTGGACACCGCATAACATTGCACAGGTACATAGCAGAGGTGTTGAGACGGAGACCTCATTGCAGTATAGCTTTGGTAATTTCAAACTTCATGCAGGTTTAAATACAGCTTATGTATTGGCTACCACCGAGATTAGTTATATACCCGGTGATGGTAGTATTGGTAAACAAATACCATACACACCACGTTATAACGGACAAGCTAACATTGGTTTCAGCTATAAGAATGTATATTTCAACTACAATCATACCTATACAGGCTATCGTTTCATAACGGTAGATGAATCCTCTTGGCTCATGCCATATAACACAGGGAATATACAGCTCATGTATGCTTTGAAACGAGGTGCATACAGTATTCAATTTGTGGCTCAATGCAACAATATATGGAATGAGCAATACCAAGTAGTGAGTGGACGACCAATGCCGGGTGTTAATTGGCTGGCAGGTATATCGCTAAGCAGGTAATGTTATCGACTGGTTAACCAAGTTGCATGTTGTAAGTTAATAAAGCTGCAAAGTTTGCTTACGCTTATGCAGAGCATCATATTTGTATTTCAAAACAAGGTGTAGTGATATGCCTGATAAAAAACACGAGATATGAAAGCACTACTATTCGCATTAGCAATGTTGCCTGCTATGGCATTTGCACAAAAATATACTTACACAAAAATCACAGAAGTAACTACAGGAAGCGATTACTTTGGTTTTGACAAAACAGAAGTAACCAATAAACAAGGTAGTGTAGAAATTAAAGACGATGTGCTTCACATCGATAATAAAGAATTCAGAGTAAGGCAAGGCCAGTACAAGGGAACATACAAATCAAGGCTGTACAGCTTTTGGATAGCAACATCTTTGAAAGGAGAAACAATATTAGCCATGAGTGCAAACTCTTATACGCGTTACTACTACCTGGTAGAAAACAAGCAGGGAGATGCTGTTGCTAAAAATAAATAAGGCATATCAATGATATGCCTTATCTTAATTTCGTCTGACTAACTATTATTGAGCAAGCCTAACGTTAATAGCGTTTGGCCCTTTTTTACCGTCCTTAATTTCATAAGTAACCTGATCGTTTTCACGGACTTTGTCAACTAGGCCAGACACGTGAACAAATATGTCGGCACCGCCGTCATTAGGTGTAATGAAACCAAATCCTTTAGTTTCATTGAAGAATTTTACTTTACCTTCTTGCATTGTAATTGAAATAAAAAATTAATAAAGGACAAATCTATGAATTATATTGTAATAACCTAATGATATATATGCAGTTAACATAAGAATGATGCAAAAAAAACTATTTGGTCATTTTTTCCCTTCTCAATGCATACATATTGATGTTTTTACTGTTGTATTAATACGAATATCATTAAATCTTATTTGTATTAACTTTTTATGTCATATTGGATTGACCTATCTTAGCTACTTATTAGTTAAAACTTAAAAATTGTAGCGGTTATACCCAACGCATCTAACATAGATTCAGTCTATTATGATGTAAATCTTTTATACCCGTTACTTGTCCATAGCATTGAACTATACTGTACAAGGGCAGGCGAGCGAACTGCAGGATCTTATTCAGGGGTGTGTGCGTAACGAACGCAGCGCGCAAGAAAAGGTGTATAGTTTGTTTTGTGGCAGGATGATGAGTGTGGTGAAAAGGTATATTGACCATGATGAACAAGCTGAAGAAGTGCTTAATAATGGCTTTCTCAGGGCGTTTCAGAAAATAGGGCAGTATACTTTTCAGGGCTCTTTCGAAGGTTGGTTAAGAAAAATTGTCTTTCATGCCGTCTCAGACTATGTGAAACAGAATGCACGTTATAATGAGAAGATAATGCTGGTTGAAAAAGACCAGTATGTGCAAAAGGACCATGCAGATAGGTTGTACTACAATCAGTTACTCGAAATGGTTCAGGGACTGCCGGAAGCAACGAAAGCTGTTTTTAATATGTATGTGATGGAAGGGTTTAGTCATAGAGAAATAGGGAAAATATTAAATATAAGCGAAGGAACGTCGAAATGGCATTTATCAGAAGGACGACGAATATTGAAAGAGAAGATTGAAAAATTGAATTTACACTTAAAAAAATAATTTATCCTTATGGATAATAACATGATAAATATTGATGATCTGGTTCGGCAGAAACTGGCCGGAGGCGAAGAGAAGAAGCGCCCCGGAGGTTGGTTGCTGATGAAGGATCTCCTGGACAAGGAGATGCCAGTTGCTGTAGCAGTTGGGACTGCTACTAATTGGCGCCGCATAATAAACGCTGCTGCTATGATAGTTGTAGTTGGCGGCTTGTCAATAGGCGGTTATAAACTTTATACATCAATTAATGAAAATGCAACTGCAGAAAAGCCAGGCAAAGCAGCTATTTCTGCCAATACACCCGGCAATAATAACAATAACAATTCTTCTTCAAATCACTCAGTGGCAAATACTATTGCTACAAATAAAAACAATGATAATCAATCGATTAATAAAGGTAATGTAAAGGAAACACCTGCTGTTAAAGCCCAATCTGTAATACAACCAGCATCCGGTACACAAAACTTGTCATCAGGAGCGAAACCCACACGTGTAAATAATACGCCGAAGTCAGCCCCTGAACAGCAGGAAAGTAGTTTAAGTATTGCGAGTAATAATCGTAATAGATTGAATAACAATAACAAAAATAAGGCTAATGAAACATTTGCTTCAGGAAACAAAGTGCCTAAGAAAGATGTAAAATTGCCTCAAACGCTCAATAATGCAGGCAATTTGCATTCGGGCGATAACATTTCGAAATCAGGAAATAACAATCCTGCTCCTCAGAATGCTTATGCAGGTACTGCAGGTACTCAAAACACAGCAGGCAATACGAAACCTAAACAGCCGCTTGACCCAACAAAAACAAATCCGAGGTATAAAAAGCCTGATGAACATACAGACTCTGCAGACTTTACATTTATTAAAGAAAAAGTAAGGCGCGGACGCATAACAGACTCTATATACGAGGGTAAAATGGCTAAGGCTAATGTAGCTCCTGCTCCGAATCCGGTACAACTTTATCCGTTACCTGAGACTGAAGCACAGTTTAATGCTAATCCTAATGTGGTTAGGGCTACTGAAATTTCAGCTGATGAAGCGCCTATGGAAAACCTGGCGAGCCATAAAACAGCCAGTGTTTTCAAAGACAGGCGTTACCGTACCAACCGTTTTGAAGAAATGGTGAAGAATGCTAAGATTGACTTTGGTAATGTTACCATGCATCCGGGTTTATTGTTGGGAGTTAGCAGAAGCTTTGGAGATTATGGCATGACAGGCGTTCAGGCTGGTATTTCAGGAGTATTAAGCTTTAGTGAGCATTTAAGCTTGTTGACTGAACTGAAAGGTATCTATCGCTTTGGTAATGGTAAATCATTAATACATGATTATAACTCATTAGGCCAGGGAGTTTCTAAAAATAACGGAGTAGAGTATAAATGGTCTTCTGTAAGACAATACTTCAATATACCAAGTAATGTTAGCGTTGAGCTACCTGTAGCGTTGCGTTATGAGAACAAACGTTTCAACCTTTTTGCAGGTGCCGGATTAGCTTACAATTTCAGCATGGTAGGTAAGAGTACGGCATTGGCTGTAGATAGCCAGGAGCATGTATACTTTACTACTCAGTCAAACGCAAATGGCCTGACATCTACATGGGATAAGGATAATACAAGAATGTCTTCAGAAAGTGATTTCTCTCAAAGGTTCACCATTGGTTATATGGTAGGTATGGGTTACATGTTTTCACCTGCTGTTAATCTTGATGTAAGGGTTTCTCAAGCTTTCTGGGAAAGCAATAAGAACCTGACAAGGGGTAAATATGAAGTATCTAAAGCACTGTATCGTGTACCGTCTTTACAGTTGGTATTGACATACAGGTTGGCACATAATGCTAACAGACCCATGAGGGCGAGGTAATCATTCGTGATCTTCACCCATGGCAGCAGCCTTCATTTTTGCTGTTGTTTCCTTGCCGAGGTAATTCTCAATACGATTTTCAATAAGGTATATCAATGGCGTTAGTAATAACGCCATTGCTGCTTTATAGCTATAATTTACCAGACATACTGACAAAGTGCGTTGGTATGTCCAGTCTTTACCAATTTTAAAAGCGATAAATAGCACAATAAAACTGTCTATGAATTGAGATATCATTGTTGAGCCTGTAGCTCGCAACCAAACTTTCTTTTCTCCGGTTACTTTTTTGATCTTATGAAATACCCATACATCTAATAACTGGCTTACAAGGAAGGCAACTAAACTGGCAAATATTATCCACATTCCTTGTCCGAATATCACGCTAAAGGCAGCCTGCATATCAGGTACTCCTTCTTTCACATTACTTGTAATCCAAAATTCCTTATTAGGGGCAATCCTTATTGCAAAATAAAACATGAAAAATGCATAGGAGATAAGAGATACTGCAATGTAGGAAATCCGTCTTACGGCTTTCGGGCCGTAGTATTCGTTTACAATATCAGTCATAATAAACTCTAAAGGCCAAAGCAAAACACCACATGTTAGTGTATAGGTTAGTCCTTCTTCTCCTAAAAGTGAAAAAGGATGAGGTTCAAATCCCAGGGCTCTTTCCAGTGAAAACAATTTCCCTCCTATGCACTCTGCAATTAATGCATTAGCTACAAAGAAAGCTGTCATAAAAAGGAATAGCTTGGTGGGTTTGTCTTTCAATATATTCTTAATCATAGCTTGAGTTTCTTCTGTAAATCTAAAGGCAGAAAACTATTTTATTATAAACATTATGAATTTAAAATAATCGCATCTATTTTTATGAAACTAAAACTACCATTATGCGAAAAGTATTCAAAGTACTACTAATATTATTAGTAGTGATTGTGGTATTGGTCGGTGGGCTGGCGTCCTATGTCAAATTTGCAAAACCTGATGTTGGTGCAGCACAGGATATTAAAGTTGAAATAACTCCCGAAAGGGTAGCGCGAGGTGAATATCTTGCCAATTGTGTTACAGTTTGTATGGACTGCCATTCTAAAAGGGACTGGTCTACTAATACAGGCCCATTAGTGCCCGGCACATTAGGACAAGGCGGTGAGCGCTTTGACCGAGCTTTAGGTTTTCCGGGTGTGTTTTATTCAAGAAATATTACGCCTGCTCATCTTAAAGATTGGACTGATGGCGAAATATTAAGGGCAATTACTACAGGTGTAGATAGAAAAGGAGAGCCTCTTATGCCGGTAATGCCATATGTGTATTACGGCAAAATGGACACTGAGGATATCTATTCCATTATTGCTTACATACGCAGCTTACCCGAAATCAAAAATGAGGTTCCTGCACCTGAGGCAGACTTTCCATTTAGCATGATTATGCGTATTATACCTAAGGCTGCAGCGCCTGAAAAGAAACCTACAGAGGGCGATACATTGGCTTATGGGAAATACCTTGTAAATGCTGCGGGTTGTGTAGAATGTCATACAAAGTGGGATAAGAAACTGATTGCAGGTACTGAATTTGGTGGCGGACGTCAATTCCAACTGCCTGGTGGTGTCTTGACAACACCTAACATTAGCCCTGATATGGAAACCGGCATTGGTGCATGGACTAAAGAAGCATTCATCAGGAGGTTCAAGTCTTACGTTGATTCTACATACATACCTGTAAAAGTAAATATGGCAAAAGACTTTGTAAGTATCATGCCATGGACGATGTATGGCAACATGAAAGAAAGTGACCTTGCAGCTATCTATACGTATTTACGTACAGTACCTAAGCAGGTAAATACGGTTACCAAGTGGCAACCAGGCGCACTGGTAGCTAAGAAATAAATTGTTCACGCCCTTGCAAATTCCTTGTGAGGGCGTGTTGTTTAAAGCCCGCACAAAAACTTCATGGTGTCTATACCATCAGCATAGTCATTGAGTTGCGGCGATTGGGCAGCACCAAAAGCTGTATGTCCTTTTCCAACGATGCATTGAATATCATCACTCTCTGATAATTCCTTTTCTAATGACTGCTTGTCGTCATAATAACGATAATGAAGTACGCTTACAGCAGAGAATGGCAATGCATTTTCAACCATCAGCAAGCTGTTATTAGTAATATAAGGCACCTTGTTTAATAGATAGATGGCCAAATAATAGTCGTAATTGTGCTTGTATTTATGATGAATAATCAGGTCTTCATATTTTTTGCAAGCCTCAAGTAGGATATTCAAATCATAGCCATGTGGTAAGCACACTTGTGTAACATTGCGACAACCTAACCCAAAATAACTAAAGATGTCATCAGCTAAAAGACTCAATTCTTCAGGTGTTTCACTGCCATCTAATATGGCTACTGAGGTTCTGTTTTTGCGAATGATGTTGGGATACTTGCCAAAATATTGTTCGAAATAACGTGCTGTATTATTACTTCCTGTGGCTATGTATGCGTCACATCCTTTTAGGGTATCAGCAATTTTTACCTGTTCTTTAATTTCAGGTGCTTGTTCTGATAGTTTATGTAACAAATGGGTTATCAGAATATTGTCTTTGGTAGATAGTTTTATTAACAGGTTATGTCCGCTTATAATTCCGCAAAGCAAATCGTGAAAACCAACCAAAGGAATATTACCTGCCATTACAATACCCACCAGTTTTGGTGCAGCATGTTGAGATGGGTACTGAGACACCCATTGCCTAAGTCTGTTAGCCTTAAGGAAATTGGTAGCAATGTTATTTACCGCTAAATCAACATTGCCTGCAGTAAACCATGAATTAGCTGAAACGGCTCTATGCTTTACTTCAATCCACTCTTCGTTGTCAGAAGATATGTAATCACCCAGCCCAACCATCAAATCTATTCTTTTATCAACCGAAAGCATACCATTTGCATTTTGATGCGAAGTTGTAACTTTACCCCAAGAAACCAAAAAGAAGATTTATGGCCATCAAAATAACTGACGAATGTATCAATTGCGGGGCTTGCGAACCCGAATGTCCGAATAATGCGATTTATGAAGGTGGGGTAGAATGGGCTATAGCAGACGGAACTAATGTAAAAGGTGATTTTACATTAATGGATGGTAGCCATACAGACGCTAATTCGAAACATGAGCCCATTGCTGTTGATACGTATTATATTACTCCTAATAAGTGTACAGAGTGCCAGGGTTTTCATGATGAACCCCAGTGCGCTGCTGTATGTCCCGTAGATTGCTGTGTGCCTGATGAAATGTATAAGGAAACAGTCGATGAACTACTTGCCAAAAAAGAAAAAATGCACCTTTAAGATAATTAGTAGTACAATAAAAAAGCCGTTCTGTTATAGGACGGCTTTTTCAATTATTATTAAACAAAGTGTTTATTGTTCTACTTTCTCAGCTGTTTTTTCCAGCCATTCAACGGGTTAGTTTCAGCATCCACCTTCATACCTAATTCGCGTAAAAACTTAGGTCCGAAATTTGCGTTCGATATCGTTTTGTCCTTACCATCAATTTTAAATTCGAAATGCATGCCTGGAAGGTCAGCGATATTTGATTCATACAAATTTTTGCAGGTATCTACACGGTATTTTGAAAACTGGGCCAGCAATTGCTTAGCCTTTGCTGCACCAATGTTCTTTTCGTAAGTACCGCTAACATCTGTAAACTGAACGCCGGTATAACGCACCAGGCCATTGCTATAAACCTCAACTGTGTAAGTAGGGCAGTGTCCAAAGCAGGCAGTACGGTCCATCTTTACATAAGTAATAACCGGAGCTTTGGCAAATAAGCTAATGCTCAGTAATAAAAATCCGATGCTCAGAATAATTTTCTTCATATTATTGTTTTACGGGTTCAAAGATAATTGTTAGAACTTTTTAAGCCGTTTATTTTTTAAAGAACAAAAACATTGCCGATTGCATGGAAACAGAATTATTATACAGGCTGGCTTTAACATTTGTAAATCAGGTGGGCCCCAGAATCGGTAGAACACTGATTGAGCGTTATGGAGAAGCTAGCGCAGTATTTAAAGCTCCGCTAAAGGAGTTGAAGGCCATTGAAGGTATGAGTGAGGCCAAAGCAAGGTCTTTTAGAGAAGAGGTAGTATTACAAAAAGCAGAGGTAGAATTAACATATATCACTAAAAATAACATTATACCCGTTTGGATAAATGATGATGTATATCCTAATAAATTAAAGAACTGTCTTGATGCGCCCTTGCTGATGTATTATAAAGGCAACGGTGACCTGAATACAACAAAACAAGTAGCAGTAGTTGGTACTCGCTCAAATACGGATTATGGTACTAAGCTGACAGAAGACCTGATTGCAGGCTTGGCAAACATAGAAGATATAACTATTGTTAGCGGCTTGGCTGCAGGAGTTGACACAATTGCACATAAGGCTGCATTAGCTAATAAAATTCCCACCATTGGTGTATTAGGGCATGGGCATGATACAATGTATCCTGTGGGCAATAGAAATTTGGCAAAGGAAATGCAAATAATGGGTGGTGTGTTGACAGAATATCCATCAGGCACACAAGGCATGAAAGAGAACTTTCCGCAACGCAATAGAATTGTTGCCGGTATGTGTGATGTGACTATAGTTGTAGAAAGCGATATAAAAGGCGGTTCGTTGATAACAGCAAGAGTTGCGAATAGTTATAACAGGGATGTCGCTGCATTTCCTGGTAGAGTAGGCGACAGACGTTCTTCAGGGTGCAATGAACTGATACGCACTAATATTGCTGCTATGATAACAAAGACGGATGATTTGATAGAATTGATGAACTGGGGTAAAGACAAGAAAACAAAAACGGTTCAAAAGCATTTATTCGTCAATCTAAGCCCCGATGAGAAAATGATCATGGATATACTGCATGACAAAGACGCAGTACATGCCGACGAGTTATTTCATAAAAGCGGTATGAGCAGCTCTCAATTAGCAGCTACTTTATTGCAATTAGAAATGCAGGGATTGGTAAAAACCTTACCGGGAAAGATGTATAGGGTTAATTGACTTTCTTTTTGCGATTAGCTTTTTTGAGTTTACGTTTTTCTTCGTCTTTAAACGATTTTAAACCCATCAGCCAAAATGCAATAAGAATTACAGCCAAAAGATATACACCAAAACTATTTATGGTGCCATTGCTTTGACCTCCATATTTTCCCCAATAAAGGATTCCTGTATAAGCTGTTTCGGTGATTTGAAAATAAATACCAATTGTTATAAGTACTATTATACAGATTGGTAATACTATTTTAAAACTTCTCACCAGAAAATTAGTTAACCACATCACCTTCCAAATCGTAATCGTAAGCTTTAGTAATCGTTACGTTAACGAAATCGCCGATAGGCAACGCTTTTTTAGTGTTGATGATAACTTCATTATCTACTTCTACACTATCGAACTCTGTACGGCCTAAGTAGCGTCCTGCTTCTTTTTTGTCAACAATCACTTTGAAAGTCTTACCAACTTTTTCCTGGTTCTTTTCAAAAGATATTTCCTGTTGCACTTCCATTATCTCTTGTGCACGAGCTTCTTTTTCGGCTGCAGGTATATTGTCTTTCAAATCATAAGCAGAAGTATTCTCTTCGTGAGAGTAGGTGAAGATACCTACACGGTCGAGGCGGACATCTTCAAGGAACTTTTTAAGTTGCTCCACATCATCACGTGTTTCGCCTGGGAAACCAGCTATCAATGTGCTACGTAAACAAATGCCGGGTACTTTATCGCGGATGGTTGCTACAAGGTCGTATATCTCTTGTGTGTCCATCTGGCGTTTCATAGCCGTCAGCATATTGTTAGATATATGCTGTAATGGCATATCCAGGTAATTACAGATGTTATCACGTTCGCGCATTACATCTAATATGTCCAGCGGGAATTTAGAAGGATATGCATAATGCAGGCGTATCCAATGCAAGCCCTGTACATCAGAAAGATGCTTTAGTAAATCTCCCAGTACACGTTTCTTATAAATGTCCAGTCCGTAATAAGTCAGCTCCTGCGCGATGAGCATGATTTCCTTCACACCCATCGAAACCAATTTCTTGGCTTCGGCTACTACTTCTTCAATCGTTTTAGAAATATGTCCGCCACGCATCAGAGGTATAGCACAGAAAGCACAGGTACGGTTGCAACCTTCAGATATTTTAAGGTATGCGTAGTGTTGAGGCGTACTTAAAAGACGTTCACCTAACAGTTCTGATTTATAATCGGCATTGAATTGTTTTAGTATCAATGGTAATTCCATCGTGCCAAACCATGCATCTACTTCCCCTATTTCTTTACTCAGGTCATCGCGATAGCGTTCGCTTAGGCAGCCGGTAACATATACTTTATCCAGTTTGCCTTCACGTTTCAGCTCTACTTGTTCAAGGATAGTGTTTATACTTTCTTCTTTCGCTTTGTCAATAAAACCACATGTATTCACTACCACAATGTTATGGTCTAGTTTAGCATTCTCGTGCAATACCTTAATGCCATTAGCATTCAGTTGCCCGCTCAATACCTCACTATCCACCATGTTTTTAGAACAACCGAGCGTAATAATATTAACCTTATCTTGTTTTAGCTTTTTCGTCTTCACTATCTGTTATTTTTTCCTGAAGAATACACGTATCGGCACACCACTAAAATCGAAGTGACTACGTAATTTATTTTCTAAGAAGTTTTTGTATGAATCTTTGATAGAATCAGGATAATTGGCAAAGAATGCAAACGATGGTACTACCGTTGGAATCTGTGAAACAAATTTGATTTTTACAGCATGTCCGCGAGACATAGCAGGAGGGTAGTGCTCAATTTCTTTAAGCATTATTTCATTCAGCTGCGACGTTGGTATTCTGCGTTTTCTGTTTTCATATACTTCAAGTGCCTTTTCTATGCCTTGAAATATGCGTTGTTTTTCTTTGGCAGATATAAATATTACAGGTACATCTGTGAATGGAGCAATCTTTTGCTTGAGTAGTTTTTCATAATCGCGGGCAGTGTTGGTTTGTTTTTCAACAGTGTCCCATTTATTAACCAACAACACGATACCTTTCCCTTTACGCGTAGCAAGACTGAATATATTTACATCCTGTGCTGTTACGCCTTTTTCAGCATCAATCACTATTAAGCACACATCCGCGTCGTCCATAGCACGTACTGCACGAATCACTGAGTAGAACTCCAGGTCCTCATGTACATTCTTTTTCTTACGCAAGCCGGCAGTGTCTATGAGCATAAACTCTTTGCCGAATTGATTATAGTGTGTATGTATAGTATCACGCGTAGTGCCAGGAATGTCAGAGACAATAGTACGTTCTTCGCCTACCAGTGCATTCAGTAAAGTAGATTTACCAGCATTAGGCTGGCCTATAATGATGAATTTAGGTAAAGGGTCTTTTTCTTCGCCTTCGGCTATTTCAGGTTCTTCTGGAACATGTTTTGTTACTTCATCCAATAACTCACCTGTGCCGCTACCAGAAATGGAAGAGATGAAGAAGATATTATCAAAACCCATAGAGTAGAATTCAGTAGCTTCCAGTGCACGTTCTGAATTATCTACTTTGTTCACAACAAGCAATACGGGCTTGGGGCTACGGCGCAATATCTCAGCCATATCCTCATCCTGGTTAGTAATTCCTGTAGCAGTGTCGCATACAAATAGTATCAAATTAGCTTCATCAACTGCTATTTGTACCTGTTTACGTATCTCAGTTTCAAATATATCATCAGAGTGCGCAACAAACCCACCAGTGTCAATCACATTAAAGGTTTTTCCATTCCAATCAGCTACACCATATTGTCTGTCACGGGTAACACCGCTAATATCATCCACTATAGCCTTTCTTTGTTCCAATAAACGGTTAAATAGCGTTGACTTTCCCACATTGGGCCTACCTACAATCGCTACCGTAAATCCTGCCATGATTTTAAATTAGTTGGCAAAGGTACTATTATAATTGCAGCTATACGTATTGAGTTTGGGGCAAAAAAATATACATATCTTTACGATGTTATCTTTTTATTAAAATCTGTCTATGAAAAGTTTTTTAACCCTCTTATTTGCACTTATCTGTTGTATTGGTAATGTAAAAGCTGCTACCGGCGATACAACCATTGTTCAGGGCGTTAATGATAAATGGATAGGCGATGTACCTGTCAATATTGACTCTATGATGAAATTTCCTGATGGCTCGAAGAGCTATAGGAAGATAATCATGGTTTTTACACTTGGTAAATACGCTTGCCCTGGTAATCCTACTTATTGTGGCCAATGGGATTATACTGTAAATATGTACCTTATTAAGCCGTCTAAAACTGTAGAATTAGGCCGTTTTATTACACCTTATGCAGGTGCATGGGGTCCAAGAACACCTATGACATGGAAAGGTGAATATGCTTTCGACGTAACGGATTATTATCCTTTGATAAAGGATTCAGGTATTGTGAGGGTCCATTATTCAGGATATTCAGGTGGGTATACTGCTAATGTAAAATTCATATTTATAGAAGGTACACCTCCCCGAAACGTGATAGATATTGACAGGGTATGGAATGGTAGTTTTCAATATGGTGGTGCTACATCAATAGAAACGAATGTTCCGCAAAAAACGCTTAATGCACCATCAGGTACTCAGTTCACCGAAATGAAATTTTGTGTATCAGGGCACGGCTCTGATAATAATTACTGCTCAGAGTTTTGTAAGAAATACTACAAAGTAATGCTGAATGGCAGTCAGACTGACCAGATGGATATTTGGAAGAATAACTGCGGGCAGAATGAATTATATCCGCAAACAGGTACTTGGATATATGACAGGGCAAATTGGTGTCCAGGCGAAGTAGTGCGAGTGAATACACACAAGCTTGGTGGTATTACCGGTGGTAATTACAATCTTGATGTGGATTTTGAAACATACAACGATAATGGTAATGCAAGCTATATAGTAGATGGTGCCGTTATCTATTACGGAGGTTTTAATAATAATGTAGATGTTTCTTTAGAAGCTATAGTTGCGCCTACAGACAATCCTAGTTTTTTCCGTAGTAATCCAACCGGTAAGTTTCCTAAAGTGATTATCAGAAATACAGGTGCTACTGCCATAACCAATATCAAATTCGATTACGGAGTGGGTTCTACAATGCGTCAATATACATGGCAAGGAAACCTTAATTCGTTAGACAGCACATTGGTAGTGTTTCCAGAAGTGCCGGAGTTAAGAACTGCAAGTGGTTCAAATATTCTGTTTACAGTAAAAGCGCTTGAGGTGAACGGTGCTGCAGACGGAGATGCAAGCAATAATACTTTGTATTCTTACTTTACAGGTGTGCCAACATGGCCTATGAAAATAATAGTTAGTATGCTTACTAATAAAGGCGATGCAGGTGGTGGTATCAGCGAAAGCAGTTGGAAAATTGTGGATGCAATAGGTACTGTTTGGGCAAAACGTGAAAATTGTGCAATCAGCAGTTCTTATGTAGATACTGTAACGTTAGGCCCCGGTGCTTACGAATTGTTGGTTGATGACAAAAACTGTGATGGTATGAATTTCCCGCTATATGCGCAGGGTGGTGGTTATAATCCCGGTGCCGGCACATTAGCGGTAAGAGGTACAACAAGCCTTGCAAACCTCCAGTTAAGTAAATACTTCAGCGGTGATTTTGGTTGTGGTTTTTCACAATTCTTTAATGTTATCTGGCCTGCAGCTATTACCAATGTTAATGATAATACTGCAGCAATGGATGTATATCCTAATCCGGCTACTAATAATGTGAATGTAGTATTTGCAGGTATTAATAATGTTAAAGGCAAAATATCATTGATTGATATGATGGGCAGAGTAGTGTTGCAGCAGCCTTGTCAATCAGCACAAAAGCAGATAAATACTGCGCAATTGAATAACGGCATTTATAATGTAGTATTTGAGAGCGAGAATGGTGAAGCCGGAAGGTTACAATCAAGGTTAGTGATCGCTAAGTAAATACCTTTTAGTTATTATACTCGCAGGCTACTTCTACTGAGGTAGCCTGTTTATTATCAGCAGGTTTAATAACTTTGCCCACTGATGTCAGAAAGGATAGAACGCATAAAAACATTTTTGAAGGAAACGCCTGATGATTGTTTCCTGAACCATGCTTTGGCGCTGGAATATATAAAACTGGGCAATGATAACGACGCAAGGGTTTTATTTGAGAAGAACCTCAATCATGATCCCGGCTATATAGCTACCTATTATCATTTAGGTAAGCTACTGGAACGAAATGGTATGCAGGAGGAAGCCATCGAAATGTATCAACGCGGTATGAAGGCTTGTAAGGAAGTGAATGAAATGCATACATACAGTGAATTACAAAGTGCGTACGAAGACCTGGCATATTAAATGAGTTTACTGCAACGTTTTCAGGATAATTGGCAGCGAAAGCAATTTGCCGCACCACAGCAGACAATACTGCTTGCGGTTAGTGGTGGTATCGATTCTATGGCTATGGCCGATTTGTTTTTGAAAGCAAAACTGTCATTCGCAATTGCACATTGTAATTTTCAGTTGAGAGGAGATGAAGCGAATAAAGATGAGGATTTAGTCAGAGAATGGGCATTTAATAATAATGTTGCCTTTCATCATGTTCGTTTTGATACACAACAAAAAGTAGAAGAGTGGAAGAAGGGTATACAGGAAACAGCAAGGATATTGCGCTATGAGTGGCTGGAGAGTATAAGACAAGAATTTAAGTATGCCTTTATTGCTACTGCACATCATGCCAATGACAATGCGGAAACATTGCTGATGAACCTTTTTAAAGGCACAGGCATGGCAGGTATGCACGGTATACCTGTAAAGAATGATAAAATTATAAGGCCATTACTTTTTGCTGCAAAAAAGGAAATATCAGATTATGTAAATGAGCACGATATTAATTATCGTGAGGACGCTTCTAATAAGACAGACCATTACCTGCGCAATGAGGTAAGGCATCATATAGTGCCTGCTGTAGAAAAAGTATTTCCTGCTGCTATCAGCAGGGTAAGTGAAACTATTGAACGCCTGGAAGGTGCTGAGTTGCTGTATAAAAAGGCATTAGAACAAGAGCGCAGGAAGCTTGTAGAACAACGAGGCAAGGACTTTTACATATCTGTATTGAAACTGGCAAAGCGTGAGGCTTTGGCAACATTAGTATATGAGTTATTTATACCTTATGGATTCTCTCCTGCACAGATGCCGCATATCATTTCTTTATTGCAGTCTGAAAGCGGACATTATGTACAATCAGAGAGCCACAAAGTAATTCGTAACAGAGATTTTCTCATCATTACTACTAATCAGACTGAGCAAACCGATATTATTACTATAGAAGGATTGCCATGTACAGCGAAAACTGTGCAAGGTAGTTTTGTATTTAGCTATATAGATAAACCTGCAGCTATACCAGCTGATGCTAATGTAGCTTTAATAGACTGTAAGCAAATTTCATTCCCCTTATTCTTAAGAAAATGGAAGCAGGGAGATTATTTCTATCCTTTGGGAATGGGGATGAAGAAGAAGAAAGTGAGTAAGTTCTTCATCGACCAAAAAATACCTCTGCACGAAAAAGAGCAGACTTGGGTGTTGGAGTGTAATAAGAAAATTGTATGGGTATGTGGTATGCGTTTAGACGAACGGTTTAAAGTAAAATCAGCTACAGAAAAGCTAATCCGTATTGAATTTAAGAAGCCTTAAAAATGTGGATGCATGAGTTGTTCGAAGAATATTCTTCCGTGAGTAGGGTCAAATAAAAGCGTGAATAAGAATCCATAAACAGCGCCCCAAAAATGGGCATCATGTCCTACATTGTCAGTTCCTTTTTTGTTCATGTAAGCTGAGTAAACTAGATAGCCAACAGCTGCAATGATGCCTGGAACGGGGAATACAATAATGTAAATTTTTGTCCACGGCGCGAAGTATATAAATGCAAACAAAACTGCTGATACACCACCTGATGCACCCAGTGCACGATAATAACTGTCGTTTCTATGTTTGGCAAAAGATGGTAGTGAACTGG
This sequence comes from Bacteroidota bacterium, assembly GCA_018267965.1. Lineage (GTDB taxonomy): Bacteria > Bacteroidota > Bacteroidia > Chitinophagales > Chitinophagaceae > Polluticoccus. The sequence goes on along the minus strand of JAFDXK010000001.1, from coordinate 1,129,702 downwards.
CCACAATGCCTGTCAGGTACATCACGGGAAATAGGTATGGGTGCCCGATTTCATCATAAAATTCTTCAACATAACGTCCGAAAGCATATAAAGCATACATGTTGAAAAAGAGGTGTATATAGTCAGCGTGAATAAACCCGGATGTAATTAGCCTGTAATACTCTGATGGGTTGTCCATCCTGCGAGGCCATAGCATCAGTTTATTTAACACTTCCCCGTTATTAAAAGCTGCAAGGGAAATGATAACAGTTATTACAACGATGATAATTGTAGCGCTAATACCCATACTACGAAAATAAAGAATTAAGAATGATGATAAGGAGAATTGTTCAATATACTATATGTGCGGTAAACCTGTTCTGCAAGAATAAGCCTTACTAATTGGTGCGGAAATACAAGATTAGATAGTGACCATGTAGCATTAGCTTTCTTCTTTACGATATCACTTACTCCATAAGCACCACCTATCAGTAGTACCAGCGTTTTTACTCCGCGATTCATCAATTGCTGATATTCTTTAGCCCATTGGGGAGAGGTTAGCATTTTTCCTTTTTCATCCAGCAGCAGCAGGTAATGATGCGTTTGCAGTTTTTTTAATATCAGCTCTTCTTCTATTTGTTTAGACTTTTCGGCATCTGCTGTAGCTAGTTTTTTGGGTACTTGCAGTATATGCAGCTCGATATTGGTATAGGGTTTTATCTTATGAAAATAGTGTTGTATGCCTTGCTCAATAAAAGGTTCATTTTCCTTACCTACAGACCAAATTTCAATATTCATGCGTCTAAAATACCTTAAATAGCCCTATACATGGGCTTTTGCAGCCTATTTCTAAAACTATTTGTAATAATCTTAGCCATACCTTATCTTTGCACTCCCAAACGAAGGAATGGCCTTGTAGCTCAACTGAATAGAGCATCTGACTACGGATCAGAAGGTTTCAGGTTTGAATCCTGACAAGGTCACTGATAGCCCCGCAATAGCGGGGTTTTTTTGTAACTTAGATTTCTGATGTACGTCAAAAACCAGCAATTTAACGATGAGGATACGTTGTTCGAAGTCTTGTTCGACTTTGAAATAGGGGAGCCTTCACCTTATATGCAGGGTATCGTAACCAATGTGACAAAAGCAATGGATGCTGATACTGCTCTTTCGCAGCATTTACAAACTATGGAAGAAGAAGACAGGCTGGAGCTGTATGACGACATTAAGCGTGAACAGATAGTCAATATCCTCAGGCAGAGCTTTCAGGGTTTTGCAGTTAATAATGCCTGTTTTTACGGTATCAGTGCTCAGGAAAAGTTGCTGTTATATAGCATTGACCTGTATTAAACAGGGATTTACCCCTTCCTCTCACCCAATACAGGGTGGATATATCCTTCTTTATTATCTATATTCGCAGCTCAATTAATTATTTTAAATGAAAAAAATATTCATGCTACTGGCTGCTTTGCCGGTTATAGCTCATGCACAAGATGACCTTGTTAAAAAGCTGGAATCTAACAAAAGTGATAGCGCCAAGAAAAAATTCATCTTTAAAGATGATATCAATATTGAGCGTACTTCAGTAAAAAATCAGGCAAGTTCTGGTACATGCTGGAGCTATTCCACCACTTCATTTTTAGAAAGCGAAATGATACGCATGGGCAAAAAGCCTATTGACCTTTCTGAAATATATACTGCTCGTTGTGTGTATCTTGATAAGGCTGACAATTATGTAAAGTTGCACGGTTCTCTTTCATGGGGTGATGGGGGTGAGTGTCATGATGTAATCAACATGTATGCTAAGTATGGAGCAGTGCCTCAGAGTGTTTATACCGGTTTGCAATACGGTACCAGCAAAAACAAATTCGGAGAATTACAGGCAATACTGAAAGGTATGTTGGATGCCGTTGTTAGTAATCCCAATCATAAGCTGACACCAAAATGGAAAGAAGCTTTCCAGAAAGTATTAGATACATATTTGGGTACTGTACCTGAAGAATTCAAATGGGAAGGCAAAACATACACACCCAGAACATTTGCTGATGAGGTAGTTGGTATCAACCCTAAAGATTATATAGAAATATCATCATTGACGGATAAGCCTTATTACAAGAAAACATTGTTCTTGCTGCAAGACAATTGGAGCTTTGATAAAGTGTACAATGTAAAAATGAATGACCTGGCTGCTATTATCGACAACGCATTGAAGAAGGGTTATTCTGTTGCTTGGGCTGCAGATGTTAGTGAAAAATATTTTAGCTGGAAAAACGGTGTAGCATTTGTTCCGCAGAAAGAGTGGGAGGATATGGAAGAAGATGAACAGAAAGAACTATTCAACGGTCCTAAGAAAGAACGCATCATTACTCCTGAATTGCGCCAGGCTGCTTTAGATGATTATACCACTACTGATGATCACGGTATGCACATCGTTGGTACTGCAAAAGACCAAAAAGATAACGAGTATTATATCGTTAAAAATTCATGGGGTGAAAAGAATGATTATAAAGGCTATATCTACGTGAGTAAGGCTTACATATTGTATAAAACCACAGCTATTTTGCTGCACAAAGACGGTATTCCTAAAAATATCCGTTACAGTTTGAATTTATAATCTTACATAATTCATTAAAATAAAATGTCCCGGATAAACCGGGACATTTTTTATGTGATAGAGTGGAATTGTTATGGTTACCTGATAAGTGTTAAGTTGCCTTGTTTGCTGAATACACGTCCTGTAGGAGTTACTGCTTCTACAGTGTAAACATATACACCCATTGGCTGTGCTTCATCTTTATATTTACCATCCCATCCTTTATTGATGTCATTAGTTTCAAATACTTTTTGACCCCAACGGTTGTAGATAGCAAAGTTTTTCAGTGTAGCATCACCTTTGCGCATTACTTTGAAAGTACCATTTTCTGAGCCCGGTGCAAATGCATTCGGAACGTCAAGTATGCTTTCTATAGATACGAAGATGTTGATTTTGTTTGTTGTAGTACAACCTTGTTCTGTTCTCGCAGTAACAGTGTATAATGTATTTACATCAGGTTTAGCTACAGGGTTTGAAATTGTTGCCTTATTCAAGCCAATAGGAGGGAACCAGTTGAAATATGTACAGTTACCACCTGGTTCAATATGATATGATTCACCTGGATATATGCGTACTGAATCAGGTATATCAACCAATGGTTTAGGATGAACTACAACTTTTATTGCAGAAGTATCATTACAAGAATTAGTGTCTACACCTACTGCGTAATAAGTAGTAGTTGCTGCCGGTGTTACTGTAGGGTTATACGATGTTGGGTCAGATATTCTGTAATCTGGATACCAACGCATTGATTTAACACCTACACCCGTTAAGTGTATTGGTAATTCTTCTCCCGGACAAATTGCAGTATCACGCAATTCATTGAGGAATTTAGCTGGCAATACTTTGAGGAATACGTCATCACTTCCTTTACATCCTGCTGTAGTTGATGCTGTTAGTGTCAGTGTGTTAGTTTGATTTGCTTTAAATATCGGATTAGCAATATTCGGATTATCTAACTGAGCACCCGGTGTCCATGATAACATGAAAGGATAGTTCGCTGGTAAGATAAAACTATGTAGTTGCATTGTATCACCAAAGCACATTTGTGCGTCATCGTCAACTTTTACAGTTGGTATTGGTTGTAAATCGATTTTGAATGAAGATGAGTCCGGCAAACAATTACCAAAAGTAGCTTTCAGAGTATACTTGTTTGTGCCAATACCTGTTGGTGTGATAGTTGGATTTAATACATCAGGATTACTGAATACACCCGGTACGCCTGTTGCATCCCATTTGAAAGTATACCTCGAATCGCCCGTTGCTCTAACCTGTACCTGTCCGCCATCACATATTGCTGTGTCAGGATTTTGAATTTTGAAACCTGTAAGTACATCTACAACAACAGTGTCGTAGCCTTTACATTGGTTAGCACTTGACGATAGTGTAAGGATGTATGTTACTGTTTTCTTCGGTGTAGATTTAGGCATGATCTTAGTACTGTCATCAAGATAAGTTGATGGTTTCCATTTAGCTGTGTATGTTACGCCAATAGGTGGATTAATTTTTGGATTAAGCACTATCGGATTATCAGGACAGGTTACAGTATCTTTTATAGGTATAAAGCTCAAACCGGGTAATACATTTACTTCAACAGTATCCTTATTATTCGGGCAAACAGTGTTTGCAGTAGAAGTAACAGTATAGAAAGTATGTAATAATGGAGTTGCAACCGGACTGGTACAATTTGTACATGATAAACTAGTTACAGGTGAACCACCCGGTAAAACACCCCATACATAGTTGCTACCACCTGTAGCAGTAAGGTATGCTGTTTCACCCGGGCATATACTGGTATCTCTTAATGCCACCGTTGGACCCCATATATATATAGGTATACTGAAACTATAGTATAACATAATGCCGGGAGGCTTACATGTTGAGTCTTTTGCAGTTACTATAAAGTTATAACTACCAGGCACTGTTGGTGTCCAGCTAAAATTACCTCTTATTGAATCAGATTTTTGGTTTGTGTAAGTAACTACAGAAGATGGTATAGCAAGTGCATGGTTATCTTCTAATATAAACACTGTTGTAGGGTCTGTATGCTTGATATAAAAATCAAAACTCATTGGCAGGTCCGCACAACCATTAACCTTATTGGCATTCCAAGTACAATTATTGAAGCTACCAAAATCATAGAATAAGTTTGGAGCTGTACCGCCACCGGTTACTACCTGTATCTGCACGTCTCTGATTACCCAACCAATCAATTGCCCTTTCCTATATTCTTTTACCCTGGTTGTCAACACACTAGGACCAGTAATCTGAGTTGGAGTAAATGACATTTGGCCTGTTGCGGCATTTAATACAAATGAATTGTTCGTCTGGAAAGGATTTAATGGAATTGAATATGCCGGAGTAGGGCCAACAAACCAAGGTATTACACTGCCCGGCCCGCAAACACTACCTGTCATCGGTTGAATAATTTCTGTTACCAGTGAATCATTGGCATTAGGGTCAATCGCACCATTATTGAAAGTATAGGGCTGATTTAAGCTAACATAAGGTATTGGCTTAACAGAGAAATAAGGAGAAAAATTTACCCTCGTATCATCGGGTGTTCCCACAAACAAATTGTTATTAAAAGTTGCCTCAAGATAAATAGCCTGACCTGTAGCACCTGCCAGGTTATTACTGTTGTTCCTGGCACTCACTGCAGAAGAGAATGTCCAGTGGTCGCACCTGAATGGAAGCGTATAATCGTAATAATACCACCATTCCTGGTATCCCGGTAATTTTGACGCGGGGCTGTCGCAGGTGTTTTTATATGCTGAACAACCGGCTGATAACGATGTGCCATTGTCTCGTCCATCAGGTAGTTTGTTAGTCCATAAACCCATCGTCACCGTTAGCGACGATGATGTACAGGTGTTAGAAATACATAGCTGTTGCGTAGTGCCTGCACCAACGCCTGTACAGTCTCTGTAAAATTTCAAGAATATCCTGTATGTAGAATCGCCAAGGTGTTCATATACAACTTCGCCACCGGCTGCGTGGGTGGCTCTGGATGTATTAGGAACCATGACAAAACCTATCACAAACAGGAGTATCAATGTAAATACCGGCCTTTTTAACATAGTGTCTTATTTTAACAGGTTGATAATAATTTTGTTTATTTATTAATTCTTTGTTAATGATAATAATGTTACATTTATAACAATTATTGTCATAATAAATAAGACAGGAATTTAACATTCTATGTTGGGCAAACAGTCATTTTTTTATTTTAAACTAATAATTAATGTATTGTATGGGTAATGCAACAAGTGGTTTAATGTGCATTATTGGAGCATATAAATAAAAAAACACCCCGTAATTACAGGGTGTTTTCATTTGTTAATAAAATATCTATCGTACTAAGGTTACATTGCCTTGTTTGCTGAAAACACGGCCGGTAGTAGTCACAGCTTCTACCATGTATACATATACTCCCATAGGTTGAGCGTCTCCTTTAAATGTACCGTCCCATCCTTTATTTATATCTGTTGTTTCAAAGACCTTTTGTCCCCAACGATTAAATACTGAGAATGTTTTTAAAGTAGCGTCACCTCTGCGTAGTATTTTAAATACACCATTGTCACTTCCGGGTGCAAAAGCATTAGGCACATCAAGTATGCTTTCTATAGAAACAAACACATTTACTTTCGCATTTGCAGTACAACCAGCTTCGGTTCTTGCTGTTACATTGTACAAAGTGTTTACTTCAGGTTTAGCAACCGGATTGGATATTGTAGCACTGCTTAGGCCAATAGGAGGGAACCAGCTAAAATAAGTACAGTTACCTCCGGGTTCCATCTGATAAGATTCTCCCGGGTAAATACGTACTGAATCCGGCAGTTCTATTAAACCTTTAGGATGTACTATCACTTTTACTTTAATGGTATCGTTACATGAATTAGTATCTGATGCAGTAGCCATATATGTTTGCGTTACTGCAGGACTAACCGTAGGGTTGAAAGATGTTACATCGCTGATTCGTATATCCGGATACCACCTGAAAGTTTTAACTCCATTTCCTATAACATGAAGTTGTACCTTATCTCCCGGACATATAGATGTGTCATTGCTTGCAGTCAGGAATTTAGCAGGGTATACAGTGAGTTTAACATCATCACTTCCGCTACAACCTGCTGATGTAGATGCGGTAAGTGTGAGCGTATTAGTTTGATTAGCCTTGAATATCGGGTTAGGGATGTTCGGGTCATCCAGTTGTGCGCCTGGTGTCCACAATAATGTGAAAGGATAATTTGCAGGTAACACAGTGCTATGTAGTTGCATAGTATCCCCGAAACACATAGATGCATCATTATCTACTGTTACAGTTGGTATTGGCTGTAAGTCTATTTTCAGTGATGTAGAATCATCCTTACATTGTCCGTATTTAGCTACAAGTGTATAGGTATTAGTTCCTATACCGATTGGTGTAATGATAGGTGTAAGTATATTTAAGTTATTAAAAGCGCCGGGCAAACCAGTAGACTTCCAATTAAATGAATAGCGTGTGTCGCCGGTAGCTCTTACTTGTACCTGGCTTCCCTGACATACAGCTGTATCCGGATTCAGAATTTTAAATCCAGTCAATACATCTACAAAAACAGTGTCAAATCCTTTACATTGATTCGCATTAGATGTAAGCACTACGGTATAAGTGATACTCTTCTTCGGTGTAGTTTTAGGTGCACTCTTTGTACTATCATCAAGGTAAGTAGATGGAGTAAACTTGTAAGTGTAAGAAACTCCCGGTGGCGGATTAGGTTTTAAGTCTAATATAACCGGGTTATCAGGACATGTTATTGTATCCTTCAACGGAGTAAACTTAAGGCTTGGTAATACATCTACCATAACAGTATCTTTATTGTTAGGGCAGAAGCTATTAACTGTAGATGTTACTACATAGCTTGTTTTTAACAGAGGTGTAGCTACAGGACTTGTGCACGATGTGCAACTTAACGAAGTGACAGGAGAACCTCCCGGTAGAACTGACCATGTATAATTGCCACCACCAACTGCGGTGAGATAAGCTGTTTGACCAGGGCATACACTAGTGTCAGGAACTGTTCTGGTTGCTGGCCAAATATAAATTGGTAAAGTAAAAGTATGGTAAAGTAATATTCCCGGTGGACGGCAAGTAGAGTCTTTTACCGTTACTACCAAGGATCTTAATCCTGTATCGGTGACAGATGGCGTCCATGTTAAACATCCCCTTATTGAATCTTTTTTCTGATTAGTATATGTTACTATTGCGTTCGGTATAGAATAATCATGGTTATCATCTAATATCAGTACTGCCTGCTTATCAGTTGAAACGACATCATAACAGAAGTTTAATGTAAGCCCAGCACAACCATTTACGCGGTTAGACAAATATGCGCCACCTGTAATTGTACTCGTGACTGGAGATATAGTGGGCACAACTGATGAACAGTTTAAAACCTGTATTTGAACGTCACGCATAATAGAACCTATGAGTACGCCATTTCTAAATTCTTTTGTTCTTACAGTAATAGTTCCCGGCCCAAATTGCGAAGGCGTGAATGTCATATTACCAGTGGTGGGGTTCGTTACCCACGTATTATTAGTTTGTATCGGATTATTAGGTAAAGAGTAAGCCGGACTCGCCGGGTTATACGTCAGGTTTGCTGCTGAGCCATCACACAATCCACCCGATCGGGGATTAAGTAAATCTGTGGCAAGTGAATCGCCGTTGGGGTCAATAGCTCCGTTGTTATATGATGCCGGTTGATTGATACAGACGTAAGGGACGGGTTTGATGGAAAAGTATGGAGATGAATTACCCTGAAAGGGCGAGACCCCGGGGTGCGTTGTATTATCAAAAGTGGTTTCTAAATACAAAAATCCTCCCGGTATATTATTACTGAAATTTCGGGCACTGACCGATACACCAAACCGCCAATAATTACATTGGAAGGGGAGTGTATAGGTACACGAATACCACCATTCTCTGTAACCCGGTATAGTGGAGGATGTGCTTTCACATCTTGTCGGATATCCTGAACAACCTGCAGCAACGGGGTCTCCGTTTTGTCTGTTGCCGGGTAGCGGACCTGTCCATTTATTCATGGTTACATTAATCAAAGACGCAGTACAGGTGTTGTATATACACAACTGCTGATTTGCATACGCATCAATACCTGTGCAATCACGATAGAACTTAAATATGAAGCGATAAGAAGAATCTCCTATCCATTCATATATCAATTCACCACCCGCGCAGTGGTCAGCTTTTGCAACATTCGGTTTCAATGACAGTGCGAATATTACTGCTATAATTGAAAGTAGATATAGCTTGTTTTTCATGAAAGCATTTTATGAGTTACTGATAAATAAATTTAAGATTTTTTGACTGAATTATTTATATAATATCAGACATACTTTGCGGAAATATTGTTGGGTATTTTATTTATTTAATCAAATATTAATAAAACAGCCGCTTCGTTAAGAAGCGGCTGTTAATATTGTTTAAGATAATTTATCTGATTAAGGTCACATTGCCCTTGTAGCTTTCTACCAGGCCATCCGGGTAGCTTACCCTGATGTAGTACTGGTAATCGCCCATTTCCTGTGGTACGCCATGCCAGTTACCATCCCAGCCTTTGTTGCCATTGTATACTTCCTGGCCCCAACGGTTAAATACTTTGAACTCCTGTATCCTTTGGAACGTCATGTTAGCTACTTTGAACACATCATTCTTACCATCTCCGTTAGGTGTGAACGCTGTAGGGATGAACAGGTTATCCCTGTAGTTAATACCTACGCGTACTGTATCGTAAGCATAACAGCCGTTTGAACCTATACCTGATACCACATACATTGTTGGTTCTGTTGGTGTGGCTACAGGATAAGAGATATTTGGATTGTTCAGTGTGGCTACCGGTGTCCAGTTGTATACCCTTGCACCATTTACCAGTAACTGAAGGCTTTGACCGTATTTCACTACGGTGTCTTTGTTCAGGATATTTACCAATGGCAGAGGACGTACTTCTATGTATGCATCGATGGTATCGTAGCAGAAGTATTGATCTCCAACCATGATTTTATAGTGTGTGCTTTTCTTTGGTTTGGCAACAGGATTAGCACAATAATCACAGCTTAATGAGTTATGAGAATCTTTATACAATCCGTCTTCGTATTCGAACCACTGATAGTATACACCATTTTTGATTTCAAGTGGTGCTGTTTGTCCGAAACAGATAGAGGTATCAGCAGGGAATACTTTGAAGTGGTGTTCTGGCACAATAACCTGTAAAGTATCTGCAATCATACACCCGTTTTTACCTAAAGTAACTACGGAGTAATTAGTAGTTTTAGGAACATAAGCTAATGGTTGTTTTACTGTAGAATCTGATAACATGACGCCAGGATACCACTTATATACAAATGGTAAACCAGGTGCATCGCAGAAGGTCATTGTAAATACAGGACGGGTGGTCATTTCAAGCATGCTTGCAGATTTAGTAGAGTCGCACAGATACAATGTTGATGCTGCTACAGTAGGAACGAGGCTTAAAGTTGCAGGGTAGGTAGTAGGCATGTATTTCATAAAGCCTGCGTGACCTGTAGAACCGGCACAAGGATTCGCTATTGTTGGGTTATTACCCCAGCACACTACTATTACAAGGTGTTTATTAGTATCCCAGTTATAAGTGTTTTGGAACTGGAAATTATGCCAGCCATTGTCTAATTTAATAGTGCCCGGATTAGTATATACTTGTGTTAATCCTGCTGTGATGAAGCCTTTTGATTTATCAAGTTTTGTTGAGTCTGTACAACCTATATAGATGCTGAAGTTAGCATAATCAAAATTAGGCTCTGTGTTATCAGTCATTTCAAAGCCCAGGCTCCTGATGCTACCTGCTCTTAATCCATATTCCCTGATTTCATCTTTGCGAATTAGGAATTGCATTTTGCCGGCATAGTGCTGAATAGATACAACAGGAGAAGAAGTGCCTAAAGTATCATAAGGTATACCTGTACCAAAAGTAGGAGTACCCCATATCACAAAACTATCAGGTACATCGCAAGTATAAGTAGGGCTTGCAGCACATGGAATATTCGTTATCGGTCCTGCACCTTTAGGTACAGCATCGAGTTGTAGATAATCAGGGCGACACATAACAAATTTGTCAGCCTGCGGGAATATGTCAACAGTGTTGCTCATATCGTTTACTAAATAAACGGTATCTCTGCTTTTACACATGTCTTTTAAGTCAGAAGAATATACAACATATCCTGTTCCGCCCGGACCGCTTACAATCGGAGCTATAGAATTAGGATTGTCAATATTTTGTGCAGGGCCTCCGTTAACATCACTCCATAGAATGTTAAGTATAAGGTTACCATAACCTCTTACCGAAAGCCTGCGTTTAGGAGGGTTCAGTTGACAAGTTGGTATATCACGTCCGGCATCAAGACCTGCCATTACTTTGATATAAACTACAGTATAGTTCCTCAGCACAATTGGTTGCCATACCTGGCAGCTTGAATCAGAAGATGTTATTACCAAAGTATGTTCGCCTATATCAGCAGTAGTTGGTGTCCAAGTGAAAGTACCTGTACAGTTGTTAGTGCCGGCGCCGATTGTAGAGAATGTTGAGCCTGAGAACAAACCTGTATTAGCATACATGTACAAGAAGTGTGTTGTACTGTCTACGTGAGAATTCAAACTGAATTTCAAATTGTTACCTGGACAAGTAACAACAGCTTTACCACCGCCTTGCACAGGTACTACAGTACCTGCTTCAACAGTCATTGTTGGTTTTAATGAGTCGATATCCGGAGGAGGTATTGTACATGGCGTTACCAACACCTGTACGTCGCGCATTGCCCATGCTGTGCGAATGCCTGTTGCCCGGTCATATTCATCTGCCCTGAATGCAAGCGCGTAAGTATTTACTAACTGAGGCGTAAACGTTGCAGCACCTGTTACAGGGTTTAATACATAAGGATTAGAACTAGCTGAGTTCATCGGGTCAGCTAATGAGTATGGTGCGTTATAGTTCAGATAAGTGTATGCGCCAGGTCCTGTTTGAATAGGTCTTGCCTGAACGATATTCATCGAGTCGCCCTGAGGGTCGAAAGGACTATTCAGGTATGTATTGGCCTGATTGACACATATGTATGGTAATGGATGCGTTAAGAATCTCGGTGTACTGTTGTTATAGTGTATCTGGTTATTCAAACCTGCTTCAATGTAAAAGCTACCATATTGTGGTGTTGCATTTACTGCAGCATTACGGCAGCAGCTTGCAGTTGAGAATATCCAGTCAGGTTGAGCTGATGGTAATATGATAGTTGTTTTGTAGTGCCTTCCCTGGTATGCATTGTATTTACCAACGTTAGCAGGATTAGCACAACTGTTTAAAGGGAAGTACTGAGGGCACAATGATTGAACCGTATCTACCGGCCCGGGTATTGTATCAGCAGTATAGCTTGTATTATAACCGAGTGTTGCAGACGTAACCTGGATAGGTATGGATGTGCTACCGCTCGTCCAACAGGTTTGGCAAGCATAATAAATGATAACAGTTACATCATACTTGTATTCTGCAGTACCTGTACAGCCATCAATACCAGCACCTACATAATCTACCCACATTTCTGCAGCTCCAAAGTGACAGGCTTTAGCATTTTTAGGTGCTAAAATTGACGAAAGTGCAATAAGCGCAACTGCTATAAATCGCATTGAGCGGTTCATTACATTCATGTTTTTTGTTATTTATGTATAAGCGGTTAAAATTATCAATTTAGTTTTTGAAATCCAAGCTGATTTATTCACAAAATCTATTGTATTTCTACGCTTTAAGACAGCATTTAAGCGTTAACCCGTTGGTCGATTTTTGTCATTTTTTAGAAAAAAATCTTAAAAATTATAAATAGTATAAAAAATATATGCTTAATGCTCTGTAAAATGATACATATTGAAATGTACGGATAGGAAATTGTTATAATCTATATCATTCTTTTTGATGGAATAATATTTTAGATTGCTGACTTAACAGATACTACTTATGAATAAAATTGGCATATTAGGCTCAGGTATTGTAGCCAAGACATTAGGTAAAGGCTTTATCAAACATGGTTATGATGTGATGTTAGGCACCAGGGATATTTCGAAACTCTCTGATTGGGTAGATGAAATAGGTTACAAGGCAAAAGTTGGCAGCTTTGAAGAGGTAGCTGAATTCGGAGAAACAATTGTTTTGGCTGTGTCCGGTAAATCGGCAACAGACGTTATAGAAATGGCCGGTCCTCAAAATCTGACAGGTAAAACAGTGATAGATACTACTAACCCTATAGCTGAAGCTCCGCCACAGGATGGTGTTTTGAAGTATTTTACCACACAAGACGAGTCGTTAATGGAGATATTACAATCTCGTTTTCCTGATGCGCATTTTGTAAAATGTTTCAATAGTGTTGGTAACGCATATATGGTGAATCCGAATTTTCCTGATGGTAAGCCTTCAATGTTTATTTGCGGTAATAACGATAATGCAAAAAAAGAAGTAGAAACTATACTGGATAAGTTTGGCTGGGAAACAGAAGATATGGGTAAAGCCACAGCAGCAAGGGTTATCGAGCAATTATGCATACTGTGGTGCCTGCCGGGTTTCCTGCGCAACCAGTGGACACATGCTTTTAAACTGATAAAGATGTAACTAACACTCTACGGGGTATTTTACAATAGTTTATTCCTTCGTATGCTAATGGTGTGCGAAGGAATTATAATTTTACCATTATGCAACCAATAATCACAATTCGCAATCTCTGCAAAAACTACGGTGATAAGACAGTTTTAAATAATATTGACCTTGATATTTATCCCGGACAAATTATCGGTTATATTGGTCCTAACGGTGCCGGTAAATCTACCACTGTAAAAGTGTTGAACGGGGTGATTCAGGACTATACGGGTGATGTAACTGTAAACGGGCTAAACCTGAGGGATAATGTGCTGGAAGTGAAAAAAATGATAGGCTACGTGCCTGAATTGGCAGAATTATATGACCTGCTAACACCACGGGAATATTTGAATTTTACAGGTACTTTATATCATATGGAGCCGCATGTTATCGAAGAACGCGCGACTAAAATGCTCAACTCATTCGGGCTATTGGAGAATATGGACCAGCGCATGGACAGCTTCTCAAAAGGTATGAGGCAAAAAGTATTGCTGGCTTCGGGGTTGTTACATAATCCATCAATTGTTATACTCGATGAGCCTTTATCAGGTTTAGATGCTAACGCTGTAATACTGGTAAAAGAACTTTTACAACTGCTGAAACAGGAAGGTAAAACCATTTTCTATTGTTCACACATGATGGATGTTGTAGAAAAAGTGTCAGACCGTATTGTGTTGATTGACAAGGGTAAAATAGTAGCTAACGGAACTATTGATGAGCTTAGAGAAAACAGTAACCAGTCGCTCGAACAAATATTCTCACGCCTGACAGTTTCAGATGATTTGAGCCGTAAGGCCGATGATTTGGCAGCTGCAATTAGTAACAATAACAATTAACCCGAACCTGCATGAACAGAATATTGTTTTGGCTGATAATGCTTCCAAGGGGCTTATGGAAGGCTATGGGTGCCGACATCACTCAATTGAAAGCCATATTGGATGTAAAACTGAAAATGGATGACCGCAAGCCATTAGGTTTTGGCCGTCCGCAAAAAGATGGCAAAAGAAAACCGGCTAAGAACACTTCGCTCAGAGCAATGCTCATTAGCTTTTTTATGGGCTTTCTTTACATTTTCCCTTTAATAGCTTTCAGAAGTAGTCCGGTGTTGGGGCTTACACTCTTTTTCAATTTGCTTCTATTGCTATTAACGTTTGCTCTGATATCTGATTTTTCAAACATTCTGATTGATACCCGCGACAAGCTCATCATTTTTCCTAAACCGGTAACAGACAGGACAATACTATTGTCAAGGGTATTGCACATATCTATTTATTTCTTCCGTTTTGTGTTTCCCATGACATTACCATCATGGATAGTTTTCGGAATGTTGCACGGCTGGAAAGGTGCAGTATTATTCCCCATACCATTAATATTGTTGTGTGCGTTCTGTTTGTTTATAGTAATGGCAGTATATGCATTGCTCATAAGAATGTTCTCTGCGCAGCGCTTTAAAAATATTCTCAACTCATTTCAAATTGTGTTTACCATCATTATCATCGGGTGCAGCTATTTCCTGCCTCGCATAATGGATAGTGAGACCATGCAGAAAGTGACATTTGATATGATTCCCTGGGTGCGTTTTTTACCAACCTACTGGCTGGCTACCTGTTGGCTGTGGGTAAGTCCGCATGCACAAATGATACAAGGTACTGCATGGATGAGTGCGTTGGCAGTTGTAGTTCCTTTTATTTGTCTTTGGCTAACGCTGAAGTTTCTTGCGCCAAGTTTTATAACAAAAATCAGTGGTTTGGATAGTGCTGAAAACACTGTTCGCAAAAAGAATGCAAAAAGCGGAGGTAAAAGCAGTTTGTATTTACGTTTAGCCAACGTATTCAATAAATCTCCTGAGGCAAAAGCCGGTTTTATCATCACATGGTTACAAAGCAGCCGCAGCCGCACTTTCAGGATGAGAGTGTATCCATCTATCGGATTTGTGCCATTGTATTTTGCATATATCGTAACGATGAATGGTAAATCATTGAGTGAAACATGGCAAAACCTGCCTCACACTAATACGCACCTGTTGTTATTATATCTTACGGGCTTTGTCATAATGAATGCCATTACTTATGTCACCATGAGTGAGCAGTATAAAGCAGCATGGGTATATTATTCATCGCCTGTTGTGAGTCCGGGAAAGGTATTGAGCGGTATGTTCAAAGCTGTATGGGTAAAGTTCTATTTGCCGTTCATAGCAATTATAGGTGGTTTTGTATTATACGTTTGGGGCGCATCAGCCATATTTGATGTGCTGTTGGCTATGGTAAATGTGACTTTATATGTTGTTTGCACCATGCGTATCAGCAACAGGATGTTACCGTTTTCTATGCCCGAAATGATAAAGCAATCGGGTGGTAAAGGGGTACTGCGTGTATTAATGGTATTTGTGTTGATGGGTGTTTTCGGGTTTTCACATTACTTGATTACTTACTTATTTAATGCAGTAACAGAATCTTCTACATGGGGTTTCCTGAAAGCATTTTTTCTGGTATTCAAATTGCTGTTCCTTGCTATGTCGGCCATATTTACATGGCTGGTATGGGACGGATATACCAATACTACCTGGGAAGGCATTAAGAAATCGGAAGAGGCCTATTAGTATTTCTAATTTATGATTCGTGACAGGCGAGTATATTTGCGCCTTGTTAGTAATGTAATTGTTTAAGTTAATGAAGAGAATATTCCTGGTATGCATATCGGCTGTAGGCCTTTGCTCATGTGGTAATAATGCTACAACTCAGTCGAACCAAACTAAAGATACTGTTGCTGTAAAAGACTTGCACACCCAAAGCAATGCTGATAGTGTTGTAGTTAAACATCTTGACCTCGACATCAAAGTAGATTTTGAAAAGAAACAAATAACAGGTTGTGCAACTTGGGATATCGAAAACCCGCATAACCAGGAAGTGCTGAAGCTGGACACTTACAATATGACCATTGACAGTGCGACAGTAGATGGTATTAATTCTTCATTGCTGATGAAAGGTGAAGTGCCTCATTTGGGAGAGGAATTACAAATACCTATTCTGCCACAGACAAAGAAAGTAGCCATCTATTATAAAACCGGCAACAAAGCACGAGCATTACAATGGCTCGACCCTCAGCAAACCAATGGTAAGAAATATCCGTTCTTATATACACAATCCGAGTCTATCTATGCTCGTTCATGGATACCTTGTCCTGACGGGCCTGGTATCAGGTTTACCTATTCTGCAAGGGTAACAGTGCCTAAAGAATTGATGGCATTGATGAGTGCAGATAACCCGCAAACAACAAATGATAGTGGCATTTATCATTTCAATATGAACATACCTATACCAGCATATTTGATGGCATTGGCAGTAGGTGATATTCGCTTTAGGAGTATAGATGAACGTACAGGTGTGTATGCAGAGCCTACTATGATAGATAAAGCACGCTATGAATTTGAAGATGTAGGTAAAATGGTAAAGACTGCAGAAGCATTATACGGTCCATATCGATGGGGTAGGTATGATGCGATAGTATTGCCTCCGGGTTTCCCGATAGGTGGTATGGAGAATCCTAAGCTTACTTTCTGTACGCCCACTATTATAGCCGGAGACCGTTCTTTAATGAACCTCATTGCACATGAGTTGGCACACAACTGGAGTGGTAATTTAGTTACTAATGCTACATGGGATGATTTCTGGTTGAACGAAGGATTCACCGTTTATTTCGAACGCCGTATTACCGAAGCCATGACCGATAAGAGTTATGTAGACATGCTTTGGGAACTGGGCTACCAGGATTTGGAAGCAGAAGTGGCAGACCAGAAAGAAAGAGATACATGGTTGAAGCTGGATTTGAAAGGGCATGACCCCGATGATGGATTGACAGATATACCTTATGAAAAAGGAGCTTTGTTTTTACGTTTGATAGAAGACAATGTAGGGCGTGAAAAGTTTGATGCCTTCCTGAAAAAATACTTTGATGAGCACGCATTTAAAACCATTACTACAGAGCAATTCCTTACTTACCTGAATGATAATTTATTGAAAGGCGATACTACGCTTATCAATAAACTCAACATCAAAGCTTGGGTATATGGTCCGGGTATTCCTGCTAATTGCCCTCGTGTGCAGCCTGAAAGGTTTAAGCAAGTAGATAGTGCACGTACAGCATTCCTTAATGGTACATCTCCAAAAGACATTAATACAAAAAACTGGAGCACTAATGAGTGGTTGCACTTCATGCGTAAGATGCCTAAGCCTCTGACTCTTGAACAAATGAAAGCTTTAGATGCTGCGTATCATCTTACTACAAGTGGTAACAGCGAAATAGCAGACCTCTGGTATGTAATGGCAGTGGCTGCAGATTATAAAGAAGCTTATGCAGCTATGGATATTTTTCTGAGCAGGGTAGGCAGGCGCAAGTTTTTAGAGCCATTATATAAAGAGATGATGCAAACACACAAAGAAGCTATGGCTACGAGCATCTATGCCAAATACAAACAGAATTATCACCCGCTAACGCAGGAAAGTATTGATAAGATAGTGGGGAAATAAAAGCGCTTATTGCAATATGCACTGCACGCGTGCCTGTGATGAAGAGCCCGAAGGAGAATTAGCCAGGTTCTCGAAATTCTCGCATTTGTCCTGAGCTTGTTTTTTAGGTATATCATTATACATCTCTCTGCCGGTGATGGTGCTGTTATCTATTGTGCAGGTGCAGGTATAGTTGCCCTTCTTTACACAAGAGAATAAACTAAGAGATAATACTGCTATCAGAACAATGCGGTACATAATTTGTATCATTTTGCCATTGTAAGATAATAAAAATTAAATACGGTGGGTTATAATTAGTACAAATTATAATCTGTTTATTATCTTAGGTATTATGCGTTACCTTTTACTCACTATTTGCCTGTTTATTTCTACGGGTGCTATGGCCCAGAAAGATACATTAAGTATATATTTCCCATTGGGTATGGGAAAACTGACTCCCGAAGCCCGCCACAGCATAGATTCCCTGTTGTATAATGATATTCTGGCTCCTAAACGCAAAGTAGGCATTATTGGTTATGCCGATAATGTAGGCGATGAGAAATCGAATATGAGCCTTTCTCTTCAGCGGGCAAAAGCAGTACAGGCATATTTGGTGAGCATGCAGATAGATACCCAATACATAGAGATTGTAACAGGTAAAGGTGAAATCAACAGGGAAGAAAAGGATGGAGGATATCCGCAGGATAGGAGGGTAGATATTGTGCCGGGGGGTATTAAGCATTCACCGACTGCGGATAAAAATACTATAGGCAAAAAGGTATCAGATACGGGAAAAGCAGAACTCGTCGATTTCAGCAAAACGGAAGTGAATGGTACACTGCGCCTGGAAAAAATATTGTTTGTTCGCGGAACCGATGTTTTGCTGGAAGAATCTTATCCCACGTTACAGGCATTATACAAAGTGCTTAAAGACAGTGTGCGTATGATAGTGCAGATAGAAGGCCATGTATGTTGTGGTTTTGATTTCATCAAACAGAAAAGGCCGGCTACATTTACTGATTTACAAACGGGAAAGAAGACCAAAGAAGATAACAGCCCTGATAATCCTTTATTACAGGACGTGAAGAATATGGAGGATTTAGGTTCAGAGCTTTCTTTTAAACGGGCATATAAAGTATATGCTTACCTTATCAGCAGAGGTATAGATAAAGAACGGCTTAAGTATAAGGGCTTTGGCGCAAGCAAGCCATTTATTTACCCCGAAACCAATGAAGAAGACCGTGCTAAGAATCGAAGGGTAGAAATACGCGTGTTGGCTAAATAGTACTACATCCTGCTGAGGTCGAGTGTGACTTTGAAAGTGGTGCCGTTATTCAACTGGCTGTCACACTCTATGCTGCCCTGCAAATTATCTATGTGTTCCTTTACCTGGTGCAATCCTTCTCCATTGCCTTCGGTATGGCTTACATTGCTGCCCCTGAAACCGCGGGTGTAAATATGTATCCTGTCGTTATGCGGTATGCCAATGCCTGTATCACTCACAGTAAGGATAAAATAACCATGCGTTTTTTCCGTGCGCATACGTATATCACCTCTTGCACCGGTATATTTAATAGCATTTGACAGCAGGCTCAGAATAATATCCTTAAGCATATTTTCATCCAGTTTCACGTTCCTGCCACCTTTGTGTATATACATCAGCGACTGCCCTTCTTTCAGCATATTCCTGATATCAGCTGCAAGGCTGTCAATAAAGTCTTGAACATCGAACTCTGTTAGCTGTAGTTGCATATTTCTCCCTCGTTTTTTGTATTAGAGATGTCTTCGTTCGTACAGGGTAATTAAGATGTGCGTTATAGTTACAGAGGGTGTATTGCAATCTAAGGCTTAATTATCATGCAGTTACATTCAATTTTGTTAATCGGTTGTTAATGGCTTGTAAAAATGGGGTTAAGCAGACGCAAAAATGTCCTGTTCTTTATACGGTGAATGATATTTGTATCAACAAAACAACAAGGGAGACATGAAACAACTTTTTATAATCATGATGCTGGTGCTGATAGCAGCCGCTGCAAAAGCACAAAATGCTTCGGGCAATGCTGCACAAACTGCGAATCTTGAATTATCTGATGCTATAGACATTAGCTTTCTTTCAGCCAATACCATTAACATGCAGTTCAATACAGTTAATGATTTTGCCAATGGGGTAGAATCAGGTGAACATACCATATTAGTACGCTCTAACAAGAAATTCAATGTGAGGGTAAGGGCACTGGCTTCAAAATTTGCTTATGCAGGTACATCCTCAGACCCGCACATGAGCGTAAATCCTGTTTTAAAACTGAAAGTGGTGAATAATAATACGGGAGGTACCGTAACATCAGGTTTTAATAATTACAAAACACCACCTACAAATGCCGGAACTAAGATCATCAACCAGGGACAGCCGGGTGGTAACAATACTTTCTCCGTTAAATACTTTGCAAATCCTGGGTTTAATTATCCTGCCGGTACTTATTCTGTAGATATCGTTTATACAGCAACACAAGCATAGTTTTTTCATAAGTAATAGAATAATTGGTTTTAAAGCGTCCCCGTAAGGACGCTTTCATTTTGTCATAAATTCACTTGTTAACCGACAGTGAACAGCTTGTAAACACAGGGTTAAACGGGCTTTAAAATTCGTTATCCCCTTTTATCATACACGATATTTGTATTCATCCCGAAAGCATTCGGGGTCAATCAATCAAACAAACAAAACATAAAGTAAAATGAAACAGCTTTTAGCAATTATGATGTTGGTAGTGGTAGCTGCCCTGGTGAAAACACAAAGCACTCCTTCCAATACAGCCAACCACAGTGTGGTAGTAGCTAAATTGGGCTAATGCCGATAGGGTAGTCAATTCCACGAATTCAATTGTTGTACAGTGCTATTCTATATAGCTTATCAGCAATTCACTTTCTTTTATATTGTAATGATACAGTACTTGTTAATTGGTAGTTAACTGATTGCAAATCAGGGGTTAACAAGGCTCGATTATTTGCTTAAAGGGGTGCCATACCCCCATCTTTGTGTCAACAAACGAAAACAATAACAAATCAAACAACAAACCAACTTAAAACAAACAATTATGAAAAAGATCATCGCAATCGCAGCTTTAGCCATCGTAGGTTACTCAGCTAACGCTCAAAATGCTTCAAGCACAGCTTCTCAAACAGTAAACCTGTCATTGAGCAACGCTATCGAATTAACTTTCACAGGGTCAGGTACTGCAACAGGTGCTGCTGTAACTCTGAGTTTCACCACAGTGAACGACTACGCTAACGGTGTTCAGTCAGCTGCTCAGCAATTGAAAGTACGTTCTAACAAAGCTTATGGCGTAACAGTAAAAACAAACAACGCAAACTTTACATATAGCGGTTCTACAACTCCTGCTCCGGTAATGCCTGTAGCAAGCGTGTTAGACCTGAAAGTAAGTGCCAACAGCACAGGTGGATCAATAGTAGCTCCGTTTTCAGCATCAGCATTTGCTGATTTGACAAGCACTGCACAAAGCATGTTGACTAACTGTACTTACGGTGGTAACCAACTGTTCAGTGTAATCTATCAGGCAACACCTGGTTTCGCTTACCCTGCAGGTACTTACACTGTAGATGTAGTTTACACTGCTACTCAACTGTAATCAATAAGAGTTAAACAATATGTAAGAGAAGCGTCCCCGTAAGGACGCTTTTCTGCTTTTGGTACCATCCGGAAATATTTTTCCCTTCGTGCAACCTTTTCAGGAACTTGTTGTCCTTTAATAGAACCAACCAATACGTGGCTACCAACCATATAGACATCCACAAGCCCCTTGTAGACCGTTGCCGTAAAGGCGACAGTAAGGCACAGTTTGCGCTGTATGGTATGTATTCAAAACCTATGTATAACCTGTGTATGCGAATGGTGAACCATGTGGGTGAGGCAGAAGATATATTGCAGGAATCATTTATCGATGCTTTTAAAAATATAGAAGCGTATAGAGGTGATGCGACATTTGGAGCATGGCTGAAAAGGATTGTGGTGAATAAATCACTGAACTACTTGAAAAAAAGAAAACTGCAGATAACAGATGTAGATAATGCTGCAGATGTAACGGATACGAAAGAAGAAGAGCATACCGAGTTGGATATACAACAGGTGCAGAAAGCAATACAACAATTGCCGGATGGATATAGGGTAGTGCTGACTTTGTACTTGATTGAGGATTACAGCCACGGAGAGATAGCAAAAATGCTGAATATCAGTGAGTCGACTTCTAAGTCGCAATACAACAGGGCGAAAGCCAAAATAAGAGAACAATTATCAAAACAGGGTGTATGAAAGACAAGTTGGAACAATATGTAGCAGATAACCGTGATGAGCTGGATGTGTTTGAACCACGTAACGGACTGTGGGATAATATACATGATAAGCTGCACGGCGAACGTAAAGTGAAACGCATCAAATTTATGCTGGCGGCAGCGTCTGTATTGCTGGCGGTAACATTATGTACCTGGTGGATAAATAAACCCAATGAGAGCGATGTAGTAGTAAAGACTACACCCGATACGGTGCAACCCATTGTTAAAAGTCCGGAAGTGTATTATGCCAACGTAATAGCTACAAGGCGCAATGAATTATTGTCGTATTGCAGTAGTCAGCCTGTGTTGTGCAGCGAGTTTAAGAAAGACCTCGACTCCCTGGATATTAAATATAACCGCCTGAAAGAATTGTACCAGACGTCGGTAAACAAGGATGTGATATTGCAGGCCATGATAAACAATATGCAAATGCAGTTGCAGGTATTGTCGCAGCAGTTATATATTATTCAGAATGTACAATCTAACGAGAATAAAAAACAAGTAGCCATATAAATACTAACCTTCAATATAGTGTTATGAAAAAAATAGTTTTCTTATTAGTGATGATATGCTTTGTGGGCATGCAACAGGCATCAGCAGATTTTCGTGAACTGGTAACCAAAGAAAAAAGAATCAGCAAAAGCTATAGTGTCAGCGCATCTGATAAACTGTATATCATTAACCACTTTGGCGATGTGAAAATTAATACATGGAATAAGAATGAAATATCGGTGGATGTAGTGATAGAAGTAAGACAACGTTCGGAAAACAGGGCGAACGAAATGATGGATGATATTAGTGTGGATTACAGTGATGCTGTGCGCAATGGCAAGATTACCTTCAAGACAAGTATAAACCGCAAAAATATCAATAACAGTAATGGTGAACGTATGCGTATTGACTATACCATCAATATGCCTAAAGGCAGCCCTATAGATATTAAAAACGAGTTTGGAAACCTGATAATGGATGACTTTGAAGGCGACATGAATATTGATGTAGAGTATGGCAACTTTAACGCCGGCGATATTACAGGTTCGGAGAAAGTAGTTAAAGTACAGTTTGGCAAGGTGGATATACATAGCATAGCAGTGGGCAGGTTTAATGTAGAATACTCGCCACTTAAAATTGATAATGCACAGCGCATAGGGCTCAGGAATATGTTTGGTAAAACTACCATCAACTATGTGCAGCAACTGAGCCTTGTACAGGAATACGGCAACCTGGAACTGGGCACGGTGAACATGCTATCGGGCAAAATATCTTTTGCAGGCATCAACATCAATCGTGTCAATAAAGGGCTCGACCTCAAACTGGAATATTGCAACAAATCTCGTTTCGGAACCATCTCTACATCTGCCAACATGCTGAATGTGAAATCGTCTTTCAGCAACCTGTATTTTACTTTCGAAAAAGGTACTAACTATAATGCAGACATCAGGGTGCAGTATGGTGCTTTCGATAATGATAACGACGAGATGAGGAGGAATATACACCGCAGCGATGATAACGACAATTATGAAAGAGACAGGCGTTATACAGGCCGCACCGGCAACGGCAGTGGTACGCTGACTGTAACAGCTGAGTATGGTAACATCAACTTCGACTAATAGGTACAGTTATACGTAGCAGTATCACAAGGCTTCAGTTTGATGGTGCTGTCTGAGCAGGCAACTGTGGTGGTGTTATATACCGTGATACTGAAACTATGCGTGTTGGTATCTACTATCTTGTAAGGAGATGTGGAATCGGGCAGAACGGTAGCAATAATAGCGCCGTCCCATATTACGCTGTAAGTTTTGCCTGTGGCAGATTTGTTCCTGAAACGTACCTGCCCCGTAAAATTCGCCTCGCATCCCCTGGTCTCGCAATGACTGCCTAAATAGCCATTCACACAAATACAATGCCCCTCTGAGCAAATACCATTGTTTTGACACACTGTATTGATGCACTGATTATCTGCCTGCTTGCGACAACTGGTATAAGCCACACCGCAAAACAGTGCAAATGTGATAAGGGTTGTGTAGATAATGGTACGCTTCACTAAAGTTATTTAGTGCAATAATACTCGTTATAAGTACAAACAACAAGATTAGGTGTGCTGATAGTACAAGCCTCATTGGTTGAATTGGCTATCATAAAATGCAAAGTATGAATACCTGCGGTTACGGTAAAATAATCAGACGTTGCACCCGGAGCTACTGTGGTAATAGTTGAACCATCAAAAACTACAGAATACGTAGTGCTGGTGCCTGTTTTGTTCTGAAAACGTATTTGTGCTGTGTTATTGGCTTCGCAGGTTCTTTTCTCGCAATTGGTACCCGTATAGCCCGACAGGCATTTACAAGAACCACCGCTGCAGGTACCACCGTTCTGGCAGGTAACGCCCGCACATTTATCTACAGAGCAACTGGTATATCCTACTATAAAAAACAATGTAAGCGTAATAAGGGAAGTAATAAAAATATACTTTTTCATAACTGCAATTTTTTAGAGGTGAGGTATATTATTTCAAAGTTATACCTATTATCTGCCAATGTCAATGGGGGATAGGATGATTTACAGCCATCTCTGTGTGTGATTATTGTCAGCGGTATTCTTATTTATTACTCCTTTCCCGTCATCGAGAAATCTTTTGCAACAAATCTTTCAGGTCTTGTACAAACTCGGCATGATGATAATCTTTCACGGCATGTTCGCCATTCTGAATGACCTTGTGCGTAATGTATTGCGGGTGAGCCAGTTGCAGTTTCGTATTCTCTTCTTCAAAATTAAACACATCATTAGGCCCTACAGGGTCGTAGATAATCATCGGTATATCAAGATTGCGGTATATCACCTTAGGGTATACCAATACCGTAGTAGCAGCAAATAAGCTTGCATTAAACGGGCGGCTGGTTACCATGATGTCCTGTTCGGCATTCGTCTGTGCTACAAAATCATTCATGCCGGGGTTTATCTTCCATTTACCAAGACTATCCACATATTTCAGGCGGGTAACGGATTCAAAAAAACGTTTCTTGAACAACGGGTTGGTGCCGATACGTGCATATTGATAAGTGAACAAATCTTTTTGGTCGTCGAAGAGACGGGGAGGAGCGCCTCTTTGTTTAAATCCATTTATCGTTTGCCTTGCAAGGCTGTCTGTTGTTAGTTTATGCGCATTGATAGCCCAGGGAGCAGAACCACCATCTTCTAATACCAACGCCTGCACATACTGCGGGTAAGCATCATAAAACACGGTGCTGACTGTGCCGCCACGAGAGAATCCGCCCATCACTGCCTTTTTGATATGCAGCTCATCCAGCAAGAATTTGATATCATCAGCCACACTGTATATCGATACTTCTTTATCGGCAAAAGGTGTAAGCCCGTGCCCGTAGTAATCTATAGCTATCACATAATAACCTGCTGCTGCCAGTTCGTCGCCAAAATCGAACATCTCATAACCATTGCCATAAGTGCCATGGCTCCATACCAATGCCTTTCCCGATGGTTTGCCCCATGTCAGGTAGTGCATCTTTACATTAGGTGTTTGAATATAATGGCCATGCGCTTTTTCATAAGCCAGGTATTCACTCATGTATTGCGGAAACAGTTTTTCGGCTTCGGCTTTTTTGATGGCAGCACTATCTGTTTGGCAATATGCAGATAAGGTAATGAAGGTAGATAAAAACAGTAGTATGATGCGGTGCATTGATGTTGGTTGGTTTTGTTACAAAATAATAGTGTTTGCGTACAGATAAAATAGGGTAGCTATGTTTTGAGGAATGTTTAACAGCTTGTCTGCGGTAATTAATCTTCCTCGTAATGACGATTGATTGGATTAATTCATCCTCTTTGCACATCTGTACAAAATATATTTTTTCAATAACAAAATACTATTTAATATTGCAAAATAACAAATAGCAATAAAATATCATTTTGTTGTAAACTTTAACCCACATATACAACATACTTACTACTCAATACACTGTGACCTTTTAAACCACCCCCTATATCTCCTCCTTGCCTAAGGAGGGGAAGTTCCGAAGGAAAAGGGGAGGTCGAACTAAAACTCTATTTTTTAAACCTTAAAATCAATTATCACCATGAAAGACGAAGAAAAAGATGACGTCATCCGCAGGCGCGCTATGGGAGAGAATGTACCCGTTGACATCCATTACATCCGCGAGCAAATGGCCGAAAAACGAAAGGCAGCACAACAGCAGGAGAATCCCGAAAAACCTATGGTCACCGTCTACATCCCCGAAGGGACAGACATGAACGACGGACTGCCGCCACTACCCGAAGAAAAAACCATCCCCGACCTCTACAGCCTGAACGAAGGAGTGTTTAGCTGCATGCCATCACTGCTGGCAAGGGCTTTTGAAACACTGGAAGAAAAGCACGAGAAAGAAGTATTTCTCTGCGGGGCTTTGGGAGTGTTCAGCGCTATGATGCCCAATGTGTATGGCGAGTATTTCGGTTTCCCGCTGGGTACCAACCTCTATTGTTTTGTGCTGGGTAAATACGGCACCGGCAAAGGTGTGCTGAACCTTGCCCGTCTGTTAGGTGATGCCGTGCACGACTACCGCCGCCTGCAAGCCCAACAACTGAAAACTTAGCATGGCAAGAAGATGGCCATTTACAACAGCAACCTGCGCCAGTACGAACGTGGCGAGAGCACCACTGCACCAGAACTGCCCGCAGCGCCACCCAACCACAAGCTGTACATACCCGCCAACAGCAGCAAAACGGGTATCATCAAACTGATAGCAGAGAACGAGGGCAGGGGCATCATCTTTGAAACGGAGGGAGATAGCTTTGCCGATATGCTGAAACAAGACTATGGCAATTTCAGCGATGTGCTGCGCAAAGCTTTTCACCACGAACCTGTCAGCTATTACCGCAAAACGCACGAAGAAGAGGTAGAGATAAAAACACCGCATTTCAGTATAGTGCTCAGTGGCACCTACGACCAGTTGTTTAAACTCATACCGCAAACAGAGAACGGGCTCTACAGCCGTTTTTGCTTTTACATCTTGCAGGGCGACAGGGAATTTGCCAACCCTTTTGAGCAGGCACGCAGCAACCGCAAACCCTTGCTGGAAGACATAGGCCGCCGATGGCTGGAGGTGTATAAACAACTGGACGCACTGCGCACACCGCTGCGCTTTGTAATGCCCAAATACCAGGAAGAAAAATTCTGGCTCATCATGAAACAACGCAAGGCCGAGGTGATGGACAACATCAGCTATAAGCTGGAAGGCATGATGCACCGCATGGGCGTGATATTTTTCAGAACGGCGATGATACTGAGCGTGCTGCGCCGCTACGATACCAACGAAGGCTGGCAGAAAGAAATAGTATGCACCGATACCGATTTTGAACTGGCATTTGAGATAACGCTGTGGTTCTTACAATACAGCCTGAAAGTGTACGAACTACTACCCGAAAGCCACGCCGCCGAAGAAGAAGACAAACTACAGTTCAGGTCTAAAGAAAAGGATAGGGAGGAGTGTTGCAGGCAATATAGGATGGGTTTAGGTACCCGCGAAATAGCAAGAGCATTGTTTGGTGGTAAGAAGAGTACAACTATAAATAACTGGATAAACAAGTATTGCAAAAAAGCAGGTTAACTGTCCCATTTGTTCCATTGTCCCATTTGGGACAGTGGGACATTATTTCATTCTTTTTTTGTTAGAGATAGTATTTTTTCAATACTGCTCAAGTCCATATTGCCAGCTTCTTTATATAAATAACCAGTTTTTTGTTGTGTAAATATTTCTTTTCCTGCATTACTCAAAATGCTATTTTTTGTTTCTCCTTCAGGTATAGAGGTCATAATCCTCATAGCAGCATTAAATGAATTTGCTTTATGTAGGTTTACTGTACTGTTATGTTTGGCTGCATTATAATTTTTAACGGCAAACTTTAATAAATATATGATAAGAGAAAGAATAAATAATCTTAATGTTGCAGCTTTTAATAATTCATAATAAAATATTGTATTACTAATTTTTATGTCATTAAAACTATAGTAGGACTTAATCAAATCTTCATATTTATACCATGAATTGCACAAGAAATATATAGCAACTGTAGCTAGTAATGTTGCAATTATCAAAATGATGATTCTCCAAATATTCGCTTCTTTATTATTCTCAATGCTTGTATTTGAAAAATTGACAGTTTGCGAGATTAATTCATACTGTGATAAGTCTTGTTTGTATTTTTCTCTTAAGTTTTCTAACTCAATTGTGATGCTATTCTTAGTTTGAGAAATAACTGTTGCATCTGTTTCTATTTGTTTTTTTAGCGCTCCAAGCTCTATATTTAATAAGTCTATTGCTTTTTTATAGTTACTTGTATCGTAGCTAAAGATATCATTCCAGTTTTCATTGATGTGTTGTAGCAGTCTTGTTATTGTGGATACTATTCTTGCTTCACCTTCTGCATCTAATACCCCATTTGAAACAAAAAAACTTTTAGTGTCTTCTACTTCATTGCTATATACCAATAAACCTGAAATAAAGTTTTCTAATGTCTTGTCTTCAATTTCATTAATAGAATTCTTTATTATTTCGAGTTTGGTTAAGCATTCAGTAACGGCTTTTCTAAAATTATGATTTGAATATATGTCGGAATTGGTAGAGAGAAGCTTAACGATTGATCCTCTAAGCTCATTTTCAACTTCAATAAACCTACCTATTAAAAATGATGAAGGCATAAAGTATATTTTTGAATATAAATTTAATATATCGAATTAGATAACACTTTTATTTTCAAAGATTGCCACACAGCATATTTCATAGTGAAATATTTCCCTCGCAATGACGTGAGAGAGAATCTGTCCCACTGTCCCAAATGGGACACGGGACAAAACGGGACAGTTATTACAAAGCGTAGTCGAAATATATAGTAATAAAAAGGTTGTAGTATGCTACTATCATTAAAATTATTTTGGCAAGAAATAGAAGGTTAATTGGCTGAGAAATATAATTAGGTGCTGTTATGTCGTGTGCATATTCAGGTGGATATCCTTTCCTTTTCCATTTATGATACTTGATTTCGTAAAATAGTGTCCATGCAATTGAGCCAAAGAGATATTGTATCAGGTCAATGCCTAGTGATACTACCAGGCACAAAAGGGGAATTTTAAAAGCACCTACATGTGGCAGTTGCCCATCTTTGGGTTTTATGTAAATCCAAATAATTGCTATGCCTGCTAATGCAAGGCTTCTGTTTACGGTGCTTGTCTGTACAGTATAAAAGCTTATAAAGTCTACAAAATCACCTAGCTTTTTCCCTTTTCTTTGTTCCTCAACTTTTGTTTTCGCATCCGCCTTTTCTTGAGATATGGTATCTAACAATTTGTTTGATTTCTCTAAAAAATCAGAAAATAATTGTTCTATATCTTTCTCTTGTGCCATTATTTCTTTTTAGCAACTTTCTTTGCTATAGTTCTTCCAGCCCCACCTGTGCTGCCGCTAAATGCTTTTTTCTTGGCTGCTTTCTTAGGTGCCGCCTTTTTTGGTGCAGCTTTCTTCGCTGCTGCTTTTTTAGCTGTTGCCATATTGTTTAGATTTTAAACTAAATTACCCATTCCCATTCTCCCAATCAACTGAGAAAATAACGGGTGCTTTTGTGTTAGGTTTTTTGTATTATATCCAAAACTGTACAGTGTGCAATATTGCACAGTTGCATACCTTGCACACCACACTGTCCCCCTCGGCGAGGGGGTGTAGGGGGAGGAATGTGTAAACCCCTGTTGTCTCGAGATTATTCCGCTGCGCTCCAAGAGAAAAGTTGCTTTGTCCATATCTGCATTCGCAGATATTCCCTCGCAATGACGTGAGAGAGAAACTGTCCCACTGTCCCAAATGGGACACGGGACAGCTGTTCAATCAGTTCAATTATTAATCTAACTGTGTTACTGTTGTTTCTTTATTGGGGTCTTTTTCATAAAGCCTTCAATAAAGTCTGTTCCGGCATACCCTGCTGTTATAAACGCAATAACCGTTGATTTGTCAAAAACAGTAGCATCCATATTATTTACTGCTGCTAACACACCTGCTATAGCGCCTATAGCAAAAGCAATAAATATACTCAGCACCAATTGCTGTGTCTGTATAAGTTGGTTATTGGATATGCCTTGCTTGTCGGCTTCATCTCCAACTTTTTTCAATCCTACTATTACACGAATTCCTTGCCCTACTGCTCCTAATATTGCTCCCAGCAATACTGTAATTAAAATATTAAGTGGTGTTGTGCTCATCTTGTCAGCGTTTTTATTTGAATTATTATTGTTGTTATTATCGGGGTTCGGCCCTGATGTAGTAAACATTGTTACTTTGGCATTTTTTTCTCCCTCTTCATCTGCCATAGCCAATTCGTCCTCTTCTGCATCTGTTATCTCAATATTGGTAATGGGGTGAACCTCCCAACAGCTAGCCCTCCAGTTTTTACGCCCTTTATTATCTTCAGGGTCCAGAACAAACGACTCCAGTTCGTGGCTGTGGTCATAAAAAAGCCATCCTTGTATTTTAACGGTATGTCCTTTTATTCGTTGTTTGAGTGTGCTGGTGCTCCAGTCTTCTCCCTGTTTTTCTAATATTTGCCTTATACGTGGAGTAACTTCTACAATCAGCCTGTTTTCAGGCCCTGTATTTTCAGCATCAGGTGTCAGTTCTATATGTGTATCCTTGAAACCTGAATTAGTGGTTTTACAATTACAAGATTCTGTGCCGCCAACTTTTACATCATAAACGTATCCTGTAACCTCAACAGCAGTATTCTGATTGAATTTATCAAACGTTGCCTTTGAACTTATCAAATCATTGATTTGTATCTTGGTATTGATATTTTCTTTTTTCGGAAAATTATACCTGTTCTTAAAGGGGTTTTGTAAATATTCCTTTGTCCCTTCTTTAGATGAACCATGCATCCCGCAAGGTTCACCGTCAATGTTTAATTCGTCTTGGGCATAGCAAGATATTGATACTCCAAAAAATATCAGCAGATAGAAGAACTTTTTCATGTTCGTTTTATTTGAAGGTGAATTACAAAGTTTATAAATTATATTTATATATAAACCAGTGTTTTTCCCATTTCTTTTCTGTTTGCTTTTTTGTATAATCCCAAAACTGTCCGGTGTGCAATAGTTGCACAGTTGCACACATTGGACACCTGCGTGTCTCAACCACCCCGTCTATGCCTGTGGCATATCCACCCCTCCTAATAACAGGAGGGGAGTTTCATATTCTTTATTAATACGCTTCTAAAAATTACTAAAAGACTCTCCTCCTGTTTTTAGGAGGAGTACTCCGACGAATGTTGGAGGGAGGTGGTAGATGGCGGGTGAGGAGTAAAACTGTGTAGCGTGCACCTTGCACACCACAAAAAAACCCGTGATAAAAACCACGGGACAAAATATAGTTAGTACTGTTCTAATTAATATCTATTTGCCATTGTTGTGATGTGCCCGGTGATGTGAATGTAACACACGTAACTGTTGCACTTGCAGACGGGCAGCCTATATGACAATCAGTAGTACTGTAGGAATAAGTAAAACAGTCGGTAGATGGCGAGCCGCAATTGGGGTTCAGCACGGTTGTTCCATCCATGTTGTAAGAACCTGAGCAACCTAATGTGCCGTTGTAAGTACCGTATAATGCTTCAACGTCTACTTGTACTACATCTACATAATTAGGTGGCGGCGTACCGTTCCAGCTCCATGATGTAGGCATTGCCTGGTTATAAATATCAACATTCACAGTTGAGTTGGCAGGTACGGTAATAGGTGTGCTTCCGCCATTCGGTGTGCCGCAATTGGTAGCACTCACAATGAACCATACTTTTTTAGCCTCGCAGGTATTGTTGTTTATTTCAATCATCTGGGCATTAGAGGTGTAAGCTGATAGTGAGAGAACAGTGATGGCAAGGGTCTGTGTCAGAGAACGCAGGGAAAAGAATTTGTTGTTCATGATATTGATTTTTGGTGTTTAGGAATAACATAAAATTACAACGTTTACACAGCGAAAAATCCAGTGTTTTGACGAGTTGTTTTTAATGAGTATGAATGAGTTATGACAAGGGCGAGTTGTCTTACATAAAAAAGCACCCTGAAAAGAGTGCTTGAATTTTATATAAGGGTGTTCTACAACTATTATTATTTCATTTTCCCCATCACGGTATCCCACACTTGTTGTTCAAAAGCATCAGATGCAGTGTTCATCTCATGTGCTTTGGCTATCAGTGGTTTTACTTCGGGGTGTTCTTTCAGGTCCTGCGCATTGATGAGCACATTCATATATGCACCTTTCAATGCAGTGCGTGCACACAGTCCGCCAACACCAGCATCGCTCACACTGTTAGGGTTGCCTATCTCAGCCATTTTAATAGCCAGGTTAAACACTTCCATAGCCAGTTCCATAGTACGGTAAGGCACTTTAATAGCACCAATGGTTGCAGTATCTATAGCAGCCTTGCGTGCCGCTTTTTCTTCGTCTGTAGCTTTCGGCAATCCAAACGCCATCATTATCTCGTTAAAGGCATTGGTGTCTTCATCTACCAGGCTCAGCATTTCGGTCATCAGCTTTTGCCCCTGCTCGGCATAATTGCTGAATTCTTCCCAACGTGCATCCCATCCTTTTTTGTGCGATGATAAGTTAGCCACCATCGTACCCAATGCAGCACCTAATGCACCGCAATACGCAGCTATACTACCACCACCCGGTGCAGGGCTTTCACTGGCTGTTTCTTCGGCAAACTTAGTCAGCGTCATGCCCACTAATTTCTTAGCGTTCATATCGCGCAGCTGGTACTCAATGATTTTCTTATTCGGGTCGAATGGAGCCAATTCATCCAAACCCAGAGATTTCACAGCAATCTTTATCAGTTCACTTTCACTTACACCCACACTGCGTTGTTGTTTGCGCAGGAAATATTTACCTGCTTCCAGTATAGCTTGCAGAGGCACCAGTCCTACCAGTTCACTACCCGTTACACGCAAGCCACGGGCCGTAGCACGTTCGCAGGCAGTGTCAAATACTTTATGCAGTGGAGTAGTGTTCATGTTGGTGAGGTTGATACTGATTTGTGCAATACCATATTCCTCTATAAACCAACCAATAGCTTTTACGTTTTTCAATAAGCCCGGTTCCCATACAGGTTCTCCGTTGGCATCTTTTACTACTTTGCCTTTCTCATCTTTCTTCTGTCTTCCTTTTTCGCGAATATCAAAAGCCACAGCATTGGCACGGCGTGTAGAAGTAGTGTTGAGGTTTACGTTATATGCTATCAGGAAATCACGCGCACCTATTACAGTAGCACCGCTTTTCTCATTGAAGGCAGTACCGTAATCAGGTTTCCATTCGGGCTTGGTTATTTTGGTAGCGAAGCCTTCGTATTCGCCACTGCGTATATCGGCAAGGTTGCGGCGGTAATCTGCACTTGCAGCGTATTCGTATAAGTATGTCGGGATGTTCAGTTCTTCGCCCACACGTTTAGCCAGCATTTTAGCAAACTCTACTGTTTCTTCCATCGTAATGCCACTGATAGGTATCAAAGGGCAAACATCGGTTGCGCCCATACGAGGGTGTTCTCCCTTGTGGTTGCGCATATCTATCAACTCACCTGCTTTCTTTATGGCCTGGTAAGCGGCTTCTATCACTGCATGAGGGTTACCTACAAATGTTACCACCGTGCGGTTAGTAGCCTTTCCGGGGTCTACATCCAGCAGGCTCACACCTTCTATCTTCTCTATTTCATCAGTTATTTGTTTGATGATACCCATATCTCTTCCTTCGCTGAAATTGGGTACACATTCTATAATGGCGTTCTTAAAGTCTTTCATAGGGTGCAAAAATAGTTGATTGTTGTAGAATGTAGGTAGTATTATAATATGAGATTAAGAGATAAAATATGTATACTTGTTTAAGCGTTATAAATAAACAATTAAACCTAACTCATATGAGATATATCCTATTGTTGGTCTTCTCTGGAATTACCTGTATTGCAAACGCACAAAAGCTGCTATCTGAGGATGAAAGAATGCGAATGTCTGATAGCATAAAAACAGAAGCATTAATGCTTTATAAAAGCGAAAGGGCATCGTGGTTTGGTACAGATGTTTTTTTGCAAAACTATACTGGTAGCCGTGACAGTATCGACGGATATTTTTCTTACTCCCAGGGAAATACGTCTACCTGCGTTTTCTATTCAAAATCAGAAACACCTAAAGTAATAGGCACAATAAAGTTCGACCAGATAATAGCTGCTGTAAACCCGGAATATAGTTCTGCTGAAAGAGACTTTACTTCTTTGGAGAAGGAATATTATCAACTAATGAAAACAGCAAGGAATATGATAATGACAGATACGAATATCAGGCACTATAAAAATACCAATTTCAATCCGGTATGCCTGATAGATGATAAGCGCAAGGATGTGTATCTGCTTACAGGCACAAACGAATCGGGTGTAGTATTATTCGGCAATGATTATTTGTACAGGTTTGACAGGCAAAACAACCTGGTAAAGAGTATGCGTTTGCATATGTCTTTGATTGAAATGCGTTATCCCTCTGAAGAAAAAAATACGGTTGGCATGATGCATAATCATCTGCCTGAATTCAGTCCGTTTATAACAGCCACAGATATTTGTACGGCTATGCTATATAAAGACCTTACTCATGAAGATCATTATACTGTTGTGTCTGAAAAGTATTTCTCTGTATGGAATTGTGAAACAATGAACCTTGCCATTGTGCCACTGCCAAAGTCTAAAAAATAATTTGATTAGAAGGGCAATAAAAAAACGGGGTTCGTGCCCCGTTCTAATGTTTTTACTGCAAAAGGAGTGCTTACTTTGTTTCAGCTTTTGCTGCTTTTTTAGCGGCTTTAGCTTCTTTCTTAGCAGCCTTTACTTCTTTAGCATCGCCTTCTACTTTTTTCATTTCTTTAGTAGCAGCTTTAGCTTCTTTTTTAGCTTCTTTCTTAGTTTCTTTTTTAGCATCGTTTTGTGCAAATGCTACACTGCCCATAAATACCAAAGCAGTTGCTGCAATCAATAGCTTTTTCATAACGTTTATTTTTTTTAGTTATGTATGTAAGATGAACAGCGGTATGTAAAGTTTAAAACGCAACCTTTAAGGTTTTGTTAAAGCATTATTCGGGCAGTAATCCTTTAAATAGCGAAGTGTCGTTATGCCCTTCTTGCTGACGAAGCATTGCTTCTTTTTTCTCTTTCCTGCTTTGCTGATACAGCCTGATGCGTTTGGAAATATATCTAGTACCAACAATCAGCAAAAGAACACCCAGTAAGCCACCATAAATAAATACCAGGTCGAAACGGTCGCCCATGTGTAATAATACTACGTGCATAACGGTATAATTTATTATGAATATACTCAAATTATAAAGTGCAATATGTTAAAGCCCGTTCTTTAACAATAAAAAACCGCTGCACAGGGTAGTGCAACGGCTAATATCTATGAGTTGTATCAATACTAATTAAGCGAGCATTTTTGCCATACTACGCTGTTTTGCGGGTTGAGGCTGGCTTCATATTCTACACATTTCTGTGTAGCTCTTTTGAAGCTGGTAGCTGTGATTTCTTTATTTTGGGTTACAGCTTTAGGATCGTTATTAACGTTGCAAGAGCAAGTGTATTTGTGAGAACAACTTGCCGTAACAATAAGGAGCGCTAAAAGGGCTAATCTTGCCATATTTACATTGTTTGTATCCGAAAGATACACAAAAATGGGATTTTTTAAAATGAGGCTACAAAATGAGGTTTATACCTACTGATATTGGAAAGTATAGAGTGTTAGCTCTTACCTTAAAGGTTTGGCTATTGTAAACACCATAGCCCAGCTGCCCGGTATAGCCATAATACATATTTTGCAAAGGATCGTAGACGTAAGAAGTGTTGGTTTTGTATACCATATTCCGAATACCGGCTTCTACATTCAGGTGAAGGAATTTAGATATTTGATAGGTAGCCCCTACCTGGCCACCATACACAAATGCACGGTCTATGTTCCCCATGGTTATATCTGCAGTGCTATTAGCAGTTGTCTTGTAAATAGAAGGGTATATTATTGAAGCGGTAGCAGCAATATGTTCCTCTTCTTGGTTTACCATAAAGGCTACACTTGTATATAGTCCTGCATAAACATCAAGATTATTCATCGCTTTCAATTTGCCATTAACAAAAACATGAGGTGCTATAAAACTTGCATTCATTCTTGATTTGCCCTTATCAAAAGATATAGTATACAATGCATCTGATTGTATTGGTCTGGTTTTGCCTGTTGCATTTATTGTCTGATAATCAAACCCGATGCCTGTGTTCAACCATTTGAGGTTTATGAACGCACGTACACTTCCACCCAAAGTGTTATTCATTCCCTTTACTTTGAATACGGGGCTATAAGCTTCGCTCCACACATTATTGTTGTTGGTTTTGATAGTGTAATTGCCATACAGCCCAATGCCGAATTGTTGTGCTGATGATAGGATGGCAGTAGAAGGCAGCAGCAAAAGAATAGCTTTTTCATTGGTACAATAACAGTTTATTATTCAATCGTAATTTGGCTGATATAAGACATGGTCCTTTTTGATTTTGTGCTGTTGTTTATTCTGACTGTATAATTTCCTTTATCTAGATTATTAGTAATTACTGTCATAGTAGTTGTAAAAGATGGGACACCAGTTGCAGGTTCAAAGCGGATATACATATTGCTTGGCAAGCTGTCTGCAGACCAAGTTACTTCTTCAGGTGTTCCTGAGATATATTCTGTCTTCAAATGGTATATAACACTGTCTGTTGTTTTATGAATTACCCAACCGGGGTTTACCGATGCAGACCACTGCATATCAGGTTGTGCAATGTTTGTAATAGTTTCGGTTTCCTTTCTGCATGATGGTAATAAGAATAAGGCGACTATAATAAAGGTTAGAATATTTCGCACGTAAATTTTGATTTTAGGTAATGCAATATATACAAAAAAGCCACTCGGGTAATGAGTGGCTTACGTATGATTAGCAAGTAAGAGACTTATTTAAAATGGTGTTTCATCTATGCCGCTATTGTCTTCAGGGTTTGGCTTTTTAATGAATGGTGATGGTGGCATAGGCTCATCATCATCAAAATTGTAATTGCTGGCCTTAGATGGTAAAGTTTGGAAACCACCCGGTATGAACATTTTGCTGCCACCGAACTCACTCGTATCAGGAGAGCGTCTTATACCTGCCTGTGGGTTATCTCCAGGGTTGAATGGCGTAAATCCGCCACCACCTCCTCCGAAGTTGTTACCACCGCCTCCAAAGCCAAAGTCATCAGGCATATCTACAAACTTCTGGTATTCTTTAATGAAACGAACCTTTACCGTATCGGTGCTACCATTACGGTGCTTGGCTACGTGTATATGCGTTTCGCCTTCTATAGATTGTCCCATAGCATCGTTATTGATACCATAGTATTCAGGTCGGTAAAGGAACATTACCATATCGGCATCCTGTTCTATTGCTCCCGATTCCCTAAGGTCACTCAACTGGGGCACTTTACTTTCTTTACGGCTCTCTACCGAACGGTTCAACTGAGACAGTGCTATGATAGGTATTTCCAGTTCTTTTGCCAGTGCTTTCAGGTCGCGGCTTATCTTAGATATCTCCTGTTCGCGGTTGCCACCGTTACTCAGACTGGCCTGCATTAACTGTAAGTAGTCTATTATAATCAGTTGAATATCATGTTTTTGTTTTAAACGGCGAGCTTTAGCCCTCAATTCAAATATGTTCAATGCAGCCTGGTCATCAAGGAAGATAGGAGCCTGTGCCAGCTTGGTCATCCTTTGTGTCATTTGGATGAATTCATGCTCCTGCATACGCCCTTTGGTGATGCTATCCATCGTTACCTCTGTTACTGCAGCCAAAAGCCTTTTTACCAGCTGTGCTGCACTCATCTCCAACGAGAAGAAAGCTACAGCTTTATTAGCAGTCATGGCAGCATTCAAAGCCAGGTTAAGACAGAATGCCGTTTTACCCACCGCAGGGCGGGCAGCCAAGATGATGAGATCGGTTTTTTGCCAACCGCTGGTCAGCTTATCTAATGGGGTATAACCCGAAGGAACACCCGTCAAATCATCCTTCTTGTTCTTTGCTTCTTCTATCTCGTGTACAGTACGTACCAATACATCTTTCAGGCTCGTAAAGTTCTTACGCAGGTGCTTGTCAGTTATCTCGTAAAGGCTGCTTTCTGCCTTATCCAGCAAGTCAAACACATCGGTGCTATCTTCATAAGCATCGCCTATCACATTGCCTGAAATGCGTATCAGTTCACGCTGAATGAATTTCTCCATTACGATACGTGCGTGGGCTTCTACGTGTGCAGAAGATACCACACTCATGGTCAGGCGGGTGAGGTAATATGCACCGCCGATGATTTCCAACTCATCAGATTTTCTTAATTCTTCCGTTACAGTCAGTAAATCAACGGGCATACCCTTATCAAAAAGGCGGCGAATAGCGCCGTATATCTTTTGGTGGGCATCTACATAAAAGCAATCTTCGCTTTGTATGATTTCCAGTACTTCGGCCAGTTTATCTTTTTCCAGCATTACGGCACCCAGTACTGCTTCTTCTAATTCGGGGGCTTGAGGGGGCACTTTTCCGTAAACAAGATTAGTGATGTCCGGCTTCCTATTTCGGGTACTTCCAAAGTCTTTTTTGATGTTTACTGCCATCGTTGGGTTAGTCTTTTTATCTTTTTAATAATTCTTGTTGTCTTAAATCCGCTCCGGGGGCTATTTACATTATTTTAACCCTTTGGTAATCTTAGCATAACATTTCGGTAATGCTCCAGTCCTGTTACCGTGGGTGTAAAACCGGGGTGGAGAACTAATGTAAACGCGAAAAATCAATGGGCAATACCTGTATAAATAAAAAATTTTCAGCCTGTAATTAACGCGTTCCTGACAGCTTATCCACCTGTGGAACATTATCTCTATATGTTACCAACAAAGTTAAGCCACTAAGCACATCAATTCACAGATTACCCACAAATAAATGTGAATAAATGTTTTTAGGGAGGGGTATTTGCAAAACGATGCGAATTGCTATAAAGTTTCATTTTGGGGCTATCTTTACAACAAATTTTAAACAAAACTGATGACCATTTCGTACCAATGGCTGATGCAGTACCTGCCCGAACCCGTGCCGGTGGCTGAATTAAGTAAAATATTGACATCCATAGGATTAGAAGTAGAAGCGATAGAAAAAGCAGAATTTGTGCCCGGAAGCCTTGAGGGGCTTGTTATCGGCGAAATCATAAATTGTCATAAACACCCCAATGCCGATAAACTGAGTGTAACCAAAGTGAATGTAGGCAATGGTTTGGAGCTGAATATAGTATGTGGTGCACCCAATGTAGCACAGGGCCAAAGGGTAGTAGTAGCACCTGTAGGAACTACTGTACATCCCACGTCAGGAGAGCCTTTCCTCATTAAAAAGGCTAAAATAAGGGGCGAAGAAAGCGAGGGCATGATATGTGCAGAGGACGAAATAGGGCTGGGAGCAAGCCATGCAGGCATCATGGTACTGCCGCATCATGCTCCGATAGGCACATCTGCCAAAAAGTATTTCAACATACCCGATGCTGACGATATCATTCATATAGGGCTTACACCTAACCGCAGCGATGCTATGAGCCATATAGGTGTGGCTCGTGATGTTTGCGCTTATTTGTCTCACCACAAAGGCGGTAAATATGAAGTATTATTGCCACCCACTTTAATGCCAAATAAGGGTAAGGAATCACTGGAAATAAAAGTGAACGTTAAAGCACCGGAAGCTTGCCCGAAATATACAGGCGTGAGCATCAAGGGTGTAAAAATTGCACCATCGCCTGAATGGCTGCAACTGAAATTGAAATCAATAGGTGTTCGAAGCATCAATAACGTGGTAGATATTACCAACTATGTGTTGCACGAATTCGGGCAACCATTACATGCTTTTGATGCCGATAAAATAAAAGGGAATGTTGTAAACGTGGAGTTCAAGCCACAGGATACAAAGTTTCTTGCGTTGGATGGCAAAGAAATAAAACTGAATGACAACGACCTGATGATATGTGACAATGCAGATGGTATGTGTATTGCAGGTGTGTTTGGCGGATTAAACAGTGGCGTAACAGATACTACGACCAATATCTTTTTAGAGAGTGCTTATTTCCATCCTAAGTTTGTAAGGCGCACATCTATGTATCATGGTTTGCGTACAGATGCTGCCACGCATTTTGAAAAAGGTGTTGACATCAATAATGTAATACCTGCACTGAAACGTGCTGCTGCACTGATTGTAGAAATAGCAGGCGGAGAAATAGCATCGGGAATTGTTGATGTGACAGGTAGAGAAATTATACCTGATGAAGTGCATGTGACTTATGAATACATCACCAGGCTGAGTGGTAAGGATTATGGAAAAACGGCTATTAAAAATATCCTGACAGCATTAGGATTTGGTATAGATAAAGAAGATGCTGACGGGCTGATTCTGAAAGTGCCGAGTAACAAAACCGATATTACCAACGGCGCAGATATTGTAGAAGAGATATTGCGCATAGACGGACTGGATAATATTGCAATCCCCGAAAGGTTGAACATCTCTCTTGCTAAGGCAATACCATCAGATAGGGCAGATAGAAACAAAATGGCTAATCTGCTTACAGGTATTGGTTTTAAAGAAATTGTTACCAATTCTATCGTCAACAGTAAATACTATCCTGAGCGGAATGATTTGGTGAAGATGTTGAATTCACTAACCAGTGAGTTGGATGTGATGCGTCCATCGATGTTGGAAAGTGGTTTAGAAGTAATTGCCTATAACTGCAACCGCAAGAATACAGATTTATCTCTTTATGAATACGGTAAAGTGTATTCGCAGGCAGAAGGTAAATACATAGAACAAAACCAACTGGCATTATACATCACAGGTAATGTAAACAGCACTAACTGGAATCAGCAAGCTGTAAAAACTGATATCTATTACCTGAAAGGTATTGTGCAACATTTGCTGGCTCATAGCGGGATTACAAAAGCTGTGTTGTCTTATGATGAAGCTAACATTACATGGAAGTTCAAGAACGAGGTGATTTGCTCAGCTAGTAAAGTTGATGGTAAGAAGCTGAAAGAATTTGATATAAAACAAGATGTTTACTTCGCTGCTATCAATTGGGATGCATGGCAAAAAGCAGCTGCATCGAATAAGATAAAATATAGCGAAGTCGCAAAATTCCCTGCTGTAGAACGTGACCTCGCTATTATCTTGGATAAGCATGTTAAGTACAACGATGTGGCTCAAATAACAGAACAACAGAAGATTGAATCACTGAAAGGCTTTGGTTTGTTTGATGTGTTTGAAAATGAGAAACTGGGTGCGGGTAAAAAATCTTATGCGCTGAACTATACTTTTCAACTGCAAGACCGTACCTTGACGGATAGTGAAGTAGAACAGGTGATGCAGCAATTGATGAATGCATACAAAACCAAACTGCAGGCACAAATACGAGAATAATGCAGGAACTAACACTTCTGAACGAAAAATTGAATACCCTGCTTAAAAAATATGCAGAGTTGCAGGCTGAGAACAAACAGCTGAAGCAAACTATTGATAAGCATGAAAAAACAGTTTCGGGGTTAAATACACGCATTGCAGAGTTGGAGGAGCATACTCTTGGCAACAATATCGGTAATGCAGTGCAGAATGACACGGATAAAGAAGTGATGAAAAAACAACTGGATACAGTTATTAGCGAAATAGATAAAATACTGGCAACGCTCAATGATTAAACACAAGTTGATATACCTTGTTGTTTTGCTGCCGGTAAGTATTTTATGGTTTTCATGCAGCAGGATATCAGAACCTTGTTTTCAACCGCTAAACGTATATGTATCTGTGGGTACTTACAAGGCTGCCGACACAGGTTCTACGGGATTGGATTCTGTATTGCCTAAAGCTGTTTTAGGTTATCCGAATAATAACATGCGGGTATATAATGGTGTAAAGGCAAATAAATTTCCTTTGATGCAATTATCGCCGCAACAGGATAGTTTAAAATGGTTCATCAGCACAGATTCAACTTATTTGGGTACAGATACTATAACGTTCTTTTATAATCGAAACCTGACTTTCTTATCGCGTACATGCGGATATACGTATCACTATGTTATTCAAGGTGTCAAATACACAAAGTATAATATAGATTCTGTTGTAATAAAAAATGGCAATATAGACGGGACTGCCAATATCGAACATGTCAAAATATTTTA
Source organism: Bacteroidota bacterium (assembly GCA_018267965.1). Lineage (GTDB taxonomy): Bacteria > Bacteroidota > Bacteroidia > Chitinophagales > Chitinophagaceae > Polluticoccus. The sequence continues at coordinate 1,087,267 of JAFDXK010000001.1, read as the reverse complement.
CTAGCATATTATTCCTGTTATTGAGCATCGGTGCATTTGCACAGGATGACGAAGACGATATGCCATCTAATAAGCCTGTTTCGTCTGATAGTACCAGCCAGTTACGCCTAGGGTTTGACATCAGCAGGCCTGTATTTAATGCTTTAATTCCCGAAAAGAAATCTTATGAAATAGAATTAGACTTTTACGGCAAGAAGGAGATATACTATGTATTAGAAGGGGGATGGGGTAGTGGCAAACTGGATTCTACTTACCTGAGATATAGTAACTCTAATACGTTCTTTAAAGCAGGTATCAACAAAGGCATCCTGCAACGTTTGTTTCCCGGTGATTGGGATATGGCATTTATTGGGCTACGCTACGGTATTGGTTTTATCAACAGGAGTGATGCGAGTTACCTGATAGTTGACAGTACATGGGGTAACAGTAGCGGAATTATTCCTGGTAAAAATCTTACAGCACATTGGTTTGAATTGACAGGTGGGGTAAGGGTAGAGCTGTTTAAAGGTTTATTCGCAGGTTGGAATATCAGGGGCAAGTTTATTTTGAATGGTAAACAATTAAAGGAGTTGCCGCCATATTATATAGCTGGCTACGGTAAAGGTGATAAAGCCAGCATTTTCGATTTCAATTTCTACTTGGATTATGCTATCCGTTGGAAGCGCAAACATGTAAAAACAATAGCACCGAAAGAAGACTAAAGAATAGCTTTGTTTACATTACTGCTATTGAGCAATGCTTCTATTTCTTTTTCTCTTTTATTGATTTGAATACGTAACGGTGCAAAAGTCCATCTTGCACGCAATTTATTAAGCCTGTCTTTCGGTGGCAGGAATATTACTCTCTTCAATAATGTCCATGCAGCAAAATGACGAAATACACCCGATAGTTTGATGAAGTATATAACTGTAGAACTATCGCATTTGTCAAGTAATGTTCTTAATTCTTCAATATCCGTCAATGAAGAAATGCATAGTACGGTACCATGTTTGGCATTAAAATACTGGTTCAACGATGCATCTTTCGTCCAGTCACTATTACTGATGATACGAGATGCTTTTTCTGCATCGCTTAATTGTTCGGGTATATTAAAATCTTGGTCGGATATATAACGTAATGCCCATTCTTTTTTAGCCAAAGAATCATAAACCGTCCACACATAATTCTTGTAATAATTGAGCATTTCCTTGTAAAACCCCTCTGTCGCCCATTGTGGTTTCATTACACTGTTAAAGCTGGCATAGAAATACAAATGTGATGCATATGGTTCATACATTTCCGGAGTTCTTACTACCAAATCGCGGCTTTTGGCATATACTTTCCATACTATACGGCGTACATCATCGCCCGATTCGAAGTCTTTATAATTCAGGTATTCACCTTCTATACGATGCAACTGGTCAACTCGTATATCCATGCTTTCTGTTTTCTTTGGATACACTTCTTTATCATCATCTTCTTCCAATACAGGTGGTTGGTAAAAATGTCCTGATATGGGTTGAGTAACAGCCAGTTTGCAGATATGCAGCATGTCTTCGAAATACAGAAATCCACCTTTCAGTTCATATTCTTTGATGTCAGGTAGTTCCATCCTGCTACGGCCTGTAATGGCTGCACGCCACATACTTTTTTCTTTCAGCTTATTTGATAACAGGGTGAATTCATCTGTCATCATATGATTATCATAAAACAGCTTGCCTTTTACAAAACCCAATATCGGCCTGCGAATACCTTCTACAAGTGCATTCATGAAAAGCTTATTCTTTTTGCCATTTCGGGTCTCAGTAGTGAAGGATACTTGCAGTTTATAATTCTTATTTCTCTTCAGCCAGAGGTAATGCAGCCACGTAGCTATAGCGCTCAACACAGATAACAATACCAAACAAATAAGGAACCAGAAAACTACTTTTCCCATTAGTATGATGAAAGGGCGAAATGGTGCTACACCATCCTTGGGCAAAGGTTGATATAGTATTTTATAACCCGCATAGGCCGCTATACCACATAATAGGGTATTAAGTGTAAAAGGTATAAACTGTAGATAATATCGTAGCAGCCAAATGAGCTGTTTCCACTTCATGAAAAGATAATATTGTCCAAAATCTAAAATAATGAATTGTATATCAATAATCTGTTAAATAGCTGACATATATCAGGTAGCTTTTAAAGAATTGTTTCACTAATTTTATAATAATAAAATACATCTGTATGAAACATCTAGTGGTTATCCTTGCAAGTTTTGCTGTATTGTCTGCCAATGCACAGCCCGGCAGTGGCTATGTGCGTGATGCCTATGAAAAGAAGTATGAAAATGAGAACGCTGCCAATAAACAGAAAGGCATGGATTGGATGAATAATGCAATGAATGGTAAAACTGAGGCAGCATATACATTCAACACTATGGTGAATATGCATGTAACAACATATAAGGATGGGGAGAAAAATAAGGAGAACGATATGAAATACTACCTGCATGAAGGGGAACTGTATTTTGGAATGAAAGCAGAAGATGAAAGAAGGAAGAAGGATGATATGTTTATCATCTATGATAATAAGAACAATAGTATGATCATGCTGAATGAAGGCGAGAAGACAGGCATGGCAATGAATATTAATGCTTTTATGAGTGCGGATGCACAGGCAAGGCGAGGTCAGCCCAAAGAGGGTGGTACGAATACCAATAAGTGCAACAGAACAGGTAAGACCAAAACCATATTGGGGCGCAACTGTTTTGAGTACGTATGCGTAGATGAGGACCGCAACAGGCGTAGCGAGTTTTGGATAACAACAGATATTAAAGTAGACATATCAAAGAGCTTTATGAGAGGCCCATATGCAGGCTTTAGCCATGATGGTGGCGGCTTTATGATGGAAGCTACTATCTATAAAAACAACCAAATTGAAAGCAAACTGGAGGTAACACAGTTAGATACACATGCAGATGTGAGCAAGAAAATAGCTGACTATAAGATGGGGATGCATTAATTGTCAATCAACTTGATGCCAGATTGTGTAAACTCTATTTTACGCTGTTTGTATAATGCGCCGGTAGTCATTTTAAATACCTTTTTGCTGATACCAAAGAAGGCATAGATTTTTTCAGGGTCGCTTTTGTCGTGGTATGGCAAGTAGCCGTTGTTTTCGTGCAGCAGACGTAGAATTTTATCTGCCTCACTTTCTACTTTTTTATAGCCCAGTGTTCCTAATGAAACATCAATTTTGCCATCTTCTCTTATCGTCTTAATGAATCCCTTTTCTTTGTCACCAATTTCCAAATCGCGGAATACTTCGTTATAATGCAATACACCAATATGCTTGTTGTTGATGATAACTTTATAGCCAATATCCGTTTTCTGGTATATGAGTAAGTCTACAGCTTCTTTTTCTTTTACGGTCAGGTTATCATTGTCAAGGCCTCTTTCAATGCGCTGTGTGGCAGCGATACGTCCTGTTTGTTCGTCTATGTATAGTCTTACGAGATAAAAACCATCTTCGTATATTCTCTCTGTTTGCTGAGATAATGGCAGGAATAAGTCTTTCATCAAACCCCAATCCAAAAAGGCACCATGATTAGTCTTAGCTACTACTTTTAGCAGGGCTATTTCGCCAGCAACAGCATAAGGCTTTTGAGTGGTGGCTATCAGCCTGTTATCCGAATCGTGGTAGATAAATACTTCTACATCATCACCTTCATTCAGTCCCTTTGGCACAAAGCGCTTAGGCAGTAATATTTCACCAGCCTCGCCACCGTCAAGGTACATACCAAAATCTACTTCCTTAACTACTTTTAATGTATTGTATTGTCCTACCTGTATCAATGGTTATAGTTTAAATAAAAAAGAAGCCTTACAAATGTAAGGCTGTATTATTAATGTGAATGTTCTAATGCACCTAAGTATCGTTCCGCATCTAATGCGGCCATACAACCGCTGCCTGCTGCCGTAACAGCCTGACGATATATTTTATCCTGTACATCACCACAGGCAAACACACCTTCGATATTGGTTTTAGATGAGCCGGGTTTAGTTATCAGGTAGCCGGCATCATCCATGTCTAACAATCCGTTAAACAATTGAGAATTAGGTTGGTGGCCTATGGCTACGAAGAATGCTTTGATAGGCACAATGGTTTCTTCATTGGTTTTGTTGTTCAGTATTTTCATACCATCTACCTTATTCTCTCCCAACACTTCCAGTGTTTCACTATTCCAGTATACCTTAATGTTTGGTGTTTTCAATACACGTTCCTGCATTACTTTACTGGCACGCATCTCATCACGGCGAATCAGCATGTGTACCTGGCTGCATATTTTAGAGAGGTATAATGCTTCTTCGCAAGCAGTATCGCCTGCACCTACTATTGCTACTTCCTGCCCTTTGAAGAAGAAACCATCACAAACAGCACATGCAGAAACTCCATGGCCGTTTAAACGTTGTTCTGAAGGTAATCCCAGCCATTTGGCAGAAGCTCCCGTTGCAATAATTATCGCATCAGCTTCAATCCATTTTTCTTCGTCTATCTCTACTTTATATGGGCGTTGTGAGAAATCTACTTTTGTAGCATATCCCCAACGTATATCGGCACCCATACGTTGTGCCTGTTTTTCAAAATCCACCATCATCTGCGGGCCCATAATGCCTTCAGGATAACCCGGATAATTTTCTACTTCTGTTGTAATGGTAAGCTGGCCTCCGGGCTGTAGTCCCTGGTACAAAACAGGGTTTAAACCTGCACGAGAAGCATAAATGGCCGCTGTATATCCTGCAGGGCCTGAACCTATAATTAAGCAATGAACTTTTTCTGTCATGTTGTAAATATGCAAATTATTTTTTTAGTTGTTGTTATTCTGTAACAAGAGTTACATAGTAGGAACCGTAACCCGCCCATACACCTAACGCACCGTTGCTGATATTGGTTTTTACATTGATAGGAGTTGAAAAAGGATTTCCTATTGTGCCTAAGGAATATTCATAAGTACTCCAGAAATTATAAACACTACGGTCGATAGCACACCATTTTATGGTAACCGTATCGCCCGGATATGCAACTCCTGATGAATCTCTGTTGTATTTAGCACCTCTTGGTTCTCCGCAAGGAATGGTTGTTTGGAAATAGATGCTGTTGATCACCTGGTCATCATACACAGAATTTAGTCCGGGGTAATATGGTTCGCTATTCCTTTTGGTAAAATATCTAACACAGTTGCCTATAGTATCAGGGTCTTTAAAATATATCCTGAATTGCCTTGCAGTAGGATTTTTATCTGTATCGAACGGTGCATCAGGTTGCACTGTTTTTACAGAATCAAGTGGGGTAGGATTAGGTATCTTGGTATAAGACTCATAAACCTTGCCTTTATACTCAATGCGTAATTTGTATACTTTCTCAATCTTACCGACAAAGAAAGGTTTAACAGCAGTGTCTATGCTGTAGAAGTAGAACTTATTGCCATTATTACCGGTGTCAATACTGTATTCCTTCAATGTTGCAGTAGTGGTACCATCTGTTACAGTAACAACTGCACCGTGTATAAAACTGTTTTGCAGTGTATTAATATCTATCGTTGCAAAATACCCGATAGAATTAGTCAGAAATACATAAGGTGGTAATCCGCTTTCAATACTGCCTTCTACCACTACCTGGCTTTCGCCTGAATTGAGATTGATCTTTACTTCTTTCTCACATGAAACCAGTGTTAAACTTATTAAAGCAAGAACTGCAATGCAAACAAAGATTGATTTGCTTTTATTGAATATGCTCAACATGACTGTAAAGGGTAATTAGTTTAGTAAGCCTGTATGTACTTGCCATCAGGGGTGTACATAACCGGTTGAATTTTTTTAAACCTTTCAAAATAATCATATCCTGCCTTCAGATTTACCCAAAAACGTTGTTTAGCAGTATCGTTACCATATTCTTTGCCCAGGAAATTGAGGCCGGCTTCTGTGAATCGTGTCGGAAAGATATGTACGGGTATATAGTTTTGCCCGTTCATTTTTGCATTCAAACAGAGCGTGTATATTTCTTGTATCACAGGGTCTGTCATTGGTACGCATCCAACTGTTACACATCCACCATGTATGTAGATATCACCGCCCGGTTTCTTTTTATCACCCATTATCATGTCTGAATAATTGGGGTAATTCAACAATAATGAAAGATGGAAATCGCTTTTTGGGTTGAAGTCTTCTATGAAATAATATCCCTCGGGAACCTGCCTGTCGCCTTCATTTCTTTTGGGGCCTAATATTCCTGATAATGCACAGATACGATAGGTTTTAATCAGTTTATACCTTTCAGAGTTGGTGTCACGAGCCCAAAGCTCCATTTCATTTTGTGCCTTGAAACTGCGCAGATATATATCTTGCGGTGGGTAAGAAACACCCTTTGATGCAAACAGTTTTTGCAGAGTATCATTACATTTTATCCATGCCTGTGAAACCCTTGTAAAAGAAAGCTGGAAATTCCTGAAAGTCTGAACATCATCTTGTGCTGACGCATTAAACCATAGCACCGACAACACAATACCTAAAAACACATTTTTCATTAATCTTAGACTTATTATATAGTTAGTAAACAAATCATGTAAAAATACGGAAATAGGATAAAAACTTATCTTAAAACATATAAGAAATGGGGCATAACGCCCCATTTATACACATTTAATATTATATAAATATTATAAGTTGCCCCTCTTGGCCTGTTCGCGCTCAATAGATTCGAACAATGCTTTGAAGTTACCAGCACCAAAGCTCTTAGCGCCTTTACGCTGAATGATTTCAAAGAACATGGTAGGACGGTCTTCCACAGGCTTGGTAAATATTTGCAGCAAATAACCTTCTTCGTCCCTATCCACAAGTATTTTAAGCTCCTGAAGCGGGGCTATATCTTCATCAATTTTACCAACACGAGAGAATAATTCTTCGTAATAAGTGTCAGGAGTATCGAGGAACTCAACACCACGAGAACGTAATTCGCGTACGGTCGCAATAATATCATTTGTAGCTACCGCAATGTGTTGTACACCTTCACCTTCGTAAAAGTCAAGATATTCTTCGATTTGAGATTTCTTTTTCCCTTCAGCAGGTTCATTGATAGGGAATTTTACATAACCGTTACCGTTACTCATTACTTTACTCATCAGGGCAGAGTATTCGGTATTGATTTGCTTATCATCAAAAGTGAGGATGTTAGCAAAGCCCATTACATCTTCGTACCATTTTACCGTTTCGTTCATACGGTTCCAGCCTACATTACCAACGCAATGGTCTACATACAACAAACCTGTTTCCTTAGGATTATATGCACTGCTATATGGTTTGTATCCCGGCATGAAAACACCTTTATAATTCTTGCGTTCTACAAACATGTGAACCGTTTCGCCATAAGTATAGATTCCGGCTATTACCACTTCGCCATCCTCGTCTTTCAAGGTTGTTGGCTCCTGGTACACTTTAGCGCCTCGTTTAGTTGTTTCTTCAAAAGATTTCTTCGCATCATCAACCCACAATGCCAATATTTTAACACCATCACCATGTTTCTTTACATGCTCAGCTATCGGGCTGTTCGAGTTAAGTGCAGTAGTCAATATCAGGCGTATCTTACCCTGTTGCAATACGTAAGATGCGCGATCACGAACACCTGTTTCAGGACCTGCATAAGCCACCGATTGAAAACCGAAAGCGGTTTTGTAGTAGTGGGCAGATTGTTTAGCATTACCTACGTATAATTCCAGATAGTCTGTACCATTAATAGGTAAGAAATCTTGTGCTGCTGCCATTTTCTGGCTTACTGTCATTGTTTCCATATAATACTATTAATACGTTTAGTTAGATTATTATTATTCTGCCCAGCTCATGATGTAGCCTTCGTCTTCTATGCCTTGAGCGTCTTTGGTCATCTTCAACGGATGGAAGGTATCAACCATTACTGCTAGTTCACCTGTTTCTTTCTTGCCAATACTTTTCTCAACAGCTCCCGGATGTGGGCCGTGAGGTATACCCGCAGGGTGTAATGTTATCATGCCACGTGTTACATGCTTGCGGCTCATAAAATCACCATCTACATAATACAATACCTCATCACTATCAATATTGCTATGATTGTAGGGTGCCGGTATAGCCTGCGGATGATAATCATAAAGTCTTGGGCAGAAAGAGCATATCACAAAATTGTGTGCATCGAACGTTTGATGCACCGGTGGTGGTTGGTGTACACGCCCTGTTATAGGTTCGAAATCGTGTATGCTTAATGCATATGGATATTCGCATCCATCCCAGCCAACAACATCAAAAGGATGATTGGCATAAGTTATAGGGTAGAGCAAACCTTTCTTTTTGGTATTGATAAGGAATTCACCTTTTTGGTCAATAGTTTCGAGATTTTCGGGCTTGCGGATATCTCGCTCACAAAAAGGTGCGTGTTCTAATAATTGTCCGTACTTGCTCAGGTAACGCTTAGGAAACGTTACAGGACTGAAAGATTCAACTATAAATAAACGGTTATTCTCTCCGTTAAAATGTATTTGATATATAGTACCACGTGGTACCACCAAATAATCGCCGTAACTAAATTTTAGTTGGCCATACTGAGTTTTTAAAACCCCTTCGCCTTCGTGCACAAATATTACCTCATCAGCATCAGCATTTTTGAAAAAACTGTCTGTAAGGCTTTTAGTAGGTGCGGCAAGGCTGATTTGTACATCGTTATTAAACAATACAATCTTACGGCTCTTTAAATAATCAGCTTCGGGCTTGATATTGAAACCCTGGTAGCTACGGTGCTTTAATATGTTATCGTGTGCAGCTACAGGCGATACATCAGTAGGCTCTTCTGCTTTAATGATTTGGGTAGGGGGGTGGATGTGGTATAATAAAGAATAGTTTGAGGAAAACCCTTCAGTACTAAAAAGTTGCTCGGAATATAAATTACCATCGGGCTTACGATATTGAGTATGCCTTTTGTGAGGTATAGAGCCCAGCGAGTGATAATGTGCCATTAAAAATGTTTCAGTTAGATAGCTCAAAATTACAATAATACCCGTCAATGGCAATGGTATTAGTTTATAGCGTTATAAGTGCATTTTTGGGATTACAATATTATGACAAACAATCCTTTAAAGTCCTTTGCTGTATTGCTTTTCGGCCATTTACCCCAACATTTTACCCATACACCTCATTTATTTGGAATGACTTATTTGCTGAAGCAACTTTATATCGCTAGCAACAATTACTAACTAAAACTTACCTATTATGAAAAGAAGCGATTTTATCAAAGGTGTCGGACTTGCAGGAGTAGGAACAGTGTTGCCATGGGGTGCCACTAAAGCAATTGCAGCTGACAAAACTACAGGCACGTGTGTATTAATACCAAGCGAAACAGAAGGCCCATTTCCTTTGGACCTGACAACGAATAATGCTGCAACATATTTCCGACAAGATTTAAGGGAAGATAGAACCGGTGTCACATTAAATCTCAAAATGAAAATCATAGGGTTGGCTAATTGTCTGCCAATGGCCAACGTAAGAGTAAATATATGGTCTTGCGATAAGGATGGAATTTATTCAGGTTATAATACTTCTCAAAATGCAGGTTCAACCACTGCTACTTATTTACGCGGATACCAAATGACTGATGCGAATGGTGAGGTGAATTTTGTTACTATTTTCCCTGGTTGGTATACAGGACGAATATGCCATATACACTTCCAGGTTTATGTAAGCTCTGTGTATAAAGCCGTATCACAATTGACATTTGATGCTACTACAAAAAATGCATTGTATGCAGCGAATAGTTCACTGTATACAAAGGGTGCCGACCCAATTACAGTTACGAGTGACAATATTTTTTCAGATGGGTATAGCCAACAGATAGCCTCACTGACACAAAATACTGACGGTAGTTACAGCAGCTATTTGGAAGTAACTATTGATGGGAGCGGTTCTACAGGGCTTGTTAATTATGAAGGTGAGACTGGTGGACAATTCAAACTTGGACAAAACTATCCCAATCCACATAACGGTATTACCACCATACCATTTACCTTAAATACCGCTTCTGAAGTGAAGATTGAAATATTTGATTTAAATGCCAGAAAGGTAGGAGTTGTAGATATGGGAACACTTCAAATAGGAGACCATACATCTACCGTCAACTTGGAAAGTATGGGAATTGCTTATGGCAATTATTTATACCAACTGGATGTAACAAATAGTAACGGTGTATTCCGTCAATGTAAAATGATGACTGCACAATAGCTATACAAAGATAATGCCGGTATATAAGTGCAAGAGGTATCGGCAGAGTAGACACACAAATGGGGTATTTGTAAGTGTTAGCCACTTTACCGAAAGGTAAGGTGGCTTTTTAAGACTCAAAGAATGATTGTCATATAAATGTAAATAGGTGAGGAATAAGTTATATATTCAGCAAGTATCCGGTTATGAATAAGAGACTAGTTAATATATCAATACATCTTGTTGTGTGGTTTGTCTTGCTATCTCTACCGGGATTTTTCAGACCGGCAGGTCCGCCCAAATATGGAGAACATGGTTTTGGTATTATCGATGATATTTTCGTAACGCATCGTCTCGTCAATGCGGTATTCCTGGTAATTCTTTTTTATACTAATTGCTACCTGGTTATACCTAAATTTTATCTTGCAAAAAGATATGCCTTGTTATTGTTGTACATAATAGGTACAATAGTGGCCTTTGTTTCGATTAACTATGTTGTAATGAATTTTGGATTTGCAAGAAAAGCACCAGAATCATTGTTCCGATTTCTTGGACCCAGCCATAATCTTTTATTGTTTATCATTGTTTATGTTTTTTCTTTTGCATTAAGCTTATATAATCAGTGGATTAAGGTAAAAGAGGAGAAGCTTCATACTGAAATCTTATTTCTGAGAGCACAAATAAATCCTCATTTTTTATTTAACACATTAAACAGTATTTATTCTCTGGCAATAACAAAATCTGACAAAACAGCCGCAGCGGTTGTTAAGTTATCGGGTTTGATGCGCTATTCGATTACAGAAAGTGATAAACCTTTAGTCCCACTATCAAGCGAATTGGATTATATCAATAATTATATAGAGTTACAGAAGATGCGCCTATCTGAGAAGGTAAAGCTAAACTATATCATTAAAGGTCATTCAACCGGAGTAACAATTGCTCCTTTCTTACTGATTCCATTTATTGAGAATGCTTTTAAGTATGGGGTCAATGCAGAGGAGGATTCTGATATTCATATACTGATTAGCATTAGTGATACTGAGATAAGTCTGGATGTAATTAACAATAAAGTGTATGTGCAAAAAAGTGCTGAAGACAATACAGGCTTAGGTATTAGCAACACAAAACAACGTTTAAAGTTGCTCTATCCGGGTAAGCATCAGTTGGTAATTACAGACAACGACGATAAATTTAATATACACCTAAAAGTTATATTCAATTGATTACAGCTATTGCCGTAGATGATGAACCGCTCGCTTTAGAGGTTATTAATACTTTCTGCAAAGAAGTTGATTTTATTGAGCTTCAGAAAACGTTTACTGAAACTGCAGAAGCTTTAAAGTACATTAAAAAATACCCTGTTGATTTATTGTTTTTAGACATAAAGATGCCTGCTATGTCAGGTATTGATTTTTATAAGTCTATCTTTCAAAATACAATGGTGATTTTTACTACAGCATACACTGAATATGCTGTGGAAGGTTTTAATCTCAGTGCCGTAGATTATTTATTAAAACCTTTTGAACAGGGGCGTTTTATGCAAGCGGTAGAGAAAGCAAGAGACTATTATAATTACAAAAACAGTTCCGCATCATCTGAAAATAAATATTTGTACATAAGGGCAGACTATAGCCTTGTAAAATTGGCCTTAGATGATATCTTATACATTGAAGGATTAGACAATTACCTGAAAATTCATTTGGTGAATGCAAAGCCTGTAATAGCAAGAATGAGCATGAAATCAATGGCCGATAAACTACCCGAAAAGAATTTTGTACGTGTGCACCGATCGTACATTGTGCCCCTTGATAGAATAATTATGTTCCGCAACAAAACAATATATGTCGGTGCTGCAGAGATTCCGGTAGGCACCAGTTATATGGATGTCGTGCAACAGTTGTTTGAAAATCGATAAATGGGTATAGTTTATATCAATGCCAGCAGCAACTGTATCACACCAATCGCAAAACCCAATACACCTCCTATCAATTCTACAAAACGGAATTCTTTCTTCATTACCATAGCCAATATTTCTTCCAGCTTGTCTGATGAAAAATTGGATACTTTGTCCGTTACCATCTTTTCTATATCAACTTTTTGGCTTAGACCATCAGCATATTTGGCTATTACCTGAGGCAATAGTGTATTGATTTCCTCCATCATCCCCTCTTTCAATTGACCGATGGTGCTCTCTCCGATAAACATAGAGATAACCGGGATTTTCTCCTGCAGGCGTACCCTTAAAAAAGTATCTATGTGAGATTCAATAACAGGGTTAACTGCAGATAGCTGTTGTGGGTCTTTCAGCTTATCAATGATGTCATCAAAGTGGATAAGCTCTTTAGCTACTACTGCACCAAGTTTTGCTGCAAATTGTTTTTGCCTTTTGGGGAAGATGCCTTGAATGGTAATACCTAAAAAGCGTTTAGGCTCTCTTGGGTGAAACAACATAAAGATGGCTATCCATGTGGTGAACCATCCTGTAAATGCAGCAATGAAAGGCTGCAGCCAAAACATAATATTACTCATCCTATTTCTCCTGCGCTACTTTAGCTAGGTATTTACCATACCCGCTCTTCATGAATTTATCGGCCAGTTTCAGTAATTGAGCTTTATCAATAAAGCCCATACGGTATGCTATCTCTTCAATGCAACCTACTTTCAAACCCTGGCGCTTTTCAATCACTTCAATAAATTGACCAGCTTCCTGCAGAGAATCGAATGTACCGGTATCCAGCCAGGCTGTTCCGCGTGTCAGTACCCCAACTTCCAGTTTGCCTTTTTCGAGGTATATTTTGTTCACGTCTGTTATTTCCAATTCACCACGCGGAGAGGGTTTCATATTCTTTGCTATCTCCACTACATCATTATCGTAAAAGTATAAACCCGGTACTGCATAATTTGATTTTGGCTCTGTTGGTTTTTCTTCTATGCTCAACACTTTATTGTTCTTATCAAACTCAACAACGCCATAGCGTTCAGGGTCGCTAACAGGGTAGGCGAATACTACTGCGCCATCGGGATTGGCTTTTGTTTTCAGTAATGTGCCCATGCCTGCACCATAGAATATATTATCGCCCAATACTAATGCCACAGCGTCTTTACCAATAAAATATGCACCCAGTATGAATGCTTGTGCCAGTCCGTCAGGGCTCGGTTGAATCACGTATTCGAACTTGCAACCTATCTGGCTACCATCACCTAATAGTTTTTTGAAACCAGCCTGGTCTTCAGGTGTTGTGATAATAAGTATCTCCCTGATACCTGCTAACAACAATGTTGAAAGCGGGTAGTATATCATTGGTTTATCATACACAGGCATCAGCTGTTTGCTTACAGCTATTGTCAATGGATATAGACGAGTGCCTGAGCCCCCTGCGAGTATAATGCCTTTCATTAGTGTGCGTATTGTTTTTGATAATAAGATTGATAATCACCACTCGTCACATGATCTAACCACTCTTTATTATTAAGATACCAATCAATAGTAATTTCTAAACCTTGTTCGAAAGTTACTGATGGTTCCCAACCTAATTCGTTTTTGATTTTGTTTGCATCAATTGCATAACGCCTGTCGTGTCCCGGACGGTCTTTGATGTAAGTAATCAGTTTAGCAGATTCACCTGCAGCACGTCCTAACTTGCCATCCATTTTTTCGCAGAGTAACTTAATCAGTTCAATGTTCTGCCACTCGTTAAAACCACCAATATTGTATGTCTCTGCGTTTTTACCATTGTGGAAAACAACATCAATAGCCCTGGCATGGTCTACCACATACAACCAATCACGAGTGTATTTACCATCACCATAAACAGGCAGTGGTTTGTTGGTGCAGATATTATTAATGAACAGCGGTATCAGTTTTTCAGGAAAATGATTAGGACCGTAGTTGTTAGAACAGTTAGTCAATACAAAAGGTAAATGATACGTATTGCCATAAGCACGAACCAAATGGTCTGATGCCGCCTTAGAAGCAGAGTAGGGCGATTGCGGGTCGTAAGGAGTAGTCTCTAAAAAGAAACCTGTCTCTCCCAATGAACCATATACCTCATCTGTTGACACATGATAAAAGCGTTTGTCTTCATAATTACCTTTCCATAGTTCGCGTGCTGCGTTTAGCAGATTGGCAGTGCCCATTACATTGGTTTGGATAAATGCATTAGGGTCAACAATAGAGCGGTCTACATGACTTTCTGCGGCCAGGTGTATAACGCCGTCAAACTGATATTGTTTAAAAAGATTATTTATTGTTTCTGCATCGGTAATATCTGCTTTCAGGAAGGTATAATTCGGTGAATGCTCAATATCCTTAAGGTTTTCGAGGTTTCCGGCATAGGTAAGTGCATCCAGGTTATAGATTTGGTAATCGGGGTATTTTGTCACAAAAAGCCTCACAACGTGAGAGCCAATGAACCCTGCACCACCTGTTATCAGCAGATTTTTTTTCATGCCGCAAAAGTAGTGGAATAGTTCAAATGTTTTTGATGGATTTATGGTTAAGAATGTGTTATAGAATGGTATTTTTTAATACATAATTCACATTTATACTTTTTCAAATTTTCGTATTAAATCCCTACCTTTGCACCTCATTTTAGAAAACTAATAGTACAAATTTATAATTCTTAACAATGGCAGACTTACGCTATCAGCGCAACTTTGGTATTGCAGCGCACATCGATGCGGGTAAAACCACTACTACAGAACGTATTCTTTATTACACCGGCGTGAACCACAAAATAGGTGAGGTACACGAAGGTGCTGCTACCATGGACTGGATGGCACAGGAGCAAGAACGTGGTATCACTATCACTTCGGCAGCTACTACCTGCTTTTGGCAATTCCCTACAGTACAGGGTAAACCTACTGCAGATGCTAAGAAATACAAATTCAACATCATCGATACTCCGGGCCACGTGGACTTTACCGTAGAGGTAGAACGTTCTATGCGCGTACTGGATGGTTTGATGGCTTTGTTCTCCGCTGTTGACGGTGTTGAACCTCAGTCTGAAACTGTATGGCGCCAGGCAAACCGTTACCGTGTACCACGTATCGGTTTCGTAAACAAAATGGACCGTATCGGTGCTGACTTCCTGATGGTAGTACAGCAGATAAAAGATATGCTGGGTGCTAAATCTGTACCATTGCAATTGCCTATCGGTGCTGAAGATAACTTCAAAGGCGTGGTTGACCTTATCCGTATGAAATCAATCATATGGGATGACGCTACTCAAGGTATGACGTATACAGAAGGTGAAATACCTGCTGATATGGTTGAAGAAGCAAACCACTGGCGTGCTCAGCTTGTAGAAGCTGTTGCTGAATATGATGACCAGTTGATGGAAAAATTCTTCGAAGATCCGAACAGCATCTCTGAAGATGAAATACACGAAGCTATACGTAAAGCAACTATCGACCTGAGCATTATCCCAATGCTTTGCGGTAGCGCTTACAAAAATAAAGGTGTGCAAACAGCATTGGATGCTATCATCCGTTACCTGCCTGCTCCGGTTGACATTGAAGCAATCAAAGGTACTGACCCTGATACAGGTGCTGAATTGATACGTAAGCCTGATCCAAAAGAACCATTCGCTGCATTGGCTTTCAAAATCATGACTGACCCATTCGTAGGTCGTCTGGCTTTCTTCCGTGCATATTCAGGTCACTTAGATGCAGGTAGCTATGTATTGAACGTACGTTCAGGTAAGAACGAGCGTATCAGCCGTATCATGCAGATGCACGCTAACAAGCAGAACCCAATCGATTTCATCGAAGCAGGTGATATTGGTGCTGCTGTTGGTTTTAAAGATATCAAAACAGGTGATACCCTTTGCGATGAGAAACATCCTATCGTATTGGAAAACATGTTCATCCCTGAACCGGTTATCTCTCTGGCTGTAGAACCTAAAACACAGGCAGACGTTGAGAACATGGGTAAAGCTATCGCTAAACTGGTAGAAGAAGATCCTACACTTCGCGTTAAAACTGACGAAGATACAGGACAGACTATCCTTAGCGGTATGGGTGAATTACACCTTGAGATCATCGTAGACCGTATGCGTCGCGAATTCAAAGTAGAAATTAACCAGGGTGCTCCTCAGGTGGCTTATAAAGAAGCATTCACTATGAAGGTTGAACACCGTGAGATATTTAAGAAACAAACGGGTGGTCGCGGTAAATTCGCTGACGTTCAATTCGAAATCGGCCCTGCTGATGAAGAATTCCTGAAAGAAGGTAAAGGTAACTTCCAGTTCGTGAACGAAATATTCGGTGGTTCAATTCCAAAAGAATTCCACTCATCTATCGCTAAAGGTTTTGAAACTTCAATGGTGACAGGTGTACTTGCTGGTTTCCCAGTAGAAAGCATGAAGGTGCGCATTTTTGATGGTTCATTCCATCAGGTTGACTCTGATGCGATGTCTTTTGAATTGTGTGCTAAATCAGGTTATCGTGAAGCCGGCCGTAAAGCTAAGCCTATCATACTTGAGCCTATCATGAAAGTGGAAGTTGTAACTCCTGACCAGTACATGGGTGATGTAACAGGTGACTTGAACCGTCGTCGCGCTATGCTGGAAGGTATGGACAGCCGTAACAACCTGCAGGTTATTAAAGCTAAAGTACCACTGAGCGAAATGTTTGGCTATGTAACACAATTGCGTTCATTGTCTTCAGGCCGTGCATCTTCTACAATGGAATTCAGCCACTATTCTCCTGCACCTCGTAACATCGAAGAGGAAGTAGTAGCTAAAGCAAAAGGTAAAGTAAAAGCTGAGTAATCAGTTTTAAGCAAATAAGTAAAAGCCGCTCTTTATGGGCGGCTTTATTATTTATTCAACACTCTAACGTCATTTCGAATCCCGAATGCTTTCGGGAGAGAAATTTCCAGAATGGAATTACAACTGTTTGCAAACATTCGGGTGATATTTCACTCGCTATGCTCATTCAATTGACGGTACTATTGAGCCGTAATGACCCCGTATGGAGCGGGCAGAATAGGGACACGTACAGGTGGCGCTATATTAGCAGGCAATACACTACAATCATCTGCGTTATATTATGATATAAGCATTAATTTTACTCAAAGCACCCTTATGAGATATATCCTATTCCTATTGTCTGTAATCATGCTGGGTACGGTAGCCTGTAAGAAAAAAAACTACTTAGGAGACATTAACACTGAGTATGTCTATTATACATCTTCACGCTACGTAAACAATGCCCGCATAGTAAAAGACACTGCTCATCCGCAATATTATCCTTATACAAATACTAAACGTAGTGGTGGCGTTGTGTTTTATTATAGCGTAATGAAGGACGTTAAAAACGGTTCAGAAGGTTATTATGATGCCAGTCTTCGTTTTCAGGCAGATAGTGGTGTAAGTTCTTTTAGTTATAAAGATTCTGTACTGGCACAAAAAATGACAATTTTTAGTAGTGGCGAGGGAGGCTTTGCTTATGCACTGACTGTACCCATGACACTGTTATATAAAGGCACTATATCAGGTACACGCCAACCCGATAGTTCGTGGATAGTAGATATTCATGTATTATTACCGCAGTTCGATCCTAAAATCAGGATGTACCGTATTGATACTACTGTACATATAACAGAAGGGAATTATCTGCATTAAAATCTATGCACTTCGTACACCCAAACTACAACCAATAAATTGTCATTGCGAACCGAGTATTTCACCCTGAAATACGAATGAAGCAATCTAATCCGAACATGTGCTTGCTCGTAATGTGACTAGATTGCTTTGTCGCTTTGCTACGCAATCGCTCCTCGCAATGATGGGAGGGGGATACAGAGGAACAGGTATTTTCCCACAATTGTGAATACCCGCACCCCAGCTTGTAGCCTTTTTTAATTACGTTTGTTATCCGCATGGCCAAGGTTGCAGAGACACCATTGATGAAACAACACGGGGATATCAAAAAGAAATATCCCGATGCCGTGTTATTGTTTCGCGTGGGCGATTTCTACGAGACTTTCGGCGAGGATGCACTCATTTCTTCGCGGGTGTTGGGCATTACGCTCACCAAGCGCGCCAATGGTTCTGCATCGCATATAGAGCTGGCTGGTTTTCCGCATCATTCGTTGGATACTTATTTGCACAAACTGGTAAAGGCTGGCTATCGTGTTGCCATCTGCGACCAACTGGAAGACCCCAAAACGGTAAAGGGCATCGTGAAGCGTGGTGTTACAGAACTGGTGACCCCCGGTGTGGCTTCTAACGATAAACTATTAGACAATAAAACCAACAACTACCTTGCCGCACTGCATCTTACCGATGCTATTTGCGGTGTAGCGTTTTTAGATATCAGCACGGGAGAGTTTTATGTGGCACAGGGCAATGCAGAGTATATGGATAAACTGCTGCAAAGTTTTCAGCCTTCGGAAATTATCCTCTCCAAATCAAAACAAAAACAATTTAAAGAGCAATTCGATTCTCGTGTATATACCTTCCCGCTGGAGGAATGGATATTCCAGGAGCAATATACTTATGATACCTGTTTGCAGCATTTTCAAACGCAGTCGCTCAAGGGCTATGGCATAGAAGATATGAAGCCCGCTACCGTAGCTGCGGGTGCTGCATTGCATTACCTGAAAGATACCGAACATGCCCACTTGCAACACATCAATAGTGTGCAGCGCATTATGGCCGATAACTTTTTGTGGATGGACAGGTTTACCATTCGCAATTTGGAATTGATTGGCAGCACGGATGAAAAAGGCAGTTGCCTGTTGCAAGCCATAGACCATACGCAAACACCTATGGGTGCAAGGCTGTTGAGGCGTTGGTTGATATTTCCGCTATCGGATATTGCACATATCAATCAGCGTTTGGATTTAGTAAGTCATTTCATCCTCGACCAAGACCTGAATCATAATCTCACCGCACTCATCAAGCAAGTAGGTGATGTAGAACGTTTGATAGGTAAGATACCACTGAAGAAAGCCAATCCGCGTGAAGTAATACAACTGGCAAAGAGCTTAGAGTGCATGGAGCAGATAAAAACGATTTGCACCGATAGCGCTTACGAACCACTTGTGCATCTCAGCGAACCGTTGCAACCACTCACCGCTTTGTATCAGCGCATGAAACAAGTGATAGTGGATGATGCCCCAGCACTGGCAGTAAAAGGCGGAATGATACGTGAAGGTATTCTCACAGAGCTGGATGAATTAAGAACTATATCTCGTAGTGGTAAGAATTACTTGTTGCAAATACAGCAAAAAGAAGCAGAACGTACAGGCATCTCATCGCTGAAGGTGGCATATAATAATGTGTTCGGTTATTATTTGGAAGTAACGAATGCACACAAAGATAAAGTGCCGCAGGAGTGGATACGCAAACAAACACTGGCGAATGCGGAGCGCTACATCACACCCGAACTGAAAGAATACGAAGAAAAAATATTAGGTGCTGAAGATAAGATACTGGCTATAGAGATGGAACTGTATCAACAGCTACTTGCAGAGATAGAACCTTTCATTGCACCTATACAAACCAATGCACACATTGTTGCCCAGTTAGATTGTTTGTTGTGTTTTGCCAATAATGCACGTCAATATTATTATCATCGTCCTGATGTAGTAAAAGAAACGGCACTGCATATTACTAATGGACGCCACCCTGTAATAGAACAACAACTTCCACCCGGCGAAAGTTATGTGGCTAATGATATACAATTAGATAAAGAAACACAGCAGGTAATTATTCTTACGGGCCCTAACATGAGTGGTAAGTCGGCATTGCTGAGGCAAACAGCTATCATCACGCTTATGGCGCATATGGGTAGTTTTGTTCCTGCCGATGCTGCTACTGTTGGGTTGACGGATAAGATATTCACCCGTGTAGGTGCTTCAGATAACCTTAGTGGTGGCGAAAGTACTTTCATGGTAGAGATGAATGAAACTGCCAGCATCATCAACAACATCAGCGAGCGTAGTTTGGTATTGTTAGATGAAATAGGGCGGGGAACAAGTACGTATGATGGTATCTCCTTGGCATGGTCGATAGTAGAACATCTGCATAATATTTCTGCCAAACCCAAGACATTATTCGCTACTCACTACCATGAATTAAATGAGCTGGAAAATCAGTTAGCACGAGTAAAGAATTACCACATCACCCACAAGGAGACAGGCAATAAAGTCATCTTCCTGCGCAAGCTGGCACCGGGTGGCAGCAGGCATAGCTTTGGTATACAGGTAGCCCGTATGGCAGGTATGCCACCATCGTTGCTCAACAGGGCTGATGAGATACTGGCTATACTGGAAGAAAAGCATGGAGAAGCCGGAGCCGCAGGTGAGAAGGTGAAACAAGTACAATCCTTGCCTAAATACCAATTGAATATCTTTGATGGTGTGACGGACGACCTGCGCCGTGTGCAACAAATTCTCGAAGCCTTAGATATCAATACCCTTACTCCTGTTGAAGCATTGTTAAAACTCAATGAACTTAAAGAAATAGTAAAGCAGTACAAATAAGCTGTATTGTTTTAAGTAGTAACTTACCATTTTAGTGAACAAAACACAGGGCCTGTTGTTATACTACTAAATATGCAGCCTTGAAATTGAAAAACACCATTATAGCCGCAATGATTGGTTCAGCCCTGATTGTACAATTAGCCAGCTGCCTTACACCACGTAAAGGCCCGCAGAAATTGTATAATAATGTAGTTACCTCAAAGCAGTCTTTCGATGCCATCATAGTGCCCGGCATACCGTTCAACAACGGCGGATGGGACAGCGTGATGAAAGCCCGAGTGATATGGGCATGGGTGTTGTATAAGAACGGCATTACAAGGAATGTCATTTTTTCAGGCAGTGCAGTTTATTCTCCTTACAAAGAGTCTGTTATCATGGGGTTATATGCCCAACAATTAGGTATTCCCCGCGAGCGTATATTTTATGACACTGTGGCAAGACATAGCACCGAGAATGTATATTTTTCTTACCTGGTAGCCAAACAAAATGGTTTTAAAAGCCTGGCATTGGCAACAGACCCTTTTCAGTCGTTCATGCTGAAAGGATTTTTAAGCAAACGTTTTGGTACTCCTATACAACGCTTGCCTTTTGTGGTAGATACTTTGAAGATATACAACTACCTGAACCCTTCAATTAATCCGGAGTCTGCCAAGGTCCACAATTTTGAGTCAATTGTCGAGAAGGAATCTTACATCAAGCGCTTTATGGGTACTTTGGGTAAAGGTATAGACTGGCAGCAATACAAAGATGGCAGGGTAGAGGCATTGTAATAGTTATTTAGACCACCCCTTTATCCCCTCCTTACTAAGGAGGGGATGTTGAGCGCAGCGAAACGGGAGGTTGTATATATAGGGTAGAGGCATTGTAAAGTGATATGTCATGCCTTATATTTACAGGTATGAAATATCTATTGTCCCTTTTTCTCATTATGGCACTTACATCTTGTGGTAATCATACCAATAAGAATGCCAATGCCCCACAGGACACCGTTGTAGTAACAGCTGTAGCTAACAGGGCTGCAAAACTGGACATCACTCTTTTACCGGGTACCTGGGTGAGTGTTGATGACCCTAAATCTACCCTCATTATCACTAAAGATTATTACATATTGTGTTATGCAGGTAATGATAATGATACTTCTAAATACACTGTGAGCCATAAAAGTTGTGCTGACAGTGATAATAACACTGATGAGTACTATATCTTTCTGGAAGAAGAAGAAATGTGCTATGGTGTAGAAGATGTGAGCAAAGACAACTTGTCTCTCGTATACCTCGAAAGGGGTAATATGCTGGAATATCGCAGGGTTAAATAAGTTTTCAATTCACTAACATTATTTCATTTACCAACGTCAGGCAATAATATTACTTATACACACTAATGGGATTAAGAAGTAACCTGATTTTTTTCATAACATTTATCGTCCTGTTCCTCATATTTAACATACCACCTTATAGCGGGTGGTTAAAAGAGCGTATATCTGCTTTTAATACGGATATGTATGAAAACTCCGAAAACTCGAGCTTTGCTTATCGTAAACAAAGACGATTGGGAGCTTCTTATCAATTACTGGAAAGCATCAGGAAACAAATTGAATCTGTTGGCGAGGACCCGAATGAAACCCTTGTTTTAATACCACCACAGGAGTATATTCTGGCAAATGGCTCTGAAATGGGAATACCTGAACCTATTATATGGTATTATATGAACGGCATGAAAGCTGCATACCCTACCAGCAAAAACGTATATGAAGCAAAGTGGGCTATAAAGGCATCAGAATCGCATGTATATATGATACGCATGAAAAGTAAAGGAGCAATAGATTCTGTATTGGCTGAATATAAAAACATACAACGCATAGAACAACAATGAATCTCACAGGCCTGATATTTTTATTCCTGGCACATTTTATATGTGGTAATGGTGTGTTGTATATGTTTCATATACGTTTGGAAAAAGTCATTAACCTTTGTCTGTCGGTAATCTTGGGCATAGTCATCATGTCTACTATTCCTGTGTTTTTAGAGATGATGCATATCTCTATTACTGCTACCAATGTAGTAATAACTACATGTATACTATGTGTATTGCTGAATGTTTACAGATTCAAAGATGGTACAGCATCTTTTAAAATGTCAAAACTCACCATACCTAAAAAGCCCTTTTATGAATGGGCATTGATACTATTGTGTATCGCTATCATTATACCTGCCGCTTGGCGTTGTTATTATTTCCCGCCCTATGCCAGAGATATATTGTCGGGCCCGGAGGTAATAGCAGAGTATACGGTGAGAGAACACACAATGCTCAACTCTGTATTACAACAAAACATAGAAAGCACTAATAATCACCTTAAACCTCCATTTATATCAGGTTTGCAGATTATCTACAAATTACTGGTCTATCCTTTCGGACAAATATGGCTGCTGTATATGGTAGCAGGCTTCCTGTTTTCATTTTACAGTATACTCCGGAAGAAACTGCATGCTGCAATAACAGGCGTGTTGTTTGTATTGTTTTTAGCCATGCCCGAGTTGTATGGCTATATGACCGTATTGCTTTTTGATTACAGCAACATGATTGTCTTTTTTTATGCTGTGTATTTCTTGCAACAGTATATTACTCAAAGGCAAAAGAACTTCTTTTATTTTTCTGCACTGTTATTCGGGCTGGCAACCATTATCCGTTCGGATACATTAGTATTGGCAGTGATGTTCCTGCCATTGTTATGGTATGATGGTTACAAAAAGCAAATCGGTAAAATAACGATAGCAAAAATGACCGCAGCATTTGTGGCCATACCATATTTTTTTTACGCCATATGGATTGATGTATTTATCAGGTTTTATATGCCTAAAGGTTCTTTCGCTTTAGGAGACCAGATCAATCACAATCTGTCTGATGTGAGTTTGTTCTTCAACAGGCTTACCGGAATGACTGATAAATATATCTGGAACGGACAAGACCATTGGGCGTTTTTCATCAACATCTTTATCATACTCTTAATTGTTGATTTTGCTATTAGTAGAAAGATAACGCCTAATAACAAGGTTACGCTATATGCAATCGTGGTGGTGTATATAGGATTGCCATTGTTGGGTTACCTCATCCCATGGTTCGATTTAGATAATACTACTAAAAGGGGCTTGTTTAAGATACTCCCCCTAATGGCATTATATCTTGCCGACTCTCAATTGATACAAAAGTTTTCGACACGCATCTCTGATTGGGAAACCCGCAAGCCTGAGTTAAAAACCAAGCCGGTTGTTGCAACAACGCAGATTAAATCAAACAAGAAAAAGAAGTAGTTATTTTTTGATTCCTTTCATATCACCATATCTATCAACAATGGCTTTTAATTCAATAAGTGTTTGTTGAATGAATGATTGGTCGGACTCAAATTTGAATTTCAACTTGTTATTGTTATAAATATCTTCGCAAATACCAGAAATTGTCACATGTCCAAAATCAGTATATTGAATAGTAAATTTTATTGGTGACTCTTGCGATTCATATTCAGCAATACCTGATAGAGATTCATTACATGTTTCAAGTTGTTTATAGAATTGATATATCTCTCCTGTGCTTGTATAATAATCTCCATTACCACTGAAATTATACGATTTTACTTGAAGAATTACGTTTAGGTCATACCCTCCAAGCCAGCTGGTTTGGTTAGGAAATCCCCATACATTTTTAAATGAAAGTTTTATATAGTTACCATGATCGCCAATTATAGAAAAGCCTTCCATTGTCTTTTATTTAGCGAGTTTGCTTTTCTTTCTTCCGTACAGGAAGTATATTACCATACCCACTACTAACCAACCAAGAAAACGTTCCCAATTAGTTGTACCGCTTTCGCACAATAAATAAGTGCAGCACAAGAATCCCAGCACAGGTATAAGGCTGTAGCTGTTTACGAATGATAACAATGCTACCGCAAAGAACACACATCCGAATATGATGTAGGGTACCTTCGTGCGAATTGCATCCCAGCTATGGTCACCGCCGGTGTCAAAGAAAGAACCTAACCCGCCGGGGTAGTATTGTATTAGCAGTATTACCGTGATAATAAACAATGCAGGCACTATCCATTTGCCGTTGATATACGGTGTTTTGAATTTGCTTACAGGCACTATGGCTTTCTCGCCGTCTTCTTTTATTATATCTATGCCAGATTTATGCACAGCTTTTTTACGCTGTTGTTGCAGGCGTAAGATGCCACCACATACTAATACAAACGCGAACAGAGTGCCTACGCTGGTTAGGTCAACTACTACTTGCAGATTGAGGAATAATGCAGGAATACCCACAACTACACCTGTAAGAATTGTTGAGAAAGAAGGCGTTTTATATTTAGGATGTATCTTAGAAAATATTGGTGGTAGCAAACCATCGCGGCTCATGCTCATCCATATACGCGGTTGCCCCAATTGAAATACCAGCAACACACTCGCAGTAGCTATCACCGCACTCACTGCTACTACGCCTGCCAGCCAATCCAAATGATTTGCTTTGAATACATAAGCCAATGGGTCGCCTACATTCAGTTCTTTGTAGCTTACCATCCCCGTTAATACTAATGCGATAACTACATACACTACAGTGCATATAATGAGCGAGTTAAACATTCCCTTTGGTAAATCGCGTTGTGGGTTACGGCACTCTTCGGCAGTTGTGCTGATGGCATCAAAGCCTATATAAGCAAAGAATACCGCTGCTGTTCCTTTTAATATGCCACTTGCTCCATTGGGCGTAAAAGGTGTCCAGTTGGCAGGATGTACATAAAAGGCTCCTGCTATTATCACTAAGGCAATGATGGCAAGTTTCAATACCACCATAGCATTAGTGCTTCGTTTACTTTCTTTAATACCTACATATATTATCCATGTTATCACTATTGTAATTAGAAACGCAGGTATGTCACAAATGAATTTGAAATTACCGAAAGATGGTGCTTTATTCCATGCGGCTTTTGCGGCATCTGTCAGCTGATCTTTTGCTGTCCAGTAATCCATCGTCAGGTAGTCGGGTATGTGTATACCCATACCATCCAGCAGGGTAGTGAAGTAATCGCTCCACGATATGGCTACTGCTATATTACCAATGGCGTATTCCATCAATAAATCCCAGCCTATTATCCATGCAATAATCTCGCCGAAGGCTACATAACTATAAGTATATGCACTGCCCGATACCGGCACCATACTGGCAAACTCTGCATAACAAACAGCAGCAAATCCACAAGCAACTGATACAAAGAGAAACAGGAATATAATACCCGGGCCACCATCAAAACTGGCCTTACCAATGGTGCTGAATATACCCGCACCCACCACCGCAGCAATACCCATAAAAGTAAGATCGCGAACACCCAATACTTTATGCAATCCCGTGTTATGTGCATCGGTCATGCCACTGGCTACGTCTTTTTCTATCTGCTCAAGTGATTTGCGGCGAAAGAGGGAATGTAACATAGGCGAAAGGTAAAATCACAAATTTCAAATTCCAAATGATATTGTATTTTGTGCTATTCACACCAAGGCATGAGAAATTCTACTATTGCTGCTATTATCGGAGTTACATTTATTACAGCAGCATTTTTTGTGTGGTGGAGTTTTACGCACGAACCCAAAGGCTATCAGATGGTGTTTGCAGACAGTACAGCTAACGAACATTACTGGGTGCCACCTGATATTAATACATTACCGGATAACGATAGCGGTAAACTCATACGCTATGGCCGAGACCTGATAGTGAACACTGCAAAATATTTTGGGTCGAAAGGTTCTGTTATTGCCAACCATACCAATGGTATGAATTGCCAGAATTGCCACCAGGAGGCAGGTACTAAGATTTGGGGCAATAACTATTCGGCAGTATATGCTACCTATCCAAAATACAGAGCAAGAAACGGAACAGTAGATAATATATATAAGCGTGTTAACGATTGTTTTGAACGCAGTTTAAATGGCAAAGCATTAGATAATGGCAGTAAAGAAATGCAGGCTATAAAATCTTATATAGAATGGTTAGGTCACGACGTAGAAAAAGGAACAAAACCTAAAGGTTCAGGTATTTATGAAGTTGCATTTATGAATTACGCAGCCGCCCCGGAAAAGGGCAAAGTTGTGTATATCAACAAATGTCAAAGCTGTCATCAGCAAGATGGGCAGGGCATGTTGGCAGCAGATGGTATTGCATATACTTACCCTCCGCTTTGGGGACAACGCTCTTATAATATTGGTGCAGGCTTATACCGGCTGAGCCGTTTGGCAGGGTATGTAAAATATAATATGCCATTTGGTACGGATTTTACGAAACCGCAATTGACTGATGAAGAGGCATGGAATGTTGCCGCTTATATCAATTCACAGCAACGCCCTGATTTAAATTTAAGTAAAGACTGGCCAAAAATAATTGAGAAACCTGTTGACTATCCGTATGGCCCTTATATCGATAGTTTTAGTGAATCACAGCACAAATATGGCCCTTATCCACCTATTGTAGCGTATCTGAAAAGTTTTAAGAATAATTAATGAGGATAACAATAATCATATTGTTTGTTTTGTTTGCAATACCTGTGCATGCACAACAAGATACTATTGTCAAAGCAGCATCGTTGCAGGCGGCATTTGCAAAAGGCACTTTACATGGCAGGTTCAGGTCAGTCTACATTACAACAATTAATGACGGCCCTTTAAGCGATTATTATGCTACCGCAGCAGGAGGGGTGATAAAATTTGAAACTGCAGCCTTTCATCATTTCAGTGTAGGTTTGGGTGGAAGTTTTACTTATAATCTTTCTTCTTCTGATTTAGGTAAACCTGATTCTGCAACCGGAGTACGCAATAGATATGAATTGTTGCTGATGGATATAGAAGATCCCTATAATACAAACAGGATGTTTCGTCTGGACATGCTTTATCTTAAATATAGGCTTAAGAATAGTCAAGTGGTTTGGGGTAAACAATATATTGTAACCCCATTTATAAACCCCCAGGATTTATTTATGCGCGGAAGTGCAGTTGATGGTTTATACGGAAGTATATATTGCAGTAAAAAACTACAAATTGAAGCTGCGTACATTTATGGCATATCTGCTAATGCCACCACTCGTTGGTTTCATATAGGTGAATCCATTGGTGTTTTCCCCAAAGGAGTCAATCAAGATGGGAGTACGTCTGCTTACAATAGTAATACTAACAGTGACGGGCTGGGATTTATAGGGATAAAATACTCTCTGCTTAAAAATCTGAAGCTGCAACTGTGGAATCAGTATGTTGACCAGGTTTTTAATACCGGGTTATTTCAGGTCGATCAAACATTTCTAAAAAGAGGTAACAAACATTTCTTAGCTGCAATACAAATTATTCGACAAGACCCGTTGGCCAGCGGTGGCAATACAGATAGAAAGAAGACCTATTTCTCACCTGCTAATCAATCGTGGGTATTGGGTGGGCGAGTAGCTTATCAGACACCTGCGTTGGACATTTCTATCAATTATACCCGTATTACGGCTGACGGACGTTACCAGATGCCACGCGAGTGGGGCAGAGAGCCTATGTTCACTTTTCTGATGCGTGAGCAGATAGAAGGTGCAGGTGATGTGCACGCATTTACAACAAGAGCAAGTTACACCTTCAAAAAAGCCAGAATAAAAGCAGATGCAGGCCTCGGGTATTATAATATGCCTGATGTAACAGATGCAAGACTCAGTAAATATGGAATGCCATCTTTTATTCAATACTGCGCACAGGTGAAGTATAGCTTCAATAAAAAACTAAAAGGCCTTGAGGCAGAACTGATCTACATGTACAAACAAAAGGCTACAGATGCCGTTGTACCTGATAAGTACATCATCAACAAAGTGAACATGACGCAGATTGCTGCTTCACTCAATTTTGTATTCTAAATTAACTCACTGTAAAGCCTTGGGCATTCTTGCCATATTGATATAGGTAAGCTTCGCATTGTCTTCGACGCAGCAATCCTTTTAATGTTTCCAGTTGCCCTGTTTTAGGATTTCTTGCTTTACTCCATTTTACAAACTCAGCTGTGATACCTGCGTAGTCTGTGGGGTTGGCGTTTACTTTCTTTAGTAATGTAGATGATTGCAATGCGCCCGTACCCAGGTTATAAGCAAAATCAACAAGGGCATCAAACATGCCTTGAGTAATATCATTTCGTGTCAGGCTTTCTACTTTTTGAACAGTGCGCAATACTTCGTGATTAAAATACTCGTATGCTTGTGTAATAGTGCATTTGTCACCTAACTTTACTTTGCTGCCATCGGGGTAAAATGTTGTACCTATACCTATTGTAGGTACGTTAGCACTGTCGAGGTAAGCTTTTAGATATTTCTTTACATCTCCGCTACATTCAAAATGGACTACAAGGTCAATGAATTTTTGAGAAGTAGTAATGATACGGCTGTCACCTGAATTGACTACAGGCTGGTTGGTAGTGTTTGGCATGGTGTTATTGTTTTTTTAGAGATATTAAAATTATCAATTTGCAGGGAGATATTGAATAAAAGCGATTGTAATATTTTCATGTCAACCCTTTCTTATATAAGCGAAATTTTATCATTCTCTTATTAATCGTACCTTTGCAGCCTCAAAATTGCAAATCATATATGCATAACGCGTATTTTCATTACGAACAACCAAAGAACGAAACTGTATTAAGTTACGGACCAAAAACTGCTGAACGCGAAGCATTGCGCAAAGCAATTGCGGAGTTGAAATCGCAGACCCGCGATATACCTATGTATATTAACGGACAAGAGGTTCGCACAGGTGATAAAAAAGAAATACGCCCGCCACACGAAACAGCTCATTTATTAGGGCATTTTCATGCCGGTGGTGCAGAACATGTAAAACAAGCCATTGATGCTGCGTTGACAGCTCGTAAAAGCTGGAGCGAAATGCCTTGGGAGCATCGTGCCGGCATTTTCCTGAAAGCTGCAGAATTGCTTGCGACTAAATATCGCTTCAAAATGAATGCCGCTACCATGCTGGGGCAGAGCAAAAATGCTTTTCAGGCAGAGATAGACAGCGCATGTGAATTGATAGACTTTTTACGTTTCAATGTTCACTTCCTGAGCAAAATTTATAACGAACAGCCAATATCTACTCCTGCATATCATGACAGGATGGAGTATCGTCCGTTAGAAGGATTTGTACTGGCTGTTACGCCGTTCAATTTTACTGCCATTGGTGGCAACCTGCCTACGGCACCTGCAATGTGTGGTAACGTAGTAGTTTGGAAACCTGCTAATACTCAGATATACAGTGCTTCGGTATTCATGGAAATATTGATGGAAGCCGGCTTGCCTGCAGGTGTTATCAATTTGGTTTATCCTCCCGGCCCTTTAGTAGGTGAAATATGTTACGCTCACCCTGATTTTGCGGGCGTACACTTCACAGGTTCTACTGGTGTATTCCAAAGCATGTGGAAGAGTATTGGTGAGAACATTGCTAAATACAAATCATATCCGCGTATAGTAGGGGAGACAGGTGGTAAAGATTTCGTTATGGTTCATCCAAGTGCTAATGTTGATGCGGTAGTTGCTGGTTTAGCTCGTGGTGCTTTTGAATATCAAGGTCAAAAATGTAGTGCTGCAAGCCGCGCATATTTACCAAGCAATCTGGCTGCTGAAATAAAAGAAAAATTAGTAGCTGAGATAAAGACCATGAAGATGGGGCCTGTTGATGATTTTACCAATTTCATCAATGCTGTGATAGACGAAAAATCATTCAATAGCCTTGCTAAGTATATAGATGATGTAAAGAATAGTAATGGTGCTGCAACTATTTTATGCGGTGGTGGTTACGATAAATCGAAAGGATGGTTTATCGAGCCAACAGTTATCGAAGCTGCTACATCTCATTATGTTACCATGTGCGAAGAGTTGTTCGGTCCTGTTCTCACTATATACGTTTATGAGGCCGATCAATGGGAAAACATACTGGAAACAGTCGACCAAACCAGTGGCTATGCATTAACGGGTGCTATTTTCTCTCAGGATAGATATGCTGTAGAAGTAATGACACGCAAGCTGGTAAACGCTGCAGGTAACTTCTATATAAATGACAAGCCAACTGGCGCAGTTGTTGGTCAGCAGCCGTTTGGTGGTGCGCGTGCATCAGGCACTAATGATAAAGCAGGCTCTTCATTGAACTTGTATCGTTGGTTGAGCGCAAGGACAATCAAAGAAACATTTGTACCGGTTACAGATTACAGGTATCCTTTCCATCAGGCAGATTAATGTAGATACTATATACTTAAATCGAAATCCTAAACTGCAAATCGTTTAGGATTTTGTATTTAGAGATTAGCTATCCAACTCCTATCTTTATGCTATGGTACGTGTACTATTTGTCTTGTTTGCTTCATTATTTTTGATGTCTTGTGCTAATTGCGACAAGTATACACGCAATTATGTACTTGATAAGTCAACACATAAGCCTATTCCTATGGTAGAGGTTTTAAGTGTGGCAGCAGTTAAGGGCAACCAATACGAACAGAAATATCATTATACAGACAGTGCCGGTTGGTTTGAGACCACTTATAGTATGAGTGGTATGGGTAAATGCCCCAGCCTGAAAATAACACTTACTAAAACAGGGTATCAAACTTTAAGAGTAGTAGAACCGCAAATAGGGGATACACTTTTTATGAGCCCCTTGCCATAAATAACACATATTATTTATTATTTAAACTCATTGTTTTAGCTATACCTTGTGTGGCAAAACTCTCGATTATCTCAACAGATTTTAATATTTTATCTTTTACTATAGGTAATTCGTCACTATTCCATCTGCTGAGTACAAAATCTGCTTGTCTGCCTTTCGGAAAATTATTGCCAATCCCGAATCTGAGTCTTGCATATTGGTCGGTTTGTAATACTAACTCTATGTTTTTCAATCCGTTATGACCTGCAGCACTGCCTGAAGGGCGCAAGCGCAGGCTTTCGATAGGCAATGCTAAGTCATCTAGTATGACAAGGATATTTTCAAGTGCTATTTTCTCTTTATCCATCCAGTACTTCACGGCTTTCCCGCTGAGGTTCATATAGGTGGTAGGTTTAATGACAATAAAGGTTTTCCCCTTCCATTTGCAATTGGCCACATATGCATGTCTGTCAAGCGAAAAACTGCCGGAATGCTTTATTACAAAGGCGTCCGCCACATCAAATCCGATATTATGGCGTGTCATATCATATTCCAGACCTATATTACCTAAACCAACTATTAAATATTTCATAAAGCACGAAGATAACAGTATTAACCAAGTGATAAATCAGTATTTTTACTATACAAAAACTTAAAAAAAATTAGAATTTACCCAACTAAAAAATTTAACTTTTTGTCTGTATATTAGTGCTTAGAAGAAATGTTCGAATAGGATTATCCAAAATCAACATTTTAAACGTTTTTAAAATACCTGTTAAATGCGAAAAATTTTATTAGTAGCTGCTTTAGTATGTCTTTATAGTAACAACTTGTTTGCTGCTTACGGACAAGTTACGACTACATCTGGCGTACAAGTCGTAAACGGCATTACTGTAACTGTGTCTACACCGGCTGGTAGAACAAACCCTGCACCTGCTACAGTTTGTGGTTATGGCCCATACTTTATAGGTGCCGGCACCGGTAATCCTCCAGGTGGTTATCATTATGACTTTACTCCGACAGACAAAGTAACTCACTTACGTATATCTGTTGGTGATCTACACAGAGAAGACACCATTTATGTAATGATTAATGGTAGTTTTTTCCCAATTACCCCTGCTATGGTGGCGTTGGGTGCTTGTGGTTCTACAGTTCCTACTTTGGCTGGTGGTAAAGTTGTTTCCACAGCACCGGTTTCTGTAGTTACATCAGCTGTTATTACCATACCATATGGTCCGAGTTTTATACAGTCAGTTGAAGTTTTGCATGATAATTTGTATACAGGCGGTACAGGTGGTTCTACATATAAATTTGAGTTTAACGTAGACTCTTGTAATCAACCTTTCGTTGTAACTGCTGATTCAGCATGTAGAACACGTGATTTGAATTTACATTCAACAGTATACCCTAATACAACGTATTCATGGAGTTCTACTGCCACTGCTATTACATCAAATCCGTTTTCAGGTAACGCAAATCCTACCATTGCTTCATTAACATTACCTGGTCATAATGGTACATATACAGTTACCGCAACGCGTGGAGCTTGTACATACACAGGAAGTGTTGTTATCAATGTAGATAACACGCCTATCCCGGTAACAATGTCTTATAAAGGCCCTAAATGTAGAGGTGATGTTGATACTGTAACTGGTGTATCTTCATTGACATCCGGTGGTACTTATTGGTTTGGTTTGCCTGATGGTTCATGGGTTGCAGGTTCAGCACTATTACCGGGTAAAAATGGTGTGATTTTAAATAATATTCAACCTGCTGACGCTGGTGTTTATAAGGGTGTTGCTGTAAGTACTTATGGTTGTCCTTCAGATACCGGACAGATAACAGTAAGTTTGAACCCTATAGTTAAAGCTGACTTTACTGCGGATAATAAATTAGGATGTTCTTCTGATAGTATTCAGTTTACAGATGGATCTATCGGTAATAATATTTGGTATTGGGATTTTGGTGATGGTAATACATTGTCAGGTACTAACCCTTCTATACATGCTAATCCTCTGCATGTTTATACGGCTCAGGGCACTTATAATGTTAAATTGAAAATTGCAAACAACAGGTGTGCTGATAGTTTAACTAAAGTTGTTTCTTTAACTCACCCGCTTACTGCTGATTTCAGCATGGATGATGATAGTATTTGTCAAGGGGATAGTATTCAATTTACAAACTTGTCTACGTTTACGCCTGCAACAATACCTACTTATGAGTGGTTCTTTAAAGATGGCTCTCCGATAAATACCTCTTTTGGTCCAAAACATATTTTCAATTTGTATGGTGTTTACAATATCGATATGGTGATTACTGACTATATGGGATGTAAGAGAAAAGCTACAAAAGTGCTTGTAGTTGACTCTATTGGTTCTGCCAGCTTCTTTACGGATACAGTGATTTGTGCCGGACAAAATATTAAGTTCTTAGGTGACTACTCAACCATTGGTGGTACTTTTGCAAGATGGGATTTTGCCGATGGCCACACGATTAATGACCTCTTTACTATTGAGCACGCATTTGATAAACCGGGTGTTTTCAATGTACAGTTAACAGCACACTACCGTGTATGTCCTGATACAAACTACCACCAAAATATTTATGTAAAACCTTTCCCTATAGTGGATGCCGGTCCTGATACAGTTATGTGCCCTGGTGGTCAACCTGTAATGATTAATACAAACGTTACAGCTGCAGGTCCTGGTGTAAAACTATTATGGAATACCGAAACAAAAGATACTACAGGTTTCATCATTGCTCATCATCCGGGTACTTATGCAGTAACTGCAAACTTAGATGGTTGCCAGTCTACAGATACTGTTGTAGTAAGGAAAAATTGCTACATCGATATACCAAATGTATTTACGCCTGATGGTGATGGTTATAATGACTACTTCCTGCCTAGGCAGTTGTTGTCTAAAAACCTGACTAAATTCAGTATGGTGATATACAATCGTTGGGGTCAGAAAGTATTCGAAACTACAACACTCGACGGTCGTGGTTGGGATGGTAAATTCAACGATAAACCACAACCAGAAGGTGTCTACGTTTATACCATTCAAGCTTCATTTGCAAACAATACAAATGAAAACTACACTGGTAACGTGACTCTGATTCGATAAACTTTAGATGTTTTAATATAAAAAGGCTACTCAACAGGGTAGCCTTTTTTAATGGTATCAGAAATATGAAGTTGTGTTAATAATATTTGTTGTTAGCAAGATATTGGCTTACGTATTCTTTTATGCCATCTTCTAATGAATTGAAAGGCTTGTTGTAGCCTGCAGATAATATCTTATTCATATCAGCTTCTGTAAAATATTGATACTTGTCCCGGATATCGGAAGGGGTATCTATATATTCAATGTTTACAGGCAAATCTAAGGTATCGAAAATAGACGTTATCAGGTCTTTAAACGTACGTGCCTTACCGGTACCAGCATTATACAATCCATTAGCCGGGTGCTTCATCATCAACCATGTACAAATACTCACAATATCATTTACATAAATGAAATCACGCAACTGCTCGCCATCCTTATACAATGGGTTGTGTGAACGGAAGAGTTTTACAGTCCCATGTTTCTTTATTTGATGGTAGGCATGAAAAATAACTGATGCCATTCTGCCCTTGTGATATTCATTAGGGCCATATACATTAAAAAATTTGACCCCAAACCAGTGAGGTGGAGTAGTCGCCTGCTTTAATGCCCAGATATCGAACTCATTCTTAGAAACACCATACGGGTTTAACGGATGTAACTGAGATACGATATCATGATTGTCTTTGTAACCCAACTCCCCATTGCCATAAGTAGCGGCAGATGATGCATATACGAGCGGGATTTTCTGCGCTACACATAATTCCCAAACCTGCTTTGAATAATCGAGATTGAGCTTTTTATGAATTTCATAATCCATTTCGGTAGTGTCGGTTCTTGCTCCTAAATGGAATATATATTGAATAGTGCCCGGATGAGATTTGCACCATTCAATGAAATTGTCTCTGTGTATCTTTTGTATATAGTTTTTCCCCGCTAAATTTTTTTCTTTATCGGGGCTAGAAAAATCATCGACGAGGTATAAATTATTATACCCATGATGATTAAGATAACCGACGAGATAGCTGCCAATAAACCCAGCTGCACCGGTTACAACAATATTGTCATTAAGATTCATGCATTGTCTTTAAAGACACACCAGACACTACTTAGTGGTGAGCCGCAGAGTCAGTTGCACTTTCAGCAGGCGCTGCTTCTGCTTCAGTGGCTTTAGCTTCTTCATGGTTAGCTTCATGATGTTCTGAAGTCATTTCAGTTTTTTCATGATGAGCTTCACCTTCACCACCTTCATCATGACCCATTACATTCACAAAATTAACTGCAGCAATAAATACCAGAACTAATAACAATACAAACCAAAAAGATGACCTGAATGAAGTTTGCGGATTATCTCCTTTAGAATGATTATTATCGTGATGTGTTTCGTGTGCCATGAATTATTTACGGTTTAAATTAATATGGACAAATGTAATTCTTTACCCCGATTTTTAAAATAGTGAAAAACTTTAATGGTTTTATTTTTTGGGTGTAGGGGGCTCCATTACATGACCGCATTTCTTGCAGGTACGTTTCTCTACATCAGAGTAAAACCTCTCCATTAATGGTGGGAGCTGTTTTACGATATCCGTAAGCTCAAAATATTCTTCATAAAGTTTCTCGTGACAGTTTTCGCAAAACCATAGGAAGCCATCAACTTCTACTGTGTCACGTTTCTTTTCGATAACCAGCCCAACAGTATTTTCACCCCTTTGTGGAGAGTGTGGCGTTTTGCCGGGGAGTAGAAACATTTCGCCTTCTTTGATTGGAATATCTACTATTTTTCCATCTTCCTGTATACGCACTACCACATCGCCCTGAAGCTGGTAAAACAATTCTTCGCTTTCATTGTAATGGAAATCCTTACGGCTATTAGGGCCACCAACAATCATCACTATATAGTCACCAGATTCTTTATATAATTGCTGATTTCCTACCGGTGGTTTCAGTAAATGACGGTTTTCTTCTATCCACTTGTTAAGATTGAAAGGACGTGCTACTGCCATAAGATTGCTATTTGTGGGTGTAATTTACTTCAAAATCCGCATTTTCACAGTCTCGATGCGGGTGTCTGATACTAATAAGATATCAAATTCGTAATTGTCTATTATGATACGCTCCTTCAAAGACGGAATGGTCTCATGGCTGGCTATGATATAACCTGATAGTGTTTCAGAATCATCCGTAGGAAAGTTGAAATCGTATTTATCGTTCAGGTATTCTAGCTCAAGTCTTCCTGAAAATATAAACTCATTTTCAGACAGTTGTTTTTCTACATGCTCTTCGATATCATATTCATCATTAATATCGCCGAATATCTCTTCCAGCACATCTTCCATAGTTACTATCCCCGCTGTACCACCAAATTCATCAATTACCCACGCAATGCTCTTTCTGTCTTTTGTAAAACGGTTCATCAAATCTACTGCACTCATAGTTTCAGGCACGGGTGTTATTTTATGCAGTACGTCTTTTATTTTCTCTGGTCTGCGGTTTAAGTCAAGGTGGTGCAAATAGCCTACGATATTGTCTATGGCATTTTCATACACAATGATTTTAGATAACTTGGTATCGATGAATTTCTTCTTTACGTCAGCTACTGACGAGTTAATCTCAACTGCTTCAATCTCATTACGAGGTATCATGCATTTGCGTATCTTAACATTCACCAGGTAAAGCGCATTTTCAAATAATTCAGTATTTACTTCACCTCCTGTATCTGTTTCGTGGCCGTGCAGGCTTTGTTTTACAAATACCTCAAGGTCGACACGGTTAAAAACCTTTTGGTTTTCTTTGATGCGAACGTTGAAAAGGTATTTCAAAATAAACTCTGAGATGCTCACAAAGATTTTAGCAAGCCATGATAGCAGGTAGTAGGCTATCTGCATGGGTATACTGAATATTACCAAAACACGTTCTGCCTTACTGCGGAAAATGGCTTTGGGAAGGAACTCAGCAAATATGAGTATGATAACGGTAGCAATAAAAGTATCTAAGAAAAGATGCACGTATTCCGAATTGAACGGAGGTTTGAGCATATTTAAATAAGGCTCAGTAAGCTTGGTCATTAGCAAGCCGTAGATAACCAATGTAATATTTACTCCAATTAAACTGGTGCCGATAAACTCTTCTGGTTCTTCCATAAAACGAGAAAGAATGCGGCCTGATAACGAACCTTGCTTTTTACGCAGTTCTATATTCAGTTTACTAACGGAAATAAAGGCAATTTCAATCCCGGCAAAGAAGCCTATAAGAATAATACAGCCAAGTATATATAGTAGTAAATGGGCAGTGTCCATATATAATCAAAGATAATAAAAATGCATCTCAACTATCCCTCTAAATAGTTGAGAACAATATCATTGAGGGTAGCAGATGCCGTTTCAAGGTCATCATTTATAACGATATGATTAAACTCATGTGAAAAAGACATCTCGTAACGAGCCTTTTCAACACGTTCTTTCAAAGATTCGGGTGTTTCTGTGCCCCTTTTCTCCAAGCGTTGCTGCAACACTTCCAGCGAAGGTGCTTGTATAAATATGCTCAGTGAATTGTCAGGATATTTTTTTTGTACAGATATAGCACCTTGTACATCGAT
Source organism: Bacteroidota bacterium (assembly GCA_018267965.1). Classification (GTDB taxonomy): domain Bacteria; phylum Bacteroidota; class Bacteroidia; order Chitinophagales; family Chitinophagaceae; genus Polluticoccus. The sequence continues at coordinate 1,049,159 of JAFDXK010000001.1, read as the reverse complement.
GTCTAATAACGGACTTCTATTTTCATCCCATATCCTTTGAACTTCAGATTTCAAAGTGCCGTAATATTTGCCGGGATATACCATTTCCCATTCTACAAATGCATCTTCTTTGATAAGCTCTTCAAATTTTTCTGTGCTTAAAAAATGATAGTCCTTACCATCGATTTCTCCATCTCGGGGAGAGCGTGTGCAAGCTGAAATAGAAAAAGTAAGCCGAGGACAAGCCGCAAGCAACTTATGTACAAGTGTTGTTTTTCCTGAGCCAGATGGTGCAGTAACTATGATGATTTTTCCTGTAAGCAAGTTGTTTGGTTTAAGAAAGCGCTAAGATAAAAAAAGGTGTGCAATAGCACACCCGTTGTTCGTTTGCTGAATGTTGTAATTAGCAATATTGTTCGAATGCTTGTAGTAGATTTTGTGCTATCATTTGTGCAGGACGGCCTTCTATCATGTGGCGCTCTATCATGTGCACTAACTGTCCGTCTTTAAATAAAGCGATGGCAGGGGAAGATGGAGGATAAGGCAACATATAATCTCTGGCTTGCTTTACACCTTCAACGTCATAACCAGCAAAGCTGGTATATAAATGGTCGGGCTTTTTTGTAGCATTTCTAACTGCCCATACCACGCCCGGGCGTGCGGCACCTGCAGCACATCCGCATACAGAGTTGATGAAAACAAGGGTTGTGCCGGGTTGCTTCATAGCATTATGAGCATCTTCGGCAGTAATTATTTCTTCAAAACCGTTTGTAGTCACTTCGGCCTTCATCGGGGCCACTATTTCTATTGGATACATTGTATTATTAATCTTATTTCCGCAAATTTACTACATAACTATCGTTTGCAGACTATGTAGTTATAATTAATACTAATAAGCTATTTTCCCGCTAATAGGGGGTATTTATATCTCAATACTTTTCGTTCTTTTGTATATACCCGTAATGTATATGAAAAAATATATACCTTTTTTACTTCTCTTGTTAATGATAAGCGCATGTGGCAACAATAACAGCGCTCCTGCCAATAAAGATAAATTTCAAAAACTGCTTGATAAATACTGGGAAACCAGGATGCAACTCTTTCCGCTTGAGGCTACAGGCATTGGCGACTATCGTTATAATGATAAAATGACTATCACTATCTCAGAAAGTTTCCGAGACAGTTTAAAAAGATTCTATCAAAACCAGCTGGATGAGTTAACGAAAATAGACACTGCGAAGTTGGACGAAGAACAACAGTTGAGCTACAAACTGTTGAAGTATGAAATGAATATGGGTATCGAGGGTTTAAAATTCCCTGCGCATTATTTACCAACCAATCAGTTTTGGGGATTGACATTAGACCTGCCGCAATTAGGCTCCGGCAAAGGCAATCAACCGTTTAAAACAGTGAAAGATTATGAAGATTTCCTGAAACGCATGGCTGTTTTCCCTGCTTGGGTGGATACAGCAATATTCAATATGAAAAAAGGGATAGTTGCAGGTTGGGTTTTGCCCAAAGCATTAGTGCTGAAAATTATGCCTCAATTAAGTGCTATTGTTGTTAAGGATGTAAAACAGAGTATCTTCTACGAACCAATAACAGATATGCCCAAAAACTTCTCACCAGAAGACAAACAAAGAATAACTGCTGAATATGAAAAGGCCATTAGTGATGTAATAATTATGTCCTATAAAAAGCTATACGATTATTTTGATAAAGAATATTTACCCATAGCAAGAACTACCAGCGGAGTAGGGGCATTGCCGGGAGGCGTAGATTATTATACATATTGTGCTCGTTATTGGACAACAACTACTCTTTCTCCTGACAGCATATATAATATCGGTCTTGCTGAATTAGCGCGTATAGAAGGTGAAATGAATGGTGTAAAAGATGCCACAGGCTTTAAAGGAGATATGCATAGTTTCTTCGACTACTTAAGCACCTCTGCACAGTTCTTTCCTTTCAATACAGAGCAGGAAGTAATTGATAGTTTCTGGAATATCAAAAAACAGGAAGAGCCTGTGTTGAAAAAAATATTCAATAATGTGCCTAAGTCGCCATTTACTATCAGACAGACAGAAAAATTCCGCGAAGCAAGTGCCAGTGCAGAATACAACCCGGGGTCAGAGGATGGTACACGCCCGGGCATATTTTATGTACCTATCATCAATCCTAAAAAGTATAATGCTGTAGGCATGGAAACCTTGTTTCTGCACGAAGCTATACCAGGGCATCATTATCAAATAGCGTTGGCGCAGGAAAATGGTGCTATACCTAAGTTCAGGCGTTTTTTGTGGTACGGAGCTTATGGCGAAGGCTGGGCTCTATATAGCGAAACATTGGGTAAAGAATTAGGACTGTTCTCTAATCCGTATCAATATTTCGGGCATCTGAGCGATGCAATGCACCGCGCAATACGTTTGGTGGTAGATGTTGCCATTCATACTAAAGGTATGACGCGCGAAGAAGCTATCACATATATGCGTGCGCACGAAAATGTAAGTGAAGAAGAAGCAACCCGTGAAATAGAGCGTTATATGGCCATCCCCGGTCAGGCGTTGAGTTATAAAATCGGTCAGTTATCTATCAGCGCTTTGCGCAAAAAATACGAACAACAGTTGGATGCTAAATTCCATTTGGCATCGTTTCATGACGAGGTGTTGAAAGATGGTTGCGTGCCGCTTGATGTATTAGACGCTAAGCTGGAAAAATGGGCTAAGAAGCAATAAACTGTCTTTACTTGTTAAAATACCACTCAGCGCCTACGTTGAAATTGTAGATTTTATTGCGTGTCGATACCAAGTGCAGCGCATTGGTAAAAGGTAGATATACATTTATAAAAGGGCATACTCTACCTATACTGGTGTTCATATTGGTTGATGCTCCTGCATTTAAGCCTATTAGTAATTGTTTATCCACCGTTACTGCCCTGAAAGTTTTATCACCGTATGGGGTGGTCATATTAGTGGCTGTAACGGTAGTAGAGCCGTCGCTTTGTGATTTTGCCATTACAGGATAGCCTAGTTCAGGGCCTGCATGCAAGGATATCTGTTTGTTTAAAGCATACAATGCATTTACTCCTGCAGAAAGTATAAACATACGATAAGCAAAGTGGCTATGCTGACTATAGAATCCAAAGTTTTCATTTTGTGTTTTAGCAACAGATAAATAATTGATTTGTATGAATGTTTGCAATGCGAGCATCTGCAAAATCGGAATATTGTAAAGCCCGCTTACAGACACATTATACCCCAGCGCATTTTCATTTTTTGTAGGCGGTATCGCATCATGGAAGTGATACATACCAACACCACCATCTACTGCTATACCAAAATCAGGTTTCTTGCCATTCAAATGCAAGGGGTCATAATCATTTTGTGCGTGATGGTATTCCTGGCAACATGAGTCGCTGCAATGAGTGTAAATGGGGCCTGCCAGCTTTGCTATTGCCATCATATTCCTGGCGCAGTTAAAAGGTTTGGTAACATCGTTGCCCATCACATCATCTTCATATCCGGGGCAGGGTGGCGTTAAATATCTTGCATTGGTATCGCATGGCACACCATCTTTACAATTATCAACACCGGCCCGCACACGGTATCCCCTGCAATCACGGTAGCGGTCTTCAAGTCCGCACAGGTGCATAGTTTCGTGGCAGTATACTTTAGGTGAATATTCTCTTCTATACCATGTACCTCCGGTCGATTTTCCTTTGTTAGGTCCAAGCGCTTCATCTACTACTGATGTTCCTTCACCCGGTACAATTTTAACCCTGTGAAATTTTGCCTTATCACCTGCTGCCAGGCTGCTCCATGCTTTTACAACTACTTCACCACGTATGTAGCAATTCCCTTTTAGTATGTCTGGGCAGGGCATTTCACACTGAAAATCCCAGCAATCTTTCAATGCATTTTGTATCATTACTACGTCCGCTGCTTCACTATCACTTTCTATACCTATTTGTATTACAATGACAACATCACAACCTACGTGTTTCACAGTAGTGCCTTGTGGCTCATAAGCCATTGCACAAAATGAAAGTGTACAGAGTGCCAACAAAAGGCTCAATATTTTATTAAACATACCGTTGGTTTTAAATGGTATTAATAAATGATCTTAATGTTTTGCTTGCCTACTATGTCATTCAGTTTGTTGATAATGTTGTCTATTTCTTTTGTGTGTTTATTGTTCAATATTACTTTGTGCGATTTGCCTTTGTCTTGAATACTTATTGCCATTCCCATTCCATCTCTTGCATCAGTAGCATAGACTTTGTTGAGTTTGAAAAAGCCATTTTGATTAATGGTATTACTTAATTCTTTGAGTTCATTTTGCGAAATGGTAAAATCAGCAGAGTCTATCGGTCCCTTATTTATTTCATACAACACATAATGGCATTTACCCTTGTTGTCAATTTTTAGCTCACGGCTTTTGCCCCATGGTGCCAACGAGCCCGCTTCTATTTGCAGAGAAAAGCTTTGTTGTGCATTACTGTTAAAACCGAGGCATAAAGCGATAAATAATAGGAATATCTTTTTCATAAACTTGGATATAATTGATGGTTGCAGATTTATTAAAGACAGGGAAGTAATATAAAAATACTGCAATGTGTTAGTGATATGCAAGTTTGTTAACAATTATTCTGAATATGATAACCCTAAAGAAACACGGTAAATAACCTAAGACTGTTACTATACTTTTGTTTAAATAATATTTGTACATTTGTTTAAATTGTCTAATTTAGTAAGGCAAATCACAAACAAATGGCTTCTTCCCGTATCAATCAGAACCATAGTTCGGCAAAACCGGGTTCTGTTCTTATGTATATCGATATGAACAGCTTTTTTGCCAGCTGTGAGCAACAGGAAAACCCCAAGCTGCGCAACAAGCCCATTGGCGTTATTACCCATCCCAGTGAACATGCCTGTGTGATAGCGCCCAGTATCGAAGCGAAGGTATTTAAAGTAAAAACCGGTATGCGCCTGCCGGATTGCAGGGCGCTCTGTCCCCAGCTAATAGCTGTACTGGCCCGCCCTTATGTATACCGCGATTACCATGTTAAAATCATGAAGGTGTTGCATAAATACTGCGATGATGTAATAGCGAAAAGCATAGATGAGGCAGTGATGAATTTTAGTACTTATCGCCTGGTGTATAAGGATTTTAGAGATGTGGCTATGCAGATAAAAGCAGACCTGCGCGAGGTGTGTGGTGAGTTTGTAAAATGCAGTATAGGCATAGCGCCTAACGCTTTCCTGGCCAAACTGGCGACTGAGATACAGAAACCTGACGGGCTCATAGAAATAACACCGGAGAATATAGATGGCTACCTGCAAAAAATGCAGCTTACCGACCTGCCGGGTATTGCCAATGCTAATGCAAGTCGCTTAAGGAAAGTGGGCATCAATACACCTTATGATTTAAGGCATGGTTCAGAATCCTTGCTGCGAAAAGCGTTTGGTGGCGTAGTGGGTAACTACTGGCATCGTCGGCTCAATTTCGTGGAAACGGACATGTATAAAAACGATTACCGTGCTATGAGTGCAGGCCGTACGGTATCGAGACAGCAACGCGAAAACCCTCAGGCACTGGCTTCTTTATTGATATCACTTTGTACACGATTGGAGCAGCGACTGGTAAAACAGCATGTCTTTTGCAGGCAATGTAGTTTTCTGATACGCTACCATGATGCCCCCGGTTGGGATGTGAATATCCATTTCGGGCAACCCCTACAGGATGCTACGGAACTGAGACGATACATTATGCAGCGGGTAGAGGAGTTCGAAAAAAGCCATAACGGGTTTAAACTTTTTAATAATAAGGTGCAACATATGGGTGTGGCCATATCCAATTTTGTAAGCGATGAGCATGTGCAATACACGCTTTTCGATAATAAAATAAAACAGGATAAAGTGCGTAAGACCATGTATCAACTAAAAGACTTGTATGGTAAGAACATGGTACGCAAAGCATCTGAAACTGTACAGGCACACGAGATGAGAGATGCTATAGGGTTTGGTTCTGTAAAAGACTTGTATGAAGGAGACAACTTTAACCAATACCTGTTGGAAGATGACAGCCCCGAAAAAGACAGTAAAAGAAAAGAAGAATTTGACAACAAAAGACAACAAATTAAAGAGCGAAAAGCTAACAGCAAATGGCATACTTACTCCATAGCTACTAAGTCGGAGCATGAGTATGTATAATATAAGAGGAGGAAACAAGGGGGAGGCAAGCATCTTTGTAGCTAAAGTATCCGCATCCCCCGCCTCTTCGCTTAAAAGAAAGTGAAACAAACGATAATAATTGCAACAAAACGCAACATTTCGCAACATAATAGAGAGACGCACTATGATCATTCAACATGAAACTGAAAAGTTTGAAAAAGGCAGGGGGGCACAGTACAACCCCAAAAACCGTTTCCTGAAAGGGGAGTATGTACAGGAACACACTGAGGCTATAGATGACTGGGAGCATGAAGAACGAAAAACAGAATACATATATGATGAGAGCCGCACATTGGTAAATAAAATTACCAGCCCTGATGTGGGTATGATGTTTAGTGCTAATCCGTATCAGGGCTGTGAGCATGGGTGTATTTATTGTTATGCACGCAACAGTCATGAATATTGGGGCTATAGTGCCGGTGTAGATTTTGAAAGCAGGATAGTCGTAAAAAGGAATGCACCGGCATTGCTCAAGAAATTATTTGAAAATAAGAATTGGGAACCGGCCGTCATCTCCCTTTCGGGGAATACAGATTGTTACCAACCTATAGAACGCAAAATGCGTATCACACGCAAATTATTAGAAATATGTCTTGAGTATCGAAATCCGGTGGGTGTTCTTACCAAAAATGCTCTTGTTCTCAGAGATACAGATATATTACAGGAATTAGCCAAGCATAACCTGGTAAGGGTATTTTCATCTATTACCTCACTTGATGAAGATTTAAGAAGGGTGTTGGAACCCAGAACAGCATCATACCGTTCGAGGTTAAAGGTGCAGGAGAATTTATCGAAACTGGGTATACCTACGGGTATCATGAATGCCCCCATCATTCCGGGGTTAAATGATAACCATATGCATGATGTTTTGAAAGCAGCATCTGAATCGGGTGCTAAATGGGCGGGGTATACGGTAGTAAGATTGAATGGTGCCATCGGCCCCATATTTAAAGATTGGTTATTTAAGGCATTCCCTGATAGGGCTGAAAAAGTTTGGAACCTGATATCCTCTTGTCACGAAGGGCATGTTAACGATAGTCGTTGGGGCAACAGGATAGTGGGTGATGGTAAGTTTGCCGAGCTAATAAAGACACAATTCAGGCTTTATTGCAAGCGATTTGGTTTAAATGAGACCTATAATCCGTTGAATATTAATGATTTTAGACGCATCAAACACGGGCAATTACCCTTATTTTAGGACTCAAAAATGACAACATGGCATAATTTGAATTTTACATGTAATTGTATGTATTTATTTTATTGAAAATCAATCTATTAAAATATTTTATTAATGATTTAAGATGCGGGAATGTGAATAGAAACCACGGTTCCTTTACCTGGTGCAGAATCCCATTCAACTTCACCTTTAAGATACTCAATACGGGTTTGAATATTCTTTAAGCCGATACCATCAAACTTGGATTTGTCTGATGCATTAAACCCTTTACCATTATCCTCAATTGTTATGCTGATACCATCTTCATCTTTTATGATAGAAATGTGTAAGGTATTTGCCCCCGAGTGCTTAATAACATTATTGATACATTCCTGGATGACCCGGTATAGAACAGTCTCGGTGTCTGAGGTTAGGCGTTCATTTATTCCCTCTGTAAACAGGTTGACCTTTAGTACACGACTATCTATTTTGTCTATAAACTCCCTGATAGCTGATGTAAGTCCGCTTTTAAGCAAGGCGTTAGGCATGATGTTATGCGATACGGTACGGACTTCTTTGCAGCTCTCGTCAACCAGTGCCAGTGCTTTGTCAAAAGCAGCACGTTGTTCGTCAGAGATATTTGTAAGTTCTTGATTTACAATGGATAAATTCAGCCTTGCAGCGCTCATAAGCTGGCCGACGCCATCGTGGAGGTCACCGGCTATTCGTTTGCGTTCCTTTTCTTCAGCTTCAATTACAGCGCGGGTAGCTAATTCCTGCTGGTGAATGACAGCTTCCTGCAGGCGTGTTTGTTGTTTCAGTTTATAACGCCTGTAATATGAAAAGCCGAGTAGGGCACCCAGGGCTAAAATGCCAAGAGCGCCGATAATCATGTAGTTCTTACGGTTGATTTCAGCCTTTTGGCTTTGTATTTCTTTTTCCTTTTTGGCTGTTTCGTACTTGGTAGACAGTTCTTCAATCAGCTTTTTATTGTCCATTCCGGCTATAGAATCCCTAAATGACTTATATTTTCGAAGGTAGGTATATGCAGAATCGTAGATCTTGTTGCGCGAATAGAAATCTGATAGGCTTTCAAGTGCTTCGTATGTTTGTTTATTGTTTCCGATGTCTTTCGCTGTTGAAAGAGCTTTTTTTATATATAACTCAGCGTTCTTAATGTCTTTCTTCCTTTCGTAGTTTTCACCAAGATAATTATAGGTATAAGCCAATTCATCCATTTCTCCAATGCGTTCTCTTATTGCTATTGATTCTTTTAAGTATTTCTCTCCATTAAGTACATCCCCTTTCTTTGAATATGCAGCTCCTATGTCGTTGAATAAGAATGCAATAGATGACGTGTCTTTGAGTGATGCTACAATGTTAAGCGCCTTAAAATAATAAACTAAAGCACTGTCATATTCTTCTCTTTCCCGGTGATTGATACCAAGGTTGTTCAATGACCGTTCTATCAAACTAGAATCTTTAATTTTTTCATATAGGTTCAATGCACTCAGGTGGTATTGCTTAGCTTTGTCAAGGTTGTGAAGGTTAGTGTATAATATACCTAAAAAGTTAAATGCGTTACCTGTAAATGTATCATTCTTGTTGTCTTCAGCTAGTTTTAATGCATTTATAGCGTGTGTAATAGAAGCGTTATAATTGGCTTTTCGGCGGCTTAGAGATGCTACCAAAAGTTCTGAACGGAACTTGATCTTGTATAAGCCGGTTTTATTAGCGTATATCAGGGCTGAATCTGCCGCTAAAAGTCCTTCATCAATATGCCCTGAGTTGTCGTATGCATAAGTAAGGCATATATAAGCCCGTGAAATGGTCTGATTATCACGAGTGGCTTTAGCTGCTTTGAGCGCTTCAAGTCCGTATGCTGTGGATTGTTTAAGGTCATTTTTCAGTAATGAGAAACTGAGGCGGCTGTATAACTCGAATAGCTTTGTATTGTCGTTCCCGGCTTTCTGTATCTCTCGAAGCATGGAATCTGTATAAGCAGCAAAACTATCGTTTGCAATAAGCAGTGTAACCAGTAAAATGATAGTCTTGCAAATATGTTTCAACATAAAACAGGGGTAATACTGTAAAATATAAATTTTTTAAAAAACATCACGTGAATATTGTTAAACTGCTTGCTTTGGGCCTCATTTATTACTATATTTACTATTATTCACATTGAGAAGTTGAGGGATTATATGACGGTGTAGAGAGGATATTTTCCAAATATGTAAGGCTTATAGAATGTGCACAAGTATGAATATGTAAATATTCAATTACAGAACTATCTAAAATTGCCTGTTATGAAAAACTATCAAAACCAGTTGGACCGGTTTCGTGTGATTGCAAAGAAACTGGTAGATGAACATTCAGCTGAGTTGTTCAGCAGTTATCGTTTAAGTACAGATTTAGGAGTAAAAAACATGGCAGACGATGCCTACCATTCTCATTTAGATATTTTAGGGCGTCAATTAACAGAGCGTGCCCAGGATTTTATAAAGACCACACGAACGAATGCTGATACCATAAAGACCGAGGTTATGGGCCTATGTAACAAATACCTGGATTTGTTTGCCAAACTTAATCAACCCGAATAGCTTCAATAATATTCTAATAGTACAAGTAAGCACTACCTTATTATGTTGGCGCATTTGTTCTATAATTTATATTATGTTAAGTAGGCTCACAGAGGCATACTGATATATCGCCTCTCGCTATTTCGCATTGTTGCCATTAACGCTATCGCTAAATTTAACTGGCAACGCTAACCTACTTTATACATAATATAGCATTATAGGAGCAAATGCAGCCAGCGCTTCTTGTACAGGACGAGAATGAATTTCAAAATACCTTAACAGACCTCCTTAATGATTTAAAAAAAAGGAGAACGCCAACTAATATTATCAATAAACCTCTTTATATTACTCAAACCCTTTTCACGAATGCGGCAATTGCCATTACCCATACATCGTCTTACGAAAAGACAAAATTGAATCCAAGCTCTAATCCTAACGCAGTAGAAATTACCTGTATAGGAATGACGTAAGAATCTCTTTTAGTTTCATCTTCATCGGATATTGTTATTCCCAATAATGCTATATCATACTCATCACTATCATTGGATGTTAAGAATGCTCTGAATGAATTTGCATCAATTTTCCCATTCAGTAATTCAAACAACCTTGTAGCCAATATCATGTTACCCCCAAAAGGGAATGCCACAATCATCCATACACCATACTCCTTGTCCTCAACTGTAAAAAATTTACCCGATAGGTGTTTAAAGGTTTCAGCAATTGTATTGGCTTCGCTGAAACTAAATGGAGCTGTTTTCATTCCCTCAATATACAACACTCCGCTAGCATACGTACCTTTTGTAAGTCAAAATATCAAAAGCCCAAACGCTTACTCGTGCATACCTGCACCACCATACGCTTTGCATTCGTCACTATAATGTACTTTTATGTTAAGTAAATGAAAAGCTGACTTATAGGGGTATTTCGCTATATGGTTGTTTATATTTGTATACAAACAACGCTAGTCTATGAAAGTAATGTTACTGATGTGCAGCATGATGCTACCCTTACTTGTCGGAGCACAATGTACCGGAGGTTTGAATATTCAAACGAAAGGTGCTGTCGGGTTTCCTTATCCCAAACAAGCTATGAGTGCTCTACATGACGCGAACGGCAAATCATATTTATACATTGCCGGGAAAGAACGCGGGTTATTGATTGTTGACATCACTAATACTTCGGCCCCTAAGCTGGTGGATTCTATTACAACTATACAGCTTGGTAATATGGAGCTTATGAGTGTAAGTCAGAATGGTAATTATCTCTACCTGGCATTAGGAAATGTATTTGTGAATAGCTCTAAGCCGGGTATGGCCATTGTTGATGTTGCTACCCCGTCGACGCCTGTACTAAAATCGGTATGGCAGCAAGGTGTGGCATCAGGTGGCGCAGGTATTGTAAAATCTGATGGCAATTATGCCTATTTAGGGGCAATGAGACAAGGTGTTATTATCCTTGATGTGACTGATAAAACAGCTGTACAGTTCCGCTCGCAGATCATACCATCAAGGCTTTTCCCTGTATCGAACCCGGATAGTCTTAAATATAATGCCCGTGGTATGGATATAGTTGGCGATAAGCTATACCTCTGTTATGATGCAGGCGGTGTAAGGATAATAGATATCAGTAACAAATTGAATCCCATTGAGTTAGGAAGATATTCGAACCCATTGTTGGATAGCAGGCCAAGGGCATACAATAATATTGTGGTAGATAACGGACTGGCTTATGTGGCAACAGACTATTGCGGTATGGAGATATTGAACGTCTCTAATTCATCAGTAATTACTCAGACCGGATGGTGGAACCCCTGGAATTGCGATAATGCTGCAGCTAACAACTGGTTTAATAGTAATGGGCATACCAATGAGATACAATATAATAAGGCTTGCAAATTGGTGTTTCTATCATCCGGTAAAAGCGAAATGGACGTAGTGAATGTATCTAACCCGTCACAGCCCTATTTGTGTGATAGCTTTGGGAATACTACTAATACCGAGGGTACCTGGGGCATAGGCCTATATGGCAACCAAGTATACCTGACCTATATATATGTGCCATTAGGTATACCTTTTTATTCCAATTATGGTGGTGTGAAGGTTTTGCAATGGAATGATGCATGTGCTACTCAGGTTAATTCGAATCAATTTAAAGACTATACTTATTTGATTTATCCCAACCCATCCTCGGGAGAATATTATTTTGAATTCAACACAAAGCTACCTGAAGTGAAACTTCAAGTGAATGATATGTTAGGACGAGCTGTTTTCGAACGTACATATATGAATATAAATAAAGAGAAAATGGATTTAAGCAGCTATTCAGATGGATTTTATAATATAAAAATTAGTACACCAGACAGGCAGTACAATACTAAAATCATGAAGCTTAATTAACTGAACTTTCGAATTGCAATGTACTGAGGCTCTTATACAAACCGCCTTCTATTTCCAGTAATTGTTTATGTGTGCCAGCCTCCTTTACAACTCCATGCTCTAAAACTACTATTTTATCGGCATTTCGGATAGTGGATAGCCTGTGTGCTATAACAAATGAAGTCCTGTTTTTCATTAAGTTATTCAATGCATCTTGAACTAAAGCTTCAGATTCAGAATCCAGCGAACTTGTAGCTTCGTCCAATATTAATATAACTGGATCTTTGAGTATGGCACGGGCGATGGCTATACGCTGACGTTGACCACCTGATAGCTTAACTCCCCTTTCTCCAACAACAGTATCGTAGCCCTCAGGAAAACCTTTTATGAAATTATGGGCGTTGGCTTTTACAGCCGCAGCCTCTACTTCTTCTTTAGTTGCATCAGGTTTGCCATATATGATGTTTTCGTATATTGAACCTCCGAAAAGCAAAACATCCTGAGGAACAAGTGCTAATTGCTTGCGCAACTGGGTGATGGGTATATCCCTGGCATCTTTATTATCGAACAGCAATCTGCCAGCCTCCGGGTCGTAAAATCTTAATAAAATAGATGCAATGGTACTTTTACCTGCACCGCTAGGACCTACAATGGCTATCTGCTCCCCTTGTTTGGCATGAATACTAACATCCTTAATAACGGGTATTTCGGGCCTGCTTGGATAACGGAAGGCTACATGGTCTAAGGTAACACTACCCGACAGTTTATATTGGTCGAACAAAGGGTCATCATTTATAGAAACAGGCTCAGGTGTTTCTTTCAACAATTCCCTTACCCTTTGGGTAGCGCCCAGTGTTTTTTGCAATTGGCTAAAGAATTCTGCAAATCCAGCCATACTGCCCGAAACAAAAACGGTATAAACGACAAACGCAGTTAGCTTTCCAAAAGTTAGCAGCCCTTGCTGCATCATACCGGTAGCATACCATACTAGCAAAACAATAATGCCAAAAACACTGAAAAGCATGAATGATATAAACAAACCCCGCAGTTGCCCGCTTTTAATAGCCAGTTTTACTACATCGCTAATGCTTTTTGAATAACGCTTTATTTCGAAACCCTCATTAGAAAATGCTTTTACGTTGCTTATACCTTGTAAGCTTTCCTGAACAATAATATTAGAATCGGCCAGCTGGTCTTGGGTATTTTTGGACATTTTGCGGATATACTTGCTGAAGACCAAAGCGATAACAACCAATATCGGAACTAAGCTCAGCATCAATATGGCCAATTTGGTAGAAAGCACAAAAATCAGGCTCATACCAATTAAGAGGGTAAGCACTCCCCTTAGTATTTCAGATAAAGTAGTTGTTACCGTATCCTGTATTTGTGATACATCTGCGCTTAAGCGGCTTGATAACTCTCCTACTCTGCGTTGTGAAAAGAAATCCATTGGCATTGTTATCATACGTTTGTACATATCCTTACGCAGATCAGCAACTACGTTTTCGCCTACCTGGGTGAAGAGATACACCCTCATAAACGAAATGAACATTTGCACAATGAGCAACGCTACCATTAGCACTGCTATGCCAGATGGTGTGGTAAAATAATTGGTGTAAGATTTAGTGGTTATACTATCTAAAAGCTGTTTAAGTAAATAAGGAAAAGCCATTGTAGAAGCGCTGGACAACGATATAACAATTAAACCCAATACAAATTTCACTCTGTATGGTTTGATATATTGAAATAACCAAAGGCTTTCTCTCAGATTTTTTTTACTAAGCTTTGCCTTGGGTACTTCTGCTTCTATACTTCCGTTGCTGTTATGATTAGGACGCGCCATAGGGACTTTAACTTATGCATGCAAAGTTACGGGCTTGCATAGCACAGCCACAGGCTTTTCGGTAAAACTGTGTAATTGGTCGGTAAATGATATGAAATTGCGGACCAACTATTTCTTTTGCAATTCGGCTATCGCTGCCTCTATCATGGTATCCTTACCGGCGTCTTCGTCTGATTTCTTCATGTAAACAACCGTATCGGGAGCTACTCCATCGCGCATATCTTTTCCGTCAGACATACGTATTCTGCAATAAGGATATTTAATGATCCAGCCATTAGGTAATTCATAAGCAGTGAGCAATGATGCACCTCCACCTGTGGTGTCGCCCATCACTTTTACATTATGGAAACTTTCGCTACCTGCCGTAAATACGTTTGGTATACCATATACACGACGATTGGTAAGTACTATCATTTTCTTACCAAATTTTACATTGCTGTTTTTATCTTCCCATGTAGCAGAGAAATCTGTAAACTGGTCGTGCTTAGGTCCGTTTTTGTATGATACTTCGAAAAGATAAGTGCTGTAATCATAAGGTGTGGCACTGTCAATACCCATGTGATGGAATAATGTAAACATGTTTTTGCTATCGCCACCATCACAATCGCGAATGTCTAATATCACACCTTTCTTGCCACCGTTATTTTTTATTGAGCGTATTACTACCTGCAACTGGTCGTCATCTATAGGTTGATTGAAATCGCTGTAATAGATATACCCTACCGAATCAATTACGTTGTATGAAAGAGGACCTAATTTTTGAGCGCCTCTTAAGTAATTATTATCTAAAAGATCTTTTCTGAAGTTAGAGACATACTGATTGGGCCTTACGTATCTTGATGAAGCAAAACCAGTCATTAGACTCACCTCAGGGTCTTCCAGCAGCGCCAGCATATTAGCACAGCTATCATACAATTGCTCTGAATAGAATGTATCATTAATAAATGGCCTGAAACGCCTGTACGCTCCGGAATCCCAGTTCAAACCATTCCTGCCGAAATAGACATAGCCCTTGTCGAGCGTATTCCACAATTCATCAAAAACAGTATAAGCATCTTTTGGTGATGATTTTGGCATCAACAGCTTTTCGCAAGATGCAAATGATGCAATGATGAAAATAAATATGATTAATCTTTTCATTACTCTTTATTAATAATTGAACAGGAATGCCATTATAATGCTGTGCTCTGCACTATATACTGTTGTTTCGCCCTGTTTCATTTTATAAAAATCCCATTGATAGGTAAAGCGTAATTTATTACCATTTTTCAAAGGATATAAATAATGTACTCTTGTGTTGAACCTGAAACATTTCTTGCCCACAAATGCCATTTTGTTGTTGCCAAAAAAGTAAGATGACTCTTTGTATGCAGGGTCAAGAACATGATTGCGGTTGAGATATGGTGGGCGGGCATAATTGGAAAAAATAGGCAAAGTAGCATCGATGATGGCATAACACTGCCTGCCGTTATAATACAATTGTCTTGCTATTTTTCCTGTTAGGCCAAGGTCAACTGCGTACTCATACACTTTATAAGAAGTTTCGAGCATGGGTGCTTTTTTATAGTCAAATAAGCCACTGAATGCACCACCTAATCTTACATCGTACAGCATCTGGTCGAGCAAATTGACTTTGAGCATGTGCCTGTAGTCGAAGGTTAATTTCAGGTCTTTTACTTCATGTTTTAAAATGCTGCTGGCATCTATTTTATTATGCCCCATTTTCAGGTACGAACCCTGAAATGTAAGTTCGGTATACTTGTTCTCATTTGTTTTCATATTGGCAATAGAACCAATAGCACCAATTCTATGGTATTGTATGTCTGATATCGCATCATCTAAGAACCTTCGATAGGTAGCACCGGCACCAATACCTAACTGGCGGGAATAACCTTTTTTACTGGCAATGCCCTCGTCTTCAGTTACATCCTGTGCAAACACGTTATGAGAAGCTATCAATAAGAGAAGTAAAACAAACCCTCTCCCTGCAATATTCATGTCGTTATGATTAAAACGTAATATTAACAAATATCAGGCAACAATTTGCCCTAAAACAAAAGGCTTGTATTAAAACAAGCCTTCATGCATATTTTGATTTTTTATTATTAAGCTTTTACTATCCAACCGTGTATGTCTGCTTTGCGGCCATAGCGAATATCATTCAGCTCAGCCTTCACCCATTCAGATATACCCCAGTCTTCGGAAGGCAGTTTCATATGTATATCGCCATAGGTTAATTCTGCGATATGAGAAATAGAAGCAGCAGTACCGGTACCGAATGCTTCTTTCAATTGGTGTTTACCGAATGCATCTGCTATTTCATCAATACTTAACGGGCGTTCTTCAACTGTTACACCTTTATCACGTAATAAAGTAATAACACTATCGCGAGTAACACCTTCTAATATTGTTTCACTGGTTTCGGGTGTGATAACTTTATCTCCTATAACAAAGAACACGTTCATTGTACCTATTTCCTGTACATATTTATGTTCAAAACCATCTGTCCACAATACCTGGTCGTATCCTTTTTTACGTATCTGTAAAGTTGGATACATGCTTGCACCATAGTTGCCAGCAGCTTTGGTAAAACCAATGCCACCTGGGAATGCACGTACATATTTATCTTCTACGAAGATAGAAACAGGTTTTGCATAATATGGTCCTGCCGGGCTGGTGATGATGAGGAAGGTAAATTTCTCAGCAGGCTTTACACCTATAAACTCGTCTGTTGCTATCATGAACGGACGTATATATAAAGAAGTACCTTCGGCAGTAGGTATCCAGTTTTTATCCAGTTTCACCAATTCACGCATGCCCTCTACAAATATCTCTTCAGGAACATCAGGCATAGCCATACGTTCTGCAGAGCGATTCATGCGCTTCCAGTTATCATGAGGGCGAAATATTACAGGATTACCTTCTGCATCTTTATATGCTTTGACACCTTCGAATATGGCCTGACCATAATGCATAAAGGTAGTTGCCGGGCTGAGGTTGAGATTGCCATAAGGCATTATCTCCGGTTGAAGCCATTGACCGTTTTCATAATGAGCTACCAACATATGGTCGGAGTACAGCTTACCAAACTGGATATTGCTGTGGTCTAATTCTCCGATACGGCTTTTTTCTATTTTTTTAACAGTTATTCCCATAGTCGAAACACTCATAACAAACAGTTAATTTCGTGCAAAGAAACAAAAAAAATCTTTTACAATATTTCCCTTAAGAATAACTATATATGAACGATATTCCACCTATTATTGATGTTGATATACTACCCGATAGCTGGGATATATTTTGGAATGAATTGCCTGATAGTGTGAAAGCAAATGATGGTGTCAACACATTAATTATCAGTGCTCATTTTGAAGATGGCAGTACTGAAGATATACAGTTGCAAAAAATATTGCAAGCATGTAAACTGAATAAGGAGCAATATCAAATCATACGTTTTGCAAAAGACCAGCGGTTAGCATGGCACAAACTGAAAGAAGCCTTTCATCCTAAACATGTCTTATTGTTTGGTGTGATGCCTGCACAGTTGGGTATCATGGCTACTTTATACATATATTATCCTAATAGCTTTGATGGTTGTATCTGGATACCATCATTATCGTTGACAGAAATGGAACAACAACAGGAAGCCAAAAAACAATTGTGGCAAAATGCATTGAAACCTGTTTTTGCAGATACACAAACATCGAACAGTTAGTTGACTTGAGCCAACCAGAAGACATACTTAAACGCTATTGGGGCTATGATGGGTTTCGCCCGTTGCAGCGGGAAATAATAGATAGTGTACTGGCAGGTAAAGATGTACTGGCTTTATTACCAACGGGTGGTGGCAAATCTGTATGCTACCAGATACCTGCCCTGATAATGGACGGTGTTTGTTTAGTTGTCTCCCCTCTTATAGCATTGATGCAAGACCAGGTAGCACATCTGAAAAAAAAAGGGATTAGTGCAGCCTGTATTCATTCGGGGATGCATTTTATGGATGTGAAACGGGTATTGAATAATGCGGTGAATGATGCGTATAAATTATTGTACGTATCGCCCGAAAGATTGCAGACCTCATTATTTAATGAATATCTGCTTGCCTTGCAGGTAAGTATGGTGGCTATTGATGAAGCGCATTGTATCTCTCAATGGGGTCATGACTTCAGGCCCGACTATATGAAGATCAAAGAGCTGCGCGAAGAGTTTGATGATATTCCTTTCATAGCATTAACTGCTACGGCCACTGAAATAGTTAGGCAGGATATTATAACACAATTAACCTTTAAGAACCCAGATATATACATACAAAGCTTTGAGCGTAGTAATATATTTTATGATGTAGCCTACAGCGAGAATAAGAACAATGCTTTGATGCAGGCTTTGGCTGCTAATAGCACCGCTTCTATTGTCTATTGCCGCAGCAGGAAGCAAACAGAAGTGCTGACAAACTATTTATCCCAACACAATATACCTGCCTTACCATACCATGCAGGAATGGCTAAAGCCAAACGAGATGAGCACCAGCAACTATGGGTGAACAATAAAGTACCTGTGATAATAGCTACTACTGCCTTTGGGATGGGGATAGATAAAGCTGATGTTGGATTGGTAGTTAATTATGATGCACCTGAACACCCTGAAGCGTATTACCAGGAATCAGGCAGGGCCGGAAGAAATGGCAAAGTTGCTACTTCAGTTGTATTATACAACCATACAGACATTAACAGGCTGAATGATAGTATTGATTCGAAATACCCCGATGAGGCTACATTGAAAAAAGTGTACCAATCAGTAGTGGAGTATCTGCAAATACCCGTTAGTGCGGAGCCCGACCAATACTACCCTTTCGATTTAAAAGATTTTTGCAACAAATTTAAACTGGATGCTAACATCACTTCTAATGCTTTGAAGCTCTTAGAACAGGAAGGATTGTGGACATTGACAGAAGCAGTATTTAATCCTTCTACTTTACAGTTCACAGCCAACCGCCAGCAATTAGATGAAATAACATATCAATACCCGGCATTAGCCCTTCCTATGGCAGTGATATTACGGCTGTACGGTTCTTTATTTGTACATCCTACACCTATACAATTATCCTCCATTGCCAAACAACTGAAAACTACAAAAGAAGAGGTTGAGCAAATATTGATGCAATTACAATCATTGGGTATTGCCATATACACTTCACCTAAAGAAGGGCCGCAGTTATATTTTCATCATTACAGGGTAGACAGTAGACATTTGCTTATTAATATGAACAGGATAAGCGAGCTGAAACAACGTCATACTGAGCGTACTCATGCTATGGTAGATTATCTCTATAATAAAGACCAATGCAGAACGAAACTACTACTCCATTATTTTGGTGAGCACAAGCAAAATGATTGCGGGCATTGTGATGTATGCTTGTCTAAGAAAGATAAACAACCCGTAACGGCATCTATGATACAAGATGCCTTAATGAGACATAAACCTAAGACTATACAGGAATTAATAAGCCTATTTGCACCCCATCAAAAAGATGCAGTATTAGCTATTGTGAGAAAGCTGGTTGATGAAAAACAACTCACTGTATCCGCTACAGGTGCTATTGTTTATTGAGCACTGCATAAGCCAGTTGCTGGCCGTTGCTTACACGTACCACATACTGGCCGTTAGCCATACTTTGTATATTCAGCACAGAGGTGTTTTTAGTTTGTGATACCAGTTTTCCCTGAATGTCGAATACATCTACATCATACACCATCCAACTTGCAGGTACGTCTATAGTAACGGTATTGTTAGTAGCCGGGTTAGGATATATATTCAGTTCTGTAATCGCAGCCTTTGTGTTAGGAACGCTTAATATAGTAGCCCTTGCAGAGTCGCGGTAACGAATGCTAGTTGGTGTTTCAGTTGTCCCGTTTAATGTACAAGTAACCCAAAATGCAGGATAGTGCTCACCATTCACCAACCATTTATACTCTACTCTATTGTTAGGTAATCCTATCGGGAAAGGTATGGCGGTCAATGTTACAGAGTCTATTTCGTGTATTTCAGAACGCACCCTGATACAGTTTACCGGCGTGGTATAATATGGTGTTTTGATAGTACCCCAGCCATCAACAGTAGTTTTTCTGTAACCTTTTTGCAGCATAGAGCCTAAGGTTGCCAGGGAAAAGTTAAGCCTGAATGTGCTGCTATCGTTAGTAGACGTAGTAACAGGGAAGAAATATATCTCATCTTCATCCTGGTAATTTACCGCAGTAGGTAATCCTGCTATCATTGCAGCAAAACCTTCTGCTATATAACGCGATGGAGAGGTCTTTTTGTTATAGAATGTATATAGCGACTTTACAGATACAGGAAGCATAGAACCTAATCCGGGGATAGAATCTGCTACTTTGTAACCATAAGCAGTAGGTGATATGGTAAGACCATAAGTAAAGTTTACAGCCGTAGCTGTTTTATATGTATCTACAGCTTGTGTTATGGGCATTGGGTAACTAAAATCCCATGTATAGCCTGAACCGGTATTGGCAACTACAAAGGCAGCATCTGTAACTGTGCTATATCTTAATGTATCTCCTACCACAGGCATATCTGCTGCTGTGATAGTGATTTGGGCATGAGCACTGAAACCGAGAACAATAAAAAGACAAATGGAGTAGATAAATTTCATAAGGGACTATTGAACACCTGCAAATTAATAATAAACAAAATAAAAGCCCCGCATTGCAGGGCTCTATTATAAATTTTAATCTGTTTATGCCATTTGCATACCGTACATCTCCGAACGTAGTGCTTTTACACGTTCATCATTGCGGTACTCGTCAAAGCCCATATCGCGGTCTATAGCACCATTTGGTGTTATTTCTATGATGCGGTCTGCTACGGTTTGTGCCAACTCATGGTCACGGGTAGTAAACAGGATGGTACCTTTAAAATCCTTCATACCGTTGTTGAGAGCTGTGATACTTTCTAGGTCAAGGTGGTTGGTAGGCTCATCCAGCATCAGTACATTACCTTTCAACATCATCATACGGCTCAGCATACAACGCATTTTCTCACCACCGCTTAATACGGTACATTTCTTCAATGTTTCTTCGCCACTGAATAGCATACGTCCTAAGAAGCCACGTATAAAGGTTTCATCTTTTTCTTCTGAGTATTGACGCAACCAATCTATGAGGTTCAGGTCTTTGCCTGCAAAGTATTCACTATTATCGTTTGGCAAATAAGTAGTAGTGATGGTTACACCCCATTTGTACATACCTGTGAAATCGGTATCCTCGCCTGCCAGTATTTTATAGAATGCAGATGTAGCCAAACCATTTTCTGCCAGTATAGCTATTTTCTGTCCGCGTTTCAGGTCGAAGCTGATGTTTTTAAACATGACTTCGCCATTGAGCGTTTTGCTCAGATCTTTTACTTCCAGTATCTGGTCGCCTGCATCACGTACCTGGTTGTTGAACAGGATAGCCGGGTATTTACGGTTAGATACCGTCATGTCTTCCAGTTTTATCTTATCCAATGCTTTCTTACGGCTGGTAGCTTGTTTTGATTTAGATGCGTTGGCAGAGAAACGTGCAATGAACTCTTTCAGTTCTGCAATTTTATCTTCTGCTTTCTTATTAGCATCTGTACGTTGTTTCAACAACAACTGGCTTGATTCGTACCAGAATGAATAGTTACCTGTAAAGATGGATATTTTACCAAAATCAATATCTGCTACGTGTGTACATACAGCATCGAGGAAGTGACGATCGTGCGATACTACCAATACTATCTTGTCATAATCAGCAAGGAAATCCTCTAACCATGAGATAGTTTCGAGGTCAAGGTCGTTGGTAGGCTCATCTAACAACAAGATGTCAGGGTTTCCGAAAATAGCTTGAGCCAAAAGCACACGTACTTTCTGGTTACCATCCAGTTCTTTTACCTGCCTGTTATGAAATTCTTCTTTGATACCGAGGTTGCTCAATAAAGTAGCTGCATCGCTTTCTGCATTCCAGCCATCCATTTCTGCAAATAAACCTTCCAGTTCACCTGCTTTGATACCATCTTCTTCAGTAAAATCTTCTTTAGCGTAGATGGCATCTTTCTGCTTCATTACATCGTACAGTTTATCATTACCCATGATAACTGTTTCGAGTACGGTAAATTCATCATAGGCATAGTGGTTTTGTTTCAACACACTCATGCGCTGGTCTTTACCAATTTCTACTTTACCCGTAGTAGGGTCTATCTCACCGCTTAATATTTTGAGGAAAGTAGATTTACCTGCACCATTAGCACCGATAATACCATAACAATTACCCTCTGTGAAACGGATATTCACATCTTCAAACAACACGCGCTTGCCATAGCGAAGCGATAAATTAGAAACTGATAACATTCTATAAATTCAAAAAGTAAAAAGTCAAAACCCCAAATTATAATCGTCATATTGACTGCCGGAAACGGAGCAGGAAATATCTCCTGACTGTAGCACTCTCCCGTGGGAGATTTCTCCTCGCTACACTCGTCGAAATGACGGATTTTGTTCGGGAGGGGCAAAGGTACGAAAAACGAAGGTTATTTTATTATTTTTAAATATAGGTTTAAATAGTTTTCGCTAATGGAATTTAGTAAACTCAGCTGGCAGGAGAAATGTTTATGGATAGCATTTGGTATCTATGCATTGCTGGTATTGTATGGCGTTACCAACCACGAGCCATGGAGAGATGAAGCACAATCTTACCTGGCTGCCAGAGATAACAGCATCAGTGGCCTGTTTACTTTTCTACCATCAGAAGGGCACCCGCCTTTGTGGTATCTTATCATTATGCCTTTTGTGAAGATGGGGCTACCTTATGCTTTTCAAAACTATTTAGCTGCTGCTTTTGCCATTGGCGGTGTATTCATATTACTATTCAGAACTTCTGTGCCATTTGTAGTAAAACTATTAGTACCCTTCAGTTATTTCTTCCTTTATGAGTATGCGGTGTTTGCACGTGATTATTGCCTGATAGTGTTCTTTGTGAGTGCTATCATTGCTTTGTATCCTCAGCGGTTTGAAAAGCCTTGGTTGTTTGCTGGTAGTGTAGCTTGTTTGTTCAATACGCAAATGCTGATGTTTACATTGGCAGTTGCCATTGCTTTGTTGTTTATAATAGATGCCATGCAACAAAAAAAACTGAACGGGCAGGTATTGGGTTCATTTGCTTTGATGTGTGTTGCGGGGTTGTACCTCATTCCTTTTATAGTAATGAAGAGCAGCGCCAATATTTTTGATGCAGATATTACCGACCATACACAAGAGATGCTGGTGACTGCCAGTTTCGGGTTACTGATAAATGATAATACCGATGTGGGTATGTTACTACTATTAGGCTTGCTGATTCCATTAGTTGCCCGCCCTAAGGCATTGATGGTAGCCGTTATCGGATTGTCGGGTATTATGTATATACTGGGTTATAAGTTTGTAGGTGGTATCAGGCACTGCGGGTTGTTGTTTATGGTGATGATTGCAAGCTATGCTATTGCCGAATATTATAAAGACGATAAATGGAATATTAAAAAATGGACCGGTGTTGTGCAATACGGAGGCTGGCTATTGGCTGGCGTAGCTCTGATGCAATTATCCTATACTTCAGAGCATTATACCGATGATATAAAGCTTAATTATTCAGATTCGAAAACTGTAGCAGATATTATCAATAAAAATACACAGGGCAATGCAGTATTATCTGCCTACCCTGCTGCTTATGCCTGCTCTATTGTGCCATACCTGAAGAAACACACCAAAACTTTCTACCCCGAGTCTCGCAGGTATGGTTCGTTTTACATCAACGATTCTTTCTATCACAAGACTGTTCCAGAAGAAGTATTTATTAAGACCACTTTAGACAGCCTGCGTAATTATAACGGCGATGTTTTCCTGGTGTGTAATTACCCGTTGAAGAAAGAAACCACTGAAGATTTCGACCTGCTCTATTATACCAAGGAAACAGCCATCTTCAACAACGAAATGTTTTGTGTGTATAAACTGAAAAAGCAAATCTTACCGTGACGTAGGATTGTACTGATACGCTATTTCATAGCCCTTATGCTTCAGTTGATGAGATACCTGCCCTAAGCGCAGGTCTTGTTCCTGCGGTGTAGGTTCGCAGAGAGAATATCTCTCACCGTTATAGTCTATTGATTCACCAACAGGTTTATCGAACTTAACAGCTATAGTAATGTGCGTAGGATATAACACCGCTATCATTGGTAGGTTGTATACTTCTTTTACCAAATAAAAGAATAATGCAGCTCTGTCGTCACAATCACTATACTGGTTCATCAGTGTTTGTTCGGGGCTCATACGTTTTTCCTTACCGAATATCTGCGAGTCGGTTTCGTATAAGAAAGCATTGCGGGTAAAGCGCATCAGGAAGTCAACCCCCTTTTGTTGTTTCATACCTTCTACTGTTTTCTTCAGTACCGGTATGAGTGAGCTATAGGTTTCTTTGCTCATCGGTATATTGAAATACGAAGCATAATCTACCACCGGGTAGTTCTTAAACATGGTTTGCACTTCGGGGTTCACTTTTATCTTGAACCTGTAGGGTTGATGTCGATAGCTGAATTCTATATCTTTCTCTATATAATCGGTGCTGGTCAGCTCTGGCATCTGCGTTACTTTATAAGAGAAGGTTTTTTGCCCTTCGGGTATCGTTACCGCTAAAGTTGAAAATGCCTTGCGGGTATAATTGAAGTTAGCATAATCGTGTATGTTGAGGCATACAAACTGCTTGCCGCCGCTTACATAATAAGGTATATCGAACACCTGTTCATCGCTCTGCACATAAAACAATAATTCGCTGTCATTGAGTGCGAGGTTTACGTTATAGCCACTCTTGCCCAGCAGGAACCATTTGTATAAAGTATAGCGTTCGTAGTTAGTGGCTTTGGGGGCTAACTGTTGTGCCGTTTTGCGTACTAACTGGTAAAATATCCAGTCGTTAAGTTCGTAGGCTTCTTTAAAAGATAAGAGCGATTGTATAATGGGTTGGTACTTGCCCCGGTTGATGTTGTCGTAAAAAGATTGAACAGTAGTATTATCTGCCCGGTTCCCGAAAGGGATATCTATGCTGCTATCGTAAGGAAAAGAGAAGCTATGCCCGTAGAAATCGAATGAGATATTTTTCGGTTTGGTTTGACTGAAGCTATTGATTGTCAATAAGTTCAGTGCTAAAAGGCACAGTATGACATATAGTTTTTTCAACTCTGATACTAAAGTTACGAAATGGTAACAATTATTTAATGTTAAGTTTTTGGCGTTAACATTAGATAAACAGGTATTAGAGATAAAATAGTATGTTTATCTTTCATATTATGTGTTCTAAGAAAAGAAGCTTATTATTTCTTATTGCCCTTTTAGTGTTAGTTGCTAACTCTCTAAAGGCACAGGAATTTCAGCACTATGCCCATGTGCAAGATAGCCTGACGATGATTGCTTATGATAAGCGAGACCCAAAGGAATTCAGTGCCTTGTTGAAAGACTTTGAAAAGAAATATAAAACACTCTCTAAAGAAGATAAGAAGGAGTATGACCACTATTACTATGGTATGTACTACAATCTCTGTTGCACTTACGCTTTGTTAGGTAATAAAGAAATGGCATTAAACAGTTTTGAAAAATCTATAGCCATTGGGTATGATGGCTATTATCATATACTAGAAGATAAAGACCTTGATGGTATAAGAAATGAGCCACGTTTTATAAAGATATTGAACAGGCTAAAGGAGACTGGAGATTATATGTACATCCTTAAAAAAGCTAAGGATTATAATAGTGCTGATGAACGTACAGTACCTGTATTTACCTACCAGCGTGATACAAGCGAATCATTACAAAAACTGAGGAAAACACTGAACCTTGACTCTATTGCGGGGTATGGTAATGAAACATCAAGAATGATAAATATTCTACATTGGGTTCATAATAATATCTCACACGACGGTAGCCATTCAAACCCGGCAGTATATAACGCGTTAGGCTTATTGAATGTATGTAAGAAAGATAGCAGGGGGCTTAATTGCCGTGGGTTGGTATTTGTGCTGAATGAATGTTACCTCGCAATGGGCTATCCTTCAAGATTGGTAACGTGTATGCCTAAAGATAGTCTTGGGAAAGACCAGGATTGCCATGTGATTGACGCAGTATATTCTAGGAAATTAAAAAAATGGCTTTGGATGGACCCTACTCATGATGCCTATATAATGAATGAAAAAGGAGAACTCTTAGGCATACAGGAAGTGCGTGAGAGATTGATTAACGGACAAACATTGATTGTGAACCCAGACGCTAACTGGAACCATAAAAACTCTACTGTTAAAGAAGATTACCTTGATTATTACATGGCTAAAAACCTATACAAGCTCCAATGTCCTGTAAATAGTGTGTATGACCTTGAAAGCCGTAAGGCAGGTAAAACACTGGAGTATGTAGAGCTTCTGCCTGTAGAATATTATAAACAAAAACCTGATAAAACTGTTGACGGGGATGCCGGTAAAGAAACTGTTTTTATACGTTACAGAACAAATAATGCAGATAAATTTTGGCAAGCGCCTGTTTTATAAATGCTTCTCTAACACAAGGCTTCCAGGCTCTTTAAATCCATTTTTGCGATAGACACGTTCGCCCTCTTCAGTAGCATGCATGGCCATGGTAGTAATGTTATGTTCTCTTGCAGATTGCTCCAGCTTTCCCATTAGTGTGCCACAAATACCACGCCTTCTGTATTCAGGTTCGGTATAAATGCCCAATATATAACCTACCCTGCCAGTAGGGCATCTGAAACCTGCAGGACGGTCATAGACCACCATACCCGAAACTGCTGCCGTTTGCCCATCACATTCGGCTATCCATGCTATATAAGTACCCTCGTTGATGGCTTTTGGAAAATATGCCTCGAACTGTTGTGTAAGTGTATCTATCTCATCATCAGTATGCGAAGTGGTTGATACAAACAGTAATAGCTTTAGCCTGTAGGCTATTAATAATGGTGTGTCGTTGGCTGTAGCCAGCCTATAGGTGATGTTGCTCATTTATAATTGTTTAGTACCGCCCCTGTCTTACTTCGCAAGACATCCCCTCCTAACTTAGGAGGGGACTAAGGGGAGGTAGTTATCTGTTTATGAAGAACTTTTAAAGTGCTCACATATTTTCCCCAAAACAACTTCTATGTCATTTGTTACGCTGCTATTCGGAAACCGTAATACTCTTATTCCTATTTCGTTTAAATAAAGTGTACGTTCATCGTCATATTGTTTTCCTGCTGTAGTAAAATGATGCGCCCCATCCAATTCTACGGCGATCATCTCTGAAGGACAATAAAAATCTAAGATATAGTTACCAATACTATGTTGTCTTCTGAATTTCCTGTTTTGAAGTTGCTTGTTCTTTAACCTATCCCACAATAATGCTTCTTCAGGAGTCGGATTGTTTCGTAACTCCCTTCTTGAATCTAATAGCGATTTATCGTTGAAAAGATTTCTTTGCTTCATGATATATTGTTTAGTACCACCCCTGTCCTTCGGACATCCCCTCCTAACTTAGGAGGGGACTAAGGGGAGGTAGTTATCCAACTCATTTATAATCCCCCTTTGCCCAGCGAGATGCGGGTTTTATCCATTCGTCCATGGCACGGTACAGGAAGCCGTGTTTCAGGTTGGTGTGCAGTACTATTTCTTTGAAACGTTTTACATCGTTGCCCGGTTTAGCCTTTATTTGCTGACAGCTATTGTACTTGTCGCTTGTTTCATAGATAGAAAGGATATTGCCCAACAAGTGTATGGCGTCATCTGTCAGTTCATCATCTTCGCAGCAACCAACCAGCACGTAATTGATAGCCGTGTTTTTCATGATGCCCGATACACACATCGTTATATACCCACCCTTAGACGTACCCACCACCGTAATGTGTGATGCAGGCACTCCCTTTTTCAGCAGGCTATCTATCTGATGCGCCACCTTTATGGCATATACATTACCATTAGTGCCTCGCGGGCGTAGCTCACTAATAACTGTCAGCCCTGCTTTTTTAAACTTATCTATTACCTCGTAATACTGTGCCCTGCCATATTCGGGGTGAGGCGTATTGATATTGGTATCTACCAGTTCCAGCCACATATTGTGCAGGAAGAAGACATATTGTTGTGCCTGTGCATGAGTGGTAAGGCATACGAGGCAGATGAGTAATAGTTTTTTCATAGTCATGCTAAGTTATGGCAAAACTAAGTATTTAGTTCAATGTACTTGCGCTACAAAATTGAATTACTATGTTAAAATGCACTTTAATCGAGAGCAAGCCTTACTTGTGCTAATACAGGATACATATATGTATTGTCAAGTGAGCCAATTATGTAACGATATCCTGCTTCTAATCCGAAACCAACGTTCTTCGAAACATAAGCAACAAAACCCAACTGGCCGCCGGGTAAGAAAACTTTCTCTCCTAAAAAACCATAGCCCGCATAGATACCGCCATAGAAATAAGACTTTGTTCCAGAGGTGAAATTCAATCCTGCGCCAACTGATAATAGCCCTCCAGCTCCGCCCGTATAAGCATCCAGATTTCCGAAAGCCTGTACATAACCGCCAAGCATATTGGTGATAGTAAGCCTTGTATTGGCAGACAAGCCTTGGTCACCCACAAAAATACCTGCCGCTGCTCCAAACTCTGCCATTGAAGGCATTTGCTTCTTTGTTCTTTGAGGTATGGTAATGTCTTGCGCAATGGCGTTGAAACTACACAGGATAAAAGCGAAAGTAATTAACTGTTTCATTTGGCTGATAAAGATATAATTCTTTTACAAAAAACCATACAAACCACCAAATATTGTTATCCTTAAAAGTTGATAATTTAGTTTGTCAATTATTTATACAAATGATGTAATATTGCATAACAAATAAACATGAAAACAAATCAATAAAAACACTATTCTTTCTCCCGTCATGCCGTGCCGTGACACGGCATCTACTATTGCGAATAGCAAGCTTACGGCTTTTGTAGATTGCGGGTCAAGCCCGCAATGACGTAGTCTTTTAATTATAGAGAAATTTTCACCGTCACCAATTAATCCCAAATACCTACCATGGAAAACAACCAAGAACGCCCTGCGTACACACCCAAATTTATTAATCCCGACATCAACGTAGATGCACTGCAAGCCGAAGCCGAACGCCTCTTTGCCTACGACAACACCAAGAAAGGGTTACTGACCGTAATGAAGGGTAATAAATGGCTGCAACAGGCCAGCCAGCGCCCCATACCGCGTATGCTCTTCAGCCAGTTTTGGCACGAGGGCGAACTCTGCATATTGTTTGCAGATACCAACACGGGAAAAAGCATCCTTGCCGTGCAGATAGCCGAAAGCATCAGCCGTGGTGTGCCCGTACCCGGTTGGAAACTGGATGCCGCCGCACAGCCCGTTATCTATATTGATTTTGAACTGCACGAAAAACAGTTTGAAGCCCGATACAGCGATAACTATACCCGCCACTACGAGTTTCACGACAACTTTGAACGCGCAGAACTGAACCCCGACAGCGAGGTGACTGATGATTTTGAAGAACAACTATTAGTGTCTTTGGAGCAGACAGTGATAGAAACAGGTGTAAGGATACTGGTAATAGATAACATGACCTACCTGAAGAACGAGACCGAACGTGCCCACAATGCCCTGCCCCTGATGAAGCAACTGAAGGCACTGAAAACCAAATACAACCTGAGCATACTGGCACTGGCACACACCCCCAAGCGCGATATGAGCAAACCCATTACCCGCAACGACCTGAGCGGCAGCAAGATGCTGATGAGTTTTTGCGACAGTAGTTTTTGCATAGGCGAAAGCACTACCGACAAGAGCCTGCGCTACCTGAAACAGATTAAAGCCCGCAATACCGAGATAGTTTTTGATAGCAATAATGTATGCCTTTGCCGTATAGAGAAACCTAACAATTTTCTGCAATTCTGCTGGCAGGGCTACGCCAAAGAACAGGAGCATTTGAGAGAAAGCGAAGAACGCGACAGGGAATGGTTGATAGAGGAATGTAAACGGTTGGCAGAAGAAAACCCTGACTGGACGCAGAGGGAGATAGCAGAGGAATTGGGGATAAGTGCCGCTACTGTTAACAGAGCATTGAAGGAATAATGTTTTCAATTTGTTTCATCTTGTTTCACTGTTTCAGGGACTGCTTTATGAAACGGTGAAACACTGAAACAAGGCTCTCGTCATTGCGAGGGAATATCGCCGAAAGGCGATATGGACAAAGCAATCTCGTCACGCTACGAGCAAGCCCATGTTTGGATTAGATTGCTTCATTCGTATTTGCATGGCAAATACTCGGTTCGCAATGGCGGTAAAAGAGTAATAAATAGATTTAGTAATTTTAAGATACCTAAATATGTAACGCGATGAAAACGTTAGTGAAGTCAATTGGTGCATTCGAGTTAATGGCTAAACCGCTAAATTTTAAGAGGGAAATACTTCTATTTGATAAAATATGCTATGAATATAGACATTATGACGCATTGAAGCACATGAATAATAGACCCTCGATGATGTCAAAGAACTTAGATCATCTAGATTTCTTATTAGCTAAAGGATTGATGGAATTAAGTCCAAATTTCTCAGCTGTAACATTCACAGATATAGAAAACATAACATTGGCAACAGATAAAAAGAATAAACTGCATGATATATTTGACGTTGTCGCACTGTTAGAAAAAGAAATATATACAGATATATCAGCAGACTTAGAAACCAAATCAAAGAGGATGAATAATGCGCAGCTTGTCAATTACCTAAATCATATCAGCAAAAGGGAAAAACTATTGAATTCTCATCAAGCAAGACTAATAGCATTATATCTTTCCTTAAAGGAGAATAAAAATTATGTATCGATTTATGAAACTAAACTTATCAATGATAATCTGCCTGTAACAACAACTAAAGAAGAAGTATTGGCATTTATACTAAACAAAATACCTATTCTTGACCTAAACACTACTTGGGAAGCTATTCTCGAGTATAAATCAGATGAAGATGCTAAGCGTAAATACTATGCTCTGATTGATTGGGTAAATGAGGTAGCAAATAGCAACATGACTATATCTGAGATAGAAGATAAATACAATTATTTATATCATGAATATGAAGCTCAGTTAAAATTACATAGACTCAAAACGACTCATACAAGATTTGAAGTTGTTGTAAATACTGTAGCTGGTATTGCTGAAAACTTAGTACGTTTTAAATTCAGTGATATTTCTAAAGCCTTATTTAGCATAAACAAAGACCAGTTAGATTTGATGGAAGCCGAAACTAAAATAACAGGTAGAGAGCTTGGATATATTTATGATGTTAATAAAAAATTCGGTACTAAATAACCTGTTTCATTTGTTTCACTGTTTCACATCCTCATTCCTGAAACAATGAAACAACGTGAAACAAACCACTCAACCCTCCCGAAACAAGTTCGGGACAAGCGTCATGCAGTTATCAACCACCTCCCCCTCGTTTCACTCGGGTACTCCTCCTAAAAACAGGAGGAGAGTTCTTGCAGTTTTTAATAATTGTATACGACTCCTTCCCTGTTCTTAGGGAAGGTGGATTGAGCGAAGCTCAAGACGGAAGGGTCATGCCCGCAATGACGTGAGAGAAAAATTAATAACCAAACAAACTTTTTATCAACCCCAATAACATCAGTAAATAGGGATAGGAGAAAAATAGCAATAGAGGTACGCATAAGCCAAGACCTATTCTAAGCACTATTCTTTTGGCTTTCTCGGATGCACCGAATATCAGCATAGCTATATATACAACTGATAGTAGTGCAGATATAATGAACAAATAATAGAGAGCTACTTCAAGAGCATAAAACATCACTTAAAAATACCAATTCCACCATGAAAAACTATCGTTACACATTAGAGCCTTATAAAGGGCAAGCAAGCCGTTATACCTGTCCGCAATGCGGGCTGAAGCGTGTATTTGTGCGCTATATAGATACCGAAACCAATCAACACCTCGGTGACGACATCGGGCGCTGCAACAGGCAGGATAGTTGCGGGTATCATAAGCCGCCAAGAGAGGCAGGCACTACCCTTCCGTCACTCGCTACACTCGTGCCACCTTCCTTAAGAACAGGAAAGGTGTCTCATAAAAACGCTCCTCCTGTATCCAGCATTGAAAAACATTTCTTCCTCGAAACACTTTCGGGTTATGAGAACAATCACCTGGCGCATTACCTGCGTATGCGTTTTGGCAATGAGGTAACTAATAGGCTCATCAATCAATATTACATTGGTACGCATCATCACTGGGATTGCAGCACTGTTTTTTGGCAGATAGATATACACGGCATCATTCGCACCGGCAAGGTGATGCTCTATTATCCCGATAGCGGGCAGCGTATCAAAACACCTATCAACTACATTACATGGATGCACAAACTCTGCGGTTATGAACATTACACAACCTCAGGCAATGCCTGTTTGGAGAACACCTGTTGCGTGGCAACAACCAACCCGTAGCTATTGTAGAAAGTGAGAAGACCGCGCTGATGGCCAGTGTACGAATGCCTGAATATATTTGGCTGGCAGCAGGTAGTATCAACAACCTGAACCCGCAGAAATGTAAAGTATTACAGGGACGAAGAGTGACATTGTTTCCTGATGCGGGTGCGTATGATAAATGGGTAGCTGTGAGTCGGCACATAGGACATTGTAATGTCAGCAGGCTGTTGGAGGATAAACATTTTTCATCAGAAGATGGTGCAGATATAGCGGATTATTTGTGAGGGGTAACAAACGTCATTTCGACTGTCAACCCTTCCGTCACTCGCTACACTCGTGCCACCTTCCCTAAAAACAGGGAAGGAGTCTTATTTAATGTTTTTAAGGTGATTTATAATTTCACTTATCACCCGATCAGCATTATAGAAAATATCTTTATTCTCAAAACGCAATACTTTATACCCTAACTCATTCAATCGTTCATCACGTTCTTCATCCAAACCTCCCTGAACGATATTATTATGTACTTCGCCATCTAATTCAATAACCAATTTTTCTTTAGGACAACAAAAATCTGTTATGTAATGCTCTATACCGTATTGACGTCTGAATTTCCGACCCAATTTATTATTCTGTAAATATTTCCACAGTTCAGCTTCGGCTGGCGTAAGATTTTTTCTTAATTCTTTTCTTGTATCAGTAAGATAAGGTACGTTCTTAATTTGTCCTTTTCTCATTCAACTAAAATACAAAAAACAAAAGACAAAAGACTCTCCTCCTGTTTTTAGGAGGAGTACTCCGACGAATGTCGGAGGGAGGTGGTAGATATTCGCAATGACGGGTAAGAGAGAGGATGAAATACTACGTTCGCAATGACGGATAAAAAGAGCACGGCATGACGGTGCTTTTATAAGAATACTCGAAATGACGGGTAAAAAGAATCTTTACTTCTTCCCCCTGAACGCCAGCAACAAAACATAAGTAAGCATATAAGCCACTATACCCAATACTACAGCCAATACACTGCCACCAAGAAAGAAAGCACCTGTCTCCTGCATGGCTTTAGCCCATGTCATTTCGCTGAGTGGTATCCAATGGTGATTGCCCATCAGCCATTTGCCTGTAACCAAACTCAGAAACCAAAATATAGGTGGAAAGAAACTGATATTGGCAGCTATTACAAACAGCGTTTTATTCAACCGGAACAAGATAGACAATGGTATGCCTATAGCCAGTTGAAAACCCCATACAGGCACCACACCCATAAACACACCAAATGCTATAGATGATGCCTTGCGGGCATTACTCTCTTCGGGGTGAACGAACAATGCTGCCCATATTTTATTCCAGCCTTCTCTGCTGGTAAACAATCGCAGAAAATCTCTTGGCTTGATGTAGAGTATGGCTATTAATACCAATACGGTATTGAGTATGCTGATGCGCGTAAAATCTTTGAAGGGGCGAAAATGCGAAACCCTTTCCTCGGGCTTGGGGTAATACACTGATATGGGAATGTAAGTAACGGGTACACCACTCCACGATGCACGCACCATCACCTCTATTTCAAATTCGTACTTGCGCGTAAACCATATTTTATTTGCAAGTTTTTGTACAGGGTAACAACGATAACCGCTTTGTGTATCGGGCATGGAGATAGCTGTGTTCACCCAAAACCAAAAGTTACTGAACTTATTGCCAAAGCTGCTTTTCAGTTGCACGTTCTCCTGGTTCAGGTTGCGCGCACCTACTATCAATGCACCGGGTGTTTTGTCAAGTTGTTCTAAGAACAGTATTAAGTCTGATGCATAGTGTTGCCCGTCACTATCCATAGTGATGGCATAGTCATAACCCAATCTCGCAGCTTCTGTTATGCCTTGTCTTAATGCAAAGCCTTTGCCTTTATTGGGTGTATAATTCACCTCGTATATCTGTGTGAACTGTTTGAGTATCTCAATAGTGTTATCGGTACTGCCATCATTCACTACAATCACATCGTGGGTATATTCCAATACCTTGTTCAATACATCGGCCAGCGTACCTGCATTGTTGTAGGTAGGTATCAGCACACAAGCTTTATGTTTCTTAAATAATTCGTCGTATTGCGGGTAGTCGGGCATGTTTAATCGCAGAGGCGCAAAGGTAGTTGTTGGGGTTTAATATTCAACCACCCTTGTCCTTCGGACATCCCCTCCTTACTAAGGAGGGGAATAAGGGGAGGTTTTTTATTTTATTAGTATTTAGGGTTTCATTTTTTTTTCACACCATTTAATCTTTTCAAAGATAGCATCACGTTCGGTAGTGGTGGCTACTTCGTGTTGCAGGGCTTGTACATAGTAGTTAACGGCTGCTGCATACCATTTGTTCTCTTTGCAATAATCACCTGCTATACGGTAAGCATCATAATGCATAGGATTACTGCGTACCACCTCGGCAGTATCCACAGGCTGGTGCAGCATCAATGCCAGTTTATTCTTGCGAAATGCAAGGAAGTTTTTAAACGTAGTAGTATAGATAAAACTATCAGGGGCAATATTCAGGTGGTTGTCTGCTACGTCTACATCATGCTGCATACCGTGCAGTGCAAATATCTTACGCATATCATAACATACATAAGTACCCAATTGCCACGGTGCAGTGCTCACCCACATTCTCAAACTATCTGGCTGAAATATCACTGAGTGGTGTGCTATCAGTTGGTTCACGGCTTTCTCGTTACCCTCGCCTATGTTGGCATTGCCCAATCCTTTTCTGTCGCGTAGTATGGTGGCTACTTTAGCAGGAGTAAGCGGATAATTAACATCCATCAATTCCTTCAGTCGTTTGTAGCGATATACAGATGCACTCACATTCTTTTGTTCTACGTTCAGTTTCTGGTCTTCAAACAATTTGCTTTGGTAGTGATTGGTGCATTGAATGTTATCTGTATTCGGGTCGTAGATATCTAAGTCCTTTGGTGTTTTTTCTATAATGACAGCTTTATGGTCGGCAGCACTACCTACTAAAAAACTCTCGCTCACAAACATCTTACGCTTCTTAGCTATCTCTACAGCTTCTTTAATATTACCTGCATATTGTAAAACCTCACGTGCTACCAACGATACCGGTGTAGCAGCGCCCATAGGTATATCGCTACGTGCAGCGTTGATGGTAACAGTTAGCCCTTTATCATTCATACCACTTACCACACCCGTAAATCCACCCCATGTAACGAACATGAATTTGTGTCCTTTATCAGGATTATAGAACGCCACCATCTTCTCTTCGCTAAACTTATCCCCTACCCAAAAATCGAAGTTGCGACCAATGAGTAAAGAGCCATCATTCGTTTTAGTATCCCACGCACCGAAAGAAGTACAGCCCACCAACATCATATTTTGCAAGGCATGACCTATATCGTGTGCCGCATGGTAATTCAACAGGCGTTGGTATTTAGTACCTATCCATTGAAAACTATCTGCTGCCGAGTACGATTCTCCATATATCTCCTGTTGGAATTCATCCTGTACATACTTGGGCAGGTCGCGGTTCATAAAGCCTACTATATACTTCAGGAATTTCAGGTACTTCTCCGAAGGTATCATTTGCTTTATCTGCTGGGTAAATGCAATCTCCTGGTCAACGATCAGTTTTTGGGAAAGCTTACCATTCTTCACACCACGTTCAAAAGGCTTACCCGATACATACATCTCGTACAGGCCGTATTGGTTTTTACGAATCCAGTTATCGCCTATGGTGTATAATGTTCCTTCAGGATGTTCGCGCTTTAGGGCAAAGGCAGATGTGTCTGCCACCTTAGGCGGTACTATATTATCAGATACATTATAAACATATATACTAAAGCCAATGATAATGAGCAGAAGGATACCAATAAATATGCCCAGGCATTTAAACAGCCACCTCAGAAAACGCATGGGTGCAAAGATAATTAGAACGGCATATAAGCAGTTAAGTAACTCAATCGCATTATTATCTTTGACATAGTTTTAGGCTTTTATTATTGAACTTTGAATCATGCAGCATTTACTCCTCACAAATATCAAGCAACTCTGTGGCGTAGAAATTGGCGATAACCGCAAAACCCGTCTTGCGGGTGCCGATATGAAACAACTGCCTTCTATAGAGAATGCATGGCTGTATATAGAGCATGGTAAAATAGAGAGCTTCGGTAGTATGGATGATTTTCATCCTAAACAGGCTACAGATATTATGGACCTCTCAGGCAGGATAGTTTTACCTTCATGGGTAGATTCTCATACCCATTTGGTATTTGCAGGTAGCCGTGAGGGGGAATTTGTAGACCGCATCAACGGGCTCAGTTACGAGGAAATAGCTAAAAGAGGTGGAGGTATCCTGAACAGTGCAGCCAAAATGAAAGCTGCGGACGAGCATGAGCTGTATGAGGCTGCTTGCCAAAGATTGCATAATGTAATGCACCAGGGTACAGGTGCTATAGAGATAAAAAGCGGTTACGGACTTGACCTGGATGGTGAGCTGAAAATGCTGAAAGTCATTCGTAAATTGAAGGAAAATGCTCATATTCCTATCAAAGCATCTTTTCTCGCAGCCCACGCCTATCCTATTGATTACAAACAGAATCATGAAGGTTATTTAAATTTAATTATCAATACAATGCTGCCTAAGATAGCCGATGAAGGGTTAGCTGATTATATGGATGTTTTCTGTGAAGAAGGCTTCTTCAGCGTGGCAGAAACCGAGAGGTTACTGGAGGCTGGCTGGAAATACGGATTGAAACCTAAGATACACGCTAACCAGCTTCATTACTCAGGTGGTGTTCAGGTAGGCGTAAAACATAATGCCATAAGCGTAGACCATCTGGAATGTGTGGGCGATGCCGAGATAGCTGCCCTAAAAGCGGGTAATACCATACCTACACTACTGCCAGCAGCCGCCTTTTTCTTAGGCATTCAGTACCAGCCTGCCCGCAAAATAATAGATGCAGGGCTACCTGTGTGCCTGGCTACAGACTATAACCCGGGTTCTTGCCCTTCGGGTAATGTAGAATTGTTACTCACTTTGGCCTGCACCCAACTCAAAATGACACCCGAAGAGGCTGTTAATGCCGTAACCATCAACGGTGCTGCAGCATTGGAACTTACAGATGAAATGGGCACAATAGCTGCAGGAAAAAGAGCAAATCTTATTATTACCAAACCAGTACCTTCCCTGGCGTATATCCCTTATGATTTTGGTAATAACAATATTGAAAAAATGCTCGTAAATGGCTCAGTTTTATAGGATTTTGGGCTAAAATCGAGTGATTTTAGGTCATTTTATCCCCATTTTCTCAAATTTTGCCCAGTTTCGGGCTTTTGTTTTTGCCTTTAATGATTAGCTTTGCAGTCCCACTTAAAAATTAAGTAATGGCTTCAACAGCAGATATGAGAACCGGCCTGATCATCAAATTGGATGGCAGCCTTTATTCAGTAGTAGAATTCGGACAGAACAAGACAGCAAGAGCGGCAGCAAAAGTATGGGCTAAGCTCAAAGGTGTAGACAACACCCGCACTATCGAGCACACATGGAACTCGGGAGATACTATCTACCCTGTTCGTGTAGAACGCCGCAATTACCAGTATTTATATAAAGACGACTCCGGCTTCAACCTGATGGATGTAAATACATTTGAACAAATTGTAATTCCTGAAAACCAAATCGAGCGTCCTGAATTGTACAAAGACGGACAGGAATGTTTCATACTGGTAAACACAGAAACAGAACAACCGATGAGCGTTGAGCTGCCTGCCAACGTAAACCTGCGTGTTACTTATTCTGAACCGGGTGTAAAAGGCGATACTGCTACCCGTACGCTGAAACCGGCTACAGTAGAAACAGGTGCCACAGTTAACGTTCCTTTGTTTGTAGAAGAAGGTGACCTGATAAAAATAGATACCAAGTCAGGTGCTTATGTAGAGCGCGTAAAAGAATAATTTATTCCTTACCCATTTCGTTTAATAATTAAAACTATCCTTTTATGGAGATGAAGCAAATACAAGAGCTGGTAAAACTTATCAATAAGTCGAACATCAGCGAACTGAGCCTTGAAGAAGGAGATTTCAAAATCACTATCAAGCAAGCTCAGACTATCAGCGAAACGCAATTTGTAGCATATCAGGCACCTATGCCTCAGATGATGCCTGCTGCTGCTCCGGCTCCTGCGATAGCTGCACCTCAGGCTGCTGCGCCTGCCGCACCGGCTCCTGCTGCTGCACCTGCCGCAAACGACAAGACAGTTACGATAAAATCTCCTATGATCGGTACATTCTACCGCAGTTCTTCTCCTGACAAACCACCTTTTGTAAATGTAGGTGATGAAATAAAAGCAGGACAAGTGTTGTGTATCGTAGAAGCTATGAAGCTCTTCAACGAAATTGAAAGCGACATTAGTGGCCGTATAGTGAAAGTATTGATAGACGATGCTTCTCCTGTAGAATACGACCAACCGTTGTTCCTGGTTGAACCTGCATAGTAATTGCTCTATGGCTCAATGACGCAATGGCTCAATTATGAAAAAAGAATTATTCGATAACAACCCTTTACTGAAACTGTCTTTCGATTTTTCTTTAATGGTTATTGAATATTGTGAGCAACTGGAGAATAACAAAAAGCTCGTTGTAGCAAGACAATTATTAAAATCAGGCACATCAATTGGTGCTAATGCCATGGAAGCTCAAAATGCAGAAAGTAAAGCTGATTTTCTGCATAAAATGAGAATAGCGGCTAAAGAAGCAGAAGAAACTCAATACTGGTTATGGCTTTGTGATTACAGCCCGAATTATCCGAATTGCAAGGAATTGATAAGTAAGATTGAAGAGGTAAACAAAGTATTGGGAGTCATCATAAATACCACCAGAAAGAACATTAACTCTAACTAGAACATCAATGATTTATTGAGCTATTGAGCCATTAAGCCATTGAGCAATTAAATAAAGAAAGATGTTTAAAAAGATATTAATAGCAAACCGTGGAGAGATTGCATTGCGTGTGATACGTACTTGTCGTGAGATGGGTATTAAAACCGTAGCTGTCTACTCTACTGCCGATAAAGACAGTCTTCACGTGCGTTTTGCAGATGAAGCAGTTTGTATAGGTAAACCCCAGAGTTCAGAATCTTACCTCAATATCCCTCACATTATGGCAGCAGCAGAAATAACTAATGCTGATGCTATACATCCGGGTTATGGTTTCCTTGCAGAGAATGCTAATTTCTCTGAAATATGCGCTGAGTACGGTATCAAATTCATAGGCCCAACGCCTGAAATGATACGTGCGATGGGTGATAAAATAACAGCTAAAGAAACGATGATAAAAGCAGGTGTACCTGTTATCCCGGGTTCTGATGGTTTGTTAGAAAGTCTTGAGCAAGCACGTCAGCTGGCTAAAGATGTAGTTGGTTACCCTGTAATATTGAAAGCTACTGCCGGTGGTGGTGGTAAAGGTATGCGTGTCGTATGGGAAGAAAGTGAATTGGAACGTGCTTACACTACAGCCAAAGCAGAAGCTGCTGCATCTTTCAAGAACGACGGTATTTATATGGAGAAGTTTGTAGAAGAACCACGCCATATTGAAATACAAGTTGCAGGCGACCAGTTTGGTACAGTTTGTCACTTAGGTGAGCGTGACTGTTCTATTCAACGCCGTCACCAAAAACTGGTAGAAGAATCTCCTTCTCCTTTCATGACACCTGAACTGCGAAAAGCAATGGGTGAAGCTGCTAAGAAAGCAGCAGCAGCCATCAATTATGAAAGTGTGGGTACTATCGAGTTTCTGGTAGATAAGCATCGCAACTTCTACTTTATGGAAATGAATACCCGTATACAGGTAGAACATTGTGTAACGGAAGAAGTAATCAACTACGACCTCATCAAAGAACAAATCAAAATAGCTGCAGGTATTGCCATCAGTGGTAAAGACTACGAACCGCAAATGCACGCTATTGAATGTCGTATCAATGCCGAAGATCCATATAACGATTTCCGTCCTAGTCCGGGTAAAATAACTGAGTTACACACTCCGGGTGGTCATGGTGTTCGTATAGATTCTCATATCTATAAAGACTACATTATACCACCGTATTACGATTCAATGGTAGCTAAACTCATAGCAGTTGCACAAACACGCGAAGAAGCTATCAATACTATGGAACGTGCACTGAGCGAATATGTGATAGAAGGTGTAAAGACCACTATCCCATTCCACCAGCAACTGATGCGTAACGAGGACTTCCGTAAAGGCAACTTCACGACTAAATTCATTGAGAGTTTTGAGTTGAAATAATCAACGAAATCATAAAACTGTATCTAAAGGGGCTTTATGCCCCTTTTTCGTTTCTTATGCCTTAGTTTTAACAGTTTTATAATATGGCATGGTTTTAAATTTGAGGTATCAAAGCAAAATCATAACAATAAAAAGAAACGAATAACAGCTATGAAATCAAGACTCCTTCCCGTTATTATTACTGCTGCGGTAACATCTCTGGCAACATACTATGCTGCCAATAAATTGAACGAACAAAAACCTTACTTCGCAGCACATGATGGCAGTTCATCATCTATGGCAAAGTATGCCAGCTATGAAACAGGCTCAACTGCAAAGTCTATGGCAGTAGATTTTCAGCCTGCAGCCGAGTCATCAGTAAAAGCAGTAGTGCATATCAAAACGCAAACCAAGGCCAGGACAGTGGCTTCAGATGATGCATTTCTGCGCATGTTCGGTATGCAGCAATACATGCCTTCACAGGTGGGCTCAGGTTCAGGTGTAGTTATTTCTCCCGATGGTTACATCGTGACCAACAATCACGTTGTTGCTAATACAGATAAAGTAACTGTTACTTTCAATAATCGTTATACCACCGAAGCTAAAGTAATATCAACCGACCCTCAAACAGATATAGCAGTGTTGAAAGTAAATGAGAAGAACCTGTCTTATATGGAGTTTGGTAATTCCGATAATGTAAAGCTAGGCCAATGGGTTTTGGCAGTAGGTTATCCGCTGACGCTGGATGCAACTGTAACTGCAGGTATCGTAAGTGCCAAGAGTCGTTCATTGGGTATCAACAGAACGCAGACTTCATCTGCAATCGAATCATTTATACAAACTGATGCTGCTGTAAACCCCGGTAACAGCGGTGGTGCATTAGTTAATACAGATGGTTTATTGATAGGTATCAATTCTGCAATTGCATCTCCAACGGGTTCTTATGCTGGTTATTCTTACGCCATACCTGCCAACCTGGTGCGTAAAGTAGTGAACGATATAGTGCAGTTTGGTAGCGTAAAACGTGGTTATATGGGTGTGGTTTTCATAGACCGTAAAGATGCAACCCCAGAACAGTTGAGCGCACTTGGCATAGACCGTACAGATGGTGTATACGTAGATGTAGTGAGTGCCAATGGTGGTGCTGCAGAAGCGGGCATAAAGAAAGGTGATTTCATTACAGCTGTAAACGGAACAACAGTGCACTCTGTGCCTGAGTTGATGGAACAAGTAGCACGTTATCACCCCGGTGATAATATAAATGTGAGCTACCTGCGCAATGGTACCGTTAAAGTAGCTAATGTGCAATTGAAAAAAGAGGCCACAAGTACACTCGTATTAGGGGCTAATTTCAGGGCATTGACCAATGACGAGAAAAAGAAATATGGCGTAGAAAATGGTGTATTGGTTACAGATGCCGGAAAAGGTACGCTGGCAAAATCAGGAGTTAAAACAAACTTCGTGATTGTAGCAATAAATGATGTTCCCGTAGGTAGTGTAGATGATATGCAAAAAGAACTGGCAACCAATCAGGATATACAGATATCCGGTTTCTACCCTAATTACAGGGGTATGTATTATTATAATCTGCGAAATGTTAACTCAGGTGTAGACCAGGAGTAATATATTAGTAATATATGAATAAGCTCTGCGCAGTGCGTGGGGCTTATTTTTTTAAGCGGTTTATAGAGTAAGAAAAATCCTTATTTTACTGAACAAATAGCACATTTCTGTCATTATTTAGTAAAGCCACTTAGAATAACTATTTTTGCATCCCAA
Organism: Bacteroidota bacterium; assembly: GCA_018267965.1. Taxonomy (GTDB): domain Bacteria; phylum Bacteroidota; class Bacteroidia; order Chitinophagales; family Chitinophagaceae; genus Polluticoccus. The sequence goes on along the minus strand of JAFDXK010000001.1, from coordinate 1,006,405 downwards.
ATTGAAATTAAATTAGTGAGACCCGTTTATATAACACGACTTTCAAAATTCTTGCCTAATGAGCCTGTTGCCAACGATCAGATGGAACATGTGCTGGGTATGATTGACGGAAAGCCGTCTAAGGCGCGTGCGATTGTATTAAGAAAGAATGGAATAAAAACCCGCTATTATGCATTACGTGATGGCAAGAGTACTCATACCAATGTTGAGTTGTGTGCTAATGCCATCAGAGGGTTATTTGATGATAAAATTACCATTAACGACATCGACATACTTGCAGTAGGAACCAGTTCTCCGGAACAGGTTATACCATCACATGGTTCTATGGTTCACGGAGCTATAGGAGGTGCAAAACGTATGGAGCTGATGTCGGCTATGGGTACATGCTGCAGCAGTATGCAAGCCCTCAAATATGCATATATGGCCATATCAGGTGGTTTTGCAGAAAATGCAGTTGGTTGTGGCTCTGAAAAGATGAGTACCTGGATGCATGCTTCCCGTTTTCAGCATGAAGCTGATAACCACCACAAAATGGAGGAAGATGGTTATATAGCTTTTCAGAAGGAGTTTTTGAGATGGATGTTGAGTGACGGTGCAGCGGCAGCATTGGTGCAAGCTAAACCTAACGAAAACGGATTGTCTCTGAAAATTGAATGGTTAGAGACCACTTCTTTTGCCAATGAACTGGAAACCTGTATGTATGCAGGTGCAGAGAAAAATGCAGATGGTGGTCTTACCGGTTGGAATGATATGCCTGTAGAAGAATGGGAAAATGAGAGTGTATTTTCGGTAAAACAAGATACTCGTTTATTAGGTGACAATATTGTACCTAAAGGCGGTGTTTTTATAGCTGAATTGATGAAGAAGCATAATCTTACATCTGATATGGTCGATTATTACCTGCCGCACATGTCAAGCGAGTTCTTCAAACAGCAAATACAGGAGTACCACCAAAAAGTAGGTTTGGACATACCATTTGAAAAATGGTTTTATAATCTGCCAAAAATTGGTAATGTGGGAAGCGCATCAGCTTATATGATGCTGGAAGAAATGATGAACAACAACATGCTGAAAAAAGGTGACCGTCTGTTGGTAATGGTACCGGAAAGTGCCAGATTCTCGTATGCTTATATGTACCTTACAGTAGTATAATGCTAACCAAACCAAGGATACTCGTTTTATATTATAGCCAAAGCGGACAGCTGCGTGATATCATTGACTCAATAGTTGGTGACATCAAGGGTAAAGCTGATATTGATTTCGTGAGTATCAAACCTGTTACTGCATTTCCTTTTCCATGGAAAGCATCCAGTTTTTTTGATACGATGCCCGAGACAGTTCAGCACATCCCTATTCTCTTAAATCCCTTACCGGCAGATATATATAATACCGACTATGATTTGGTGATTTTCGGATACACTTCTTGGTTTTTAAATCCATCATTACCCATCAGTTCTTTCTTGCAAAGTGAGTATGCCAGTATCCTGAAAGGCAAGAATGTAATTACCGTTATCGGTTGTCGCAATATGTGGTTGCATGGGCAGGAAAGAGTGAAAGAATACTTCCGACAATTGGGTGCAAACTTGGTAGGCAATATTGTGCTAACTGATACCAATCCTAACCTCGTTTCAGTTCTTACTATCATCAGGTGGTCGTTTAAAGGTAAAAAAGAAGCATCAGGATTATTGCCTGCAGCCGGAGTGCAAGACCACGATATTAAACGAGCATCGCGTTTTGGTGTGCCTATCTATCGTCATGTTACAGAAAACAAACTCGATGGTTTGCAAAAAGAGTTGCTGATGATGGGAGCAATACACCTGAAACCCGGATTGATAATTTTAGAAAGACGAGGTGTAAAGAACTTCCGCAAATGGAGCCAATACATTCGTGACAGAGGTGGCCCGGGTGCTCCTGAAAGACAAGGCCGTGTTACCATGTTCAAGAGGTTGCTCATTGTAGCTATATTCATACTCTCACCTATTTCGTCGCTTACTGCATTTATACAATTACAGTTGCAAAGACGTAGCCTGCTCAAGGATGTAGAATATTTTAAAGGACTCAGTTACGAACCGGGTAAGTTCTGACCTTTACAGCATTAATTCATAAAACAGGTTTTCTTCTGTAACACCATCAGGCCATGTGCGGTCTTCACTATGTGTATATTTGAAACCAAATTTTTGATTTGCAGCTTTTGATGCTACGTTGCTTTTTCGGTGGCTAATTACCAGTCTTTTTACTCCATGTTCTTTTGCCCAGTTAATACGTGCATTATATAGCATAGCAGATAAGCCTTTGCCTCTGTGTTCTTTGCGAATATATGACTGCGTCATGTAGGCTTCAGTAGGATTGTCTTTATTGATGATTATTCCTGTAAGCCCGATTAGTGTATCTGCTGCATAGAGGCCATAGCGTGCGTGTAAAGGATTGCTGATACGGTCTATCCATTCAGTTTCCGGCATTGCGAGTTCATATTCATAACTATTGCCGTATTTGCCATGCTCCATTTTAAGAGCTTCCAGTCTTATCGCTTTGTAGGTTTCCAGTTCTTCAGGTTTAAACTGCCTAACAGTATAATGCACATCATCCATAATTGAATTTACGGAAAACAACAGAGATAGAATACTGACTATTTCTTAACTTTCGATTATGAGATTGTATGTAGCAGCATATCCTGAGTTGTTGGTATCAGATTATGAACTGATACAAGACTACCGTAGAAAGTATGACAGAATCTTTAACCTGATAGAACCTCATTTTACTTTTGTATTTGCTGTAACTGATTTTACCATAGAGGATTTTGCTACTGAAGTGAAAAAGCAATTTAATGAAACTGCACCAATCCATTTTTCACTGCGATGTGCTACTATCAATAAGGATGACTTCAGTGATATGTATTTTGCTTTTTTAGTGCCTGATGAAGGTAATAGCAGAATGATTAAACTGCATGATAAACTGTATGCCGATAAACTGGCACATCATCACAGGATGGATATCGACTATATTCCGCATATTCTGTTTGCAGGTTCTACAGATAAGATACTTATAAAAAAACTGGTGGATGAATGGAACGAGAAGAACATCGTTATCAACGGCACAATAAAGGCTATTGATATCCTCAAGCATATAGATGGTCAAATAACTACAGTTGAAAAGATTCCTTTACAGTAAAATTATTTTTTCTTCTTAGCTAATGCCTTCGCTTCATCTTCAGCAATGCGGTACTTTACGATTTTCTTGATGAGCGTTTTCGGTAAGGGTTTGTCTAATGGAAATTGAATGGCCCCTTTAGATGTTTTATACTTTGCAAGTTCTTCTTTGAAAACAACAATAGGTGCTGATGTCGGGTAAAAGCCAATGTGCTCTTTAGCGGCTGCATAATATACCAGTACACCATTTTGCTTAAAAGCCGGCATATTGTAGCTGATAACCTCCGTCGCTTTCGGTGCTGCTTGTTTAATTGTAGCACGCATATCATCCATAATATCCCTCACCGCTTTGGGTGCAAGTGCATGATATTCGTCTATAGTCGTAAACTTCTTACTATCCATAATATGCTATTTCTTCTTTTCCGTTACTGTTACGTACTGCGCGGTACATACCTGCAGAATTCATGCAGAATTGATGTTCTCCTTTTGCATTCACAGCTATAAGGCCACCCTCGCCTCCCATTTTCACCAGTTTATCTTTCACCACAACATTACAGGCTTCCTGCAAACTAAGCCCTTTATATTCCATAAGGCATGATATATCGTGAGCTACTACTGCGCGCAAAAAGAATTCGCCATGTCCTGTACATGAAATAGCACAGGTAGCATTATTGGCATAGGTGCCACTACCAATTACCGGGCTATCGCCTATCCTTCCAAATCTTTTATTGGTCATGCCACCTGTAGATGTACCCGCCGCAAGGTTACCATTTGCATCACAAGCTACAGCACCTACAGTACCAAATTTATATTCACCTTCGGGTGTTCCCGATTTCAGGTTGTCACCTTCGTGGTCTAACTGGGTAAAATTACTGTCGCGTATTTTTATCCATTGTTCGTATCGTTGTTTGTTGAAAAAATAATCATCTGGTGCTTGCTCAATACCTCTTGTCAATGCAAATTCAAAAGCGCCTGCGCCACTCAGCATTACATGCCCCGAGTGCAACATCACTTCATTAGCCAATTTAATTGGGTTTTTGATATTGCGTACACCTGCAAGAGCACCTGCTGCTAATGTCTTACCATCCATCAAGGCTGCATCCATCTCATGCAATCCTTTTTTTGTAAATACAGAACCACGGCCTGCGTTAAATATTGGGTTGTTCTCCAACTCTGTAATAGCTGCCACTACAGCATCTGTACTATTGCCACCTCCGTTTAATACTGCATAGCCGGCATCTAAAGCAACTTTTAGGCCTTTATCATAGTCGGCCTCCATTTCTTTGGTCATCATTGCGGGGGTAATATTACCCGCACCTCCGTGTATTACTAATGTGATCATTCTGCTGATTACTCTATATTATTTTGATACTGATTATTATTGAAGATATGCACCGATAATTTCGTTGCCTTTGGTTTCTACTTCTATATGGTCTTGCATGGTGGTAGCTACACTATGCCCAACTATATCAGGTGATACGGGATATGATTTATGCTTACGGTCAACCAGTACAGCTATCATTATTTTTTTTGTTTCATAATTCAGTATTGGTTTTAATGCATATAAGAGTGTCTTACCTGAATTGGCAACGTCATCCACCAACACTACACAGCATTTTGCCAAATCTTTTTGTATAGTAATGTCTTCAGTTATAGGGTTGCGTTTGTTTATTTTAAGAGGTATTACTTCAGCTTTCAACTGTGAAATTTCTTTCAACCTGGCTGCCAGGTTTTTAGCTATGACCAGCCCGCTTGTTTCGATACCTAATAATATAATGGATTTCTCGTTGGCGTTATGTTCCCATATCTCATAGGCCATACGTTGTAATTTATGTCCTATTCTTTCTTTATCTAAAATCAGTAAACGTTGTTTATCCATGTTATATTATCAGTTTGAGCGTATGGCGACTACAGGGTCAAGTTTTGAGGCTGTACGAGCAGGTATATATCCTGCCAGAACACCCACTAATGCTGATACACCTATACCCAATACAAAGCTTGCAAATGAGAACGATATTTTAAAATCAGATGATGAGAAAAGCATACCTAATATCAATACTAAGATAATACCTATGAGCCCCCCGGTGACACACAAAGTGATAGCTTCCAGCAGAAATTCTGTGAGTATACTTCTTTGTCTTGCCCCCACTGCTTTTTTCAGGCCTATCATTTTGGTACGCTCTTTAACTGTTACGAACATAATATTAGCTATACCAAATGCACCTACCAACAGCGAGAATCCTGCAATTATCCAACCTATCAAAGTAATATTATCAAATAACAGGTCAAGTCGTGCAGATATTTGACTTAGTTGATTCATTGCAAAATCATTCTTCTGCCCGGGTTTTACTTTCCTTACACGCCTTAATGCCCCTTCCACTTCGTACTTCACTTCATTAGCATCTTTCCCTTCTGCTACTTTGATAACCAATGTAGGGTCTACATTCAGTGAACGGGTGTCGATGATGGCAGTGGCAGCATAATATGAAAAAATGAGAGCCTTATCGAAGTTGGAACCTGCCATGTCTTGCCCTACCCTTTTCAGCACGCCCACTACAGTGTATTGCCTGCCAAGAAAATTAATAGTTTTTCCTATTGGATTAATGGTGTTGAAAAGTTCATAAGCAGTTTCATAACCAATGACAACACTGTTTGAACCTCCGTTTAATTCAGACGTACTCAGGTATCTGCCTTGTGCTACCTCAATATTCTGAACTTTATCAAAATAATCAGTTACAGCATAGGCTGTCATATCCTCCAATTCTACATCATTATATTTTACAGTAGTCCTTTTTCTCAATGAAAGGCTTACATACTGCGCATCTTTTACATTTTCCTGAACTGCCTTTAGTTCTTTAAGGCTCATACCGGGCCTGCGCCAAAACTCCCACCATTTGTATTCACCACCTTCATCCATCCATGGCCAGCGGCTTACATATATCACATCGCTACCTAGAGAAGATAATTCTGTACGGATGTTTCTTTCAAGACTTCCAATGACAGTAAGTACAGCTATGATACAGAATATACCAATGGTAACACCCAATAAGGATAAAAACGTGCGCAGACGGTTTGCCCTCAATTCGTGTAAGGCTTGTTTGATGCTGGTGCCGATAATCTGCGCAGTGCGGTTCATGAATAAGCAAATTTAACTTAATTCTGTGCATCTGTATTAGGGCATAAATAATAAATTTGTTGAGTAATCATGCGCCCATATATATCTTTTTTAGTTAAGAATAAGACCCTTAATATACCCGTTTTCAGAAGCTATCTATTAATGCGTTCAGCAATCATTATGTCGCTGAATATGCAAATTACCATTATCAGTTACCTTGTTTATAAACTTACCAAGGACCAGCTTTCGTTAGGGATTATAGGTTTGGCAGAAGTAATACCCGCAGTGGTATTTTCACTCTTTTCGGGGCATATAGTTGATAACCGGGAGAAACGTAACTCTCTGTTACAATGTATCATTGCTTATTTGTTTCTATCAGCTTTTTTTGTGCTTCTTGCTACTGATTGGTTTAGAGCACAAGCAGGTATAAGCCTTACCGTGTGGCTGATATATGCGGGTGTATTTGTAAGTGGTGCTATCAGAGCATTCCTCAGTCCGTCAACATTTGCGTTATTGGGGCTGATAATACCTAAAAAGCATTATGCCAATGCTGGTATATGGAGCAGTACATCATGGCACCTGGGTGCTGTAATCGGGCCATTATTAGGAGGGTTTATTATAGCCATAAATGGTTTTACATCAAGCCTGATAGCGGTTTTCATTATTCAGGCAGTATCTCTTGCGGCATTACTTCGTATACCCAAACAGGCTATACACAAGACCAATAAAGAATCTATCATGAAGAGCCTGGGAGAAGGTTTGAGATTTGTTTTCAGCACACAAGCCATTTTGGTTGCATTGTCGCTCGATATGTTTGCAGTATTGTTCGGTGGTGCTACAGCTCTTCTGCCTGTATATGCCGATGATATATTGAAAGTAGGAGAAGTTGGATTTGGATGGCTTAGGGCAGCACCTGCTATAGGAGCTATAATAATGTCAGGTTTTCTGGCATTTATTCCACTTAAAACTAAAGCAGGGCCTAAACTCTTATGGTGTATTATGGGTTTTGGCGCCAGCACTATTTTGTTTGGCATTGCTACAAATTTCTGGGTTGCATTAATAGCATTATTACTTGGTGGCGCTTTTGACCAAATCAGTGTGGTTATCAGAGGTACAATATTGCAACTCTATACGCCAGATAATATGCGCGGACGCGTAGCAGCTGTAAATACTATGTTCATTAGTTCATCTAACGAATTAGGTGCATTAGAAAGCGGTATTACTGCCAAATGGATGGGAACTGTACCTGCCGTTGTATTTGGTGGTATAATGACTTTTATTGTTGTTATTGTTACGTTTTTCAGTGCGCCGATACTCAAAACACTTAGCCTTAAGCCGAAGCAGGACGATAAAACATAAAATAGACTGCACCTAAAATCAATATAAAAGCTACAGCATAGTTCCACTTAAAAGGTTCTTTCAGGTAGAATATTGCAAAACCACAGAATACAGCCAGAGAAATAACTTCCTGTATTGTTTTTAGCTGAAATGCGGAATACCCTTCCTGCAGGCCAAATTTATTATTTGCCGGAACCATAAAAAGGTATTCGAAGAAGGCGATGCCCCAACTAATAAGTATCAATTTAAACAATGGTACTTCTCCTGCTTTTTTAAGGTGGCCGTACCAGGCATAAGTCATAAAGCAATTAGATATAAGAAGAGAAATAATCGTGCGCATAGATAAAAGGTTTGATTTTCAAATGTAGCTGATAAAAAATAAAAGCACCCGGTAAAAACCAGGCGCTTCATTTAACCAAACCAACCAACAATAAACCTTATCCTTCGTTTCTCATCACCACTACTCCATCAAACACATCTATGAGGACAGGTTTTGCTTTATCTATTTCACCACCTATTATTTTTTTACTTAACAGGTTTACGATGTCTTTTTGTATTACCCTTTTCAGAGGTCTTGCACCATATTGAGGGTCAAAACCTTTGTCTACTAAATAATTGAGTGCATAGTCTGAGAATTGCAGGTTGATACCCTGTTCCTGCAATTGTTTTTGCAGGTTCTCCAACTGTATTTTGATGATACCTTTTATTTCTTTTTTCATCAGCGGATGGAACATTACGATGTCATCCACACGGTTCAGAAATTCGGGACGCATAGACTGCTTCAATAATTCCATCACCTGTTCTTTAGTGGCATCAACCACAGCATCAATATCCTTGTCTTTCAGGTCTGCAAAATTCTCTTGTATAATATGGCTACCCATATTGCTGGTCATGATGATGAGCGTATTCTTAAAATTCACCACACGACCTTTGTTATCAGTCAAACGTCCATCATCCAGCACTTGCAGCAATACGTTGAACGTATCGGGATGTGCTTTTTCTATCTCGTCAAGCAGAATTACAGAATAAGGCTTACGTCTTACAGCTTCAGTTAATTGTCCACCTTCATCATAACCCACATATCCCGGAGGAGCACCAACGAGTCGGCTTACACTATGTTTTTCCTGGTACTCGCTCATATCGATACGCGTCATCATACTATCGTCATCGAACAACACTTCCGCCAATGCCTTTGCCAATTCTGTTTTGCCTACACCGGTAGTACCAAGAAATATGAAAGAACCTATTGGTCTGCGAGGGTCATGTAAACCAGCCCTACTACGACGGATAGCATCTGAAACCACTTCGATAGCTTCTTCCTGCCCTACTACACGTTTGTGAAGTTCTTCTTCTAAATGCAGTAGTTTTTCACGTTCACTCTGCAGCATACGTTGCACAGGTATACCTGTTGCTTTAGCTACATTTTCGGCTATGTCTTCTGCATCTACTTCTTCTTTTAACAATCTTTTATGCTGACTGTCCATTTCGTTAAGCTGTGTACTTAATTGCTGAACAGTTGCCTCTTCATCTTTTATTTTACCATAGCGTATCTCTGCAACTTTACCATAGTCACCATCACGTTCTGCACGTTCTGCTTCCTGTTTCAGGTTCTCGATATTGCTTTTAGATTTATTGATCTTATCAACAATGTCTTTTTCATCCTGCCACTTAGCTTTTAGTGTATCACGCTGCACCACAAGCATGGCAATATCACCACCTAATTCTTTGAGTTTCTCCTCATCGTTCTCACGTTTAATGGCTTCACGCTCTATTTCCAGTTGACGGATTTTACGTTCCAATTCATCCAGTTCTTCAGGCATAGAATTCATCTCCAGCTTCAGCTTAGCCGCACTTTCATCTATCAAGTCGATAGCCTTGTCTGGTAAGAAACGGTCAGTTATATATCGGTGCGATAATTCTACCGCAGCAATAATAGCTTCATCTTTAATACGCACTTTATGGTGGTTCTCGTACCTGTCTTTTAATCCGCGAAGAATAGAAATAGCATCTTCTGGTGTAGGTTCATCTACAAACACTTTTTGGAAACGACGTTCGAGAGCTTTATCTTTTTCAAAATACTTTTGGTATTCATTGAGAGTAGTAGCACCAATCGCCCTTAATTCACCACGGGCTAAAGCCGGCTTAAGGATGTTAGCTGCATCCATAGCACCTTCCATAGCACCTGCACCGATTAGGGTATGAATCTCATCAATAAACAAGATAATCTCACCATTGCTTTCGGATACTTCTTTTACAACAGCTTTAAGACGTTCTTCAAACTCACCACGGTATTTAGCTCCGGCCATCAAAGCGCCCATGTCTAATGCGAAAATGAGTTTTGATTTCAGGTTATCTGGTACGTCACCGTTAATAATACGGTGTGCTAAACCTTCTACTATAGCTGTTTTACCAACACCAGGTTCGCCCACCAATATGGGGTTGTTTTTGCTACGGCGTGAAAGTATATGCAGTGTTCTGCGAATCTCTTCATCACGGCCAATAACAGGATCAAGTTTACCGTTCTTTGCAAGCTCATTCAGATTCTTTGAATAGCGTTGCAGTGAATTGTATTGTTGTTCTGAAGTTTGAGAACCAACAGTGCTACCCTTTCTTAGTTCTTTGATTGCTGCAATCAGGCCTTTTTCTGTAAGCCCTGCATCTTTCAGCATTTTTGCTGTTTCATCATTAACCTGCAACAATGCGATTAATAAGTGTTCTTGCGTTACAAACTCATCTTTAAATTCCTTCAGAGTATTGCCTGCGCGCAACAGCACATTATTCAATTCACGGCTTACATTTTGTGCAGGCTCGCCATTTGTAATTTTAGGTAAACGTTTTACTTGCTCATCAATCTTACCTTCAACAAAAGGAATATTAACGTTATTCTTTTTAAGCAAGTGCGATACAGGCCCCTCTTCGTCATCAATTAATGCCTGCAAGAGATGCGGTGTTTCGATATTTGCATTCTGATTATTAAAAGCCAGTTGCTGTGCATGTTGCAGCATCTCCTGCGCCTTAATTGTAAAATTGTTCAGATTCATTGTTTTATATTTCCTCTATGTATTTGCTATAAAAACTATTCCAAATACCTTTGTATGCCTTTTATGTCAGGAAATAGATAAACGAAAGGACAAACTGTCTTAAAACGCTGATAATCAGCTGAAAATATTGCATTTATGAGTTGGTATAAAATGACTTATTGTCTTACTTTAAAAAGAGTTACTCTTGCCTGTGTTCTGTTAATAGGTTTTCAGTCGTTTGCCCAAAATCAAAGCCCTGATAAATGGTGGGAAGATAAACATCATTGGAACGGTATTACGCCATGGATAAACTTCATGGAATTGAGTTCGAAATATATGGGGCCTAACGGCATGCCCGTGCCTGATATAAATAATGGTGTCATTCCTGAACATTCTTTTTTCGAAGCAGGTGTTGCTGCTCATACCAGCGATGGGGATAAGACTGTCAATGGTTTTTTGAATGCTATTTTCAAAGCCGGAGACAGGGCTGCATTAGGACTCTATTTTGTGCCTTACGAGTTATATAACATGGACACCAACACATCTCGTAATATCAGAAATACAAGAGATTATGATGGTAAAGGGAATGCTACAGGTGATGTATATATCAACGGTCATTTTCAAATCATAAAAAACAAGGCAAAGTGGCCTGATATATTATTGAGTTTTGGTGTTAAAACTGCATCAGGTGGTAATCTTGAAGCTGCTAGGTATACTGATGCACCGGGGTATTACTTCGGATTGTCATTTGGTAAAACATATAAGCTCAACAACAGCTTTATCAAATCACTTCGCTGGTACATTCAAGCAGGTGCTTATATGTGGCAAACCTACCGCGCAGATTACAGGCAAGATGATTCCCCCTGGTTTGGTGGTGGTTTAACAGCCAGTACAAAGGGATTAGTTATTGATGAACAAGTATCAGGCTATAATGGTTATATTCTGAATGGAGACCAGCCTATTATCAATAAATTCTCTGTCAAAACGAACTGGAACAGGCTTTTCAACTGGAAGTTGTTGTTGCAGTATGGAATTCGTGATTATGACTACAAATCAGTAATGTTCTCCACAATTATGGATTTGAGTAAAATCAAGCTTAAAAAGCATAAATTACAATAGAACAGAACTTATGGCTAATAAAAAAAATCAAAGGGCATTATCGCGAATGAGACAATTGCAAGCCGCGTCTGCTAATCAAACAGATCAGACAGTTGTTGATACTGTTTTAAGTGTATTGTATAATAATTCTGATAAAGATTCTATGCACCTCGAAAAGGACATTTATCGTCCATTAAATATAAAATTATCTAATAAGGATGCGGAACGTGTATGGGAAATTTTATTTTCGTCAGGTTGGATTAATCCGGTTGTTGGTTTTGGTAACTCCGGTAAGGTAGAATTGACAAGTGCAGGGTATCAGTTAATGTCGCAGTACGGTAGTTACAGCGATTATCTTGCTTCTATAAGAAATAACCAGCCTCAGACCATTATACTGCCCCTGCAAATGCATGGAATGCCAGCTACTGAACCCAATACTAAAAAGCCTGATAAGGATATCCCCAAACCTCCTAAACAGGATAAATAAGATAGTACCGTTATTCTTGCTAATTGCTATATTTTTGCTGTATGCGGCATTACTTACTACCATTTTTACTAATTCTAGCCCTCAATAGTTCTGCTCAAGATAATGATGTTTGGTCATTGCAACGCGCAGTACAATATGCATTAGAACATAACATCTCACTTCAGCAAAATGAATTGAATGTTCGTTTGGCTAAACTGACATACCAACAGAGTGTATTAGGCCAGTTACCGAATATCAATGGCTCATCTTCTTATGGCCGTAGCTACGGCCGTTCTGTAGACCCGACTACTAACCAGTTTGTGAGTGGCACCAGCTATGATTATATCGGGTTGAACGGAAATGCAGATGTGCTTTTGTTCGGATGGTTTCAAAAACGTAATAGCATAACACGCAATAATCTTTCATACCAGGCAGCAGAAGCTGATTATAACCAACTACGAAATGATATATCGCTAAATGTAGCAACAGGTTATTTGAGAGCACTGCTTGCACAAGAGCAGGTAACCGTTAGCAGACAGCAAGTAGAACTATCTACTGTACAGTTGTCTCAAACAAGGAAATTTGCTGAAACAGGCCGTGTGCCCGAATTGAATGTAGCACAACTGGAAGCACAATTAGCTAATGACAGTGCCAGCCTGATAGCAGCTATTTCGGAATATACTTCTGCAGTATTGGATATTAAAGCGCTGCTTAATCTTGATTTTACAACACCTTTTAACATACAAGTTCCTGTGGTGAATGTAAGTGACCAGACTGTAGCTTTATCAATGTTGCCTGAGGATATATATAACGAGGCTGTAAAACATTATGGTACAGTAATCAGTAGCACCTTAAAACTCAAAGCGGCTCAAAGGGATTTATGGGTTACTAGAGGCAGTTTATTGCCTCAGTTAGGTGCAGGTGGTCAGATAGGAACTAACTGGTCAAGTACTGTAAAAGATGTTACAGGATATACCATTACAGGCTATACCCCTAATGGTTCTTATGCTGATGTTAATGTTGCAGGTGTTGGTTCCGGTCAATTCCCTATTTACCAGCCCATAGTACAATACCAAACAGCAGATGTATCACGCAGAACTCAGTTTGACAGAAACTTCAGACAAACAATATCTCTGAACCTCAATGTTCCGATATTTAACGGATGGCAAACCCAAACTGCCGTAAGCCGTGCCCGCATCAATAAAATAAGCAGCGAATTGAGTAAGTACCAAGCTGAACTGAAACTAAGGCAGGATGTATACAAAGCATATAATGATGCAAAAAATGCCGTTCAGAAATATGCTGCAGCAGTAAGAGCTTCAGAAGCATCTACCCGTGCTTTTGATTATGCGCAAAAAAGATACGATTTAGGTTTGACCAATACAGTTGAGTACCTCACCACAAAGAATACTTATTACAGTTCTTCCTCTAATCTTGCTAAAGCAAAATATGACCTGATTTTTAAATTGAAAGTGATAGATTATTACCTGGGCAAAGAACTCAAATTATAAAGATTGATGACTGAATTAAAAAAAGTATTACTTGAGGCTGCTAACGAAGCTGGTAAAATCATCACACAATATTTTCAGGGTGACTTTAACGTGGAAAGCAAAGAAGGTATCAACAACCTTGTTACGGAAGTAGATAAACACTCTGAGAAAAGAATTATTGAGATTATAAAAAATCACTATCCCGGACATAGTATCATCAGTGAGGAGGTTGGTGAGTTAATGCAGGATTCGGATTATCAATGGATCATTGACCCTATAGATGGCACTGTAAATTTTGCACATGGTATACCATTATGCTGCGTAAGCATCGGGTTAAAACACAAAGATGAATTATTATTAGGTGCTGTATACAACCCCATGATGAATGAATTATTTTTTGCCGAGAAAGGTAAAGGTGCTTTCCTGAATGACAAGCCTATAAGTGTATCTAAGAAGACCAATTTTGAAACCGCCTGCCTTGTTACAGGTTTCCCGTATAAATGGCCGAGTGACAGAAGCGAACATCCGATTAAGGTATTTGAACGCTTTATCCTAGAAGGGCTTCCGGTAAGGCGTTTAGGCTCTGCTGCAATAGACCTTTGTTGGGTAGCCTGTGGAAGATTTGACGGCTTTTGGGAATATAACCTCAGTTCATGGGATGTGGCAGCCGGATATCTTATTGTGCAGGAAGCTGGTGGTCGAATTACCAATTTTGACGGAGAACCATATAGTGTATTTGATAAACAAACATTGGCTACTAACGGGCACATACATGAGTCTATGTTGAAACTGATTAGAAATAAATAGAAATAATGAGCGAAGGACATACAGATATATCAACCCTTGGAGAATTTGGCTTGATTGACCGATTGACTCAAAACAACGAAACACGCCATGCCAGTACTATTTTAAGCATAGGGGATGATGCTGCTGTTATAGATCATTTCGGAAGGCAAACAGTTATATCAACAGATATGTTGGTAGAAGGCATTCATTTCGATCTGGCTTATACACCACTTAAGCACTTAGGATATAAAGCAGTTGTCGTTAACCTATCTGATATATATGCCATGAACGCTACCCCAACCCAGATAACAGTTGGATTGGCTATGTCTAATAGGTTCTCGGTAGAAGCAATAGATGAATTGTATGAAGGTATATATGCTGCTTGTGAAAGATACAATGTTGATTTGGTAGGTGGCGATACTTGCAGTGCTCCTAAGGGATTAACTATTAGCATTACTGCGATTGGGGAAGTAGCACCGGGTAAGTTCGTAACACGTAGTGGCGCTCAGCTTAATGACCTTGTTTGTGTATCCGGTGATTTAGGTGCAGCGTATGTAGGCCTGCAATTATTGGAACGCGAAAAAAGGATATTCAGCGAAAACCCATCTATCCAACCCGATCTGCAAAACAACGTTTATACAATAGGCAGGATTTTAAAACCCGAACCAAGGGCCGATATTATCAACTGGCTTGAAAAGAATGAAATTGTACCAACATCAATGATTGATGTAAGTGACGGGCTTAGTTCTGAATTGTTACATATTTCTAACAAAAGTGGTGTTGGCTGTGTAGTGTATGAGGATAAAATACCCATTCATACTGAAACGAAACAGACAGCATTGGAATTCAATATAGCTCCTACTACCTGTGCATTGAACGGAGGCGAAGACTATGAATTATTGTTCACAGTTAATCAATCAGCCTACGAAAAACTGGTCTTATCAGAACAAATTAGCATAATAGGATATATAACAGAAGCCAACAAAGGTGTTGTGTTAACTACCAAATCAGGTAATAACCATAAACTTACCGCACAGGGTTGGACTGCATTTAGTTGAGAAAATATCTGCTAAGGCTTTAAAACGTGAAATATTTTTGTATTTTGGCATAATAAATTAGTAATTAAGCATGAAGTTCTGGAGACATTCCCTTTTAGCTGCTATAGCCTTTATTGGCATTTCACTTACCGTGGTCAATAGTTCTTGTACAGAGGACGAGTGTACTATGCTCAAATGCCGTAATAATGGTACTTGTGTAGACGGATATTGTAAATGTCCTACAGGTTGGGAAGGTACTCAGTGTGAATCTATGGCTTCTGATCGCTTTAAAGGCAGATACACCGGTACTACAGAAATAAATGAAGCGCCACCGGCTATAGATTCTGCAGTGATTTTCCCACTAATTACAGATTCTGTATATATTGGCACTGTTAATAATATTAAAGTTTATAGACCTGTTCCAAGTGCGTCAAAAATTGGATTTATAAGGTTTTCGAGGCCAGATGATACTTTAATGGGAACTATATCTTCTACAGATGGTAAAGTTGTGATTAATGATGGCAAATATGGTGGCCGTACAGTTACAATCATTATTGATAATGGTAAATTGGTTGTTACCAGTGTTGAAAAACCAAGCAGTGGTAATGAAACAATAACTTTTGTAGGTAATAAAACCCGCGAGTGGTAGTTAGTAACATCTTTATATAAATTATAAGCCGGAATATATTCCGGCTTTTTTTATGACACTATTAAGTAACGCAAAGATTCAAAATGATTAGATTTGCCTCATGTCAATTGAAGTAACAGGGCTTACGAAAATATACGGTACACAAAGAGCAGTAGATAATATTAGTTTCAATCTTAAGAAAGGTGAGGTTGTAGGTTTCCTTGGTCCCAATGGTGCCGGAAAATCAACTACAATGAAGATGATAACAGGCTACTTACCTGCAACAGATGGCGGAATAAAAGTTTGTGGTATGGAAGTATCGCAAAATGCTATGGATGTTCGTAAGAAAATTGGCTATTTAGCTGAAGCTAACCCACTCTATTACGATATGTATGTGAGAGAATACCTGGAGTTTACTGCCGGTATTCATGGTATTCCCAATGCAAGCCAGCGTATATCTGAAATGATAAAGCTTACAGGGCTTACTAAAGAAGTATACAAAAAAATAGGAATGCTTTCCAAGGGCTACAAACAACGTGTAGGCCTAGCCCAGGCAATGTTACATAATCCTGAAGTGCTGATATTAGATGAACCTACTACGGGTTTGGACCCTAACCAAATAGTTGAAATCAGGGAATTGATCATTAATATAGGAAAAGAGAAAACAGTTTTGCTCTCTACCCACATCATGCAGGAAGTTCAGGCTATGTGCAGTAGGGTTATCATCATAAACAACGGTAAAATTGTGGCTGATGATAGTATCGAAAAAATACAACAGCACAATGTAAACCAGGGTATATTATTGGTTGCTTTTGAAACGAACATTGATACTACATTGTTCAAGTCTTTGAAGAATGTTGACAGTTTTGAAGGCTTAGGCAATAATAAGTGGAAACTACTTACTCAGAAGCCCGAAGAACTTAGAAAAGAGGTGATGCAAATGGCATTGCAGCATGATATCAATATCAGCTCGATGCAGACAGAAACACAGTCGTTGGAAGATATTTTCAGAACTCTTACTAAATCGGAGAATTAGATGCAGCGTATCGATGTGCTATTGCAAAAAATCAGCAACCTTTCAAAGTTGAATGATAAAGCAACGATTATAGATATTGATTTGATGCTGGACTATACACGTGTGATGTATGCTGATTTGCTTGAAATGAAAAGTAGAATGTCATTCAATGAGTCGCTTGTATTAAATGACACTACAGAAAAACCTCAGATACAAGTACAGCCTGTAATAACTACACCTGACACAGTAACTAAAAAGGATATACAGAACAGTATAGGCATTAATGATAAATACCAATTTATTAGCGAGCTTTTTAGCAATAACAAAGAGCTATACGATAACGTGATTGCCGAACTGAATACGTTTGATAACTATACGCAGGCGTATAATTGGTTACATGCAAATGTACCTACTGCCAACAGTTGGGAAGATGAAAATCCTGTTGTGCAATCTTTTCTCAGCGTGCTTCAGCAGTTTTATAAGTAAGTAAATTATTCAAAGAAAAACTCTTCTGACTTTCTTTTGAAGATAGGCAGATACCATCCTCCTCTTATTCCGAAAAGAATATCAAATCGCTGTTTGTCATCAGTGCGCATTACATCATACAGGTAATCTCTTCTGCCTTTCGTAATGCCTAATGTAAAATCTAAGCCGATGTGAAAATTAATAAGTCCGTTATTAGCAAAGTAGTTGTAACAAATATATTCCTCAATATATAGCCCGTTTGTAAGGCGGTCGTAGCCTTTTTTATTTTCTTTTTTTAACTGTACTATAGTGCTTGTTCGGTCGAATATATTGATCTTATGTTGCATAAAACCAACTGAAGTAAGAACAGCAATGCCATTATCGCTGCTTTTTTTACCGATATTGAAGATCTTACCTGCCTGAACTCCGGCCATATACCCTCTTTCGAAAGTTCCATAGCCTATTCTTTCTCCGTCAATATTGATTATAGTATTATTGGCGTCTTTTACATTAATCAGTAAAGAGTCTTCTTTTATTTTCCCGCCGGTAATAAAATCAAACTTTGGGCCGAATATCCAATTCGATTTAGTTTTATAGAAAATCTCACCTCCTATTCTGAAGTTATTGCCAAAACGTTTGGCCATATTCCCGGCAGGCATATCGTAATTCCCGTTTACAGAAAATATCCAGCCATTACGTGGCGGTAGTTTGGCATTGTCGAATAAATCTGATTGGCAATAACCTGCTGTGCCTGCAATTAATAATGTAATTGAAAAAGCTAATATCTTTCTCATCATTTGATAATATGGCGGTGAAGTTAAGCCATTTGTTGTCACTATTTTGTTAGAATATATCTAAACACTGCATTGCATAAAAAAGATTGCGTTTTGATGAATGAAGGCTAAGGTGTAGGTTTGCACATCGTAAAATTCCGCTATGTACAATATTCAAATGGTTGACCTAAAACGTCAATACGAAAAGATAAAGCCCGAAATAGATGCAGCAATACAAAATGTATTAAATACTACAGCCTTTATTGGTGGTCCGGACGTAAAAGCTTTCGGTGATGAATTGGCTCAATATCTTGGTGTAAAACACGTAATACCATGTGCAAACGGTACTGATGCGCTGCAAATAGGCTTAATGGCATTGGGTTTAAAACCGGGTGATGAAGTTATCACTACATCTTTTACATATATGGCAACAGTTGAAGTAGTTGCCTTATTGCGCTTACAACCTGTATTTGTAGATGTTGATGCAGATACTTTTACAATGAATCTCGAAGCTGTCAGAAAAGCTATCACACCAAAAACAAAAGCTATCATACCGGTTCACTTGTATGGTCAGAGTGCCAACATGGAACCATTACTGGCATTGGCTAAAGAGCATAACATACCTGTAATAGAAGATAATGCACAAGCTATTGGTGGAAGTTATACTTTCTCAGACGGGAAAACTGTAAAGAATGGTACTATGGCTACCATGGCTACTACCTCATTCTTCCCTTCAAAAAACCTTGGTTGTTATGGTGATGGTGGTGCAATGTTCACTAATGATGATGCACTGGCAGAAAAATTACGAATGATTGCTAACCATGGTCAGAAAGTACGCTACTATCACGAAATGGTTGGATGCAATAGCCGTCTGGATAGTATACAGGCTGCTATATTGCGTATCAAACTGAAACATTTGGATGAATATTGCAGTGCCCGCAGAGCCGTAGCAGATTATTATGATAATGCATTCAAAGACAATCCTAATATTACTACTCCGTACAGGGCGCCTTATAGCTACCACGTTTTTCACCAGTATACATTGAAAATAAAAAATGTAAACAGGGATGAACTGCAAAAAATGATGGCAGATAAGAAAATCCCTACCATGTTATACTACCCTGTTCCATGTCATAAACAAAACATGATGAAGGAATTTGGCGGTGCCGATTATCATCTACCGGTTACCGATATGTTGCAAGACTGTGTTATTTCTTTGCCTATACACACAGAATTTACAACTGATGAACTGTCGTACATCGCTACCAATTTTAATGAAGCTATTAATCAACTGGCCAAGTAATGAACGTTATAAAAACACCTATTGAAGGGTTACTGATATTGGAGCCTAAAATACATGGCGATTCACGGGGTTATTTTTTCGAGAGTTATAATGCGCAGACTTTTGAATCTGTAACAGGTCAAAAAATAAACTTTGTGCAGGACAACCAGGCACGTTCGTCAATCAATGTATTACGCGGTTTGCACTATCAGAATGCTCCTACGCCCCAAACAAAGTTAATCAGGGCTTTGGAGGGTACTATATGGGATGTGGTTGTTGACCTTAGGAAGGATAGCAAAACATTTGGTCATTGGTTTGGTGTTGAATTATCTGCCGAAAACAAAAGACAATTCCTGATACCACAGGGTTTTGCACACGGATATTCAGTACTTAGTGAAACAGCAGAAGTATTCTATAAGTGTGATAATTTTTACGACAAGTCTGCAGAAGGCGGTGTCAATTACGCTGATAGCACGCTTAATATAGACTGGAAAATCAACTTGGTTGATGCAATTGTATCTGAGAAAGATATTGCTCAGCCAATGCTGAAGGATGCAATAATCAATTTTTAAGATTTCATATTTACATACTGCAGTGGTATATCAAGGGCTGATGTACGGCATAGCTGTATAACTTCCTGCAGGTCATCAATCTTCTTAGCGGTAACCCTGATAATATCATCCATTATAGCCGGTTGCACTTTCAAGCCACTGTCTTTGATGAGCTTAACAATCTTCTTAGCCATGTCCTTATCAATACCATTTTTTACAGGTATAGCTTTACGTATATACTTGCCCGATGGTGATGCTTCTTTTGAGAAATCGAAGGCATTTGCTTCTAATCCTTGTTTCATCGATTTGCTGATAATGATATCCTGCACTTGCTTTAAGTGCATATCACTTTCCACTTCAAGGTTAATAACCATGTCTTTTTTGTTCAACTCCATAGAGATGTGCGAACCTTTAAAATCATAGCGGTTATCAATTTCTTTTTTGGCTACATTGATAGCATTATCTAATGTTTGAAGATCAACCTTGCTGGCAATATCGAAAGATGGCATATACGTCAATATTAAGAGTGTAAAAATAACAATTAACCTATACTAAAAAATATGCCGCAGGAATCTATCCTGCGGCCATAGCTTTGGGGTCTGAAATTTTATTGTTTTATCAGTTTAAATGTTTGGCTTTCTTTGCCCTCATTATTCGTGACTTTTAGTATGTAGATGCCTTCCGCAAACTTGGATAGGTTTATTGTATTATCTCCCTGTTGTAAGTAACCACGGTTAAGTATTTGACCTGTAATACCTGAGATAATATATGTACCTTCTTTAGCTGCAGTTACAAGAACATTATCTATTACAGGGTTAGGGCATATTTTTATAGAATTGGTGGTATTTTCTGTAACGGGCACACCTAATAAAATGGTATTAAGGTTATTGTAATGCTGCTTAATTGTATCCTGAGGCATTGACCAGTTAGAAATAGCAATGTATGACACCGAACCCGATGTTTGCTCACCACTTGTATTATTATCATCCTTAAAGAATACTATACGTTTGTGATAATCGTATACATACCTATCATTATTATCCATAAATGTTCTTGCAGTATCTCCTTTATGATAGATAACAACCTTTTTAGTAGTAGCATCGTGTGTTATTGCCACATAATCGTATTTGCTTGCTGCCAGAAAACTATCTGAAGTAACAACAGGATACAAAACAAGCTTGCCGTTCTGATTATATAGCCCGCTATCAACTGCCATGTTCTTAATATCAACAAGTTTTTTGTACCCGTTAATTGTATCCAGTTTAAAAAATAACTCAATAGTATAATTACCTGATGACAGGAAACTTGTAGTAGAATCATTAAAAACCAAGCCACACCCTTTTCCAAAATTGTATGCAACCTTACCTATGCCCGGATACATAGTTTGCCAGTTAAAAGTACCTGTCGAGCATTGAGGTGCGAGATCCGGTCCTATTGTGGTTTTTTCTTTAAAACCATAAAAGAAATGATAACTGTATGTTTTGTTTTGAGCTGAAGTAAATAGTGAACAACAAACAAAACAGAGTAGGAGTAATAATCTATTCATTGGATAATCATTTTATTAATATAAAATTAAACAAATATAAATCCAATGTCAATAGTACTATCCCAATTTTTCTTCCAACTCCATTAATTGCTCAAAGGCTTTATCATACTCCTTGCTAATTGTCTCTAATTTGACACTTAATTGGCGGTATTCGTCATCGACTTTCCTGAATTTTTCCTTATCAGAATAAAAAGCAGGGTCTCCCAACTGGGCTTCAAGCTTAGCTTTTTCTTCGTTCAGTTTACTGATTTGCTCCTCCAGCTTTTCAAAAGCCTTTTGCTGTTTTTGATGTTCTTTCTGAAGGTTTTTCAATTCATTTGAATCTATTTTTTTCTCAGCAACGGGTTTTTCTTCCTTCTTTTCAATAACAGGTTCAGACTTTTTCATTCGCTTCTCCCTATCCTGTAAGAATACACCCCACTCATCATAACTACCTTCAAATTCTTTTATTTTTTGGTCTTCTATCCACCATATTTTATTTGCGATACGGCTAATAAAATAACGATCGTGAGAAACAAGTATGAGTGTGCCTTCATATTTGTTCAATGCATCAATCAGCATTTCTACCGATTGCATATCAAGGTGGTTGGTAGGTTCATCCAGCATCAGGAAATTACCTTTCATAGCTATTGTTTTAGCCAATGCTACCCTAGCCTTTTCACCACCGGACAATACTTTTATCTTTTTAAATACATCATCTCCGCTAAAAAGGAAACAACCCAATAACTGCCGAAGTTCTAATTCAGTTTTACCAGTACCTGCAAACTTTAACTCATCAAGTATTTCTTTTTCTATGTCTAATGACTCTAACTGGTGTTGGGCATAAAAGCTTTCTTCAACATTGTGCCCTTCTTTTCGCTCACCATCAAATTTTTCCTTTCCGGCTATTATTCGCAGTAATGTAGATTTACCCTTACCATTAGCGCCTATCAATGCTATTTTATCACCACGCAATATCTCTGCGTCTGCATTTTCGATAATTGTTAAATCGCCGAATCGTTTTGTAATATTTTTAAGTGTAGATATGATTTTACCGGGTTGTACAGCCACATCAAAATTGATGTTCATTACCGGCATAGTACCATCTGGTGATTCTATACGTTCCAGTTTATCCAACTTCTTCATCGCACTCTGAGCCTGAGCTGCCTTGCTGGCTTTTGCCTTAAAGCGTTCAATAAACCTTTCCTGCTGGCGTATATAGTCTTGTTGGTTTTCAAAAGCCCGCTGTTGCAATTCCATTCGCTCAGCTTTCTCTTTCTGATAGAATGTGTAGTTGCCGCTGTATTGGTGTAAGTCTTGCTGCCATACCTCAACTATCTTGGTTACCATCCTATCGAGAAAATACCTATCGTGCGATACAATCACCACGCTACCCGGATATCCGATAAGGTAACGCTCCAACCATTCGATTGAAGGGAGGTCAAGGTGGTTGGTAGGTTCATCCAGCATAAGCAAATCAGGAGCTTGCAGCATCATTTTAGCCAATAATACCCTCATTCTCCATCCACCGCTGAATTCGTTGTATGGACGTTTTAAATCTGCAGTCGTGAAACCCAGCCCTTCTAAAACTTCTGCACTGCGATGCTCCATTTCATACCCACCTGCCACTTCAAAGTCGTGCAATGTATGGCTGTAATCATCTAATAACTT
Source organism: Bacteroidota bacterium (assembly GCA_018267965.1). GTDB lineage: Bacteria > Bacteroidota > Bacteroidia > Chitinophagales > Chitinophagaceae > Polluticoccus. Next base: position 982,999 of record JAFDXK010000001.1, on the reverse strand, counting down.
TTCATCATTAGGGTTAGATTCCAATGCCTTGGTCAGTCTTTCAAGCTCCTTTTCTATTTCGTGGGCTTTTTCGAATGCCTGCATGGCTACAGATAAAATACTATTATCTGTAGAAAAGCTCAACAAGTCCTGGTTAAAAAATCCTATAGAGACGTCTTTGGGTTTACTGATAGTTCCGGCATCTGGTGTGTATTCACGCATAATAAGCCTTAAAATGGTAGACTTACCTGCACCGTTACTACCTACTAATCCTATACGTTCACCGACGTTAATTTGCCAACTGGCGTCTTCTAATATTACCCTTGAACCGAAATGAAATGAAATATTTTGTAATGCAACTAACATAATCGTGGCAAATTTACGAAGCTAACGGTTAGCATTAAAGCATCTTGTATTTTTGCATAGATTTTAAATAAAATGAGCAGACAACTGTGTTTCCCGGCTATCCTGTTACTATTTGTATATGGGTGTGGCAATCCGGCGAAACCATACAATGTACATGATACAGAAGTAGAGGGTTTACATCCTAAGGTGACAGCCAGTAATTTAGATTCTGAGGGTACACAGCAATTATTATCCTTGTTGGATGCTTATTATGAGCTAAAAAATGCATTTGTTGCTACCAATTCTACTGATGTACGCACAAAAAGCTCAGCCTTACAAAAAGAAGCTGCTTCAGCTATCAATACCTTAAAGAGGGATTCAACTCAATACAAATTAATACAACCCTATTTCGATACCCTTATCAACAATAATCAACTAATATTAAATACTAAAGATGAGACTTGTGAAGTGAACCGTATACATTTCGATAAAGTATCTGCAGCTATTTACAAAATCTTAAAAGTAGCGGGCTTAAAAAATGCAGGCGTTTATCATCAGTTTTGTCCTATGGCCTTTAATGATAAAGGTGCTTATTGGCTGAGCAACGAAACAGAAATTAAGAACCCATACTTTGGTAAAAAAATGTTGGAATGCGGTGAAATCACTGACTCCCTCTAAACAATAATTCATTAACCATAACTCATGCAAGTAGTAAATAAGGCCACGAGATTTCTATTATTATCAGTTTTTACAATTCTATCGTTAAATGTGTTTGCACAAAAGAAAGTTACTCTTAGCGGTTATGTGAGAGATGCTAAAGGCAGTGAGGCTTTGATTGGCGCTACGGTATACGTAAAGGAATTGGCATTAGGAACAGAAGCAAATACTTATGGTTTCTACTCTGTATCTCTTGCTCCGGGTAATTATACCGTTATCTATTCTTATGTTGGTTTTGCTACAAGAACGGAGGTGTTAAATATCGTAGCAGATATGAAGTTTGATGCTGAGATGCAAAGCACCACAACAATGAAAGATGTTGAAGTAAAAGATACAAGGAGAGACGAACATGTGAAGGGAACTGAAATGGGTACTATTAGCTTGTCTGCCGAGAAAATAAAAACCCTGCCTGTAATATTTGGTGAGACGGATATTCTTAAAGCTTTACAATTAATGCCGGGTGTGCAGTCCGCGGGTGAAGGTAATTCAGGGTTTTATGTGCGTGGCGGCGGCCCTGATCAAAACCTTATATTATTAGATGATGCTGTGGTGTATAATACCGGGCACTTATTTGGTTTCTTTTCTGTGTTTAATACAGATGCTATCAAAAATGTTACACTTATTAAAGGTGGTATGCCTGCTAACTATGGCGGACGTTTGTCGTCTGTTGTTGATGTATCGATGAAAGAAGGAAATATGAAGGGATACCATGCAGAAGGCGGTATTGGCCTAATCGCATCAAGATTGACACTTGAAGGGCCAATAAAAAAAGATAAAGGCTCATTTATCATTTCAGGCCGTCGTACTTATGTTGATGTGCTGATTAAGCCTTTTGCTTCCGGCTCCCTATCGGGTTCTGGATACCATTTTTATGACGCTAACTTGAAAGCCAATTATAAAATTACCGAGAAAGACCGTGTATACCTGAGTGGTTATTTTGGACAGGATAAATTTAAGTTCAAAAGTGGAAGCGGAAGCTTTAATGCAGAAATACCCTGGGGTAATACTACTGCTACCCTACGCTGGAACCACTTATTCAACAACAAATTATTCCTTAACACCACTGCTGTATACAACGATTATAAATTTGCCTTTGCTGCCGGACAGAATGATTTTGAGTTTAAATTATCTTCAGGTGTTAGAGATTGGAATGGCAAAGTTGACTTAGACTATTATACTGCCTTCAACCATAAAATAAAAGCCGGATTAGCATACACATATCATACATTCATACCTAATCAAATTTCGGGTAAATCAGGCGAGACAGAACTGAAACCTAATAATGCACTGATTAAATATGCTAATGAGGCAGCTGCTTATGTGATGGATGATTTTGAGCCATTTAACTGGTTGCGCATAAATGCAGGCGTACGATATTCTTTATTTCAACAGTTAGGCCCATACACCAACTATACTTTTGATGCTAATGACCACAAAACTGACAGTACTGTATTTGGCAAAGGACAAGGAGTAAAAACTTATGGCGGATTAGAACCAAGATTAAATCTGCGTTTTGAATTGACAGAAAGTTCTTCTATTAAAGCCAGTGTTGCAAGGGCTTATCAATACATACACCTCGTAAGCAATAATGGCAGCACACTACCTACAGATTTATGGGTTCCAAGCACTTTTATTGTTAAACCACAATTAGCATGGCAGTACTCATTAGGATATTTCAAAAACTTCTTTGATAATAAGCTGGAAACATCTGTGGAGGTATATTATAAAGATATGCGCAACCAGGTGGAATATAGAGAAGGCTATATACCATCTACATTGAAAGACCCTGAACTTGATTTTGTATTTGGTAAAGGAGAAGCTTATGGCTCTGAGTTCTTTATCAATAAAACAAAAGGAAAATTCACAGGATGGATAGGCTATACTCTTGCGTGGACCTATCGCACATTCAAAGATCTGAATAATGGTGACCGTTTCCCTGCAAAGTATGACCGCAGGCATGATATATCTATAGTGGGCAGTTATGAAATATCTAAAAAATGGACACTTTCTACAGTGTTTGTATATGGTTCGGGCAATGCCATTACATTACCTACTAACTACTATATCATCGACAACAATATAGTTCCTCAATACAGCAAATTGAACGATTACAGGCTTTTTGCATATCACCGTCTTGATTTATCTGCTATATATAAACCTAAACATAAGAAGCCCCGCAAATGGGAAAGCAGCTGGGCATTCTCTATTTACAATGTTTATAGCAGGCAAAACCCATATTTTCTGTACGTAGATACAAAGGGCAGTGTTAATACCGGAGTGCAAGCTAAGGTGATGCAGGTATCTATATTCCCGATACTACCGAGTATCACTTATAACTTCAAATTTTAATTCTAAATTAACCTCATATAAATAAATAGAACGCAGTTTTGCATAGTGCTTATTTTTTAGTTTGGATATGATAATCATAATTTGATATAGTGTCAAAATAATTATATTATATTTACTGTCCTGATAATTAGATTGTCACCAAAAAAACACATAACAAAGTTCTCTCTTATCCTCTATATGTAACAGAAGCGCCTTTTTTAGGGCGCTTATTTTTTTGGTAACTTAGATAACAATATGCAGGTCAATAAGAAAGATTTTGATGTTCTGAATAATGCTATTGATGAATGGCGAAAAACCGGAAAGATATCGGATGCTCAATCTCATGAATTAAAAAACAGTATCGAACATCAGAAATCCGGAAGCATAATATCCAACTACTTCTTTTTCATAGCATTGTCATGTGGCTTATTGGCATTTGCAGCGATATTCATAGATGATAAGTTTTTAGAGAAGCTCAGGGTGTACTTTTCGGTTAGCAATGTGTTTATCGCCATCTTGTTTACTGCGCTTTCGATAGTTGGCTTTGTGTTTATCAAAAAGCGAAGGGCACAATATAGCCCGATTCAATTTGAAGTATACAGCATTATAACATCGTTGCTGGTAATGATAGCCGTTGTCTATTATTGCAAAGAGATTGGATTTGGTGCCAAATACAGTGGCTTTCTTTCCGTATTAACAATATTGTTTGTTGTACTGTCCTTATGGCTTCGTTCTAACTCCTTGTGGATGATAGCGATATTGTCTTTTATGGGTTGGTATGGAACATTTTCTGAATCACTAAGTACAGATTTTCTATTTATCGGAATGAATTACCCAGTGAGGTTCTCTGTATTTGGAGTTATTATCATATTCTTATCAGCGTTACAAAGTAAAATACCATTATTACAAAGCACACAAAGAATAACCTATATCAGTGGTTTGGTCATATTGCTTACCGGACTATGGGGAGTGTCTGTTTTCGGTAATTATAATAGCATGGATGAGTGGCTGAAAGTAAGACAAACCCAGGTTGTCATTTATGCCATCATCTTTGCTATAATCAGTTCTATAATCTTTTACATAGGAATTAAAAAGAATGATGCGGCAACAAGAGATATAGCTGTATTTGCATTGTTGCTTAATCTTTACACCCGATATTTTGAATATTTCTGGAACAGTACCAATAAAGGTATCTTCTTTTTGATACTGGCGTTATCTTTCTGGTTTGTTGGATGGAGAATAGAAAAAAGAAGGAAAAGCAAGATGTTACGAGCCTAAGCGTCGATATACTCACTCAGCCAAACCTCAGTAGTAACCAACTGCCATAGTTTTGAAAAATACACTCCTTCATTACGAAGTGCCCACCATTTTTCAATTATGGCGGTATTAAAAATGTCCCTTTTTTTAAGATTGTTCAGTTGCTGTCTCGCGTAAGATTGTATGGCATCAGATTCTTTCATCCAGGTATTGAGCGGAAGATTAAAACCTTTTTTAGGCATCGTCATATTCTCTTTGGTGATGTAACGTTCTGCAACCTTGCGCAGCAATGGCTTGGTTATAGATGCATTATACCTGATGTGCATGGGTAGTGTCGCAACCCACTCTATCAATTCATGGTCTAAATATGGATAGCGTACTTCAAGGCTATATTTCATGGCACTCATATCATCACGATACACGTGATGAGAACCTATGTAATATTTTAAGTCATAATAAAATAACTCTTCTGGTATAAATGCACTTACTGTTTTTTCATTCAAAAAGTCTGCAACTGGTGTGAAACCCTTCTTGGTGATGTTCCTTATTTCAAAAGGACGTAAACCCATTCTGCAATTGATGAAATATTTGAAGCTGGTATCAAGCTCCAGGTAGTTTTTTACCTTTTGAGTGTAGTTATTAATTGCCGGAACAAAGTATTTTAAAAATGATAACCTTCTACGCTGTTCCCATTTTATATAATCAAGATAATGGCTATAACCACCAAATACTTCATCAGCACCAAGCCCGTTCATTACTACTTTGTAGCCTTCATTATGAAGGTATGCCGACGATGCAATTGCAGGCTCCAGGTTCACATAAGGTTCCTCAAAATGACGCAAATCATTATCTAATGCATTGACTACATCTTCTGCTTTGATGTAATGCACATGCTGTTTGATGCCTAACATCTTAGCCATTGCAATAGCCTGTGGCAGCTCATCCATACCCTTGCCACTGCCATCAAAGCCTAAAGAATAGCAGTTAAAGCCGGAATGTTCTCTGGCACATATTGCTGTGATGGTAGTAGAATCTATGCCGCCGCTCATTAATGATGTAACAGGAACATCAGACCTCAGTTGTTTGGTAATGATGTTTTGTAGTTTACTATCTAAAAACGAAGTAGCTTCTTCTTGTGTAATATTAATTGGAGACTGATTGACCGGAATTTCCCAATACCTGTTTTCAGTAATTTTTGCAGTATTAATGTCTATCTCCAACCAATGTGCAGGTTGTAGAGAAAAGATGTTTTCAAAACATGTATACGGAGATGGTGTGGTTTGTAATTGATAATTGGCGAATAATCCCTGCCAGTTAATTTGTGGCTTTACCAATCTACTTTTTATTATTGCTTTTATCTCGGAAGACCAAACTATTCCATCATTTGACAGGCTATAAAACAAAGGTTTGATTCCTACCCTATCTCTTACAATCCATGTTTTATTGGCAGCAACATCATAAATAGCCAAAGCAAACATACCATTAAGCTTATGCACCACTTCTTTGCCCCAATGCCTGTACCCTTGCAGTATGACTTCTGTATCTGATTCTGTTTGAAAAGAATAGCCTGATAGTTGTAGCTCTTGCCTTAGTTCTTTATAGTTGTAGATTTCTCCATTGAATGTAATGGCTAATTTCTTGTCAGGCGATAACATCGGTTGATGCCCGTTATAAGATAGGTCAATGATTGATAACCTGCGAAAACCGAGAAAGATGTTGTTGTCTGCAGCTGTATGAATATCGCTATGCTCATTCCTGGCTTCTCTGACACTATCCCTTCCTGAATAAGAAAATATTTTAGAATCTGCTACGGAAATATAACCTTCGTCATCAAGCCCGCGGTGGCGTATAGCAGTATTCATACGGCTTATGACTTCCGGACTTATTTTATCCCTAAATCTTATTATACCTGTTATGCCGCACATTCAATCTGAAAAATAAAGATAAATGGCCTGTTAAAAAACTATTGCGGCAAATAAACTAATATTGCGTGCTTATATTATATGGCAAGGTTTTTTTTAGAAGTAATGTATGATGGTACTGCCTTTCACGGCTCGCAGGTGCAGGGAGATATACCTACCGTGCAACTGGCTGTGAATAAGGCATTATCTACTTTATTGCGTACGCCTGTTGAAACCTTTGGAGCCAGCAGAACTGATGAAGGGGTTCACGCCTTATGCAGTTATTACCATTTTGATACTGAAGAGGCGTTGCATCCTGCTTTTCAGTATAAAATGAATGCGATACTGCCCGAAACTATTGGTTTGAAGAGTGTACATCAATGTGTGAACCCATTCATGAATGCCCGTTTTGATGCCATAAGCAGACAATACCGATACAGGATATATCATAAAAAGAACCCGTTTCTGCACAATAAAGCCCTCTACTACCCTTTCAGGATTGATAAAGGAATATTAAATGAAACAGCTGAGATCATAAAAGGCTATATCGACTTTGAGAGTTTTTGTAAACGCAATTCTCAAGCACACACTTTTAACTGTACTATCATGCTGTCTTATTGGAAGGACACCGATGAAGAGTTGCAATATATAGTAGAGGCTAATCGCTTTTTGCGGGGTATGGTAAGGGGGCTTGTAGCTACACAACTGCAGGTAGCAAGGGGAAATATGAGTATAAGTGAATTTAAGCAAGTAATAGAAGCCAAAGACTGTACCAAAGCATTTTTTGATGTTGCAGGACATGGGTTATACCTTGAAAAAATAAATTACCCTGAAGGGTCATTGATTGAAATACCCGACAAGCGTTAGCTGAACAATCTTGCTATCAGGAATGCTGCTGTGGCTGCAACAGAGCCGATAATAGCTACACGTATAGCTCCTGTTAATTTTGGCTGCCCTGTAAACTTGGCTTTGAAATACCCGAATATAAACAAGCATATAACAGTAATGATAGCTGATAATTTCAGCCCGTCGATTGGATGGCTAACAAAGAAATAAGGTATTAGAGGAACGAGGCCGCCAACTATATAAGATGCTCCAATATTGAATGCACTGTTACGTGCTCTTTTAGGGTCGGGTTTATCAAGCCCTAATTCATATTTCATCATGAAGTCAACCCATTTTTGTTTGTCTTTAGCCAGTTCTTCAGCTATGATATTTTGAGATTGAGTACTCAGTCCCATTTCAGCAAATACATCTCTTACTTCCTGCATTTCTTTTTCAGGCACCACCTCTACCTCTTCCCATTCACGTTTTAATTCAGAATTATAATGGTCTATTTCTGTTTTGCCTGCCAAATAACCACCCAATCCCATTGCTATAGAACCTGCAGCAATTTCAGCAAGTCCTGCTGTAACTATGATAGCTGTACTATCAACAGCGCCACTAAGCCCTGCTGCCAATGCAAATGGTACAGTTAATCCATCTGACATACCGATAACAATATCTGTTATCAGGTCAGAACTTTTAAAATGTTTTTCTTCGTGCAGATGCATCTATTTCAATGTTTCAAGGCTCTTTTTGATAATGCTTACACAATCATCAATTTGCTCTCTGGTAATGGTAAGAGGAGGAGCGAAGCGTATTTTATCGCCATGTGTTGGCTTAGCCAGTAATCCGTTCTCTTTCATTTGCAGACATAAATCCCAGGCTGCATCTTTATTAGCGTGGTCTATTACAATAGCATTCAGCAAGCCCTTGCCCCGAACAACAGATATATTAAGGTGATTGAGTGCTTTTAATTGGCTACGCAGGTATTCTCCCTGTATAGCCGCATTTTCAGCCATTTTTTCGTCTCTCAATACCTGCAATGCAGTCATGGTTACTTTGCAGGCTAACGGATTGCCACCATAAGTTGAACCATGTTCTCCCGGCTTGATAGTAAGCATGATTTCGTCATCACAAAGCACAGCAGACACTGGCATTGTGCCACCCGATAATGCTTTACCCAATATCAAAATATCGGGATGTACATTTTCGTAATCGCAAGCCAACATCTTACCGGTACGTGCTAATCCGGTTTGAATTTCATCTGCAATAAACAGCACGTTAGCCTCTTTACACATGGCAGCAGCTTTAGCTAAATAGCCATCATCGGGCACTACTACACCTGCCTCACCCTGTATAGGTTCAACAAGGAAACCAACTACATTATTGTCCTGCAGCGCAGCCTGTAAAGCAGCTATATTGTTATACTCTACTACTTCATACCCGGGCATGAATGGTCCGAAGTTGGTGGTAGATGAAGGATCTGTGCTAAATGAAATAACATTCAGAGTACGCCCGTGAAAGTTCTCACTGCATACTAATATTTTGGCTTTATTTGGCTCAATACCTTTTACTTCATATCCCCACTTGCGGGCCACTTTCAAAGCAGTTTCTACAGCTTCTACACCTGTATTCATCGGTAATACTTTGTCGTATCCAAAATAACCGGTTATATATTGGGCATATTCACCTAGCAAATCACTGTGAAATGCACGGGAAGTAAGTGTCAATTTTTTTGCCTGTTCAATAAATGCGGCAATGATGTTAGGATGGCAATGCCCCTGATTGACTGCTGAGTATGCCGACAGAAAATCGTAATAACGTTTGTTGTCTACATCCCATACAAATACACCCTCTCCTCTGCTCAATACTACCGGCAATGGATGGTAATTATGCGCGCTGTATTGTTCTTCTAATGCAAGATATTTCTGAGTGAGTGGAGACATTTGTGTAGTTGCAATCATGTTGCAAATTTACACATTTATAGTCGATTTCTCGAATTGAGGCAATTTGACAGGTTCAAACAGGTTTATTTTATCTAATTCCAACACGGTGCTCATATTGTCATCAGACCTACGGAACATAGGTTGGAATTTAGCGCCAAACACAATCTCAGAGAATACATAAGAATAGCGCTGTTGAACAATATTAGAGAAATGGTCATCAAAACCTTTGATAAAATACAATATCTCTACTTCCGCTTCTTTTATCTCATCTTGTGTCATGCCATATAGCGGGCTGTTCTCGTCTACGGGGTGAACTAAAGTCCAGCTAAGAGCTAAAGAGTTCACCTTTTTTATTTCCAGGTCTAATGGATAAAAACGCCTTGCCTTGTTACCATTATCATCTGTAATATGCATGGCAATGGTCACCAATGCTTCTACATCCGTAAGGTGATTGTTTTTGTACGTTGCGATTCTTGACATCAATGCCATTCCATCTTTAAAAGGAGCAAAAATGACATTATCACTATATACAAGATACGCACGAGGACGTGTAAAACGCCCATACAGCAAGCCTGTTACCAAAGCAAAAGAAAGTATTCCTATAAATGATTCGAGTGATGCGATAACATTTGCCGCCAAACCAGATGGGCTAATATGGCCATAACCTACAGTTGTAAGTGTCTGTGAGCTAAAAAAGAAAGCTTGTTCAAAATTATTCAAGCCATCACCTTCGGGTGTTACCCCTCTAAGGTTTTCCACCCCTGTCAAAAGGTATAGGCCTGCAAACAATACATTTAAGGTGCTATAAAACAGGAAAACACATAGCAGGAATTTTCCCCTTGTCATACGCAGCAAGGAGTGATATAACGAGATACGCTCCCAAAATGGCATACCTGTTTTACGCAGGTTTACGCTACCATCCTTACGGGTAAGCCTACCGCCTTCAGTATTATTGCTGCTGGTACTAAAGCCGGTATTACCTATCGCCTCAAATTTGCGCCTTCTGGGTTGTTGTTGTATTGCCATACCAACCACAAGTTAATACAATTTGAGGGGTAAATATATGTTGTAATGTATAACGAATGCCTATAAACAAAACAACAAAAACTATAAGTTTCCGTTTATCTTTATCCCAACAGGCATTTAAATAAGTTGTTACAGCATACTAATATCAGCAAGGATAAAACTCTTTGGCAAGGGTTTGTGATGCTGTTTTTCGCCAGGGTTATTCCGATGGCTGTGCTGTTTGGGATTACCTGGTATTTTTCGGTAAAACTTCCGATTGCTGATTATGGCACCTATCAACTTTGCTGGCTGCATATCTCTTTGTTTACTGTATTAGGCAGTTTTGGCCTGCCTGCATTACTGCTTAATAAAAACTCTTTATATGCTTTTCTCCATCATGCTAAAACAAGAGCTACAGTTATTGGAGGGTTATGCATAGCGCAGGCTGCAAGTATCATTTATTTGTTGTCCATCAATTCGTTTGTGACACATGAGGCGTTGTTAGCGCTTATTGTTATCATTATGCTTCAATCTGCTGCGCTTATTTACGAGGCTGTTTACCTGGCACAGGAAAGACAATCGTTTGTTCTGACACTCAACCTTGTTTATGCTGTTGTGTTTGCCGGATGGCATTATTATGTAGTTACAACAGGATATTCTTTGCCTTTCTTATTGTATGGTATTGGCGTGATAAATATTATAAAACTCATTGCATTCATCGTTTTTTTAAAACGTGGTTCCGGTAGTAATGCAACCGACGTTGAGAGTAAGGTATTCTATCAAAACTGGTTGCTGTTAGGCGTAAATGAAAGTGTTGGCATCTTTTCAAAATGGATCGATAAACTGGTTGTTTTCTATTTAGTATCCAGTGCTGATTTCGGATATTATTTCAACGGTGCGTATGAAATTCCGGTATTCGGCATGCTGATAAGTATTGCAGGTAATTTGCTGGTAGTATCATTCTCTAAACCTGATGCAACATATGATGGACATATCAAGCAGTTCAAAAGTATTACTTCATTATTAAGCAGCATCGTTTTCCCTCTATTTTCATTTTTATTCTTCTTTCATAGGGAACTATTCACATTATTATTTCACGCAAAATTTGATAACTCTATCCCGGTATTCTTAATAAGCCTGATGGTATTACCCATTCGCATTACCTATTCGGCGGCAGTACTGCAGGTTAAGAATAAGAGCAATATCATATTATATGGCTCATTGATAGATATAGCGGTGTTTGCTGTATGCTGTGTTTCGTTATATCCTGTTGGTGGCTTGCTGATGATACCGTTATCGTTGGTAATATCAACCTATGTACAGATAAGTTACTATTTGGTACAAACTGCCCGCATTATGCAAAGGCCATTATTAAGCTTCTTCCCTGTGCCAAAATTGTTGGGCAAGCTTTTTATCTGCTTCGCATTAATAGGAATCTGCCATTATTTCTTACCGGCTTTATCAGTAGGAATATCTATGCTTATAGGTGTAGCTATTACAGCAGTTATGGTCCTGACGTTACTATTCAGGCAATTCAAAAAAGAAAGATTGCAGGAAGTATTGAATTAACTCTTTATTCCGGCTACAGAAAAACCGTATTGGTCTGTTGTTGTAACCCTGATGTCTTTATAGGCTGCTTCTGTATACCATTTCTGAGCAGTTTCGTGTTTAATTTCTTCTCTAAACTCAGGGCTAAACATATCCAATAGATTAATCATTTCTTCCCTTGCATTAGGATGGTTTTTCCCTTTGAGATATTTAATAGTGTAAGTGAACGGGAAAATGAAAATGCGCAACAATCTGTATGTTACTTTGATAGGAAGCGTTCGGGTGACTTTTCTTATTTGCAGGAATATCCAATGCAATAAATCCTTTTGCGGATGATATAGCCATACGCAAAGCTTACCACCTTTAACAGTCAACCGTTCAATCAATTTGAAGGAATTATAAGTGCTATTGGTATGATGTATAACACCACTGCTATAAACCAAATCAAACAGATTATGTTTTAATGGCAAATACTGTAAATCAGCTTGAACAAAATGAGCTTTAGGTTCTGTGTTACGTTTATATGCACCATCAACAGCCTGACTGGCCTCAATACCTATGCAAATATTGCTTTTGCTTGCTATGGCTCTTGTCATTAGGCCATGTCCGCAACCTATATCTACACAAGTTTTACCTGCCAGTGTTGACAACGGTGCACCTATTTCATTTTGGATAATTTCTTCCAGGTTACTAACAGGCGCATTCCATAGTTTGTCATTTTCATTCGTATTCAGAAAACTCCATTCAAATGCAAAGGACTTTTTTGATTTATAGTTTTTTTGCTGGCAATACTTTATCAAGTCTCTATGCTGTTGCATTAAGTTTGACTTATATCCTTCAAAATCCTTTATGTGCTTCTTTAAGAACGCCTCAAAGTCAATAACGCCTTCTATCAACATTCTTGGAATACCATCTATTACAGGATATATAAACCCGGCGTCAGAATACAGCAAGGCTTCAGTAATTTCCTGAGTATCAGATGCAATAGTCTCACACCTCAAAGCTGTATGCGAAACAGGGCATACTAAATAATCCAGTAATTGTAACCGCATAAATGGTGTCTACGCCTCTTTAGCCTTGCCCTTGAATAACTGAATAATTGAAAAGCCAGATAATCCAATCAGCAACAAGCAACAAGCTAAAGCAATCTTATCGCCTGTATAGAAACTGTCAGGATGGAATACAAATGTTATTTTATGTTTACCTGCAGGTACTTTGATAGCCCTTAAGATGTAGTTGGCCTTCATGATAGGTGTTTCCTTATCATCTACATAAGCTTTCCAGCCATAAGGATAATACATGTCTGAGAATATTGCCAATCCATTCTTTGAGTTGTCAGATTCAAATGCTAAATCATTCAAACCATATTTAGTAAGTTTTATAGTTGAACTACTATCCTTACCAAAGCTGTAGCCATTCATTTCGTTTTGGAATGTATTACGCATTACGGCTGTGTGCTTCGGTTCAAACCCACCAACTACTTTTGCAGTATCGCCCAGTCTGCCTGCATTCAATGATAATATTTCACTGTCTGCACTGTTTACCCACTTCACTTCATCTACAAACCATGCATTACCACAGGCGTCGGGATTGGCACTTGCTACAGGGTTACCGTTACCTGCATCAAAGATGATGTACTTGGTATTGAGCATATTCATTACCTGAGAATTGAAACCCCTGCTCATGTGTACATCAATCATATCCTGGTATTGTTCCATTTTTGTAGGGCTATAACCACCGATACATTTATGGAAGTATGCTTGTGTAGCATCATTAAATATATTTCTCGACAAGTCCAGTACACGATAATATGGGTCTTTATCCTGCATGATTTGTTGATCAACCTGACGAGGTTGCAAACCTTCTTCCTGCTGTTCTTTCTCTACATAATTATCATCAGTAAGGAATTTATGAGCTACAGACATGATATCAATAATCACCAGTAAAGCAATACCACCAATTACCATTTTTACATTTTGCATTTTACCCTTCAGGTAAGCCCATATTAAACCAGCTGCTAATAATATGTACACTGCACTTATCAGAGCGCTTTTTGTAGCCAATGACTGCCTGTCTTCTTTAAGAGCTGACACTAACTGGTCTCTCATATTTTCAGGCAATTGATTGTCTGTTCCTCCCGTAAAACTGAAGAATGCACTGCCTGCAAATGCAAACAGCAAACAAAGCCCGGCCGTTATGCCTGCCGCTATTATCAGCTTTTTAAGTAGTGCTTGTTTGTCCTGATTACCGGTAAACAATTCATTCAACCCCATAATGGCTAATACAGGGAACATCAATTGCGCGATAGACATGGACATAGTTGGTGTACGGAACTTATTGTACATCGGCAGCGTATCGAACAGGAAATAATTGAACTCAGGAAAGTGCCTGCCCATTGCCATTAATAATGACAAACCTGCCAATGCCACTAACCACCATTTGAGTGGATTCCTCACAATCATTACGCCAAACACAAACAGGAAACATATAATAGCCCCGAAATAACTAGATGCACCGAGGAATGGTTGAGGCCCCCAATATAAAGGTGCTGAATTGGTCTGTCCGCCGGTTACCTCTGCAAATTTTGGTGCATCATCTAAAGGCATATTATTGCCACCGCCATATAGGTATGGCACAAGTATACAGAAGGTTTCACCAACGCTATTGCTCCACCTGAAAGCATATTCTTTATCTAAACCGCCACTCTTTTTATTAGTATCATGCCCTACAATGGTCAACTCACTTTGTCCGCCACGCATGGTTGTCTTATTATACTCCATAGTAGCCATGATGAGTTGTGAACCTAACCCAAATGCTAAAGCGGCAATACTTGCAGATATAGCAGATGCGATAATGAATTGTTTGATATTCTTCTCTTTAAGTGCCTGAATAAACAGGCAAATCACTATAAACAGGATAATGATAACTGCATAATATAGTATCTGATAGTGTTCAGTAGATATCATTAATGATAGCAGGATTGCCAATAGTGGTATGCCTCTCCACCAATCGCCCCTGTATATGTATAGCAGGCCTGCAAGTACACCGGGCAGATAACCTAATGCAAATATTTTGGTATCATGCCCCGCAATAATGGAGTCTATATTGAAACTCGTAAACGCGTATGCAATAGCCCCGGTAACAGCCAACCACCTGTCGGTTTTTAATGCACGCATCAGCATATAAAAACACAGCATAGCAATAAAAAACAAGCTGGCAGGCTTACCCAACAGACTTACTGTTTTTTCGTGTATTTGGTTGATATAGTTATTTGTCTTGGGTACGTAAAACGTATAGGTTGGCATACCCCCGAACTGGGTATTGCTCCACAGTACATTCTCACCCGTTTTTTCATGCCAGTCCATACCTTCTTTAGCCATACCTCTCCAGTTTTGTATATCACCCTGGAACAATACTTTCCCCTGCAATTGGGGATAGCAATTGATGAAGGCAAAAGCGATAAATCCAACTACTATAAGTATCTGCGGAAGGTATTTTTTGATGTCGAATTGCATACGGTGTATTTAGCCAAACAAAAATAGGGCTTCTATTTACTTATCGAAATCTAACTGGTTAAAATATCATATTCATATTTCTTTACAGAGTAGTGTTGATATGGTTGTTTTTTTGATGCTTTCTGTATTTTCATATTTACAACTTACATTTGCTACCCCGCCGATAGGCAGGAATTGCAACCATGCTGTCCAAAGAGTTAATGCTAAAAGCCTATAGGCTGATGATGACTGCCAGAGCAATGGCAGATATATACGATGCTAACAGGCAAACTTGTAAATACGTACACAGTACTTCTCGTGGTCACGAGGCTATACAATTAGCTACCGGTTTTCTACTAAAACCTTGTGATTTTGTAAGTCCGTATTATCGTGATGAAAGCCTGATGCTGGGCATGGGCTACCGCCCTTACGAACTCATGTTGCAACTTTTGGCTAAAGGTGACGACCCTTTTACAGGCGGACGTGAGTATTACAACCACCCTAATATCCGCAGAGATAATTTTCCTAAAATAATACACCAGAGCAGTGCGACGGGTATGCAGGTTGTACCAACTACCGGTGTGGCTCAGGGTATACAATATATAGAAGAACAACAGCTCATTAAATATCCTACCCCCCCCGTTGTGATTTGTTCATTGGGTGATGGCAGTGTGACGGAAGGTGAAGTAAGTGAAGCGTTCTCATTCGCTTGTTTGCATCAATTGCCTATCATCTATCTCGTTCAGGATAATGACTGGGGTATATCTGTTAGCAGTGACGAAGCCCGTACGATGGATGCTTATGAATATGCTGCAGGTTTCAAAGGTTTGGAACGTGTACGTGTAAACGGCAGCGATTTTGAAGATGCTTACAAGACCATGGAATATACCATTGATTGGGTGCGCAAAGAGCGCAAACCGATTTTGGTACATGCTAAAGTGCCGTTGTTAGGACACCATACATCGGGTGTGCGTAAAGAATGGTATCGTACTGAGGAAGACCTGTTTAAGCACAGCCTTGACGACCCGGGCCCTAAGCTGAGGAAAAAGTTGTTAGATATTAAAGGCATCACAGAAGAGATGCTGGATAAAATAGAAGAAGAAGAACGTAATTACGTACAGAAGGAGTTTGATAATGCCGTAGCGGCACCCGAACCCGACCCAGCTACCGTAGCCGACCATGTTTTTGCTCCTACCAAAGTAACCGAGGAAAAAGGTACTCGTTCATTAGCGGGGAAAGAGAAGGTAGTGATGGTGGATGCTGCCCTTCATGCTGTGGAAGAGATACTTCGCGACCACCCCGAAGCCCTGTTTTACGGGCAGGATGTGGGCAAGCGGTTAGGCGGTGTTTTCCGTGAGGCTGCTACCCTTGCAGACAAATTCGGAGATACCCGCGTATTCAATACCGCCATTCAGGAAGCATACATAATTGGCTCAACTGTAGGCATGAGTGCACTAGGACTTAAACCAATAGTTGAAGTGCAATTTGCCGATTATATCTATCCCGGCATCAATCAGTTGGTGACGGAAATAAGTAAATCCTGCTACCTGAGTATGGGTAAATTCCCTATCTCGTGCATCATACGTGTGCCGATAGGTGCTTATGGTGGTGGTGGCCCTTACCATAGCGGAAGCGTGGAAAGTACCCTCGCTACTATTAAAGGTATCAAGATAGCCTACCCAAGTAATGCTGCCGATATTAAGGGATTGATGAAGGCTGCCTTCTACGACCCTAACCCGGTAGTGATGCTGGAACATAAAGGCCTGTACTGGAGCAAAGTGCCGGGTACAGAAGATGCCAAAACAATAGAACCGGAAAAAGACTACATACTGCCTTTGGGCAAAGGTGCCGTGGTGCTTGAAGCCTCTCAGGAAGCGATGGACAATGGCGAAAGCTGCTGTATCATTACCTACGGTATGGGTGTGTATTGGGCAAAGAATGCTGCCAAACAATACCCCGGACAGGTAGAAGTGATAGACCTGCGTACCATCTATCCGTTGGATGAAGAACTGGTTTATAATACCGTTCGCAAACATGGTAAATGTATAGTGCTGACCGAAGAACAACTGCGTAACTCCTTCTGCGAAGCTCTTGCAGGACGTATAGCGCAACACTGCTTTAAAAACCTCGATGCCCCTGTGCAAACCATCGGCGCACTTGACCTGCCTGCCGTGCCTATGAATATGGGACTGGAAGCAGCGATGTTACCTAATGCCGATAAAGTAGCTGAACGTATTGGGGAATTATTGAGTTATTGATCCTTCTATTTATTTAAAACGCTTATCCCCGGTAAGAGGCGCATAAAGCACGCGTCGATATTTTAAGACTATCTTTATGGTACTCTTTTTTATTGTATGAAACGCTCATACCTGCTATTGCTGTTATTAGGTTCCTGCGTGAATCATCCGCATAAGGACACCACTGTCATTACCCCCAAAGACACCATTATACAAGTATGGAAAATACAGCAGGGCGATACAGTATCAGGTTATGGCATTTATATTCACAACGGAGATACCGTCATTGGCGATTATGGTGTTAACGCCGATTGGCATCCTAAAAAATAATAACCTGTTCTTCAGAGCGGACATTTGTGTATCAATTGTATCAGTAATACACTCTCCCTCGTATCAATAGCTGCAACATTATGTTCCTCATTGCCCAAACAGTCCGGCTATCAGACAACAGACAGTTTTTTACCTTTTCATCATTATCCGGTATATTACACTTTACAACAACAATCAAGATGAAACAGTTATTCAAAACAGGATTAGTAGCATTAGCCATTGCAGGTTTTAACACTGCCAGTGCACAACATACCGAATTGGTTTTTTATACCACCATGGGCAATATCACTATACAATTGGCAGACACACTTGTGCCTCGTACAGTAGATAGTTTCCAGGTGCGTGTAGCAAAGAAGTTTTACGACGGACTAATATTTCATCGTGTTATCAACAACTTTATGATACAGGGCGGCGACCCGATGGGCAATGGTATGGGCGGCCCCGGGTACAGCACTCCCGACGAGTATCACCCAACGCTGAAAAATAAACCGGGTTCACTGGCTATGGCTAACTCAGGCCCGAATACCAACGGCAGCCAGTTCTACATCAACCTGGTGGACAATGCTTTTCTCGACGGGCGCTATGTAGTATTGGGTATGACAACAGATGGTTTTTCGGTAGTGCAGAGCATAGGCGCTGTGCAAACAGCTGCGGGCGACAGGCCTGTTACCGAAGTGAAAATGGATAGTGTTCGCATCACTAAATTTCCGTGGGTGCTGCAAGGTATGAAAGCTGATGATGTGCGCCTGAGTGCGCATACCAATAATGGTGTGTTTACGGTAGATGTACCCAAAGCCAGCACTAAGGTGGAGGTACTGAGCATGGGCAATCAAACGGTGTTTAGCGCAGAAGGTAAAAAATCAGTAAAAGTAGACATCAGCGCACAACCCGCAGGACTATACATTGTTCGCTTCTCTAACAAACAAGGTACCGCACAAACAAGAATGGTGAAGCTGTAACTTAACTCCTCTCTCGTCATTGCGAGGAAATATCTGCGAAGGCAGATATGGACAAAGCAATCTCGTAACATTACGAGCAAGCACATGTTTGGACTAAATTGCTTCATTCGTATTTGACACGGCAAATACTCGGTTCGCAATGACGTTTTGTTGGTGGGTGTCCCGTTTTGTCCCATGTCCCGTTTGGGACAGCGGGACAGTTTTCAGTGTGCGAAGTGTGCAAGTGTGCAATATTGTACACCTGCACACTTTTCTATTATTAGTTATTATGCTAATGTTGTCCAATGTGTCCAACTGTCCAATGCTGGACACTGGACAGATTTGAGTGTACGGATTGTCCGAAATGTCCGACCCGGACAGCCGGACAGATGAGCTGTTATTCCGAGATTCCCATTTTCCGGGAATTCCGGGAATCAGGAATGGCTCTTTTTCACGTCATTGCGAGGGGAATATTTCATAATGAAATATGCAGTGTGGCAATCTCGTGGAATGAGGGTAAGAGTTCCAGTGTTTTTCGCAGTTGGTAAAAGTTTATGAGATACTGATATTTGTATATCAATTAGATAGAGATGAGGATAACAAAGTTTCAAGTATTAGCTAACGATCAGGAAAATAAAGGCATTCATCCAGTAGTCTTTACGGATAAACCATTAGGTCATATTGTTGCATTAGCTGGACCAAACGGATCTGGTAAAAGTAGGGTATTAGATTTAGTAAAAACATACCCGATTAAAGTGGCTATACGTCCAAATTTTACACAACTAGTAGCAGGTGTTCCTGAGCTTTTGAATAGTGTGGCCACTAACAATGCCTCTGCGCTGAATACCATCAGGAGGTATATAAAGCAAATAGACTTAAAGAATTTCCTTGTTCCGAATAACGATTTAAACTACAATGATATTCTCAATGATTTATCCAAAAGAGCTGCTAATGAATTTAATCAATTAAATATTCATAGTACAGTACAGTACGTTAAAAAACTAACAATGGACATTACTAGTAATAAAGTAGTTAGTTTTTTGAATAAGAATGTAAGCCAAAAAGAAACTACTTCTGAAAAATCCTTAGAACGCTTGAATTTTTTTTTACAAAATTTTTTAGGGAAAGAATTTACATATGAAGCTAAAGCATCAAATGGTGCATGGGATACAGATGTGAAGTTTGGATCGAGGGAATTTAAATTCGATGAATTATCACCAGGACAAAAAATATTATATAGATATGCTATGTTATTTTATACCTATGAGATAACTCAGAATGTTGATATCAGTAATTGTATTTTAATATTAGATGAGCCTGAAATGCATTTGCATCCCAGTCTCCAAATACGATTAATAGATGCACTGTCTGATTTAATTAAGGATAAAGGCCAATTATGGATAGCCACACATTCTATTCATATTCTTTCTCATCTTAGCTATGAATGTGTTTTCCAAGTTAAGAACGATCAGGTATTTGCTCCATCAAGAAAGAGTCATGGGCAATTGTATAAGGAGCTGATGGAAGCAGAAAAATACATGGAAGAAACGAGAAGCTATGTTAATTCTGTAAATGATTGGCATTATGCCAGCTTTATCAGAGAATGTTTTGATAATCCAAATGTGGTTTCCTCAACAAACCCAAAAGATGAACAATACAAGTTATTGCAACAAATTATCACTAAGACTGAAAAAATAACTTTATTAGATTTCGGAGCTGGAACAGGAAGAATAGGCCATACTCTTCTTGAAGATGAAAAACTCAAAAACAAAGTTGAATACCATGCCTATGAAGTTGATAAGGATAATTTTGACAATCTATTAAATTCTGGATTAACAAACAAAGTATATAATAATTTAAATGAAATCCCAGAAAATACTTTTGATTTAATTGTTCTTTGTAATGTCTTACACGAAATAGATCCATATGAATGGGGTGAAAATTTTATTGAAATTCGCCGAGCATTAAAAACAGATGGATTATTATTAGTCATGGAGGATTTAGAGCTAGTTAGGGGGGAAAATGCTCATAAATATGGCTATATAATTTTAGACATACCTCAATTAGCTACTTTATTGAAAAGCAAAACAACGTTAGAATTAAAAACTACTAATCAAAAGAATGATTATGATAAACGGCTCTTTCTAGTTGGTTTTACGAAAGAAAATATTAAGCCAAATAATGAATCATTAATAAATGCAATAGATGAATTAAATGCAAGTGTATTATCGAAAATAGAAGCACTTAGGGAGAAAGAAACAATTGATGAAATAGATGCTCGCAGATACGCTCATTATTCACAGTTGTATATAAATTCAACACTTTTTCTTAAGAACTATAAAACACCTACAATTACGTCCTAAATACTCCCTCACAATGACATAGGTATTTGTGGGACACTCCGGAATTCCCGGAATCCCGGAAAATGGGAATTATATCAAAACTGTCCAGTGTCCAATAGTTGGACAGTTGGACACCTTGGACACACAATACTGTCCGGCTGTCCGGGTCGGACAATCCGTACAATCCGTACACCCCATAAGTGTACAGTTACAACATTGCACACCGCAAACTGTCCCCCTCACTGAGGGGGCGTAGGGGGAGGTTTAATAAATTACTATTTTAGTAACAGTGGAAGAAGCAAAGAAAAATAACCGCTGGCTTTATAACAATAAGCTAAAACCATTGGCAGGTGCTTTGCGTAATAACATGACCAAAGCAGAAGCTTGTATTTGGAAATACGTTTTGCGTGCTGGTATGATGAAAGGTTATACATTCAGAAGGCAACGCCCTGTGTTAAATTATATAGCTGATTTTCTTTGCAAAGACCTAATGCTGATTATAGAGATAGATGGTATAACACATCATGATGAATTAGTGTTTGTAAAGGATAATGCCAGGCAGAAAGCATTAGAAGCAGCCGGATTTACTGTATCGCGTTTTACAGATAATGAAGTGCTTCAACATATTGATGCAGTGTATAATCAAATTGCAGATTGGATAGAGCATAATACTTCTGTATAGTCTATTTCCTCCCCCT
Organism: Bacteroidota bacterium; assembly: GCA_018267965.1. GTDB lineage: Bacteria > Bacteroidota > Bacteroidia > Chitinophagales > Chitinophagaceae > Polluticoccus. Next base: position 961,109 of record JAFDXK010000001.1, on the reverse strand, counting down.
TGCCCCCTCGTAGAGGGGGACATTATGTTGATATAATCAATACATACACTTTGAATACACCATAAGTGTGCAAGTGTACAACATTGCACAGTTGCACACTTCGCACACTATCTCAACCACCCCTTTTCCCCTCCTTACTATGGTGGGGATGTTGAACGAAGTGAAACAAGGGAGGTCGTACACTGATATTGTCCCACTGTCCCAAAACGGGACATGGGACAAATGGGACACTTTAGTTAATTAATGATTTCTCCGGTATTATTGGCTAACCGTTCATGCCATTTTTGCAACTCTTCGGGTGTTTGTCTCACCCACTCTGTTGCTTCGCCTATAATGTTCAACGGTTGAAGTGTGCGATAAGAACGCGTGGGGTTTCCGGGGAATTTTTTATTCGTTACGTTAGGGTCATTTTCAAAGTCACCCGTTGGTTCAACGATATATACTCGTTCATGACCGTCACCTTTTGCCAATGCTGCCGCAAGTCCTGCACCGTTCAGCAAAGCAGTAAAATAAATGTGATTCATCCGAAGCTGTGTCTTGTAATTAGACATTCGCCCCGGTGTAAGCATATCCCCAACCCGTAAATCGGCCCTGGTACCGTGATAAAATGGACCTTTGTCAGTTGGCGTATGTATAGATAAAGCAGCTAATTCTTTATTTTTTTCCGCACTGTCATGTTCGCCAAGTTCTTCATAGCATTTTGCAATATTGGTGTACAGGGAAGTATAAGCTCCTTTAACGGCATCATCATTTATATTCAAAGCATATTGTAACGCTGTTTCATACCATTTCAATCTGTCAGAAACATTTTTTTGAGACCTGGACAGATAAAAGGCAGCTATAAATTTTTCAAAATCGTTTTGTGCTTCATTCCATGCTTCAAGAAATAGTTTACCTGCCTCTTCGGGTTCACCTTTCTCTTCCATAGCCATGCCCTGAAGGCAAATCTTAACAACAACATTATTGGGGTTGAATTCCATTATCAAACTATTTGTCAGCATACAAAATTAGGTACTTTATTCATCCAATTGAGTTTTGTGTATATTGCCTTATGCTGCGCCAACTATTTTTGCTTGCTGTATTATTCACATCAATTGCCTCTTACAGTCAGCAATATGCACTGCAATATGCAGATACTAAAACCAATGCTTCTTTCAGAGGTATGTCGGTAGCAGATGAACATGCTATATGGGTAAGTGGTAGCAAAGGCTGGATTGGTCGCAGTACCAATGGAGGTAAAGACTGGAGTTTCAAACAAGTGAAGGGTTATGAAACCTGCGACTTTCGTAGCCTGTATGCTTTCGATTCAAACAATGCAGTTATTGCCAATGCTGGCAGTCCTGCATATATACTCCGCACTACTGATGGCGGTGCCACATGGCAGCAGGTATATAAGAATACAGATAGCGCTGCTTTTATAGATGGTGTAGATTTCTGGAATAAAAAACATGGCCTCATCTATGGCGACCCAATCAACGGGCATATGTTAATACTCTATACAAAAGATGGTGGTAAGACATGGAAAGAACGCAACAATTGTCCTGAGATGAGCAAGGGAGAAGCTTCTTTTGCTGCCAGTGGCACAAACATCAGTTGCTTTCTGCATAGCAAGGTAGTAATAGCCTGTGGTGGTAAAAAATCGGAGTTGTTCTTCTCTCGCAACAGGGGCAATCGCTGGCGTAGTATACCCACACCTATGCTGGCAACCACTGAAAGCACAGGTATTTTTTCATTTATGTATATGGGCATAAATCATTGGCTGATAGCAGGCGGTGATTATAAGCATGATAGTGTGAAGACAGCTAATTTCTTTTATACCACCAATAAAGGTAAAACATGGATGGCACCCGGAAATACCACACGTGGCTACCGTGAATGTTTGGCTGCAATAGAAAATAGGCGTCCATCAAAAAAACCTTTACCAAGAATTACATTTGCAATAGGTCCGTCAGGGATAGATATATCTGCTGATAATGGAAAGAACTGGAAGCCTTTATCTGACGAAAAGGGTTTTCATGTCATTAAATCAAGCACAGACCACAACCTGATTTTTTTGGCAGGTAGTAATGGTAAACTGGCTATAATGAAAACAACTGAATAAGACTAAATCTTAACTCTTACTCCCACAGTAAAAGGTATTATCCATTGTTTTAGGGAAGTTTTATTGGGGTCTGCATCATAATCCTGCCAGCTTTTAGCGATGAGTGTTATTTTTTCTGCGCCTAATTCTGCATTAATGCCAACTCGCTTAGTTACTGCATATGTAGCACCTGCCTGTGCTCCAAGTGCATAGCCTGTCCGAGGCTGCATTTTTCTTTCAAATGTTTCTTTAGCAAATATGGGAGATGCATAACCACCAGACAAACCCGCATAAACAGTAATCCTGTCGAAATAAAGCATGTAGTTTCCATACGCTTTTACAGAGTACATATGTTCGGGTCTACTATAATCCAAATTGTTAGTATTGAAAAGGGGATATGCAGGATAAGTAGTATTATACTCCCATAGACCATAATCAAAGTATGACATATTGAAGTTGCTAATACCTATACCTGCCTGTATGTGTTTAGTGATATTATACAAACCTTTTAAGGTTACATGGTATGAAACATAGGGATGAGCTGCATGTGGTGGTTTGTCATAAGTAATACCCCCATTCAACCCTAACTCTATCTTCTTAGCGCTAACAGACAGAGAAATGCATAATAAAGCAAGTGATAATATTCTTTTCATTTTATATCAGTGTTTATAGATGATTGAGAATCTTTGTTCAAGTTGTTTAGGGGGTGAACAAAGTAAACACTACTCTCTTAATATCATCTCCATCTTCTTTCCTTTTGCTAGTTCATCCACCAGCTTATCCAGGTACCTGACCTTTTGCATTAGTTTGTCTTCGATCTCCTCTACTCTATAGCCACATATCACACCTGTTATTTTTGACGCATTGGGGTTCATTTTAGGTGCTTGTGCAAAAAAGGTCTCAAAATCAACCTTATTATCTATCTGCTGTTGTAATGTTTTAGCATTATACCCTGTCAACCAATAGATAACGGCATCTACCTCTTCTTTAGTACGTCCTTTTTTTTCAGCCTTTTGTATGTATAAAGGATACACACTTGAAAATAACATCTTGTATACCCTTTGTGTATTATCCATTTGATATGATTTTTACTATACACTAAATTAAGTAAACTGTTACTTACATATCCTATTTTTGCCCCATGCGCAAAAACCTGCTCATATATGGTTTGTTACTGGCAGTGCTAATGGTTGTACTGGAGGTTACAAAATATCGTTTCCTGGTATTAGAGAACAGGATTGAAATATATATAGGTATTATTGCCATAGTGTTTGTTGTAATGGGTGCGTACATGGGGCGAAAACTTACCACACCTAAAGAAGTAATAATTGAGAAACTGGTTGCAGTACCCACCACTCCTTCCGCACCATTCATATTAAACGAAACCGTACTGGATAAACTGGGCATCAGCAAACGCGAGCATGAAGTGTTACAACTGATGGCCGAAGGCATGAGCAACCAGGAGATAGCCGATAAAACCTTCGTATCTGTTAATACAGTGAAAACTCATGTGTCTAATGTCTTATTAAAACTGGATGCTAAGCGTCGCACACAGGCAGTTATCAAAGCAAGGGAATTAAGCCTCATACCCTGATACTTTAGTACCAAAACAGCCCTTTTACACCAAAATCACCCGAAAGTATGAGTATCTTTCGTGCCGCCCACCCTTATTTTGCCTTCGAACTAAAACAATAGATAAGATTATTATGAAACGTATTGTACTTACTTACGGAGCCATTAACGCAGCCATCATGGCCTGCATGTTTACCATCAGCACTGTCTTCAGAGAACAGATAGGTTTTCAAAATGCCATGTATATTGGCTTTGCAAATATTATACTGGGAAGCAGTATGATCTATTTTGCCATTGCCAGCTATAAGAAAAATAACGGTGGTGAGATAAGTTTTGGTAAGGCATTTAAAATAGGTGTTCTTTTATCCTTGATAGCTGCAGCGGTTTATGCAACCATATGGATGATCTTGATTAATACGGTAATGAGTAATTTCTGTGAAGAGGTTCATAAGTACACCATGGAAAACCTTCAAAAAACTCATGCCAGCGCTGAAAAAATAGCAGACGCAAAGAAAGAGATGAAAATGGTGAACGCTCTGATGAAAAATCCTCCGCTATTGTTTTTAGAGGCAATGTTTGTTGAGTGTTTCCCGGTAGGGTTAATCATTAGTCTTATATCAGCAGCTATATTACGCACGAAGAAACCGGCAACTGCCTAAGTATTTATAAATAATATTTAAGCCATCCTTATGGGTGGCTTTTTTATTTTGTACTAGCTAATATCTCTACCCTGTTTCCATGTATTTTTTTACCATCACGTATAATAGTTCTCTGGTATCCATAGGCATTACATTTGATGCGACTTTTATCAATGCCATGAGTAGTGAGGTAAGTAAATACCACATTTGCCCTGTTGCTTGACAATCTGTTAGCATCAAATATCCTGAATTCTTCTTCTTTCATACCAGACTCTCTCACATCTACATCCTTACAACATCCGAAATGAATACAACATACATAACCATCTGCCAATACTTTCATACCGGGGTGTGCCTTCAATATTTTAACAACAGTATCCAGCACCGGCATAGAATTAGGTATGATGCCTATGGAGTAAAATTCAAAATTGACCGTTGCTATGAGTGTACCGCTATCTATCATAATTACCTTTTCGGGTTTCACATCTTCGCCTGGCACAATAGTTACTTTGCGGTCTTCAGGGTATCCTGATACTGTTTTCTCACGTTGCACTTCACCACCGGCAAAAATCTGTATGTAAGCACTATCTACACCCATACTTATTATATAGTTATATACCGCTTCCGCTCTTTGTTCTGCCAGACTATTATTTGAGGTGCTTTCTCCTAAAACATCTGCATAGCCAACAATAGCAACCCTTCTTTTTGTATTTAGCACATCGTTATAAAACAAAGAATCGATAGTATTAATTGTAGCATTTGTAAGTATAGATGACCCTAGTTTAAAATATACATTGGTAGCATTTTTACGCGGCTTACACATTTTTACATCACTCTGTTGAGCTATACAAGTTGTTGAATACAAACAGGCAATTGCAATAAACAGGTATTTATACATAGCATAAGATTAGGCAATACTAAAGTTACCCATATTTTATAGCTTTACTGCAAATTCATTTCTATGCTTTGGAAAGGGAGAAGAGAAAGCGATAATGTAGAGGACCATCGTGGTGGTGGCGGTGGTGGTAAACTGATAGGTGGTGGTATAGGTGCTATCATAATAGCAGTGATCGTTTATTTTCTTGGTGGCGACCCGCAACAGGTATTGCAGCAAGTGAACTCTATGCAACCACAAACCCAATCAAGCCAACCATACCAGGGCACTGCTGAAGAGGAAGAAGCCAAGCATTTTGTAAAAACAATCCTTGCTGAAACAGAAGATGTTTGGGGTAAAATATTTGCGGACATGGGAGAAACTTATACAGAGCCTAACCTGGTTTTGTTTAGCGGTGCAGACCAATCAGGTTGTGGTGGAGCATCCAGTGCAATGGGTCCGTTTTATTGTCCCGAAGATTCAAAAGTATATATTGACCTGTCTTTCTACGATGAATTGAAAAATCGTTTTCATGCACCGGGAGATTTTACAATGGCTTATGTTGTAGCACATGAAGTAGGACACCATGTTCAGCATTTAATGGGTATCAGCGAAAAAGTACACCAAATGCGCTCACGCCTGAGCGAGGCCGAATACAATAAGCTCTCTGTAAAGCTTGAATTGCAGGCAGATTTTTTTGCAGGTGTATGGGCGCACTATACAGCTACTAAAGGCATTGTAGAACCAGGTGATATTGATGAAGCACTGAATGCTGCTAATCAAATAGGCGATGACAGGTTGCAACAACGTTCGCAAGGACGTATAGTACCCGATGCTTTTACACATGGTACATCAGAACAACGTATGCGCTGGTTCAAAAAAGGATTTGAAACGGGAGATATAAAGCAGGGCGATACTTTTAACGCAACTGAATTATAGCCTACTTAGCCCTGTGCACTTCAATTTTTGATAACCCTTTCAGATAGCGCCTGCCGGTATTGATATCTTTTAACGATACGACAATAATGTGTTGTTCTATATCGGGTAATTGTTTACCATCTTTTTCTGTGATGATGTAGATACCGTCACCTATAGAAGTATTAAATATCTCATTCCACGAATAGACATTTTTATATCCATCAGATGCAATGAATACAAAATAGTATTCACTCAGTTCCTTTGGTTTCTCGAATGTGATATGTGCACTGTCTAACAATGGTTTAAGCAATACACCTTTCAGGTTCTTTGCAGTGCCTTTGTCTTCACCTTTATGGTTTTTAATCACCATATCATTTAATGTGACCTGAGAGTATTTCAGTATATCACCAATAGTATACGTGATTTCTTTAGGTATATCACCGCAGATAGTGAACTTATCTGTAGCTGGTATATCTCGTTGCGAATATGCCGCAATACAGTAAGTGGCAAAAAGCAGTGATAAAATATATTTCATATTATTAGTCAGATATTAATTTGCAGGTTTCCTCTCATATATCTCGCCCCATGCTTCATTTTTTTCAACTCGGAATATCCTTTTCCAGTTGACAGTATCAGCTATTACATTATTATGTCTGTCGTCAGGTTCTATATTGTCGAATATAATAATGTTGGTTTGATAGGTGATGTCCCACTGAATGTTTTTGAAAGTATCTGCATTGTTTAAAAAGCCTGCATATGGGTCTTTCAAATGTATAGTTTCCAGAAAGCCACCTGTGGCAATATTTGCATCCTGCAATTTATGCTGCACCATATATTCAGCGATTTGCTCTTCTACATACAGTCCGTCAAATGCTCCTTTTTGTATATCGCCGATTCCTTTGCTTTGATTATATGCATAAGCTTGTACAGATAGTATCACCAGTAAAGACGGTATAAATGCGTATTTCGAAACGTTTTGCACAAAACTGCTAAGATAAACTGCAGCTACAAACAACATAGGTATTAATGCAGTTAACAAGTAACGATGAATAACAAATGAATTAAGGCAGGAAAACACAATGAATGCCAGTGCGAACATTGTATTCAGCAATACAAACCGCCTTTGCTTACTATTATAAAATGAGGTGAGAGGCCTTAAGCTAACCCCTGCAATGACGAAGACAATAACATACAACACTATGAATAGTACTTTGTTATCAGCAGCAAGCGTTGGTGAATCATCGCTTATGAAATAATATATTATGATACCAGATAGTAATGGAAATAAGAATTTCAGTTTTTTGCTTTTAATAACTAAGGCCACGCCAAGAGCAGCAATGAGTACATAATAAACATATCTGAAATCATCCCTGAATAACATTTTGCTGCATTCTCTTATCTTATAATGGAATGAATTAAAATCATTCTCCAGACCTTTAGAATACAAAGGCAATACATACCATCCGAAAATAGCTTTTTGCATTAAAAAGAATGCTCCTATTGCCATAAAAGGTATAGCCACGGCAGTCAATCTTTTGATTTTTGTACCTGTTGCTTCATTCTTGTTGAACAGGCGAACCAATACATCAATCCCGAATACCCCACCTAATACTATGCCGCTTTCTTTGGTGTAAAAAAGCATGGTGAGGGTAATAGCTGTCAGCAGAAATTTTTCAGTTACGTAGAAATAGATACTGATAAAGGCTAAGAAGGCCAACAACACCTCAAGCAACACAAAAGATGACTGTATAAAATAGATTTGTTGAAATGCTACTAAAATCAAGGCTGTAATAGCTACGTTTCTGTTGAACATCCTGTAGCCTGCTTCATAAATAGCTATCAGGAATAGGATGCTGATAAACAAAGCATAACTATGCAATGATACTTTAGATACTCCGAACACATCTGTCCATAAGGCTCCCAAAAAATGAAACATCAACGGATGTCCACGCGATATTTCTCCATCAATCGAACCCGGTATCAGCGATGCACCATGTAAATACATTCTGTGTACTGCTGATGCATAAGGCCAGCTTTCATCCCAATAGTATGCGTGGTTTATATGGGGTAATTTCAGAATAATGAATATGATAAGTGTTGCCAACAACACCCACCGCGACATGAATATCTCCTTCAGTTTTAACAACATGAATTAGAATCGTGTGTTTTTACTGAACCACTCCATCAATAGTTTTTGCCTTGATGTAGGCTCGCTGGTTCTGTTGGGGTCATCTTTATCACCGCTATGCTCTACACTCCAGCCATCGTACTCTCTGAATGCGTGGTATGCCCAACCCCATCCGGCCTGTTCAAAAAAATCAATACAATCTTTCAGGTAATTATAAGCACTTTCTCCGGGTGCCCAACGTATACAGCTAAACTCTCCTACATACACTGGTACATTATATTTATTCTGCCAGTCTTTTATTTGCTGCAGTACACTAAATACCCTGTCTCTGTCCCAGTATTTCAGTCCTACCCTACCAGGATATGGAGTCGGTCTGCGTTTACTGAATATGTTTTGATGTGTTATTGAGTGCGGTTCATACATGTGAAAGCTGTAAATAATGCCGGGGACATCTATAGGCTGAAATCCTGCCAGCGAACCTACGTTACCACCACGTGCTTCAACGATAATGTAGTGCGTTTTGTCAATAGCTCTAATCTCATGTGCTGCCATCGATGCCAATGTAGGCCAACCAACTGCACCATCTTTTATGATACCATCCTGTGGTTCATTTGCTATGTCATAACCGTAAATAGTCGGGTTGTCCTTATAGCGCATAGCCAAATCTTTCCAAGTATTGATATAGTTATCCTGCCATATCTTTTCTGCAAACAACCTGTGATTGTTGTTATGATAGCCACCCGGCAAGGTGTGCATATCAATGATCACCTTCATACCTAATTCTTTGCATAAAGGCAATAAACTGTTCATGTGGTCGAGAGCGCTATTCAACCAATCACTATATTGCTGGTAAGTAGCATCATCTGCTTTAGATTTCGGGAAACCACCTCCCCATGTCAATTGCCAACGTACATGGTTTGCCCCCCATGCAGCCAGTGTTCGTATATCGTCGGCAGATGCATTGGTTGGTATCATCATACCCCTTATCCGGGTAGTGTCCTGGGCGTGTGCGGTAACAAACAGTAATAAAATAAAACAAACCTGTAATGTTCTCTTAATCAAAGTCATTCTTAGAGCCTATAAAACATAAAGATGCAAAGATTTTGCCATTGCACGTGTTTAAAACGTTAAACTATCTATTATCATTGACTATATGATGAATAACTTTAACCTTTGTAGTATGAAAAGGGCTATGCAATTCATTGTATTAACTTTTACCAGCATGATGTTGTGCGCTTGCCCTTATGTATTTCATGTGCCGATAGATGATGCAAAGGAAAAAATAGATACAAAACTCATAGGTAAATGGAAGCGTGTTAGAGGATATGGAGCAAATTTTATGGATGTCAAACGACAAGATGAATATCATTATTACATTAAATATTCGAACGGATTGTGTAGAACTAAAGGTTGGCTCACAACAGTACGCGGGTTTAAGATACTAAATACAGGTGGTAGAAACGCATATTCATTTGCTATTATTGATAGTTTATCTGACGATTTATTATTCATAACGAATTATTATCCCCACACTATATATCCTGATAGCTCTATACAGCTAAAAGATTTTGTTGATAATGACCTTAAAAACTACACTAAACATTTTCTTTTCTCTGATCTTTTAATAAGAGTTAAATAAACTTGACATGAAAAAAATAATGCAATACGGTGTTGTACTATGTACTTGTATTTTACTCTGGGGTTGCCCATATGAATCTACGGTACCTATCGACCAACCTTCCGTAAAAATAGATACCAGGTTATTGGGTAAATGGAAATCTAAGTCGGATAAGAATAATAACGCTTTTGTATTCACTAAACTGGATGAGTACCGATATAAACTAACACCGATTGATAAAAAAACTGAGCCGAGTACTTACACTGTTTGGATAAGCAATGTAAACGGTTTTAATTTCCTGAATATGCAGGAAGACCAGACTGGCAAATTCACCTTTATAGTTCCCGATAATATCACGACTAAAAGCTTTACTTACAAAGTCATTAGCGATGCTAATAAAACACCTTTTACCAATTCTGAAGAGCTGAAAAACTGGATTACCTACAACATGATGAACCTATCCTTCTTTGAAGAAGGCGATACCTTGGTAAGGATTAAATAAGATGAAACATTTTTTATCAATAAGCCTCATAGCTTTGATTTGTCTTTTTCAAAGTTGTTTTTTATCAGTCACATGCAGTCCTCCTCCTTCTATAAAAGTAATGGTTCCTATAGGTGGGCCATCGGCGCCGATAGATACAAATCTGTTAGGCAAATGGGTAGCGATAAGACCCAATCTTAAACTTGGTTCATTATTAATAGTCGGCAAAAAAGATAATTATCACTATGACTGTTATGGTGGGATAGGTTGGATAACGAATGTAGACACTCTGGAAATACTAAACATTACAACACAGCGTAAAAAAACATATAGTTTTGAAATTATTACCCACATTAGCAACGATACCATTGCATTAACTACTTTAAGACCTCCATACTCCCCCAGCGATACAAATGAATTTCGTAAATGGGTTCAATACTATTATGTTAAACCTTGGAATGCTCATTCCGATACATTTATCCGTAAAAAGGGAAACAGTCTTTTATGACAATCACATGACAAAATACAATGTTGAATGAGATGTGTAGTAGGCTACCTTTAGGATACAAAATATCAGCTCTTGATATATTTTATACCCATTGGTACTACGCTTTTCTGCATCTTCTTCTTTATTGAGTTACTTCAGCATTGGAGACAACATCGCTCTGCTCTACACGTGCTTTGGTGGACAATCGGTATCTTTTTTTACGGGGCAGGAACGGTTACAGAAAGCATCCATGCCATATACGGATATTCTGAGGTCAACTACAAAGCATGGTATATATTCGGCGCGTTGCTTGGAGCTGTGCCTTTGGCCCAGGGGACAGTATACCTTATTTTAAAAAGAAAAACAGCAAATCTCTTAACGCTAATTACTTTTTCTATTATTACAATCGGAGCCGTATTGGTCATTCTGTCACCCGTAAATACCCCAACAACACTAAACGTCAAGTTATCGGGTAAGCTGCTGCAATGGAATGATGTAATTAAGTGGATACCCCCTATTGTCAATACTTATGGTTTGTTGTTTATGGTTGGCGGTGCTGTATATTCAGCGGTTCTGTACTACCGTACTGTTATAGATAGAAGCAAGTTCTGGGGTAATGTATGTATAGCCACAGGCGGGTTACTGCCGGGCATAGGAGGTGCGGCTTCCAGATATGGGCATATCGAAGTGCTGTATATCACTGAATTTATAGGCATTTTTCTCATTCATACAGGGTATCAATTAATGAAATCCAGTAGCTCGCCATCTATATACCCAAATCAACGTTAGTATTATTTAATTCCTAAGCGATTATTCCCTATCTTAATACCCCAAATGGCAGGTATGAAGCAGTTATTTACACTTGGTTTTTCTTTATTGTTAATATCAAATGCCGGTGCACAAAACCCTAACTGGGTATGGGCGCACAGCGGTGGAGGCAATGCTGTAACAACAGATAAATCAGGCAATGTATATGTGTCAGGTAGTTTTAAAGACAGTGTCATTATTGGTGGTACTAAAATGCGATCTACAGGTGGCAGTGACGTGTATGTAGCTAAATACAACAAAAGCGGTAGTACGCAATGGGTGAAACAACTGGTGCGCGGAGCCGGAGACCAGGCCGTGAATGATATAGCTATAGATACTGCCGGCAATATTATACTATGTGGTTCATTTAGAAATGGTAGTACAATCGTAAGCAACGATACCCTATTGAACATGGGAGGCGATGATATGTATCTTGCTAAATTTAATAACGCAGGTACCAAAATCTGGAGCAGGAGAGCTGGTGGTGTTAACAATGATTTCAGCTATGGTAAAATGGCTATCGACCAGGCAGGCAATATATGTGTAAATGGTATGATTGGTGCACCCGCTATGTTTGGTACAATCGCAGTATCATGCAAGGGGCAAGATGATATAGTAACAGCCAAATACGATAAAAACGGCAATGTACTATGGGCTAAGAATGCAGGTGGCAAATATGCAGACAGAGGTTTTGATGTAGCTGTAGATACGGCAGGTAATATTTACACTACCGGTTATTATACAGATACTGCAAGTTTTGATTTGATAACATTTAACAATAATGGCGGAGCAGCTAAAGTATTTGTAGCCAAACAAGATACCAGCGGCAATTATCAATGGGTAAAAAGTGCAGGTAAAGGGAATAGCGACATCGGACTCGGAATTTCTTTAGACAAATGGGGCAATATTTATATCACAGGTAATTTCAGCGATTCGCTTACTATCGGCAATACAATTAACAGCTATGGTATCGAAAACATTTTTATTGCACGTTATGATGCGTCCGGCAATGAAATTTGGAGCCGTGTAGAAGGTGGCACCAACTACGACAATGGCCTTGCTATTACAACAAATGCTTTTGGTAATGTCTTTGTTACAGGGCACAATAATTACAAGATTTACATCGCTTCTTACGATACTACTGGTAATAAGATATGGACAACATATGGAACAAGCCCGGGCAATGGAGAAGGCGATGCCATTTGTGCCGATGCTGATGGCAATGTATATGTTACAGGCAGTTCTATTAGTACGTCTTCTTTGATGTTTGGCACAACCGTATTCAGCACTGCGGCTTCTAATAGCTTCCTGGTGAAATTAGGAGGATGGCCAACAGAAGTTCCGGTTACTTATTTCGGATTCAATGAATTGACTGTTTTCCCCAATCCTTCAAAAGGAATTATTAATGTGGGATTAGATAATGCAGATTCATACAATGCTATCCACGTAATCAATGCGTTGGGACAATCGGTATATCATGCAGATATCAATCCCGGTCAAAAAGGTATTGAATTGAATCTAATTCATCTTCAAGCTGGCATGTACTTGCTTCGTGCCAACGGAAGTCGTTCTATTGCTACAGCAAAATTTATTATAGAATAGACTAGTGCATTCTATCTCCGCGAGGAGCTAATTGCTGTAATATTTTTTCTTCAATGGCCAACCATTGCTGCCATGCTGCTCGTACTTTTTCTTCTGGATAATATTTATTGGCAAGGTCTATGAATAATCGATAATGACCGGCTTCCGACACCATGAATTTATAATAGAACTTCCTAAGCGCTTCTTCTTCCAGATTTTCTGACAACAGGCGGAAACGCTCACAACTACGGGCTTCTATCATAGCACAAATCATCAATTTGTGTAACAGCTTATCGTCAGGTTTTATGTCTTTAGGTTCATTTTGCAATAAGAGATTTACGTAATCATCCTTGCGTTGTTTACCCAGTACATATCCCCTTTTCTTCATTTCAGCCCATACCATCCTGAAATGCCCCCATTCTTCCGTTACAATCGGTGACAATGCATTTACGATATCAATATTCTCAGGATAACGCTGTATGAGCGATATACAATGTGTGGCTGCTTTCTGTTCGCAAAAGGCATGGTCTGTTAATATCTCTTCTAAAGATATAGTAGCAAGATCAACCCAACGCGGGTCTGTAGGCATTTTTAAACCGAGTATGGAATTATCTGATGTACTCATTATTCAATAATAGTTTGCAAAAATAAAAAAGACCGGGATTAACCGGTCTACATATCTTTCAGGTAATTGAATTAACTGTTACCTAACTTTTTCAACATTTTGTAATGGTTCACCAAAGCATGAACAAACGTTTTTTGCTCCTGGTATTGCAATCCGTATTCCTTTGCTGTTTGTTTCACTAATACTGCAATGTTTTTGTAGTGCACGTGACAAATATGCGGGAAAAGGTGGTGTTCAATCTGCCTGTTTAAACCACCTACAAACCAATTTACCATACGGCTATTAGGAGAAAAATTAGCGGTATTCAATATTTGGTGTACAGCCCAGCTGTTTTGCATTTTCATATCATCTGTAGGTGCAGGGAATTCACATTCTTCAATAACGTGTGCCAATTGGAATATGCAAGACAACAACAAGCCGGCTGTAAAGTGCATGATGAGGAAACCAATCAATACATGCTGCCAAGCAATACCCATAACTGCTATCGGAATAACAAACAGCAATGTGTAATACAATACTTTATATACAACCAGTTGTAACATTGCCTTACCCAGTGTTATCTTTTCTTTCTTCAGTAAGTCTTTTTTATGATAATCATACACCTGGCGGAAATCTTTTATAGTAGCCCATTGCAATGTAAGAAGTCCGTATAAAAACCAAGCATACAGGTGCTGGTATTTATGTATGGCATATCTCTTAGAATGTGGCGAAAAACGAAGGAATACGCCTGCGTTAATATCATCGTCCAGTCCTTCGATGTTTGTATAAGTATGATGCAGGATGTTGTGTTGTATTTTCCAGGTTACTTCGTAACCGCCGACAAGAGCAATTATCTTACCAAGATACTTATTGAGTGTTTTGTTATCAGAATATGAACCGTGGTTAGAATCGTGCATAATAGAACAGCCGATTCCTACCATACCAATCCCCATCAGGAACCACAAGCTATAAAACAACCAAAGGCTACCTGTGCCTGTAAACAGCATTACGAAATAAGGAACCAGATACATAGAAACCATAGCAAGAGTTTTCAGCTTCATAGCTGTATTGCCATGCGGGTCTAATTTGTTTTCTGTAAAATAAGCATCTACCTTTTTCTTCAATGTATCGTAAAAACCTTCACCATTTTTAGGAGCAAAACGTACGATATCTAACTTCTTAATCTGTGCCAATCAAAAAAAATTTGTGCAAATGTATAACATATTTTCAGATTATGAGGTATTGTTGATGAGAATCATCGAAATAATAGGATACTATTTAACAAATAAAGCAGCTATGATAGCTGTTTATTAAGTATAAACATGTTATGTCCTTTGTTATTTTCTGCTGTCTTCCAGTTTTTTCTTCATTTCGTCTGCTTTGGGCAAATTGTTCTGACGAGCATATATTTCTTTCAGTGCAGTAAGTGCACCTCTGTATGAACCCATATCTTCCCTGTTAAGGGTTTTTAATTTTGGTTCAAGTAGTGAAGATACTTTTTCAAAATAAGGCATGCTTTTAGCAAACAATGCATCTCTTTGAAGTTTCAGTTTATCATAAGCATCTTCATGCTTTTTCTTTTCAGGGCCTTTAGCAGCATCTGCCAAATCAGCTTCAGTATTCATTTGTGTTATAAGCTCTGAACCGCTGTTGAAATACATTACACCAATATTGTAATTATAACCGGCATTGTTTGCATCTAATGATAATGCCTGTGCATAGGCAGCTTCCGCTTTACTTACTAATTCAGCACTGTTTGCGGGTTTTGGCTGGTCTTTAGGCATGGCCATTGCAAAATATGTAGTGCCCAGGTTGAAATATAAATCTGCATTTTTAGAATCTTTAGCAACAGCCTCCTCTAGCTTTTTAATCAGTACATCCTGCTTGTTTTGCTTGATGTAATAATTCAGTTCTTCATTTTGAATATTCTGGTCATTAGGATATTTAGCTCTGCCTTCTTCAAGTGTAGCCAACATTTCTGCATCTTTATTTTGTTTCCTGTATGCATCAGCAATCATAAGATATATGTTGGGTGTAGAAGTTGCAGCATTGCTCTTTAATGCATTCAAAAGGGGTAATGCTTCTTCATATTTGCCTGCATTATATGTGCTCATTCCCTGCACCAATAAAGCATCAGATGCCAGTTTCTCAAACTGTTTATTACTGCTGAATCTTTTTCCGCCATCTATATTATAAATATCAGCTACCTTTTTAGAGCTTGCAATAGCATCTTCATAACGCTTATCATTAAAAGCATTTGCAGATTCATTATAATACATAGATGCACAATAATGCAGATATTGGTCTACTGTCTCTTTTTCATATTTAGCGTCTAACTCTATTGTTTTAATAAGAGAAGTTGCCGCTTCCTTATAAGAGTTAGGCTTTTTCAATGTCGTATCAGCCTGTATTGACATAAAGATATGACCACGCATGTACCATGCTTTTGGACTATCCTTTGTAGAAGGATCATTCGTAGCCATATTAATATACTCAACAGCCTTGTCGTAATCTTTATCTTTAAGATAGTTACTGGCTGTTTGTATATTTTGTTTTTGGGCAAATGAAGCAGCGCTCGTAATAACTGCTGCAACAAGTAATAAATTCTTTTTCATCTTTATCAATTATCTGAGTACGAAATTATATAAAGAAAGCATCTCAAACTAATTGCAGATGCCTTCTTATTATATTATTGCATTAAGTTTACAATTTCTTATTCTGTCACGGGCGTTTCATCAGTTGCTGTATTCTCTCCGCCTTCCTGTTGCACATCGCCTTCATTTTCTTCATCATCTTCCTGTTCTTCAATACGAGCAATTGCAGCTATTTCATCACCTTCATCAATGTTGATAAGTTTCACACCTTGCGTAGCCCTACCAGCTTCGCGAATATGCTCTACTTTCATACGGATAGTGATGCCTGATTTACATGTTATCATCAGATCATCTTTCTCGTCAACTGCTAATAAACCTACAAGGGCGCCAGTTTTATCCGTAATATTGATGGTCTTAACCCCTTTACCACCACGGTTGGTAATACGATAAGTTGGTTCCATCTGGCCATTCTCTTCATTCAACTCAAGGAACGGCGTACGTTTACCCAAGCCTTTTTCAGACACAACAAGTATGTGTTTCGTGCTGTTATCCTGAGACAGGCATATCATGCCTATCACTTCATCATTGTTCTCATCCAACTCAATACCAAAAACGCCAATAGCTCCACGGCCTGTTACACGCACTTTCTCTTCTTCAAAGCATATAGCACGGCCACTCTTAACAGCCATCATGATATAACTGTTGCCGTCTGTCAATGATACATCTAACAACTGGTCACCTTCCTGAATCGTTATGGCGTTTATACCATTCTGACGCGGACGACTGAAGTCTTCAAGCGATGTTTTCTTAATGATACCTTGCTTGGTACAAAGAACGATGTTGTGTTTCTCCACATATTCTTTGTCTTCGAGGTTTGGTATATCTATTACCGTACGGATTTTATCATCCGGTGGCAATTGTATCAGATTTTGAATAGCACGTCCTTTAGAGTTCTTATCTGCTTCAGGTATTTCATATACTTTCAACCAGTAACAACGTCCTTTTTCAGTAAAGAACATGAGTGTGTGGTGTGTGGAAGCTATGAAAAGATGTTCTATATAATCCTCATCGCGTGTACGACCACCAATAGCACCACGACCACCACGGCGTTGAGCACGGTATTCGGCTTGTGATGTACGTTTGATATAGCCTAAGTGTGAAACTGTAATAACTACATCTTCTTCTTCAATCAGGTCTTCAATACGCATTTCATTTGCCAGGTATTGAATTTCTGATTTACGTTCATCACCAAATCTATCCTTGATTTCTGTTAACTCATCTTTGATGATCTGGAAACGCATTCCTTCATTGCCCAATATCTCTTTCAAGTGAGCTATCAGCTTCATTAACTCTGCATGTTCCTCGCGAATCTTATCACGTTCCATGCCGGTTAAACGTTGCAGGCGCAATTCCAATACAGCTTTAGCCTGTATTTCAGTCATGCCAAACTTCTCTATCAAACCTGTTTTAGCTTCATCAGGATTAACTGAAGCACGTATTAATGCAATGACCTCGTCCAAATGGTCGAGAGCAATTAAATAACCTTCTAAAATGTGGGCACGCTTTTCAGCCTCTTTCAATTCAAACTGTGTGCGGCGTACAACCACTTCATGACGGAAATGGATAAACTCTGAAATTAAATCTTTCAGGTTAAGCGTACGCGGACGACCACCAACTAAGGCAACGTTGTTGATACCGTAAGATGTCTGTAATTCACTGAACTTGTAGAGCTGATTGATGATAACCTGCGCTACAGCATCACGACGAAGCTCAACAACTATACGTGTACCATCTTTATTCGATTCGTTGGCAACGTGTGTTATGCCCTCAATGATTTTATTATTTACGAGCTGGCCTATTTTTTCAGCCAAGGCATCACGGCTTACCTGATAAGGTACTTCTGTAATAACGATTGTTTCTTTACCGTTCTTGGCTGTTTCCACGTTGACACGTCCACGCAATACTACCCTGCCACGTCCGGTATGAAAACCAGCCTTAATACCCTCTACACCGTATATGATACCACCCGTAGGGAAATCAGGAGCTTTTACAAACTTCATCAATTCCTCTATAGTAATCTCTTTATTGTCTACATAAGCTATACAACCATCAATTACTTCGCTCAGGTTATGCGGCATCATGTTAGTAGCCATACCTACGGCAATACCCGATGAACCGTTTAATAGCAACTGAGGCACCCTCGTAGGCATTACTGTTGGTTCCTGTAAAGAATCGTCGAAATTTAAAGAGAAATCGACCGTTTCTTTATCCAGGTCATCCATCATATTTTCTGCAAGACGCTGCAAACGTGCTTCGGTATAACGCATCGCTGCAGGTCCGTCGCCATCCTGAGAACCATAGTTACCTTGTCCGTCAACCAACATATAGCGCATGCTCCAAGGCTGTGCCATACGCACCATAGCGTCATAAACTGAACTATCTCCATGCGGGTGATATTTACCCAACACTTCACCTACAATACGCGCTGATTTTTTATATGGTTTATTATAGTTAATACCGAGCTCATGCATGGCGTACAATACACGCCTGTGAACCGGCTTTAAACCATCTCTTACATCAGGTAAAGCACGTCCGACAATTACCGACATCGAGTAATCGATGTAGGCAGTTTTCATTTGCTCTTCGATATTTACCTGAATAATTTTATTCGATTCGTTAGACTCTTCCTGAGGGGGGAAACCTTGGTTATCTTCTGACATAATTTGTATTCAATACTAAACGACAAAGTTAACTAAAATCCGCAGTAGTAGCTTGATTAAATGAGCAGATATTCTGAATATCCACCTATTTTTAACAATGACAGAAACTGTGGGAAAAATAAACTATTATTGAAATAAAATCATAGTATTAAAGCTCTTCTATAAATGTCATTTTTCAAACAATATTTCCCTGGGATACTCATTCTATTAGTATTTATTATATCCGGGATAACACTCTATCAGGATTATGGTGCTTCAATGGACGAAATGACCCAAAATTATATTGGCAAGGTAAGTTATGACTATATTTTTAAAGGAGACACTACCCTTAACAGCTACATAGAGCGGGATCATGGTACCGGTTTTGAATTGCCACTAATGGCTATTCAACAAACACTACATAAAACAGATTGGACAGATATTATTTTGTTAAGACATATTGCAACGCATTTGTTCTTTTTGTTATGTATGTTTTCGGGTTATGTACTAACATATAGAATATTTAAGAACCAATTAATAGCATGCTCCGCTTTCATAATGCTTGTTTTAGATCCAAGGTTATATGCCCATTCTTATCTTAACTCTAAAGACATACCATCTGCGGGAGTTTGTATGTTGATATTATCAGCAACTGCATGGGCATTTGAAAAAAAGCGTCTCATACCTTACGCTATTCTAGGAGTTGTTTGTGGTTATGCTGTAAGTATCAGGCTGATGAACCTAATATACGTAATGCCGATTTTGTCCTACATACTCTGGGACATAGCTGCAAACAGGAAAAACAATTCGCAGGTTATATCGTTATCTACAAGCCTATTATTACTTATCGCTTGCTTCAGTCTGACATTATATACTTTTTGGCCAACATTGTGGGGGCATCCTATCAAAAGCCTGATTGAAAGCTTCGAATCTATGTCTAGGTTCAGATGGGAAGGAAACGTTTTTCTTGGAGGCTTGACTTATGAGGCTCAAAAACTCCCATGGCATTATATACCAAGCTGGTTTTTGATTACCATTCCTACTTTCTGGATATTTCTTGGATTTACGGGGATTATATTTTTCATTACGCAATGTTTGAAAGACCCTACTCAATTATTAAAATCACCTTTAAACCGAAATCTTTTATTATGGTTGTTCTGTTTCCTTACACCTGTATTAATAGTAATAACACTCCATGCAGTTGTATATGATGACTGGAGACATGTTTACTCAATATACCCACCATTTATATTGCTAGGTGCTTATGGATTTTCTGAACTATTAAAAACAAAACTTTCTATTATATATAAGGTTTTATGGGGTATGCAACTAGTATTTGTATGTAGTTTTATGTTTAAATATCACCCCTATGAAGCCGTATATTTTAATGGACTAGTTTCTCACAAAAAAAATGATTTACTCAAAAACTATGAATTAGATTATTGGGGAAGTTCTAACAAAGATGCTCTTGAATGGATTTTAGAGCATAGTGCCGACGACACAATAAAAATCAATAATAATAATTGGATTTTATGGTTTAATTCGCAGGTGCTAACGCCCGACAAGAGAAAACGTTTTGTAGTTACAGATAACCCTAGTGAAATAGAATACTATATAGAAAATTTCAGAACAGTGCCTTACAAATATCCTGAAACTTGCGATAGCATAGTTCATCAGATTATGGTCCTCAACAGCCCTATTATTAGAATAACAAGGTTTAAAAAATGATGTTCTATGCAATCTACTTAAAATATATGTTTATGCGTACTTAATTTGGCTTTTTCAGTATAGCTACTGTAAGCCTGCTAACGCATATTAATTTATCTTTTTCGTCATTGATTTTGATATCCCAAACATGAGTTGTAGCTCCTATATGTAAAGGTATAGCTGTTGCAGTAACTATACCATCTCTTTTGCCTTTTATATGATTGCAGTTTATCTCTATACCTACACATATTTGCTTATCGGTGTCAATACAAAGCGATGAGGCTACACTACCTACTGTTTCTGCCAGCACTGCAGAAGCACCACCATGCAATAAACCATATGGTTGATGGACCCGTTTATCCACCGGCATAGCTGCTTTCAGGTAATTTCCGCCAATCTCAATAAATTGTATGTCTAATACTTCAGCAATGGTATTTGCAGAGCGCTCATTGAGGCTTTCAATCGTAATTTCCTGCTTTTTCCAGATCATCATATTTTTGGATAATAAATAATATAATCAAAATACGAATATATTATACTTGTATATACAATTAATCGCATTATTTTTGATGTTGAATATAATTATTTTAAGGGATATATGCAGACTATATTAGTGGCCGGTGCCGGCAAATCGTCTATTTACCTTATTGAGCACTTGATAACTAATGCTCCGAAAAATAAATGGAAGATAATTGTTGCAGATGGCAGCAAAGAAGCAATTGCTGAAAAGATACATAAAAGCCCCTACGCTGAATCAGCCGTTATCGATATAACAAGCACATCAGACAGGGAGCCATTGGTAAAACGTGCAGATATTGTCGTGTCGCTGATGCCGCCACATTTGCACATACACCTGGCAAAAGATTGCCTCAAACATAAAAAACACATTATCACATCTTCATACATTTCAGATGAGATGAAAGAGATGGATGCAGCTGCTAAGAAAGCTGATTTGATGTTTATGTGCGAAATGGGGTTAGACCCCGGTATTGACCACATGACAGCTAACCAAATCATACACAGCATTCAGAAAGTAGCATCGAGTATTACTGCTTTTCGCTCATACTGTGGTGGACTTATTGCTCCTGACTCCGATAATAATCCTTGGCATTACAAATTCAGCTGGAATCCTCGCAATATTATTACTGCGGGAACCGGAGGTGCTCATTATCTTCTGAATAATAAAGAAGTATTTGTTCCTTATGAAAGCATTTTCGAAAACTGTAAGAAGGTAAAAATTGATGATTTGGGTTTCCTGGCATATTATGCCAACCGAGACTCATCCAGGTACTTGAGTTTATATGATGTGCCGGAGATAAAGACCTTTTTAAGGGCTACTTTAAGGCATCCTCATTTTTGTAAAGGATGGAATGCTTTGATAAAAATGGGACTTACCTTACCAGATGACAAACTAAATATATCAGGCAATAGTTATGCAGACTGGATAAAATCCAAAACCGGTTACACTGATACTAATACATCATTGCAGGAGCATGTTGCTCGTTTTCTTGAAATTGAAAAAGATGATAAAATCATATCTATGCTTGACTGGCTGGGCATATTTTCAACAAAAGCTATTCATCGCAAAGAGCAATCGTCTGCCGATATTTTGCTGGATATTTTACTTGACAAATGGCAAATGGCTCCATACGACAAGGATATGGTAGTGATGCACCATGAAGTAGAATACATACATAAAAACAAAAAGATACAGGTTAGTAGTAGCATGGTGCTTGAAGGCGAAAGTCGTGACCATAGTGCCATGGCTAAAACGGTAGGCATGCCAATGGCTATTTTAGCCAAGTTTGCATTAACCAAGAAGATTACATTACCTACCGGAGTACTTATACCCAATATGCCATCGGTTTACAGGCCTATTCTTACAGAATTGAGGCATCATGGTATTGAGTTCAATGAAAAAGTAGAATAATAATACAGAACGCTACTGCGTACATTGCATTTATCGATAGATAATGCTTTCTTCGTAGTTATATCTCACTTAATATGAAATGGCTACGTAGATATACGTTCTCTATACTATGCTTGTTGCTATTAAATGGCTTCACTACTAATGCTCAACAGGCAAAACTCATATCACTTGATTCTCTGAATAGAACTGCGGCAATCAATGCTATCTACGTATCGCAGGTATTATACAACAATCAGAACTATATCTCTCAGAACATGAACTTGTCTGAGAATTTCCAGAGCAAAGATTCGGCAGAATTAGAAATCATAAGAAATACATTAGTACAAGCAATATCTTACTATAGTGGCTCGGGAGAAAAAAGCATTGCAAATATTCTGAAGAAATACCCTGCTATTTATTCTCTTTACTTTGTTTACTTTTTCCAATCCTTATCTGATTCTGAAATACACAATGCGGTGCAACTGTATGTGGATGGACTGCCCAAGGATGATAATTCAGACCCGATAAAAAAGATACTGACAAGGATGCAAAATAACGATGCTGTTATTGTGCAGTTAGAATCTGTAAAATCTCTGGTACTGAAAGCGCAAATTCAAAAAGACAGTTTAGCTGCGTTAGTCAATGCAATACCGGCACTGAGTGTAAAAAATTATTTGGAAGACGCCAGTATTGATAGCCTGTATAAGGACTGTGAAGCATTGATATCAGGTAAATCAGTAAAAGATAGTATTGATTATTCAGACATTAGAAATTTATCATACCGCCTTAAAACTACTATAGATGCTATTAAACAGAAAAACCTACCAATAGACATCTACGCAGATGAAAGACAATACAAGCAATTATTTAAAGAGCATGAAAACGATGCTGCCTATTTGTTTAATGAGCTGAAGATAGAGCTATTAAAATTGGCATCTGGCACTGCAGCCGAAAAAGCAAAACTGGGTAATATTCTTCCCGGCAAGGATAAGCTCTTCAAAAGGAAAGCTGATTATTTCCTTACATCGCTTGAAAGCAGGTATAATGTTGTGACCAATAACCAGGTTTCTTTCTTCAATGAATACATTACTAATGCAGGGGGTGGTTCGTCTTTCTCGTTGCCCAGCCAAACAGAGATGATAGACGCTGTAGCCATATTTCTGGCTAAGAGAACAAAACAAGAAGCCATACTATGGTTCTTTGAACAACTTAGGAATAAATCTAAAATCAACAAGGAGATCAATGCTTTCTTCCCTGAGTGTATGGCATTGCTAAATAACGGAGAAGTCTATGAAATGCCTGAGATGGGTAAGGCATGGCGCTATGCAATAGCAAAAGACTTTGTTAATATGCCGGAGAACTTCTTTAAGAGTCCTTTTGCAACTGAGTTTTTATCTAAGAATGGTATTTACTCAGCACAATTACAAGAGTATATATGGTATGCCAGTTATGTGGCAAAACTGATGCAGAAGAAATACACTACAGAAGATATCATCAATAATTTGTACATCAATCTTAAGGATAATTATCTAAGCAATGTAAAAGCAACACCGGGACATTTCATAACATTACTCTATGCATTAAAGCAGGAGTTCTATACTATGAAAGATGGCAATAAACAATGGCTGCACCCGTCAGTACTTATGGATATGCCCGATGATGTACTTAAAACAATATTAAGCCTAGTAGACCTGAAATACAGTGGCGTATTTTCTAAATTACTATTGCCACAAGGAAAACCATTTGATTTTGATGCTATGCAACTGAACCAGGTTAGAAGATTGTTGGGTAAGATGTTACAAGGTATGCAGCAAATAAAGAATGTAACTGTAGACCTGAAAAAGGCCAACGGAGATGATAATACAGAGGCGTATAACTACTCTATCTGGCAATTTACTAATGAACTGGTATCTGATTTTGATGAGGTGCTTTCTATTACACACAACCCTAAAATTTTAGATACTACACAGATATATAATTTGCAAACCTGCCTATATACATTCAGAGAGATACTATCGGTGTATGCATTGATTGATAACAAGAATTACAACAATGCTGTAAATAAAATGTTTGATGTGGTGTTGACTCTTGTAAACAACAACAGGAACGCACCTAAAATCAAAAAGATACTTGCTGATATTAATGAAATAACAGAAAAAGGAAAGAAAAATCCTGCAGGTACAGATTACTATAAAATAACACAACTGACTACAAGGCTGAAGAATCGCATCAGCAGTGAACAAGGGGTCAAACCTACACCAGAAAAGCTATTCCCGTTTCTTAATGTATATAACAATGATATTGGTATCAGGAGTCGTACAGATAGTATAGAGCTTTTAAAATACTATTTATCTTATGATAAGACCCGCAGTTTCATACTCAATATTACCAAGTTCTTTAGCGATGTAGCCACGGCAAAAAATAGCCAGGACCTGAGCAAAGTAGTATCGGCATACGCGCTGCCGGCTACCAGCTATAAGCTTAAGCGTAACACATGGAACAGTGTATTTATTAATGGTTATGTAGGTATATATGGTGGCTATGAACAACTAACTAATACTCAGTTTCACAACGCTCCTGTTCTGAATGATACTATAGCTTCGGGTTGGGTATATGGTGTATCTGCGCCGATAGGCATATCATTTTCTAAAACATTTGGTAAGGCAAGAGGAACAAGGCCATTATCTGCTGATGCTAAATTTTATCCCGGTAAGGATAAAAACCGTTTCAGGGATATGTCAAAAAGTACACTTACAGTTTTTGTTAGTATTATAGATCTTGGTGCGGTTGTTTCGTATAGGTTCAGCAATACGCAGGGAACATTACCCCAGGAGTTTAAATGGTCTCAGTTTATTAGCCCGGGGTTGCATTTACAATATGGTATACCGGGCACACCCCTACTGATAGGCAGTGGTGTTGTATATACTCCGCAAATAAGGAAAGTAGACGCCTCAGTAACAGGACAGACCCAGCAATACAATGCTATCAGGGCATATACAGGCTTATTTTTTGACATTCCTTTGGTAACCATACATTCAAAAGAAAAATATAAGGG
This sequence comes from Bacteroidota bacterium, assembly GCA_018267965.1. Lineage (GTDB taxonomy): Bacteria > Bacteroidota > Bacteroidia > Chitinophagales > Chitinophagaceae > Polluticoccus. Next base: position 935,357 of record JAFDXK010000001.1, on the reverse strand, counting down.
ACTGAAACTGAACTAATTACAAGCAACAAGTAGCCTTTCACTTAATTGTCATTTCCAGATTAATTATTTATAACCGCTTGATTTTGTGGTAATAAATTCATTATTTCGTATTCCTATCATCGTAAAGAGAGGATTTGTTAATTATTTGTGGATAAGAAGAGAGACCACATATAATAAAACAAACATATAGAGGCGTATGATGAGGTTCCCGATTTCAACACTGCTGTGTTGTGTGCTAATAGCTGTTGCAGACACTAACGCACAAACAACTACATGCCCTGCAAATATTGATTTCGAGCAGGGAAATTTTACCAACTGGCTATGTTATACAGGCACATGCTGTGCCATAAATACCCCTACAGCCGGAGTAGTAGCCGGACGGCATACCATAACAAGCGGCACTGCAACCGACCCATATGGTGGGTTTCCAATTGTTTCTCCTTCAGGAAACTACTCTCTTAAACTGGGAAATAATTCTGTAGGTTCCCAGGCCGAAAGGGCTAAGTATTATGTACATGTTCCGGCAGGTGTAAATAACTACAGCTTGGTATTCAGGTATGCGGTTGTATTTCAAGACCCCAGTCACGCGGCCGCAGACCAACCACGTTTTGAAGTAAAAGCTTATGATTCTATTACCAATGGCATAGTGAATTGCAGCCAGTATACTTATGTAGCAAACTCCAACCTTCCAGGCTTTTCATTATCAGGCACCGGCTCAAATGTTTGGTACAAACCATGGACAACGACTACCATCAATCTATCGGGATATGCAGGACGCACTGTAGTAATAGATTTTGCTAGTGGCGACTGTGCATTAGGTGCACACTTTGGTTACGGATATATAGATTTGGATTGTGGTTTGTTCAAAATTAATACAGTAGCATGTGCATCATCTCCGTACACTACATTAACAGCTCCTCCGGGATTTCAAAGTTATATATGGAAGGATTCCACTCTAACTACTACAATTGATACAGGAAGAACTGTTAGTATCACTACCCCATCATCTACAAGAAAATATGCTGTGATTCTGATTCCGTACACAGGCTTTGGTTGTCCTGATACTTTGTTTACAACAGTAACGGTTTCTAATATTAACCTTAATGCAAGAGACACTTCAATTTGTATAGGTACCTCTGCTCCTATAAGTGCTAATGCTACAGGCACAGGTACACCATATACTTATTCATGGTCACCATCAACAGCATTAAGTTGTACGACATGTGCAAATCCTATTACTTCAACTACAACAAACAGGAGATATTTTGTTTCTGTAACAAACACTGATGGTTGTGTTAAATTGGACACATTAAATGTAACAGTCAGTAACATAGCACTAAGTGCTGCAAAACAAAATATTTCATGCAATGGCACCGCTAATGGTAGCATTACCGTAAGTGCGTCAGGAGGGCTATCTCCATACACTTATCTATGGAACACCACACCTGCACAAACAAGTACTACTGCAAGCAATCTAATACCTGGTATATATTCCGTTACAGTAAAAGATAATATCGGATGTACGAAGTCTATTGCAGATACCATCACACAGCCAACAGTGTTGGCGTTAAGCAAAACTAATGTTACTCACGTAAGTTGCTTTGGTGGTAATAATGGCTCTATTACCGTAACAGCTTCAGGCGGAACAGCACCATACAAATACAACTGGAGCCGAAGCGCTTCTGACACGTTTGGTACTATATCCAATCTTGTTGCAGGTACATACATTCTTACAGTTACAGATAAAAATGGCTGTGTAGCATATGATACAACTATCATAACTCAGCCTACAGCACTGAGCTCTTCAACTACTAAAACTGATGTAAGTTGTTTTAGTGGTAATAATGGAACAGCTAGTGTTACAGCAAGTGGCGGTACTACTCCTTACACTTATGTTTGGAATACCAGTCCAGTAAAAGCAACAAGCGCCATTACACAATTAATTGCAGGTACATACATAGTAACAATAACAGACAGTAAAGGATGTATTAAAAATGATACAGCAATTATCAATCAACCGTTGCCTATAGCTTTAACTGACAGTACCGCAAACGAGAAATGTTTTGGTGATAATAACGGTTATGCCAAAGTAACTGCATCAGGTGGCACAACACCATACACTTATTCATGGAATACATCACCTGTACAAACTACGCAAAGCATTTCAGGATTATATTCCGGTACTTATGTTGTAACAGTCACCGATAGCCATAACTGTGTTGCAAAAGACACTATTAGTATTTCTCAACCCATTAAATTAACAACAATCAGGTCGAAAACTGATATTAGTTGCTTTGGTGGCAATAATGGAACAGTTGGTGTAACTGTTTCGGGAGGTGTTTCCGGCTATAGTTATATTTGGAATACAACACCTATTAATACAAATCCCGTCGTAACAGGGTTGCCGATAGGTACTTATATTGTTGTTACAAAAGATGCCAATAATTGTACCATCAGTGATACAATTACACTCACTCAGCCATCAAAGCTCACATCTGCAATTACAAACTCTAATACAAAATGTTTTGGTAGTGCTGACGGATGGAGTAAGGTACAGGCTGCAGGAGGCACACCCGGATATACCTATAACTGGAACACATCTCCGGCTCAAACTACTGATACGGCTAAAAATTTAACTGCAGGGATTTACATTGTTACTATCACAGATAGTAAAGGATGTACAACAATTGATAGCACAATTATAACTCAACCATCAAAACTGCTTGCTGCAAAAGCAAAAACTGACGTGAATTGTTATAATGGGAATAACGGCACTGCAGCTATTGCAATTTCAGGTGGTACACCAGGATATACATATAGTTGGAATACCAGCCCTGTAACTACTACTCCAAATGTTACAGGTTTGTCTGCAGGAGTTTATATTGTTACAGCAACTGATGCTAACAATTGTATAGTACATGATACCATAACAATAAACCAACCATTAAAACTCAACACTTCTTTTGCAAATGCAAACGTGAGTTGTAACAGTGGCAATAACGGATGGTCAAAAATCATTGCATCGGGTGGTTCGCCGGGCTATACTTATAGTTGGAATACAAACCCTGCACAAACATCAGATACAGCAAAAAATCTAACAGCAGGAGTATATATAGTTACCATCACAGACTCAAAGGGCTGTACACAAACAGATACAACAACCATTTCTCAGCCTACTAAACTTGCTTCTACTAAAACCAAAAGCGATGTTGCTTGTTTTAACGGCAATAACGGAGCTGCAGGTGTTACCATTTCTGGTGGCACACCCGGCTATACTTATAGTTGGAATACAACACCTTTAAAAACAACCGCAGCCATCACAGGCTTACAGGCAGGTATATACATTGTTACAGCAAAAGACACAAACAACTGTACCCTATTTGATACCGTTACTATAACTCAACCAACTAAACTAACTGCCTCTCATACAGGCAATGACGTTAGTTGTTATAACGGTAATAATGGTTGGGGAAAGGTTATTGTTGCAGGTGGTTCTCCGGGCTATACTTATACTTGGAATACAACTCCCGCACAAACATCAGACACTGCTAAAGGATTGACGGCAGGTATCTACATCGTAACTGCTACCGATAGTCACGGATGTACCATTAAAGACACTACTATTATTACACAACCAGCCCAGCTGGCAGTAACTGCAACAAAGCATAACCTCAACTGTTTTAATGATAGCACTGGTAGTATTAATGTATCAACAACAGGTGGCACAATACCATATCATTACTCATGGAATACTTCTCCCGTTAAAACAAGTACAACAATCAATACGCTTACTGCAGGTATATACATCCTGACGGTAGTTGATGAAAAAGGTTGCACTGTGTTGGATACTTCTATCATTACACAACCTGCATTATTAACTGCCTCAATCAGTCACGCCGATGTATTATGTTTTGATGGTAATGACGGACAGGTATCTGTATTGGTAAACGGTGGCACTACACCTTATACTTATTCATGGAATACTACACCTGCATCGTCAGGTGCAACGGTAACAGGTCTTAAAATAGGAACATACACGGTATTGATAAATGATTCTAACGGGTGTACTGTTACCGATAGTGTTACCATCAAACAACCACCTTTATTAAAACTAACTGCAAAAGAAACTGCTAAGACTTGCATAGGTTTCAATACTGGTTCAGCCATTGCATCGGCATCAGGTGGTACAACACCATATATTTATACATGGAGCAATGCAGCTACAGGAGCTAATGCTTCAGGTCTTACTAACGGCACATATATAGTAACCGTTACAGATGGTAATGGCTGCAGTAAAGATGACACAGTAGATGTAGAGAATTATCCTAAACCTCATATAACAGTTAGCCCTGATGATGAAATATGTATCGGGCAATCAGTAAAACTTACAGCATCAGGAACACCTTTTTATAACTGGACTCCAGTAACAACATTATCATGCAACAATTGTCCTAACCCGGTTGCAACCCCTATCACCATGACACAATATACAGTAGTGGGTACCGACAGTAATAACTGTATGGATACCGCTGCTGTAAACATCGATGTGATTCAAAAACAAAAGGTATCTGTAGGGCCACCGATAGATATCTGCGCAGGACAATCTGCGCAATTATTTGCTGATGGTGGTGAGGCTTATTCTTGGTCGCCTTCAGTTGGCATAGAGAACCCTAATATTGCTACCCCCAATGTAAACATCGACTCATCAAGAAAGTACACCGTTGTTATTACAGAGAACAGATGCTTCAAAGACACACTGCAACAGAGTGTTACGGTGCATCCTGTGCCAACTGTAGAACTGGGACCTGACTTAAAAGGAACACCTGGTTCTATGATACAATTACACGCCGAAGTAACGGTAGCAAAGAAAATCATGTGGACACCGGAAACAGGTTTAAGTTGTTACAACTGTTTCGACCCGCTTGCTACATTGTCTAAAACCATCACTTACACAGCCAGGGTAACAACTGATTATTGCGAAGCGAAAGATGATATTACCATTTGGGTAGCTTGTGATGCAGGATTATTCTTTATACCAAACACATTCACACCGAACAATGACGGAATGAATGACAAGTTCTTCCCGAGTGCATCAGGCATATCTAACGTAGATATATTCAGAGTTTATAACCGTTGGGGTGAAAAAGTATTTGAGGCTACCAACTTTGCACCTAACAATCCTGATATGGGTTGGGATGGAACATTCAGAGGTGTACCTGAAAAGCCTGATGTGTTTGTGTACTATATCGAATCTAAATGTGGTAATGGCGAACGAATATTCCTGAAGGGAGATATTTCGCTGATAAGATAATTATCGTTTCAGGTATCGTTTCATCTCACGTTCAGCATCACGAGACTTGATGGACTCGCGTTTGTCGTGCAGTTTTTTACCCTTACCTAAACCTATCTCTATCTTGGCAATGCTATTTTCGTTAATGAACATAGCGAGTGGTACAATGGTGTAACCTTTCTCTTTCATTTTGGTTTCCCATTTGCGCAGCTCACGTTTAGTAAGCAATAATTTACGCTCGCGTATTGGGTCATGTCCTGCATAACCTGCATTTACATACTCAGCTATGTGCAGGCTTCTTATCCATAGTTCACCATCATGAAAGAAACAGTAACTATCATTAAAGCTCACCTTATTATTACGTACCGATTTTATTTCAGAACCGGTAAGCATAATACCGGCTGTCAGCTTATCCTCGATAGCATACTCGAATGTCGCGGGCTTATTCTTTATATATACTTTATCGTCTGCCAATACTTACAATTAAAAAAAGGGAATGTTATTTCCCTTTCATAAACCATTCTATAACGTGAGTTAATTTCTCTTTCAGGTTTTGCCGTTGCACCACAAAATCAAGGAAACCATGTTCCAGTAAAAACTCAGAACGCTGGAAACCATTAGGCAAATCTTTCTTGATTGTTTCTTTTATTACACGCGGACCTGCAAAACCAATCAATGCTTTAGGCTCTGCAATGTTTACATCGCCCAGCATAGCATAAGAAGCTGTAACACCACCCGTAGTAGGGTCTGTCATCAGCGATATGTATGGTAATCCTGCTTTAGCCAATCGTGTAAGCTTAGCAGATGTTTTAGCCATTTGCATCAGAGAGAACGCACTTTCCATCATACGTGCACCACCCGATTTGGAGATGATCATAAATGGTAGCTTATGTTCTATGCTGTAATCTATACCACGTGAAATCTTCTCTCCTACCACACTACCCATAGAACCACCAATAAAGTTGAAGTTCATACAGGCTATCACCAGTCCGTTGCCATTGATATTACCAACGCCGACGGTCATAGCGTCTTTAAGGCCGGTATTCTTCTGTGCTTCTTTTATACGGGCATCATATGGCTTCAAATCCACAAAGCCCAGCATATCTTTAGGTGCTATATTTTCAAACTGCAACTCATACTCCCCTTCGTCAAAAAGGATATCGAAATATTCGGCAGAGTTGATACGATTGTGATAATTACACTTCTGGCACACGTAAAAATGTGTTTCCAGCTCTTTTACGGTAACGGTTGTTTTACACTCGGGGCATTTATGCCATATCCCGTCTGGTGCTTCCTTCTTTTCATGCGTACTGGTTAAGATACCTTTCTTAATACGACGAAACCAGGTAGATGCCATGCGCTCTTATATTAGTTAAAAAATAGTTTTGTAGAATGGGTCAAACCACAAAACAGCTTTCAAAGATACAATTTGATTGGAAAGGAAAAAGGTAGATGTAAAATGATAATGTGAGGCTTATTCCATCTCTTTTTTGCCCGATAACAGGTAAATCACCGCCATTCTGATGGCTACACCATTTTCTACCTGGTCCAGTATAATGGATTGTTTACTATCTGCTACATCCGAGTTGATTTCTACTCCCCTGTTGATAGGCCCCGGGTGCATGATGGTTACTTCTTTCTTCAGGCCTTCCAGCATACTCTTATTGATGCCGTAGTACAGTGCGTATTCGCGTAGTGTAGAGAACAGTGGTTTGTGCTGGCGTTCCAGTTGAATGCGCAACACATTGGCTACCTCCGCCCATTGCAGTGCTTTCTTCACATCATATTCCACCTTTACACCCAGCTTTTCTATGTTCTTAGGTATCAGTGTTGGTGGTCCTGCAACCATTACTTCTGCGCCCAGTTTGCCCAGGCAGTAAATATTGCTCAGTGCCACACGCGAGTGCATGATGTCACCGATTATTGCTATGCGTTTACCTTTCAGGTTGCCGTGTTTTTCTCTTATGGAGTAAGCATCGAGCAAAGCCTGCGTAGGATGTTCGTTGATACCGTCTCCTGCGTTGATGATGCTGGCATCTATATGATTAGCAAGGAACCACGGAGCTCCGCTTGCCGAGTGGCGCATCACTACCATATCTACCTTCATGGCAAGAATGTTGTTCACCGTATCTATCAGGGTTTCGCCCTTAGATACCGATGAGCCCGATGCCGAGAAGTTGACCACATCTGCGCTCAGGCGTTTTTCTGCCAGTTCGAAAGAGATGCGTGTGCGTGTAGAGTTTTCGAAGAATATATTGGCAACAGTAGTATCGCGCAGTACAGGCACTTTTTTGATTTGCCTTTGCAATACCTGTTTGAAATTATCTGCCGTTTTGAAAATAGTCTGTATGTCTTCTTTTTGAAGCTCTTTAATACCCAGTAAGTGTTTTACAGACAGCGACATTTATATTATTATCTATTTTTGGTCAATTAATACTACTTCGTCCTTTTTATCTTTTTCCTTCCAGTACACTTTTACTTTTTGCGTAGTGCTGCTATCTACCGTTTGCCCTACATAGTCGGGTTGAATGGGTAGTTCGCGCGTCAGCCTGCGGTCTATCAGCACCATCAGTTCTACACTGCGTGGCCTGCCGTAGTCTATCAGTGCATCCATGGCGCTGCGTATGGTGCGGCCTGTGTGCAGCACATCATCTATCAGTACCACGTTTTTATTTTCTATGCTGAAGTTGATATTCGTTTCTGTGGGCGTGTTCATCTCCTGCCCCTGTTTGTGCACATCATCGCGGTAGAAGGTGATATCCAGCTTGCCGTAGAGCAGTTCTTTTTGCCCCGTGATGGCTTTTACCATACCCGATATGCGGTCAGACAGCCACACGCCGCGTGGTTGTATGCCTATAATAACAGTATCATTAAACTTGAGGTGATTCTCAACTAATTGATGAGCAAGACGTTGTAGCGTAATTTCCAGTTGCTTAGTATCAAGCAGGGTTTTCAAACGTACGTGAGATTTATGCAAATGTAATATTTAAGCCCCGAAAGTCAAAATGGGGGGATTTTAGTCTTGGGTCTGTTACAACCACCCTGTCTATGCCTTCGGCATATCCACCCCTGCTTAGAACAGGGAGGAGTCTTGTCAATTTAAATCCAATAGAAAACTACCCACCTGTTCTTAGGAGGGGTGGCGCGAGTGAAACGAGTGACGAAAGGGTTAATGTTCTAATATTTCACCGTTATCAGCATATCATCCGATACTTCTATATTAAAACCTTTTCGCTTCCACGGAATACTCATCCACTCATCGGTAGGATGCAACACCGCTTCTGCCTTATTAGTGTGTATAGCCACAGGTAGTGTAAAACCTTTTACCACATTATTGAACCTGTAGTACAGTTGTTTCTTTTTGATGTACCATTCCAGTTGCGGTATATCGCGCGTAGTAAGGTATTGCTCAAAGAAAGCTGTTAAATCCAATCCGCTGGTTTTGATGATATAGTCTTCCACATCTTTACCTGTTATGGTCTTGTGATAAAACTCCTTATTCATGCCACGCAACATCTGCCTGAATTTTTCATCATCGTTCATCATCATGCGTATCATCTGTATGATGTTGCTCATCTTATCATACTTATCGCCGCTGCCATCATCGTTTACTCCAAACGCACCCTGTATAGGTTTATCGTTGGCTATATTATTGCGCTCACCTTTTACATAAGCACGCGCTTTGTCTTTGCCCCACATACATTCTACAAACAGCATCTCGCTATAGGTGGTAAAACCCTCGTGCACCCAGCCATCTGCGGCATCTACAGTAGTAATGTTGTTACCAAACCATTCGTGCCCGCTTTCGTGCACAATGATGTAATCGAAACCCATGCCTATATCTGTCAGGCTGCGGTCTCTGCCCAGGTAACCCATCTTGTACTGGTTGCCATAAGCAATAGCGCTCTGGTGTTCCATACCGAGGTATGGCGCTTCTATCAGTTTATAACCATCGCTGTAAAAAGGATAAGGACCCATCCAGTATTCAAAACAATGCAGCATAGGTTTCACTACCGCAAACTGTTGTTTGGCTACCGCTTCGTTTTGTCGCAGTGCATAAAAATCAAGTCCTAAAGGGCGAAGCTCACCATGTATGGTGTCTGTCCAGTTAACGTAATCGCCTATATAAAAACTGATGTCGTAACTATTGATAGGGTTCTTTACATCCCATGTGAACGAGTAGTAATTATCCCTGCGCGATTCTGCTATCATCTTACCATTACCTATAGCACGCATCCCCTCTGGCACGGTATAATTAACCGTCATACCACTATCAGGTTCATCGCCCTGGTAATCTTTACACGGCCACCATGCACTTGCTCCCAATCCCTGGCAGGCAACAGCTATCCATGGTTTGCCCGTGCTGTCTTTTGTCCATATCAGGCCACCATCCCAAGGCGGGTGTACTGCCTTACGGGGTTTGCCTTCAAATAGTACGGTCAGTTCCTGTTGCTTACCTCTTGCCCATGTATGAAAATCGTACTGAATCCAATACACATTGCCTTCGCGTTTGGGTTGCAGGCGCTTGCCGTCATACCATACTTCGGTGATGCGCATACCTTCCTGCATATCTATTTGCATGATGTCTGTTGGCACGTCCACTACCCTGACCGTAAAAATATTCTTGCCCGAAATGGTTTGGTTGGCCGTATCAAACTTTACAGTCAGGTCGTAGCGTTCTACATCCCACCAACTGCGCCCTGGTCCGTTAGAGCCTCGCAATGTGTCCTGCCTGTTATAAGCAAAAGTGGTATTTGCTAATAGCAAATACCACAATGTTATTACCGATAAATGTTTCATTCTAGTTCTTTTTAGCAGGAGCACCGGCAGATTTAAAATCTACAAGTTCAACTGTAAATATCATGCAAGAGTTTGCAGGTATCTTCTTAGGGTCAGGGCTGTTAGCACCATACGCCAAAGCAGAAGGAATATACAATGTACCTTTAGCACCTTTGTTCAGCAACATAAAGCCTTCATCCCAACCCGGTATAACACGGCGCATACCTACAGGGAATTCAAACGGTTGAACATGTTGGAACATTGGGTCTACATTCGAATCGAACGCAGTACCGTCCATCAGTTTACCTGTGTAGTTAGCACTTACGGTATCACCAAGGCTTGGTTTACCGCCGGTACCCGGTTTTTCTATAGTGTAGTACAGGCCACTTGCTGTCTTCATCGGTTTGATGTTGTTCTTAGTGAAATAGTCCTGCAATAGTTTTTCATCTATTTCTTTTTGTTTAACAGCAGCAGCAGCCATTTGAGCTTTCTTTTCCTCTTGTGTTTTTACTGACACCAGTGCTACATAGTAAGTAATTTTTTGGCCAATGCCTTGCTTCATCCACGGTTGCGGATTGAAGTTGGGTAATTTCCAAAGGCTATCAATAGAAGCACGGAAGATGGCGCTGTCGCCTGCAGTCATATACAGGAAACCTTCAGCAATATCGCCCTTAGCAGGTTGCGGCACCTGGTATTCAATAGGCTGATTATTATTAAAAGGCCTTGTAGCAAACAATAAACTATCATCTACTTTACAAGTCAGGTGCACTTCTATAAAATCTCCCGGAACGGGTTTACGACCACCCGGAGCATCTTTAATTACTTTATATTCAAGTCCGTTAGGCGTATAAGCATATCCGTCTTTAGTAGTTTTAGTTTGTGCATCAGCAGCAGTAGCTACTAACGTTGCAACAAAAAGGGTACTGAAAATCTTTTTCATTTATGATTATTGTGTATTAATTGTTTACTATTTAATATCTGCTAACTCTACGTCAAACATCATAATAGAATTGGCAGGTATTTTGTCGCCCACAGCATTAGAACCATAAGCCATTGGCGAAGGAATATACAAAGTAGCTTTTGCGCCTTTGTTCAACAATGCTATACCTTCATCCCATCCTGTAATTACATTGTGTGCACCCAGCATGAAAGAGAATGATTGCGCATGACCGAATTTAGGGTCGATATTAGAATCAAACACTTCGCCTTCTGCTGTTTTTTCACCTTCTTGTTTAATAGTACGTCCCGTATAATTTACATATACAGTTTGTCCGCCTTTAGCGTTTTCGCCTGCACCTTTCTGAGTGATGGTATAATATAAACCACTGGCAGTTTTCATTGGTTTCAGCTTGTGCTCTTTAAAATATTTCTGAAGAATAGCATCATCAACACTCATTTGATTGTCTTGTGCTGCAGCTGTTGCAAAACTGAAAGCCAAAAGGCAAATGCTTAATAGTTTTTTCATGTTTATTATAGTTTATACTTTACTTAACGAATATCTAATAGTTCTACATCAAAAATCAATATAGAGTTGGCCGGTATATCCGCGCTCGGGCTGTTAGTACCGTAAGCCAGTGGCGATGGTATATAGAAAGTAGCCTTAGCTGTTTTGTTCAGCAAGCCTACTCCTTCATCCCAACCACGTATCACTTTACCTTTACCCAGTTCAAACACTATAGGTTCAACATGGTTGAATTTAGGGTCAAGGTTTGAGTCAAATACTTTTCCATCCAACCTGTGCCCAGTGTAATTTACAGATACCACCTGGCCGGGTTTAGCATCAGCACCTGCGCCCGGTTTAGTAATCACATAATACAAACCACTTGCCGTTTTCATCGGCTTGATGTTATTTTTAACAAAATAGTCCTGCAGTATTTTATCGTCCTGGGCTAACTGGCCTGATGTTTCTTTATCCCTGTCTGCATTAATCTGCTCCTGTGTTTTAACAGATATCAGGTAGATGCGATAAGTAATCATACCACCGTCTTTCATCCATGGCTGTGTGCGCTGACCATTTTTCTTCATCGAATCAACAGACACTCTTGCCATCAAACTGTCCCCGGGGCTCATCATACCTATCACCTCAGCCAGGTCGCCATGAAACTTAGGTGCGCTTAGTGGAAACACTACCGGTTTGGTAGTACCCATTGTGCGCGAATTGAAAATGGCGCTGTCATTATAAAACGTGCTGATGTGCAGTTCCACAAAATTGCCTTCTTTAGCAATGGCACCAGGGGCATCGTATAAAAATTTATACTCTACTCCTGTAGGCGATTTCACAAAAGGCTTATCAGCCGTTGATATTTTTTTCTGTGTATGACAAGCAGCCAGTCCGAGAACTAACAGCAGGATACCTATATTAAGCGTTTGTTTCATTATACGTAAGAGGAAGTTGAGGAGATTATTTTACATCAAGTAATTCCATATCGAAAGTCAGAATACTGTTGGCTTTTATTGGGCCATTGTCCATTGGGCCATAAGCCAAAGGAGATGGTACAAACAATTTGATCTTACCGCCTTTTTTCATCAGCATCACACCTTCGTCCCAACCTTTAATAGTGCGACCAGAACCTGTTTCGTAAGTCAATGGCTCTACGTGGCTGAATTTAGGGTCAAGGTTAGAATCAAATGTTTCACCATTCAGTAATTTACCAGTATAGTTCAGGCTTACTGTTTTGCCTTTACCTACTACTTCACCTGTACCTTCTTTTACCATTATATAATACAGGCCACTTTCTGTTTTAGTTGGGTTCAGGTGATTTTTTGCAAAATAGTCTTGCAGTATTTTATCATCAATACCCATTTGCTCACCTGCTTTGTTAGCCATTTCCTGTTGCATAGCCATTTGCTGTTGCTCCATAGCTGCTTGCTCTTTCTTTACTTCTACCTGAGACTTAGTACCCACTAACACTACAGAGTAAAGAAGTGTACCACCTTTCTGGAACATCGGAGGCAATTGTGTTTGTGTTTTAGCCGCCATTGCAATAACAGAATCTGCAGGCACCATAAATATGGCACTATCGCCTTTGGTCAGGTGTTTAAGACCCACCAACCAATCACTTTTAAATTCAGGTTTTGCATATACCGGAATTTCAATTGGTTGTCCGCCATTATTTTTAACCCAGTCAACTAACAGCGTATCTTGTTTACCAGGCTGAGAATAATAGATACGTAATTTGATTTTTACAACATCGCTATCTCCCGGCGTTTTGCCATCGTTTTTATCTACAAGAATGTTGTACTTAAGACCTTCTTTGGTGGTTTGTACACCACCTGACTTACAAGAACTGAAATTGATTGTTGCTAATGCTAAAGCTGCTACTAATAAACGTTTTATCATTGATTTTAAATTATCGGGGGTGAATATCGGACAAAATTTGTTTAAAATATGTTACTGTGTCAATAAAAGATGAGGTACTACGCCCTCCCGAGGCGTTGAAATGGCCTCCGCCATTAAAGTATTTGCGGGCAAAATCGTTCACATCAAAATCTCCCTTGCTTCTGAACGATAGTTTCATTTCATCGGCACGTTCGGTTATCATCGTTGCAAAACGGATGTTGGCTATACTGGTAGGATAATTAACCAAACCCTCCAAATCACCAGTTGTTACATCAAATAATTTCAAATCTTTCCTGCTAAGGCTGATAAGCCCTGCTTTATATTGAGGGAATATCTCCATTTTCTCCAACAACACATAGCCCAAAAATTGCATGCGTTTTTCACTCCAGGAGTCATAAACCTCCTCGTGAACCTTGCTATGATTAAGCCCTTTACCTAGCAAATCCGCTACCATCAAGTGTACTGCAGGTGTAGTTACGGGGAATCTGAAAGAACCTGTATCAGTCATAGTGCCTGTATAAATACACTCTGCTATCGATTTATTAATCAGGTGATTATCTCCACACTGATTAATAAAATCATATACCATCTCACAAGTGCTACTTTTGGCGGTGTTACTTACTCCATAGTTCCAAACGTCAGCCGGAAAAAGATGATGGTCTATCAACACCTTAGGTTGTGTAGATGCATTGAGCTGTGCTTCAAGAAACTTGGTACGGCTGAAATGATTGAAATCGAGGCAAAAGATAAGTTCTGCATTTGCCAGGCATTTCTCAACCTGTTCGGCTTGGGTCTCAAAATTCAACACATCGTCAGCACCGTCCAGCCACATTAAAAAATCAGGTATCTCACTGGTAACAACAGGAGTTACTTTATGTCCTTTGGCTGTCAGGTAATGATGCAAAGCCAAAATACTACCTACGGCATCACCATCAGGTTTATGATGCGTAGTAATAAATATTTTCCTGGGTGTTTGTAATAATGGCAACACCTCTTGTATTGGTTGCATACTTTCTATCCTCCGGGGGAATTTTTTAAGAAGGCACGAATTTACGTTTTAACAAGTTGAAAACACATTTTACACTAAAATAACTTTCCCCGAAAAGTGAATTTACCCTACCTTTGCCGCGTCAAATTAAAAATTATATATAAATAATATGTCTAACCGCACATTTACAATGATCAAGCCTGATGCAGTACGCGCAGGTAACATCGGCAATATCCTGCAAATGATCAACGCTGCAGGCTTCCGTATCGTAGCTATGAAATACACTCATCTTACCATGACAAGTGCAGGTAAGTTTTATGAGATACACAAAGAGCGTCCTTTCTACGGCGAACTTTGCGAATTTATGAGCAGTGGCCCAATCGTAGCAGCTATACTTGAAAAAGATAACGCAGTTGCTGATTTCCGTACCCTTATCGGCGCTACCAATCCTGCTAACGCTGCAGAAGGTACTATCCGCAAAAAATATGCGGCTTCTGTAGGCGAAAATGCAGTTCACGGTTCTGACAGCGATGAGAATGCAGCTATTGAAGGTAATTTCTTCTTCAGTGAGTTAGAGCGCTTCTAAGCTAAAGACACAATACCAATATGATATTAAAACCAGTGGAATCACTGGTTTTTTTTATTTTTATACCTCAACCAATAATATTTTAATACTAAACACAGTTACATATAGTATTCATTTTATTATTTTAGCGTTGAGAAAGTATAAGGGAATCTATTTAATTATTAAACCATCATTGTATGACAACACTACGTCCAATAAGCACGGGCGACAGCGAAGCTTTCTATCAACTGGTCCAAAACAACAGAGAGAGGTTGGCAGATTATTTTCCTATAACCATAGAAAAGGCTCAAAGCCTTAATGTAGCTGCAGAGTCTATTAAGCTGTATAACATACTGGCTGCCAAAAAAGAATTATATGTGTACCTCATTAACTGCGAAGAAAACAACCGCGCGGTAGGCATGGTTTTCTTAAAGAACATTGACCCAAAAACCAGCAAATGTGAGATAGCCTATTTTATAGATAAAAATGAGGAAGGCAGAGGTATGACCAAAGATGCTGTAGGGCAGGCACTGCAAATAGCATTTGACCAATTGCAACTTAACAAAGTATACTGCCGTGTTGATACTAAAAATGAAAGAAGCAACAAGCTGGCCGAAAAATCAGGTTTCCAATTAGAAGGTGTGCTGAAACAGGAATTCAGAATACACGATGGCAGCCTGGTAGACCTTAATTATTACGGTAGGTTCAAAAACTAATTAAGACGGTATCTTTAACGCATGACGCGTATAGGATTAATAGCTGACACCCATAGTTGGCTGGATGATGCTGTATTCAATCATTTTGAACAATGTGATGAGATATGGCACGCCGGTGATTTTGGCAATGCAGAAATTGCTGACAAGCTCAAAGCTTTCAAACCACTAAGAGGTGTGTATGGTAATATTGACGGACAAAATATTCGCCTTGAATATCCTGAAGTATTACGCTGGCAATGCGAGGAAATAAATGTAATGATGATACATATTGGTGGCTACCCCGGCAGGTATTCACCTACTGCAAAAAAACTATTGTCAGAAAGTACACCTCAGCTATTCATCAGCGGGCATTCACATATACTTAAAGTGATTTATGACGATAAGCTCAAATGTCTGCACATGAACCCCGGCGCTGCGGGCAAACAAGGCTGGCATAAGGTACGCACCCTTATACGTTTTGTAATAGATGGCAGGGATATGAAACAATGCGAAGTGATAGAATTAGGCAAACGTTAAATACCTATCTTTGCACATCAAAAATACAATATGGGTATCGCTGATATATTATTTAAAAGAAAACAAGAACAAGCTATGAATAATCTGCAAGCAGGCCAGGAGTTTTTGGCAGCTAATAAAAATAAAGAAGGTGTTATTGAATTGCCAAGTGGTTTGCAATATGAAATACTGAAAGAAGGTGATGGCGCAAAGCCAACTGAATTCAATACCGTTACTTGTCACTATCATGGCACACTAATTAATGGTACTATTTTCGATAGCAGTGTGCAACGCGGTAAGCCTGCCTCTTTTCCATTGAACATGGTTATCAAAGGATGGACTGAAGGTTTGCAATTAATGAATACCGGTAGCAAATTTCGTTTCTATATTCCATCGCATCTTGCTTATGGCGAAAGACAAGTAAGTGCAGAGATAGGCGCTAACAGCACGCTGATATTTGATGTAGAGTTATTGGGCATCAACTAAGATTTCTTTACTCTTTTGAATCGTGCAGGTATATCCTGTTGAGATAGTGCGTCTATTACTTCAGCTATGCGTGCAGCACGTGTGTCTGCTCTTTTAGCACCGGAAGTCCAGTAGAGGATATATTTTCTATTCCACTTGCTTAAGGTATCAAAATGCTTTTTAGCAGCTTTATTCTTTTTAAATGCTTCCAGCAATTCGGGTACAGGTGTATCTGACTCTACATCGTCCAGCTTGGCCCATGTGCCATTTGCTTTAGCTGTTTCTATTACCTTAAATCCCGCATCGGTCATCATTCCTTGTTCTATCATCGCTGCCACCTTATCCTTATTAATTTTACTCCAGCCGCTCTTAGGTTTTCTGGGCATAAAGAGTTGCTTGTAATGGTGTTCGTCACCGGGCCGAGATGTACTATCAATCCAACCAAAGCATAAAGCTTCTTCTACAGCGTCGCTCCAGGAAACCCTTGTCTTACCACTGCCATTTTTATAATAAATCAGCCATATACCGGGAGCTTTTGTATGATTCTTCTCCAGCCATTTACGCCATGTCTTTCTGTCTTTAGCATAGTACTCTCCGAAGCTATCTGCAATGTGTGCCATAATACCTATAAAGCTAAGAAAAGCTATTTGTTTCCTACATTTGGCATCTAAATAAAAAAACAATGAGCAAGCTGGTAGAAGAATTCAACGAGTATCGTGCCAAGATGAATGATGTGATAACAGGCAAACAAAATAAAGTCATCAACAGGCTATACAATCTGGATACTAATACTTACATGGAAGGTGCATTGTCTGTTAAGACAAAAGAAATGCTGGGCTTGGTTGCAAGTATGGTACTCCGTTGTGATGATTGTATCAAATATCACGTTGGTAAATGCCATGAATTAGGATTGACTACAGAAGAACTGTATGAAATATTTGCAGTAGCTAATATTGTTGGTGGAACTATCGTTATACCACATACAAGACGTGCTGCAGAATATTGGGAAGCATTAAGCGAAACGCCAGCTAACTAAACAGTTGCTTTATATTTTCTAAGTACGCTATCGTATAGTTGCTCGTATAATGGTATGATGCGTTGTTTGCTAAAAGTGCGGGCGTGCGCTATGGCATTAGCTTTAAATTCATTCAGACGTTCGTCTGTGCTTAGTATGTGTAATGCCTTCTGAGCCATATCCTCTGTATCACCTACTTCAGTCATATAACCTGTTATCCCATTCACATTGATTTCAGGCAAACCACCTGCATTGGTAGATATTACAGGCACACCACAAGCCATAGCTTCCAATGCACTCAAACCAAAGCTTTCGTACTGAGAAGGCAACACGAACAAATCGGTAATAGATAATATTTCATCTACCTGCTCTTGTTTACCGAGGAAACGTATATCCTGTGCAATATCCAGTGTTCGGCAATACTCTTCAATATTCTGCCTTTCAGGGCCATCACCTATCATCAATAATTTAGAAGGCAACTCCTCACGAACACGCGAGAACATAGACACTACATCTTCAGCACGCTTCACCTTCCTGAAATTAGATACATGCACCAAAATGCGCTCATTGTTCGGCGCCAGCATTTTCTTGAAGTGGTTCTTATCTGTTTGCTGAAAACGGTCGGTATCTACAAAATTGGGAATGACAACAATGTCCTTTTCTATTTTAAAGTATTTGTATGTTTCTTCTCTCAGGTTATTTGACACTGCAGTTATGGCATCCGATTCATTCATAGAGAAGGTAACTACGGGTGCATAGGTTTGGTCTTTACCTACAAGCGTAATATCCGTACCATGCAGTGTAGTGATGTAAGGAATACCTTTTCCTGATGCTTTTAGTATCTGTCTTGCGAAATATGCAGCCGAGGCATGTGGTATGGCATAATGCACATGTAACAGGTCGAGGTGGTGATTATTGATTACATTCACCATAGTACTGGTCAATGCTGTTTCATAAGGCGGAAAATCGAAAAGCGGATAATTGTGAACAGTAACCTCGTGGTAATAAATATTGGGGTGGAAATTGAGCCTCACAGGCTGTTTGTAAGTTATAAAGTGTACCTCATGCCCTTTTGCAGAAAGCGCCATGCCCAGTTCCGTTGCTAATACACCACTACCACCAAACGTAGGATAACAAACAATTCCAATTTTCATGATACAAATATCAAAAGAAAAAGCTTACAGGGATTAAATAACCCAATAAGCTTTTCTGATAGTTTGATAAAGAATGCAGTTACATCTTAGAGTTGGCAATAAGGTATGCCCTTACTTTAGCACCGTCATCGTCACTAAGCTTAGCTCTCTTAATCATACGAGGTAATACATTTTCCCATTTCTCTACGGAGAATTCCGGGCCATCATGCAGTTTGTGGCATTTATTACAATTTGATTGCCAAAGTTCTTTGCCATGAGCCATGTCATCAGCAGTATAATTCTTCTTTACTTCAGCAACAACATCTGCCGGAGATTTAGCTGATGTAGTAGCTTTTTTAGAAGTACAAGCGGCAACTAATAATAACGCAGCAGAAAAAGTTAAAAAAACTGAACGCCTCATAGTAGGAATATTTAAAATGTTATTGGTTTTGTTAGCAATTGTTGTATCAACAAATATAAAGATATTGCCATTAAATAGTTCATGGTTGATTTTATATTTTTATAAAATGAAAAGAACAGCATCTCTGTTATTATATTGTTCATTAGCTATCACCGCGCAAGCTCAAAATGATTCTGCCATATTCAGAAAGATATCCGACAACATCATGTTGCACGGCAAATGCTATGAAGACCTGCGTGTTTTATGTAAAACCATTGGTCACAGATTGAGCGGCACACCACAGGCAGCCAAAGCTGTTGTGTGGGGACAAAAGGCTATGGAAGAAGCTGGTGCAGACAAAGTATGGCTACAAGCTGTAGATGTGCCGTTTTGGATACGTGGGCAGGAGAAGCTGGCGTTTAAGTTTCAGGATAGCAAGGAATTCAAAGAAGTGAATGTATTATCGATTGGCAATACAGTAGGTACGGATAACAAACTGCTGGAAGCCGAAATAATAATGGTGCAAAACGCAGATGAGTTCTATAAGCTGTCGGCTGAAGTAGTAGAAGGTAAAATCATATTCTTCAACTATCGTTTCAGACAGGATTTGGTAAACACATTTGAAGGTTATGGCGATGCAGTAAAATATCGTGGAATGGCTCCTAACATAGCGTCACCTAAAGGCGCAATAGCTACTATTATTCGTTCGGTATCAACAGGGGCAGATGACTATGCGCACACTGGGGCTATGCGTTATGCAGATAGCGTTAAACCTATACCTGCAGTAGCAATAGGCAATAACACTGCTGACATGTTGGAGAAAAAATGCAAAGAAGGTAAAGTGATGGCTCAGCTACAATCCAACTGCCGTATGGCTGGCACTGTAAGGTCTTATAATGTAATAGGAGAAATAACAGGTACTGAACATCCCGAACAATACATAGTAGTTGGCGGGCATCTGGATTCATGGGACGTAGGCGAAGGTGCTAACGATGATGGTGCAGGGAGTGTGCAAAGCATAGAAGTGATACGGGTATTGAAAGCAACAGGCATCAAACCGAAACACACCATACGTGCCATCTTATTTATGAATGAAGAAAACGGATTGAAAGGCGGTATTGCTTATGCCGACTCGGCTATAGCTAATAACGAAAGGCATATCGTAGCTATTGAAACTGATGCGGGTGGTTTTTCACCACGTGGCATAGGGCTTGAAATGAGTGAGGACAAAAAAGAGCGTATCAAAGCCTTCAGGCATTTATTTATGCCTTATGGTGTATATGATTTTGAGCATGATGAAGGCGGTGCTGATATAAGCCCTTTACACAGAATGGGTGTACCCGTAGCAGGATTACTCCCCGACCCTCAACGCTATTTTGACTTGCACCACACACGTAATGATGTATTTGAAACTGTGAACCACAGGGAATTAAAACTAGGTGCAGTGACACTTGCTAACCTTGTGTACATAATTGACAAATATGGCCTGGGACAAGTAGAAGATCTGAAGCCAACAGACCTGAATGCTAACGCACCCTATTCTCAAAGAAAGAAATAACTGTGAGCGATACGGATAGCATATTTCATAAGCTGCTGAAAAAGCCACCTGCTATTGCTGCTATCAGTATCATTATACTTACTGTAATCATTGCAGTATTTGCTTATGTATTAGCGCCGGAGAATACTCCTAATGCCAATCGCATGATAGTAGAACTAGGTGCAAGGCAACCCGGGTTTGAAAAACAATTATTACTCATTCCTAAAGCAACAACCACTGAAGGCAATAAATTAAACAACTGGCTATACGGTACAGCTTCTAACTACAATGCTACTCCCATCAATTCATACAGATTTAAGAATGATAAGATAATTATACAACATTATATAGATGAGGATATGCAGGATACTATCTGTTATTCTCTCAAAGAACTGCTACCTGCATCAGAACAAAATCTATCATTGCAACAACAAGAAGATTATATTAAGTCACATCAGATAAAAACCATTCGCTTTTATTTAGGCACAGATAGATATGGAAGAGATATTTTATCACGGTTAATTATCGGAACGAGAGTAAGTCTTTCAGTAGGTATCATAGCTGTGTTATTATCACTAACCATAGGCATTATATTGGGTAGCCTTGCAGGCTATTATGGTGGATTGATTGACAACACTGTAATGTGGGTTATCAATATTCTTTGGGCGATACCTACCCTGTTGCTTGTATTTGCCATCACGCTTACCATTGGCAAAGGCTTTTGGGAAATATTTGTTGCCATAGGATTGACGATGTGGGTGAGCGCCGCAAGATTGATACGTGGGCAAGTGTTGGTGCTAAGGGAAATGGATTATGTAACAGCAGCCAAAGCATTAGGGTTAAGTAATACAAGAATTATTACGCGACATATATTACCTAATATAGCCGGACCAATTATGGTGATTGCAGCCAGTAATTTTGCAACAGCAATATTGATAGAAGCAGGCCTAAGCTTTTTGGGTATTGGTGTACAACCACCCATGCCTTCATGGGGATTGATGATAAAAGAGCATTATAACTTCCTGCTCACTAATAGGCCATTATTAGCCATCATTCCCGGACTTGCCATAATGTTATTGGTATATGCTTTTAATATACTGGGAAATGCATTAAGGGATGTGCTTGATGTGAAGGGTTAAGCAATTATACTCTGCGCTGCTATATATCCACTACTCCATGCATGCTGAAAATTAAAGCCCCCTGTTATACCGTCTACATCCATTATCTCTCCTGCAAAATATAACCCGGGCAATACCCTGCTCTCCATAGTTTGCGGGTCTACCTCTGATAGTTTGATACCACCACAGGTCACAAACTCTTCTTTAAAAGTGGTTTTGCCCTTTACATCATAATTATCACGCACCAACGCGGTTATCAATTTGTTTTGTGCAGCAGCTGGCAAATCACCCCAACGCACATCAGCACCTATACCACATTGTTCTAACTGGTATTCCCAAAAACGTCTTGGTAATTCAAAAGGATTTTTACCCGACAAGACTTGTTTACCCTGTTCTTTTCGCAGGTCTGTTATTATTTCTTTCAAGTCAGCCTCTGTTGTTTCTCCTAACCAATTAATGATAGCCGTAAACTCATAATTCCGTTCATTCAATTCTCTTGCAGCCCATGCAGATGTACGCAACACAACAGGTCCGCTAAAACCCCAATGTGTAATAAGTAATGGTCCTCGTTCAGCTATTTTCGTTCCTGCGATTTTTACGGTTACACCTTGCACGGCTACTCCCATCAATGCCGTAATGGGATGTTTGGGAATATTAAAAGTAAATAAAGAAGGTACCGGAGATTGAATAGTGTGCCCTAGTGTCTTTAGCCAATGATATTGTTCTGCCTTAGGAAAACCACCACAGGTAATTAAAACTTTATCAGCTATGTAAGTATTACCATCTGCAAAATGCAATTCAAATCCTTCATCCCTTTTCTCAATTCTATCTAATGACTTATGATACAACACAGACACTTTATTGCGCATCATCTGCTGCCATACTGCGTCAATTATGGTTTGTGAATCGTCTGTAACAGGAAACATCCTGCCATCTTCTTCTGTCTTCAGCAACACTCCCCTTTCTTTGAACCAAGCAATAGTCTCCTGCGGACTAAAACGATATAAGGTTTTCTTTAGAAACTGCTTACCCCTCGGATATCTCGTAATCAATTCGTCTACATCAAAACAAGAATGAGTAGTATTGCATCTGCCACCGCCTGACACTTTCACTTTCTGCATTACTTTGCCTGTCTTCTCAAACACAGTTACTTCCCTGTCTTTAGCAAACGGAATATTAGCCGCAGCAAAACAACCTGCAGCACCTGCACCTATGATAGCAATCTTTTGTTTGCTCATGATAGTTGTGCAGATTTCACCTGTGCTTCAACCACTGCTATTGCTACCATGTTCACGATCTGTCTCACACTACTTCCTAATTGCAATACATGTACCGGTTTATTTAAGCCCAAAAGGATAGGCCCTACGGCTTCAGCACCGCCGACTTCCTGCATCAGGTGATAGGCTATATTACCTGCAGCAAGATTGGGGAATATCAAAACGTTAGGCGATTCATTTACTAAATCAGAGAACGGATAGTTTTCGCTAAGCAATTCTTTATTAAAAGCAACCCCCGCCTGAACCTCTCCATCTATAACCATTTCGGGATGCATTTGCTTTATTCTGGACACTACATTGCGTGACAATACTGCCTCTGGCGAAGCACTACTGCCAAAATTAGAATAAGACAACATGGCAATTCGTGGTTTAATATTGAAATGCTCTACAGCTCTAGCTGTTTGCAATGTAATATCAATCAATTCATCTTCCGTAGGGTTAAAATTCACTGTTGTATCAGCAAAGAATAAGGGGCCCTTTTTAGACAGCACCATATACATGCCTGCAACTCTCTCAGCATCATTTGATGTTCCTATTATCTCCAGTGCAGGGCGTAATGTATTTGGGTACTGACGTGTAAGCCCTGAAATAAAAGCATCTGCTTCACCTGTCTCTACCATCATGCAACCAAAGTAGGTGCGTTCACGCATTACCTTTCTTGCCTCGTACAAATTATAACCTCTTCTGTTCCGTTTCCAGAAAAATATAGCACCATATTTATCACGTTTCAATGACTGTTCTTCACTACGAGGATCTATAATCTCCACATCATTTAATTGCAGCCCATGCTTTTCAATAAGTTCTCTAATCTTTTTTTCTTCTCCCAGTAATATTGGAATTGCAATACCATCATCTTTAGCTATTTGCGCTGCTTTTAAAACTTTAAGATTATCCGCTTCGGCAAATACAACGCGCTTAGGATTTTGTTTCGCCTTATTAATTATAAATCGAAGGATATTATCATCAGAACCTAAACGGCGATACAAATCATTTTCATAAGCCTCCCAGTCAGTAATTGGTTTACGCGCTACGCCACTATTTATTGCAGCTTTGGCTACTGCAGGAGACACAGTCACCAACAACCTCGGGTCAATCGGCTTTGGAATAATGTAAGTAGGCCCGAACTGAAGGCTTTGTTCATTATATGCTACGTTTACAATATCGGGTACTTGTTCTTTAGCTAATGTAGCCAACGCTTTAACTGCTGCCAGCTTCATCTCTTCATTAATAGATGTCGCCCTTACATCCAAAGCACCACGAAATATATACGGGAAGCCAAGAACGTTATTTACCTGGTTGGGATAATCACTACGCCCTGTAGCCATTATCACATCCGGCCTTGCAGCCATAGCCTCTTCATAAGGTATTTCAGGGTCAGGATTAGCCAATGCGAAAACAATCGGCTTTTTAGCCATCTTCTTTAGCATATCGCCTGTAAGAATATTACCTTTGGAAAGGCCTATAAACACATCAGCATCGACCAATGCCTTATCCAAATCCATTGGCTTTACATCTTGTGCGAATATTTTTTTGTTATCATCGAGGTCTGTACGTGAAGTTGTTATTAGTCCTTTCGTATCAAACATGTACATATTCTTAACGTTTGCGCCAAGTGCCAGGTATATCTTACAACATGATATGGCCGAAGCTCCTGCACCACTTATCACAAACTTCACCTTACCAATATCTTTCTTCACTAACTCTAAAGCATTCAACAATGCCGCACCTGAAATGATGGCAGTACCATGCTGGTCATCATGCATTAGAGGGATATTCATTTCCTCTTTTAACCGCCGTTCTATTTCAAAACATTCAGGTGCTTTGATATCTTCCAGGTTGATGCCGCCGAATGTTGGTTCAAGAGCCTTTACTACCGATACAAAATGCTCTATATCTTTTGCATTCAGTTCTATATCGAAGACGTCAATATCAGCAAAAATCTTGAACAAGAGACCCTTACCCTCCATGACAGGTTTACTGGCCTCAGGCCCTATATCACCGAGCCCTAATACCGCCGTACCATTACTGATAACTGCAACAAGATTTCCTTTTGCCGTATATCGATAAACATCATCCGGATTCGCATGAATTTCCTTACATGGTTCTGCAACACCAGGTGAATATGCTAACGCAAGGTCTCTTTGTGTTTTTGTTTCTTTGGTTGGAATAACTTCAATTTTCCCAGGCCTGCCCTTTTCGTGATATTCCAACGCGTCTTCCTTCCTAATTAATTGTGCCATTATTGCTATTTAGAGATTATCTAAATTAAACAAAATAGCTTGCCTATCACAGCATGAGCATGTAAAAACTTATCAATCAATTATTTAGATAACATATCTACAGTACGCGTGAGTTGCAGAAAATGTCTCTGTTGATGCGCAATTAAAAACCTGAATGTATCCCCAATGCTTAATTTAATAAATCTGGAAATGCTTATTGGAACTTTAAGTTTCTGAATATCAGTATTTTTTGATTTTTCTAAATAGCCTATCAATCTACGTTCATTTGCCTCGAATTCGGTCAATACACTTTCTGAATTTAATTGAACAGGCGGCCTGTGATCCTTCGGAGCATTCATCTTGTTGCTAATTTTACCATTGGCATCAGGTTGCATCATCTTAGTGAAATAATTGCCAAACAAGCTTGATTTAAATTGGTCTCTGGATTTATAATTCTTACCCTGATTTAGTATAACGTTCTCTATGTGGGGTAAATAATATCTGTTATAACTATTTAAATGCTCTATAATTTGAACCGGGCTCCATTGTTTTTCAGAAAGTTGTCTGTTCCAATCAATATCTTTTCTTTTCAATCCATCCAATTCTGTCAACAAACTATGTATGTTACTTTCTAATCCGGACAACAATGTGTGACTAATAAATACCCTCATAATACATGTTTTGCACAAAAATATACCTGCCGCAGCTGTCAAATCTTGGTAGAGACAAAGATTTATATCTTAATGCTGCCCAGTAACTTACTGAAAGTAGCAGGGTCCAGCCCAATATAGGATGCCAGGTATTTATGTGGGATAAGGTTCAGAACATGGGGGCTGCGACGCAACAACGTAGTGAATTTTTCTTCAGCTGAATAAGCCATTAATTCCGCCTGGCGTTCTAAAGTGCCTTTCAATACATAAGACAATGCATGCCTGACCCATGTTTCAATGCTCCTGTGTTTGTTCATTAGCTCCTGCAATTCATTGTAATGTATCCTTAATAACGTGCTTGATGTTATGGCTTCAAGGTTAAACCTTGAAGGAGTTTGTGTAAAAAAACTATCTATTATGCCTGAAAAAGATGGTGTATAAGAAAAAACTATGGTCGGTTCTTTATCCTGGTACTCAAAAAAGGCTCTTTGAACGCCATCTATTACCAGGTAGAGGTATTTTTCTACTTCGCCTGATTTTGTGATAAGTTGTTTACGCCCGAACCGAACCTCAACCCATGGCTCAGATAATGCATCTACAGCATTATCATCGATAGCGCAAATGCTGTTTAACTGTTTCTTCAATAGTTCTTTGTATTGCACAACTAAAAATATTAACAAAGCCGGAATTGGATGAATTTTGGCACGAAATTTACTGTAAATAATTATAACCAAATGGCCGGAGCATGGATTATAGCATATCTACCAACACAATGGATGACGCAGAAGACCTGTTTATAGTAGCTAAAGAAAAACTTTTGGATGTGAACGACTGGCACTGCAATTACCCCTTCATCCTGAACGATAGTAAAAAACATAAAGTGCACCGCAACGCACATTCAGGTGATTTTATACAACGTACTTCAACATCTGACGAATGGTATGTAATCAACAAGATACAGTACGACGATTATCCTGATATTGCAGGTGAAAGTATTACAATATTCCTATCGAATGTTAATGATAACGAAAGCATGCACACCATTGCCATCAACCGTGTAGGTAAAGTATTGAACGTACAGGGCCACAATCTTGATTTTATGGGCAACGCTGATGATTTTCTGAAAGGATTAATTGCAATTGATAGCTATGCTATAGCTTCTTAATACATCATCTTCATACAGAAAACACTCCCCCCTGACTTCATAAATTCTGAAGTATCTATTTCTACAATAGTAAAACCTTCCTTTTGCAATGCATCTACAGTAATCTTACTACCCTTTTGCAGAATAGCTGTCTTTACACCGTGCGATTGAAAAGCATGAGCATTTAAAGAGAAATATTTTTCTGCCTCTTCTTCAGGTATTTCATACACGTTCCTAAATAACGTACGTATCATACCTAATCCTTTTTCTGTAAATGCTTCTTTACATAACATTACACTATCTGCAGACAAAGGAACAAAGCAGGTATCCAGGTGATAAAACTTAGGGTTAATTAATTCGAGTGCTACAATTGGTACGCTTAGCATTTGTGCTAATTCTTCATAAGCCTCAGCAGTAGTACGATGGCCATACCCACCATATAAAAGCTGCTTACCTGTATGTGGTATTACATCACCCATACCTTCAAACATTTCTACTTGTTTAAAATGCAAAGGCGTAAATCCTTTTGATTTGAAAAATGTTTCAAAGTATGGCACTTCTCTACGTCTTGATTCATGGCGCATTTTACTCATTACAACCACTTCTTTACCATCATTCATCTTCCACGGAAAAGTCTGATTAGCGCAAAACACCATATCCTCGCATCCAGGTGCACCTTGAATAATAGAAACTTCATCAAGCACACCTTGTGCTTTCAAATTATCATAAGCTTGTTTTAAAGATTCCCATTGCGCCTCTACAAGCGCTTTATCAGATTGGCCGACATTGCCCTGCATGTGCACATTTTTTACATCCACAATATCAAAATAGTCCGGGCTGCACATTAATACCCTTGAGGGTTCTTGCCTGTTGGCAACATCATTAATTGAAAATAGAATTGTCTCTTTATAAACTGCAGGCTGTATCATTAGTTAATAGCTATCGTAACTGTATCTGAATAATATTTTTTATCTCCTGAGCGCAATATAAGCCAGCATTTAACATTTTTAACTTTTTGTCCATTTACATCTGTAATAGGTGATAAAGGAGCCTTAGCTCTGCCATTCCAAATCCATGAATAACCATTACCGGGGTCTGCTGTAAAAAAAATATCCTTGCCTTTTATCGACAACATGGTTCCCGGTCCGCCCAATTTCATTGGCTTTTTATTCAGCAACAGTTGCATAGGTATCTTCTTCAGGTCGTTCTGTGCATAAAAATAGACCTCCGGAGCTGGTGTTAACGGTTTGCTGATAACAAAACTGATGACACCGTATTTCTCTGTACTTCTCAAATCGGCCTGGCTTTTATAATCCAGATGCACCTTCATTTGGGCGTTAGCATCAATATTTACAAGTATTGTTGATAATAAAATGATGATATAAAACAGATGCCGCATGATTAAACTTTTATAAATAAGATTACAAAACTAATACCTGAATTTGTAAATACTATCATAAATCCCCCTGTTACAAAACGTTCGGTATCTAAATTATCTGTATTTTAGAAGTTGACCTACAGATTTTTTATGCGATTTATTACACTATTTTCTTTAGCAATGATAGCGAATGTTTCTGCTGTCCTTGCGCAACACAATTGGCATGTAAAGCCTACACAAAATGAAATTGAATACCGAAAAGCTCATCCTAAAATCCAACCTATATCTACTGCCAAAACAACATCAACTTACACCATGCCTTCAGGGGCAAATATACCCGGAGAGTTTGAAGAGTCTCAGGCTGTTGCCATAGCATGGGTATATGATGCGGGCGGACCGGATGTAACAGATGAATATGCCGTATTATGGGCAAAAATGGCTGACGCTATTCAAAAAGAATGTCCTGTATGGATAAGGATAGAAACAGGTGCTGATAGTAACATCATCAAAACATATATGAACAGTATGGGTATGCCACTCACGAATTATAAGTTTTATATAATGGCCGGTGATGCATTCTGGACACGCGATTATGGTCCTTTAGGGTTTTATTATGGCGCCAATGATGACTTAGGTTTTTTGGATATGCAATACTACCCCGGCAGAGATAACGATGATAAATTCCCGGAACAATTAGCTACACAACTTGGTATTACTAATGTAAAAACCAGCCTATATGCAGAAGGTGGCAATTTTGTAACAGATGGTTTTAAAAACACTTTTCACAGTGACGTAGTAGAAGACATCAACAACATAGGCACATCATACGGTCCTGCACATGGAGCATGGCCTTCGACACAAACAAAAGATACAATGAAATATGTATGGACATCTACTAATGACATGATGCTACCAACATTGCACTGTGACGGCGGGACAGGACACATAGATATGTATCTAAAATTAATGGACGAAAATACATTCGCATTAATGGAATATCCTTCAATTGTTAATGCACAGGACAAAACCATTATACAGAATGTTATTACCATGCTCAACAGCAGGAAGAACGTCTATAATAAAGCGTATAGAATCATAAAAATGCCAATGCCAACCCAGAACAATGGCGACACACTTAAAACTTGTACTGCTATTGATGCAGACGCCAGGACATATGTAAACGGTCTCACAGTAAACAAGACCTACCTTATGCCTGTATTCTCAAATAATGCCACAGGAAATAAAACACAAGATGCTGCTGCAATAAAATCATTCCAGGACAACTTCCCCGGATATAATGTCGTTCCTATTGATTCAAGGGTACTTACACTGGGTGGTGGCGCAATTCACTGTGTAACCATGCAAATTCCTGCAGATAATCCTATCCGTTTCTGGCACCCACCAATACAAGATGAACAACCCCTGCAATCTAAATACCATATTGTGGCGCAGGTTACCAATAAGAGTGGTATAGCATCTGCAACTTGTTACTGGCGCCCTAAGTGGACATCTACATCATGGAATGCTGTAACACTGACAGATAGTGCCGGCTATAAAATAGGAGATATTACAGGTTCATTCAACTATATGCAGTCAATAGAATATTACATTAGCGCTACGAGCAATAACGGTAAGACTATGACTAAGCCAATTGTTGCACCAACAGGTGGTTATTATACATTCTATTTCCCATTCCCTGCAGGAGTAGAAAAATTCGATCCTGCCAGAAATTTTGCTTTGAACCCTCTGCCTAACCCAACCAACGGACAATTTATTATACCTGTTTCTTTTGAAAAAGATGTAAACATTGATGCTACGGTTACCGACATGTTAGGCAAGACAATTCAAACTATCGATTTTGGTAAAAAGGAAAACGGAATGAACAAACTGGAATTTGACCTGACCAATGCTGCAGAAGGCATGTACTTTATACAGATAAAAGCAAACGGCCACATTATTGATACCAAAAAAGTAATGAAGCACTAAAACAACTGCTAATATACATTATAATAAAGGGGCTTTTTTAGCCCCTTTATTTATTAATTGTTTGCCGATAATATATATCGTGGTTCTCATCTTCTATGAATATGGTGTAAATACCATGTTCCAGGTCTTTCATCACAACTTCATTAGCTCCGGGCAATAACGGACATGAAATAATATTCGTCCCGGTGTAATTATCAGAAATGGTTGCAATCAGCGGTTTGTCAGTACGATTATTGATATATAGTTTGTCATTCATAGTATTGCTATCACAGGATGAAAATATTACCTGAATCGACATAATACCATCCCATTTATAGGGTATTGTTCAATCCGTGCTAACACTTATACCTTTCGAGATATTGCAAAAACCAACACAATGTTTAATTTTATAATAAATGTCTTGCTCATGAGAAAATGCTACTCCTTCCTAATTGCTTCATTATTTTTTTTCAACTGTGTTTCAGCACAGACTCCTGTTGATTACTCCATTCAGTTAACAGCCACTACTACCCCTTCTCCTGCACAAATAAAAATTAACTGGAAAAAAATACCATCAGTCACTTCATACCAGGTTTTTAGAAAGGCTAAGACAGCTACCAGCTTTGGTTCTGCTATTGCAACATTGTCCGCAACTGATAGTTTTTATACGGACAATACGGTATTGGATAACGCAACATACGAGTATCAGGTAATAGGTGGCACCACAGCCAGTGGTTATATTTATGCATCTGTCAAAGCACCAGCAATTCATAACAGAGGAACTCTATTACTGTTGGTCGACTCTACATTTTCGGACTCCTGCGCTGCAGAAATTAAACGTTTGAAAAATGATATACGTGCAGACGGATGGGCAGTTATACAAAAAACATTTCTACGCACCGAGACAGTAACTAATATCAAGAACCACATAAAGTCAACATTCGTAGCAGATAACAGCACTAATGCTGTATTGATATTAGGACATTTAGCTGTACCATACAGTGGTAATATTAACCCGGACGGGCACCCAGACCACCTTGGCGCATGGCCTGCTGATTGCTTTTATGCAGATATAGACGGAACTTGGACAGATGCAAGCGTTAATAGTACAGCTGCATCAAGAGCCCAAAACAAGAACATACCCGGAGACGGCAAGTTTGACCAAAGCGTGCTACCCAGCAATGTGGAATTGCAAATAAGCAGAATAGATTTTGCTAATATGCCAGCATTTAGCAAGACAGAGATACAAATGATGAGAAGTTATTTAAATCGCGACCACAGTTATAAAATGGATTCTTTAGCAATTCTGCATCGTGCTTTGATTGATGACAATTTTGGTATATCTACAACCGAACCTTTTGCGGCAAACGGTTGGCGTAATTTTATGCCATTGTTAGGAAATAATTCAACACAGAGTATAGACTACATCACATCGTTAAATACAGCAACTTATCAGTGGTCTTATGGCTGCGGTGGCGGTAGCTATACCAGCGCCAGCGGAATTGGCAATACCACAAATATTGCCGCTAACAATGTCAATGGAATATTTACCATGCTTTTTGGCAGTTATTTTGGTGATTGGGATGCGCAGGATAATTTTTTACGGGCACCATTATGTGCCAATACCCCTGCATTAACCAATTGTTGGGCAGGTAGGCCTCATTGGTTTTTCCATCACATGACTCTTGGTGAGCACATCGGCTATAGCACGCTTTTAGCACAGAATAACGATGGCAATTTATACCAGGCATATAACAATTACGGCTCACGCATGGTGCATATTGCGCTGATGGGAGACCTGACTTTACGTACTGATTATATAAAACCGGCAAACAACATAATATTGACTACTACTACAGGCGGTGCAAAAATTACATGGGGTTCATCTCCCGATGGCGGTGTAGTAGGATATTACGTTTATCGCTCAGATGCAGAATATGGCACTTATACTTTACGTTCGGGCTTAGTAAACATAAACAGCTATGTAGACTCTTATGGTACCAATGGTATGAAATACTATATGGTGAAACCAGTAAAGCTCCAAAGCACAGCGTCAGGCAATTACTATAATACCGGCTTGGGAATAGTGTCTACGCCTCTTAATATTACCTATTTCCACCCGGATACTTTTGCAACATCTGCGCAACAAATCATCAGTGCTCAAAATGAGGTCGTTGTTTTCCCAAATCCGGCATCAACTCAATTAAACATCAGGTTTAGTAATGATTATCCAGAGCAAGTAAAACTTATTATCAGGAACCAATTGGGGCAAACGGTAATTAGCCAAAGTCAAAATCAGGTTAAGAATAATACCCTTTCAATAGATATATCTGCCTTACCTGAAGGTATTTATTATCTTATTTTATCAAATAACAAAGAAATCAATACTTATAAATGGCTAAAAACACCTTAGTAAGTTCTGGAGGCTTTGTTTTCAGACAGGAATTATATAAACTTGTACAAAGATTAACATTACAATGAAAGTAAGACTTACCATATTAATTGCATTGGCAGCAATCAGCATAGGCTTCAGCTCTTGTGAAAAACGCTATGCTTGCGACTGTACTAACTATGCAGGTTATAAAACTACGTCGGAGGTTTTAGCAAAAACGCCAATTGAAGCAAGTAAAAACTGCGAAAAATTAGGCTCGAACGGAACTATGAATTGTAAATTGCAATAACAGCAACTGAATAAACATACTAAGCCCGCAACGCCAGCGGGCTTTTATATTTTACCCCCCTTTTCACCCACCAATACAAAACAACATTTTCTAATTTAGCAAAATGAAAAAGGTATTATGCATAGCTTTATTCGTTTTCATTGGTCTTATAAGCTATTCTAAAAATGCAGATACAACCCGACTGTATTTTGATATTGGCAAATCAATAGTCACCAATAAATCTAAGTCAACATTAGACTCATTGCTGTATAACGATATTATAAGAACAGGCAAGAAAGTTGGCATTATAGGTTATGCCGACTATGTAGGCACGGACAGTTTTAATATAACATTATCCAATAACAGAGCTAACGCAGTAAAGGACTATTTATTGACCATGGGTATATCGCAAGATGACATACAACTTGTGACCGGGAAAGGTGAGATAAAACGATTAGATACACTTGGCACTTCGGGTTTTTACGAAGACCGAAGAGTTGATATATTACCCGGGGGAATCAAAGGATGGAAACCTGCACCTGCTCCCATACCTGTTGCAGTTAAAGACAAGAGTATAGATCTTTCAAAAGCAAAAAAGAACGAAACAATAAAACTCAATAAAATATTTTTCGAACCAGGACGCCATGTAGTAAGAGAAGAATCACAACCCGAGTTAGAAAAACTATACCAAACACTTGTTGACTACCCTACCCTTAAAATTCGTATTGAAGGACATATCTGTTGCCTCCCAAACAGCAACACAGATGGATATGATTATGATACTGAAGAATTTAAACTTTCTGAAAATCGTGCCGAAGCCATATACGACTACCTGATAGATAAAGGCATTAATGAAAGCAGGATACAATACAAAGGTTTTGGCAGTGGAAAACCTTTAGCTTACCCTGAAAAAACACCTGAAGATGAAATGATGAACCGTCGAGTAGAAATCAGGATATTAGAGAAATAGTCAGACTTTAAGCATTCCTCTAAACCCCCTTGCAGCATAGTAAGATTCTGCGCCGTTATGATATAAAAACACAGCATCGTAGCGACGGTCACAAAAAAGAGCGCCGCCCAGTTTGCGAATGTTAGCAGGTGTTGCTACCCAGCTTGATGTTTTTATATCAAATACGCCCAATTGTTGTAATTCACGATACTGCTCTTCGGTCAATATTTCAATACCCATATCAGCAGCCATATTTATGGCACTATCTTTAGGCTTATGCTCTTTTCTGGCTTCTAATGCTTCGTGGTCATAACAAATACTTCTGCGTCCTTTGGGGCTTTCAGGCGAGCAATCATAGAAAATATATTCTCTGGTTTTTTTATCATATCCTACAACATCAGGTTCGCCTTCTGTTATTTCCATTTCATTCAGCGACCATAGTGCCTCTGTATTCGTTTCCAGTCTTGCCTGTACATTAGCCCACTCTATACCTTTATGTCGTTTCACATTTTCCTCAAAACGTACCTTTAGTATATCAAGCAGTTCTCTGCTTTGCGATGTTGATAGTTTCTTTTTCATATTTAATCTTCCAATCCTTTTCCTTTAAGTATTTGCGGTATTGCTTTTTCAACTCTTGCTTCACGGGTTTTAGATTGTTTGGCAGAAGCAAAATGCAGCAGATAGCCTCTTTGCCTTCCGGGCGTCAATGCCTCAAAAGTTTTTCTTAAAGCAGCACTTTTATCTAGCTTTTTTTGAAACTCTTCGGGCACAGGATATTCCTTCGTTTTCTTTAACTGTATTTTTATGCCCGCCTTATCTAATTCTATTGCTTCATAAATATATGTTTTCAAAACTGACGCCAGTTTTGCTATTTCTTTAACATTTGTGAATCGCACCTGTCTTGGTAATTGCACATTCTCCGTTTGTTGTATAAGTATTCCGTTCGGATCATTCAAAAGTGCACCTTTAAAAAATAAGTATGCACAATACTCTTTAAATCCATGTATCAACACAACATTCTTTCCCTGAAAAGTGTAACAGGGGCAACCCCATTTTAATTCTTCTTCAAGCCCACAGTCAAGAGCTACAGTTCTCAATTTTGCGTATTCCTTTTGCCATTGAGATGGTTTATCAAAGAAGAAATCAACTTTCGGATTCATAATACTAAGTTAGTTATTAGCTATAATGATTTTTCTACTAGAAGGCCTAAAATACCACGATATAATAGTAAGCGCAATCAATAGTAATGCAGGTAGTGATTCCGCAGCTGGATCACCTACTACAATATGAGAAAACACTGCTCCGGTCATGACAAAAATGAACCCTGCATATACCCATTCTTTCAACAATGGGAATTTAGGAATAAGCACTGCAACAGCACCTAATATTTTCCACACACCTAGTATAGTCAGCAGATATGCCGGATAACCCAAGTGTATAAGCATATCTAATGCTCCTTGCCCTTCTTTTATTTTCAATACTTGTGCAACACCTGTCGCAACCATACCCAAAGACAACCAAATAGTTGCTATCCAGTAAATGACTTTATTTCTCTTTGTCATATTGTCTTATTTTAATTTACTAACAATGTCTTGCAACCTGTCGTGTGCCATATTAAGACCTTGTTTAAATGGCATTTGCAACTGTTGGTCTCTTTGAGCAACAGTTTTGAATACACTAAGTATCTTCAGCCGGCTTGTATCATCTGTTACAGCCTCAAATTCCAAATACTCAATCTGAACACCAAAAGGTGTGTTCTCAAATTCAAATGTTCTAGTAATTTTTTGGTTCGGGGTATACTCATGTATTGTTCCGTTAAATCCATATTTATTTCCCTTGGGGTCAGTTGTCTCTAATTGATAACTGCCATGCTTTCTATTGTCCATTTTCAGCACTTTCGTCCCCATCCACTGTTCCACAATCTCAGGTTCTGTGTATGCTCTGAAAACCAATTCTACAGGCAAATCAAACTCTCTTGTTATTAATATTTCTTGTTTGCCGTCCACGGCATGAACTTTTGTTTTTTGTTCCATACTATTTGTTTTTATGCTTTTTCATAATGTCTTCCAGTTTATTGAAACGAGCTTCCCACATCATTCGGAAAGGCTCGATAAAGTCAGCTATTTCTTTCATCTTTTGGAGATTCAGGTGATAATACATCTCTCTTCCATTTTGTTCTTGTTTCAGCAGCTCGCACTCAGTAAGTATTTGCAGATGTTTAGAAACTGTAGGCCTGGCAGTATCAAAATTGGCTGCGATAGCTCCTGCGGTCATTGATTGAGATGCAACCAATAAGAGTATTGCCCTTCTTGTAGGGTCAGCAATTGCTTGAAATACATCTCTTCTGAGATTCATTATGTAGCTATTTAACTACAAATATATGCGTAGTTATTTAACTACGCAATTTTTTAACAACAAATCATGTGCCGCAACAACACTAGTTATACAGTTAGCACGATTTACATTTTACACATATAAATATTCTATATTACCAATTTGTTAGTTGACATAATGTTTCTTATGATTTCTATTACAAACAGGTTATATTTATTTAATATTTAGTATACAATGAAATAAATTATATACCTTAGTCTGGTTACACCATTTATTTAAAAAACTAAACCATGAAACATTCTGCTATAAGCACATTGCTTATTATTGTTATCATTTCAATTACTTCTTGCACTTCTAAAACCCAAAAACGTACTGACAATATAAAGTCATATTCCGTTGACACTAGCTTGCTGGTTTCTGCCGTTATTGCTCAAAAAGACATTGCATTTTTTGATACTCTTTGTATGAAGTATATCACCTATCCATCTGGTTATGATTCGCAAGCCAACAACATACCTATCAAAGGTTTCACAATCAGGGCAGAAGATATACTGGCAGCAATTGGAATATCAGATAGTGTTCCACATCAATTCGACGATATTCGCGTTTACCTGGGCTATAACCAATCTCAAAATAAGTTTAAACTCTATATTCTTCCGGTAGATAAGGCCAATATTGCAGACTCCATTTCAGGAACAGATGTATTATTGAATCGTAACGGAGATCCTGTACCCGGACCCCATGATAAGCCACTAACAGATAAGTACGTTTTGGATTTAAATGCTCCATGCCCCAGCCTTTGTGATGTAAACAGCCCACTGCTGAATGCAAACAACAACAAATGAGCTTAACAAATACCATTATCACCATTTCACATCTCCCAATAGCAGTAACAGTAATCAATTGCATTTGGGCATATCGTAGCATGTGTACTTCATTAAAAATGTTTTCATTTTTTGTATTCTTATCGGGGTTTATTCAATTTACCTCTTTAATACTTTTCTTCAGTGGGAAAAACAACATGCCGTTATTGCATTTATATGTTGCATTGAGTGTACCATGCCTGGTCTCATTTTATAAAAAAATCCTAGGCAATCATATTAGCAATACAGTAACATGGAGTATAGTCTTGTTTTTTTTACTCTTCACAATAATCAATTCAATGTTTATACAGAGCATCAATAAATTCAATTCAAATGCTCTTGTTCTTGAATCTATTATCATCATCATACTTTCACTGTTTACTTTTATATACTTACTGAATGATACGATGCGAGAGAGAGAAGTGCAGAATAAAAAAAGTCTTAATTGGATCAATTCAGGTCTTTTTATTTACTATTTATCGTGCTTACTAATATATTATTATGGTGAAATGATATTATTCCATTTTTCAAGAAGCTCAGTTGGACTTGTCTGGATACTTCATTCGTTTTTTTCAATAGTAATGTATACTTGTTTTTTAATAGGCCTATGGAAACACTCAAAAACACAGCCTTTATAGACACTTTATTACCCTTTATAGTTATTGTTTTTATCATTGGTACAGGAGTGGTGTTTTTATATCAACACTTTCAGAAAAACCTATACGTTCATAAACTTAAACAGGAAACGCTTAAAAATGCTCATCAGTATGACCTGTTGCGGTCTAATATAGAAGCACAGGAAACAGAACGTAAACGTATTGCACAGGATTTACATGATGAGTTAGGTGCAGTGCTTTCTATAATAAGAATGAATATGGTGATGTTGGAACAGAATAAAAAACCTCAGCAAGACATCATCAAAGAGTTGCAAAACCTACGCCAGTTATCCGAAACAGCTATAGCTACTATCCGTAGTATCAGTCATCGTTTAATGCCACCACAACTTGAGTCTTTTGGTCTTGTAAAGACATTAGAGGCGGTTTGCAGACAAGTAAGTAATGCAGGAGGGGTCAATATCATTTTAAATATATCACCAACACTTCCGGGTTTATCATGGACAGTTAATCTTGGATTATATCGTATTATCATGGAGCTTATCAATAACACCATTAAACATTCAGGAGCTACACAAATAACAATTGATATACATAGTGAGAATCAGCATGTACTATGTGAATACAACGATAATGGGATAGGCTTAGCAGGTAACGATATAAGTAAAGGTCTCGGATTTAAAAGCATTGATGGGAGAATCAATATACTCAATGGTACTTTTAAAGCAGGCACTAGCCAAACATGCGGTTTTTATGCAAGTATTGCAATACCAATTGAGCATTAATGACAAAAAGAGATATATAAACTTTAACAACCAAAAAAACAAATTATGGAGGGAGTAATAAACATTGGTTTGGTTGAGGATCAGTTCCTGTTTAGAGAAGGCATGAAAGCGATACTGAACACATGGCAAGATATTCGAGTAATATTTGAATCAGCTGAAGGATATACGG
The DNA here is from genome assembly GCA_018267965.1 of Bacteroidota bacterium. GTDB lineage: Bacteria > Bacteroidota > Bacteroidia > Chitinophagales > Chitinophagaceae > Polluticoccus. The sequence continues at coordinate 896,509 of JAFDXK010000001.1, read as the reverse complement.
TTATTGACAAATTAAAGAATAGCAATACCCTACCTGATGTGATGCTGGTAGATCTCTCGCTTCCACCGGATAACGCCAAAGAATTCAGTGGTTTACATGTAACATTAGCTTTGGCTTCATCATTTCCGCAAATAAAAATCCTAATACTATCCGTACATGAAGATGAAAATTTCATAACTCAGCTTATAGAAAGTGGCGCTCATGGTTACCTGGTAAAAGAGTCTGACCCGCAAGAGGTATATGAAGCTATTGTATCTGTTTACAACAAGGGCTCCTATATTAACGAACGCACATTGAAAGCAATTCGGCATAAAATGAATAAAAAATTGAAAGTGCCAAAACAAGATGTTCAGATTACACGAAGAGAAGAAGAAATACTACAGCTAGTGTGCCAACAACATACAGCCGAAGAAATAGCCGAAAAACTATATCTGAGTGTAAAAACAGTAAACGGACATCGTAATAACCTGCTACAAAAAACTGGCTCACGTAATGTTACAGGCTTAGTCTTATATGCAGTAAGAAACAACATAGTCAAAGTAAACTAGCCTCTTTATAATTAGTATTCTCATCATAGGTTACAGGAATATCCCTGAGACCTGTATGACATTTTCTGTCCCGTAAGTGTCAATTTACAATCTATTAGATTCCTCTATGGAATATTCATAGTTATAGGTATTTATACCTGCATAACCCAATGACTGGTGAAAAATACCTGTTTATAAAACAGGTATTTTTCATCTTTTACAACAGTATACTGTTACGCATTTTTGTTTAGTAAAACATAAAAAAAGAGTATACCCAGCATTTCAAACACAATCTTCTATATAATCACCGAATTATTTTCCTCTGTATCAAAAAAACAACCATGTCGAAAGCTATGTAATTGAAGAAAATATTTACGAGTCTTACAAAACAAAAATTATGTCGCCATCACCATCTAAACAACCTGTTAGTATAGAGCCATCGAATGTAAACGATGGAACGTTTTTACAGAAAATAGAGGCCTTCATAAGCGAAAAATGTAGGGAGCAAAATTTCGGGGTGTCTCAATTGGCTGACATGATGCATATTAGCACTCAACAGCTTAACCGTAAAATACACAACGTTACAGGCAATACTCCCAGCAAACTAATAGCTGATTATCGTATCGGATATGCAAGACAATTGCTATTAGAAAGCGATGATACTTTAAGTCGTATTGCTTTAAAAAGCGGGTTTTATAATCAAACAAGTTTCAACAGATGCTTTTACAAGCATTTTCAATGTAGTCCTTCACAATTCAGAAAAGAGTTCATACTCAACAACAAAAAAGTAGCAGAGTCGACATCATCCGTCAATAGCCTTACGTCATTGAGGGAGCTTATCAAAACAAAGAACTGGCTGATAGAACTTGCAAAAACAGTTTTGGAGAATGTGGATAATGAGAACCTTACAGTAATACAATTGGCTGAAAAATTATGTGTGAGTCCGTCTAGCTTAAATCGAAGTCTAAAAAAAACACTATCTATGACTCCAAGAGATTTTATCAAAAAATTAAGGCTATTGTATGCCTGTGAACTGCTATCAAACAAGATTGGCAGTATATCTGATGTAGCGTACAGAGCTGGCTTTTTTGACCCTGCACACCTCAGCCGTTCTTTTAAAGCAGTGTTTGGATATCCACCTTCTGATTTTCATATTCACAGCGAAAGTGAATTAACTATATCCTGGATTTCAATGATTCAAAATGATAAGTAATTGCAAAATGCATACAAAGAATAGCGTATCTCATGAAAGTATTTTTGTAAAACAAGTTTGAAATTTTTTCCAAAAAAATTAGAACTCGACAAACCAATAGTATCATGAATTCACTACAACTCACATTTTCCAGCATGGCTGTTTCCATAGGAATAGCAATGGATAATGCATCAACAAATCAGCATAACTGTCAGAATATTGCTAATACTGCAATGGCGTCTTGTTGCAAGATGATTCTCATGCAACAGCCTGCGCCCAAAGGCTAAGTTTTATAATTCTAATTGACCAGAGAAAATAATTCCAAGGCTATCATAACAATAGCTAAATAAATAAAAACAAAAATTGTATGGCAGACACACAACTTGTAGTTTCCGACTTGGCAATCACACCTGAACTAATAAGAGAAGAAGGAGCAGGTAAGGCGTATCAGTCAGTAGCACAATCTTCTGCAATAGCAATACAAGATGCAGTTGATAATCTTCGAAATATGAACACAATCAGTACAACTGCAATAGGCGTGGCAATGGCCCAAATGCTGGCAACAGAAAGCCCTGAGCCATGGTCTAGTATTATAGCAGAAGCTCAAACTGCTTCTTTAGCAGCTGTTACAAATTTCCAGGCAATCGGAACTGCGGCGACTAACATACTAAGTGGATTCCCCAATAGTTAACATACCTCAGCAACAATTCAAAAGACATGATCTACATAAAAGCATACCAGTTGGATAATACGCGGAAATTTGACGCGCGTTTCCAAAGCATACTTTCCATGATACCAAATGGACAAAGCTGGCTTGACTGGGCTATGAAAAATGCGGGTAATGACATCGTAGTAACCGATCAAAATCAGTTATTGAGCGTTGCAGTAAATGCTTTGCAAGATGAAGATTATATAAGGTTTGCTGACTTTAGAATAAGTATCCAGAAGATATTCACAATGACTGATGCCGATATAAAGAGTCTGGCAGACTATTATAATGGCAAACAGGTTGATAAAAAAGCTATACAGGATATTTTAAAGGCAAACAGCATAACAACATATGCAGCAATGGAACAGTCTGTTCAGGCATTGCAATCAGATGTTTCTGGCAATAAGCCTTTCTTTGCACAACCTTCTTTCAATGACTTGTTATATGCAAATGTATTTGTAAACTATTACAAGTCTATATCCCCACAAGTGAAGTCAGCAGCATTTGATTTTGCAGAAAGTAAATCGGTAACATTGAATGAGTTTCTAGATTTAGCTTCATTTTATATATATGTCGCCAACGACGCTGTTAATAAAAAACTAACTCCAAATGAAGTAACGGCAGATGCCAATTCTAAATACGAACAATTATCAAGTGGCATTTATAATACCTTATTTACTTCCAGCGTTGGTCCTGGAATGTCAAAGGAAGAATTGGCAGACGCAATAAGGCAATTTGCCGATTCACCAATCCCTTTGGGGTATGCTACCTGCTCTTCAGCGATACTTAACCTTGTTAAAAATGTAGATTTTGATAAGCTTGAAGAATATGATTTGAGAAGTCAAACAAAAGTATACAATGACCTTATCAAAACATTGCTGGGCACAATCAATTTAAAAGGATATAGCGTATCTCAAGACGGCAAACAAATCACACTTAAATATACAGGCGAAAAGGGAGTAAGGATAATGATTGGAGCTGACAATGCAGGCAATGTGTTTATTCTTCCGGGCACTGAAATTAACAATAACATGATATAATTTTTTGGTATGGTAGATAATATGATTAATAATTCTGTGGCTGATATTCAGCAATTGTTATCAAGAGCTGCAGGTTTACAGTCTCAGGGATTACTAGGCAATGTAATGGTGGAAACAATCGGCATGTCTATGCACAATGCTGTAAACGCCCAACATAATGCACAAATAGTAAATTCAGCAACAACAACATCAACATGTGCTAAAATTTTGTCAGTATCTCCACCAAAAGCTAAGAAACCAGCTTCACCACCACCGTCTCCTCCATGGTATTCACCACCTTCGTCACCACCGTCACCGCCATGGCATTCACCACCGTCATCGCCCCCATCACCATCACCACCCGGAAACAAATAATAATTCCGTGTTAAGAGCAAACTATAGTTGTTTTCATTGCGTAACTCAAAAATGTAAATGCCATCGCAAGTTAACTCACAGATTACAGACTCAATTGCAGAAGTAAATCTCGAATCTATCGGGAGCGCCCCAGCTGTGGCTCTTGGGAATCTGTATCAGGCAACAGCACAGGCACTCGCTAATGCAGCTCATAATGCAACAGTAGCACAGCAGCAAGGGAATCAGGTAGGTACTGCGGTCACGGCACAGGCTGTAGCTCTGATTCTATCGGTAAAATTTGGTTGATATACTAACAAAAGAGACCACAGTTTGAATTTGGAACAATAAAACATTATTACAATAAAAGATCGCCAATAAGTCGACAATCACGTTAAAAAAAATATCATGCTACCAACACCAGTCAATAGTTATATCACCGACTCAGTTACTCAGGTCAACACGCTTGTATTGGGCGATGCACCGGCCGTTGCAATGGGCAATCTCTATATCGCGACATCACACGCTCTTGCAAATGCTGCACACAATGCAACAGCCCAACAACAACAAATGAATATTACAGCTTTGGCAGCAACAACCGCGGGAGTGACTACGCTCTATTCTATTGATACGGCCTCAACCTCATCCGGAACAGCAAAAATCCTGTAATCATTTCACATTAGTAGTCACACAAAAAAACAAAGATCATGCTACCAACACCAGTCAACAGTCTAATAACAGATTCGATAACACAGACCAATACAATGGCTTTGGGAGTTGCTCCTGCTGTGGCTATGAGTAACCTCTACCAGGCAACTGCACAAGCTCTAGCAATGGCGGCACACAATGCCACAATGAATCAACAGCAAACTAACATCACAGCGCAAGCAGCTACAACTGCAGGAGTAACAACTCTGTATTCTATTGACACAGCTACGGATGCAGCTGGCACATCGAAGCTTTTAAAGTAATTATTATTCACTTTTAAAAAACAACAATTATGTTACCAACTCCAGTAAACAGTTACATTACCGATTCGGTATCACAGGTGAACACCAAAGTTTTGGGAGATGCTCCGGCTATGGCAATGGGAAATCTTTTCATTGCAACATCGCAAGCACTAGGGAATGCTGCACATAATGCCGTAGCAGGCCAGCAACAAACTAACATTACAGCGCAGGCTGCGACTACCTCAGGTGTTACAACACTGTATTCTATTGATACAGCTACAGATGCCATCGGTACAAGAGATATCCTTAGGGTTATCTAAAACATTAGTCACTTTGAAAATTATTATTCACTTTAAAAAACAACAATTATGTTACCAACTCCAGTAAACAGTTACATCACTGATTCGGTATCGCAGGTAAACACAAAAGTGTTAGGCGATGCGCCTGCAATGGCAATGGGAAATTTGTTTATATCAACATCCCAAGCACTGTCAAATGCAGCACACAATGCAACCGCAGGTCAACAGCAAACCAACATCACAGCACAAGCAGCTACTACAACAGGTGTTACAACATTATACTCTATTGATACAGCTACTGATGCTATAGGCACAAGAGACATCTTGCGAGTTGTTTAAAAAACACATAACGACTAACTATTATTCTTCACTTTTAAAAAACAACAATTATGCTACCAACTCCGGTAAACAGTTACATCACAGATTCAGTAACACAAGTAAACACAAAAGTATTAGGTGACGCTCCTGCAATAGCAATGGGCAACCTTTACCAGGCAACAGCTCAGGCATTAGCAAATGCTGCACACAATGCAGTAGCAGGCCAGCAACAAACTAATATCACTGCTCAAGCTGCAACAACTGCTGGTGTTACAACACTCTACTCCATTGATACGGCTACAGATGCTGTAGGAACTACTAAGATCCTGGGTGTATAAAAATGGTATATCCCGACGTTCAACAACACTGACAAAAGCTATAAAACTTAGTTGTCATTATACATTTACTGTCGGAGCACACCAACTTGCAATGGACTACGCTATGCATCGGTCAAGTCCGGTGCATAGCTTATTTAAGTTTTAACTTTTAAAACTCTCATTCATGCAACAACAAAAAAAAACTGAGCAAGCAGCGGTGACAAATAGCCATGATGCTCTAAATGGCATTCGCCATGAAGTAAAAAAGAAGCTTGATACGTATAAACAGGTTGTTCAAAAACAACAGAATGATACTGCATTACAACTGAAACAAGTAATAGATACAATTCACAGTTCACAAACAAAAAAATTGATTGAAATGGAGAACGATATTCTGGCATCTATTAATGAACATCATAAAGGCCATAGCAACCCACCCGCTAAAATAGAAGACTATAATACATATTCAGAGACAGATACTGCAGAGATAGAAGAACAATGCAATGAAATGCATTATAAAGAAACCGATTTTGGGGAAATTGCTATGATACAGGCTAAAGAAAGCGCCGGCAATGCTATGCGATATACAGAAGAAGGACTTGAGAAGGCAATGGGTATCCTAAACAATGCTATGATTGATGTTGAGAAAATAACAGAGGGGATAAAATACTAATGATATTGGCAGAGGGGGTATAAAATATTCATAATCTAAATAAACATTACTATGCAAGTATTAAACGCAGGCGATATAGTCCAGTTAATATCTGGCGGGCCAAATATGACAATAGCAAGAGTGTCCGGAAATGTTGTCAAGTGTATATGGTATGATACTGAATCCGGACGCTACAGTTCAGCACATTTTATGGCTTTCCTATTAAAAGTCGTAAAAAACCCATCTACTTCAGTAGCTAGTTATGGAGCATAGTATCACGTATTTTTTATAGGTCCGGAATATTATAGTTAAAACAAGAATAATGAAGGTTGCGTTGGTTATTCCGGTATTTGACCGTATAAACTACTTGAGGCAATGCCTGGATAGTCTTGCTAAGCTTAGCAGGCTCCCGGATGTGATGATATTTGTAAATGACGGAAGTACCGATAAAGATGTACAAGTATTGTTGCAGCAATTTGCAGAAAAACTGAATATCGTGAAAGTGATAACACTACCTCGAAATTCAGGAGTTCAGAATGCTTTGGCAAAAGGTCTTGATGATGCAGTAGCAAGTGGGTGCGATATGTTAATAAACCTCGATAGCGATGCAATCGTCAAACCTGACTTCATTGACACACTACTCCTTTTACACAATGCTGGTAATGGGAAACAGATTGTCTCAGGATTTAACACTCATCATGATTACAATCCGGTAATAAACCAGTTTGATACATATTGTACTAAAAACTACGCGAATGGCATAAACATGTGCTTTAGTAGTGAACAATATTACAATTACATAAAGCCAACGTTTGGTAATTCTATAAATTGGGATAGAATGGCATCGATGATGTGCCAGGCTGACGATCTGCAATTTATTATTTCAACGCCGTCAGTAGTTCAGCATATTGGAGATGTTAGCTCTATGGGGCATGATGATATAGATTATGCTCTTGATTTCACACATCTTTTTTTGCCCGATGTTACGTTATTTGGTATCAACGGACGCAATGGTAATATACAGCGAGCTGCACAAATCAGCCAGAAAGACATTAAGTTTGGAGCTGTTAATATTATAGAGGATAGTAGTGTATCGGGCTATGATACAAATGACTGGCCATATGCCTACTCCCGTTTTATGATGAAAAATTTAGCCTATCAGTTTGACACTTCACATGTCCTCACTATTCAACCGGATGCTTATATAGTTAATTGGCGTAAATGGGAAGATGATTGGCTCAAATGGGATTATATAGGTGCAACATGGGGATATAAAGACAATAAAAATGTTGGCAACGGGGGGTTTTCATTACGAAGCAAAAAACTCTGCAGCATATTGTCTGAATTAAATATTCCTTCAAACCTGATGCACCCTCACGATCATCATATTTGTCGTTCTTATAGGAACATGCTTGAAAATGATTACGGAATACGATTCGCTACAGAAGAAGTCGCCAATAATTTCAGCATTGAGGCATATGGTTCATCGATTTTTTCAGGTGGAAATGATTATTCAGGACAATTCGGGTTCAAAGGGACTAAAGTGAACTTTAGCAATTCTGATATACCTGCCAATATGTTACCAATATAGATATTTGATAAAGACAGTATCCTACTAAGAGATTATATAGCTACCGACACAAGCATGATAAAACAATATAAAGCCGTATATCCTTTGCAGTATTTCGGTATAGGTGATATTATATTTACTCAAACCCTCGTTAGGGCTATCGCAGGTACAAAACCAATATGCTGGGGAGTTCTACCTCAATTTGTCGACGGATTAAAGAGAGCATATCAGAATATAGAATGGTTAGATTATCGTTGTACGGGTGTTAATTATGAGACACAGACCGATTGTATTGTCGACGATAAAAGGTTACTTCCAATAAGATGGGCAGACTCTATATTAAACCTACCATATGAAAAATGCATGTCTGCCAAGTATATACTTTATAATGTAGATTGGAGACTTTGGAAAGAATCAGCACAATGGAAAAGAGACCAGGAAAGAGAAGATGTTTTATTTCAAAATATTGTAGGGAAAAATACTAAGTACAACTTGATCAATAACACTTTCGGCAGCGATAATCAGTTCATGATTAATATATGTCCTGACAATGCTTTGCCTAATGTGGAAATGAAAGCGATGCCGGGCTTCAGTATATTCGATTGGGCCAAGGTTATTGAGCAAGCTACAGAAATACACACAGTTAGCACCAGCATTGTATATATGCTTGAATTATTGCCAATATATGTACCTATTCATCTTTATCCGCGTAAGCCTATAGAAAATGATCTAAGAAATGTAGATTATCTCCTAAAGACCCACAAATATCATTTGCACTCATAATACTCTTCTTATGACAGCTCAGCCGCTTGTTTCTTGTATTATGCCAACTGCAAACAGAGCCAGATTTATACCAACAGCAATAAAACTTTTCCTCAATCAGGACTATTACAATAAAGAATTAATCATTATAGACGACGGCATCAAATCCGTTCAACATTTGATACCGAATAATCCGCATATTATATATCTCAGGCTTTGGCATGGCCCGATGACAATTGGCACAAAACGTAACTATGCATGTGGTATTGCACACGGAGAGATTATTATTCACTTAGACGACGATGACTGGTATGCAAGTGATTGGGTGAGTCACCAGGTAGCTATACTCGAAGAAACAAATGCAGACATATGTGGATTAAGCCAGTTGAGATTTTATGCACCAGTTACCGGCCGCTGCTGGAAATATACATACCCACCCGATGGCCTGCATTGGGTAGCAGGCGCTACTATGGCATATCGCAAACAATTCTGGGAAAACAATCCTTTCAAAGATCTGCAAGTAGGCGAAGACAATGAATTTGTATGGTATTCTAATGGCAAAGTAGTTTCACACGATTATATAAACGGCTTCATTTCAATATTACACGGTAGGAATACAAGTCCCAAACATATAAATAGTGTATTATGGCAAAAAGAAGATGTAGCCACTGTTAGAGGCATTTTAAAATGCAATAGTTAATATAGCACGGTAATAAAATTTTATAAAGCCGCTCATTCGCGGCTTTATAATGATGTACGTTACAGAATATTCAGCCAAATTGTTTCAACGAAGGCTGTTTGATATATAATTAGTGAATAGGTTAAGACAGATAGACATGAAAATTGAACATATTGGGTGTCAGGTTGATAAGCGTGATATTCACCGAATCAATATGATCAGGAGCTACGCCCCTAAATCCAAAGGACCAATCAGCACCACCTAACCCTAAATTGCCGGGATGTGTAATGCACCATTCGCGTAACGCTACTATGTCAGCAGCGCTCATAGTATATCCCGGGAATCCAGTATTGAATCTTGAACCATGGATTACACAGGTTACATCTACATTACCTTGTCCTGTTGCTACTGTTATTGTACCTGCAGTGTTGGTTCTGTATTGAGCAAAAGCTGCCATAATACATGTTGTAACTGATTGTAGAGTTAATCTTGGCATAATAAAAGAATTTATCCTACTCATATGGCTTTTCGGGTTTCGCCCCCCATTTGTTATTGACCGAACGGGGTCGGTACGTTTATTAGATTGATAGCTGCTTTACTTAGTGACAGTTTTAGCATGTTTCAAAATCAGCCTGCTATGATTTGATTATTATGCCAAATCAGCAAACTGATTTGATGCAGGATCATTTGTGAAAGGCCAAACCTGGAGATTTGAAATTTGTACCCCATCACCATTTGATATGATGCTATCATTTGTATTGCTAGTCACCGCAACATTGTTGTGAAAATATTCGAGTAACCTGTTACAAATCAGCTCTGCACCTTGACCAGGTGTATTTCCACCCCAAGTAAATCCCACGCTTGTAATTTCTACATTGGGAAAATTTGCAAGAAGTATTGGATTTAATCGTGCATTAATATTGGCTTGGGTATAAGGTCCAGCATAACTCACACAAAAATGAGCACATTTTTTTGTGCCGTTTTCGTAAATCACTACAAGGCCAACACAAGGGTCACAGCCTCGTGTTCCAACTTCTTCACCATCATATGTATCTACAATTTCACCGACATTTGCAATAACTGGCATAGCTAAATAGATTATAATTTAAAAATTTACTTTGTACCCCTTTCAAGTTTTTACGCAAAAACTTGGTAAGATATTAATCCTGACACTTCTATATAATTAGGCTGGCATAGCGAATATTATGCTTTGCTGTGCGCCACCAGGAACACCATAACGCAATGCTATTTTCGAGTTTACGCTACGATCAACAAACGCAAGGTTTCCCGGAGAAATGGTATAACTACCGGGTGTTTCAAGCTCATAAATTGATAGGGGGTCGCCATTGCCAACACCTATAGCGTCAAATCTGCAATTAAGAACATCGCTACCTCCATATGGAATGCGAGCAACACGATCACCTCGATTGAAAAAAGTTACAGTGAACTCTATTGTATTTGCGGTAGGAATACTGTTTAAATCAACTGCCATAAAAAATAGTTTTAATTGTTTACTCAAAACTATAACTGATTATGGCATATCCTTTGTATAAAACATACAAATGTTTATCATTTTGATTCAATCTACAAGCTCAGTTTTAACAATGATGTCTTTAAAGACACATCCCATTGCAATCATTTGATACTCATATATAAAGTACCATTTTCAAAAAATGTATCAAGTCAAATTTCTCATCTATTATTTATCAATTTTATTCCTAAATGTAGTATCTGCAATAAGGAACATTTTGTTGTTTTGAAAAAATGTATACATTTGCAGCCTTCAAATATTTTAAAACACTTCTTAGATCAACATCAAGAAATGAAAAAAACCTTCTTACAATCGCTTAACTGCAAGGTTGCGCAAGGCGCAGGCTTCAGGGGTGGGTTTTTTGCTGAACCTATAACAGGCTCAGTTTTTTCTAACCGCACTGCATGTCTTTGGTTGCGACGTTGATACACTGCATTCCATCAGTCATTGACTGTTGAAGAAATCAATCTATTGATTTTCAAAATGCCTGAACTACGTGTGTTCATCACGTTGGTTTTGTGTATCTATTCATTTTTAACATACTGAAACAATGAACCAAACCTTTAGGGTATTGGTGGCTGCTGGCCATCATATCGGCTATGCGCATATTATATGCGAAGAAATGGCCGCATCTGCAAAAGCACGCGGAACAGGTATCGCTAAGCGTACGCCTGAGTATATAGAGCAAAAAATGCTGGAAGGCAAAGCTGTGATAGCCCTTACCGAAAGTGGCGACTGGGTAGGATTTTGCTATATCGAAAGCTGGAGCCATGGAGAATATGTAGCGAACTCTGGGTTAATAGTAGCTCCTCAATACAGGAAAAGCGGGCTTGCCAAACAGATCAAACAACAAATATTTGACCTAAGCAGAAAGCTTTATCCTGACGCGAAAATATTCGGGCTCACTACAGGCTTAGCTGTTATGAAGATAAACAGCGATTTAGGCTATGAGCCTGTAACCTACTCCGAACTGACACAGGATGATGCCTTCTGGGCGGGGTGTAAAAGTTGCGTTAACTATGATATACTGACCAGTAAAGACCGAAAGAATTGCCTGTGTACTGCTATGCTCTATGACCCTGCTGACCATTACGAACCACAAGAAACAGCTCAGCAGTTCAAGAAGAAAGTGAAAATATACGAGCGTTTGCTGCGTATCAAAAAATTATTAGTCAAAAAATCAAAAGTATTGGTTTCATTAACCTGATAAATTATGAGACAGAAAGTTGTATTGGCATATAGCGGCGGATTGGACACTACATACTGTGCCATCTATTTAAGCAAAGAACTAAACCTTGATGTGCATGCTGTAACTATTCAAACAGGAGGCTTCAGCACACAGGAGTTAGCAAATATTGAAATGAGAGCTTTATCTCTTGGGGTTGCCTCTTTTAAAGTGATTGATGTAACGGAGCAGTATTACACATCATGTATACGCTACCTGATATATGGTAATGTATTGAAAAATGCCACCTACCCATTGAGCGTAAGCGCAGAACGTATGTTGCAGGCAATGACAGTGGCCAATTATGCGAAAGAAACAGGAGCTGAATTTGTAGCACATGGCAGCACAGGAGCAGGAAATGACCAGGTACGATTTGATATGGTTTTTCAAAGTGTGATACCAAGCATAAAGATACTTACCCCTATCAGGGATATGCAACTGAGCAGGGAAGCTGAAATAGCTTACCTGAAAGAACATGGTGTAAATCTTGATTTTCAGAAAGCGCAGTACAGCATTAATAAAGGGTTGTGGGGAACATCGGTTGGTGGTAAAGAAACATTGAACAGCAATGGATATCTACCTGAAGAAGCATGGCCTACACAAACGAGAGGTGCTACGCCTTTTGAAATAGTGCTTCATTTTAACAAAGGCGAGTTAACTGGCGTAAATAATGAGCAAAATCTTGATCCAGTTATTGCTATTCAGAAGCTGCAGATGATTGCGCAACCTTATGGCATAGGCAGGGATATTCATGTGGGCGATACTATCATCGGTATTAAAGGACGTGTAGGTTTTGAAGCTGCTGCTCCTCTTATCATCATCAAGGCACACCACTTGTTGGAAAAACATACACTCACCAAATGGCAGTTGTATTGGAAAGACCAGCTTAGCACATGGTATGGCAATTGGTTACACGAAGGTATGATGCTTGACCCTACTATGCGAAACGTAGAAAAGTTTATGGAGGACACCCAAACCAATGTTACTGGTATGGTATTCATTACCCTCCATCCATACAGGTTTGTTATAACAGGTATTGAAAGCCCACATGACCTGATGAATGAAAAATTCGGAGCATATGGCGAAATGAATAACACCTGGAATGGTGATGATGTAAAAGGTTTTGCAAAAATATTCGGTAACCAGGTGGCTATTTTCCATGCAGTGAATGGCAATCAAAAAGAAACAGTACACAATGGATAAGAAAATGCAAGTTGGGGTTATAGGCGGCGCAGGTTATACGGGTGGTGAGTTGATTCGTTTACTGCTTCATCACCCATATGTCGAGATCGTTTTTGTTCACAGCAGGAGTAATGCAGGAGAAGCAATTGCATCTGTTCATACCGACCTACAGGGGGACACAGATTTGCAGTTCACATCTGAACTGAGTGATGATATTGATGCGCTGTTCTTATGCGTTGGGCATGGCGAAGCAAAGGCATTTCTTCAATCCAATCATATAAAGGATGATGTTGTTATCATAGACCTGTCGCAGGATTTCAGGTTAGCACCATCATCTGCAATGGGTAATAGAAATTTTGTTTATGGGTTACCTGAAACGAATAGAAACAGTATAAAACAATCAAAATCCATTGCCAACCCTGGATGTTTTGCTACAACTATCCAGTTGGCACTACTGCCTTTGGCATCAAAAGAATTGCTGAATGAAGTGCATGTAACAGGGATTACTGGAGCTACAGGTGCCGGTCAAAAGTTGCAATCCAGCTCTCACTTTGCATGGAGAGCAAATAATATACAAGCTTATAAAGCACTGGCTCACCAACATGTAAATGAAATTGTACAAACGCTCAGCAGTAACCAACCAGGCTTCTCTAAACTAAACTTTATACCATGGCGGGGAGATTTCACTCGTGGTATATATATATCGGCTTACACAGCTTGCAACCTCAGCATTAATGAAGCTTATGTGTTGTACAAAGACTACTACAAAGAACATCCATTCACGCATGTTTCACATCATATGGTTGACCTGAAACAAGTGGTGAACACTAACAAATGTTTAATTCACTTAGAACATGTAGACGACAAACTGATTGTACACGCTGCAATAGACAATTTATTAAAAGGTGCTTCAGGACAGGCGGTACAAAATATGAACCTTGTTTTTGGCTTACCTGAAAATGCAGGGTTACAACTTAAATCCATAGCATTCTAACAAATCAGATAACAATGAAACTATTCGACGTATATCCATTAAATGATATAACCATTACCAAAGGCGAGGGTTCTTTCGTATGGGATGATAAAGGCAATAAATATCTAGATTGCTATGGCGGCCATGCTGTTATATCTATCGGGCATAGCCATCCGCATTATGTTAAGGCTATTGAAACACAATTAAGTCAAATCGGATTTTATTCCAACTCAATACATATACCCATACAAAAGCAACTAGCCGAAAAGTTAGGTAGTGTATCAGGTAAGAAAGATTACCAGCTATTCTTGTGCAATTCAGGAGCAGAAGCAAACGAGAATGCGATTAAACTGGCTTCATTCTATACAGGCCGCAATAAAGTCGTAGCGTTTTCTAAGTCATTCCACGGGCGCACTTCATTAGCTGTTGCAGCAACGGACAATAAAAGTATCGTAGCACCTGTAAATGAAACAAACAATATCAGCTTCCTGCCTTTTAATGATGTTGCTGCTTTGCTGGAATATTTCAAACAATATGGCAATGAAACTGCCGCAGTAATTGTAGAGGGCATACAAGGTGTTGGGGGCATCAATGTCGCATCAACAGATTTTCTGAAGGCTATCCGTACACTGTGTGATGAATATGGCGCTGTATATATAGCTGATAGTGTACAATGCGGTTATGGGCGTAGTGGTAAATTCTTTTCGCATGACCACGCAGGTGTAAGTGCAGACATCTATAGCATGGCAAAAGGCATGGGTAATGGCTTCCCGATTGGTGGTATTGCCATTGCACCTCATATACAACCCAAACATGGCATGCTGGGCACAACGTTTGGCGGCAACCATCTGGCTTGTGCTGCTGCAATGGCAGTGTTAGATGTCATTCAAAATGAAAATCTCATAGACAGTGTAAATGAAACGGGAGAGTATCTCATGAATCAACTGGCACAAATACCCGAATTGAAAAACATACGAGGCAAAGGGTTGATGATTGGTTTTGATGTGGATGATGAACATAAAGGCTTGCGCAAAAACCTGTTGCATAAACACAAAATATTCACAGGGGAAGCAAAACCTAATGTCATTCGCTTATTACCAGCACTAAATATCAGGAAAGAGGAAATAAACATTCTGATTAATGCTATAAAAGATGAGATCGCTTACTTAAACAATTTGAATTAACATGAAACACTTTACTTCTGTTCTTGATGTTGCAGACATCAACGTACTTGTAGAAAAGGCTATTGCTTATAAAGTAAAGCCTCTGTCTGATAATACATTGGGCAATGGTAAGCGCATAGGGTTACTGTTCATGAACCCTAGCATGCGCACACGTATCAGTACACAGATAGCAGCGCGCAACTTGGGCATGGAAGTAATTGTATTCAATATAGACAAGGATGGATGGAAGTTGGAACTGGAAGATGAGGCAATCATGAACAGCAACACAGTTGAGCATATAAAAGACGCCGCTCCTGTTTTGGGTGCTTACTTTGATATGCTTGGTGTGCGGACTTTTCCTTCTTTGCAAAACAAAGAAGAGGATTATGCCGAAGTATTACTCGGGCAACTGATACAGTATGCAGGTATCCCTATTGTAAGCCTGGAAAGCGCTACGCTTCATCCATTACAAAGCCTGGCAGATATTATTACAATAACAGAACAACACAAGGAAAAAAGAAAACCGAAAGTAGTGCTCACCTGGGCGCCACACATCAAGCCTTTACCGCAATGTGTCGCCAACTCCTTCGCTCAATGGGTGAACGCATGGGGTAAAGCTGATTTTGTTATCACTCACCCGAAAGGTTATGAGCTGTATGACACTTATACTAATGGGGCAACCATTGAGTATAACCAACAAACTGCATTGCAAGATGCCGACTTTGTTTATGTGAAGAACTGGAGTAGTGTAACAGACTATGGAAAGGTATTGTGCGAAGACAATAGCTGGATGCTGACGCCTGAACACTTATCAATCTCGAACCATGCGAAACTTATGCACTGCCTGCCCCTTCGCAGAAATGTAGAGTTAAGCAGTAGTGTATTGGATTCAAAAAGCAGCATTATAACAGAACAAGCATCGAACAGGGTTTGTGCAGCACAGGCTGTACTGGCAGAAATATTAAAACATAATCAAGCATGCTGACGGTAATAAAAATAGGTGGCAATATCATTGATGATGCAGACAAACTGCATGCATTCATTAATGACTTTAGCAAAATAGACGGATCAAAAATATTAGTACATGGTGGTGGCAAACTAGCTACTGAAATGGGCTTAAAGCTCAGCATCCAACCAAACTATGTAGATGGCAGGCGTATCACAGATAAAGAGACCCTGGAATTAGTAACCATGGTCTACGGTGGACTTATCAACAAAAACATTGTTGCGGGATTACAAGCTTTAGGGTGCAATGCCATTGGCTTTACAGGTGCAGACGCCAATATCATCAAAGCAGTAAAACGCCCAATAAAAGACATTGACTATGGCTTTGTAGGCGACGTAGTCGGTTCAGGTATCGAACCTAAGATATTAACGACACTCCTTGAATTGGGATTAGTACCTGTCATTGCACCGCTCACACATGATGGCAATGGAAGCATGCTAAACACAAATGCTGATACTATTGCCCAGGAAATAGCAAAAGCAATGGCAGCTATTATGAATGTCCAACTCATTTATTGTTTTGAGAAAAATGGCGTGTTATTGAATGCAGAAGATGACAATTCTGTCATAAGACAAATAAACACAAGTGATTTTGACCAACTGAAAGACGACAGTATTATATCGGGTGGCATGATACCTAAAATCAAAAATGCTTGCGATGCAGTGAGGTCAGGAGTAGAAAGAGTAGTTATCGGTAATGCAATATATCTATCAGACATTTTAAAAGGCAATAGCGGTACAGTAATACAATGAGTAATTATTCACAACAAATAGCTTACACAGAAGCTGTGCAATTGCTCAGGCAATTAATTGCTGTTCCATCATTCAGCAAAGAGGAGCATGGCACAGCTATGGTTTTACAGCAATTCCTGCAATCACATGGCATTGTCCCAAACAGGTTAATGAATAATGTATGGGCAACAAACAAATATTATGATGCCACAAAGCCTACCCTATTACTCAATTCGCATCATGATACAGTAAAGCCTAATAATGCATACACTAACAATCCATTCACACCTATAGAAGTTGATGGAAAACTTTTCGGGCTTGGTAGCAATGATGCCGGAGGTAGCCTTGTATCCTTATTAGCCACATTCCTGTTTTTCTATGATAAGCCTAACTTGAAATACAATCTTGTTTTTGCAGCTTCTGCGGAAGAAGAAATTTCCGGCACTAATGGTATTGCTGCTTTGTTACCTGAATTAGGAGCTATAGATGCTGCTATAGTGGGCGAACCCACGTTGATGCAAATGGCAATATCAGAGAAAGGATTGATAGTGCTGGACTGTGAAACCAATGGAATTGCAGGACATGCAGCGCGTGACGAAGGCGAAAATGCTATTTACAAATCGTTACAGGACATAACATGGTTTCAGAATTATCAATTCCCTAGAGTATCAGATACATTAGGACCTGTGAAGATGTCATTAACGATGATAAATGCCGGAACGCAACACAATGTGGTACCTACATCCTGCAAGTTTACAGTTGATGTAAGAGTAAATGATTGTTATACCAATGAAGAAATTGTGGAGGAGGTAAAAAAACATGTTAACTGTAATGTAGCGCCAAGAAGTATGAGACTCCGTTCCACGACAATAGATATAAACCATCCTCTAGTAAAGTCGGGCATTGAGTTAGGCAAAGAAAAATTCGGGTCTTCTACCCTATCCGACAAAGCATTGATGGATTTCCCTGCTTTAAAAATGGGGCCCGGCGATTCGGCAAGAAGCCATACAGCAGACGAATTTATATACCTGCTCGAAATTGAAGAAGGAATTGATATATACATAAAAATGCTTACTCAAATACTATGAAGATCTGGCAAAAAGAAAACACTGCAACATCAGCATTAATTGAGCAGTTCGCGGTTGGCAACGATAGAAACTTCGATATGTTGCTGGCAAAATACGATATCAGAGGCTCACTGGCACATACAGCTATGCTGTGTGAAGTTGGTTTGTTAACAACAGATGAGTATGCTATTATTCAGAAAGAATTGGAAACTATTCTTATAGAAATACAAGAAAACAAATTCAGCATATCCTCCGAATGTGAAGACATTCATTCACAAATAGAATGGATGTTGACACAGCGGATAGGTGAAGCTGGCAAAAAAATACATAGCGGACGCAGCAGGAACGACCAGGTAGCGGTTGACATCAAACTATACCTGAAGGACGAGTTGTCTGATATTAAATCGAAAGTATTTGAATTATTCGATTTACTGATAGCCTTGAGCAATACACATGCCCATACATTAATGCCTGGCTATACCCATTTACAAGTTGCAATGCCTTCTTCTTTCGGTTTATGGTTTGGTGCGTATGCTGAAGCATTAACCGATGATATGGATATGCTACTGACAGCATACAAGATAACAGACAAAAACCCTTTAGGTAGCGGTGCAGGTTATGGCTCTTCATTTCCTTTAAACAGAGAGATGACAACAATACTGCTTGGATTTAGTGATATGCACTATAATAGCATCTATGCACAAATGAGCAGGGGTAAAACAGAGAAATTTGTTGCAAGTAGTTTAGCTACAGTTGCCGCAACCTTATCGAAACTGAGTATGGACGCTTGTTTATATAACAGCCAGAACTTTGGGTTTATAAAATTCCCCGATACCCTGACAACAGGCAGCAGCATCATGCCCCACAAAAAAAACCCCGATGTATTTGAACTCATACGGGCAAAATGCAACAGGATACAAGCTGTGCCAAATGAGCTGACACTACTCATTAACAACTTGCCATCGGGGTATCACAGGGATATGCAGTTAACAAAGGAGATACTTTTTCCTGCAATTGAATCGTTGAAGGCCAGTCTTGATATGGCAATACTTATGTTGCAACACGTTGATGTTCAACAAGACATACTTGCCAATGAGAAATACAAATACATCTTTACTGTAGAAAAACTGAATGACCTGGTGAACAGTGGTATCCCATTCAGGGACGCATATAAACAGGTAGCTGAAGAAGTAGCTACAGCTATTTTCACATATGAGGCAGACAAACTATCACACACCCACGAGGGGAGTATTGGAAATCTGTGTAATGATAAGATAGTAGCTAGAATGAATACTTACAGGTTTTAGTTATCTGTAACTATAAGGCTTGCACTACATATACATCATAATTCTATTCTTATAAAGTTAATTGGATTGGACATACTTTAAAGTAACTGGCAGCTCATTTAGAATTGTTTAATTCAATATGTACATTAGTGTAAATTGAATTTTCATGCATCGTATTTTATTCACAGCTTATTTGACCTTATTATTAGGGTTTAATGGGTATGGCCAAAAGCGGGCAATAATAGATTCTTTACTACTTGTATTGCCTCAAATGAAGGAAGATACCAGTAAAGTAAACCTTTTGAAAAAGCTCTCATTCATGTATAGTGAGGTCAATACTGATGAAGGTATTAAGTATGGCAAACAAAGTCTGGCTTTAGCAGAACAATTGGCATGGAAACCCGGTATTTCTAAAGCATCGAACAACATAGCCATGAACTACTTTATAAGAGCAGACTATAAGCGTTCTTTGGAATTTTACTTCAAAGCATTGAAAATAAACGAGGAGTTAGCAAACAAGAATGGTATGGCCATTAACTTGTCGCAAATTGGTGTTGTTTATTACAGGCAGCAGAATTACACTAAAGCACTCGACTATTATTTTAAAGGGAATGTCATTTTTGAACAGTTGGGCGATAAAAATGGAATAGCAAATAATCTTGGCAATATGGGGCTAGTGTATATGGATGAGGGAGATAGTGATAAGGCAGTGGAATTTTTACTCAAAACTATAGCCGCTTACAAAGAACTGAACGACATTGAAAGTATTGGTGTATATACAGGCAACCTGGGAAACGCATACATGCAACAAAAGAAATATCATGCTGCAATGGCCTGCTTTGTCAAAGCAAGACATATTGCCGA
Source organism: Bacteroidota bacterium (assembly GCA_018267965.1). Lineage (GTDB taxonomy): Bacteria > Bacteroidota > Bacteroidia > Chitinophagales > Chitinophagaceae > Polluticoccus. The sequence continues at coordinate 876,136 of JAFDXK010000001.1, read as the reverse complement.
TAGTATCGGCAATATGAAAAGTGCAGCATATAATATTCAAAACGCTGGCAAAATATACCTGTTACAAAAGGTGAACCTGGCAAAGGCTAACAGGCTATTCGATACTGCTGTATCAATATTTAAATCTTTAGGGATGCTGTACGATGTGCAGGAAGGTTATTCCTCTATCTATGAAGTAAATAAACTATCAGGTAATTATAAAGCTGCATTAGAGGCACACGAGCAGTATTTGCTATACAAAGACTCTGTTTTCAATAAAGAAAATACAGAAAAAATTACACGCCTGGAAGTAACGGCAGAATATGAAAAAGTACAACTGGCCGACAGTTTAAAAAATGCCGAAGCAAAGAAACAAGCTGCTGCAAAACTGCGACGCCAACGCAATTATACTTACGCAAGTATTGGCGGAGTATTGCTACTCTTGGGCTTTTCCTTTTTCATTATTAAAGAACGCAGAAAGTCTGACAGGCTGTTGCTAAATATCCTGCCAGCCGAAGTAGCAAATGAGCTGAAACAAAAAGGCGAATCAGACGCAAAATTGTTTGATGATGTTACTGTTCTATTTACAGACTTTGTAGGTTTTACAACAGTTTCAGAGAAACTAACACCTAAGCAATTAGTAGACGAGTTGCATACGTGCTTCACAACTTTCGATGGTATAATGGCAAAACATAAAATAGAGAAGATTAAAACTGTAGGTGATGCTTATCTGGCAGTTAGCGGTCTGCCTCTCGCTAATGAGCATCATGCAGAAAACGTGATAAATGCAGCCATTGAGATAAGAAATTTCATGTTGGCAAGAAAACAAGAGCTTGGCGACATTGGATTTAATATTAGAATAGGCATACATAGTGGTAATGTTGTAGCCGGCATAGTAGGTGTTAAAAAATTCGCCTACGATATATGGGGCGATACCGTGAACACAGCAGCTCGCATGGAGCAAAAAAGCGAAGCAGGGAAAATAAACATCTCACAAACAACTTATGAATTGGTGAAGGGCAAATTCACTTTTACCTACCGAGGTGAGATAGAAGCTAAAAACAAGGGCATGATGAAGATGTATTTTTTGGAGAATAATATAGTCTCACCCGTCACTCGTCCTCATTTGTAAAGGAATATAATGGAACTGCTTTTATATATAATGCCAATAAATGCGAAATAAGAATTCCTCCTATGAAAAACATCAATGCTATTATACAAAAAGCCACTGATTATCAATGGCTTTCATATTCTGTGATCCGGATTGGATTCGAACCAATGACCCTCAGCTTAGAAGGCTGATGCTCTATCCAACTGAGCTACCGGACCAAATCGGGCGCAAAGTTATGAAAAATAACCAAGATTATTTCTGTTGTATCCTGCCACCATTCGGCTGTGGAACAGGAGCCTTCCCATCTCCTAGAACATCTACAGGTATCAGGTCTTGTATCAATGTCCAATAACCATCTATCCATCTGAAACCGTCATATTGCCCACTAGGTACATACGTATATTTCCTGGCAGGATCATTTGTTTCTGATACTAACCTATCGAAACAGATAACATTCAATTCGGGGTCCCAATTCATAGATGCCTGCGATTGCTTTTTATATTCTATCACATATCTATTAATACGTTCAGTTGGCCTTGCCTGAGATCTTATATTAAATATCGGGGCACCAAACACCGGACCATTATCAGCAAAATACATCGGGTCTAAAACTTTTCTATTGGTAAGAACGCCTGCAGAGTTTTTGCCTATTAGTGTATAGTATGTTTTGCCATCCACATCATGCGGAATGATTTTGTAATACAATGCACCGTACCACTTGCCATTCGACAAAACAGTGTCTTCTGAAGTCTTAGCTATATCTCCTGAAATATCTACTAACCCATATAGCTTAAGCTGTTCATCTTTTAGTTGTATTGCACAGTAATATCTCATATTCATCTCTTCTGAACTCACGGACCAATTAAACATTCTAAAAGTATTATCTGGCGATGAGAGGATATTAATCCTGGTTGCGAGGCTATCAAAAGGATAATTATATGAATCAGCAACCTTAAGTGCTCTTATCAGGTGTTTAATAAACCGTTCATTAGTAAAAGGCCTTTCGTCTGGTAAGATATTGGGATTATAAAAAGAATCTGCAAGCACAACAAGACTATCTTCCATAGTCCTCAATTGCTGCAAGGTTGTTTGCCCCACAGCTTGATGATTTATGATAATACACGATATGATAAAAAGAAGCGTTACTTTCTTAAACATCAGGTAAAAACATTTATACCAAACCTAAACAATTTCCTGCAAACACTATAACGATAACTGTTAAACTATGTTTTTAAGCCAAAAGCAATTACTTTCGGGGTGTCAAATCATCCGTTCATGCAGCTCATTCAGCAAATATTATTCATATTATGCGCAGGCATTGCTGTCTATTTGTTTTATAAGAAAGTAAGTGAAATTAGGCGAAATATTAAGTTGGGTCGAGATGAAAATTTGAATGATAATCCTGCTCAACGATGGAAAAACATGACATTGATGGCCCTTGGTCAGCAAAAAATGTTCAAAAAGCCACTACCTGCATTGCTACACCTTGCCGTATATGCCGGATTTATTATTATCAATGTTGAAATATTAGAAATTTTCATTGATGGCATAACGGGTCATCACAGGATATTTGCGCCCTTTCTCGGCGGTTTATATTCATTCCTAATAGGTTTTTTTGAGATACTTGCAGTACTGGTACTAACGGCTTGTATTATTTTCCTCATACGCAGAAACATCATAAAAGTAAAACGTCTCAATCAATCAGAATTAGAAGGCTGGCCGCGCAATGATGCTAACCTTATACTGATAACTGAGGTAGTTTTAATGAGTCTTTTTCTCATAATGAATACAGCAGACCAGGCGTTGCAAGGCAGGGTTGAACATTATGTAACTACTGAACCATTCTGGATAACTGGGCACTTTACATCTCTATTAGTAGGCTTAAGTGACAGTACACTTATTGGCATAGAACGTGGGTGTTGGTGGTTGCATATTATTGGTGTGTTTGCATTCTTAAACTACCTGCCCTACTCTAAACATTTACATATCGTTTTAGCGTTTCCTAATGCATATTATTCTCGCCTTGAGCCACAAGGTGAAATGGAGAACATGAAAGAAATCCAGAATGAAGTGTTGTATATGATGCAACCTGAGTTGGCCCCACCATCAGATGGTTCTCAGCCTCAACAACATCGTTTCGGAGCTAAAGATGTAATGGACCTCAGTTGGAAGAATTTGCTGGATGCTTATTCTTGCACAGAATGTGGGCGTTGTACGTCATCTTGCCCTGCGAACATCACTGGCAAGAAACTCTCACCACGTAAAATAATGATGGATACACGTGATAGACTTGAAGAAGTTGGTAAAAACATCAATAAGAACAAAGAGTTTGTAGATGATAGCAAATCATTAGTACATGATTATATAAGTATAGAAGAATTGAGAGCATGCACCAGTTGTAATGCTTGTGTTGAGGCGTGCCCTGTAGGTATTGAACCTTTAGATATTATATACAGGCTAAGACGTTACCTGGTAATGGAAGAAAGTAATAGTCCACAAGAATGGAACCTGATGTTTGGTAACATTGAAAACAATATGGCGCCTTGGAAATTCAGTCCCGATGAAAGAGATAAATGGGCTGAAGAAATGGCATCAAATTCTTAACTCCTAATAGAAAGTTATGCATATAAAATCAATGGCTGAATATGCTGCAAATGGCGAAACACCCGAAGTGTTATTTTGGGTAGGTTGTGCCGGCAGTTTCGACCAGAGAGCACAAAAAATCACAAAAGCATTTGCTCAAATACTGGATAAAGTAGGTGTGCAATTTGCAATAATGGGCAAGGAAGAAATGTGTACTGGTGACCCTGCGCGTCGTGCAGGAAATGAATTCCTGTTTCAGATGATGGCATACAACAACATACAGGCAATGAATATGTATGGTGTAAAGAAAATTGTTACAGCATGCCCGCATTGTTTCAATGTATTGAAAAACGAATACCCTGCATTAGGTGGTAATTATGAAGTGATACATCACACCACATTCATACAGCAATTGATAAATGATGGCAGAATACGGCTAAAAGAAGGTGGTGAATTCAAAGGTAAAAAAATAACCTACCACGATAGTTGCTACCTGGGACGTGGTAATAATATCTATGAAGCTCCGCGTGAGGTATTACAAGCACTAGATGTTGAGTTGATTGAAATGAAACGTTGTAAGACTAATGGTTTGTGTTGTGGGGCTGGTGGTGCTCAAATGTTTAAAGAAGAGGAACAAGGCATTACTCGTATCAATTTTGAACGTTCTGCCGAAGCTATAGAAACTGGTGCCACAGTCATTGCTGCTAACTGTCCTTTCTGTACCACCATGCTTACAGATGGTGTTAAAAACAAGGAAAAAGAGGATAGTATTGCCGTAATGGACATTGCAGAGATGGTTGCCCGTTCATTGGCAGATTAATCGTAATTTTGCAACATGCAATTAGAGTTATTGAAAGGCATTATCCCTTCTGACTTATCGGATAATGCACGTGTATGGATATATCAAAGCAGCAGGGCTTTTATTGAAAAAGAAGCTAACGAAATAAACGAACAGCTTCACCAATTCTATATACAGTGGCAATCTCATGGTGAGCCTGTAAAAGGTTGGGCTAAATTGCTTTTTAATCAGTTTATAGTAATTATAGCCGATGAAACTGGAGTGATGGTAGGTGGTTGCAGCACTGATTCATCTGTAAGGGTCATAAAAAGTATAGAAAGACAATATGATGTCAATATGTTTGACAGATTGATGCTAACCTTCCTTGTCAACAACAAAGCTCAAATGTTGCCACTTAACCAGGTACAATATGCTTTAGATAAAGGCTATATATCCAAAGAGACACCATTATTCAATAACCTGGTAGCTACAAAAAAAGAATTACTCCATAATTGGCTAGTACCACTACAGAGTAGTTGGCTTGCTTCAAGAGTCAATTTGAATCAACCCGTTTAATACATAAAGCCCCATATTTAGGGGCTTTTTTATGTTATTTACTATTGTGGTTAACAATCTGTTTGTAAATCAATGGTTAACCATTTACAACTTTTGACGTTAACTAATTTCTAAGCTGTCGTTAAGTGGCTCTCATTTTTTGGCAAAGGGGTGTTATGTGTTGCATCTTTGTTTCATCAAAGCAAAAAATAAAAAACACACAAAACAAAACACACTTAAAAAACACAAAATGAAAAACGCTACTAACATCCGCAAAGCTGAAACAACTCAAAAGATTGTATTGTTTGTATCAATCCTGGCTTGCCTTGTATTAGCAGTAAATCTATAAGGAGAGAACTTTTCTATATAAAGGGCAACAAGATATGCGATGATCCTTGTTGCCCTTTTTCTATTTTTTCACGTACACAACATATTTATCCTTAAAAGACTCTTCCTGAAAAATATCATGTACACCCCACATCATAGCATGTAATTTCGATTGCTTTATTTCATCGGTTAAATCTCCGCCTTTTAGACACACTAATCCATTATCCAATTCTTCGCTTTCATGTCCTTTACGCAGTAAGGGACTAACCCATTTCCATAACTCTCCCAATGGAGCTACAGCACGTGATATTGCGAAATCAAAAGTTCTGCCTTTAATCTCCTCTACCCTACTATGAACTGCAGTTACATTTTTCAACCCAATCGCATCTGCTACAGCCTGCACTACTTTGATCTTCTTTCCTATACTATCTGACAACAAAAACTCAACTTCAGGAAAAAATATAGCTAATGGTATGCCGGGGAAGCCCCCACCCGTACCAATATCTACTACCTTCGCGCCATTATTAAAACTACATACAGCAGATATTGCCAGCGAATGCAGCACATGGCGTTCGTATAATGAATCAATATCCTTGCGAGAGATGACGTTGATCTTCTCATTCCATTCCGTATATAATACCTCCAATTGTTGCAGCTGTTTCAATTGTGCATTAGTAAAATCGGCAAAATATTTCTGAACTATTTCCACTGCTGTTTATTTTTAAAAAATATATAAGGCGAAAAAACAAAATTATATATCGCCCATGCAATATCGGCTACAGGTAAAAATATAGTCAATCTTTTTTCTCCTAATTGTTTAGCATTTGTTGTCCACAATAACCAATAACACAGACACCGCCCCCCCATTGCAATAACAACTGTCTGCCAATCGGCAAGAAACAATAATATAAAAAACAACATCCAGCTTAATGCATGAGTTAGTGCATAAAGTCCCAAAAGTAGTTTTATCGATATCTTATAATACTTACCAGTAGAAACGTGCCTCTGTTTTTGCTTTATCCAATCTGTAATATTTAGTTTCGGCTCTGATAAGGTAAATGCTTCAGGCCATTTAACTATTTCCATATTAGTCGATGTGGCTGCATATCTTATCAGCAAATCATCATCTCCTGATGGCAATTCGCTCCATATTGGAGATTGTTGCGCGTGTAGTAACGATGCCTTTGTACAGGCAAGGTTTCTTCCTGTAGCCATATAAGGCCTTCCTACTTTTGTATATGATGAATATTGCAGAAAGGTATGCATGGTTTCCCACCTGATGAATCGATTTAATATCCCCTTTTGCTCGGTATACTTACCATATCCTGCCACTATTTCCTTACCTGAATTAATGGGCTCAACCATGTATTTAAGCCAATCACTGGTTGCAGGCATACAATCTGCATCAGTCAACAATAAAACACCATATTTAGCGCTTGTAACAGCCTTACTCAAAGCAAACTTCTTACCGGGCAAAATATGCTCTTCATCTGCTTTTATGCTGATTACCCTAAGGTTTGCGTTCTGGCGTTCCAACTCTGCCAGAACAGCATCTGTAGCATCTGTAGAGGCATCATTCACTACTATCACCTCATACATAGCATTACCCGCTTCATTAGTGTATCTTTGCGCCAGTATTGAAGGAAGGTTGCGCTGCAAGTTATGTGCCTCATTCTTTGCGCAGATAATAATACTTACAGGTTGAACTTGTGATTTATGATATTTGATTAGAGATTTCGGTTCCTTACATGTGAAAATTTGCACAAAGAAGTACAGAGTATAGCCCAATTGGATGGTTATACATAACAAAAAAAGCGGAACTAATACATCAACTAACACTTAGGCAAAGAAACAAAACAGAATGGAATTTGAATTATCTGCCAGAGATAATAATAGTAAAGCAAGAGCAGGCCTACTCAGTACAGCACATGGGCTAATAGAAACGCCCATCTTTATGCCTGTGGGTACAGTAGGCAGTGTAAAGGCTTTGACCCAAGAGCAACTAACTAAAGAAGTAAATGCCCAAATTATACTTGGCAATACTTACCATTTATACCTGCGACCGGGTACAGGTATACTAGAAGCTGCAGGTGGTTTGCATAAGTTTATGGGATGGGAAAAGCCAATCCTTACGGACAGTGGTGGCTACCAGGTATTTTCACTCTCAAATAACCGTAAATTAAAAGAAGAAGGTGCGATGTTTCAATCGCATATAGATGGCTCTAAACACTTATTTACGCCTGAGAACGTTATAGATATACAGCGCAGCATTGGTGCTGATATTATAATGGCTTTTGATGAATGCCCACCCTACCCCAGTGAATATGATTATGCAAAGAAATCTATGGAGTTGACACACCGTTGGCTGGCACGCTGTGTAAAACAAATGAGTGAAACAGAACCTAAATACGGGTACGAGCAATCGCTTTTCCCTATAGTTCAGGGTAGCACATACAAGGACCTGCGTCAACAATCTGCTGAGTTTATAGCTTCGATGGATTGTGATGGCAATGCGATAGGAGGGTTAAGCGTGGGCGAACCCGAAGAGATGATGTATGAGATGTGTGAACTATGCTGTGATAACCTGCCCGAAGAAAAACCCCGCTATCTGATGGGTGTTGGTACCCCTTGGAATATATTGGAGAACATAGCCCTTGGCATTGATATGTTTGATTGTGTGATGCCTACCCGTAATGGACGTAATGGTATGTTGTTTACATCGCAAGGTGTTATTAATATCAAAAACAAAAAGTGGGAAAAAGACTTTACACCTATTGACACAGGCATCGAATGCCCAACAAGCAATTACTATACAAAAGCTTATTTACGTCACTTATTCGTAGCCAATGAACTATTGGCTTTGCAAATAGCCAGTATACATAACCTATCTTTCTACCTGCATTTGGTAAAACAGGCACGTACTCATATTTTGCAGGGAGATTACAATAGCTGGAAAAACAATATGATTCCTGTATTAAAAAAAAGGCTGTAAGTTCTGAATGAAGAAACTGGATTGGTATATAGTAAAAAAGTTCTTATCAACTTTCTTTTTCGCTATCATGATATTAGCGATTATAGCCTGTGTCATTGATTATTCAGAAAAAGTAGAAGATTATGTACAACACAAAACGCCGGCCATTGAAATACTGAACTATTTCAAAAACTTCATCCCGCATATATCGGCACTACTCTTTCCTCTTTTCATTTTTATTGCTACAATATTCTTTACGTCTAAGCTGGCCTATAAATCTGAGATAATAGCCATGCTGGCTACAGGCATGTCTTTCCAAAGGTTTATGCGCCCATATTATGTTGGTGCAGGGTTTTTATGCTTACTATCACTAATCTCCAACCACTGGATTGTCCCAAAAGCAAATAAAGAGCGGTTAGCTTTTGAAGATAAATACATCCATTCTCAAACTTCATCATCAGACAGAAGTGTGCATTTAAGGCTTTCAAAAGACCTCTATGTGTATGTGCTTACCTATGATTTTGCAAACAATACAGGCTATTTCTTTACCGCAGAAACTATAGATAGCACCAGTCTGAAAACAAAAATATTTGCCAATAACATTCAATACGATAGTGTAAAAGCTATATGGAATCTGAAAAATGCACGCATACGCATAAATGATGGTCTTAAGGAGAGCATGCGCATCATTCAGGATACGAATATGAAATTCCCCTTTAAGCCTCGCGACCTAGAGGAAGACGAAGAGGTAAAAGCTGCTCTTACTACCCCTGAACTGAACCGTGTAATAGCCCGAGAAAAACTAAGAGGGCGAGAGACATTGAACTTCTATTACGTAGAAAAACACCGTAGAACCTCAGAGCCGTTTGCAGGTTTTATACTGACAATAATAGGAGTATGTATAGCCAGTAGAAAGGTACGTGGTGGTAGTGGTCTGCATTTAGCTATCGGTATTGTTTTAAGTGCCATATATATCATGGCTATGCAATTCTCAACTACGTTTTCTACAAAAGCTGGATTGAACCCTATGATTGCAGTTTGGATACCTAATTTTATTTTCGGTGGGGTTGCAATATACCTATACAGGAAACAGATAAAATAATTTAGCTATTGGCAGCAGGAAAAGCGGGCGTACTATTTAAAGCTGCATAACTATTATTTCTACGACTTAAAACAATCTTAATAGTACGCAGAAAATCTTCAGTTGATTTATCAATTATCTTTTTACAGCCTTTTGTAAACCTGGGCGAACGTCTGCCCCTGTCTTCATGATAATCTTCTCTTATCCATACTGCACGACGAGTAAGGTCGTCATGCAGTGCACGAACCTTATCCATCAGTTCATCAAAAGAAGGCGTTAAACCAGTCTCTTCTATTTTTGCATAAACCTCCTCTACATATGCATGGGTTACGCTTTCTGCTTGTTTTCGGAACATATCCATAAAGGGCTTTTGTCCTTTCAGATATTCCGTAATTGCTTCAAACATATTATTAGTTAGAGTTAGTCTAACAAATATAGGTGTTTTAATTTTAAAATTGCTATATACTAACGTAACTTATTGATAATTAGCTGCTTGTCGAAAAACTATGCAACAAGTTGCGACCCTGAATAATACCTTCGCAGGTCATCAAAAATATCCTCAATCTCAGTAATACTGTCTGAGTTGACTAATCGTGTACGAAACTCTTTTACATGTGATAAGCCCCTTAAGTAATTCGCATAATGGCGGCGCATTTCTAAAATTCCCAGCTTCGGTCCTTTCCATTGTATGCTTCCACTTAAATGTTTCAAAGAAGCTTCAACGCGTTCATCAATTGTAGGCGGGTCTAATAATGCGCCTGTAGAAATATAATGCTTTATTTCGCGGAATATCCAGGGATAACCTATTGCTGCCCTGCCTATCATTACCCCATCAACGCCATAGCGATTTTTATATTCTACAGCTTTTTGAGGGCTATCAATATCACCATTACCGAATATTGGAATATTAATGCGGGGGTTCTCTTTTACTCTGGCTATTAGCGTCCAGTCTGCTTCACCTTTATATAACTGAGTACGTGTACGTCCATGAACGGTAAGGGCTTGTATACCCACATCTTGCAAACGTTCAGCAACTTCTTCGATGTTTTTGGTTTTATCATCCCAGCCAAGGCGTGTCTTAACCGTTACGGGCAAACTGGTAGCGTTCACTACGGCCTTAGTCAACCTTATCATAAGGTCTATGTCTTTTAGAACAGCAGCACCGGCACCTTTACAAACCACCTTCTTAACAGGGCAACCAAAATTGATATCTAACAAGTCAGGATTAGTGGCCTCAATAATGCGGGCACTCATTGCCAATGCATCTTCATCTCCTCCAAATATCTGGATACCTATAGGACGTTCATAATCGAAAATATCCAGTTTCTGACGGCTCTTAATAGCATCACGTATCAAACCTTCACTGCTGATAAACTCTGTATACATTAAATCAGCACCGTGCTCTTTACACACTGCACGGAAAGGCGGGTCGCTTACATCCTCCATAGGAGCAAGCAACAAGGGGAAATTGCCCAATTCAATATTACCAATCTTAGCCACTGCGCGGCAAAGTTACATAAATCACCGCAACAGCTCTTAAACATTCATTTGACACAGTGTTTTCACCAGTTTATAGTTAGACTTAAAGAAATACCGACCCAAAAACAACTATTCTTATCAAAGCCGCAAAAGCCTTAACTGTAAAGGCTTTAAGCTACATCCTCATCCCATTAATATAGTACCATCTACCCAAAACCGGTAAAACATTTACATCAGCAGCTTTTTTTATGATGGTAGTTTTACCCTACTTCTATAAATCACCCCGAAGGTGAATATGTAACGCCCCGGTAGCTGAAAAGGGATAACAGAGTAGGCATCATCATTAAAAACAATAAACAATGAATTACATTTTCAAAGGCTCTCTCCGCGGCCTGCTTTGCTCTGATTGCTTTATGCACCTGAGCCACATCAAGGTACGTTTGTACCAAACACAAAAGGGGCAAGATGTCGTAGCTTTAACGGCAGCTAATCCCGCACAAACATTTCACCAGCTTAGCGACAAAGAATTAAAAAGCAAGGAAAAACTGTTGATAGCTGAAACCACTACCGATGCAGAAGGCAATTTCATTTTTGATTTGAGTGAAAAACAAAAGTATGAAGGTGGTGCATTTGATGTAGACATTGTTCTGGATAATAGTTTCGGAAAGAAAAAACAGCCACATGAACGTAAAGAACTACAATTCCACATTACCACCCTGCAACCTATGTGGAAAGAGAGAATTGAAAATGACCGCAGAATTTTAGTTTATTATTGGTATTGGGAAATTATCGCTAAATGGTGGTGTCGTATACTACAGCTACTCGACTTGTGGGTAATATGCGGACGTGTTGTAGATTGTGAAACTGGTAAACCAATTGTTGGCGTTAAGGTATCTGCTTTTGATGTAGACTGGCTACAGGATGATCCATTAGGTATCGGGTGGACTGACAATAACGGATACTTCAAAATCTATTACACATCTGCCGATTTTGAAACTACTCTGTTAAGCCCTTGGCTGAATATCGAATGGCCGGCCGGACCTGATATTTACTTTAAAATTGAATCTTCATCAGGTACAGTATTGCTTGCAGAAGACCGTCAAACAGGGCATCGCGCAGACCGCACTAATCGTGGTAATTGTTTCTGTGTAAAACTTTGCGTGAAGGATGGACCTACAGGAGACATAAGCACTACTCCATGGTTCATACGTATAGGCAATTACAACATTACTAATGACATTGATGCTATGACAGGGCTTACTACACACAACAGGAGCTTTGCTACAGGTATAGGCTTTGGTTTCTTCGGAGGAGTTAAACTGGTAGGTTATGCTACCAAAAAAGTACCTACAGCACCAGGCAGCCCATTATATTACCGATTCCGCTATAGCACAGATGGTGCTACTTGGAATAATGTAACCAATGCACAAGCAGTGCAAGCACGTCTTGTAGTAGGTGGACGCGTTGTAAACTGGGGACCGGGTACAGCCTTCCAAGATGTAGTGATAGACCCTAACCAACCTGCATCTGTTCCTGATGCATTACCTGTATTCGACCCAATGAACCCTTCTACACCACCTGCAGACCATGTATTGCATATGGATGCAAACGGCTGGGTGCGCGTAGACCAATCTGTTGCAGCTATAGACAATGGTTTCTATGGGCCATTAGCATGGCTAGACACCAACACTATTGTACCCGGGGGAAATCCACTAAGCGGAATAGCTTATAATGCCGGTGATCCTATACCTGCTGCTGCACAAAAAACAGGACATATCATGCATATTGCATTTCAAACAACGGATAACCCTGTGACGCATACAAACCCTGGCGACCCCAATTTCAACGAACAAGTACAGCAAGCTCACATATATGTCAACAACTGGAGCGAAATCAATATGCTGAAACTGGAAGAATTGTATTCAGGTGGTAGTGCCGGTTGCAACCCTGTATCTGCACATGCACATGTTGATTATACAGCTGATCACGAATTGATAGCTGCATGGAATCTTGGGGTATCATCTAATGCATTACCTGGAGGTATCACCATTAACCATGCAGGTGTTTCAGGCACCACACCACGTGGTAATAACGACAAGTTTGATCTTGCTAATCCGGGTGAAGTTACTCCCGCATTCCCCGGCGGATGGCCATCATGTGCTTATAGTATGGTTTTGAGCACAAGGCGTAAACTAACAAACGGTGAAAACAATGACGACACACACCCTAACCAGATTATTTTCTGCAGGTAGTTGATTTTTAGTATTGCATATAATAGAAGAAGAGCCACCCTTTTCAGGGTGGTTTTTTCTTTTACAATATTATTCCGGGCAGAGAATGATTAATCATCATCAATCCTTTTCAGATTGATATCAGAAATATTAGAAACAATAATCGGATATTTCTCTAATTGCACGTCTGACGGGTCTAAACCAAAGCCACGTTCTTCAGACAAGCTGATTTTCTTTAGGAAGAAGTAGCCTTGCATTACCAGCCTTTCCAGCAATGGCAATTCATTATCACGTGACAGGAATTTCTCCATAACGATGAAACGGAAATCCCCTTTTACATTATTCTTACTAAGCGATTCATAGCGGCTCACAACGTTCACTTCTTTATTCTGCACCATCTCCTCTACCACTTTTTTGAACATGAGCTGAATACGATGCTCCACCCTAAAGCCTAACCTGAATTCGATACGAATAACCTCATTAGGTACTATAGTTTGTACGGAATACTCTGTCGTATATGGGTCATCGGTTACATCTACGTGAACGAACCAATATATGTCTGCACGCTTAGGTTTACGATACAGTATGGAGAATATAATCTTATGCTCTATCTCCTTAGGGTTATTGGCACTGGTTAAGTATACCAGGTGTGTAGCGTATTTAGGAATACTCTTATCATTACTTAACTCTTGCAGTATAGGTACATAATCTTCAAGCCTTACAAACTCAACATACCTGTTCTTAATTTTCCTTGCTTTGAACCACACGAGCATCACCCACAATAAGATACCTGCTACTATCAATGCTACGTAACCACCATGAGGGAATTTTTCGAGGTTGGCAACAAGAAACGAGAACTCGATGGTCAGGAAGACCAACAAATATGTTGCTATCCATACAATAGGCACCCGTTTTATGAACATGTAATAACTAAACAAGCACGATGTCATAATCATACACAAGGTAATAGCCAGACCATACGCAGCACCCATGTTGGATGATTTCTGGAAAATAAATACTACTGCTGTACAACCTGCGAACAATAGGAAATTAATACCCGGTATAAAAAGCTGTCCGCGCTCGTTTGTAGGAAAATTGATTTTCATTCTCGGCCAAAGGTTCAGTTTAATGGCCTCGCTTATCAGTGTAAACGAACCAGATATTAAAGCCTGGCTGGCAATAATAGCTGCCATAGTAGCAATGACGATACCTATCATCAGGAACCAATCAGGCATTAATTCGTAAAATGGATTGAACTTCGTTGCATTCCATACTTTACCATTTTGTGTAAGCAAATATGCGCCTTGCCCCAAATAGTTAATAATAAGGCAACTTTTTACAAAAATCCAGGAAATACGAATATTACCCCTGCCGCAGTGTCCAAGGTCAGAGTATAATGCTTCAGCACCTGTAGTACAAAGGAAAACTGCACCTAATATCCAGAAGCCTTTGGGGTATTTGGTCAATAATTCTATAGCATAAACAGGATTGAACGCTTTATAAATAGTAGGTGTATCATGTATATGAAGGAAGCCCAACACAGCCAGCATACTAAACCATATAAACATTATTGGTCCAAACAGCTTTCCTATACTGGCAGTGCCAAATTGTTGCGCCAGGAACAATGCAGTAAGAATAGCCATTATGATATGTACTATAGTCCAATCACCCAGATGCCCTAATGCGGGAATATTTTGCAATCCTTCTACAGCCGCAGCTACTGAGATTGGCGGTGTGATCATGCCATCAGCTAATAATGCTGCACCGCCTATCATAGCAGGGAATACTGTCCACTTGCCATGACGCCTTACTAACGCAAAAAGAGAGAAAATACCTCCTTCACCTTTGTTATCAGCCTTAAGTGTCAACAGCACGTACTTAATAGTAGTTTGCAGAGTAAGCGTCCATATTATACACGACAAACCACCGAGTATAAGTAACTCGTCTATTTTCCTGCCGTTACAAATTTCATTAAATACATATAGGGGGGATGTCCCGATATCGCCATAGATGATACCTAAAGCGATTAAAAGACCGGCCAATGAGGCCTTATTATGATTTTTACCCACGGTAAATAAGTGGCTATTTTAGATATAGCGCGCAAAGTTAGCGCATATTTCTAATATCCGCATATTTCATGCCAGATTATTGTACTTATAAAGAAATGAGTTTAAGACTCAAGCACGTTTTGCCAACTGGATATAAGTTTTGAGGATATCCTTTTTAACAATAAGGCTACGACTGGCTCTTAAACCTGTAGTAAGAAGACTTTTTAGGTCTGTTGCAAATGGAAGGCTACGGAAAGCCTTTTTCCTGTTGAAGTAAGCGGCGGTTCTCTGATTCATAAACCCAAAATATCAAGCTTTTGGGAAAAAATCAACATTTCTAGCAAAAATTATTCAATGACTATCAGCTCAAATCTCCCAAACCAATTACCTGGTGCATATCGGGTATTTCAATATCAAAAAAGCCTTTTTTAAGCAACCTGCTTTTAAAGTTTTGTTGTACATCATAATCGCCATGTACCAAGAATAATTTTTTCACGTCTCTCGGATTTTGGCAAGCCAGCCACTGACACAAATCTTCATAATCACCATGTGCACTCATACTATTGATGCTTTCAACCTCTGCCGCAACGGGGTATTGGTCACCAAATATCCTCACTTCCTTATACCCGGCTTTCAGACGTCCTCCTAATGAATGAGGTTCACAATAACCAACCAATAATATGGTGTTTTTACTATCTCCTACGGTGTGAGCAATGTGATGTTTTACCCTTCCGGCTTCAGCCATACCGGATGCAGAAATAA
The DNA here is from genome assembly GCA_018267965.1 of Bacteroidota bacterium. Taxonomy (GTDB): domain Bacteria; phylum Bacteroidota; class Bacteroidia; order Chitinophagales; family Chitinophagaceae; genus Polluticoccus. The sequence goes on along the minus strand of JAFDXK010000001.1, from coordinate 860,231 downwards.
TAACACAAGGTTCATTACTTTCATTGAGTGCCTTAGATTCTTCCACATCTTCTATAAACCTGAGGTTCTTAAAATCGAAAACATCTTCATCTCGTTTCAAATTATTCTGAACTGCTTTATTGAAGCATTCAGGGTGTCGTTTAATAGTAGCAGTAAGTGTCGTTGACAACGGGCTATCTACATAATAGTTAACAGGAGGCAGTCGTCGTTCCAATTCCAGCCTATTCAATAGATACAGTAATTCTTGTGTACGCCCCAAACTAAAAGACGGTATCACCAGCTTACCCTTCTTTTCTAAACAAGTATGAATAATATGACCTAGTATCTTTTCAGTTGATGGCACAACGAGGTCATGCAGACGGTCTCCGTATGTAGATTCTATCAAAATATAATCTGCCTGCGGAAAGACTTCAGGAGAACGAAGTATATCGTCATTATATCTTCCAACATCGCCGCTAAAAGTGATACGAGCCGTTTTACCATTTTCAGTGAGCTTAAGATGTATAGCAGCACTTCCGACGATGTGGCCACAGTCTGTGTACATCAACTCTATAGCATCGTCAATTTTATACACCACACCATATCCAACTTCGTGCAATAGAGGTTTCACAAGCTTGGCATCTTCTTCAGTATACAGTGGCTCTATGAGTTCCCTGCCCTGTCTTTTTCTTTGTTTGTTAGAAAAGCGTACGTCGGCTTCCTGTATCCTGGCAGAATCCAGAAGCATTACTTCCATCAAATCTGCAGTGGCGGGAGTACAAAATATTTTGCCTTTGTAGCCTTCTTTCACCAGTTTGGGCAGTAGGCCAATATGGTCTATATGTGCATGAGATATGATTACATAGCTTAATTCTTGAGGATTGAATCCGAATTGAGCATTCAATTCAAAAGTTTCCTTACCCAGTCCCTGAAACATCCCGCAATCAAGCAAGATTTGTTTCCCGTTGCTTAAATGAACGATATGTTTAGAGCCTGTTACAGTTCTTGCGGCGCCATGAAATGCTATCTTCATATTCAACAAATGTTATCATGAAGGTACAATAAAAAGTGCCCCTGTAAAGGGGCACATGAATAATATTCATTAAAACGGAAATTACTTCACCATAGATTTGAAAACATCCTCATTAACCTTAACAGGATATTTTTTGCGCATTTCAGCATTCCAGTTCTTCTCCAGATAATCCTGGTATTCAGCAACTACATATCCTTTTGCTTCATCAAGTGTTTTTGGAGTTGGTGTATTATACACTTCATCAGCAACGATTATCTTATACGTACCACTCTCATTCTTCATAGGTTCAGTCATCTTGCCTTTCTGAATCATTGTAGGAGCTACATCTTTGATTTTAGAAAACTCGTAGTGACCGCGCATGATGTTGACAGCATCGGGTTTGTTCTCAGTATTCAAAGCTTTTACGACATCTTCATCTTTTACACCTTTTTTAGACAATACCTTTTGAGCTTCTTTCGCGGTAGCCTCGTCTTTGAATGTATAGATAGCTCCTTTAAAACCGGGCTCCCACATATACTTACCATTTTTGGTTTCGAAGAATTTCTTCAATCCTGCAGTATCTTTTGAAGCTTTGGTCCAAACATTTCTGTCCATCAATTCGAACAACATGATACCATCTTTATATTCCCTCATCAACAGTTTAAAATCTGTATTCTCGTCTTCAAGCTTATGCTCTTCATAATCATTCAGAATATTGGTTACATACAAATTGTATACATCACGCATTACAGCACTTCTTGCTCCCAGCAATTTACCCCTTGTCAAATTTTCCGTATAGCTAACCAAATCATATTGAGTATAGGCTTTATTATGAAAATCAAAAACTGGCTGTGTCATATTAGCATAATCTTTCGAGTTGAAAACATTAGCTAGCTTACCCGTATCAGGTATTTTTTTCAGCATTGTATTTACCAACGCTTCAAAATTTGCAGGGTACTCCTTGAAACCACCTTGCTGTTTGATCTTACTAAGGAAAGCTTCTTTAGCAGTTTGAGCACGAGAATCATTTTCAACCTTACGTTTCAGCATTGGCCTGAGGGTGTCGTAAGGTTTTACGGGTATCTTTTGCACTAATTTCAAAAGATGTAAACCATAATCTGTTTGTATTGGTTCTGATACATCACCGGGATTTTTCAAAGCGAAAGCTGCAGCATCAAACTCTGCAGAATATTCGCCGGGGCCAAAAGGTTTCATCAACCCGTTATCAGCTATAGTATATTTATCATCAGAGTATTTTTTTACTGCAGCATCGAAAGTCATCCCTTTTTTCAGGTCTGCCAGTACGCTATCCATTCTTTTCTTCGCCAATTCCATTCCGGCTTCACCCTTCGACTTTTGCGCCTGTATCAATATATTTTGAACCTGAATTTGCCCTTTTGCAGGTCTGCGGTCAAGCACTTTTACAATATGGTAACCAAACTGCGTTCTGAATGGCTTAGAAACTTTCCCTACGGGAGTATTGTAAGCAGCATTCTCAAACGCATATATTGTTTGCATTGCTGTAAAATAGCCTATATCACCGCCTCTTTTTTTAGACTCCTGATCTTCTGAAAAACGTTCTGCCATAGCTGCGAAATCAGCTTTCCCTTTCACAATGGCATTATATATACTATCAATCTTCTGATACTGTTTTACCGTATCTGCTGAAGCGCCCATTGCAGAAGAATATACCAGTATATGAGCAACGCGAACTTCCTCTTTCATCCTCTCGTAAGCTTCCTTAATCAATCTTTCGTTCACATTATCATCAGTAAGATAGTTTTTGGCCAGTTGTTTTCTATAACTGTTAAGCTCATACTGAATTTGAGGTATGGTATCAATATGCTGAGCTTCAGCTTCTTTTACCTTCATTCTGAACAACGAATACAAATCAAGATAATCACGAAGTGCACCTTCGCTCATATCAGGCTTCTTGTTCATACTGTTTTTCTGATATACTCTTAAGAATTCCTCTTTACTAACAGGGTTATTACCGAACTGGAATAATGTCTGAGCATAAGTGCTCGTTGTAATGGCGGTAAAAGCAAGTAATGTAAGAACCAGCTTTTGCATAATAATTATTTAGTTTTTGGGATTAGTGACTTTAGTTTTGGTTTTATTTTTTTCTTTTTTGTCGAGCATCTCAACAAGACCTGCAATATTACTATAATCAATCCTTTTGCCCCTAATAATCTTTTTATCGTCTAACAAATATAAAATAGGGGTCATATATACATTATAATCATCTCTCCATCTACCTTCATGTTCAGGATCCCATACATGCGTCCATTCTTCAATACCACGGCTCTTAATAAATTCTTTCCATAATTTTTCGTCATCATAGGTCGACACAGCGTAAACCTTTACTCCTCTTGGTTTAAGAACAGCTTTATATACAGAATCCAGTTTAGGTATCTCAGCTTTACAATGGCCGCAATCAGGAGACCAAAACAGTAATAATGTATATTTTGATTTTACACCATGCAAGGATTGATAGACTTTATTGACATCCTTAAGTTTAATTTCCGGGGCTAAATTTCCTATTACATTTGGTGCTATTTTACGTGCAGCTGTAATGTATTTCTGTAACTCGTCAGGTTTTAACCAAGTTGCATCTCCTTTCATGTAATAGTTCTCAACGAGATGTACAAATACTGCGTCCATGCCCATTACTTTGCTATTCTCTGAATTATGTGTCAACCACCAAAGTGTGTAATGAAACATGTCGTCAGTGCCTTTGGTTTTATTCAGAAGCATATCACTTTCTTTTATTACACTATCCTCATACTGCAACACCAGTTTGTTCATATACTCATCCAGCTTAGCATCATATATAGGCGCATTAACCAATCTGTCGTCTTTAAAATCAAAATCATCCCAATAATGTGACTTATAATACCTGTAAGCAAACTCACTATCAACTTTACCATCAGGCAGATAATGTTTTCCCTGCGGAACCTGAGGAAGTGCCAAAGCATTGAATATTTTACCGAGTAATGCTCCAGGGTTTTGCTTTACGTAATCAATACGATATTGATACAACTGGCTGGCAAGTTCTTCAGATTTCTTATTAACAGCAGCACTATCAGCAGCAGTTTTTGCGCGCCCCATTTGGTCCATAAGAGCCTGCTGTTTCATTCCAAAGTTATTGAGGAAATTGGTGTATTCTATGAAATCACTGTTTTGTTTAGATCCGGTAAACTTTAAACCGTTGGGCAATTCCTTTGTAGTGATAGTGATAGTCATATCATCACCATTATCCAACAAGAAATCGAAATAGGTTTTTTTATCAGAAAGGAGTACGATATATATACCACCTAATATTTTTTCATCACTTCGTAAGACTGCAACTCCATTCTTGTCAATAATCGTAGAATCTGATTTGTAAATAGTAGGTAAAGGCTTTCCGTAATAATGGGCCAGATATACAAAGCTATCTTTAATATCAGTGAACTTGAGAGTTATTTTATAGCCATTTTTAGCGCTAGCACTACCAAAGCATAACAGGCATATTGCCACTGAAGACAACAACCTGCTGAAAACTTTCTTCAACATATACCGTTCTATTTATTTGTATTATTGGCGTTCTTAGCCTTGGTTTCTAATATATCTATAAGGGTTACAATATTCTCGTGGTCCAGCTTTTTACCTCTGATAATCTTCTTATCGTCCAACAGGTATATAACAGGTGTCCCATAAACATCATATTGAGACTGATAGTTGGATGTATGTTCCGGATCCCAAACGTGTATCCATTCATCCATGTTATTCTTTTTAATAAAGTCCTTCCAGTGTGCCTCTTCACCTTCTGTGCGTAATGCAAAGATTTTTACACCCTTATTCTTAAGCACAGCCTTATAAGCAGAATCTATCTTAGGCATCTCCTGCTGGCAATGGCCACAATCGGGAGACCAGAATATCAGTAAGGTATATTTAGCTTTTACGTCATATAGTTTCTTAACGCTGCCATCCATACCTTTTATGGCTATATCAGGAGCAATGTTACCAATAACATTAGGAGCAATCTTGCGCGCACGGTCGATATATTTATTCAAGGTTTCATTATCCATCCAGTATGCATCACCTTTCATGTGATAATTCTCTACCAGATACACAAACACCTCATCCAACCCCATTATTTTACTCTCATTAGCCCATTGTGTTATCCAATGCAGCGTGTATTTGAACAGTTCCTTACGCCCCCTGGCCTTGGCCAACAACATATCAGCTTCTTTTTCCAAAGAATCCGGCGTTGGTAACAGATATTTATTAAAGTACTCATCTAATTTTTGGTCGTAAATAGGTGTATGTATCAGCCTGTCATCTTTAAAATTGAAATAATCCCAGTAGTGGCCTTTAAAATAGTAGTATGAAAAATTACTGTCTACAGCTCCATTAGGCAAGTAATGTGGTCCCTCAGGTACTTCAGGTTGCCTCATTGCATTAAAAATATTGGTAAGCAGTGTATTAGGATACTTGGCAATGTAATTCATCCTGTAATCCAACAGTTCTTTACCTAAAGCCCTACCCTGGGTATATACTGCCTGGGTATCAGCCCTTGTAATCGCTACCTTCAATTTATTTTCAAGAGCTTGAGACCTTTTACCATAGTCAATCAGAAAATTCACATAAGCATTAAAGCGTTCATTTTCGGGAGAACCGCTAACCTTAATACTTTCCGGCAATGCCGCTATAGTAGCTGTGATGCTGATATTATCGCCGTCACTAAGTAGCAGTTCAAAATAATGCTGCTTGTCCGATAACAAAATCATGTAAATACCTCCTAAAAAAGGCTCTTTAGACTGGAATGTTACCATGCCTTTTTTATCCACCATAGCAGAGTCTGCCTTGTAAATGGTAGGTAATGGCTTACCATAATAGTGTGCCAAATACACCAAGGTGTCTTTGATATCAGTAAACTTGATTTGAACTTTGTAACCCGCGTAAATGTTGGGTGTAGCAAATGTTAGTAACAGAAAGGCTAATAAAATTCTTTTCATATTAAGTAATTGGTGAAAATAATCGTTTTTAGACAATTACAGACACATCTGATTTTAAACTGGTTGGTGAATGTCAAATTTATACGTTATAGACAGCCTATCCTAAACTATTGGATGTAAATTTGCCCCTAATTAACTAATTTTTAGGAATATACATTGGCACGTAAGAAGAAACAACCCGTTAATAACGTTCTGATATCGGCTTATGCCGCAGAAGGTAAAAGCATTGCGACTCTTGAAGATGGTAAGATATTATTTGTAGAAAACGCTATACCCGGAGATATTGTAAATGTGAGGATAACGAAGGATAAGAAAAAATGGGCTGAAGGAAAGGTTACCGAACTCATTACACCTTCATCGCAACGCACTACTCCATTTTGTCAACACTTTGGTGTATGCGGGGGTTGCAAATGGCAGATGCTGCCATATGAGCAACAGTTAAAATATAAACAGCAGCAGGTTGTAGACCAATTGCAACGTATAGGCCATATTGAATTGCCGGAAATACAACCTATTGTGGGTAGCCCTTTTGAAAAATATTACCGCAACAAATTAGAATTTACTTTCAGTCAACACCGATACAGAACAAATGAAGAAATAAAAGCAGCCGGCGATGCCATCATACCACAAGAACCTGCTTTAGGTTTTCATGCCCCTTCACTATTTGACAAAGTAGTACCTATTAATGAATGTTACCTGCAACAGGAACCTACCAATCTTCTACTCAAAGTATTACGTGAATATACAGAAGCTAATAAATTGCCTTACTATGACTATCGCAATCATATTGGTTGGCTGAGAAATGTCGTGTTACGTATAGCAAGAACTGGTGAAATACTCATTAACATGGTATTTCAGCATGAGGATAAAAAGAAAAGAGAAGCCCTATTAGACCATTTATTGCAACAGATACCGGCCATTACTACCCTTCATTATACCATTAACCCAAAGATGAATGATAGTATTCACGACCTTGAGGTACACTCCTATCACGGTAAGGGTTTTATAGAAGAAACACTGGAAGATTTCAGGTTCAAAATATCTCCTAAATCATTTTTCCAGACAAACACATACCAGGCTGAAAGATTGTATCAGTTGACACGAGAATTTGCAGGACTTACAGGCAGCGAAACACTTTATGACCTATATTGTGGTACGGGAAGCATCGGTATCTTTTGCTCTAAGAATGCTAAGAAAGTTATAGGTATAGAAGTTGTTGCTGACGCTATAGAAGACGCTAAAGCAAATGCAGCTTTAAACCACCTTGACCAGTGCCTGTTCTATGCAGGCGATGTATCAGATATATGTACCGATGCTTTTTTTGAAGAACATGGCAAACCTGATGTTATCATTACCGACCCGCCAAGGGCTGGTATGCACGACAAACTGGTAAACCAGCTGCTAACTCTTAAAGCACCAAGAATTGTATACGTAAGCTGCAACCCAGCTACACAAGCAAGAGACTTACAATTGCTTGATAACTTGTATAAAGTAGTGAAAATTCAGCCGGTTGATATGTTTCCTCATACCCACCATATAGAAAATATAGCCCTATTAGAATTGAAATAGCTCTCAGCCTTTATTCAAAATGGCAAAGCATATTTGACTTAGTGGTGTCACCTGCATTATTTACAGACCACCAGGTATTGTTTGCACACCTGTTTTTGGCATCTGTTTTAGTGGATTTAAACTCTTGTTTACTGTAAGTAACAGCAGTTACGGAATCATTAACCTTAGACGTTGTATTACAAACACAGGTATAATTCTTTTTGCAAGAAGTAAACATTACAGCAGCAATCAAAGCAGCAGAACCGAGTATAATCAGTTTTTTCATACAGATGTATTTACAGTAAAATTAGAAATAGTTTCGAAAAAACTAAGTATAGAGCATCTTTTATGCAAATAAGCCCTATGATCAATGCAAATTTTGATATACATGCTTATGTTTGCCATAGCTTTTACGCCACATATAATGGTAAGCTTCCTGCAAAGAAATTATCGCTTCATATTGGTTTTGATACCTGCTTTGAGTATGCTCATGCATCTGCATGTATTTAAGCTGGATTTAGTAGGTATTCATGTATGGAGACAAACTGAAACTCAAACAGTCATCAATAATTTCTACAGAGAGGACTTTAACATCCTGCACCCTAAAATAAACCGCGAACCTGACACTGACAGGATATTCAGGATGGAGTTTCCCATCATGCAATGGCTCTTTGCGTTATTCTACAAATTTTTTGGCAACCATATTGCTATCAGCAGGGTACTTACTTTTATGATTGGCTTAGGCTCTGTATATGGTATGTACTCATTGGCAAAAGGGTTATTTAAAAACAAAGCAGTCGCCACTATCTGTGCATGGGCTTTCAATTTTTCTCCTGTATTCTATTATTACACACTGAATCCCCTACCTGATAATTTTGCATTATGTATGGCCATCTGGAGCCTTGCTTTGTTTGTAAGGTATTGTTCGGGATATAAATTAATCCATATAATACTCAGTGCTTTATTGCTGAGTTTAGCTACATCCGCCAAATTACCATTTATATTATTCGGCGCGTTTATAGGTATACATCTACTCTATTTACTTATCAAAAAAGAGATTGGAATAGGTAAATTTATTAGTTGCGCATTAACATACTTAATAGCGCTCAGTCCCTCACTGTGGTGGTATTATACTGTGATACCTACATGGAAGGGTAATGGTATTGTAGCTGGTGTTACCAGCAATAGCGGCAGTATAGCGTATATAACTCATATACTTTCCAGTACGTTGATATCTATATTACCGGAGCTACTTATTAATTACGGTTCAGTATTATTTTTCCTTGCAGGGTTTTATTACCTGTTTGCAACCAAACGATATAAGCACAAATACTTTCCTGCATTACTATCATGCTCATTGGCAGTAACGGGTTATTATTTGTTCGAGATAAACATGATAGAACTGGTTCATGATTATTATCTATTCCCTTTTTTGCCTTTGATTTTCCTGATAGTGGCATATGGTGCATACCAATTACTGAACAGTAAACACAAAACATTAAAGACAATATCACTAGTGGCATTATGTCTATTACCACTAACAGCTTTTCTACGTGCCGATAGCAGGTGGGATACAAAAGACCCGGGCTTTAATGCTGTATTGTACCATAATAAAGACGAGATAAGGAATATTATACCACAGGAGAGTTATTGCGTTACAGGCAATGACGAATCAGGATATATCAACCTGTATTATCTTGACCGTAAAGGATGGAATTTCTCTAATGACAATCTTACAAATGAGAACATTTCATTCTATATTAGCAAAGGCGCACAATACCTGGTATCAGACAGCAAAGTAGATACAACAGCATTTGTACAAAGCCATATTGAAAAACTAATTTTTGAAAAAGACAACCTTAGGATATATAAGCTGAAGTAATTAATGAAAAAACTAACCCTGATAGTATTCTGTGTATTAGCTGTATGCATAGGCGGGTGCAAAAAGAAAACACTGCACTTCAATAAGGTCACACGCATAGATGCTCATACTGGTTCAAGACTGAACAAAGTACAGTTCATCGGCAACAATACGTACATAGCAGTAGGTGGCGAAAAATTCGAGAAAGCAGAGGTAGTACGTTCTACGGATGGAGGAGAAACATGGACCGTAAACTCTTATCCAGATGTAGGCAAAGGTTTTTACGGTATGTGCTTTTCGCCTCAATACAAATTATATCTCACAGGCTTTGACAATATATTATATGTTTCATCAGATGGTGGTGAGCATTGGGAAAGTAAAGTAATGAGTGACTGGCAATATTATGTTGGCGTATCATTTGCACCCAATGGAACAGGCGTAGTCGTTACTACCGAAGCACAGAAAGCGGGTGTAGTGATGCTGATTGACAGTAATGCCAAAACTATTAGTAAGCAATCATTTGGATTTGGATTTAATGATGTGTGCATGGTGGATAATAGCATAGGATATGCTACAGGGTACGGAGCTATCGTAAAAACAACGGACGGTGGCAATACATGGACCATCCTGAATGTAAAGGATGATAATTTTATGGCCATAGATTGTCATGGCACTAACGAAGCTTGGGTATGTGGTAACAACGGTAGCATACTTCACACTACTGATGGTGGCAGTAGCTGGAAACGATTGAGAAACGGTAATAGCGTTGCTAACAAAAGATATTGGTTGAATGATATCCTCTTTACAGACAATACACATGGCTGGGCTGTGGGTGATGACGGTGTGGTGATTTATACCGATGATGCAGGTGAAAACTGGAAAGCGTACAACAAATTCACATCTGATGCGCTTAGGAGCATTGCCCTGATGCTAGACGGCAGCATGATAGTTTGCGGCGATAATGGTGCATTGTATAAGCTGGAGAAATAGCCATTATTAAATACTGGCAGTTATTACCTAAATTTGCACACATTTTATTAAAAAATATCAGATACCAATGCAGGCTACTTTAAGCGAACAAGAGGTCGTAAGGCGTGAGAAACTAAAAGAATTACAGGAACTGGGTGTGAACCCTTACCCTGCCCCATTGTTTGAAATTACACATACAGCCAAACAGATAAAGGACGATTACACTGAAGACAAGAAGGACGCATTTACCAATGTATCTATCGCAGGTCGTATCATGAGCGTGCGCGATATGGGTAAAGCCAACTTTGCCGTAATTCAGGATAGTACATCAAGGATACAGGTATATATAAAACAAGATGAGATTTGCCCGGGAGATGATAAAACCATGTACGCGACAGTATGGAAAAAACTGATGGATATTGGCGACATCATTGGTGTAAAAGGATATGTGTTTACTACCAAAACTGGTGAAACATCTATTCATGTCAGAGAGTTTACTCTGCTTACTAAAGCACTGCACCCACTACCTATAGTAAAAGAAAAAGATGGTGAGGTATTTGATGCGGTTACTGATTTGGAATTCAAATATCGTCAGCGTTACGCCGACCTCATAGTGAACCCAAATGTGAAAGACACATTTACCAAAATCACTAAAATGAAGAATGCCATCCGCTCGTTTTTGAATGATCGTGGTGCATTAGAAGTTGATACGCCTGTATTGCAAAGCATACCTGGTGGTGCCATTGCACGCCCGTTTGTAACACATCATAATGCATTAGACATACCATTGTATCTACGTATTGCCAATGAGCTGTACCTGAAACGTCTGATAGTAGGTGGTTTTGACTGGGTATATGAGTTCAGCCGCAACTTTCGCAATGAGGGTATGGACAGGACACACAACCCGGAGTTTACCATACTAGAGTTTTACGTTGCCTACAAAGATTATTTGTGGATGATGGAAACCACAGAGCAGATGCTGGAACAAACAGCTATTGCTACAAATGGCACTACTAAAACAGTTATCAACGAAGTAGAGGTAGATTTCAAGGCACCATACAAACGCATCAGCATTTACGATGCCATTAAAGAACATACAGGCATCGACATTAGTAATATGAATGAAGATGAATTACGTGGCGTTTGTAAGCAATTGCATATAGAAACGGATGCCAGCATGGGCAAGGGTAAACTGATAGATGAGATATTCGGTGGTAAATGTGAGAAGCATTACATCCAACCCACTTTCATCATCGACTACCCGATAGAGATGAGCCCGCTGACCAAAAAACATCGCAGCAAACCGGGACTGGTGGAACGCTTTGAGCTTATCATCAACGGTAAAGAAATAGCGAATGCATACAGCGAACTGAATGACCCTATAGACCAGCGCGAACGTTTTGAAGAACAAGTAGCCCTGATGGAACGTGGCGATGAAGAAGCCATGTATATCGATTACGATTTCTTGCGTGCATTGGAGTACGGTATGCCGCCAACTGCAGGTATAGGCTTTGGTATAGAACGCCTTGCGATGTTACTTACAGGACAGGTATCTATACAAGATGTACTCTTGTTTCCACAAATGAGGCCGGAAAAAACTATTGAATAATACAGAGCCCCCTTATCGGGGCTTTTTTATTCTTCTGCCCCTTCGGTCAATCCCCATTTTTCAGATAAGGTAGCTGCTTGTGATTGTGGCAATCTCAATTCACCTTTGTACAACCCTGCCTGCTCACGCTGGCGATATGCTTCATACAATGTAACAGCACAAGCCACAGATATATTCAGCGACTTCACCATGCCTACTTGTGGGATGATAAAATTGCCGGTGCAATATTTTAAACATTCTTCCGTAATGCCTGCATGTTCATTGCCAAACACAAGTGCCACAGGTTGCGCAAGGTTCAGTTCATATAGTGAAACAGCAGATTCTCCCAAGTGTGTAGCATAAATATGTTTGTAGCGTTCCCTCACAGCATTCATACAGGTTTCAGTGTTGTCGTATTTATGTATGGTGAGCCAACCTGCTGCACTCGCAGAGCTTTTCTTACCAAACTTTTTGTGCATGGCTATGCTGGTGTTCAGTATATACAAGTCTTGTATACCTACCGAATCGCAGGTGCGCATTACAGCAGCAATATTATGCGGGTCGTTTACATTTTCCATTACTACAGTCAGGTCGGGCTGACGGCGGTTCAGTGCATACGTAATTCTTTCTCTTCTTTCGGGAGTCATAAGGCGCAAAAATAATAAGCTATCGGTTTGATACCAATTTATCGCAAATGGTATAGATACTATTGGCTATAGCCTGGAATGATAATGAAGATTGATAGTAGCTAAGTACGTCTTGCTGCATACGGGTTCTATCTATAGTAGTTGTTTTATCCAGCGTAGCTACTAAATCATTTACACTACCCGGTTCAAACAGCAGTGCCAGTTTACCATCACCTGCTATTTTTCTGAAAGGTGGAATATCAGTCACCACAGGTATGCACCCGCAGCTCATACATTCTATTAGTGCATAACCTGAACCTTCTCTATGGCTGCCGCTAATGAAGAAATCGCAGGCGCTATACCAGTTGGCTAATGCATCGTGTGTTATTTTTCCAATCAACACCACAGCACGTTGCAGTACTTCACTTTTATTAATGATTTCTTTTATTATGCCCAGCATATCATCTTCATGATATATCATGTACAGTTTTGCAGCAGGGTGTTTATCTGCAAATGTTTCAAAACCATTTAACACTGTGAGCGGATCTTTACCTTCATTCAGCCTACCTACCCACAGAAAATTATTATTGCCTATAACGCCCAACTGTTGCATAGCAGTATGTTTATCCTGCCTGCTGAGCATACTTGAAGCCTCTAACACTTCATAGCATTTTTCTTTGCTGCTGATGACACCTTGTGCTAACCATTTACTTGCATTGCCCAAAGCGGTAAACAAATAGGCATCAATATATTTATCTGCACGCTTTTGCATCCACCGCATGATGCCGTTGTCAAAAGGCTGCTCGCCATGATGCTGCACAATAATTTTTACATTCTTCCCCAATCTCCTACGTAATATCATTATCTGTACTGGAAAATGTAAGCCTTGCACCAGTATCACGTCGGGCTTTTGTTTTCGTATAAAACCGTGTGTAGAGGTTGGTATCTGGAAGAACCCATTGCTGCGGTTAAACCCATAGTAAGTAACACCCTGCCGCAGAGTACTGCCATCTCCATTATAATGATTGACAGGTATTACCGTTACCCTGTCAGTAATAAAAGGTATATACCCAAACGAGGGACGGTACATATTGAGCACAGCGTCGAGGCTGGTATGCTGTGTATGCGAAAAATAATTAAGGTCTATGAGCCGAAGCATGGGTTAAAAATAACAAAGAATATGGTGCATGAAAAAAGCCTCTTTAAAAAAGCTTACTGACCTAAGTAGTGAAACCAGAAGTTCAGTTGAATAGCGTACATGGCATTTTTGAGATAATTTTAGTTAGTTAAGTTGCTTAACATATACTTTTTATCAGGAGTTTGGATCAGAAAGTTTACCTGAACAAATCATAACGATTTCTTGATTAGCTATAAACCATGTTTTGTTAAATAGATATTGCTATCAAAATCACTGATTGTATTAATAACGAAAATCAAGAATTAAAATCCTGTTGTGCCATTAAATACTTCTCTAACCGGCAAAAATTACTTATTTTATTTTCATAGTAGATAACCTTTAGAGCTTTGATGAAAAAGTTAGACCTACTACTAAGCTTGCTTATTGCAAACATATCGGAAATTGCAATTAAGTAGGAAATAGTAATACTACCAACAAAAGCTTACAAATATTACACCCTAATTAATATTTAATATACGCAGTTAATCCGTATTCAAATATGTGGTCGTCCCAGACCTAACTATAAAAAACTAGGTATTCTAATTGACTTATAGTAAACTATACTGTTCAATTTACTTTTTTAACATTCATGCAATATTAAATTCCCTAACTTAGCACCACTTTTACCATAATCATGGTTAAAAAACTGCAATTATTATTTATTACAGTAATAGGGTTACTTCTGTTTTTTGCAATTACTCAAGGGCAATACAGTAATAATCTTCATGTGCATTTACCTAAGACTAATGTGTCTGTCCAACACTATATAAAATTCAAGCATATTACAATACATCAAAAGAAAGAAATTAAACAACCGAGCATTCGCACAAAAGCATTGGATGATAGCTATAGCGCTGCACTTTGTTTAGAAGTTTCTTTTGGCTATCTGATATTACATACAAGTAATGTAAAAAACTACATACACTCTACTCGTTTTTTTTCACACCGATGTAACTCACATACATTACGTGGTCCCCCTTCTGTAGTTTAAGTTTTATTCCTTTTTTATGAATTAAACCTTTTGTCTTACCAAAGACAGACTACTGTCTTATATAAATAATTACATGTTAAAATCGAGATTGAGCTCAAAACAATTGAGCGTAGTAGTTGCATTAATAGCATCTATACTTTCTAATACACTATTTGCTCAGCAGTATACATTAAATGAAATAGTTAATAAAGCAATTTCCTATTATCCGCTTATTCGACAAAGAAATGCCGAATTAAAAGCCACACATGCTCATATTGCTACAGTAGAAGGGAATAGATTTCCAAGTTTAAAAATACACGACCAGGTATCACTCGGCACAGCTAATAGTTTAAATGGCACTTTTTTCCCAATGGGTGTTATAGTACCAACCGCAGGCGGAGTTCGTGATGAAAATAACTACAATTTAGCATCCGGCAATATTGGCCTATCGTATTTAGAGTGGGAGGTATATAATTTCGGGTATTATAATGCTGACAAAAAAGACGCTATTGCAGGTCAAGCGTTAAGACAAGCTATCCTTAACAATGATAAATATTCAATTACTGAGCAGGTCATTTTTTTATACCTCGAATTATTAAAGCAATATCAATCATTAAGAGTAGAAGAAGAAAATGTAAAAAGAGCCGAGACGATATTCAAAGCGATAAATGCTACGGTAATTAGTGGTTTAAAACCTGGAGTTGACAGTTCGATTGCCAGAGCCGAATTTTCAAAAGCGAAAATAAACTATCTAAAAATACTAACTAAGTATTGTGATAGCCGTATAACACTTTCAAATTACACAGGTATAGATACAGCAGATATAATTCCGGATACAAGTATTTTTTCAAAAACAAAAAATATCGATTCAGAAGAAATATTATGGAATGATAGTATTAGCGACTCTCACCCGTTTTTGGATGTATACAAAAAGCAATACAACTTACAGATTGCGGATAATAAATTAATTGCAAAGAAATATTTGCCTAAAATATTTATTGTAGGTGTGGCCTCAATGCGAGGCTCTAGCATATCATCTTCAGACATTTATTCAAGCAATCTTGCAGATGGGTTGTCCTATAGCAGATATAATTATGCTGCCGGTGCTGCATTCACCTACAATTTATTTGATCTAAAACATCGTAGAGACCAGTTAATTGAAGGCCGATATAATGCTGAGGCTAAAAAAGAAGCATTGAATAATAGTAGAAACTCACTTGCAATGGCTTTGGCACAGGCAAAAGAAGCCTATAATAATACTTTGCTCCAATTACATGATATCCCTTTGCAAGTAACCGCATACAGACAAGCTTACGAACAACAAATAGCACTCTATAAAGCCGGGTTGAACACGCTTGTGGATGTTACGAACGCACTATATGGACTGAACGAAGCTGAATTGAATTATGTGACTGCACAAGATTCTATTTTAAGATTGTTAGCCATACGCGCAGGAATTAATAATCAATTAAATACTTTTTTAGAAAAATTTAAATAACATAACATGAGCCTCGTATCAGCGTCATTAAAAAAACCAATAACAATTATTGTATTGGTGGCAGCTGGGCTTATAAGCTCAGTGTTAGCCATTTCGACTATATCAATAGACATATTTCCTAAACTAAATCTGCCCACTATATATGTTATAGAACCTTACGGCGGTATGACCCCGCAACAAATGGAAGGTTTCTTTGCTACACGCTTGCAAGACCAGTTTTTATATATAAACGGTGTTAAGAGTATCTCAAGCAAAAATATTCAGGGGCTAACCATGTTGAAACTCACTTTTTTTGAGAATACTGATATGGCAGAAGCTTCGGCACAAGTAGCATTGCAAGTAAACCGAGCAATGAAGTTCTTTCCTCCTGGTGCATTACCGCCGCAAGTAATAAGGTTTGATGCTTCATCATTACCAGTTGGCGAATTAGTTTTCAGCAGCCCCAACAGATCATTGGAGGAAATTCACGAATACGCGACAACAAAAGTTCGCCCGTTATTCGCAAGTGTACCAGGATTATCAGCTCCTCCCCCCATAGGCTCTAATGCCAGAACGGTAATTGTAAATGTGAACCCAATCAGGCTCCGTAGCTATAACCTTACGCCAGATGAGGTAGTTAATGCTATTGCAAGCAATAATGCAATGACTCCGTCCGGCAACATAAGGGTAGGCAGTACAATGTATCTGACCACGCTCAACTCTCTGGAAAAAGAAGTGAATGATTTTGGTATGATTCCCTTAAAAACAGACAGAAATGACGTGGTATACATGAAAGATATTGCCACTATAAAAGATGCTTCAGACATTACTGTTGGTTATGCTCTTATAAACGGAAAAAGATCAGTATACATTCCTGTTGTTAAAACAGGTGATGCATCTACTTGGGACGTAGTACAGAAACTTAAGGCCAAGCTGCCTGAAATGCAATCTTTATTGCCTGATGACATTCATATTTCGTATGATTTTGACCAATCTGTATATGTAATGAACGCTGTAAAAAGCCTTGTATCAGAAGGTGTAATAGGTGCAATATTGACAGGGTTAATGGTGTTATTATTCTTACGTGATTGGCGTAGTGCTCTTGTAGTAGTAATTACCATACCTGTATCAGTTCTGGTAGCAGTACTATGTCTTAAGGCAGTTGGTCAAACCATTAATATAATGACATTAAGTGGTTTGGCTCTTGCTATAGGTGTGTTGGTAGATCAGGCAACGGTAACCATTGAAAATATCCACCAACATCTTGAAATGGGCAAACCCAAACGTAAAGCAATATATGATGCATGCATTGAAATAGCGTTCCCGTTGTTTTTAATATTGCTATGCATACTTGCCGTTTTTGCTCCTTCATTTATCATGCAAGGTGTTCCTAAAGCATTGTTTTTGCCTTTATCGCTCTCAATAGGTTTTGCGATGATTGTCTCTTATTTACTGGCTCAATGCTTAGTACCGATTATTTCGAATTGGTTACTTAAAGAAGAGATGTACCAATATAAGCACGGAACATTACATGCACATGCTGGTATGGCGTTAGATAACGAGGAAATAAAAGAAATAAACGAGCATCTGCGGCAAGAACAGGATGAACCTGCTAAAAATGATTTCTTTGAAAAAGTTAAAATGAAGTTTATTAATATTTTAGAAAGAATATTGCCGCATTATAAACGAAATTCAATTTTGTATTTGTCTATAGTGTTGATATTAGTTGCCGGGGCTTTTGCATGGATTGGTAAAGACATGCTTCCTAAAGTTAATAGCGGGCAATATCAAATGCACCTTTCGTTGCCTGATGGTACCAGATTAGAACGTACTGAAACAATGCTTCATAAGGTTCTAAATGTTCTTGATGGAGTTTCAGATAACCATGTTTCAATCAGTTCAGCCTACATCGGATTAATTCCAAGTAGTTATGGAACAAGTAATCTTTATGTTTTCAATAGTGGCACACATGAAGCAGTCTTGCAAATACAATTAGATGAAGGTTATAAAGTAAATAAAGATGAATTCCAGGACAAAGTAAGAGAAGCTATTCATACTCAATTACCCAATGTTAGAGTTTCATTTGAGCCTGTTGACCTTACAGAAAAAATAATGAGTCAGGGGGCATCTACACCAGTGGAAATAGAAGTGCAGGGAAAAGACATGAAACAAATACAAGGGTACGCTGCAAAGCTAGTCAATGAGTTGAAACAGATTGATTTCTTGCGCGATGTAGCTGTAAGGCAACCGTTGAAATTCCCCGTAGTAAAGATAACGATAGACCGATATAAAGTGGCGCAAATGGGGCTAAAATTGAATGATATCGCTCGTTCAATTACAGATGTTACATCATCCAGCCGTTTCACAGAAAAAAATCAATGGCTTGATGAAAAAAGCGCCTACACATATCAGGTGCAGATGCAGGTTCCTGAATATGAAATGGGCAACCTGAATAACCTTAAAGAAACACCCTTAGAGCCCGGTAAATCTGATCTATTGTTGCAAGATGTTGCAGATTTTAAGATTGATACCATGGCAGGTGAATATGACCGATCAGGTCCTAGGCGATTTGTAACGGTAAGTGCTAACATATATAAAAAAGACTTACAAAGCGCCACAGATGCCATTAATAAATCAATAGAAAATATGGGTACCCCTCCCAAAGGTTTATTACCTAAAGTAAAGGGCATGTCTAATTTGCTAACTGAAACCTTAAATAGTTTACAACAAGGGTTACTCTTTGCGATAGTTGTTATCTTTTTATTACTAGCAGCAAACTATCAGTCTTTCAAACTTTCATTAGTTGTTTTATCAACAATACCGGCTGTATTACTCGGCGCACTAATCATATTATTACTCACGGGCGCCACACTGAATCTTCAATCATACATGGGTATTATTATGTCTACTGGCGTATCAGTTGCAAATGCTATCCTGATTGTTACCAACGCTGAAAAACTAAGGTTTGAATACAATAATGATGTGGTAAAAGCTGCTAGAGTAAGTGCAGCTATCCGATTAAGACCAATACTTATGACAAGCCTTGCCATGATAGTTGGTATGGTCCCTATGGCAAGTGGCCTGGGAGAAGCAGGAGACCAAACCGCTCCTTTAGGGCGAGCGGTAATAGGTGGGCTGATAGCATCCACAGTGGCAGCATTACTTATAGTCCCGCAATGTTATGTGTGGGCACAAACAAAATCAACATTATCAACACCTTCTTTAATGCCTGAAATAGAAAATCAATAAGTTATGAAAAAAACAATGGTAATACTTGCATTGATGGCCGTAACCATAATTAGCCAGTCATGCAATCATTCTGACAAAAAAACTAAAATTGAAAATAAACAAGAACTGCAACTAATGAATGTTGAAAAACGACAGTTAGGACAGGAAGTGCAATTGCCCGGCGTATTGCAACCATACGAATTTGTGCAAATATTTCCTAAAGTAAACGGCTTCCTGAAAGAAATTTACGTAGATAGGGGGACTCATGTCAAAAAAGGGCAGCTACTTCTCAAGTTGGAAGCTCCGGAAATGCAGCAAAATCTCGCAGCAGCAAGATTACGTTTTGTACAATCACAAACAATGTACGAAACAAGTAAAGAAAAATATGAACGCCTTATGGAAACAAATAAAACACCGGGAACAATCTCACCATATGACTTGTCAGCTGCTAAGGCTAAAATGAATGCTGAACTTGCTACTATGCAGGCAGAAGAAGCAAATTACAAAGCACAAATTGCTATGAACAATTATTTATCCGTTAATGCACCATTTGACGGTATTATTACAGAAAGGAATGTACACCCGGGCGCTTTAGTAGGCACTAATGGCAGTAATAACAAACCTATGTTGGTAATACAACAACAAGACAAATTGCGTCTAATCATAAGCATACCCGAGCAATACAGTTCTCAAGTGAGTAACGGTGACGTGAAGTTTTCACTTAATGCTTTACCTGGTGAAGTATTTTCGGGCAAAATATCGCGTTCATCAGGATGCTTAAATGACAATTATAGAACAGAAACCGTAGAAATTGATGTACCTAATGTAGCACATAAATTCAAAGCCGGGATGTATGCAGAAGTATTGTTGCCAGAAAAAGGTAATGCTAAAGCATTTGTAGTCCCCAAAACCGCAGTCGTTACCACCACTGAGAAAAAGTATGTTGTAGCTGTTCGAAATGAGAAGACTTTATGGGTTGATGTTACCGAGGGTAATGAAAAAGAAGATTCTACAGAGGTATTTGGATCTCTACAGACTGGGGACAAAGTAGTTGTAAATGCATCTTTTGAAATCAAAGAGGGACAAAGAATAGGTGGCAAACAATTAGCATATCGTTGAAAGGAAAAGATTCAATCACATAAAAACATGTAAAAAACCCCTATCTTCTATTTCAAGTTGTGCTATTCATATTTAGGATCCAATCCAATTTATGAATAGCATATAGTTGTATCAAAATGAAAACTCTCGAACACCCTACTGCTACCGTTTTTATGTCCAAAGCCGCGTCATTAAAAAGAAAGGACTGTTCGTTACCGAACAGTCCTTTTAAAAAGGGATTACTCCCTTATGTAGCGAAGACGGGAGTTGAACCCGTGACCTCAGGGTTATGAATCCTGCGCTCTAACCATCTGAGCTACCTCGCCATTTTTGGGATGGCAAAGGTAAGGTAAAATCATTAAAAAGAAGGTATCGTAAGCCTATTTTTTAAAGCATCGTTCATTACCACTATTGTACGGCTATTATAATCAAAACATATCATACCTGTCTTTGCATGTGCGATAGGCATTCGCTCATTATTCCTCACCGTTTCTATCCTATATAGCAAATCAAAGGAACGGTCTGTTACCTCATCCGAATATATAGTGATTTCTAATACATCTCCGTAAAAAGCTTCGCCCTTGTACGCTATCATCACATCTGCCATTATCAGGCTATTTCCCAGTATATTCAACTCATCTCCACCCCATACACACAGCATTTGCATCCGCGATTCGTGTATAATAGACAACACGGAATCATTGCCCAAATGATTGCCATAATTAATATCGCCTATCCTTACAGGTATCGATGTACTAAACAATTGTTTTTCAGTTGGAAACTTTATTTTTACACGACCCATATTGTAGCGTATATATGAAAATGATTTGTATCGGGCGAAATTACGCCGAACACGCAAAAGAACTAAATAATGAGGTACCCTCAGACCCTGTTATTTTCCTGAAACCCCGCAGTGCATTATTGTTCCCAGATAAACCATTGTACTATCCTGAGTTTACAGATGATTTGCATTATGAATGTGAGCTGGTGGTTAAAATATGCAAGAATGGAAAATATATAAAGGAGAAATTCGCTCCTAAATATTATAATGAGATAACCGTAGGACTTGATTTTACTGCCCGCGACCTGCAGCAAAAACAAAAAGCCAAAGGCTTGCCCTGGGAGATTGCCAAAGCATTTGACTGTTCGGCAGCATTAGGCAAATTCATACCTATTACACCGGATATGAACCTGAATAACATTAAATTTCATTTAAAGCTGAATGATAAAGTAGTGCAAGATGGCAATAGCGCCGATATGATATTCAACATCAATAAAATTGTAGAGTATGTATCGCAATATTTTACACTCAACATTGGTGATGTAATATTTACCGGTACGCCTGCAGGTGTAGGCCCTGTAAGTGTGTATGATAAACTGGAAGGCTTTATCGGTTCTGAAAAACTTTTAGATGTTGATATCAGGTAACAGGCATGAAAATCTATAATCCAAAACATTGGTTTAGTATTTTATTTCAGTTTCATAAGTATGATACACTTAGAAAACTGTTCCCACTGATTATTCTTATCTCTTTGTATGCTTTTGGCATAGCCTACCTCGAGCTTCGCTTTACAGATAATGATATTAGCGACCACCTGAAGAATCTCTATATGCTGCATAACCTCCTGGGGTTGGTGCTATCACTACTGCTGGTATTTCGTACTAATACTGCTTACGACCGTTGGTGGGAAGGACGCAAACTTTGGGGTTCATTGGTAAACAACAGCAGAAACCTTGCTCTAAAACTTAATAGCCTTTTACCAACAGAAGATGTAGAAACCCGAAAGTTCTTCAGGCGCATTATCCCTTTGTATGCTGCCATTCTCAGAGACCATCTTATTGCAGAGGCCACAATGTTTTCTCTTGATGAATATGAACATCCCGAACTAAAACAAATAGATGCATCAAAACATCACCCCAACCAGGTAGCAGATATGCTTTTCAATAAAGTGCAGGCACTGCATAAGCAAAGCCTCCTATCGGGAGAACAATTATTGTATATTAATGCTGAGCTAATGAGTTTTACGGACATCTGTGGCGCTTGTGAACGCATTAAGAATACACCCATTCCTTTTTCCTACAGTTCATTCATCAAAAAGTTTATTTTCATATATATCATGACGCTCCCACTGGGGTTCACTCATAGCCTGCATTACTTAGTGATACCCGTTACAGCAATTGTATTTTATGTTTTGGCCAGCCTTGAATTGATAGCAGAAGAAATTGAAGACCCGTTTGGCAGAGACAGTAATGACTTACCTATGGATAAAATTTCTGCCAACATCAAAAAACACGTTGCAGAGATAATTTAATGTACCCATAATATTCAGCTATCTTAGCTGTATGAAATATGTGTATTTGTTAATTGCTATAGTATCAGAGGTACTGGCAACAAGCAGTCTCAAAGCATCAGAAGGTTTCACTAAGCTTTGGCCAAGTGTTATTGTATTAGTAGGCTATGGTTTGGCGTTATATTTTCTAAGTATTACAGTTAAGTTAATGCCTGTTGGCATCAGTTATGCACTATGGTCTGGTATTGGTATAGTGCTGGTTACCACCGCTGGCATTATACTATACAAACAAATACCCGATGGGCCTGCTATTGCAGGTATGGCATTGATACTTATAGGTGTGATGGTCATTAACCTGTTTTCTAAAACGAAGGGGCTGTAATGTCTATATAAATGCTCCTTTTCTTATATCTTCGTTTTACAAATCATTTCAATATGCGCAAAATAGCTTTGTCGTTATCGCTTCTATGTTGCATCCTGTCTTATACAGTACATGCTCAAGACCAACCACAATTAGGATGCGATGATAAGGCTGTTCGCTTACAGGCCGAACAAATCAAGCGCGGTTTTATGAGTCAGGGGCTTACGGTTTATAAAGATGCAATGATAACCATGGAATCGAGGCAGCCTACTCCAATAGGCATACAAATGATGAAAGGGAAACTATACCAGTTTATATATGTGGGTAGCAAAGAGTCAAGAAAAATTGTGATGGAAATGTATGATGGGCAGGATACTAAACTTGATGAACGTATTATCAAAGACCCCATCAATAGCAATGTCATTGTATATTCTTTTGTGCCTGACAAAACAGATATGTACCTGATAGTATTATCACAAGTAAAAGGCTCCAAGTCAGTATGCGGAAATTTCACTGTTATGGAAACACCTGGCAATAGCCAACCAACAAAGCCTGCTACCAACGATAAAAAACCTAACACTAACCCTCGTTACATTCCACCAAAACAATAATAGCAACAGATAATATAGTAAGTATGGATGTGCAAATAGAAAACAGCTGGAAAGAACAGTTGCAATCGGAATTTGCGAAGCCGTATTTCAGTGAGATTGTAAAATTCCTGAAGGTTGAAAAAGCTGCCGGCAAAGTCATATACCCTCCCGGCAAGCTGATATTTAACGCATTCAACACAACGCCTTTCGATAAAGTAAAGGTAGTGATATTGGGGCAAGACCCGTATCACAATCCCGGACAGGCACATGGCCTATCTTTCTCTGTACCGCTTGGCGTTGCACCACCGCCCTCACTCGTCAATATCTTTAAAGAACAACGTGAAGATTTAGGAATAGATATACCTAATCATGGCAACCTTGAAAAATGGGCAGAGCAAGGTGTGCTAATGCTGAATGCTGCATTGACGGTAGAAGCGCATCAACCAATGTCGCATAGCAAAATAGGTTGGCATCATTTTACCGATGATGTGATTAAATTGATATCTGACAAGAAAGAGCATGTAGTATTTATGCTTTGGGGTAGCTTTGCCAAATCTAAACAAGAGTTGATAGATAAGAATAAACATTTAGTGCTCACATCTGCACATCCTTCACCACTGTCTGCACACAATGGCTTCTTTGGTAGTGGGCATTTCAGCAAAGCCAATAAATGGCTGCATAATCTTGGACTAAAACCAATAGACTGGGCGCTATCATGAACCTCATTAAAAACATAGCAGGTAGGTTATACTTCATTGTCGGGATGCTAGTTTTTGTAGCTACCATGCTGGTTGTATTTATACCTATTTGGATGATATCATTGCTCAACGAACCAATGCGTGCAAAGGCACTACATCCTGTATTCAGGGCTTGGATGGGTGTATTTATGCCTATTGTGGGTTGCCCAATATTCAGAAAAGGTAAGGAGCATTTTAAGAGGGGTGAGAATTATGTAGTGGTTACCAATCACAATTCGCTGGTAGATATTCCTGTATCATCGCCATGGATACCGGGGCCTAATAAAACCCTTGCTAAGATTGAGATGTCGAAGATTCCCATCTTTGGAATTATATATAAAACAGGTTCTGTATTGGTAAACAGAAAAGATGAAGCCAGCCGTCGTGAGAGCTTTACCAAAATGCAGGAAACGTTAGAATTGGGATTGCACTTATGTTTGTATCCTGAAGGCACTCGCAATAAATCAACCGCACCTATACAACGCTTTCATGATGGTGCTTTTATTACCGCTATCAAAGCACAGAAACCTATCATACCAGGCGTTATATTCAATACAGGAACAATATTGCCTCACGATAAGAAAATATGGGCAAGGCCTAAATCTATACACTTTCATTTCCTTGAAGCTATACCTACGAAGGGGCTGACCTTAGACGATATAGGCGACTTGAAACAAAAAGTGCACCGTGTGATGGAAGATTATTATGTACAAAACCGTGAAAGACTATCATGAATTTCAGCATCATAGGCACAGGCAATACGGCATGGTTCTTAGCAAAACGGCTGACCGAAGCAGGGCATAACTGTGAGGCTGTGTATGGAAGAAATACAGCACACACTACTCTGCTTGCTCAGGAAGTAAATGCTAAGGCTTTTGATTTAAATAACATCAGTGATGATACTGATGTTTGCATCATAGCCATCTCCGACCACGCTATAGCAGATATTGTAAAAAACATTTCTTTTAAGAATGCAGTATTACTGCACACTGCCGGTGCTGTTGACATGGCTATATTATCAGATGCTGCAAACAACTATGGTGTGATATGGCCTATGTATTCTATTGTAAAGAATAATTTGCCACAAACAAGAAACATACCTGCTATATGGGAAGCATCATCTGATAAAGCAGCACAAATCATTCAAACCATTGCTTCAAGCTTTACTGACACTACTCACGAAACCAGCTCAGAGCAAAGAAAATGGCTGCACTTAACGGCTGTTTTAAGCAATAACTTCACCAATCACTTATTCACCATTTCAGAACAATTATGCAAAGAGCATAACCTGCCTTTCAATATATTGTTACCCATTATAGAGCAATCGGTGTCAAGGCTGCACAATGCATCACCATACGAGCAACAAACAGGCCCGGCCAAACGGAATGATGAGCCTACCCTTCAACGACAAGCGACGATGCTCAGTGAACACCCTCAATGGCAGGAGTTATATATAAAATTGAGCCAATCTATAAGGGATATGTATAATAAAGGTTGAATATCCCCAAATCAAAGCTTTCAATAAGAAGGCAACTACAATTCCTTAACTTTGCGCCAAATATTACAAAAGTACCCATGTACACTATTAAGTTTAATTTTGAACAGAAAGGATTAGAGCCTATAACGATAGAGAATGTAGCCGCTGACCAAAGCATATTAGAAGTAGCTTTAGACAACAATATAGAACTGCATCATAATTGTGGTATGGTATGCGCCTGCAGCACCTGCCATTTATATCTTGAAAAAGGCAGCGATCTGGTTGCTGAATTATCTGATAAAGAAGAAGATTTCATTGACCGAGCAAGAAACCCAAGGCTAGAATCAAGATTAGGTTGCCAATGCGTATTGGAAGTAGGTAATAGTGGCACTATAGAAGTAACCATACCCGACCAATCAACTATACACGGAGATTAATTTTATTAAACTACAGCAACATATATAGCATGGCACATTACGAACCGCCGATACATTGGAATGATTATGAAGATATAGCGCTGAAACTATACGAACGTTTTGGCGATGATTTTACCGAAAGTAAAATATACCGTATTCGTTTTACAGAACTGTTAGAATGGGTATTAGAGATACCGAATTTTTCGGGCAAACGCGAAGAAAGTAATGAAGGACACCTTGAAATGATACAATCAAGCTGGGTGTACGAATGGCGCGATAACCAGGAATAATTATTTCGACTCGAACTTACCGGTCAATTTAAATAAGTCAGATGCTTCGTTCTTGAACGAGGCATTTACGTTATATGCCCTACCCTCAGTAGTCCAGCTAACGCTTACCAATGGTTGCACGTCAGGTGTAATGAGTTGTAAGAATTTAACGACACCTGCATTCCTTAGCCACAAATGCTTGTCCATTTGCTGTTCTAAGAGTTCTCTTACCATTTCCATCATGCACACACCCGGCACTACAGGCTGATTGGGAAAGTGTCCCTTAAAAATATCGTGTTGGGTATTAAACGCAATCCTTGCAGAAAAACTGTCCGGTTCCCTTTGTATGTATTCTATCCTATAAAAATCATTCATCAGCATGGTTCTCAATTTTATGTAGCTCTATCGTAAAATGTGCTTTGTGGTGATTAATGAAAACGGAATCAGGCATTGCTTTATTACTTGTCTTACCGTTTATATCTATCGTTAATACTTTTTTTCGTTTACCTGCGTTTTCTATTTTCTTTAATCCTATTTCACTGCTTATATAGTAAGCCACCCCGTTATCAAGAGTAAAACAACTATAGTTATCATAACCCCTACTCGATTTATAAAAACTTTCTGTTTCCTTATTCAGCCCTTTCATCAATAATAGATTGAAGTCCTTCTTCAATGTCTTGATCAATGCGGGCTTGTTAAGCTGTTCTATTACCTGTTTAACGTTGAAAGAATCATGTACATCCCATTCAAAATCGAAAAAGGTAAATCCCATTTCATTTTGGAATACTGCACGTACCGTGCCATTTTCTAAACTCTTGAAAATTAGGACTCCGCTTAGATGAAATTTTTTAAAGATAATACGTCCGTTAACTGTGCACCTGTAAAGGCTTTTGTTGAATTGCGGCTTGTATTCTAAGGCTGAAAAAGATGATTTATCCTGCTTAACAAGGTGCTTGTATGGAGATGTACAAGCGCTGAATATTAACAAAATCCAAACACTACCTGATCTTAAAAAGGCTCTCATTGAGTGCTGTATTATGTTGTGTGCCTGTAAAATCCATATCTGTAAAATCGCCTCCTGTTTCGGTCATGGTTAATCTGTCCACATCCAGCGATTTTTTATCCATGTAAATATCTATCTGTTTGAACATTTTTCTCATCGCATCATTCGATGGCAACATCGACAATAAATATCCGTTAGCACTCTCGTAAGCCGTAACACTAAAATCAGGATTTTGAAATACAGTACCCTGCATACAATCTATCATGATGCGGTTCACTGATTGCATCGCTTTACTATTCTTGGTATTTATCTTACTCGTCTTTTGTTCATCTTTTACCATTACCTGGTTACCATTCATCACCAGCAGGTAAGAAAATGGAGAAGTATATTCAATCCTTACTTTATCCTGCTTTTGAAAATAAAACTTGCCTTTAGATTTTACTTTTTCTGATAGCAATGCAAGATTCTTGGTTTGTATAAAATCGCTCGCTATGGTTTGTACGGAGGTATTGTTTTTATTCAACTGCTGCTGAAATGCTGCAACGTTTTTTACAGCCTGATATCCTTTAGGTTGTGCAAAACCCGATAGGCTAACAAATACTAAACATACCCCTATTATATTACGCATACGCTTCAAGGTCTAACAATTGGTCGACGCGCGCAAAGTTAAAACCCTTTTGGCGGGCATTCACGATTAATTCCGTTAAAATTTCGGCTGTAATAGCCATAGAATCGTGCAACAGGATAATATCACCACCTTTTAGCCTGCTGAGTATCTTTTCCAGCAATGCATCTTTATCCTTTGCCTTAGTATCAAAAGAGCGGATATTCCAGCCTATAGAATACATACTAGTTCTGCTAACTGCCTTAGCAACATTTGGATTAGTTACCCCATAAGGCGGTCGGAACAATTTAGGTATAACACCTGTTATTTTCTTTATCGTTTCATTGGTTTGGGTTATTTCATTAGCCATAGTTTTGCTGCTCTGCCAATCGAAATTAAATCCATGATTATAGCTATGATTACCTATCAAATGACCCTCATTATGCCAGCGTTTTACTAATTCCGGATGATTGACGGCATTTTTTCCAATACTAAAAAAAGCAGCCTGCACATTTTGTCGCATCAACACATCTAAAATCCGTGCTGTTTCTGTTGAAGGCCCATCATCAAATGTTAGCGCAATGAGATTTGATTTTGAACCTTTATTATACGATTTCAGAAAAAAATTCCACCGAATGTATATGGCGCCCAAAACCAGGATATGCAAATAAACAAGTACGATAATCAATATCCACCACCACTCTACAACTCCGGCAAAATAGGCTAAATCAATAACGACAAGTGATGCTACAAAAACGATATTTACTATACTAAAAGGACGCAAATGCTGAAGTGTATTTTATATTATTGCCAACCCATTTTATCCATCAATGCCTCTGCTTTTGCAATATCATCTGGAACATTTATTTCAATGCCATTATTTTGGTTGAGTATCATTTTTATTGACACCCCATTTTCAATAAATCGTAAGGCTTCTATATCTTCAGCGCGCTCTAGTGGCGTTCTTGCCCATTCCATAAAGGTTAGCAGCGCTTGTTTCCTGAAAGCATA
Organism: Bacteroidota bacterium; assembly: GCA_018267965.1. Lineage (GTDB taxonomy): Bacteria > Bacteroidota > Bacteroidia > Chitinophagales > Chitinophagaceae > Polluticoccus. The sequence continues at coordinate 830,939 of JAFDXK010000001.1, read as the reverse complement.
AATACCCACATGCTCATATCGTGTGATAGGCAAATCTGTATTCTGAAGATATGGTATAGGGCTTCTCGAAAAATAGATTGCAGACATCCTGAGGTCTAGTGTAACCTTAACGCAATTAGTGTCATTCACTCTATCGGCTTCTGCTATCTTCTGGGCTATTGATGCAGCCTGTATCGTTTTTCCTGCATTGCCTTCAAATATCTGCAACAGCTTTTCTATAGACGTTTTCTGCACAAAAGGTAGATTGCCCTGAATATGCACAAACATATCAGAATCTATACCAATCGATGCTTCTGCCATACGCTGTAAACCACTATCGTGTGTTGGTTTGCTTTTAATGACTTTACCACCTACAGCTTCGATTTGTTTTACAATTCTATCATCATCGGTCACAACAATCACTTCACTAAAAATATTGGTTGCTACAGCACTTTCATAGGCACGTACGATTACAGATTTACCTCTTATTAAAGTCAATAATTTATCAGGGAAACGGCTGGACTCAGACCGCGCAGGTATCAATGCGACTACACCCATAGCTATCATGTTTATACTAATGTGAAAATAATACTATGGCCGAAAGTTTCCTATTTTTTAGAAATAAGACCCATCATAAGCACCACCCATCCTAATATGAAGAAAACCCCTCCTATCGGGGTCAAAATACCCAATCCGCCCAAGCCAACCATTCCATTCATTTTTAGCAAAGCCAGAGCATATAAAGAACCCGAAAAAAGGCAAATACCTATAATAAAAAAAGCAGAAGCAAGTCTGATCTGCTTTACGGGTATGAAAGAATATATTATTCCTGTAGCCAATAACGCAAAAGAATGATAGAACTGATATTTCACACCTGTTTCGAAAGTCTGCAACAAATCAGGAGTCAATACTTGTTTTAAAGCATGTGCCCCAAAAGCACCTAATATTACTGCTAATGCTGCGAAAAATGTTCCTGCTAATACTGCTTGCTTATACATTCACTGATTATTTTGTCAAAATTAGTTATTGATAAACCCTCTACAGATAAAACATAATCTGCTTGCTCATATATATTTTTTCTATCATCAAGTAAATCAAGCAGTCCCTCTTCTACATCTGTAAGTGATGCCAGTAGCGGTCTATTATTTTTTTCTTCCGCAGATTCAAATCGGGATGTAAGCGTAATGATATTAGCTTCAAGATATATTACACATCCGGCATTCTTCATTTTCGCCATATTATCAAAAAAAACCGGAGTACCGCCACCACATGCTACTATTAAACCTTCATTATGTTCAGCAATAAGCTTATCCAGAGTGTTTTGTTCCATCTTTCTAAAGGCATTTTCTCCTTCGGTCTCAAATATTTTAGCAATTGATTTACCCGATTCACTTTCTATGATTTTATCTGTATCTGCAATAGGAATATTATAGTGTTGGGACAACTTCCTTGCCCAATAAGATTTGCCGGCAAACGGCATACCAATTAGAAATATTATTTTCATAGCTGGTTATTAATAAACTTCCACAGCATCAGCATAGCCATCGTAGCTGTCATTTCCTTATTACGTATCCTGTCATAAAAAAACCTAAAGTCTTTTGCAACAGTTGTATTACCATCTGATACTGCAATCCAAACAGTGCCAACAGGATTACGGCCATCATCTACACCAGGGCCTAATACGCCTGTAACACTTAGACTATAATCTGTATTCAGAACCTTTCTTACGCCTTCTACCATCTGTATAGCCACTGGCTCACTTACTGCCCCCAGTTCTTCAAGTGTTTGATAGGATACGCCCAATACGTTTTCTTTTACTTCAATGAGATATGATACTACACTGCCTTTAAAATAATTACTTGCACCCGGTATCTGTGTCATTAAGTGGCTGAGATAGCCACCCGTACAACTTTCAGCAAATGAAACAGTCCTACCTTTCTCTAACAATGCTCTTCCTATCACCTGCTCAATAGGAATGTCTTCCTTTGCTAAAACAATATTGCCAAGTCTTTCCGAAAGTGTGTTTTGCCAGTACTCAATTTCCTGTATTAATTGTGTTTCATTTTCACCACTACCTGTCAATCTCAATTTCACCATACCTACGCTGGGCAAATATGCCAGCTTGATGTATTCAGGTAAGTTCTCCTCAATATCAACAATCTTCTCCGCTATGAAGCTTTCACCCTGTCCTACTGTTAGTATGCTACGGTGAACAATATAATAGCCCGTAAATTTATTTCTTAACAATGGCAATACATGGTCTTCCATTATTGCCATCATTTCAAACGGCACACCCGGCATAGCTACTATTATCTTGCCATCTTTTCCAAACATCATCCCCGGGGCAGTACCCATTCGGTTATGTAATACCTGACAATTATCGGGTACTTCTGCCTGTCTCAGGTTTCTTTCTAAAAAAGGCCTGTTACGTTTCGTAAAAATATCCTTCACGTGATTAAGCACCTTCTCATTCACCACCATTTTACCACCAAAATATTCGCACAGTAAAGGCTTCGTAATATCGTCAGATGTAGGCCCTAAACCACCGGTTACCAATATAATTCCTGATTCAGTTATTTCATTATCCAAAGCTGCTTTGATAGCATCTGCAGTGTCACCTACTGCCACTCTTCTTTTCACATTAATACCTAATTCGTTCAAGTGTCTGGCTATCCATGCCGAATTAGTATCAATAGTTTGCCCTATCAATAGTTCATCTCCTATCGTTATAATACTTGCGTCCATACTTTATGTCATTATAATTTTGAGAAAAAAGGCAATAATTTTTCCTTCAGCACATCTGGCATTTTAGTTTTTTGTTTTGCCTTTGCATCATAAAACACTAAGGTAGTCACTCCTTTATTCAGAAGCTGGTTATCCTCATTATATAATTCTGAATGAAACTTTATTTTTGAATCCTCAGTCAATTCTTTCAATATTGTTTTGACGGTTATCAAGTTATCATATAAGGCAGGTCTTAAATATTGAGAGTGTAATTCTACAACAGGCATCATAATACCCATTTCTTCCAACTCCCGGTATGTAAAACCCAATTCTCGTATTGCCTCGGCCCTGCCTACTTCATAATACAAAGCATAAAAGCCATAATACAAATAACCCATCTGGTCTGTTTCTCCGTATCTCACTCTTATCTTAGTAATCGCTTCGTACATGGCTATTTGTCAAGATTTACTCTTTCAGAATCCTTTATCGTATACATGCTGGTCGCCTGGTTAAGGCAAGTCATTGTGAGATCGTTAATACATACATGCTTAGGTAAGGTTGCACAGTAATAGACAGTATCGGCTATATCTTCCGGATGCAAAGGTTCAAAACCACGATACACGGCACTTGCTCGTTCCGCATCTCCTTTAAAACGAACTAGTGAAAATTCCGTTTCAGCCATACCGGGATGCACTGCGGTTACCTTTATGCCATAAGGTAATAAATCAATACGCATAGATTGGCTTAATGCATCTACTGCAAACTTGGTCGCACAATACACGTTACCATTCTTATAAACCAACTTACTGGCTGTTGAACCTATATTAAAAATATGCCCACCTTTTTCTTTCATCAATGGCAGCACTTGTTTGGTTACATACAAAAGACCTTTAACGTTGGTATCTATCATCACATCCCAATCATCCATATCACCTTCATCTATTGTTGACAGCCCGGCTGCCAAGCCTGCATTATTAACCAATATATCAACTGCATTTATCTGCTTTTTCAATCCATCAATGGCTGTTATTACCTCTTGCCTATTTCTTACATCAAACTGAAGCATAATAACTTTTGCCTTGTAGGCTGCTTCCAATTCAATTTTCAATTCCTGCAAGCGCTCTTTTCTGCGACCGGTAATACATACATCATAGCCATTCTTAGCAAAAATTTTGGCTATTTCTTTGCCAAAACCTGATGTGGCACCGCTTACCAATACCATTTTATTCATTGCTTAAATCAATTCTCGTGCAGTAAATATACTGGCTTTGTTGTAATACTACTACAAATAACAAAGCCCTTTTATTAAAGGGCTTTCATAAAAAAATTATACACATAATTACCTCAGCAAAGTTACATCACCTTTCAGAAGTTCGTCTTTACCATACCTATCTGTGACTGAAAGCACCCAAAAATAGGTTCCTAATTCGGTGTCTTTCCCTTTGTATTTACCATCCCATCCATCACCAATATGGTCTGTCTGGAATACTACTTGCCCCCATCGGTTAAATATTCTGAAGAAATTAATTTTTGCATAGCCCACACTCAGCATCTTCAAATAATCATTCAACCCATCACCATTAGGAGAAAAAGCAGATGGTATGAAAACTGATGCTTGTGCTACAACCCATACCTTAATGGAATCATCCCCTTCACATTGGTCAACACTCTTAATGTGTACATTATATGCATAACGACCGGTATCCGGATAATAGCCCTTTGGGTTATTAATGTTTGTAATGTTTAATTTATCACCAGGTGTCCATGTATATTCAATACCACCGCTGGCATTGAAGTTTATGGTTTCACCTTTTACAATGATAGTGTCATTACCTGCAAATGGTACAAACCAAGCTACCTTAACTGCCTTATTTATTGTATCTACACAGCCTTTTATTGTAGTAGATATCAATGTAACGCCATAGTTGCTACCCTGAGAGAATGAATGTATAGGGTTTTGCAAATCGGACTCTGTACCATCACCAAAATTCCAATGCCATGCTACTATAGGTTTATATGTAGCATCTGATTTATCCGTAAACTGGATAGGCATCTTTGGACATAGCAATCCGGCATACTCAAAATCAGCTTTGTGCGATGGATATATTTTTACAAATCTGGATATACTGTCAGGACATGTACTTCCTTTATTTACTATCAGTTTAACGACATAAGTCCCTGTATCAGGGTAAGTGTAATTTGGCTGAAAATCAGTAGAGGTTGCTCCCGGAACACCAAAATTCCATGTATAATTAAAGCCGCCGGTACTTTGATTAATGAAGCTAACATTATACCCCTTACAGTCTACGATGTATGTATTAAACTCGTTAGATAGTTGCGGAATATTTGCAACAACAGCTTTAGAGCAATTCGTAACAACAAATTGGAACTCCCTGTGAACGGTATTAATCATGATGCCGTTGCGCCACTCATGGCAGCAAACTGACACCACATACCTACCCATTAAATTAGGTGTACCTGTAATCAATCCTGTGCGCGGATCTATCTGAATTAATGGATTACCAGCCATTGGTTTAGCCGGGGAGAAACCAGTAACATACCCATAACTAGGCGGATTGAGGCTAGGCACGGTTAACGGTGCTGGTAATTTTGAATATGGTCTTGGCTTGGGGTCATTGTAAACTCCTCCAGGATAAGCATCACAAAATTCATAGCTCAACGAATCGCCATCAGGGTCATAAGCGCCATGGTCATATACTAATGGATTGTTGATACAGATAATCTGTGGCGGATAATTCTTAAACACTGCACTATTGTTTGTAAATGCAACACCTGAAGGTGGAATATCACAATAATAGGTTGCACCTACCTGGCTCGGGTTATTAAGGTTTAATATTGATGCATTGCGACAACAACGAACATACATTACACGATAGCCTGTAGAGCTAGGCGGTAATAAATATTGCTTTTTAAAACTTACTCTTCTGAGACAAGTGGCCGGTGGATTGTTGACACACTCATTACTGAAGTTGGGAGGAACTGCTATATCTTCAGTTGCCCTTATGGAATCCCAGGGTATTATCGGCAAACCGGAAGGTGTAAAAATGCCTAAAAATGCAGGATCATCTTCCTGACGAGCTGACTGCAAACCTGTAAGACAATCCTGATAAATAGTGATTTGTATGCTATATATCAAAGATCCCGAACCATCACTACCCAGACATGTATATGTGATCTCTCCGCCTACAAGGTGTGTAGCCCTTGCAGGAAAGTTTACTATCCAAACAAGTAACAAAGTCAGTATTGATTTGCTACAAAATCTCATTTATCTATTTATTTACTATAGCAATAGTCAGTAAATGCTGTTATGTCTTCAATAAATTGTAAAGGGCACTCCAGCATACACATATGCGTACAATCCGGATACACTGATACAAAGTTAACGTTTGCAAGCTTAGATTGTTGCAATACCAATTCTTTTGTAGCTATAATATCAGCCTCACCTACTATCCATTGAACTGGGAAAATGGCTTCAGACAAGGTTTTTGTCCTGTCCGGACGGTTTATCATGGCATTGTAAAAAGCTGTAAGGCTTTCTGCTGGGACTTCCATCCCTCTTTTAACTTGTAGTTCAATGATTTCGGGTGATTTTTCTCTGAAGGACGGAGCAAACAAGCCCGGAACCATTTGCCTTATGAATGCATCCTTTCCACCCTTGTTTATTAACGCTATTGATTTACGTCTGGTCGCTTTCTTTTCTTCAGAATCAGCAATAGCAAAAGAATGAACAAAGGATAATCCTTTAAAAACAGACGGATAACACTCGGCCATTGCAATTGCAGTATACCCTCCCATTGAATGGCCAGCTATAACAGCACTATCCATTCCTTCATTATCAAGAACTGCCTTTACACTATCTGCCATCACCTCAATGCTTAATTCACCCTCATATTTACTTTCTCCGCTGCCCGGCAAATCAGGCATTACCAGAGTATACTTTTCAGATAATTTGGACCAAACCAGGTGCCATATCTCACTGTCTTCAGGAAAACCATGTATCAATACCAAAACAGGGCCTATGCCGCCAATTCGATAAGAAAGGCAGGGAAATTGTGCTGTTTTAATGTATTTAATTTCCATAATTAAGCGTTGAGGGCTTTTCTCCTGTAAATGGAACCATATACAAATAGTAACGCCAGCAACATCGGAGATAATTCTAACAATGGCATTGCCTGTATTTTCAGTATATGTACCAATACAGCAGCTATTAAAAGTAAGATTGCAATCAAAGCATACCTGCTTTTATTTCGCTTAGGAAGAAAAGCTATTACCAAATTAGTAGGCAACGCCCACAGTACATTGAAATTATCCTGGCATCCTTGATGGTCTGTAGCGAACCACATCACCAGCATCAAACAACCTAATAAACCTGTTACAAACAATAATAGGAACGACATCACATTACCCAGCATTTTTAACGATGCAACAGATAGTCCTGCAATGGTCAATAAGCATACTATTATCATTAGCACCAAAGGCTGATTAATGCCAGCAGGTTTTTTTTCAGAACCATCAATTATCAGTTTTGGTTCACCTGCAATTTTCTCGCCATTATATGTCGCAGCACCAACGCCGTCGCTGAGGAAATCAGGCAGAAACATGATATCTGCACTCGACATTACTTTATCAGTCTTTTTACCCAACAGTATATTTACACCGACACGCTCCCAGTGCACCCGATAAAAGTATTGATTCATAATATCTCTGTAGGTGAGCTTATTGCCTGCCGGCAAAATATCATTGTACTTAAATTTTTTACCAAGAGCAAAAGGAAAAATATCTCTGATACGAGTTGCGCAATTATCAAAAAAGAAATCGTATTTGTAATATTTATTCTCTTCGAGAGCGTTTGTTTTAAGGTAATTGAACAATAGGCGTTTAGCTATGCCATTCAATTTCAACTCTTGTTCCTTTACACTTCTGTGGTAATCAGCATATTCTTCTAAAAAATTCGGATATGGGTAATAAGAAACGTAGTAAGGTAACTTACCTCTCATAAACTGCAGCTCAAAATCATCACCATAACCATTAAATGTTCCGTAATTGTATACATTGTCTGTACCATTAACACTATCTGTTACACGCACAGCCGTATGTCCAAAAGTTTCCCATATTTCATCACCTGTACCACATGTCAAAAGGCTAACCCTTAGGTGACTGGTATCTGTTTGTGCAAAAGATAAAACACTGTCAGCTTGCGCAAATGATAATACATTAATAAATAGCAAAGCGATAAAGGATACCAACTGTTTAATCATATCGGAAAAATAAGAAAAGGCTGCCTCAAATTGGCAGCCTTTGTATGATAATTTGAATAAATCTTAAATAGCATTCTGAGAACCGCCATCCAGAACTGCTCCAAGATATTCACGGTTCAGGCGAGCAATATTCTCGATAGAGATACCTTTAGGACATTCCGCTTCACAGGCACCGATATTGGTACAGCTACCAAAACCTTCTTTATCCATTTGCTCTATCATGTTGACAACACGTATTTTACGCTCAGGATCGCCTTGTGGTAACAATGCCAGGTGCGAAACCTTAGCAGAGACAAACAGCATAGCTGATGCATTAGGGCAAGCGGCTACACAGGCACCACAACCAATACAAGCAGCAGAAGCAAATGATTCATCAGCAGCATGCTTTTCAATTGGCAGCGCATTGGCATCAACAGCATTACCAGTATTTACAGATATATAACCACCGGCTTGTATAATACGGTCAAATGACTGACGGTCTACAACCAAATCTTTGATTACAGGAAATGCATTAGCTCTCCATGGTTCAACAACGATAGTATCACCATCTTTGTACTCACGCATGTGCAACTGGCAAGTTGTAGTATGATGCCAAGGACCATGTGCACGGCCATTGATATACATGCTGCACATACCACAGATACCTTCACGGCAATCGTGGTCGAAAGCGATAGGCTCTTTGCCTTCTGCAATCAATTGCTCATTCAACACGTCAAACATTTCAAGGAAAGACATTTCAGAAGAAATGTTCTTTACCTGGTAAGTTTCAAAACGTCCTCTTTCATTCTTGTTTTTCTGCTTCCACACCTTTAAGGTGAGATTCATATGATAATGTTCCATCTCGGAATATCTTTTTCGTTAATTACTATTATTTGTATGAGCGTTGTGTTGGGTGAACCACATCGTAGATAAGGTCTTCCTTATGCATTTCGAACTGGCTCTCACCTTTATATTCCCAGGCAGCTACATACATGTATTTATCATCGACGCGTTCTGCTTCACCATCTTCAGTTTGGTATTCTTCACGGAAGTGACCGCCGCAGCTTTCATTACGGTTCAATGCATCCATACACATCAGTTCACCCAACTCTATAAAGTCCGCAACGCGGTTTGCTTTATCCAGCTCAGGGTTATATTCATTCACTTCGCCAGGTATACGCACATTGCTCCAAAATTCTTTACGAAGTGCACGAATCTCTTCTATAGCTTCTTTCAGACCTTTTTCATTACGTGCCATACCGCATTTATCCCACATGATCTTACCAAGGCGTTTGTGGAAGCTTTCAACGCTTTCTGTACCCTTGATGCTCATCAATTTATTGATACGATCGCTCACTTCTTTTTCAGCAGCCGCAAATGCCGGATGATCTGTTGGTATTGCTTTTGTGCGGATATCATCAGCCAAGTTATTACCCAGTGTGTATGGTATCACGAAATAACCATCTGCAAGCCCCTGCATCAAAGCAGATGCACCCAAACGGTTTGCACCGTGATCGCTAAAGTTAGCTTCACCTAATGCATATAAGCCCGGTACTGTTGTTTGCAGTTCGTAGTCTACCCACAGGCCACCCATTGTATAGTGTACTGCAGGGTAAATACGCATTGGTACTTCGTATGGATTTTCGCCTGTTATCTTTTCATACATTTCAAACAGGTTACCGTATTTCTCTTTTACTACTTCTTTACCCAGTTTGGTAATCGTTGCAGCATCTGCATTACCCAAACCTTGTTTGTTTACTTCTATTTTACCATAACGCTGTATAGCAGAAGCATAATCCAAATAAACCGCTTGCTTAGATGCACCCACACCATAACCGGCATCGCAACGCTCTTTAGCAGCACGGCTGGCTACGTCGCGTGGTACCAGGTTACCGAATGCAGGGTACCTGCGTTCCAGGTAATAATCCCTTTCTTCTTCAGGTATATCATTGGGTTTGCGGTTATCACCTTGTTTCTTAGGCACCCATATACGTCCGTCGTTACGCAGCGATTCTGACATGAGCGTCAGTTTCGACTGGTGGTCGCCACTTACAGGTATACATGTAGGGTGAATTTGTGTAAAGCAAGGGTTACCAAAGAAGGCACCTTTTTTGTGTGCTTTCCATGCAGCCGTTACATTACTGCCCATTGCATTTGTAGACAGGTAGAATACGTTACCATAACCACCGCTACATAACAATACAGCATGACCAAAGTGACGTTCCAGTTCACCTGTCACCAAGTTACGAACGATAACACCACGCGCCTTGCCATCTATCATTACGATATCCAGCATCTCGTGACGGCTATATTGAGTAACATTACCCAATGCCACTTGTCTTTCCAATGCCTGATAAGCACCTATCAACAACTGTTGACCTGTTTGACCTGCAGCATAGAATGTACGCTGTACTTGTGTACCACCGAACGAACGATTGCTCAACAAGCCGCCATATTCACGTGCAAAGGGAACCCCCTGTGCTACGCACTGGTCAATGATATTAGCACTAACACTGGCAAGGCGATAAACGTTAGCCTCACGTGCACGGTAGTCTCCGCCTTTTACAGTATCGTAAAACAAACGATAAGTGCTGTCACCATCATTTTGATAGTTCTTCGCAGCATTGATACCACCCTGTGCTGCGATGGAGTGCGCACGGCGCGGACTATCCTGAAAACAGAATGTTTTTACTTTGTAGCCAAGCTCGCCCAGCGATGCAGCAGCAGAAGCACCGGCAAGACCGGTACCAATCACAATTACTTCTAATTGGCGTTTGTTAGCCGGGTTTACCAGCTTACAGGTTGATTTATATTTTTCCCACTTCTCCTCAAGAGCGCCAGCAGGTATTTTTGAATTCAGTGCCATAGTAACTATGGAATTATTTTATTGAAGTAAATATTATTAAGATATCCAACCAAGATAAAATGCAATAGGCATCAATGCGAAAATGAAGGGTACTATAATTGAAAATGCAATGCCCACTGTTTTTATCATCCCTTTGTATTTATTCATACCTAAGCCCAATGTTTGAAATGCGCTAAAGAAGCCATGCACAAGGTGCCATGCTAAAGAAAGACATCCTAACACATAAATAACTACATAAACAATATTCTGAAACTCATCACGCATCATAGTAAACAAATCCAACTCACCTGCACCAAATGTTTGTGAATACCTGTTAGGTCCCCAAAATGCTTTCAGGTGCACTATAAGGAACAATAAAATAAGCGTACCCAACAGTGCCATTGAGCGGCTATACCATTTGCTGGTAGCGTTACCTGCAGATACAGCATACTTTACAGTTCTTTTCGACCTGTTTTTAGACCACAACATCAAGCCCTGAACAATATGCAGAATTAAAAAGCCGAAAAGGCCTAATTCTATTGTTCTTATCACAGCATTCGTACCCATGAAGTGAGCCGCTTCTTTAAAGCGTTCTCCGCCATCATTGTAAAAAATCTGTGCATTGATGTAACAGTGTACTATAAGAAACAGGATAAGAAACAATCCCGTGAGTGACATCTGCAGTTTTTTACCCACCGATGTACTGAAGTAATTCTTCCAAGACATATAATGTCGTTATAAATTTATTGTAAGCGTTAAAATTACGCGTACAAAGATAACACGCTAAGCCTAAAGCCACAACCCATCAGATTGTGCAAAATCAGTATATAAATAGCTTTTAAACGTTTAACAGCTGATTGTGGAAAAGATTTAAGCGTTAAGCCTCAACAATTGGTTATCAACCAGCTGAAAAAAGTGATTAGGTTGAAAAGTACGCCAGTTAGGATATTCTAATAATTTTATATACCTGTCTATATGTGAGCGCTGAAAATCATATTGTGTTTGTTCAGGCATATTTACAGACACTATCCACCCTCCTTCATCTTTTATGTCTTCTGCCCACTCTTCATAATATTCCGTATCGCTGCTGTGGAAGTTCATTACGTTTTCTGTAATGAGTATGAATTTGGATATACCTTTTGCTATAAGTAAATCTGCTATCTCTCTTTTCAACTCCATAATATCATTCTCCACAGCATCATTCCACTCACCAAGTAATTCTATAATAACGAAGTTAAGTTCATAATCTGCATACAATATCTTCATGTATAGTGTACGCGACCCAAACTCATCCCATTGCGGATGGATGTAATAATTGTAAACAGTGTTTGAAAACTCAAATTCACTGTACTCACGACCATAGAATGGCGAATTTTCATCCTCTTCGGCGGTATATAAGTGTCGCCAGTTGTAATATGGCTCTATCTCGTGCATTATAACTTAGCATTGCCAAACTTATCTTGCCATGCAAGAATACCCCCAACTACATTTACTGTATTTGTAAAACCCAGTTGCTCCAGCACCATGCAAGCTTGTGCGCTTCGTTTTCCCGAACGGCAATGAATAATAAGTTCTTCATTCTTCAAATCTTCCAGTTCATCTATCTGCATACTGAGAATATTACCTAATGGTATCAGTTTTACACCCATATTACTTTCAGCATATTCTTCAGGCTCTCTTACGTCTATCACGTTCAATTTCTCGCCTGCATCAGCTCGTTTCTTTAATTCTTCAACTGTTATCTCGCGCATATTGAGTTAGTATTTAGTAATTTTCTTAGGCGAGGTCATAACCCCATCTAGCCTCAATTTTATATAGTAAACACCGGGTGCAATTCCGGATATGTTAATAATAATATTATCAGCGGCTCTTCCTGTCAAAACCATGCGGCCAGCAACATCATATATTTCATAGTCAGCATCCTTACGGCCTTCTATGTTTATTTGTACGAAATCATTGCATGGATTGGGAGATACAGACCATGGTGTATCCTTTTGCTTTACATCATTAACGCCACTGGCAATAATTTCACCTAATACTGGACGTATCATTAAAGCCCCTTGTATGGCAGACGGCTGCCAATAGCCTACCACATTGTAGTACAAATGGTTTGACGTTTGCCTGTTCACATCCAGTCCTATGTACAAGCTATCACTATTACTTAATGCAGGCTGAATAGTGCCCATGTAAAAAGTACCGGCAGACATTGGTACGGGTTTGGTGAACTTGTACGTCCAATAAAAATCATTTCTATCGTAAGCAGGTACCAGAAAATCTTCCTGGTAGATAAGCTGATCGCTACCACCTGTCATTGATATATCTTTATATACTGCCACTGAAAAATACTTGCCGTACGCCAAAGGCACTTGCCTGCCAAAGTATATGGAAACACCTAAAATAGTATCTGGTTGATTCAGATGAAAATCGATGGCTGTTTTACCAGGAAGTGTTGGAAACAAATTCAGGTAATATGCTTTTTCAGCTGTACCATCATCATAAGCTAAATAGTTATGAAAAATCTGCTCTCTCACGATGGTGTCATTCACCTTAGGGTCTGATGCTGATAATGACTGAACAAAGAACTTAGTTACAAATGTAAAGTAGTCGTATAATTTGGTTGATGGTATTGTATTACTGTACATAGGTAATGACACCTGCGCGATTGTATCTGCAGCAATATTCAAAGAAGATGTACTACTAGTAAACAATGGGGTTCCTAAAGATTTTTCATAAGCCGTGAATCCGTAAGTAGCTGTTTGCTGGCTTGTATAGTTATTATGTATGGTTGTCAGCAGCTGAGTGGCTCTCTCCTTACTTACATCAGCCATGAATTGTCTGTATGGCATGTAAGTGTAATCATTTAGCAAGTAGGAAGGGTCAGTAGTAAATGCCATATCATTTACGGCAGTATCTGTCATACTTCTTCCTGCAGCAATTCTTATGTAGTCAACGTTCCACACATCATCATTAGTGTTAAGAGATGCTTTGTTTACAAAACAAAACTGGAAGGTCGTATGCATGAATACAGTATCCCTTATGGGTATCATTACCTGCTTGAATGAATCTAAAGTGCTACCCTCTTTTGCCCATACCTTAGTCCATGCATTGTTTGATTTTCTAAAAAACAACATTAATGAATCAGGCGCTTCAGGACTAAAGCCATTACCCTGAGGTTGATAAAAAAAACTAAAATAGATACTGTCAGATGGTTGATTGGTACTCAAATCAAATGTTAGTGAAGTAAGGCTATCTGCATATACCAAAGCCGTACTTACAGACTGATTATACGGCAACCCATGTGAATCCAATCCGTCAAACGTAGCCACACCACGACTAACAGGGCTTACGCACATAGTATTGTTAATGTACACATTGTAATCTGCCCACTTTGTATTATCCGGGAAACCTGATAACTGTGCAAAATCTTCGAAATATGGCAATGTGAGTTGCGCCGTTGTCTTAGAAGTAGATACCGGCTGTTTCGCATTGCGTATGCTTCCATTAAAATCTAATGGTGCCACATGCTCTTGTGCACGCAGAATAAAACTATTTAAAAAAAGAAGTATACATAATAATCTTATTTCCATTCTTCATCACTGTTTTTGGGTTGTTCGGCGGGTTGTTGGTCCATACCAATATCACTAACGGGGTTCTCAGGCTTTTTATTTTTCTGCAGTTGGTCAGGAGAAGGATTTTGCATGATACTGATATCCACTACATCTCCTTCTTTAATACGATTGTTGCTACCTAATTCATTAATTGCTCCGGGGCTTTGCCTGTAAACAACAGCAAGTGCAGAATCTGTTATTTCACCTTCCCATATTGCTGTTACAATCAAGCCATTGCCATTAAGCATAGCTAGAGCTTCTTCATAACTCATACCTACTACATCAGGCACATTCATCTCTGTATTCCCTAATCCGTCTCCTATTACCAAATCAATACGGCTGCCCTGTGGTATCATCATGCCAGGGCGAATTTGTTGCCCTTTATATAACTGTTCTAAAATGGCACCTTTTGCTATATCAGGTCTGTATGTTGTATCGCCTAGTATCAGTTTATTGCTCTTCAATATCATTTCCGCACTGCGAAAAGAAAGGTTTTGCAGATTAGGCATTGGCGTAAGCGGGGGGTCTGCTTTATTAATCGTCAGGTAAACAGTACGTCCGTTTTTTACCACAGATGCTGCCTCAGGCATCTGGTCCAATACCACAAAAGGTTTCTTCGCAGGGTCGTATGCAGAGTCCACTTCTACATCAAAACCATTTTTATCTAATTCAGCAATAGCCATTCGTATATCCCTTCCGGTTACCATTGGTACTTTTGTTTCAGCACCATGTCTGGTTATCAGGCTCAGGCTGGAGAAAAAGAGTATATATAACACAACACATAGCAATATCACTATGAGCAGGTTGAAACGGAATGTCTTTCTTATATCTGCGCTGACTAATGACATATTCAGTTAAAAGGTATGAGTTTTCATACAATCTTCAATCAGGGTAGCGTAAAAATCTTTTAATTCCATTCCTGCAGCTCTTACTTGTTGTGGCACAATACTATTCTCACTTTGCCCAGGCATTGTATTTACTTCAAGGAAAAATAATTTATTAGTTCCTTTTTGCAATATGAAATCCATTCTCACTACTCCTCTGCAATTCAGGTGTCGATATATATATGCAGCTTTACTTTCCAATTGCTCACGAATACTATCGCTGATAGGAGCAGGCGTTATTTCACTGGTAACACCGGGAGTATATTTCGCTTCGTAATCAAAGAATTCGTTCTTGCTGACAATCTCTGTTGCTGGCAATGTTTTTAAATAGCCGTTTACGCGATAAACACCAATAGTGAGCTCCCTGCCTTCAATAAATTCTTCAATCAATACCTGGTTATCTTCTTTGAAAGCTTTTTCAATTGCAGGCAGTAATTCTTCCACAGCTTTTACTTTACTCACACCAAGACTTGAACCGCTTTCATTGGGTTTTACAAACATAGGCAATTGCAACTCTTCCAATATAGTACCCATAGAATATGGCTCGCCTTTTATCAGGTGCACAGAATTGGCAATGCTTACAACATTGAATGACTTAACCACTTTATTGCAATAGCTCTTATTGAATGTTAATGCAGATACGATAGAATTGCAAGTTGTATAGGGCATATTCAGCATATCCAGATAGCCCTGTATTCTACCGTCTTCGCCCGGTGTACCATGTATGGCTATAAAAACACAATCAAAAGAAATTTTATTCCCATCAATATTCAATGAAAAGTCATTCTTATCGACAGCTATTTTGCCTTTAAGTGTTTCATGCCACCATCCGTCTCTGTCTACTATTATTTTGTAAATGTTATAGAGTTCGCTGTCAAGGTTCTTTTCTATTGTTTCTGCAGTTTGTATGGATATTACATATTCACCGGAATATCCCCCGGCAAGTAATGCTATGTTCTTTTTACTCATGTAATGTAGAAGAGGTTTGCCACCAAAGGTAAAAGAAAGCAGCTATTTTATCCTGTCTTTTAGAGGAATTACAAATTTTAAACCCGACCATATATCATCAATTGCACAAACTTTAACATCTACCAAGCCAATTGCCAACCCTGCATTTCTTATTGTATCTTCTGTAATATCAGTTACGATGCCTGACGACTTCTTTGGCCACGATATCCATATCATTCCGTCCTGCACTATTTCTTTTTTATACTTTACTAAGGCTTTTTCAATCTCTGATTGTCCTTTTGCAAATACATGAATAAGATTTTGTACACCTCTTTTATCTGTCATCACATCTTCGGGCAAATCCCCTATCAAGTTGAAATAATTCTCAGGAGCATTAATCACTTTTATTTTGTTGCCTGCTTTAATGCCTAACTTCTTAATCAATGGTGTACCCGAATATCCTGCCATAAAAGCTATTTGATAAATCCAGCTATGAAATAAGAAAGCAAGTCCATATTTACCTGCTCTATTGGGTGAGGTGTTGCTGGCAATACCCCTAACTGAGCTTTAGGAAGGGCCTTATAAACATCTACTGTTTCTTTCAGGGTAACCATTTTATCCCTGTCTCCTAAAAGCAATAATGAGTTTGTATTTATTGTTGCATAATCATCAAGGCTTAGCGGGTTATTATTGCCCATTGCTGTCAGCATCTCTTTAGTATTATCCAATAAACCTTTCCAATCGTTCGGAGCGTGCCGGCCTTCCAAGGCTTTAGCAAATGCAGGCACTTTGTCGGATATGACATCAGCATTCAGCATACCGGTCTCTTTTTGAGCTGTGGGTTCATCCCAATGAAATTTGGTAGCAAGGGTTACAATGCTTTCTACCATTTCAGGATTATGTTTTGCAAGATACATGGCAACATATCCTCCCATGCTGTAACCAAATATGGAGACCTGTTCCGGGTTTTGCTCCCTGATAAAACTTTTCACTTCCTCTGCAAATACCGGGATAGAGAACCCTTTTTCACTATATGGTTTACCTCCATGCCCTGACAGATTCATGGTTAAGACCTTGTATTGAGTTGCTAATTTTTGTTGTAGTGTTTCAAGCTGGTCGGCTGCACCTATAGCACCGTGCAATAGTAGTATGGTTTTCATTGAGTTTGTAAAACTCAAATATAAACAGAAAAGCGTCCTTACGGGGACGCTTCTCTTACATATTGTTTAACTCTTATTGATTACAGTTGAGTAGCAGTGTAAACTACATCTACAGTGTAAGTACCTGCAGGGTAAGCGAAACCAGGTGTTGCCTGATAGATTACACTGAACAGTTGGTTACCACCATAAGTACAGTTAGTCAACATGCTTTGTGCAGTGCTTGACAAATCAGCAAATGCTGATGCTGAAAAAGGTGCAACGATTGACCCGCCTGTGCTGTTTGCACTTACTTTCAGGTCTAACACACTTGCTACCGGCATTACAGGAGCAGGAGTTGTAGAACCGCTATATGTAAAGTTTGCGTTGTTTGTTTTTACTGTTACGCCATAAGCTTTGTTAGAACGTACTTTCAATTGCTGAGCAGCTGACTGAACACCGTTAGCGTAGTCGTTCACTGTGGTGAAGCTCAGGGTTACAGCAGCACCTGTTGCAGTACCTGACCCTGTGAAAGTTAATTCGATAGCGTTGCTCAATGACAGGTTTACTGTTTGAGAAGCTGTTGAAGAAGCATTTTGAGCGTTAGCTGAGTAACCTACGATTGCTAAAGCTGCGATGGCGATGATCTTTTTCATAATTGTTTGTTTTTGTTGGTTTGTTGTTTGATTTGTTATTGTTTTCGTTTGTTGACACAAAGATGGGGGTATGGCACCCCTTTAAGCAAATAATCGAGCCTTGTTAACCCCGGCTTAGCAACCTGTTAACCGATGATTAACATCATCATTATCCTTAAACGCCAATATTAGATACTAATTAATTGAAAATCAATCATTTAAAAATTGTACTTTGTACATAAAATCCTATACATCAACAGTTAACATTTCTTTGGCTAAAACGGGAACTTGATTTGAAATGGTATAGATAAACAAAGAAATCTGGAAATGAAAAGGTTTATAACGGGTATAGCAACAATGATATTGTTTGCATCGGCTATGCTCACTACCCCAAAAGCAAACGCACAACCGGGAGTATATGTATCCATTCAAACATTCTACGATGAACTATCGCCTTACGGGCAATGGATTGAAGACCCATCATATGGTTATGTATGGTGCCCGTCTGTAGGCAGGGATTTCAGGCCATATTATACAAGAGGCCACTGGGCCATGACAGAATATGGTAATACCTGGGTATCTGACTATGATTGGGGTTGGGCTCCATTCCACTACGGACGCTGGACTTATGACGACTATTATGGCTGGATATGGATACCTGATACCGAATGGGGGCCGGCATGGGTGACATGGCGAGACGGTGGCGGATACTATGGTTGGGCACCAATGCGCCCGAGGGTAAG
Source organism: Bacteroidota bacterium (assembly GCA_018267965.1). Classification (GTDB taxonomy): domain Bacteria; phylum Bacteroidota; class Bacteroidia; order Chitinophagales; family Chitinophagaceae; genus Polluticoccus. The sequence goes on along the minus strand of JAFDXK010000001.1, from coordinate 812,179 downwards.
CATATCAATTGCATTTGGCCCTAACTATTATGTGCCTAATACCTGGTGGACATTTATACCATGCAGATACATGTATAATCCTCATTTTCATAACTACTGGAGAGGTACAAGCTACAACACGACTATTATTAATAACACAACTATTATAAACAATACATACCGCAATACTTATGTGTACGGTCCTAGAAGCAGCGAGTTTACAGGTCGTACAGGCCAAAGGGTGAATGTATATAATATACGAAATAACAACAGGCCCGAACGTACAATAGTAAGGGGTAATGAACTGAGAATGTATCGTCCTGAAGTCACACAAGGTCCGAGAAACAGCAATATGCGCCCCGAACATTTTGAACGCGCGACAAGAGCGATAGATAATGGCACTAATATGCGTAATGGTGGTGTAGAAGGACAGACACCTGGCAGAAATGACAACAGGCAGCGCGAAGAACAACAACGCCAGATACAGGAACGCGACAGGCAGCAAGACAATCAACGCTTAGAGATGGACAGGCAAAGACAAATGCAGGATCGCGACAGACAACAACAGGATGCTCAACGCCAGCAGATGGACAGACAAAGACAAATGCAAGAACAACAAAGACAACAAGACGTGCAACGCCAGCAGATGGACAGGCAAAGACAGATGAATGAACAACAACAGATAGAACAACGCAGGCAGGAGCAATGGAACAGGCAACAACAGGAACAGCAGAGACAGCAACAGGATATGCAGCGTCAGCAGCAAATGGAACAACGCAGGCAAATGGACATGCAACGTCAGCAACAACAAGAGCAACAAAGGCAAATGCAAGACCAGCAGCGTCAACAACAAATGCAGCAACAACGTCAGATGCAGGAGCAACAACGTCAGCAACAAATGCAGCAACAACGTCAGATGCAGGAGCAACAACGTCAGCAACAATGGGAACAACAGCGTCAGCAACAGCAGCAAATGCAAAGGCAGGAACAGAGGCAAGAACAAAGAAACTATGACAGGCCTGCACCTCAACAGAGAGAAGCACCTCAACAAAGGGAGGCTCCACAACAAAGAAATGACAATGGTAGCAGAGACAGAGGCAGGTTCAGATAAATAATATTGTTGGTTGGTTAATGGTGAAAAGAGTCCCTCGCTTTCGGGGGGCTCTTGCTTTTTTACCACACCAATGCACTGGCACCTAAAATTGCAGCTTCGGTATCTGGCAATTGAGAATGAAGAAAACTCACTTTGCCTTTATACAAGTGCAATAAATTTTGCTCCATATGTTTTTTAGTGGGTTTCAATAACAGGTCGCCCGCTTTTGCTAATCCTCCAAAAAACACAATTGCTTCCGGCGATGTAACAGCTACAATATCTGCCAGCGTTTGTCCTAATATCATTCCGGTATAATCAAATACTTCCAAAGCTAGCTTATCTCCCGTCAAGGCTATATCATAAACGGTCTTAGATGTTATCTTTCCTTTAAAATCGCGGAGCAAACTTTTATCCGTTCTTACATCCAGCCATTTTTCAGCAGTCATGGCTACACCTGTAGCAGATGCATAACGCTCCAGGCAACCTCTTCTGCCGCAATTACAATCCCTGCCATCTCTTATAGCTATCACATGGCCTACCTCACCTGCAAAACCATCATGGCCGTATATCAATTGCCCGTTAGCAACAATACCCGTACCTAATCCTGTACCTAAAGTGAGCATGATAAAATCTTTCATACCCTTTGCAGCACCGTATTGCATTTCTCCTATTGCTGCAGCATTAGCATCGTTAGTCAACACAACCTCCAAGCCTGATTCTTCGCGCAACATTTTTGTAATAGGTATAACACCCTGCCAGTCAAGGTTAGGTGCATTTACTATTTCGCCGGTATAATAGTTGGCACTGGGCGCACCCATACCAATACCTTTTATATTCTGACGTTTTACTTTTTTGATGATGGGTTGCAACTCTTTGGCTATCGCCTTAACATATTGCAATGCAGAATTGTATCCTTTTGTAGGGATAGCGCCTTGTTCTATAATTCTTCCTTTTCTGTCTACCAAACCGTAAACAGTATTGGTGCCACCTATATCTATTCCTAATGCATATTGTTGCTCCATCAGGCACTAAAATAATATTTTAGGATTTAAGAAATCAGGATTTAGGTTCTATATTAGATGTTATAAGCTCAAAATATGCAGCAAGACAAAAAACAATCATACGTTACGTCGTTGATATTGGTGGGATGCCTGTACTTTATATTCGGTTTTATTACTTGGCTGAATGGTACACTCATACCCTTTTTGAAAGCAGTATGCGAGCTCAATAATTTCCAGTCCTACTTTGTAACGTTTGCATTCTTTGCGTCATATTTCTTTATGGCCATACCCTCTTCTATCATCCTTAAAAAAACAGGATTCAAAAAAGGGATGAGTCTGGGTTTGTTTGTAATGGCTATAGGTGCTGTAATGTTCATACCTGCTGCCACTCAGCGCAACTACATACTATTTCTCACAGGTTTGTTTACTGAAGGTTTAGGACTTGCTATACTGCAAACTGCCGTCAATCCCTATGTAACGATATTAGGCCCAGCCGAAAGCGCCGCCAGCCGTATCAGTATGATGGGCATTGCCAACAAAGCTGCGGGAATGCTGGGGCCAGCTTACATGGCGGGTATATTACTTACAGGTATAGATGCCATTAAAGAAAAAGTAGCTGCTGCAACAGATGCCGTTGCTAAAGAACAATTGCTAAATGAATTAGCGCACCGCATCATCAATCCGTATATTATATTGACGATAGTATTGGTGGTATTGGCACTACTCATTCGCATATCTCCTTTGCCGGATGTGAACGACGAAGAAGAAAACCCTGACACAGACAAGTCAGTGCACCCTTCTTTGTGGCACCATACCTACTTGTTGCTCGGTGCATTGGCCATCTTCTTTTACGTAGGTGTAGAAGTGATTGCAGGTGATTCTATCATCAGCTACGGCACATCTATGGGTATACCAATAGAAGAAGCGAAATGGTTTACCTCATTTACATTGGGTTGTATGGTAGCTGGTTATTTCGCAGGAATTGTACTTACACCAAAAATCATATCACAAGAATTGTTTTTACGCATTTGCGCCATCATAGGTGCAGCATTGGTATTGGGTGTAACAATGATGCATGGCAATGCTTCTATTTATTGTCTTGCAGGTTTGGGATTTGCACACGCCATTATGTGGCCTGCGATATGGCCTATGTCGTTAAAAGGCTTGGGTAAGTTTACCAAAACAGGCTCTGCGCTACTCATTATGGGTATTGCGGGGGGAGCCTTGATACCATTGCTGTATGGTAAAATGGTGGACAACATAGGCAACCAGCAAGCCTACTGGATAATGATACCTTGCTATATCTACATCTTGTTCTTTGCTACAGTAGGGCACAAGATTGGATATAAGAAGTAATCATTTCTTTGTAGCGTCTTCCTCCAACCCTTCTTTAATTTCTGTAAACTTCAGGAAACTAAGTGGCTCGTAATAATACTCTTTGATAAATAGCTGAGTCTTATCAAGGTTTAATTGAAATGTTTCGGGGCCCGTGTTGAGTTCTCCAAACTTACCCCCAAGTATTTTGCCATCTTTATAATGTAACGATATTTTGCGTGTCACGTTCATGGTATTAGTATCTTCAAACATCCACCATCCGTCCGTTTCTTTTATCACAAAAGCATCTTGCAGGCAATAATTTCTAATCTTGCTATAAGTCACTTTACGTCCACGCACATATTCATGATATTCATCGTAACCGCAATCTCGTAGCCATTTATGCTTAAAGCTTTGTCCTGAAAAAACTATCATTTCATAAACTGAATCCCGTTTTTTATGCTGAAACCAATAATATATAACAGAGTCATGATTGGTAACTTTAAAAGAGTCTTTATAGCTTACAGTTGTTGGGGTATGAAATACATACCCCCCTGAAAAATGTTTGTTCTGTCCAAAACACTTTGTAGCGAAAGACAGTAGTATTATGAAAACCACCTGTTTCATAACTTCAAGTTATTAAACTTTTTTGTTCTGCATTATATACTCTTTCAGAATTTCACACATTTTCACGTTTTCAAATTTTCAAGGGTTTCCTACCGTGAAAAAATGAAAATATTCACGGCGTTCACACATTCACGATGTGAATAGCGTGAATGTGTGAATGTTGTTTGCGCTTGTTCGCGTGTTCGCGCTGTTCGTCCCTCGAACGCGAACAGAGTCCTTATTGTTTATTTGGCTTCGGAACTGGTGGTGGTGGGCTAGATGGCTGACCCGTTTCTGGCTTGGGTTGATAAATTGGCTGTGGTGGAGGTTGGCTCGATGGTAATCCCTTAGTTTGATCTGGTTGATAATTTGGTTTGTCGTTTTTCATGTTCAGTATATTATAAGATGTATAAAAAAGCAAAAAAGCAATACCAATAAGCAATGCGGTAAGTGTAACTCCATTAAAATTTGATATTTTCTTATTTCGATTTACTGCATTGTTGAAATTGTAGTGATTATCATTAATTTCTTTTATTGTTTTGTTGTGTAAACGAGAAGCATATAAATGTGAGAACATATTTAATAATAAAGTACCTCCAAGTAACACCCACCCAAATATCAATAATCCTTTATATTCTGTCGAATTGATATCCTTAAATATCTTTTCTATAATGACCATTGACCCACCAAGACTTCCTGCACTTATGTATGAAAGTTGCTTCTCAAAATTATCATTACTCTTCTCATTAATTTTTATTAATTCCTCCCTAAATGCTTTTAATGAATCATCATAATTAATGTTTTCCATGGTTTATTTATTTACACAAATTTACTATTTATGAATATTCCCATTAGTGTAGAAAAACAGAAATCATAATAATGCTAACATGTTATTGACATTTTTTATCTCACAATGACGTGAATATTCCTCTGTTCGTTCTGTTCGTCTGTTCGCGCTACCCACTCCTCGAACAACGCGAACAAGCGCGAACAAGATTTCATTTTTTTTCAAATTGCCCACAGTTTGAAAATGCGTGAAAATTATTCTGTTCACACGTTCATTCATTCACACCACGAACACCGTGAACGCCTGAATGCGTGAATACCCGAATAACAGGTAGCATATAATAAAACAGCCCCTGTTCGGGGCTGCTCATACAATCATTGAATGATGATTATTCCGCTTTCACAATTTTGAGGTTCTCATTCATCTTACCCTCTACATTTAATGACATATTATAGTTGCCAGTATGCAAACCTTTACTCAGGTTGGTAAGGTAGGTATTGGCATCTGTAAACTTGCCCTGGTAGGTTCCGCATATCTTTCCGGTGATATCTGTAAGCACAATACTCACGTTATCATTGGCATACTCTACCGGAATAGTAATAGCCAGCATATTGCTGAACGGATTAGGATAGGCTTTAACCTGTACAGAACTGATATGTTTTTGCTCGAATGCTTTGATATGCTCTTCATCATTACATGTCAAAGCGGTACGTCCAGTACCTTTGAATGACCCTGTATTCCATGCATGGTATTTGTTTTCCATCATATAGCCGCCCCACGGATTCCAGTATTGAGGGAATATCGTATACAGGTAGTTGGTCTGGTCGTTTTGTTTACTGAACGACATTACCGGGGTACCGGATGCCATAAAAGGATTATTAGCAACAGTCATATAGTCAAGAGGTGTAAGTAAAGTGGTACCCGCTTCATCCATTTGCAATGAAACATAAGCTGCTGCATTGGTTGTCGCAGGGTCTGTAACGGATGTATACCAACCTACATACATAGTACCATAACCCCAGCCATAGATACAATCGTGGTCATAAGCTACCACAGGATTATAGTTGATGGGCACATTTATCGGGAAGTTGCCCAACACACCACTGTTTACTATTACAGTTGTTGGTACTCCACCTGTATGGAAATCAATCAGCCTTACACATATATCCGCTCCATTAGGTGTGTAAGTATATGCCCAGTTCTCCACATCATAATGGTCGGGTGCATCAAGGTTCATTACAGACATATTAACAGGGCCTACAAAATTGGCATCGTTAACCAGAACAGGTACACCGCCACCTAACATGTATATCATTATCCAGAAATCGTAAGAAGATTCTGTAACCGTTAATGTAACAGGGTTATAATATACATAGTGTACATTAAGCGTACCTGCCTGTGGTGTATGGCTGAATGCACAATCAGGCATTGTTTCTCCAACTGTACCATTTAAAGTGAGTATACCACTCCATGCAATACCTGCGCCGCCACCTAGGCCAACAATGGTTTTGATGTCTTTTTCCTGCCATGTAATAGCTAGCCCATACATTTTGTGGCTATCCATGCTGATGCGTGTGTATGATGCCATGGTAGATAACGGCATTGTATATAACAATGTCAGGCCTAAACCTGTCCAACTGTACACGTCTACAAAGTGTCCCACACCATTGCGATAATAGGCAACAGCAGCCTGTACACCATTACCTGCGAAAGTGAAACCCACTTCAAGGTCTTGGCAGGTAGTAGGATAAGGGATAATGCCCTGGTTGATAACTACAGAAGGGTTACCGGGCATCAGCATACGCCATGATACACCACCGGGCAAGCCCGGAGCATCCCATCCGGCCATGGTAAGGTCGTACGTTGTGCCGCTCACTGGTATATTGCCAAACGAATAGCACGATGTGTGTGTGGTACGTGAAATATTAGGGTTGCCGGGTGCCGGCCATGAATCTTCGAATGCCGTAGGGGGAATAAAATTCTGGGCTACTGCAGGTGTTGCAGCTAAAAACAGTACGGTGATGCAGAACGTTACGCATCTGAATAATCTCTTTTGCATAAAATTGTTTTTTGGTGAACGGGAAAACTACTACAACTAAATGCAGAAAGCACCAGTGTTTTCACCAGTCAAATGTTAATGAAGGGATATTATATGATAATCAATACACTAACTACAAGAGTTTACAATAACTTATTCTTGAGATTAAGTATCAGAGTTCACTTGTTCATTCATTTAAGCACTTGAACAACGTGAACAAACTTGAACAAAAAAGCCCGCTTTTCAGCAGGCTTATGTATCTTATTTAGAAATGACGACTATTAACTAAACGCATTCAATCCTGTTACATCCATACCAGTTATCAGCAGGTGTATGTCATGTGTACCTTCATAGGTAACAACAGACTCCAGGTTCATCATATGGCGCATAATGCTGAACTCTCCTGTTATACCCATACCACCTAATATCTGTCTTGCTTCACGTGCTACTTTCAGTGCTATATCGCAACTGTTACGTTTAGCCATAGATATCTGTGCAGGTGTTGCACGGTCCTGGTCACGCAATACACCCAAACGCCAGTTGAGTAATTGGCTTTTGGTGATTTCTGTAATCATCTCTGCCAATTTCTTCTGTGTCAACTGGAAACCTGCTATCGGACGGCCGAATTGTTCACGCTGCTGCGCATAACGTAACGCTGTATCGTAGCAATCCATGGCACATCCCAATGCACCCCATGCTATACCATAACGAGCACTAGACAAGCAAGTCAAAGGCCCTTTCAACCCTTTTACTCCAGGTAATATATTTGCCTTAGGCACTTTTACATTATCAAACACCAATTCACCGGTAGCCGATGCACGCAATGACCACTTGCCATGTGTTTCCGGCGTACTGAAACCTTCCATGCCGCGCTCCAGTATCATACCATATATATCCCCTGCTTCGTCCTTAGCCCATACAACAGCTATATCTGCAAATGGAGCATTCGATATCCACATCTTAGAACCATTGAGTATCACATGGTCGCCCGCATCTTTAAAATTACTAAGCATACCTGCAGGGTTCGAACCATGGTTAGGTTCTGTCAAACCAAAGCAACCCATCAGTTCGCCCGTTGCCAGTTTAGGCAGGTATTTCATCTTCTGCTCCTCGCTACCGAATTTGTAGATAGGGAACATTACCAATGAGCCCTGTACAGATGCTGTAGAACGGATACCACTGTCGCCACGTTCCAGTTCCTGCATCATGATACCGTAAGAAATATAGTCAAGGCCAGGGCCGCCATATTTGGCAGGTAAGAAAGGACCAAAACAACCTAATTCACCCAAACCTTTGATGATTTGCTTAGGGAAGGCTGCATTCTGGGCATATTCTTCTATAATAGGAGAGATTTCTTTCTTTACATAAGCGCGAACACTATCGCGTATCAATTTGTGTTCATCTGTCAAAAGTTCGTCAACTAAGTAATAATCCGGGTGTTGATACAAGTCTTTTTGCATAGCAATTGTTAAATGTGGCGGCAAAGGTAGCATTTTTGACAGATGCGATATAATTTTGCATTCCGCAGAAAAGCTGCTTTCTCATCGATTATTGCCGTATAGACACAAACCATAAACTCTTGAGAATAAAGCTGATATTGCTTTTAGCCTGAAACATGGGGCATTATTTTAATAACATATTAAAAATGACCCAAAAACGGAATAAAATTTGCGGTAAATTAAAATTATGTGAAAAGGCATAAACTATCAAACTAAAGAGACAGTTTAAACGTCTATAATCATAACAAGCACTATAGTAAATATTAAAACGATTATAATTTATGAGGCAGCTAAAAATTGCCACCCAGATTACCAACCGAGATTCGCAGGCTGTTGAGAAGTATTTGCAGGAGATTAGTAAGATTTCAATGATCACGCCTGAAGAGGAAACTACGCTTGCCCAAAAAATACACATGGGCGACCAGCGTGCTTTGGAGAAGCTGGTAAAAGCCAATCTCCGTTTCGTGGTTTCTGTGGCTAAACAGTACCAACACCAGGGTCTTTCTCTGAGTGACCTTATCAACGAGGGTAACCTCGGCTTAATTAAAGCGGCTCAACGCTTTGACGAAACCAAAGGTTTCAAATTTATCTCTTATGCCGTATGGTGGATTCGTCAGTCTATCCTGCAGGCTTTGGCAGAACAGGGACGTTTAGTTCGCTTGCCGCAAAACAAGATTGGCACTTACAACAAGGCCAATAAAGCATTTATTGCATTCGAGCAGGAACATGAACGCGAACCATCTACCGAAGAACTGGCAGAGATACTGGAAATGAGTGAAACTGAAATTACCAACATCTTTACCAGCAATACACGTCATACCTCATTAGATGCTCCGGTACACGAAGCAGAAGATGTAGCTATGGGCGATTTACTGGAAGGTGCAAGTGATACGGATGATGATGTAATGAAAGATTCATTGCGTAATGAAATCAAACGCATATTGAAATCATTGAGCGTTCGCGAAGCAGAGATATTGGGTGCTTATTTCGGATTGGAAGGCGATAATGGTCCTACCATTGAAGAAATAGGTGAAAAATACGACCTGACTAAAGAACGTATCCGCCAAATCAAAGAACGTGCTATTAAACGCCTGCAAAAAGCGCGTTACAGCAATGCCCTGAAAGGTTATCTTGGATAATACCAAAGAAAAATAATAGAAGAACCGCAGTTTAATAGCTGCGGTTTTTTATTATATAACATATTAACTTTAGGAGAGAATAATCCTATGAAGCTATTTATACCCTTCTTATTCTTACTGTTCTCAGCTTCTGTTTGCAATGGGCAAAACTATCGTTGCATTGACCCAACCATCAAAAGATATTTCACAAATGATATTTACTATCTGAAAGGCATCAGGATAGACTCGGTAAGAACAGCAGGTACAGATACTATTTATTATCCGTTTCATTCCTACAGAGGTGATGTAATGTTAGACTCCGCAGGTGCCAGTTGGGTGGGCAAGAAAATCATAATAAAGCCAGATGGTACTACCCTATTCTTTACACAATACGGTGATACTGTAGTAATAAAAACTCAAGCAGCATTAAGTGACTCTTGGAGATTCTTTGACGATACTTCTCAATACTATTATACTGCTACTGTAACAAAGCTTGATACTGCCACAATTGCTTCGGTGATTGACAGTATAAAAGTCATTACACTTACAAGCTATAAGACAACTGGAATTAATACAGGGGACGCGTTAAACAATATAAAACTGGTATTAAGCAAAGCTCATGGTATTTACAGGGGTTTTGATTTGGGCGTGTTTCCATATAGAAAACCCGACTATCTTCTTTCTTCATTTACTAATTCGTCAATGACAAAAGGCAATCTTTCATTTACACTTTCGGATTTTGACAATCCTCATTATTATGAGTTTGATGACTATAATGTTGGTGATAGATTCTTAAGTGAATTCCTTGTAGACCATCAGTACATGTATGCTACCCAAACCCTTATTACGATTGATGCAGAAGACAGCACAAATCCTTCCACAATAGAATATTCTCGAACCTTATGTAATCAACAACTATACCCGCCACCAGGTGGCACAGGTGTACACAATGATACACTTACCATCACTGACACAGGAAGATTTATAGATACTTTGTACATGCCCGAAGAATGGGGAACTAACTTTTTTTACTACTACAATCCAAATGATATTAGTTTTTGTATAACAGGTCTTTACGAGCAAATATTAAATAGGATAACTTATCCATGGCCAACTGTAAATAATTTCGAACCAAATCAAAAGGACATTCAATACAAGAAGGGGTTAGGCAAAATATTTTATGAATGGACCATAGGTTCCGGGCCTGTAACATATACTACAACAATGCTTCGAGTATACAAGGGTTATCTATGCGGCCCAATGCCTTATTTAGATATAACCAATAACTCAATCCCTAAGCCAAGTATTTACCCAAATCCTGCATCAGATATTCTGTATGTCAACACAAGTAATTCAAACAATAAATCAATATCCTTGTACAATATCACTGGTCAGCTTGTTTCTCAAAAAGAAAATAATAAGCAGCGTGAAACTATAGACGTATCAAATATTCAGTCAGGCATATACTTACTAAGAATTACAGAAAAAGATATTGCGCCGTACCAACAAACCATTACGATTGTGCACTAAGCGGTATTTATTCTTATTTTAGAGCATGGCCAATACCGAATTCAAATCACACGAGGACAAAACTGTAACCCTATACGACGAGGCATATTCTGCTAAGTACCGTGCTTATGATGAGGAATTTATGAATGCTCCTACTTATCAGCATTATAAGAACAAACTGGAAGGGCTTACCAAGTCTTTTACCAAACCCATTAGTGCATTAGATGTGGGTTGTGGTTCGGGCAGGTACTTCCACCTTATCAAAAATGCCCATAAACTTACAGGCATAGATGTGGCTGCCCCTATGCTGGAAATGGCCAAGCACCCTGTAAAGGAAAGTGAGGTAAACATACCGGAAATAAAGCTGATACATGGCAATGTGTTCGACTATGACTTTGGCAATGAAAAGTTTGATTTTATCTACTCTGTGGGTGTATTAGGTGAGCATGCCCCTTTCGACCTTGGCATGGTAAATCATTTATACAATTTACTGAATATCAATGGCATACTTTTTACAACTATAGTAAATCTTGACATCAGGAAGAATACGAAACGCAAGCTGGCTGAGGCTGCCTACCCCTTGATGCCGGGTAGCCTGAAACGGGTTTTCGACCAAAGGTGGAAGAGCAATTACATGACCCATAAACAGCTGGATGCCCTGATGAAACAAAGCCTGTTTACAAACTATAAAATAGACAACCACGTATCAGACGATGGTGTATGGAAAGGCGGGCATTATGAGGTAACGGGCAAAAAAGGCTAAATCAGTTTCACAAACTCCTCAATATGGTGTTTTGCATAGGTCAATAGCTTTTCAGTTGTGGGCATATTTAATTCTCTGAATTTCTCGTCCAGTGCCTCGAACTCTTTATACTCGTTATAAAGCTGTGCAAACTCCTCTACGGTAGTTTTCTTATCCAGTTCTTCTTTATTCAGCACATATACCTTTAGTACATCATCTATTATTTTAGCCATTTCATAATCGCCGATGATTTGCAGCCAACCCGGCATAGTCGGCAATAAACCAATATAACCGTTTTGTATCAGCTGAATAAAACCTCCCTGCATCACCTGCATCTGCACATAATCATAAGAAAGGAGTAATTGCTGTCCTTCAGATAAATCATCCAGGAAATTAAAATCCTGCCTGCGAAATAACTCTTCGTGCAGGGGTTGAATCAATAAGTCCCAAAAAATCTGTGAATCCTCTGCTGCAATAGCTGCCTCAAATTCTTCTGCCTTAACTTCGGGTAAGTATAAACTCTTCATAAAACTATTTTCTTTCTAACAGCCTTTTCCGCCTGTATTGAATATAAAAAACTGCATTTGCTATTAGCAATATTAAAATGCCTGTAGCGAGTAATAAAATAAAGGTTAGTGTCCATAGGATTTTTTCCCAAGTGGGCTTTGTAGATTGATAAATTTCAATCAGGGCAAAAATGGTAAATATTACATAAGAGATATACCCGATAAGCAACAGATCATGTCCACCAACCCAATGTTGTATTTTAAATAATGCTCCAACAAAATAGCAAACAATACTAATTATATAAGTGAGCCTTATAAGCCAATCCTTCATATAGCTAATATAATATTTACCTCTCAAAAACACTATGCCTTAACTTTATTGTATCATGAAAGAAGCCAAAGACTTATTCTCTAAACAAGCCGGTACCTATGCAGCTTATCGCCCCACCTACCCTGAAGAGCTTTACGATTTCCTTTTTCAACATACATCTGCCTTTCATGCAGCATGGGATTGCGGTACAGGCAACGGTCAAAACGCAATTCGAATAGCAGAACGTTTTCATAAAGTTTATGCTACTGACCTTAGCGAACAACAGATATTACACGCCATTCAAAAACCGAATATCGAATATAGTGTGCAACGCTCTGAGCATACCCATTTTGCAGACAACAGTTTTGACATGATAACTGTAGCTACTGCTTTGCATTGGTTTGATTTCGATGCCTTTTTTAAAGAAGCTAAGCGCGTGGCTAAAAATGGAGCTTTGTTTGCAGCTTGGGCTTATGCACCTTTTCGCAGTGATTCGGGCATCAATCATATTGTAGATGACTTTACATACAACACAATGGGAAAATATTGGGACCCAGAACGTCGTTGGGTGGATGAAGAATATAAAACCATCCCAATGGCTTTTGAAGAACTACCACACCCTGATATTACCATCACTGTACAATGGACATTCGAGCATATACTGGGTTATTTCCATTCATGGTCAAGCGTGCAAAATTATATCAGGCAGCATAATGAAGACCCTGTTGAAATCATCAAACCATTACTGGCACATTACTGGCAAGAAGGTGAAGCGAAAGCACTGAAGATACCTCTGTTCATAAGGGCTGGAACAGTATGGAAATGATTGCTATTTATGCGCAATAAACACAGGTAGTTGATGGTCTTTAATGACATCTTCTGCAAAATGTTTCCGCATAAAGGCACCTGTACCATATCCTCCGGTTATCAGCATAGCTTTACCTCTGTCCATCATCCATGTATTGAAGTAACGTTTAGGGTCAGCATCCAGCTTGAAGAAAGTCAGGTCCTTAAAATGTCTTGAGCATAATTCTTCCATGCCTGCTAAATCAGGTATATTTTTTTCGTCAGTAGTAGCATATACCACTACTGCAGGCAATGAACATAACTCGGGCAACAGGTAGGTAAACTGCTTGAGTGCAAACACAGAAGATTCTGTACCATCATAGGCAATAACAATGCTTTCGGGTTCGCTGAAATTATTTGAAGCGATAACTACAGGGCATCCTGCTCTGCGGGCAATGCTTTCCTGGTATTCATTTTGTGTAATACTGCCCAATGTGCTATAGAAGCTGGTACCGTCTAACAACATCAGGTCAGCAAACAGGCTTTCCTGCTCTATTACTTTCTTTACATTATCATATATCTCATCATGAATACGATGTTCTATATTATTGCGAACACAGTAATCTTTAAACAGGGCAATATTCTTTTTGATGTCAGCGGGGTCTGTATCTACCGTAGGAATAGACAACGGGCCTACCATGCCTCCTGCGTATAACAATAAAACATCTGTATAATCAATTGAAGGCAAAAACAACCCGGTAAGTAATATATTACCCGACTGGTTGAGCTTATTAGCAAATTCAAGCATGTTGGCCGAAAAATGAAAGCCATCAAATAATGCGAGTACTTTTTTCATAGCAATTCCTTTCTGCAAACATATTGCCCTTCTTATCTGAAAAACATGATATGAATCAAGGGTAATATTGACTTCTATCATTTATAAAAGGCTGTAGGGAATGTTTCTTTGTGCAATCAAATCACTAAAAAACAAAAGGGGGTTTATCATGACAACAAATGTTTTAACAAAAGCAAAAGAAAATTTTCCTGCATTATTTGATGATTTTTTCAAGCCGTGGAATGAATGGTTTGATGGTGGCGGCTTATTAGAACGCACACTGACTGTTCCTGCAGTTAACATTTCAGAAGAGAAAGACAACTACAAAGTGACGATGGCAGCGCCGGGCATGAAAAAAGATGATTTCAAAGTAGATGTAGAAGGCAACCTGATGACCATTAGTGCGGAACAAGAAGAAGAGAAAGAGGAAAAGGATAAAAAATATAATCGCAAAGAGTATAACTACACTTCATTTTCCCGCAGCTTTACTTTACCTGATGCGGTAAATAAAGATAACATTGACGCTAAATACGACAATGGAATTCTCACACTGACACTGCCTAAAAAAGACGAAGCAAAAAAACAATCGGGCAAAAATATTGTGGTGAATTAAAATGGTTTGGTGTAACTTAAGAAAAGGGGGTGTAACAACTCCCTTTCTTTTTTCCCAGTCACTCGTTTCATGAAGTACATTATCATTCTTTTATTCTGTCTGGCATCAAACTTTAGTTCCGTAGCGCAAGGCTACGTAAACCAGGAAGCTATAGCCCCGTTAGTGGCATCACAATGCGGAGATATTGACAGTATACAAAGAACAGCATGGCACCCTTATACCTACACTACACTATCTCAATTAGAACAGCACATCGACAGCATACCCGGCTTTTATCATGATGAGCGCAGATATATCGTCGAACTTGCGAATCGTATCACCTATGATAATATGAAAGCAGGCAGGGTATTATTTATACCCGATAGCTTCCGGTACGACTATCGTAGTTACGCTCCATACCCTTTTATATATCTTGCAGCACTGCAACTGCCCAAGTTGTTTATTATAGATAAGTTCACCCAAACATTCGGTGCTTATGAATATGGTAAACTGGTACATTGGGGCTTAGTTTCCTCTGGCAGGAAAAACAACCTGACACCCCCAGGCAGATACAATTTCAACTGGAGGGCTTATTATAAAAAATCAACTGCAGCACCACCGGGCGAGGTATGGGAAATGTACTGGGTATATGATTTTTATGCCGGACCCGGCATACATGTTCACCAGTATTCCTTACCTATAGGCATAGCAGCTTCTCATGGTTGTGTGCGCACATCGCTATATGATGCTATCTGGAATTATAACTGGGCAAATGGCTGGGTACATAATGCAAAAGGCAGCGTAATACGCAATGGCACTCCTGTAATGGTCATCAACAATAATCCTCCCGGCAGGCCTGCCCAATGGAAACTCGTAAATAATGAGGTGGTTTCACAAGTTATATTACCGGTGTCCTTGTATGATGTACGCCCGGGTTCAGTGCTACAAAAAAAGCTTTCCTGGGAAAGCAATTGGTAATTTCTACCATTCGCTCCGCATTTTCTACAGTTCACGAATTAGCCATTGCAAGGTGCTTTGGTTCGATACATCTTTGTGTCATAAACAAAAACAAAATGAAAAAGCTATATCAAATATTATCCATCTTCTTTATTGGCATCCTTGTTACGCTTGCCATAAACCTTACCGCCAACTGGCAATACTATATGGATGGCGGCGACTGGAAAAGCAGCATCTTCTTCAGCCTCGGTTGCGCTACGCTATGCGCGGCCGCGGGTATAGGGTTATTCGAATTCTCGCTAAAGAACTTTGACAAATGGAAAAAGCATCCTGTTAAATTAATATTCCTCTCCCTCCTCTACTCCAGTGTAGTATCATTTGCATGCGTTGTATTGATGTTAAAAATGATGGTTTGGTTTTGGGGTTGGCAAGAGCAATCCACATCCTCATACATCATCTCAGGTCAATATGCTGTAATCATTTCGGGGTTCATTACCATGATGGTAATAGGCTTCAAATTTCTGAGGCAATTGCAAAAAACCAGTCGTGAAAAAGAAGCCATAGAACATGAAATGGAATTGAGTAAATACGAAGTATTGAAGAACCAGGTGAACCCACACTTCCTCTTCAATTCGCTCAATACCCTCAGTTCATTGGTACATGAAAACCCCGATACGGCTGTAGATTTCATTCAAAAGATGTCGAAAGTATTTCGCTATTCCTTGCAACATGCCGACCAAAACACTGTCGACCTGAAAACCGAAATGGATATCTGCCATGCATACATATTTATCAATCAACAACGTTTTAATGATAAACTGACAGTAAGCAATACGGTGGATAAGAACCTCGAGGCTAAAATCGTCACCCAATCGCTGCTGATGGTGCTGGAGAATGCCATCAAACATAATGAAATATCTGCCGAACACCCTTTACATATCAGTATCACCAACGACGGCCAGTATCTTGTAGTAAGTAATAACAACCAACCCAAGAAGGTAATAGACGCTTCTACGGGTATAGGGCAGGAAAATATCGTGAACCGTTATAAATTAGTAAGTGCATTGCCTGTAGTGATATTGAATACACCTCAATCTTACACTGTAAAACTGCCATTGTTATGATTAAGATACTGATACTGGAAGACGAAGCCGCTGCTGCAAAACGCATTAGCAAGATGATAAAAGAACTGTTACCCGGTTGCGATATTATGGCTACTCTTGAAAGTGTACGCACAGCAGTTAGTTTCCTGAAACAATATACACCAGACCTCATCCTTGCAGATATTCAACTGGCAGACGGTATAAGCCTAGATGTATTTGCACAGACAACAGTAAACACACCCGTTATATTCACTACAGCTTATGACGAATACACGCTCAAGGCCTTTAAACTGAATAGCATTGACTACCTGCTGAAACCGATAGACAAGATCGAACTGGGCGCTGCAATAAAGAAATATGAACAATTGCACCTGTCACAAAGGAATGATGCTGCTGAAAACCTGCGCAATACCATTCAACAGTTGATGCAAAAACAGGAATACAGGAGCAGGTTTATGGTGAAGGCTGCAGACAAGTTATTATCTGTTACCATAGACGAAACCGCATACCTAAGGGCTGATAATAAAATAGTGTTTCTGTACACCTTCCAGCAGCAAAGGCATATTGTAGACGAAACACTGGAAGAAATAGAACAAACCCTCAACCCCAAACTTTTCTTCCGTATCAACCGCAGTTATATCATACATATAGGCAGCATCGACCGGGTGGAGAACCATTTCAACGGGCGGTTGCACATCATGCTAAAGCATTGCTCGGACACAGACATATTCGTTAGCCGCGAACGTGTAAAGGATTTCAAAAACTGGCTGAATCAATAACCATTATATATTTTTTAACTATTTAATAACAATTTTATGAGAATTTTATTTATTATTGGTATTTTTATTTTATGTTCTATAGGTACAAAAGCACAGAACATCTACTTCGACATGGAAAACTGGCACTATGTGCCGGTAGCTACTGATGGTACACTTAACTTATCGCTGCCTGATAAATGGTATTCAACAGACTCAGTGACCTATATGCTCAAAATGCTCTACCCTGGTATCAGCCTTAATAAACAAACATTCAAAACAACGGATGCACACAGCGGTAACAGTGCCGTAAAGATTGTGACTGCTGATGAGGATATACTGGGCATATCATCTACCATGTTTACCAATACACAACCCATAGTAGACTTTGCACATTTTGACCCCAACCACCCTGGCAATGGTGTCGTATTTAATGGCGGGACCTTAATCAATGAACGCATAGACGAGATAAGCGTATGGGTGAAATATGCCCCTGTAGGTAATGATGTGGCATACATAGGTGTAGAGGTAGTTGCAGCAGGCAAAGGTGTGAATGGTACTGACTCTGTAATTGGCAGCGCCGACTATATCATCGACACGGCTTATAACGAGTATACCCAATTTACCATACCTATAATATATACTGATTACACCACCATCCCCGACCATGTGAAGATATATTTTGCCGGCAGTGCCAATAATCCTCATATAGGCAGTACGCTATATATTGATGATGTGAGCATACCGCAGCACTCAACAGGTATTCAGCATGTTACAGAAAAGCAGGAGGTAACTGTATATCCAAACCCTGCTCAGAGCCATATTCATTTCCGTGTGAAGGATAATGCAGCACAAACACTGAGCATCTTTTCAGCAACAGGTAAGTGTTTAACAACAACCAATATCAAAGGCAATTACACCTATGATTGCACCGACCTGCCTGCCGGTAATTATACCTACACCTTAAGTAGTGGTGTGTTTGGTAAGTTTGCAGTGGTGAAATAAAGAATGATGTGTTCGGGGTGTTTCCGTTTCGGAAACGGAAACACCCTCAATTTGAAAACCTTTATAAGTGGTTGATTTATAATAAAAGGACAGAATAGCTATATTTAAGTAAAATATCTGTCCACACTTATGAAAAACCTATTGACAGTAGTACCATTCCTGCTCATTATCATTCAAGCTCATAGCCAGGATATACTTACCCAAAAAGACGGAACAGTAACAAGCGTAAAAGTAATTGACACATCGGGGTTTTATATAAAATACCTGACAGCTACACAACAAGACAGGGAACCTTTTAGAATATACAAAGAGGCAGTTCACTGTATTCGTTATGCAGATGGTCGTATCTACGGAGATACTACACAAATTATTAAAACAGAAACAGCAAGAACAATCCCCTCAAGACAGTTTGATATCAATTCAGGAACCATGTATCAATTAGGGATTGACCATGCCAATATTTTTTATGAACGAACCGGGGGAGCTGCAACGCTAACATTTACTTGTTCTTTTTTAGGCGGACTGGTTGGAGGTTTGATTCCTGCGATAGCATGCTCTAATCGAATTCCGCCAGATAAAAAATTAGGGTTTCCCGAACCTGCTTTAGTTAATAATATCGACTACCGTGAGGGCTACATAACAAAGGCAATGGAAATCAAAAGAGAGGCGGTATGGCATTCTTATTGGTATGGTGTAATAGGTACCATTGTTGCTAGTAGTTTGATATATGGAATTACCACTTACGGACGAGGACATAATTAAAAGCTCAGGGGTGCTTCCGCTTCGGAAGCGGAAGTGGTGAAGCACTCTTACACAAACCCTCTATTGAACATCAATACCTTATAACGGTTTTATACTTTCAAAGCGTTTCCGTTTCCGAAACGGAAATACCCTCAATTTGAAAACCTTTATAAGTGGTTGATTTATAATAAAGGGCTATTATCAAACTCCCCTCTCGTCATTGCGAGGGAGTTTCTGTTTCACAGAAACGGACAAGTAATCTCGTCAAAACGTCCGTACGTCATTTCGATGAGCAGAGCGAAGAGAGATCTCCATCTCACGTCATTGCGAGGGAATATTTGCGAATGCAAATATGTACAAAGCAATCTCGAAATAACATGTGATAAATAAACAGTTATGGTTGCTGAAACCTTTTTATTGCTTGCATTACATCAGAAAAGCTACACGATTTAAACTGAACACCTGTATCAGTCATTGCATTACGCACAAAATAAATATACGATTGGAAAAGCTTCCAATTCTGTCAAGAAGTAATTTATCAACATTCGTATCATCCATATTCCGAGGATGTGTTATTCTGTCTCTCTTATATTTAAGTAATCTTATTGTACTCATTTGCTTATTGACAAAGTCCGAGTATAGAGAATACCTCTCATGTGTTCTGCAATGATGTTTATAAGTCTTTTTAAATCTATCAATAAATCGGTCATCTTTATTATAATCAGGATAAGCATCAATAAAGTTAAGATGGTAAATATCTGCTTCCATAAGACTAAATAATTCCTTCAAGCAAGCTCTTATTAATCCTTTGATATTATCATTTTTATTTAGTCCTTCTGTAGCTATTTTATACAGTTCAGAAAAGTCTAATCGCAAGTCATTATGCTATTTTTGAAAAAGACCCATTTTTCTCATTCTATCAAATGCTTCTTCAACATTTTCAAATTCTATAAACGCCATATTTACATTTATATACAAAAATAATGATATTAATAATATGCTTGTCACTTCCCGAGATTGCTTTGTCCGTATTTCATTATGAAATACTCCCTCGCAATGACGCGAGAGGGGTGCTTCCGCTTCGGAAGCGGAAGCGGTGGAACACCTTAAAATGAAAACCTTTGTAAGTGATTGAATTTCAATAAAGCCAAGTCATTAGTATAATTTATCGTTCTGTGCCTGCCATATTTTAAAAATCAGCTGTCTACATTAATGATGCGCTGCCTGATACTAGCAATTGCCATATTATCTTATAGCTTTTCTACTTACGCCCAGTCACACACGAATGACAGGATACTAACAACAAATGAAGTTGATATACTTTCTAACGCTATAAAAAAATCATCATTTGGATGTTTCAAAATAGCTGATAGTTGCTCAAAAAACGGAGATAGCATCAATGCTTCGTTGTATTTCAAACAAGTAAACCCCTATATATTATTATATGAGGGCCTGACCCCGTTAACAATCGATTCTTACCTGAGAACAAACTTTAAGCTTACTGCTACAACAAGGAAATGGTACATATCTGAATTCAAGAAAGTATACAATAGTCCTAAATCGCTTTGCTACAAGACATTGGAAAGAATGGCTATAGAAGACCAGGCAGTAAGGGCTAATCAAAACAATGCCGATAGTGCAACATTTAAGCAGAAAGATGAAGAAATGCGGTTGGCAGACAGTATTCATTTTGCATACTTGTATAACTATACACAACAACATGGTTGGCCAAGCTTGAAGAATGGGTCTATGTATGCAAGCATTATAGCTATTCACGACCATACCAATCACAGATACTATGTTCCGCTATTAAAAGCTGCTATTTTAAAAGGGGACATCAACATGTCTGCATTGTCACTAATTCATTACTGGATTGAAAACAACAGTTCTGTGTTAAGCATAGAACTAACACTGAAATCTTATGATAACATCGCGTTTCCGGTAAATGAAATGCTTGATAACATATTCCCTCAGAACTATCCTGAAATTGAAACAGCGGTAAAATCAAAAAAGAACGTACACTTGTTTTTGGTTTATAAATCAAAGGAAAATAAACTCTTCAAAGAATATTCAAGAGTGATGCAGTATCATTATTTCTATAGAGACGATGTTCTTTCAAAACTATTCAAGCGACTGGGAGAGTACATCCACACTTCAGGCTTGAATGGTTATAATAACGGATTTTGGAATATGCACTGGCAACCGGGAGATAACAACGACAAGCCTGAGTTAACACTATACGTGCTGTATGGAGATAAAAAGCAGGTTAGCTTACCTGCATTTGATAAATTACTATCCAACGAAAAAGTAATAACAACAGAGATTCATTTTGATGTCAATAAATACACTATCAAACAGGAAAGCAGTAGTTATCTTGCCGATTTAACTCAATGGCTGGCGCAAAATCCTGGCATTTCTATTGAAATAGATGGGCATACTGACAGTGACGGAGAATATGGCAATAATATGAAACTATCGCTGGCACGTGCAAATGAGATAAAAAAACAATTGGTCTCATCAGGCATTAATCCTTCACGGCTTACAACAAAGGGGTATGGCTCTACCCGCCCCTTATCTACCGGAAACACAGAAAGTGATAAGGCTATGAATCGCAGGGTTGAATTCATTAAGATAAAATAATGGTGTAATACGAATGACTATTCCGTGATACATGGATATAAAATGCATTTTCAAAACTGCTCACTGCTCTATGAGCAAAGCAGAGCATCTAAAAAAAATACGCGTTTTAAATCGGAAGGGTGTTTCCGTTTCGGAAACGGAAACGGTGGAACACCTTAAAAAATTACCTTCCCTCTTTCCCCTCTTAATTAAGGAGGGGATGTTGAACGAAGAGAAACAGGGGTGGTTTGTAATCACTCAGGTGTTTCCGTTTCGGAAACGGAAACGGTGAAGCACTTACGTACAAACAGTGTTAATCCGGGGCTTTATCTTCTACTATATGATAATACAATTGCCGTGGAAGTAATAAGATGATTTTCCTGATAAGCCTGTTAAACATACCCGGTGTATATATCACATGTTTACCATCCAGATGCTGTAATGACATTCTTACAACTTTGTCAGGCTCCATCCATAACCTCCTGAATTTCATTTTACGAAAACGGTTATCATCCTTCTTGTTATGAAAACCTGTGCGTGTAAGTCCTGCACACAAGCTTTGAACCTGTATGCCTTTTGAATGTACTTCCGTATGCAGAGATTCCATAAAGGTATTGATGAATGCCTTAGTAGCAGCATAAATACTACTGCCGGGAGCAGGAAGGAAAGCCCCTAAAGAAGATACGGTGATGATAGCACCTTGTTTCTGCTCCAACATTCGTGGCAAGACGGCATGGGTTAGCTCAACCATTGCTGATATATGAACACTAATCATTTTCAAAATGGAATCCAATGATTCATCTTTAAACAATGTATTCTCGCTAAAGCCGGCTGTATTGACAAGAACATCAATATTTTCTTCCGAAATATTACCGGCTAATATATCTGTTGATGCTTTGCTGGCAAGGTTAGCTGCTATAACTCTGACCTTTATGCCAAATTGCTTAGTGAGTATTTCGGCAGTATTTTCTAACCTAACCCGGTCGGTATCAGAAAGTATCAGGTCGTAACCTTTCATAGCAAGCTGTGTTGCATATGCAGTACCAATACCGCCTGTGGCACCTGTAATAAAGGCCGTTTTTCTCATTGAACAAATCTATATTCGAGTATCAGCATAAAATATGACAGTTGTCACTATATGACAGTACCAGGGGTAACATTGAACATCACTTCAATAAATATTTCAAGATAAGAACACGATATGAGACTAATGGGGTTATATCATCTACATTATACCGCTCGTAGTTTTATCTTTGCCACATGGAAAAAAAGGAACGTCGTCCCGTTTACTATAGCGAATACCTGCAACTTGATAAGATACTGAATGCCCAATTGCCCGAAAGCAGCAAAGAAGGCATTAAGGCCAATGATGAGATGATGTTTATTATCATCCACCAAACCTATGAGCTGTGGTTCAAACAGATATTACATGAGCTGAATATCATCCGCGATATTTTCCGCCAGAGCGATATACCGAATAATTCTCCCGATATATATAATTGCGTACACCGCATCAACCGCGTAAGCCGCATACTGGATGTAGCCGTTATGCAAATGAGCGTGTTGGAAACCATGACACCACTCGACTTCCTCGATTTCCGCGATTTGCTGCGACCAGCTTCGGGTTTTCAGAGCATACAATTCAAAATGGTGGAAGCAACACTGGGGCTAACCTACGACCAAAGACACGGACAAGGATATTACCTGACACAACTGAACGAAAACGACAGGCAGCGTGTAAAAGATGCCGAAGCTCAGGAATCTTTATTAGTACTCATCAATCGCTGGCTGGAGCGTATGCCTTTCATAAAAGGTAACAAAGATTTCTGGCAATCATACCGCAATGCTTATGAGGCTACTTTATTAGATGCTGAAAAAGGCAACCTCGCTACCTACGATAAATTATTTGTGAACGAAGCCGAATATCCTGCCGAACGCCGCTTTAGTATAGCAGCCAACCGCAGTGCATTGTTCATCATGCTTTACCGCGATTATCCGCTATTGCATTTACCATACGAATTAATAGCAAGCCTGTTAGAAATAGATGAAGGTTTATCTATGTGGCGACACAGGCATATACACATGGTGCAGCGCACTATTGGCAAACGTGTAGGCACAGGTGGCAGCACAGGTGCAGAATACCTGCGTGGTGCTGCAGATAGCCATATCATATTTAAAGAGATGGC
Organism: Bacteroidota bacterium; assembly: GCA_018267965.1. Classification (GTDB taxonomy): domain Bacteria; phylum Bacteroidota; class Bacteroidia; order Chitinophagales; family Chitinophagaceae; genus Polluticoccus. The sequence goes on along the minus strand of JAFDXK010000001.1, from coordinate 788,098 downwards.
AGAGCTTTCTTCGTTCCTGCTGCCTCGTAATTCATTGCCTCCGTTATCAAATGATATTATCAAAGCACTGAGCTACCAGTAATGGCAATAGTCATACAAAATCTCAGGAAAACATACAAGGCAGCATTCTCTCCTGCTTTAGATGGTTTGTCGTTGCAGGTACGCAAAGGACAGATAATGGGATTATTGGGCCCTAATGGCGCAGGCAAATCTACCACCATAAATATAGTATGCGGATTGGTTGCACCTGACGAAGGAACAGTAAAAGTGATGGGCAAAGACAGCGTGAAAGACGGACAGGCAATAAGAGGTATGATTGGTGTGGTGCCTCAGCAAATTGCACTGTTCTCTAACCTTACTGCCTGGGAAAATTTCCGTTATGCGGGTAGGTTATATGGCATTGCAGAAAAAGACATTACTCATCGTGCAGGTGAATTATTAGAAAGGCTCGGATTGGATAAGCACGCAGATAAACGTGTAGGCCGATACAGCGGTGGCATGAAACGCAGGGCAAATATCATTGCATCATTAATGCATCATCCCGAACTAATAATACTGGATGAGCCTACTGCAGGTGTAGATGTGCAAAGCCGTGCAATGATACTGGACTTTCTGAAAGAATATAACAAACAGGGCAAAACAATAGTGTACACATCTCACCTGATGGAAGAAGCAGAGAAACTGTGTGATGAGGTAGTGATAATAGATGAAGGGAAATTTGTAGTGAGCGGTGCACCACAAACTTTAATTAATAATACAACAGATTGCAAACGACTGGAAGATGTGTTCCTGCATTATACTGGACATAGCGTAAGGGATTAATATGAAAAAGATAACGGCAACAATAATAAAAGAATGGATACTGCTGCGCAGAGATGTGGCAGGATTCATGCTATTATTCCTGATGCCTGCAATATTAATTGTGGTAATGGCTATGGTGCAGGATGCTCCGTTCAAAGATTATCAGGAGATAAAATTCGACCTGCTGCTGGCAGATAACGACCACGGCAAACTATCAGAGCAAATCATATCGGGGCTCAGGCAAAGTAAGAACTTCCGCATCATAGACAGCATTGACGGCAAACCGGTCAACGACTCTACCCTGAAACACCTTTTACAAAAAGGAACTTATAAAGTAGGAATAGTGATACCCAAAGGCGCTACAGCCGAGGTAGTGAATGCTGCCAATACGGTGTCTAACAAAATATCGGAGAAACTGGGATTGGGCAAATTACCTGCCCGTGAGATACGTACCAATACTTATGTGCGTATGTATTTTGACCCTGTGAGCAAGCCTACCTTCCGTATGTCTATCAGTTTCGCGTTAGACAAATACGTAACTGCTTCTTGCAGCAACCTATTGGTAGCACGCATGCAGAAACTGGGGGCTGCTAACGTGGATAGTACCATTGAAGAACAATCAACCGACGATTTCAAAAAAGTATTTAGCGGCATAGGCATTAAAGAAGAACCGCTAAACGATAAGGCACAAACCATTGCTACCATCAACTCCGTACAACACAATGTGCCTGCATGGGCTATATTCGGCATGTTCCTGATAGTGATACCGATAGCGGGCAATATGATACGTGAGCGTGAAGAAGGTAGTGCATTGCGTATAGAACTGATACCCGGCACGCATAACTTTGTAGCGTTGGGCAAAATATTCTTTTATACCATTATCTGCACCATACAATTTGTACTGATGTGCTGCATTGGTTTTTGGATGCTGCCCATGATGGGATTACCATCGCTTAGTTTAGGTGCTCATCCTGCTGCTCTTATCCCTGTAATTATCTGCATTGCACTAACAGCCACTTCATTCGGCTATTTTACTGGAAGCATATTTAAAACAGCGAATCAGGCGCTGCCATTCGGGGCGATATCAGTAGTAGTATTATCTGCATTGGGTGGTATATGGATACCTGCAGATTTATTACCTGAGACTATACAACATTTAGCACTCATCTCTCCGTTACGCTGGGGATTAGATGGAGTAAATCAAATCATCCTTCGTAATGGTGATATATCTCAAATCATGATGCATGTTGTTGTGATGCTGGGATTTTCTTTCCTGCTATGGCTCATCAGCACTTATGTTAACAGGGGTAGAAATTTTTCGGTGCAGTAATGAACATCTTATTTATATGCAGCAGGAATAAACGCCGCAGTGCGACAGCAGAAACGATATTTCGCAATCACCCTACACATTCTGTTCGCTCTGCTGGTACTGCAGAATCTGCGGTACATAAGGTGAATGAAAGACTATTAGATTGGTCAGACATTATTTTCACCATGGAGAAAAGACACAGGGATATATTAGCAGAACGATACGACATTGCGTCCAAAAGAATTATTGTTCTTGATATTCCTGATGAATATGAATATATGGATGAAGAACTGGTAAAGATGCTGGAAGATATGGCGCAGCCCTATTTATAACTATCGGTATGTTATTTTCCTTGTTGTAATGGAATAGATATTCTTGTTCTTGTACTCTGTGCATTTAATAACGTTGCGCCGATCGTCATATTCATACTCATAAGTATATACATCGTCAGTCCCTTTGTCTGAATACACTGTTGATGAAACTATATTGTTAAACATGTCGTATTCAAAAGCTTCTACTGGACCGCTTAGCGAATAAGCATAGTTCTTAATTCGTATAACATTTGCTTTGTCATCATAATAATAGATCTTACTGCTTTGCTTAACACCTGCCGAATCGAGTCGGTATTGTTCCATCGAATCTTTATAATAAACATAGTGGTTAATAATAAACTTCTTCTTTTTAGCTATATAATATATCATGCTATCTGCAGACAGTTTACCATTTTCATACTTATAAGCTACATCCATGAATGAGCCAAATGACGCTCGCTTTGTTGTGGTGGCAGTAAGTTCGCCGGCAGCATTGTATTGCCTGTAATAGAACGTTGTATCTTTTGAATATTCAGGCCTCGAATAGGACATAGTTATCCTCATATCCTCATCATAGAAATAAGTTTCGTCCCTTCTTTTCTCTCCATACTTAATACTATCATTTTCCATCCATACCATATACTTCAGCACATGCATCTGTTTTACAAAACCTTTTACTTTTCCATCAGCTTTCCCAGGCACATCTTCCTGAGCATGTGCAAAAACAGAAATACCAATTAAGAAATATAGTAAAAGCCCTCTCATTTCCTCAATACAAATACAAGGTTAGCAGTAAATTTGGCATTGTCTAACACCTCTACGCTCATACCATGTTTTGCAGCAAATGATTCTATAAATGCGCGACTAATATAGTGCAGGTCGTTTTGTGTTTTATTAAACTTGAACATCTTGGTACTGAACAACTCGGTGAGCTTAGTACCCTTTATCCTGTCTTGCAATTCAGCCACACCATCACGAATGATCAGTACCCCACCTGTTTGCAATGCGTGCGCACAATTCTCCAATAATGCTTCTTGCTGTTCAGGCAATAAATAATGTAGTACATCGCTGATGATGAAACCGTTACACGGTTGCAAGTCTATGCCCGTCACATCACCTTGTTGAAAATTAATATTCTCATCACGCAGGAAGTTATGTTGTGCCGTTTCTATTTTCTCCTCGTCATAATCAATGCCTGTAAACTGACGTGCCGGTGCAGCCCAATGCAGCATATAACTCATAAAACCATAACCGCAACCCAAATCATAAAACACCCCTTCTCTCGGCAATAGTTTATGGAATGGCTCATAATAGTTTTCTAATCTTGCTTTGACACGGCAATACCACTCTACTACCGGACCTTTATAGGTGTAGCTATTAATCAACTGCTCTTTGAAATACTTCGGCGTTTCATTCTTCTCTTTTACAGCATCTAACTCTTTACGCATCCATCGCCCTATATGCTTGGCACGTTCTGTATATGTTCCTCCGTAAGTAGTATCTGTTGGCGTAATGCGCGGATGTATGTAGACAGAACAGGTACCATCTTTCAATAGCCAATCACCTTTCTGCATCGTGTAGTGAACACCGTGCAATAACAATGGCACAACATCTAACTGTAATTTCTCTGCTATATAAAATGCCCCTTTATGAAAACGCTTCATCTTATCATCATACTGGCGTGTACCTTCGGGAAACACTACAATAGAATAACCTCGGTTTACTAAATCCTGCAAAGGCTCAAGGCTATCTTCTGCCCCTTCTGCCACGGGGTAATATTCTGCCATCCTTACCACTGCACCAAATACAGGGCTTCTCCATACCCATTTATTCGTCAGCAATACCAGCCTCGGGTTGAGCATTGTTGTAACCAGTATATCAAGGAATGATGAGTGATTAGCAATATATACAGCAGGCTTTTTGTAATCTTCACCACTCAGATTATGTACACGCTTGGTCACGTTACCCATTATGTACATCATACTCCAGGTATAGCGGCTTACCCAGGCATGGAAATAATACTTACCCTTCTCTTTATTGAACGGCCAAAGCTTAGTGAAGAATATCCCCAAAACAGTCAGCACCATAGACCCGCTAAAGAAGTAAGCGAATGCAAAAACCGATATACAGAAACTACGCAATGTAAAAGGTTGAAACTTCTTATCTGCTCTGCGCTGTATAAACCAGTTGAACAATAAAGGCTGCAGTGTCTGAGATATTAGTAACACACAAAGCAAACCCAGTACAGATATAAATGCAATAGACCTTAATGCAGGATGCTTGGCCAATAACAATACACCAAGACCAATAATGACTGTCACTACAGACAAATAAACCGCGGCACGCACAGAGGCAATGTTATGTGTGCCTTTTCTGTAACGCTCTACCAATCCATCCATAGTGAAGATGGTATAATCGTCGCCCAAACCAAATATAAGTGAGGAAATGATGATGTTCACAATATTGAACTGCAAACCAAGCAATGACATCAAACCCAGTATCCATATCCATGATATAGCCATTGGCAGGAAAGCGATAACAGCAAGCTCTATTCTCCCATAACCAATGAGTAATGCAAAGAACACAATCAATGATGAGTACAAAGCAATGTTGGTAAAATCATTATTCAGCACACCCACTAACTGCACTGCCCCTTGTTGCCTGTCTGTTACAGTTACCCCTTTTATGTTTGACAAATAGTCAAATACTTCTTTTCTATGGCCAGGCACTACTTTCAGTGCTGCTATTGCATAATGGTGTGAACTATCTGACGAAAAACCACCGGGAAATAAAGACTTCAATACAGTGGCCGACGCCTCATCAAACGGCTGATAGCTCTTATTCAATACAATTGTAAAGCCTGAAAATGCATCTGCATTGTACCCGTTAGCAATTGCAGCAATATTTACATTATTAATAACGGTTTGCTTTCGTTCATTCGTCCAAAAGGTGTTCCATTTTTGAATACGCCTGTTTTGCACTGCAACAGAATTCAGTAGTAATGTAGGGTTAGAAACACTACGCACCCATCCTTTACTTTGCAATTCGTTGATACTATTATCAACAAAGCCTAACTGCTGTAGAGCTTTTTCTTCTGTCTGCTCATTGGCTATTACAAAAACTGAACTCAATGCATAGGCATTGGCTTTGCTCACTTCATCCTGTGCTTGCTGCAATCTTGGCGATAGATAATTCAGGTGCATCAAATCGCTATCAAAAGAAACACCTTTGATGCAATAGAACATAACCGGCGTAAGAACAAAAATGCCAATTACCAGCCACTTGTTCTTTTCAGGGTTCCAAAGCGCTATCTTATCAAATATGGTGTGCCTTGCTTCTTCATGTTTAATACCTAAAGGAAAGTGAGGCAGAAAAACCAACGTACACAATGCTGCACCTGTAAGACTTGCTGCTGCAAACAAACCTAAATCCTGAAGAATAGGGGTATTCACAAACCTCAATGAGAAGAATGCTGCAATCGTAGTAAAGCTGCCAATAGTTAGCGGATGAGCCAGCTCGTGTACAGTTTCCTTCAGACTTACATGCCTTGCGTGAGACAGGAAGTGTATGGCATAATCGATGGCTATACCCAAAATAATAGCGCCCGCACCTAATGCAATGACAGAGATATGCCCTTGCACGAAATAGACCACAGCTAAACCAAATGCAGCACCGTAAGTAACAGGCACTAACAACAATAACGGAGTCCGTTTTCTTCTGAAATAATAGAATGTCAACGCTAATAATAGCACTATAGTAACCGACAAGGTCACTATAGTATCTGTACGCATCTGGCTGGCATTGCCTGCAGCTACAGCAGGGCCACCGAAATAAACCAGGTGAATACCTTTATTTTTAGCGCTCCATTCGTCATTGAGTTTATTCAGTGTTTCAAAGAACGCGCTGTTCTTGCCTGTTTCTGATGCTTTGTACTTAGACTTAACAAAGAATGTAAGGTTCTTCTGATTATTAGAAAACAAATAACCTTCATAAGTTTCATAATTCGGGTCAAATTGTAGCGCCCGCAATTTACTCCACACCAACCCCGACATTCCGACAGGGTCTTGAGCCACAAGATTTTTATACACCACGCTGGCTGGCGACAGTAATATCTTTTTATTGGCGGCCAGTGTATTACTAATATGGGTAGCTTCTGTAAGTGTATCTAATCTTTTATAATCATCATCAGTAAGTAATAATGGCAGATTGTTTTGAACAATACCGACTAAAGCTTCTTCGTATCCGCCGCCAGGTTGAATAATAATAGTATCAATCCACTGTTTGCATTGTTCTTGTAATTGTATTTGGTAGTCAGTTGCAGCTGCTATAACACTATCAGGATTAGATTGTGTACTATCCAGCAAGGACATCATAAACACCAACTGCTCTCCTGCCTGTGTATGACTGATGACATCATTCATTGCCTTAATAGCCTTGCTATCCGGCAGCATAGATGTAACATCTTCTTCAGGTTTTATCTTACTTGCAAAAAAAGCGAGTACACCGAAACTCAAAAAGAACACTGCCCAAAACAGCGGCTTTCGGCGATGAAAGAAATTATAAACAGAAACAAACAAAACCTGCATGTTGCTCTATAGTAAGGGGTAACAATTAGTATTATTCAAAATCGGGATACAACAAATACTTCTTTCTAATTTTTTTAAACGCTGCTATATCCTTTTGCCAGCTTGCTACTATTTGGTCTTCATTGAGCCCTTCCTGAATTTGTTTCTTCAATTCAGGTGTGCCTGCCAGTGTATTAAAATAGCTATTGAAGAATTTGTCTTTTTCAGGATACCATTCATAAGCACGTATCAGCCAAATAAGTCTGATTCTTCTATTCAATAACCTTAAAGCTTCAGGTTCGTCTAACGCTATCACTTGTCCGTAACAATCCTGGTATGCATAGGGAGGATCAGTTTTTTGCCCCCATACGGGAACTGGCCTGAAACTGAACATAGCCTTACCCTGAAAAGCCGGGTGTCCATATTGCTGAAAGGGCATTGCAGTACCACGTCCTATACTCACTACTGTTCCCTCAAATAAACAGGTAGAAGGATAGCATAAGATGGCAGCTTGTGTCTTCAGATTAGGCGATGGACGAACAGGCAATGTATATAATGTATTGTGGTCGTATTGCTTGCAGGTTATCACTTTCATTTTCAACATTGCCGCATCTTTAAACCACTTTTCACCAACCAGCATTTTTGCATACTCACCTATTGTCATACCATATACTATAGGTATACATTGCATACCGACAAAAGACTTTAACTCAGGTTTCAATACCGGACCATCAACATAATGCCCGTTAGGGTTAGGCCTGTCCAATACAATAAACTCTTTTTTGTTTTCGGCACATGCTTCCATAGCATACTGCAACGTAGATATATAAGTATAAAACCTGGCACCTACATCTTGTATATCGAAAATCACTACATCGACATCAGATAGCTGTTCTGCTTTAGGCTTTTTATTACCTCCATACAAAGAAACTATTGGCAACATCGTTGCAGAATCAATACTATTATCAATTGAATCACCCGCCTGTGCGGCACCACGAAAGCCATGTTCCGGAACGAATATCTTTACCACCTTAACCCCGCTCTTCAAAAATGTGTCCACCAAAGCAGTGTTACCTACTACCGATGTCTGGTTCACAATCAACCCTACTTTTTTACCTTTCAACAGCGGTAAATATTCATCCATTCTATAGGCACCGGGCAATACATTATCGCCTTGCTTCAATTTCCCAACTCCATACGAATGAGATATGAGTAGAAAATTAAATAATAAGACAGCGAGGATTATCCTTCTTAACATCAACGGTATTTTGGCATAAAGATAATCCTGTGTTTCCGATATTAAACCTTAACTTGCAGCATTATTAGAGGTTATTAAAAAAAATATCATGCAACAAGTTAAGAATGGCGATACAGTACAGGTTCATTACCACGGTAAATTAACAGACGGTTCAACTTTTGATAGCTCAGAAGGCCGTGATGCTTTACAGTTTACTGTAGGTAGCGGACAGGTTATTAAAGGTTTTGATGATGCACTTATCGGCATGACTATAGGAGAAAAGAAAACTGTACACATTCCCGTTCATGAAGCATATGGTCACCGTAATGATAATATGATGATGGAGTATCCTAAGAGCGAATTCCCTGCTGATATGCCACCGGTAGTAGGTTTGGAGTTACACATGAGCGATGAAGCAGGTAATGTATTCCCTGTAGTGATTGCAGATATTAAGGGTGAAACTGTAGTACTGGATGCTAACCACCCGCTTGCAGGGCAAGACCTGATATTTGATTTAGAATTAGTTGCTATCAGCTAAAAATAAGTTATCAACAATATGTGGAAGCCGAAGCGAATTGCTTCGGCTTTTTTAACATCTTCAAAGCACCCTAATTATTATATTTGAGTATATCTAAATAATGTTCATGCCGTTATTATCCGTTTTATTACAAGCTGATACACTTGCACATTTACCGGGCGCAGCACCACAACAAGAAGAGATATCTCTACTCTATCTTTTGAAAGAAGGTGGCGTACTGATGATTCCATTATTGCTTTGTTCTCTGATAATGGTTTATGTGTTTGCACAACGCTGGATGGCTATACGTAAAGCAGGGGTTTTAGACCCAACTTTCATGTCGCGCATACGCGAACATGTGACCAGTGGCAATATGCAGGCGGCAAAATCACTTTCTAAAAACACCGAAGGGCCTGTGGCCAGAATGATAGATAAAGGCTTAAGCCGTATTGGCAAACCCATTGACCATATTGAAAAATCAATGGAGAATGCAGGCAAACTTGAAATATATCAACTCGAAAAAAATCTTTCCATACTTTCTACACTGGCAGGTATAGCTCCTATGTTCGGCTTCTTAGGAACCATTGCAGGTATGATCATCCTCTTCTTCAACATCCAGCACCAGGGATTTTCTCTTGAGAACATAGCAGGTGGTATTTATACGAAGATGGTAACATCAGCTGTTGGTTTGATTATCGGCTTGTTGTCTTACGTGGCTTATAATTACCTTAATGCACAAATCAACAAGACAGTAAATAAAATGGAAGCTGCTTCTGTTGAGTTTTTAGATATTCTGCAGGAACCTGTAAACAAATAAGCATGAACCTGAGAAAGCATCTGAGAGATTCTAAAGAACCGCACACTTCAGCATTGAACGATATTTTGTTCATCCTGCTGTTCTTCTTTCTTATTATCTCAACCCTTGCTAATCCTAATGTTGTAAAGCTATCCATACCACGTGCTAAAAGCGATACAAAAGCCAAACAAACGGTTGTTGTGTCTATTAATCCCGAACAGCAGTTTTTTGTTGGCACACATCCTACAGGAATAGACTCTTTGCAATCAGCCATATCGCAAATTGTTTCCCGCTCACAGGATGTAGAACCGACTGTAGTTATTAATGCCGATAAAAAAGCAGATGCAGAAAGTATTGTTGCTGTAATGAAAGCTGCACGGGCACTCAACCTGCGTACTGTATTGGCTGTGGATAAAGAGGAAAGCAAATAGAACTATAGCAAGTGTCTTGTTATATTTGTTGTAAAGAAATCGCATCAGCAATCTCGCACCCATATTAGAATCTCCCATAGAATACCTGAAAGGTGTAGGACCTCAGCGTGGCGAACTACTGCGTAAAGAACTGGAGATAGGTACGTTCGAGGATTTACTCTACCACTACCCTTATCGATATTTCGACCGTACTAAGGTTGATAAGGTCGCAGGTATTCATCCTAATACAGAGTATGTTCAACTGGTAGGTACCGTCATTAATATTTTTGAAGAAGGTGAAGGAAGAAAGAAAAGATTGGTAGCAGAGTTTTTTGATGATAGCGGCAAAATAGAACTGATATGGTTTCAGGGTGCGCAGTGGATGAAGAAGTCGTTGGTTGACCATGGGAAATATATCCTCTTCGGGAAAGTTTCTTTCTTTAATGGTGTGCCGAATATAGCACACCCGGAAATGGAGCCATTGAACAGCGAAACTTCAATTCCGGGATTACAACCCGTTTACCCAACAACTGAAAAACTTAGAGCAAAAGGTATCAGCAACAGGTCTTTTGCAAAAATCACACAAAGTCTTTTTGAGAAAATATCTCAACGAGATATTCCTGAAATACTGCCGTCTAATATTCTTTCTCAATATCAACTTTGTAATCGCTTCAATGCAATCAGGTGGATACACTTTCCCGATACAGATGAGCATATGCAAATGGCACGCTATCGTTTGAAATGGGAGGAATTGCTGGCATCGCAACTGAAGATTGCAAGGCTGCGCTTACAACACACTGTTCAACAAGGATGGAAATTTGAAAAAGTAGGCGATAATTTCAATAACTTCTTCAGTCATCACCTACCCTTTGAACTGACTGGCGCACAAAAACGAGTGATTCGAGAAATACGTGTAGATACTGCCACTGGCAAACAAATGAATCGTTTGCTACAGGGAGATGTAGGCAGTGGTAAAACTATGGTGGCTGTCATGTCTATGTTGCTGGCTATGGATAACGGTTTCCAGGCTTGCCTAATGGCACCAACGGAAATACTGGCTCAACAGCACTTCAACAGCATACGCAAACTATTAAGTGGCTTAGATATTCCTGTTGCCATACTTACAGGAAATATTAAAGGGAAGGAACGAAAAGAAGTGCTTGAAAAACTGCATAATGGTTCGTTACCCATAGTTGTAGGTACACATGCTTTGGTAGAAGACGCAGTAAAATTCAAAAATCTTGGACTGGCAGTAATAGATGAGCAGCACCGTTTTGGTGTAGAACAACGTTCTAAACTCTGGAAGAAGAACGAGATACCACCTCATGTATTGGTAATGACGGCCACGCCTATACCCAGAACACTGGCTATGACGATGTATGGCGACCTTGATGTATCAACGATAGACGAATTACCACCCGGCAGGCAGGAAATCAAAACCGTTCACCGCAATGAAATGGGTCGTGCAAAGGTGATGGAGTTTATTAAAACAGAAGTCAACAAAGGCAGGCAGGCATATATCGTATACCCGTTGATTGAAGAGTCTGAAAAGATGGACTACGAAAGCCTGATGGCTGGATATGAACAAGTAAAAGTTTGGTTTCCAGAACATAAGTATAACATAGCAATGGTGCATGGCAAGCAGGAAGCTGCACTGCGCGAACGCAACATGCAACGCTTCATTTCAGGCGAAGCACAGATATTGGTTTCTACCACTGTTATAGAAGTGGGTGTGGATGTCCCTAATGCTTCTGTAATGTTAATAGAGAGTGCTGAACGTTTCGGTTTATCACAGCTTCACCAATTACGGGGCCGTGTAGGGCGTGGTGCAGAACAGTCTTATTGCATACTGCTCACCGGCAATAAACTATCCAATGAAAGTGCTGAACGCATGAAGACAATGGTGCTCACCAGCAATGGTTTTATCATAGCTGAGAAAGACCTTGCTATGCGTGGCCCGGGCGACTTATCCGGCACACAGCAAAGCGGCATTATGAAATTCAAGCTGGCAGATATTGTTGCAGACAGTGCCATCTTGGAGCAAACTAGGGCGGCTGCTCAGCAAATTATCAATGAAGACCCAGGGCTTACACAGCCTCATCATTACGGGCTAAGAATCCTCTTAACAGAAAAATCACATCAATCGCATTGGGCAAAAATCAGTTGATGCAATAATATTTAAAGTTTCACGTTATGAGGGAAACCAGCCTGCAGATGAGAAAACTTGTCTTCATCACTCTTATAACAACAGCATTAACAGCTTCTTGTAATAAACCTACAAACACAGTTGGCTCACAACAAGCGAATTCAGCTCAAAGTTTTGTGAATGATACAATTACAACAAATTATTACGGGTGTTTAACCTACGAAAGCTCTGGTGCATTTGGTACAAAGAAGATAGATAATACGAAAGAAATTTCAGTTACAACTTATCGAAACAGTAACATTGTATCAGTAAAATATGATAACCAAAAGTTTGGGCGTTATTTAGACACTTTTAAAAACTATAGGGATACACTATATGCCTCAGCCTTTTTTTCCAACGATAGCTTTTATGCTAAATGGTACAAAGGCTACTGTCGTGGAAATGAAAAATTTTCTTTTAGGGGACAGGCTATCCAACGATAATCAACTGATTATCAACACCTATAAATTTCCTAAATACCCACTTCAATAAAATCTTAATTAAACGTTTGTTTAAATCAAACGATTGTTTAAACTTTGTGCCCGTAATTCAATATTATGGAATACACAGAGAAGCAATTACAGATATTAGACGTCGCAGCTGAGTTGTTTGCCGATAATGGGTTTGACGGCACTTCGGTTCGTGATATTGCTAAGGCAGCTGATGTGAATATCGCTATGATATCCTACTATTTCGGTTCGAAGGAAAAGCTACTCGAAGCCATTTTCACCAAACATTCAGCCCACATCAAATTACAACTGGAAAACATCATAGCGGACAAGAATAAAGAGCCATTTGAAAAAATGGAACTGATGGTGGATGCTTACCTTGAAAAATATTTCAAACAACAGTGTATACATAAAATAGTTGCCCGCTCTCAGATATCCAACCAGCCTACCCCACTGACTCCTTTGCTCAAGGATATGAAAAAGCGCAACCATGAACTGGTAAAAAAACTCATACAAGAGGGACAGAAAAAGGGCGTATTTAAAAAAACAGTTGACATTCAATTATTGATGTCAACAATGATGGGAACTGCCAACCTGTTTGTGAACTCACAAAGTTTCTATCGCGAAATGAACAACCTGGAACACTTATCAGAAGATGAATTTCAAAAATTAATCAAGAAAAAACTCACCACACATTTAAAATCCATTTTTAAAGCTATACTGACGAATGAAGACTAACTACATCGCTACCATGCTGCTGGTATTGCTGGCCAGCAACGCAATGGCGCAAAACACAAAACAATTATCGCTGAACGAAGCGATATCACTTAGCCTGCAAAACAGCAAAGACATAAAACTAAGTGAGGCTAAAATAAAAGAAACTACCGCTTCATTACACGAAGCAAGAGACCGTCGCCTGCCTGACGTTAATATCAGCGGTGCATATTTAAGATTAGCAAAACCTGATATAGACCTCAAGGTTAAATTAGGCGGAGGCTCATCTTCAAGCGGAGAAAGCGGTTCATCATCGGGCAGCAGTTCTTCTGCATCAAGCATCTCTGTTAACGAAGCTTCTTATGCAATGGCATCAGTTTCTGTACCAATATTTGCCGGATTAAAAATCCAACACGGTATTGAAGCAGCTAAGTATCTGAAGAAAGCAGCAACATTAGATGCACAAAAAGACCGTGAAGAAGTAATAGCTAATACAATTGCTGCTTACAGCAACTTGTACAAAGCAAAAGCGGCTTTAGAAATTGTAAAAGAAAACCTGAAACAGTCTCAAAACAGGGTTGCAGACTTTACACATCTGGTTGATAATGGTTTAATGGCCAAAAATGATTTACTAAAAGCACAATTACAGCAGTCAAATGTAGAGCTTGCTTTATTGGATGCGGAAAACAACTGGAAAATCACATATATCAGTATGAACCTGATGCTGGGCTTACCTGAACAAACAGAATTGGTACCTGATGCGGATGCTTTCACTCCTTCAGCAGACATTAAAACATTTGAAGAATGGGAAAACCTCGCATTACAAAACCGTAAAGATCTGGAAGCTATGAACTGGAAAGTAAAAGCTGCAAGTGCAGGTGTAAAAGCTGCTAAAGGTGACTACTTCCCTTCATTGGGACTAACAGGCGGATACATTGCAGCAGATATACCGGGTATAGCAACCATTACTAATGTTATTAACGGCGGTGTAGGTGTTAAATACAGTCCTTCATCCTTATGGAAAACAGGTGCTAAGGTAGCCCAATCAAAAGCAAGATTGCAGGAAGCTGAAATTTCTCGAGACATGATGAATGATGGTCTGCGTCTGCAGGTTGCACAGGCCTACCAAAACTACCTATCTAACACTAAAAAGATAGACGTATATGCTAAGGCATCAGAACAGGCTGCAGAAAACTACAGGATAGTGAATAACAAGTTCGGTAACAGCCTTGCTACACCTACCGACTTGTTAGATGCGGATGTAGCTCAATTACAGGCACAATTGAACTATGCATTCTCTAAAGCAGATGCTGTAGTGTCTTACAAAAAATTATTATTAATGGCAGGAATGCTTAATGAAGAAACAAAACAATAATTATCATTTAATCAATTCAATAATCTAACTAAACATATTTTATGCAAAATCAGGAAAACACTCAGGAACAACAGCCAAAACCAAAGAGCAAACGTTTTGCTATAGTATTAGGTATTTTGGTCGTGGTAGGAGCTACATTCGGTATCACAAAATACATACACAGTATGCATCACGAAGAAACAGATGATGCACAGGTCGATGCTTACATCAGCCCTGTAATACCACGCGTATCGGGTTATGTAAACGAAATAAAAGTTACCGATAACCAAATGGTAAAGAAAGGTGATACCCTGTTAGTATTAGACGACCGCGACCTGAGAATAAAACTGGAACAAGCTGAAGCTGCGCTTGCTGCTGCACAGAGCGGTGTAAGCATTGCAGAGGCTACCACTACTGCATCTCAAGCTAACGTTGCTACTACAGAAGCTAATGTATCTGCATTAGAAGCCCAGATAGAAGCTGCTAAAGTAAATGTATGGCGTGCTACACAAGATTTCAACAGGTACAGTAACCTGATAAAAGATAAAAGCATTACACAACAACAATTCGAACAGGCTCAGGCAGCTAAACAAACTGCAGAACGTCAGTTACAGGTGATTGTTGAACAAAAAAATGCTGCTATTCGTCAAAGCAAGGCAGCTGCTTCACAAAGCAATGCCACATCTAAACAAATCAGCGTAGCTGAAGCAACCATCAAGCAAAAACAAGCTGAGGTAGATGCTGCTAAATTGAACCTATCTTATACCGTTATTACAGCAGCACAGGATGGCATGGTTTCTAAAATCAACATCCAGCCGGGGCAGTTAGTACAGGCAGGTCAGTCTTTGTTTAATGTAGTAGGCGATGGCAGTGTTTGGGTGATAGCTAATTTCAAAGAAACACAGCTTTCTAAAATGAAAGTGGGTGAAAAAGTAACGGTAAGTATCGATGCTTTCGATGGACATGAATTTGAAGCCAAATTGGTTTCTCTTTCCCCTGCTACAGGCGCTAAATTTACTTTATTGCCTCCGGATAACGCTTCAGGCAACTTTGTAAAAGTAGTGCAACGTGTACCTGTGAAAATTGCATTTACTAATCCTAACGATGCAATGGTAAAACAATTGCGTCCTGGCATGAATGCAATAGTTGATGTTCATTTAGATTAATATTTAGAATCACGTTTCAAATAAACGTATGACTGATCAAAATTCATTGGTAGAATACGGTTTCCGCAGGTCCATCATTACCATTACGGCCATATTATGCGCCCTGTTGGAAATTGTAGATACTACCATCGTAAACGTCGCGCTAAATGATATGCGTGGCAACCTCGGCGCTACACTTAATGAAGTAGGCTGGGTAATTACTGCTTATGCTATTGCCAATGTTATCATTGTACCGATGACCAGTTGGTTATCTCAACAGTTTGGCAGGCGCAACTATTTCGCAGTATCTATCATCATCTTTACGGTATCCTCTTTCTTATGTGGTAAC
Organism: Bacteroidota bacterium; assembly: GCA_018267965.1. GTDB lineage: Bacteria > Bacteroidota > Bacteroidia > Chitinophagales > Chitinophagaceae > Polluticoccus. Next base: position 771,956 of record JAFDXK010000001.1, on the reverse strand, counting down.
GCAACTAACATATGGGAATTGGTTGCCTTCCGTTTCATGCAGGGATTAGGCGGAGGTGCATTGTTGGTAACATCACAAACGATCATTACTGAAAGCTATCCGCCTGAAAAACGCGGTATGGCACAAGCTATATATGGTTTAGGTGTTATTATAGGCCCAACTCTGGGACCGCCATTAGGTGGCTATATTGTTGACCATGCGTCATGGCCATTTATTTTCTATATCAACATACCTATTGGTGTAGTTGCTACACTTCTTACGCTACAATATGTACGTAGTCCTAAGTATGGAGAGAAAAAAGCTGCAAATGAAATTGACTGGTGGGGCATTGGTCTATTAGCTGCTGCGGTAGGAGCCTTACAATATGTACTAGAAAGGGGGCAGGAAGATGACTGGTTTAGTAACAGCACAATTGTTGTATTGGCTATTGTAAGTGCGCTGTCCTTCTACTTGTTTATATGGAGAGAGCTGACTTATAAAAATCCGATAGTTGAATTGAGGGTGCTGAAGAATGGTAACCTGCGGATAGGTACAATTCTGTCCTTCATCTTAGGTTTCGGTTTATATGGCTCTACTTTCATTATACCATTATATACACAATCCATTTTAGGATGGACAGCGCAACAGTCCGGTTTATTAATGGTTCCCGCAGCACTAACTACTGCTTTCATGATGCCTATTATAGGTAACTTGTTACAGAAGGGTGTACCGCAGCAATACCTTGTAGCAGGTGGAATGTTACTATTTGCCATTTTTAGTTTCTGGGGTTATGGTATACTTACACCCGATACTGCCAAAAGCTCTTTTACATGGATGCTGATAATACGAGGCATAGGTATGGGTATGTTATTCATACCTATCACTACCCTGTCATTGTCAACACTTAAAGGCCAACAGATAGGACAAGGTGCAGCATTCACAGGTATGATGCGCCAATTAGGCGGCTCGTTTGGTATTGCCTTGATCACAACTGTTTTATCGAGGCGAATTGCATTACACCATTCAGACCTTGCATCAAATGTTACACCAGACAATCCGTTAGCTCAGCAAAAGCTGAATGGATTGCAACACATGCTTACTGCCAGTGGCAAATCCGGAGATGCTGCAGTTGCAGGTGCTTATAGAATACTTGACGGCTCGATACTCAAACAAGCCAGCGTATTATCCTATATGGATATATTTATGTATCTCGGAATATTGTTTGTCATATTTACGCCTTTCATCTTATTGGCAAAAGGCAATAAGAAACAAAAAGTGAGTATGGCTGACGCAGCACACTAATTTTCAATGTCACATAATATAAAAAGCCTCTGTTTCACTACAGAGGCTTTGATTTTGCAATAAAGGAAACGGAATTTGCCCATTGCAAACTCGAGGTTTGGCACCGTAGTAAAGGTACTATAAACAGCAATATATAGCCGCTTATACATTTAACATGTTAACGATATGTAAAGTACCTGCATAAAAACACACCCAATATGAGGCTGATAGTATGTTTACAGTCCTTATATATTATTAATGCAAAAGACTGAGAGTGTAGAAAAATCTTCGGGGGTATATTTCCCCAGTCTCAACGGCGTACGCTTTGTTGCGGCTTTGGGTGTCATTATGCACCACCTGGAACAACACAAACATATCTTCGGACTGAAGAATGTATATACCAATTCATTCGTAGGTGGTGTATTTGGCAGGTTGGGCATTATTATGTTCTTCGTGTTGAGTGGTTTTCTTATAACATATCTGCTGCTTAAAGAAAAAGAAAAAACAGGTCGTATATCCGTTAAACATTTCTACATCCGCAGGATGCTGAGAATATGGCCGTTGTACTATCTGATAGTAATTATGGGACTCTTCCTGATTCCATATATTCCATTTTTCAACGTACCGGGAAGGACAGAGTTTATTCATGATCATTTCGGCATTAAGATATTTTTCCTGGTATTCTTCATGCCTAATATCATCGATTCAATATACAGGGCTACGCCAATACCCTATACCGATCAGGTATGGTCTGTAGGTGTAGAAGAACAATTCTACTTTGCATGGCCATGGTTGGTAAAGTATTCTAAAAACCTGTTTAAAACACTCTCTTACATCATCATCGGGTATTTCGTTATCAAGTTTACGTTTGAATTCTTATACTATATATACCCTGACAATTGGTATTTTGATAATGCCAACTATTTCATGACCTTTTTCTGTATAGACGATATATCATTAGGCGGTTTGATGGCTTGTGCTCTCTATTACAAGAAAGAGAAAATGCTGAAATTTTTGTTCAATAAATATGTCCAGATATTTACCTACCTCTCTTTGGCTGTTATAACGGTAAAAGGCATTGCTGTACCACACATTACATATGAGGTATATGCTATTTTCTTTGCTGTAATGATCATCAACCTTGCAGCCAATCCTAAAACAATTATCTCATTCGAAAATAAAATACTGAGCTATTTGGGTAAGATAACTTATGGTTTATACCTCTACCACTATATTGCCATAGTAGCTGCTATTAAATTGGGTATGCGCTATGTAGACCCTAATAATTTGGTATTAAGTAACATTGCATACTATGGATTCACCTTCGGGCTTTGCATAATAATGGCAGTAATATCTTATGAGTTTTTTGAGAAACGCTTCCTGAGAGCTAAAGTCAAATTCAGTGCTATTGTAAGTGGTGATAATGCCAAAGAGATGATAGAGGAATCTCAGACTGTGCAACATCCTGCAATAAATACAAATGAGCGAGAAATCAAACTGGCTGGCATAGCAGAATAACAAATCTGCAATAATATATTATGTTTGTATGAGTTAAACTTTAACATACAAACATCTATGTCAAACCTTAGGGTTTATTTCCCCAATTTGAACAGCATTCGTTTCATTGCAGCATTGGCTGTTATGATACATCATATTGAACTAACGAAGTATTGGTTCGGTCAGCCAAATATTTACACCAGCTCTTTTGTCGGTGGTGTTTTCGGACAGCTGGGTATTATCTTATTTTTTGTGCTGAGCGGTTTCCTCATCACCTATTTATTATTACTTGAAAACAGGGAGACAGGTAAGATATCCGTGAAAAATTTTTACATACGCCGTATCTTACGAATATGGCCTTTATATTATTTTATAGTCATACTTGGCCTGTTTATTCTCCCCCATATACAGGCGTTAGCAGTGCCGGGTTATACCGAAGATGTTTACAAGCATTTTGTGCCCAAAGCACTGATGTTCTTTTCGTTTTTCCCAAACCTGGCCTACTCAGTTTATAAGCATGTACCCTATGCAGAACAATCGTGGTCGGTTGGAGTTGAAGAGCAGTTTTACCTGATGTGGCCATTCCTGATATCACTCGTTATACGCAAGAAAAAAACTATAAATATGCTATTGGGCGTGATAGCATTTTACGTCCTTATCAAAATTGTCGCCATTATCTTATATACCGATGCCCCTGACAATAAAACCATTCAGACGTTTTACCAGTTTTGGGTTAATTTCTGCATTGATTGTATGGCTATCGGGGGAATAGCTGCCTGCATATTATTTTATAAAAAAGAAAAATTACTCAAGGCACTATATAATAAATACCTGCAATTGGCACTATACATCATAGTGGTCGTAGTTACTATTAAAGGTTTTAGTTTACCTCATTTTTTCACCTATGAAATGTATGCAGTTATTTTCGCGGTGCTCATCATCAACCTGGCATCTAACGTCAATACCGTTCTCAATTTCGAAAATAAGCCCATGAGCTACCTCGGCAAAATATCATATGGCTTATATATGTATCATAATGTAATAGCAGCAGTTTGTCTTCAGGTAGTTCTTTTCTTAGACATATCATTAGCAGGTATCTGGGGGAATTGTACTTATTATTTTTTCGTTATAGCTACTACCATTATCATTGCATCAGTCTCATATGAATTTTTCGAAAAACGATTTATTAAAGCAAAACTTCGTTACTCCAAGGTAATTAGTGGCGAAAATGCCCTGGAATATTCAAAAAAATAGCCTGAAGTACTGTCAGAGCTATAATTTTAGGGCTAATAATTCCATATTTTCCTACCTTTGCGCGGCAAACAGGTTCTTTAATTATGATTAGTCGCAGAAACATAAGGGTAAAGGTGATGCAAACACTATATACCGTTACCACAATGGAACCGGGGGATGCCGAACTTAATAAAAAGAAAGGAACTGCCATCCTCAACGAAAAACTAAATCGTTCTCTCGACCTTTTTATAGTATCTATATTATACACATTTCGTACTGCACAATATGCAGAAACTGATGCTGCGCAGCGTTCATCTAAATACTTGCCTACAGCCGAAGATTTGAACGTAAGCACACGTATAGCTGCCAATGAATTCATGTGGAAGATTTTATCCAATCAAACTTTCACCGAAAAAGTAAAGGAAGTAAAGGCAGAACAATTCATTGATGACGAATGGATAAAAAAATTATACCTGCAGTTAGTGCAGAGTAATGAATATAAGGCATACATATCAGCAACAGATAAAACTGCAGCTTCTGAAAAAGCTATCATCCAATACATTTGGAACAAACTTATCGTCGAAAACGAGTCGTTACAAGAATACTTTACGGAAGAATTAGCAGGCTGGGAAGATGACAAGGAAATGGTAGTGATGCTGATGGACAACCTTTTCAAAAGCAGCTCTAAAATCAATTTCCTTAATCATTTATCTGAAGAGAAACGCGAATATGCACACAACCTGATGCAAACCGTTATTGATAAGGAAGAATATTGCATGACGCTTATTCAGCCGAAACTTATCAACTGGGATGCTGACCGTGTAGCCTTAATAGATTTGATACTATTACGTATGGGTGTATCCGAGCTATTGTACTTCCCCACTATACCTACAAAAGTTACTATTAACGAATACATAGAGATTGCCAAGTTATACAGTACACCCCAAAGCGGGCAATTCGTAAACGGCGTATTGGACAACATTCTGAAAGACCTTGAAAAAGAAAACCTGATACATAAACAAGATCACAGTCGTAAATCATAAATTTGCTGCTCATGAAAAAAGTAATCATTGTTTTATCATTGTGTAGCCTGGTTGCCTGCAAAAACGGGGACAATCAGCATCAAAATGACGGGCAATTATCAGCCGACCTGGTAAGCAACCCCGCATCTGCATCGGGTGCAGACCCTAAAGCACTGAGCGAAATGCCCACTATGGATTTTGCAGATACATCTCATGATTTCGGCAAAATGCAGGAAGGTGAAATCGTAACCTACGATTTCGATTTTAAAAACAACGGCAAGAAACCTTTGCTTATCAGTAATGCTACAGGCTCTTGCGGTTGTACAGTCCCTGACTGGCCGCATGACCCTATTAAACCAGGGGCTGCAGGAACCATACATGTAAAATTCAACTCAGAAGGGAAACAAAATCATGTAGAAAAATCTGTTACCATTTCTACAAACTCTGAACGTGGCTTACATATGTTGTATATCAAAGCTGATATCAACCCACGCGAAAGGGGCAAAAACGAAACATTTATCTCAAATCAATAAAAATTAAAACAATGTTTGCAAATCTGAATGCAATTCTGTTACAGGCACAACCACCAAGCGCAATGCCACAGTTATTAATAATGGTGGGTATGGTTGCTGTGATGTACTTCTTTATGATACGTCCTCAGTCAAAACGCGCTAAAGAGCAAAAGAAATTTTCCGAAGGCATCTCTGCAGGTGAAAAAATCGTTACTACAGCAGGTATACACGCCGTTATCAACCGTGTAAATGAAGATGGTACTTTGCAGGTTGAAGTTAGCCGTGGTTCATTTATGACAATAGACCGTTCTGCTGTTTCTATGGAAATGACTAACGCTTTCCGCAAGAAAACTGAAGGTGCTGCAGTAGCATCTAAATAATATCCCCACCATGCTAAAAGTAGGCATTACAGGAGGCATTGGTTCGGGCAAATCAGTTGTATGCCAGGTGTTCAAAACACTTGGCATACCTGTTTTTAATGCCGACGAAGCAGCAAGGCATTTGATGGAAAATGATGCACAGGTAATCACTGCAATTAAAAAACTATTTGGCGAAAATATTTATGCGGGCAATGTTCCCAACAGAGAAAAAATTGCACAATTAGTCTTTAATGATGCTTCTCTTTTACAAAAGCTGAATGATATAGTACACCCTGCAGTTGCAGCTTTCGGGCATCAATGGATGCAACAACAACAATCACCTTATATCATTAAAGAAGCGGCCATCTTTTTTGAAAGCGGAACAAATAAAGAAATGGATGTAATGATTGGAGTATATGCCCCCGTTGAAGTCCGCATTCAACGAGCGATTAGCAGAGATAATATTTCTGCAGAAAAAGTTCAAAGCAGAATCGCAAATCAGATGAGTGATGAAGAAAAAATGAAGTTGTGTGATTATGTTATTACAAATGATGGCAATGCAGCTATTTTGCCACAGATCATGGCATTACATCAAACGCTGTTAAGCAAAGCACACTAATCTATCTATCCAGCATAGCTTTATAGTTCCTCAGTGTCTTTTTGTTATCCTCGTCTGTTTCAGATTTTATAACATCTTCTATTGCAAGCGATAGCTTATTATAACGCAGTTCAGCATTATTCATATCCGGATTATTGCGTGCCTCTTTTTTCTTTTTCTTGTAATCAGATGCGGCATAAATAAGATATGCAGCAATAGATACTCTGTAGCCTTGAATAACTTCTGATTTAGTCATTTGTGTATACAATTCCAGAGTTCTGTCAAATGCTTTTTCAGACTTAGCATTCTTCAAGTATTCAGACATACTGCTGGCCAGGTAAATTTTCTTTGTGCCGTAGTAATGAGGCACCCTTTCTTCAAATAGCTTTACATCGGATTCTTTACCCTCATCAGCTATTACATCCCAAATAGACGATTCTAATTCTCCTTTAGGGTCAGTATCCAGCATCTTAATGGCGATGCCATAAACTGTGTCAGGCTGTAACTCCGCCAATGCTGCAAGTGCCGAACCTGCTACTGCATAAGAGCTATCGCTAAGCGCTGCAAGCATGTCCGGTTTTGACGATTTCACAACCCAATTTCCTAATACTTTAAAAGCAGTTGCCCTTACATTGTTATTCACGTCGTTAGCAGCCATATATGCTACATCACGTTTCCATTTATCCTGCAGTGATTGTGTTGTAATTGGCATCAGCATTTGCAATGCCTTGTTGCGAACAGATTTAGTCTTATCCTGCAAGGCAAGGTTTATCATTTCTGTGTTTGAAGCATCATCGTATTTCTTTTTGATACTGTTCAATGCCCTGAATTTGGTTACAGCATCGCTATCACTAGATTTAAATGTATTTAACCATTCTGTAGCCGTCTTATCCTCATTTACTTCTCCCACAATCCAATGTTCTGTGTCAAATATTATAGTCGGTTTGGTACCATTTTCATATGGTATGCTCAATACATCTTTCTTCTCATTTATCGTCCAATCCTTTATAGTCTTATTAGCACCGTATGCCACTCCAATCTTTACAGGCAATCTGTAGGCTGCGCCTTCCTGTTTTTGCGTCGCATTAATGTTCAGCTTCTTCGCAACTTCATCATATGTATATTTTATATCTAGTTGCGGATGCCCGCCTTTATAATACCATTGATTAAAAAACCAGTTCCAGTCTTCGCCTGTCACTTCTTCTATTGCTTTACGCCAATCGCTGGCCTCAGCGGGGTGTAAAGCATTCTTTGTAAGATAGGTTTGCATTGATTTGTAAAATGCTTCATCGCCTAACAACCCGTGCAGGTAATGCAGTATAGCCCCACCCTTTTGGTAAGATATCCTGTCAAACATATCTTCCTTATCACTGTAATAATAACGTACCAGCGGAGATGCTGCTGCACCTGCGCTGAGGTATATATTCAAATCATTCCACGCTAATTCATCAGCATAAGGTTTTCCGTATTTATACTTGCGCCACAATTGCTCACCATAAGTGGCAAATGATTCGTTAAGTGTCAGGTTCGACCATGATTCTGCAGTCACATAATCACCAAACCATTGATGGAATAGCTCATGTGATACTACATCTTCATAATCATTATCCTTATTCTCTCTCAGGTTTTGATTCATAAACTCACCGCACAAAGTAGCAGTTGTATTTTCCATAGCACCCGACACATAATCGCGCACAACTATCTGGCTGTATTTATTCCATGGATAAGGTACGCCTGTGATTTTTGAAAAATGCTCTACCATCTCTGGCGTGTGTTTGAACATAGCCTTGGCATAAGGAGCATATTCGGGCTCTACATAATAATTAACCGGTTTACCAAGAACATTGTCATCATTTACAATTGAGAATTTCCCGATGGCAAACATCATGGCATATACCTGTATGGGCTTATCCATTATCCAAAAATCTGACCTCATCCTAACACCATCATCAATGGAAAGCGTCGAACGTTCTTTATCCAAATAGCCATTACTGAGTGTCGTCATACTATCCGGCACTTGAAGCAAAAGGGCTAATGTAGTACGCTGGTTAGGCTTATCAATAGTGGGCACCCAATGGCTGTTCGATTCTGTTTCACCTTGTGTCCATATTTGCACAGGCTTATTCGCTATGGCATTATCTGTATTGATAAAATACAGCCCTCTATCATCATTTATTGCATTACTACCACCCTTCTTACCCTCATACGGCATTGCTTTATATTTTATTATCAATCCGATAGTATCTTTCCGAGAGTAGGTTTTCTTGAATTTTAATTTGAGCTTGTCATCAGTATATTGAAACGCTAAGGGCTTGCCATCTTCTGAGTGACTAAGCTTCACACTTTCAATTTTCATGCTCTTTGCATCCAATACAATAGAATCTGTTGCATAGAAATAAGGATGTAACGTCAGACCTACCTCTCCATCTGCTGTTTTTTCCTTGAAGTTGAATTTCAGTAGAACAGTTGTATGCACTATCTCCCACTCCTTTGTGGCTGCAGCCCTATAGATATTCATAGGGTTGTTTTTAGCGCTTACTGTAATTGTCTCCAAGTCTACAGCCTTCTTAGATGCCCTTTTAGAACTACCACACGCACACAGTACGCATAACCCGATAAGAACAGTACAACTCCTTATATTAATATAATTAACCATTAATAAATAATAAGAATGCTAATGTAGTGCATATAAATAGGCAGTTTATCACCTGTTTAGTGTTATTTATATCAAAAAATCGGACTACGGCAGGCCTAATTGATTATTTTTGCGCTCTAAATCTTACATCTCCTATATGCTTCAGGCAACTGTTAACGATAAAAACAGCTTTTCGATAGACCAAAAGGATGGCCAATGGCTAATTAACGATACAGTTGTAAACCTGGATATTCAACCTCAGCCCAACAGATTGATAAGTGTTTTATATAATAACAAGAGCTATACAGCTACTGTTGAAAAGGTAGATACCAAGAATAAGGAGTTGGTGTTAAAGATAAACGGACAACCCTACAAAATAGCCATAAAAGAACCAATCGACTTATTGCTGACCAGCATGGGGCTCGATATGGCTGCAATGAAAAAAGTAGAGCCTGTAAAAGCACCAATGCCGGGCATGATTTTAAAAGTATTGGTAGAACCCGGACAACAAATCAACAAGGGAGATGGTTTACTGATTTTAGAAGCAATGAAAATGGAAAACATACTGAAAGCAAGTCAATCAGCTACAGTAAAATCTATAAAGGCCATCGAAAAAACAGCAGTTGAAAAAGGAGCTGTATTAATTGAACTGGAATAATGTTATGAGGTTTATCCTGAAATATATACTTACAACCGTATTAGTATTGGTATTAGCTTTAAACGTTAACGCTGATAACTTCTCGTATGTATATATTCAAGGCGATAAGGAAACTCCGTTTTATGTGAAGTTTGAAGACCAGATGCTGCCTCGTTACGGAAAAAACTACAGCATCATACCTCAATTATCTCCGGGGCCTATTCAAATACAAATTCTGTTTCAGCAAAATAAGTATCCCGCACAAACCTTTACCATACAAGTACCCGAAAATGGGTTTCGTGGTTTTTTGCTAACCCAAAAAGGCGATGCGTTTTCTTTATTCGATTTGCAAAGCCAGTTTTATCTTCCATCAGGCAATGCTATTGAAGATGATAAAATACCTGATAACAAACCTGCAAATACGTATGTAGCTACCAATATAGGCCCTGAGGCAGACAAGACTATCAGCCCAGAGCCTGTTGTAGAAAAACCCGTTGTTGAGGCTAAACCTTCAAAAATTAAAACCGAAGAAAAGCCGGAAGTAAAGGGGCCAGAATTCATGAACCTGGAACTCAACAATACCCGCACCTCAGATGCAGATAACACAATAGCTACAAACGAAGACAGCTATGCTAAAGAAAAAGTAAAAAACAGCGACTGTCCCAAAAATATGGACAGCGAGCAGTTTGATGCGATACTGAAAAAAGCACGCGAAAAATCTGATAACAACAGGCTGAAGTATCTCTTATCGAGAACTGAGGGCATGTGCTACAGCACCAACCAGGTAAGGATACTAACCAAAACATTACCCAACGACCCTGAACGTTATACTTATTTGAAACAAGTATATTCAAGAGTTACTGATCAATCTACATTCCCGGTATTAGAAAACTTATTGTCAACACAAGAATGGAAAAGCTACTTCAGGCTTATCCTGCCATAACTTATTGTATGAAAAAAATTGTCTTATTCATTACGGCTTCAGTAGTATTGTTATCATGCCAACCATCACAAAAGGATTTACTGATGAAAAAATGGAAAGGTTTTTCAGCAGAAAATAAGCAGATAGACAGTATGATGCGTGAAAGAGAGAACTTTCTCGACACTTTCGGAAAAAATAATGATGCTGCTACCAACCTTGCCATGTATGGTATTGCCAATGTAGACAGCGTTCGTGAGATAAACCTTGCATTGATAAGCGAAAGCCGTAAAATGCAGCAACATAATGTCGAAAACACCTATTTGGAAATTACAAAAGACGGGCTGGCTATCATGAGCTATTCCAGCGAACAAAGGGATTCTTCTAAATGGCGATTGGATAAAAATATGTTACATATGCATGATATCAGGGATACAAGTATTCATATCGAAATGGAGATACTAAGCTTGAATGATACGATGTTAAAACTTAAGTATCAGGACAATAACGGTACAAGCACTGTAACGTTTAAACCTGCAGCCAAATAACCTTTTAATTAGTATCTTTACCCGCTCTTAAAACATTTAATAACAATATTTTATATGCGTCAAATAGCATTCAGACAGGCACTTAGGGAAGCGTTAGAGGAAGAAATGCGTCGTGATGAAAAGGTATTCCTGATGGGAGAAGAAGTAGCCCAATACAATGGTGCTTATAAAGTAAGCCAGGGTATGTTGGATGAGTTTGGCCCAAGACGTGTTATTGATACTCCCATTGCAGAATTAGGTTTTGCAGCAATAGGTGTAGGAGCCGCTACTAACGGTACCCGCCCTGTTGTTGAGTTCATGACCTGGAACTTTGCAGTATTGGCACTTGACCAAATATTGAACCATGCTGCTAAAATGTTGTCTATGAGTGGTGGACAATTTAGCTGCCCAATAGTGTTTCGCGGCCCTAACGGTTCAGCAGGACAATTAGGTGCACAGCACTCTCAGGCATTCGAAAGTTGGTTTGCTAATATACCGGGACTTAAAGTAATCTCTGTTTCTAATCCATACGACGCCAAAGGTTTATTAAAATCTGCCATCCGCGATGAGAACCCTGTGGTCTTCATGGAAAGTGAAGTAATGTATGGTGATATGGGAGATGTGCCCGAAGAAGAATACCTGATACCAATTGGCAAAGCAGATATCAAGCGCGCAGGTACAGATGTTACTATAGTATCTTTCAACAAGATGATGAAAGTAGCATTAGGTGCTGCCGAAGAATTGGCTAAGGAAGGTATTGAGGCAGAAGTAATAGACTTACGCACTATCCGCCCGTTGGATTGGCAAACCATAGTAGAGTCAGTAAAGAAAACCAATCGTTTGGTGATAGTTGAAGAGCAATGGCCTTTCAGCTCTGTGTCTTCTGAAATCAGTTATCGTGTACAAAAAGAAGCATTCGATTACCTTGATGCTCCTATACGCCGTATCACATCAGCTGATACTAATATGCACTATGCACCAAATTTGGTAGCAGCTTACTTACCGGATGTACCTCGTACGGTGAAACTGGTGAAAGAAGTGATGTATATGGTTAAATAATTCTTGTTGATATATTATTAGAATAAAGCCTCTATAAATAGAGGCTTTATTGTTAGAGAATAGCATTTATATTTGACGATTGTGGTTAAAACGATAGACACTAAGGTTATCATAGTAGGTGCAGGCCCAGCAGGCGCAGGCACATCTATATACCTCACACTTGCAGGCATTCCGCACGTTATAATAGAAAAAGCAACTTTCCCGCGCGATAAGGTTTGTGGTGATGCTTGCAGTGGTAAAACTGCATTTGTATTGCGTAAAGCCAACCCTGCATGGCTGCAGGAAGTGTTTCAACAACCAGACAAATTTATGCCCAGTCATGGCATTGTATTCGTTGCGCCAAATGGCAAACCTTTGCATATTGCTTACAACCCTAACAGAAAACCTGAAGATCTTGCGCCCGGGTTCACTACCCCACGCATGGTATTCGATAACTTCCTGTTTGAGAAATTACCCTCCCCTTATGCTACCATATATCAGGATGCTCATATCAAAGACATCAAGCATCACGACAAAGGTGTTACTGTAACATTCACAAAAGGCAATGAAACTTATGAGGTAAATGCACCCCTGATAGTTGGTGCAGATGGCGATAAAGGTATTGTGCGCAAGACATTCCTTAATATCGGAGAATCTCCAAAAGCTTATGCTGTTGGCTTACGTGTATATTATACAGGTGTTACGGGTTTACATAAAGAGAACTTCATAGAGCTGCATTTTCTCCCCGAAATGCTGCCTGGCTATTTCTGGATATTCCCTATGCCAAATGGTGTGGTGAATGTAGGTGTAGGTATATTGTCTGAACGCATACGCGATAAGAAAATAAACCTGCGTGAACAAATGTTGCACGCTATTAAAACCAATCCCAACATTAGTCAACGTTTTGCTAATGCTACATTGGTAGATAAGATACAAGGCTGGGGCTTACCTATGGGTATGGAACAACTGCCTGTATCGGGTGATAACTTCCTGTTAGTTGGTGATGCTGCAAGTTTAATAGACCCTTTCAGTGGTGAAGGTATTGGCAATGCACTCTACAGCGGTATGTTAGCAGCTTACGCTATTGAAAAATCGTTGACTGAACAACAGCATAGCAGAGCTTTCTTAAAACAAGCTTATGACGATGTGCTTTACAAACGCATAGGCGATGAACTAAAAATAAGCGCAACGTTGCAACGTCTTTGTCGTTACCCATGGCTCTTCAATTTTGTAGTAAACAAAGCCAATAAGAGCAAATCCCTCAGCGATACCATCAGTTGCATGTTCACAGATATGGACCTGCGCGATAAACTACGCAAGCCATCATTCTATCTCAAAATACTATTCAACAGGTAGCATTACAGGTAAACTATTTTCCTTGTAAAATGTTTATTGCCGATGTTGATTCTTACAAAATAAACACCACTTGAAAAATGAGGTGTCTGTAAATACATACCATTATACCCTGCTACTGATGGTGTGGTAGATTTATGCAATACCTTACCTGATAAATTATAAAACACCAATCCCAACTCTGCACCGGCTTCAGCCGACCATTCTATTTTAAGGTTACCATCCCTTGTAGGATTAGGTGTTATGCTCAGCAGATTGTTTTCAGCAGGCACAGGCACATCGTCAAACACCTCTACATCATCAATGGCAAGTCCCTCTTTCTCTACGCCAGGGTCGGCTGTAAACACATACCTGAACTGTACTTTCTGGATGCCTGATGGTATTCTTGATTTATAACTTGTCCAGTCAGTCTTTTCGCCACTCCATATATTGTATGATGTATCGGTATACCAATTCTTACCACCGTCTTCTTTTATCTTTATCCAATTCACACCATCAGTGCTATACTCCATAGCTGCGGCATCGCATAACACAGCACCGCAATATTCAATATCATAGGCTCCTTTAAATTTCACTGTCGGATACCCTAGTGTGCCAATATCGAAACAAGGAGAATACAAATAAGATAACTCCAATGAATTGTAATTACCCTTCAGGTTCGTTTTCCATGCATTGCTGCCACTTGCAGCTTTATTGATTTTGGTTGATGCAGGGGCACCATATTGCCATGAATTCAACACACCATCCGAATACCAATAGCCATCATTGCTTTCAAAATTCTCTTTGTAAGGAAATGAATTGATCAAAGGTTCGTTATGCACTTTATAATTCATTACACTGTCATTAGGATGATACGTATCTCCGTCAGCTACTGCCCAAACGCTAATAGTATGTTCTCCTTTATTTGACATATCCAGTTTCTGATTGAAAGTATATGTCACAGTTTGCTTACCGGCAATGGATGCTAATGTTTCATTTACTACACTACCACCGTCATACTGGTAATACAATTGTACATTATTCAATGTCTGATTCACCCCGTTACGCACTTGTATCGTAAAAGGAATATCACCTGTTACGCCACATTCCACATTCATTGGAGACACCACCTTTATCAACTGTATATCATTTTGTACGGTGTATAACTTTACATCATCAATTGATAGTCCATTACCAATAGCCCTGTCGCAGATAAGTGAAATATCATTTTGCACAAAATCAACTTGTGTAGACGGACTGAATTTTTGACCTAATGCCAGTAACCCATCTGTTATGGATAATGAACCTGAATTATACACCTTACCGGTTGCACCCGCGTTTTTATCGATAGTAAAAATAGTTTGCCATGGGTCTGTGTCTTTACCTCTCACAGCCACATAGTTGCTATCAGAAAAATAGGGCCTACCGTGCAATATGTAGTTAAACTCCATACGCACCTCATCATTAGTTACATCATAGTTACTCATATTATAAGTGCCTAAGAAATCATTTCTATGCTCTTTACCGAAATTGTAGATAGCATCGAGGGCAATGGAACGAGAACCTGTAACAGCTACATAAGAATTGATAAAACTCCTGAGCCTGCAACTATCAGAAGCATTTGTATAATCCCACCTGCTATCTGCATCTGCCAGACCGATACCGTTATTTACAGTTTCAATCACAGGCCAATTCTCGAAGTTGGTAAGATGAGTAATGTAATATGGAGTAATATTAATAGGAAAATTATTGAGCTGCTTAATGGTTATTACAGTTGTATCGTTAGCCTTTACAGGGTCTGTAGCAGCAGTATTGGTAACAGCAACTTTAAAAGTATAATTGCCAGCCGTAGACAAATCGATACCGCTGATATTAGCGCTTGCTGTTCCGCCTGCGGGTATGGCAGAGCTAAATGCTTGCGATTGCCAGGCACCACCATTCAAACTATAAGAAACACTATAACTATTTACAGGCGCATCGTCCAGGTTTCTCACTAATACCGAAAGCGTTTCATTATTCTTTAATTCACTGCTGGTGCCTATCCTTCCTGTAGTAGGTTTTAGTATACGCTGCACCATAATATCATTATCTGAAATATTGCCTGCACAATTACCATCATTAGGTTGCCTTTTTACGGCAATACTTCTGTAACCGCTCATATTATTCAACACAGGCCTTACAGCTACATAGTAGATACTATCCATTGACAGTCCTGAAAAAGTATAGGTAGTGGCATTTGTAGTAGCCATCACTTGCATGGCAGGGCCGCGTTTCATCATCACTTCATATCCTGTTGCCGAAGGTACAGACGTCCAGTTAATACGAATATAGCCGGGGCATTGAGTGCCATCCAATGAAACTGTTTGCTGAGGGTTAACAACAAACAAGCCACTCACCGATTGCTGTCCTGTATTGTTCCTTGTAACTCGCATTCTGCAAGTGCCGGTGCTCAAAAACGGTACGCCCCATTTATACCATCTTCTATCAGCAGGAATATTATTGTCGATAAGTTTCCATGAACCTCCGCCATCTGTACTGTATTCCAGCGTAAAAGGATTAGCGTTATCAGATGCTTCCCAATACACACGCAGAGTATCGTCTGCTTTTACCTGTGCGCCCTTAGTAGGGTATGTAAGATTGACCCCTATAGATTCAAAATCATAAGTAATTACATAAGCCTGTGTGTCAGTAGTCACCCTGAAACCATTGACAGTAATCTTATGGGCACCATTCGTAGGGTTATAGATAGTTACTTGTTCCACATTATTCAGCCTGTCTTCTTTCTCTACAGCATCGTTCAAAATATTCACAGGGTCAGGGTCAAGCACTAATGGCTTGTGAACGGTGTTTGACGGTTCTGTTACTTCCAGATCTAAATCATTCACCAATGTTGTGGTTGCCAATGCGCTTGCAGGCACATCATGCCAGTAGAGCATTACTTTAAGTTTGGCTGTATTAGGTGGCACTGTAATAGTAATTGATTTTTGTCCGCCGTTTTTTATAGACTGCCTTACTATCCTGTTGTTATCTATTATTTGCAGGGAGCGGTATGTATTTAAAAAGCCAAAACCGTAACTAAAATCGGGGCCGGGATTGCCAAGGTCTGTTGCACCATTTAAAGCAACAGCTTTCAATACATCCGCCTGAGGATTTACGTTGCCGTGCAATTGCTTGTATCTTTCTGTTAATAAAGCCAACGCACCTGTTACACCGGGCGATGCCATACTGGTTCCGGTTGCTATCAGATATTCTTCGGTATTGGTAGTAGAAAAAATGTCGATACCCACAGCAGAGATATCTGGTTTCAATCTGCCATCTTTTATCGGCCCGCGAGAACCTGCAATAGAATTGACATATTCCTTGTCAGTGCTAGTCACCACTATATTGTTCTTAGCTGGCTGATAACCTCCTGCCATGGTTGCGAAACCAGCAGGATATGGAGCACAACTTAACTCACCGTCATTACCTGCGGCAAATACGTGCAATACAGTATCATAATCCAAAGCAGTACGGTCTACTGCCACGGCATAACCATCATAAGTACCGGCATAGTTACAATCCTTAATAACAGCGGCATAAGAGTTATTGGTAACGGTCATATTGTACAAGGGGTAATAGATATTTGTCCTTGCCCATATTGCGTTATATACCTGGTCTACGATAGTTACACCCGGGGCCACACCTTCTCCCTTTGGGTCTATAATACCTGCACCACCTACAATACCATTTACATGCACACCATGATAATTGTAGGGCATTGAGTTATAATTAATAATTCTGTCCTTAAGGTCGATATGGCAATTACCTGATACATTATCGCCAACACCCACTACTACCCCTTTGCCCGACAATCCATAACCACCATACATTGTAGCCAATGTAGCTATATTATCCCTGGCTGCGGTTCTCGATTCAAAATTCAATGGTATGTCCTGTGACTTAGATGTTATGGCACTTACGCTATAATGCCCCGCCAATTCCATGACTTTATTGGCAGGTATATCTACCTCATAAGCATGGACAGCCGACAACACATCATCCTCTACCACTCCGCCTATCAATTTGATAACAGCTTTGGCATCAATATCAGTTATATTGTTACAAAATGACACCAATATCTTTACACGCTCTTTGGATTGGGTATTTATACGGCCATTAACCTTCCACGCAGGCAATATATCTGTTATACCATAAAGGACAGCAGGCAACGACTGGCTTGCAGAGGCAGGCAATGTAATTATCGCAGTGTAGGTCCTATCAGTTACAAAATCCTGTATATCAACGCCTGCATTACGCAAACTCACTTTATCGTCAGTGGATGCAATACGCGTAAGGTGTACCAACACTTGTAGTTTAGTACCCACTGTATTCTTATCTAATGTACCGCTGAGCCAATTTTGTACATTATTAGTAACCGGGATAATGGCATTTTTGATTTTTACCTTACTTGCCTGTAATGACTGTGAGTAAACAGTTGTTTGAGACAAAAACATCAAGGCAATGCATACGGGTAAATAGTATAATCTTTTAATCATGACCATTTTTACTGTCGTTATATTAACTATACAATTTACTGTATTCCGATGAAAATTATCGCTTCAGCAATCCTATTTACCGACCAAACAGTATTTGTATCGGTTAGTGCTACAAAATCAGTATATTTATCTTTAACGACGACAATCATTTTAAACCTGCAAAACATTTAGTATGAACTTAAAAAAACTATTTTTCAGTTTATTATTACCAATAGTCTTCAGCTTCTCTGTTAGGGCACAAAGTGTTCAGATACAAGTGATTAATAATAGTGCTGATGCCGCTCTTAATTCTGTAGATATTTATGTCAACGGCGTATTATTTGCCGACGACCTCGACTTTCGATATGCAACAGGCTTTTTCAGTGCCAATACTCTTGCGGGCAACACCGTAATTATTGGCGTTGCACTGAACAATAGCTCCAACGTGGCAGATACATTTTACAGCTTAACCGCATCTGTTATACCATCTAACAATTATATCATGGTGGTAAATGGTATGAAAAGCACTACCGGCTACACTCCATACAAAAAAATGAATGTAGCTGTTTTCAACAATGGCAAATTGATGAGTTCAGGCGTTACGAATACCGAATACGCTTTTGGCAATGGGTCTACCGATTTTCAAACTACAGACCTGCGCAGCGGCATATCAATCATAGCTAAAGATATTCCTTACGGTGGCTTTACAACAGGTTATACCAATGTACCTACCAGCGATTTTAAAATACGTACTACTAATACCAATGGTGGCGTTACTTACGGCACATACAACGCAGCATTTCAAAATATGGGTTATGGTGGCGTTGCCTGTATGATATTGACTTCAGGTTTTGTAACACCATCTGCCAATAGCAATGGTCCTTCATTTGGCTTATGGGTAGCACCTGCCATTGGCGGTCCTTTGCAACAATTTTCATCTGTTAACCCTGAAGCTGTATCTCGCTTCCAACTCATTAATAACAGTGCAGATAAGCTAACTGATACAGTAGACGTGTATTTCGATAATGTACTTAAATATGATAATCTCGTTTTCCGCAATGCAACAGCAACAATAGACATGTTAGCTACCAGCTCACTTACTATTGGCATAGCACCACCTAACAGTACCAGCTCAGCAGATGTATTCTACACCTACCCTATGAGCCTCGATTCTCAGAAAAGGTATGTGTGTGTGCTTAATGGTATACAAAGCGCTACAGGCTATACTCCAAAACCTCCTTATGCATTGAATGTGTATAACCAGGCAAAAGAAACTGCTGCCAGCGGCAATACCGGTGTATTATTCATGCAAGGAGCTACTGATGCACCTGTCATTGATATTCGTTATACTACAAATACTTGGTTTGATGACGCATCTTACGGCAGCTTTGGCAGTGGTTATGCAACTATTCCTGTAAACAGCTATAAATACGTAAATGTTACAGATGCAACAGGTGCCACTACTTACAAGTCTTATGACCTTCCTCTAACTACCATGAATTTAGATGGTAAGACTATTACTTTGTGCGAATCGGGCTTCAAAACACCTTCATCTAATAGCAACGGTCCTGCTTGGGGTTTATACGTTGCTGTTGCAGACGGCGGCCCTATGATACAACTTCTTGAATCATCAACAGGCATCAGCACGGTTAATGCCAACAAACTATTCAGGTTATATCCTAACCCGGCAGGCGATGTATTACATATAGCATCTACACAAAACACCAAGCTTACTACTGCCGATGTAATTGATATTACAGGACGCACAGTTATGAACAATGTATCTGTTCAGAACAACGAACTGAACATTAGCCAACTGAGCAACGGTATCTACATATTGCGTTTCAGCTACAATGCAGAAACAGTTAACCTCCGTTTCCAAAAGCAGTAAACAAACAACACACAAACCGACAGATCATTCAAACAAAGCCCCTCAATGAGGGGCTTTCTTATTACTTACAGGGATATAAAAGAGAAGTCCCCCCAATGTGGGAGGACTTCCTTATTACTTAAATTAAGAGACTACAAATTATTCGCCTTCAGCTTTCTTCATTTTCTCTTTCAGTTCTGCAAGAGCGCCTAAGTCACCCAATGTTGGTTTTTCAACCTTGCTCTGGATGTTCTTAACTGCTTTCTTAGTCTTTTCAGACTCAGCAGCAGCGTCTTTCTTAGCAGCTTCTTTTTCTTCTATTTTACCTTGTTCCCAAACGCGTGTATGAGATACCATGATGCGTTTGTCGTTGCGATCGAATTCGATGATAACGAAAGGCAATACTGAATCTACTTCTACATTGCTGCCATCTTCTTTTTTCAGGTGGCGTGCAGGAGCATAAGCTTCAAGACCGTATTGTAATTGTACTGTAGCACCTTTATCGTCTTTACGTGTCACGTTACCTTCGTGTACGCTGCCGATAGGGAATATTGTTTCAAATGTATTCCAAGGGTCTTCTTCCAATTGTTTGTGGCCTAAAGACAGTTTGCGGTTTTCTTTATCGATGCTCAGGATGGCTACATCAATGCTATCGCCCACTTTAGTGAATTCACTTGGGTGGTTATAACGTTTGATCCAGCTCAGGTCGCTGATGTGAATCATACCGCCGATGCCGCTTTCCAGTTCTACAAACACACCGTAAGGAGTGATGTTCTTAACTGTACCTTTGTGACGGCTATCAACAGGGTATTTATTTTCGATAGTTTCCCATGGGTCTTCTGTCAGTTGTTTGATAGACAAGCTCATTTTGCGTTCAGCTTTATCCAGTGTTACAACCACAGCTTCGTACTCATCACCCATCTTGAAGAATTCCTTCGCGTTGATAGGCTGAGAAGACCATGTGATTTCAGATACGTGCACCAAACCTTCTACACCAGGCATGATTTCTAAGAATGCACCGTAATCTTCAATGTTCACTACTTTACCTTTTACTTTAGCACCTTCTTTGATATCGTCAGAAAGGCTATCCCAAGGATGAGCAGTTAATTGTTTCAAGCCAAGGCTGATGCGTTTTTTCTCGTCATCGAAGTCAAGAACAACCACGTTCAGTTTCTGGCCATTTTCCAGCACTTCGCTAGGATGCGTTACGCGGCCCCAGCTAATGTCTGTGATATACAACAATCCGTCAACACCACCCAGGTCGATGAACGCACCGAAGTCGGTAACATTCTTAACAGTACCTTCCAGTACCTGTCCTTTTTCCAACTGAGAGATGATAACGCTACGTTGTTGCTCGATGTCACTTTCGATAAGCGCTTTGTGAGATACCACTGCGTTGCGGATAGCTTCGTTGATTTTCACAACTTTGAAATCCATTGTTTTACCTACATACTGATCGTAGTCAGTAACAGGTTTAACGTCGATTTGAGAACCAGGTAAGAATGTTTCCAGTCCGTAAACGTCAACGATAAGACCACCTTTAGTTTTGCTGGTGATAGTACCCGTAACGATTTCGCCCGTTTTGTAGAAATCAACGATTTTTTGCCAAGCACGGCTTGCACGCGCCAGTTTGCGGCTCAGGTGCAGGTGACCATTCTTGTCTTCTTTCTCTACAACCATTACCTCGATATCATCGCCGATTTTTACATCCTGCATATCGCGGAATTCGTTGAGAGACACCAGCCCGTCTGATTTGAAGCCGATGTTGATGATAGCATCTGTTTTTGTAAGGCCTACGATAGTACCTTGCAACAGTTGCGATTCATCGATGGTTTTAAAAGTGCTTTCATACACTTTATCCATTTCTGCACGTTTTTCTTCTTTGTAAGAAGATACGTTGCGTTTGTCTACGCTCCAATCGAAATCATCGTGAGCGCCGCCTTGTGTGTCCGCCAAAGCTCCGGTTTGGTTAACTAATTGATTTTCTTCCAATTTATTTAATTTTTAAGGACGGCAAAGATACGGTAAAACCCTTATAGAAACAGGTTTTATAGCAGGAATTTTATATTTATTTCGGAGGGAGGGGGCTGTGGCTGTAATTGATTGATAATCAATGGGGTTGGAGGGGTAGCTTTTTACTGCTTTTTCCCTTGCTCAGGTTATTGCTACTCCTACGTCATTGCTTTGTCCATATCTGCATTCGCAGATATTTCCTCGCAATGACGAGAGAAAAAACGCTGCGGGTGTGGTATTGGGGAGGTGAGGTTAGTTCCTCTACCTGAAAATAAACTTAGCCAGGTCTTTTGTATTGAGGTAACTGCAACGGTAGGGCTCCATATTCTGTTTTTGGTTATTGGCATCGGTAATGTAAGGCATAGCACCCCACACCATTTGTTTGTTTTTGCTCACTATAGCCATAGCATTGGTTGTGCCCATATTTATCAGCAGGCATCCGTCATCCAACACATTCACATTACCGCCACGCAGCGTAGTTTGCGGCAACGTTTTGTCGTTAAAGAATTTGCAGGGAAAATCCCATACTTTTTTTAAGGCACCACCCTGCTGAGGTGTATGCCTGTATACCAATACATGCGATGTAATATATCCTTCGGCATCGTATTGCCATTTATACACGGGCTCTATATCGCTGTGGTTGTTATTAAATACATACAGGTCGCCGGTGCGCTTATCCATCTTGCAGGCATGTTGTCCGTAGAAGGGGCTGGCCTCTTTTGCTGGTGCGCCTGTTTCTCCAATACGGTCTACTATTTTCCCTGAAGGGTATGCTATTGTAATGACCTGGTTTATTTTTTTGAAACTGATGTAAATGAGTTTATGCTGCTCGTCAAAATCAAAACTATTCATGTGTGTATTCCCGTTGTGAGGTTCGGCCAACACATTCTTCGGCCAGAAGAAATCTTTATCATCCAGGTGCTCTGATACCCTCCACGACCATACCACCTTACCCGCCGCATCATATTCTATCAGCGTGCCGCAAATGATTTGCTTGTAATAATTGCCGTCGTTGCCCTTTCTTACCGTGGTGTCATTATCATTAAAATAATCAGAAGGCTTGCCCGGTATACGTCTTTCAATGGTTTCGGTGCCGGCAATCATATAATGCCCGTTACTCAGTTTTGTAAACTCATGATGATACCATTCCGTTTTGGCTCCGCTTACCTTGCCATCGTTAGGGGCTTTCCATATCACCTCTCCGTTATAGTTCACTTCAAAAGCATCTTTATCGGTAATGAATGTAAATGTGCCGTCGGCCGTAGCTTTAAAATCCCTGATGCCCACATCCCTGTTTTCTATCTCATGTGTTTGGGGCATATACCATAGCGGCTTGCCATTCAGGTCATATATCACCAGCATGTGATCTACCATCAACAGTAAATCCTTATGATGCTGTGCCTTGGCCATCACCAGCAGCCCGTTCTGAGTGGTATCGATATAAGATATAGACCCTGTATTGAAAGAATATATCGGCGATTGATAAATCTCTTTGCCGTTTTTATCGTAGCAAGTCACCATCCAGCAATATGCTGTTCCGAAAGATGGCAACAGAACTATACAGTTGTTTGTGGAAGAAGTAGTATGAGTAAAGGCTTCATTCTTCAACGCACTTTCATCTGTTACACGATTGCGCGCTATATGAAAAACATATTTAGCTGCATCTTTCCTTTCAGGTATTTTAAATCCTGCTAAACGATAATTCAATATCGCACCTTCTGCAGGTACAACATGGGCATATAATCCAACTGGAAATAATATTATAAAAAGAATTACCCTAATGTTTTTACTCATTTGTGATAATGACATTTAGATTAAAAAACAATTAAGGAGTAATTAAAAATAGATTAAATGGCTAATAAATATACAATCAACATATACAAAATCAAGGGTTTTATTAACTATTTCATTAAAAAATTAATATTCAGACAATCATATAGATTAAAATACATATATAATAATGTGTAATGTCTTTATGAAAAATAATTCATCAACCGAATAGGGGTATTTACCACCTTGTGTGTCTTAATAAAGAATGGCTACTACCGAAGCGTTTATCTTTGCACCGAAGTATACTGCTGAAAGAATGGAAATCAACGATTTAAGCAATATATATATAAGTGCAAATACAGAATCTGTTTTTGAAGATGTGTTTAAAACACATTTCAAAAAGCTGCACGCCTATGCTTATACCATACTTAAGGACGAGGACGAGGCAGAAGAAATAGTACAGAACGTATTTTTTAAGCTGTGGGAGAAGAAAGAAAAGATAGGAGAGCTGCAGTCGATTGGCGCTTATTTATACAGGGCAGTATACAATGATAGCCTCAATTACCTGAAGCATGAAAAAGTAAAGGCGTCGCACAGGGCATTTGCCGTGCACAACAACAGTGAGATGGATAGCAGTGGTACAGAAAAAAGAACGCTTGAGATGGAAAGAAGGCTGCAGGAGGCACTCAATGAATTGCCCGAACAATGCAGGACCATCTTCCAAATGAGCAGGTTTGAAAATATGAAGTACAGGGAAATAGCCGATAAGCTGGAGCTGTCTGTAAAAACGATAGAAAACCAGATGGGCAAAGCCCTGAAAATAATGAGGGTTCAACTGGCAGACTTGTTGCCGGTATTGTGGATAATGCTAAACATGTATTTATAGTGAACAACAACAGCCAAATATCAGACGACTTGCTGGTGAAGTACCTCTTGCAGGAGGCATCACCGGAAGAGAGGCTGCATGTGGAGCAATGGCTATCTGCAGACGAAGCCAACGAAAAACAGTTTCAGCACTTCCTGTTGATATGGGATGAAAGCAAAAAACTGGAAAAGGTGAGCACTGTAGACACAGATGCCGTATGGCAACGTTTCAAACAACGGACAACAGAAAAACCTACAGGCAGAACAATAGAAATGCCTGTACGTAAGAATAACTGGATGCGTGTGGCAGCTACCCTTGTGGTATTGTTAGGCGCCAGCTGGATGGCTTACTACATGTACAATGGCAGAGATATTACATTGCAGGCAAACGGGGCCATCATAGCGCAAACCTTACCTGACGGAACAACAGTAACACTCAATAAAAATGCAAGCATTACCTATCCGAGGACATTCAATGGCGAAGCGCGTGAAGTGAAGCTGGAAGGCGAAGCTTTCTTTAACGTAACGCCGGATAAGATACACCCTTTCATTATTCATGCCAACGAAGCTGACATACGTGTGGTGGGTACTTCTTTCAACGTAAAAAGCAATGCAGAGGTTACAGAGGTAATAGTAGAAACGGGCATTGTAGAAGTAAGGAAGAAAACTAAAATGGTGCAGCTGAAGCCAAAGCAAAAAAGTGTTGTTAAGAAAAATGTAGAAGCACCAAGCAAAGAAGCTAGCGAGGATGAATTATATAATTACTATCGCACTAAGGAGTTTGTATGCAACGGCACCCCACTCTATCGCCTGATAGAAGTATTAAATGAAGCTTATGATGCTCACATCATCATCAATAACGAAAAAATAAAAGACCTACCGCTCACTACTACGTTCCATAATGAATCACTCGACGATATACTGGAGGTAATTAGCGGCACATTTAATATAACCATAGAGAAAAAAGGAGACCAAATCATACTGAATTAGCCCCAACTAATGCACCATTTATATAAGCTATCATTGACCATAACATTATTGTGTATTTATTCAGCAGGTTTTTCAGAAGGCTTGCTGAATAAGCGCATCAGTTTATCCGTAAATAACAAACCTCTGGGCGATGTATTAAAGCTCATCAGCAGGCAGGGCAATTTCTATTTTTCTTATAACAGTAATACGGTAGCAGAGCAAAACGTGGTTTCACTGAGCGTAAAGGACAAACCTGTAAAACAAGTATTGAACCAACTGTTTGATAACAGCTACGAATTCAAGGAAACGGAATCACATATCATCATTCAATTTGCAGCAGGGGCATATTGGTATGCTACAGGATATATCAAAGACGGGCTAACCGGAGAGAATGTGATGTATGCCACAGTGTATGATAAGAACCAACTTATCAGCACCATGACAAATGAGAATGGCTATTTTAAATTAAAGGTAAAAGACCCCAATAAGCCTGTCACACTCTATGTAAGCAAATCATTATACTACGACACAACAGTTGTAGTTGCAGAAACCAATAAAGAGCTTACAGTACCCATCATTCCCCAACCTGTGCAATTAGACTCTGTTGTCATCAGACAACGTACAGAAGTAGAGAAAAGATGGTTTGGTAAATTTCTATTATCGTCCAAGCAACGTATGCAGAGTATCAACCTGAGCAAGTTCTTTGTTGACAAACCTTACCAGGGTTCCATCATACCGGGCGTGGGTACACATGGTAAAATGGGCGCTCAGGTCATCAATAAATTTTCATTCAATCTATTGGGTGGCTACACCGCAGGTGTGAATGGTTTTGAGTTGGGAGGATTGTTCAACATTGTAAAGAAAGACGTAAAGTACTTGCAGATAGGCGGCTTGTTTAACATGACTGGTGGTAGTGTTACAGGTGTGCAGATTGCCGGATTATATAACCAGGTATTGAAAGCATCTAATGGCTGGCAGTTTGCAGGTGTATGCAATTTTGTAAACAGTAGTGAAGGTGGCATACAAGTAGCGGGCGTTTACAATCACGTATGGGGAAATACGGATGGCTTGCAGGCTGCAGGTGTGGCTAACCTGTCGAAAGGAGATTCAAAAGGTGTGCAGGCATCGGGCGAAATCAACTATACGCATAACCTTGAAGGTGTGCAGGCAACAGGCATTATTAATGTCGCATCAGGAAACACAGATGGCGTTCAGGTAGCAGGCATTGCAAACATGACACGTAAAAATATGAAAGGAACCCAGGCAGGCATCTTTAATTATGCAGGACATCTGAAAGGGGTGCAGGTAGGGTTAATCAACGTTGCAGACTCCTCTGACGGTGTAGCTGTTGGATTATTAAATTTTGTATGGCATGGTTATCACAAAATGCATATCTATACTGACGAAGTTGCAAGCTTGGGGTTAGCTGCTAAAATCGGTAATAAAAAATTATACAATGTAGTATCGGCTGGTTTTAATCCCGGAGATAAAAACCAGATACTGTCTTTCGGATATGGATTCGGGGCAGAAATAAATGCATACAAACGTATATCAGTGTCTCCCGAAATTACAGGGCATTTTGTTTACACCGGCGATACAACAACAGCTAACTGGCTCATCAGGTGCAACCTGAATATCAACTACAATATTTTCAAATGGCTGTCTGTAAATGTTGGCCCGTCTTACAACTTCTACTACAGCGAGCAAACTAATTTTCCTGAACGATACAAAAAAGATGTTCAGCATAATGGTGTGCTGTATTCAGAACCATTTAAAAACTGGTATAGCTGGGTAGGCTGGCATGCAGGCATAACTATCTTCTAATTTCACACAAAAAGCATAGGGGTAAAAACACTGTTCATTGTCATACTTGCAAACAGTATTAAACAATGAAACGCTTTTTAAGTATAACAGTATTATTCTTATCATTTACAGCACGGGCGCAATATCAGTACACATCAAATTTTCATATAGGCTTGTGTTATCCCATCAGTACACACGGTTTATACGCACGTGATTATAGCAACAATTTTTCAACACATGCATTGGTTGGTGTATCCGCTAATGAGAATGCATTTTGCGCATCGGGCATCAGCAATATAGTATACGGCAATGCCAAAGGCTTGATAGCATCTGGGGTTTCAAATCATATCGGAGGAAGTGTGCGTGGTGTGGCAGCCGGTGGGTTTATGAACATCATCAGGTTGCAAACACGTGGCATGCAAGCAGCAGGGTTTATGAATATCAGCGGCAGTGTAAGAGGTGCACAATTAGCTGGCTTTGCCAATATTACGCACGGTAGTATTAACGGTTTGCAGGGTGCAGGTTTCATCAATATCACAACGGGTCAAATCCGTGGCACACAGTTAGCGGGTTACATAAACATTGCACACAACATCAGGGGACTACAATTAGGCGGATATTTCAACAAAGCCGATACGGTAAACACACAAATATCAGGCTTCATCAATGTTGCAAAAGTTGCCAAAGTACAAATGTCAGGCTTTATGAACATTGCAGATAGTTGCGATTATCCTATAGGTCTTATCAACATCATCAAAAAGGGCGAGAAAGCAATAGGCCTTAGTATAGATGCTAATAAAACTGTAATGGCCAGTTTTCGCTCAGGCGGTCGTGTGTTATATGGTATAGTGGGTTTAGGTTACAACTACAAAGACCCGAATATTGATTTATATGCCTTTGAAGCGGGGCTTGGTGCTCATTTCTATATCTCAAAAAATGTACGTCTGAATGTGGAAGCTACATCAACATCATTTACTGACATCACTGATGATATTTTCCTGACATCTACTATCAGGGCATTGCCTACAGTATTTATCGGTAAGCATATAGAACTATTTGCAGGCCCTGCTATCAACTCTGTTCAAACTGAATATGCCACAGGCGAAACCATATCCGGTCATTATCTATGGTCGGACAGAAGCTGGGGATATTTCAACGGCATATACATCAGTGGATATGCAGGTTTGCAGTATAAATTTTAACAGCAAAATCTTTCACTAAATCACCACAACAGCATAGGGGTATTGATTACTTCTGCTGTCAGTAATAAAACCAACAATAGATATGTACTTTAAAAAATGGCTTATAGCACCGGCATTATTTTGTGCAACACTTGCACAGGCACAAACTTCTGATTCAACAAATAAACAAACAACAGTATCTCGCTATACACAAAAAATTCACGGCATAGTAACAGATGCAGCATCTAAACAACCTCTTGCAGGGGTGATAGTTGTACTTCAGTCTAACATTAATATCAATGCCATAACAGACGATAAAGGTTTTTTTGAAATTGAGAATGTTCCTGTTGGGCGCCAAAACTTCATGTTCAAATTAGTAGGCTTTGAAGATTATATGGTACAGCAGGCGATGATCATATCGGGAAAAGAAACAGACCTGAGTATTTCGATGACTGAAAGCCTGAAAAACCTGAAAGAAGTAACAGTAAAAGGCAGCAGGGATAAAATAAAACCACTTAATGAATTCGCAAGCCTCAGTGCCCGTGCATTTTCTGTAGAAGAAACAAGGCGCTATGCAGCAGCATTTTCTGACCCCGCACGCATGGCGCAAAACTTTCCGGGTGTGTCGAATGCAGGAGATATGGATAACAGCATAGTAGTTCGCGGCAACTCACCAAAAGGTGTATTGTGGAGAATGGAAGGCATTGAAATACCTAACCCCAATCACTTTACTTCTTTAGGAGCAAGTGGTGGTGCCATCAGTATGCTCAACGCAAATACACTCGGTAATTCTGATTTCTACACCGGTGCCTTCGTACCTGAAATAGGCAATGCTTTATCGGGCGCATTCGACCTGAATCTGCGTAATGGTAATACTCAAAAACGTGAGCATACCATACAAATAGGTACGCTGGGTGCAGAGCTGGCCACCGAAGGCCCGTTGGGTAAAAACAAAAGAGCATCATATCTTATCAATTATCGCTACTCTACCCTTGCTATTCTGCAGCAGTTTGTAGACTTAAACGGCGTAGTACCTAAATACCAGGACGGTTCTTTCAAGGTGAATATGCCCACCAACAAAGCAGGAACGTTTACCGTATGGGGTTTAGGAGGCTATAACAAAGCAGCTAACACACCTGAAGCTGACAGTAGCAAGTGGACAGATGATAAACCGAATGAAAAATTCAATAGTACCAACTATATGATGGTAGGTGGCGTATCTCATCAATACTTCATAAAGAAAGATGCCTATATCAAAACCATAGTTTCAGCATCTCAGGATAAATCTGAAATGAAT
Source organism: Bacteroidota bacterium (assembly GCA_018267965.1). Taxonomy (GTDB): domain Bacteria; phylum Bacteroidota; class Bacteroidia; order Chitinophagales; family Chitinophagaceae; genus Polluticoccus. The sequence goes on along the minus strand of JAFDXK010000001.1, from coordinate 742,106 downwards.
GCTGATACACTAAACCCTACAGACAGTTATAAAAATGTCCCTGTCAATCATACTCAACTGAGCAATACAGCTATAAGAGCATCTTTGATGTATAACCAAAAGCTGAACGCTCACAACACTTTTCGAGCGGGTATTATCGGCCAACAAATAAATTATGATTTGGAACTGGCCTACTTCGACAATCAAAAACATCAATGGAAACAAATACTGTCGGGTAATGGTGGCACTCAGTTTTACCAGGGTTATATTCAATGGAAGTCAAGGCTATCAGAACAGTTTACTGTAATTGGTGGTATACACGGTTCTTATTTAGCACTTAATAGCAAATACAGTATTGAACCTCGCATATCTGCTACTTACCAAATTAATAAGAATAAATTTTCAATAGCTACTGGGTTTCACTCAAAGCCTGAACATATTTCTACTTACCTGTTCCAGAACACAGTAAAGGGGCAAAACTTCACCTACCCAAATAAAAACCTCGATCTGCAACGTGCTTATCATGCCGTAGCCGGTTATGAGACCAGCCTGCCATTGAATACAAAAATGAAAGTGGAGGTATACTATCAATACCTGTATCATATACCTGTAGAACAAGACAGCAACAGCTATTTCTCTATCATCAATGCACTGGATGTGTACTCGCTTATCAACACCAAACCATTGGTAAGTAAAGGAACAGGACAAAACTATGGTATCGACCTTAGCCTTGAGCGTCCTTTTGCCAATAACTACTATGTACTGGCTACGGGGTCATTGTTCAAATCAACTTACAACACATATGGCGGACAAACCTACAATACCCTCTTCAACAGGGGCTACCAGGTAAACATAGTAGGTGGTAAAGAATTTAAACTGAATGCAAAAGGCAGAAGCATCATCGGTTTGAACGGAAAGGTTTTGACAAGCGGTGGCATACGTGAATCTATTATTGACCTTGCACAATCAAGAGCAAACAAAGAAGCTACCTATGTAAAAGGCTCTTATTACACACAACAAGCTCCGGCATACTTCAGGGCAGATGCGGGCATTTATTATAAAGTGAATAATAAACGCGCTACACACACCATACAGTTAGATGTACAAAATGTATCTAACCGCAAAAACTACTACTTCTCTCACTACGATGCCAATTCGGGCAACGTGAAAACAGAATACCAGTTAGGTATATTACCTAACCTCAGTTACAGAATAGATTTCCACTAAAATTATAACCAATTAATCAAAATTTTAAACAATAAATACAATGAAAAAGTTATTATCAATTGCAGTTTTATCAACAGTATTTTTCACTTCATGCTATAAAGGCAGATTAAAAGGAGAAGGCAGTATCATATCAGACACCAGAAGCATATCATCATTCTATACACTACAATCAGACGGCGAAGCAGATGTAGAAGTGATAGCATCTAACAGTAATAAAGTTGTAGTTACTGGATATCAAAACCTGGTACCTGCTTTTGAAACCAATGTGTCGGGAGATAAGTTGACACTGAGATTTAAAGAGAAATATATCAATGTTAGAAACAACAATATCAAAGTGACTGTATACTCTACAAATGTAAACATGGTACGTATCAATGGTTCAGGAAGGATAATTGTTGGTGATAGTATCAAATCCAAAACAATGATGGCAGACATCAATGGTTCCGGCGACATCGGCTTTGGTAAAAATGCTTTTGATGATTTGAACCTGCACGTCTCAGGCTCAGGAAACATAAGTGCATATCCTGCAACATCAAAAACAGTAACAGCAGAAATATCAGGTTCGGGTGACATACAAACAACCGTTACAGAAACACTTAACGCTAAAATATCTGGCTCAGGTGATATTGATTACATGGGCAACCCTGTAAATGTAAATCTCAATATTTCCGGTTCAGGCAAAGTACATAAGCACTAATATCTTGTATCGTTTGGGGCGATAACAAAGGGCGGCCTGCTGTTTTAGTTAACAGTATGGCCGTTTTCTTTACGGAGCATATTAATGATTTTCTTATTTTGCAATAAACAACTACGACATGAAAATCAAAATAACTGTAGTACTGGTACTTGTGTGTATTGCATGCTTTGCCATTGCACAAATAAATGAGCAACATCCTGATAGCATAGCTGTATCAATAAATAATACCACAATTGAACAAAGACACGTAAAAACTGATGCGGTGCTTACGCTACTCAATATCAATAAAGAGTCACTGCCTGTAATAATGACTTATTATGACAACGCAGAAACAAAAACTATGGCTAAAGAACTGACTGATGCGCTAACTAAAGAAGGAATAACAATCAAATCATCAACCGCTTATCAAACCTTAGATGAAGGAGAAAATCCGAAACACTATAATTTCACTTACAATCTATCTGATACCGCATTATTTATTAAAGCGTATCCTAAACAGTGACAGTAATACTATTTGGTTGCAGGGTTTGTTTCATCATATACCATCTTAGATATGTCTCCCAAAACTGCAGATAGTGTTTTCATATCATTGCCACGTGTCATAACAGTTATGATGTAATTATTTTTGGGGCCATACACAACACCCGCCTCATGCAATTCGCAGCTATTACCCAAATAATATTCACCAAATTTATGCGCAACTTCTACCCCCTGCGGGATACCTTGCATGATACCTTGTTTAAAATCAGACTGCGCAAGGAGCGACAGGGCGTATTCAGACGAGGCACAAGACAAATAGCTGCCATTGTACAACACCCGCAACAGAGTTGAATATTCTTTTACTTTCATACCCGATTTATCCCTCCCATCATCCTGGAAACGCACACCCAGGTCGTCATAAGTTTTTCTATATACCTTAGGGTCGTGGTAATTGCATAGAAGGTATAATGCATCGTTATCCGAATACACTATTAAATACTTTAGCAATTCTCTTATTGTATATGAGTTTCCCGGTGTAAGTGACTTATCAGGGAATGCAGGTGTAGGTAAAGTGGCATCATGTTGCTTAAACAACACCTTTTCATCCATTAACTTAGGATTACCTTCTGCCATTGTAGCAAATGTGAATAATACGGTCAACTTAAGCAATGATGCCGGATGATATTCTACATCGGGGTTCACACATATCCATTCTCCATGCCCGTCATATACCCTTATATATATTGAAGCATCTGTAAGGCGTCCGGCATTTTTCTGGTCTAATACATACCCCGCAATCTGTTCCTTCAGACCATTATACACTCCTGATTCACATTCTTTTTCGGTGTACAGAATACTGTTTACATATTTGTACTTATGCAAACGTATGATGTTCGTATTACAATCTCTATTATCAGGATTTTCAGCAATGGAAGTTGCAACCGGCATTGCCGTAGCTTTGGCTGTACTCTTTAAAATGAAATAGGTAACAATAGCCGTAACTATAACGGCAACAAGTATATAATATACTTGAATTTTTTTGGACAACATAGGAACTTAAACGTAAGGTCTGCAATATATAAGGCAACGTATAGCTATATAATGTCATTGCTTTTTGAAAGTGGCTATTATTAAAATTGCATTAACTTGTTATTAATTGAAGTCTACATAATTCGCAATACCAACCAATTAAATCAATCAATATGTCTTAATATTACAACCATAACATACCACCCTATATGAATCTCAGATTTGTCTTAACAGCGTTCTGCGTTGTCTGCTTAACAACAAGTTTTGCTCAACCATGCGGCTTTAACCCGAAAGCATCTGCTAGTCCATCCCCCTATTGTCACGGCAGACCATTTTCTTTGTTTGGTACCGCAACAGGAACAGGCTTAAGTTATAGCTGGACAGGGCCCAACACCTTCAGTGCGTCTACACAAAATACCTCTGTAACATTCCCATTCTTAGTGAATTCTACCGGATATTATAAAGTCACCGTGTCAAAACCCGGATGCACTTCAGAATCAGACTCGGTATATATTTTAATTCATGGCACCCCAGCATTACCAACAGCGTATGCAAAAAGCGGTGTTTGCCTGGGAGATACACTTAAATTGTACTACACCTACCCATTTGCAGTAGTCATGTATTGCACATGGTGGGGGCCGAATGGGCATACAGGTCATGGTACTGCTCCTATTTACAATGATTTAAATATACCCAATGCTACTTTAGCTGATACTGGTATGTACTTTTTAACTATTCAAGATGCTAATCCAAGTCTTCGCATTTGCTATTCTGATACTGTTTCCATTCATATCGATACGTCATACATATACCCAACGCACCCGCCATTACCAGTAGTCAATTTAACGGTTACACCAAGTATCAATGTAGCATTGTGGGGCAGTGTATTATTCAGGGCTAATACTACAAATGCAGGTAATGCTCCTAAATTTCAATGGTTGAAAAATGGTGTTGCTATAACAGGTAAAACGGACAGCACATATATGGCCACAACAGGCATAGATTTTGTAGATGGAGATACAATTAGTTGCCGCATAATAAGAGGTCCTGTTTGTATTGATACTGCTTATAGCAGCCTGATTGTATATCATGTTGGTACAGGCATACAGCCTATAGCTAAAGAGAATGAATTAAGTATCTATCCGAACCCCAACAATGGAAATTTTACAATAAAGGGAAGCTTTGTAAAAGGACAAAAAGTACAGATTGAAACAATCAACACTTTAGGGCAAGTTGTTAGTGCCAAAGAAATGGTTGTATCATCCGAGAATGCAGTGACTGTCAAAAATGAAGATTTACCAACCGGAGTATATTATCTCATCATACAAGATAATACCACAAGCTATCATGCACGCTTTGTAATAGAAAACTAGTTTTTCTATCTTCAATACATGAATAAAAGTCGCCTTGAAGCTTTTAGCGATGGTGTATTTGCTATAGCCATTACGCTGCTGATATTAGACATACGCATTCCGGATGTTTCGTATGAACAGTTGCAATCTCAATGGGCAGATATAGCCCCGCGTATTGCTGCCTATGTGATGAGTTTTATAGTGATTGGCTGGTACTGGATATCACACCATTACTCTTTTCAGCAGATACAAAAAGTAGATGGCTTCTTTCTATGGATGAATATACTGGTACTAATGCTCGTGAGCTTTATTCCCTTCCCTACTTCACTATTAGGGCGCTACCCTTATAAAGCTATGCCGCTTATTTTATACGGTTGCAACCTGATAGCCATTAACCTGGTAGCCTTCACTATGATCATATATGCCAAACACCACCCCGAATTGACACAGGGCAGGTTCAGGGAAGAATTCGTCAGGCGTCAGATACCTATTTATATTTTTGTCAATAGTTTTTATGCTGTTGCTATTGCTATGGCTAGCTTTTACCCCGTAGTTAGTTATTATATATATGGAGGGGTTATGCTGACGATGGTGTATGTGAGCGCAACCAGGATAAAATAATTTTTATGTGCCCTGTCCGGTTTCTTTCAAGTACTGCGTCATTATATCAAAACGTATTTATCAACTTAAAAAAACATTATTATGAAAGAGTATCTTTTAATTTTCAGGTCGAACACAGCAGCGTATTCAAATCCAAACCCTGAAGAATTGGCTAAAAGCATGGAACAATGGAAAAACTGGATAGGTGGTATCGCAGAACAAGGAAAATTCAATGCAGGTCAACCACTTACACAGGATGGTAAAGTAATGAGGAGCAACTCCAATATTACCGATGCTCCTTTTGCTGAAGGCAAGGAAGTAGTAAATGGTTATTTGCTGATAAAAGCAGCTGACTATAACGAGGCTTGCAAACTTTCTGCCGGATGCCCGATTTTTGAGGACGCTGGTGGCAGCATAGAAGTAAGAGAAATCAACATGATGGTAATGTAATCTTTTACAACAACATTTATGTTACAATAGCCCGTTTACTAAGAACGGGCTATATATTTGTTAGCCAATGCAGTCGACAGCTATACACGACATTGTAGCGAACATTACGCGTACAGAAGCAGGTAAACTTACTTCGGTGTTAACCCGTGTATTTGGCACACATAACCTGGAGATGGCAGAAGATGTGGTACAGGATGTACTCATTAAAGCATTGGAGACATGGCAGGAGAAAGGCGTGCCCGAAAATCCTGAGGCATGGTTGTTCCGTGCGGCTAAAAACAGGGCTATAGATATCATTCGCAGCCAAAGACGTAAGCAAACCTTTGCTGCAGATATTAACACACTGTTGGAATCTGAGTATACTGCTACACAAACACTGGAAGAATGTTTTACGGATAACGAGATTCGCGACGACCAATTGCGCATGATGTTTGCCTGCTGTCACCCTGATGTAAACCGGCAAGGACAAATAGCACTGATACTCAAAACGCTGAGTGGCTTTTCAGTATCACAAATAGCAAGAGCATTTATTACTACTAACGATACGATTGAAAAACGCCTATACCGTGCAAGGCAGGTATTTCGTGAAAAGAACATCGGCTTTGAGATACCTTCAGGTGATATGCTTGAAGAGCGGCTTGATAATATTTTAGAGACCATCTATTTATTATTCAACGAAGCACATAGCGCATCTTATCATGATTCATTGGTACGCATAGACCTTGCTGCCGACAGTATCAACCTTTGTAATTTATTAGCTAATCACCCCATTACGGGATTGCCACGTACAAACGCCTTATTGGCGCTACTCTATTTTCATACAGCTAGGATGCTAACCAGAACGGATGTAGATGGCAACCTTGTATTGATGAAAGACCAGGACCGCAGTTTGTGGAATTGGGAAATGATACACTTGGGCATGTACCATTTGCAACGTGCATCAACAGGCAATGATGTGAGTCGCTATCACTTGGAAGCTGCTATTGCTTATGAACACTGTAAAGCTGCTACCTACGGCGATACCGATTGGGAACAGATACTTCATTTCTACAACATACTAATGAAATTGGTACCTACTCCCGTTGTGATGCTTAATCGTGCTATAGCCATCAAAGAATTAAATGGTGCTGCTGATGCACTGAAGGCTATTAAAGAAATACCCGGCATAGATTACCTGCAAAATTACTACCTACTGCACGCAATCCTCGGTGAGCTATTCACAGAAACAGGCAATACAGATTCTGCAAAAAAACACTATGAAAAAGCATTGCAATTGGCTGTATCCGATGCTGAAAAGCGTTTCATACAAAGGAAATTGAACATATAAGCATTATCATTAAATATCTTGCTATGTTTAGTAAATTTGTCTTGAATGAGTTTATCTACTTCAAATATTACCATAAAGAAAATCAACCCCAAAGGCTCAATTACTGCAGATGACGTATTGGCTGCAGAAGAACCTTTGGAAATAAGACTCAATTATGGCCCTGCCGATAACCGTATACAGAAAAGCATATCTGTTACCATGCGCACACCGGGTAATGATACCGAACTGGCAGTTGGCTTTTTATATACTGAAGGTATCATCAAAAGTTACGAGCAGGTAAAAGGGGCATTCATTATACCGGATAATATTGTGCAGGTAGTATTGAAAGAAAATATTAACCTCGACTTGTCAAAACTGGAACGTAACTTTTATACAACTTCCAGTTGTGGTGTTTGCGGTAAGTCATCTATTGATTCCGTAAAGACTGTCTGTGACATTGCGGACATAGAAGATAATTTACAATTCTATGCAGAGTTGATTTACAAACTACCTGCAATACTAAGAGAACACCAGCAAGTCTTTGAATCTACAGGCGGACTGCATGCTTCTGCAATTTTCGACACAAGCGGACAATTAATCCTGACACGAGAAGACGTAGGAAGGCACAATGCTTTAGATAAACTGATTGGCGTCGCACTTGAGAAAAACATGATACCGCTTGATAAATATCTGTTATTACTCAGCGGGCGTGCCAGCTTCGAGCTGATTCAAAAAGCAGCAATGGCAGGCATCAAAATAGTAGCTGCTGTAGGTGCCCCATCCAGCCTTGCTGCACAAACGGCCAACGAATTTGGCATGACTCTCATTGGCTTTTTGCGCGATGAACGCTTTAATATTTATTGTGGCGAAAAAAGAATACTCATATGAAATTACGTATCAGGGGAAATTCAGTAAGGATTCGTCTTACTAAATCAGAAGTTGAAGCCTTTGGCAGGGACGGTCATGTAGAGGAAGAAACCTCATTTATCAATGGTACGCTCAGTTATGTTTTACAGCGTTATGATGGTGAGCATATGTCTGCTTCTGTTTTTGGCAATAAAATAACCATGCAAATACCCGAGGCGCAGGCAAAAGAATGGGTAGAAACGAATAAGGTTGGGTTTGAATATAATCAGCCATTACCTGATGGTAATACATTATACCTTTTACTTGAAAAGGATTTTAAATGCCTGGATGAGAATATAACTGAAGATCAATCAGACAGTTATGACAATCCCCTGCTGCAACACAAGCACGATTAATGATATTATTATTATCTTGTCGAGCATTAAATCATAAGATTTGTCGGCAGTAATATATTACATAGCATTACCATTTATCTACCTGCTATCAATACTCCCATTCAGGGTTTTGTATCTGGTTTCTGATGGGTTGTATGTATTGCTATACTATGTACTGGGCTATCGAAAAGCAGTAGTGCTTCAAAACCTGCAAAATTCTTTTCCGGATAAATCTGATGCTGAAATAAAAGAGATATGTAAACGTTATTATAAATACCTCTGCGATCTGTTTCTCGAAACTTTTAAAACACTGACTATCAGCAAAGCAAAAATGCAGAAGCATTGCTATTTCAATCCTGCATCAAAAGCATTCCTTGATAAATTAGCTGCAGAGAACAAGAGTACGATTTTAGTGATGGGGCATCTGGGCAACTGGGAATGGGCGGGAAATACGGTCAGCCTGCAATTGAAACAACAATTATATGTGATATACCACCCTATCAGCAATAAATATTTTGATTGGCTGATGTACAATATGCGTTCACGTTTTGGAACCAAGCTTATCAAAATGAAAAACACTTTTCGCGATATGCTCGAAAACCGCGAAGAGTTGAGCATAACGGCCTTCATCGCCGACCAAACCCCTCCTCCTGATAGTGCCTACTGGACCACATTCCTCAACCAGGACACTCCTATTTTCAAAGGGACTGAACTTATTGCCCGAAAAATCAATTATCCTGTAGTGTATGCAAGAGTGGTAAGGGTGAAGCGTGGCTACTACGAAATGTTCGTAGATATGTTATGCGAAAACCCTAAAGCAACCAAAGAAGGCGAAATATCCGAAATGCATACCCGCAGGCTGGAAAAAGATATTATTGCACAACCGGAAGTGTGGCTATGGTCGCACCGCAGGTGGAAACATAAAAGGCCTCAACAATAAATGCGAACAGGCAGAGAGCTGATATTAGCAACCAAGCCTTATACGAAGGAGGACAGAACCAAAAGCTGGTTACTGCTGATTTCTTCTTTACTAATGCTTGCTGCAGCTTTAACAGGTGCATTTCTTGTTCCTTACATCATACCTCGTCTGTTATGTAGCCTTCTGGCTGGCTTGCTGATGGTACGTATGTTTATCATCTACCACGATTTCCAACACCATGCTATATTGCACCGTTCAGTATTGGCAGATGTTATCATGACTTTATACGGCTTGTATGTTTTAGTACCTGCCAGTATCTGGAAACGTTCACATGATTATCATCATGCGCATAACTCAAAACTATTCAGTGCCAGCATAGGTTCTTACCCTATAGCTACTAAAAATAAGTTCCTGTCGATGAAACCCGGCGAAAAGCGATTGTATTTATTTATTCGCCACCCCTTTACTGTATTAATGGGTTACTTTACCATGTTCATCATTGGTATGTGCATCAGCTCTTTTGTTAGTGCACCAAAGAAGCATTACGATTCCTTAATTGCACTTATTGCACATGGATTTCTGAATTATTTTATAGTATCTCATTTTGGATGGGAAACATGGTTGTTCTTTGTGTTCATTCCGATTTTCCTGGCATCAGCTATGGGTGCTTATCTATTTTATGCACAGCACAATTTCCCAACAACTAAATTCAGTGATAAAGAAGACTGGAAATATGAAGTTGCTGCACTGGAATCATCAAGCTATATGGTAATGAACCCTTTCATGCAATTCATGACTGGTAACATTGGCTTCCATCACATTCACCACCTCAATTCTCGTATACCGTTTTATCGTTTACCAGAGGTATATAAGGAATTCCCCGAGTTACAGGATGCACGTACCACATCACTTCACCCAAAAGAAATAGCAGCCTGTTTCCGCCTGAAAGTTTGGGACCCTGAGCGTAATAAAATGATAGGCTTCCGCGAAATGAAAGCTGATTTGAAGAGGGCGTAATGCGCTAACTTTACTATATGAGCCGCTCTTACGCCGACCTACCTTTACATTACGGACAAGTACCCGAATGGCTATATAAGCGCATGGGCCTGTTGGGAGGTGCCATTACTGAGGCAGTGATTATGGAATATGGTAAGAGTGCTTTCCTGCAGCGCATGAGCGACCCATTCTGGTTTCAATCTCTTGGTGCAGTCTTAGGCATGGATTGGCATTCTTCAGGTATCACTACATCAGTAATGGGTGCATTGAAGCAAGCCATCAATAAACGTTCAAAAGAGTTAGGGATATACATCTGTGGTGGTAAAGGCAAACATAGCCGCGAAACTCCTTACGAACTGATACGTATTGCAGAAGCAACAGGTATGAATGGTGATTTGCTGGTCCGAAGCAGTAAACTCTCCGCCAAAGTAGATAATACAGCCGTGCAGGATGGATATAATATCTACCTGCATTCTTTTATAGTAAGCAACGAGGGCGAATGGGCTGTGATTCAACAAGGCATGAATGATGGCAATGGCATGGCACGTCGTTATCACTGGCACTCACCCACTATCAAATCATTTGTTGAGGAACCACACAGTTCTATTTACGGGCATAACGAAGGGCAGATACTCAATCTCACAGATAAAAAAGCAGACAGCACACGCACCGGAGTTGTTGCCATAACCAAAGACAGCCCAGAATTAATACTACAGGAAGCACGCAAATTATTCATGCCTGCACATCACGATGTAAAAGCTAAAGATGTAGACTTGAAAAGATTGGGTAGCGTATTGGCAGTTGCGCATGAAAAAGAATTACGCGATATGGAATCCTTGCTATTACTGGAAGGCGTAGGGCCACGCACGTTACAATCGCTGGTATTGGTAAGCGAAGTGATACATGGCACCCCTACCCGCTTCGATGACCCGGCTCGTTATTCTTTTGCACATGGTGGTAAAGATGGTCATCCTTTCCCGGTACCAACCAAAGTTTATGATGAGGCCATAGCCGTTTTGGATAAAGCCATACGACTGGCAAAGCTTGGCAATAACGACAAGAACGATGCTATAAAGAACTTACACAAAGCAGCTATGAAAGTAGAAGCCGATTTTATTCCGAATGAAAACTTCGACGAGTTGATTCAAAAAGAACGAAATGATTCGTGGAAGTACGGAGGACGAACAGTATTTGGCAAAGCTGAGAAACCCAAACAAAAACCTAAGGATGATTCACAACTAAGTTTATTCTAAATAATAAAGCCGCTCTGTGAGCGGCCTTTCTTTTATGAGTTTCTTTTTATTGTACAACCAATAGACTTGGTGGCATTGGGGGTAATCGGTTTCCCCACCAGCATATTATCAATTGCGGCTTTCAAAAACATCTCTTTTGATTCTGATGGATTACTTGGGTTATCTTCCATTGCACCTTTATACACCAGTTTGCCATTAGCATCAAACAAATACACTTCAGGTGTGCGTGTAGCACCAAAAGCATCTGCCAGTTTCGATTGCTCATCTACTACATATGGTACTTTATAACCTTCTGCTTTGGCATATTTCACCATAGCATTGTATGAATCTTCATCGCTGCGTTTGGCTTCGTTCGAATTCACTATCACCATACCTATTCCTTTCTGCGTGGCATATTGCATCATTTCTTTAGTACGTGCCTGGCTTTTTATCACATAAGGGCAAGTATTGCATGAGAACATCACCAATAACCCTTGTTTGGTTTTAGCTTTATCAAGACTGGTCGTTTTACCGTCAGCCGATTTCATTTCTGTATTTGCCATAGGAATATCACTGCCCATTTCAATACTCTTAATATTATTTTGTGCGAAAGACTGAAATGCAGCTAATAATGTTGCGGCTAAAAGAATCCTCTTCATGATTTATATATTTTGAGGCAATAAAGTTAACAGCTAATGAGATACAGAAATGCTAAAGGTTTACAAAATCATCGCTTCACTTCAAGGCTGATGTTTTCATCTCCTTGTTTATAAGGTAAATAAGTAATAATAAACTGGAACATCTCGTCTGTAGCTTTCATACTACCGTTATTATCACGTACTAATCGCGGGGGACTAAATGGATTATTGAGGTTCTTTTTAGTATTATCATACACACCTTCCGCAACAATGGTGCTACCCTTAGGTATTTTCACCATCTTTTTGAAAGTGTAAAAATACTGCCAGTTAAAATCCCATTTAGGTATTGATATCAAACGAATAGTATCACCATTGGGTTGCAATGCATAAGCCTTAAAGCTCTTACCCAATAGGTGCATGTGCGGGTTAACTGTTAAAACAGATATATCATTGGCAATAGTGAATTTGCTCAAAACTTTCTTTTCTGTATTGGGTTGAATAACTAAATCCGGCTCAACCGGCGATATGCCAATCGTCCCTAATTGAAATTCCTGCACAGGTCTGTCAGGAGCTGTTTTAGAGAAAAAAAGGTTGATATAAGAACTATCCCAAATAGCCTTGTCCTTTGTAAAACCGTAGTGTAAATCATTCAGCAGGAAAACACCCTTTCTGGGTAATGTATATCCTCCAATACCTTCAGGGTATATTTGGCCGTACGTACCCGGAAGATAATTCACCACAGATTTCTGCAATACAGGATAAGTACCATCATCATTTGCCAGTTTCAGTTTTTCATATGCCTGTTTTATGGTGCTGTCATTCACCATATCTACAATCCTCTCGCCCTCCATCACGTTTTTCTTTTTATCGAACTCATATTTTACAAGGTCGCCGTTTACATGATGCACAGCATTACCGTTCCCAGGCATAAATTCCACAAGACTTACATAGGTATCCGACGGCAATTCATAAGGCACTTTTACGAGTAAGAATTTATCGTAACTGTTCGCACTTAAGTAATAAGGCTCAACTTTAATACGCATATCGGGTTTCCCCACTAATGAGCCAATAGGGTAATCAGGCATTTTGGGCAGTTTAGCTGCATCACCTTCAGCCATACCATCTGCCACCCATTTCTCTATGAGGCGTATATCGTGTTCACTCATTACTTTTTCCCCGGCAAATTCTGTGTAATGCGGATCAGCAGGCCATGGGGGCATCATGCGTTCGCGGGTAACAAATGCAAGCGATGCTCCATAATTTTTTGCATCGGCATAAGTAATTAAATTAAAATGTGCTCCACCACCCGGCCTATGGCACTGTGTACAATTTGCATATAGCACAGGGGCAATGTGCTCTGTAAAAGTTACGTTATCGGGCAAACGATTTTTGTTATCACAAGAAGTCTGCCACAATAAAAACAGCACTAAACAAATGCTAAGATATTTTCGACTCTTTAACCGCATTTTCTCTTGATATTTTTCCCTGCAATATGCTTACATTCAGCTCATATCCCACCAATATAATAAAAGTATTCAACCACATCCATGCCATAAATGCCATCAACGTGCCGATTGAGCCATACACTTTATTATAATTGATGAAATTATTCACCATGAAGAAAAACACAACTGTACTTACAATACTCATCACAGTTGCAAAAACAGAACCTACAGATATAAAGCGTACTTGTTCTTTGTACGATGGGCCATATTTATAAATCACCCCGATAGCACACAACACAACTCCCAACACTACAATAAGACTGGTTATCTTAATAGATATTAATGCTACTTCGCCAAAGGTGTTAATGAGCAACCTGTTAATGTCATTACGCTGAATGACCAATGCCACAATACTTAATAACACCACACCTATCAACATCATTGTGAGCTTAATTGCCACCCACCTCTTTCTGAACCCGGAACGCTCCACATGCATAGACAGGTGACTCTTCTCAAAACTGCGGATGAGACCCATAATTCCGTTAGATGAATAGAATATGGTCAACAAGATACCTATTGATAATATGTCGCCATGTTGGTGGTTCATAAAATCAACTATCATGCGGCTCACGTTACTGTATATCTTAGAGTTAGGTATAATCAGTTTCAAAGTTTCCAGTATAGTTTTCTGTACGCCTTTCAATGGCAGGTACGCCACAAGCGAGAAAAAGAAAAGCATAGTAGGCGGTATCGCCATCAGGAAATTGTATGTAACTGCCGCACAACGAACATTGAGTTTGGCATTACGCATCTCTTTAAAAAAGAAACGGCCTATTTCAAATAATGACAAATCATCTGCCCCCGGAACAATGATTTTCTTTGTCCAGTTGGTAACGAGTTTTACAGGAGGGGATTGAAGAATAATTTGTTCTAGTCTTGTCATTCAGGCTGTAAAGCTATCAAAGATTATTTAACACGTAGTCTGTCATTCGTTTATACAAATGATAACGTGTATTTCCTCCGCTTATACCGTGGTTCCTGTTAGGATAATATTCGCTGTCAAATTCCTTATTAGCCTTTACCAACTCATTTATCAGCATGGCAGAATTCTGAAAATGTACGTTATCGTCAGCCGTGCCATGTATTAGCAAAAATTTACCAGTAAGGCCTTTTACCATTTTCTCAGGGGCATTATCGTCGTAGCCTTTTTGATTTTCCTGCGGGGTACGCATATAACGCTCTGTATAGATATTATCATAATAACGCCAGTTGGTAACAGGTGCTACTGCAATACCCATTTTGAAGACATTACCACCCTTGAACAAACAAGTACTGCTCATAAAGCCGCCATAGCTCCAGCCCCAGATACCAATACGGTTTTTATCTACATAAGGCAGGTTACCCAAATATTTTGCAGCAGCTATCTGGTCATCACTTTCATACTTTCCAAGTTGCAGGTATGTTTTCTTTCTGAACTCCTGTCCGCGGAAGCCCGTACCCGTACCATCAGTACAGAACACGATGTATCCTTTTTCTGCCAGCATCTGGTGCCAGAAATAATTACCTGCCGGAAATTGGTCAACCACTTGTTGAGAATTTGGTCCACTGTATTGATACATCAGCACAGGGTATTTTTTATGCTCATCAAAATCAGGTGGGGTTATCATCCATGCATTTAATTCTGTACCATTTTCCAACTCAACAGTTGTAAAAGCAATCTTACCCATGTTATACTCTTTCAACTTTGCTTTCAACTCGTGGTTATCTTCCAGCGTACGTACCACATCACCTTTCGCATTCAACAATGAGTAAACAGGCACTTTATTCAACCTCGAATATTTATCCAAAAAGAATTTATTGCCCTCAATAGCTGTAATGCTATGCACACCATCTTCTTTCGTTATCGTTTTCTTTCCCCTGCCATTAAAGCCTACAGCGTACAGTTTCCTATCCATTGGCGATGTTTCGGCTGCGGTATAATACACCAGTTTATTCACCTCGTCAATAGCTGTAATACCTGCTATATCGTATTTGCCTTTGGTTAGCAAGGTCATTTTTTCTCTCTCCCAATTATAGTGATAGAGATGTTCATATCCGTCTTTCTCACTTTCAAAAATGAAGGAACTGCCGTCTTTTAAAAAAGTAAGTGCATCGCTTACCTGTATATAATAAGGATTGGTTTCTTTGTAAATCACTTCATGCTTGCCGGTTGTAGCATCAGCCAACAATAATGTCAGTTTATTCTGAAGCCTGTTCAATTTGTATATACAGAGCTTTGAAGGGTCATTACTCCATTTGATGCGTGGAATGTATTGGTCTTTACCCTGCCCTACTATCGCATTCACTGTAGCTTCTGTTTTAAAATCAAATACTTTGATATCTACCAGCGAATTCGCTTCTCCTGCCTTAGGATATTTGTAAGTATAGTTATCAGGATACAGGTCATTATACATAGGTATAGTAAACTCCTTCACTTTGCTTTCATCAAAACGATAGAATGCTAAAAACCTGCTGTTGGGCGACCAATCAAATGCCCTTGTGAAACCAAATTCTTCTTCATAAACCCAATCGCAATTACCATTGATCACTTCATTCCATTTGCCATCCGCGGTCAATCTCCTGCCAATATTATTTACCAGGTCTTTGTAGCAGATATTATTGCTATCTACAAATGCCACTTTAGTGCCATCCGGCGAAAACGTTGCGTGCAATACTTTATGCTCCCACACTTGTTGTATGCTACCCGATTTGATGTCATATACATACACCATGTTCAGCACCGAGCGCCTGTATATATTCTGACTTTCTGATTTCAATAATATTTTTTGTTCATCCTTACTGAAAGTATAATCATCAATATGCAATTGTTTATCGCCCAGTTTTGCTTTGCTGTTATCAAACAATGTACTTTCCATCTTGCCCGTTTCCAGGTTATACACATTTATCTGTTGTCTTTGTCCTTCAGCATCCAATTGTGTATAATGCTTGCCATCTTTCATCCCGTTAAATCCCGGAACGCTTTTTATCCTGAATGTATTGTTCTTATACAGGTCATCCAGTGTAATTTCTTTTTGGGCAAAAGCTGTAAATGATGTCAGTATTGCAGCCAGCAATATGGTATTGCGCATAGTATAGTTTTGAAGGCTTCAAAAATACGTTCCATAGTGCACAGTTAAAAGCCTAAAGAAATATTAAAAAGGGGGATAAAATGAGGTAATCTGCAATATCTGATACCACCTGTCGTTTACTTCAAAAACAACTTTATGAAAAAAATCATGTTTTTAATGATGCTGGCTT
This sequence comes from Bacteroidota bacterium, assembly GCA_018267965.1. Classification (GTDB taxonomy): domain Bacteria; phylum Bacteroidota; class Bacteroidia; order Chitinophagales; family Chitinophagaceae; genus Polluticoccus. Next base: position 725,218 of record JAFDXK010000001.1, on the reverse strand, counting down.
GCATCACGCTATCAGCTAATGCTTCAGAAAAAAGCACTACCGACAAAGTTTCCAAAATATTGGAAATAGTCCCCGACAAATCAACCAGGTTCGATATTGAAGCACTCTTCGGAAAGCCCGGCACTTATGTAGAGACACAAGTAAGCAATCAATGGACTTATTCTACCGCTAACACAGCGCTGACCTTTGTATGGAGTACCAACAATAATAAAGTGCAGAATTTCAATTACAGGTATGTAAATAAAGACCCGCAGGACTGGAATACTGAGACTGCCGCACGTTTCGATGTAGGCAACTCTACCTTAAACGAAATGGTACAAACATTGGGCAAGCCCAATGGCTTGATGGTAAGTGCCAAAACACAATCATTGCGGTATGAATACAGGAATTGTATTGTACTTCTTGAGTTCAAAAACAATGTTCTGTGCAGGTACAGTGTTGAGGGAAACAACAAAGGCTAAAAACAAAAAAGCCTCCCGACAAATGTGGGGAGGCTTCGTTATATTTCATTTTGCTTAATAATCGATAGTAGCTTGTATACCCCTGTCAATCAAGGCTTCTGCCTGCGGACGTAATATTTCAAATGTACCTTTCTTCACACCGCATTTACCTTTATGGTGAATGATGAGTGCACACTGTTCAGCCTGCTCAGGATAATGGTCACAAATCTCAACCAGTGAATTAATAACATGGTCGAAGGTATTCACATCATCATTCCACACTATCAGGTTGTGCATCTGCTCTACCAGCACATCCATCTCTGCATCTTCCTGTGTCTGCCACTGAATACCATTCTGATATCCCATCGAACTCATGTTTGCTTATTAGTTTTTTGCAAATATACATAACCGGGATGAATTAGATTAAAGGATTAATAGGATTTTGGAAGTATTTTTATCACCAATGAGCAATAACGTGATAAATCCTGAAAATCCCCTTAATATCGGTTATATAAAGAAATCGATGGAAGAACTGGAGCGTTTGGATGCCGAAAGCATGAAAACGGCAGAAAAACACCCGGTTATTATCATACTGGATGATGTACGCAGCATGCACAATGTAGGCAGCACCTTCCGCACCTGCGATGCATTTGCTGTTGACGCCTTATATCTCTGTGGTTATACTCCTACCCCGCCGCATAGAGATATTCATAAAACGGCATTAGGTGCCACAGAAACAGTCAATTGGAAACATTTTGCAACTACTATAGATGCGGTTAATGAAGCTAAAACAAAGGGCTATAAAATATACGCAGTAGAACAGGTACATAATAGTGTTGCACTTAATCAATTCAAAACAAGCAATGAACTCATAGCATTGGTATTTGGCAATGAAGTGACTGGTGTAAATGAAGAAGTACTGAAGTTAGCAGATGGCTGTATTGAAATACCACAATGGGGTTCTAAACACTCATTAAACATATCAGTAAGTGTAGGCATTGTACTTTGGGAAGTGGTGAGAAAATAAATGTTATGAAATACCTGTTCATTATAGCATGGCTGTTAACAACACAATATGGGTATGCTCAGGGCAAAATTGCATTTTCATCAAAACTTGAGAATAATAAATACGGCATCTTTATCAAGCATGTCGATGACACTACAGAAACATTTATAACAGAAGGAGAATTACCTGCTTTATCTCCCGACGGAAAAAGCCTGGCTTATATATCACCAAATAAACCCAATGGCACAGGTAGTCTTACGATAATCAATTTAAAAACAGGCATCAAGAGAATACTCATTACAGACAACGCATGCAACCCTCAGTGGTCACCTGACAATAAATATATCATTTGTGAAAACTGGGTCACGAATACCCCTTCAATTGAAATTGTGTCAATAGAAAGAGGAAATATTAAAACAGTTATTCGTGGATATAAACATCCCTCTTATTCACCTGATGGCAATAAGATTGTAGCAATCAAAAACTATGATATTTATATCATAACCCTTGCATCAAGAGAAGTTGTACGGCTCACTAACACAAAAGACATTATTGAACGATTGCCAGTGTGGTCGCCCGACGGCAGAGAAATTGCATATTTCGCAAAAGAGAAAAATGCTGCAAAAGCATCTATTTGCTGGATATACCTGAAAGATAAACAGAAGCATTTTTTCGCCAATTTTAATGCAGATAGGTTTTGTTGGACATACACGGGTAAAATTCTATTTGAGTTTACAGAAAAGGAGACTGACCACTCCATACTAATAGAGTCTCCTATCGGAGACCAACATCCGAAAATATTAACCACAAGCATCCGCGACCATTACTGGCCATCATGGTCAAAAGAGTAATACCACTATAACTTATTTCTAACTTATGCCTTAAGGTAATCCCTTAGCTTCGCTCACAAATATTCAAACAATGAGCTTAGCACAAACACTCACCAAACAATTACAAATTGTAGCTGCAGGAAATAAAAAGATATTAGAACGCGTACCTCAGGATAAATTAAACTGGCAACCACACGAAAAATCAATGACACTTGGCAGGCTGGCTATGCACCTGGCTGAATTGCCCCATTGGTTCAATCGTTGTATAGAATCCGACCATTTTGATTTTGCAGCTCATCCTTTCAAACCGAATATTCCTGAAACTCATGCTCAAATCATGGAGGAATACGAGCGCAAGCTACCTCCTGCGGTTGAAGCTTTGAGCAAAGTAACTGACGCACAAATGGACGAACTTTGGAGCCTGAAACGTGGCGACATTACGGTATTCACCATGCCGCGCGTTGATTATTTGTTACATGCTATAGAGCACATGGTGCACCACAGGGGGCAACTGAGTGTTTACCTGCGCTTATTGGATGTGCCTGTACCGGGTATGTTCGGTCCGTCTGCAGATGAACGCTAAGACATATTATTCGTAACTTTGCGGCGTTTTATGACGCGTATATATTTTGATAATGCTGCCACCACTTCGCTTGATCCCGAAGTGCTTGATGCTATGATGCCATACATGACCGAAAAATTCGGCAATCCCTCTTCTATCTATTCTTACGGACGAGAGACGAAAATGGCTATCGAAAACGCGCGCAAAACAGTGGCTAAAATATTAGGCGCAAACCCCGGTGAGATATTCTTTACCTCTGGCGGAACAGAAAGTAGCAATACAGCTATCAATGCTGCTATTCGTGATCTAGGATGTACACGTATCATCTCATCACCAATAGAGCATCATGCTACTCTGCATACTGTAGAGCATCTGCATAAAACAGGACAAGCCAAACTTGATTTTGTAAACCTTACAGACAAAGGACATATTGACCTCGCACATCTGGAACAACTATTGGCAGGCAGTAACGAAAAAACAATCGTTACGCTTATGCATGCTAATAATGAAATTGGCAACCTGTTGGATATAAAAGCTGTTGGAGAACTTTGCAAAAAATACAATGCACTCTTTCATTGCGACATGGTGCAAACCATTGGCCACTACCCAATTAATTTAAGGGAGCTGAATATTCATTTTGCCAGCTCTGCCGGGCACAAGTTTCATGGGCCAAAAGGTGTAGGTATTTTATACATCAATGAGGATGTAAAAATCAATCCGATGCTGCAAGGCGGTGCACAGGAACGTAATATGCGCGCAGGCACCGAAAACCTGTATGGAATAGTGGGTTATGCCAAAGCATTAGAATTAGCCACTCAACGCTACGAACAGGACAGCAGTTATATCAATAGCCTGAAAACATACATGGCTGAACGCATCAATGAAACATTTCCGGGCACATATTTATCCGGAGATGCCGAAGGTAAAAGTCTTTATACTGTTTTGAATGTAGGTTTTCCGATGAATGATAAATCGGATATGCTGCTTTTCAATCTCGATATGGCAGGAATATGTGTTAGCGGGGGTAGCGCCTGTAGTAGTGGCGCCAACTCGGTTAGCCATGTTATCAAAGCCCTTTACAATGGCAAAAGCAATAACATAGTGCCTATCCGCTTTTCTTTCTGCCGCCATAATACGAAAGAAGAAATAGACATTGTGATTCAAAAACTAAAAGAATTAATATAAAAATGCTGCATATTAAGCTTGTATTAGTGTTATTCGTTGGTTAAGCAGTTGCATTTTTTTTGATAAATCATAAATCTGCCGCATATTTGTAATATTGTAATCTCGATGAGCCCATTTCATTTAAAACAAAAAATATGACCAAAATAAAACACATATCCGTTTTCGCTTTACTCTCCATTCTTTTATTGGCTGCCCCAAAAGCATCGTTTGCAGGTTGTTGGCCACATAAATCATGGTGTAACTATTGTTGTTATTGTGGCAAGCAATGCAACTGCGGTTACAGTTCTACCCCACTGGATGGTGGATTGAGCCTGCTTTTAGTGGCAGGTGCTGCTTATGGCGGCAAACGCTATGCAAGAATGAGAAAAGACAAGAAACAAAACGAACAGCAAGAGAAATAATTGCCGTACGTCTTTCCGAATAATGTCAACAATACAAGAAGAAAAAAATCCTCGTATTACTTTCTCCAATATTAAACCCTTCGTTATCAGGGGTTTATTACTATTAGCAGGATGGAAACTACTCTATGTTTTCATTCTTCAACCAAAAGGCATTCCAGATAACTGGCTCACCACATTTACAGAAGATTGCACAGCCAGGTTTTTATCCCTTTTCTATAAAACAGTAGCACAAGACAATCACACTATATATCTCGATGGTATCCAGACCGTTATTATTGCCCCGCAATGCAACGGGCTTGAAGTTTTTGTGTTGTATGTAGGCTTCCTTCTATGTATCCCTACTACTATTACTCGAATGCTGTCATTTGCCATAGGCGGAGTACTGGTCATATTTGCCCTCAATATCCTCCGAACATCGGGGCTGGCTGTCATGTTATATCACGGCTCTTTCCTCTTCGATTTTGCCCATCATTATGCGTTTAAACTCATAATCTACGCTGTGGCATTTGCTGGCTGGGTTTTATACACCAAAAAACCGGCAGAAAAATGAAACCCAAATTAGTTTTTTGGCTTTCATTCATAGCTGTAACCTTGCTATCATGGATTGATAATCAATACTATACAGAGGGGTTAGCCCATTATCATACTCCCTTTCAACGGCAAATAGCTCACATCATCATATTAGCCATGTTTATACCCGTAGGATATTGGGGCTGGCGCACTAATCCCATCCACTGGTTCAGAAAGGCCTGGCTGATACTTTATAGTACTGTTACAGTAATCATCGGGATTATTGGTCTTTATGAATGGAAAAAAGGTGGCTTATCGCTCGAATTCCTTGATAGTGTAAGTGTCGTAAGGCAGTTTTTCTGCAGCCCGGCACCCTACTTTATTTTATATGTCCTGCAACGGGCTGCAACCCGCACCCAAAGCCATTCTTAAACAATATTCACCCCTGTGCTTAAATAATTCTATCTTTTTTTGCTGGTTTATTAAAAAGGATTACCTTTGCAGTCCTTAAAAATTATATTAACGGTATAGATAATGCCTACTATTCAACAATTAGTTCGTAAAGGCCGCACACAAATTCGTGCAAAATCAAAGTCCCGCGCTTTGGACGCTTGTCCTCAACGTCGTGGTGTATGTACTCGTGTGTACACAACTACTCCAAAGAAACCAAACTCTGCATTGCGTAAGGTTGCCAAAGTGCGTCTTACTAACAAGATAGAGGTTATCGCATATATCCCGGGTGAAGGACACAACCTGCAAGAGCACTCTATCGTGCTGATACGCGGTGGTCGTGTTAAAGACTTACCGGGTGTTCGTTACCACATCGTACGTGGCGCGCTGGATACTGCGGGCGTAAAAGACCGTAAACAAAGCCGCTCTAAATACGGTACTAAACGCGAAAAAGCTAAAAAATAATTTTAAATAATTTCTAATATCATACAATGAGGAAGGCACAAGCAAAAAAGCTCCCTTTAGCTCCCGATCCTAAATTCAAAGACAAAAACGTAACTCGTTTCGTTAATTGCCTTATGTGGGGTGGTAACAAAACTGTGGTACTGAGCGCATTTTACGATGCATTGGATAAAGTATCAAAAATGGCTGGTGAAGATGGTTATGAAGTGTGGAAACGCGCTTTGGTAAACGTTACTCCTGCAGTTGAGGTTCGTAGCCGTCGTATCGGTGGTGCTACTTTCCAAATCCCTACTGAAGTACGTCCTGACCGTAAAATATCTTTGAGCATGAAATGGCTCATCCGTTACAGCCGCGAGCGTAATGGTAAAACTATTGCTGATAAACTGGCTAACGAAATCGTTGCAGCAGCAAAAGGCGAAGGTGGTGCTTTCAAAAAGAAAGAAGATACACACCGTATGGCAGAAGCTAACAAAGCATTCAGCCACTTCAAAGTATAATCTTACTTACAATACTTACTACCAAAGAGGCCGCCTGTTATGGCGGTCTTTTTGTTTATCTATCCCACCCGTCATTGCGAGGGAGTATTTGCGAAGGCAAATATGTACGTGGCAATCTCGTCATAACACAGGCTTGCGCATACTGGTTCTGCCATTGGATGGCCTGCCTGTTTTGTGGCAGAACTTCTCAGGGTAATCCCAGTCTCCGAACTGTGCCCAAACCTGGTATGCGTTATAACTCATGGGCCTTTCTGGATTGAAAGGAATGGGCTCACCGGTACGGATGCAGTAACCTGTTTGCCTGTTCTGGTTACTGGCTGTATTCTTTAAGCCCGGCTTATTCTCAAATAAAACATCGCCCTTGCTGATTATGTTCTTAAAATAATCCAGCGATTCTTTATAGGCTTCTTCATCGGGCATAAGCATTACACCTGCCTCTATATTATTGTTCTGCGAAAACTCGTGCAGGTTTAGCGATGTTATCAATGCAGAGTCTTCACTTGCATAATATTTAGCATGAAGGTCTTTATCGTATACTATTTTTATGTTAGGGAAAGATGCTAGGTAGTCGAAATCATCTTCCTGAAGACTGCGGCTTAAATCATGTTCATTCTTACCAAACAATACCGTGATCTCAAGCTTGGGATTATTTCTTTTCTTGTCCAGCTCATCCCTGAATCGGCGGTGCAGTTTTATAAACGGTGATACGATGTATAAAAAATCATCTGCTCTTTCTACAAGCCTTTCCAGTTTGGCACTTAAATGGGTACCTTGATAAAACTTTGCCATTATTTCCTTTTAACTCCTTAAAAATCCAAATTCATATACTTGTGGTTGCAGTTTTTCGGTTAGTGCTTTGTACGCATCTTCAAACTGCTTGAAACTGACAGGCGGAAAATCGCCGCTGGCATTTCTTGCCTTTAGCGTATTCCTTATTTGATACCAACCCACATCCGGGCGGTTTAATTTAAATTCATCCCGTACGCTTCGTACATCGATATGCGCAAAATAAGACTGCCACAGAGCCTTGCCTGCTTCAAGTACAGCCTTAGCCTCTGTGCTGAATATTTTATCTGCCATATACTGCACCATAAAATCACTTTCAAATCGTTCAGGTGCACCTACTTCTGTTTCGGTATAGGGTATAAAATGATTGACAAGGCTCCATGTTTTATTATTCCATTCTAAGCCATCCGCACCTGCTGTCAGGTTACTGCCGTTAAACAACATCCATACCAAACAATCATTTTTGAATTCATCTGTTAATGGAACAGTGGGTTGCAAAAACTGGTCGCGGTCATTAAGCCATGTCTTCTTTGTAACAAGCCTAACAGTATAAACTATCGCACTTTGCCAAATGTTTTCTATTGTTACAAAGAAGCCACCAGCACTGCAATACCCTGATGATAATAATGCAGTTTGAGTAGCTGCATTTTGCATATCAGAGCCTTTACAAATCATACTAGCAATAGCTCCATCCGCCCATTTTGTGCCTCTGACATCTTTTGTATTTGTAGTAGGTGAAATAGCATTCTTTAGAGGAATTGCATCCATCTTATTTGCTTTTACTCGCTTAATCCAATTACTTAAAAGATATTCATTAGGCAGATTGTAAAATTGCTTTTCACCGATTGGTGTGGCCTTCTTGTCTAGCACTTCGACTGTTATTTCAGTTATAGGAGTCTTGACGTCTGCATTTTGATTTGTTTTCCATAATAAAAAGCCTATTGGGAAATCACCTTTCAGACCGTCAAATGCTTTACTATGTACTACAAAACCACCTAGATATTTAGCATTCCATTCTTGTCTGAATATTTCAAAGTTCGGTGCGTTGACATATTTCATTTTACTAAAAACTGCTATTGTAGCAGTAGGGATTTCCTTTGCAATTCTTACAATAAACTGAACAAAGAGTTCTCTCGCAGCATATCCTTGGTCGTCCATTAAAGTAGCCACTCGAGTTTTTGAAACACCTTTTTTGTTCTCAGAATTATCATCACCTAATACTGTATTGTCATTGTTCGCGGCCTCTGCATACGGCGGGTTAATTAGCACTAATATCTTCTTGCCCGCTGCAATGGCATCGCGCAGGCTCTGAGGTACTTTGTTAGTTAGGTTATAGTCTATGCTGCCGTCATCGGCTATATCATCATTCAGGTAGTCGTACTGAAAACGGGTAGCTGCTACACAGGTTCGTGTAGCGTGCATCACATCTACATCTGCCTGGTCAAGCGTACTCATGTATATGTTGCGCGGGTTGCTGTGTTTCACCTCCAGGTTGCCAACGCCACAGCACATATCCCATACTATATATTCACGCTGCCAGTTCTTGCCCAGTGTTTCGGCAAGTTTGTCATAGGCTTTATCTACCACATGCAGGGGCGTATAATATGCCCCTTTAAAGCTACGTTCGTCAATAGGTATCAGGCTGTCGCGGCGTTCCAGCAGGTAGTTGCGGTATTCCTGTGCAGGCGGGCGGTGGTATATCTGCCAAAACTGGCGGTATCCCTCACGGTTGCCCAGTTCATACAGCTTGCCACTTAATGAAAACACAGGTTGGTTATTCTTATGCAGTAGCTCGGCAGGCAGGTCGCGGTGGGTACTTATGGTGCCGTCGCTCATAATATCGGCAAAAAACAGCAGGGCATAATCTTCTTCTGCTACATCTTTTATCTCGCGCCCTATCATTTGCACCCATTTGTCAAATACCTGTTTCAGGTTATCGGGCGTTATCTGTGTGCGGATGATGTCGCCACTTTTTATGGCATTCTTTATGGTTTCAATAAACTCTTCCTGATGCGTTTCTATTTTAAAAGAAACAAAGTAGGTGCCAATGTATGCAGACACTTCGTCCAGGGCCTCTTGCGTGTAGCCGCTGGCGCTTTTGCCCCATTTAATGGTTTTCTTTTTCAGGAAGGGTATCACATCGGCAGTTTTCATGATGGCAGCCTTTTGTGTATCCATCACTACTAAAAACGGTGGCACTTCTTCGCCTTTGTTCAATGCCTGCTGCACATAATGCAACAGTTGCGTGAACATGGCATAGGTAGAATGCTTGTACCCGTCTTTTGCTTCAAACCATATTTCTTTGGTCTGAATATCAATCAGGTTCTTGGAATAGCTTTTTAACCCGAGGGCTTTAATATATATGTCCTTTACATCTTCTTCGGTACGAGCTTGCAGTAGTTTTTCATAGAGGGTCATGCGATGCTTCTTTTCAATATGGGTACAAATTATCAAAACACCCGCCAATCCGCAACATTCATCAAATTAAGTGTCGGGCGTTTGCATTTTCACACAATTATCACCATATTTATGCTGGAAACAGAATTTGGCATTATGAAAAAAGCTATATGGGCTTGTGGTGTAGTATTAGCAGCCCTGTGCATGGCTGCTACCTCTTGCACCCGCACATACAATTGTACCTGTACTACAGACGTTACTGATTCGTTCAACAATACCGTTACCACCAGTAATATGTTAGTTTACAGGGAAAATTCTAAAAAACTGGCTACTGCCAAATGCGAACAAAACAGTGTTAAATACTACGACAATTCACACAATCTTGTGACTACAACCTGCCGTTCAGAAAGGGCTAAGAAGTAGTGTACATCGTTAATATATTTAGAAAAGGTACTGATGATTTCAGTACCTTTTTTGTTACCCTAACACAATAATTAATCACTAAATTATATCATTTTTTGGCGTATATTTGTTATAGACTCCGAACGCATTCGCAGTAATAATAAAGTTCTTCGAAAATATTTCTACTCCCGTCATTGCTTTAACCTGTCCCCCTCTATGAGGGGGCGTAGGGGGAGGAAAATTAGAAATGCAACATTTGACAACCACCCACCAGGCAAAGTGAGCTCACTGAGGCAATTGAAAAGATATAAATCTGCAACAAAACACAACAAATTGCAACAAAAAGAAACACCGGCATTATATCATCACATTGAAAATCAATCAATTAGAATGGGAGTAGATAAAATCATGAAATCCGCAACAAAAGACAACAAAATGCAACAAATCAGCAATGAGTACAAATGTGGATAACTTTATTGTACAATAATTGAACATTTGTACAAAATGTTCGTATGTTTGAAAAAAATTACTTTAGCTACAAAATCACATTACAATGGCAGCAGATGACAAATTAAAGGTATTAAAACTTGCATTAGACAAGATAGAAAAGGACTATGGCAAAGGCTCGGTAATGATGCTGGGCGATAAGCAGCAGGATACAATAGACGTAATCAGCACAGGCAGCCTCGGGCTGGATGTTGCCCTTGGTGTAGGTGGTTTCCCTGTGGGGCGTATTATAGAAATATATGGCCCTGAATCTTCAGGTAAAACAACCATTGCTATACATACTATAGCAGAAGCACAAAAGAAAGGCGGTATCTGCGCTATAATAGATGCGGAGCACGCATTTGATGCCTCTTATGCACGCAAACTGGGTGTAGATATTGATAACCTGATTATCTCTCAACCCGACTATGGAGAACAAGGTTTGGAAATTGCAGACCGTTTGATATCATCAGGCGCAGTAGATGTAGTAGTTATAGACTCTGTAGCTGCTCTTGTACCTAAAGGCGAATTGGAAGGTGAAATGGGTGATAGCAAAATGGGCTTGCAGGCTCGCCTCATGAGCCAGGCATTACGTAAGCTTACTGCCACCATCAGTCGTACTGGTTGCTGCTGTATATTCATCAACCAGTTGCGTGAGAAGATAGGTGTGATGTTCGGTAACCCGGAAACTACAACGGGTGGTAACGCGCTTAAATTCTATGCTTCGGTTCGTTTAGACATCCGCCGCATCAGTCAGATAAAAGATGGTGATGTAGCCAGTGGTAACCGTACACGCGTAAAGGTGGTGAAGAATAAGGTGGCTCCCCCATTCCGCCAGGTAGAGTTCGATATCATCTTCGGAGAAGGTATCAGCAAGGTAGGCGAAATAATAGACATGGGTGTAGAGCTTGGCATATTGCAGAAAAGCGGTTCATGGTTCAGCTACGGAGAAGGCAAAATTGGGCAAGGCCGTGATGCCGTAAAACAGTTCTTATTAGACAATCCTGAAGTTGCTGCTGAAATCGAAGCTAAAATTCGTGAGGCATTGCAACCAACAGCATAATTGTATCCATTGGCCTGTTAAATAAACCAATGGGTTCTTATCACGATGAAAACAGAATGGTTGCCACAATTGTAACTAACAAGCGTGACAACCATTTCTATCAGACATCAGATTTTTGGGTTAGTAAACAAAAATAAACGCCCCCGGTAAACCGAGGGCGTTCTTATTACAACTTAAAACTGTATTAGTTCTTAGCTTCTTCTTCAGGGAAGAGTTCAGCAGTTACTTCGTTTTTACCATCAAATAACAAGTTAGCTGTAGTCTTAATATCTGCAGCAGTCAGTTTATCAACCCATGCATCCCAACCAAAGAAGTTAGCGCGCTCTTTCTTGTTGAACATGATGTCGATCATATTCTCAACCCAATAAGAGTTTTCCTTCTTCTGGTCACGGTTTTGCTCATGCCATGTAGTTTTCACTTTTTCCATTTCAGTGGCATTAGGTCCATTCTTCTTAAGGTCTGAAATGATGTCACTAGCAGCCTTAACAAGTTTATCTACATTCTCTGGTCCGCATGGCACATACATTTGCAGCATATAGTGCGGGTAAGGGTCACGTTCAACCTGGCAGTTGAAACCACCGCTGTACATACCACCCATTTTCTCACGCAGTACTTCTATTACTCGAATATTAAGCACTTCTGCAAGTGCCTGAGCACGTAAGTCAAGGTCTTCGGTATAAGGTTGTTCACCTGAATAGATACCTAATATCATGCTTTGTTTTTCTTTACCCTTGTAATATTTGAAAGTACTTGCACCTTTAACTATACGTACTCCGTTATCTTTAAATGAAGGAGTTGTATTCATAGATTTCAAAGCACCCAAATATTGCTCTACAAGAGGTGTAGCCTGATCAACAGTGATATTACCAACGATATAAAACTCATAGCCATCAGCAAAAGCTAACTCTTGTTGGTAAATTGATAAAGCACGGTCTAAATTAATAGCATCATAAAACTCAGGACGAGGTACCGCCATTGGAGCCAAAGGTTGCCCTTTGAATATATACCTGTATAACGTATCTATAAATGCAGTTTGCGGATTAGAGAAAGCAAATTGCAATTGTGTTTTTTGCTTAGTCTTATATGCATTAAACAATGCCTCGTCTTTACGAGGTTGAGTAAGTTTCAGATAAGCTAGCTGCAACATAGTTTCAAAATCCTTAACGCTACTGCTACCATTCACCACGTTTGTGATACCTCCGATACCGGCGCTCAGTTTTGCTGTCTTACCCGCCATCGCTTTTTCAAGGTCTGTTGGAGTGAAATTGCCAAAGCCCATAGCACCTACCACACCAGCAGCAAATTGCACGTTATACTTATCTTCAACACCATAATTATTAGAACCACCTTTTTTAACACCTTTCATTAATATTTCGTCAGCCTTAAAGTCAGTAGTTTTGATAGTTACTTTAATACCGTTGCTCAATGTCAGTGTAGTGCTACCAAATTCTTTATCTTCTGTTTTTGAAACCACTTTACCCGGAGTAGGCCTTGTAGCCAGCAATTCACTGGATACTTTTTTCTCTTCCATTGGTTTCACTTCTTGTTTGAAACCTTTGTCAGTCATAGCTACCAATTCAGCATCTGTAGGCAATTTAGGGCCTTGTTCAGGACCGGTAAGCAATGAGAATACATTCATATTGCTCATCCATGTATTTACCAGTTTGTTGGTTTCATCCAAAGTAATGCCCGGCATGAGTTGTTTGTAATAGTTAAACTCATTTTCGATGCCAGGTATTGGTTCATTTTCGAGGAAGTTGCGGATGTATTCTTCTACCAATCTGCCACTTTCAGTTGTATTACGTTCGTTATACATCTTTTCAATACTGCTCATCATCTCCTTCTTAGCCAAATCAAGTTCAGAAGCAGTGAAACCAAATTTTTGAGCCCTTAACAATTCAGCAGTTAATGCATTCAAGGCTTTCTCTTGTTCGCCGGCACCAAAACCTGCACTTGCAGATAATCCTTCGTAACCACGAGCCCAGCCGCCACCATAGCTAACATAAGCATAAGTAAATGGAGGGTTGGCACTACGTGTCAAGTCCCTCAACCTGCGATTCCACATTGTAGACACAAGGCCACGTACAATACTGTTCCTGTAATCACCAACAGTTACCTCGTCATGATGTTTGTTAGTAGTAAATACCAGGTCGATTGAATAGTTAGTGGCTTCCTTATCGGTCAACACCATACCTTCAGACTTAGTACGGTTAGGTACTTCAAAAGCTTTGCGAGGACGCTCTCCGGTAGGGTTCTTCAAGCCTTCGAAATGCTTTTTGAGGTATGCCCTTGCAGTTGCCTCATCAATATCACCTACAATAGCTACAGCCTGCAAATCAGGACGATACCAATCGTGATGGAAACGACGAATAACATCGTACTTAAAGCTTTTCAGGATTTCATCTTTACCAATTGGTAAACGATCTTTATAATGAGAACCATTCAACAATTTAGGAAGGTATTTTTTAGACATACGGTCATCAGCACCTTTACCAAGGCGGCTTTCTTCTAATACCACACCACGCTCACCATCTATATCCTTATCGGTAAGTAACGCTGCATGAGCCCAATCTTCTATGATTTGAAAACCTTTGTCAAGGTTGCCTGGTTTGTCTGTAGGGATTGGGAGGATATATACAGTTTCATCGAAACCGGTATAAGCATTTAAGTCAGCACCGAACTCAACACCTATTGATTGTAAGTATTCTACAAGTTGGTTCTTCTCGAAATTCTTTGTTCCGTTGAAGTTCATGTGTTCCATGAAGTGAGCCAAACCTTGTTGGTCATCATCTTCCAGAATAGAACCGGCATTAACCATAAGCCTCAACTCAACTTTCTTTTCCGGTTTAGAGTTAGGCCTGATATAATACGTCAGCCCGTTTGCCAACTTACCTTTTATCACTTTAGGATCGGTAGGTAGTTTTGCATTAAGGTCTTGCGCATTAGTGTTTAAGCTCACTGCTAATACCAACGAAGCGGCGGCCAGTAGCTTGCTTAATGAAAAATGTGAATAAGATCGCATATAACTATAATTTGAGAGGACAAAAGAAAGAAAATAAGAGATTATAACCCAGTAATAACCTTAAAATTAAACTAAAAAAAATGACCCAAAGTTCAATATCCCCCTTATTTCACCCCTATATAATCAAGTAGTAAAGCCTAAATACGAATTAACTATCTTAGCGTCACTAATTACAAACTATAGTATACAGATATGTCATTAATAAAATCAATATCAGGAATCAGGGGTACGATAGGCGGGAAACAAGGCACAGGACTTACACCATTGGATATCGTAAAATATACTACTTCTTATGCTGCGTGGGTAAAAACACAGGGCAGCAACAACAAGATCATCATAGGCAGGGATGGCAGGATATCAGGTGAAATGGTGAGAAACATAGTAGTTTCTACCCTTCAAGGTATGGGTATGGACGTTACAGACCTGGGATTAAGCACTACCCCTACCGTAGAAATGGCTGTAAAAATGGAAAACGCTGCAGGAGGTATAATACTAACTGCCAGCCATAACCCTAAAGAATGGAATGCGCTGAAGCTATTGAATAGTGATGGTGAGTTTTTGAGTGCTGAAGCAGGACAATGGATACTGGACGATGCTGAAAAGGGTGACACCCAGTATGCAGATGTAAATAAACTGGGCAAGCTGACTGTTGATAGCAGCTATATACAAAAACACATTGACGAGATACTGAAACACCCATTGGTAGATGTAAATGCCATCAAAGCGAAAAACTTTACTGTAGTTGTTGACCCTGTAAATTCTACAGGAGCGTTATCAGTGCCCCAGCTATTACAAGCATTAGGTGTAGAAAATGTAATTGTAATCAATGAAGAAGTGACAGGAAGATTCGCACATAACCCGGAGCCATTACCAGAAAACCTTACCGAGCTTTGCAGCGAAGTAGAAAAGAAAAAAGCGCACTTAGGCATAGCTGTAGACCCGGATGTAGACAGACTTTGTTTTGTATGTGATGATGGCAGTCTGTTTGGTGAAGAATATACGCTGGTTGCCATTGCTGACTATATACTATCTAGCAAAAAAGGAAATACTGTTTCCAACCTCTCCTCTACCCGTGCACTGCGTGACGTGACTGAAAAGCATGGTGGTACATATTACCCAAGTGCTGTGGGCGAGGTGAACGTAGTGAAGAAGATTAAAGAAGTAGAAGCTGTAATTGGTGGCGAAGGTAATGGAGGTGTAATAGTGCCTGAACTACATTACGGACGTGATGCTTTGATAGGTATTGCCTTATTCCTGACACACCTAGCAAAGTTTGGCAAGAGCATCAAAACTTTGCGTGGCACATACCCTGATTACTTCATATCTAAAAACAAGATAGAGCTGAACGAGAATGTGAACGTAAAAAACATCTTTGCTCAGATAAAAGAGAAATACAAGAAACAGCCTATCAATACTGAAGATGGTTTGCGCATAGATTTTGACAATGATTGGGTGCACCTACGCACATCTAATACAGAGCCTATTATACGCATCTATGCAGAAAGCACGTCTGAAACAACTGCTAATAACGTAGCTAAACGTATTATGCAGGATATACGTGAGATGATGCTGGCCAATGTTGAATAACCTTGCAGGATAATAACACATATGATGTTGTAATAATTGGCAGCGGGCTGGGTGGATTGATGAGCGCTGTAATGCTTGCCAAAGAAGGCATGAAGGTATGTGTATTGGAACGCGACAAACAAATTGGTGGTTGCCTGCAAACTTTTTCCGTTCGGAAAAAAGTATTTGATAGTTGTGTACACTACATAGGTGGCTTGGGTGAAGGACATACATTGTACACCCTATTCAGCTATGCCGGCATTATGGACAAGCTATTGCTTAAAGCATATGACCCTAATGCGTTTGACACAATAGCCTTTGGTGATGATGAAACACTTTACCCTCATGCACAGGGATTAGATAATTTCAAAGAACAGCTTCTACAATACTTTCCCGAAGAGAAAGTAGCCTTAAATAATTATATTAAAGCCATTACAACAGTTGGCGACCATTTCCCTTTGTATCGTTTAAGAGCAGGAGATGCGAATGAAAAAGCAGTTGTGAGTAATTGGGGATTAACTCAAAAGCTCTATGAGTTTACACAAAACAAACGCCTTCAAAATGTATTAGCAGGCAATAACCTGCTATATGCCGGGATAGCCAACAAAACTCCATTTTACCTGCATGCGCTTGTAACCGAAAGCTATATTCATAGTAGCCACAAAGTAATGCCTGGTAGCAGCCAGATTTCTAAATTCTTGTGGCAGCAACTACAGGATTATGGTGGTGAGGTTTTTAGAAATACTGAAGTAACAAAACTTGCAGAAGAAAACGGAAGCATTAGCTATGCTGAAACCAAAGACGGACAAAGGTTCTATGGAAAACAATTTATAGCGAATACGCATCCCGTAGTATTGCTTGACATGGTGGACAGCAGTTTGTTCCGTCCTGCATATCGTAACAGGGTAAAAGGATTAGAGCAAACCATTTCTACCTTCATGCTGAACCTGGTTTTGGAACCCGGTAAAGTACCTATGCGTCATCACAACATATACTGGCATGGCAGCGATGATGCATGGGCTGCAACAGAATACACACCCGAAGACTGGCCGGCTAATTATGCAGCCTTCTTTACTGAAGATGTACACAAGCCGGGATATGCAGAAAGTATTTCCATCTTAAGCTATATGCACTATGATGAAGTGAAGCAATGGGAAAGCACTGTGAATTATACCGTAGCACCACATGAACGAGGTGTAAGCTATGATGAATTCAAACAACAAAGAGCAGAAAAACTATTAAGCAAACTATATCAAGGCATACCTGAATTGAAAGGGAATATCACTGCTCAGAAAATAGCCACTCCCCTCACCTACCGCGATTATACAGGCACGCCAAAAGGCTCTCTATATGGCATCCTTAAGGATGTACATAAACCTAACGAAACCAGTATTGCCACAAGGACAAAAATACCCAACCTGTATATGACCGGGCAAAATGTAAACCTGCACGGCGTTTTGGGTGTGAGTATTACTGCCGTAGCTACCTGTGCGGAGTTGGTAGGGATGGAATATCTATTAAACAAAATAAAAAAAGCTCCATAAAGGAGCTTTTAAATATTGTAATACTATTCTTTATTTCATAGACTGTGCGTCTTTCAGGAATTGTTCCAAGCCTAAATCTGTCAACGGATGTTTCAGCAAACCTAAAATAGAGCTTAAAGGACAAGTACATACATCAGCACCCGCTTCTGCACATCGAACAATATGTAATGGGTTGCGGATAGAAGCAGCAAGCACTTCTGTCATAAAACCCTGCGAGTTGTAAATACTAACAATTTGTTCAATCAGTTGAACACCATCCCAGCTACTATCATCAATACGGCCAATGAAAGGAGATACAAATGTTGCACCTGCTTTAGCTGCTAATATCGCTTGGCCCGCAGAGAACACCAGTGTACAGTTTGTACGAATACCGTTATCTGTAAACCATTTAATAGCTTTGATGCCGTCTTTTATCATCGGCACTTTTACAACGATATTCTCGTGTATTGCAGCAAGTTTTTTGCCTTCTGCTACAATGCCATCAAAATCTGTGCTGATTACTTCTGCACTTACCGGGCCATCCACCATTTCGCAAATGGTTTTGTAATGTTGCATGATAGCAGCCTCGCCCTTGATACCTTCTTTAGCCATTAAAGACGGGTTGGTTGTAACACCATCCAAAATGCCTAAATCGTTAGCTTCCTTTATTTGTGCAAGGTTAGCCGTGTCGATAAAAAACTTCATAAGTACCAGTGATTTTGATTTGTGTCTGTAATTACCACAAATATAAAAAAACTGGCAAGTTACTCACATCGCGCCGCTACAACCGCCCACCCTTGCTACATTCCTGTCCTGGGGGATTCAGCAGGAGCTGGCCGTATAAGACTTGCCAGGGCGGCAAAGGTAACATTTTTTGTTGCAGGCACAAAAAAAGCCACTCTAAAATGAGTGGCTTTTTTAAATAAAAATATTTGTACTAAGATTTAGCTAATTCTCCTTTAAGGAAATCAATCACTTTTACTTCCGTAGCATCCTTTTTACGGATATCTGCCAGCAATACAGAAACCCAATCGGTAAGATGTATCAAATAGAACACCTTATCCCAATAGGAATTGCCTTTAGAATATATCTCTATAATGTTGCTGGTGTATTTTTTAATGACCTTTTTGTTGATCTCCATGCGGGTTTTAACGCGTACATAATCGGTATCATTACGCAATATCACCACGGCTTTCTTAGCGTCTTTATCGCGCCAGCCTACCAGTTCGTTATGATTCATTTCCGGTATCACATGATGCCAGCAAAGCATTTTGCTGTTCTCGTTGATTTGCTGACGGAAGCGAACAGCAACACCTTCAAAATCAGGAGCAGAATAAATAATAGGCAACTTGCCATTTAATTTCTGTGCTACTGCCTTTGCTCTCTTCTGAATGTCCTTAGATTCTGACTTAAGCAATTTGATCGCGCCATTAATATCTTTCTCGATATTAGTTTTTATCAATCCGAAATGCTGCAAAGTAAATAACACCTGCACCATAGAATATCCTAAACAAGCGCGCGGCGGCATGCCAGCCGGTACTAAAATACAATCGAGGTGTTTCTTTTTTGCTGTTTCAGCAATTTTGCCACCTGATGTTATGCAAACAATAGTTGCCTTTGCTTTGAGTGCCTGTTGCATAGCGGCCGTTGTTTCTTCTGTATTGCCTGAATAAGAAGAAACAATTACTAAAGAATGACTATTAACAAAAGAAGGCAGGAAATAATCTTTATTTACGATAAACGGTATTTTCATTTTATCGAACACATAGTTCTGAATAATAGAACCACCAATACCACTACCGCCCAAGCCGGTAAGCACTACATTTGAAAATGCTTTTTTTGACGAAGTGAACTTATAATTTTGTCCGATGATGAGCGCTTCGTGCAGTTGGATAGGGAAGTCTGTAACTAATTGCTTCATTATTATCTTTTTTCGATGCCCAAACATAAAGAAACTGGCATAAAAGGCGAACAAATTGCGGAAAACTTTTTACTAAAAAAGGGTTATAAAATATTGCATAGGAACTGGCGGTTCGAGAAAAAAGAGATAGATATAATAGCAGAAACAGATGGGTTATTGGTATTTGTAGAGGTTAAAACCCGCAGCTACTATGGCTTTGGCTATCCTGAAGATGCTGTATCTGCAAAGAAACAGGAGTTTATGAAACTGAGTGCCGAGGAGTTTACATCTATACATAAAGAATATACGGATGTGCGGTTTGACATCATCAGCATATTACTAAAGGGTGATGAAGCATCTGAAATTGTACATATAGAAGATGCTTTTTACTAAATTTTACATTATAATAACTTGACAAGTGAGGTTGTTTGGCATATCTTGTAAAAAAATCACAATATGAAAAAGATCTTTTTGCTATTTGTTGCAGGAGCTTTGGCAATGAGCGCTTGTAATAACGATGCTTCTAAAGAAAATGCTGAAGCACCTAAAACAGATACTGCAGTAGCAGAAGCTAAACCTGCAGAAAACACACCACCACCTGCTATGCCGGATTCTGCAACAATGATGAAAGCATGGATGGATTATATGACACCAGGAGAATCGCATAAAGCAATGGCAGCGATGACAGGTAAATGGGCTAGCGATGGCACTTTCTGGATGGACCCCAAAAAACCACCAACCAATAGTAAAGGAACCGTTGAATTTAAAATGGTATTAGGTGGCCGTTATCAGCAAGCCATGCATCACTCAATGATGATGGGCCAGCAATTTGAAGGTATAGGCACAATGGCATATGATAATGCTAAAAAAATGTTCATCAGTACCTGGATTGATAACATGGGTACCGGTATGATGGTGATGTCAGGAACATGGGATGATGCCAGCAAGTCATTTAATATGAAAGGCACAATGACCGATATGATGAGCGGCAAAGACCTGAAATGCAGAGAAACCATGAAAATGGTTGACGATAAAACTATGACGATGGAAATGTGGGGTGAAATGTACCCGGGTAGTGAAGAAATGAAAATGATGGAAATCAAGTACACTAAAATGTAATTTGGTATCAAGTAAGATTCGACGAGAGCCCCGCTTGGGGCTCTCGTTATTTAAGCAGTTCGGATAATTCAATTAAATTTGCAGATTTTAATCCCCTTTAGTGCAAACATTCAAGCGCATACAGTCTTTTATTCTTCAGTATAAAATCTTAGCCATATTATATGTGCTGGCTTTGGCTTTTGGATATTGGCAGCTGCTCGAATTCAATCAAATCAATAATTTTAAAATTTTCAGGGCGTCTACCCATCACTTTCTAAAAGGATTGCCCCTGTATATTGAATATCCCAACGAGTATTTCGACCTGTTTTATTACAACCCAACTTTCCCGGTTTTTTTCATGCCGTTTGCGCTACTGCCTATTAAGGCAGGCATGCTGGCATGGATGAGTTTTACCATGCTCGTATGTTTCATTGTGTATAAGAACTTGCCGATGAATGATGAGAAAAACAAAGTGCTGATACTGCTGATGTTGTTTGATATGCTCAACAACATTACGCATACACAGACCAACCCTTTGTTTCTGGCTTTTATGCTCGCTACGTGGATAATGATGGACAGAGGTAAGCCATTTTGGGCAGCTATGTTTGCCGTACTCAGTTTTTTGGTAAAAGGTTATGGGGGTATTATAGGTATTATTTGTCTGTATTATAAGAACTGGTATAAGGCAGTATTATATAGTATACTGTGGTTTGTTGTGCTAAATGCCCTGATGCTATTCTTTATTTCACCTCAAATGGTCATACAATATTATACAGACTGGCTACACATCATATCTAGTGATACGATAAAGGAAAGCTATTCGATATATGGTTTGTTTACAAAGTTGCATATCAACATTGCAGAAACCTATGTACTACTGTTGGCTTTAGCAACGCTGGTTTCGTTTATCGCATTACAGTATATCATTAAAGACAGGAAGAGAGAACATATCGTAGCATTTCTATTGATATGGGTAATTGTTTTTAATCGTGCATCAGAACCTGCAACTTATATTATTGCTATTGCAGGGGTTATCATATGGCATTTAAGCAGGCCAAAGAATATGGTATCAACAACATTATTTTGGGCAACATTATTAATTTCTACACTAATCCCTACAGATATAATCAGGGTTTTTGATAAAATCCGTTACGAATATTATTTAAAAAGTATTTTGTGCCTCTTAATTATAGGCGATATGTTTGCCTATAGTATACAGACAGTAATTAATAATAAGAAACAGGTTTTTACACAAAGATGATTTTTGACCTTGTTATACCATTTTATAACCCATCAGCCGGCTGGGAAAAAAAGTTTGTTGATAAATTCAACAAACTGGTGGCAGGTTATTTTAAAGGCGATAAAGAACTCATCAACTTAGTTATTGTCAATGATGGCTCATCCAAAAATTTTGGAGAGCAAGAACTGAACTACCTGAAGGTTTCCATACCTCATATTGAGATTGTGAGCTATACGCAAAACAGGGGAAAAGGCTATGCACTTCGGGAAGGTGTAAAAAAAGCGTCTACAGATTATTGTATCTATTCAGATTATGATTTCCCGTTCGGACTACAAGTCGTAAGAGATATGTACAATGAACTGACAAAAGGTACAGATATCACAACAGGTTGCCGCAGAAAAGGTAATTATTTCAACGCGTTACCTTTCAAACGCAAGCTGGTTTCTAAAGGATTAATAGTTTTTAACAAACAAATACTACGATTACCGGTTGAAGATACCCAGGCAGGTATTAAGGGCTTCAATAAATATGGTAAAGCTTTATTTTTACAAACTACTATTGATCGCTTTTTATTTGACATGGAGTTTATACTACTTGCCAGTAAGATAAAGGACATCAACATTAAAGCACTGAGTGTAAGCATTACACACGAAACACATTTAAGTGATTTTGGAATGAAAGTAATGCGACAAGAATTCAAAAACCTGTTGAAAATCGTTTTCAGGAAAAAGAATGAAATACAATTCAAAAAAGATATTATTCAGTATAGACCTGGAAGAGTTTGATATTCCTGAAGAGTATGGTGAACAAGTGCCCCTGAAACAAAAACTGGAAACCAGTTTAGAGGGTTTAAAAAAACTTGAAGCCTTATTGGATAAACATAATGTTCGTTGTACCATATTTACTACTGCATTTTGGGCTTCGCATTACCCACAACATATAAGGGCATTATCCGAAAAACACGAAATAGCTTCACACACATATTATCATAACTCTTTTAAGACTGAAGACCTTGCGACTTCGAGAAAAGTATTAAATGAAATTTGCGGGCAAGAGATAGCCGGCATTCGTATGCCGCGCATGAGTGATATTAGTAGTGAAGATGTAAAGGCTGCGGGATATACATACGATTCATCCCTGCACCCCACCTGGCTACCGGGTCGCTACAATAACTTCGATAAGCCACGTACGCTATTCAATAATAAACATACATGGGAATTGCCCGCAAGTGTAACACCTGTTTTAAGGATACCCATATTCTGGTTATCGCTTAAAAATTTCCCGCTATGGTTTTATCAAATGCTCTGCAAACGGATATTGAACCATGATGGCTATATTGTTTTCTATGTGCATCCGTGGGAGTTTACCAACCTGTCACCATACAACTTACCAAAAATGGTAAAACGTGTAGACAACGACAGATTGATAAACAAACTTGACAAGCTATTTAGCTACTTAAGCAAGCAAGGAGATTTTATTACACATCGTGAATTGATACCACAACAGTAGCTATTTCATATTCATATCAAAATCCAGCTCTATACCAGATGTATCTGTTATTACAATAACTGTATCTGCTTTAACTACATCATACATAGCACGGATAACATAAGTGCCTGCCGTCAAATACTTAAAATGCACATGATGGCTGTAACCCGGCTCTGAAACAGCCGTAGCCTTTTCATCATAGTTGTTGGTATCAGCAGGGGCTTTATCGGCAGCATATTTCAGAAAAACACGTGCCGCTACTCCACCTCCGTTTCTCTTGGCAAAAGGCACAAGATTATGCGTGCCACCTTTACCACCCTTTAATACTGTTGGTGACGGCGGGTCGACAATAACAGGGTCATCTCCTCTTTGGCAAGAAAAAAACACTATACATATCAACAGGCACAGTAGGGGTAGATTTTTCATGAATACTATTTTGAAATAACAATTTTCTTTGATTCTATATATCCGTCTGCTTTCAGAATACAGTAGTAAATACCAGAATGAAGATTAATAGCAGAAAGATTGTATTTCTTCTCTCCCGCGTCCAATACTCCGTTAGCTATTACTTGCACAGTTCTGCCCAATTCATCTGATACATATAAATAGACAGTAGCTTTTTTCAAAAGGTTGAAGCTGATGGTACTCTGTTCTTTTACAGGATTTGGAAACACTTTAAACTGCAGGCCGGAACTTACCAAGTCCTTCACACCAACAATGTCATTCTTACCGGTAATGTGTGTAGAGAATATACCGTGCGAATGTGTTGCTACAACTACCAGCCCATCAGTAGTACGATAATCAATCATATCTACAACCGAGTTGCCAATTTCATTAGATGCCTGTTGAGTCCAATATGTACCGGTAGAGTTAAGCTCTGTAGTGGCAAACAAACCAACAGTTGTGCCTAGTAGGTATACAGTACCACCGTTTACAGGCATGATGCTGCACCAGCGTATAGATGGGCCATTACCCGTGCCATCAACAGCATCTTCGAGGTTACCGGCAATTTTGTCCCATGTTGTGCCGCCATCAGCCGAATAGAATAAACTATACACATTATAATTAGAAAACGCCACCATTACATGGTCTGCGTTATTAGGGTCAACTGCTACACAACTAACAGCAGCACCGGAAGGGAATAAAGATGATGTAATACTCTTAGGTGTTGGTATCCCCACATTAGCATTATCAACTCTGAAAACGGTTTTATTTGAAGTACCATAATACACACGATTAGCAGGATTTTTACTAACAGCAATAGCTGTGATTTGTGATGTTGGTGTGGTAAACTTTGTCCAGTTGGTACTAATGGAATCCCAATTGCTTGCATAAGGTATACCAGACAAGTCATTATTACGCCAGAGATATCCGCCGCCGGCTAAGTACATAATATTATTGTTATTGGGGTCGAGGGTGAACGGATTGATAAACATATAGCCACCAGCACCAATAGGATCTATGCGCGCAAAGTTGGTAACATTGCCTGAACCATCTAATTTTCCACGCATCACCTTACCATTCTGTATGCTGAAATAGTATGCATCTTTATTATCGGCAATTGCACAAAAAGAACCATCGCCGCCGCGAGGCGTTACCCACGGACTTGTCAGATTGGAAGAATTAGTAAACCAGCTACCATTGTCCTGCGCACCACCGATAACAATATCATCGGCAGCAGCATGATCAATAGCACAGGTATAGAACATAGTGCTTACATAGCCGTTATTTAATGAAGTCCACGCTACGGTTGATGCGGTATTATCATTGGTTTTAAACACCCCCCCGTCGTTAGATGATATCATTTTATTCGGGTCGCTCGGCAGGAAAACCAATTCATGTTGGTCGGGGTGATGATTAGCATATATTCCCACCACCGGCAATGTAGCACCCTGTAAATATCCTCCGATAAAAGTGGTATGAGTTGCATCTGCAAATCCTGTTGTTGAACGGTACAAACAAGTGCCACCAATAAAAACAGTGTTCGTATCATTGGGTTTTACCTTCACAACAATATCGTACGATCCCTGAGATTGATATCTATCAAACGGCCCACCTGTAGATGGTAAGTTTGCTGAACGATTATCCCAAATGCCTCCGGCACCACTACCGTTTCCCGATATGTATTTATACTTCCATAAGCTATTCCAATCTGAGTTTCCCTGAAAGTCTACCGTTTGTAAACCCGAACTAGGAGTGTTTCCCAGAAAGAAAACCTGATTTTCGTCAGCAGGACTAATACCTATTTTGATACGATTATAGTTAGCAGGGAAACCGGCAGGTGTAATATCAGTGAAATTGATACCATCGGTAGAACGATACAAACCTTTATTAGAACCATTACTACTCAATGCAGCATAAACTACTCCTGTTGCAGAAATAGCAACATCGGTAAAATTGGACACAGTGCTAACTGAGGGTGTCGTACCCAATACCAGTGCCCAGTTTGTTCCACCATCTGTACTTCTATATATACCGCCATAAGCTGCTGCATAAACTACATCATTAGTAGTGTTCACAGGATCTGTTACTATGTTCCAGATATAATCGCTCCAGGTAGTAAATGTAGCCAGCGGCGATGAGGTAGAAGGTATTACAGACCAAGATGCTCCATTATCGGTTGATTTATAAATACCGTTCCCTCCGTAACCGGCACCATAAGCGCTTGCGGAAGCACCGTAATATTCTCCCGTACCAAAATACCATGTGTTTGTATGCCCGGCACGAGTATCCTGTGCTACACAAGATGCACCCTGGTATTCAGTAGCCGGAATAGTAATATTCCAGCTTGTGCCACCATCTGTAGAACGCCACATACCACCTGAAGGTGTACCAGCTATGAGATTATTTTCATTAGCTATGTCTATTGCAAAAGCCCTTGTACGGCCACCCACATTCCACGGTCCGCGAGCCTGCCATGTTGCTGCCGTGGTTTTATTCAGCCCTGTTTTTGAGGCATGAGGCAATGTAGCAGCAAAAGCCAGTTCGCGCATACGCATGTGTTCAGGTATTTTACCTGTAGCAGGGTCGTGATACAATAGCCATTCATACTCAGCCATTTCTTTTGCTTCTTCGCTTTCGCCAAACCCTTCATGTTCTTCTTCAAAAGGATTTTCTGCTGCTTTATGATTCACACAAGCAGAAAATCCGAAAGCCGCAGCAACTACAAACAAGAATATTTTTTTCACAACAAGAATTTTAAAATTATTTTAAATGATAATCATTAATCACCCACTCTACTTTATTACCTGGCAGAACGCGTTGTTCTACCCTGCCTGTAAAAACATTTCCTTTTTTAAGACCAGGGTAAACGATTTTCATTTGTGGGAAGATTTTTTTTGTATTATCGAGCGTGTACGTAAAATGCAATACTATGGTATCACCTGTCACATCTGTCATCCCGCTTCCACAATTAGATAGTTGCAATACTTTCACTTTTGCCATACAGGGGTGCTTGGCACACAGACGTTGTTTATCTTTCGGGCATTCCTTTATTATGCTCAGAATCTTGCCTTCGATATCGCAGGATGACGGTTGCTGCGCATTTACTGCAATCCCCTTACCCAACATAATAATCAGAACAGCCAAAACTTTTAACATAACTACTCTAAAATACCGATTATTATTTGATTAAGCTATTGCCCGTGGTTCTGTATATTTGTCTGTATAAACTATAAAATTATGTCTCTACTCAACGGCAATAAAAATAACGGCAAAAAAGGAGCCAAAAATGCTAAAGGCAATACTGCTACTACCAAATCATTTATCAAGCCCGGCAAAAGCGCTAATGTAGCCAAACGCCCTATTAAGACGGGCGGAACAAGAGGAAGTTAAATGACTATAAAAATAAAACCCGCTTTTATAGCGGGTTTTATTTTTGGTGCCCAGGAATGGATTCGAACCATCACACCCTTGCGAGCGCTGCGACCTGAACACAGTGCGTCTACCAATTTCGCCACCTGGGCAGGTTTTACTGTTTCAGGGCTGCAAAGATAACCAGCTTTATAAAACTAACAAACCTATTTTATGCTGTCATCAGACTGCAGCCACGCAATGCGGAATGGTCGGCACGTCCTAATACCTCAAAACCACCGTCAGGCATAATGTTGCCAATATCATCGGTTGCAATAAAGGCACATGAATTTATATTAGCAAGGTCAATAATATTGATAAGCCCGCTACCTAGTTGTTTTATTTCCAAAGGGTCATTCATATCTCTTATAAGCACTTTCATAGTATCTGAAGGATAGAATATACCCTCGGCTTTGGCATAAGCCTGTGATAATAATTCTGTCATGCCATATTCTGAATGAATAGCTTTAAGTCCCCATTGCTTTTTCAACAAATCATGCACCTCTGTCCTTGTCATTTCTTCTTTCCGTCCTTTCATTCCACCTGTTTCCATTACAATAGTGCATTTTAAATGCATAGGATGCTTATCTGCAAAATCGAGCAACGCAAAGGTGACACCTAATAATATGGCTGGCTGTTGTTGAGATTCCAGTTTCTGAATAGTTGCAGCAAGTTTACCCCATTCATCGAGGTAAAAACCATTGTCGGGATGCCCGCTATATTGCATCAGCACCTTAGCCATGTGCACCAGGGATGCATTTTTACGTTCCAGGTACGATGGCAATAAAGCCAGTATGGCATATTGAGAAGGAGGCCCGTAAAATTGTTCGAACCCCGCTAGTAATGAATTGATGTACACATTTTCATCAATCACATAGTGTTTGCTGGTAACTTCGCCTGTAGTAGCACTACTTTCAAAAATCAATTTGGGCTGCTCATTTCCGGTAACAACATGATGTGTCTTAAAAAAAGATACGGGTAAAAAGGGAATGTTCTCCAAAGTAGTCACATTACCAGCATCAATGCCCAATGCATTTACAAAATCCCGGTAAACCGCATTTTCTGAATATTGCTTTTTAAACAGCGTTATAGCCCTTTCCTCAAAGCTTATTAACGACTTATTGTCATTTAACCCCTGTTTAATCATAGCTATTTTGTATAATAAGGGTTTTGTATAACTTTGATAGATATGAAGACCAAACTCATTTTATTGGCTGTTGTTGTTACAGTTTGTGCAGTTGCCTGCAAAAGAAAAACTCATCGGGGCGTTGTACCGTTTCTGGAATTCAATAGCCTGACACCTAACACAGTGCAAGACAAGTCTGTCAAAGATACTGTTTTCATTAGTTTTGATATAACAGATGGTGATGGTGACTTAGGAGTTGGATTAAGTGACCGTGATATTTACCTGATTGACAGCAGAAGCAGCCAACCATGGCAATTAAATTTGCCGGATATTCCTTCAGACTCGTACAACCCTGAAATTGGCATTTCCGCAACTTGTGTAATAAAATTAGACGCAGTTAAGTTTTTAAACATGCGCCCTGATCATCCAAACGGAGATACCCTGAAGTACAAGATATGTGTTAAAGACAAGGCAGGACATGTTAGCGATACTATTCAAACGCCTCCTATTTATATCACACCATAATAGTCAACATCATTATAAAAGAATAAAGCCGCAATATTGCGGCTTTATTCTTTTATAACTAATTGTGGTCTCCTCTTTTCAGGTTTCTGTATTGTTCCCTGTTTTCTTCTTCTTTTTGCTCTTCACGTTCTTGCTCAGTATCATACGCACGAATGATATGCTTTACCAGTCGGTGACGCACTACATCAGCTTCATCCAGTTTGATGTGTGCAATACCCTCTATACCTTGTAATATACGTGTTGCTTTCAGCAAACCACTTTTTTGATTTTTGGGTAAATCCACCTGTGTCAGGTCACCCGTAATAATAGCTTTTGCATTAGCACCAATACGTGTCAGGAACATTTTCAATTGCAAATCGGTAGAGTTTTGCGCTTCATCCAATATAATGAATGCGTTATCTAATGTTCGTCCGCGCATGTACGCCAACGGTGCAATTTCAATGATTCGATTAGCCATGTAATAATTCAACTTATCCGATGGTATCATATCATCGAGCGCATCATATAGTGGGCGCAAATACGGGTCTATTTTTTCCTTCAGGTCTCCGGGTAAAAAACCCAGGCTCTCGCCGGCTTCTACAGCGGGACGGGTAAGAATAATTTTACGAACCGCTTTATTTTTCAGCGCACGTACTGCCAAAGCTACTGCGGTATATGTTTTACCCGTACCTGCAGGACCTACGGCAAAAATGATATCGTTTTTATCAGACACAGTAGCCATCAGTTTTTGGTTCTGTGTTTTGGCACGAATTACTTTACCATTAGGGCCAAATACAAGGATGTCATTATTTACTGAATCTTCGGTAGATGTATCTGCTATTTCATCATCCCCTAGTATTTCTGCAAAATAATTTTCAGACAAATGGCCGTTGCGTTCCAGGTATTTTATAAGCTGGCCGATACGCCCTTGGGCATTGGCCACTTCAGTAGCTTGTCCTGATAATTTAATTTGTGTGCCTCTTGAAAGAATTTTTAGTAATGGAAATTTGCGTTTAAGAATATCGAATTTGCTATTGTTAACACCAAAAAACTCGATCGGGTTAACTGTGTCTAAATTAATAATCGCTTCAGTCAAAGTGCTTCTGGTTTTTTTGTACGTAGGATAAAAGTAGCGTTACGGACAATGCATCCGTGTTAAATCAAGGTCAAATTTTGTACTCGTTTTGCTTAAAAGCTTCCAGGCGCTCAGCTATTCCTTTATCGCTGAGGGCGAAGATACGCGCCGCTAATACAGCCGCGTTTCGGGCTCCTGCCTTGCCTACTGCTAATGTACCAACCGGTAATCCTGCAGGCATTTGCACGATGCTATATAAAGAGTCTATTCCGCCGGGAAGGCCGCCATCCAATGGCACCCCTAAAACAGGCAATGATGTGTATGCAGCACATACGCCAGGTAGTGCAGCCGCCATACCCGCCGCTGCAACTATTGCACCATAACCGTTAGCCTGTGCAGTCACCATCAGTTCCCTTACTTTATCCGGGTTGCGATGCGCAGATGCTACAATCATATTGTTTTCAATACCAAACCAATTGAGCCATTTTTGGCATTCGCTCATTACAGCCTCATCCGAAGCCGAACCCATAATAATCATTACTTTCATACCCATAATCAGATGTGGTACATGTTTTTTGAAAATTAGAAATAATATACCTATTACAGCTACAGCTTTATCAACCGTTGTGCATATCTTTTTCCTGATAATAGAATGCCTGTAAACACTAAAAAGTTCTAACTATTAACTTTACAATTTCTAATCAAGAATAAATGTATTCTCTAAAAGATAAAATAGTTGTCATTACAGGTGCATCATCCGGAATTGGAAGGGCACTGGCAATAGAAGCTTATAACCGTGGTGCAAAAATATCGGTTTGCGCCCGCAATCTCGACAAATTAAAAGAAGCTATAGCTATTCAAAGCGATAATGTACTATACCACCAAGTAGATGTAAGTAAAGAGACTGATTGTGAGCTATTTATAAACACAACCTTAAGCAAGTTCAACCATATTGACGTGTTAATTAATAACGCAGGTATCAGTATGCGTGCATTATTTGAAGATGCTGACATTAAAGTAATAAAGGAGCTGATGGATATAAATTTCTGGGGATCAGTATTTTGTACAAAATACGCTATCACTTCAATACGGGAACACAAAGGTGTTATTGCAAGCATTTCATCAATAGCCGGATTTAGAGGACTCCCGGCAAGAACAGGTTATTCAGCATCAAAATTTGCCCTGCAAGGGTTTATGGAAGGACTTAGAACCGAACTACTAAAAACCGGTGCCCACGTGATGTGGGTATGCCCGGGCTTCACATCAAGCAATATCAGAAACGTAGCAAGAAGCGCTGATGGAAATGCACAGGGCGAAACTCCCCTATCTGAAGATAAATTGATGACTGCCGAAGAATGTGCTCGCATTACTATAGACGGAATAGAGAAACGAAAACGCACCATTGTGATGACATCACAAGGAAAATTGACAGTACTACTTAACAAACTTTTACCCGGGTTGGCTGACAAATTGGTTTTTAATCATTTTTTAAGGGAATCTAACTCACCGTTAAAGAAATATAACATGTCTTAAATCATTGAGTAAATAAATATTAGTCGTTTTTAAAATGCACCTTATTCCTTAACTTTAATTAAACATTTACTCATATAAACAGTATGAAACTAAGAATCCTTACTCTATTAGCTACGTCTGCTATGCTATCGTCAACTGCAAATGCCCAGTTGGCACCCGGACAGATTTACGTACCCTATTATCAACCACAACCAGTAGTTATTGCTAATGGTGTGCAGCAAACCATGGCATGGTGCGGCGGTGCTAACAGCCCTCAACTAGCAATGGCTGATTTAAATCGTGATGGCATAAAAGACCTGGTAATATTTGATAAAAATGCCGGGCCACGTACCATGATCAATGAAAGCCCAACACCTGGTTCACCTAAGTATGTTTATCATCCCGAGTTTCAGCAAAACTTTCCTCCGGTATATGGATATTGTAAACTGATTGACTATAATGGAGACGGTATTGAAGATATTGTACATTATGGATACTCAAGTTACGCAGTTTATAAAGGCCGTGTGAGCGGCGGCAGATTAGCATTTGACAATACGAATTTCAACGGGAAAAACGGAGGCCTGTATTATTATACAGGAGGCTCAGGTTGGGTAAATGCATACACACCTAACGGCGATTTGCCGGCTGTAGTTGATATAGATGGTGACGGAGACCTTGATTTTTTTGGCATGGATATTAATCAGGCATTTATTAGTTTCTATCGCGGCTGCCAACATGAAGATGGGCTTCCAACAGATAGCATCAAGATTTGCTTGAAAAACGGCTGTTGGGGTGGCATGTTTCAAACCAGTATTGGCAGGCTGTGGCAATTAGCTGTTTCCACTTGCCAGTCTGCAGGCGTTACATGTAAAACCACTAAAACCACACACGGTAGTAATACTTTTACAACTGTTGATATTGACGGGGATGGCGATTATGATATGTTTAACGGTAACAGCAATTTTACAGATATACAATTGCTGATAAACGGCAAAAACATTTACGGAAAAGACACCATCATCGCACAGGATACCATGTGGTCTGTAGCAGGTAGTCCCATGAAAATTAATACGTTCCCTGCTGCATATTGGTTAGACCTTGACAATGATGGCAAGAAGGACCTGGCGTTTGCACCTTTTGCCAGCATTGCAGAAAACTATAATGGAATTCAATTTTATAAAAACATGGGAACAAACAGTTCACCAAGTTTTCAATACAAAACCGATACTCTATTCATAGATAATATGATAGATGTAGGAACAGCTGCATCTCCTGTGTTTTACGATTATAATAAGGATGGCAAACTTGACATGTTTGTTGGCTCTGACGGTTATTATGTGCCTGCAACCGGCACACTAAAATCTAAGGTCGCCTATTACATGAATACTGCAGCCAGCAGTACATCGACACCAATATTCGAGCTACAGACTAAAGATTTTATGAACCTTAGCTCCTATAACTTTAATGGTATATCATTAGCTTTTGGTGACCTTGATAACGATGGCAAAGACGATATGGTAATCGGACGAAATGATGGCAACATGACCTTCTTTAAGAACAATGCGGGTTCGGCTACCATCCAACCTGTATGGCAAATGCAACTGACACTTAATGACCAATATGGTACTCTGGACGTAGGTGATTATGCTACTCCTTTCATTTATGACATTGATAGCGATGGCAGAAAGGATTTAGTTTCCGGCAGTATGTATGGTAAGCTATTCTACTACAAAAACGTAACTCCGACAAGCGGTTCGGTAACATTGAACAAAGTAACTGACACATTAGGTGGTATATCTATTGATGAAGGAGGTAATTTCTTTATGTACACTGCTCCTTTCATCGGCAGAATTGATAACACAGGTAAAGACTATTTATTATTAGGTACTAAAAATGGTGCTATTTACCGTTTTGATGGCATATCTGCACACAACCCTACCTTGCATTATAACAGGCTGGATTCAAACTATAACCTGATAAATACAGGTGACAGGCCAAGGCCTTTTGTTGCTGACTTGAATGGCGATGGTTTTTATGAAATGGCTATTGGCAACACATCAGGTGGTATCTTCCTTTACAAGCAGATATTCAACGTTGAGGTAAAAAATGTATTCGCAGGCAATAATAATATCACTGTATATCCTAACCCTGCTAAAGATGTTATCAATGTAGAATGGAAAGGAAATTTCAATGATGGAGATGTACATGTGAGCCTCATATCAGTAACAGGGCAAAAACTATATGAATCGACAGTAACAGGCACTAACACCCAAGTGAAAATTGATGCTTCCGGTATTACACCTGGCGTGTATTACTGTATCGTACAATCAGGTGGTAATAAATCTGTAGCTCCGGTTACAATTATCAAATAACATCAAATAATAAACAACATAAAAAATCCCGCCGATTGGCGGGATTTTTATTTAAAGAACATTAATCTTATTTCTTAGGAGCTGCTGCTGCAGGTTTAGCTGCTGCTTTTGCTTCTTCAGTTTCAGCTTGTTTCAGAGCACGAGTCGTAACAACTGAAGCAACAGGGATACGTGGCGAGTTCATAATCTCCATTTCAGGAGCTTGAACGTCTTGCACCCTGATATTACCGTGCAATTGCAATTTTTCAATGTTTACCTCGATGTTCTCTTTCAGGTGCTTAGGATAAGTACGAACTTTCAGGTTCTTTACTTTAATTTCCAAACGACCACCCGCCTTTACACCTTCAGGCTGTCCTACAAACTTCAATGGAAGATTCGCGATAACTTTTTTGTCATCAACGAGTTCCAAAAAGTCTACGTGAGATAATTCGTCTGTTAACACGTCAAACTGTAAATCTTTCACGATAGTAGTGTATGATTTACCATTTACACTGATTTCAGCCAATTGGAATTCCGGCGTATAAACCAACGGGCGGAATGACATAATTGGTGCACTGAAATGGATTGTTTCCTTACCACCGTAGATTACGCATGGTACTTGTCCTTCAGAACGAAGACGGCGTGTAACTGTTTTACCGTGTTCGCTTCTGCTTTGGCCTTCAATTTTTACACTTTTCATTTTAAGCGTTTTGTATTTCAACACCGTGCGAATACCCGTCAAACATACGGACGTTGAAATGGTAGTTAACTAATTTTGTTCGGCAATTGCAGCCGGACAGGTTTTTTTGTTTAAACAATCAATATATAATTAAGCCTGAGCTTACTTATGCACAAATAAAGAACTAATAGACTTGTTCTCAAACGTATTACGAATAGCTACAGCAAAAAGCTCAGCTGTTGATAACACTTTTATTTTAGAACATTGCCCTTTCAGCGGTATGGTATCACAAACAACCAATTCTTCTAATTCAGAATTTTCAATGTTTTCATATGCTTTGCCACTTAATACGGGGTGCGTACAAAAAGCACGAACGGATAATGCTCCTTTTTCTTTCAATATCGCAGCCGATTTGCTAAGTGTACCTGCTGTATCACATATATCGTCAATAAGAACTACATGCCTACCCGTCACATCACCTATCACCGTCATGGCCGCTACCTCATTAGCACGCTTACGTTGCTTGTCACAAATCACCATATCCAACCCAAAATACTTGGCAACTTCGCGCACCCTGTTGGTACTACCCACATCGGGGGACGCAAAGATAAGGTTTTCCATCTTAAGATTTTCGATATATGGGATAAAAATTGCTGATGAATCGAGGTGATCCACCGGTATATCAAAAAAACCTTGTATTTGAGGCGCGTGTAAATCCATGGTCATCACCCTGTTAGCGCCTGCAGTTGTCAGCAGGTTTGCTATTAGTTTGGATGCAATAGCCACGCGGGGCTTATCTTTCCTGTCCTGGCGGGCAAAACCGTAATATGGTATTACAGCTGTAATATAACCTGCAGAAGCCCTGCGCGCAGCATCAATCATCATCAACAATTCCATCAGGTTGTCTGACGGTGCAGATGTAGACTGTACGAGAAAAACATAATCGCCACGAATAGACTCATTAAAAACAGGCTGGAATTCGCCATCACTGAATTTTTGAATACTGAGGCTACCTAATCTTTTGCCAAAAGACTTAGCTATTTGCTCGGCCAGGTAAGTTGAACCTGTACCAGAGAATATCTTAACACTTGCGCTTTGCATGAAATAATTTTGGGAAATGCCCTGCAAAAATAGCTAAAGGAAATGGTTATCAAAGTAAGTTTTTTTATCTATACGTATTTACAGAAAGTTTATACTTAGGGATGTTGCGGCACTGTATCTTTGATGCTCATTTTAAACAAATCCATTATGACCAGCAATGCTACTGCCGTATGGAACGGCTCAGGAAAAGAAGGTAAAGGAACCATGTCTACTAAAAGTGGTGTATTAAATAATGCACACTATTCTTTCAGAACACGTTTTGAAGGCTCTGAACCGGGAACTACTCCTGAAGAGCTAATGGCTGCCGCACACGCAGGTTGTTTCAGCATGAAATTGTCTTTTGTATTGGGTGCTGCAGGTTTCACACCCGATGCTATTGAAACAAGCTGTGCAGTAACTATTGAAAATGGTGCTATCACTAAAAGTGCATTGACAACGAAAGCAAAAGTACCAGGCATTACTGCTGAAAAATTTGCAGAATGTGCTGCTGACGCAAAAGCGAATTGTCCTGTATCTAAAGCATACAATTGTGAGATTACACTGGATGCTTCGCTTTCATAACTATATGAAAATGATATCTCAGACCGGCGTATGCCGGTTTTTTTTGTGCCAAAACGAAACCCTTCAGATAACAATACAATAATAAAACAGAAAACAATGCTTTCAGTTGATAAAACTTGAGGTGATTTGAATCATTATGAAAGAGTAACTCATTTGATTTTAATCACCGAACCGAGCTGATGACAAAATGATATTTGCATCACAATATATCTCGATGAAAAATAATAATCTGGCACAATTAACAATAGCAATTATTGGTAATGGCTTCAAGAACCAATATTTAGCTTTAATGTTGTCGGGTAATAATTATAAAGTGGTATTAGGTGTTAAAGAAGAATATTACGATAGCACAAAAAATCTTATAGGGTATAGCAAGAATATCAGCGTAGCAGATATTCATACCGCAGCTGAACAAGCCGATATAATTATCCTATCATCTGATGTGAAAAATGTTCGGGAATTAGCATACCTGGCAGACAACGTGAAAGATAAGATTTTGATAGACTACAGCTGTTTTAACACGGACAACCCTGAAGAAAAATACGAGGACACATTAACAGCTATCAAAACAATAACCGGCTCTAATCAAGTAGTTAAATGTTATCCATCGAATGAAGCAGTAATCATGATGGTGGGCGATGATAAAAAAAGTAAGAAAATCACCAAAATCATCCTTATGGATGTCGGCGTTACTAAATGTGTCGATTGGGGAGGAAGTGAAAGGATTAATTTATTGAATCAGGTATCGACAAAGCATATGCATATAAATTTGGAACATTCTAGCAGACATAACAGGTAATAACAAAGTGGACCCGGTCAAGTGTTAATAGGGTGGCTAATAGCTACCCTATTTTACATTATAACACCTATAATAACTGTATCAAGCATGACAATTAACCAAACAAATGAAACAACGCGCGGTGCATGTATATTCCAAACAAGAAAATACATCATCTATTAAAGTTACTATAAAACAAGAAGCAGTAACCAATGGCTACTGCTTCTCAATATTTAACCGAGCAAGAATTACCAGCCCAACAAATAAGCAAATATCAACGGTGCAACAATGGTAGCATCGCTTTCTACAATAAACTTAGGTGTATGTATGTCTAATTTACCCCATGTAATTTTCTCGTTAGGTACCGCACCACTGTATGAACCATAAGACGTAGTACTATCACTTATCTGACAGAAATAGCTCCAGAACGGTACATCATGCCATTCAAGGTCTTGATACATCATAGGCACTACGCATATCGGGAAGTCGCCCGCTATACCACCACCTATCTGGAAGAAGCCCACACCTTTACCACCACTATTCTTACGATACCAATCACTCAACCACACCATGTATTCAATACCGCTCTTCATGGTGCTTGCTTTCAATTCACCTTTGATGCAGTAAGAAGCAAAGATGTTACCCATGGTACTATCTTCCCAACCCGGCACTATAATAGGTAGGTTCTTTTCTGCAGCAGCAATCATCCAGCTATTCTTAGGGTCTATCTCATAATCAGGCTTCATCACTTCGCTCAACAAGAGTTTGTACATATACTCGTGCGGGAAATAACGTTCGCCTTTATCTTCAGCATCTTTCCATATTTTGTAGATGTGGCGCTGTATGCGGCGGAATGCTTCTTCTTCAGGTATACAAGTATCTGTTACACGGTTGAAACCACCTTCCAGCAGTTCCCATTCTTCCTTCGGGCTCAGGTCGCGGTAGTTAGGCACACGCTTGTAGTGTGTATGCGCTACCAGGTTCATGATATCTTCTTCCAGGTTAGCACCCGTACAACTGATGATGGCTATTTTATCCTGGCGTATCATTTCAGCCAATGAGATGCCCAACTCGGCAGTACTCATAGCACCTGCAAGAGATACCAGCATTTTACCGCCTTCCAGCAAATGGGTTTCATAACCTTTTGCAGCATCTACCAATGCGGCAGCATTGAAGTGACGGTAATGATGTTGTATAAATTGAGAAACAGGACCTTTATTACTCATGATTCGAACTTTGTAATGGTTAAATGATTTTAAAATGAAAGAGCAAACAGTTTTGCTGAATGCTCTTTATAATATTTCTTTACGACTAATGCCTTGCTCTATTAAGCAGTTGCCTGATTTTTAGCAATAAACTTTTGTACCCACTCTGTTGTCATAGACTTAGGACGCTCGATAGCAAAACCTAAAGCCCTATCCCAGCAAAGGCTGGCCAGCACACCCAATGCACGGCTCACGCCAAACAGTACGGTATAGAAATCTTCTTCTACCAAACCATAGTGTTTCAATAACGCACCTGAATGTGCATCTACGTTAGGCCATGGGTTTTTGATCTTACCTGTACCTTCCAAAATTGGTGGCGCTACTTCATACACATTCCAAACTGTTTTTACAGTAGGGTCATCAGGGCAATGTGTTTTTGCAAACTCCATCTGTGCGGTGAAACGCGGGTCTGTCTTACGCAATACAGCGTGTCCATAACCCGGCACTACTTTACCTGCCAATAATGTATCCTTAATGTATTGAGCTATTTGTTCTTTGCTTGGTTCCAATGTGCCTAAGTTCTCTTGCAATTCTTCTATCCAGCGAATCACTTCCTGATTAGCCAAACCGTGCAAAGGGCCAGCAAGGCCTGTCATACCGGCTGTAAAAGACAAATAAGGGTCGCTTAACGCAGAACCTACAAGGTGCGTAGCGTGAGCAGATACGTTACCACCTTCGTGGTCAGCATGTATAGTCAGGTATAAACGCATCAGTTCTTTGAAGCTATCATTGTCATAACCTAACATGTGAGCGAAGTTGGCACTCCAGTCGAGCATGCCATCAGGCTGAATGTGTTCGCCATCTTTGTACTTACGACGATAGATATATGCTGCAACACGAGGAAGACGTGCTATCAGTGTCATTGTATCTTCATACACATAATCCCAGTATTCTTTTTTGCTGATACCTTCTTCGTATGCTTTTGCGAATTTTGATTCTGTTTGCAATGCTAATACAGCAATACAGAATTGTGTCATCGGGTGCGTAGAAACAGGTAACGCTTCGATAGATGCAAATACGTGGTTCGGAACGTGTGAACGACGCGCCCATGTTGCAGAAATGTGTTCTGCATTTTCCTGGTTAGGCACTTCACCTGTAAGCATCAGGTAAAACAAACCTTCGGGCATTGGCTCACTACCACCCGGTGCGTGTGGTAATTTCTCACGCAATTCGGGGATAGAATATCCACGAAAACGGATGCCTTCATTTGAATCCAATAATGATGTTTCAGTTATCAGACCCGGAATGCCACGCATACCCTGGTATGCCTGAGCGATGGTAACTTTATCAAGTACCATTTCACCGTGTTCAGCAATCAGGTTTTTAATTTCTTTCGCTTGTTCGTCAGCTACCTGTTTGAATTTATCTTTAACGTAACCCATAAAATATAATGCATTAACGGCAATACCGTTTTTTTAACGCCCACAAAGGTAAGGAAAGGAGGGGTGTTTTTGAAGTGAAATAATGATTATCTGAGAACCCTTTACGAGCAACATTTATAACAAAAATAGATAATTTATTGCCCTGCCCTCTTTGTCTCTTCACTGCCGGTTTCCCGCTCGCGCTTTGCCTTTATTTTATTATTGCCAAACTTCCACGTCAGGGATATAGTCTGGCAGCGGTTATCGAAGTAGTTATCTTCAATTACACCATTGTAGATATTGGTAAAATAATACTTTTCAGAACGTAGTATATCGGCTCCATTAATACCCAGAACCAGTTGTTTATCAAAAAATAATGCTTTAGCCCCTGCCCCTAGTATATAGTATCGTCGTTGAATATCAAATTCATCTTGCTGACGAGAATTATATTCAAATGCAAGTTCAAATAACAATGTCTTAGCTCTGTTCAGCGTAAATGTATTACTCGTTTCAAAAGCTCCTGAAAATATCCCGTTGACCGACGGCGTTGCACTGTAATAGGTTGATTTTATCTTGCCATAAAAACAGCCTATCTCGGTATTGCTCTCCCACCACTTAAACGGATTAAGCACCATAGTGGCAGATGCTCCGATATTATATAAAGTGCCCGCATTTACTTTAGTGTAATAAAAGGTATTTCTTGATGCATCAATAAATGAAACCCTTGAAGGAATAGTAGTTGCCATACCTCCCATTGCAGAGAGTGTATACTTTGACTTCAGAGTATAACTCAGTTCTACCTCATGATAAAATGACGGTTGTAAAAAAGGATTACCTGTTTCGTAAGAGCCGCCTGTACTATAGGTACGAAAAGGGTTCATGTCACTATAATCAGGACGTCCGATACGCCTTGCGTAGTTGATATTAATTACATTATCCTCGTTAGGGCTGTATTGCAAGTACGCAGTTGGAAATAGTTGGAAGTAATTGTTGGTATTGGTTTGTGAAATAGTATAAGAAATCCCTTTGGTCTGTGTATTCTCAGCACGTAGCCCAACCTGAGCTTCCCATTTATTCCATTCTTTTGCTACACTTAAGTATGCAGCTTGTGTATTCTCCCGATAATCAAAACTATTAGACCTGTTGGTATCATTTACATAAACCCCTGATTGCAGGTAAGTAAAGTTATTATCGCTATAAGTATGTATGGTGGACACTTTCGCACCAAAAGTGAAATCTGCAATTTCTGTAGGCAAAGTGAGGTCTGCTTTCACAGATGCTATATCGACCTTCTGTATGCCATAGCTTTTTGTATAAAAAGGGACATTTGTTGGTGTACCATCCGGTAGTACTGTTTGACTGTGATAATTGCGGGTATTCTTTTCGGGGCGTGTATAATAGTCAACATCTATATTTAGTTTCTTACCAGTGGTATCAATCTTCCATTCGTAGTTCAGGTTCAGCACCTTTCTAAATACCTTTTCGCCCTCGTCTGCAATGTTATACAATGTTGAGTCCAATGCTCCTGTTGCTTCATTAAGGGTTGGGGCTTTATAATATTGCTGTGTTGTCCTGTCAGTACTGCCCAGTGTAAGCAACATTCCAATGATGTTCTTATCATTGATGCTGTAATCTGCGCCTAACTCATAACGATTATAAAACGGTGTATTATGCTGGTCCATCTGCTGCTCTTCTCTTTGTGTTGCATAAGGTATGGTTGTCTTCTGGGTAGACTGCATAGCAAAATTGGTAGTAGCACCTGTGCTGTATATATTCAGTTTGCCCTGCCTGTAATTCAGATTTTCAACAAGCCGTTCACTGCCATAAGTGCGTTGCTGATAGTTTAGTGTAACATTACCATTAAAACCATTTTTGCCGGATTTCTTAGTTACTATGTTTATTAACCCGGCATTGCCTTCTGCGTCATAGCGTGCAGGTGGTGTTGTAATCACTTCTATCTTATCTATATTATCCGCCGAAAGAGAACGCAATAACGCTTCAAGCTCTGTGCCTGTAACGTATTGAACCTTATCATTTATCATTATACCCACTGTGCTCTTGCCTATTATACTTACGCTACCTGCATTATTTACACGCACTCCGGGTGCTTTCTTCAGTAATTCGTAGGCGTCAGAACCAACAGATGATATACTACTGGCTACATTAAATATCATCCTGTCTGCTTTGCGCTCCAGCAATGGTTTAGCCGTAGTCACAGCCACTGCTTTTAGTTGATGTGCATTTTCTTTTAGTTGAATATTTACTTTGACAACACCGGAAATAGTATCGGTAATCATCAGCCATTTCCTTTCATAGCCCGACGACTGCACTTCCAAAAGCGATGTATGAAGTTTATTAATGTTGATTTGAAAATTACCGGCACTATCAGTTATATCGCCTTTTATTACAACGCTATCAGGCAAGCTACGCAATGCCACTTCTGCAAATTGTAAAGCATTTCCGCTGGCATCTACTACACTGCCATGTATATTGGTTTGGGAATAGGCATTACAATAACACAAAAAGAAAAACAGCAGTGGGGTGAGGCGCATAAAAAGTTGGTAGAACTAAAAGTAGGTATTCGCTTCTTAACGAATTGCAAAATTCTTTACAATTCAATCATACCTATATCTGCTCCGTTTCCAAACGCACTAACCACTCGCTCTGCATGTGTATCGGTCAACACCACCTGTCCAAAATTCTCTGCGCGAATAATACGCAGAAGAGCTTCCATGCGTTGCTGGTCTAGCTTTTCAAACACATCATCCAGCAACAGTATGGGCAAATGCCCTAACTGCATAGAGAGGTAAGTGTATTGTGCTAGTTTGAGGGCGAAGAGCAGGCTTTTTTTCTGTCCCTGTGAGCCGAAACTTTTTATGGGAGTGTCATTCAGCACAAAAGCAAAATCGTCTTTGTGTATGCCCTTTAATGTGCGTTGCATTCGCAGGTCGTGCTGCAGACTGTCTTTCAAAAGGTCTTTAAACGTTTTTTGCAACAAATCACTCTCGTACCCGATATGCACTTGTTCTTTGCCGCCCGATAATTGCTTATAAAACTCCTGTAGTAATGGCAAAAATGCAGCTATGAAATCCTTTCGTTTATCATGTATATAACTACCATCCTGCACCATCTGCTGATTATAAAAATCAAGTTCGTCGCTGTTAGTAGATGGATTCGTAGCTTGATGTTTCAGCCAGGCATTACGTTGTAGTAAAATTCGTTGGTAGCGCATCAGGCATTCCAAATAGTTTCTGTCTACCTGGCCAAGTATACTATCTACCCATTTACGCCTCAATTCGCTGCCATCATTTATTAGCTCCATATCATCCGGCGCAATCATTACAGCAGCATATTTGCCTATATGGTCGGTAGGTTTTTCATATTCTACCCCGTCGGCACTTATCTCTTTTTTGCCTTGCAACCATTTACAGGCAATGCTCTCGTTCTTATCATTTTCAATAAAAACACCTTCCACCCTGAATCCTTCCTTTCCGTTTTGGGCTATATTTTGCTGAGAGCTGGTAAAATAGCTCTTCGTATAACATAAATAATATATAGCATCTAAGAGGTTGGTTTTGCCTGTACCATTGGCACCGGTGATGCATGTAACGGGCAAATCGAACTCAAATTGGCCCGAATTGTAGTTACGAAACTGATATAATGCTATTTTCTTTATACGACTCACGCAGAAGGGAACGAAAGTTTTTATAAATTCGCACAAATTTAGAAAAACCGTGCAGACTCCTTTCGGTAAAGAAACATATTTGTATTGGTACGAGATAATGCTGCTTTTGCGTCGTTTTGAGGAAAAAGCAGGTCAATTGTACGGTATGCAAAAAATACGCGGCTTTTGTCACTTGTATATAGGACAGGAAGCTGTAGCTGCCGGTATGATGACAGCCATCAAAGACGATGACAACCTGATAACAGCCTACCGTGACCATGGCCTGGCTATTGCCAAAGGGATGTCAGCTAATGAATGCATGGCTGAATTGTATGGTAAAGCTACAGGCTGTACAAAGGGCAAGGGGGGCAGTATGCACTTCTTCTCTAAAGAAAAACGCTTTTTTGGTGGCCACGGTATCGTAGGTGGCCAGATAGGCTTAGGTGCAGGTATTGCTTTTGCCGACCAGTATAATAATAATGACCGTGTGACGATATGTATGTTTGGTGATGGTGCTGCCCGTCAGGGTTTGCTGCACGAAGCATTCAATATGGCTGTATTATGGAGCCTGCCTGTAGTATTCATTTGCGAAAATAACTATTATGCAATGGGCACTTCAGTAGAACGTACTTCAAAAACAACCGACATATCACGCATGGCTGATGCCTACGATATGCCCGGCGATACAGTTGACGGTATGAGCTGCGAAGATGTGCATAAAGCAATAGAACGTGCCGTAAAACGTGCACGTGAAAAAGGCGGACCTACCCTGTTGGAAATTAAGACTTATCGTTATCGCGGACACTCTATGAGTGACCCTGCTAAATACCGTACAAAAGAAGAAGTAGAAGAGTATAAAGACAAAGACCCTATTAACCAGGTGCTTAAAACCATCATGGATAATAAATGGGCTACAGAAGCACAAATAGAGGCTATCAACGAAAAAGTACGTCTGGAAGTAGAAGAATCTGTAAAATTTGCGGAAGAAAGCCCATGGCCTGATGATAGCGAATTATACAAGGATATTTACGTTGAAGACGATTATCCTTATATTACAGACTAACTCATTCAATAATCAAGCATTAATCAATTATAATTCATAAAAAGTAAATGGCAAATTCAGCTAGAAACAACCCGGGAACCCAACAAACGGTGAACAACGACGAAAGCAAGGCGCTGGACAGGTTGTTAGAAATGTATGAAAAAAACAAAAAGCGCGTTAATACTATTGTAACAGTTGTATTAGTGGCTGTATTGGGTTATTT
This sequence comes from Bacteroidota bacterium, assembly GCA_018267965.1. Classification (GTDB taxonomy): domain Bacteria; phylum Bacteroidota; class Bacteroidia; order Chitinophagales; family Chitinophagaceae; genus Polluticoccus. The sequence continues at coordinate 680,810 of JAFDXK010000001.1, read as the reverse complement.
CACCTATACACAATGGTATCTTAAACCAAGAGAAGAAAAAGCTGCAACAGCTATTTCTTTTGCTCAGCGTTATTTTGAAATGGATTCTCTGAACCTTGCATTAAATGGTGACGGCCAACATTCGGGCTTCCTGAAAGCAATGAAAAAATTCAGCGGCACCAAAACTGCTAACCTTTGTAACTATTATGCAGGTGTTTGTTACTTGCAAATGGGTGATTTCAAAAACGCAGTAAAATACCTCGAAGATTTTGACGGACATGGTTCTTTGTTAACTTATGCTGCAAGCGGTGCATTAGGCGATGCTTACATGGAAACAAACAACCAGAAGAAAGCGATGGAAGCTTATGAAAAAGCTATCGGGAATAAAAACGATAACCAGCTGACTCCAATGTATTTGCAACGTCTGGCTCTTCTTTGCGAATTGAACAACAAAAATGAAGACGCTAAGAAATACTACGAACGCATCCGCGATGAATATCCTCAAAGCCAGGAAGCACGTGATGTAGAAAAATATTTAGGCCATTTAGGCGATCACGATTAATCAATCATCAAATTATCAAACTCCCCTTTTTACCTTTGGCGAAAAGGGGTTTTTATTTTCAATATGGCACAATCATCAAATAGCAGTTCATTACTCGACACTTCAGGATTGGAAACTCTTGCAGGCACGCGAGTAGGAGTTGTATATACCGAATGGAATGAGAAGATCATCAATGAACTGATAGCGGGTGCTGATAAGATATTTTCTAAATTCAATATCACTACTCATAAGATTGCCGTACCGGGCAGCTTTGAATTGCCATTTGCGTGCAAACAATTGTTTGAATATACTTTCGAAAAGCCGGAGTCAGCCGTTGAAGCCATCATTGCATTTGGTACCGTGATACGTGGCGGCACACCACATTTTGATTATGTGTGCAAAGCTGTTACAGAAGGTATAACACGCCTTAATTTAATGCTGCCTATACCTGTTATATTTGGCGTGCTTACCTTAGACAATGAACAACAGGCTTGGGAACGCCTCGGTGGGATTCATGGCCATAAAGGTGAAGAAGCAGCCATTGCTGCTTTGAAAATGATACAAAACGGGCGTGCATATCATTCACAAACTCATTAATTTTATCCGATTAATTATTGCCGATGCCTAAAGTTCAACTCTTCATACCTTGTTTTGTAGACCAACTGTATCCTGAAACAGGGATGAATATGGTAAAAGTGCTGGAGAAATTAGGATGTGAAGTAAGCTATAATACAAAACAAACCTGCTGCGGGCAACCTGCTTTCAATGCAGGTTATTGGGAAGAGACAAGAGATGTAGCAAAAAAATTCCTGCACGATTTTGAAGGCGAAGGTTATATAGTTGGACCAAGCGGCTCTTGCACCGGTTTTGTTCGTAATTATTACGACAAGATGATGCAAAACAGCCCAGAGCATTTGCTGAGCAATAAGGTACGCAGCAATATGTATGAGTTTACCGAGTTTCTTACTGATGTACTGAAAGTAGATAACATAGGAGCGACATTTAACGGCAAAGCTACTTATCACGATGCCTGCGGTGCGCTGCGTGAATGTGGTATAAAAAGCGGTCCTCGTAAGTTACTGGCTAATGTAAAAGGCCTGGAACTGGTAGAAATGAAAGAATGCGAAACCTGCTGTGGCTTTGGTGGAACATTTGCTGTAAAATATGAACCTATATCAATAGGCATGGCACAAACCAAAGTAAAAAGCGCGATGGAAACAGGTGCTGAATACATGATAACGACAGATGTTTCCTGCATGATGCACGTACAGGGTTATATCAACCACAATAACTTACCAATGAAAACTATCCACATTGCTGATGTGTTGGCAAGTGGGTGGTAGAGATTCTAAACAAGATAAAATATAAAAGAGCTATTCAAATGAATAGCTCTTTTTCGTGCGGAAGAGGAGATTCGAACTCCCACGGCTGTTACCCCGCTACCACCTCAAAGTAGTGCGTCTACCAGTTTCGCCACCTCCGCATCTTTAAGGGATTGCAAAGGTATATTTTGAAACCCTAAAGTCAAAAACTATCTTCTCAATATTATCCTGAAGGTTGTACCCTTACCCAGTTCAGAGTGTTTTACAAACAAAGAACCGTGATGAAATTGTTCTATGATACGTTTGGATAATGTAAGACCTAAGCCCCACCCACGCTTTTTAGTAGTAAAGCCGGGGGCAAATATTTTCTTCAGGTTTTGTTTAGGTATACCCTTACCCGTATCGGTAACATCCACTATCACCTGCTGTCCGTTATCCTGCAATGATACTGTGATTGAGCCTTGTCCGTTCAGGGCATCCAGCGCATTACGAACCAGGTTTTCCACTACCCAATCAAACAACGGGCCACTGATATTTACAGGTATTTCGTCCGTAGTTGTCTTAAGCGATATATTAACTTTATTGGGAGAGCGTTTTTGCATGTACTCTACCATATTTTGCATACGGGGCACCAAATCCTGTTCATCTAATTGCGGGGCACTACCTACCTTGCTAAAGCGGTCAGCAACAAGTTTCAGCCTGTCAAGGTCTTTCTGCATTTCAGCTACTGCCTCGGCGTTTATATCGCTGTCCTTTAATATTTCAAGCCAGGCCTCTATCGAGCTAAGTGGCGTACCTAACTGATGTGCGGTTTCTTTCGACAACCCTGCCCATACCTGGTTTTGCAAGGAACGGTTTGCAGTGGTCAATGCAAACAATACTATCAGCAGAAACAGAATAATGATTGTTAGCTGCACATAAGGGTAATAGCGTAATTGTATCAGCAGGTATGACTGCCCATAGTATACTTTTTGTTTTACCCCTGTGTACGAAAACTCTATAGGCTTATGCAGGTCTTTAAATTCTGCCAACCTGTTGCGTACATAGTTGGTATCTTTTTTCTCGCTGAGTGTATCAAGGTTTTTAGAGTCAACAATAATATCCTTATCGTTAGTTAAAATCAGCGGTATGGTTTTGTTTTGTTCTATAACCGCAGTTGCCAATTGCAAAGCCTGCAGGTCTTCAGAACTGCCCTGTATTTTCAAAGCCTCTACAAGTTGTTCTACATTCTTTCTTTCTTCAAAGGCTAATTTTGCCGCCAACTGGTTGGTATAATAGAGCGATGCACCCACTATACACATAGCTACAATTATCAAATATGTCTTCCAGTTCAGGTATTGGCGCATAAATCCGCATTCAAAACGAAATGAAGTTAAAAATATTATGATTTTGAGGGAATAATATTATTTTTGTTGGCGAAAAATTATATTCTTTTTCACATGCAACATAGCAATACAAGTTATACAGGCCAAGACGCAGATTTAGACAACCCGGCAGATATAGAGTTGAATAAACCTTCTAAATCCAGGTTTTTGTTCCTGTTGTTTTTCTTTGGTTTCTTCATTTTTGCATGGGCAGGATGTTACAATCTGTATGAACACAAGTTCAAAAAGAATGATGACGTAGTGGCTCCTGACAATACACTTTACGATCCCAAGTATAAATAATCATTAGCGTAAGCAATGATTTCGTGCCAGCAAGATACAGCCGTTGTCATACTTAGCTACAATGGCAGAAAATGGCATGAGTTATTTTTGCCGTTAATTGTAGCAGAAGCAAAGACGGGGTATGATGTTATCGTGGTAGATAATGCATCTACCGACGATACCTTGTCTTATCTGCAAGAGAACTACCCTACCATCAAGATTGTACAAATAGCCATCAACAACGGTTTTTCTCATGGCTATGCAGAAGCGCTGGAGCAGATTCAAGCTAAATACTATGTGCTGCTTAGTACAGACTTTGAAGTAACAGAAGGCTGGTTCCCGCCGTTGCTTCATGCTATGCAGCGATATCAGGGGTTAGCCGCTTGCCAACCGAAAATCAGGTACTATCGTGATAGAGAGTACTTTGAATATGCCGGTGCAGGTGGTGGTTTCATGGATAAGTTCGGGTATCTGTTTTGCAGAGGCCGCATATTCAATGACCTTGAAAAAGACCATGGGCAGTATAACGACGACATAGAGGTCTTCTGGGCTTCAGGTGGCTGCCTGATGATTCGTGCAGACCTGTATCATAAAATGGGTGGGTTAGACCCTGATTTGTATGCGCACATGGAAGAAGTAGACCTTTGTTGGCGTTTGCGCAATGCCGGGTATAAAATTGGTTATACCGGCCAATCAACAGTATACCATGTTGGCGGCAGTGTTATTAGTTATGGTAGTCCTCAAAAGCTATACTATAATTTCAGGAACAGTCTTATACTGTTATTGAAAAATGAGCGCTCATCAAAGCTATTATGGCTCTTCCCGCTCAGGTTTATATTAGATGGCATTGCAGGCTTACAAATGTTACTGAGTGGCAATGTAAAGGGCATGTTCACTATTATCAAAGCACATTTTCACTTCTATGGCAGCCTCGGAAAATGGCTGAAACGCCGTAAAGAGAATAAAAAGCTCATTACCCACAGGTTGACCAGTGCCATATACCCTAAAAGTATAGTTTGGCAGTATTTCGCCCTTCGAAAAAAGACGTTCCCAAAACTGAAATGGGAACCTTCCAAACTCGATTAATCGTTTACCGACTTATTTACCGCTTTTACCGATTTCCCTTCAGGTTTAACCTAATCGGGCTTTTATTACTATCTGCATGACTATACTTTTACATCGTTAAATCATAGATAATGAGACATAATATTCAAAATTGGCAGCAGGAAGATTGGAACCGTCGCCGTATGCGCCATATGAGGAATCACAAGGGAGATAAAATATGGTTCGGTGTAGTTGTTGCCCTTTTGGGTGTCTTTCTTTTCATGAAACAGCTGAACTTACCTTATTTCAATTTTGGAACACTTTGGCCAATAGGTTTGATAGTGCTTGGTTTGCTGATAGGCATAAAAAAACGTTTTCATAACCATGCCTGGTGGATATTGATATTGATAGGCAGTGCGCACCTGATACCTGAACAAACAATCTGGGGTGCAAGCAGCAGTGATTTGTTTTGGCCTTTCATGTTAATTATCGGCGGCGTGATGATAGCATTAAAATCAAACAATCACAGAAAAGGTTGGCATGAGAGAATGCAGGTAGTAACAAGCAGTGAAAACACATTGAATATTGACGTAACGTTTGGCGGGCGAAAAGAAATAGTGACGTCTAAAGACTTTAAGGGGGGTAACGTTAATACGAGTTTTGGCGGTGTAGAGATAAATATGGTTCAGGCAGATAGTACAACACAGCCTATGGTATTAAATCTGAAGGTGAGTTTTGGTGGCATAGAGTTGATAGTACCATCGCACTGGGAAATACAAAATGAAATAGACACTACGCTGGCCAGTGTAGAAGATCATCGTCACATACGCACTGCTACAGCTACAACCGAAGAAAAGAAAGTGTTGGTATTGAAAGGTAATTGCAGCTTTGGCAGCATTGAAATAAAATCATATTAACTAAAATTTCTCACAAGGGGATAAATCTCGCAATATTTATGAAAACCTACACTGCACAAATCATCTACCGTATTAAATGCGACGGCATTAGTACAGAACAATATGAAGAACAATGGCGACTTGTTTATGGAACAGACACTCATGATGCCTTATTTCAGGCAAGGGTTGTAGCCAAAGAAGAAGAGGCCACTTTTGTGGACAGGCACGGGCGCACCATTGCATGGGAACTGGTAGCCGTAAAAGACCTGCAGGAAATCAATGTGATGCATGGCACTCTTTTGTTTTCTGAAGTACGAGAGGTAACACCAATAGCCTCGCCTCTTTGGGCCGAACCATCCAGCATAAACGTAAAACAAGCCGATAATTGTCATTAATACATAAGGATATGCGATGGCTGTTACCACTATTAGCAATAGTGGTGTGGACACTGCATTATGCATTTCTTTCTCAATTTCTTGATGCTCCTAACAATTTAGCACTCACAGAAAGCTTTATCAACATAGCAGCACTTGGGCTGTTCACATGGCTAATGTTATTAAGTATAAATGCCTACCCTACTCGTGTAGGCTTAACACTATACGCTATAATAGTCGGCAGTTTCTTTGCTTTTGCAAGTGGTTATAGTACGTTGTTTATTTTAAAAAAGTATGTTGCCGCAGACAATAACACTTATGAAAACTGGCTGGCACTTACTATGCCGATAAGGTATTTTGTAAACTGGTTGATTTGTTGCTGGGTAGCTACTTTCAGCGCTGTTGAAAAACAAAAACAAAAAATAGAGAACAAGTTTTTAAAACAGAACGATATTACAAACCTCCACCGCGAAGCAGAGTTATATAAATTAAGACAACAACTACAGCCCCATTTTTTGTATAACAGCCTTAACTCTATCAGTGCTCTCACCATGATAGCACCTGAGAAAGCTCAGGAAATGATTGGCAAGTTGTCTGATTTCTTGCGCAGCTCGGTTAAACGAGAAGGACAAGAACAAATACCTGTTAATGAGGAATTGAGTTATATCGAATCTTATTTATCTATTGAAGCTATTCGTTTCGGCGACCGCTTGAAAGTGAATATCGAAAAGCATTTTAACAATGATGCTATGATACCACCCTTCGTATTGCAACCCGTGTTGGAAAATGCCATTAAATTTGGGCTATATGGAAGAACAGGCAATGTAACCATTACTGTTAGCATCGAAAACCAGGACAATATCCTTATTGTAAAGGTTACCAATCCTTTTGATGCGGATAATCAAACACCACGAGGCACAGGATTTGGACTGGAAGGCATCAAAAGAAGATTATATTTATTATACGCAAGGACAGATTTGCTCGAAACACAAAAAAACGAAGACACTTTCACCACTATTCTAAAAATACCACAACATGTATAAAGTTGTAATCATAGATGATGAACCATTAGCACGCCAACTCATCAGAGCTTTCTTACAATCGCACAAAGAAATGGAAGTCGTAGCTGAATGTGGTGATGGTTTTGAAGGTTTTAAAACAATACAGGAAGTAAACCCCGACCTGGTGTTTCTTGATGTTCAAATGCCTAAGCTGAATGGTTTTGAAATGTTAGAGCTTTTAGAGAAACCCGTATCTGTTATTTTCACTACGGCTTTTGACGAATATGCTATGAAAGCTTTTGAAGCCAATGCAGTTGATTATCTGTTAAAACCAATCAGTAAGGAGCGCTTTGAAAAAGCAGTTGAAAAATGGCTGCAACTCAATACCACCAAACAAGTACAAAACCTGGAAGGATTATCTCCTAATAATATTTACGAAGGATATCAGCACCGTATTGTTGTAAAAGACAATGGCTTGATACGTATCATACCTGCCAATGACATACATTATGTTGAAGCAAATGATGATTACGTAAAAATTGTAACCAAAGACGGCAGCTATCTTAAGAAAAATACATTAAGTAATATAGAAGCCAGCTTAGACCCTCAACAATTCATACGTGTGCATCGTTCTTACCTGATACCAATTAGTCAGTTGGTGCGTATAGAACCGTATGAAAAAGAAAGCCACATTGCATTGCTGCAATGCGGCGCAAAAATATTAGTCAGTAAAAGCGGAATGGTAAAACTAAAAACTAATCTTGGTTGGTAGTTTTATTTTGTGCTATCACCTTGTCTATTCTGTAATTAGTTAACAACACACCTCCCAAAGCTGCCACAAAACCAAAAAGCGCTGCCAGTATAAGGTTGCCTCCGTTTATGACAAAGGCAATCACTCCACCTAATATCTCAAAAAGCACACCGAAACCAATAACGTTCAATACCCAAAATGTGGTATTTAATCCATTATTCTTTGCCTTATTACTGAAATAAAAACCGGCAATAACTAACAGGATAATATCCATTATATATTCTTCATAAACTCGCTAACACTTTCCATTACATGGCTGATTTGCTCATTGTTCAGGCCATGATGACAAGCCAACAACATACCTCCGCGCATTACTTTATCAGCTTCAGGATAACCTCCTGACGAAGCTTTATGTGCAAGATTTTTAAACCCTGGTTGACGAAGGATATTACCTGTAAACACTGTACGTGTTTGTATGTTACGTTTCTCCAGGAATATTTGCATATCCCTGCGGATGAACGGCGCACTTTCGCGCACTGTTACTGCAAACGCTAACCAACCTGTACGAGAATCAGGTAATTGTTTTGGTAAGATAAAATGTTCTTCATATTGAGAGAAGAACTCGCGCATACGTCCATAATTATCAGTACGGGCATCTATATTTTTACCAAGATTATCTAATTGTACATTACCAAACGCTGCACCTAATTCTGCAGGTTCAATATTGTAACCCGGTTCTTCGAATACGAATTTAGCATCGTATGGTATACCTTCTATCTCTACATTAAACCTGTTTTCTATTTTTTCAGATTCTACAAACAATGAAGAACTACGTCCCCAACTGCGCAATAATTTTCCACGATTATAAAATTCTTCACTGTTTACACATATCATACCACCATTACCTGCACAGTTGATGATATGAGAACCATAAAAGCTGGTTGTGCTCATATCGGTATAACGACCCGACGATGCACCACCAATTTCAGCGCCTAAAGTATCAGCAGAATCTTCTAATACAAATAGGTTATACTTATCTGCCAGTTCACGTAATCTTTTCCAATCAGGCAAGTTACCTATCAGGTTAGGAATGATCATCGCCTTAGTTTTAGGCGTAATCATTTCCTCTACTTTATTTACATCTATGTTGTATGTACCTTCTTCAACATCTACATAAGCAGGTACCCATCCTTTTTTTACTTGCGGTGCAATGGTAGTAGAGAATGTAAGAACAGGTGTGATAATTTCTGCACCTGCTTCATAGTTTAATAGATCTGCAGCAAGATATAAAGCAGATGAACCACTGTTGACCATGATGCCGTATTTCTTGGCATACAATGCTGCTACTCGTTCTTCCATTCTACGTACATGCTTACCCATTTGAGTACTGGTACGCAAAACCCCCATTACTGCTTCTATTTCAGGTTCACCATAAACGGCCTTACCATAGGGTACATGTATGTAATCTGTTTGTGTCATATTGTAAGATTAGAGCGTAAATGTAATAGCAAGCCTGCAATATAATAAGTTAAAGCCTACTGAAGAAAAGGTTAAATCTAAAAATATACCCCTGTATAATATACAGGGGTATATATTATAAAAGACTAAGTGTTATTGTTTAACTACATTCCCGTCTTTATCCAGTTCCACAACTTCGTAGCCCAATTTCTGAATACCATCCCACGCCTTTGCTTTATCACCTACTAACAATATAATTGAGTGGTCAAGTGTCGGAAGATATGTGCTGTTTATCTTATTGATTTCGGATAATGACATTTTAGCCAGTATGGCATTTTGTTGTGCGGAAAAATCTGCAGGTAAGTTATATTCTAAGATACGCGACAGGAAACCAGCCTTTGCACCACTTGATTCATACTTACGAGCCTCACTCTGCCCTAAAGATTTTTTAGTGAATTCCAGTTCAGCATCAGTTTCGCCACCTGTTTTGTAGTCTTTCATTATTTTAATGATATCTACCATAGCGCTATCTGTAGCATTACCTTTAATACCTGCACTGAAAGTATAAGTACCGGTATATTTATCACCGCTGAAGCTGGAGCGTGCACCATAAGTCCATGCTTTATCTTCACGCAGATCCAGGTTCAGGCGGCTATTGAATGCACCACCCAGCGGATAGTTCATGATGGTTGATTTATAATAATCACCGGTAGCATCATATTTCATATTAGTAACTGCACCTATTCTAAATTCTGTTTGTGCAGCTTTAGGTACATTAACAAAATATATTTTAGCCTTATCTACTTGTGTTGCTGCAGGTAATGCAGGCATTGTGATTTGTATATCAGGCAATTGATTAACAAAGCCAAGTTTAGGCATGATTTCATCATGTGTAACATCGCCAACTACAACAATCTTTGCACCATGCTTTGACATGTACTTGCTGTAAAAATCTTTTATATCATCCAACGTTATGTTTTTAAGAGTAGTTTCATTACCAGTAGACGCCCACCCCAAAACGTTATTTTCACCATACAACAATTTGCTGTACACAACAGATGCTACATAAGAAGCTCTTGCATTCGCATTCTTAAGGCTTTCCATGATGCGCTTTTTATTCCTGCCAAAAGCTTCTTCTGTGAAGTTTGGCCTTAATAAACGCTCTTCAACAAGCGCCAATGTTTTATCCAGGTTCTTTTTCAGCGTACGCACACTTACACTGATACCATCTGTGCCTGAGCCTACATTGATGCTGCTACCTAACTTATCCAGTGCAGTTGAGAATGCTTCTGCAGTATAATTTTTAGTATCCTCATCCATCATCGTTGCAAACAAATTAGAAAGCCCTGCCTTAGACAGATTATTAGCTTCCAGCATTCTGCCACCTTCAAAAGTCATCAGTACTGTTACAGTAGGAATCTCATCCGACTTGGTGCCGATTACGCTAATATCTCCGGGCATTTTTTCTGTCCAGAATGCAGGCACATTCACAACAGGATTAGCACCTGTACCCGGAATAACACTACGGTCGAAATTATCTTTTGCTTTATTATACTTCAAGCCATTGTAACCATAATCGGGAGCTTTATACCCTTCTTTAGAAACGGTATAGTTATCTTCAGCTACTTTATCACTTTCCTGTCCTTTTGTGAGTACACTCAACGTCAATGAATGCTTGCCTTTGATATAAGTATTATACACTCGCATTACATCTGCTTTAGTGATAGATGTATAACGTTTCAATTCCTTACCAATTCCATTGGGATTACCTGTGAATGTATAGAATGCAGCCAATTGAGATACTTTACCACTGACACTTTCAAGACCATTAATAGTATTAGCTTCCATGCTGTTTTTGAACTTCTCAATATCATCATCTGTTACACCACGTTTTTCAAATTCAGCCAATGTTTCTTTCACCATCTTATCCATATCAGCAAGTTTCTGTCCAGGGAATGGAGATACTGAAAAAGCAAAATACCCGCTCAACTCGCTTGTTGCATTAAATGCACTTGCATTCAAAGCCTTCTGTGTTTTAACTAAATTCTTATACAACAAAGAAGTATTGCCTTGACCTAATATTTCTGCCAAACAATCCAGCGCTGCTTCATCTTTATCAAACGAGGGTACACCAGGGAAAACTATCCTCAACTGTGGAAGCTTTGCATAGTTATCTACCATAGATGCATAGCGGTCTTTATCCAATACCACCTGAGGTACTTTCACAGGTTTAACATCCGGCCCTTTAGGTATCGGCCCAAAATATTTTTCAACCATTTTCACTACGTCAGCAGTTTTCACATCGCCGCCTACTGTTACTACTGCATTATTTGGCCCATACCAACGTAAGAAGAAATTTTTCAAATCATCTACGTTCACACTGTTCAGGTCTTCTATATAACCAATAGTCAGCCAAGAATACGGGTGACCATAAGGATATAAATTTTTAGATATGGTTTCGCTTACCAATCCATAAGGAACGTTATCATAATTCTGCCCGCGTTCATTTTTCACTGTACCTCTCTGTACTTCAAATTTCTTTTGTGTTACAGCATCAAGCAAAAAACCCATACGGTCTGCTTCCAACCACAGCATTTTCTCAAGTTGGTTGTTAGGTACTGTTTCAAAGTAATTAGTACGGTCTTGATTGGTAGTACCATTCAGTGTCCCCCCGGCTTCTGTAATGATCTTAAAATGTTGTTCGTCTGCTACGTGGTCAGAACCCTGGAACATCATATGCTCAAAAAAGTGAGCAAAGCCCGATTTACCAATTTGCTCTCTTGCAGAACCAACGTGATAGGTAACATCTACGTGAACAATCGGGTCAGAATGGTCCTCATGTACAATCAAGGTCAGCCCGTTTGGCAACACATACCTGGTGTAAGGTATTACTACCTCGTTTCCTTTTTTCGTAACGGTTTCCACCAATTTGGCCTGTGCCAATAGCTGTTGAGAGTAGCACAAGCCGAGCATACTCAATGACAGAATGATACGTTTCATATAACGCTTATGATTAGTTTTCGTAAATATATGGGGAATTGATGATGAAAAATAGCCTACTGCTGGCTAATCGTATATAGCACACCAATATTATAAATACCGCCACTGTAACTGAATCCCGGATTGATGTTCATGTCAATATTAAAAGTGTTTCCACTGACTGTGGTGTTGCCCCTGCTACCGGTTTTAAGCGTTTGACTGTTGGTTGAAAGTTGTATCCAACTGGTATTGCCATTCAACCTGAATCCGGCTATGCTGGCTGGCATGGTAGTACTTGCACCACCCGACATAGCCTGAAAATATTGGCTCTGTGCCGATATGGTTATTACCCATAGCGCATTACTTTTGACAGCAATAGCAGCGGCATTAGTAAGCGTCTGACCACTATTGTAATCATCGGGTGTATTAAACGAAACAACACCTGCCAGGTTAGTAAATGAAATATTCATTACCGTATACACATCAATATTTCCCGATACGTAATCCTTAAATGAATACTGGCTATATCCTTTTGTTGCTGAGAGCATAATGGTTAATATGATGAACAGCTTCCTCAAGGTTGTGTCATTGTAAACATGATTGTGAAATTATAATGGCCAACCGGATACGAATAACCCACCCCAGTCAGTATCAAATTATAGTAATAATAAAAAGTAGCCCCATTTTTGCTTTGACTAAAAAGCCTCTGGTCAGCAGATGTTAGTGTAAGAGCACTACTTATCAGATTTGAAACACCACTGGCGTTAGTTGAAGTATAATCTAATTGAATTGGATAAGTGCTCGTAGTAAACCCCGACGGTCCGATAAAGGAGCTTATTTTAGCATATATGCTGCAAGCAGTGCTTTTTGATTTTACCGCTACGGTAAGCGCACCCACGGTAGTTTGACTATTTTCTAACGTAGATATGCTGTTGCAAACATAATTGAAGCTGGTGTTGGCAGTAACATTAAGATTGTTAGTAGAGTTTTGCGAATAACATGCTATCGAACAAACGATTGATAGCAAAAGGGTTATACACAGCCTCATCTTAATAACTAATTGTTTGATTGTTTGGGATTTGTTTGTAAAAATAGTTTTTTTGTGTATAATACAATACATATATGAGGCGATATTACTTTCCCATCGTATGCGCTCTCTTGATTTTGTGTATGTCATTCAACACGAATGCACAGAATCTGGGTGCGTATCCTACCCAACTAGATTTTAAACTAACGTCCGGACAGGGAGAATCCAGGGCCATTAACATTACCAACGGCTCAGGCAAAAAAGTACAGTTCAGAATTTACCTCAACGACTGGGTACGTGATAGCATGGGCGGGCACATCTATTATCGTGCAGATACACTTCATAACTCATGCGCTAAATGGTTGACACTGAGCAATAACTTCGTGGAAGTAGAACCCGGCCAAGCAAAACAAATTACAGTAAAGCTTCAAATGCCTGACGACCCTGAAGCCATCAAAGAAATGAAATGGGCAATGGTATTCATTGAAACGGTAGAAGAAAACGCCTCATCAAAAACAAACAGTACACAAGCCAGTGTTCGCAACCTGTTACGTATAGGTGTGCACGTTTACCAAATACCTCCCAATCTCACAAATAAGTCTGTGAAGGTCATAGATTTGAAGCCATCTAAAGAATCCAACACAGTATTTAATCTGGTATGTCAAAATACAGGAGATGTAATGCTGGAGTGTAAAGCACACCTTGAATTGGCTGCATTATCCGATGGCGCAAAAACAAAATTAGACCCTATCGAGTTTCCGATGTTCCCCAATCAAATGAGGTATGTACCTTTCGAACTACCTAAAAACATCGCAAAAGGCAAGTACACAGTATTATCTGTTGTAGACGGTGGTGAAGATATGTCATTAGAGGCCATTGAAAGCCAAATTGAGGTCAAATAATTGAAAATCATATAGTTAACTACTTGTTATTGTAAATGAGCCCCGTGTTATAGCGGGGTTTTTTATTGCACATACACTGTTATTAACATCTCATTAACAAAGAGTAATCCACTGATAATCAACACCGTGAAGGCTTGTTAACAAAATTTAATGCATTTCGTTAACGAATTATTTGCAATCGTTAACGGTTCGTTATTATATTTGGATAACAAACCGATAACAAATCGGAATAAGGCTAGGGAGAGAAAGAGAAAATAAAACTAGCCATCATGACAAAGACTATAATCACAATCGTTACTTTCTTACTGGTTACCCTTAATGTTTTTGCTACAGAAAACTCTACAGCTACTCAAACTGTTCAATTAAACCTTGCTCCGGCTATCGAATTATACAGCATCGCTGCAATTGCCCCTGCTTCTAATAATAACACTCAAACTTTCGCTGTAAACTCTAACAAAGCTTTCAAAATTTCTGTTAGCACTATCACAGAAACTCAAAACCTCACATTATCTGTTACTGAAAATAACACTAACGGTAAAGCTGCTAACCACCTGAAGGTATCTTCAGCTTCTCAAGATTTAATTGCTAACGCTACTCGCGGTAACGAAAAAACATTCTCTGTTAACGCTAAAACAAAAACTAACACTACAGTAGTTTATACAGCTACTCAAGCATAAGAAACTCCCTCTGAGTAAAAAAGGACCGCCAACCATGCCTAACCGCATGGTTCTTTTATTTTATTAAGACTTCAGAAAATTACAACCTCGATAAGGTTGCGGCACAGGTATCATTTACAGTGCTGCCCGCCACACGATAATTAACTATCAGTGTATTGTCGTCATAGGTGCCGCTACCTATTATTGTAACTCCGTTTACAGACTGAGCAGGGATGTTCAGGCTATTGTTAGCTACATTAAGGTCAGCATATATTTCATTCGCCCATACACCATTCCAAAAACCTTGTATGTTGATTCGGTTTTTTACGCTTGGTATGCTTTGAATGTTAACAGTATCACCATGTGCGCCGCTTTGAGTACACAAACCTGATTCCTTAAAAAGTCCTACTAAGCCCAGCGAAGCATCAGAATATGGAAGTACATTCAATTTGAATTTGTAATCGGTGAACCCTGTTGTTTGGCTGGCGCCACGAAGAATCAAATCATAGCTACCCTCTTTTACTCGGTTACATTTAATGGTAAGTACTGTATTGTATGATGGCAAAGCCGAATTGCCCGGGCTGAATAGGGCGGATGCACCCTGTGGAAGCCCTACAACAGTCAGCATTACATTTTCAATTTTACCCGAACTCCTGTTGACAAATAAACTCATATTGCCCTGCCCTATTCTCTCCATGCTCATATCCTTTACACCATCTATAGTATATTTCAAGTCTCCATAATCATTGCCATAATAAGGAGTCGGTGCTTCTTCGGGCTTGTTACAGGCTGACGCAACTATAAAATATACGGATACTATGAGTAAACAGGTTTTCAACAACCACCTACTGTTTCTTACCATAGCACTAAATTAAACAATAGCCTCTGAATTCAGGGATTTTGAGTGCAAGTATTTTATGAACCCGAACTTAATAAAATAGAGCGCATAGCCACTGAGCCTAAGTCTATTTTATCATTAAAATAACTGACATTATCTTTTTTATCCTGTAAACCCAGCGTGTACATCAGTGGCAAATAATGGTCATTAGTAGGAACCGCCATGCTTGCAATGCTGCCTAATTTATCATAATGAATAACACTTTGGTGGTCGCCGTTATCTATATAGCCTTTTATCTTTTGGTCAAATTCAGATGCCCAACTGAATGTTGTCTTCCCTTCAAAATCAACCATACCCAGGTTGTGCACAATATTGCCGCTACCCATTATCAAAACGCCCTTCCTTCGTAATTCCTTTAACTGTTGAGATAGCTCGTAATGATATTGTGGCGGCTTTGAATAATCTATGCTTAGTTGAAACACCGGGATATCGGCTTTAGGGAACATAGGTAATAATACGGACCATGTACCATGATCCAATCCCCATTGATAATCATCTTTTACATCAGTCGTTTTTATCAGGCTCATAGTATCTTTTGCAAAATCCGGTGCACCCGGGGCAGGATACTCAGCATCAAACAACTCTTTGGGGAAGCCACCAAAATCATGAATGGTTTTTGGCTTTTCCATTGCAGTTACATAAGTGCCTCTTGTCAACCAATGAGCCGACACTGAAAGTATGGCTTTCGGCTTTGGTAAAGCATTTCCTAATTGTTGCCATGTTTGGTGAAACTCATTGCGCATGATAGCATTCATAGGGTTGCCATGCCCTACAAACATTACTGGCATTATATCTGTATGTGGCAGACCATCTGCCCACGACTTAAGAGATTGTAATTTCATAGCTGTTGGTGCTAAAAAAGCTGCTGCTCCTATTTTCAGAAAATCTTTGCGCTTCATTGCTTAGTAAAATTACAATTTCCAAATGCCAGGCTCAATAGATTGCCGCTATAATACTATTGTATATACAATAATTGATGACAATCATTGATTTTTAACATTAATATCAATATATTGTTTATACAATTCTGAATATGGCTGTATCAAACACTAACATTCAATGGGAAGTAAAGGAGTGGCTTGACAAAGGTCTGAGCAACGATGATATAGCAGTTGAACTGGGTAAAAGAGGCTTTGACGAACGTAGTTTGCCGGAAATGATGGCAGAAATAAAACGCCTCAGGAATGCACGAAAAACTTCATCCGGCCTGATACTGATACTGATAGGTGGTGTTGTTTGCCTTTTAAGTTGCATACTTACTATGACATCTTCCTACTCACATACCAATTTCGAGATTGTTCTCTATGGATTTACAACTCTGGGTATATTAATTGTATTTGGCGGGCTGATGAAGATATTTAATTAAATAAAAATGGGGGCAATGCCCCCATTCAAAATATCATCAGGAAAAATTCTACATACCCTCTGTACTGGCAGTACCACTGGCTGTACCTTTTGTAGACGCGCCATCGTTTTTGTAACCTACGGCAGTTGCAGTGCTACCGATAGTTACTTTAATATACGTGTTATTTGTACGGATAGTGCTAAGGCTTGACATAGTAAACTTAGCACAGTTTTTAGCTGACTCATTAGCATTCATATATTTATCTACATAGCCTTGCGCCATAGACATTTCTACATTATTGCCATTTACAGCCATGCTGGAGAATTCACAAGACGGGGGGCAAACGCCACGAGTGCTAGACATAAATGCCTGAGAACCAACAGCATTGCCTGCAGCATCTGTACCAATCATTACATAAACATTATTACCGGCATCATCTGTTGCAGCAAAAATTTTGAGATTGGTAGCACCTACATTTGCCATACTGTTGACAGTTGCTACATCTAACCAAAAACCTGTAATCGTAATAGTTCCCGGAGTTGAAGCATAGTTACGAGTTAAGGGCATAAAGAAAATGGCCAATAAAGCCATGATAGAGGATAATTTTTTCATATTACATATTTTTAAGAGGACTGCCAAAGTATAAAAAATAAATTGGCATTTATAATTTTCGATACAATATTTTAGTATCCAGCAAATACTAATAAATTTAGGAATGTTTAAATTAAACACGCTTCGAATACATATTATTTTATCAATAAGTGTAATTTACATAAATAGCTATGGCAGTCCGGTAGATGATTTGTGGAGTAAATACAATAAGGAGAAATTAACTACAACGAAGGTCGATCTGTTGCTGAGGATTGCACATGAATATCAAAATGAAAAACAATTAAATATAGCAGATAGCATATATGAATTAGCAATACAAACGGCTGAATTTAGCAGCAATGATACATTGCTGGCATTTGCCTATAAAAGCTACTTTGACAACGATGCTGTTTATAAAAGTGATAACGCAGAAGAATATGCAAAAAGCTTTACGACTCTTGCCACCAAATTAGCAAAAAATGATTTGCTTTACCATGCTTACGTCGCAGGCGCAAATGTAGCTCTCAAATCAAACGATACAAAAACAGCTCTTGAGAAAATTAACAGGGCTTATTATTATGCAGGACTTAGTAATGATGATTTACTAAAGATTGACTGCTTTTTGATATGGGGTGAGTGCCTTGAGCTTACTAATAATAAGATAGACGCGTTTCGCAACTTCCTTAATGCGCAATACCTGGCACAGAAAAACAAGAATGTTCAGTTATTGTTTGAATGTTACAGAAGACTATCCTATTTCTACCTGTTAATAGAAAACTACGAACGCGCCAGGGACTATGCAATAAAACAGGTGTCTTTACTACATGAGACAGGGGTTACAGATTCTTCTGCATACATGAATCTATTGTGTGAACTCTCAGAAAAATATTATTACAATAATGAGCCTTTGAATGCCGACAAAACAAATAAAATAGTAATCGCTTTTGCTACGTTACACCATGACAGGGAATTACAATTACAGATATTTGACAATTATAAAACGTACCTAAGCCGAAACGGGTTATTCAAACAATTATCTGACTTCTATTCAAAAGAACATCCTGAAGAATTGCTGAAACTTGCTAAAAATGATACCATTTCCTATTATAGAATCAGAGGTTATATCTGTGAGGAAAATGGCAGGATTGATTCTGCAATGATATACTTTAAAGATGCCGAAGTAAAAATACTTGAAAGAAAATCATCTCAAAAAATCTATGTTTCTAATTTCTATAAACGATACTCCCAATTCCTTTTACGTACAGGCAACGTTGCATTAGCCAAAGCCAAAATGGATTCATCCTATCAATATGCATTAAGGGCAGACTACCTCCCCTACCTGATTGAAACAAGTCATTATATGGACTCATTGAATTATGCTGATGGTCACCTGAAGGAAGCCTATGAATATAGTACGCTGAATAAAGAATATACCCGGCGACAGGAAGCTGCAGTAAAACAGGATGCCTTGTTGCTGATGGAAATTGATAATGAAACACGTCAGCGAGAGTTAATCGCTGAACAGGAAGCAAAAGAAACCGAGCGCAGACACAACATTCAATATACTGCCATCATATTCACCATTATCAGCGCATTTATCATACTCATCATGTTGGGTGCATTCAAGGTGCCTAAATTCCTGATACGTTCTATGGGGTTTGTCTCTTTCATTTTCTTCTTCGAGTTTATCATACTTCTGCTCGACCATAAAATAATGGAAATTACCCACCACGAACCCTGGAAAATGCTGGGTATCAAAGTGGTCATCATTAGCTTTATGCTTCCTTTTCATCACTGGCTGGAACATAAGGTTACACACTACCTGATAGAGCACCATCTTGTAGATGCTGAATGGATCAACAGCCGCAAATTCTGGAGGAAGAAGCCAAAACCGGCTGCGAAGCCAGAGGCAGAATTACCTGATAATAGTGAGTTGTAATTAATGCACCCAAAAAACTATGGGCACCGTTTGATACATTGAATAAGGTGTACCATCTATAGTGGCAGGCTCCCATGGTGGCATTTGCGATACTATTCGTATAGCTTCTTCATCGCAGCTCTTACTAAGTCCCTGTAACACCTCCGCATCAGATACGGTACCGCTCTCATTTATCCAAAATTTAACCAGCACCTTACCTTCAATACCTTTTTCTTTTGCATCTTCAGGGTAACGTAAATTGTTACCTACGTATGTCATAACATCAGACTCAAACTTTGGATTAGTAATAACCGGAAAATATTGCACCTCAGTGCCCGATTCAGAATAACACTTGCTACTTATCAGTTTGCCGAAATTGTAGGTCTCTTCGCGCTTCAGTTTACCATTCTTATAATAAGTACGCAGGCTTCCATCCAGAGAGTCGTCCATGAAATTATAGTCTATCCATACCTGTTTAGTACCGTAATAATTCAGTTTCCAGTTTCCATGTTTCTTACCTCCTCTGAAGTTATATATTGCATACTTATTACCTATCGAATCGTAAGTAACAAGTTCGCCATCCAATTGGTCTTCGCTATAATTTTCCTTGCTCTTCAACCTGCCGTCAACTGCATAAAAATACCAGGTACCTGTTTTCGCTCCCTTTCTGAATTCTGATTGTTTGACCACTTTTTGAGATGCTGAATCGTAGTAATACAGCTTATTATCAACCAGACCGCCTTCAAAATTTCCCTTTATTTTCACCTTATCAGAGCCTTGATAATAAACTATAAACGGGCCTTCTTCTTTTCTGTTTCTGTATTTACAAATGTATGTAGGTTTCTTTCCCGTTACTGTGTCGTATTCGGTATAAACAAAATCATTTTCATTTGTATAGTCTTCTGTTGTTCTGACTATGCCGGATGTAGGTTCATAAAAATACCACAACCCTTTTCTTGTGCCCTTTTCAAAATTCCCTTCAGAATGAAGCTTACCGCTGGCTGAATCATAATACTGAGCGTGACCATCTATCTCATCATCCTTATAGTTGAGTTTTGACCTCATCTGCTTTGTGCCTTCAAAATAATAGCTCCATTCTCCTTCGTGCTTATCCAATACATAGTTACCCTTTTTTATCGGGTATCCCGTTGCCGAATCATAATACTCAGCAGTACCGTTTAATTTACCATCTTTAAAATTGATTTTTGATTTTGGCCTTGTTGTACCGGAATAGTAATATTCCCACAACCCCTGCGGAGCATCTTTAGCAAGTGTCCCCTTAAATTCAACCATACCCGATGCAGAATCATAACCCGTGTATGCCCCATTACGTTCTCCATCTACATACTCACAAACACTGTACAATTTGTCCGAACCATCATAATATGACTTCCACGTTCCTGTCTTTTTGCCTGCTTTATACACTCCTTCTTCATTCACATGCCCCAACGAGTCATAGTAAACAAACTGCCCCTCGTTAGTAGAACCATCCACACCTGCATAATCCTTTTTAAAACCCGACATCTGCAACTTGCCATTGATGTAGTAATCACCAATGCTGTAAAGCCCATTATCTAGCTTTTTAGTAACTCTGTAAAAGTGTGCACCATTCCGGCTATTGATTTTCTCCCACTTTGCACCAAAGTATATAGTATCGATTGACTGAGCTGAAGCCTGCCCCAGAAAAAGGCAGCTAATAAGGGTTAAGAAGACTTTGTTCATACTAATTATCGTACCCTAAATATTGCCAATTATAGCATCATTTCAAAGTCTGAGTTTGACAAATCAGTTTTTTGAAATTTCTACAGTCTTTTCTAATGGAAAGTAATGATGTATCGCACGCATATCTATACTTTTTAATGAACTACGATATATTTCAGCTTTTCGAGCATCTGCAATTATCAATTCAGGGTTATTATTGTCATGAGAAAAATGCTTGTACAGACTATCGGAGAACACGACTTTAATCTTTGGAAACTTGCTTAAGCTATACATTTCTTCTATTTCTGTAGAATCTTCTTTGTATTTACTTTCCAAAACAATGCTAATTATATTAATTGAATTTTCACGAGCTAAATCATATACTCCTGAAGAACATGTTATACAATTCAGTGGGCTCATAGTTATAAACAACTCGTTTGCAAACAAAGTATTGACGTTTACAATAAATAAAACAATTAGAAATGAGACAGTTTTCATAATAATAAGTTTTTAAATGTAAAGAATTTATTCAATAATTAATAGACTTCACAATAAGGCAATTATTCGATAAAGGCTTTAGTATAACATTATTTCCACTGTTAAAAAAACCTATGCCATACTTGTCGATTTCATCTATACTTCCCAATTTTATGTTTTTCAAACTATTACCTCTTTTTGAAATTCTCATTGCCACAATCTCTTTATACTGTAAGTAAAGTACATAGTAGTATAAGTTATCCTGAAAAACATCCCGTATTTGATAATAATCATACTTATTCAGAACTTTAGGTCCAAACGGTATCTGAATTAACTGATTGTTATCAAGTCTTGTGATTTTATCATCATAATCGAAAATCGCAAGCCCATTATTTAATGTTATATTATGCTCTACTAGAGGCGATACTGACATCGTTTTGTAATTATCGGGTTGATGAAAAGGCTTTTCTTCTTTCATGGAAAAAATTTTTTCTTTCTCATTAACTCGCAGTTTTGCTAAAAAGAATCTGTTCTTGCTATTTAACCCTTGCGCAAAATATTCTTGATTTTGAATAAATAAATACCAAAAATGTCTTTTTTTGAATGAGCTATCCAGTGTATACAAACCTATGTATTTGTTTTTTACAATATCATACTTAGCAATTACAGGTCTACCTATTAGTAAAGTATCGTCTCCCTGCAATATGAAATCTTTTACACTATAAACAATAGCTATTGTATTTATATCCCATTTTTGTACCCCACTAATAACAGGCTTTAATGAAGGAGTTGCATTTATGTAAGCACTAATGACAGGGTATCTATTATTAAAGCTGTCTCGATAATACACCTTATATAACTCTTGAATCATTGTATCTGTTTGCTTCAATGTATATTCTTCATTGGTTTTAGTATTAATTATCGACCATTTACCATAAATATTATCATGAATAATGTAATTATCTTGTACGTGAATAGTATTAATATTCTTATCAATAGTGTGATAGCATAAAGTATCATCGCCATAACAATTATTATAAAAAGTAGTTATACTAATTATTGTAATGAAGACTATAATTCTGTTCGACAATTTCATATAATTATAAACTTTAAACAGGCGGTATTTAAAACCGCCTGTTTGGGAACTCTCACTAAGGCAATTCAATATCAACTGTATTTGGTGCTATCTCTTCTGGCAAATCTTGTACGTCAATAGGTGTACCAGTTTCATGATCCTTGAAAGCAATTCCACTTGCGACTGTACCAACTAAAAGAGGGTCTGTATTAATGATAACTGTTGTATCACCATAAATAATGTAACATATTTGTTGAGCTGGCGGACAAGTAATCTTTTTACCATTCTTCGTTGCTATACCTATCGCATTTTTTGTCGCAGCAAAAGAATACATCGAAATGAGTGATAAAGCAATAAATACTAAGAACATTCCTTTTTTCATGTTTAATAGATTTAAAAGTAAAATAGAGGGCCTACTCTGTTTACCGCTTTTCGGCTTAGGCGTACAATATTTTTTGAACCGGTTCAATATTGTGGCATAATGATACGCTGCCAAAAAACTAAAATCACCAGTGTTTTATACAGTATAGAAAAAATCTATACATTAAAACTGTATTCAATTCATGAACACCTTGTTGCTTATAATGTAATTTTCTATTGGTTTTTGGCTTTTATATTAATATTTCCCTTACCTTTGCCGTCCAATTCTCAAGATTGCTCTTAATAAAGATTGCATTTGGGAGAGTTTTTTAAGTAAATCTCGTTAAAACCAAAAGATTAAAATGGCTAAGGAAATCACTGGCTATGTAAAGCTGCAATGTAAAGGCGGCCAAGCCAATCCGGCACCTCCAATCGGACCTGCTTTAGGTTCTAAAGGTGTCAACATTATGGAATTCTGCAAGCAGTTCAATGCTCGCACACAAGACAAAATGGGTAAAGTTCTACCCGTAGTTCTCACAGTTTATGCTGACAAGTCTTTCGACTTCGTTATCAAAACCCCTCCTGCTGCTGTGCAGCTGATGGAAGCGGCAAAGATTCAGAAAGGTTCTAAAGAATCTAACCGTAACAAAGTGGGTAAAGTAACATGGGCACAAGTAGAAGAAATCGCTAAAGACAAAATGAGCGATCTTAACTGCTTTACGCTTGAAAGCGCCATGAAAATGGTTGCAGGTACAGCACGCAGCATGGGCCTTAATGTGGATGGTCAAGCGCCATGGGCTAATTAATTAACCCCTTTAAATCATTGCAACAATGGCAACACTTACAAAGAAAAGAAAAGCGGTAGACGCTAAAGTAGATAAAAACAAAGAATACAGCCTGAACGAAGCTGCCAGCCTTGTAAAAGAGGTGAACACTACAAAATTCGACAGCTCTGTAGACGTACATATACGCCTTGGTGTAGACCCAAAGAAAGCAGACCAGGCTATCCGTGGTACAGTGAGCCTGCCTCACGGTACAGGTAAAACAAAGCGCGTATTGGTGCTTTGTACTCCTGACAAAGAAAATGAAGCAAAGAACGCAGGTGCCGATTTCGTAGGTCTTGACGAATTTGTTCAGAAAATAGAAAGTGGCTGGACCGATGTAGACGTAATCATTGCTACACCATCTGTAATGCCTAAAATAGGTAAGCTGGGTAAAGTGTTAGGTCCTCGTAACCTGATGCCAAACCCTAAAACAGGTACAGTTACTAATGATGTAGCTGCTGCTGTAAACGACGTAAAAGGTGGTAAAATAGCCTTCAAAATAGACAAAGCCGGCATTATCCATGCTTCCATCGGCCGCGTATCTTTTGATGCTAAGAAAATCGCTGAAAACGCCCAGGAACTAATCAATACACTGGTTCGTATGAAACCTGCTACTGCTAAAGGTACTTACCTGAAAGGTATCAGCATGGCATCTACTATGAGCCCGGGTATCAATGTTGACACCAAAAGCGTAGCGTAACAAGATTTAATAATCTTAAAAAAACATTTGAAATGACACCAGCACAAAAACAAGAAGTAATTGATGTACTGAAAGAGAAATTCTCTCAATACAGCAACTTCTATATAACAGATACAGAAAGCCTGGATGCAGGCCAGACAAGTACCCTGCGCAGGCATTGCTTTGACAAGCAGGTAGAAATGACGGTAGCAAAGAATACCCTCATTAAAAAAGCGTTAGAAAGCCTTGACAGTGAAAAATATGCAGGCATCTATGATGCATTGCATAACGTAACTGCCCTGATGTTCAGCGAAAGCCCTAAAGATCCGGCTTTGATCATCAGCTCTTTCCGCAAAGCAAGCAACGGTGAAAAACCGGTATTAAAAGCGGCTTACATCAACGGTGATATCTTCATGGGCGACAACCAATTGACTGCGCTCACCAACATCAAGACGAAAAACGAGCTTATCGGCGAAGTTATCGGCTTGTTGCAATCACCTGCTAAACGTGTTCTTGCTGCATTGTTGCACAACGCTGAAAAAGGCGGCTCTGCAACTGCTGAAGCACCTGCTGCTCCTGAGGCATCTGCACCGGAAGCTCCGGCTGCTGACGCTGCACCAGAATCACCGGCTGCAGAATAATTACCTTGCCGGGTATAAAACGGCACAATAAAATTGGCTTCCAAGCTCACATATATTAAAACAAATTTTTAAAATTTTAAAAAGATAATAAAATGGACGTAAAATCATTAGCCGAACAATTAGTAAGCCTTTCTGTTAAACAAGTACAGGAATTAGCTGACGTTCTTAAAGCTGACTATGGTATAGAACCAGCTGCTGCTGCAGTAGTAGTTGCTGCAGGTGGTGGTGATGCAGGTGGTGGCGCTGCTGCTGAAAAAACATCTTTCAATGTAGTATTGAAAGCTGCAGGTGCTAACAAACTGAACGTTGTAAAAGCAGTTAAAGAATTGACTGGCCTTGGCTTGAAAGAAGCAAAAGAACTGGTTGACGGTGCTCCTAAAAACGTAAAAGAAGGTGTTAGCAAAGCAGAAGCTGAAGACCTGAAAGCAAAATTAACTGAAGCTGGTGCTGAAGTTGAAATAGCTTAATCTTAAGTTATACTTAAAACAAAAAGGCTGTCTTCGGGCAGCCTTTTTTATTGCCATAATAATGCAATCGTAAAATTATTATTAAACTCTTGTTGTTTTATTTATAATACAATAGCTTTATATCTCAAAACACAACTTGATATGGCAAAGAAAAAAGTAGCCAAGAAAAAAGCAGCTCCTAAAAAAGCAGCGGCTAAAAAAATAACTAAGAAGAAAGCAGCTCCTAAAAAAGCAGCAAAAAAAGCAGCAAAAAAGGCAGCTAAAAAAGCAGCTAAGAAAGTAGTAAAGAAAAAGGCAGCGCCTAAGAAAGCAGCTCCAAAGAAAAAAGCGCCTGCTAAAAAAGCGGCAAAAAAAGCAGCTCCCAAAAAAGCAGCAAAAAAGGCAGCGCCTAAGAAAGCAGCCAAAAAAGCAGCACCTGCTAAGAAAGCGGCTCCTAAAAAAGCTGTAAAAAAAGCAGCTTCTAAGAAAAAAGCACCTGCCGCTAAACCTGCACCAGCAGCACCTGTTGCAGCAACACCGGTTGAAGCTCCAATGCCTGCTGCACCTCAAACACTGTTTGATACTAATAGCTCAGACAATAATTAATGTATTGATATCATAACGTAAACCCCTTCTACCGAAGGGGTTTTTACATTTCCATTATAATACACTTACACTAAAGTCCTTACTTTACCGTTTTGTCATTATACCCATAAGTGTTGTCAATAAATTAAGGTAACTTGCCACACCCACTTATACATTAAACTTCAGATAGTACGACAATCAAATGTTTGGTAAATACATAAGGACAGCCCTTATTTTATTCATATCGTGCAATGCAAATGCACAGCAGTTTATAGGCATGCCAATGTCGGGATACACCAGTATACAACAAATGCCTTACAATCCTGCAATGGTCAATTATGCAATAACCGGACCTGAAATAAATGTATATGGACTGAGTGTATTAGCGGGCAACAATGCATACAGTGTAAACAAGAGATTATTATTTAACCAGGATGGTGATGCTAAAGAAGGTGTTGACTATGCCAAATTGAATAGTAAGCATATTAAAAGAGGTTGGGCTAATGTTGACATACTGGGCCCGGCAGTCGGCTTCACTTACAAAAAGCAATATCAGATTGGCATATACACAAGATTCAGGTCGGTGGCGAATGCAGGTGGCTTGACCAATGATCAATTTACTGTATTGACTAATGAAAAAGACCCAAGATATTATAACTATGCTACTGAATTTAAGAAAACAGGAGCTTCAGCACATGCATTCGGAGAGATAGGTTTTAGTGTAGGTAAGATGCTCAGAGATGACGATTACTTTAAAGTGCGTGTTGGCGTTAATGTAAAGTACCTTATTGGTTTCGCAGCATTTAATGTCTATACCAAGTCGTTGGCTTACTACCGCCTGCAAGACTCCCTGGAATATGGAAGAGGAGACCTGACCACTATGTTTACTTACAACACGAATCCAAGCTCTACAGGCGAGTTGTCTCAACGAGCAGGCAAAGGCGGATTAGGGCTGGATATAGGCATACAATTTGAATATCACCCGGATGGTGACCCTAATAAGAAGACTCCATACAAATACGCAGTAGCAGCCTCTATTACAGATATTGGTAGTGTTACTTACGTTGGCGATAAAGGAAGTGCTACATATAAAGTAAATGCAGGGTTAACTATGCTTGATGCTCTGAGCTTCCAGGAATCGGACAGGCAAGAGATAGCCTTTTACAGCAATAGGATGAAGAGCATAGGACTGATGACTGAAGAGAAAGCCTATGAGAAGTTCAGGATAGGTTTGCCAACTGCATTCAGATTGAACATAGATTACAATCTTGGATCTAAGTTCTATACGTCTGTCAATACCTTGATGAACCTGAAAGGTAACGGTGGTAATGTTTACAGGCCAGGATACGTAGGCTATTTAAACATTACACCAAGATATGACCTGGGCAGTGTGAAATTCGGGTTGCCTATTACCTTCGTACGCTGGCGTTCACTTAATATGGGAGCTGTATTCAATTTAGGTCCTTTTTACCTGGGTTCTGCAACCCTATTATCCAGCTTGCTGATTGGCAATGCAATAACGGACTTCGATGTATATACCGGACTGACAATAAAACTATCAAATGAGGAGAAACCTCCTAAACTTCGTGAATATGGCGGATACGATAAGCCATGGTATCAAAGATTGGTACCTAATTTCATGAGGCGTAAATCTAGCATTTATTATTGTCCTAGATATTAAAAGACATAAAATCTACCCATAAAATATAATAGCCCCGATAGGGGCTATTATTATATCAGGTACTTACTAAATTTATTTAAGCGGGAACCCTCTTTTTTCTAAGTAGAATGGCAAATCGAAGAATGCCACATCTGTAGGATCATCTACAGGTTCAGGTTCTGTGCGGTTCAAACGGCCATAAATCTTACCACGCATAGTATTGTTTTCATCAGCGTACTGAGTAATAGTAAGGTTACCACCTACAGGGTCTAG
Source organism: Bacteroidota bacterium (assembly GCA_018267965.1). Lineage (GTDB taxonomy): Bacteria > Bacteroidota > Bacteroidia > Chitinophagales > Chitinophagaceae > Polluticoccus. Next base: position 652,761 of record JAFDXK010000001.1, on the reverse strand, counting down.
AACATATACCCTGTTACGTCCTATTGTGCTGTCGTATTTTTCGTACTTGAAATATGTACCTACTAAATTGATATTGCTCTTACCCTTGCAGATAGAGTCTCCTACTATCATTGTTATCTTGCGATGATAATAAACATCATTGCGAGCTACCAGTACTACTGTTCGAACATTGAATGTATCTACGTAGAAATAGCCATCAAAAACCAGCTTCGCAGCATTAACAAGGCCCTGAGCTGTGCCTATGTAAACAACATCTGTCAGTGTGTTGTCCAAAGGATTGAGAACGCCTTTCTGGTCTTTATTCGGATTTGCATCATAAGCTTTAGGCTGACATGATACCATACCAGTTGCCAAACCCAATGTAGCTACACAACCTATTAATATTTTTTTCATACTATGTGGTTACTAAAGTATAAAGATAATATTCTGGAGTTAATTTCAAAATAAACTGTTTTACACAGCTGTGAGTTAGCCTTTTTGTTGCAAGCCGAGCTCATCCAGTTGCTTTTCATCAACCGATGAAGGTGCATCTAACATCACGTCCCTACCCGCATTATTCTTAGGAAAAGCAATAAAGTCACGGATTGTCTCTTGCCCGCCTAACAAGGCACAAAGCCTGTCGAACCCGAAAGCGATGCCACCATGAGGCGGTGCACCATATTCAAAGGCACCCAAAAGGAAACCAAATTTCTCATGGGCTTCTTCCTTGCTCATACCCAGTGCTGCAAACATTTTCTCCTGAAGGTCTTTCTGGAAGATACGTATAGAACCACCGCCTATTTCGGTACCATTCAATACTATATCATAAGCATTGGCTTTTATCTCTCCATATTTCTCCATATTGTTCATCCACTCAATATGCTCAGGCTTAGGAGATGTAAACGGATGGTGGCGAGCTACCCAGCGATTATCTTCTTCTGCATATTCAAACAGTGGGAAATCGATAACCCACAATGGTTTGTAATTGTCAGGATTGCGCAATCCTAAGCGGTTGCCCATTTCAAGACGCAGCTCACTCATGGCTTTACGGGTACGTGTTTCATTACCTGCCAGTATTAATATCAAATCTCCGGCATTAGCACCACAGAATGATGCCAGTTCTTTCAGTTTATCTTCACTAAAGAATTTATCTACGCTGCTTTTGAAGGTACCATCAGCATTACATTTTACATTCACCACACCACTCATGCCTATCTGCGGGCGTTTTACCCATTCGGTCAATTCATCTAATTGCTTGCGCGTCCATTCACTGGCGTTTGGTACTGCAATAGCCAATATACTTTCTGCTTCGCTGAATACTTTAAAGTCAACACCATTCAGTACTTCAGCATATACTTTATTCTCAGCTTTAAGGTTTTGAATTTTCATTTCAAACCTGATATCAGGCTTATCATTACCATAGTTCCACATGGCATCGTCCCATGTCATACGCGGAAACTGATAGGTAATATCCACACCCTTCACATCCCTGAATACGTGCTTGAATAATCCTTCAAACGTGTTCAGTATATCTTCCTGTTCTACAAATGCCATTTCACAGTCTACCTGTGTAAACTCAGGCTGACGGTCGGCACGAAGGTCTTCATCACGGAAACATTTTACTATCTGGTAATAGCGGTCATAACCACTCACCATCAATAGTTGTTTGAAAGTTTGCGGACTTTGCGGCAATGCATAGAACTGGCCTTCATTCATACGAGACGGAACAATGAAATCGCGCGCTCCTTCAGGTGTACTCTTGATAAGGAATGGTGTTTCAATATCCCAGAAACCAAGCGTATCTAAATAATTGCGCACACTGCGGTTTACTTTATAACGTAACTCAAGGTTACGTTTAAGAACAGGGCGACGTAAATCGAGGTAACGATATTGCATACGCAATTCATCGCCGCCATCTGTATCTTCTTCAATAGTGAAAGGTGGCGTGTTTGCCTGGTTCATTATAGCAAAGTCCATCACCTCTATCTCAATATCGCCTGTAGGTATTTTGTTGTTTTTATTGCTACGCTCTACCACCTTGCCTTTTACCTGCAATACATATTCACGTCCCAGCGGAGTTTCATCCAAACGTGGGTTTAATGCTTCGTTAAACAGCAATTGTGTGATGCCATAGCGGTCTCTTAAATCGGTGAATGTAATGCTGCCGAATTTGCGCACAGTTTGCACCCAGCCTGCCAGGGTAACTTCAGTGCCTTTGTGTTCCAGTCTTAGCTCTCCGCAAGTATGCGTACGATACATAATATATTCTCTTAAAAGTGCTGCAAGATACTTAATTCAATTGTGATGGGTGAAATTGTTGCAAATTGTTGCGTTTTGTTGCAAAAAGCTGCCATTTTTCAATCACGATTGATAATCAATGTATTAGAGCGTCAAATTGTTGTGTTTTGTTGCAGAATGTAAACAAGTGAGGAATTCGTCATTGGTATATTTATTACAACAAATATACATAAAAAAAGCATGACTTTCGTCATGCTTGATATGAATACAATTTAATGTTACTGGCCCTTATAAGTAAGATTCATGTTGTATAACATAAACGCCCATTTATCGGCTTGCTCATCAATTATCATTGATGTTGGTTTACCGGCACCATGACCAGCTTTGGTTTCTATGCGAATGATAACAGGTGTAGTACAAATTTTAGATTGCGCATCTTGTAATGCTGCAGCAAACTTGAATGAGTGTGCAGGTACTACTCTATCATCATGGTCGCCTGTGATGATCATTGTGGCAGGATAACAATTTGGCTTTACATTATGTACGGGAGAATATCCTTTCAGATACTCGAACATTGCTTTGTTATCATCGGCAGTACCATAATCATAAGCCCAACCCGCGCCCGCAGTAAATTTGTGATAACGCAGCATATCAAGTACGCCTACCTGAGGGAAACAAACTTTATACAAATCAGGGCGCTGTGTCATACATGCCCCAACCAGCAAACCGCCATTTGATGCACCTGAAATAGCTAAATAATCGTGCGAAGTATATTTATTCTCGATAAGGTATTCAGCGGCAGCTATAAAATCATCAAATACATTTTGCTTATGCATCTGGATACCGCCATTATGCCAATCGTCGCCGTACTCGCCGCCGCCACGAATATTAGCAGCAGCATATACACCACCGTTTTCCATAAAAACCAGGTTACTCACACTGAATGAAGGTGTAAGGCTATAATTGAATCCACCATAACCGTAGAGCATCAGAGGGTTTTTGCCGTTGAGCTGCATTCCCTTCTTATACGTAATAATCATCGGTACCCTTGTACCATCTTTAGAAATATAAAATACCTGCTTACTCTCATAATCGGCAGAATTGAATTTCACATTAGAAGCCTTCCATAATTGCGAAGTACCATTTGTGGTATCATATTTATAAATAGCTGTAGGATTAGTGTATGAGGCAAATGTGAAATATATTTCTTTATCCGTGCGCTTACCCGAAAAACCGCCTGCAGTGCCTATACCAGGCAAAGTAACCACACGTTCCTTCTTCCCCTCAAGATTGTATTGATACACTTTAGAGACCGCATCTTCCAGATATTGAGCAAAGAGCTTTCCGCTGCAAGCTGTAACAGTAAGCGGGGACGACGTTTGGTTAATCAACGGTGTCCAGTTGTCAGTAGTAGGATTCTGAATATCTGCTGCAACTAACCTTCGGTTAGGAGCATCCAGATTCGTTACAATAAAAAGGAAATGATTGTCAGAGAAAACAACATCGTGCTCATTAGCAAACCCTGTAACTATAGGCCTTATGCTGCTGGTATCATTATCCAGGTTCTTGATATAGAGTTCATTGCCGTATGTAGCATTGGCTGCGGATATTATCAGATAATTACCATCTTCTGTAACGCTGCCTCCTACATAACGACGCGGTTGTGCATCGCCGCCAAAAACGAGCTTATCGGCACTTTGCGGTGTACCTAGTTTATGATAATAGAGTTTGTGGTGTTGTGTCATGCCGGACAATTGGCTGCCTGCTTTAGGCTTATCATAACTGCTGTAATAGAAGCCATCATTCTTTCTCCATGACAGTCCGCTAAACTTTACATCAAATAAAGTGTCACCAATTTTTGTTTTGGTTTTAGTATCCAACACTATCACTTTTCTCCAGTCACTGCCACCTTCAGATATCTGGTAAGCACAATAAGAACCATCTTTTGAGAATTCAATTCCCGCAAGCGATGTAGTACCATCAGCAGAGAACTTATTAGGATCAAGAAATACTTCAGGTAGGCCTGAACCAATTTGCCGGTACAACACAGACTGATTTTGGAGTCCGTCATTTTTATAGAAGTAAGTATACTCACCTTCGGTGAAAGGAGCCGAAAATTTTTCGTAGTTCCACAACTCTGTAAGACGCTTTTTTATCTTATCGCGAAACGGAATTTTATTGAGGTATGAAAAGCTTACTTCATTTTGCCTTTTCACCCATTCTTTTGTAGCCTCAGACATATCATTCTCCAACCAACGATATGGATCGTGCACCACCTCTCCAAAATAAGTGGTAGTGCTATCAGTTTTTTTAGTTTCTGGGTATTTTATTGAATTGACTGCCGGTGCCTTAGCATTAGTCTTTGAATTTGACGAAGAAATTGCCAATGGGGCTGTCTGCGCAGTTACATGCATACTAATACCGACTGATAACAAAGAAAGAATAAAAAACTTCATAATATTCCTATTAAATAGTGCTCCGAAAATAAGCGTTTAGCAAAAGAACGCTAAATAAACTTTAAGTATTGCTAAAGAAGGTTATTTAGGAGGTATTTTATAAATTAGTTATGTTATAACAAATAATACAAAACCTTATGAGCTTCAAATGTTATTTTTGTAGAAGTAAAGTAGTAATATAAAATATAGGGGTCTGAAAAGAGCACTTAAGATATTAAGGAATACCGTATTGATAATCATAGCATTATTGATATGCCTTGTATTGTCATTTAACTTTACATCTGTACAAAACTTTGCAGTTAGCAAGGCAACAAGCATTTTATCTAATAAGCTGAAAACCAAAGTAAGCATCCAACATATTAGGATTGATATTCTGAACCATATACACCTGCAAGGAGTGTATATAGAAGACCACAATAAGGATACCCTACTGTATGCAGGTGATTTAACATTGAGGATTACAGATTGGTTCTTTTTGAAAAAAGGAACCCCTGTGCTGATATATACCGGGCTGGAGGATGCATACGCACATTTATACCGCACAGCTAAATCGGATGAATGGAACTACCAGTTTGTTATAGATGCCTTTGATACAGGTAGCAAACCAAAAAAGAAGAAAAAACAGAAGGACAACTTCGAAATAGACCTTGATAAAGTAAAAATCGTGAATACCCGTTTTCACATGGATGATGAGTGGGTGGGGAACGATATGGACTTTGACGTGGGAGATGCATTGATTGACGCTAATAAAATAGACTTCAAGAAAAAACTCATTGACCTTAATACCATAGACTTTGAAAAAGTAGCTATAAAATTCAGAGACTATGATGGTGGCAGACCGCCTCGTCCCAAAAAACCTAAACAAGGTATTGACACTACAGCCTTCAATACTGATAAATGGGAAATCAGGCTTGCAAAATTAAACCTTGAAGATTGCTACTTTGGATTGGATGCAGGAAACAGACAACCTGTAGCCGGTGAATTTGACCCAGCCCATATTCGTGTTAGTAAAATCAACCTTGATGTAAAAGATGTATCGATAGTCGGAGATACGATACGTGCTCAAATGAAAAACCTGTCTGCTAATGAAAGATGCGGACTGGTAGTGAAACAAATGAAAGCAGACATTACAGTATCACCTAACGCATCTATTTGCAAAGACTTGCTGCTGATAACAGACAAAAGCCGGATAGAACGATACTATGCCATGCATTATACCCGTTTCCCGGATTTTGAAGATTACATACACAAGGTATCTATGGTGGCTGACCTGCGAAACAGTACCATCAACATAAAAGATGTAGGCTACTTTGCCCCTGTATTGAACCAATATCCCACTATAGCGAAAGTATCAGGCAAAATAAAAGGCACAGTAGATAATATATCGGGCCAGCAGTTGTTTCTTGATGATGGTAAAAATATCGTAAAAGGAGACTTGCGGATGGTAGGGTTGCCTGACATCAACACTACATTCATTGATTTTAAAAACGGTGAATTAAGAAGCAGCGGACAAGGAATAATAAAATATGCCCCATCTTTAAAAGAAAACAAAGACGTTAATATTGCAGGGCTTACACAATTTGATTTCAAGGGCAGCTTCACCGGTTACATCGAAAACTTTGCTGCCAATGGTGTGCTGGCTACGAATTTCGGGACTATAAAATCTGATGTAAAGTTGAAAATGCCGGGCATGAAAACTGCAGGCGCTACATACTCAGGCACTATTATCACTGAAGGATTTAATATTGGCGCGTTGCTTAATCAGAAAGACCTTGGCATGGTAAGCATGAATGCCAAAGTATCGGGTACTGACTTTGACCCTAAGGTAGCGCACATTGAATTGAATTCAACTGTCAGCCGTTTTGACTACATGGGTTACAGCTATCAAAACATCACCATGGAAGGTGGAATAGAGAAGAACAAATTCAGTGGTAACCTGCTTGTTGACGACCCGAACCTTGCACTTGGTTTCTACGGTAGCATCGACCTGAGCAATAAAAACATAAAGGTTAATGCCAAAGCGAATTTGCTGAAAAGCAATTTTGCCGCACTAAAGTTGGCTAAAGACAGTCTTTCTCTTACTGCAGACTTTGACCTTGACTGTATAGGAACAGATATTGATAGTTTTTCGGGATTTGCAAAACTGTATAACATTAACCTATTGCGCAACGGGCACAGGCTTGATGTGGATTCTATCTATGTAAATTCCGCAACCGAGGACAACCTGAAAACCATTACTGTAAAGAGCAATGTATTAGATGCCATGATACGAGGCAACTATCAGTTGAGCAAACTTGGCTACTCTTTGCAATATTATGTATCCGGATATTTACCGGGATACATCAAAAAGCCGACAGAATCTGCTCCTCAGCAAGACCTGACCTTATCTTTAAAAACCAAAGAAGTAGATAGCCTTCTGGGTATATGGATACCCGATGTAAAAGGCTTTGACAATGCAATTATCAACGGTACTCTTAAAACATCATCGCAACAACTCAGCCTTGACGTTGCCGTACCTTTTGGTAAAATCAACAATATCGTATTGGGCGATTTAGCAATAAAAGCCAACGGAGATTTCAGGACCCTGACACTTGACGGTAACATCAAAAATGTAGTGATAGGAGACAGTGCATTGCGTGGTTCGATAAATGTAAATACAGTATTAGGCAATGACGCGCTAACCTTCAAAATCAATACAAGTTCCTCTGACAGATATGGAAACGCCTCTATTAACGGTAGTGCTAATGCGCACGGCGATACCCTTGATGTAAAATTACTGCCTTCTGAATTCTATCTGAACTCAGAAAAATGGACTATTGCTAACTCCAGCGCAACACTGAGTGGCAAATACTTATTTATTCATAGTTTAACTCTCAGCTCAGGGTTACAAAACATACGACTATACTCAAAAAACACTAGTGCTCAATACAGTGTTCCATCCATCTTTGCTGAAATTGAAAACATTGATATAGCTGCATTATCGAATTTAGCCGGAGCTTCGGATTATAATTTAGACGGGCGTTTGAATGGTAACATACAGGTCGATGATGTTTTAGGGAAAATGAATGTGACCGGTAACATCAATGCTACCGAACTGAAGATGGGCACAGACACCATTGGTAACATCAAGATAGCAGGCAACTACAATAGCGCAAAGAAATTAATAACACTTGACAATCAAAGTGGCATATACAGTGGCAACTCTACAGTCTTAGCTTATGGTACGTTGTCTTTTGACAGTACCAGCAACCAGGCCTTGAATGGTGGCATTGACTTTAATAATACCCCTCTATCGTGGGCAGAAGCATTCACGAGAGGCATTGCCAGCAACATGAGCGGCAGTATCAATGGTAAAATAAAAATAGGAGGTACCGCCTCTGCTCCTGATGTGGACGGCATATTGAAACTACAAGATGCCGACCTTAAGATAGATGCATTAGGCCCGATGTACTCTATACCTGATGCACAAATCACGTTAACTAATACTAAGATTGATTTAGGTACTATTACCCTGTATGACAGGTACAAAAATACGGCCACGCTTACAGGCACTATAACACATAAAGCATTTCAGAAAATGCGTATGTCTATCAATATGACTACGCCGAAATTTGAAGTGATAGACCTGCCTGATGAAGAAGGAGCCTTGTATTTTGGCAACCTGATAGCGAGTGTAGAAAGGGCATCCATCACCGGTGCACCGAACGACATCACCATCAGGGTAACAAAAGTAGCACCGGTAGAGAAATCACATCTTACATTACCAATAGGAACAAGCAGTGGATTGAGCAACTACAGCTATGTAACCTTCCAGGAATATGGCACAAACCAAAAGGTTGTAAAAAAGAATAAAACAAAGCTATCACTCAGCATAGAAGCTGCAATGAATAATAAAGCAGAAATATCATTGCTCTTAGACCCTGCGACAGGCGATGCTATCAATGCCTCAGGACGTGGTACTATATCATTATCTATGATTGCCAGTAATGACCTGAGGATGAACGGCAAATTCTTTGTAGAAAACGGTGATTATACTTTCACGTTAAAACAATTACTTAAAAGAAACTTTAAACTGGACAGGGGAAGCGAAATCATCTTTAACGGAGGTATTGGGCAAACAGCATTAAATGTTACAGGTGTATATACTTCAAGAGTAAAATTGTATGACCTGCTTACTGCTAATGAACAAAATCTTATTAAAGATGACAACAGAGAGTTTACCGCAGCAAGGGAACAGCAGGACTTGAACATATTGCTTACGATGACTGGCACCCTTGCAACACCTAAGCTGGACTTTAAATTGGATGCGCCTAACAAAAGCCTGAATGGCACAATAGCTTACAGCGCATTACAACGTACCAATAATGACCAACAGTTATTGTTCAACCAGGTAGCATCTTTATTGTTGCTTAATAGCCTCATGCCTCAAAATGGTGATATTGGTGGTAGTGCTGCAAGAGGAAGCATTACCAACATTGGTCAGATATTATCAGGCAACCTTTCTTCACAATTGACGAAAGTACTGAACAAAATAACGGGTGACGACAACCTGAGTATTGATTTGAAATACAAGTCATATAATGCGGAAAATGATGTCAACAATTCAGGACGAAGTGAAGTATCAGTTGGGTTGCGTAAGAGCCTTTTTAATGACAGGATGACCGTACAGGTTGGTAGTTCTTATGATTGGGGCAAACCAACAACAGCCAATAGCACAGCCAGCAATTTTAATCCTGTGGGTGACTTTAAACTGCAATACCTGTTCCGTGAAGGAGGTAACCTAAGTGGTTATTTATTCCGTACAAACAGTTATGACATCCTTTATAACAATAACATCTACAGAGCAGGTTTAGGTTTAAGCTGGTCACGCTCATTTAATACACTCGGCGAGTTTTTAGGCATAAAGAAAGCTAAACAACCTGCCCCTCAGCCTACTGAAAAGAAAATAGAACAGAATGGAGACGGTGGAACCTATTAAGCCTTAATGACCTGAGCAAAATAGTTTTCGAGTTGTTTGGCGATACTATCCCAACTGAATTTTTGTTGTATTACTTCCATTCCTTTTTTGCCAACATATTCTCGTTTAGAAGCGTCACTCAACAAATCGATAACCGCATCGGCAAATAATGCAGGGTCTTTTTGCATTACAGCGCCATCTCCATTAGCAATACCAAGCCCGGCAAAACCAATCTCGGAGCAGACAACAGGCACGCCCATTGCCATTGCTTCCAATACTTTATTCTGTGTACCGGCACCAAAACGCAGCGGAGCAACAACAACACTGGCTTCATTATATGTCGCAGCCAAGTCTTTTACAAAGCCTGTTACAATAATATCGTCTGTAGCTAATGCCTGTACTTTAGGTATAGGTTTTTGACCTGCAATAATGAATTTAACCTGTGGGTATTTTTGTTTAACAAGCGGTAAAATTTCTTTAGTAAAATAGATAACAGCATCAACATTGGGTGCATAATTCATATTACCGGTAAAGAGTAAAGTATGGTTATGGCTATAATCGTGATTAGCAGCTTTGAACACATCTAAATCTACACCATTAGGCAGCAGTTCAATGTTATTTATTCCATGTTTAGACTCGAGATAGGCTTTATCTTCTGTAGAGCAAACTAATGACAGGTTATATTCTTTCATTATTCGCTCATACTTAAGCACCCTGCCCTGTTCTACTGTTTCGAATATTTTGAGAAAAGGATTTTTCTGTGCTTTGATGCGGCGTTCCCAATACATAGAAAAAGCATCAGGCATATCTAATATGCGCGGGATGTCTTTTCTCTTTGACAAATATGGTGACATGCGCAAATGCTGCACGTGAATAGCATCAAACTTATCTGCAGTCAATACCTGCTCTAATTGCTTACGCATTTCAGCCGACCGGAAATATAAAACCTGTAAGGGTTTACTATCCCAACCTGCTGACAAACAATTCAATGCTGAACGCCACTTTGGTAAGTATACAAAATGAACTTTATGGAAAACCTTTTCAAGCTCTGCCTTGTATTCCAAATCTTCCTTTGTTTGTGCAAAGGTGAGCAAATGCAACTCATGAGATTTTGATAACCTTTTAGCAAGATTATAAATCTTCAGTTTATCGCCCCGATAGGGAGGATACGGAACCCTGTTAGCAAAAAAGAGTAGCTTCAAACGGGTATTCTTTTTGGCAAGATAATTACTTTAAAATATCGTGTCCTAACTTATCCCTTTTTGTTTGCAGATAAAACTCGTTATGAGGATTAGGCACCACTTCAATAGGTACATTTTCAACTATCTCCAGACCATAACCCAACAAGCCAGCACGTTTGCGCGGATTGTTAGTCATCAGCCTTATTTTTGAGACATCCAGATAACGTAGTATCTGTGCACCTACACCATAATCGCGTTGGTCGTTTTTAAAGCCCAGTGCCAGATTTGCCTCAACAGTGTCTTTACCTTCTTCCTGTAATTTGTATGCCTTCAGTTTATTGAGCAAGCCAATACCTCTACCTTCCTGATGCATATATAAAACAAGGCCCTTGCCTTCTTTTTCTACCATTTCCATTGCTTTGTGTAGCTGTTCGCCACAGTCACAACGCAATGAGTGTAAAATATCGCCCGTAAAACAAGAACTATGCACACGTACTAATACAGGTTCATCTTTAGTCCATTCGCCTTTCTTTAATGCAAGATGATGTTCTCCGGTATTTGTTTGCCTAAAGGCTATTAGTTCAAAATTGCCGTACTTAGTAGGCATCTGCACCCGTACTTCTTCTTCTATAAGGCTTTCAGTACGCAGGCGATATTCGATAAGGTCCTTTATAGAGATAATCTTCAAATCAAATTTCTTAGCTATTTCTTTCAACTGCGGCAGACGCGCCATAGTACCATCATCATTCATTATCTCTACTAACACACCCGCAGGTTCGAAACCCGCAAGGTGAGCTAAATCTACTGTTGCTTCTGTATGCCCCGAGCGACGCAATACGCCCTCTGATTTTGCACGCAATGGGAAAATATGCCCCGGACGACCTAAGTCTTCAGGCTTTGTTGCAGGGTCGATTAATGCCTGCACTGTTTTTGCCCTGTCGTGAGCGGAAATACCTGTAGTGCATCCATGCCCTTTTAAATCAACTGAAACCGTAAAAGGTGTTTGGTGTAAAACTGTATTATTTTCTACCATCAGGTTCAGCTTCAGTTCATCACAACGCTCTTCTGTGATTGGAGCGCATATTAAGCCTCTACCATATTTAGACATGAAGTTGATTACCTCGGGTGTAACATTTCTTGCTGCAGTAATAAAATCTCCTTCATTCTCGCGATCTTCATCATCCACCACTATCAATAATTTACCATTTCTCAGGTCTTCAAGCGCTGCTTCTATAGTATCTAACATATTCTTATATCAAGTATTACATGCAAATTTACACCGAATAATATGTATAAAGGAAATACTCACATCAATAAAGCCAATTATAGCTGCCGAAACAGTATTTCTAACGATAAAGCAGCTTACTTATGGCAAATAAGCGTTATTCGACACGCAATATTGTGTTCAGTTTTTGGGTAAGATTTTGTGCCAGAGATGCACTATCATAATGCTCTGCTATGAAATGACGGGCATTTTGAGCAATCTGTTCAGAAGCAACTTTGTTATTCAATATAAAACTGACTGCGCTTGCAAACTGTTCGGGAGTATCTGCCAATAGGAAGTGTTTGCCTTGTATGGCGTCTATGCCCTGTATGCCAACCGTAGTGCTTATAACTACTTTTCCCATAGCCATTGCTTCCAATATCTTAACCCTGATACCTCCACCTGAGCGCAAAGGAACAATCAAGATTTTCTTATCGACTACATAAGCATTACCATCGGGCACCTCACCATCACAAGTAATTCCTGCAGGCAGCCCGGCTTTAAATTCTGCCGGCATATTACGGCCTGCAAAATGAAATTGAAAACCAGGTTCCTTTGAATGAACAGCCGGCCAAACGTCTTGAATAAACCATCGAATAGCCTCGCAATTGGGTAACCAATCCATTGCAGCTAAGTGATACCCTACCCAATGTTGTTCAACATTATTAGCGGGCTTTATATCAACACCTACAGGTATGGTAATAATCTTCAAATCAGGAACGAATTGCTTTACCACATCAGCGTCAACAGGCGTTATAGGAATCAATACATCATACAACGGCCAAACCTTTTGCTCGTACTGCCGTATGCGCTTGGCAAGGTTTGATAGGTAATACTTTTTTACAAAGCCTTTTGTTTCATTAGCCAATCGCTGCCATACCTGCCATTCGATATTATGTAATCGCAAAACCAATTTTGCGTTGGTTTGTTTTTTAACGGCTGGCAGATATGATGACAGAAACACACTTTCTATGTGTACTACATCAGGTTTAAATGAAGTTATTACACTACTTATTTTATCTGCAAATTGCTTGTGCTGAAAACGTACTGCATGATTAGGTTCGGAGCTGAATAAAAAGTTCTTTACAGTTCCTATTGTGGTTACATCATTATCAACATCTACCGTTTCAAATGCATATATATCCTTGTAAATGCCACCTAGTATTTCCTTATCCAGCCTATGCCTTGTGGTATGCATAGCTAAGAGGTAAACTTCCCATCCCTGGCGTTTATAGCCCTGTATCATAGCATGTACTGCTATATTCCCCCCGTCATTGAGAGGGTGCGGCACTCTATTATATAAAATCAGGATACGTTTGCCCGGCATTTGATGCGAGTTACAAAAATAAAACGCAAGTTAAAAACGTTTATTTTTACAACACTGTGCAGAAAAACAGCAAGAAGCCAACTAAAATAGTATTTGCAGTTACTAACGACCTGAATTACGACCAGCGGATGATACGTATTTGTACCACCCTGGCTGAAAATGGTTATGACGTAACAATCGTCGGTTTTAAGCGAAAAGACAGTAAGCCATTAATAGACAGGCCATACAAACAGAAGCGCCTGCCCATTATTGCCGAACAAGGCAAACTGCTGTATATAGATTTTTGGACGAAACTTTTTTTCTTCCTGGTATTCAGGCCTGTTGATATATACTGTTGCATAGACCTTGATACGATATTACCTGTATTTTTCGCTTCACTGATAAGGGGTAAAAAACGTGTACATGACGCCCATGAATTGTTTGTAGAATTGAAAGAGGTCATATCTCGCCCGGGTATATCACGAATGTGGAACGCTATTGCCAATTATGCAGTTCCACGTTTTCCTGTAGGATATACTGTTGGCGCAGGGATAGTGAAGGAATTGAAAAAAAGGTATGATGTAGATTATGGCTTGGTGCGGAATATAACAGTGCTCAAACCTGTAATAATTCCTGAAAAGAAAGAAAAATACATACTATACCAGGGAGCAGTGAATGTGGGTCGCAGGTTTGAGCAATTGATTCCTGCCATGCAATATGTAAATGCTCCATTAATTATTTGCGGTGCAGGTAATTTCTTTGAAGAGGCTAAGGCATTAGCAAAACAATATGGAGTGGAAAACAAAATAACTTTTAAAGGTTATGTACCACCAGATGAATTGCGTAATTATACTTTGCATGCCTGGGTAGGTATTACACTTTTTGAAGAAACCAGCCTTAGTAACAGACTATCGCTTGCCAATCGTTTTTTTGATTACATGCATAATGGTGTCCCTCAATTATGTATCAAATATGAGGAGTATGAACATGTAAATAATGAGTTTGAGGTAGCAAGCCTTATTGACAATCCTACACCTGAAGGAATAGCAAAGGCAATAAATGAACTATTGACAAATGAAGCGTACCATAATAGACTGGAGCAAAACTGCCTGAAAGCGCGTGAAAAATATTGCTGGCAGCATGAGGCTCAAACATTATTAAACATCTACAATAAACTTGCAGCAGAATAAATTACATATCGTAAGTTTTGATGTACCCTACCCTGCAGACTATGGAGGTGCCATAGACGTTTATTATAAAATAAAAGCACTGAAGGAAGTTGGTACAGAGATATACTTGCATTGCTTTGATTACGGGCGTGGCGAGCGTAAAGAACTAAATGATTTATGCAAAGAGGTGTGGTATTATCCCCGCAAAACGGGTATAGCGGGCTTATCTCTTACTTTGCCTTACATTACATATTCCCGTAGAAATGAGGAATTATTAAGGAGGTTACTGGCTATTGATGCACCTGTTCTGTTTGAAGGAGTGCATACCACTTATTATTTATCACATCCATCTTTAGCAAATAGAAAAAAAATAGTTCGCACGCATAATGTGGAACATGAATACTACCGTGAGTTATCAATCAAAGAAAAGAACTTTATCAGGAGATTCTTTTTTGCTCATGAGGCTGCCATGTTGCACAGTTACGAGCGCTTGATGCCTGCAGATTGTTTTCTATCATTATCGATGGAGGACAATCATTTTTTCAAGACTATTTATCCTGATAAAGAAACACTGTTTGTCGGCCCATTTCATCCTTATGCTGAAATAACATCAAAAACAGGAAAAGGTGAATATTGCTTATATCATGGCAACCTATCTCATCCGGAAAACAACGAAGCTGCATTATTCTTACTGCAACATATATTCCCTCATGTAGATATGCCTTTTATTATTGCAGGTAAAAATCCTTCTAAAGAAGTAATATCAGCCTGCAATAGATTAAAAAACTGCCGGCTAATAGTCAATCCAGCATCTGAACCGATGCAACAACTAATAGCCGATGCGCATATTCATATATTACCTACATTCCAGGCTAGCGGGATGAAGCTGAAACTTCTGTACGCATTATTTAACGGCCGCCATCTTGTTGTAAATGACAACATGCTTTTCGGAACAGGTTTGCAAGAGCTTTGCAATATTGCAAACAATGCGGAAGCTTTTGTGAATAGCATCAATAAATTGAAGAATACTCCATTTACGAACGAAGTAATAGAAAAGCGAAAAAAACTCCTTTCTCAGCAGTACGACAATAAAACAAATGCAGAAAAGATACTTACATCGCTGCAGGGGTAATTTCCTTTATACCTGAATGTTCAATCCTAACCACACGAGCAGGAAACTTCTGAATGATACCGTAATCATGTGTTGCCATAATAAATGCTGTATGATAATCGCGGCAAATATTGAACAACAACTGCATTATTTCGTCAGTTGTATCTGGGTCAAGGTTACCGGTTGGTTCATCAGCAATAATCAACTTAGGATTATTCAATAATGCTCGGGCAATGTCTACACGTTGTTGTTCTCCTCCTGACATTTCATAAGGCATTTTAAATCCCTTGTCGCGGAGACCAACTTTAGTCAATACATTATCAATCTTTTCCTTCATCAAGACCTTGTCCTTCCAGCCCGTTGCCGTCAATACAAATTCCAGGTTACTATATACATTTCTATCAGTGAGCAACCTGAAATCCTGAAATACAATACCTAGATTACGCCTCAATAGCGGCACTGTTTTCCAAGTCAATTTTTTCAAATCAAATCCAGCTACAACACCGTCTCCTTCTTTCAGATACAAATCGCCGTAGAGTGTTTTGAGCAAACTAGATTTACCACTACCTGTTTTACCAATCATATAAACGAACTCGCCTTTGCCCACTTCAAAATGAACGTTATTAAGGATAAGATTTTTACCCTGATATATGTTGGCATTGCGTAATGATACTATATTGGAGTCGCTCATCTGCAGTATTTAAAACAAATGTAATGGCTTAAGTTGACTATGTAAAGATAATATAGAAAAAGAAAAGCCTCCCTGATGCAGGGAGGCTTTTACTTATGTCTTTGTTAATATTAGTAAGATATCAGTTTCTCAGAATGTGTCTCTGAACCTGAAACCACTTGTACCATGTACATACCTTTTACCGCAATTGCAGAAGCAGGTATTTCGATACGGCTTATTTTGTCTTGTAATACTTGTTGTGTACGGTAAACTACTTTACCTGTAACATCGGTAACCACAACAGTAACGTCTGAATTTTGTGCATCTTTAATGATAACATTTGCACTGCTGTTGGTAGGATTAGGAGCAACAATAATGCTGTGTTCACCGCCTACCAATGTATTCATACCTAACGGGAATGGGCTGATATTGATACGATCTATAAAGAAGTCGTTACCGATAGCTATATCACCAAATGAGGCACCATCAATTGAAGGTAAATACCTAAAGCGGAAATATACTTTTGAGGTACGCGCAGCAGCCGGGATATCTAAACTTCTTAAATCCCAGTCGCCCATCCATAAAGGAGCATAGTGACCCGCATAAGAACCTCTGTTAAAGATATCGCTACCATATAGTTTTTTGAAAGTAGTGAAGTTTGCACCACAATCAGTAGAGTAAGCAATTTCAAATGTATCCAACATCAGACCCGGATCTGAAGTGCGAGCAGCACCTGAGTACATGAAGTTTAAGTTACAAACACCACTTGTCATTCCGCTTAAATCGAATGCAGGAGTGAAGAAGTCATCTTTATCTTTAGTTAAGTAAGTAACTGCACCACTGCTGGCCACCCTGATAGCAGCCTGAGCGCCTACATACAAACCAGGATACACGCGAGTATCATAACCACGATATACGATACAAGATTTATCGTAGAAACCATTGTTATTGATTACTTCCCATTTGCTGTTATTGTTGTAATAGTTGAAAGCAGGCCATTTATCCAAATCGCTTTCAGGTGTAAAT
Source organism: Bacteroidota bacterium (assembly GCA_018267965.1). Taxonomy (GTDB): domain Bacteria; phylum Bacteroidota; class Bacteroidia; order Chitinophagales; family Chitinophagaceae; genus Polluticoccus. The sequence goes on along the minus strand of JAFDXK010000001.1, from coordinate 635,404 downwards.
TCCTGGAAGTAACCGTCCATTGGATTTTTCACATAGTTAGGATCAGCTGCATAAACGATGCCTTTCTTAGTAATTGAAGAATCACCACCTGTTGTACTCTTAGTTTTGATAGATATATCTACCCAACCAGGTTTACCAAAAGTAGTTACAACTGTACCACCATTACCTGTGGTAGATGGATTAGCACTAGATGCCTCGTTGCTCAATGTCCACTCAGCACCTGTGATAGAATTGTTTCTCCAGCTTCTATCTTTGAATGTGTATTGTTTATCTGCACATTGGAAGAAGTACCTTTCGGCACCACCACCCTTTTCAACAGAAAAATCAGGAACAGGAGTAATAGCAGGTATTGCAGTAACCAAGTTACCATTATCATCTTTCAGACCTGTAGCCCAAAGATTGAATGGAGTAACCAGGCTATCTCTGTTTGCTACTGTGCTTTTCAATGCAGAACGCATCCTATCTACTTGCTGATGTGTAAACATGATAGGGCAATCCGAATAGTCCATGATGTTTTGAACGTTTGTAGTATCAGGATAATCAGCTGTGTCAGTTACTAAACCTACGCCCGGAACTATTTTAGTAAATGTTTTCATATAGCCCTGAGCACAAGTTGAGTCATATAAAATGTTTGCAGCATTACAGTTACCACCACTATTAGGATGGGCTGCTACACCACCACCGAAGTGACCGGTAGTAGGAGGAGTATCATCAACCTCATCATCACCACATTCAACACTTACTTCTTTACCACTGTTATTCCAAGGATGGTACAGGTTCAGATAGTGTCCAATCTCATGCTCGTAAGTTTTACCAGTAAAAGAACTTGTAAGAGATGCCGCCTGACCTATGATACCATCAGAATATGGATTAGCTGCAGCAGATGCAGGGAATGTTGAATATGCAGCAACAATACCACCGGCAATACCTCTACCGATATAATTGATGATCCAAATGTTCAGATAACGCTCAGGTGCCCAAATATCAAATTTAGCCTGATCATCACCACCGCGTGTCAGATAAGACTGGCGGCGGGTAATACCTGTAGTTGGTTTACCATACGGGTCTTTTTTCGCCAGGTAAAATTGAATCCTCGGATTACCTATGTATGGTTTGAATGTTGAAATAACATCTGCTGTATCAGAGTTTCTCTTGTTGTAGACAACATTCATTTTGTTTATCCAGTCATATATATCCTGATCTTTTAAATATTCAGTACCATAGTCATGAACTATATGTATAACAACAGGAATATAAACAGTTGCATAGTTTGAATCCTTAGAAGGATTATAAGGATATACTTTAGCTATGCTTGAAAAATCTACTTTCTTCATGCTTTCCCTGAACTCTTTTTCTAATTGTGCCTGATACTGAGCAATTTCAGGATGTTGTTTCAGGTATTCCCTGTTTACCTCATCAGTACCGCATACTGATCTTTGGGCATTTACATTACCTGCAAAGCAAGCTAAAGCAGATAACAACAGAATAGATTTTTTTATCATTTGAATCTAATTAAAAACGTTATAATACTGTGGTTTCAAAGATATAAATTCCTGTTAAAAGAATGCAAAGTTTTTTGTCACAGAAGTTTGATATTTCGTATATTATCGGACGCGAAAAGGTATAAATGACAAACCCCTTACAATGTTGTAAGAGGTTTGAAAAACTAAGTGCCCCAGGCGGGACTTGAACCCGCACTCGCATTGCTGCAAACAGGATTTTAAGTCCTGCGCGTCTACCAATTTCGCCACCAGGGCGTTTGCGTGGTATGCAAACAAAAAATTCCAAACCTAAAGGCTTGGAATTTTTCTGAGCGGAAGACGAGACTCGAACCCGCGACCCTCACCTTGGCAAGGTGATGCTCTACCAACTGAGCTACTTCCGCTTGTGTGTTAAGAACTTTTGGGAGTGCAAAGATAAAGGAGTAGGCACAATTTCCAACAAGTTTCTCAAAAAAATATTTCTCTAAACTGTTCGCGCATTACCTTTGGAAGTATATGATTTCCAAAGAACTGGTATCGTTAATCAAAAAAGACCTGTTGATAGAATGGCGTCAAAAGCATACGCTGTATGGCGTTTTGCTGTATGTAAGCGCTACAGTTTTTGCAGTTTATATGATGACCGGACAACCCGAAGCTAAAATATGGAACGCATTATTTTGGATCACACAATTATTTGTCGCCATCAACTCTGTAGCAAAAAGCTTTTTACAGGAACACCCTAACCGATTCCGTTATTATTATACATTAACGGGCCCGGCAACCTATCTGCTTGCTAAAATGATTTACAGCATGGTGTTGTTGGTAATAATGAGTTTGGTGAGTTTTCTGCTATTTAATATGCTGCTTGGCAGCCCATTAGTACAAACTTCATTATTTGCACTTATTACAGCAATAGGTAGTGTTAGCTTATCAGTTCTGTTTACATTTCTGTCTGCCATTGCGTCTCGTGCAAATAACAATGCCTCATTAGTGGCAATATTAGGTTTTCCGTTAGTGATACCAATATTGATGGTGCTAAGCAACCTGGCAATGAAGGCCGTCATGCCTGTTTATCAGCCCGGATGGTGGAGTTTGGCGTTGGTATTAATGATGCTGGATGCACTTATTATAATATGCGGTATTATTCTGTTCCCATTTCTCTGGCAGGAATAAAATAAATACCATATATATTAATTAGTACGGTGTATTGATTAATTGCTCAATTAATCGCTTACATTTGCCAAAATTTTGACAAGCGCTTATGCGCCGTAATTGGTGGAAAATATTAGGAGTCTTATTTGTAGGCTATACTATAGTGGCAGGATTTCTCACCCCTGTTCCCAGAATGAATATTCTTAATGAAACAATTCGCAACCTCTACTTCCATGTACCAATGTGGTTTGCAATGATGGTATTGCTGACTGTATCTGTCGTTTATTCAATACTTTACCTACGCAAATTCAACATTAAAGATGATGTTATATCATCTCAATTTGCGTATGCCGGGATATTATTCAGCCTGTTGGGCATGGCCACCGGCATGCAATGGGCCAGTGGTACGTGGGATTCGGGTACACCTAATTATTTTGGTTGGACAGGTGATGTAAAACAAAAGTGTGCTGCAATATGCATACTCATATATTTTGCTTATGTGATATTGCGTGGCGGGTTGAAAGATGAAGACAAACGTGCAAAGATCAGTGCTGTCTATAACATTTTTGCTTATGCATTAATGATACCTCTGTTGTACATTATACCTCGTTCGGATAAAGTTAATTCGTTGCATCCCGGAGCCAAAGGCAATCCGGCATTTAACCAGTATGATCTTGATAACACTATGAAACTTGTTTTTTATCCATCTGTAATCGGTTGGATACTTATAAGTTTATGGGTAGCTAACTTGTTTACAAGGTATAGATTGTTAGAATTGAAAAAAGAAAACGCATTGTAAAGTTTATACAAATGAAAAAACTTTCATTTTTGTTTTTAATGCTACTGAGCTTTGCCGTACAAGCACAAGAGAGTAGCCCCGCAATGGCTGATACCTTTCGCAAGGAGGGCAAAATATACGTTGTGGTTTTAGTATTAGCCACTATCTTTGCGGGGATTATTGCGTACCTGGTGCGCCTTGACCGCAAAATCAGCAAACTCGAGAAAGAAAATTAATATCCATTCAATTATCAATAATTAAAAATCAATATGGCAGAAACAGCTACAGCCAAAGAACAAAAGCATTACAGCTTTTTCCAAGGTGTTGAACGCAACTTTGACAAAGCCGCAAAGTTTACAAGGTTTGAGAAAGGTATACTTGAGCAGATCAAAGCATGTAACTCTATCTATCAAATGAAATTCCCGGTTCGTATCGGTGATAAAATAGAAGTTATTGAAGCTTATCGTGTGCAACACTCACATCACAAACTGCCATGTAAAGGTGGTATCCGTTACAGCATGGATGTGAATCAGGATGAGGTAATGGCGCTGGCTGCATTGATGACTTATAAATGTGCTATTGTAAACGTTCCTTTCGGTGGTGGTAAAGGCGGTATCAAAATCAACCCTAAAAACTACACTGTATTTGAACTGGAAAAAATAACCCGTCGTTATGCATCAGAACTGGTGAAGAAAAACTTCATTGGTCCTGGTATCGACGTTCCTGCTCCTGACTATGGTACAGGTGCACGTGAAATGAGCTGGATAGTAGATACTTACGCTTCACTGAAACCAGGCGAAGTAGATGCTATGGGTTGTGTAACTGGTAAACCAATTGCACAAGGTGGTGTACGCGGCCGTACTGAAGCTACAGGCCTTGGCGTATTCTATGGTATTCGTGAGTTGTGCAATGTAAAAGAAGATATGGACCGCCTTGGTTTGACTACTGGTGTGAAAGATAAAAAAGTAATCGTTCAGGGCTTAGGTAACGTGGGCTATCACGCTGCTAAGTTCTTCTTCGAAGGTGGATCTAAAATTGTAGGTCTTGCTGAATATGAAGGTGGTATCTACAATGCAAATGGTCTTGACCTTGAAGCAGTAGTTGCACATCGTAAAGCTACAGGCTCTATACTTGGCTTCCCGGGTGCTACTGATTTCAAAAATGGTTTTGATGTTATTGAACAAGAGTGTGATATCCTGATTCCTGCTGCATTAGAAAACGTAGTAAACGCCGATAATGCTGACCGCATTAAAGCTAAAATAATAGGTGAAGGTGCTAACGGCCCTTTAACTCCTGAAGCTGATGAGATATTATTAGCTAAAGGCGCTATCATTGTTCCGGATATGTACCTGAATGCAGGTGGTGTTACCGTATCATACTTCGAATGGTTGAAAAACCTGAGCCACGTTCGTTACGGCCGTATGGAAAAACGTTTCAGCGAAAACCAAAACAGCAGCATACTGGAAACAGTTGAAGCTCTGACCGGTAAAAAAGTAACTGACGTAGAACGTAAACAACTTTTACACGGGCCTGATGAAGTAGACTTAGTTTACTCTGGTTTGGAAGACACTATGATTGGTTCATTCCACGAAATACGTGATACTATGCGTGAGCACAATATGAATGATATGCGTACTGCTGCGTTCATCGTTGCTATTAACAAAGTAGGTGTTGCCTATGAAGAACTGGGTATATTCCCATAGTAGAAATACTATCTCAATATTTAAAAGGCTCTCAATTGAGAGCCTTTTATTTTGATTAATATTTTGGAACGTTTTTTCTGTCTATTTTTCTTATGACTACCTCTAACCGAGATAAATTTGTAAGGTATTTACATACGTAGTCAGGAAAATTATCAACCTCCTGCCTCTGAATAATCTTAATTAAAACCCGCCTGTTATCACTACGCATGACAACATACTTAGATACAGCAGGTGCAGCCTCTTTAATAATATCTTTCAGAATATACTCCCAAACATAGCCACTATATACTAACTGGTATTTATCAAACAACGTCTTGTACTTACTTACAACTTTAACGTCTTCTATATAAATAGCATAATCATAAACGTTATAAAAATAATCTCTGGTAATCGGGAAACACAACTCAACGGGTTGAGGTTGTTTGGCATCATTCATAGCGCCACCTTTATTGCTGCTACCTGTATTGTCATTACGGTCATCATCCTTTCCACCCACCAATTGTTCATCCGAGTCCTTATCTGAAAAATTGGAAGCGTCTCCCCTATCATCTACACCCAAAGGTGGATAATCTATATCTTCATGTTTTTCAGACACGGTCGTAGCGTGTTGTGGTTTTGCAGCAATTTGCCCATGTTGCGAAGCAATAAGCTTTGATAATGCACCCGTATCCTGAATAGTAATTTTGTAACTGGTTTTACTTTTGTCCGTAGGGGAATCTGAAGCGCTTTTCTGCTGGGCAAGACCTGCCTGTATCGAAACAAACAACAAGAAAAGAATAATGTATTTGGTTTTCATTCCTATTTCTCTAAAAGCTACTCCCTACTTTATTATCATCCCGGATTGCAAATATAATGGCAATTAGGTTATCATTATAAAATATATAAAATATGAGAAGTATAAATGTTCAGATTTGATAAATCATCACTTTATATTCTCTTCTCATTTCGGTAACTTCGCGACGTCTTTTAAAACACAAATCATTCAAAAAATGGCTTTTGACTTAGATCTCATCCAAAAAGTTTATAGTGAATTACCAGGCAAAGTAGCTGCAACACGCCAATTGCTCGGAAAGCCCCTGACATTTGCAGAAAAAATATTGTACGCGCATAGCTTTGAAAAAGCAGCAAATGCATATGCACGTGGTAAAGATTATGTAAACTTCGCACCGGACCGTGTGGCGATGCAAGATGCTACAGCTCAAATGGCTTTGTTGCAATTCATGACTTGCGGACGTGCCAAAGTTGCTGTTCCGAGTTCTGTACACTGTGACCACCTGATACAGGCAAAAGTTGGTGCTGTTGCTGACCTTGCTACAGCTAATGATGTAAACAAAGAAGTGTATGACTTCCTTGCTTCTATATCTAACAAATACGGTATCGGTTTCTGGAAACCTGGTGCAGGTATCATTCACCAGGTAGTGCTGGAAAACTATGCTTTCCCTGGTGGTATGATGATAGGTACTGATAGCCATACACCCAACGCAGGTGGCTTAGGTATGATAGCAATAGGCGTTGGTGGTGCTGATGCAGTGGATGTAATGGCAGGCTTGCCATGGGAGCTTAAAATGCCAAAACTGATTGGTGTGAAGCTGACAGGTAAAATGAACGGATGGACAAGTGCAAAAGACGTAATACTGAAAGTAGCAGGCATACTTACCGTAAAAGGTGGTACAGGTGCTATTGTTGAATATTTTGGTGAAGGTGCTGATAGCTTAAGCGCTACCGGTAAAGGAACGATTTGTAACATGGGTGCTGAAATAGGTGCTACATGTTCATTGTTTGCTTACGACCAGAAAATGGCAGATTACCTGCGCGGTACAGACCGTGCTGACATTGCTGCGTTGGCTGATGGTGTGAAAGAACACCTGCGCCCTGATGCTGAAGTATATGCTGACCCTGCTAAATATTATGATCAACTGATTGAAATAAATCTGGATGAACTGGAACCATATGTAAATGGCCCTTTCACTCCGGATTTGGCTACTCCTATCAGCAAAATAGCAGAAGTAGCTACTGCAAATGGCTGGCCTGAAACTGTAGATGTTGCATTGATAGGTTCTTGTACCAACTCTTCTTACGAAGATATTTCTCGTGCAGCTTCGATAGCAGAGGATGCTATGGCTAAAGGACTGAAAGCAAAGAGTGAATATACTATTACTCCTGGTTCAGAGATGGTTCGTTACACGATTGAACGTGACGGCTTCCTGAAAACATTTGATAAAATGGGTGGCGTTGTATTGGCTAATGCCTGCGGACCTTGTATAGGACAATGGGCACGCCACATGGATGACCCTAATCGCAAGAATACTATCGTTACATCATTCAACCGCAACTTTGCAAAACGTAATGATGGCTTTGCATCAACACATGCGTTCGTAGCTTCTCCGGAAATTGTAACTGCATTTGCTATATCTGGCAAGTTGACGTTCAACCCACTGAAAGATAAACTAGTAAATGACAAGGGTGAGGAAGTAATGCTGGCAGAGCCTAAAGGATTCGAATTGCCTGCTAAAGGCTTTGCTGTAGATGACGCAGGTTATCAAGCTCCTGCTGCAGATGGTAGTGGTGTTCAGGTAGTAGTAAGCCCGGACAGTACACGTTTACAATTACTTACACCGTTTGCTCCGTGGGAAGGATTGAATCTGCACCACATGAAGCTTTTGATAAAAGCATTCGGTAAATGTACTACTGACCATATCTCTATGGCCGGCCCATGGTTGAAATTCCGCGGACATCTTGACAACATCTCTAACAACATGTTGATAGGTGCTGTCAATGCATTCAACAACGAAACGAATAAGGTTAAAAATCAACTTACCGGAGAATTTGGCGAAGTACCGGCTACTGCCCGCGATTATAAAGCACATGGTATTGGCAGCGTGGTAGTAGGTGATGAGAACTATGGTGAAGGTAGCTCTCGTGAGCACGCAGCTATGGAACCACGTCATCTGGGTGTTCGTGCAATCATTGTTAAGAGCTTTGCTCGTATACATGAAACGAACCTGAAGAAACAAGGTATGCTTGCGTTGACATTTGCAGATAAAGCAGATTACGACAAGGTAATGGAAGATGACAGCATAGACATACTTGGCTTAACTGACTTTAAAGAAGGCACTCCATTATCGATGATATTGCATCACAGTGATGGTACTGTAGATGAGATCATGCTTAACCATACATATAACGAACAACAAATAGGCTGGTTCAAAGCCGGCGGTGCGTTGAATGTTATCCGTGCTGAGTTCTCTAAATAATCGAATTCAACTATAAATAAAGAAGCCACCTTTCAGGTGGCTTCTTTATTTTAATCATTCATCAAATCTCTTATGGCTACCGATGCCACACAAGCACCAAATGTAGCCGGCAAATACGATATTGTGCCGTACGCCGACTTCTTAAAATTGCTACCGTCGGTCAGCATCAATGACTCCTTGATATATTCTTCAGGAGAAAAAACTACTTTAATTCCCTTATAAATATTTGCCTCCTTTAGCTTCTTGCGTATTTGTTGTGCAAACGGGCAGTTGTAGGTTTTAGAAATATCTACCACCCTGAGTTGTGTGGGGTCCAGCTTGGCACCAGCCCCCATTGAACTTACTATTCGTAATCCTTTTGCAAATGCGGCAGTGATAAAGGTTACTTTAGGGGTAATGCTGTCAATTGCTTCTACAACATAATCGTATTTAACTGAGAGTACTTCTTCTACTTTCTCAGGTGTAATAAATTCTTTAATACTATGCAATTTCAACTCAGGGTTAATCGCAAGCAAACGCTCTGCCATAATATCAGCTTTGTATTGTCCGTGTGTAGTAGCTAATGCAGGCAATTGCCTGTTTCGGTTACTTGGGTCTACCACATCGCCATCCACGATAGTCATCTCACCCACCCCTGCACGGCAAATGAACTCCGCAGCAAAAGAACCAACGCCACCCATACCCACAACCAATACATGTGCATTATGCAATTTTTGAAGGTTTTCCTTGCCAACCAATAACTCAGTACGCGACAACCAGGCTGTATCTTTCATTTCTTAAATACGGTTTCGAAGTTTTTTTGAAGCTGCAAAATAAGGGTATCTACAGGAGTTTTACGAATAGTTGCAGCAGCCTGGTATACAACTCCTATATCAAGGCCGGAGTCGTCTGTTTCAAGAAAAAATTTTTCAGCAGGAATAGCGAGCAGAACTTCTGACATTCCAGCAATATCCTTTAGCAAGGATGTGCCGAACGATAAATAATACCCCTCTTTTAATATCTGCTCGGCTACCTGTAATTTTTTATTAAACCCATGAAATATGACAGGAACAGTCAGTTCGCATTCTTTCAGCATTTTCAACACCTCTTCATAAGCCCTTACACAATGAATAATAAGTGGCTTATTGAGTTTATTGGCAAGCTTTATTTGCATCTCGAAGGTCTGAACCTGTAAACCCCAATCGGTTTTTGCCAGTTTATCCAACCCACATTCGCCAATAGCGAGGACAACAGTTGATCCGGCAACCTTTTCCAATTGCTCGAACTCGCTGTTGAACGTTTCGGCAGTAATATACCAAGGATGCAGCCCGATGGAATATAAAAAGCCTGATTGGACAATATTATAGTCCTTGTACAAGTTACAAATACTGATGTGTGTTGTAACAGCAGCCTTATGGGTATGTATATCAATATAGCCTTCAAAAGCCATGTGTAAAGCTAAAAAGTTATAGTCAACAGCACCTCAGCAATTAGAAATGATTTTTCCTATATTTACAATACAATCATGAAACCATTATACGACATAAAGAATTTTATTGAATGGAAAGCCTTTGGCGTTTGTAGCGCTATAGGCGAAAAAATAGGCGTAGCAACTTCGCGTATACGCCTATGGTTCATTTATATATCGTTTCTTACACTGGGCTCCCCTATTATCATTTATATGGTTCTTGCATTCTGGATGAATTTAAAGAACTATATCCTGTTACGCAGAAGGAATCCGGTTAAGTGGTAGTTTATTCTTCCTCCTCTGCTTCTCTTCTTGCTTTTCTTTCTGCTTTTTTACGGGCTTTTTCTTCAGCTTTTTTAGCCTTTTCTTCCTCACGGCGTTTTTCTTCCATTTCTTCCTGCTTACGAGCTTCTTCTTCCTCGCGCGCTATGCGTTCGTCTTCCAATTTCTGAGCCCTGAGCCTTGCTTTTTCACGCCTGCGTTCAGCAGCTTCCTCCTCTTCTCTTGCCTGTTCTTCTTTTATTTTTTGTGCTGCTCTTCTTTCCTTTGCTTCTTCGTCATTAGCCATACGTTCTTCGTCGCGCTTACGGGCTCTCTGCTCTTCAGTCATACGTGCATCGCTATTACGTTGTCTTTCTTCTGCTGCCATACGGTCGGCTTCGCGTTTTTCCGCAGCTAAACGCTCTTTTTCAGCCTGCTCTTCTTTCATGCGTTTTTCCTCACGCTTGCGTGCCCTTTCCTCAGCCCTTATCTGTTCTTCTTCTTTGCGATTTTTTTCTTCATTAGCGATACGTTCTTCCTCAGCTTTTTGAGCAGCAAGTCGTTCCCTTTCTTCACGTTCTTCTTTTATTCTTTTTTCCTCGCGTTTGCGTTCCCTTTCTTCTGCCCTGGCGTTCTTTTCAGCTTCGAGTTTATCGGCTTCTGCTTTCTCTGCTGCCAAACGCTCATTTGTTTCACGTTCAATACGTGCTTTTTCTTCTTCACGTTTTTGAGCTTTTTGCTCTTCTTTCATCCTCATTACTTCAAGCCTTATTTTTTCAGCTTCCAGTTTTTGTGCATGTTCAGCCTCTTTTTCTGCAGCTTTACGCTCATCATCTTTTTGTTTCATAGCTGCTTTCTGCTCTTCTTTTTCTTTTTCCTTTTGAGCTTCTGCTGCTTTTTTGTCTTCTTTAGACTGTGCCTTCTCTTGTTGCTTAGCTAGTTTCTCAGCTTCTTTTTCTTTTTCCTTACTTATTTTATCCAGCTTGTATACTTTCTGTTCCTTATCGTTTTCGTCGTAGAAGTGTATTGTCTTTATAAACGCATTCTTAGGAGCAGTTGCAATAAGCAATGGTTTAGTCATATAATTCAACTTATTGCTCTCCATCATGATGCAATATAAGTTCATATCCTCTTCACCTACAACTTCCATGCGTTTAAAACCCAAGTATGTCTCCATACGAGTTTCAGGCGCAGCTAAAACAAATACATATTGCGTATTGAAATCAGGCTTTTCGATGGTAACACCCATAGTTTGTGCAACACCGAACAAGGTATCAAACTGAACCGGGTCATCAATCATCATGTAGTTAAGCCCTTTAGATAATTTCATCGGCGATCTCATAAAATAACCGTCCAATACCTTGAAATCTACCCTGTGCATGGGTTGAGCATACACTATTTGAGCAACAGAGCAAATAAAGGCAAATACAAACAACAACTTTTTCATGAAATCAATTTTTATTTTAATCTTTAAAAATAATAAAATATAGTCAATAACAATAGCTATTTGACCAAGACAGAAGCCATCAGGTCCATGTGCTTAAGGTTATAAAAATTTACATTTTTAGTTTCTTTAAAACGCGGCACTACTGCAACCTCTATAGGAGCCAATTTATAAGGCATTTTATGTTTGTCTGTTTTTACATTACAATACACCTCTAAAAAACCTCCTGCTTTCATTGATATCTTATCGAATGACAGTTTAGTATTTCTGTCGCTGGATGGCATTAATAATATCAACATTACTTCTTTACTAAAATCAGGAGTATCGGGGCGTACAGTTTCGCCAAAGAACCTAGTGAATTCTCTGCGTGTAGTTACAACGAAACAATTGACATCATTTTTCAGATTCAGACGGGTTCCTATGTAATAATAATTATCTAATCGCCTCACCGGTACCTGTCCGGGCTGACTGTAGGCAATACCACCTAACACCAAAAACATGATTAAAATCATCCATTTCATAAGCTCTAAAATACCAATTTGCCTTAACTTTGCGCATCATTTATTAACCTCAAAAAGAAAAGGACGTACACCATGCCAGTGTTACACAACCGAATCTCGAACGAGGAACTGAAGCAGCGTATGCTTGCGGAGACCGAACCGCGTAAAACAGTTTCCTTTTACAAGTATTTCAACATCGCCAATCCTCAAGAATTTCGCGATAATCTATGGATAGCTTTTGAAAAGCTAAAAGTATTTGGCCGTATATATATCGCCCATGAAGGCATCAACGGGCAGATTAGTGTACCGGAAAGTAAATATGATGCTTTTCGTGATGCTCTCTATGCTGCCGCACCTGAGTTGAATGGTATACGCATGAATATTGCAGTGGATGATGACGGGAAATCTTTTTGGGTATTGCGTATGAAAGTGCGTGAAAAAGTGGTAGCTGATGGTATTGACGACCCGACATTCGACCCGTCGAAAACGGGGAAATACCTCAAAGCGAAAGATTATAATGAGCTATCAGCACAACCTAATACCATCATTGTAGATATGCGCAACCACTACGAATATGAAGTGGGGCATTTTGAAAATGCGATTGAAGTGCCGTCTGATACTTTTCGCGACCAGTTGCCTATGGCGGTGGATATGTTGAAAGGTAAGGAAGATCAAAACATCATCATGTACTGCACGGGCGGTATACGTTGCGAAAAAGCCAGTGCGTATATGCTGCACAATGGTTTCAAGAATGTATTCCACGTAGAGGGCGGTATTATAGAGTATACACGTAAGGCAAAAGAACAGGGCCTTCCTGTAAAATTTAAGGGTAAGAACTTTGTATTTGATGAGCGCCTGGGCGAGCGTATTACCGAGGATATCTTATCTGAATGCCATACCTGCGGCAAGCCATGCGACACTCATACCAATTGTAAAAATGATGGTTGTCATTTGCTATTTATTCAATGTGAGGATTGTGCAAAAACGCTTGAAGGGTGTTGCAGTATAGAATGTAAAGACGAACACAATCTTCCGGAAGAAGAGCAACGTGCTCTGCGTGCCGGAAGAGAGAATGGGCCAAAAATTTTCAACAAATCCAAAGACCATCCTTTGCGAAAACATCGTGAACAATGGAAAGAAGAAAGAAAGAACAGTTAATAAAAAGCCTCACATTTGTGAGGCTTTTTTATGGAATTGAATAAGGCTCGTGTCTTGTTAATAAACCAACACTATGGCCGACATCCAAATTCAACAGAAAAGTGGCAGAAGAAAATTAGCAACCCCTAAGATAGACCTCACCCCAATGGTAGATTTAGGATTTATCCTAATTACATTTTTCATCTACACTACTACTATTATGCAACCAAAGTTGATGGACCTTAAAGTGCCCGACAAATCGAACAAAGCAGTGACTGCCTATATAGACACCAGCACTATAACTGTTGTTCCTATCGGCAATCATAAGATAGCTTATTACTCAGGTGCATTAAATAAGAACGTGGTTTTTCAATACATGTCATTTAATGATATCGGCAATTACATCAGGAAGAAACAAAGCAATTTGAAACAACTATCTGAAAACTTTTCTAAAGAAGCTCATGACCTACATCTCATCATCAAACCTAATGACGATTGTACTTACGATGATTTTGTAAGAATTATTGACGAAGTGCAAATCAACGACATTAAGTATTACGCCATTGATGACATTACTCCGATTGAAAAAGAATTGCTGACAAAAAGATTACAAACTAAAATGTGAAAACAATGCGAAGTGGAGTTTTATAATAAACAACTACTATGAACGCAGAATCAATTTCAAAATCAGACTATTTAGATATCCTGTTTGACAACAGGAACAAAGCATACGGAGGCTACTTACTTCGCAAAAATTATGATGCGCGAGCATTGAAAGCATTTTCAGTGGTAGCGTGTGCGATACTTGTTCTATCAGTATACGCAATATTCAATCCAAAGGAAGCAGCTCATTTATCAGATATTACGCATTGTCCAATCATACCTGTCAATCCAACCATTTTTAATATTGATCCTCCAAAACCAATACCACAACCAGTGGCACCAGCCGCATCAAAAGCTACAACTGCAGATGCTGTTTTAAAAATCACAAAAGATGAACTTGTTGAAACACCTCCTCCTACTAATGCAGAAGCATCAACCAAAGACCCTGGTATTAGCAATACTGACGGTACAAGTGGCAATGCAAACACAACAAACGAGTCGACTGCAAGTATTACCAGCGATGCGCCACCACCCACAACATCACCAATAAAATGGGCAGAGGTGATGCCTGAATATATCGGCGACATGAATGCTTATTTTGAAAAAACATTGCAGTATCCAGAAATGGCCAGAGACAATGGCATTGAGGGTACGGTGTATGTACAGTTTGTAGTAAATGAAGATGGTAGTATTTCAAATGCGCGTGTCATTAAAGGGATAGGTGGCGGATGTAACGAAGAAGCCTTAAGAGTGGTAAATGGTATGCACAATTGGAAACCCGGCAAGAATAACGACAGGTTTGTGAAGGTATATTTTACCTTACCTATCAAGTTTGTATTGCAATAGATTAATATATCAAACATCTTTTGCGAGATTAGGGGGTTTTTGTACTTTCGCACCCTAATTTTTAATATACATGCAGCCTTCGGTTTTCGACTTAGTACAGCAAATGGGACACGAACAGGTAGTTTTCTGCCACGACCCTCATTCAGGACTTAATGCTATTATCGCAATTCATAACACTACATTAGGACCTGCATTAGGTGGTACCCGTTTGTGGAACTATAACAGTCACCAGGATGCAGTAGTTGATGCATTGCGCCTGAGCCGTGGTATGACCTTCAAAGCTGCTATCAGCGGATTAAACCTGGGTGGTGGTAAAGCGGTTATCATCGGTGATGCTGCAAAAATAAAATCTGAAGGACTTTGGCGCCGTTATGGCAAATTCGTTAATAGTCTGAATGGTAAATATATTACAGCAGAAGACGTGAACACATCTGCACGTGATATGGAATATATCCGCCTTGAAACGCAACATGTAACAGGTGTACCCGAGTATATGGGCGGTAGCGGCGACCCTTCTCCATTCACAGCTTATGGTGTATTTGTAGGGATGAAAGCATCCGCTAAAAAAGTATGGGGTAATGACAGCCTTGTAGGTAAAAAAGTATTAGTTCAAGGCGTAGGACATGTGGGCCAGTATCTTGTAGGACACCTGATAGAAGAAGGTGCGAAAGTATATATCTCCGATATTAACGATACCAAAATAAAGGAAACAGTAGAGAAATATCGTAACGTAGAGGTAGTTGATGGTAATGACATTTTCAACCTCGAAATGGACATCTACGCTCCATGTGCGTTAGGTGCTACCGTTAATACCGACAGTATTAATAAAATGAAATGCCCTATAATAGCAGGTGCTGCGAACAACCAGTTGGCTGATGAAAATGTACATGGCCCAATGCTGGTACAAAAGGGTATCATTTATGCCCCTGACTTCCTGATAAACGCAGGTGGTTTGATAAATGTAAGTGCAGAACTGGATGGTTATAATAAAGAAAGGGTTATGGGCAATGTAGAAAAAATCTACGACCGTACTCTTGAGATTTATAAACTATCTGAAACAGAAAACATACATGCGCAGGCTGCTGCTATGAAGATTGCAGAAAAACGCTTGACAGATATAGCTAATGTGAAAGCAAGATTATAAACAAGTGATTTAATTTTAATACAAAGCCTCCTTCGGGAGGCTTTTCTTCTTTACTTTTGCAGTCCGATTAATGAACAAAATCTCTAAAAAACCATTATTTATATATGTCAACTCTGAAATTATCTAACCAGACCAATTTTTATAAAGGCAAAGTGCGTGACGTGTATACTATTTCCGATAAGTACATGGTAATGCAAGTGAGCGACCGTATATCTGCTTTCGACGTTGTGTTGCCTCGCCCTATACCGTACAAAGGACAAGTACTAAACCAGATAGCTGCACAGTTTCTGGATGCAACAAAAGATATCGTTCCTAACTGGATGATAAGTGTACCTCTGCCAAACGTAACCATCGGTTACAAATGCGAAACATACCCTGTTGAAATGGTGGTACGTGGTTTCCTTACCGGCCATGCATGGAGAACATATAAAAGCGGCAAACGTGAATTGTGTGGTGTACCATTGCCTGAAGGCATGAAAGAAAATGACCGCTTCCCTACTCCAATTATAACACCTACCACTAAAGCACATGAAGGGCATGATGAAGACATCAGCCGTGAGGAAATTATCAGCAGTGGTTTAGTTTCAAAAGACGAATACGAACAACTGGAAAAATACACATTGGCATTATTTGCACGTGGGCAGGAAATAGCAAAAAGCCGTGGCCTGATACTGGTAGATACTAAATATGAATTCGGAAACATCGGTGGTAAAATCTATTTGATAGATGAGATACATACCCCGGATTCATCACGTTATTTCTACCTCGAAGGTTATGAAGAACGCCAGGCAAAAGGTGAACCACAAAAACAACTGTCAAAAGAATTCGTTCGCGAATGGTTGATGGAAAATGGTTTCCAGGGCAAAGACGGACAACAAGTGCCTGAAATGACAGACGAAGTAATTAAAGGCATATCTGACCGCTATATAGAATTGTATGAACACGTAACAGCTAAGAAATTCGTTAAAGAAGATGTAAGTGAAGCTGATATGGTAAAACGTATTGAAGAAGAAATAGCAAAACTCGGATAATATATTTTCAACAAATTGATTGACGTAATGTCTGCAACAACTAAAAGAGTAATACGCGCCCCTAAAGGCAACCAACTGAATTGTAAGAATTGGGTAAGTGAAGCGGCGTATCGTATGATACAAAACAACCTTGACCCTGAAGTGGCAGAACGCCCTGAGGATTTGGTTGTATATGGCGGTATTGGTAAAGCTGCCCGTAACTGGGAAAGCTTTGATAAGATACTGGAATTACTGAAGGGATTGAATGAAGATGAAACGCTATTAGTTCAATCGGGCAAACCGGTTGGTGTATTGCGTTCACACAAAGATGCACCGCGTGTAATCATAGCCAACTCAAACCTGGTAGGTCGTTGGGCTACATGGGAGCATTTTCGTGAACTGGAAGCCAAAGGCTTGATGATGTATGGACAAATGACAGCTGGTAGCTGGATATATATCGGCTCACAAGGCATTGTACAAGGTACATATGAAACATATCTGTCTCTAGCTAACCAACATTATAATGGTTCACTGAAAGGTACCTTAAATGTTACAGCTGGACTTGGCGGTATGGGTGGCGCTCAACCTCTTGCCATCACCATGAACGAAGGTGTATGCCTTGCTGCTGAGATGGAAGAATGGCGTATTCAAAAGCGTATTGACACACGTTATTTGGATAAATACTCTCATGATATAGACGAAGCTATTGACTGGGCGTTAAAAGCAAAAGAGAATAAGGAAGCTATATCAATAGGTGTATGTTGCAACGTAGTTGATTTATTACAACGACTGATTGACCGAAACATAACACCGGATACCCTTACCGACCAAACATCTGCACACGATGAACTGATTGGTTATTTTCCAGAAGGACTGACAGTAGAGCAAGCAAATGCTTTACGCACTGCTAATCCTGATGAATATATCAATCGCTCGCTGGACACAATGGCAAAACATGTACGCCAGATGCTGGAATTGCAAAAACGTGGTGCTATCACTTTCGATTATGGCAATAACCTGCGCGGGCAAGCACACGATAAACGTGGTGTGAAAGATGCATTCAACTTCCCGGGCTTTGTACCTGCCTATATACGTCCTTTATTCTGCGAAGGCAAAGGTCCTTTCCGTTGGGTGGCATTGAGTGGTGACCCTGAGGATATTTATACAACAGACAAAGCGTTGATGGAATTATTCCCTGACAACAAAGGTCTTCACCGTTGGCTCACAATGGCTAAAGACCGTATTGCATTCCAAGGGTTACCGGCACGCATTTGCTGGCTGGGTATGGGCGAACGTGAGAAGGCTGGTTTACTGTTCAATGAACTGGTACGCACAGGGAAAGTAAAAGCTCCAATCGTTATCGGTCGCGACCACTTGGATTGTGGCTCTGTCGCTTCACCTAACCGTGAAACAGAAGCTATGAAAGATGGCAGCGATGCTGTTGCAGACTGGCCTATACTAAATGCGCTTATCAATACAGCAGGTGGTGCAAGCTGGGTATCATTCCACCATGGTGGCGGTGTGGGTATGGGTTATTCACTGCATGCGGGCATGGTTATCGTAGCAGATGGTACTAAAGATGCTGAAGAACGCCTCCGTCGCGTATTATTCAACGACCCAGCGATGGGCGTATTGCGTCATACTGATGCGGGTTATGAACTGGCAGAAGAGAACGCTAAGAAATTCGGTTTAGATATTTGGTAGTATGTATCGTATAGGACAAGGCATAGATTTCCATCAATTGGCAGAAGGCCGCGAGCTGTGGCTGGGTGGTATATTAATTCCACACACTAAAGGTGCAGTTGGGCATTCTGATGCTGATGTATTGTTACATGCGATTTGCGATGCTATGCTTGGAGCACTGGCGTTGGGTGATATAGGCAAGCATTTTCCTGATACAGAGAATAAATACAAAGGCATTGACAGTAAGATTCTTCTCAAAGAATGTTATGAGCTTATCAAAAGAAAGGGATATCAATTAGTAAATATAGACAGCACCCTACTCTTGCAAGCACCCAAGATCAAACCTTACGTAGAGCAAATGCAGGTTGCGATAGCTGCTATAGTTGGTTTGACTATTGATGATGTATCTATCAAAGCTACTACCACAGAACATCTGAGTTTTATAGGTCGGGAAGAAGGTGTTGTAGCTACAGCGAATGTTCTATTGCAAAAATCAGTACTCATAACAGAAGAGTTACCAATAGTAGCAGTTGCCATGGAGCCAGCCCCTCCTACCGTTACAGAAGAAGGCGTGAATACTACCCTACCACAACAGAATTAAGTTTCGATAAACATATTGACTTACTGAGGTTTATCAGTTATATTGTTATAAATATAATTGGTAAACCTCAAAATCTTTTTGTCGTATGGATACTAATAAGAAGTATGTAGCGCTGGTAACAGGTGGCACTGGTGGGCTTGGTACCGCCATTTGCAAACGTTTAGCGAATGATGGTTTTCACGTTGTAGCTAATTACAACAACAAAGAAAAGGCCCTAAAATGGCAGGAGAAAATGAAAGCCGAAGGTTATGAGATGGATATGTATAAGGCAGATGTTTGCGATTTCGATGCAGTGAAAGACATGATAGAGCATATAGAAAACGAGATAGGACAAATAGATGTGCTGGTAAATAATGCAGGTATAACACGCGATGGACAATTCAAGAAAATGACTGTAGAGAATTGGGATGCGGTAATGAAGACAAATCTTTACAGTGTTTTTAACTGCACTCGTAATGTCATCAACCAAATGATGGACCGCAACTATGGGCGCATCATAAACATCTCATCCGTTAACGGTCAGCGCGGACAATTCGGACAAGCCAATTATTCTGCAGCTAAAGCAGGCATGCATGGCTTTACCAAAACACTGGCTATGGAAGTAGCTAAGAAAGGTATTACGGTCAACACCATCTCACCGGGGTACATAGCTACAGATATGGTAATGGCTGTACCTGAAGAACATCGTAATAAAATCATTGCAGAGATACCTGTAGGGCGCATGGGTGGCACAGATGAGATAGCACATCTTGTATCTTTTCTTGCATCAAAAGACACCAGCTTTATTACAGGTGCCAACTACGCCATTAATGGCGGGCAGCATGTGTATTAATATTCAAAAATAAAGCCCGTTGTTACGGGCTTTATTTTTCTAGTATGGTATTGCTTCTGTAAAACGTTTCTTTGCATTTTCAGACAAGTCTGATTTATCAATCAGTTCAATAATTTTTCGTTTCACATCGTCAGAGAGTTCATCTACATGTTTATTGATGTAGGTTTTAAAATCCTCCAGCTTACCATTTGATCTGCCAATAAGTTTTCCGAGTTGGTTCTTCAACTTCGTTGCCCTGTCAGAAATATCGTTTCTTAGTTCTTCACCCTTTTTAGGTGCTACCAACAGAGCTACTACTGTTCCGGCTGTGAGCCCAAGTAAAAATTTTGTGGTACCAGTCATAAAAATTGATTTTAATGATTAAAAATGTCTTTTTTACTTTCTGCACTAAGTCTTATAAAATTACCTCAATACATAGCTGGATTGACACAAGGAAATGCAAAACTTATGGTAAGGAATCGTTAAGAAACTATCTGAATTCAAATCAATTTATCTGCCATCTATTGCGTACATTTGCACCTCGTTTTCGGAAGGCATGAAAAATATTAGGAATTTTTGCATTATAGCTCACATTGACCACGGTAAGAGTACCTTGGCAGACAGGCTGTTGGAACATACCAAAACCATATCTGAAAGGGATATGCAGGCGCAGGTATTAGACGACATGGATCTGGAACGTGAGAAAGGTATTACCATCAAGAGCCATGCCATCCAGATGGATTATGAATTTAAAGGACAGAAATATGCCCTGAACCTCATAGATACTCCCGGACACGTTGACTTTTCATACGAAGTATCTCGTGCACTTGCGGCTTGCGAAGGTGCGCTATTATTGGTTGATGCTTCTCAAGGTATTCAAGCGCAAACTATATCTAACCTTTACCTTGCTTTAGAAAATGACCTTGAGATCATTCCTGTCATCAACAAGATAGACATGGAAGGTGCTATGATACCTGAGGTAACTGACCAGATTGTTGACCTTATTGGTTGCAAGCCTGAAGATATTATTTTAGCCAGTGGCAAAAGCGGTATTGGCATCGAAGATATCATGACAGCTATTATCGAACGTATACCTGCACCGGAAGGAAACCCGGATGCGCCATTACAGGCATTAATTTTTGATAGTGTGTTCAACTCATTCCGTGGTATCATTGCATACTACCGTGTATTGAACGGCAGCATCAAAAAAGGTGAGAAAGTAAAGTTTGTACATACAGGTAATGACTATTTTGCAGATGAAGTAGGTGTATTGCGTTTAGGATTGGAGCCAAGACAAGAGGTAAAAACAGGCGATGTAGGTTATATCATTACAGGCATCAAGAATGCTAAAGATGTAAAAGTAGGCGACACCATCACCACAACAATAAACCCTACAACAGAAGCTGTAAAAGGTTTCGAAGAGGTGAAACCAATGGTATTTGCCGGTATCTTCCCTGTAGAAACAGATGACTTTGAAGAGCTGCGCGATTGCATGGAAAAACTGCAATTGAATGATGCCTCTCTGACATTCGAACCTGAAACATCACAAGCACTCGGTTTCGGTTTTCGTTGCGGATTCTTAGGAATGCTGCACATGGAAATTATCCAGGAACGCCTGGAACGCGAGTTCAACCAAACGGTTATCACTACTGTACCGAACGTTAGCTTTAAAGCATATACTACCCGCGAACCTGAAAAAGCCATCATTGTAAATAACCCTTCAGAAATGCCTGACCCGAGCAGGACAGACAGGATTGAAGAACCATTTATACGTGCACAAATCATTACGCTACCTGATTACATAGGTAACATTATGAGCCTGTGCTTGGGTAAGCGTGGTTTGTTGATCAACCAACACTACCTCACTCCCACCCGTGTTGAGCTGATATTTGAAATGCCTCTTGCAGAGATAGTATTTGACTTCTACGATAAATTGAAATCATCTACACGCGGTTATGCATCTTTCGATTATCACCCACTTGATTATCGTGAGAGTGATATCATTAAGATGGACATACTGCTAAATGGCGATAAAGTGGATGCTTTAAGTGCTCTGATACATCGTAGCCGTGCTCAGGATTTCGGTCGTAAGCTTTGTGCTAAGTTGAAAGAGTTATTGCCTCGCCAGCAATTTATGATTGCTATACAGGCTGCAGTGGGTGCTAAAATCATTGCCCGTGAAACCATATCTGCGATGCGTAAAGATGTTACCGCCAAATGTTATGGTGGTGACATCAGCCGTAAACGTAAACTTCTTGAAAAACAGAAAGAAGGTAAGAAACGTATGCGCCAGATAGGTAGTGTAGATATTCCACAGGAAGCTTTCCTTGCCGTGTTGAAGCTGGATGAATAATCTGATATTGATAACAATAATTAAGGGGAGTAAATACTCCCCTTAATTATTTCAATTGGTTATACTTGATTTTAATTCCTTTTGCCTCCAAATAAACGCAGCAACATCAAAAACAGGTTGATGAAGTCTAAGTAAAGGTTCAATGCACCCATTACGGCCAATTTACGTGTTTGCGTAGCTGCAACGCCATCAAACTCAATACCTGCACCAATGCGTTTCAACTTTTGAACGTCATAAGCAGTAAGACCGGTAAATACGGCTACACCAATGATACTAATGATATAATCCATACGTTCGCTGCCTATGAACCAGTTAATAAGTGATGCTATCACTATACCAATCAATCCCATAATCATTAAACGTCCAAAAGATGTAAGGTCTTTATCCGTCGTATATCCCAATACAGCCATGATACCGAACATCGCAGATGCTGCAGCAAAACAGCCTATGACAGAACCGGAGGTATAAGCCAATAATATAAAACTCAAGCTGATGCCTGTCACTGCTGCATAAGCAATAAAGAATGCTGTCAATAAAGCAGCCGACAACCTATTAAAGGCAAAAGACATGGTTAATACAAAACCTAAAGGCGCTATCATCACTATCCATCCTAACATGTTCAACTTACCTGTTGCAGCATCAATAAGCGACAATAAGAGTGATGGTGTAGTGGCAAACCAATATGCACACGCTGCTGAAATAGCCAATGCTGCAAACATCCATAGAAATACGTTTGCCATGAAATTTTTGGCAATTGACTTTGTTCCGATGGTGTTACTGTCTACAACAGTATAATCAGAAAAATTGATGGGGGTGTTCCTATCTTCCATTGTTCATTATTTTATTGAATACAATGTACGATAAATTGTGTTAAGATTGATGTAAAGCAACTATGGCCTTCTGCCCGGAGGTGGCGGCGGCGCAAACTGACGAGCTATCTGCTCAATAAACTCGTCATATAATTTATACTGTTCAGGTTTCAATATCGATTTGAGTTCTTTAAAGTGATTGAAATTAAGTGCTTCCTTCTGTTGCACGTTAACCAATATCAATTTATTCAGGCTGTCAACAGCCGCACTATCAATAACATCGTTCTTCAGCATACTGAATAAGGCATCATGCAATTGTGCGCTTTCATGCCTCAATTGTTCTGTGCGCTCATGATGTGCATCTCTTAACTTTTCGAATTGCGCTTTTTGCGAATCGTCTAATTGTAGCTTTTCAATGATAAAGGGAGCAGGTCCCGGACCACCATGGCGTCTTTCTTCTCCCTGTTTACCCGATTGCCACAAATACCCAAGAGTACCAATATTCAGCAGCAACAATGCAATAACAACTACTTTATAAAAACCATCCTTGCTCATAGCCCCATTATTTCGTTTGCAGTGTTATTAATATCATAGTAAGCTGCTACAGATTGAGCTCCGTCCCTACCTACATTAGAGCCTTTCTGTATATATATAGTATAAATATTTGTCATTATCAATACAATAATACAGGCAGCAGCTGCAGAAACTATTCGCAAAGGTATTACCTTCTTTTTCGTAAAAGGAACATTAAGCCTTTGTTCTATTTTATTGAATAAGGCATCATCTGGCATTGCCCTGTATGCATTATTTATGCTATCCAGAGCCTCATCAACCCACCTGTTTTTACTGTTATTATCCATATGACAATGTTATGACGTCAGTTATTATCTAATCCTTCGTTTTGATTGTAAAAATCTCCTAATATTTTTCTGAGGTTCGCTTTTGCCCTTTGCAACAATGACTCAACAGCCTTTTCACTCAAATCCATAATAGCTGATATCTCCTTTTGCGAAACCCCCTCCACCTGTTTGAGTATAAATGCCGTTTGCTGATTTTCAGGCAACTGCCTGATGGCATTTAACACGATACCTGCTTTCTCTTTATTTTCTAATGATATGCCGGGATGGTTAAAATCAGGTTTATCATGTTGTAAAGCCCCCGTATCTCTATTAAAAATGCTTGATACAAAAGCAAAGCGTTTTTGCCTGTTATTATACCTTAACTTATCAAGGCACTTATTGACAGTTACTCTGTATATCCATGTAGATACACTGGAACCGCCCCTGAATTTAGCAGAAGAATGATAGACCTCTATAAATACATCCTGAGTTATTTCTTCGGCGTCGGGCACATGCTGCAAATAATATAAGCAAGTATTATATACCCTGCTGTTGAACATCTCATACAACTGCCTGAAGGCGTTTTTATCGCCCTGACTTGTTAACAGTAACAACTCTTCAGGTAGCATTACAGGATTAGAATTTTCAGGCAAGATATAAAATAGCGTATTTTTAGCCACCTAATTTTACAAACGTGAAGTACATCCTCTTATTATCACTTATAGCTACCTTGTCAATAACCTGCTTTTCCCAAAACATTAAAACTATTAAGCTAAAGCAAAAAGCAATCACAGAATATACACCCAAATATTTCCACATTACCGGCGTGATTGATGAACGCAGCGACACTACAACTATTGGCACCATGCGTGCCGGGATGATGAATAGAGTAACACCTATCAACCTTGAAGGTGGTGCTGCCACAGCACTTTATACATTTATACAGAATACTGCAAAGCAAAACACAAGTACATCAGCAATAACACTGGTCATTTCGCAACTTAAAATATCTGAAAAAGCGGTAGGCATGGTAGAACAAGCAGACCTGACTATGACTATTGGCTTTAGCGAAAATGGCAATAAGCTAATTGAGCTTACAGAAACTGCTTACGTAAAAACCGGGATAGACGCCAGCGCATACATCGGAATTATGATAAGGCAAAGTATTGAAAAAGCCATTGCAGATTTTGATAACTGGAAAGCTGACAATAATACAAATAATGTTGAGAGTACCGACCTGCAACAAAAAACAAATATCCAGGTGATAATGCTGACAGCTTCAGAAGATGCTGACCTCATCTATTTCGATAAAAATGTACCATTAAAAATCAGTGATTTTGCTGGAACTCCGGATGATTTAAGCCTTGCTGCAGCTTTGACATTCAGCGGTATCAATATGAAATACGAACGCTCAACAAATGGGCACTCTACATCTTATAAAATCACTATTGCCCCTTATTTTGACAAAACCAGGTCTTGGTGCAAAAAAAAGATTCCCGGTGTACTTAATCATGAACAAATGCATTTTAACATCACAGCAATAAAAGCATACGAGCTTTCGAAAGCTATCCAATCTTACACCTTTACAAATGAAAATTTTGAAAAGGAAATCAATGCCTTGTTCAAAAAATACGATTCCGAAAATGGTAAAATGCAACAACAATACGATAAAGAGACATCTCATGGACAGAAGGCAGACAAACAAAAAGAATGGAATGAAAAAATAATTCGCTTGCTAAGCGAGTATGACAGCAATTGATTTAACATTATTTTTCACAATACGGAATACGAACATCCTAATTTTGACAAAATTTAAACTAAAATAAAATGCGTAGCAATCACGAAATAGACTACAAGATCATAGGTGAAGAAATGCAGTATGTAGAAGTAGAACTTGACCCCCAGGAAACAGCTGTTGCCGAAGCAGGCAGCTTTATGATGATGGACGATGGCATACAAATGGAGACCATTTTTGGCGATGGCAGCCAGCAACAAAACAGTGGCTTCTTAGGTAAGCTATTATCTGCAGGCAAGCGTGTATTAGTTGGTGAGAGTTTATTTATGACCACATATACCAATATGGGGCAAGGCAAGAAGCGCGTATCATTTGCGTCTCCTTATCCGGGCAAGATTATTCCTCTTGATTTGCAATTATTGGGTGGTAAAGTAATCTGTCAAAAGGATGCATTTCTGTGTGCTGCAAAAGGTGTATCAGTTGGTATTGAATTTCAAAAGAAACTGGGTACAGGTTTATTTGGTGGCGAGGGCTTTATTATGGAAAAACTGGAAGGTGATGGCATGGCATTCGTTCATGCCGGAGGGCATGTGATGCAACGTGAATTGCAACCGGGTGAATTACTAAAAATTGATACGGGTTGTATAGTAGCATTTACGCAGCAAGTTAATTATGATATACAATTTGTAGGCGGCATTAAAAATACTTTATTTGGAGGCGAAGGTGTATTCTTTGCTACGCTACGAGGAACGGGTACTGTATGGATACAAACATTACCCATCAGCAGGCTGGCAGGAAGGATATTATCTTATGCTACATTCAAACGTAAAGAAGAGGGAAGCATTTTAGGCGGACTCGGCAATATGCTTGATGGTGACGGATGGTAATAATTTATCGCTTATCATATTTAATATAGCCGCTGAAAAGCGGCTATATTTTTATGCTATTATTTTCTTCTCACCCCACCCGTTTATCCATTTACGCGATGGTGTTTCTATAAAACGGTAACAGATTGCACTTACTATTATTAATATGGCTGTATAACAATAAAAGAAAAGAGCACCTTCAATATGCACGTACAAAATATTGAGTTTGCTAACATACAAGTGTACCGGCCATTGCAGTATATAAATACTATAACTGATCTCACCAAGGTATATCAATGATTTCGACTTCAGCACTCTTGGTGGATTCTTTGCCAAAGCAATGATGAATAAACCAAAAAGCGGAGCTAAAGTACCATTGTGCAAAGGATAATAAGTATAGATTATCGCAAGCACTATAAATATCAAAAACAATAAAGGACTGAAAAATTGGGAAATACTTTTTGAATTATTATAAACATAACAACTTACCATACCTAATACAAATGCATTGAGATGGTTCAATGGAAAATAATTAATGATGTGATGTTCTATATCTGAATACACCAGCGAACGGTGTTCTTCAGCGTACAGATAACCTGCCTGAGACACTATATAAAGTATTGCCGCAAACCACATAAACTGCTTTGGGCTCTTTCTGTAAAATAATATCAACAATGGGAACAGCAGGTAAAAGAACATTTCTACAGATAAAGACCATCCCGGCCCGTTGATGGCCATAGCATAACCGGGAACATAAGACTGTAGAAAAAAAACATCTAAAAAAACCTTTTTGCCAAAGTTCTCTTCAAGTGGTAACGCGCCTGTGTAGTCGGCCACCAATATATATATTATTGCAGCAAAGAGTGCCAGGTAGTATACCGGAGCTATCCTGGCAAAACGGCGTTTCATATATGCACCGAAACTTATCTTTTTTGTTTCGTATGTCCAGCACATAATAAAACCCGAAAGCACATAGAAGTAGCTTACCGCAAGGTTACCTCTTGCAAAAAACTGCTGCAAGTATTTAAACGGGATGCACTCTAATCCGAAATGGAAAATGACCACCAATAAAGCCGCAAAGCCCCTCGTAGCTGTTAATGAATCTATCTGCCTTTTTTCCATCATGACTATCTGTGCTTGCCGTTGCCAAAATCTATTCGATAATAGAACAATGGCAGAAAACCCAATTGGTATTGTTTAATAAAAGGGTATTGGCCCTGAGCTGCAAGATCAGAACTATAGGTTAATGATAGTAAATTTTTTGTCCCCAACACATTTACTAAATCCAAAGCTATTTCATGCGTATATTTTTTAGCATTCAACCGCACACCCAATTTAATATCGGCGCGAAAATAATCAGGAAACTTCAATGTGTTACGTTGAGATTCAATAATCACATAATCATTTTTCGTATTAGAGGCAGCAACATCTGGTGGAGAATATAATTTGCCGCCTGCATAAGTTATCTTTCCTCCTGCCAGCATAGTACTATATTTTCCTAACTTATGTTCATACCCACCTAATACATTCACCGCGAAGTGGCTGTTATAATCTGTATTCCTCAAAACGCCATCATTGCCCTTTGCTTTAGAGTCAAAAACAGAACCTGTAGCCATGATATAAAACCCTTTACTGAATGATTTTTCAATAGTCAACTCTAAACCGTAGTTATACCCTGTCCCCTTGTTTTGCAAGGTATCAGGAAACACCCTGCTGAATGAAGAGCCTTGATCTAAACCTGAATATGAAGAACCCGATTTAATCTCAATTGGTATATTAAACAGATATTGGTAATATACCTCTGTACGTACTCTCAATACATTAGAGAAACTGTGGTCATAGCCTGCTACCAAATGATGGCTTTTGGTAAAGCCCACATCATAATTATGCATTGCAGTAGCAGGAGCAGCCGGTAAATGAGAAAAATACATGTACAGTGGCTGCATCTGGCTGTGAAGCCCATATGCAAATGTTACAACATCAGCATCTGATGCACGCCATTTTGCTGCTACACGAGGTTCCAATGATTTTGACTGATTGTGTGTCAGGTACTGTGCGTGCAAACCACCGATAAAAGTTAGCGCATCATTAGGGCGGTATTTATATTGTATATATGCTTGTACTAAATCTGTACCACCCTGATAGTTTAAACGCTGTTGCCAGTCTTGTCTTGTAACAGGATACTGGCGACTGCTGTCAACATAATTAACGTTGTAATAATTATTAATGATACCAGCCTTGATTGTTTGCTTTGCTGATAGCTTCTTGTTGATGTACCAATGCGCTACTGTGCTATTAGTACCAAAAGTATAATCTAGTACACTCTTTATAGAATCTACCAAATAATTCGCATCTCTGAATACTTTATCATGATGCGCCCCTATTTCATTAGCCGATTGCGCTACTACAATTTTTGTGTATGTAGTACTGTTAATAATATGGCTGAAGGAAACACCACCAAAGCCTGTATTAGAATAAAAATATTGGTCCCTGTCGGATTCTCCGTACAACTCTTCAGGACGTTCTTTCAGGTTACTGACAATCAAATCTATTTTACTCAATCCACCTACACCAAACAAAGCAAGGTTCGATTTCTTGCCAATCGGGAAATTGAATTTGAATGCCGCATCCTGATAATTGGGCACTGAGCTGGTGCCAATCTTGATATTCAATCCCTGGAACAATTGTAATGTAGAATACCTGTATGTGATTAAAAATGATGAACCGTGCTTTTTAGAGATAGGTCCTTCGGCTGCAAGCTCTGTTCCAAGGAATCCTAATTGTGCAGTGTATTCATAACGCTCATTATTACCGTTGCGCATTTTCAGATCAAATACACCGGCTGTGGAGTTACCATACTCTGCAGGAAATGCACCTGTAAGAAAATCGCTATTGCCCAATGTCTTGTTGTTGAGCATACTCACAGGCCCCCCACTTGTGCCGGGTATGGCAAAGTGATTGGGGTTGGGTATATCTATATCTTCCAATCGCCACAACAACCCTTGTGGTGAGTTACCACGAATGATAATATCATTCCGCGAATCATCAGCACCCTGTACACCTGCAAAATTCGATGCCATACGTGCCGGGTCAGAGCGGCTACCTGCATATCGTTCCGTTTCCTGCACATCAAATGTTTTGGCACTCACCATTGCCATTTCATTCACATGGTCTTTACGGTGCTTCACTACCACATCACCCATTTTGATGGAAGACTCTTCCATTTCTAAGGGTAACACTACCTCTTTAGCAGAAGTGACTAATACGCCACTTATCACCAGTGGTTGATAACCTATGCTGGTAATATTGATGGTATGTTTACCTACGGGGATATCATTAATAAGGAAATTGCCTTGCTCATCCGTAACGCCTCCTTTGGCTGGTTGAATATCTGTGACTGTTACAATTGCACCTATTACAGGTGTTTTAGATTCTTTATCAATAATATTTCCCTTAATAAGCTGCGTCCTTTGAGCCATTGCAGACAGGGTACATAAAACCAATAAAAGTGCTGTTAACACTTTTGACATAGAGGAGAAAATTTACCAATAAACATACTGATTTTATGCAGTAATCGGTATATATCCTGGACAATTAATGATGCGTCTAATCAAGTTGCAACTTCTCTTTCAGGAATTTAATACTCAAATCTTCAGCTTCGGCAGCAAGGAGCTTATCATGTTTAGGATTACTTGGATTTGCAAATGCGTGTACGGCATCAAAACTATGGAAACCGAATTTATGTCCTGTTGCTTTTACTGCTGATGCAAATTCATCTACAACATCTTTGGTAATGAATTTATCCTGTGATGCCCAGATATACAATACATCTGCCCTCAGCTGTTTTATTTTTTTGCTTTCTTTTTCGGGAAAACCATAATACATCACACAACCTGCAGCTTGCTCATTCGCTAACAATGTAGCCTGGAACGACCAGCTACCACCCATACACCATCCTAATGTTGCGATGGTATTATTCATTCCTATTTTGCTAATCAACCCTTTCAATATTGTTTCGGCTCTTTTATTATCAAGCCCGTTAGCCAATTTGCCGGCAACATCGGGAGTAGCGGCTACTTGTCCGTCAAATAAATCAACGGCATATACATCTACATTACCCAGTTTTTGCTGCCACCTTTCTGCTTCTCTTTTCATATAGTCGTTCAAACCCCACCATTCGTGGCATATAATCAACACTTTGTTGGTAGGCTCATCAGAAGGTACATAAAATGCCTGCCCATCCTTACCTGCATCCAAAGTGTGGAACTTTATCATTGCGCCGGTTTTAGGTTTGTAATCCAGTGGCTCTGGCGATAAATGTGCAGCTTTGAAATCTGCATTCAATGCCAACATCTGGAAACCTTCCTTCTTAACACAACAACTTTGAGCAAAAATGTTTGAACTGAACCAAACTGTCATCAGTAAAATGGCGAGCTTTTTCATATAGTCTGATTTATGCATAAAGATACATCAGGATAAATCCTTATTTATTTAAAAGAATGCCAAAAAAATGGACATTAAAAATTGATTAAGCCTGCATTAAATGATATAAATGCTATAGAAAAATCCACATAATATTATTAACTTTTCATTAAACCGTTTTACTCTCAGAGTGTCATACATAAAATCTTACTGTAATGGGTAATGTCAACCGCCGCGAGTTTTTCGAAGAACTTGTAGCTTCCCAACAAGCTACTCCAAAAAATGCCGAAGATGAAGTCTATAAAAAATATGCCAATAAGACGATGCCCACAGGGCTTGGCAAGACCACATCTTCACTCACTCCTTATACAGGAGCATGGACAAAAACAGAAGTGATTCATCTTTTACGCCGAACGACATTTGGTGTAAAATATGCTGATATTCAGACGCTTCTGGGCATGACCATGACACAGGCTGTTGATAAGCTATTGAATGTGTCTACCACACCTCCTGCACCACCTGTAAATAATTATAACGGAAGTTATGCAGACCCAACTGTGCCGCTTGGACAAACATGGGTAAATGCACCTTATGATTCAGGCACCAGTGGTTACAGAATGTATTCCTTAAAATCATGGTGGCTTGGCTTAATGATTAACCAGGATTTGAGCATACTTGAAAAAATGACGTTGTTTTGGCATAATCATTTTTCAACAGAAGTATTCACAATGGATGCACGCTACTCCTATAGAATGTGTGCGTTACTGAGGGCTAATGCTTTGGGCAATTTTAAATCACTGGTAAGAAAGGTAACGACAGAACCAGCCATGTTGATATACCTCAACGGTTATCTCAACACAAAAACAGCTCCTGATGAAAACTACGCCAGGGAGTTGCAGGAACTGTTTACACTTGGCAAAGGCTACACACCTATATACAGCGAAGATGACGTAAAAGCAGCCGCTAAAGTATTAACAGGCTGGCGTATTAACGGCACAACGCTCACAGGGTATTTTGATTCAACCAAACATGATACCACCAACAAAATATTTTCCAGCTTTTACAATGGCTCAATCATAACAGGTAAAACAGGTACGGCTGGCGCCAATGAGATAGATGACCTGATGACAATGATATTCAGCAAGAATGAAGCAGCACTGTATATATGCCGAAGGCTTTACCGCTATTTTGTTTATTACAGTATTGATGCAACAACAGAAGCTAACATCATAGCTCCGCTTGCCTCTATATTGGTCAGCAACAATTTCGAAATCAAGCCTGTTATGGATACTTTGCTGAAGAGCCAGCATTTTTACGACATGAACAACCAGGGTTGTTATATCAGAACTCCGATGGATTACTTAGTAGGTATGTTCAGGACATTCAACATCAACATACCAACCAGCTTTACAGTAGACAAGACCTATGCCGTATGGAACTATATACGCAGTTATGGCGCGTCGCTATCACTCGATTTGGGCGACCCGCCGAATGTGTCGGGGTGGCCTGCTTTTTACCAGGAGCCTGACTATTACGAAATATGGATCAATTCAAACACATTACCTAAGCGCCTCACGTTTAGCGACATGATGCTTAACTCAGGTTTCTCTGCAGGTACAGGTACTCCTATAAAAATTGACGTAATCGCATTTGCAGATGCTTACCCTAATGCATGGGACCCTAACCTTTTAATAGACTACACTGTAGACTTATTATTTGGCATACAAATGCAGGCGTCAACCAAAACATCGTTAAAGATTGGAACTTTGTTGACGGGGCAAACATCCGACTACTATTGGAGCAATGCATGGAATGCTTATAAAGCCAACCCCAACACTACCAATACCAATACTGTAAAAACAAGGCTTACCAGTATGCTGACAGAACTCACTCGCCTTGCAGAACATCAATTGTGTTAAACTAATAAAACAATAACAATGAAGCGCAGAGATTTCCTTAAGGTAGCACCGGCAGCCAGCCTCGCTTTTACGATGAACGGATTGCCCATAAGCACTTACGCAGAACACCCGTTGTTGGCTTTATTAGCAAAACAAACTGCAGCAACAGGGCGCGTAATGGTACTTATTCAACTAAATGGTGGTAATGATGGCTTGAACATGGTAATACCACTGGATAAATACAGTGAATTATCTAATGCACGCAGCAATATACTTATACCTCAAAATGCTGTACTGGCATTAAATGATACAACACTTACTGGGTTGCACCCTGCTATGACAGGTATAAGAGATATGTACAATAACGGATGGGCAAACATCACGCAAGGTGTGAGTTATCCAAATCCTAACTTCTCTCACTTTCGTGCTACGGATATTTGGATGTCAGGTTCAGACTCTAACCAATATGTAGATTCAGGCTGGCTGGGCAGATACCTTGATAATAAATATCCGAATTTCCCCAACGGATATCCTAACAGTACGATGCCTGACCCATTAGCCATCCAGATAGGCTCTGGTGTGTCTACCGTTGTTCAAGGCTCAAACGTTAGCTTGGGTATGGCTATATCAAGTGTCAGCAGTTTTTACAACATCATCAACAACTATGTAGACCCTGCACCTGCAACGCAAGCAGGTCATGAACTGACATTTATACGTTACGTAATACAACAAACACAAACTTATAATGCTGTTATACAAAATGCAGCCAACAAAGCAACCAACGTATCTACACTCTACCCTACGGGCAACTCACTGGCCGACCAATTAAAAATTGTGGCGCGACTTGTTGCAGGCGGTTTACAAACACCTGTATACATTGTTAGCATGGGTAGCTTCGATACGCACTCAGCTCAAACTGACAGCACAGACCACACTATTGGTAGCCATGCCAACTTGTTGAAACAACTTTCTGATGCGGTATACGCATTCTATGATGACCTGACCAAACTGGGCTACTTCCAATATGTGGCTGCTATGACGGTGAGTGAATTCGGACGCCGTATAGCATCTAATGCCAGTGGTGGTACAGACCACGGCTCTGCAGCACCAGTTATGGTTTTCGGCTCAGAAGTAAATCCGGGGCTACTCGGTTCAAACCCTGTGCTGCCTGCTAATGCAACGGTAAACGATAACGTGCCTATGCAAAATGACTACAGGCAAATTTATGCTGCCGTACTTGCTGACTGGTTCCAGTTGCCGCAAACAGATGTAGACAGCATATTGATGAAAAATTACACAGCGTTGCCGATATTCAAGAATCCGAACAATATCAAGAATACCGTTACAGGTGGCAGCAATGAGATACTTGACCAAAACTATCCGAATCCGTTTATTGATAACACAACCATCCGTTTCAACTCCGACGGCGGAGACGTAAGCATTAAAATATATGATGCTACCGGACGATTGGTAAGAACCATTGCCGATAAACAATTTGATAAAGGCCCGCACGAAATAACCATTACCAGAGATGGCATGACACCGGGTATTTATTTCTGCAGGCTGATAAACGGCAGAAATAAGAGCACCAAACAAATGACGGTAGCTAATTAATACAAACTCAATTTTGATACGTGCAGCGCTTATGGCGCTGCATTTTTTTTATATTTTGACTGAATACCCTAAATTCATCTTCTCAAAACCGAAATCAAATGTCAGGCATATCCAAGAACACTTTGCAGTTTTTGAAAGACTTAGCTAAGAACAACAACCGTGAATGGTTTGCAAAAAACAAAGGACGCTATGAAGAAGCTAAAGCAGAGTTTGAAATATTTGTAACAGACCTTCTGAAGCAAATTGCCAAGTTTGACTCAAAAGCAGCAAACCTTGATGCCAAAAAATGCATATTCCGTATTTATCGAGATACTCGTTTTTCTAAGGATAAATCTCCATACAAACCCAACTTCGGCGCTTACCTTGCAGATAAAGCCACACAGGTGCATGATAGTGCAGCTTACTACATTCATATAGAACCGGGCAAAAGTTTCCTGGCAGGCGGTGCTTATGAACCACAAGCACCATGGATAAATAAGATACGCCAAGAGATTGACTATAACACCAAAGACTTCAAAAAGATAATCAATGCGGCATCCTTCAAGAAAAACTTTGGCGAGCTGAGTGGTGAAAAACTAAAGACAGTACCTAAGGGTTATGCCAAAGACCACCCTGAGCTAAGCCTGTTGCAATACAAAAGCTTTTTAATGATGCACCAATGCGATGATAAAACAGTGATGGCAGAAGACTTTACAAAATATGCCACCGGTATTTACAAAACAATGAAGCCTCTGAATGACTTTCTGAATATGGCTGCGGAATAATGCCTCATCTAACGTATAGTATGACTAAAACCAAATACAACACCTAAAGCATCCCATGTTGGGTTGTTTGCAACCCCGTATATCTCACCGTTAGACATGTGGGCATATCTGGTAGATAAATATAGTGTTGTTTTATCCGATATCCGGGTTTCGTAACCTATTCCACCTGCAAATGTAAAATTCAGCTGAGAACCACCATAGGGGTATGCTACATTCATATAGATTACACCTCCTTTTACATTTACAAACAATTTCGATTTCCTGAAATTGATAAGGTTCACTTTAATTACAGGACAAATACCAACCCCTGTAGCTCTGTCAAAATTATCCCAATAATGATACAGGTTAAGTTCTCCGCCTAATTCCAAATGCTTTGAATAAGTATACAGTAACCCACCACTCAACATTACTTCATAAGAATAGGCATACGTTATCTCTCCCAGGATAGCACCTTCCGCATAATAATGTTTCATCTGTGCCGATGAATCATAACCCATAAGTAGCATTACTATTAATACCACATAACGTCTCATATTACCCGGTTTTACAAACACAAAGGAAACATCATTCTATCACCTGCACAATACCGTTAAATATCAATCAAACTGCCGACTGTTATCAACGAACAGTTTTTCTCAATGCTTTGAATTCAGAGCCCTCTTTCCATTGCGGATTGTTGCCTATGGTAGCTGCACGTTTGCCTACATTGAAGAGTAAGCGCAAATCATCCAGCCCACCTTCAAATGTCCAGCTTGAATCATATTCATCAGCAGGTTGGTGATAACGATGGTCGGTATAATCATCACGTTGGCGTTCGCCTTCTGCTTTGCCGCCTTTTACATCATCTGTACCGCCACCTGCATTCAGCGCAGGTACACCGTGCTTTGCAAAATTGAAATGGTCTGAACGGAAATAACCACCAGCCTCAGGGCGAGACTCAGGTGCTAAATACCTGCCTTGTTTTTTAGCTTCTTCGGTAAAATAATCTTCAAGGTCAGATTGTCCCTGTCCGCTGATGCTTACATCTTTTCTCTTGCCAAAGGCATTCACACCATCCATATTTATCTCAGCTACCGTTTTCTCCATAGGATAAATAGGATGCTCCGCATAATATTTAGAACCTAACAAGCCTTGTTCTTCTGCAGTAACCGAAAGAAATATCACCGTACGGTCAGGCTTAGTATTTTTAAATGCACGTGCCATCTCCAACAATGCAGCCGAACCACTGGCATTATCTATTGCACCGTTGTAAATAGTATCGCCTTTTGCATCGGGTTTGCCTACACCCAGATGATCCCAATGCGCTGTATACACCACATATTCATCAGGGTTCTTACTACCGGTAATTTTTGCAATTACATTCTTCGACTTATTGTATACCGTACTGATGTTCACTTTGGTAGATAGCTTTACGCCCAATGGCACTGCTTTAAAACCTTGCTTATCTGCAGTAGCTAACAATGTAGTATCCTTACCTGCAGCTGCCAGTAATCTCTTAGTAGCGTCACCCGTCAGCCAGCCATTCAATGCGCAATGATATTCGCTGCTGCCACGTGTATCTAAGTAAAGGTTTGATTTGCCCCATGAGTTTTGCACCACACTGAAACCATAAGATGCCGCTTTGGTGTTATGTACTATTAAGCAAGCCTTTGCACCCTGCCTTGCAGCTTCTTCGTATTTATACGTCCACCTGCCATAGTAGGTCATAGTACGACCTTTGAATATCGTTGTATCACCTGCATTAAAACCCGGGTCGTTTACTAATACCAAAACTATCTTTCCTTTCACATCTATGCCTGCATAATCATTCCAATTATATTCGGGTGCTACTACGCCATAACCCGCAAATACTACTTCATCATTATCTAAACTCAGTACTGAATCCGTGCGTTCTGTAGCCAGTACATAGTCATCTATGTTTTTTAGTTCAAATTTCTCTTTAGCACCCTGCACCTGCATAGTTGGTGCCGCATTTACTGTGATATCTACCAGTGGGACTTCCTGAATGTAACTGCTAGCATTACTGGGTTCCAATCCCATTTGCTGAAACTGTGATTGCATATAAGCCGTAGCACGCTCCTCTCCTACTGTAAACGGCCTGCGACCCATGAATGAATCTGAAGCCAGTATTTGTATATGCTTCATCAAACTATCCTTATTAAAAGTATCGGGCGTATTTTCCTGTGCAGGTTGGTTGCAGGATGCTAAAGCAATGGCGATTATTGGAATGGCTAAGTAACGAAAGCGCATGAGTATGGATTTGGGTAATAAATGTAAGTGAAAACATAACAATATTTCACCATTTCATTTATTCTATTTTTTCACCCTTTCTATTTTTTGGTTGGTGTTTTTGCTTTTTTAAGCGGTATTTCTATTTACAACCACCCCGTCTGATGCTACGCATCATCCACCCCTCCTAAGAACAGGAGGGGAGTGCCATTATTTTACTACACCTAAAAAGAATACTAAGAAATTCTCCTCCTGTTTTTAGGAGGAGTACCCGAGTGAAACGAGGGGGAGGTGGTAGAACCTTATTCTATTATTCTATTATTCCACTATGGAATATTTTTTATTGAAAAAATGTATTTTTCACACTCCCGTCATTGCGAACGGAGTATTTATCTCAGAAATACGCAGTGTGGCAATCTCGAGATAGCATGGATTCATGATGTTTTTTTCCATGGCGGGGACTGATAGTCAAGAGCCCAATTATTTGCATATTCTGCTGATGCATCCAGTGTATTGTATATTATCAATGGCGAGAATCCTATTTTCTCAAGTGAAAGCTTAAACGAACTAATATATCCATGTGGAATTTTCATTGTTATATACTCACTAACAATCACTGAGTTCCAATCTATTCCTATATATTTATTGTCTTGTTTATTAAAAGGATGAATGGTAAATGCGCCTCTTTGATTGTATATACGATTATCGATAAAATCAGGCACATACCATTTTATTTCAGATAATAATTCTATTTCATTAAAGCTCCCAGTATCAGGTTTCCACATAGGTTCATTAACTAAGCATGAGTATACCACAGCAGGGGCTTCTTTATTTTCCTTTAAAGTAACGTTATCACAAGCAAAATATAGCGCAATAAATGGACTCAATGACCAATCTACTAATCGTGTTTTCAGTTTATAGTGTTGACCCATTGCTAAATAGTCAATATCCATTAAACCTGCTCTTATGTTATGTAATGGAAGTACTCGTTTAAACATTGATAAGAATTGGCTCTCATTGACGTTTGTTGCCAAGCTTGTTTCTCCCCTTCCTATAGTTGGCAGTAATTGTCCTTGAATAATTTGATTTTGACCTCGATGAATCCAATTTTTATAAAGAAAATCGTGCTTAATACATACCGAGAAAAAGTCTTCGATATTAGTTATTTCAAACTCATTAACATTACTCATTCAAACGATATTAGTAATCAAATATACCCATGTTTTCTCGAGATTGCTTTGTCCGTATTTCATTATGAAATACTCCCTCGCAATGACGTGAGTGCAAAAATGACTGGTAAATGGTAAATATTTATTTCAAAAAATAGAAAGGATGAAAAAATGAAATAAATAGAATATTGGAATGCAGAATTGCGATTTTAAAAATGGAATATGGAATAAGTGGAATAAATAGAATATTGGAATAAACAACCACCCATTGGGCAGCAGAATGCATATAAAATGGGAACATTTCGTCACAATGGATTTGTTGTTATTCATAAAGACATGGCAAATAAAAAACCGACTCCCCGAAATGCGACAGGGAGCCGGTAATATATGCTCGAAAAAGAGCCTGAATTAGTGTGTAACCGCAAAGTTACCTTTTTGCAACAAGGCGCCTTCATTATCGCTCACTACATAAAAATAGGTACCGGATGCCAGTTGGCTTGTGCTCAACGTAGCATTACCATTTTCAATTATTGAGTTAGCAATACGCTTTCCACTGAGGTCGTAAACATTTACATTACCATTATTGGCAGAAGCAAACTTGATGACGTCTGTAGCAGGGTTAGGGTACACTTTAATTTCATTACTGTTGTATGCCACTGTACCTACAGAAGTAGTGCTTAAAAGGTCGAAAGTAGAGTGTCCTGTGTTTGGAAGATCATCAATAGTTTGCGTAGTAGTTCCTGCAACTATGCCTATTATGGTATTAAATTTACCGTCACCATCGCCATCCAATTTACTCAATGGTATTTTTACCAGCACTGTCATAGCATCCGGAGTAGTGATTGATACTACGCTTGATATGCTGGTAGTTGATGACGCAGAGTTAGTTCCCAAATCTGACATCCACATACCCATCATGTTCATACACATGATGTATCTGTCCGCTTTCATAGATTTGTTTGCACAAGCTGGGGTATATGTACCATTGGCAGTGTTCATGTCATCATCAATGTAAAACACAAAGCCTGCATTAGACCAGGATGATACAGCGCCATAAGTTTCAAACTTAAAAGTCACATCCTTTTTGTCCGCAGAGATCATGTAAGAAAGGTTTTTTGCATCATAGGCCGACCCCATACCTGCATCGCCTGAAGGGTCTCCCGTTATTACTGCTTTGTATTGCGCAAATGAAGATACAGCAGTGAGCAAATAAACGCCTGTAAGCGCTGTGAATAATACCATTTTCCTTGTCAATTTGTTTTTCATAAAACATTTTTTTGTTGTTAATAAATTTGTTGTATGAAGTAAGACTGAAAGCTTGCCAAATAAGGTTTGCTTGTGCCGGGCTCTATTTGACCAATGGCGGTATTTACATGGTGACCGTAGTTTTTCAGAGGATAAAAAAATATCCAACCTGAAAAGGGGGAAACACAACATGGAAAAATATTTTTCACCGACCGCACCTGACAAACAGCTCCGCTTATCAGATGAACGGACATTTTTTCATGATGAACGAAAACAGTGGATGGGCAGATTATTTCTATACTATTCTTAGCAAATACAAAACGTTAATTTGTTAAAGAAAACTAACTATTGTTTTAAAAATACTGTCTAACAATAACACATGTGCAGATATGAATAACTATCGTTACATCAATTGGATTACCAACCGCATCAGTCGAAACATAGTGTTTTGGTTGTTGTACACCTTATGGCACTTTGTCGGGAGAGACAATATTGCACAACTATATGTACCTATGTTCTTTCTTATAGTTATAGCATATGGTATACCGGCATATATCAATACACTACTGTTAATACCCCGGCTATTGTATAAAGGCAGGTATTTATACTATACGCTATCTGCAATTGTGTTGCTACTCATTAACGCTTTGATATCAGTGTATGCATCGGCTTTTTTCAACAGCCTGTACCCGGATGCAAACTTTATGGGCAGCAAACCTCAAAGCTATTGGTATCATATATTTCCTTGCTTCTGGACAATACTCACGCTTACATTCGGAAAATATATGGCGGATGCCGTGAATCATAAAAACAAGTTAGAAGAATTACAACATCAGAAACTGCATAGCGAACTGGAGAGCTTAAAATCACAGGTAAACCCGCACTTCCTTTTCAATGCGTTGAATACCATCTATGGTATGGCAAGGCGTACAGATATGGAAACTGCAGATGCTGTAATGAAATTGTCAAACATTTTGCGGTATGTACTTTATGATTGCAGCGGCCATACTATAAAACTTGAAAAAGAAATAGAGCATCTTAACCAGTATATCAATTTTGCCAGACTAAGAACGCATCACAAAGAGAATATACAGCTGACCATTACCGGCACTCCGGGGGAGCATACAATAGCGCCACTGTTACTATTACCGTTTGTAGAAAACGCCATTAAACATGGACTTGAAAAACAATCCAAAAACACCTGGGTGACTGTTGACATAAACATGAAAAGAGACGGGCTGTCTTTCAGGTGCGCAAACAGCAACTTCATCAACAGCTATAATAGCAACCCCGACCACGGCGGTATAGGATTGAAAAACGTAAAACGAAGATTAGAACTTCTATACCCTGACAAATATGAACTTGACATTATAAATAACAACAGACAATATTTAGTGGAATTAAATTTAGAATTATCATGATACTGAATTGTGTGATAACTGATGATGAACCTGTAGCACAGGAGATACTTGAAGACTACATCAATATGATACCGGGGCTAAACCTTGTAGCCAAATGTGGCGACTCGATGGAGACACTCAGTGTATTAAGGGAACATAAAATTGATGTTCTGTTTATAGACATACAAATGCCCGGGGTTTCCGGGCTGGATTTTATCCGTTCATTGCAACATCCTCCTGCGGTGGTACTTACTACTGCGTATAATAAATATGCCATAGAAGGGTTTGATATAGATGCTGCAGATTATCTATTAAAGCCGATATCTATTGAGCGTTTTCTGAAAACTGCAGAAAAACTGATGAAACGGATTGACAACACCGAGTCTCAGCATATCTATCCCACAGAGCGTAAGTATATGTTTGTGAAAGTAGAGCAAGAATATATAAAACTGGAGTTTACAAAAATATTATACATAGAAGGGCTTGAAAACTATGTAAAGATTCAAACAGAAGACAAAGCATATATTTCTTACCGCACACTTAAAAGCATGGAAGAGCAATTACCAACTTCACAGTTTCTTCGCGTACACCGTTCCTATATCATCAACCTGGATAAAGTAGAAAGTATCCAAAACCATATTTTCGTTATTCAAAATCAGCCCATATCTATTGGTAAGAGCTATCGAAAAACAATAGGTGATTATTTAAAACTGAATTCGTTTACTGATAAGTAATGAGCGTGTACAATAACGGCCACCCTAAGGTAGCCGTTGAATATTTATTACAAACCCAATGAGCCATTGAGCTATTATAAATGTATCGCTTCGCCCAGTGCCACTTCTATAGCATCTTTCACCGCTTCGCTCATAGTAGGGTGCGGGAAGATAGTATCCAGTTGTTCCTGCCAAGTAGTTTCCAGTTTGCGGCTGGCAACTGTTTGTGCAATGATCTCAGTTACATTAGCACCTATCATGTGCGTACCTAACCATTCGCCGTATTTAGCATCGAACACCACTTTCACAAAACCTTCGGTTGCACCTGCAGCACTTGCTTTACCCGATGCAGAGAATGGGAATTTACCCACTTTCACTTCGTAGCCTGCTTCTTTAGCTTGTTTTTCTGTCATACCTACAGACGCAATTTCAGGAGAGCAGTATGTACAACCCGGTACGTTGCTATAATCTAATGGTTCAGGTACGTGATGGTATTTACCTTCTTTATTCGCGATAGCTTCTACACAAATCACCGCTTCTTTCATAGCTACATGCGCTAATGCCTGACCGGGAACGATGTCACCGATAGCATAGATACCCGCTACATTTGTGTTGTAGTGTTTATCAACTATTACTTTGTCTTTATCTGTTTTGATGTTCAGTGCTTCCAGACCAATGTTCTGAATATTGGATGAAACACCTACCGCGCTCAGTACCACATCAGCTTCCAGCTGTGTCATACCTTCTGCAGTTTTGATGTGCGCTACCACGCCATTGCCTTTAGCTTCCACTTTTTCTACAGAAGCATTGTTCATGATAGTCATACCTTTTTTGCGATACACACGTTCCAATTCTTTAGAAACATCTTCATCTTCTACAGGCACTATACGTGGCATGAATTCTACGATAGTTACTTTCGTACCCAGGCTGTTGTACACGTATGCAAACTCAACACCTATGGCACCGCTACCTACTACTATCATAGATTTTGGTTGTGCAGGCATATTCATTGCTTCGCGGTAGCCGATGATTTTCTTACCATCTATCGGCAGGTTAGGCAATTGACGAGCACGGCCACCTGTAGCCAGTATTACATGTTTAGCTGCATAAGCTGTTGTTTTACCATCTGCACCTGTTACTTCTACTTCTTTCTTGGCATTCAGTTTACCCATACCCATCAGCACATCTATCTTGTTCTTCTTCATCAGAAACTGAATACCCTTGCTCATTTTATCAGCTACGCCACGGCTGCGTTTGATAACCGCATGGAAATCTGCTTTGAAATCATTGGCTACTATACCATAGTCTTGCGCATGGCCTAAGTATTCTAAAACCTGTGCAGATTTTATCAAAGCTTTGGTAGGAATACAACCCCAGTTAAGACAGATGCCACCCAGGCTTTCTTTTTCTACGATTGCTGTTTTATAACCCAGTTGCGAAGCACGAATTGCTGCAACATATCCACCCGGACCACTACCCACTACTATTACATCATAAGCCATAATAATATATTTTAATTATTTATAAAGTTTGTGTAAAACGACGGAACAAATGTAGCTAAATAATCACAGGAATGGTAGCCATAAAAAAGAGGTGCCGCAGCAGCGACACCTCTATAAAATATGCTATATGAATTTACTCTTTATTTTTCAGTTTGCTGTTCTTAACACTATAGCCGAAATAGATGATGAACCCAATGAACAACCACACTATCAAACGTGCCCAGTTGGTCCACCCAAGTCCGTATATCATCGCACCGCATACTATCATGCCCAATATAGGCACTATAGGTACCAGTGGTGTTTTGAACTGGCGTTTTATTTCCGGGTGACGGATACGCAATATCCATACACCTGCGCATACAAGAATAAATGCAAACAAAGTACCAATGCTGGTCATATCACCAACTATATCGCCCGGTACAAATGCTGCGAAAATACCCACCAATACAAAGAATATCAGGTTTGATTTGTAAGGCGTCTTATACTTAGGGTGCAAATCAGAAAAAACTTTTGGTACTAGTCCGTCTACACTCATAGAATAGAACACACGAGATTGTCCCATGAGCATCACTAATATCACAGACGAAAAGCCTGCAAGGATAGCTACAGTTACCAGGTTAGCTAACCAACCATAACCCGTAATGTATGTTTTGATAGCATACGCCACTGAAGCTTCTTTGCCCGATGTACGGAAATCATCTACACTTGCCACACCTGTCAGTACGTGTGCAAACAGAATATAAAGGATGGTACAAATAACCAGCGAGCCAAGTATACCTATCGGCATATCTCGCTTGGGATTCTTAGCTTCCTGCGCTGCAGTAGATACGGCATCAAATCCGATGAAGGCAAAAAACACTACACCCGCAGCACCCAGTATACCCATGATGCCACCATAGTTATGGTCTACACCCTGCGCATCTGTAAATGTGGTAGCGGCAGGTATATAAGGCGTATGATTTACGGGATTGATGTACTGCCATCCGAAAACGATGAACAGGATAACAATGGATACTTTAGTGATTACAATCAAACCATTAAAGAAAGCAGATTCTTTAGTACCTCTTATCAGCAGCAAGCTTATCATGAAGATGATAAACAGTGCCGGAATATTCATGATACCATGAGCAGTAACAGCACCAGTTGCATCTGTTAGTTTTTCAAAAGGCGAATGCGACCATTCATAAGGGACAGGCCCCACACCAATAATACCTAATAGTTTATTAAAATATTCACTCCATGCTATGCCAACCGTTGCA
This sequence comes from Bacteroidota bacterium, assembly GCA_018267965.1. Lineage (GTDB taxonomy): Bacteria > Bacteroidota > Bacteroidia > Chitinophagales > Chitinophagaceae > Polluticoccus. The sequence goes on along the minus strand of JAFDXK010000001.1, from coordinate 590,732 downwards.
GCACCTACTGCATATTCTAATACAAGGTCCCAACCAATGATCCATGCAATGAATTCGCCCATTGTAGCATAGCTATATGTATACGCACTACCCGCAATAGGTATCATAGAAGCAAACTCTGCATAACATAAACCCGCAAGCGCACAACCAACAGCGGCTACTATAAAACCGATAGTTACAGAAGGGCCTGCATTGTTTGCAGCAGCAGCAGCAGTACGCACAAAAAGTCCTGCACCAATGATGGCACCTATACCCAAAGCGACAAGGTTGGTAGCACTGAGGGTTCGTTTCAGGCCTTTTTCATCAGGGGCGGCTTCTGTGATTAATTCATGAATTGATTTCTTGGCAAATAATCCCATAGTATTAGATAGATATACGTTCAAACCTAAAGATAAAATGCCGTAGTTACAAATACCCTCCCACCCTTGGGGGTAATTCATTGCATTATGTTAGATATAATAAAATCTGGCGTAGTAGTTTTTTATACTTTATTTTTTTGCAGTAGGTTTGGCGGATGTTTCAAAATGCCCTTTATAAGAGTGTAGTCATTGCCTGCCTGATACTGAGTAGTTTTTACAGCATAGCACAACCTACGTTGCCCGACATTACGGGCGCTACAGATAAGGGCATCAATGTTATTAGTTGGAACTGTCAGTATGATGGCATCAAATCAATAGCTGTTCAGCGTTCATCAGACAGTGTACATAATTACGTGACGGTAGGTTATGTAAAAAATCTTAAAAAGGGACCTCAGGCATTCTTAGACGGACACCCTGCACCCGGTAAAAACTGGTATCGTCTTTACATTGTATTTGGTTCTGACCTTACATGGACCAGTAACCGTTTCAAACTGTTTGTTGATAGCGCTACCATTATGAATGCGCGCGTAATGCCACCAAACGACTCATTGCAAAAATTAGCTTCATCAATCAAAGTAGATACTGTCAGCACTGAAATAGTAGCAGGCACTGCTGCACCATCACAAATGACTACTTCTGCACCACCAAAAATCACTTTAGGAATACCTGAAGCTGAAGATGTGGACGGGTATTCTTATGTAAAATCGCAGTATGTTTTTACCAATCCGTTTACCGGTCACGTAAACGTAGTGATACCGGAGTGGAATGTATATAGTTTTTCTTTGAGCTTCTTTAACGACAAAGGCAGAAAAATACTGGAAGTATCAAGGGTAATGGCTCCTGAAATAATAATAGACAAAAGGAATTTTCAGAAGAAAGGCATTTATAAATTCGAATTGAGGAAAAACCGCAAATCGATGGAAACAGGTTATATCACCATCTACTAATTTTCTTCCTCAAACCACGATTCTTCTACCATACGTTTCCATTCGGGGCCCAGGCTTAGTTTACGCCCTGCATATATTTTCATCATACGCACTACTTCTTCTGCATCCCAGGAATATAATCCTTTTGCAAAACGAACAGGGAAACCATAATAGTTGAAGTAGAGTTTACCTTCTGTATGCAGGTTTTGTATCAATCGCTCCTGTGTTTCAAATCCAAAGTAATCGTAGCACTGCCCCTTCAGCGGGTGGTCTGTTTTGGCATCAGTGCCTACATAATGCAAAGGCCCTGCAGATTGCCATTCGTACCTGTACACTTTTCTTTTGAAAGGTGTAGCATTCACTATCGTCAGATATTCTGCGTCCAGCCATAATTCTTCTGTGAAAAACATTCGGCTGATAAAACGATATGCTGCCAGGGCATACAATGTTGCGGTACCCAAATAGCCTGCAAAATGAATAAGGTTCGCCTTAAGCGGCATAGACTGTATCAGGAAAATAGTAGCCATGCCTGAAGTGAAAATAAACTCAAGCCAGAAGAGTGTCTTGATACGTGGCGCAATTTGCCTCCCCAGCATTATCTGCAGATGGTCTTCGCCCCAGTTATATGTTATTTTATCGGGCATAGTAGGTTAAGTTAATATGCTAATAGACGCCTTCTTCTACCAGTTCACTCTCGAATATTGTGCAAAACTCTCGTTTTAATATTTCTTTAACGTTTTCAAAGTCCACTGTAGTATGTAGCTCCTGCTGCATGGATGTCACTTTTTTGTCAGAAATGCCGCAAGGCACTATATAATTGAAGTAATTGATGTCTGTATTCACGTTCAGCGCAAAGCCATGCATGGTTATCCAACGGCTGCTTCTTACTCCCATAGCACATATCTTTCTTGCTTTTAGCGGATTTTCCGGGTCAAGCCATACTCCTGTAGAACCCGGTAATCTATCACCTTTTATGTCAAAATGGGCCAATGTGCGAATGATAACTTCTTCCAGATTTCGCATATACTTACCCAGGTCGGTATAAAATTGCTCCAGGTCTAAGATTGGGTAGCCTACTATCTGTCCTGGCCCGTGATAGGTAATATCTCCCCCCCTGTTGGTTTTATAGAATGAAACATTTAATTCCTTTAACCTGCTGTCATTCACCAGTAAGTTTTCCATATGACCGCTCTTACCTAAAGTATATACATGCGGGTGTGTACACAGCAATAAATAGTTATTGATACCCAGGTCTGCTGGACGCTCCAAATCAGGTACATTATACCACGATGCTTTGACATCCAAACCTTGCTTCATCAACCCTTCCTGCATCTCCCACGCCTCGCCATATTCTATCTGCCCAAGGTCTTTAAAATATAATGGTTTCATATAATTATACTGCAAGTTACAGATTTCGTAAATCACCCTGTTACTCCCCTTCATAGCTGCTTGATTAGCACTTTCTTAACAGCAAAACCGCTACATTTGTTATAATAGCTTAATTTAATCTGATTATGTTGAGATTCATGAAGAATAAAATATTGATACCGTTGTTGGTGATATCTGCACTGGCTGCATTTTTCTCATTCAAATACACCGGTGACGATAAGAACAGCGATGCAAGGAAGAAGTTGTTGATTGAAACCGTTATTAAGGCCATACAACAAAACCATTTTGACCCAAGAAAAATAAACGATTCCTTTTCGGTTTCTGTATTTGATAAAACAATCGACAATCTCGATTACGACAAACGTTTTTTCACAAAAGAGGACATCAATGCGCTGAGCAAATACCGATTAATACTTGACGACGGAGATGCGACCAACATGGTCAACTTCTTCAACGACATGAGTAGCATTTTTAGCAAAAGGATTGAGATGACTGAAGGTTTCTATAAAGAAATACTCAAACAACCTTTCTCTTTCGATAAAGATGAGAGCATCAACCTGAACGGTGATAAAATACCTTATGCATCTGATGATGCCGATTTGAAACAACGTTGGGTAACATACCTCAAATACAGAACGCTTGTAAAATATGTAGACCTTAAAGACGGGCAGAAAAAACGCATAGAAGTTAAAGACACTACACTGAAGCAAATAAAAACGGATACTGAACTGGAAGCAGATGCAAGAGAAGCTATCCGCAAGAACATGGAATATTACTTCAAACGTTTACATAAATTAAAACCTGAAGACAGGCTTGCTCTTTTCGTTAACAGTATTTCGGGCACAGAAGATCCTCATACCGACTATCTGCCACCGGTAGATAAACAAAAGTTCGACGAAATGATGTCAGGTTCTTTCTTTGGCATTGGTGCACAGTTGCGTGATGAAGATGGTAAAGTAAAAATCGTAGCTATTATACCGGGCACTCCGTGTTGGAAACAAGGCGACCTGAAAGCAGGTGATGAAATTGTAAAAATTGCACAAGGCAATGCCGACCCTGTAGACATTCAGGGGTATGATATAGATGACGTGATAAAACTCATCAAAGGCCCTAAAGGCACAGAAGTTCGTTTGACAGTAAGAAAAGTTACAGGCATAACGCAAGTAATTCCTATTGTAAGAGATAAAGTATCTATTGAAGAAACTTTTGCAAAATCTGCCGTTATCAACAGCAAAAATGGCCCGGTAGGTTATATATACTTACCTGAATTTTATTCAGACTTTAATCATAGTGGTGGACGCAGGTGCGCACAAGACGTGGCTATTGAGGTTGAAAAACTTAAAAATGCAGGCGTTAATGGTATTATCCTCGACTTGCGCTATAATAGCGGGGGGTCATTGGCAGACGTTGTAGATATGGCAGGATTATTTGTAAATGATGGCCCAATGGTACAAGTAAGGAGCACAGGTGCACAACCTATGCAACTGGACGACCGTGCCAGCGGTACAATTTACGATGGCCCACTGGCTGTAATGGTAAACCAGGGCAGTGCATCAGCATCTGAAATTATGGCGGCTGCATTACAAGATTACAAACGCGCTGTAATAGTTGGTTCTACTACTTATGGCAAAGGCACAGTACAAAAAGTAATGTCGTTGGATGAATACAATGACTGGTTGCAAAGAACTACAGGCGCTCCGCTTAACAATGACTCTTTAGGCTCATTGAAATTAACGATACAAAAATTTTACAGGATAAACGGTGGCTCTACTCAATTAAGAGGTGTAACGCCTGACATTACATTGCCTGATCCTTATGCATCTATTGAGATAGGCGAACGTAAGGATAATGCTGCATTGAAATGGGATGAGATTCCTGCTGCAAAGTATCATGTTGTAGACAACCCGGTTAATGTAAAAGAACTGGCAGCTCTCAGCAAGAAGAGAGTAGACAACAATCCTTCTTTCGAACTGGTAAAAGAAAATGCTGCACGCATCAAGAAGTTGGAAGAAAACAACGTGTATTCTCTTAAGGAATCAGAATATCACAAACAACTGGATGAAGCCACTGCTACAGGCAAGAAAATGGAAGAAATTGAAAAGAAAGCGGCACAACTACAGGTTACTAACCTGAAAGTTGATATGGAACACATCAATATTGACAGTACTTCAATCAAAAAGAATGAAGAATGGCTGAAGGCTTTAAGAAAAGATTTCTATCTGTCTGAGACAGTAAACATCATTAACGATATGATGAAGCCTGTTGTAAAGGTTGACAGCCGTACCGGAATGAAATAAATAACATAATCCATAGTTTAAAGCCCGTTTATACGGGCTTTTTCTATATATAGGCTAAATAAACTTTTCAATTAAATTTGCATTCAAATAATAACGCTTGCGCATACCGTATATCATTATTGCCTTACTCTTTACAATGCTTTTATCTAACAGGAGCATTGCACAGCAGTCGGATAGCGTTAGCAAGACCACTATCATTACAACTGATACTGCTGCTGTTAGCAGAGATTCTATAAAGCCTGTCCGTAAACATAAATTTGAGCCAAAACCCAAAAAAGCAGGATTATATTCTGCTATCATACCAGGTACCGGGCAGATATATAATCGCAACTATTGGAAAGTACCACTCATTGCAGGAGGCACCATTGCAGCTGTATATATTTTTGATTTCAACCGTGAGAAATATAACTACTACCGTAAGGTGTACCTTAACAGGATATCGAATCCTAATGCTGTAGATAACGAACCATACGACACCCCTACCCTTAAGCAGCTACAGGATGAATACCGGAAGTATATGGACATGACTGTCCTATTCAGTGCTTTGGGATATACCGCACAAGTAATTGATGCCATAGTATCTGCACACTTAAAAAACTTCGATATTTCAAGAGATATTTCAATAAAATTCAAACCAGTAATGATGCCCAACTACATAGGCGCAGGTATTGTATTGGCACTGAAATAAAAGCTCAGACATACTGGGATGTTTTTATCTTTGCAATATGCTACATAGCAAACCCAGAGAAGACAACTATTTACACAAAGGCTTACGGAAACAATTAGTGCAAGTCCTGAGGGACAAAGGTATAAAAGACGAAAAAGTATTGGCTGCTATCGAAGCTATACCAAGACATTTTTTCTTAGACCCCGCATTTGAGCGCATAGCATATGAAGACCGTGCTTTCCCTATTACGGCTAATCAAACCATATCTCAACCATATACTGTTGCTTATCAATCTCAGCTACTGGAGATAAAGAAGTTCGACAAAGTATTGGAAATCGGCACCGGCAGTGCTTACCAGGCATGTGTATTAGCAGAGTTGGGAGCAATGGTATATAGTATTGAACGTCAAAAAGCTTTGTATGACTATGTAGGGCAGTTTTTCTTCATTAAGAACTACCCGAACATCAAACGTTTTTATGGTGATGGCTTTAAGGGCTTGCCTACATACGCACCATTTGATAAGGTAATTGTAACTGCTGCTGCACCATATATACCTCCTGCATTGATAGAGCAACTAAAACCGGGTGGCATTGCTGTAATACCTGTTGGTGATGATAACGGGCAAAAGATGTTGCGCATTATCAAAGATGCCAACGGCAATGTCAAAGAAGAAGAGTTAGGTGACTTTATTTTTGTACCGATGCTGGAAGGTAAGAATAAATAAGGCGGTACAAATGAAGAAACTATACCTCTATATTGTCGTTCTGTTTCTCATTTTAATCCCTGTATTATTTTATATAAGTAAGTCGAGAACATTCCAGTTTTTCGGCACTATCATCAGCGAGGTACATACAACCGACAAAATTGTAGCATTAACCTTTGATGACGGACCAACCGGATATACCACTGGTATACTCGACACACTGAAAGCATATAATGTTCGTGCCACGTTCTTTCTTACCGGCGAAGAGATACAAGCCAATCCAGAACTTGCAAAAGCTATTATTGCAGATGGTCATAGCATTGGCAACCATTCTTATTCACATCAACGTATGCTGTTGAAAAGCTCTGCATTTATAAGACACGAAGTTGATGCAACTGACAGCTTGATACGATTTAATGGGTTCAAACAAACCATTTATTTCCGCCCACCCTATGCAAAAAAGCTATTCTATTTACCTTACTATCTCAACAAAACACATCGCACAACTGTTACATGGAATATTGAGCCCGACTCTGACAATGATACGCCTGAAGCTATGCTAAAAGATGTACGACAACACATCAAACCAGGCTCCATTATTTTACTACATGCTATGTATAGGAATCGTGAAGTTACAAGAAAGGCACTGCCACTAATCATTCAATGGTTGCAGGCTAAAGGATACACATTCGTGACTGTGAATGAACTATTAGGCAAAGTTTAGATATTCTTCACCGCCTTCAAATTCCTTTGCACACCCTGCCACTTGGTACGTTTTATTGGTGAGTCTTTAAATACTTTCTTAAAGGTTTCTTCACTCATCTGTTCCCATTCAGCAAGTGATAAATTCAACACTTCTGGTATCGGTGTAAAATGCTGTTCATGATTGGGTTTTGAAAACCTATTCCACGGGCATACATCCTGGCAAATATCGCAACCAAACATCCACCCTTCCATCTTACCCTCAAAACCACTTGGCATCATAGCATCTTTCAATTCTATGGTCAAGTATGATATACATTTACTGCCGTTCACCACTGTTGGTGATACAATAGCATCTGTAGGGCAGGCATCTATGCATTTGGTGCACGTACCGCAATAATCTGTAGAGAAAGGTGCATCTACTACCAAATCTAAATCTGTTATCAGTGTAGCAATAAAAAAGAAAGAACCTGATTGTTTCGTGAGCAGGTTACCATTTTTACCAACCCAGCCTAAGCCACTGCGTACTGCCCAGCTACGTTCTAGTACCGGCGCACTGTCCACAACTCCCCTTCCCTCAACAGCACCTATGTTTGCTTTAATAAATACCAGTAATTCATTCAGTTTTTCGCGTATCACGTAATGGTAGTCTGTACCATATGCATACTTGGCAATTTTCGGAGCTTCGGGCTTTTGTTGTTGTTCAGGATAATAATTGAGCAATAAGGTAATTACCGACTTAGCGCCGGGAACTAATTTGCGGGGGTCTGTTCGCAAATCAAAGTGCCTCTCCATGTATTGCATCGTACCCTGAAAGCCATTCTTCAACCACGACTCTAACCTGCGAGCATCATCATCTAGCTGCACGGCAGAAGCTACGCCACAAGCGTCAAAACCCAATCGTTGGGCTTCCTGTTTTATCAAGATGGTATGTTGGTCTTGTGTCGGCAATTATTTACCAGCCTTTACATATTTCATGGCTTCTTTGGCATAGACTTCCCATTTAGCTTTGTGCGTATAGGGTACTTGCACCCACTCTTTCATGGCACGCCCTTTGCTAGATGGATCAAATAATGAAGCGCCCTTTAGTCCTATCGCCTCTTTATGAGTGTCACCATTAAGTTTGAACACCATTTCGTTTTGAAAGAAGCAGACAAATGCTTTGCCATTTATCTTAAAACAAGGCTTGCCAAACATCTGGCTTTCTTCAGCTTCTTTTAGTGACTGCCCAATGCTTAAGTATAATGTTTCTTCTTTAGCCATATCCGTTATTTGATTATAACACCTCTAATTTCCGAAAGTTTTTCAATGTATTCATTGGCATGCTTCACAGGTATACCTGCGTGTACTATACAGAATAACTGCAGGTCTTGTTTATATATCGTAGCCTCACTCTGTCTCAGTAAATACATTACCTCACCCATTACAGGATAATCAAACTGTATCTCTACCTGCTGCTCCACCCATTTTTCTATAAAACTGGCTTGTTGTAATGCATCGTGTGTTGCAGTTTTATATGCATTTATCAATCCCGGCACACCTAATAATGTACCACCGAAATAACGTACTACTACCACTAATACATTTGTAACACTTATACTATCTATTTGTCCTAAAATAGGTTTACCTGCACTGCCTGACGGTTCACCGTCATCATTAGCACGATATTGCAAACCATCAATACCTATACGGTAGGCATAGCAATGGTGTACAGCCTTAGGGTGCTCTTTCTTCAATAATTGCAACCTCGCTTTTACATCATCAGTATTCGCAATAGGATATGTGTAAGCTAAAAACTTACTGCCTCTGTCTTTAAATTCGGCAGTAGTAGGTGCTGCTATGGTTTTATATTGATATACCTCAGCCAATATTCAAAGCAATTAAGATGATAGAAACAACGGAAAGTATCAGCCCCAACAACCGTGCATTGGTAGTAGACTCTTTAAATACAATAATAGCCAAGAGGGCGCTACACAATACAATACCAATATTATTAATAGCTATAGCCGATGAGCTTGGCATGAATTTATCATTCAGAAAACGAATGAGGTAGTAAATGGAGAAGTAATTAGGTATACCCAATACTACACCTGCAACTACACTTCTGGCACTAAACGTAATTCTCTTCTGCAACAACAAAACCAAAGTAATAATAATGCCCAGGGATGCAGCTACAGCAAATACATGAATGGGATAAATAGCCTGTTGTTCTACTTCAGGCAGATAGGTGGCACCTACGTATTTGGTCATACTATCAAGCGTACCGCTGAATAGAAATAACAATGCAGGCAGTAAAACCCCATGCATATTGGCTTTCTCCCCTTCCACTCTTGTCGTTAAGTAAACCGCAGGGAGCGCTAATACAATGCCTATAATATTTACAATTGTCAGTTTATCGTGATACACAGCTACAGAGAACAGAACCGGTATCACCAATGATAATTTATTAGCTACCGAAGCTGTTGTTACACCATACTTTTTAGTACAGTAGGCAATGAAGTTGAATATACTGATGTACATCGTTCCCATTAATAAAGAAACAGGAAACCATGATTGCTGTACACTGTGAGCACTTATAGGGAATCGCCCCAGGAATATGCTACCTGTAATGACACAAGTGATATAGTTAACAACTATAGCTTGCAGCGCATTGATGTTGTACTTCGGGAATAGTTTAAACAGTACGAAGATGACGGTATTGAGTAATATGGTTAGCAGCAGGTATATCATAATTCCATGCCCTGCACATAAGGGTATCGGCTGTTGTTATTTATATAGACTTGCAGCAAGTCTGTTTCTATATCTGTTTCAAATGCTTTACTTGCTTTTGTTAGTGATGGCGCTGGCAAACCATGTATCAATTTCTCTTCAGCAGTAAACACACGTGCTTCATCCCACAATCCTTTTTCAATAAAGCTGTTCAGCAATTTCGTTCCACCTTCTATAATAATGGATTGGATGTTCGATTCGTGTAATTTCTTCATAAGGCTATCCAGCAATGAGTCACCAAATTCCAATTTCACGTATCGAAGGTTGTTTCCTTGTTCTTCTTTTTGGTCGTTAATCACCCATGTATTTACTGAGCCATCGAACAAGTTCAGGTTAGTTGGCAATATCAATGAGCGATCTATTACAATACGCAGAGGATTTTTACCCTTCCAATGCCTTGATGTCAGTTGTGGATTATCAGCAAGAGCGGTATTTGTACCGACCATAATAGCAGCTTCTTCAGTACGCCATTTGTGTACTAATATTGAACTGGCCTTGTTAGTTAGCTGATACCTTCTGTTTCCATAAGGAGCAAATATACCATCAGCAGATTGCGCCCATTTCAGTATGATATAAGGCCGCTTATTTTGATGAAAACAAAAGAAACGTCTGTTCACCCATTTCCCTTCTGCATCTAAAATCTTTGTAATAGCTTCAACACTGTTGGCTTTTAATATCTGCATGCCTTTGCCATCTACCTCAGCAAAAGGATCGTCATTGCATGCAACTACTTTTTTAATTCCTTCTGTAACGATTCTATTCGCACAAGGAGGCGTTTTACCATGATGCGCACAAGGCTCCAGGCTTACGTACATGGTGCTGTCAGGAATCAAATGTTTATCCTCCTCACTCACGCTCTCTATACAGTTCACTTCTGCGTGTGCTTCACCATATAGTTTGTGCCAACCTTCACCAATAATCCTATCCTGATGCACAAGCACAGCACCCACCATAGGATTAGGCGAAACATGGCCTTTCCCTAATTGCGCAAGCTCCAGACAACGTTTGATATATTTTTCCTGCAAAGGCATATGCAAATATATCCTAAAATACTTGCCCCTTTAGGTATCTTCGCGCTATGACGACATACAGCAAGGCTTTTTATGATTTGAAAGACAATTTGCAACCTTTATATGACGAAGGAGAAGCTACCGCAATCGCACATGCTATGCTGGAGCATATAACTGGTGAAGGCAAGCTAGAGCGTTTAACTAACAAGGATAAAAATTTCACTACAGCACAGGAGAAACAATACAACAATATAAAAGCGCAACTGCAACAAGCTGTACCACTGCAATATATTATCGGAAAAACTTGGTTCATGAATCGTGAGTTTTCAGTTAACAGTAGCGTTCTTATCCCGCGCCCTGAAACAGAGGAGCTTGTGCAATGGATTGTATCTGATTGTAAAGATTCAAACCAGCAACCTACTATACTTGATATAGGCACAGGAAGCGGATGTATAGCTGTATCACTAAAGCTGGAATTACCGGAATCAAAAGTTGAGGCTTGCGACGTAAGCCCCGGAGCGGTATTGGTAGCAAGGGCTAATGCCGATATGCTGGGGGCTGATATGACTTTACAAGCTATCGACTTTACATATGTATCTCAACACGACTTGCTGGGCAAATATGATATCATTGTATCCAACCCGCCATATATACCCTACACAGAAAAGCATACGCTTCATGCGAATGTGGTAGAACACGAACCACATGTAGCTTTATTTGTACCGGGCGATGAGCCGTTATTATTCTACGACCTGATTGCAGACTTTGGCAAAACACACCTAAACAACAAAGGGCTTATTTACTGCGAGCTTGACAGGGATTACAGTACACAAGCCAAAGCTTTGTTTGAATCGAAAGGATATGCAGATGTAGAAATACGAAAAGACCTTCATGGCAATACGCGTATGCTCAAGGCTAAGCTAAAAAAATAAGTCCCGCCAAAAGACGGGACTCAGTTATAACACTACAACAAACTACTTACCTCAATTAAGCTTTCTTAGTTTTTTTAGCAGCTTTTTCTTCAGTTTCTTCAGTGCTATCTAATTCCAACATTTTTTCCAGTTGGCGAACTTGTTTTTTCAAGTCATAGATAGTTTTATACATTTCATCCATTTCGCTGCGGGTAGCTACCGGAATACCTACCATCAGTTTTTCCATTTGAGCTTCGATGTCTTTACGCAATTTCATTTGCATTGCGCTAACCTCGCCCATTATTTTGCTGTACTCTTCACTTTCAAACAAAGAAACAAATACTTTATCGCTGATGTTCAACCACTCTTGATACATAGCCATAACGTCTTTTATTTCTTCACCTTTCTCAACCTTAGCAGCAATATTTTCAGCAAGTGCATCCATCACTTTCACACCCTGGTTGTACACCATGTATTGCATTTCTGCATTTTTGATGTTGTATACCATCAGACGGTTAGAAATATCATTCCATTCCATCATGTTTTTAGTGTACTGGTTAGGTGTCATCATTTTAGTTAATGGAGCAACTGCATTTTGTACAGTGTTGTACCAGTTGTTGTAACCGTTCATCATACCACCGAACATATCAGTAGTAGAAGGCATCATGCCATTGAACATACCACGCATTTGTTGGTAGTTGTTCATGTTGCTTTGGTTGAACTGGCTCATACCTTTTTGCATCATATCAGTCATGTTCTGCATGTACTGGCGGCTGCTTTCTGGCATAAAACCGAAGAATTTATCCATCAGTTCTTTGTACTGAGCAGGGTTCATGTACTGCTTGTACATTTCTGTATTGAAAGTTTTTTCCTGGATAGATTTGATGAAAGGCATCCACAATTCAGCAAAACGTGTATAGCTTTCGCCAACGTTCACCATATTACGGTAAGCGTCCTGTGCTGTGCCATTCTCCATATTCTTTTGCATATCAGCAAAGCCATTGTTCAGCATTGCATAATATTGGTTGAATATAGAAGTCCAGTTTTCAGTTGCTTTCTTCCACATATCCATATTGAATGGGTTGTTATTTTGAAACTGGTTCATCATATTGTTCCAGTTATTCATCTGGTTCATACCGTTCATCCAGTTGTTCATATTAGATGAAGCGTTATTCCACATGCTGGTCCATTGATCCATTGGATTAGAAGATGTTTGTTGCTGGTTAGCATTTTTCATGTAGTCCATGTTCATTTCCCACATTTGCTTAGCCCAGCCCATTTGTGTGTTGAACCAATTTTGGTAAAACTCGTTCATTTTAGCCACGTTGTCATGTGCATTAGCAGATGCATTGTTAGCTTTTTCTGAAGTAGTAGAAAAGAAGTTTTTCTGGGTATCCAGTAAGTTCTTATACCACTCAGTGCCTTTAGCTACTGTATCATTTACCATAGCATTGCCGTTGGCAAATTTCTTGGTATTTTCTACCACTGTATCAACAGCTTGTTTCTGTGCGTCCAGTACGCTCTCTACAAAGTTTTTGCTGTCTTGGTTAGCCATAATTTTCGTTTTTATACTTTTTAGAAAAATTCAGTTTTTGTCATTGTCGCACAAAGGAAAAATTTTCTTGTTAGCCTTGTGTTTTCCACCAGTTAATTAATCATCAATTTTTCAAAGTTCCTTTCGGCGGCGCAAAGATATGAGTTTCTTATTAAAAAATGTATAATCTGGGGCTAAAATCTATGAAAATCAGGGCATTTCAGTGTGGATAACCCCTGACAAGAGCCACTCTAAAGGATATGGGCTGTTTGTTAATATTGAGAAAAAAGCCCAAGAAATACTGTTTTTTCAAATTTCTATTATCTTGAACCCGTTAAAAATCATTTATTATGCTAAAAGTAGGAGACGAGTTCCGTCATAAATTCAGTTACACGCAAGATGATGTAGATACTTACGCACGTGTTAGTGGCGACGTAAATCCATTACACATTGATGCAGAAGCAGGCAAAAACAGCATGTTTGGCCGCAATATCATTCATGGCTTTTTAGGAGCCAGTGTATTCACAAAAATATTCGGTGCGCTTTGGTATGCCGATGGACATGTATACATGAGCCAGAGCATGAAATGGATGAAACCGATGTTTGTAGATACAGAATATGAAGCTGTAGTAACTGTAAAAGAAATTTATCCTGAAAAGAACCGTATACTGTACGACTGTGCAGTATACGAAGTAAGCACAGGCGATAAAACAATTGCAGGTGAAGCGCTGCTGCTGAATAAGAAACAATATGTTTGGTAGGATCCACTCAAACTATATGTAAAAAGCACCTCGATTGAGGTGCTTTCATTATTTACAAGGTTTGGTATCAAAAGAAATACCTCCCCGTTCACTCAAATCAAAATATTGGCCTTTATTTAATATTGGTTCTCTTCTTACAATTTGCTTATACCCTGTAGACTCAAAATCAATAGAACCATTATGCAAATTAATTTGCCAATTAGAGAACATTCTCTCCCCAAATACATTTAATCCATTCATCTCTATTCTGTCAATTTCTATTTCTGCACTGTAATTCTTTGTATCGATATTCAATTCAAGATTATATACATTTTCAAATATCAAAGTACATGGAGCTAACCAGAATGAAAAGTATCCACCAGGTTTATGTGGATGTACCCATTTAAAAATATAATCAATATCGAAAGCTAAATGTATTAGCCCATCATCTTGTTGCAAGAACGACATTGCGAATATTTGCACATCATGCCAACTCATTTGGTCAAAATCTTGCTCTGTCCAAACTGCTTTTTCGAGAATATACGTTTCGCTCATAAAAAATGGCGCACATAACGTGCGCCACTAAAATACATATAAACCAGTTTATTACTTTATCTCACCCACCATATCTTCAGGGCGTACCCATTCGTCAAACTGTTCAGCCGTTACATAACCCAGGTCAATAGCTGTTTGCTTTAATGTCTTGCCTTGCTTATGTGCGGTTTGTGCAATCTCTGCTGCTTTGTAGTAACCTATTTTGGTATTCAGAGATGTTACCAGCATCAGTGAGTTGTGCAGGTTGTTATCAATATTCGCCTGTATCGGTTCTATACCTTCAGCACATTTATCGTTGAACGACACACAACCCTCGCCTATCAGCCTTGCACTGTGCAGGAAGTTGTATATCATCACAGGTTTGAACACGTTCAGTTCAAAGTGCCCGTTAGAGCCACCAATGCCTATCGCTACGTCGTTACCCATTACCTGTGCAGCTATCATGGTCAATGCCTCACATTGCGTAGGGTTTACTTTACCCGGCATAATAGATGAACCCGGTTCGTTATCAGGAATAAATATTTCACCAATACCGCAACGTGGGCCTGAGCTCAGCATACGGATGTCGTTCGCTATTTTCATCAGGCTTACAGCAACTGTTTTCAAAGCACCATGCGCTTCTACGATTGCATCGTGTGCAGCAAGACTTTCAAATTTGTTTTCAGCTGTTACAAAAGGCAAACCAGTCAGCTTTGCAATGTTGCCTGCTACATGTTCTGCATATCCTTTTGGCGTGTTGATGCCTGTACCCACAGCAGTACCACCCAATGCCAGTTCGCTCAGGTGAGCCAATGTGTTGTTAATAGCTTTCAAACCGTGGTCAAGCTGCGATACATAACCGCTTATTTCCTGTCCCAGTGTCAGCGGTGTAGCATCCATAAAATGCGTACGGCCAATCTTCACGATGTGCATGAATGCTTTGGCTTTCTTATCCAGCGTATCGCGCAGCTTTTTGATGCCCGGGATAGTGGTATCTACCAGCATTTTATATGCAGCAATGTGCATAGCTGTAGGGAACGTATCGTTTGACGATTGCGATTTGTTCACATCATCATTAGGGTGTACAAATTTATCCTTATCAGTCAGCTGTCCACCGTTGATAACGTGCGCACGATAAGCTATAACTTCATTGCAGTTCATGTTCGATTGTGTACCCGAACCCGTCTGCCATACCACCAATGGGAATTCATTATCCAGTTTACCTTCCAGTATCTCGTCACATACCTGTGCAATCAGTTTTGTTTTCTCAGCAGCCAATACTCCCAAGTCGGTATTGGTCATGGCAGCTGCCTTTTTGAGGTATGCAAATGCGCGGATGATTTCTTTTGGCATCTTGTTGATGTCCTGCGCAATTTTAAAATTCTCGATAGAGCGCTGTGTTTGCGCACCATAATATGCGTTAACGGGCACTTTCACTTCGCCCATCGTGTCTTTTTCAATACGGAAGTCCATTTGTAGAATAATTTGCGGTGCAAAGGTATTAAATGCACATTGATACGTCAGAGTATTTTATTTATTTTAATTTTGCACAGCGTGAAGAAAGGAATTGTCATATCTGCACTCTTATTATTTGTTGTTTTCAGTTTTGCATTCAATAAAGCACCTCAGAAAATTACCAAAGCCCGTTTGGGTGAAATGCTCTTTTTTGACCCCATACTATCTGAAGATAGTAGCATAAGTTGCGCCTCATGTCACAAACCCCAATTTGCTTTTGCTGATACTACCCCTTTTAGCAAAGGTGTGCATGGACGTTTGGGAAACCGTAACGCGCCAAGTACCATGAACGTAAGCAGTCGTGACGCATTATTCTGGGATGGCAGGGCAAAAACATTAGAAGAACAGGCATTGGGGCCTATAGCCAACCCTGTTGAAATGAACCTGCCTGTTGCAGAAGCAGTTAAACGATTAAACCGAAGTAAAAAATACCGTCAGCTGTTTTTTGCTTTATTCAAATCAGTACCTACAAGTAAAACACTTGCATCTGCTATTGCTGCATACGAACGTACACTTGAAACATCAAACACTCCCAATGACCGCTGGTTGGACGATAAACCCAACAGTATGACAGATCAACAAGTAAGAGGCCGAACTATTTTTAGAGAAAAAGGAAAGTGTTTTGAATGTCATTTCACACCTGATTTTACTGCTGATGAGTTTCGCAGCATTGGTTTGTTCAACGGCAAATCGCATAACGATTCAGGCAGGTATAATGTAACACATAACATTGCCGATATCGGCAAAATGAAAGTACCGGGCTTGCGTAATGTAGCTGTTACTGCACCATACATGCACGATGGCAGTTTTAAAACACTCAGGCAGGTAATTGATTATTACGACAACCCTCATGCTACTATGCCAGATGGCATTAATCGAGATAGTGTTTTGCGCGAACCGTTACATCTTACCGAAGAGGAAAAACAAGACCTTGAAGCTTTCCTTCTTGCCTTGACTGACGACAGGTTTTCAAAGAAATAATTAATGACTTGACACAAACTTCAACCCGATGATTGATGCAATTAGGGTGAAGATGAAAAACAAGCGCCAGAAGTCTGCAGGCTCCTTAAAGAAGACGATACCCATTATCACAGTACCTACCGCACCGATACCTGTCCATACTGCATAAGCTGTACCCATAGGCAATGTTTGTGTCGCCCTGTACAACAAATACATACTCATACTTAATGACACAAAAAAGCCTACTATCCATAATGTAGATGTACTGCCGGACGTTTCTTTTGCTTTGCTCAAACAAAACGTAAACCCTACTTCAAACAATCCAGCAATAATCAATATCAGCCAGTTCATGTATCGAGTGTTAAATCCAAAAACCAAAAACCTGTGTTCCACTTATCCGTATCATTATTTGCGGGCGTGTACGCTTTGTAAACTTCTTCACCCCTTTTTACGGGTACAGGTGCACTAAAGTACGGTGCATTATATACAAACGTATGAAACTCTCCATGCTCACCACAAGGGTCTACACCTGCGGGCAGATCGTTTAAGAAATGGCGGTCTATTTTCCTGCCCAAGAACTCTTTACCCAAAAACTTTTCATTCAGGCAAACTATCATAGTTTCAATACCTGCATCTTCTATCATACCTACCAGTTCCCTTGTATCCTTTTTCCATAAAGGGAATATAGCATCAAAACCAACAGATTGTAACTGTTCTTCCCTGTAAAGTCTCAGATCTTCTAAAAAAATATCTCCGAAAGCTGCTGTATGCATACCTTTTTCTTTTAACCCGGCCAAAGCATGTTGCATGGCAGCCTTATAGGTTTCATCATCAGGTGCAGCAGGTAGTTTTATCTTTTGCAGTGCTATACCCATCGCTTTAGCCTGCGCATCTAACAATTCTTCCCTTATCCCATGCATCACTACCCTGTCATGTTCATTATTAACTGTAGTCAATAGTTCTACTACATCATATTCATTGCTTTGTTGCAATAAATAATATGCCAATGCTGCATCTTTACCGCTGCTCCAGTTCAGTACCGTTTTTATCTTCTGCATTTCAGCGCAAAAGAACGTAATTTACAGCCAATAATGAACAACACATGCCATATGCCATAGTTTCAGGAGGTACGCAAGGTATAGGAAAAGCAATTGCTGAAAAGCTGTTAACTAACGGTTTTTCAGTGGCTATATGCGCACGTAATGCAGAAGACCTGAAGCAGCTTGAAACAAAATGGAAAGCATTATACCCAAACGTACAGGTATTGGCAATACCTACCGACATGACTATTAAAGAACAAGTTCTGTCTTTTGCTAAACAGGTACTCAGTACATTCCCTACTATCGATGTGTTGGTTAATAATGCAGGAACCTACTATCCCGGAAATATAGCAACAGAGCCTGATGGCCAACTGGAGAGTTTGATGGCTTTAAATATGTACAGCGCATATCACCTTACCCGTGCTGTTTTACCAGCTATGAAAAAAAGCGACAATGGGCATATTTTCAATATGTGCTCAATCGCCAGCCTTAGTGCCTATCCTAACGGTGGGGCATACAGCATCAGCAAGTATGCGCTACTTGGTTTTTCCGAAAACCTGAGATTAGAACTGATACCTGAGCGCATACGTGTTACATCCATATGTTCGGGAGCTGTTTACACTCGTTCCTGGGGCGACAGCATAGACCCTAACCGTATAATGAAACCCGAAGATGTGGCAGACAGTATATGGTCGGCCTATTCGTTATCACCCCAGGCAAATATCGATACCATCGTAATACGCCCTCAACAAGGCGATTTATAACGGTATTTTAACACTGCTTTCACAGTTTGTTATACCCATCAAGAAGGCCATAATTTTATTTTTGTAGCGTCCCAAATGACAAGCATTAGCTATATGTGGCGGTATTGTATTATTAGCCTGTTGATATTTTCAGGCTGCAGTCGTGTTGTGGCACAAGACGTAATTTTCACTGCCCAGGCAGCAGCCAATAAAATAGGATTACAAAATTCTATGGAGATTGTTTTCACCATACAAAACATCAATGGAACAATGTCTCCACCT
Source organism: Bacteroidota bacterium (assembly GCA_018267965.1). GTDB lineage: Bacteria > Bacteroidota > Bacteroidia > Chitinophagales > Chitinophagaceae > Polluticoccus. The sequence continues at coordinate 571,651 of JAFDXK010000001.1, read as the reverse complement.
GCCAATCTTACAAAGGAGTTTAATGTGCTGCAGGGGCCGTTTCAGGGCAGGTCATCAAACATTACCTGGGTAAATGGTAAGACAATTCAAAGCCAGACCATAAATATTACTTATGTCGTTCAGCCCAAGCACATAGGCAATATCACGTTAGCGCCTGCTACAGCTAAAGACGCAGACGGACATAATTATCAATCCAACTCATTAAACATACAAGTTGTTCAGGGCAGCGTAGTTTCACCGCAACAACAGCAGCAAAGAGGTTATGACCCATTCGGTGATGAAGACCCTTTTGAGGCGATGTTACGTCAAAGGCAACAAGCCATACGCCAAATGCAACAGCGGATGTATGACCAGCCCAAACAACAACAGTTGCAGCAACCTCCTGCAAACGTTAATCTTGATAAAGATTTATTTATTCGTGTCACTGTTGATAAAAACAAAGTACACCTTGGCGACCAAATAACTGCTTCATATAAGCTATATGCCCGCATACCGATGAATTGCCAGATATCAAAGCTGCCTTCACTTAATGGTTTCTGGACCCAGGATTTTGAAATACAAAAAGGGCCGATTAAACCCACAGAAGAAGTAATAGACGGAAAAAAGTACCAGGTATTTGTTCTGAAAAAATCAGCATTGTTTCCACAACAAACAGGAACCCTGGAATTAGACCCTGCTGAAGCCGAAGGTGTTGCCAGAGTGTTGGTACAATCTCGCCAGCAAGACCCATTTGGTTCTATGTTTGATGACCCTGCTCTTCAAAGGGCTTTTGGCAGCCTCATGATGAATGACCCGTTGTTCAACAATGGATTCTTTAACTCAATGGCTTACCAGGATGTAAAAGTGAAACTGAAAAGTATACCTGTAAAGATTACAGTTACACCACTACCAGAAAATGGAAAACCTGATGATTTCGGCGGTGCAGTCGGAAACTTTACTGTAACAAGCAACATAGATAAAACTAACCTGAGTACCGATGATGTTGCCAACCTGAAATTAACCATCAGCGGGAGTGGTAACCTGAAATTAATTGAAGCACCAAAACTAAATTTACCTAATGGCCTGTCATACCTCGACCCGGCAATCATTGATACTATTACAGGACGTACAACAACCATCAGCGGCTCTAAAATTATTACTTACCCTATTACACCTAACACTGCCGGTGAGTATACAATCCCGGCAATGCCTTTTACCTTTTTCAACCCTCAGACAGGACAATATGTTACTCTGAATACTCAGCCTTTCAAAATCAATGTTAAACAGGGCAAGGGTAACTCTTCGGCTAATAGCAGAAATACACAGTTAGCTAAAACCGAATTACAACCTATCAATACAGCACCATTGCCCGAACTGATATACGAAACTAAGCCACTAATTTATTCTGCCGGCTATTGGTCATTGTATGCGCTACCCCTCACGGCATTTCTGGGCTTGATAGTTTGGCGCAGGCGAGAAGATGAATTGTCAAAAGACATTGTAGGGCTAAAGAATAAACGCGCAAATAAAGTAGCATTAAAACGATTGGCTACAGCACAAAAAATGCTGGCCGAAAACAACAGGAAGGTATTTTATGATGAAATATCTAAAGCCATTTGGTTGTACCTGAGCGATAAGCTGAACATACCATTATCTGAACTTTCTCACGAAAAGGCTAATTATGCCCTCACATCTCGAAATGTACCTGAACTATTACAGCATAAAACCCAACGAGTTATTAATGAATGTGAAACTGCCTTGTATGCAGGTTACGCAGGCACAGAACAAATGAACCAGACTTACACAGAGGCTATCGATATAATCAGTAAACTGGAGGATTGCTTTAAATCATGAAAAAATTAATTGCATCAGTTTGCTTATTGGTACTATCGGTCGTGGCTTCAGCCAAGACAGACAATAATACGCTTTGGAGCATCGCAAACAAACATTATGCACAAAAGAATTATGATAGCGCTGTAGTCTACTACGAAAAAATAACGGCGTCTCATCCGCAGAATGCCGTCGTTTACTACAATTTAGGCAACGCATACTATAAACTCAATCAAATTACCCCTGCAATTATCAATTACGAAACAGCCCTTAAATTTGATCCGTCATACAGTGCTGCAGAAAATAATTTATTACTTGCCCAAAGCCGTATTGCCAACCGTATACCCCAGGGACAGGATATTTTCTTCGTCAGGTGGTGGAAGAATATCACCTCTCAAAGCAAGGCTACCACTTGGGCCGTTTTAGGGTTAATCCTATTCCTGAGTCTAATAGCCGTTAATATGCTTAAACGTTTAGGAAAGCTTTCTTTCCGTATTCCGGGGCAAGCTTTTGCAGGCGCATGGTCACTGCTAGCTATCATATTGATTTTCGCATTTGTATCGGCAGATCGCAAAACATCGCGCAGCAAAGCTGTTATTATACAAGCTGATGTACCTTTTTATACATCCCCACAACAAAGCAAGCCTACATTGTATATTCCGGAAGGGACTACCGTAAACATTAGTAATAATCTGCAAAACTGGATTGAAATAACATTGCCCGATGGCAGGAGCGGATGGATACAAGCTAATACTATTACTAAAATCTGATGCTGTTTTTTATCAAATTTTTTGTTGGTTTGTGTAATGGCTTATCTTGTTAAAACCCCATGGTGGCTGCGCAGGGTTTTCTATCAGCATCTTACATGGAAGATGCCTGTAAAAAACAAACCTGCTGTTTACATCACATTTGACGATGGCCCGCACCCTACAATCACGCCTTTTGTATTAGACGAACTCAAAAAACATAACGCAAAAGCCACTTTCTTTTGCATAGGCAACAACGTGTCGCGATACAAATCCACTTACGATACAACCATTGCCGAAGGACATACTACAGGCAATCATACATACAATCACTTAAATGGCTGGTTTACAAAAACTGAGCATTATTTGAAAAACATAAAACAAGCCGCACAACATATTGAAGGGCATATTTTTCGTCCACCATATGGCAAGGTAAAACGTAGCCAGGCCAATCGCCTGATGTTACAGAAACCTGCGTGGCGCATCTATATGTGGGATGTACTTAGCGGAGATTTTGATACTGAGATTACACCCGAACAATGCTTAGCTAATGTTTTAGAGAATATAGAGCCCGGCTCAATTGTTGTTTTTCATGATAGCGAAAAAGCCTGGAGCCGAATGAGCTACGCTTTACCCAAAGTATTAGAATATTGCTCACAACAAGGATGGGAAATGAAGGCACTCCCAAAACATTAATCATGTTTATAGACACACATACACATTTATACGACGAGCAGTTGAATGACGATGACATACAACGCGCCATAGATGCTGATGTATCAAAGATGTACATGCCTAATTGCGATAGCTCTACTATTGAAGGCATGTTACGGATTGCAAATAAATGGAGCAACAATTGCTTTCCGATGATGGGTCTTCACCCGTGCTATGTCAAGGACAACTATCTGGCAGAGCTTGGAATAGTGGAACAATATCTTTCTAAACATAAGTTTTACGCTGTTGGAGAAATAGGTCTTGACTATTATTGGGATATGACCCATGTAAGGCAACAAGCTGTGGCATTTGAAACGCAAATAGATTGGGCATTGCAGTATGACCTGCCTATAGTTATTCATAGCAGAGAATCTACGCATGATTGTATAGACATTGTAAGAAAAAAACAAAATGGCCACCTGAAAGGCATTTTCCATTGCTTTAGTGGCAGTGTTGAACAGGCAAAGCAAGTTGTTGATTTGGGGCTATATCTTGGCATAGGCGGCGTTGTAACTTATAAAAAAACAAACCTTCCTGACATTATCCGTGAAGTTGGGTTACAGCACATCGTACTGGAAACAGATGCGCCTTATCTTGCTCCGGTTCCTCATCGAGGCAAGCGCAATGAGAGTAGTTATATACCTATTATTGCAGCAAAAGTAGCAGAAAGTTTAGGTATCAATATCGAAGAGGTGGCACAAACTACCACTCGCAACGCAGAAGCAATTTTTAGTAATTGAGCCGCAAAATCCCATTTATTGTAACCGCGTTGGGCACTTAGGATTTCTATAAGGTATTTCACTATGCGGCTATAGTTATTCGATGATTATCATCAATGATGATACAAGTCATTTTCCAACAACACAAATCAAGTTTTTTTTGCAAAAAGAATTCTTATGAGAGTCTATTTTTTTGCTTTGTGCATTTTGATTTGGGGTTGTAAAAAAAGGGAAACAGGTGTTCAGCCTCCGTATAATACAGGAAATTTATCAATAAACATTACATATAGCGTCGACGCTCAGCCCTTATCGTGGAATGATTTGGTATATAAAAATGAAGCCGGAAACGAGTATAGCATAAGTAAGCTTCAATATTATTTAAGTGACTTTCGCTTTTATAAAAACAACATACTCTTGCAGGGAGTAGATAGTGTTTTTTATATTGACGCAAACATTAGCAATACGAACAACCTGTTGTTTCGCAATATAAACTCAGAAAAGTATGATTCGGTCTCGTTTTGCATTGGCGTAATGCCTGCCAAAAATAGTATTGGCGGGCTGCCTGCTACAGTCGATAATAACAATATGGTATGGCCCGATATGATGGGTGGCGGATATCACTTCTTAAAACTTGAGGGCCACTGGAAAGATACTACAGGCTTAAACGGATTTGCCATGCACCTCGGCAAAAATGGCTTTCAATGCTTTACTGGCTTGAAATGTAAGATCGATATCCTGCCACAGAGTTTATCTGTATGGCAAATAAAAATGAACATCAATGAATGGTTCAGGACGCCTAATGTTTACAACTTTTCTACTGATGGCGTGTACACAATGGGCAACGACCTGTTAATGCAAAAAATTAAGGAAAACGGCGTGAATGTATTTAGTATACTATAAAAGTGTATTTATGAAAAATAAGACCATAGCGTTGACAGCAGCTTTGATTACAGCATTCACTATCACAATTATTTCCTGTAAAAAAGAAAAGACAACCTCTGACACAAACACAACTGAAACTACTGTTCTCACTCCTTATGAAATACTTTTACCCACACGCTTTCCTGAGCTGGTTATCCCCGACGATAACAAACCGTACGAAGAACGAATACAATTAGGGCGGGAGTTGTATTATGACCCCATCCTATCAAACGATGGAAGATCGTGCGCAAGCTGTCACATTCAATCGCAGGGTTTTACGATTTCAGAAATGAAATACGACATGCCTGTATTACCTCACATCAATCTGGGATGGTATTCCAATTTCATGTGGGATGGCTCCAAGCAAGGTACATTGGAAGACGTAATGCAGTTTGAAACAAGAGATTTTTTTAGTACTGACCTGGCTAAGATGAATAGCAGCAGTAAGTATAAAGCACTATTCAAAAAATGTTTCGGTGTAGATAATATAACCCATAAAGAGATAGGGTATGCACTGGCGCAATTTACGCGTACATTGATTTCAGGCGACTCGAAGTATGACAGGTATTTGAGTGGTGCTATTGATTTAACACCATTCGAGAAAAAAGGAATGGAAATATTTTATACAGAAAAGGGAGACTGTTTCCATTGCCATACAAACGTGATGTACACCGATAATTTGTTTCATAATACCGGTGTCGATAGTATTTATGCCAAAGAAGCAGACAAAGGATATTATAATGTCACAAAAAACATTCTCGATTTAGGAAAATTTAAAACGCCAAACCTGCGCAATGTGGCTTTACGCACACACTTCATGCACGATGGACGTTATACATCACTGGACGAAGTAGTAGAATTTTATAATAACGGTGTACGAAAAGTATCTAATCTTGATCCCATAATGACCAAGCCGGGGAAAATAAATGGCCTGAAACTTACAGCAGAAGACAAGGCTGCACTCATTGCTTTTCTCAAAACACTTACCGATACTACGTTTTTAAATAATACCGCTCTCGGCAAACCTGAGTAAGGAAAACAATACACCTCTAATTATTACAACTAGAAATCCCTGTAAGTCAACTTACAGGGATTTTATATTCAGCGGAGAGAAAGGGATTCGAACCCTTGATACCCTTTGACAGATATACACACTTTCCAGGCGTGCCTCTTCAACCACTCGAGCATCTCTCCATTTGAAGGGATGCAAAGATAACTAAAAGGTTCGCATACTTTAGTTATATTTAGAGTCATTCAGCATGTCATATGCCTAAAAGCAATTCAAAACTCAGCTTCTATAAAAAGCGAATTCGTCGCATCAACAAAAAAATGTTGATACGAGATACTTTCCTGATTGCTTCCGGCGTAGGATCTGCAGCTTTAGGACTTAAAGGCTTTTTATTACCAAACCGATTCCTCGATGGCGGCGTAACAGGCATTTCACTCCTTACCAATAGGCTGACAGGAATTTCCTTATCCATACTCATAGTACTCATCAGCACACCTTTTATATTGATTGGCATCAGACAGGTATCAAGAACATTTGCAATTAAATCTACAATAGCTATTCTTAGCTTGGCTACCGCAATTGCAAGCATTCACATACCGCACATTACAGATGACAAATTGCTCATAGCCGTATTTGGGGGATTCTTTTTAGGTGCCGGTAGTGGGTTAGCTATCAGGGGCGGTGCTGTAATTGATGGTACGGAAGTGATGGCAATTTATATCAGTCGCAATTCTTTTATGTCGGTGGGTGATGTCATTGCCGTATTCAATGTTGCTATTTTTGGCGCAGCAGTTTTATTGATAAATGTAGAAACAGCACTCTACTCTATGCTCACTTACCTTGCTGCATCCAAAACTGTTGATTTTCTTATTACAGGTATCGAAGAATACATTGGTGTTACTATCATTTCAAACCGGGCTGACAGGATACAAAAAACAATCATCAACAACATGGGACGTGCAGTAACTATCTATAAAGGCGAAGGCGGCTATGGCAAAAGCGGTATTGTAGAAGCCGACCGTAAGATCATCTTCTCTGTTGTTACGCGTCTTGAGGTACAAAAGCTGGTTGTAGAGGTAGAAAAGATAGACCCCAATGCCTTTATTATACAACACACCATTAATGATACCCGCGGTGGTATGATAAAGAAACGTCCGTTACACTAATTGAGTGGCGCACCCATACTCAACCAATGCCGTATTTTAAGTAATGAGCAAGTGTCTACAATATACGTAGGTGGCATAGGCAATGAGCCTAAACTATGCAACATGCAATGATATAATTTAGACCCGTAAATGCCATCGCCTCTATAACTAATCTGTAAATACCTTTTGAGAGAGCTAGTATCCTCAAGATCTAATCCGCCTCCACTCACTTTCACCGAATCTGTAGAATGGCAAGAATAACAATTGTTTTTAAAAACAGGCTTTATATCTGTAACATAGTCAACCGCATTTGTATCACAATTATTTTTGGTTGCAATTTGCGTAGGGGTAACTGACAAGCTGGGCTTATGGGTACAAGCCATCAACAGCAAAAAACTCAATGACACAAACTTTCTTACATGCATCGAAGCAAATTACAGCTTCATTGTTATCTCAATATTAAATGCCGGTTTTTGTACTCTTTATATCCGCTACCCTTTGTTCAAAACTGACAGCTTGTGGCAATGGATTCTCAAATTGCTTAAAATACTCCATCAGCTCTTTGCTGTGCATCTCGCTCTTTTGTGCCTGTAAATTAAAATGAACAAATGTGCTCCACAGCACAGCTTTTAGTTGTGTTTTATCCTTATTCCACATCATCATCTCTACAACAATATCTTTTTCTCTCAGCGCAATTATTGTTGATTGAATAACTACAGTCTCCATCAGCATAGCAGGCTTTAGATATACTATCTGATTGGCACCTACTACCCAACTTTTACCATGTTCTTTGGCATAATGATACACATTGAATTTATAGTGCTCCCACAGATGGTCTTCCCGGGCATTAATGAAATAATCAAGGTAACGTGCATTATTCAAGTGATTGAACGGGTCACAGTCAGGGAAACGGATTAGCACACTGCTTTCTAATATTTTCGAATCGCTCATGGCATTAATTTTAAGACCATCAAATGTATGCAAATAATAAAGGCTACCGAATGGGTAGCCTTTATAGTCTTATAATTCAATAAAGAATTAAGCATTGCTTTCTTCTGTGCCTTCAGCAGCAGGTGCTTCAGGTGCAGTAGCTTCAGGAGCAGCAGGTGTTTCTTCAGCAACAGGTGCAGATGCAGCAGGAGCAGCTGTTTTAGCAGCAGCCGGTTTGCGGCTACGGCGTGTTTTCTTAGCCGCACCTTCTTTGCTATCTTTCTTATAAATCTCGTTGAAATCAACCAATTCAATCATAGCCATATCAGCAGCATCACCCATACGGCGAGGCAATTTGATGATACGTGTATAACCACCGGGGCGGCTAGCAACTTTATCACCAACTACTGAGAAAAGCTCATTGATAGCAGCTTTATCTTGCAGGTAGCTGAACACAACACGACGATTGTGCATGCTATCTGTTTTACCACGTGTGATCAATGGTTCAGCATAAACGCGTAGTGCTTTAGCTTTAGCCAATGTTGTAGTAATGCGTTTGTGTTCAATCAGCTGGCAAGCCAGGTTTGACATTAACGCTGCGCGGTGTGAGGCTTTACGGCCTAAATTTTTGATTTTGTCTCCGTGACGCATGACATTTAGTTTTTAAATTCCCCCATACCGTGTCAGGATTTATGGGGTACTTGTTATAAAATATTAATCGTTACTTCTGTGAAATTTGCTGATATCCATACCGAAGTGCAAACCGCGTTCGCCAAGCACTTGTTCAATTTCAGACAGTGATTTTTGTCCGAAGTTGCGGAATTTCATCAGTTCTTCCTGTGTATACTGAACCAGTTCGCTCAGAGAATTGATTTTAGCAGCTTTCAGACAGTTGAATGCACGTACGGAAAGTTCTAAATCTTCAAGCGGAGTGTTCAATACCTTACGCAGTTGCAGTGTTTCTTCATCTACTACTGCTTCTTTTTCTTCACGTTTAGTATCCAAAGAGATGTTTTCATCAGTGATGATCATCAGGTGTTGGATAAGTATACGTGATGCTTCTTTTACTGCTTCTTCAGGATGGATAGTACCATCTGTAGAAACTTCCATTATCAGTTTTTCGAAGTCAGTACGTTGTTCAACGCGCGTATTTTCGATACTGTATTTTACATTCTTAATCGGAGTGTAAATAGAGTCGATAGCTATGATTCCTACCGGAGCTTCTTTAGGGCGGTTTTCTTCAGCAGGCACATAACCACGTCCTTTGCCAATATGTAATTCAATTTGGAAAGTAGTGTTAGGAGACATGCTGCATATAACCAGTTCTGGGTTCATCACTTCGAAGTTAGGAAGTGCTTCGCCTATCATACCTGCAGTAAATGCTTCTTTACCTTTGATGTTAAGTTCTACTCTGTCAGATGTTACATCCCCTTCAACTGCTTTTTTCAAGCGAACTTGTTTCAGGTTGAGGATGATTTCAGTTACATCTTCCAGCACACCTTTAATGGTAGCAAACTCGTGGTCAGCACCTGCTATTTTGATAGCAGTGATAGCATAACCTTCAAGTGAAGAAAGCAATACACGGCGTAATGCGTTACCAATGGTTACGCCATAACCCGGTTCCAGCGGACGGAATTCGAATTGTGCTTCGAAATCTGTTGCTTTTTGCAGAACAATTTTGTCTGGTTTTTGAAAATTTAATATAGCCATCTTATGATTAATTTGTGATTCGCGACGGACATTCTATCAGTCGCAATCGTGTTAATACTAAAAACTATTATTTAGAATACAATTCTACTATCAGTTGTTCTTTGATATTTTCAGGAACACTTTCACGCTCAGGATTAGCGATGTAAGTACCTTTCATATCTTTTTCGTTCCAATCAACCCATGAAATCTTAGGGTTTTTACCACGGATATGGCTAATGATTGTAGTATTCACTTTGCTCTTTGGTTTCAGTTCAATAACATCACCGGGCTTCAATTGATATGAAGGGATGTTTACTATCTCACCATTTACCATGATGTGTTTGTGAGAAACCAATTGGCGTGCACCCGGACGTGTTGGAGAAATACCCATACGGTAAACTGTATTATCCAAACGTGCTTCCAATAATTTGATCAAGTTTTCACCTGTTGCACCTTTCAAACGAGCAGCTTCTACATATGTGTTGCGGAATTGTTTTTCCAATACACCGTATGTGTACTTAGCTTTTTGTTTTTCCTTCAACTGAATAGCATATTCAGAAGCTGTTTTGCGCTTTTTAGAAGGACCATGCTGACCCGGAGGGTTGCTGTTTTTTTGAAGGCTTTTGCCTGAACCCAAGATAGGTTCGCCGAAAATACGGCAGATTCTGTTTTTTGGACCTGTATAACGTGCCATGTCGATTTTTGTTTAACTGCTTCGTCTCATTTAAAATCGTAAATCCCGATACGATGCAGCGTTATGATTAAAAAATAAATTACTAAAGATTATACCCTACGTTTTTTAGGAGGACGGCAACCATTGTGCGGCATTGGCGTAACGTCTTTAATAGACACTACTTCGATACCTACAGTAGTTAATGCGCGGATAGCACCTTCACGGCCTGAACCCGGTCCTTTTACGAAAACATCAACTTTCTTCAAACCTGCATCAGCAGCTACTTTACCGCAGTCCTGAGATGCCATTTGAGCAGCGTATGGAGTGTTCTTTTTAGAACCACGGAAACCCATTTTACCTGCTGAAGACCAAGAAATTACCTGTCCTTGTTTGTTAGTGATACTAACAATGATGTTGTTGAATGTTGCGTTGATATGCACGTCGCCATGCGGGTCAACTTTCACTACGCGCTTTTTAGCAGCGGTTTTTGCAGAAGATTGTGCTTTTGCCATTTTACTTTTATTAGGTAGTCGTTTAAAAAACTAAAACCGGCATTACCCGGTCCCCATACCACTCCTCCTTGCCGCAGCCCGGCATATCCGGCAGTGGTACAGTTATTATTTCTTAGCTGCTTTCTTTTTACCTGCAACAGTTTTGCGCTTGCCTTTACGAGTGCGGCTGTTAGTGCGGGTACGTTGGCCGCGCAAAGGCAAACCTTTACGGTGACGAACACCACGATAACAAGCGATATCCATAAGGCGTTTGATGTTCATCTGAACTTCTGAACGCAACTGTCCTTCTACTTTGAACTCACCGCTGATGATATTACGGATAGCAGCTTGTTCTTCATCATTCCATTCGGCAGCTTTCTTATCGAAATCGATGCCTGATTTGGTAAGGATGTATTGAGCAGTGCTACGGCCAATACCATAGATATAAGTGAGCGCTATCTCACCACGTTTGTTCTTCGGAAGGTCTATACCAGCTATACGAGCCATGTATGTTTATATTTTTAAATACTAATTACTAATTTCTAAATAATGATTATCCCTGGCGTTGTTTAAAACGAGGGTTCTTTTTGTTAATAACGTACAGTTTGCCTTTACGACGAACGATTTTGCAATCTGCACTACGCTTCTTGATAGCTGCTCTAACCTTCATGACTTGGTTATAATTTTTATTGTTTATTTATACCTATAAATTATACGGCCACGGCTCAAATCGTAAGGACTCATTTCAACTCCCACCTTATCTCCCGGTAGAATGCGGATGTAGTGCATGCGCATTTTGCCGGATATGGTGGCCAAAATTTCGTGCCCGTTTTCAAGACGTACTCTAAACATCGCGTTGGATAACGCTTCTACAATTGTTCCGTCTTGTTTAATCAGAGACTGTTTAGCCATATTTTAAAAGGACTGCAAAGGTAATGGGTATTTTTTTTCTATCCAAATAAAATGGATAGGTTAATCAAGCTATTTCAGGGTATTAGTGGATAAATCCCTGATTTATGAAAAATGGGCAGTAAAACTGCCCAAAATCAATATTTATAAAAATTAATAACTATATGATTATCCGATCGTTTCGGCTACTTTGATACTTTCTGCCCAGCTGAGTAATGAAGGATACTGTTCATCAATCAGGTCGTGTGGCAATTCAAACGGCTCATATTTGGATGTTAGGAACACCGTATACATACCCAATCTTTTGCCAAACTCCATATCGCTGGGGCTGTTACCCACCATAACACTGCGTTTAAAGTCAATATGCGGGTAATCTTCTTTGGCCTGTATAGCCATGCCTGTGTTTGGCTTCCTGTTATGGTCGTTATCAGCTGTGGCTGTGCAAGCATATATTTTATCAATACGCCCACCAGCAGCAGCTATTTCAACAGTCATGTTTTCACCAATTAGCTTCAGCGCATCTTTGCTCATAACACCTTTCCCTACCCCACGCTGGTTTGTCACCACAACAATATTCCCAAAAACCTCGTTCAGTTGCTTCAACGCTTTGAGAGAACCTTCGGTAAATTTGAATTCCTCCCAGTTAGTTACATAAGACCCCACTATTTCATCGTTAATTACCCCGTCTCGGTCTAAAAAAAGTGTCCAGCTTTTGTCTATCGGGGCATGTTTGCTCAATCCGTCCATTGCTAGTTCTATTTAAAATAATTGTTCTTCTACAAGTTGGCAGATGATATGGCCTATTGTGATGTGGCACTCCTGTATTCTGGGGGTATCCTTACTGGGAACATCGATGAGGTAATCACAAAGGGCTTTCATTTTGCCACCTCCTTCTCCTGTAAATCCTGCAGTAATCATACCAATCTCACGTGCGGTCTGTAATCCGTTTGTAATATTAACAGAATTGCCCGATGTACTCAACCCTATCAAAACGTCACCTGCCTTACCACTGCCTTTTATTATTCTACTATAGACGACATCGTAACCATAATCATTTGCTACGGCCGTTAAATAAGAGGTATTGCAATGCAGCGCTTCTGACGGCAAGGGGTTTCTGTCAGTATAAAACCTGCCGCTAAACTCTGCAGCCAGGTGTTGGGCGTCGGCAGCACTACCACCATTACCGCAAAACAATACTTTATTTCCTGCTTTAAATGCCGCTACTATCTTTTCGGTCAGTTGCTCTATAGTTTGAATCATAGCGGGGTCATTGAGCACCTTCATTTTAGTGTCAATGGAAGCCTGTATGATATCCTTTATCTTTTGCTGCATATGCTCAAAAATACTACAGCGCACATTACAAAACGCGCGCTGTAGATAAAACGTTATAATCCTGTGGATATTATAATACTATCATTGCATCTCCATAGCTGAAGAAGCGGTATTTTTCTTTTATTGCTGTTTGGTAGGCTTCCATGGTCAAATCGTAGCCCGCAAAAGCACAAACCATGATCAACAGGCTTGTTTTAGGCAGGTGGAAGTTTGTAACCAATGAATTGGCAATAGAGAAATCATAAGGCGGGTGAATGAACAGGTTTGTCCAACCCTCTTCTGCTTTCAGTAAACCTTGAGCCGTTACAGAGCTTTCTAATGCACGCATGGTAGTAGTACCAATAGAGCATATCTTCCTGTTTTCCAGCTTCGCTTTATTTACAATTTTCGTAGCAAAATCATCAACACGGAAATACTCAGCGTCCATTTTATGCTTAGACAGGTCTTCCACTTCTATCGGGCGGAAAGTTCCTAAGCCTGTATGCAAAGTTGCTTCAGCAAATTTTACACCTTTAATTTCAAGACGCTTGATGAGTTCTTTACTAAAGTGCAAACCGGCAGTTGGAGCCGCAACAGCGCCTTCATACTTAGCATATACGGTTTGGTAGCGCTCTTTATCTTCTTCTTCAGGTTTACGTTTAATGTATTTAGGAAGCGGTGTTTCACCTAAAGTTTCCAGTATTTTCTTAAATGCTTCTTCATTGCCATCAAACAGGAAACGGATGGTACGGCCACGCGAAGTAGTGTTATCTATTACTTCTGCTACCAGTTCATCATTATCACCAAAATACAGTTTGTTACCAACGCGTATTTTACGGGCCGGGTCAACTATTACATCCCACAGGCGATTGGGCTTGTTCAATTCGCGCAGCAAAAACACTTCTATCTTAGCTCCGGTCTTTTCTTTACGTCCGTAAAGGCGTGCAGGAAATACTTTGGTATTGTTTACAACCATCACGTCTTTATCATCAAAGTAATTGATGATATCCTTGAAGGTTTTATGTTCAATCTTGCCTGTGTCGCGACGAATAACCATCAATCGGCTTTCTTCCCTTGTTTTAGCTGGGTGCTGGGCTATAAGATTGAGGGGCAGGTCGAATTTAAATTGCGACAACTTCATATATTACAGAATACTTTAAAAGTGTGCAAAGTTAGCATAAAACACTATTAATTGGTAATCGTTTTTTTATAGCTGATTATCAATAGGTTATAGCGCATAAAACCAATATGACAAATTAGGGTTAAAATAAGGGGAAATCTCATTTTTTAGGCATTCAGAATACCCTAATTATTTACATTTGACCCCTAAATCATTTTTCATGCAAGTTTGGAACGATTACCTGGCTGCCAATAAGCAGCGTTTTCTTGACGAATTATTAGACCTGTTGCGCATACCATCTGTTAGTGCCGACAGTAAATATAAAGCTGATGTAGCACGTTGCGCAGAAGCTGTAAAAGCCAGTTTACTAGCTGCCGGATGCGATACGGCAGAGATATGCCCGACAGCAGGACACCCGATAGTATATGGTGAGAAAATAATTGACCCGTCGTTGCCAACAGTATTAGTTTACGGCCACTATGATGTACAGCCTGCCGACCCTTTGGAGTTATGGCACAGTGGTCCGTTCGAGCCGGTGATAAAAGATGAGAAAATATATGCTCGTGGTGCATGCGATGATAAAGGCCAAGTGTTCATGCACGTAAAAGCATTGGAAGTAATGGTGAAAACCAATACGCTTCCTTGCAACATCAAAATGATGGTAGAGGGTGAAGAAGAAGTTGGCTCTGTGAACCTGGGTAAATTCCTCGAAGACAATAAGCAAAAGTTGAAAGCTGATATCGTATTGGTTTCTGACACTTCGATGATAAGCATGGAACATCCTTCACTGGAAACAGGTCTGCGTGGATTGGCTTATATGGAAGTAGAAGTAGTAGGACCGAATCGTGACCTGCACAGTGGTGTATACGGCGGTGCTGTAGCCAACCCAATCAACATATTGGCTAAGATGATTGCTTCTTTGCATGATGAGAATAACCACATTACTATTCCGGGCTTCTATGATAAAGTGCAAGAGTTGAGCGAGGCTGATCGCAAAGCATTGAACGCTGCTCCATTTGATTTGGAAGAGTACAAGAAAGAATTAGGCATAGACGACGTACGCGGCGAAAAAGGCTACACTACGTTAGAGCGCACAGGCATACGTCCTACCCTTGATGTAAATGGTATCTGGGGTGGCTATACAGGCGAAGGTGCTAAAACAGTATTGCCTTCTAAAGCCAATGCTAAAATATCTATGCGCTTAGTACCTAATCAAGGTGCCAAAGAAATAGCTGCATTGTTCCAGAAACATTTTGAGAGCATCGCTCCTGCAGGTGTTAAAGTAACTGTTACAGAACATCATGGAGGTGAACCTGTTGTTACGCCTACAGATTCTATAGCATACAAAGCTGCTGCAAAAGCTATTCAAACAGCATTTGGCAAAGACCCGATACCTACACGTGGTGGTGGAAGTATTCCTATCATCGCATTGTTCGAAAAAACATTGGGACTGAAAACTGTATTACTTGGTTTTGGTTTGGATAATGATAACATCCACTCACCAAACGAGAAGTATGATATCTTCAATTACTTTAAAGGCATTGAAACAATACCGCATTTCCATAAGAACCTAGCGGAAATGAGTAAGAACTAATCAGTACGTAAAATAATAAATAAGGAAGGGGCGCAATGCCCCTTTTCTTTTATGCCAAATAATTTACTACAATTTTGTAACAAACACAATGTTTTATTTACCGTTTAGATAACGGAAATTTGCCCTAATGGCAATACCTAAAATCATTATAGCGATAGACGGATACTCATCATGCGGCAAGAGTACAGTGGCAAAAGAAGTAGCTGCAAGGCTTGGTTATAACTACATTGACAGCGGTGCGATGTACAGGGCCATTACATTATATTTCCTGCGCAATAATGTAGATATAAAAGATGGTGATGAAATACTGCAGGCGTTAAAAGACATTCATCTTTCTTTTGAATACAATGACGCAACACATCAGTCAGAAATTCATCTGAACGACGAAAACGTGGAACATCAAATACGCGAAATGATTGTAGCTGAGAAAGTAAGTGAAGTAGCTGCGATAAAAGAGGTAAGAGGGTTTGCTACGGCACAACAAAAAAGGCTTGGCAAGAAGAAAGGCATAGTGATGGACGGAAGGGATATTGGCACTACAGTATTCCCCGATGCGGAATTGAAGATATTTATGACTGCAGACCCAGAAGTAAGAGTTAAAAGACGTTTTGAAGAACTATATGCCACCAACCCCAGCATTACATTGGATGAGGTAATGCACAACCTGCAATTGCGCGATTATATAGATAGCAGCCGCGAAGAAAGCCCTCTCAGACAAGCTTCAGATGCTATAGTATTAGACAACAGCAGCCTTAGCAAAGAAGAGCAACTGGAAAAAGTATTGGGTTGGGTAAAAGAACGTGCATCTCAATTAGCAGAAAGCTAAATTTCATTTTTCTTTTCGGGGTTTAGTATTGATATTTGAACTGCACATTTGCAGCCGATGACCAATTACGAAATAGCCGACCATTTAACCTTTCTATCAAAGCTTATGGATTTGCACGGAGAAAATTCTTTCCGCGCCAAGTCTTACAGCATAGCAGCTTTTTATCTCGAAAAATTTGAGCAAGAAGTAGCTGACATGGATGATGCTGTACTCTTTGCTCAGAAAGGTATAGGCGAAAGTATGGGCAGGCATATTCGTGAACTGCAAACTACAGGCAAATTGCAAGCACTGGAAGAAATGCTGGCACGTACACCCAAAGGTGTACTTGATATTATGCAGGTAAAGGGCCTCGGGCCAAAGAAGGTAGCAGTAATATGGAAAGAAATGGGCATTGAAAGTCTTGGCGAGTTAGAATATGCCTGTGATGAAAATCGTTTGGTAAACTATAAAGGCTTCGGTGCTAAAACACAAGAAGCAATTCTACAAAGCATACAGTTCATACGCAACAATGCAGGTTTTCATCTATGGGCAGAAGTACAGCCTATTGCAAATACGTTACTTAATGGCCTGCAGCGCGTAAATCCAGGTAAGTTATTCTCTTTATCAGGAGCTTACAGAAGGCAAATGCCAACACTCGAACATTTGGACATTGTAACAGACACACCTGTTGCTACTATCCAACAACAGTTTGGTGTTACACCCGGTGTGCAATTGGAGGAGAAAGATGGGCTACTGTATATACAAGCCCCCAATCAACCGAAGATAATTGTCCATTGTATTGCTACTGAAGCATTTTACAAAACATTGTTTACTACTTCTGCAAGTAATGAATTTCTCAAAGCATTTAATGCCACTTATACTATACCTGACAACCTGAAAAGCGAAGAAGAAATATTTACAGCTAACAAGCTAGCTTATATACACCCTGCCATGCGCGAAGATGCTGCTGTCTTACAAAAAGCTGTAGCAAATACTTTACCAAACCTCATACAACCCAACGACGTTAAGAGTATCATACACTCCCACTCTAACTGGAGTGACGGCATGAATACATTGGCAGATATGGCAAAAGCAGCTATTGATAAGGGTTACGAATACCTCGTCATCAGCGACCACTCACAGTCTGCATATTATGCCAATGGTTTAACACCTGAACGCATAGCTAAGCAACATGTAGAGATTAATGAACTCAATGCTAAACTTGCCCCATTCAAAATATTCAAAAGCATTGAGGCAGACATATTGGGTGATGGCAACCTTGATTATACGCCAGATGTATTAAAGTCCTTCGACCTCGTAATTGCTTCGGTACATAGCAACCTGAAGATGACACAGGAGAAAGCTATGGACAGGGTGCTCACTGCCATTCGCAATCCATACACAACTATACTGGGGCACCCAACAGGCAGGTTATTATTAAGTCGTGAAGGTTACCCGCTGGACCATAAAGCTGTCATTGACGAATGTGTGAAGCATAATGTGGTAATAGAAATAAACGCACATCCGCGTCGACTGGACCTTGACTGGACATGGATAGAATACACCGTGCAGCAGGGAGCAATGCTATCTATCGACCCCGATGCACACGTTACAAGTGGATATGACGATGTGTACTTTGGTGTGATGGCTGCGCAAAAAGGTGGGTTAACTGCTAAACGTAACTTAAGTAGTTATACACTAAATGAGTTTGAAGCATTCCTTCAGAACCAAAATGCAAAGCGCAAGTAAAGAACTTATTCTATCTCTAAATCGTATTGATGTAGCAGCCCCGCCAATCCATACATTGAAAACTTAGCTCGCTTTATTCTGTTCTTCTCAGGATTAATAGAGAAATTAGCAGCATTGCGAAAGTCAGCATTCTCCATATTTGTGCCGTCGAATGTAGCGTTCAGCAAGTTGCAATTATCAAATACAGCTTCTTTTAATTCTGTTTCAGTGAAGTCAACCTCTTCCATAATGCAGTTGACAAACTTGGTGCCGCTCACTTTTAATTTATAGAAGGATGAGTAATTCAGTTGGCAATTATCAAAAGCAAAAGAAAGCAGGAATGGATTGCATTTACTGAAGTCTATACCTAGTAGTTTGCAATTGCTAAATACGACATTATTAAGAGTAACTTGGTCAAGCCTAGCATTGCTTATATCACAATTGCTGAATGTGCAATCTGTAAATGAAGCGCCCTTCAAATTCAAACCACTAAACACACAATCGCTAAAACTACAGGTTTCATATTCAGCAGTATCAAAGCCTTTTTGACTATAATCAACCTGTTCTATTTTTTGCTTAACAATATACTTATCACTCATGGTGCTAAACTATTTGTGATTACATGGCTGCTGACGCACCTGCTCCACGTTGTTTCATATGGTTGCAGCAATAAATCAATATCAGTACTAGTAATGGATTTTTACCTTCCAGGTAATTATCGTCCGTTTCTATATCATAATCGAACTTGAACGTACGCCACTGAAAATCCGGCTTGAGCATAATGATCTCTTTTTCATGCTCTGTGTGTAATGAAAATTTAGAGTGCCAGAAAGAAGGTTTAAATAAGTATGTTCCTACATCATGATAATTGACAACCATGTTACCGCCGAAGTTATATTTCAAATCAGCAACTACTCTGTCGCCTTTTAATACTTCAAGTTTTGTTTGCCAGAAACTGGAAGACTGTATGTCATATTTATCATCACCTATTAATATGGATACTTTCATTGAAAACCATCCTTCATAATCCAATCGGCCTAACGAATTGCCATCTACATCAAACAATTCGAAGTCTTTATTATGTTGCCCTTTGGCTGTGTATCTCATTGGGTTCTTTTTTAGGCTTCTGCTATTTCTTCAGCTAAATCTTTTTCAACCCGTAGGTTATCAATAATATCCAATTGGCGTTGTGGCGTATTCTTGCCCATGTAGTATTCCAATAGTTTTTGAATCTGCGCTTCCTGACCAAGTAGTACAGGGTCTTTGCGCATGTCATCACCTATAAACTGTGCAAACTCTTCAGGGCTTATTTCACCCAATCCTTTGAATCGTGTTATCTCAGGTTTGTTACCCAACTCCTTAATAGCACGCTGACGTTCTTCATCACTATAACAATAGATAGTCTTTTGCTTGTTACGCACACGGAATAGCGGCGTATCCAATATATGCACATGCCCGTTCTTTACAAGATCTGGGAAGAACTGCAGGAAGAAGGTCATTATCAACAAACGTATGTGCATGCCATCCACATCGGCATCTGTAGCTATTACAATGTTATTGTAACGCAAGCCTTCCATCCCTTCTTCTATATTCAAAGCGTGTTGCAAGAGGTTGAACTCTTCATTCTCATATACCACTTTCTTCGTCAAACCATAGCAGTTCAGCGGCTTACCACGCAGACTAAACACAGCCTGTGTTTCTACATTACGGCTCTTTGTGATACTACCACTGGCAGAGTCACCCTCGGTAATAAATATCGTGCTCTCTAATTGTTTTTGTTGAAATTCTTCTTTGCCTTTGTTTGGCACGTCATCGTTCAGGTGTATACGGCAATCACGCAGTTTCTTATTATGCAGGTTGGCTTTTTTAGCACGTTCGTTGGCCAGTTTGCGTATACCTGATAATTCCTTACGTTCGCGTTCACTTTGTTCGATACGTTTCTTTAACGCATCCGCCGTAGATGGGTTTTTGTGCAGGTAGTTATCCAACTCCTTAGCCAGAAAATCGAGTACAAATGATTTCATGCTCTGACCACCTTCAGAAACAGTCAATGAACCTAACTTGGTTTTTGTTTGCGACTCAAACACAGGTTCCTGCACACGTACTGCTACAGCAGCACAAATGCTTTGACGGATGTCTGCTGCATCATAATCTTTTTTATAAAAATCACGCACCACCTTTACCACCGCCTCGCGAAATGCTGCCTGGTGTGTACCACCCTGTGTAGTATGTTGGCCATTCACAAATGAATAAATATCCTCGCCATAATCGCCAGTATGCGTCATGGCTACTTCTATATCCTCACCCTTCATGTGGATGATAGGATAACGACAAGTATCAGGATTGGTTTTGCGTTGCAACAAATCAAGCAAACCATTTTTAGATACGTAGTTCTTACCATTCAGGTTGATTTGCAAACCTGAATTGAGGAAACAATAGTTCCAAACCTGGTTCTCTATATAATCGTTGATGAAATGGTAGTGCTTAAAAACAGTATCATCGGGAGTAAATGTTACCAATGTACCGTTACCTTCTGTAGTGCTTGTTTCTTTATGTTCTTTAGTCAACACGCCACGCTCAAACTCCGCCACTTTGGTTTTACCATCGCGGAAAGCAGCCACTTTGAAATAAGAGCTTAGAGCATTTACCGCTTTTGTACCCACACCATTCAGGCCTACTGATTTCTGGAAAGCCTTACTATCATATTTAGCACCTGTGTTAATCTTACTCACCACATCCACCACCTTACCCAATGGAATTCCACGTCCGTAATCGCGCACAGTAACGCTACCTTTTTCGATACTTACCTCTACCCGTTTACCAAAGCCCATTGCATACTCATCTATGCAGTTATCCATCACCTCTTTCAACAATACGTAGATGCCATCATCTACGCTACTGCCATCACCCAGTTTGCCGATATACATACCGGGGCGAAGGCGTATATGCTCGCGCCAATCAAGTGACTTAATACTATCTTCCGTATACAGGTTCTGTTCTGCTGCCATATGGGTGCAAATATAGGAGTGCGGATGGACTTAAGGGATAGGAAAGATAAAAGGGATATATTGAGGTTAATAAATGGTTTTAATATGTGGGTAACGAGTGCCTTATATTATAACTGACTGTATTTGTTGCGAAATGTTGTCTTTTGTTGCGGATTTTGAAAGTTATTTTTCGGTGTATTGGGACTCAATTACTTAGTGTAAAAAATGTTGCAATTTGTTGTGTTTTGTTGCGGATTTTATATTTTACTAACGACTTTATCGAGTATCAATAACTTAACAGCATTTTGTTGTTTTTTTGAGATTACTTTTTCATGTAAATAATCCAATTCAAAATTACAATCATATATAATTTATTATAACAAAAATACGTATAAAATTTGTATTTATCATGGAAACAATTAGTAAAATAGAACAACTGAAAAAAAGGTATGAAGATGCTAAACTTCAAGTAAAGATATTTTCTAAAGAATATGAGCACGAAAATGAAAGTGGAGAAATTGTAACAACTGAAAAACAACATATTATTGTTTCAATACCTGAAGAACGTGAATCTAGAAACATCATTATTGCTGATAACGATGAAATAGATCAAGTAATTGAAAGTAAAATAGAACACTTTAGATTCATAAAGGGGTATGAGGCTATATGGTCTGAAGAATTAAAATATATTGAATGTGAAATTGAGGGACAAGACAATTTACTTATGCCGAGAAGCATACTTCGTAGGTTGAAAAATTTCTTCCCAGATTTTCCTGAAACTGTTAAGGAAGGTGGAGTTGCAACTCAATACGAATTTCCATCACCTAAAGAAGGACTAAAAATTTTTATTGGAAATTCAAGTTTAGAATATGCTATTTTAAATAATTTCCAAAGAGATCTTTTTTTATTTTCGACAAGAATACGCCCACGACTGACAATAAGAATGGAAGGTGTCGAATTAAAAACGCATGATAATGCGTTAGAATTACTATTGAAAATTTCAAACGCGGTATTATTCCAAATAGACTTAGCAACTAATATCCCTTTACACTTGGTAATGGATAGACAAATTATAAAAGGAATAAAACAAAGAAGCGCAATTCAAAATAAACTAGATTTTTCTGCTCTTAAATATGAGTATGACAAAGAACCAATTGCACTTTACTGGTATGCACGAACTTCATCCAACATGCCACTTCTCCAGTTTTTAGCTTTTTATCAAGTTATGGAGTTTTATTTTCCATTATATTCATTTACAGAAGCTCAAAATAGAATAAAGCTATTGCTAAAAGACCCCTTCTTTGATACGACAAAAGACACAGACATTGCTCAAATAATTAATATTATTAAAGTTTCTGCTAAAGGGAAATCTATTGGAGATGAAAAAAGTCAAATAAAAGCGACTATTCAAAACATAGTTGACATAGAATCTTTATACAAATATTATACTGAAAATGAGGAGCGAAAAGACTTCTTTGATCAACAAAAAAAATCTAAAAGTATTAGTAAACAAAAAATGAATTTTTCATCTATAGATAATGACATACGTATAGAAACAGCCTTAAGAATATACGAAATTCGTTGTAGAATAGTCCATTCAAAAGAAGAAGATGAAAGTGAATTAATTTTACCTTACTCGACAGAGATAAAGAATCTTAAACATGATTTAGAGCTAATTGAATTTTTAGCAAGAAAGGCAATTATCGCAGGTGCTAGACCCCTAATACTATAGATGCTTAACCTCAATTCTCCAAATCTAAAGCCTTACAATCCTAAATAACACTTCTCTTTCTTACGCTCTGCATTGTACCTCAGGAAACGGAAATCGAGACCAAGTGTAAAAGACTGGTAAGCATCTGCTTTACTGGATGCTACTGCTACACCAAAACCATCGAGGTTATCATTAAAAACCATGTGGTAGCAATACTCAGCATATAAACGTACAGATGGCCCCATCAGTATATGCACACCAGCACCTAAAGGCACCACCATCATATCCATTTTGTAGAAAGTATTTTGTTCTTTATAGTAATTTACCCATGCTATATCACCTTCAAAGAAATTAGAATCAATACCGGTCATATCTCGTTTCACACTGTTGTGCAAATAACCTATACCAACCATGATGTAAGGTGATACTGCTTTGTATTTTTTACGGTTGAAGTTACTCCTGTATCTGTCTTCTTCAGGCCATTCCCAGCGCTGTCCAGACAATTCAAACTGAGCCATTACACCCAATTCTACCACATTACTGCTAAAGCTAAAGCTTCTGCGCTTACGCCATCCGTCATAACGTTTATCATCACCATTCAACGAGCCTGCATTGCCATAAAAACGTGCTCCTAGTACTTTGGTAACCGGCACCATAATAGAGGCCTGTACGCCGGGTGATGCATAGTTGAGGTCTCCGAATTGTTTTGGTGTAAGGTCTCCCAGGTAAACTAATGCGGAAGCACCAATAGCGGCATTAACACCACTATAATCGCTTCGTTGTGCCGAAGCTGACTGGCCGAATAAAACGCCGGCAATAACTATGTATAATATTCTCTTTATCACTCTATAAAAATTGTGATAGCAAATATATATCACGGTTTCGCCGTTAGTATTTTTTTTGCCAGCCATTTGCAAGCGATTAACGTATACAATACAAAAATGGAGTTTGCCCGTGAGCAAACCCCATTTCATATATAAAATAATCTCATTAAAACTTAACCCCGAAAGTGAGTGCTGCGTTATTTAAACTGTTATTGATAGTAGCTGTTGGAGCATATACAACAGGGTTATAATTCAGTGTATATGGTATTTCTGAAGTTTCAAATATGCTATGCATTAAGGCTAAATCAATAAACCAACTATCTGTACGGAAACCTACTCCTGCTGATATATCTAAGCGTTGCGCATTTACAGCACTGCTTTTATACGGGCTGCCATTGTAACCAAAGCCGGCACGTATAGCAAACTGCTGAATCCTGCCTTCTGCACCTATACGGAACACCGGAGCACCTTTATAAGTGTTTTTAATGGTCTGGTTCACATCACTTTGTTGAGAGCTATACCTGGCATCATAATAAAAACGAGCCGAGGCATAATCTACATATTCGAAATCGGCACTAATAAAACCATACTTGCCAAAAATACCTGCCAAACTCAGTACGCCTTTCCACGGAGTGGACATACTGTATTCAAACTCGTTGGTAGGTGCTGATACGCTGGTTATCGGATTTTTATCTGATGCGCCTAATACTGTTTTAAAGTTCTCGGTATTGGTGGTAATTGATTTGTCCTGAATATCCTTCATGCCAAAATATGTAGGCGTATGCAATGCAAGACCTATACGCAGGAAATCAACAGGCTTAGCAATTGCACCAATTTTCAGGTTGATACCTGTGCCTTTTGTAGTCAATGATTCTTTGTATTCGAAACTTTGGAAAAAGTTATTTGCATTATTGGTTGCATCTGTTTCACTGTATGTAATTTGTCTTTTGTAGACAATTGAAGGAATACCTATCGTAAAACCAAGCATGAGTTTTTCGTCATAATTACCACCCAGTGAAATATTGATATCTGAGATACCACCTTTCTCAGAAACGATACGCTGTTGATTGACACCTGATGTATAGAACGTAACAGGTATATAATTACCATTTGCAGTATCTAACAAATAAGACTGATAACCCATATACGCCAGAGTACCTTGCGCACTTTGATAATTAGGGTCATTAGGACCGGGGCTTACGTCATTAGGATATTTATTAGCATCTATAGAGAATGCTTCTGCTCCCGAACTACCTGTCTTAATATCGTTGAAACCATTGTATGTATAGGTGCGATTAAAATCGGCTATCCTGTTGATGCCTATTCCGAACGATACAGATTTCCATTTACTACGCTCATATCGCTGGCCGCGCTCAGCACCCGTAAACACAACACCCAGGTTGTTGATGGTAAACCTGCTATTGTTATCATCTGTTTCTTTACCTGTATAAGTACTTTTAGTACTATTGATTTTTACAGATGGTGTAAAAGTAAATTCAGACCTGCGATATACACCTATACCGGCAGGGTTTACACTGAGCGAGCTAAAATCCCCACCGAGAGAGCCTAACGCATTACCAAAACCGATGGAACGCGCTGTGCCTTGCGATGATGTGGTTGAATATCTCAATGCATCAGTTTCGTCCTGAGCAAACGCGCTATTGACACTAAAAGCAGTAATGAGTGCTATTGATAAAGGGAGGCGTGTTTTCATACTTAGATTTTAAACCTTAGACTGCAAAAACTATACAAATACCTATTCAGTAATTCTTTAGATTATGTTAAAAAAACATCCCGCAGAAGTTACATCAAGCGGGACGATAATATCTTTCATGAATTGTTATTATTATCTGCGACCGCCACCAAAACTACCCCCACGGCTGTTTGATGAACCACCACCGCCGCCACTGTTATAATTACTACTTCTGCCACCACCCCAGTTACTGTTACCTCCGCCTTCGTAGCTACGCTGCGGTTGTGAGTATGAAGGTTGTGCACGCTGTTCATAAGAAGGCTGTGAATAGCTACGTTGAGTCTCAGAGTAAGAAGGTTGCGAACGTTGCTCGTATGATGGTTGTGCACGCTGTTCGTAATTATTAGGCTGTGCACGTTGTTCGTAATTGCGCTGCTGATATTGCTGTTGTTCTCCCCTATCTGTGTATCCGCTACGAGCAGCCTCGGGAGCCCTGCCATTTTCTATTACAGTACCACGCCCGCTATTATATCTTTCGCCGCCATCGTAATTGCGCGGAGTGTTGTTTGCAGGCATTTCACCACGTGCACCGTAACCGGCATTACCATTATTACCACGAACCTGTTCTATGTTTGAAACTCGGGTACCACCATTATTAGGAACACCAGTCATTAATTGCGGACGAGGGCCTGAATTACTACCATTCATTGCTGCCTGCCTGATGCCGGTATTTGGGCGTGGTGTACCATAGTAACTGCCGCCCATTGAGCTGCGCGGGCCATAAGTTCTGTTACTATTATAAGCATATCCTTTGTTATATGCACCTGCATAATACCCATCCCAATAGCCGTTATAATAACCACCATATCCATAATAGTTATTCCAACCGTAGCCATAGTAAGGATAATTCCAACAGCTATAGTAAGCAGGATAACCATACCAGTTAGAATAACCCCAATAGCTTGACCAATAAGGACCGCCATATCCGTATCCGAATGACCAGCTTGAGCCATAATAAGGAGAATAACCATAACCCATGCTCCAAGAAGGGCCATATCCATAACTATAGTAAGGATCATATCCCCAATAAGGATTGTAGAAAGAGTA
The DNA here is from genome assembly GCA_018267965.1 of Bacteroidota bacterium. Classification (GTDB taxonomy): domain Bacteria; phylum Bacteroidota; class Bacteroidia; order Chitinophagales; family Chitinophagaceae; genus Polluticoccus. Next base: position 545,016 of record JAFDXK010000001.1, on the reverse strand, counting down.
AGTGCCAAAACGACGGAAACGGTTAGAATAATAATCGTCGTCGTCGTAATCTATGTAAACATCGTCGCCAGAAGAATACGTATCTCCATTCTCACTATTCTGACGCGCTAATGCTTCCTGCCTTTTGCGTTCATACTCCTCGTCTGCTTTCTTCTGCTCTTCAGCATCTTTCTGAGCCTGTTTTTTGGTATAGTAAATATCATCATCATACCTGCCACTGCTCTGAGCAAAAGACACTGTACTGCCAATACTTGCCAACAACAGACCGGATAAGATTAGGCGTTTCATCGATTTATGATTTTACTTAGTGAAATTAGTACATTTGCCGCACATTATGGGACTGCAAAAAGCATTCCAAGATTAATATGGGCAATAATTTAACATCTCGTCAACAAGACTACGCGCAATGGTACAATGATCTGATTCTCAAAGGGGGATTAGCCGAACACTCTGATGTCAGAGGATGCATGGTGATAAAACCCTATGGGTATGGATTATGGGAAAACATGCGCGACGTTTTGGACAAAATGTTTAAAGATACAGGACACCAAAATGCCTATTTCCCCCTATTCATTCCTAAAAGTTATCTGAGTAAGGAAGCCTCTCACGTAGAAGGCTTTGCGAAAGAGTGTGCTGTGGTAACCCACTACCGTTTGAAAAATGACCCTAACGGGGGCGGTGTAATTGTAGACCCTGAAGCAAAACTGGAAGAAGAATTAATCGTTCGCCCTACATCGGAAACCATAATATGGAGTACGTATAAAGGTTGGGTGCAATCGTACCGCGACTTACCAATACTTGTGAACCAGTGGGCTAATGTAGTGCGCTGGGAAATGCGTACGCGTTTATTTCTGCGTACAGCAGAATTTCTGTGGCAGGAAGGACATACCGCACATGCTACTAAAGAAGAAGCTGTTGCAGAAACCGTGCAGATGCTGGATGTATATGCCAAGTTTGTAGAAGAGTATATGGCGCTGCCGGTTATTAAGGGAGTAAAAACAGCAAGTGAACGTTTTGCGGGTGCGGAAGACACTTATTGCATAGAAGCCATGATGCAAGATGGCAAAGCATTGCAGGCAGGCACATCGCACTTCCTCGGTCAAAACTTTGCGAAAGCATTTGACGTGAAATTTGCCGATAAGGATAATAAGATGGAATATGTGTGGGCTACCTCATGGGGTATGTCGACACGTTTGATAGGCGCACTGGTAATGGCACATAGTGATGATGAAGGTTTGGTATTGCCACCACGCATTGCACCATTGCAGGTAGTGATAGTACCTATTTATGGTAAAGATGCGGAAGCAAGGCAAAAGATTGATGACAAAGCAGCCGAAATCATCAAAGAACTGAAGCTAAAAGGTATCAGTGTTAAATATGATAATGATGATACTACCCGCCCCGGATGGAAATTTGCCGAATATGAATTGCGTGGTGTACCCGTGCGTGTAGCATTGGGTGCCCGTGATTTGGAAAACAATGTAGCAGAAGTGGCACGTCGTGACGAAAAAACAAAAGAAAGTGTTTCGCTTGACGGCATTGCCAACCATATCGAAAACTTACTGGAAGATATACAAAGCAACCTCTACCATCGTGCTGTAACATTCCGTACCAATAACATCAGAAAAGCAGACAATTGGGATGAGTTTGTGAAAATACTGGACGAAAACTCAGGTTTTATATTAGCGCACTGGGATGGCACTGCTGAAACCGAAGAAAAAATAAAAGAACTTGCCAAAGCTACAATACGCTGTATACCATTAGACAATCCAATGGAAGATGGTGCCTGTATCCTGACAGGCAAACCTTCAACACAAAGAGTATTGTTTGCAAGGGCATACTAGAATATAAATCTCAATATCATAAAAGGGTGAGTTAAATGCTCACCCTTTTTATTTTCAACAGTGTTTTTATATTTTGTAAAAAAACCATCTATGGAAAACTATACTGAGCAAACCGGATACTTTAAAGACCCTGAACCCAAACAAGAACTGCTACTTGATGAGACCGGAAAGGCTTTGCTATTGGAAACAGCCAGATGGGCCAAATTTTTATCTATTATCGGATTTATATTTATCTTTTTTTACCTGATGGGAGGTATAGCTTTTGTAAATGCGATTGTTACAAGCCCCGAAAGCAGTACGGTTTTAAAAGGAATTGGTATTACTGGAGTAGTATGTCTCTATGCGCTGATTGGTTTCATTGCCATATACCCGTTGTATGCGCTGTTTGCATTTGCGTCAAAGACAAAAAAAGCAATTAAAAACATAGATACCATGACATTGAATAGTGCATTAAGAATGCACAAGAACTATTACTTGTACAATGGTATTCTCACAATCATTTTTATTGGCTTGTATGCACTTGTATTTTTACTTATAGTAATAGTAGGTGCCGTTGCCTCATAAATATTTGATTGCACATTAATAACAACCAACTGTGTAAAATAACTAAAGGCTTACTGGAAAGTAAGCCTTTTACCATGATTATAAGCAACACGCTTATTTGATAACAATGATATTAAATGCTATGCCCGTTGGAATTGCAGTGGAGTTTTGAGTATAAATGATCCATTTAGCCGATATAGTATCATAATAAACACCTAACGGAGAGTTTTCATAAGCAATCGGAGAACTAGCGTATAAATTTTGTATAACCATCAGGATAGCGTTCGGGTCACCGTTACATAACGGATGATCAACAGTCATACCATTGCTTCCGTAACCATTAGTTGCTGTCTTACTTTGAACAAACGCAAATTTATTAGTACCTGTAGCTTTTATAGCCCCCTCAACAGTAAGAGCCGGAGTTGCAGCAACTGTGCTTGTAATATTTAATTTTCCGGTGCCGGCTGCTGATGAACCAATGTTAACATTCTGTGTACCTAAAGACACCTGCATCACGTTGGTACCGCCAGCAAGGAAATTAAAATTGTCACCAATATCTGAATATTGCAGGCCCCAGGTAGGATATGCAGGCGAGTGTTGAATTACCATCTTACTAGGGTTATTTGTACCTGCGCCAAAAGTCATGATACCAGCTGATTGCGTAGCATGTGCAGCATAAGGAACACTCATTAATTGTGTAGTACCGAAATCAGTGAAACTACTACCGCCGGCAGGGTCTACTTCTACTTTCATGTATTTATTACTATCCAGCCAATTGATAGTTGTAAGATCGCCTGTAGTAGTAGTTGCGCCTGCACTGCCCACCTGGATATTAATTACACCCTGAGCAGTAGTTGTTACCGGCCTTGTTTCTGAATACAGGATGATATTACCTGTAGGTGTACCATTAATAATACTCAGTTTCACTGTAACATTTGTGCTTGCAAGAAGTGTACCGCTTGAGTTACGCATGACTGCCTGGTAGTTGAACCCGCTTGGTGATTGTGCAAAAGCAGCTACAGATATAACAGTATACAGTGCTGCGAGGATGATTGTTTTAAATGCTGTGTTCATAAAATTATTTTTAGAATAGTTTTAGAATAAATGTTGTTGATGTGATTATTGTATAATGAATGGGATAGTTCTTAACATATTGCCTTCAATAGTGGTCATCTTAAAGAAGTAAGTACCTGCGCTGTAGCCGGTAATGTTAAAGTTGTGATCATAGGTTCTGCCTTGCACTAAGCTGTTTTCCAATTTCTGAACCATTTTACCTTCGGAATTGTAGATGTAAAAGTTTACAGAAATGTTTTCAGCAGCTTCAATTGAGATAGCAATATTGTCTTTGGCAGGACTGGGATACAAGCGATAATCTGCCTTAACTTCACTTGTTTTAGCAACACCTGTTGATGGATTGACATCAGGCTGCTGAAAGCCCTGTGTAAGCATAAAGCTGCCACTTGTGGAGGTGGCAATAACAAGGTCGCCGGCTGTAGCACTGACAGAGCCGGAAGAGTTTGAAGAATAGCTGCCTGCTGATGCAACTACTTGCCTCTCCAACGTTTGCGCCCACAGTATATGGCTTGCAAGAACCATACACGACATTAGAAATAGTTTTTTCATAAGCATGTTTTTTAAAAGTGAGTAATTGTTAATACCATGGTTTGATTGAATTCGTTGTAAAACTACCCTCACCGGAAGGCTACCTTAAATAATAATTGCCTTACTTTTGGGTAGACATCGCCTCTTCATAAGAGGCAAAAAATCAATAAAAACACCTACAGAAGCGTATTTTACAGTTTTTACGCCTGATTGCGTTTTTGGGTTGATGGGACAATAAGAGGGCGCTAAAAAGATACATATATGGGGACGCCTACAAATAATTTGTGGCAATTAATACATAGCCTGACGCCACAGGAAAAATTGTTCTTTAAGAGGGACTACCTGAAAACATACAACTTTTCGGGAAATGAGCCACTCTATCTGCAATTATTTGACCAGGTCAATAAACAAACGACTTATAATGAGCAAAAACTACTCAAACAACTTGCTCCGGGGCTCACTTTAAAAAACATTTCTTATACTAAGAATTACTTGTACGAGCAGCTTTGCGAAGCACTGGTTATTTTTCATAACCATGAAAACCAGGAAGCCAATATTTTTCGCAGTCTGTCATTAATTCGCATTTTCAGAGAAAAAGAACAATACAAAACAGCCCTGAAGATTTGGGAGCACGCTATTGAACAAGCCAAAGAATTTGAGCATTACCCTTTGATGCTGCAATTGCAGGAAGAATACAGAAAAATACAACTATACAATAACAGCAACATAAAATACGCTTCGCTCTCAAAAGAATACAACAATATATCAATCAGTACAGAGGAGTATTTAAAACTGATTCAACTACAGGAAATTCACTTCAGGGCACAATTACTAAGGCGCAAAACACATTTCAAGCAAACGAAATCAGAGAAACAACTGATTGCACAAATGCTAACGGACCCATTGTTGCAATCCGTACCTGAAAAAGCGTCATTCTATTACATGCATTATTACAATATGGCTATGGCTACATTGCTGTATATGCAAAACAATGCATCGGCATATACTTATGCTTATCGGGCCATCAACAAGTGGCAATCAAGCCCGCAACATATCAGCTATGACCAGGAAAACTACATGGAAGTGCTGTATATCTTCTATTACACTGCCATACTGGCTAAAGACTACGAACATATCCTGACGGTAATGGATCATGAAACCAATGCCAGGATTAAAGGCAATGCAAAAAGGGCATATTTTGAAACTATCAAACACCTTGCGCTCAACAGGGTGTATAATAAGCTTGCCGACTACCGTGCCGTAAGATTATTGGTAAATGACATGAAGCAACATGCCTCTGAATGGGAACAACATATTAATACCGACCTGCAGCGTACTTTGAGGCTATCTATAGGCATATCTTGTTTTGTGTTGCAGGATTATGACGACGCGTATCATTATGTAAAAAACGCCTTGCTATTGTTCAATGACGATACCAGGAAGGAGCATTATTCTTTTGCACACCTGTTTTTATTACTGATATGCTTTGAGAAAAAAGACGATTACCTTTTTGACCTGCAATATAAAAGCACTTATTCTTATTTCTACAGGCATGAATCACCGCTACCATTCGAAAAAACCATATTGCAGGAACTGAACAAAACATACCTTGCCAAGAGTTTCAAAGAATTGCAAAAGAATTTCACACAACTACAACAATCTCTCAAACTGACCTCTTCAGACCCTGTACAACAAATGGTATTCAGCATGTTCAATGTCCCGCTTTGGGTAGAAAGCAAACTCAACAGGATACCCTACCAGGATTGGGTTGTAAAGAAAGTAAAAGATGTACTTGAAGAAAAACAGAGTGCATAAAAATTATCCTGTTTATTACCTTTGAACCAATGGCAATAATCAGGCTATCCTTAACACAATTTCTTGAATTGGCAGCATCGCATCCGATTTTCGATGTGCGCAGCCCGTCGGAATACCATCATGCTCATATACCAGGAGCACATAGCCTGCCATTATTTACAGATGAAGAGAGAAAAGTTGTAGGAACTACATATAAACAACAAAGCCGAGAAGAAGCAATAAAAATAGGCCTTGATTATTTCGGGCCTAAGATGCGCAAAATGGTAGAAGAAGCTGAAACCATTTCAAAAGGAGAAAAGACAGTATTGGTGCATTGCTGGCGAGGTGGTATGCGCAGTGCAGGCGTGGCGTGGCTGCTTGACTTATACGGCTTTAAAGTATATACGCTTGCGGGAGGATACAAAACATTTCGTAGTTGGGTACTGGAACAATTCAACAAAACGTATCATTTCAATATCATCGGCGGATACACCGGTTCAGGCAAAACTGAAGTATTGCACCAAATTGATGGCAACTTCATTGACCTTGAGGCATTAGCCGTACATCGGGGCTCAGCATTTGGGGCAATTAAGGACAAACAACAACCTTCCCAGGAAATGTTTGAAAACCTGCTTGCTACAGAACTTGTAGAGCAGAATGGCAAAACCATTTGGCTGGAAGATGAAAGCCAGCGGATAGGATTGGTAAATCTTCCGCCGTCAATATGGAAGCAAATGCGGGTATCTCAAGTTTATTTTTTAGACATCCCATTTGAAGAGCGCCTGAAACATATTACAGCAGGATACGGTGATATAGAAAAGGAAAAGTTAGTAAACAGTATCATGCGTGTAAAAAAACGTTTGGGAGGGTTAGAAACCAAAACTGCCATAGGTTGTCTGGTGGAAGATGATATTGCGGGCTGTTTTAGAGTCTTGCTGAAATATTATGACAAGCACTACAATAAAGCCCTGACAGAAAGAACGCCGGATAGTATTCACAGAATCTCGTGCGACACCGTGAATGCATTGACAAATGCAAAAACATTACAAACACAGCTCACAATAGCATAAATGGATAACGTTACTACAGAAATCAAATTAACTCAATATTCGCACGGCGCAGGCTGTGGATGCAAAATTGCACCTGCCGTACTGGAAGAAATATTAAAAGGTCAAACGATATTACCCGATAATAAAATGCTATTAGTTGGCAACAGCAGTAAAGATGATGCGGCTGTGTATGATTTAGGCAATGGGACTGCATTGATATCTACTACCGATTTTTTTATGCCGATAGTAGACGATGCTTTTGACTTCGGACAAATAGCAGCAGCTAATGCCATCAGCGATGTATATGCTATGGGCGGCAAACCATTGGTAGCGATAGCTATTTTAGGGTGGCCGGTTGACAAATTGCCTAATGCGATTGCCCAACAAGTAATAGAAGGCGGACGTGCCATTTGCGTTGCGGCAGGGATACCACTTGCAGGCGGACACAGCATTGATAGCACGGAACCAATTTTCGGGCTGGCGGTAACAGGTATATTAAATATTGAAAACCTGAAACAAAACAATACAGCTAAAGAAGGGGATATACTATTCCTAACCAAACCTTTGGGTGTTGGTATACTTTCAACCGCGCAAAAACGCGGTGTGTTGACGCCTGAATTGTTACCTGTAATGATTGAACAAATGACTACGCTGAATAAAATTGGCGAAGCATTGGGTAGCATTAAAGGCGTACATGCCATGACTGATGTTACAGGATTTGGTTTACTGGGGCATTTAATTGAAATGACTGATGGCAGCGGATTGAGTGCTGAGCTTAACTACAATGCGCTTCAAATATTACCTGGCGCAAAAGATTACCTGACACAACGCATAGTACCTGATGCTACCTACCGCAACTGGAATAGTTATAGTCAGCAGGTAAAGTTTGAGCCTGGTGTAGATGTGATGCAGGCATTTAGTATTCTACCCGACCCACAAACCAACGGAGGATTATTGATTAGTGTACAGGCTGATAGTGTAAACGAAGTAGTTGCGCTACTGAATGCTAATGGGTTGAGTGAGTTTGCAACACCGATTGGCAAGATGATACAAAAGGGTGAGAAAACCATTAATGTGTTACCGTAAATAAGATTAACAAAGTTTTACACGCATCTCTAATACAAACAGATTGCAATAGCCATAGTTTCATGCTCCAAAATATTTATCATGAAAAAATGGCTTGCTCTTTTTGCGTCTTGTGTTCTGTTCGCGTCTGTTGCTAGTGCACAACAACCCGTTTACAAACAGAGTGTGTTTGATGACACTTACAGAAATACAGTAAAAGCTGCAGAGGAACTATACGACACAAAAAAATATCAACAGGCAGCTGAGAAATATGTAGAGGCATTTACACACAGTGGTGGCAAATCGATGATGTCTGACCGCTACAATGCTGCGTGTTGCTGGGCTATGGCGGGCAATAAAGATTCTGCCATGAGGTACCTGACGATATTGGGCGGTGGCAGGTATACCAGGTACAATCACGTGATGATAGACCCCGACCTGGAATCTTTACATAATGAACCGGGCTGGAATGCAATATGCGAAAAGCTTAAAGCAAACCGATTGATAGGCCAGACATCGCTCAATATTCCTTTGGTGGAACAACTGGACACGATTTTCAGAGAAGATCAGCAGTACAGAATGCGTTTTGAGATGACTGCTAATAAATATGGCAGCGAATCAAAAGAAATGCAGGACCTGATAAAAACTGCCACCAAATCCGATGAACTGAACATAAAAAAAGTAATCGCTATACTCGATAAATATGGATGGCCGGGTAGCGATATTGCAGGCGACGAAGGGAACAATACTATCTTCCTGGTAATACAACATGCTGAGACCCCCGTACAGGAAAAATACCTGCCGATGATGCGTGAAGCTGTCAAAAACAACAAAGCGAAAGCCAGTGCTCTTGCATTACTGGAAGACCGGGTGGCATTGGCTGAAGGCAGAAAACAAATATATGGCAGCCAGGTGAGTAAAATGGGAGATGGTCCGTATACAGTAGATGATATTGAAGACCCTGCCAATGTTGACAAACGCAGAAGTGAAGTAGGATTACCACCTCTTGCAGAATATTTGAGACAATATGGTATTAAGTGGGACGTGAATGAGTATATAAAGCAGCAGGCTGTGAAGAAATAGTTACGTGTTTAAGCTTGCCTACACTTGTTAATAAAATCATTTATCTCTTGTAATGTGTATTCGTCCCACCCACGTTCGTTCGAGTCGATGACAAATTCCTTATGCTGATAATAGATTTTTAGTTTGCCGCATCTCGAAGAATTGCGGGATTCCTTTGTTACAACATATTCATTTCTGAACTCTTTTAAATGCAACTGGAGGAACTTTTTATCGCCAATTGTGTTAACCCTATCTATGCGAAGAATCTCCTTATTATAGCTAACATGAACTACCCGATAACTGAACAAATAAACCCCAACTGCAAGAATTGAAAAACCCAAACCCATATGCAAATACCAATGACCTGGCTTAACAAAATGTAAGATTTCAAACACAACATTTACCAAAACAATGATGCCCAACAGTCTCAATATGCTATTGGGGTTACCATTGATTTTCGGCTGCCAGCTTTTATTCGGCATAAATCCCTTCTATCACGTTCGCATATTTCTGCTCAATTACTTTGCGCTTGAGTTTGATGGTTGGTGTCATTTCGCCACCGTCTATTGTCCACTCTGCGGGCAGCAGTGCAAACTTCTTCACCTGCTCAACGTGACCAAAGAGAGGATTAAATTTATCTATTTGTTTTTGGATCAAATCGATTGCTTCCGGCATCTTGATGAGCATTTCATTATCATCTGCAGTTTTAGTACCATGGTCGTTCAGGTATTTGCGAACATTAGCAAATGAAGGAACAATCAACGCACTTACAAACTTGCGCCCGTTGCCTATTACTATCATCTGTTCGATGAACGGACTCTCTTTCATTTTATTTTCTACTACCTGTGGCGCTACATACTTACCGCCTGCAGTTTTAAATATTTCTTTTTTGCGGTCAGTGATTTTTAGAAAACGTCCTTCTACCCATTCGCCTATATCACCTGTTTTAAACCAGCCGTCTTTATCAATTGCCTCAGCAGTTAATGTAGGATTCTTATAATAGCCCATCATTACATTCCTGCCACGGCATTGTATCTCGCCATCTTCAGCCAATCGCACTTCTACATTTTGTATAACCGGCCCTATTGTCCCTACCCTGCGGTCTTCGCTTGCAAATTTATTCACTGATATTACGGGAGATGTTTCAGTTAAACCATACCCTTCCATGATGATAATCTTAGCAGATGTAAACACACGTATCAAACGTTGCTGACAAGCAGCCGCACCAGTAACAATGGCTTTTACATTACCTCCCAAAGCCTCACGCCATTTTTTAAATATCAGCATATTGGCCAGAGCCAATTGCATACGATACCAAAGACTGCCATGCTTTACATTATCATATTTAAAGCCAAGATTGAGCGCCCAAAAGAATAAACCACGTTTGATACCCTTCAATTCCATGCCCTTAGCTAATATCCTTTCATATACTTTTTCCAACAAACGAGGCACTGTTGTAAATACCATAGGCTTCACTTCTCTTAAGTTTTCGCCTATTGTATCCATATTTTCGGCATAGTAGATAGAAACACCTGCATTGATGTACACATAGCTCACCATCTTTTCGAAAATATGGTTGAGCGGCAAGAAGCTTAATGCCCTGCCCCCTTTTACTGCAAACCAAAACTCACACTCGCAGTCCTTCACATTCTGCACAATATTATCGTGGCTTAGCATTACGCCCTTAGGATTACCTGTTGTGCCTGATGTATATATGATGGTAGATAAAGTTTCTGCTTTGATGCGGTCTATGACAGACTGATTGGGCTGCAGGTTCATATTGATGAGTTCTTTCCAGTTTTTCACACCGGGTATCTCATCAAAAGAATAAATGTGTTGCAGCGTTGGTATTTGTGAAAAAGAATCCTTAAACCTGTCGTACAGTTCTTTGTTGGCAATGAATAATATTTTAACCTCCGCTTCACGCATCACATACTCAAAATCGGTTGGGCTAACGGTAGGATATAAAGGAGTAAGTACTGCTCCCGTTTGTTGCACCGCCAAATCGGTCATCAGCCACTCAGGGCGGTTCAATGATATGAGAGCAATTTTTTCCTGCTGCTCGGGTTGCAGCACCTCATTTTTGATTCCAAGAGACAATAAGCCGCCACAAAGCCCGGCGGAAATATCCCAAACTTCCTTAAATGAATAGGTACGGTAGCTACCATTTTCTTTGCCCGCAAGCATCACGGTTTGCGGTTCTTCTGCTACCCTGTTGGCAACAATATCAAACAGGCGGGTTATCATGCTTAAATTTACTTTTTTTAGTTGACAGGTCGAATAGTTGATTCGTTAATTTGTTATGATTGTTAGTTAAAATAAGGCGCCAACAAACCCGGCAGTCAACTTTTTCGATTAATTTCACAACATGCGCCTGAGCTTAGAGCAACTCATACCCATACCGCTTAAAGACAAAATCAGTGAATATAATTCCCGTGTGTGGAACCAGGATATCATCATCAATGCCGGGGAGAAGATATTCATACAAGCACCATCGGGTACGGGAAAAACAACCCTAATACATTTTTTAACAAGGCTAAGAACAGACTACGAAGGGAAAATACACTGGAGCGCATATGACATGAACACCGTCAAGCCGGAACAATTATCTCAGTTACGTGCCTCTTATATCAGTACTATTTACCAGGATTTAAGATTATTTCCCAAACTGACAGCATGGGAAAACCTGGAAGTGAAACGCAGGCTAACCAACACAGTATCGGAACATGATGCCGAGAAATGGATGGACAGGCTTGGCATTAAACATAAAATGAACAGCCTTGCATCAACCATGTCTTATGGAGAGCAGCAACGTTTGGCTATTGTACGTGCTATGTTGCAGCCTTTTGAATGGTTGCTGATGGATGAACCTTTCAGCCATTTGGACCATGCTAATACTCAAAAAGCGATTGGGTTGATAAACGAAGTAGTGCAGTTGAATAATGCGGGATTGATTCTTGCTGACCTGGAAGACAATGATTATTTCACCTACACCCGAAAATTATTGTTGTGAAAGCCCTGAAACAAAAGAAATTATTACGCAAACTATTATTGCAACACCGTAGCAACAACAGGCTATGGGTTTCTTTGCTGGCATTGTGTGTAGGCACTACTTTATTGCTACTGGCCGTAATGATATGGTGGAACTTTGCAGAGGTGTTGAGCGGCAAGCGCGATAAAGACAGTCTGGGTAGCACATTCCTGACCATCGGCAAAAACATTACTAAGGAAACAATGAAAGTAAAAGGCTCTTCATTGTTTACCCCAAAAGAAATAGAAATAATGAAGGGTGCACCACAGGTGCAAAGTGTGGGCGAACTCACATCAAACCGTTTTCCTGTATGGGCAGAACTGAATACATCTGTTAGTTTTCAAACACAGATGTTTGTAGAAGGTGTACCAGATGAATTTATAGACAAGAAACCTGACGACTGGCGCTGGGAAGCCGGAAGCAGGCAAGTACCCATTATCATTAGCAGCGATTTTCTGAACTTGTATAATTATGGATTTGCGTTAAGCCAAAATCTGCCACAACTATCGCCGCAAACCATACAGTCACTTGCATTTGACTTAAAAATAGGCGATGGGCTAAATACAGAATTGTACACTGCACATATTGTGGGTTTTTCAGACCGTATCAATTCTGTATTAGTGCCGCAGTCGTTCATAGAATACGGCAACAATAAATTTGCACCTGTAAAACTATTTGCCCCGTCGAGATTGATAGTAAAAGTAAAAGACCCCTCTGATAAGAATTTTGTCGACTTCTTAAAAACAAGAGATTATACCACCAACTCAGAGCAATTGAGGTGGAACAAACTTCGCTCTGTTATAGATATAACTGCCAGCGCTACTGGCATACTCGCTATTTTATTAATGGGTATCAGCACATTGGTATTTATCCTGTTTATTGAGCTTACGATAGCAAAAGCAGCAGCGTCTTTGTCGCTGTTATTACAATTAGGCTATAGTCCACGTTATTTAAGGATGTTTATGTTCAGGCGGTTTTTGCCATTGGTATTTATTGCGCTGTCTTTAGCAATGGGTATTGCATTTATAGTACAGGCACGTGCAGCAGAAGCATTGAAAGTGCAAAACCTGGAACTGGCTACTGAGCCGGGATGGCCTGTATGGACTGCACTTGGAATAAGTGCTTTTATATTATTTGCATTTGTAAGCGGCGCTATTTACAAAGCAATGAGGGTTAGGTCATAATGTTTCAGTTTACGATAGCGAAGTAGTATAGTTAAGGGTGAGTTTTCACTCAATAAGAATACTACAAATTAATACTTTATGAGTGTTAGCACCTCTTCCTGCTTCGAGATAGTACACGACAAAACGATCTCTATTTTCTGCAAAGTGAAACTTTACAAGTTCTTTCACCGAAAATGTAATCCAATCACCCGTACCATTACCAGTTGCTGCCAGTATTCCCCCATAATCACCTTCTATTGACAATATCGTCAAACAATCATTACAAGGTGTATCTCTCATATACCTTATGCTAATTGAATCATTTGCTTTAACGCGTTTGAATGGTATAATAATTGTATCAACGCTATTGTATTGTAGACCTATTTTTAAATCCTTGCCATTATACTTGGCTTGTAAATAGTCAACAGTATCGCATTTACCGGAAAATGGATTACCTACAATAAATACTATCAACAATAGCAAGTACCTCATATAGTAAATATACAAAAAACCGCCACCCATTGGGCGGCGGTTAGTCATTATTCAGTTGAATATTACATTCTTTCAATAACCACCGCGCTGGCACCACCACCGTTGCAGATACCTGCAGCATCGTATTTAGCATTGTTAAGATTTTCATAAACCGGCATAGTGTTACAATTGTTACCAATGCCCTGTAGCCTTGTTAGTAGTTTTGAATTGGAAACGATATTGTTTCTTTTCATGTCAAAATTTAAGTGTATGAAAAAGCTGCTGAATGTAACCGCTGTAATGCTGCTCTTAGCAGCACCTTTTGTGTTGATGTCTTGCAAAAAAAGTGATAACAATAATATAACCCCATCAGCAACAAATACTACCCAAACTTTAACAGACCAGGAAAAAGAAAGCCTGTTGCATATGCGTGAAGAAGAGAAACTTGCACGCGATGTATATACCTATATGCTGAACAAGTGGGGATTGAGTATTTACGGCAACATCAGCAGCAGTGAACAAAGGCATATGGATGCTGTACTGAGCTTGCTGAATACTTATGGCATAACAGACCCTGTAGGCAATAATCCGGAAGGTGTATTTAAGAACACTGAATTGCAAAACCTGTATAATACACTAATTACAAAAGGCAACATCAGCCTTATGGACGCGCTAATAGTCGGCGCTACGATAGAAGATATGGACCTGTACGATATCAGGGTAGCCAAAGAAAAAATAAGCAATGTCGATATCATCAGCGTATACGATAACCTGGCAAAAGGCAGCCGCAATCACATGCGCGAATTCTATAGCCAGTTAACAAGTCGTGGTGGTTCCTACACCCCACAATACATAACACAAACAGAATTTAATGACATAATAAATAGTGCAAAAGAAATGGGTAGATAAAGTGTGTGTTTGGTTTAATAGAAAAGCCCCGCATGAAGCGGGGCTTTATCATAAAATAAATTCTTGCCTACATTCTTTCAATCACCACCGCGCTGGCACCACCACCGCCATTACAGATACCTGCGGCACCATATTTAGCATTGTTTTGGTTCAGAACGCTGATTAATGTAACAAGTATACGCGCACCACTAGCACCTAACGGATGGCCTAATGCTACCGCACCACCATTCACGTTTACCTGTTCAGGTTTCAGGTTCATTTTTTGCATATTTGCAATACCTACAACAGAGAATGCTTCATTCAGTTCGAAGAAGTTGATGTCTTCCATTTTCAAACCCGCTTTAGACACAGCCTTTGGTACAGCTACAGATGGTGTAGTAGTAAACCATTCAGGTGCCTGTTCCGCATCTGCATAGCCTTTTATTTTAGCAATAGGTTTAATACCCAATGCTTCTGCTTTTTCTTTGCTCATTAATACCAATGCAGCAGCACCATCGTTCATCGTACTTGCATTAGCAGCAGTTACACTACCGTCTTTTACGAAAGCAGATTTCAGTTGCGGTATTTTATCAAACTTTACGTTCCAAGGGTCTTCGTCTTTTGAGAAAACAATAGGGTCGCCTTTTTTATTCGGTATCTCAACGTTGACGATTTCATCTGTAAACTTACCTGCATCCCATGCGGCCTGGCTACGTTTATAACTGGTGATGGCAAATTCGTCCTGAGCTTCGCGGCTGATGTTACATTCTTTAGCACACAGTTCTGCAGCATTACCCATCGGGTATTGATGGTACACATCCGTCAAACCATCTTTTGCAAGACCGTCTATCAATGTTACGTTACCGTATTTATTACCCCAACGTTGGCTGGCATTATAAAAGGGTACATTGCTCATGCTTTCCATACCACCTGCAACAATTACATCAGCATCGCCCAGCATGATAGCCTGTGCACCCTGCATTACGGCTTTCATACCGCTGGCGCACACTTTATTTACTGTAGTACAAGGCACGTTATCAGGAATACCTGCAAAGCGCGCTGCCTGACGTGCCGGAGCCTGCCCGAGGTTGGCCTGCATTACGCAACCCATTAATACCTCGTTTACTTCTGCTGCATTGAGGCCTATGCGCTCTAATGCAGCTTTGATTGCAACAGCACCTAACTGAGGTGCAGAGAAATCTTTTAAAGCACCACCCCATGCACCCATCGGCGTTCGCACGGCTGATACTATATACACTTCTTTCATAATAATATTTTTTAAAGACCGCCAAATCTACTGAAAAATAATTGTTGAATAATTGTCTGATACCCCGAGGTTATACACATATACACAATGATTATAATTGATATAAAAACATGTTAAAACAGCTGATTAACAAAAAGTTGGCTCAGTGATCACATCTGCTTTATATATCTTTGTGTAGTTCCTTATTTACTTTAATCATTTAATTACTTCAATCATCTGATAGCGATGAAGAGATTGGTTTTGTGTTGTGTGGCTATAGTATTAGCACTGACGGTAAATTTTACTGCCAAAGCAGATGATGTTTTTGAGGCATCTCCCATAAAAAAACAAATAGCAGCTATATACAGCTCTATAGATTTTGGCAAGGATAATCAACTAGCTTTCGAGGTTTTTCAGCAGGCATACATTGGCTACGCTAATCTTAACGATGAAGGAAAACTGAATGAGAATAAAAGGATTCTCACCATTTGCGATATGTCTTTATCTGCCAACATCAAAAGGATGTGGATAATAGACCTGGACGCACGCAAGGTATTACTCAATACTTATGTAGCCCACGGACAAGGCTCAGGTGAGGAATTTGCTACCAAATTCTCTAACAAAATGAACTCTCACCAAACCAGTATAGGTTTTTATGTAACAGGCAGTACGTATAACGGGGAGCATGGGAACTCGTTGTACCTGCATGGTATGGACAAAGGGTATAACCATCTTGCATACGAAAGGAGTATTGTTGTGCACGGGGCCGACTATGTGAACCCGGGATTTATATGCAGCAATGACAGATTAGGGCGTAGCTGGGGCTGCCCTGCTGTATCTGATAAACTGTCTGACAAAGTAATCAACTACATCAAAGACAGCACCTGCCTGTACGTATACTTTCCGCAGGCTAATTATTTAAAATCTTCTTACTGGCTGAATAAAAAAATCGGCAGCATTCCTGATAATATGTTTGCAATTAGCAAACCGGGTAAGGTAAAAAAGCAAAAAACTGCTGAAATAGTTTATGAATATGGCCCGACAACAATCAAAATCATGAAAGCCGTAGCTATCGTAAAACTACCCTTAATGTAATTATTGCAACATAGCTTGCAGCTTCCTGTCTCTTTTATAGACATCAGGGATAAAATGTATATGCTGTGTACTGTCTTCAAAAGCTGTGAGGTAGACAATATGTACGGGTATCTTGTTTTTTAAAACCTCATAACGAGTCTTCTTTGTTTTTATAATAGAGTCCAATGTTTCCTGCGTAAAGTACCTGTTCTCTACGCCAGACAAGATAAACTCTGCCAATTCTCTTGGCTTTTGCACACGTATGCAACCCGAACTTTGAAACCTGTCGCGTTTGCCAAAATCTTCTCGGTGCGGAGTATCATGCAAATAAATATCCCATTTGTTCGGAAGGTTAAATTTTACGTATCCCAAAGAGTTATCATCGCCGGGGTCCTGGCGAAAAACGTAACGCTTGTAATTATTATTATTAACAACTGATGCATCAACAGCCTTTCCTTTAAAGTCGTAAACCTTTAATCCTTTTTTCTTCAGGTATGCTTTACCTGATTTGGCCATGCCCGGTAATACATCTTTTTTCATAATAGTGGGTGGCACACCCCATGGCGGGTTTATCACCACATTGGCCATATTGGCGTTAAGACTTGGCGTTTGACGTATAGTTCTGCCCACTACTACCTCCATATGCATAGCATCAGTCCCATCTATACGAAAGAACAATTCCATCAATGGTACGTTCACTAACACATAACGCGGTTCTATGTTTTGCTGCATCCAGCGCAAGCGTTCCATATTGGTAGCAACCCTTCCTAATAAACTATCAATAGGATTAGAGAGATATGCATTAGTAATGCTATCCTTCTTACGATGGTCTTTTGCACCTACATAATATTGATAAGCATTCATCATTACTTTATGAATATCTGCACTATCGAGAAAGTATGATTTAGCCGGAAGTTCAGCATACATTATAGTATACGTGATACTATCGGACATATTACCATTGGCAAAAGCATTCTTTGCTGCATTATAATTACTGTCCTTTTTTAGTGCCTGATATTTTGCTGCTAACTCACGAAGCAATTTATAAGTAACAATTTTGCTCCTGAAAGAATCTAAAGACGGATAGCTACCGTTACCCTTACCCATTGCAGCCAAACCTTTGTAGGGTGCCCAAACCGAGTCATTAGTATGAAACCACAGTGAGTCGGCATATTTGGGGACAACAGCACCTAATAACAAATCGCGCGAAGCCTGGATATAACTTTTAGTACACAGGGTATCTAAAGCCAATACAGCATCTGTTGAAGGTGATTTCTCGTTACGATATGCAGCTAACAGATGATTAAGTTCATTCAGCTTATAACGCTCAACATTCAAACCGTCATTTTGCAGTTCGGCAAGTTCATCCTTTAATTTTACTACATAACTTGTATCGCCATTCTCGGTAAGCCAAACAGGAAAATATTCTTCCTCGCTATATGTTTTGGCAACAGCTGCATTAACGTCGAATACCTTTTTTTTATCCCACACACTATCGGGTAACACATTGGCTGCAAAAAGCGATTCCAACCTATCAGCAACATCTTGTTCATCAAATTTAGTTGTTGAAACGGAGGTGTGAGATTTACCCTGTGCTGCTGCACGTGTTTTACGGGATTTACAAGAAACAGATGCTGTTATGATGAAAAGAGAGAGAATGAAAAATGAAAAAGACTTAATCTCCCTGATACGTTTGTCAATATCCATATTGTGATATAGCGGTAATATGATGTAATGATACAAAAACTGTACCCAAAATCAAGCTATAACAATTCTTTAATAGGGTCCCAAAACAGTTTATCGAAATCAACTACTTTGTCATCCTTCACTTTTATACCTTCTTTTTTCAATAACTGCTCCATCTTTTCAGGTGGGTCGAAATGATGCTTACCTGTTAACATGCCATTTCTGTTTAACACTCGGTGAGCGGGCACTTTAGGTTTTATGTGTGTACATGCATTCATTGCATATCCCACCATTCGCGCACCTGATTTTACGCCTATAGCTGCAGCAATAGCGCCATAGGTTGTAACACGCCCTTTAGGAACAGCACGAACCACATCATAAATGACATCGTAAATGTTTTCTTTAGCCGGTTTAGTCATGGTTTAGTTTTCGGTTGTTGAGTAATTCAGTTCTGCGAGGTTCTTCTACGTTCATATAATCATAAGGACAATTACGGCATCCTTTGCCACAACAAAACCCTCTTTCCTTTAGATAATGAGCAGTGAACACCAGCCTGCCATCGGGCAGTATATTATAATCAATACCCTCAATCAGCTGCTTCATGGTTTTGAAACCTTACAGGAAGTTTTATTGGTGTTGAAGGTAACGAGAATGAAACAAAATATATGGTACGTCCTTCTGCAAGATGCATTTTCTCATAATAGGTTTGGATAGCCAGCGGCCCTGTTGCTTTTCCCTTACCATATATATCGGCAATATTTTCGTGTATGGTACAGTTTTGCTCAGCAATTGTTTCCAAGGTAAAATCATACAGCTCTTTTGAGTCTGTCTTGAGATTGATTCTTCCTCCGTCTTTTAGTATCTGTTGATACAGATGCAAAAAGCGCGGGTGTGTTAGCCTGTTTTTAGCTCTAGACTCCCTAAGAAACGGGTCAGGAAAAATGATCCAGATTTCAGCCACCTCATCCTTTTCAAAATACTCAGTGAGTTTGCCTATATGCGTGCGCATGAATGCTACATTATTCAAACCCTCAGCCAGAGCAGTTTTAGCACCTGTATATATGCGATTACCTTTGATATCAACGCCAAGGTAGTTGGTGCTTTTGTTTTCCCTACCCAGGTTTACACTATATTCACCTTTGCCACAAGCAAGTTCGAGCACTAAGGAATTGTCATTTTCAAAAAAATCCTTCCATTTACCCTGCATATTTTCAGGATATTGTAGTACATTCGGATAATTGCCAATTGCCTCGAACTTTAGTAACTTCTTTTGCCCCATATATTTAATAGAAAGCTGCAAAGATATGCTTTGCTTTTGCACAAACATTTTGTCACTCAATTACAAATGAATATATGAAACAAAAACAATTACTATTTATTTTATCTATTGGCATTACTTATTTGGGCGTCACAGGCTATGTAGGCGGCGCTGCAACAAACAATCAGGGCGACAGAACAGGGCGTAATACTCTTACTTGTGCAGCATCCGGCTGCCATACCAGTTCTTCCGGCGCTACTACTTGTTCTATTGAAGTAAGAAAAAAATCAACAGGTGCCACTGGCGCTATTGTTACTACATATCAAAAAGACACTATGTATTTGGTAACCATAAAAGGTACAAATGCAAGTTTGTCTAAATTTGGTTTTCAGTTAACCGCAGCTTCTGGCAGTACTGCATCGGGTACTTTCAGTAATCTACCTACCAATACAATAAGCAAAACAGTAGGTTCAGTTCCAATAATTGAACAAACTGCTTTATTATCTAAAGCTGCGTCAGGAAATGATTCTGTAACTATTGAATGGCAAGCACCAAGCACTGCTACTACTACTTTCTATGGTATAATAAATGCAGTAAATGGTACAGGTGATGAAACAGGTGATGCTGTCAGTGCTCCTGCTTCTGTTACATTACAAAATGCCGCTAGTGTTGGCAATATCGAAAACAACATCAACATCATTGCTTATCCTAATCCTTTCGTAAACCAGGTAAGCATTAAACTTGACAATGCTCAATCAGGTGTTTATGCTGTACAGGTGTATGACCTGCGCGGAAGGACTGTAGCTGAAAGAACAGTAAGTGTTCCTGCTGGTAATAATGATCTTAACATCAGTACCGACAGATGGTCTAATGGCTACTATATGATCAAAGTAAGCAAAGATGACCAAAGCAAAATCATACCTATTGTAAAACAATAAGTTAAGTAATAAACCTATTTCAAATGCCCCTGAGAAGGGGCATTTGAAATTTAAAACAGATTAAAACCTTTATCAGATTTTAATGTTGTAAGCCTAGCTATGATAGTAATTTTGTAACAGCTATTTATAAGACTGTTATTAGTTCGTATCCTTAATGGCATAAGATTTTTTAGTGGTAAAGAACCTTCCTCTTACACATTCTTTAACCTTAAAAATTTTTTATGAAGCAACGAATTTTACTAGTATCATCCACAGCTATTCTGCTGTGTTTTATTCTTACCAGTAACAAAGCCGGAACTGCAGATATGGGTAACGGCAATAAAACAGGAGGCCCGGGCTCCAACAACCAGACTTGCGGCACATCAGGCTGTCATTCAAGCTCTATCGGTACTACAACAGGTTCATTTGAAGTAAGGAAAAAGTTTAAGCCCGACTCCAACAGTGTTGTCAATTCATACATACCAGACTCGCCATATACGGTGAAATTTATTGGGTGGCATCCTACCTTAGTAAGCTTTGGATTTCAACTCATTGCTTTAAAAATGTCAGACTCTTCTCAAGCAGGCAGCTTTTCAAACCTACAAGCCAAAGCCAGAATGCAAACCTTGCCAGATGGCAAGATAGTTTTGGAAAACAGCGACACAATATCCAAGGCTGGTGGTGGTTTTGAAACTGTATTTACATGGAAAGCGCCATCAAAAAACACAGGGCAAATCAGATTTTATGGTGCTTTAGTTGCTGCTAATGGCGACGGCACGCCAATAAACGACCAAGCCAGCAGCACTATATTATTGGCTTTGGCTGAGGCAGTATCTGTGAGTGACCCTAATGCAGACAATAATTTCAAGATATACCCCAACCCAGTTAGTGATATCATCCATGTTGTTTCTCAAATTGCCTCTAACGGGAATTATGATATTGCAGTATATGATGTATGGGGTAGAAAAATAATGACAACAACATATACAGTGATGACCAATACAATGAACCTTGATATAGATGCCAAAGAATGGGCTGCGGGCACATATCAAATCCATATAAAAAATGGCGAGTTGCTAAAAACAATAACGGTGATGAAACAGTAGTAAGTGAACGCATCACTATTATAGCGCCACTATCGTTGTGGCGTTTTTTAATGCAATAAAACTAAAACAGCATACAATAACATAACGCCATCTACCAAGCCCAGGTAGGTTTTGTCAGTACTATGGCTTTTGGTATAACGGGCAACAAGCAGAATAGCTATAGCTGTAATGAGCTCGCCAATTAATCTTACTAATGATGGATAGCGTAAATACTGAACAATACTCAGCACAGCGAACGAGACAGCACTAATATCGATAAGTTTATAACTATTAGCTACACCTATCACATTAGGAAGCGTGAAGATTTTCGCATCAAGATCGGTTTGCATATCCCTGATATCAAAAGCCACACAGAGAGCAAATAGAAAAACAAATCGTATCAGTATTTCATAGGGGAACGCGCTGAGGGCTTTATTCCAATACAACATTGGCAAAACACTTGTTACGATGCTCCATACCATGGTGAGTATCCATATTTTTATCCACCCAAAATCTTTGAGACGCTTTTTTTCGAATGGTAATAACGGTAGCGAATAAGCAAATGAAAGAATTCCCAATATCGCACAGCAAATAAAAATCTTAACAGGCAAGAAATACAGGCTGATTAAAATGCCTGCAAGCCCAATAGCAAATATGCTATAATGCAAAAACATATAGTTCTGAGACCAATTGTATCGTTCAGACACGTCGGGAGCAGAACGCTTGACCAAATAATGAGCATTATAAACAGCCAATGTACTGGCAAATACCAATATGTGCAGCCACGATATTGCTGAGGGAACATGTCCATTAATTAATCGTTCAGTTGCCATACATAAACCCACAGCACAACATGCAGCATAAATACTGGTGTACAATAACGCTGAAATGATATTATTAACAAGCCTCACAAAAAACAAAAGTACGGCAGTAAGCCGTACTTCAGATAATAAAAGAATATTATGAACATTAAAGCGGAATATTACCGTGTTTACGCTTAGGCGTATTCACTACTTTATTCTGTAACATATTATAGGCTTTAATCAATTTAGCTCTTGTTTCTGAAGGGAGTATCACCTCATCAATAAAGCCACGAGCAGCAGCACCGTAAGGATTAGCAAATTTCTCAGTGTACTCCATTTCTTTTTCTTTCCACTTAGCATCATGGTCTGCAGCTTCTGCAATTTCTTTCTTGAAGATGATCTCTGCAGCACCTTTAGCACCCATAACAGCAATCTCTGCTGTAGGCCAAGCATAATTCATATCCGCGCCAATGTGTTTTGAGTTCATTACATCATAAGCACCGCCATAGGCCTTGCGAGTGATGACAGTAATTTTTGGCACTGTAGCTTCACTCAATGCATACAATAATTTAGCACCGTTAGTAATGATACCATGCCACTCCTGGTCGGTACCCGGCAGGAAGCCAGGCACGTCTACCAGTACGAGTAACGGAACATTGAAAGCATCGCAGAAACGAACAAAACGAGCGCCTTTCTTACTGGCATTAATATCTAATACCCCCGCAAGGCTGGCAGGTTGATTGGCAACGATACCAACTGAACGACCAGCTATACGGGCAAAACCTACTACAATGTTTTCTGCATATTCTTTATGCACTTCCATAAATGAATCTGCATCTACCACCTCTTCTATCACTTCTTTGATATCATAAGGCTGGTTCGGGTTATCAGGAATAATGCTGTCTAATTTTTTTCTTGCCTCATCTGCAGCTTCGTAAGTATATACAGGGGCATTTTCTTCGCAGTTCTGTGGAATATAACTCAGCAAGCGTTTAATGTTTTCTATACATTCAACCTCATTTGCACAAGCAAAATGAGTAACGCCCGATTTAGAAGCATGAGTATGCGCTCCGCCTAACTCTTCGCTCGTTACATTTTCGTGGGTAACGGTTTTTACAACGTTAGGCCCGGTTACAAACATGTAAGACGTATGTTCTACCATCAGGATAAAATCGGTAATAGCAGGAGAATACACGGCACCTCCGGCACATGGGCCCATTATAGCTGATATTTGAGGAATAACACCAGATGATTTTACATTGCGATGAAAAATATCGGCATAACCACCTAATGATACTACACCTTCCTGAATCCTTGCACCACCACTATCATTTAAACCGATTACAGGAGCACCGTTCTCCATGGCAAGGTCCATTATTTTACAAATCTTCTCAGCATGTGTTTCTGAAAGGCTGCCACCAAATACAGTAAAATCCTGCGAGTATACATATACCAGCCTGCCATGAATAGTACCATAACCTGTGATGACACCGTCGCCCAGATACACTTCCTTTTCCATTCCAAAATCGCGGGAACGATGGCTTACAAACATGCCTATTTCTTCAAAAGAACCCTCGTCTAATAATAATTGAATACGCTCGCGCGCAGTTAGTTTACCTTTTTTATGCTGGCTCTCTACACGTTTATCTCCACCACCTTTTAATGCTTCTGCCGTTTTTTGTTGTAATAAGGATACTTTGTCCATAATCTTTATAAATATCGGCAACAAACCTAATGTAAATGAGTCAAAGAATAACTATTTAACGTTGTTTTATTTGCATGTTATAAACACTGCAATAACTTTACTATTCAAATCAATTTAAGATGAAATATATTCTTGCGGCTTTGGCTTTTATATGCGTTTCAAACACAATACAGGCACAACAAGTGGTGCCTTACAATGCTGATAAGCTGGTAGCAAGAATATCAAATTCTGACACTTTTTATATTGTAAACTTTTGGGCTACGTGGTGCGGTCCGTGTGTAAAAGAACTGCCCGAGTTTGCCAAATTAGAGACAGCATTCAAAGGGAAACCTGTAAAAGTATTATTGGTAAGCCTCGATTTTAAAGAAGCCTATCCCAATAAACTGGAAAAATTTATCAGCAAGAAAAAGATAGCACACGAGGTGGTATGGTTTAATGAAACGAATGCTAATGAATTCATACCTAAAATAGACAACCGCTGGCAGGGCTCTATACCCACCACCCTACTGATGTATAAAAAGAATGAGTATAGTAATCTGTTTGAAGGCAGCATTACGTCTCAAATGCTCATACCACTTATAGGTAAACAACTTTCATTATAGTTGAGGTTTGTAAAATCATATCAACAATTAAATAAACTGGTTGAAAGAGAAGCCTTTGAACCATTATTTAGTTGGGGGTTGCGTATGGCTATTGCTGCCATTGCACCTATAATATGGGGTGTAAAGACAAATCATCTTGCAGATGCAAGCTGGATAACACTTACCGCCGAATGTATTTGCTGGGTAGAACTTAAAGGTTCTTTCGGTCAAAGATTGAGATTATTGACGGGCGGCATTGTGCTGGCTATTTTGTTTTCATTACTGGGTTGTATTACCAGCACCAATATATGGTTTAGTGTTATAACCATGCTGTTTGTAGGTTTTATATCGGGCCTTTTTAAAAACCTTGGAGACCGTGGCAGCGGGCTAGCTATCTGTGTATATGTATTATTCCTCATCAACAATGCATACCCTTCGCATTCGACATATGAATTAGAAAAACGGATATTGCTGGTAAGCATCGGCGGTACATGGAATGCTGTTGTAGGTATACTTGCCACAGCATTCATGCCTGCACGTCAGCCTTATCGCAGAACAGTTGCGATAATTTGGAAGAGTATAGCGCTCCTTACCGATACAGTCGCTAAAGGATGGGATAATAAATCTGTTCGCAGTTCCATTAGAGAAGTGTATTTGAAGGAAAAAGATGTGCGCATAGCTATTGACACTTCTCTTTTCTTATACGAAACAATGGCGCACCAACACGCCCAAAAAGAAGGACATGAATATGAGCTCGCACAAATTAGAAAAGCTACAGCACTGATAGCAGCCCAGGTAACAAGCATTAATGAAGAGCTGGAACAGATCAACCTGCAGAACATTGACAATGAGCTAAGACTTAAAATATATGCACTGCTGAAATCCATTCAGCATGTATCTGAGCGCATGGCTGCATATATGCTGACATTGAGTCCTGAAGATGAATTATTACTTACCTCAAGAATAAGCCGTACCGATAAATTAATTACATTATTAAAAGAGTATATCAGAAGAACTGATACACAGAACAATGAAATAATAAATCGCATTATTACACTTGCAGGACGAAACCAATTAATTATTGAAAGCATAGTCAAAAGATTGAAAAGCCTGACTACAGACAAGCCTGTTTATCGCTCCTACTCCCTAATAAAAACAGTATTCATACTGCACCCTAAGCACTGGATAAGGAACCTGAGGCTATTATTTAATCTTAACTCTTTTACCACACGTTATGCTATACGCAGTGCTGTTGCAGCCAGCCTTGCGCTTTTTGTCGCTTTATGGTTTCGTGTAGACCACGGATATTGGATACCATTTACCGTAATGATAGTATTACAGCCCTACTTCGGGGCAACACTGCAAAAAGCTTTCGACAGGGTAATAGGCACAGTTGCAGGGGGTATAGCAGGAGGCATCTGGCTGCGATTACCTGCCGGTATGTATCTGAATGAAATTATGTTATTTATCTGTTTTGTGCTGATGGTTTACTTTGTTCGTAAAAACTACTCCATAGCGG
The DNA here is from genome assembly GCA_018267965.1 of Bacteroidota bacterium. GTDB lineage: Bacteria > Bacteroidota > Bacteroidia > Chitinophagales > Chitinophagaceae > Polluticoccus. The sequence goes on along the minus strand of JAFDXK010000001.1, from coordinate 518,630 downwards.
CATTTTTCATAACATTAAGCCTCGTATTGCTATTTGATGTAGAAGAGAGCCTGAATTCTACACTCATTATCACAAGAGCATTATCTACTATGGGCGGTGCTGCATTAGCTGTTATATCTGGGTTTGTGTTGTTGCCGCACTGGGACACAAAATGGCTTCCCGTGCATTTGGCGAAGGCCATTAGTAGTAATTACGACTATTTTATCACTTCCTTTTTTTCTGAAAGTAAGCTAACATCATGGACTAAACTAAAGCGCGTTGCAGAAGTGAGTAATAGCAATGCATTTGATTCCTTCAACCGCTATATGCAAGAGCCCAGCCTGAAGCAGAAATCATACGCTATCTTTTACCAACTCATTACACACAATGTGCGCATAACAAGAGAATTGAACAATATTCATCTTGATATTGAGAATGACAGTACAACTAACATTACGTCTTTTGAACAAGGACAAAAGCTACAGACAGCTTTACACTGGTTCAATAAAAACCTTGAAGTGGTGAATAAAATTTATGCGAAAAATGAAATACATATTATAAGCGATACTACACATTCCTTATTCAATGGAACGCTTAACCAGCAACAATTATTATATATAGATAGGCTCGTTATAGAATTAAAGGCTATGTATACGGATATGCAAAAGTTGGCACATCATGAAACTGAATAAATATGTAGCTTAGCCGGATGAATTACCTGGGGCATGCTTTTCTTTCTTTTGGCGATGCGATGATACTTACGGGTAATATTTCCGGTGACTATTTTAAGGGTAAGAAAATTTTAGAAACAGTGCCTGAAGGTGTAGGTAAAGGCTTAATGCTGCACCGCAAGATAGATACCTTTACAGATAACCATCCAGCGGTGCAACGTGCTAAGGTATGGTTCAGAGCTGACTTCGGGTTATATTCAGGCGCAATAACCGATACACTTTTCGACCATTTCCTTGCCAACGACCCCAGATATTTTGCCAACGAACAGGCATTGTACAATTTCTCACAAGAGACCTATCAAAAAATTGAAGAGAATATTCAATATCTGCCCGAAAAATTTGCCGAATATTTTCCTCATATGAAAACACACAACTGGCTGTACGGTTATCGTACCCTGATGGGTGTGCAACGTTCATTGAGTGGATTATCCCGCAGGGCAAAGCATATACAAAATATTGAGAAAGCCTATCAAATATTTATACAGCAGTTTTACCAGTTGAATCAATGTTATTATGAATTAATTGATGATGTGGTTAAATTTGTTAAAATTGAGTTAACCCATTAATAGCGGATTATCCGACATTATTTTTGAAGTTTGGAACAACAACATGCGTAAATATTTTTTCCCTTACATAGCATCCACCATTTTATTAATACTAATAGTAGCCTGTAACTCCCGCACTGAAACTGTAAAAGCGAATCCGAAGTTTCACGACACCCCATCTGCCAATATCAATATGGAGATGACTTACCAGGATACGACAATACCTGATAATAAAGAATTAGTGCGCAAGCTGGACTCCTTCTATAATATACAGGCAAGATTCGGATTTAACGGTAGCGTATTGATAGGTCATAATGGTAAAATATTGTATGAAAGATATTTTGGTTTTGCCAACAGAGAGGCATTGCAACCCATAAGGCCAATTAGCTCCAGCCAGTTGGCATCTACATCCAAAACGTTCACAGCTGCTGCAATTCTTTACCTGCACCAGCAAAAGTATCTGAACATCAACGAGAAAGTGAAAACTTACATTCCTTCATTCCCTTATCCCGAAGTAACGGTTAAGATGTTATTGTGCCATAGGTCGGGTGTTCCTGATTATATTAAATGGATACCTCAATATCGTAAGGATGGCAGAGCACCCATCAGTAATGATGATGTCATTGAAATGTTTGCCCAGTACAAACCACGTTTGGAATCACGCCCAAACTCAAGGTTTAAGTATTGCAACAGTAATTATGCTATACTCGCTTCTATTATTGAAGAGGTTACAGAAATGAAATACCCCGATTTTCTGCGCAAATATATTTTTGAGCCTCTTGGCATGAAGAGCACTTTTGTACGTGTTGCTCCTCAGGCTTTGCCGTCAACAGCTACTATAAGTTATAAATATAACTGGAGGCGCGAAGAAGATATGTTTGCTGACGGTGTATATGGCGATAAGAATATTTACAGCACCGTAGAAGACATGTATAAATGGGACCAGTCATTATACAAAAATGTGTTACTTAATAATGAGACTTTAGAAATGGCTTATGGCCCTTGTTCTTTTGAAAAGCCGGGTGTAAAAAACTACGGTCTGGGCTGGAGGATGTTATGCTACCCTAACGGGGCGAAAATTATATACCATAACGGTTGGTGGCATGGTAACAACACCGTGTTCTATCGGTTTATACAAGAGAATTTCACTATCATTATTTTGGGCAACAAATACAGCAACAATATTTACAGACAAGCACCTGTGGTGTATAGCATTGTCAAAAACAAACCTGTTGAGCACGGGTTTGAAACTGAAGAATAAAAAGAAAAGGCTCACAATTGCGAGCCTTTATTATGTTTTGTACTTACTGATTACCTGCTATAGTTCGGCGCTTCTTTAGTAATAACAATATCATGCGGATGGCTTTCTGCCATACTTGCCGATGTGATACGAATAAATTGAGCATCATCCTGTAAATTCTTAACTGTACGAGCACCACAATAACCCATACCTGCGCGAAGCCCACCAACAAATTGTTGTACCACTTCGCTTAATGAACCTTTATAAGGTACACGACCAACGATACCTTCCGGAACCAGTTTCTTGATATCTGCTTCCATGTCCTGGAAATAACGGTCTTTTGAACCTTCCTGCATAGCTTCTACACTACCCATACCACGATATGATTTGAACTTACGTCCTTCATAGATGATCGTTTCACCCGGGCTTTCTTCCGTACCTGCGAATATAGAACCTGCCATGATACATGATGCACCTGCAACGATAGCTTTTACCATATCGCCTGTATAACGGATACCGCCATCAGCAATAACCGGAACGCCTCTTTTTTTCAATACAGAAACGGCATCCATAACAGCTGTAAGCTGTGGGGCACCAGCACCCGTTACTACACGTGTTGTACAAATAGAACCCGGACCTACACCTACTTTTACAGCATCTGCACCGGCATCTGCCAATGCTTTAGCACCTGCTGCTGTAGCTATATTACCGGCAATAACCGGTAAGCCTTTGAAAGTTTTCTTTACCAGTTTCACCATGTCAATAACACCTTTAGAGTGGCCATGGGCACTATCTAATGTGATAACATCTACACCTGCTGCACGCAATGCTTCTACACGTTGCAATGTATCTGATGTAATACCAACTGCTGCACCTGCTAATAAACGCCCCATTGAATCCTTATTTGAATTCGGGTGGCTCTTTAATTGTATGGTATCGCGGAAGGTGATTAAACCTATCAATTTACCTTTCTTATCTACTATTGGCAATTTCTCTATCTTGTATTGCTCCAATATACCTTCTGCTTTCTGCATACTGGTACCTGCGGCTGCGGTAACAAGATTATCTTTCGTCATCACCTCGCTCACTTTTTTCTTCATATTCTTCTCAAAACGCAGGTCGCGGTTAGTAAGAATACCTACAAGCAGATTGGTTGAGTTAACTATAGGAATACCACCTATTCTATTTTCGCGCATCAACTTTAATGCTTCTGCTACTGTGGCATCTGGAGAAAGTGTGATTGGGTCAACAATCAAACCGCTTTCGCTGCGTTTTACTTTGCGTACCTGCTCAGCCTGGCGCTCAATGCTCATATTTTTGTGCAATATGCCTATACCACCTTCACGTGCCAGTGCAATAGCCAAATTTGCTTCGGTTACAGTATCCATCGCGGCAGATACCATAGGAATGTTCAGCTTAATGTCTTTCGTCAGTTGTGTTACTGTACTTACTTCTCTCGGTAGGACTTCAGAGTAAGCCGGCACAAGGAGTACATCATCAAATGTGAGGCCTTCGCCGTAGAACTTAGATTTTATTGCCATGTGCAAAGATAAGGCAAGGATTTGAATTTTAAAAAATCTGCTATAATAATAGCTGATAGCCCCATAAAACCCGCTACAGTAGGGCATCCTGTGAAAAATCATCTATTTATCGGCAGCTAATTTGTATTTTTCGTAAAATTTCGGCCTCTGATGAATCTCAACCCCCAACTGGCTTTTGAACCACTGCATAAGCAGGATGAATGGCAATCGCAGGCTTTGCAAACACTGTTACAATACCTGCAGGCGCATTCTCCATATTATCAAAGAGTATTTAAAGAGCACCATATCAATATTGCCAATATCAAAGGCATAAAAGATATGCACTACCTGCCTACCACTACTAAAAGTGATATGCAGGAATTTAACTGGGATTTTCTTTGCGTTCCGTCAACGAGTATCAAAGAATATACTGCCACTTCGGGTACACTAGGACGACCCGTTACTATTGCCCTTACTCATAACGACCTTGAACGTCTAGCGTATAACGAACAGCAATCTTTTACCATAGCCGATGGCAAGCCTGAAGATTGCTATCAACTGATGCTGACACTCGACAGACAGTTTATGGCGGGCATAGCATACTATCAAGGCATTCGCAAATTAGGTGCTGCGTTGGTACGTACCGGTCCGGGGCTTCCACAAATGCAGTGGGATACCATATTCCGTTTGCAGAGCAATAGCATTGTTGCTGTGCCTTCTTTCATGCTCAAAATGATAGAGTATGCACAAGAGCATCAAATAGATTTAAAACATACCCCCGTTAAGAAAGCTGTGTGTATTGGCGAGAGCCTGAGACAAGCAGATTTTGAATACAATGCACTTGGGCAGAAAATACACCAGGACTGGCCGATTCAATTATATAGTACTTATGCCTCTACCGAAATGCAAACGGCTTTTACAGAATGCGGTGCTGGCATGGGCGGACACCAGATACCTGACCTCATTATTGTAGAGATACTGGACGACCATGGCAATCCTTTGCCACAAGGACAATATGGAGAGGTTGCCATCACTACGCTGGGGGTAGAAGGCATGCCGTTACTACGCTATCGCACTGGAGATATTTGCACTTATTACGAAACACAATGCAGTTGTGGCAGGTATTCCCGCAGGCTGACTCCTGTATTAGGGCGCAAACAGCAAATGATAAAATATAAAGGCACTACGCTCTACCCTCCTGCTGTTTTCGACATCCTGAATAACATCCCTTTCATTAAAGAATATGTAGTAGAAGTATTTACTAACGAATTAGGTACAGACGAACTGCGCCTGCATATTAATACCCCATTGCCTGTAGACGACTGTGACAATAAATTAAAACCATTGTTACAATCAAGGTTGCGTGTTGCTCCTCTGTTGCATTTTCATTCAGCATCAGAGATACAGCAAATGCAGTTTCCGGCAGGTAGCCGCAAGCAGTTGAAATTTATGGATAATAGGAAGAGCGGACTTGAATAATCAGGTAGCTTAATTTCGTATATTGCAGTATGCACGTTACTCCTACACAGGAATTTCTTTCTCAATCCATGCACCGCATTGAATTGAACACACCCCGAATAGCAAGGTGTCTGGAAGAATTGAGTGAAGAAGAGTTGTGGCATCGTCCCAATGAGTCATCAAACAGTATAGGCAATCTCATACTTCACCTTTGCGGGAATATCACACAGTACATCATTTCTTCTTTAGGTAACGGTGCTGATAACCGTGAAAGAGATAAAGAGTTTTCAACTACCAGTGGTTATACAAAAGCAGAACTTATAGCGATGCTCGAAAACACAGTTAACAATGCCATTGAGGTCATTAAAGATTGTGAAGAAGAACAACTTTTAAAAACGCGTTCTGTGCAAGGATTTAATTATTCCGGCATTGGCAATATCCTGCACGTAACAGAGCATTATTCTTACCATACCGGGCAAATTGCCTTGCTTACAAAGATCATGAAGAATAAAGACCTTGGCTTTTATGCAGGCATGGACTTGAATGTGAAGAACCAAAACTAACTCTCCTCTTTTTAAATACCCCTATAAAAAACAGACATAATCTCAAGCATCAAAAACCAATAGCTTTGCATAGCAAACCATCATTATGCAGTGCACATTTGGCAAAACACCTTCAGGTGAACGACTGGAAAAAGTAAAACAATCCCCCAATTTCAGAGAAGGTAAATTTCAAAATCTTAGCCATACTCCGGATTTGGCCGAGGGAGCCAGTTATTACAAAGTAACTAAGGACTTCTTTTTCGACAAGGACAAACGTAACCAACCATCATCTGCACTACCCTCTCAAAAGGTAGACCTGCATTCCACTTCCCTTCATGAGAATATATTAGTTTGGTTTGGCCACTCGTCTTATTATATGCAAGTAGATGGTAAGCGTATTTTAGTTGACCCGGTATTAAGTGGCAATGCCTCTCCTGTAAGTTTTACTACCCGCAGCTTTAAAGGAAGTGATGTATATGGTGTAAATGATATCCCTGAGATAGATTACTTGTTTATCTCGCACGACCATTACGACCACCTTGATTATGAAACCATACTAAAGCTAAAGCCAAAGGTTAAAAAGATAATCATGGGCTTAGGCATTGGGGAGCATTTTGAAAGTTGGGGATTTGACAGGAGTATTTTTATAGAAAAAGACTGGCACGAAGAAATACAATTAGGCGATGGTTTTACGGTGCACACTGCACCTGCCAGGCATTTCTCTGGCAGAGGATTTAAACGCAATCAATCGATATGGATGTCGTATGTATTGCAAACACCAAGCATGAAAATATTTATTGGCGGTGATTCGGGCTATGATACTCACTTTAAGTCTATCGGTGATAAACACGGTCCTTTTGATTTAGTGATTTTGGAATGTGGTCAATACCACCAATACTGGAAATATATTCACATGATGCCGGAAGAAACAGCACAGGCGGCTGTTGATTTGAATGCCAAAAGCCTATTGCCTGTGCATTGGGCTAAATTCAGCCTGTCATTACATGCCTGGGATGATTCTATTAAGCGTGTTACTGCTGCAGCAGAATTATTAGCTATGCCTACTCATACACCCATTATAGGGCAAATACTCAATATGAACGAGCCTGCTATTATCAATAAATGGTGGGAAACAGTTAAATAGCCCGCATCCTGTTATTCTTAGGGTTATGTTCTAACTCTGCTAATCCCAATGCTTCCATTAATGGCGGTACGTACACCCCGAAACGTCCTCGCAAGCCTTTCTTTAAACCATACCATCCACCAACAGGGTTCTTTTCTGAGCGTCCCCATGCTTCTACCGTTCCTTCTTTAGCAGGCTTCTGCTCATCTGCTCCGCCTAAATCCATCCAGTCGCCATGTTTCTTAAGCATCGCATGTAAATCATCTATACAACGTAAATCATAATGCAGCACAGTTTTACCAACCGTACAAACTAATACAGCAGGGTCTTTGCTTTCATCTTTATGCATCGTGTATGCAGACGTACCTGGAGGTGTCAATAATTCCCAAGGGCTTTCTTTGGTTCCTTTACCTTTTACTTTAGCCATAATACATGGTTTAGATAATACAAGTTAAAACAAAAACGGCTCTGAAATTTCAGAGCCGTCGGGTTATTTTATAATTATGCTTAGCGTGCTACATTCACAGCGCGCAATTCGCGTATCACAGTTACTTTCACCTGTCCCGGATATTGCATTTCTTTTTGAATCTTATCTGCAATGTCAAAAGACAATTGGCTGCTTTCAGCATCGCTTACTTTCTCAGCTTCTACCATCACGCGCAATTCGCGGCCTGCTTGTATAGCGTATGCTTTCTCAACACCATTATATGCCATTGCCAGCGCTTCCAGATCTTTGATACGTTGCAGATAGCTTTGCATCATCTCACGACGAGCACCCGGCCTTGCACCGCTTATGGCGTCACAAGCCTGTACGATTGGTGAAATGATATAAGTCATTTCCATTTCATCGTGGTGCGCCCCTATCGCATTTACAATCGCTGCATGTTCGCCGCATTTTTCAGCAAGCTTAGCACCCAGCAATGCGTGGCTCAATTCAGTTTCTTCATCAGGTACTTTACCAATATCGTGCAGCAAACCGGCACGCTTAGCCAGTTTCACTACTTTCTGTCCAAGACCTAACTCAGCAGCCATGATACCGCAAAGGTTAGCTGTTTCTTTAGAGTGCATCAATAGGTTTTGACCATATGATGAACGGAAACGCATTTTACCAACCATGCGCACTAAATCTTTATGCAGACCGTGAACACCTAACTCGATGATAGTACGTTCACCAATCTCCATTACCTGCTCTTCCAGTTGTTTCTTAGTTTTCTCCACTACTTCTTCGATACGTGCAGGGTGGATACGTCCATCCTGTACTAAGCGTTGTAATGATAAACGCGCTACCTCACGACGAAGCGGATCGAAACAGCTTAATACTATTGCTTCCGGAGTATCGTCTATTATCAGGTCAACACCAGTTGCTGCTTCTAATGCACGGATATTACGTCCTTCACGACCGATGATTTGCCCTTTTATTTCATCACTTTCCAAATTGAATACCGTGATAGCATTCTCAATGGTCTGCTCAGCACCTGTACGCTGTATAGTTTGGATGATGATTTTCTTAGCTTCTTTATTGGCATTCGCTTTCGCTTCCTCCATTATCTCTTTCACGTGGGCCATAGCTGCCGTGCGGGCTTCTTCTTTCACAGCCTCCATCAGCTCGGTCTTAGCTTGCTCTGCTGAGAGGTTGGCTACTTTTTCAAGACGCTTGATATGCTCTTCCTGATGGCGTTCCAGTTCAGTACGCTTAATGCTAACGACCTCTAATTGTTTTTCGAGGTGTTCTTTCTGTTGCTGTACTTCGTTAGTTTGCTTCTGAAGTGCTGCTTTCTTGTCGTTGAAGCTTTGTTGCTCTTGTTTGATACGTGCTTCGTCCTGCGCTAACTTTTGTTTGCGTTGGTTTTCTTCTTTATCAAACTGGCTTTTTTGTTGTTGGAAATGTTCCTTGGCTTCAAGTATTTTTTCCTTCTTAAGTGTTTCTGCGTGGTCTTTAGCGCTTTCTACTATCTTTTTTGCGGTTTGTTCGGCTTCTTCTATTTGTTTTTGTGTGTTCTTTGCGAAAATGATTTTACCTAAAAATATACCTATTAAGATAGCTGCCACCGCTACGACGGCAACGATAATTGATGATTCCATAATTGTTTACAGACTTTAGTCCTTTAAATTGTTCCATTTCAATCAGCCTTATCCTATTATTATTTTTATATTAACTTATAATAAATACGGTTTGGCGTTATTTAGCCTGCTAAGTTAAGAAAAGATTTCAGTTAAGGAAATCGGCTCTTATAGCCTGTTTTTGGCTTCTGCGCCGTATTATTGCTGAACTTTTAGTTACATATTAATGGTATTATTATACGCCTATTGCAATGTATCGTTGATGCCTGTAAGGAGTGAGCCATCGCACCGGGCAGAACAAGTGAATGAAATGCTGTATGGCGAAAAAGCAGAGATTCTTGAGGTAAATGAAAAAGATTGGGCTAAAATCCGCTGTGAATGGGACGGTTATGAAGGATGGTGCAGGCTGGGACAATTAGCCACCGTTACACGCCGTGAATATCAAAAAGCCCCCAAAGGCTATGTAGCGAATAATAACAGCAAACTAGTTTTTGACAATAGCGAACAATGGCTTCCTCTCGGCAGTGAGCTATACGGCATGAAGGGCGGTAAGGCTGTTATTTATGGAAATACCGGAAAATTTAAGGGTAAGAAACTAAAAACAGACGAACTGGTACTAAATACCGAGACCCTTAAGGCTGCAGCAATGCACTATATGAACGCACCTTACTTATGGGGTGGCCGTAGTATTGCAGGAATAGATTGTTCCGGGCTTACGCAAATGGCATTCAAACTATGCGGGATGACTATACCCAGAGATGCAAGTCAACAGGCTACAGAAGGTGATGGTGTAGATTTTTTGCAACATGCACAATGCGGCGATCTGGCATTCTTCAGTAACGAGGAAGGTAAAATTGTGCACGTCGGTTTACTACTCGACCACGATACTATTATTCATGCAACAGAAACAAGCGGGCGTGTGGTAATAGATAAGATAGACCAAGGCGGCATTATTAGTGTGGGCTTAAGAAAGCGCACACATCATTTACGTTTTGTAAAAAGGTTGTTTTAATTATTGCTGGTCGTCGTAGTCTGTTCCCTTATAGTAGATGCGGAACATATTGCGCCCTATCTGGTACTTGATAACATCATAACTTAATTCCCAGTTTTCTAACTCTGAACTGGTAACGTCATAAGTTTCTCCTTCGGTAAACAATCTCAATATCCCTGCACGATTTACATAAGCAATCGAATTGTATTGCATAATGAACTTGTCGGGATAGTAACTTTCAAGACTGTAAATATCTCCTTTGTAAAATACTTTGAAATAACCTGTAGGGTCTTTATAAGCTATCATATTGTCTACTACACGTATATCAGATGGTGTAAAGAATCCCATCTTCCTTATGCTGTCTCCATAAAATATTTTGAAGTAGCCATCGTTAGACATGAAAGCGACAACATTATCTCCTACCTGGTATGTTGTTGGAGCAATATTTTCTGCCAGGAATGTTTGCCCGTTATGAAAAATCTTGAATTGCCTGTTAGCATCAACATAAGCTGCGGTATTCCTTCCCGCCTCGAAACTACCTACAGCATAATCTTCCTGAGCGATAATATTGCCACGATAAAATATCCTGAATTGATTAGCATAGTTGTTATATGCAATGATATTATCCGTTACCCGAATCATCTCTAACGGATTACCTGCAAGGAAACCTTCTATTGGAAATATCTGGCCATTGTAATAAGCCTTGTACTCATTGCGTATGCCATCAAAGAAAAGCACTACACTGTCTCCTACAAAATACTGTGTACAAAACGTACACAAGTTTTTCGTTGTGCCTTTATCAAAGACGTTTAGTGATTTGTTATTTAAAAAGGCAACAAGATTATCGCTTACCTGGAACTCATTAGTGAAGCCCTGATTCATTGTACGAACACCACCGGCGTAATATATTTTGAATGAGCGTGAATTATCGAGATAAGGGATTGCACTTCTGCCCACCTTTAATTCTACAGGTTGCAGATAATCTACTTTTCTGATCATACCGTTGTCCCACACCATTACCTGATTTTGCATATTTACATAAGCTGATAAAGGTTGAGCAAATGAGTTAGTAGTTAATACTAACAGACACAACGTGTAGATAGGTTTAAGAATGTGCTTCGATGTTCTCATAATCTTTGATAAATATAAAATAAAAAAGCCGGCCTGAAAACAGACCAGCCCCTATAAACCCTATCACCATGAAAACTTCTTATATAGTACGCTAAGCGTAGAATTATGTTTTTATTAAAGGTTCTGTGCAAAAATAAGAACCGTTTTAATTTTAAACAAGTATATGAAAAATATTTTAAGATTTAGACTATCCTAAATATTTTTAAAGCTATTTCTTCTTTTTAGGAGTAAAAATAGCCAGCATCCTTCTTCCTTCCATTTTAGGCATTGACTCCAGGGAGCCTAATTCTGCCAAACGCTCCGCAAATTTTAACAGTAACAGCTCCCCCCTTTCCTGGAACATGATTGCACGTCCCTTAAACTGTACATAGCATTTTACCTTATTTCCTTCCTGCAGGAATTTTTCAGCGTGTTTTGCTTTAAAGTCAAAGTCATGATCATCCGTATTGGGCGTGAACCTGATTTCTTTTACCTCAGACTGCTTTGCTTTGGCTTTCTGTTCCTTATCCTTTTTCTTTTTTTCGTATAAGAATTTTTTATAGTCTATCAGGCGGCATACCGGAGGTACGGCATTAGGCGATATTTCTACCAAATCCACTTCCTGCTCTTCTGCCAGTTTTAACGCTTCTGCAAGCGAGTATACTCTCGGCTCTACACCCTCACCTACTAACCTAACTTCCTGAGCGGTTATTTCCCTGTTTAAACGATGCTCGTTTTGTACTTGTCTTGGTTTGAAATACGGTCCTTTACTGTTTCTCTGCATTAATTGCTTTTAAAAATGATGGCAAAAATAGTGTATTTACAATTCAAATGTATATGATTTGCAATATTATATTCTATACTTTTTTACCGCTGGTTTGTTGTTTAATAATACTTGATATATCCGCTAGGAAATCTGCAGTGGTAGCTGTTCCCTTATCACCCTCACCATGCTTTCTTACTGCTACTTTGCCTTCGTTCATTTCTTTTTCGCCTACCACCAGCATGTAAGGCACTTTCATTAGTTCTGTATCGCGTATTTTCTTACCAATCTTTTCGTTCCTGTCATCTACCTCAGCCCTGATGTTCGCTTCTTTGAGTGTAGCAGCTACCTGCTCAGCATATTCACCAAACTTATCGCTGATAGGCAATACTTTCACTTGTACCGGCGCTAACCATAAAGGCAGGTTACCACCACAGTGTTCTAACAATACTGCAATGAAGCGCTCCATAGAACCAAATGGTGCACGGTGTATCATCACCGGGCGTTTGCGGCTGTTATCACTATCTACATATTCTAACTCGAAACGCTCGGGCAGGTTATAGTCCACTTGTATAGTTCCCAACTGCCAGCTACGTCCTAATGCATCTTTCACCATAAAGTCGAGTTTAGGACCATAGAATGCAGCCTCACCATATTCAGTTACTGTATTCAAGCCTTTCTCTGCTGCAGCCTGCATAATGGCTTTTTCCGCTATCTCCCAATTTTCTTCACTGCCTATGTACTTGCTACGGTCTTCTTTATCACGCAATGATATCTGTGCTGTAAAGTTTTCAAAGTCCAGAGATGTGAATACAAACATCACAAGGTCTATCACTTTTTTAAACTCTTCCAGCACCTGGTCAGGGCGACAGAATAAATGCGCATCATCTTGAGTAAATCCGCGCACACGAGTCAATCCATGCAATTCACCCGATTGTTCATAACGATACACGGTACCAAACTCCGCAAGGCGCACAGGCAAATCCTTATAAGATTTAGGTGATGTTTTATATATCTCGCAATGGTGCGGGCAATTCATTGGTTTCAGCATGAACTCTTCTCCTTCCTGCGGTGTCGTTATCGGGCGAAAACTATCCTTACCATATTTTTCCCAGTGTCCTGACGTTACATACAATTGCTTGCTACCAATATGTGGTGTCATTACAGGCACATAACCGGTATCCAATTGTGCTTTTTGCAAAAACTGCTGAAGCCTGTCACGCAGCATAGCACCTTTAGGCAACCACAAAGGCAAACCACTGCCTACTTTTTCAGAGAAAGCGAATAGTTCTAATTCTTTGCCTAGTTTTCTATGGTCACGTTTTTTTGCTTCTTCCAGTAACGCCAAATATTCATCCAGCTCTTTCTGCGCGGGGAATGTTACACCATAAATACGTGTAAGCATTTTGTTCTTTTCATTACCACGCCAGTATGCACCTGCAATATTCATCAGCTTAATAGCCTTGATAGGCGCTGTTGTTGGTATGTGAGGCCCACGACACAAGTCTGTAAAACCACCTTGTGTATAGAAGGTTATTTGTCCGTCTTGCAGGCCTTCTATCAATTCCAGTTTATATGGATCAGCTTTCTCTGTAAAGTATTTTACGGCGTCTGCCTTCGATACGTCTTTACGCTGATATGCACTATTATTTTTGGCAAGCTCGCGCATCTTGTCTTCTATCTTTTTCAGTTCATCTTCTTTCAATACCCTGTCACCTAAATCGATATCATAATAAAAACCATTTTCGATTGAAGGTCCGATACCCAGCTTCACACCCGGATACAAAGCTTCCAGTGCTTCGGCCATCAGGTGTGCAGAAGAGTGCCAAAAAGTAGATTTACCGCCTTTATCATCCCAGGTCAATAATTTAAGATGTGCATCTTTTGTGATTGGCCTTGTTGCGTCCCATACTTCTCCATCAATTTCTGCTGCAAGTACCTTGCGTGCTAATCCCTCACTGATAGATTTGGCAACATCGAGAGCTGAAGTGTTTTCAGCGTATTCTCTTACTGCTCCGTCCGGTAATGTAATATGTATCATAAATTGTAATAATCTTCTTGAGTTTGCAAATGTACTAATTGCGTTGATAGCTATAAAAAACCCACCGGAAGTAAACCGGTGGGTGAATTATATTAAAATAACCGATTTACTTCCTTTTAAAAGTAATTGTCCATTTTACCGTAATCGTACCAGAACCATTAGGTATTTGCCTTGGATAAGAAAAAATCACTTTATCATCCTGAAACTCTACATCACCGTTAGCATCCTGTCCTAAAAGTGAATACAGTCCATAGATATACATTTTCTTGTCATTTTCATGCTTTTCATTGGCCATAACACCCCATTTAAACTGTATCTGGTCAGTTTCGCTGGTTTTGCATTTATCGCCACCTGTATTATGAATACCGTCATAGTTGTCTTTAAACTCTATCACATCATCCTTGATGCAATCAGGTTTAGTATCATTTGGAGGTAAGCCCCAGTTATATGAATCAGAATCGCCGCCTACAGAATTATAATAGGTCAGTTTTTCATTATCGATACTCCATTTATTAGCACGCAAGATTTCCTGTTTTGTCTGAGCTGCTTCCTTTTTAGTGCAAGAGGCAACCATGAGTAATACAGATAATAACAGTAAGCAATTTTTCATAAGGCTTATCAAAATTAATAACCCTAAAACTAAACAATATCTTGGTGTTGCAAAAGAAATTGCCTTGAAAAAGTAGCTCTTTTAGTAAAAAACACTGTCTGACAATATAAACAGTTGTATTTTTCAGATGCGTTGGGGCGTTAAAATCGAGTTAAACCAATGCTTGTGCATATTGCACAGTGGCTTCTTACTTAATTTTGATGATACATGAAAAGAGTATTCCCATTAATAGTTTTTCTTATCACCCTGTCAGTATTAGGCATCATTTTCATCCAAATGTCATGGATTAAGGATGCCATCAAACTACGCCAGAACCAAAGAAATCAGGATATAGAACTGGCGATGACCCAGATCAAAGAAAATGCCTGGCAGCTTTACCTTTTGAAACTGGGAAATGTTGTGCCGCTTAACGACGATTCGAGAATGTATTACCTGCAGGATTTTACCGTGCAAACCCTAAGTGACACTGAAATGAAAACCATTATTGACAATGCCCTGAAAAGATATAATATCAAAGAAAAGTATGAGTACTGCGTTTTGAATATATTTAAAATGCCTGTAATGGCTTCCGTAGGCTATAAAAATGAATACCTCAAAAATTCAATCACTACTCAATTAACACCGGAACCCGATAAGGCAAAAATGCCTGAGACATTGCAGTTGTATATTATTGAAAACAAAAATTTTATACTCAGCAAAATGGGATGGATGATTGGAGCATCCATATTATTTACCATCATCATTATTTCGGCTTTTGCTCTTACGGTCAGAACCTTGTTTAATCAGAAAAAGCTATCTGAGATAAAATCTGACTTTATCAACAATATGACCCATGAACTTAAAACACCATTAGCTACAATATCATTGGCTATCGATGCTTTAACAAACGAAAAGGTAATACACGACTCTGACAAAGTGCGCTACTATAGCGGGATGATAAAGGATGAGAACAAGAGAATGAATAAGCAGGTAGAGAAAATTTTGCAAGCCGCAAGGATAGAAAAGCAAGACATCAAGCTTAACCTGCAACACTTGAACGCGCATGAAATCATACACAAAGTATCGGACAACTTATCTCTGCAGATTCAGGAAAAAAACGGCACTATAACATTGAAACTGGATGCCCCAAGGCATACGATCAATGCTGACGAGGTCCATTTTTCAAATATTATTTTCAACCTGCTGGATAATGCCATAAAATACTCTGGCAACAACCTGCATATCGAGGTAAGGACAGCAATTGTAAATAATATGCTCGCCATAAAAGTTTCGGATAATGGCATCGGCATGAATAGGGAAACACAATCACGTGTATTCGAAAAATTCTATCGTGCACATACCGGCAATATACACAACGTAAAAGGATTCGGTTTAGGGCTCAGTTACGTAAAAGCTACAGTAGAAGCCCACCAAGGCAAAGTAAATGTAGAGAGCAGCCCCGGCAAAGGCAGTACATTCACAGTAATGCTACCAATAGTATAGAAATTAAGTACTGATATTAATAACACATACATCGTTAAAATAGACTGTCGATATTCATTGAGTATTTCAGACTAAAAAATTAAAGGCTACCATTTGGTAGCCTTTAAAAATATCCTTAGTTACAGTTTCATCATCGAATCAACTGGACGTTACCTGTTGCTGTTATTCGCTTGCCAGATGCACAGAAACCATCAGCCACCCAAACATAAACTGCAGCGCTACCGGGTTCTCCATCTATTTGACCATCCCATTGTTTGGTTGGATCTGTTGTTGTAAACACTTTTTTGCCCCAGCGGTCAAATATTTCAAACTTAATCAGTTTCACGATTTGAGTATTAGCAAGTCCAAATCGATTGACACGCGCATCACCCTCAGGAACAAATGCGTTAGGCATATTAATAGACTCACAACCTACTCTTACAACTACAGTATCAACTGCTGCACAACCTGATGTATCTTTTACAGTCAGATAGTATGTATAATCATAAGGCGGAGTAACAACCGGATTTTTGAGGTTAATATTATCAATGTACCTGTCAGGCCACCACAAATATTTAAAATTAGTACCGAGGCTGGTCATAGGACCACCAAGCATGGTAGATGCACCATCTCCCAATGTCCTGTCAGGACCTGCATCGGCTTCTACTTTTCTTACAGTTACCTTGATATTAGTGTCTACTATACAACCTGCAGGGAAAGGCATTAAAATGTGATATGCAGTAGAATACCTTGGCCATACCCTTACTTCATCTTTCACAAGACTACTGATGTTATAGTCAGGAGACCATGTTTTATTTTTAGCAGTTACTGATAACACTTTCAGAGAAATAGTATCTCCCTGGCATATAACAGTATCCGGAGACATGATAATTGGCGGAGTAGGCAGAACGTAAATCAACTTACATTGAGTTTGTACATCAGGCAAACCTTCATTTGCTATGTAATACAAGTTATATATACCTGCAGTATCGTAGCTGAACGGAGGCGGCTTCATTGTAGTTGAGTTTTGTATGCTCGCCCTGCTACACTGTTGGAATTTTATTTTAATCAAGTTACTATCAACATCGTTTGTTTCAAACAAGAAGATATTATCATGGTCACGTATAGCTCTTGTGAGGCCTGTCGGGCCTGATACTATACTACCCAGATTACTGTATGAAATTGCAGAATAAGGACCTGTTACAGAAATCATATCAATCCTTACAAAAGAGTTGTTTTGTTTACTATTGACAAATATGTGGAAACTATCACAATCGCGAACTATTGTAATACCAGTAGGGTTAACTAATATGCCAAAATCACCTAAGCCAACTGTAGTAGGTGCTGATGTTAGAGCACCCAACGAAGGACCTAAATCCATCCTGCTGATACCTGTTGTTCCTGTTTCATTGGTAATGAAGAAGTGCCATCCACCATTATGCCTGATTACCGCAAAATCGTTAGCACTGGTTACACCTGAGATATTTCCCAGATCTTTCAGAGCAGGGGTAAGAGACAATAATGAGTCGTATTCAATACGAATAAGATTGTTAGTTGCTTTGTTGATGGTATAACCATACCACATGCCAGCTTCTTTGTAAATGAACAAACCTACAGGCTTGTTCAGCAGATTGTTATAGTTACCAAAGTTTACAACGTTCGGTGTATTAGCAAGTGTTTTACCAAAGTCAAGACGCGCTAATGATGAATTCGCTGTAGTATTACCACCTACCACAAATACGTGCCAATTGCCTTTTACTGTATCTTTTACGATGTGTAATGCATTAGGACTAAACGGCAAAACGTTATCCATTGTGCCATAGTTAGTTATCTTAGGAATGTTATCAAGGCTTTTACCAAACTCTAACCTGCATAAAGATTGTATACCACCTGCATTACCCCTGTTCACTACGAATGCATAGTAGTTATCTCCATCTTTTTCAACCTCTATTGCACCGGGTGCATCTACGCCTAATTGATTGCCCAGATTATAGCCGATAGGCGCATTGAAAGCATAGCCGGAACAAAAACCCCAGTAATGCGTTAACGCATTTTTCACGTTGGTTGTCAGTTGTACACTTTGCTTAGGACAAACTGTATCCGGTGAGTTAAACAACGGTTGGGCTTTCACAAAATTGAGTTGCGACACTATCAAAAGTGCTGCAAGGAGCAGGCGTTTTCTCATAATACCTTAAAGAATTTCACTTTCTATGGGCTAATATAACAATTCGGGTACAACTTTTATAGCAATACAGTATATTTATTTCTTTAAATCTATATTGCACAATGCGTAAAACTACCCTTTTTTCCTGTATTATAAAGACTACTCTAAGCCTCGTAATGGTTGGCAATTTTTGTCATATTTACGCCAAAGAGGGCATGTGGCTGCCTCCGACCCTTAAATCGAGGGAGGCTGATATGAAAAAACAGGGTTTAGACATACCTATCGAACAACTTTATAATGATGCCGGAACGGGGTTGAATAATGCTGTAGTATTGTTTGGCAGAGGATGTACTGGCGAGATTATATCTTCCAAAGGGCTTGTTCTTACCAATCACCACTGCGGCTACGGCACTGTACAAGGGCTGAGCAGCAAAGAGCACGACTATTTTGCCAATGGCTTTTGGGCAATGAACAATAGCGAAGAGCTACCTTGCGGAGGGCTTACAGTCACTTTTATCAGGCGGATGGAGAATGTTACAGACCGCATTCTTAATGGAATTGACGACACTTTGAGTGAAGCTGCCAGAGATAAAGTGATAAGTGTACGGATAAAAAATCTGGAAAAAGGCTATAAAGTGGCCTCCGGGATGGATGCCCAGATAAAACCATACTACAATGGCAACCAGTATTGGGTTATTCTGTCTGAAACATACCGCGATATCAGATTGGTAGGTTTCCCACCTAATGGCATAGGTACATTTGGCGGAGATACAGACAACTGGATGTGGCCGAGGCATACCGGTGATTTCAGCATGTTCAGGGTATATGCCGGCAAAGACAATAAACCCGCTGATTATAGCAAGGATAACAAACCCTACCAGACGTCGCAATATTTCACTATTAATGCCGGTGGCTATAAAGAAGGTGATTTTACAATGGTTTACGGGTTTCCAGGCACTACGATGGAATACATCTCATCTTACCAACTGAACCAGATATATTCCATAATCGACCCTATTCGTATTGAAGCGCGCACCAAACGCCTGAATGCATGGACTAATCACATGACGGCATCTAGAGATGTATTTCTGAAATACACTTCAAAACGTGCCGGTGTAGCCAACGGATGGAAAAAATGGCAAGGCGAAGTAAGAGGCTTACGCCTGAACAATGTTGTTGCAAAAAAAGAGGCTTACGAAAAAACTTTCCAGGGCTTGGCTGTAAATGATAATACCCTACCCTATGCCGATGACTTGCTTAGTTCTATGGCTGTAAAATCGATGGCCGTAAACGATGTACTCAGTGCAGATGAATACATCAAAGAAGCTGTGTATGGAATAGAAATCATACCGCATGCTGCAGTTCTGGATAAGATGCTGAATGCAATGCGAAGCGCTAATTCAGATACAAAACTGAGAGACACACTGCAAAAAATAGCAAAACAAGCATCAGGTTTTTATAAAAATTATGACGCTGCTACCGATATGGATGTTTTCACCTCGCTGATGCCTTTGTACATACAAAAATGCAATGGTTATATTCCGGGTGCTTTCACTAAACAACTACAAGAGCATGGCAATAGTTATGCAGACTGGTGTGCTTATGTATTTGGGTCGGTTCTTACTGATGAGAATAAATTAAATGCTCTTGTAAATAGCCTTACTATGGCGGATGCAGAAAAAATACAGAATGACCCTGCATGGCAATTATACCATGCAATTGTAGAATTCCGAAGAGAAAAAATTACACCTACAGTTGCTAAATACAATGACGACTTAGCTTATCTGAACAGGTTGTACATGAATGCACAATATAAATTGGATAAGACAAAAACATTCTTCCCAGATGCTAACCTGACGCTAAGGCTTACCTATGGGCAAGTACAAGGCATAGACCCTGACGGGCCTGCAGGCTATTCTTTCCAGACCAACATTGATGAAGCCATTGCCAAAAACAATCCGGATGTAGAAGAATTCAGAGTGCCTGAAAAGTTAAAAGAACTGAATGCAAAAAAGGACTATGGGCGTTGGCAAACAAATAATACCGTACCAATAGCATTCATCGCATCAAACCATACCTCAGGAGGGAATTCCGGTAGCCCTGTATTAAATGCCAAAGGCGAATTGATTGGCACAAACTTTGACCGTATTTGGGAAGGAACGATGAGCGACCTGTATTTTGACACCAACTTATGTCGTAATATATCTTTAGATGTGCGATACACATTGTTTGTGATTGAAAAGTTTGGTGGTGCAGGTTGGTTATTGAAAGAAATGAATATTGTAGGTTTGGAGAACAAGAAACGATAAAGGTAGAATGAAGAAATATAGTACAGTATTAGCGTTGCAGTTTGTATTATCAGTTGCGGCAAATGGACAAACAAAGGCATTTAGAGATGGAACATCTATGTTGAAAGTAATAGATGCTACAGAACAACACATATTACCCGGCAGGCCCGAATCTGAGACAGAGATCGTTCAGCACGTTATAGTCGTTTGGAAAAGCAAATATGCACCGGGTGGCTTTTTCTGGCGCGGCAGCGATGGCTTTACGGCATGCAATTTTTACAAAATAAAAACTAACAAAGATGCCGGACCCGGGCCATCTAAAGGGGATAATTGGTATACAGCAATTGACAAATTACCCGTTACAATAAAAAAAGGTGACACGTTAGAAATTACGCCTGTATATGGCACTAAAACAAGCATGCCCAAAAACCTGCCTGCAAATATAACTAACACTGTGTTCTTCAAAACTACAGGCACCTCATGGTACTATGCGCCTGTTAAATTCAGGCGGCTGAAAGATATTGCTATGCCTTAAGCTGCAATTAATTCTTTAGCATTCTGAATAGCGGCATCGCTGGGGGTTTCACCGCCAATCATTTTTGCAATAGCAAGGATGCGTTCATCTGCTTGTAGTGTTTTCACTTTAGTAGTAATGCGCTTATCCTTGCTCTCATCTTTATATACATAAAAATGGCGAGTGCCTTTTGCTGCTACTTGCGGCTGGTGTGTAATACAGATAAGCTGATGATAGGTTGCCAATTCGCGAAGCAATAAACCAACCTGCCTGGCAGCCTCACCTGATATGCCGGTATCTACTTCGTCAAAAATGAGTGTAGGCATATCCATAGCTTTTGCAGTGAGGGATTTGATACAAAGCATAATGCGGCTCATTTCCCCTCCCGACGCAGCTTTATATATAGGTTGAAACTGTCCGCTTTTATTGGCATCCAGCATAAGCGCAACTGTATCCACACCATACTTACCTGGTTCATCCAACACAGCCATTACTATTCGGATAGTAGCATTAGGCATTCCTACCAATGCCAGCAATTCATTCACCTTTTTTTCAAAACCGGGTATGGCCTTTTGCCGTTTTGCTGAAATATCTGATGCGAGTTTTTTAAGCGTTGTATAGATAGTCGTTAATTCAACTTCTAATGTTTTTATTTTATCGCCCAAGTCATTCATGCCCTGCATACCGGTTGCTAAGGATTCTTGTATTTGCAACAAATCATTAGTGGTTTGAACAGCATGTTTCTTTAACAATTTATACCCTACATCTATCCTTTCCTGCAATTGCTGCATCAGGCTTTCATCTATATTTACTTTCGACTCCAATCGTTCTAATTCTGATGCCACATCTTTCAATTCAGCCCATGCTGCCATGATACGTTGTTGTACAGGTACCGAATCAGGCATCACTTCTGCTATACTTTGTAACTGTTGCGACATGCGCTTCAATTCATTCGTAAGTGGCTGCTCTCCTTCTTCCAACATCATCCTTGATGACTGCAAAGCCGCTACTATTTTTTCTGCATGAGATAGTTGTTTCAACTGCAGGTCTGCATTTTCTATTTCCTGTTCCTTGAAATTGGCATCTGTCAGTTCATTCAGTAAAAACTGCTTATAATCTGCCTCTTTTTGCAATGCTGCCTGCTCTTGCTTCAGTTTTTCTAACTGTGCTTTTTTCTGCCTGTACTCATTGTATGATAACGTGTATTTCTTTCTTAAATCCGCATTTCCGGCAATAGCATCTACCACATCAAACTGAAAAGCATCTTCCTGCAAGGCAAGATGTCCGAATTGCTGTTGCAGGTCAACTAATAACGATGTAAGCTTACTTAACACATCCAGCGTAACAGGCGTATCATTTACAAAAGCTCTCGATTTTCCTGCAGTGCTTATCTCTCTTCTGATGATACACACCTCTTCATTATCTATATCTTCATCATGCAGCGTATTGGCAAAAGCTGCATTATCGGAAACATTAAAATGAGCCTCTACTACACATTTTTCAGTCTTATTTATAAGCACCGAAGTATCGGCTCTATCACCTAATATCAATGATAAAGCACCGAGAATGATGCTTTTCCCGGCTCCCGTCTCACCCGTTACAGTATTCAAATTACCGTCAGGTGATATTTCAAGATTATCAATTATAGCGTAATTCTTAATGACTAATTTCTGCAGCATGAGAATGTAATGTTGCAAAAATAATAAGCCATAGTTCTGCACGGTGCGTTATTTTTGCAGGATGGCTAAATTCTTTTTAAGAAAAAAAGCAGGTGACCGTGTAATTAACGGCCACCCCTGGATATTTGGTAATGAATTAGGTGATAGTGAGGGTGCTTTTGAAGCAGGTGATATTGTAGACGTTTACTCTTATAATGGCTCATTTGTAGGCAAAGGCTATATCAATCCTGCCTCTCAAATTCGCATCAGGCTTATATCTCGTGATAAAAATGAAGTAATTGACGACCGTTTCTTTTTCAACCGCATTAAAGAAGCCTGGCAATATCGCCAGAGCATAGGTTATGTAGAAAATTGCAGGCTGATTTTTGGAGAAGCGGATGGTTTACCTGCACTGATTATCGATAAGTTTAATGATTATTTTGTCATACAGACTCTTGCATTAGGCATTGACAAGTGGAAACCTGCCATTGTGAGTGCATTGACAGAGATTTTCAGCCCAAAAGGCATATATGAAAGAAATGATGTGCCTGTTCGAGAACTGGAAGGTATGCCTCAACAAAAAGGTTATCTGTCAGCACCGTTCGATACCAACATTATCCTGAACGAAAACGGGCTGAAATTCCATGTAGATATAGTAAATGGCCAAAAGACAGGCTACTTTTTAGACCAGCAGGACAATCGCCGTGCCATACAGCATATTGTTAAAGGTGCAGATGTGCTTGAAGCATTTTGTTATACCGGCACTTTCTCAATGCACGCCGCACATTATGGTGCTACAAAAGTGTTGGGGCTTGATATTTCAGAAAACGCTGTGGCCACAGCACGCAGAAATGCAGAACTGAATGGGTTTCAGGATATCTGCAAGTTTGAAGCTGTGAACGCTTTTGATGTATTGAAACAATGGGTAAAAGATGGTAAGCGTTATGACGTTGTAATGCTTGACCCGCCTGCATTTACAAAGAGCAGGGAAAATATACAAAAGGCAATTACGGGCTATAAGGAAATCAACCTGCGTGGAATGAAGTTGACAAAACCGGGAGGATTCCTTGTTACGGCTTCTTGCACCAATTTGGTGCCGCCTGATATGTTCCTCAAAACAATAGAAATGGCAGCTAAAGATGCCAAAAGAAAAATAAGGCAGGTAACCTGGCAAACACAGGCATCCGACCACCCTATTTTGTGGCATGTGCCTACAACCCAATATCTGAAATTCCTTATCGTACAGGTATTATAGCAATAAAAAAATAAAGGCTGCCAAACGGCAGCCTTTAAAGTATTTGGTTGGTTAGATTATAATTGGTTGTAGATCTGAGCATCAGAGCTACGAGCAATTCCAAAATATTGGAATGTCTTTTGGCGGTAGCCTCTTTTGTAATATGCATCAGTATTACCTTCTTCTGGTATAGTTACCCAGTCGTGGTTTTTAGGTACATACCAACGATAAACACCTACAGTGTTTGGTCCACGGCGAGTTAACGCATAGAACTGGTGGTGTTTGCTTGTATAACCCATTTTAATCATTTGGTCATCAGAGAATTCGTCTTCAGCGATGCTTGCATAATCTTTTGTATCAGGATTGTACCAGCTATTCACATCAACACGTCCTGCACCCGGATTGCGGTACGCTACAAAAATCAACGTTTTTTCTTTCCAGTTCCAGTTCAGCATTTGACCATCCTGGTATTCTCCTTCTGCAACTGTCACATAATTCTGGTCATTCGGATTGTACCAGCGATATACCCTTACCAGTTCGTCACTATCAGGAGTAAAAGCAGTAGTAGTGGCAAATACCGAAACCAACACAGTTGTAATGAGGATGAAGGTTTTTTTCATAATTGAGCGCTTTTTTTTCTTAATCGTTTCCCAAAATACATAAAAATTTTCTTGCCTTGCAAGTGATTGTTGCAAATTTTTTTTATGCTATATGTATTACTGCCTCCAATCCTTGTTCAAATGGGGCTTTTGGCGTAGTTTTGGAACCCCGTAAGTGCCAGCATGGCAGTCTTAAAAAACTGCACATATTTTGATACTTACAGCTTTATGTACGTCGAAATAGCCATTATGATATTTCGATATTATTTATAATATAAGTTAACAACAAGCACATAAAATGATTGGTTTCCTTTCGAAATTATTGGGTGGCAGTAAGTCTGACAAAGATGTTAAGCGTATTCAACCTCTTGTAACTGAGATAAATAAAGCATATAACAGCCTTAGTTCATTATCAAACGACGAATTACGCAACAAAACGCAACAATTCCGTAGCCAGATAAAAGAACACCTGAAAGATATAGATGCAGAGATTGCATCTCAGAAGGCTGCAGCTGACGAGCACCCTGAAGCTGACCTACACTCAAGAGAGGCCATATACAACGAAGTTGACAAACTCATCAAAAAGAGAGATGAGCAAATAGAGGTGATACTTGAAAAGATATTGCCTGAAGCGTTTGCTGTAATCAAGGAAACGGCACGCCGTTTCAAGGAAAATACGGAGATTGTCTCAACCGCCACACAATTAGATAAAGACTTATCGATTGATAGGGACTACATACGCATAGACGGCGATAAAGCTATTTTCAAAAACACATGGACTGCAGCGGGTAATACCGTTACCTGGAATATGGTGCACTATGATGTACAGTTAATAGGTGGTATCACCCTGCATGAAGGTAAAATTGCAGAAATGGCAACGGGTGAAGGTAAGACTCTTGTGTCTACACTACCTTCATATCTGAACGCACTTGCCGGAGAAGGCGTGCATATAGTAACTGTGAATGATTACCTGGCCCGTCGTGACCAGGAATGGAACGGCACAATATTTGAATTCCTCGGATTGACAGTTGATTGTATCGATAAACACCAACCTAATTCACCTGAACGCCGCAAAGCGTACATGGCGGATATTACCTATGGTACGAACAACGAATTCGGCTTTGACTACCTGCGCGATAACATGGTGCATAGCCCGGATGAAAAAGTGCAACGCAAACCGCATTATGCAATGGTGGATGAAGTGGATAGTGTATTGGTAGATGATGCCCGTACCCCACTCATCATATCAGGTCCTGTGCCACGTGGTGATGAGCAACAATTCCATGCTTTGAAACCTCGTATCGAACGTTTGATAGAAGCACAAAAACGTGTTGTAAATACAAGCCTTACTGAAGCCAAAAAACTAATTGCTGAAAACAAATCAGACAAAGAGAATGGTGGCTTGCATTTATATCGTGCTTTCAGGGGCTTACCTAAAAACAGTGCATTAATTAAATACCTGAGCGAAGAAGGGAATCGCCAGATACTTCAAAAATCAGAGAACTACTATATAGGCGAGCAGAAGAAAAATATGCCTATCGTAGATGCTGAACTGTATTTCACAATTGATGAAAAACAAAACAGCGTAGACCTTACAGATAAAGGCCTTGCATTAATTACTCAATCAGGAGAAGATCCTCATTTCTTCATACTACCTGATATTGCAACAGGCTTGGCTGATATAGAAAAATCAAGCACTTCACCTGATGAGATAGCACAGCGTAAAGATGCTTTATTGCAGGAGTATTCTATAAAAGCAGACCGTATACACTCTTTACAGCAATTACTGAAAGCATACACTTTATTCGATAAGGACGTAGAGTATGTGGTAATGGATGGTAAAGTAAAAATAGTAGACGAACAAACTGGTCGTATACTTGATGGCCGTCGATATAGTGATGGATTGCACCAGGCGATAGAAGCTAAAGAAAACGTAGAAGTAGAAGCTGCTACACAAACTTTTGCAACTATTACTTTGCAAAACTTCTTCCGTATGTATCACAAGCTGGCAGGTATGACCGGTACAGCAGAAACGGAAGCAGGTGAATTGTGGGAGATATACAAACTGGATGTGGTAACCATACCAACCAATATGCCTATTTCGCGCAAAGACCAACAAGACTTAGTTTATAAAACCAAACGTGAAAAATACAAGGCTGTTATTGATGAAATAGAAGCATTGCGTAGTGTAGGCCGTCCGGTGCTGGTAGGTACTACATCGGTAGAGGTGTCTGAATTGCTGAGCCGTATGCTGCAGCAGAAGAAAATACCTCACAATGTATTGAACGCTAAACAACACGCTCGCGAGGCACAGGTTGTTGCCGAAGCAGGTTTGGCAGGTGCAGTTACCATTGCTACCAACATGGCTGGTCGTGGTACAGATATCAAGTTAGGGCCAGGCGTAAAAGAAGCGGGTGGTTTGGCCATCATTGGTACAGAACGTCACGAAAGCCGTCGTGTAGACCGCCAGTTGCGTGGCCGTGCAGGCCGTCAGGGCGATCCCGGTACATCTCAGTTCTTTGTATCGCTTGAAGATGATTTGATGCGTCTTTTTGGTTCTGAACGCATTGCCTCTCTTATGGACAAAATGGGACATAAAGAAGGTGAAGTGTTGCAGCACAGTATGATTACCAAATCTATCGAGCGTGCACAGAAAAAAGTAGAAGAAAACAACTTTGGTATACGTAAACGCTTGCTTGACTACGATGACGTAATGAACAAGCAACGCGCTGTTATATATCAACGCCGCAACCACGCTCTTTTTGGCGACAGGCTGGCTATTGATATTGATAACGCAATGTATCATGCTTGCGCAGGCCTTGCAAACCAATTTGCAGAAGAGCGTAATTATGAGGCATTCAAGATAGAGGTAATGAAACATCTTGCCATTGAACCTCAGGGTATCAGTGCCGAAGATTTTGCTAAAGATGACCTTAATAACATAGGTGATAAATTATACCACCAGGTAAAAGAATTCTATGCACGCAAGTCAAATGCGATAAGCGAACATATACTCCCCACTCTTTCACAAATATTGGAACAGAACGGAGACAGGGTTGAAAACATAGTAATACCATTTACAGATGGCATACGTGGTTTGCAGATATATGCTAACCTGAAAGAGGCCGTAGCAAGCAAAGGACATACCATCATGCAAGAGCTGGAGAAGAATATGACACTTGCATTGATTGATGAAGCATGGAAAGACCACCTGCGTGCAATGGATGACTTGCGTAATTCTGTGCAAATGGCCTCTTATGAACAGAAAGATCCGCTGTTAATATACAAATTCGAGGCATTTGCTTTGTTTGATAAAATGAAGCTGGAAACAGACCAGAACATTATATCATTCTTATTACGTGCAGGCATACCTATGGAAGAACAACCGCCACAAGCTGCAAGGAATGTTCCGCAACATACAGACATGAGCCAGATGCGCATGAACAAGGATGAAATTGATGCTGCCGGACAGGATTACGCTGCTGATGAACATGATATGTATAACGGAGAAGATACAGCTGTAAAACGCACTCCTGTTCAGGCCGGACCTAAGATAGGGCGAAACGACCCTTGTCCTTGCGGTAGCGGCAAGAAATATAAGGCATGTCATGGCAAAGGGTTGTAATACAACCACTTGGGGATATGTGAGTTTTTTTGTTTTTAATTTTTGAGATTGAATTTTAATTTTGGACCAATTATGAAACGTAACCAGATCAATATTGTATTAGCAGCAGTGCTAATATTGGCCGCAGCCATCATGCGTGTTATCACCGCAGAATTCCATTTACCAAACGTAACACCTGTAGCCGCAATAGGTTTATTCGGCGGAGCTGTTATCGCAGATAAGAAGTTTTCTTATTTACTGCCTTTATTGAGCCTGTTCATTGCAGACTTATATTTTCAGTTATTTACTACAGTTCAAGGCTTTTACGGCGTAGAACAATTACTGGTATATGTAGGTATGGCTTTAGTAACTCTTTTCGGCAGCAAAATGGGACAACCTAATGCTATGAAAGTGGTTGGCTATTCACTAATAGGTTCTTTTATCTTCTTCATCGTATCTAACTTCGGTTCTTACCTGCACGGCTGGAACGGATATGGATTCAGTGGCCTGGTAAAAACATATACTTTAGCTATACCGTTTTACAAATACAGCATAGCTGGTGATTTGATTGGTAGTATCGTTTTATTTAGTGCTTATGCGTTAACTAAACGCCCGGTAGCACAAGTACAAAACGCTTAATCAATTCTTTAATAAAAATTAAAGGCTTCCGTTTGGAAGCCTTTTTTATATACCATCGATTTTGCTTTTCTATTCAATCCTGATTTTTCGCCTACCTATTACAACGTTACTATTCTCTACTTCCATTATATAGTTGCCTTTGTTAAGGTTGAAGGTAGTAACATTACATTCTCCTAAGTAATTGAAATTGGTATGTGCTTCCCATACTTTTCTTCCTAGGTAGTCGTAGATATTTACAGTAACATACATATTCGAGAACTTAGTAGCATCCGCTTTAACTGTAAAACTGCCATTGTTAGGATTAGGGTAAACTACGAAAGCGTCTGCATTAATAAGAGCCAGGTTATTAACTTGATTAGGCTTGCTGGTATCAGGCACTTTACTCATCCACATGCCCCTGCCATAAGTTGATGCCCACAATTCTTTTCTCTTGTAATTGATACCCAAATCTGTTACTTCTATACTCGGCATAGCATTATTATTGTTATAGGCCTCCCATTGCTTAGTCACTGTATCCATATAAAACACGCCAATATCCGTACCTATGTACATCATATTGTTTGACGTATCTATTTCTATACAGCTCACAGGTACATCAGGCAGGTTTGTGTTTATCTTAGTCCATGTTGCAGATTTATACTCTGCAACCTGTGGGCCGCCATATCCACTGAATGTTACCCAGAAGTGGTCTTTATTTTTATGGTCTATTTTGATGTCTGAGATGTTATATCCTGAATAAGGAGCAGTAATACTTGTAAATGTAGCAGTGTTGCCAGGGGTCCATGAGTGAGTAAAATATACTTTATTAGAACTATTAACGACTGCATATATCGTTGCTGTACCAGCGGGAGTAAGCGCTATTCTTAAAACATCATTTGTAGCATCTAACCTTGCTGCAGTTACTGAATCCCATGTATCACCATAATCACCACTGTGATATATCTTTTGATAGCCAGCCAATAATGTTTCGTGGTCAAGCGGATGAATCACATAAGGTGTTATCCACGGGCCTTTTGGCTTACCAGGAATATTACCTGATATATTCGCATCTCCCACATTAGTTGACTTTCGATTGATGCTTCCGTTTTGGGTAGCGGTGTAATAAGTGTTGCTATCTACAAAGTCTATCTGGCAATCCATACCATCACCGCCATTTTCATCTGTCCATGTTCCGTATCTCCAACCTTTAGTACCATTATCTTGCGCACCGCCTAATACAAATCCTGAAGTATGACTCACAGCATTTCGATAGAACTGAGTGATACCCGTACCATTAGTCATATCAGTCCATGTACTTGGCGATACAAAGGCATTATCAGTTCTGTACACACCACCATCACATCCCTGGAACAATCTACCGGCAACGAGCGGGTGAAAGCCCATAAAGTGCTTATCTGCATGAACAGTAGCCACGCCGGTCATTTGCGCCCACCATTGTGTTGCTATACTCCAGCTTGTGCCACCATTTGTTGAATACCAGGTATTGACACCGCCAACGATTACTTTATTTACATTAGAAGGATCGATAGCTATACATAAGTCGTACCAGCCTTGGCCACCACAGCTGGTAGCAGCTGTTTTATTATCACCTGATATAAGGTCTCCGTTACAACCGGTAGGACCATATATTTTGGTAAATGTCTTACCTGTATCAGTAGAATTGTATATACCGTCCAGGCCATTAGAAGTTGTTACTACTATTGCCTTAACAACTTTAACATCAGCAGGTGTTACTGCTAATGCTATTCTGCCTTTGCCACTAAAACCACTTATGCTCGTCCAAGTCTTACCACCATTGGCAGACCTGTATAACAATCCGCTACCTGCGGCATAAAGCACATTAGTATCGGTAGGATGGTATAATACTTGTTTGAAATTACCGGTCTGCACTTGCGTCCATGTTGCACCACTGTTGTATGACTTATAAATGCCATTGCTACTTGCCAGCGTCAATGAAGCTGTATCAACCTTATTAATAACAAGGCAATTAGCGAGCCTGCTTTGAGTTACCGTCCAGGATAAGCCTGTAGCATTCCAACTGGCACCTCCATCGTTCGACCTAAATACACCTATACTGTATGTATCGCTCGCATCTCTGTCACCGGTACACAAGTAAAGGATGTTAGGATTCTTAGGATTAACGTCGATATCTGAAGTACCCAGTACAGGCAACATATTAGATATCGGGGCCCAACCGGCACCATTATTAGTTGTTTTCCAGGCACCTCCACCTGCACTGGCTATATATATCGTATTAGCATCTGTAGGATGAAATTCGATTGAGTTGATACGGCCCAGGCCTGCATAGCCTCCGGCAGATGTTGTAGGCCCCTGGAATACCCAGTTAGAATTATTAGTAGCTGTCGTTTTCCTTTGGGCATTTTTATCAAAGTACTTCTTCCACTCTTCGTAATTTTTAGATGTAGGTATGATATAGCCATTGCCATCAGTATGCTGGCTCCAATACCAATACCATCTTTCGAAGAAATAATCCTTGCCTTCTTTCTTGTACTTGCCTTTGGCTATTTCTTCCTCTTCACCCTCTCCATACATTTCGTATTTACCTTGTTTATAAGCCTCAACTATATCTTTCAACCTCACGGGCTTGTCGCTATTTTCGGGCAGTAATGGCTGTGAATTAGCATTTGCAAAGCCTATAACGCAAAAAACAGCAAGTAATGTTTGTTTCATCTACCTCAGATTATTTTTTAAAGATTTCGCAAAGTTAATCTAATATGAACTATATATTAATATTCTTGGTCAGTGCATTGTAACATATTACTGCACACTGCTATTTTAATTTTTGCAATTACCCGTTATATTTGCACAAAATCGGTTCAATGATACAGAAAGTAAAGCCTACAGGTAAGCAAAAAACAATGTTCCTTATACACTTTGTCATTTTTGCTATCGCTACCATTGCACAAATAATGCTTTATGATAAAGGTGCTACATCTTGGGTTTATCCTTGGCCGGCATGGACGATTGCTGCATGGGGATTATCATTGATAGGACACTGGTGCGCTGTATATACCAGCTATGAGGACGCAGGTCATAAAGAATATACTCGTCAGGAACATAACGGATAATTTTAATTTAATCATATTACATCAACCCCTTGCAATACTGCAGGGGGTTTTTAATTTTATTTCCCTAATTTATGATGATGGAAACCCCAAGACTCAAAGAACTGCAAAAAGAATACGAAAGCCTTCGAGATGAACGCGCCAGGTTGGATACACTTATCGCCATGGCTGTAGAGATTAGAAATTTTGATGTGGAGCAGGCATCAGATATGGCTGATGATATCATCAACAGGTCACAAAACATAGGATATAAATTAGGACGAGGACGTGGTATGAACCTGAAGGGATGGTGTTACTGGCAGCAAGGTGAATATGACGAAGGTGTAGATATACTGCAAGAGGCACTGAAAATCGCCAAAGACATCAACAATAAACCATTAGAAGCACGCGTACTCAATAACCTTGGGTATATCTATCGCGATAGGGGCGACCTTGCAGATGCACTTAATCATTTTGAGGCAGCACTTAAGATAAATGAAAAACTGGGAGACGAGGTAACGCAATCTGTAAATTTATCGAGCATTGCTTACCTGCTGTACGATTTGAATGATTATGAAAACGCCCTCGAATTTGCTTTAAGATGCATGCCTATCTTTCAAAAAGCAAATGATATACACAGGCTCAATGCTCTCTATCAAATACTGGGTAACATTTACTTCAAACAGGAAGAATCAAGAGAAGCGCTCAGCTATTTTGAAGAGAACCGTGCACTTAGCGAGCCTGAGACCGTGATGTATGCCATGGCAACAAGTGGATTGGGCAAGGTGTATTATAAAATGACTGATTTTGAACATGCGCGTAAATACCTTACTGAAGCACTGAAACTATCGGAAGACCTTAATAATATAGAAGTGCAAATTATTTGCCACTATTATATAGGACGAATGATGATGGACGAGGGCAACTACAGGCAGTCGTTGCAGCACATGACATCAGCATTCGAACTGGCAGATGAATATATGCGTAAGCACGACATTATGAGTGTGCACGAAGGTTTGTCGATGCTGTATGATAAAATGGGTGACATACCCAAGGCCTTCTATCATCTGAAAGCTTACGAACAGTTGAAGGAAGAAATATTCAAACAAACAACACTCAATAAGCTTCGTAATATCCAGACTCGACAGGAGATAGAACTGGCCAATAAGGAAAAAGAGGTAGCGGAAAAAACTGCTCAGCTAAAACAGCAATTCATGGCCAATATGAGCCATGAGATACGCACGCCTATGAATGCCATTGTAGGCATGACGAGGCTGCTGTTGAGCAAAGAACCTAAGCCGGAACAGCTGCGTTACCTGAATGCCATTCAGCTATCTGCAGATAATCTGCTCATCATTATTAATGATATACTGGATTTATCAAAAATAGAAGCAGGTAAGATCATTATCGAAAAAACAGATTTTTCTATTCGCGAGATTATGCAAAGCATGCGCGATATGCTGATGCTGAAAGCTGAAGAAAAGCATATTGACTTCAGAATTTATGTAGACCCTGCTATTCCGCACCGTGTGGTAGGCGACCCTACCCGCATCAACCAGGTATTGATAAACCTTGCAGGTAATGCGCTGAAGTTTACTGAAAAAGGATTCGTAGAAGTACGAGCAGAAATTGAAAAAACAACAGGCAAAACACACTCCATCAGGTTTGATGTTATAGACACCGGTATAGGCATAGCTCCGGACTATGTTGGAAAAATATTTGAAAGCTTTACACAGGCCGGCACTGATGTGGCCAGGAAATTCGGTGGTACAGGTTTGGGCCTCACAATTTCCAAGCAGTTGTCAGAATTAATGAACGGTGAAATATCTGTGAAGAGTGAATTGGGCAAAGGCACGGTATTTAGCGTTGTGTTGCCTTTGGAAGAATCAGATATTCAAGTATCTACATCTCAGGCCAATGTTGTAGATGAAGCTACCATGAAACGCCTCAATACAATTAAAATACTATTGGTTGAGGATAACGAATTCAACCGAATGGTGGCCGAAGATACTCTTAAGGAACTGATACCGGGCATCATTATTGACATAGCTGTAAACGGTCAAGAGGCTGTAAACCGTGTGCAACAGGAATCATACGATTTGGTTCTGATGGATATACAAATGCCGGTGATGGATGGTGTAACGGCAACCCGAAACATTCGTACTACATTATCAGCTCCGGCAAAAGATGTAAAAATTGTTGCCATGACGGCGAACGTCTTGCAGGAAGATGTGAATCAATATTTCCAGGCAGGAATGAATGCTTATGTATCTAAACCATTCAACCCCGATGAATTATTGCTGAAAATGGCATCGCTAATAGAAAATCAGCAGACCATGCCATTGGCAGCAGCCGCCCCTGTGCATAAAACAATCGTGGCTGAGCCTCCTCCACCATCACTGCCTGATAAAGTGACTGATATGCAATTCTTAAACCAGTTTGCAAACGGAAGCCAGGAAAAAATGAATAAGTACATCGGTATGTTCCTTGAAAACGGACCAAGGCTGCTGACTAATATTGAACAGGCTCTGGCTACCAAAGACTATCCTTCTTTAAAAATTGCTGCGCATTCAATGAAGCCGCAGTTATCGTATATGGGTGTAAAAGAAGATGTGAGTCACATATTCCTGATAGAGCAAACTGCGGGCGAATCTGCGCATTTTGACAGGCTGCCAACACTTGTTGCTACACTGAAACAAGTTTGCGAAAAAGCATTCAAGGAATTAAAGCAACACACATAACATATTAAGCGCACAATACATATAAAACAGTATATGGCTTTGGTTCTTTAATTTTTTTTGTTATTTTTCTCAAAATTCAACACTTTAAAATGGCAGCTGAACACAACCGTTACATTTTTCTTGTAGACG
The DNA here is from genome assembly GCA_018267965.1 of Bacteroidota bacterium. GTDB lineage: Bacteria > Bacteroidota > Bacteroidia > Chitinophagales > Chitinophagaceae > Polluticoccus. The sequence goes on along the minus strand of JAFDXK010000001.1, from coordinate 483,820 downwards.
ATGAACCGATTCAAAATGAAATGCTGAAGGACTATTTGTCTGAACGTTTTTTATATAACATCAAAACATTTGATAACGGAGAGGATGCCATCAACAACCTCGGCCTAAATCCTGAAATTATCATTCTCGATTTTCACCTTAATTCACACAGAGCAGATGCCCAAAATGGTGTGGAGGTTTTGAAAAGAATTAAAGAACGTAGCCCGATGACACAGGTTATCATGCTATCCGGCCAGGACAAGATAGACGTGGCTATTGACAGCATGAAATACGGGGCTTACGACTACGTTGTAAAAGGCGAAACAGCTTTCTCTCGCATGGAGAATATCCTAAACAATGTGAGCGAACTACATAAAGTAAAAACAGTTAACGCTGCCTATAAAAAGACTATTACTTTCCTTAGCGTAGCTATAGGCATCCTGATATTATTGGCATTCTATTTAAGCTATACAGGCGGCCGTTTAACACCACAATAAGATATTTAAAAGCTGCAAATGAGCATTCCTGCTTAACTTTGCAGCTTTAACTTTTGAATACCAGATGCAGTTAGCCCAAAGACTGAACAGAATAGTTGAGCCTCAGACCATTAAAATGGCTAAGAAAAGCCGTGAATTGAAAGCTGAGGGTAAAGATGTTATTGACCTGAGCATTGGCGAACCAGACTTTGCTACACCACAATATATTTGCGATGCTGCAACTAAAGCTATGCAGGATGGCTTTACCAAATACACTCCTGTAGTTGGTTATCCTGAGTTGAGAGAGGCTATCAGCAAAAAACTTAAAAACGATAACGGGCTGGAATATGGTATCGATGAGATTATCGTATCGACTGGTGCTAAGCAATCTCTTGCCAATGCTGTATTGAGTATCATCAACCCCGGCGACGAAGTCATCATCCCTACTCCATACTGGGTTACATATAGTGCGTTGGTTTCACTGGCTGAAGGTGTATCTAAGTTTATTCACTGTCCTATCAGTACAGATTATAAATTATCTGCCGACAGGCTTGAAGCTGCTATTACACCCAAAACAAAACTGTTTATTTTCTCCTCGCCCTGCAACCCTACAGGTAGCGTATATTCAAAAGAAGAACTGGCTGCTTTAGCAGAAGTTTTCAAACGCCACCCTCATGTTGCTATCATCAGCGATGAGATATACGAATACATCAATTATAAAGGCAAACACGAAAGCATAGCTCAATTTCCTGAATTGCGAGACCGCGTAATGGTGGTAAACGGTATGTCTAAAGGCTTCTCGATGACAGGCTGGAGGCTTGGCTATATGGCAGGGCCTAAAGAAATTGTTCAGGCTTGCGAAAAAATGCAGGGGCAATTTACATCGGGCACTAACTCTATTACACAACGTGCATCCATTACAGCCCTCAGTGGCAATTTGGATGAAACATATAAAATGCGTGATGCCTTCCGTGAACGCAGAGATTTTGTTATCAATGCGCTTAATGCTATGCCGGGCGTTGAAATCAATATGCCTGAAGGTGCGTTTTATGCTTTTCCAAATATCAGTTCCTTCTTCGGAAAGAAAAATGGCGATGATGTGATAACTGATGATGAGAGCCTGTCTATGTACCTGCTCCACTTTGCTCATGTAAGTACAGTGAATGGCGGCGCATTTGGCAACGACCAATGTATACGCATCTCTTTTGCTACTTCTATGGACAAACTGAAAATTGCCATGGAACGCATAGCAAAAGCCTTAGCTGCATTGCAGTAATTATTTTTTAGCAGAGTAGATACCTTCCTGTTTACTTAATTCAGGTATAATCTTAGCATAAATGCTATCAAGCATTTCGGGGTTTTTCTTATACCAATCAACACTCTTTGCAAACTCTTCGGGTGTGATATTATAGTGCTTGAATATTTGCTTGTAGTATACCGCCAGTGAATCCAGATTTTTATTTCTCATTGTGTGAGTAGAGTCATTCACCATAGTGCTGTATGCCTCTGCCATGTGTATATCAGTGAGCATTTGCTGCATTTTATCGGCAGGCAGTACATCAGCTTTTTTCTCATTGCCACATGAAATGACAAACAGGCTAAACAGCAGCGATAATACAAAAAATCTCATCCGCTATTTGATGTTGTTATACTTCTGAATATTGGCAATATCTACCTGTTGCAGCATAGCTATATATTTTGTCCTTTCTCCGGGTTCGCACTGAGAAGCCAGGCTCGCATATTCATCGCTTTTAGCATTGAAGTAAAACTGCAACAATATAGAACTTGGGTTTTCGCGGTTCAGTACAACAATTTTACTTAACGTTTCCAGCATTAGTTTTCGGCTTTCATCGGGTTTGGTCATCATGTTATCCATACCCTCTCTATGATAACTGTACCATAAATTATGAAACTCTTTGAACCTCGGGCTTAGTATCTGGTCTATTATCCAATACCTGTTTTTATTACCATCCACAGCTTTCCATCCGTATATCACCTTGCTGTACTCAGGTGCGTTATTCACTACATTTTGTGCTTTTTTGAAAAGTTCAGTACCACCATTAGGGGAAAAGCTGTCATAATCCAATCCTAATATGAGATATGTATAAAATGCCAATGTTGCTGTCAGGTTTGCGGTAAGCGCATCATTACCTGATACCCTGTTGTCATCATACTGTATTTGTGTATACTGATTGTACTTGAATTTAAATTCTTTGTCGATGAAATTGATGATGGGGCTGGTATAGCCTGTATTATATACCGGCCTCGTAGCCTGTATATTCAGCGTTGCCTCATAAATATCCTGGTCGGGCATTGCCGTCAGGTTGATGAGGATGTTGCAATCTATTCGTTCGGCAGGTTGATATAAGTCATTAGTCCATTTACGTGTATTCATAAACTCGGTAATACCGCGTTCCATGCTCGCAAACACTTCTTTATCTACACCCTGTATCTTGTCGCGCATCACTTTCACCTTACAGTTTATCTCTTGTGCAAAACCGTAAAAGCTGCTCAACAATAGGAGTATTATACTAAATAGTTTTTTCTGCATTCCTTAGTTTCAAAATATGTTTCACTATCACTTCCGCCACTTTCTGCTTGCTTTGCAAAGGCAGGTCTTTTTTATCGCCTGTACTATCCAGTAAAGTTACTTTATTCGTATCATGGCCGAAGCCGGCACCCGTGTCTTTTAACGAATTTAAAACAATCATATCTGCATTTTTGGCTTTCATTTTGCCTAATGCATGATTCAGCTCATCATTGGTTTCTAATGCAAAACCTACCAGTAATTGCCCTGCTTGCTTTAAACCGCCTAAAGTAGCCAGTATATCCTTATTCTTTACCAGTTCTATATCTAACGTATTGCCCTGTTTCTTTATTTTCTCCGGTGCCATTTCAGCCGGGCGATAATCTGCAACAGCTGCTGACAACACACTGATTTGCGATTGCGGGAATGCTTCCATACAGGCATTATACATCTGCTCTGCACTTTCTACCTTCACCACCTTTATGTTGGCATGAAAAACCTGCAAGTGAGAAGGGCCTAATACCAATGTAACCTGTGCACCTTTATCCGCAAGTGCTTCTGCTATGGCTACCCCCATCTTACCAGTAGAGAAATTACCTATAAAACGTACTGGGTCTATGCGCTCGTAAGTAGGGCCTGCAGTCACTAATGCTTTGATACCTTTTAAGGGACTATCGTTTTTTTTTTCGAAGAAGTCGTTAAGATGAGCAACTATATCTTCAGGCTCTGCCATTCTGCCCTCACCTATTAGGCCGCTGGCTAATTCGCCGTGAGTAACAGGGATAATATGATTGCCGTAAGAACGTATCTTTTGAATATTATTTACCGTGCTTTGATGATGCCACATATCTTCATCCATGGCGGGCGCTACAAACACCGGACAAATAGCAGACAGGTACACCGCACAAACCAGATTATCGCAAAGGCCGTTAGCCATCTTGGCGAGTGTATTGGCACTACAAGGAGCTATGAGCATAGCATCTGCCCAGCGTCCCATTTCCACATGATTGTTCCATGCTGCACCATCTGCCACATTGCTATGAACAGAGTGCTTGGAAACCGTAGCCAAAGCCAGGGGGCTTACAAAAGCCTCGGCAGCTGATGTAGTAATAACACGTACCTCTGCACCTGCTTTTACCAGCAAACGCACCAAATGAGGTGTTTTATAAGCAGCAATGCTGCCCGTTACCGCCAATACTATTTTTTTACCTGCGAGTTGCATTAGCTGTGCAAGTTACGGATTTTTAAAGAGTTGATATGAATTAACGTTTTACACTATAATGAATCACCACATAAGCTGCAATACAAAGCAATAACACAATCAAAACGGCAAGCCAGGCCCAGTTATTATCAACGTCCTGTTTGCGCCCGCGTTTCTTTTTATTCAGTTTTTTGCGCAATTCATAATTAATAGCGCTCACCATTTCTTTAGATTCATTCGCAGGCAATGCTCTCAAACCTTCCAGTGCATCTGCTTCCATACCTTCATCTGCCAACCATTGTTCTACTTCATGCTGCTCTTCTGCAGACAGCTTACCTTCTAGGTAAGCCATGAGCTTATCATCGGGCAACTTGCCTTTACCACTATTCCATATATCGTTCAGTTCACTCATTTGCCTTTGGTCAGTATTTGTTTCAGCATACGTTTACCATTCTGTATATAACTCTTCACCTGCTCAAAACTATATCCTGTCTGTTCTGTTATTTGTTTATAGCTCAATCCCTCCAGATAAAACATCGTAACGCTCTTTTTCTGCTCTTCATCCAGTTTGCCTATGGCATCATTCATCTGTTCTAATGTGGCATCTTTCCAAATCAATTCCTCTTTATCAGTCTCTACATTTTTCAGGTTTGCCAATACACTGTCTTCAGTAAGATAATGCTTATCGCGCAGTAGTTGCAGGCAATGATTGCGCATCAACACATATAGCCATCCCTTGAAATTTTGTATCTCGCCCTGTGGCAAATGTGTAATGGCCTTTAGAAAAACCTGCTGCACAGCATCCTGTGCTTCATCTTTATCTTTTAAATACTTCATGGCCACACCCAACAGCAATAAAGTATAGCGCTGTAACAATACACCCAATAACTCATTATCTCTGCCTGAATTATATATTACAAGCAATTCTTCATCAGGTATATTGATATAACGGTTAGCCAAAATGAATGGTTTCCTACATTAAAGATGCTAAAAAATTAAAATTGCATACCCATTAACTATTGGTAAATAACGTAATGTTTAATATTTTGGTGTCAAATTGAACCTCTATGCGATTAAACCTTAGCTTAAAATTAACTGCTGTTTGTCTATTGCTTTCTTTGGTAGCTTCTGCCCAATATAACAAACGAGGAAAAGGATTGTCCCGTTTTGAGATCGGATACAACTATGTAATGACATCAGCCGACTACCAGGGCAATTTCCTGTCAACCAAGGCAGATTTTACCGATACCACCATCACAAGAACAGGAAATGTAAAAACAAGTTTTGCCTATGGTGTTACAATGGGCACTTATTTCCCTGTAAAAAGAGGACGCAATGGCTGTCTTGCCATCGACCTTGATTTCAACTACAACTTCATGCTTTGGAAAGGCATAGGAGATGGCCTTTACGGTACTACAGTAGGTTGGGATTTTTCAGGCGTTACCATTCAGGCAGGCTTACCTGTAGGACTTGAATATAAATTTGGCTGTGACGGTACATACGACCGTAGCAAAAGAATGTGCTTTAGTTTAGGTGCCGGTGTATACCCTTCATATAGCCTCACTTCATTTGAAGATGGCGCAGGTGTGCAATTCAATGCAAGCCCGTATGCAAAAGCAGAGCTTGGCATTTTTGCCGGTATATGTATGAAGCTGCGTGTGACGGCTGCTATGACCAATGTTGACTACATCAGCCAAACCAATGGTTTCGGAGGCATGTACGATAAATACCTGTCTAATTTCACATTGAAAGGTAAACCTACTATAATGTGCGGACTGATATTTATGCCATTCTCATGGATGTGGGGTCATGACGGTTGGTGGAATACAGCTGAAAAAAGCAACAGGATGTACAAAGGCTGGAATAACAAAAACAAATCAATGAGATTATAAACAAGGTGAGATAAGAAATCTTTATACTTTTAACCCATCATGAAAAGATGGGTTATTTTTTTGCTATTTGCCTGCAGTGTGCAGCTTCATGCACAAAATTTTGAGACCACTTACGAACGTAGCGGAGGTACTCAATCTGTTACTTATCAGCAACTCATACCCTACTACGAAAAGTTGGATGAAAAGTATGAAACCATCAAAATGCAGGAAGCAGGTAATACAGATGCCTATTATCCGCTGCATATAGTATATTATAATAAAGATGGCGATTTCAATATTTCACACTGGAAACAACAAGGGAAAATCATCATTCTCATCAACAACGGCATTCACCCCGGAGAGCCCGATGGTATAGATGCCAGTATGATACTGCTACGCGATGCTGCCAATGGCACAATAAAAATACCGGACAATATAGTGCTTGCCGTGATACCTGTATTCAATATCGGCGGTATGCTGAACAGGGGTATGTATAGCCGTGCTAATCAAAACGGTCCACTGGAATATGGATTTAGAGGCAATGCAGAAAACCTGGACCTGAACCGTGATTTTATAAAAATGGATGCCAATGAAACACGCAGCCTTGTAAAACTGTTTCATGAACTAAACCCTGACATATTTATTGACAACCACGTAAGTGATGGCGCCGATTATCAGCACATTATGACCTTGCTATCTACCCAATATGATAAACTGGGCGGTTGCGTTGGTTTATGCCTGCGAAAAACCTTTGAACCTAAAGTATATGCAGATATGAAACGTAAGGGATATGATCTGCTACCTTATGTACATCACTATGGACACGAACCCGAAAAAGGTTGGCAGGCTTATCATGAAGGGCCGAGATATGCCAGCGGGTTTACGGCTATGTACCATATCTATGCTTTTGTAACTGAAACTCATATGCTCAAACCATACAAACAACGTGTGGATGGCACTTATGAATTAATGAAGACTTTCATAAAAGAAGCATCAGAAAACGCGGATGAAATAAAACAAACCCGTAAGCAGGATTTTGAAGATGATATGAAAGCCACCAAAATGCCGATAGCATGGGAAGTGGATACTACCAAGCATATCACCATCACCTTTAAAGGTTATGAAGTTGTTACAAAGCCAAGTGAAGTATCGGGGTTGCCTCGAGTTTATTACGATAGGAATAAGCCTTACACAAAAGAAATACCTTATTACAACACGTACAAAGCCACACAAGTTGTTACGATACCCAAAGCGTACATCATACCCCGCGGATGGTATAAAGTAATCAGCCGCTTAAAGGATAATGCTATTCAAATGCAGGAATTGGACCGTGATACCTTTATCCTTGTAATGGCTTATCATATTGACGACTATGAAACCGTTAAGAAACCTTACGAGGGTCATTATCTGCACACTAAAGTAAAAGCACATACAGAACGGCAATACATCAAGCTGATGAAGGGAGATTATATCATCACTACCAATCAACCTGCAAGGCGTTTTATAGTAGAAACATTAGAACCTACTGCGCCTGACTCTTATTTTGCCTGGGGATTTTTTGATGCGGTATTACAGCAAAAAGGTGGTTACAGCGATTATGCTTTTGAAGAAAATGCAGCAGAAGAATTAAAAAACAACCCTCAACTAAAAAAAGAGCTAAACGATAAAAAGAATGCTGATGCTGCTTTTGAAAAAAATGCAGATGCACAGTTGGACTATATCTACCACCACTCTAAATACAATGAGGAGGAGTTTATGCGTTATCCGGTATATAGGGTTGAGTAGTGGTTTTATGTATCAATAGTTATGGAAGACATAAAAAATACATACGAAAAGATACAGTCAATATTGACTAATAATATTGGCAATATCGATTTTGCTGAAGAATGTTTACAAGAGCTCTTACATCATGATGTAATAATAAATAAAGGCTCTGTTTTGGAGAGGGAACATGCCTGGAATGTATATTCAACAAGGAAAGGTGTGCAAGAGAATGTTACACATGCTGATGTAAAGGGTTATGATAGTTTATTAAACAACATAACCAATACAAGTGAACAAAATATAAGGTTTATAACTATAATATGTGAAAAATATAGTTATATAATCTTTTCTGATATTAAAGTTGCTATTTTATTGGGGATTTTGAAATCACCATATTCAAACATTGCCAAGGTTCTTGAAAATGAAGAGGTTTATAAATTACAAGGTATAGACTCAGAGTACTTCAAATTTAAAAATGGGAACCTTATTGGTGAAGTATCAAACCTGTAAACTATAAAGCCAAAGATGACACAACCTACCCTGCCAACTTATCAATTGCTTCTGCCAGTTTGCGGTCTTTATCAGTAACAATATCTCCTGCATCATGTGTACTCAGGCGTATATCCACTTTGTTCCAAACGTTCGTCCATAGCGGATGGTGGTTTTGTTTTTCAGCAATGAGTGCCACACGCGTCATAAAAGCGAATGCTTCTGAGAAATCCTTAAACGTAAATACTTTACAAAGTGAATTATCCTTTTCAATCCAAGCCATATTATTTGTGATTGGTGATTATAAAGTTACTATTCATTGAGCAATTGAGCCATTAAGCAATCGAGCTATTATTTAACATCAAACCACACAGGCTTCTCATCATTCCAGTCGCCATTATAATTAATGGTCAATTCTTCACCAGCTTCTATATCTCTCACGGCTTTTATGCTTATCGTCTTGTCCTCGTAGTTCATAAAATACTCGCAGTTGGATGTATAAGAATGGTTGTAAACAGAAATATACCCCTGCGCCATACAGCAACCATTTTCGCCATCAGGCGTCCATTCAAAAATATAATCGTGCAACAGGGTCTGGTCTAATAGCTTACGTTCTTCACCACTCATGATAATAACGGGGGCCGTCTCAATCAGTTTATCAGCAGGTATGAACTTATCGGTGAACATACCCCTGCCTTTTGCTTCGGTTTCATCTACATGTACGTAAGGGAGTATCATGGGCTAAAAATAATAAAGCCCCTGTACAGGGGCTCCGTGTTTTTTTATCTCTATCCCTTTGTCCCGAATACGTTCGGGGCAAAAAAATTACAAAGTATTTTTAGGTGCTTTTTCTTTAGATACGTTTTGTGCTAATATACCTACGCGTCCTTCTTCTTCAGATACCACCTCTACTTTCACTTTGGTAATGCCTTTGTGGGCAAAGTGCAGTTTCTTAGCTGCGATGCTTGCCAGATCTATCAGGCGTTTGTTATTAGCAGCCATTCGGTCGTTTATTTTTACATAAACTACCTCATCGTTAGAAACATTAGTCACCTTTACATAACTACCTAATTTCAATTTGTTACTGGCAGCAGTGAATTTATCATTATCGAAAATTTCGCCTGTTGCAGTCTTACGTCCTTCAAATTTATCGTGGTAATAACTGGCCACACCTTTCTTAACTGCTTCGTCAATATCAGCAGGCACAGCAGCTTCCTGTGCCTTAGCACTAAAGCTTATCGCCAGTAAAATGAATAATACAATCTGCCTCATACACATTAAAAATTTATGCAAAGGAATGGTAAATATCCTTAAAATCCAAGCACATATTACACCTAATCCCTATCTCTTCTGTTAAACTTCTGTGAACCGCTTCTGTCGTTTCGGTTTCGGTTGCCTTCATTATCCCTTGAAAATGAGCGATTTGAAGGGTATCCGCCACGGCTTCCACCCCTGCTTCTATTTTCGCTGTTATTTCCGGAAAAACCTCTTCCTGCACCCGAACCACTTCTGTCGCGGTCACGTTGTTCAGCTTCTTCCATCCTTATTTTTCTGCCTTTGAACTTCTTCTGAGACATAGTTTGGATGATAAACTCAGCTGCGCTGCCACTTACATTAAAGAAGCTACTCAGGTCGCGAACAGTAATCCTGTCTATCAAACCCGGTTCAATATCTGTAGAATCTGTAATGAAGGCCAGTAATTTCTCAGCACTGGTAATGCCATCCTTCATACCTATATTAATGAACAAACGCACATTGCTGCGGTTACCGCGCTGACGGTTCTCTCCACGTTGCTCAAAACCTGCATTCAGGTCTTCGGCTTCGTTATAGGCTTCCATGGTTTCCTTCAACTGCAACCATACGAGGCGACGGATGAGTTCATCCTTATCCATATCCTCAAAGCGTTCGTGGATAGTAGATTGGTATATCTTACCGAAATCACTTTCAGGTTTTGCTGTTTCAATTTGTTCTAAGTAATAGAATAGTTTCTTACGTACTATCTCTGCTCCATCAGGAATATCACTCTTATGGAACTTAGTTTTAGAAAGACGTTCTACCTGGCGTATACCTGAAATTTCTTTAGGTGTAACGATAGACATACAGATACCTGACTTGCCCGCACGACCTGTACGGCCGCTACGGTGTGTATACACTTCAGGATCATCAGGCAATTCATAGTTAATAACGTGGGTAATGTCGTTTACGTCAATACCACGAGCCGCTACGTCGGTAGCGATAATGCATTGTAAGGTTTTGTTTTTGAAACGCTCCATCACCTTGCTGCGCATCTTCTGGTCCATATCGCCATGCAGCGGGCTCACATGATAGCCAGCCTTCATCAGCTTTTCGGCTATATCCTGGCAATCTTGTTTGGTACGCGTAAACACAATACCATATATACCCGGTGTGAAATCGAGCAAACGGCGCAAGGTTTCAAACCTGTTGTGATGGTTAGTTACATAATATTGGTGGTCAATATTTTCATTACCTACGTTTTCTTTAGCAACGGCATATTCTTCCCATTTGCTCATGAAACGCTTGGCAATATTGCGCACATCATTATTCATAGTTGCAGAGAACAACCATGTATACTGACGGTTAGGCGTATTCTTAAGGATAAATTCAATATCCTCGCGGAAGCCCATGTTCAGCATCTCATCAGCTTCATCAAGCACTACATATTGTACATGCTCCAGCGATAATGCTTTACGTTCCAGCAAGTCTATCAACCTGCCCGGTGTTGCTACAATCACTTGCGGATGCGCTTTTACTTCACGTATCTGGCCACCTATAGGCACGCCACCATACACAGCAGTAGTACGCAGACCACGCATGTAGTAACCATATTTTTTAAATTCTTCCTGTATTTGCATACACAATTCGCGTGTAGGGCTCAATACAAGAGCTTGCACATGTTTCTGTGCAACGTCAGTGTGGTGCAGTAGCGGAAGTCCGAAGGCAGCAGTTTTACCGGTTCCGGTCTGCGCCAGTCCAATGATATCAGAAGGTTGAGATAAGAGTTGCGGGATAACTTTTTGTTGAATAGGAGTCGGCGTCTCAAAGCCCATGTCCGATACGGCACGAGTCAATTCCTCTCGCAGTGAGAGGCTCGAAAATGAAATCATCTAATAAAGAACTTTTTAATAAGAAGCCGCAAAGATAGGGCTAATAAACGGGATAACCTTAAAATATTATAAATAACGGTAAAATAACATTGTATAGATATAATAAATAAAGCCCCGAATGAGGGGCTTTATTAGATTATTTGCAAAGTCATTTTATTACTGAGCAGGCACAGAATGCAATCCTATTCTATTTCCTTCGGTATCTATAAACACGCCCATATAGCCATATTCAGGTGATATTTCTGTTTTAGGTACTATCACAGTGCCACCTGCAGCAACTACTCTGTCCAGAATAGTTTGTACATCAGGGTTTCCATTTAAATAAATGAGTGGCCCGTCTGTTGCAGAAGGTTTGTGAAATCCATCACTCCAAACTACTGCACCACCTACACCCATCATATCATCCAATGGGAAAGCCCTCATTTTAAGATTAGGCATATCCATGGTCATCAGCTGAATGCTAAAAATGGTTTCGTAAAATTTTTGTGCACGATCAATGTCTGTGCTGGGTATCTCAAACCAGCTGATTGCATTTTGCATAGTATGTTAATGTTTACTGAAAGGTACAAGGTTATAGAAATTGAAAAACTTAAAAAAAACAAAAAGCTCTGCATAACAGAGCTTTCAAAAATTTTATCTGCATTTCTTATTATTCAATTTTTACTGCTGCGGTCAGTTCGGATAATCTTTTGCTGCCATCGCTATTCACTGCTGTTATCCCTTCAAAAAAGATGCGGTCTCCCGGTTGAGCCATTTTCAAAATCTCTGCAGCCTTGCCTGTATTTATGTTATCACCCATTACAAGAAACGGTCCGATAGCATCACTTCCTTTTTCTTTAGACACATAGGATATCTGGTAGCTGGTGATGTGATAATCCTTATTTGCTTCCTGCAAACGCAATACAGGATTTTTAAGCAATTGTGATTTACTTACTTTAAACCCGCTTTGATTGCCAATAATTACAGGATTCTCTTTTACAGTAGCTGCTGCATTATTTGATTGCCCTTGGGCAATACCGCTTATTGCGATAAATGCAGCCATTAGGATTTGTTTTTTCATATCTATAGGTTTTTTAGCTATACTAATTTAAAGAACAAAATACACTTGTGAGATTAAAAAAAGGCGATGCAATTGCACCACCTTTAAAACGTATTGATAACAAAATCTAGTCTTTCAACACCGTCCTGCTGATCACTATTTTCTGCACCTCGCTGGTACCTTCATATATCTGGGTGATTTTCGCATCGCGCATCAAACGCTCTACGTGGAATTCTTTTACATATCCGTAACCACCATGTATCTGAACCGCTTCGTTAGTTACCCACTGTGCTATTTCAGAAGCATACAGTTTAGCTACAGATGCAGGTAAGGTATAATCCTGATGCTGGTCTTTTGTCCATGCAGCTTTCAATACCAGCAAACGTGCTGCTTCAATAGCTGTAGCCATATCTGCAAGTTTGAATGCTATAGCCTGGTGGTTTGATATTTCTGTACCGAATGCTTTACGCTCTTTAGAATATTTCAATGCCAGTTCATAAGCACCGCTTGCAATACCTAATGCTTGTGCAGCAATACCGATACGGCCACCAGCCAATACTTTCATAGCAAAAGTGAAACCGAAACCGTCATCACCTATACGATTAGCTTTTGGCACTTTCACATCCTGGAACATGATGCTGTGTGTATCACTACCACGGATACCCAGTTTATTTTCTTTAGCACCTACCGTTACACCCGGCCAGTCTTTATGCACTATCAGTGCATTAATACCTTTGTGCTTCTTATCAGGATATGTTTGTGCAATTACCAAGTAGTAAGAAGCAGAGCTACCATTGGTAATCCAGTTCTTCGTACCGTTCAGCAAATAATAATCGCCTTTATCTTCGGCAGTAGTGCGTTGCGATGTAGCGTCAGAACCAGCTTCAGGTTCGCTCAACAGGAACGCACCTAGTTTTTGTCCGCTTGCCATCTCTGTCAGGTAAGTAGACTTTTGTTCTTCATTACCATAAGTTTCCAAGCCCCAGCATACCAATGAGTTGTTTACACTCATACATACAGAAGTAGAGGCATCTATTTTAGATATCTCTTCCATAGCCAGTACGTAAGAAACAGTATCCATACCAGAGCCACCGTATTTAGGGTCGGTCATCATACCCAAAAAACCGAGCTCACCCAGTTTCTTGATTTGCTCTGCAGGAAATTTTTGTTTCTCATCGCGTTCTATAACACCGGGCAACAATTCGTTTTTGGCAAAATCTCGTGCCGCGTCACGTACCGCTTTTTGTTCTTCTGATAATTGAAAATTCATATTACGAAATATGTAGTTGTATGATTAAACATTGCTGCAAACGTACTATTTTTTAGGCTTATTTCTTAATACTTATCTACTATGTTTAAGTCTTTCGTATTCCGAAGCCAGTAAGGCATAAACAACCGAATCCTGCAATACATCGTTATAGCAGAAATGTTGCCTCAATTGCCCTTCGATAACAAAACCATACCCTTCTACCAGCCGGCGGGATGGTATATTATGCGGACCGATAAACGCTTCTACCCTGTTAAGCTTCAGTTCCTCAAATCCATATTTCAGAATTGCTTTTAACGCTTCTTTCATGTACCCCTTATTCTTATCTTCTTCTTTTTTGATATCATAACCTATTTCCGACCGTTTGTGCATAGCCTGATAATTATGATAAGCGCATCTGCCCAATAGCCTGCCTGATACTTTGTCTTTCAATAAGAAAAATAGAAAGGTTGACCGCCATGTAACAAAGCCGCCATTAGTATATTTTTTATAGTCCACATCATAATCATTTTCATTTTCCCAGCCTACATATTGCATCGCCTCTTCTTTGCTGCAATGCTTGAAGAGGTATTCATAATGTGCTGGTGTGAGCAACTGAAGTGTCAGCCTTTCTGTTTCTATAGTTTCCATCGTTGGCATTTCCATATCATTCTGTTTTAAATGGTATAAAAAAAGAGCCCCGCCGGTGCGGGACTCTTCTGTAGTTTAATATCGTTGGTATCACAAACTATAGTCCCGGCAATGCATGATGATACGATACCAATTTGAGTTTTGGCTGTCGCGATCATTACGCAATATTGATACTACAGATTGATACATTTTTCTTCCTTCATTGTAAATATAGGTAAACATTAGAAATTTCATGATTATTGATTAGACCGATACCGCTATAATGAATCTGATTAGGGCAATCTAATTAATGTATGTACATTTGTTGTCTAAACAATGGCAAAATGAAGAAAATACTAATCTTATCTGCTATAGCATTAGCACCTTTTGCAGCTATGGCTCAAAAAACAACCGGCAAAGTAATTGCTTCGGCAACAACAGTACCTACTAAATGGGGATTGGACAAATCACATTCATCAGTAAAATTTACAGTACAACACCTTGTTATATCTGAGGTAGAAGGCACTTTTAAAGTATTTGATGGTGACGTTGTTGCCCCAACTGCAGATTTCAATAACGCTGCTATCAAATTCAATGTAGATGTAAATAGTATAAATACAGATGAACCTAAACGCGATGCGCATCTTAAAAGTGATGACTTTTTCAATGCAGAAAAATACCCTGCTATGAAATTCACCAGCACATCGTTCAAAAAAGTATCTGGCAATAAATATGCACTGGAAGGCAATCTTACTATACGCGATGTAACCAAGAAAGTAAAATTCGCTGTTACTTACGGCGGTACTGTAAAAGATCCATGGGGTAATACTAAAGCAGGTTTTAAAGCTACAGGTAAAATCAATCGTAAAGACTATGGTTTGAAATGGGGTGCATTAACCGAAGCAGGTGGTGCAGTAGTTGGTGACGATGTAAACATGGTAATCAATGTTGAGTTTGCTCAACAAAAATCATAATAGCATAGATAGAGGTGGTTTTTTGATTGAAGGCGTTGCTATTGCAGCGCCTTCTTACTTTGTGATATTGAAGAAGTAAATACCAAAGGCATTATTATCGCCCCCTATCACTTTCTCTCCGTCTTTACATTTGATATGAATATTATTGATCCATAGATTGGCACCCGGACCTAATGATTTCACATACCGTATTTGGGCATCGGTCATTTTGGCTCCCTCACTTCGGTATGGTCCTATGTATTGTTTGGTAGGTACAATGCCGTAGATATCAAAGGAGATAATCTTGCATTTTTTATCAAGGCTTTTCATCACGGGGTGGGCAATGATTTGGGCTACAGATGCCTCGAACACACCATAACCTTTAAAATCGCCAAACTGTACTAATGGCTGCTCCTGCGAAAAACAGGAGAACCCTGCAAATACCAAAAGAATAAAAATGCAGTACCTCACTGTACAAATATAAATCAGAAATCCCGACAGGAGCCGGGTTTCAAAGTATTATGGATACGGAGTATCCTATGCCAGGTTATTAACCGTATGCGCAGGTATAACCATTGCCAAATTACGCGGTGGCCTTGGATGACGCTGCGGACGAGGAATTTTACCTGTAGACCCGCATGATTCCAACACTGCAGAAAGGGCGATTAACACGCCGGCGAAAAATAACAGCTTCTTCATAGTTGTGAAAATAAGAAGCCTATCTCAAAAAAACAATCTTGCAAAGGCTAAATATTAATATATCTCAAAACCCTATACTTGCAGTATGATTGAAATAAAAAAGGCAACAACTGCAGACGTAGACCTGATACGCCAACTGGCAGATGCCATTTGGTGGCCGACATATGCCCCCATCATATCCGAGGCACAAATAAGCTATATGCTTGAAAATATTTATAGTTCAAATGTGATATGGCAACAAATTGAAAATGATATTCAAACATACATTATTCTTTATGTTGACAACATACCTACGGGCTTTGCTGCCTACTCCACTCGCCCCGAAAACACGGATGTCTACAAACTGCATAAACTATATTGCCTAGTAAACACAAAAGGCAAGGGATATGGAAAACTTTTGCTGCAAGCAGTGGAAAATGCCGTAACCGATGCAGGAAAGAATATTTTGGAATTGAACGTCAACAGGAATAATCCGGCAATAGCTTTCTATGAAAAAATGGGCTTTACCACCGCTTACACAGAAGATATAGACATTGGTAACGGCTATTACATGAACGACTATGTAATGCGTAAGCTACTTTAAGCATTCGGCAGTGTAAAGCAGAACTTACTGCCAACATCGTATTCACTCTCAGCCCAGATAGTACCGCCATTTTTCTCTACAAATTCTTTACAAAGTAATAATCCTAACCCTGTACCTTTCTCATCAAGCGTGCCTCTGGTAGTAAATGTTTCGAGCCCAAACAATTTTTTCAAATCTTCGGGGTGCATACCTACACCGGTATCACGAATACTGATGATTGTATGCGTTTCTCCTTTGGTAGCTGTAATCCAAATCTCTCCGCCATAACGTGAAAACTTAATAGCATTTGATAAAAGATTGCGCAGCAATGCCATCACCATATCATTATCTGCAAAAACCTGCAAACTGCTGTCAATACTGTTCCTCACCTTTAATTGCTTTTCTTTAATAACATTTTCGAACAGTGCAATAATATCTTGCAGTTGATAGTATACATCTACATTTACAGGCTGTATAACTTGTCCCTGTAATTGACTTTTTGTCCATTGCAGCAGATTATTAACTAACGTTGATGTATAGCCCAGGTTTTTTGAAATTTCCGGCAGAACTGTCTTTAACTCCTGTTCAGTAACATGCCCTTCATTCACCATAGATAAAATACCCAACAATGTATTGAGCGGACTTCGTAAATCATGTGCAATAACAGAAAAAAGTCTGTCCTTCAGTTGGTTTAGCCCTTGCAAACGTTCTTCAGATTTGTGTCTGTCCGTTACATCTCTGAACAATAAAAACTGTCCCGTATAAATATCCTTCTCGAGTAATGGAGTGAGCGTCACAGCATAATATTGTATTCCCGAACTACCTAATAGGCTGATTTCAATCTTACCACTGGTACGCTTATTTAAAGCCTCGCATAATTTATCATCAAAATGAATGGTAGTTATATCCGTGCCAATCAATTTATGTACCCTGTTGCCAATGATATCTTTCATACGTGCATTGGCATCTACTATACGGCCCTTTGCATCAATCACAAGTACACCCTCCTGCATGGCATCCATTACTTTTTCTCTTGCTACCGGCACAATATCAAATAAACTAAACCTTAACAACCCATATCCTATTACAATGGCAGTAACAATAAATCCAAACGGGGTCAGGTCAATATCTTTTTGAAAGTTGATACCTGCATGATATAATACATTGGCAAGCCATGGTATGAATGTTGCAATCAGTATCAACAGGTTCTGTTTACGGTATATCGGGTCTACACTTCTGAATTTTTGAATAATGAAATACACCCCCCATATCAGCATGATATAGAAATACACCAGATGCACCACATACCACGGGCCACGCTCTATTTTCAGCAGATGTATACCGTTGGCTACATAAACCTCAACATGGGTGTAAAACAGGTGGTGGATATCAGTAGTCCATTCAACGATTATACTAATAACAGGCAAAATGAAAAATGCGGCAATAGTCTTGGTATTCAGCCAACTGTCCTTACCTGCATATTTCAGAATAAACACTATCCATAATGCAGGCAATAAACCTATACTCAGATATTCAATACGATTGAATAAGATAAGAGACTCTTTAGTAGTCCCGGCCAGTTCCATTCCGTAAAAAAATGCCCAGGTAGCTATTGCTACCATTATATAGCCAAATGAATAAATACTCTTACCCTGCCTTTTGAATACTATAACCGCCATACAATAAGTAAACAACCCGGCTATTAGCAGCAGTATGGCATATGTGTTAAACTCAAAACCCATCAAATCAAATATATAACATTCAATAAATAATATCGATGACAATGATTACCTATTACCAAACATAAAATGCACTACTATTTAAACTTTTTAAAAAGACAATAGTCAAACAGTAGCTTTATAAATTGCAAAGGGGTGCAATACAGCAAAGCCGGCAGCTTTATTTGCCGGCTTTCATTATTATATTACAGTCTTTAGTAACTTTATATATAAAAACTAAAACATCGGTCATGAAAAAAACCTTTACACTTTTTTTATTGTTATTAAGCACTGCAGCTATTGCACAAATAACCAATGGCAACTTCGAAAACTGGACTACAGTTGGCAGTTACGAAACACCTGACAACTGGGACAACCTGAATGCCACAACCAACCTTGCAAGTGTTTACACTTGTGAAAAAGGCGGCACAGCAAGCCCTTACTATTTGAAACTGACTTCTAAAGTTGTGACAGGTTTAGGCACCATACCCGGTGTTGCCGTTTATGGCAAAATTGATGTGACCGCTTTTAAAGCAAAATCTGGCTATCCGTTCACCGGCCGTCCTAAAAACCTGATAGGCAAATGGCAGTATATGGCTTCAGGTGCCGACCAGGGTGTAATAGGTGTTTACCTTACAGCATGGAATTTAACTACCGGCAAAAGAGATACGGTGGCATCTAATGCCTACTTGTTACCCGGTATGGTAATGAGTTGGACAAGTTTCAGTATACCTATCAATTATTATAAAAACGTTAACCCAGATACATTAATTATAGGTGCATCATCAAGCGGATTGGCTCCTGTTGCGGGTAGCTATTTATACCTGGATAGCCTCGATTTTTCGGGCACAGTTCCTGTAAGTGTCGAACCAATGGTTATTCACAAATATACGATGCAGGCATCTCCCAATCCTGCTACCACAAGACTAATGGTAGATTTCGGACAACCGGTAAATGAGCCATTACGTATACAAATGACCGATGTATTGGGCAGAGTAATTAAAGACATTCAATCTATACAAGGTGTACAGGTACATTATGTTGATGTAGCAAACCTACCAAAAGGCATATACTATCTGAAGGCCAAAACAGAGAACGATATACTGACACAAAAAATAGAAGTGCAGTAAAAGTCTAAACGATATTATACATAGCCCTGCAATTGCGGGGCTATTTTATTACAACGGCTTCCCTGCTACTGCTACAAGGCAGTCAAAAAAGTAAGCTTTATATTGCGCATCTCTCAGCATACCTCCTATCACTTCCCTGGGCTTCCATTTCAGTTCTTCAATAGTATAAGATTCCCCCAGCCATTTTATTTCTATCCATAGTAGCGGGTATATGACCGGGCGCAGCCAGTTATCGGGCAGCTTATAGTCCATAAAACATATTCTACCCTTTTCTCTGTCCATAAAACGGCTGACACTTTTTATCCATCCCCTGCTCAGTTCTTTATCGTACCAGCATAGTGCGAAGAAGGCAAAATCTACCTGCTCGGTTAATTGTAATTCTTCTATAGGCTTACTCGAAAACTCGATGTTGGTCCAGCCATGGTCAGCAGCTCTTTGTTTAGCTACAGCCAGCATGTGTTCATTGATATCTATTGCAATGATTTTCCCTTTAGGGCCTATAATACTTTGAATGGCTTTGAAGCTAAGCCCTGTTCCGCAACACAAATCCAGTACGGTGTCACCTTCTTTTAATCCGCCTAATTGTAGCGCCCTCCTTCTGTGAAGGGTATCTCTGCCTAATTGATATAAGTTGACTATAAAATCATACTTCTTCCACGATTTATCATACTCCTCAGCATAATTCTTTCCAGCCTTTTTTGTCATAGTGTTAAAGTCATCTAAAGAAATTCAAACTCAATATTACCAACTTTTATTGGCATAAATCTTGCCTTCAACAATAAACTAAGTCATACTCCGGTTATTATCCAATCTATGCATCAATCCCGTAAAATATTCTGGTGGGTTACATACTATAGCATTGCTATGGGTTTCCTCGAAACAGCAGTGGTCGTTTACCTGCGTAAGCTCTACTACCCTAATGGTTTTTTCTTTCCGCTGGCACCTGTAAGCAGTGACATTGCCATTGTCGAACTCTGGCGAGAACTGGCAACACTTATCATGCTTATATCTATAGGTGTATTAGCCGGCAGAAACCGCGCTGAGAAATTTGCGTATTTCCTATACTCCTTTGCTATCTGGGATTTATTCTACTACGTTTTTCTTAAAGTGTTTCTCAATTGGCCCGAATCGCTCATGACTTGGGATATACTTTTTCTCTTACCTATCCCCTGGGTAGGGCCTGTAATTGCCCCGTGCATCATTGCTGTAACGATGGTATTATTCTGCCTAACGGTTATTCGTTTTACCGATAAGGGGATAAGGGTATCCATGTTGCCTAAAGAGCGTTGGCTGATGTGGTTGGGTGCATTAGTCGTTATCATTTCTTTTACAATGGATTATGCAGAGAAAAAAGGTGCTACACTTTGGAATAACATTATGTCGCACAACTCCCTGCTCACCAATCTGGTAGATTATATACCATCAGATTTCAACTGGTTTGTTTTCATCGTTGGGGAGTTGATGATACTGACGGCATATTTCCTGTATCGAAGAAGGCTCGGGAATATAATACTTTAATCATTTCAATAACCCAGTTAAAACACTGGGTTATTTTTATTGTATTCTAAACTACATGATGTAATTTTAGTAACCAATTACCCACTCATGAACATACCCTCTCAAATACCTTGTGCTGCATACCTATCTTTTTCACAGCACGTTCTAACATATATATACACATACCCCTTCCATCATCCTGATTTATTCACTAAAACCAAAATAGACCAATTATGAAAAAACATCTGAAATGGCCTTTCTACAGGTCATTACGCAACGTTGCATTTGCAGGCAGTATGCTACTTTCTGCATTTACCTCACAAGCACAAACAACAGTGCCTGCATCAATCCCCGACCAGCCAATAATCAACGTTACCCCCGTTGGTAATATAAACTGCGACATGGTGGAATGCCCAGCACAAGGAGGTGTACGATTAAGTGCTATCGTATGGGACGATAACTCTGCAGGTACAACTGCATGTAGTTTATATGTAGACTATACAGGAAACCTCACACCCGTTACATTACCATTTCCTGCCACGCCTTCCGGCACTTCCTTTTATCCCGATGTTATCATTGGCGATGCAACAAGGCATGGTGAAGACCAACAGGCCACACATGTTATAGGCGTTACTTATCTGGACCCTGTAAACTATGTAGCTTATTATTCATGGTATTATGTTTCAGGCGTTGGCGGAGCGCTTACTGTAACATATGGCGGTACACAAACCATGTCGGGTGCTTACGGCATTGCCAAATATCCGCACCTTGATGCCTTTGCTGACAATGTGAATACGGTTGCAGGACTACCTGGTTTATGGGAATTCTCTGCAGTGTGGGAAGAATGGCCGGGTGGCGGTAGCGGTCCTGTTACGTTAGCTACATTCGGCCCGATTGATAACCCGGGAACACTTACCTCTTATCTTATTGCTACATGTACGGGGGGTAACGCAATGCCGGATGTTGCAGGCATTACCGATGTTAATACAGGCGCACGTACCTCTCTGATAGCATATATGAATAACGGAGGTGTAGACTATGCAGAATTTGACATAGGCACAACGACAGTAACAAGCAGCTATACTTTGAATATGAATCCCGGTGCACCTCGTATCGAAGCGATGAACTTGTATGACCCGACAGCTGCTATCGTACCTACTAAATACCAGGTAGTGGCAAAAACAACTCCCGGCGGTGGCTCTGATATTGAAAGCTGTAACGACACGTATTATCCGGCAGTTTCCGGGGGTGCACTCTTAAATGCCAATGCCGGCTTATTCGGCGGTGCCACATATAGTGCTCCGGCAGTTGCGGCAGGTACGGGCATCGGCGGTCCGGCGGCAAACATCGGCAATACAGTTTACAGTATTGGCTTTAATGTAGATGGTTCAAACTTTTTGTACGCCAGGCAATTAGACCTGTATACAGGTACATTCCCTACGTTCCCGCCTACAGCCAACGATTACTATGCTATCAACCAGACAGCAACAGGTGTCACTTACTCACCATTGGCGTTGAGTAGCTCAAGCAATTCCGGTTTCGACATCCTGTCTGTGTGGTGGGACGGCAACCGCATCAATCGCAAATTTTCGGGCAATGCATTTGCCTTTAAAACTACAGGCATAGCCAAAACAGAGGGTGATATGCCATACAGGCTTTACCCTAATCCTGCAACAAACACACTAAACATCAATGGCATACACAATGATGCTGTTTATGTTATATCAGACATTACAGGAAGAATATTAAACAACGGAAACTTAAGTAAAACTTCATCTGCTATTCAGGTAAATACGCTATCCAGCGGGACATATATGCTCCGTATCACCGAAAACAATCATAGCCAGATTATCAATTTCATTAAAGAATAACCTGCATTATCATAGACTGCAAAAAGCACCCATTGGGTGCTTTTTGTTTTATAAAAAACGTTTGCATCCTTGCCCGGATAGATATGTTAAAATATAGCCAATGCGTTGATTTAATCTGATTTTAATCGTAGGTTTATATTCCTACCCTCTGTAACGATTCACCCTTTAAAAATTTAGAGAGATATGAGCGCTCGTGAACTCGTCATGGCTATTCTGTGCAAGCCATTAAGCGGTAAGGAATTGCTGCAAACAGAAAAGGCAAATAACGTTATTATTCATCGCAAGATTGAATATGTGCCAAAGACTGACAACAATGCCATAGAGGATTTTATCAAACACCTCCGAAGGCTTCCTCTTAAGCTAATGTTTGTGTTCTCCCTCAGCGATATTATCATAGTAAACAGTACAGATGATTTGAACGACGTGGCACGCAGGCTGCTGGCGATGTAAATCAAGTTAGTATTTCATTCACTGAAAAGTAATAACACGTACATTGTATACACTACTGTGGTAACATGCCAGTTTGACCATGCAATAGTTTCCAACCATTGGAACGTTTTATCATTATGCCTGTTTCCAGCATAGTATAGGTGTTAGTAGAGTCGTGAACATCGGTCATCACAGAGCGCATTCTGCCGGTATAGGTGGCTATTGATTTACTCAAGGGTATTATGCGTAATGTATCCCATTGATTATCTATTTTCTTAAACATACCCGCATTTCTGGTTATAACAGCTCTTACAGTATCATAACAGAGTGCTACTTTAAATCCCGGTGGCACCCAAAAAAAAGTATCGCTAGAATCAAGATATTTAAACTCAGAAAGCAACCCATACTTTCTTATGTCATTAGCATAACTATCTAATGTGCTGGTTACTTCGGTAATTATCTTTTGTTTCTCACTGCCAGTAATAACAACCGAACTATTACCACACGATGTCATACAACAACCAATACCTACTATTAAAATCAAACATTTCATTAGATAGCCTTTATATAACTATACACAATATATCATATATAAATCAAAATAAAATAATATCACTTACATGTAATTCATTTGTTACAGATTTTAGCAAAAAACCATTCAATTTATTACCATATTTTTGGTATCCAATGGCAAAGAAAGTGGCTGTAGCTACAAAAGAGAAGAAGCAAGATAACGGGCTGTTTAATGATACCCATCTTCATCACAAAGACGATAGCATATTCATTAAGGGTGCACGTATGCACAACCTTAAGAATGTAAGTGTTGCCATTCCGCGCAATAAGCTGGTAGTAGTAACGGGTGTAAGCGGTAGTGGTAAAAGTAGTCTCACTATGGATACGCTTTTTGCCGAAGGCCAGCGCCGTTATGCAGAGAGCCTGAGTGCCTACGCACGCCAGTTCCTGATGCGGATGGATAAGCCCGATGTAGATTATATACACGGCATTTGCCCTGCCATAGCTATAGAACAAAAAGTAACTACCCGCACCCCACGCAGTACTGTGGGCAGCATGACCGAAATATACGACTACCTGCGTCTGTTATTTGCCCGTGCAGGGCATACTTACTCGCCCGTAAGTGGTAACGAAGTAAAGAAAGACAGCATCAGCGATGTAGTTGATTACATAAAGACCTTAGCTAAAGGTGCTAAAGTGCAAATCATTGTACCATTGGTAACGCGCTACGGACGTAGTGTAAATGAAGAGTTGAATATCCTGATGCAAAAAGGCTTTAGCCGTGTGCATGCAAAAGGGGAAGACAAGCCCATTCGTATTGAAGATGTATTAAGTGGTGCAGCAACACTGCCCAAAAAAGATATATACCTGCTGATAGACCGTATAGTAACCAAAGATTTTGAAGAAGATGATTTGCATAGGTTGGCAGATAGTATACAAACTGCATTTTATGAAAGTGAAGGTGAATGTACTTTAGAAATAGATGGCAAGCAGTTTAAAAGCTTCAACAATAAGTTTGAAGCAGACGGTATAGCTTTTGAAGAACCGACACCAAATCTGTTCTCATTCAACAATCCTTATGGTGCTTGTCCGCATTGCGAAGGTTTCGGACAGGTCTTGGGTATCGACACCGATTTGGTAATACCCGATAAACGATTGAGTGTGTATGAAGGAGCTGTTGCGCCGTGGAAAGGAGAAAAGATGAGCGAATGGCAGGCATCATTTATTCGTACGGCCAGCAAATTCGATTTCCCGATTCATAAAGCCGTTATAGACCTCAGCGAAAGTGAGTTATCACTGCTGTGGGAAGGGAATAGCAAAGTGCAGGGCATTTACGACTTCTTCAAGATGGTAGAGCAAAACCTGTATAAGGTACAATACCGTGTGATGCAGGCTCGCTATCGCGGGCGCACACTTTGCCCTACCTGCAAAGGCGCAAGGCTGCGCAAAGAAGCATTGTATGTAAAAATAGACGGACATCATATCGGCAACCTGATGATGATGCCATCAAGAGATCTGGCAAAATGGTTTGACAACCTGAAACTGAATGAACACGATGCACAAATTGCTAAACGTATACTTATTGAAATCAACCAAAGGCTGAAAACCTTGCTGGATGTAGGCTTAGGCTACCTTACTCTCAACCGTCTTGCCAATACACTCAGCGGTGGCGAAAGTCAACGCATACAGCTCACCAAGTTCCTGGGTAGTAATCTTACAGATTCTTTATACATACTCGATGAACCAAGTATTGGTTTGCATAGCCGCGATACGGAAAGGTTGATAAATGTATTGAAGAACCTGCGTAATTTGGGTAATACGGTAGTAGTAGTAGAGCATGATGAAATGATGATGCAGCAGGCTGACTATATTATTGATATGGGGCCACTGGCAAGCCATCTGGGTGGCGAAGTAGTAGCTGCAGGTAATTACAAAGAGATTATCAAAAACAAATCAAGCCTTACAGGACAGTACCTGAGTGGAGCTTTACAAATAGAAGTACCGAAAACCAAACGCAAACCCAAAGGCAGCATACGCCTTGAAGGTTGCAGGCAAAACAACCTGAAAGATGTTAGTGTTGATTTCCCGCTAAATGTGATGTGTGTAGTAACAGGTGTGAGTGGTAGTGGTAAAACAACTTTGGTAAAACAAACACTCTACCCTGCGCTGCAAAAACATTTTGGTGAAGGTGTAGAAAGACCGGGGCTACATAAATTTCTTGGTGGTGATTTGAATAAGATTGCCCTTGTAGAAATGATAGACCAAAACCCGATTGGTAAATCATCACGCAGTAATCCTGTTACGTACATCAAAGCATGGGATGAAGTTCGTAAGCTATACACCAAACAACCTTTGTCTAAGATGAGGGGCTTTGCCGAAAAGCATTTCTCATTCAATACAGATGGAGGGCGTTGTGATACTTGTAAGGGTGAAGGAGAAGTAATTGTAGAAATGCAATTCCTGGCAGATGTACATTTATTATGCGAAAGCTGTAAGGGCAAGCGATTCAAAGATGAGGTGCTGGAGGTTACATATCGCACTAAGAGCGTATATGATGTATTAGAATTGAGTGTTGATGAAGCAATAGATTTCTTTAAAGATGAGAAGAAAATAGCTGCAGCCCTGCAACCCTTAAGCGACGTGGGTTTAGGCTATGTAAAACTGGGCCAAAGCAGCGATACGCTAAGCGGAGGTGAGGCTCAGAGGGTAAAATTGGCATCATTTTTAGGTAAAGGTGTTGCAAAAGAGAAGATACTCTTTATATTTGACGAACCTACCACTGGCCTGCATTTCCATGATATCAAGAAACTTTTAGGTTCTTTCGATGCTTTAATAGAACAAGGGCACAGTATAATAGTGATAGAACACAATACTGATGTCATCAAAAGCGCAGATTGGGTAATAGACTTAGGACCCGAAGGTGGCGCAGGCGGTGGCAACCTGCTCTATGAAGGCACACCCGAAGGATTGAAAAAAGTCAAAGAGAGTTATACAGGACAATACCTGTAATACCATACATATAGAGTGCTGAGAGAAATTAATTAGCTAATTAGCTGGCAAGGGAACATGAATATACAAGAAGCGGCACTCATACATAATGAAGCCAAACATAGGTTTGAATTGCACATCGATGGTGTTGTATCATTTATTGAATACAAACCGGTGAATGAATCTCTGATAATTATAGAACACACAGAAGTGCCTTCTGAACTGGAAGGACAAGGTGTAGGTAAAGCCATGGTGGAGAAAATGCTGAAGTATGTCGAATCCAAAAACTGGAAGATAATACCGCTGTGTCCTTTTACATCATCTTATATACAGCGCCATATAGATTGGGATAAAGTGGTGTACAGGGTGATGCGTTAAGGCATTGCCTCTATTAAACGCTTAGTATAATCATTATGCGGTTGCTGCAATACCTTCGTAGCTTCTCCGCTTTCCACAATTTGCCCTGCCTGCATTACCATTACACGGTCGCTCATATAATGCACTACGTTCAGGTCGTGAGATATAAAGAGGTATGTAAATCCAAACTCTTGTTGTAGTTCTTTAAGCAAGTTCAATATTTGTGCTTGTACGCTTACATCTAAAGCTGACACACTTTCATCGCATATCAATAGTTGGGGCCTTAAAGCCAATGCGCGTGCAATACCGATTCGCTGCCTTTGTCCGCCGCTAAACTGATGAGGGTAGCGCTTCATACTATCAGACGGAAGATGAACTAAATCCAATAATCGCTGCGCTTCTTTCTTTAATTCGCCGGCAGGTACAATAGCGTGTGTACGCATGGGTTCTATCAATGCATCACCTATCGTCATTCTCGGATTGAGTGAAGCATACGGGTCTTGAAAAATGAGTTGTATCTGCCTTCTTATTCTTGTCCATTCTTTGTGGGATAGCTTGGCAAGGTCTTCGCCATTAAATATAATTTGACCTTCATTCACAGGCAGTAACCCCATCAAGCTTTTGCTGATAGTGCTTTTACCACAGCCACTCTCTCCTACCAGCCCAAGTACTTCACCTTTCTTCAACTCAAAACTTACATCATCCACCGCTTTGAAATAATCTACAGGCCTACCCAGCCAATCTTTGTTTTCAGTAAACCATACCCTTAGCCCTTTCACTTTTAGTATCGCATTACCAGCCGATTGTTGATGGTACACATCATTTGAAACAGGTTTGCCTTCTATAAAATCATTGATGACAGGCAGGCGTTTGCCTTTATTAGCTGCATTAGGTTTACAAGCTAACAACGCCTTCGTATATACGTGCTTAGGTTGCAGCAACACATCATTTGCTAATCCGTATTCCACCACTTCTCCCTTATACATCACCATTACCTCATCAGCAATATTGGATGCCAATGCCAAATCGTGGGTAATGAATATCATAGCAGTATGATGCTCCTCTTGCAATTGTTTCATCAATGCAATTACTTCTTGTTGCACGGTTACATCTAATGCTGTTGTGGGTTCATCAGCTATCAGCAATGCAGGGTTGTTACACATAGCCATTGCTATCATTACCCTTTGTTTCTGCCCGCCTGATAATTGGTGCGGGTAACGGTCATATATCTTTTCAGGATTGGGTAATTGTACTTTGCCCAGCCATTCAATAGCTTTTTGCTTAGCAGCTTCTTTATTGATTTTTTGATGAGTCGTTATTACCTCTGCTAACTGCTTACCTATCTTCATTACGGGGTTCAGCGAGCTCATCGGTTCCTGGAAAACCATGCCCATAGCCTTACCTCGCAACTGCTGCCATACTTTATCTGAACTGTTTATTAAAGAATAGGTTTGCTCTTTATCATTAAACGTCAATTCTCCTTTTACATCAGCACCTTTTGGCAATAATCCCATTAATGATAAGGCCGTCAATGACTTACCCGAGCCACTCTCTCCTACTATCGCAAGTGTCTTTCCCTTTTCTAATTGGAAAGAGATATTATTAACGGCTTTAAAATCACCGAAAGAGATATTGAGGTTATTGACTGATAATATGGCTGATTGTTTATCCACTCATTTAAAGATACAAACTATCAATTATCTTGCAGCAGTTAATGATACACCTCGACATCTCATCCATCCAATTACAACTTCGTAAAGAAGCAGATACTACACAGGTATTTGACCCTGTACGTAAAAAATGGTTGGTGCTTACGCCTGAGGAGCATGTGCGCCAATACTTATTACAATACCTTATCAATACTTTACAATATCCTGCTTCATTAATTGCCGTAGAGAAGCAAATCAACTTTGGCACTCTTAGTAAACGCTATGATGTGGTGGTATATAACAGAAATCATCAACCATGGTTATTAGCTGAGTGCAAAGCACCGGAGGTAACAATAACAGAAGCTACATTAAACCAACTACTGCAATATCATAATACCTTGCAATGCAACTATTGGGTATTGTATAACGGGCATCAACTATTTTGCGCCGACGCTAAGGTTGTAGATAATATTACCTGGATGAATGAACTACCTGCTTATAATAGCTGAGTATTCTTTGCTATTGAAAGCCTGAGCTGCTTTTTGCACTACATTATCTTCTCTTGATACTACTGAGAAATAACCATTGTCGTGGAATAATATACGGGCAAGCTGTGCCTTTAAGTGCATGCAGAAGAAATTGTAATTAACAGGCTGGCGCAACAGTTTGGTTACTGTCTTCCTGAAAACAGGGTCTTGTAATGCCAGAAAAGATTTCACCATTTCATCCGGCTTAAATGCTGCTATATACTGGTTAATGTTTGCGTATTGTTTTAATGCCACACGGTGAGACGTAAAATAGTCCCAAACAACATTCTTCACGTCTTCGCTATACATCATATTGAGCATACCCGGCGCGCGCTTTGATGTATCATACGATACATACACATCGGGTTTGATACCACCACCTGCATACACTACGCGGCCGTTAGCAGTATAATACTTAGTAGTATCTAAATTGACAAGTGTATCATGCCCTGTAAATTCTCCCGTTTCAAAACGATGTACGAAATCTTCAGAATAGGCATCTTTGCCATTAGCATAGGAGCGTTGTATACACCTGCCTGACGGTGTGTAATATTTAGCGATAGTCAATCTTAAGGCAGAACCATCATCCATATCATATTGTTCTTGCACAAGGCCCTTGCCATAAGAACGCCTGCCCACAATTATTCCCCTATCCCAGTCTTGTACTGCACCTGCTAATATCTCACTGGCTGATGCAGAGCTTTCATCAATTAGTATAGCTACTTTGCCTGATTCAAAACTGCTTTTGTTACCAGTCTTATATTCATAACGAGATGAGTGCAGTCCCTGAGTGTACACAATTAGTTTATGACCGGGCAGCAATTCATCGGCTATATTTTTAGCTGCATCCAAATAGCCTCCGGGGTTTTGACGCACATCTATAATGAGTTGCTGCATACCGGCTTTTATAAGCTCCTGCAATGCTTTCTCAAATTCAGTATATGTATGTGCTCCGAACCGTGCTATTTTAATATAACCTGTTGTAGCATCTAACATGATGTTTGCATCAATACTGGATACAGGCACTATATCGCGCTTGATAGTAACTTGTTTCAGTTGAGCAGCCAAAGGTGTTTTCAGGCTTACATGCACTTGCGTATATTGTTTGCCTTTTAACATCCTGATAATACGGTCTGATGTAATCTTCACACCTGCTACCATACTATCGCCTACTTTAATCAGTTGGTCGCCTGTTTCTACACCTGCATGTTCTGCCGGGCCGTCTGCTACTACCGATGTTACTTGTATTGTATCTCTGATGATAGAAAATTCAACCCCTATGCCAAAGAAACTGCCTTCTAGTGTTTCGTTTACTTCTTCAACTTCGTCTGCAGGTATGTATACTGTATGCGGGTCGAGATGACTAAGAATACCATTTACTGCATCACTATACAATGCATTGCTATTTACAGTGTCTACATACTTCTCATTGATCAGGTCTATTACTTGTTCCAACCTGTCATTTCGTTCAATAACAGTCTGTATATCACGCTTACCCCTCAAAGTATCACGCAGGTTGAAACCCAGAGTCATACCAAATATGAGTATTAGTGAAAAAAGAAACGGCGTCCAGACGTTTAACCCGTTGGGTTTGTTATTGCTCATTTACTGATAAAGTGGGTGCAAAGTTAGGTGCATTTAGCAATTAAATAATCAGGAATTCATATAACTGTATTGATTAAAGAAAAGACTTTAGCATACATTAGGAAATTGAAATTGTATGTACCAAATTTGTACTACAAATCCCATTGCATGTCTTCTGTGTTATTAGTAGAAAGCGGCTCAACAAAAACCGACTGGTGTTTTTTGGCAAAGGGCAAAAAGCCTGTAAACGCCAAAACTTCAGGCATTAACCCATGGCTGCAATCAGACGACACAATTGCCTCCATTATTCTAAAAGAGCTGGGTTGGAACAGCAAAAAGTACCCTGTGAGCAGAATCGTATATTATGGAGCCGGTACCGGTAATCCAACTAATCAGACCAGACTTACAAAGTTACTCAAAAAAGCATTTGGCGTAAAGGACGTAGCTGTCTATACTGATATGATGGCGGCAGCTCATTCGCTTTGCGGCGATGGCAAGGGCGTTGTAGCTATTTTGGGTACTGGCAGTAACTGCTGCTATTACAATGGGAAAACCATTAAACAACAATTACCGTCACTTGGCTATATAGCCGGAGACGAAGGCGGTGGTAACTACCTGGGAAAACGGGTTTTACAATATTATGCCTATGGCACTTTTGATGCAGAGCTAAAAGCTGCTTTTGAACAGCTATATGGCAATGACATTGGAAAGATCATCAACACTTTATATAAAGAGCCCATACCGAACAGGTATCTTGCCAGCTTTGTGAAACTATTAATGCAAAACAGGGGCCACTATATGGTGGAGAATATCCTCGAAGATTGTATCAATGATTTCTTTCATCACCACATACTTAAATATCGCGAGAGCTGGAAGTTGCCGTTATACTTTTCAGGTTCTGTAGCTTATGAGTTTAGCGATATCATACGCTCATTATGCCAACAGTATGAACTGGAAATAGGCAACATCATCAAAAGCCCGATGGAGGGCTTGATAGCTTATCACAAAAAGCATCTCTAATTACAGTCCGATCTTTTCGCAGCTATAGCTGTCTTTTCTTTATACAACTTACCAAAAACAAATATCCCCCGATTAGTCGGGGGATATTTTATTGTGCTTTTTTTAGTTTAATTAGTCGCGACGCAAGTTAGGGAATGGAGGTGCTACGTTAGCAGGACCTTCTTCACCCGGCATTGCAGAACGATACATAACTGAGTTTGCATCACCTGCAGTTCCATATTGGAATATGAATTTATTGCGATCGATACCGTGTTTTTCACTCATGTATTCGATAACTGCATTAACGCGATCCCAAGAACGTTGTTGTTGAACTTTGCTACCGTTACCGGCACCAGTTACAACTACTTTACAAGTTGGGTTAGCTTGCATTTGAGCAGCAAGTGTTGCCAATTGTGCTTGTGCAGCAGGACGTATTTTAGAAGCGTTGTTATCGAAAGTAATGCTACCTGCACCGATGTTACCGCAAGAAGAAGCTACTGTACCGCAACCTTCTGGGCAAGGACATTTACCTACACCGTCAGCGTCAACTGGTTGACATTCTGTTGGAGTGATCAATTGCTTATCACGATCATCAGGTACACCATCACCATCAGTATCAAGTGGGCAACCATGGCTGTCAACAGCTACACCCATTGGAGTACCAGGGCATTTGTCGAACTGGTCAGTGATACCATCACCATCAGCATCAGGGAGAATTGGGTCAGGCAACAGCATATGACGAGGGTAAGTAAGCTCGTTGTATGAGTGATCCAGTGGGTTAAGCCAGTACAATGGTTCAACATTTTTACGTTTGTTACCCAGGTTGAAGTTGATACCTACACTCAGGTAGTTGATACCATCGTTTTGGTTAGTTTGAACCGGAGAACCGTAAACTTGTTCTGACCAACGTTGACCATCTAACAAGTCATCATCCCATGGCATAGTAACGCGATCTTCGATAGAGATGTTGATGCGTTTGCTGCAACGGATTTGCATACCCAAACCAAAGCTTGGTGCAAATTGTAAAGTTTTATTTTTGAAGATAGACGGACGACGGTGATCCCTTTCGTTTTCAGCGTCAGTTTCGTATGTATCATCCATACCATCTTGTAATTTCTTCTGAATATCGCGGTGGTTTTCGTGAACTTCAGGAGTGAAGTTGTTGAAACCTACGATTTTGTAGAAATCATATTTGTGAGTAGCGCTGTTATCATCCAATGCGTTAACACGGGTATTGTATGCCAGAGCACCCAAACCTAAGAACGCGTAAACAGAGATACCAGTACGAGCTTTGTGGAATTTAATATTGTTTAAAGAAGCGATGAAGTCTAAGTTCAAATGATGCGCTTCCATACGGTAGTTGTAGAAAACAGGATCAGTAGGCTGATTCAGGTTTTCAAGGATTGCAGCATTGTAGTAATCCTTCCAAGCTGGATTCCACCTGTAGTTGCGGCTTTCTTGCCATTGCAAACCATTTGCAACACCGTAGATGTATTGTAAACGCGTAGAGAACACATAACCCCATGCTTTACGTACATGTACGTCAAATCCCATTGAACGGAATTTTTTAGACTGCCATGCCATCAGAGTAGGCACGTCGCCTGATACGTTATAAAGACCACCGCCAATACCGATTTCCCACATGTTACGAGGACGTGCTGGGAATGCGTATTGGTGATTCATGAACTTACGATGTTGTTTCATACGGAAGCCGGGCACATAGCTAGAATCCAAAACATCATAGCTCTGTCCGCGATATGTCATATCGCGACCTGACCATTTAGCAGTTTGAACATCTTGTGCGAATACCGGCTGCGTTGCCATTAGCGAACATAAGCTGGCTAGCAATAGGTACTTTTTGTTGACCATAACAAAGTGTTTATTTAAAAATTTTGGTTAAACTAAATAAAAGCATGACAAAGGTATGTTACACAGTTTAAAAAAACAAAGAACAACATATAAAAATATTTAGTGTTTTTAAATATACATGTGTATAAAATTCATACCTAATCCCCGTAAAAGTAATTTGTTGGTTGCTATACATCAACGATTTTTGCTTTTTTTACCATAGGTTAACATTACATTCACCGATAATTAACGTAAGATGGAGCTAGTAAAGCGGCTAATAGGTGATGAATTAGAATTGTTTGAAAAGAAATTTTCGGAAAGCGTAAAAGGCTCAAACCCTTTACTGGAAAGGATTATGCGGTTTATCATCAAACGAAAAGGCAAGCAAATGCGCCCTATGTTTGTTTTGTTATCCGCAAAAATTGCCGGGAACATCAAAGAGAATACTTACAGGGCTGCTTCTGTCATAGAATTACTACATACTGCCACCCTTGTGCACGATGACATTGTGGATAACTCGATGATGAGACGAAATTTTTTCTCTATAAATGCCCTATGGAAGAATAAAATTGCAGTATTAGTAGGCGATTATTTGCTGGCAAAAGGCCTGTTATTATCATTGGGGCATGAAGACTATCAAATTCTTAAGATTACATCACGGGCGGTGAAAGAGATGAGTGAAGGTGAGCTGCTACAGATGGAAAAAGCCCGTAAACTGGATATAACCGAGGAAGTATATTTTGAGATTATTCGCTCAAAAACCGCGTCCCTATTATCTTCTGCCTGCTCTGCCGGTGCATATTCAGCAACCGACAGTGTTGAAATTTCAGAGCATTTTAGACAGTTTGGCGAGAAAGTGGGTATAGCTTTCCAGATAAAAGATGACCTTTTTGACTACGGGACGGGCCCAATCGGGAAACCTACCGGCATAGATATCAAAGAAAAAAAGATGACCCTTCCGCTTATTTACACCTTACAAAACGTTGATAATCAAACAAAAAGAAAAATAATATACATAGTTAAGAACCAAAACACCAACAGGCAAAAAGTGCAGGAGGTAATAGACTGTGTGAAAGCAACAGGTGGTATTGAGTATGCCGCCCAAAAAATGAAACAATACAAAGAGGAAGCGCTGGAAATGCTCAAAGCCTACCCTCCCTCTGCGGCCACTGAAGCTATGGTGTCATTGGTAAATTATGCCATAGACAGAAACCATTAACACTCTCCTTTTCCCATCATTTATATGTTTAACTTGCGTATCCTGAATTTTTATGGCTACACAAGAGAGGACTAATCCCATTACAGACAACATTGAAGTATCGGGCGCAAGGGTGCACAACCTGAAGAATATAGATGTAAGCATACCCAAAAATAAACTTGTAGTAATAACAGGTATCAGCGGCAGTGGTAAATCATCTTTGGCTTTTGATACCATATTTGCAGAGGGACAACGCAGGTACATGGAAAGCTTTGCTGCTTATGCAAGGCAATTCCTGGGAGACCTTGACAGGCCGGATGTTGACAAGATAACAGGCCTTTCTCCTGTTATATCTATCGAACAAAAAACAACCAATCGTAATCCTCGCTCTACAGTAGGTACAGTAACAGAGGTGTATGACTTTATGCGTTTGTTGTATGCCCGTGTTGCTGACGCATATTCTTACAACACAGGCAAGAAAATGTCAAAATTCAGTGAGGAGGAAATCATTGAACATATACAACAGCAATTTTCTAATAGACGGATTGTTTTATTGGCACCGATAGTCAGAGGGCGTAAAGGACATTACCGTGAGCTGTTTGAACAACTGCGCAAGCAAGCATGGACTAAAGTTCGTGTAGATGGTGAGATAATGGAGCTGAAAGAAAGAATGCAACTTGACAGGTATAAAATACACGATATAGAATTGGTAGTGGACAGGCTTGCGGTGCAAAGCGATGCCAAAGCCAGGCTAAGTCAGAGCATACAGAAAGCATTACAGGTTGGTAAGGATTTGTTATTTGTACTGGATGCAGATAAAAACACTGTATCGCAATACAGTAAACAATTAATGTGCGCTGATACAGGCATATCTTATGAAGAGCCATCACCAAATACATTTTCATTCAACTCTCCTTACGGTGCCTGCCCTAAGTGTAAAGGACTTGGCAGTGTATATCTTGTAAACATGCAGGAAGTAATTCCTGACCCAACGAAGAGCATTAATGATGGTGGCATTGCACCGCTGGGCGAAGAACGCGAATCTTGGACCTTTAACCAGGCAACAATACTGGCAAAAAAATATAAAATACCACTCAACAAACCCATAAAAGATATTCCTGAAAAACAATTGAACATTCTGCTTTATGGCAATGAAGAAGGCGTAATAACTTATGTAGATGACGAAGCAGAAACCTACCACGAAAGTGTAGCACAACACAACTATGAAGGTATTGTGAATATGCTGTTACGCTGGTTTAAAGAAACTACATCTGAAGCTATACGCGATTGGGCAGAAGGCTATATGCAATTGAATACCTGCCCTGAATGTAATGGCGCGAGACTAAGAAAAGAAAGTCTTTGGTTTAAAATAGACAACCAGAACATTTCCGAATTAGCTCACAAATCTTTGCAGGAGCTATCTAACTGGTTTGATGGGCTTGAAAAAAGATTGAGCTATAAACAACAAGTCATTGCAAAAGACATTCTTAAAGAAATAAGAGACCGACTTGTTTTCCTGTTGGATGTGGGATTGCACTATCTAACCATTGACCGCCCTACCCGCACACTAAGCGGTGGTGAAAGCCAACGCATACGACTTGCTACGCAGATAGGCTCACAACTTACCGGCATTACTTACATACTGGATGAGCCGAGTATAGGGTTGCATCAACGTGACAACCAGAAACTGATATCAGCATTAAAAAACCTGCGTGATGGTGGCAATTCCGTTTTGGTAGTAGAGCATGATAAAGACATTATGCTGGCGGCTGACCATTTGATAGACATTGGCCCTGCTGCAGGTATACATGGCGGAAGAATTGTTAGTCAGGGTGCACCTGCGAATGTGATAAAAGAAAAAACAACTACTGCAGACTATCTGAACCATAAACAAAAAATAGAAATACCGGAAGAAAGAAGAAAAGGTATTGGTAAAAAGATAGTATTGAAAGGTGCCACAGGCAACAATCTGAAGAATGTTTCCATTCAATTGCCGTTAGGTACTTTCATTTGTGTGACGGGTGTATCTGGAAGTGGCAAGAGCACGCTAATCAATGAAACGCTGTACCCTATTTTGGCTAAGCATTGCTACCCAAAATTCAAACAGGTGCCGATGCCTTACAAGAAGATAGAAGGGCTGGAACATGTAGACAAAGTAATTGAAATAGACCAGAGCCCTATCGGGCGCACACCTCGCAGCAACCCTGCAACCTATTGCGGATTCTTCAACGAGGTAAGGCAACTATTTGCACAAATACCTGAGGCTAAAATACGTGGCTATAATGCCGGGCGTTTTTCTTTTAATGTGAAAGGTGGGAGATGCGAAGAATGCCAGGGTGGCGGCATGCGTGTGATAGAAATGAACTTCCTACCGGATGTATATGTGCCGTGTGAAAAATGTAATGGCAGAAGGTATAACCGCGAAACATTAGAGATACGCTATAAAGGCAAATCCATATCTGATGTATTGAACATGACCGTTGATGAGGCTGTAGAGTTTTTTGTGAATGTATCTTTCCTGCACAGGAAAATAAAAACATTGCAGGATGTAGGCTTAGGCTACGTAACACTTGGACAAAGTGCTGTAACACTAAGTGGCGGTGAAGCACAACGAGTGAAACTGGCTACTGAACTATCTAAACGCGATACGGGACAAACCATATATATTCTTGACGAGCCTACAACAGGGTTGCATTTTCAGGATATTAAACACTTGCTATCTGTACTAAACAGGCTGGTAGACAGGGGCAATACTGTATTGGTGATAGAACATAACCTTGATGTGGTTAAAGTTGCAGATTATGTAATAGACATAGGACCTGAAGGCGGTAAAGGTGGTGGTGAAGTGGTAGGAACCGGCACACCGGAAGACATTGCTGCTATTAAAGAAAGCCATACCGGGAAGTATTTGAAACTGGAACTCTAAAACAAAAGCCCCTCATAAAAAAGGGGCTTTATTATTTTATATTCAAAGAGTATTATTCTACAACTACTCTTTTACTCCATTTCTCATTTGTATTGGTGTTTACAAATTGCAAATTATACATACCCTCAGCCCAACTATCTGTAGATACAGTTGTATGCTTGTCTGTTTTAAAACTTATTATTTGTTGTCCTAAAGTATTCGTAACGGTTACATCATATTTATCACCGTTTGGAACGTCTATATTCAACACTCCTTTAGCTGGTACAGGATAAATACTTACACCATTATCGGCATTAACAGTATTTACGTTTGCAGGCCAGTTGTTAATAATAAACCCTGTATTACTGATATCGAAAAATACATTACCCGCGCCTTTTACTTTTACACGAGCACTGGCAGTATATGCATTCATAGGAACTGTAATTACTTCACTACCATCATTAGGCGTATTGGCAGCCAACTGATAAGGATACGTTACACCATCGTCCAATGAAAGGAAAATATCAACATTCGCAGCATTAACCGGTGCTGCAGTTGTGTTAGCCACATCCCATGTAACAGTCTGAGAACTACCAACCTGCCAATAATCAGTTTTAAGATTGGGATAAGTTAATATGAAAGGACCTGAACTATTAACTACATTCAGCGTAATAAGGTCTGACGGGCGATAGAAACAGCCATACCCATTATATATATCCCTGATAGTGAGTGTGAATTTAAGTGTACGTGCAGTATCCGGTAATTTTTCACCGAGATAATTCGTGATGCAATCTCTTAATTTATTAAGCGTAGGGAAAACCCTTGTTTGTGATTCTGTTTGTTTGAATGAGCGGAAAATAGGCCCGAAAACGCGAGTATCATTAAAATCTTTCCTGAAATCGCCCAAATCCCATTCTTCCCAATTGTAAGTTATCACATCGTGGTCTGCATCAACTGCCTGAGGTGATATCAATTCGAAAGGCGTAAGATATGGAACGTTATAGTTTGTAGTAAATGAGGGTGCAGTTGGGGCATTATTACCTGTAGAACTGTTTGCACTGCACATGGCACCTTTAGAAGCATCAGTGATAAAATCTGAAATCTGGTCTAAGCTGGCGGCATGAAAATAATCATCGCTATGAGGTTGCAGGTCATTAATTGCTGAACAAATACCTGCATAACCCATGATACTTGAGCCGCTTCCCGGTTCATAGGCAGTTAATGGTGTTACATTATTTGTACAAGAACCTGTATTGGCATTGAATGTATGTGTAGCCCCGTATTGGTGCCCCATCTCGTGTATCACAAAATCAATATCGAATGCATCTGTCGTTGGGTTAGGGCGACCTGTAGCGCCCCCTGCTTTATCTGCATTATTACATACACATTCTAACTCTGCTGCCCCATCGCCTAAATTAACACCGGTTGAGAATACATGACCTATATCATAATTTGCTGTGCCTATCAGTTTATTAGTAACAGTTTTGTTTTCGTCTTTTAGATTGTAAGCACTGGTATTATAATGGAATGAATCGGTAGCAGCATCAGTAAAAATCAGGGTATCCGTTTTAGCGATGATGTTCATGTGTATGCTGAGTTCTTTTTCGAACACACCATTCACACGATTGACAGAAGTAGTAATAGCGCTCAGTGAGATAGCTTTTGTAGGAGTTGACGAACCTGCAACTGCTACAGAATATTCGCCCGTACAAGCCATTGCCAATCTATAGGTGCGTTTTACAGAGCCATTTGTTTTCAACTGCGGTCCGTGGTCTCTTTCTCTTATCAGATTAATTGGTTCTTCATCTATCAATCCGTTTTTCTTATCAATTGCAAAACCACAACGCTGGTCTTTGATTTGCTGATGGTCGCGTTTATAAAAGCAGTAATAATACCCGGATTCAGGATTGCTATACGGGTCTATATAAAAGGTATTGTCACCATCATATATCATTGCGTGGAAACCCAACAAGGTGATATCCAATTTAGCAGTCACAGCTTTATTATCTGAAGCTACAGCAGTAAATGTTTTGATGCCCGGATATTTGGTAGCAAGTCCTGCCTCCATCATGGGGTCTTGCCATACATTAAATTTTCGGAATGAACCATCAGGCACAGGAATCATTAATTCAACTGCTTCTTTTGGGTTTTCAGATAATGCCCACAGTTGTGTTTTTAATGTAGATAACTGCAACGCGTATATGATTCCTCTGTCGGGAAATACATTTTGTTTCACAGTTGCAGGAATATTCTCCTTGCTCACCTTTTGCCAATAATCGATATTGGCGTGTGCAGTAAAGCAGGTAATGGCGATTAGTAGGAATGTTAGACAATTTTTCATCTTGAGCATTTTTAGAGCTATAAGTGGTTGGTATATACTATGTAAAATAACAAAATCCGTGCTGATTTTAGCAGATGAACATTAGTATGACAATTATAAGACGATAAAGATTAACGACGCGTTAGTCTGCGGATACCCAACGTAAGCGAATTAAGTATCAGCACCACATCACTCAGCGCCATGACACCCGCGCCAAATGTGGGTTTCAAATATCCGGCTGCTGCTACGGGTATCGCAACTATATTATATATAAATGCCCAAAACAGGTTGGTTTTAATTGTCTGGTCGGTATAAATACCCAGCCTGATGGCTTTGGGCAAAGTAGACAAATTATTACCTGACAGGATAACATTGGCTGACTGAATAGCTATCTGAGTTGATTCACTCAATGAGATACCAACTGTTGCCTTTGCCAGTGCAGGAGCGTCATTGATACCATCGCCTACCATAGCAGTCGGTGCAGCGGCCAGCAACTCGTCCAGTTTTTTATTTTTCATTTCGGGGCTATAGCCTGCATATACTTCATCAATCCCCAACTCACCCGCAACAAGGTTACATTTTGATTCCTTGTCGCCGCTCAGTAGGATGGTTTTATAACCCATGGCCTTTAGCTCTGCAATGGTTTCTTTAGCATCACTACGCAAGGCATCAGCAATTTTAATAGCACCCGCATATTGACCATTTCTGTACAAGTACAAATCAAAACCTTTATCCGACCTACCATTTTCGTGCAGCCATTTTTCTGAGCCCAATTGCCATTTTATACCATTGCTATCAGTTGCTTCAATACCCTTACCTTTTACCTCACTGATACTTTCAAAGCCCAGATTAGCGCCTTTCCATTGTGACACTACAGATTTCGCAATAGGATGAGATGAATGGCTTTCCATTGATGCAACAACCGATTTGAAAGTAGTTTCATCAATAGAAGTATCGGCAATGGTAAAAGAGTTGATTTGCAACTTGCCTGTCGTGAGCGTACCTGTTTTATCAAAAACAATTTGTTTGATACGCTTCATTTGCTCAAGTGTATCGCCACCCTTTACCAAGATACCATTGCGCGCGGCTCGCCCCAGGCCTACTGCTACAGCTGCAGGCGTAGCCAACCCCATGGCGCAAGGACAAGAGATAACCATTACTGCTATAGCACGCATCATAGCCTCTGCAAAAGTGTGATGCAACAAGAATAAGTTAATCAGCAACGTAATTATGGCGATGCTTAATACAGCCGGCACGAATATGGCGCTGATCTTATCTGCCAGCTTTTGCAACTGAGGTTTATGACTCTGTGCCTCGCGCACCATGCGAATGATATTAGACAGCACAGAAGTACTGCCCACATTGGTAGCCTTGAGTTTCAGCGTGCCGTCAATCAATAATGTACCACCCACTACTTCATCACCCACCAATTTATGTACCGGTAAGCTCTCGCCTGTGATCATGTGTTCATCTACCTGCCCCTCGCCAAAAATAATTTCGCCGTCAACAGGAATGCTATCACCATTTCCTACCAACACCACATCACCTGCTCTTACATACTTACTATCCACTTCCATCACCGACTCTTTGCCCATACTATCGGCCATAACGATACGGGCTTTTTGTGGTTGTAGCTTTACTAATGCGTCAATAGCAACAGTGGTAGATTTTACTGTCTGGTGTTCCAGCCAGTTACCAAACATCACCAGCGTGATGATGGATGCAGTTGTTTCGAAAAACAAGTAGTCCATTGCCTGCTCTGTATAAAACAACAAGCCTATGAGCGAATAAATATATGCTGCCGATGCACCGAGGATGATCAGCACATCCATATTAGGCAGTCCATGTTTTAATGAACGCACTGCACTCCTGCCAAACACCCAAATACCAATACCGAATACAGGTGTAGATAAAACTAACTGTACCCAGGGATGATGTAACACATGCCAGTTGATAAACATGTGCAGTAATAATGGCACTGTAAGTACGGCACAGATAATTAAATATACTGTTGTATAATCCTGATTACGGGGTGCTTTGGTATCGGTATCTGCATCATCTCTAACCACCTTATATCCCAAACCGTCAATAGCATCATAT
This sequence comes from Bacteroidota bacterium, assembly GCA_018267965.1. Taxonomy (GTDB): domain Bacteria; phylum Bacteroidota; class Bacteroidia; order Chitinophagales; family Chitinophagaceae; genus Polluticoccus. The sequence continues at coordinate 441,626 of JAFDXK010000001.1, read as the reverse complement.
AAAGTATTTACGTCTGTATCATCGATTGTGGTAAAACTCACTTCTCCCGATGCTGCATTTGCTGCGATATTCTGAGCGCCCTTTTTCTCTAATAGTTTTGAAATAGTGAGCGCACAATTGCCACAGGTCATTCCTTCTACAACAGTCGAATACGTTTTTTGCATTTCATTTACCGGCTTGCTTGTATCTTCGCACGATATGCCGGCTCCATTACTGCAAATTTCCTATTCTTTGAGCACAATTGAAAGTGCTGTTCATCATTTTTGGGAATGTGCACATCAGTACAACGTATTGGCCTTTAGCGGAGAATTGGGTGCAGGCAAAACTACTTTTATTCATGCCTTGTGCGATTATTTAGGTGTGGAAGATGCAGTAAGCAGCCCTACTTTTGCACTCATCAACGAATATCATTTTAAACAAAATGGTAATGAGAATATAATTTATCACATGGACTGGTACCGACTGAGGGATACCGAAGAAGCCATACAAGCAGGGATGGAAGATTGCATCATGCAAAAAGACAAATACTCTTTTATAGAATGGCCAGAGAAGGCATCAGACTTGTTGCGCTCTCCATATTTATGGATTGATATTAAAACTATAGGTCCTGATGAACGCATGATGGAAGTGTGGGTGAAATAAGCACACACATCACATAACATTGCATATCATTTTTCGTTACGCTTAAAGTTGCTATATTGTATCATGCATTTGATTGATGCTATAGTCAAAGGATTATTGTTAGGCTTGTTCATGGCTATATCGGTGGGGCCTACGCTTTTTGCCGTTATCAGGTATAGTATGAACCACAGCTATAAGGCAGGCATTGCGTTTATACTGGGGGTTTCGCTCAGCGATATTATGTATGTGACCATTGCCAATGTTGCTGCACAATGGCTGGAAGTGATGAATGAGCACAAAACCACTGTAGCCTATGCAGGTGCAGCCCTTTTGATAGGCATGGGTGCTTATGGATTGTTCGACAAATACAAACCTAAACGCCCGTCATCTACTCCTATGACCATATCCGGCGGACATTATGTTAAAATTTGGTTGAGCGGTTTTCTTATTAACACTATCAACCCGGGAGTAGTGATTACCTGGCTGGCTGCCGTTACTGCTACAACGGGCACATCTAACTGGTATCGTTTTGTATTGTTTGCCTGCTGTTTGGGATTGATACTAAGTGTGGATATTTGCAAGGTCTTCCTTGCTGATGCCATACGCCGCAAGCTTACCCTTCGTCGCATATTATACCTGCACCGTATATCTGCAGGGTGCATTTTTGCTATAGGTATTGCCTTGTTAATCAGCACCGCTTTTCACATACAGTTCAAGAAGCGCAGCGAGGCTCAATCCACATATCAGCAATTTCAATCATCAAATACGCAATTCTTCAGGAAAGCTTAGTATCTTTGCGGCCTCATGTCTGACGCGATTCGCCACGAGTGTGGTTTGGCTTACATCCGCCTGCTGAAACCACTGGCATATTACCACCGCAAATACGGTACAACATTTTACGGCCTCAACAAACTATACCTGCTGATGGAAAAGCAGCACAACCGTGGACAAGACGGTGCCGGTATAGCTACTGTTAAGCTGAACGTAGAACCGGGGCACCAGTTCATGCACCGTTTGCGCATCAGTGGTTCCAATGCCATCGGACAGATATTTCAGAATGTGCAGCAGGAAGTGGCCGAAATGGAAAAGATGTACCCGGACATGCGCCAGCATCCGGGCCTGATGAAAGGCTACCTGAAATTTATGGGCGAGGTATTGCTGGGACATCTGCGATACGGTACTCAAGGCAAAAACAATGTTGAGTTCTGCCACCCGTTCATAAAACCAAATATCAACCCTGCACGTAACCTGACGATGGCGGGCAATTTCAACCTGGTGAATACGGACGAATTGTTCAAGCTGTTGGATGCACATCCTACTACTACCATACGCGAGAGTGACTTAGGTGCTATGATAGAAACCATACATTATTACCTGTGTATGGCTGATGAAACTAACCCTCAAAAACTAAACCTTGAAGGTGTATTGAAACAGGCAACTACTCATTTTGATGGCGGCTTTGTATTCAGTGGCCTTGTAGGCAATGGCGATAGCTTTGTGATGCGTGATGCGCACGGTATACGCCCTGCTTATTTTTATAAAGATGACGAGATAGTAGTAGCTGCCAGTGAAAGGCCTGCTATTATGACTGCCTTCCATGTACCATTGGAAGAAGTACAGGAATTGCAACCGGGACACGCTATCATCGTATCGAAAGAAGGTGAGTTCAGCAACCCCCGCATACTGCCTGAAAAAGAATTGAAGGCTTGTAGCTTTGAACGTATTTATTTCAGCCGTGGTAGCGATACAGAAATTTATAAAGAGCGTAAACAATTAGGGCGCAATCTTGCTGAAACAGTATTGAACGCCGTAGATCATAAGCTGAAAAACACAATTGTTTCTTTTATACCTAATACTGCGGAAACTGCTTTCTATGGCCTGATAAAAGGATTAGAGCAGTTCCTGAATAAAATAAAAATAGAGCGTATCACATCGGGCAAATTGAATAACGAAGAGATAGCCGAAATGATAAGCCGCCGTGTACGCATTGAGAAGATAGCCATTAAAGACGTGAAGATGCGTACGTTCATTACCGAAGACGCATCGCGCAATGAAATGGTGCAACACGTATATGACATTACTTACGGTACGGTAGAGCGCGGTGTTGATACGATTGTGGTAATAGATGATTCTATAGTGCGTGGTACAACCCTGCGCGAGAGCATTATCAAAATGCTGGACAGGTTGGGGCCAAAGCGCATCATCATTGTATCTTCTGCTCCGCAAATACGCTACCCGGATTGTTACGGTATAGATATGAGCCGCATGGGCGATTTCATCGCTTTCCAAGCCGCCGTTGCATTACTGAAAGAAAACGGGAAAGAGGATGTGCTGAACAAAGTATATGAACTATGTAAAGCAGCTGAGGCAAACGGTACTCTTACGACTACCAATTTTGTAAAAGCTATTTACCACGATTTTACACCACAGGAAATCAGTGCCAAGATTGCAACCATGCTACGCCCTGATGATGTGACTGCAGAAGTAGATGTGATATATCAATCGATAGAAGGTTTGTACGATGCTTGTCCTAAGAATCATGGCGACTGGTATTTTACAGGCAACTACCCTACTCCGGGCGGCAACCGTGTAGCCAACAAAGCTTTCATGAATTACATGGAACGCAAGGAAGGCAGAGGTTATTAACCGCCACTTAAACATTAATTGATTGGTTGACAATGAATTAATATTAGAGCTGTAATTATTTTTTTCTACAATTAAATTAATACCTATTTTCGGCGCTTTGAAAAATAAGCGCCGTTATTTTTTTGTGTGAAAATGAAACCGTGCTACAGCTTTTTAAAATGTCCTTTTACGAAAAATACAATGCAACAACTTATGCAGGGTTGTGTGCGAAATTTTTTTGATTAAGAACAAACGTAACGCTAAAAACTGACAACAAAGAAATGATCAACATCAAGAATAAAGAAGCAGAAGTATGCAGCCTGGTATTAGTAGACATGAATGGTAAAGTATGTTATGAAGCCCATCTGGAACCACAGGATAATCTGACGCTGGATATCCGTTCATTGTTTACAGGTATATACACACTGATATTTAAAACCACGAGTACCAGCTTTACACAACAAATAGTAAAGTACTAAACGACTGATAGAAAAAATTGAAACGCCACCTGAAGGGGTGGCGTTTTGTTATTTAGATATATTTTCTAAAATAGACTTCTTTAATATTTCAGAATAAGTTGACAATACATTTATGTTCCACTTCCTACTTGAATGAGTAGAAAGAACATTCATATTAAGATTCAACCTGGCATTAAAATCAAATCGTTTTTCATCAATACCACTCCTTAGCATATAATACCCCTCAGGCAAATAAAGGGCACATAAATTAATACGTATGCTATTACCATGTGGTATCTCGTAATAATAACCAGGTCCTATTTGCCTTATTTTTTTTGCTAACAGGTTCTTGTGAAAATAAACGCTGTCCTCCTGCGTAACTTTTTCTTTCATTTCAGTTGTATATTCAGGGTATACAAAAAAAGGCATAAGAGAATGATTAGTTTCTACCAGATTCTTGCCTTTAATAGATGCCAGGACATAATTTCCGCTTACGCCGGAATCTGATTTTATATCCAGTATAACTTCTTTTAAAAAAGAATCTACTGGGACAAAGATGGTCTTTTCGCTTCCATTCTGAATCTCGATACTAATGTATTTTCTAAATTCAAACTTCTCAGATGAAATAACTGTATCAATGGATAAAGACAACTTAAATGCGTCAGTAGATTGTGCGTCTACAAAAGACACTCTCAAGAACAACAATGTCAGTATTATCCATTTCATCCCCTTCATCCTAAAAAGCTTTATTCACCCCAACCACATACCTAAATGCCGTGTATTCAGGGTTAGCATAAGGTGGCCTGTTTAGCCACAAAGGCATATCGAAACGCAATGTGAGTGGTTTTGCTTTTTCAGGGAATGCCCAGTTCTTAATAGTGAGTGCAAAACCTAAACCTGCATCCATCCTGATATCGCTCCACATACGTGTAGGTGCAATATTCCAGTAAGTAGCTAATGATGCATTGCTTAATTCAATCGCTCCAGCATCGGCAAACAAGTAGACATCCAAATGGAACAGGTGACGAATAAGCTTAGGTTGGAATTTGATATAATCATCAAACTCAACTTCGATATTAGCAGATGCACCACTACGCCCTTTATAGGCAATCATATTTACACCACCGCGATTGTCTGCAACAAAATAACCTGCATAGCCGCGAAGGTTCATACCACCACCCTGCTGAAAATGATTGGTTTGTGTAGCTGTAATATCGTTCCATTCATTCGGTACAAAACCTGTGGTACGGGTATATTTGTTCTCCATCAACTCTTCGGGGTTAGCACCAGACAACCAAAGCAAACTCTCGTATGGCAGGTTAGTACCTGTACCATACCTACCGAATAAACGCGTGCGTATTTCCAGTTTATCTATCTTATTAGTATTAACAGCTTCTAACTGCGCATAGCTATAGTTGAATGCATTGGCACTATTGCCAGTAAGGAATGGTGCACGAAGGTTTACTTTGTAAGTACCATTACCACGGCGATAATTATAATTATGTGTCCATACTAAATTGATAGATGAGTTAGGTAATGCTCTACCGCTGCTCCACTCTTTCGGATACATCAAATAATCTCTATCGTAGCTCAATGGACGCCACATGGTTTGTGCATAGCCTGTAATGTTATTTGCACCATCTACTGCCCAGCTCAAACCGCCCTTATGATACCACAAACCATCTAACCAACGGCTGGTGAATTGCTTTTGCAATTTGGGTGTCCAGCGTGTGAAAGGTGAAGAATAGTTTACCGAATAGTTTATCGATACATATTTATCATACCATCCCTGGCTTTTATAACTGACAAATGAATCGGCCTGTAGTATGTGAGAGTTCCACCAAATAGATGCATCGATTTTATGCATGGTAAAGAGATAATCACCCTCAATATGTGCACCAAGCTTTACGCCATCTATAGGGTTCCACCACACATCAGGACGAACATACGCGCGATTATGCCTTCTATCCCACGGGTTGTTCAAACCTCCATCAAATTTTACTACCAACGCCTTAGGTGAGAATGGTAGCATACGTGATTTGTAATTATCGAGCATATACACATCTGCCAATCGGTATGATGTATCTATCTGTATATTTTTCACGCCGTTAGGCACATGAATATTGGCAGTGTAGGTATCATGCAGTTTACCCCAGCCATACCATTTAGGTAAGGTGGTGGTATTTGCAGCCTGCTTTTCAAACCATGTGTTAGGAATATAGAAATCATGTTTGCTGCCGCTCTTTGCCGTAACGGTAAAAGTTATCGGCATTTGCATTTGTCCCCTGCGGCGGAAGGTTACCGCAAAACTGTCAACTCCTTTTATTTTATGAATGCGTTCTATACTATAATCAATTGCTTTGGTTGTTTCCATCCACTCATCAAAAAACCAGTTGAGGTCTACGTGCGTGAATTGAATAATCGAATTCCTGAAATCTTCGAAATACGGATGTGCAAAACGCCATTGAGCAAAATAATGCTGCAATGCTGCCTGGAAGAGTGAATCGCCCAGTGTGTATTGCAGGTTATAGAGCATGGTTGCAGTCTTATAATATACCTGCCTGTAACCACCTTCATGCCCCAGTGCATTGTGGAAATCATCTGAATGCGTATTGATAGGCAACTCTTCTTGATTAAGAGCATCGAAAACATAAGCATTCTCCACACTACGATCCAGCACTTTCATTTGCTCTTTGCTAAACATTCGCTTGTACCAATTCTTCTGAGGCTCGGTAAGTATGTTTTCGCCATCTAAGCGGCGCAAGCCCCAGGCTGTAAGGAATTGAGTGAAGCCTTCATCCAATGCAGCACGATATGTTTCGTTATTACCCACCTGTCCGTAAAACCAGTTATGCCCTATCTCGTGCACCAGCAAACCATGATAACCAGGGTCTTTACCTCCGTCCAATGTTAGCATTGGGTATTCCATACCATCACGGGCATCAGCGGCTACCATCTTAGGATATTGATACATACCTATGTCTTCAGAAAATGTTTGGATGATTTTCGCAACGAACTCACCACTGTTTTGCCAACCACTTGCGTGAGGCTCCTGTACAATACCTACACATTCAATACCATTCCAGTAAGCAGTTGACAAACGATAAGACGGGTCGGCAGTAAAAGCAAAATCATGTACATTGATAGCGCGATAATGCCACACCTTACGTTCGTCTTTATTATACGGAGTTATTTCGGATGGTTTTTCATCCCATTTTTTGTCTTTGAAATTCTTCACATCCAGTTTCTCGCGCAGTGCATCAGGTAATGCTTCTTTACGATTCAGTAACACACCTGTTGCTTCTACTACATAGTTAGATGCGAAGTCGAGCTTCACATCATAAGTACCATAGTCGCCATAAAATTCTTTATTCAAATGTTGTTGGGTATCCCAGCCAAACTTGCGGTCGTACACACATATTTTAGGAAACCATTGCACACCATTGTAATGCTTATAACCCCACGCATCCCACATTTGCATACGGCGGCGTGTGCTGCCATTATCGTAGTAGGTTTTGAAATTCATTTTGAATGTCACCTTAGCACCCGGGTATAACGGCTTAGGTAAATTCACTTTCAGAATAGTATTATCAAGTTCAAGCGTTGCCGCAACATTATCTGCTTTTACATCTTCCAACACAATACCTAATCCCTGCTTTTCGTACTTACCCATACGAGCCTTTTGATTCTCGGCCTCTTCAAGCGAATGCAGATGCGAACCTTTTATAAAAGCGTTTTGCCATAGATGGAAATAAACAAATCGCAATGTGTCGGGAGAATTATTCCAATACTCAAGCGTTTCGGCGCCATCCACAATATTGGTGGTTTCATCAATCTTGGCATCTATTTTATAACTCACATCCTGCTGCCAATAGGCACCATCAGGAATACGGTTTTTCCAGTACATGGGGTTAGCGGTACTCCTGTACTCAGTCTCCTGGGCCGGTAATACCTCTGTAAATAGAATAACACTCAAAAACGTAAATAAAAATTTCATAATTCAACAATATGCGGCATGAAAGTACGAATATCTCGTTTGAGAATTTATCTCACTTGTTTTAATCTGTTAATAGCAACTAATGTTAGGACATAACCTTTCCCTACATCAAACTCGTATTTCACTACTAAAGCCAACCGTTTACTACATGTCACTATTGCTTTTTCGGAGCTCCCATTACATTAGATAAATTTTTATTCTAATTATAAAATTTACTCTTATGCAACGCTTCTTTCTGCTTATCATTAGCATAGCATTATGCACAGTATCAAGTGCCCAATCTAGTTCTACTACCAGAGTTAAGTTTGATGATATTGTTCGAGAACATGAACAGGAAGAGATGGACCATCCTACTACAAAAAATACAAATGAAATTGAAGAGGGTGAAGAATATCAGTTTGACCGATGGGCGTGGTATTGGGAGCAGCATACAGACCAACAAGGTTATATAGTACCTAAAATAGACGCCTATCGAATATGGAAAGAATATGAAGCTAAAACATGGAATACCTGGGCGAAAACTACTGCTGTAGACCAATCTAACTGGAAGCCAATCGGGCCTTTTGAAAATTCAGGCCTATGGCTTAATTACCAGGCAGCCGGAATTGGACGTGTAAATACCATGGCATTTCATCCTTCAGACCCTGAAACATTTGCAATAGGAACCGCAGGTGGTGGTGCCTGGATAACACATGATTTCGCTACAACGTGGAAACCGCTTTGTGAGAATTTAATGACATGTGCAATATCTGATATAGATTTTAATCCTTTAAATCCTAACACGATATACATATGTACCGGCGATAAAGAAGTTCCATCTATACATTTTACCCCACAATACAATTATGGACATGCCAGATTAGGAGATGTTCCATACACCAGTATAGGTTTACTGAAATCATACAATGGGGGTATTACCTGGGACACAACAAGTATAGTTTTAGGTATCTCTGAGGATACTCGATTAAATTCACTATTGATAAATCCAATTGATACAAATTCCATAACTGTAGCCGGCACAACTGCAATAGCAAAATCGTTTGATGGCGGTAAGAATTGGATAACTGTAACCCCGTACTTTTTAACACGTTATTCTATTTATAACATTTGGCAATTGGTTTACAATACCAATGACACCAATATTATGTACGCGTCTGTACAAGCAATAGACAGTAGCATAGGCAATAGTTGCATGTTGATCATGCGCTCTACAAATGGTGGCTTTAGTTGGGCTATTCAAAAAAATATACCAAACGCAATCAGAGCTGCAATAGCTGTAACAGAATCCGATCCTAACTTATTAAAGGTGATAGTTGCAGATGACTACAATTCACTCGAAGGCATATATAGCTCTAACAATGCCGGGGGAAGTTTTACTAAAGTATTCGGTGGTATATACACAACATCGGGCTGTAGTAACAATCTTCTTGCATCAGATGTACAAGGAATTTCGTGTCATTCTACTCAAGGGCAAGGACAAGGTGCATATGATCTATGCATAGCTATCGACCCAAACAACGTTAAACATATTATCATAGGAGGCGTGAATACCTGGGAATCGATTGACAGTGGTTATTCCTGGCATATTAAAACGATTGGATCAGCAGATATGTTAGGCGTTCCATTGGTACATGCAGATCATCATTTTCTGGGCTTTCACCCGCTTTATCCCTCAGTCCTTTTTGATTGTAATGATGGCGGCATTTATTATTTCGGGCCTACCCCTATTGGAACGACTGCATGGACTAGCATATCTAACGGAATAAATATCACACAGTATTACAGAAATGCGGTGAGTGACAATGCTTCTTTTGTGTTGGGTGGCGCGCAAGATAACGGCACCAGCTTAATATACAGAAGCACACAACTTACCACCCCGGTAGGCCCGGGTGACGGAGCCGATTGTCAAATAGACCCAACAAACCCCAACATAATTTATGCTACCTACGTTATGGGTGGACATCTGTTTAAATGGGACTTAAGTAAAGGACTTTCATTCTCTACCTTTAATGATTTGGTCGGTAATATACCTAATACTACATCGGGTAATTGGATAACCCCGTTTTTATTAGACCCAAATAATCATAACAAATTATATACAGCATATAAAACAGTTTTTGCTTCTCCTGACCAAGGTGTAACCTGGTCTCCTATTTCACCCGGTTTCAATAAGTTGATAAAGCGTCTTGCATTAACCAATGCCGCAGCCGGTACTATTTATGCCACTGAAGAAACAGGGAATAATATTAACATCACCTATGACAGCGGAGCATCGTGGACTACAATCGCACACCCGTATTCCGAACCATTAATGTCAGATATTGTCGTAGACCATAAAAACAAAAAACAATGCTGGATAACATTCCCGGGATTTGGGACAAACAAGACAAAGGTTGCGATGTATAACGATGGTGTATGGAAAACAATGAATGAAAACTTACCTGACCTGCCGGTGTATTGTATTACACAAGATACTTCAAACGGCACTTTGTATATCGGTAACTACACCGGAGTATATTACAGAACTGCGACAATGACACAGTGGGAAAAATTCAGCAATAACCACCCTATTGTTAATGTCTTTGATTTAGGCATAAATTATAAGACCGGCGAAATAGTTGCAGCTACCTGGGGCAGAGGTATGTGGGCATCACCTAAATACGAAGAGAATCTTAAAGTACCTAACGGCATACCATATGCATATAATACCATTACACTATACCCAAACCCAAGCAGCGGTAATTTTATTGTAACAGATAATAACGATTATTTCAAAAACAAAACAGTTACCCTTCAATTGATAGATGTAACCGGCAAAACAGTATGGCAATCTCATCAGGTATTCAGCAATGTTAGTTTACCTGTTAGTATCACAGGTGTAACTTCCGGAAGTTATGTTTTAGATATAACAGCAAATGACGGTATATCAAGTAGAAAAAGGATAATTATTAAATAGCTTCAACTATTAAAAGGTAAACCACTTTTCAGACGCTTGATTTCAAAACGAAATGAAAGACTATCCTGCTACAAACAGTGATAATTGTAGCTACATTATATTATGTAAATAATATTTTACATAAGATTTACATTTATTATGATGCATAACCTTAACTTTGAGTTGTGATTATGAGGCGTAGAGTTGAATGACGAAACAGCCCCTGTATTATCACTTACACCACTTCTGTAAAAACCTATTGGATTTACCGCTTTTTTCGAAGCGGTTTTTTCTTTTATATATCATGGCAGGGTTTCACGACCCATAATAATACCACCCTCCAGGAAATCTGAGGTCTGTTCGGCAAACAACTGTAACCCCGATTCTGATGCTGCCACCTCTATTTTCTGTTTTTCTTTTTCGTCGTAACAATAAAAATGCAGGAAACCGAATTTGCACATATATATAGCTGTGTTACTACCCGTTGCCGCAAAATGAATATATGGCAATGATGCGTTGCAACGCCCCAGCCAAAACACGCTACGCAATAAACGTATCAACTCAGTGCCGGTTGCCTTAATGGCGTCTTTATAATTATCATCAACACCAATAGAACGTAGATGCTGCAATTCCATCTTCACAGGTGGATAGTCGTTCTGCTGTTTTTGCCATGCCACTTTATATAGCAAGAGAAAAGAAAGCTCTTTCCATTTCATCAGCTCAGAAAAACGGAAAAATGCTTCGGGTAATTGCTGTATATAATCGTAGATATTGTCGGCATCAACTTTGTATACCAACTGACCAATAAGTTGATTTTGATACGAAGTGACATTAACATCGTCTGTCTTTTGTTTAAAATCTTCTAAATCTTCGGCAGATAGTTCTTCTTGCAGTTCTTCATATTCTGCCTGCTGCCAGTCGTGCATATACCTGGCCAATGCAGGGCATTCTTGTAATGCCTGAGTGCGTTCAGTAAGGAGGATCATTTTTGTTTTGAAATATTGCCGAAAAGGTACGAAAAAACAAAATGTCTTAACCTACTAGTTTTAGTAGTTTTTTAGTGTCTACTATCAACCTACTCTGTGTACAAGTATCATGTTGTTGCTATAAAAAGAAATTGAAAATCTGTTACCATGCGCATCAGCGGTATAATAGGAAATAAGCAATTGGCTATCTTTTACATTTCCCGAGACGTCGCTATAAGAATCAGACAGAACACGTAATGAGTCATTACTGGAATATCCTTTATCACCTGCGAACTTCATACGCAGTTTTTTGTAATCAGCAGAATTTAGTTGTGCTACAAAAGCAGAAGTATAATCTCCATGAATATCAGGATATGATGCACTTTTAGCTATAATATTTCCTGATTTGGGAAAAGGTGTTTTAAACCCATACTCAAACTCTTCCTTGTAAAAACTATCTAAAGGATATATAGCTGTATATATACTGAACAGCATATACAGTGCGATAGCGGCAAAATTGTTATACCAGTTTTTCTATACCCTTTTTTGTTAAGCCACTTATAAATAGTATACCCTATAAAAAAAGGGATTGAAAAAACTAACAGAACACCAAGCAGTAAAATTAAGATGACGATCATTGGGGGCAGTCGGTTACTCTAATTCTTTCAACATTTTTTTGGCTTCGTGTTTATATGCACCGCCTGCATTTACAATACTTTGCAAGATTTCTTTGGCTTTGGCTTTATTGCCTAATGCTATATAACATTTAGCCGCACCTATCGCGGCTTCGTGCCTGTGGCGTTTATTGGCATCGCCACGCATAACGGCGGTATATTTATCGAGTGCTGCTTTATAATTTTTATTAGCATAGAGTTCATCCGCATCAAGCTCTCTCATAACATCACGATATTTCTTAGACAAGCCTGACGTTTGAACTTCTATCCCCCCATCAGGCTGATTCAAATTCGTTCCTCTGCTACCTTGTACTTTTATCCCATCTACATAATAAGCAGTACCCTCACTACGTGCACCACCTAAGTTTACGCTTGCATTATCTGTTTTTTGATAAACACCGGCAGTAGTGCTCACTACAGCATTAGTGTTGCGCGTAGGCATTTTTTCTATTTCTTCGGCTGTTCTTACTTCGCGGTCCGAAATCAACGGTTTTTTGTACGACTTAACTGTTACATTATTCAAAGCTTTTTCTCCGTTGGTTTCAGGTTCAGTAGCAGGGGTATAACTATTACCGAATCTTCTGTCATTTACTCCTGTAGCGGTTGCAACATCTTCGTTTGCAACAGAAGATTTCGCAGCATCGGCCGATTGTTGTTTAGCATCCATTGCTACAGGCATAGCAGGTGCTGCTGCAGGAACTTTCTGATTTTTCTCTTCAACCATTGCCACTACCCCTTTCTCAGCAGGTTTAATGGCAGGAGTATTAGACAATGTTTCAGTCTGTTGTGAGTCGCCGGGTACAGTGTTCTTATATAACTGTTCTTGCATTGGTTGCTCTGCAGATGTAACAGCAGCTATTTGTGGTTGCACATCGGGCTGGTGAGTAAAACGATACATCCATATCACGCCTACCAGCAATAACAAACCTGCTGCAATAGAAATAGTACGCCATATATGATGCACTTTTTCTTTTTTCTTTCGCAGGTCTATTTGCCTTGCATGATGCGTAGCTGTTATAGAATTGAGATGTACCTGCGGGTTGATGTTGCCAAAATGGTCTTTAAGAAAATCTGTATTAAGTGCAGTTACCTCTGTTAGTGCGCCTTCCTGTTGTTCAAACAAACCTTCAATGGCATCATTACATAAAGGGCAGCTGTTCAGGTGCAACTCTACCGCATGAGCCTCCTCATTGGTCATTACGCCAGACACATAGTCTTTCATCTGCCTTTTGCTAAGGCAGGTGGTACTATCAAAAATATGTTTCAGCCCCTCGTTGCTCATGTGTTCACATTTCGGGATGTTTCCAGTTTTAGTTTCAAATTCCGTTTACCATTTTGTATGGCACTCTTCACTTGCATCATCGAGTAACCCGTTTTTGCAGCTATCTCGGCATAAGCCAGTTTATCGAGGTAAAATAGTTTTATACACCGTCGCTGCTCCTCATTCAGTTCTTCTATCGCAGTCTCTAATTTATCAAGTAATTCTTCCTTCTCCATCTTATGATGCCAGTCATCGTCAAATTCCACATTATCGGTAAGGTCAATTTTATTATCCACCACAGGCACTGTTTTACGCAATTGCATAAAGCAGTAGTTTTTGGCTACCTGATAGAGCCAGGGTTTAAAAGTTTCGATTTGGAACCGTTTGAGGTCATCCAGCAATTTTATAAATATTTGCTGCATGGCATCTTTGGCAGCTTCGGCATCTTTCAGATATTTTAAACAAACACCATATACCAAGTGGCCATAACGCTCAAAGAGACAGGTGAAAGCAGCCTGTTCGTTACGATGCACATAACGGTAAACAAGCTCTTCATCTGCCAATTTTTTATAGTCTCCTACAGCCACAGATATAAAATTACCCAAATAAGTGTTAAGGGTTTCCTGTAATATGATACGTACAAAAACTATTCCACCATTATCCCACAATTGCAAATGCTATCTTATGTTTTTAGGCGTCAAACTGCTATATTTGCACCACTTTTATTTATAACACATAAGTTTTAATATGAATTCACTTTTCTATCTCGTACCGGCGTGTGGCGTACTTGCCTTGTTGTATACGATGGTAAAAGGCTCTTGGGTGAGCAAACAGGACGCAGGCAGTGACCGCATGAAAGAAATTTCGAAATACATAGCAGAAGGTGCTATGGCATTTTTGAAAGCAGAGTACAAAATCCTTACTTACTTCGTAATCATAGCAGGTTTGCTGCTGGGCTTCATGGGTTACAGCAATCCTAAATCGAGCCCTGTAATCGCATTGGCATTTGTTATCGGTGCAGTATTCAGCGCACTGGCAGGTTTCATAGGTATGCGCATTGCTACTAAAGCAAACGTGCGTACTGCAAACGCTGCACGTACCAGCCTTAGCAAAGCACTGGCCGTTTCTTTCGGCGGTGGCTCTGTAATGGGTCTTGGCGTTGCTGGTTTGGCTGTACTTGGTTTGGGTAGCTTATTCATCATTTTCAAAATGGTGTTCGCTCCTGAAGCTGCAGTGAACAGCGAAGAAATGGAACGTGCTATCGAAGTACTGACAGGTTTCTCTCTGGGTGCTGAAAGTATCGCATTATTTGCACGCGTTGGTGGTGGTATCTATACCAAAGCCGCTGACGTAGGTGCTGACCTGGTAGGTAAAGTAGAAGCTGGTATCCCTGAAGATGATCCTCGTAACCCTGCAACTATTGCAGATAACGTAGGTGATAACGTAGGTGACGTAGCAGGTATGGGTGCTGACTTGTTCGGTTCTTATGTTGCTACTGTTTTGGCTACAATGGTATTAGGACGTGAGACTGCATCTGTAGATAACTTCGGTGGATTAGGACCAATATTGTTACCAATGCTGATAGCAGGTAGCGGTATCATCCTTTCTATCATCGGTACATGGATGGTACGTATATCTGACAGCGCAGGCATCAGCACAAACGCTGTACAAAAAGCATTGAACATGGGTAACTATGGTTCTATGGTATTGACTGCAGTTGTTTGTTACTTCCTTGTAATGAACATTCTGCCTGCAAGCATGACGCTTCGCGGACATGAGTTTAGTAATACACAAGTATTTGGTGCTATCATGGTAGGCCTTGTAGTAGGTACACTGATGAGCATGATAACAGAGTATTATACTGCAATGGGTAAACGCCCTGTATTAAATATCATTCGTCAATCAGGTACAGGCCATGCTACAAACGTTATCGGTGGTTTGGCTATGGGTATGGAAAGTACATTCTTACCTATCCTTGTTTTAGCAGGTGGTATCTGGGGTTCTTATGCAATGGCAGGTTTATACGGTGTGGCTATCGCAGCTGCGGGTATGATGGCTACAACAGCTATGCAATTGGCAATCGACGCTTTCGGCCCGATAGCTGATAACGCAGGTGGTATTGCTGAGATGAGTGAATTGCCTAAAGAAGTTCGTGAAAAAACAGACGTGCTGGATGCTGTAGGTAATACTACTGCTGCAACAGGTAAAGGTTTCGCTATCGCTTCTGCTGCTCTTACTGCATTGGCTCTTTTCGCTGCTTATGTAGGTGTTGCAATGCCAGATAATCAACATATAGACATATATCAAGCCAAAGTTCTTGCGATGTTATTCGTAGGTGGTATGATTCCTTTCATCTTCTCTTCTTTAGCTATCCGCGCGGTAGGTGAAGCTGCGATGGCAATGGTAGAAGAAGTTCGTCGCCAGTTCCGCGAAATACCGGGTATCATGGAAGGTAAAGGCAAACCTGAATACGATAAATGTGTGGCTATCTCTACCCAAGCTTCTATTAAGAAAATGGTGTTGCCTGGTGCAATTGCATTAATAGCTCCTCTGACCGTTGGTTTCCTTGTAGGACCTGAAGCATTAGGTGGTATGTTAGCAGGTGCTACTGTTAGCGGTGTATTGATGGGTATGTTCCAGAACAACGCAGGTGGTGCTTGGGATAACGCTAAAAAATCTTTCGAGAAAGGTGTTGAAATCAATGGTGAGATGTACTATAAAAAATCAGAACCGCACAAAGCATCTGTAACAGGTGATACAGTAGGTGATCCGTTTAAAGATACATCAGGCCCTTCAATGAACATCCTTATCAAATTGATGTCTATCGTTGCATTGGTTATTGCACCAACATTGGCTAACATGCACGGTAAATCAACTGAAGCTGCTAAAGCTCCTGTAAAACAGGAAGTGAAAGCAACTACAGTTGCAATGAAATAATTGAAAGTCAAACTATAGAAAAAGCCTCTCAAATGAGAGGCTTTTTTATTGCTATTGCATTACGCAAATATTCTCTTTAGCTTTATAAAAAACTATATATCATGGAAGTAATATCACAATCAAATAATATGGAGCGAATAGGTTTTGGAATGCGTTTTGGTGCAGTACTGATAGACGGTATCATTATATCTGCAATTGCTTTCATTCTTGGAATGATAGGCCTCGCCGGAGGCAGTATGCTGGGTGCAGCTGCAGGAGCAGCCGCAGGCCAAACAGCTGACAGTGCTTTAGGAGGAGGCATTGCAGGAGCAATTATGGGATTTATTGCCGGCGCCACCATTGCAGCTTTCCTTTACAGCCTGCTTGAAGCATTCACAGGTTATACTTTAGGTAAACTGATGCTGGGTATAAGGGTAAAAAATGAAGATGGTACAGAAGGCAATACAGGACTTTACCTTAAAAGATGGGCTATAAAAAATATAGGTACTGTATGCAATATTGCGGCAATGGTAACAGGCGTCGGGTTTATTTCGAGTATTGGCGGATTACTGGGTTTCGTTATGTTCATCGGTTGCTTTTTTGCATTGGGTGATAAAAGGCAGGCATTACACGACACCATTGCCAAAACTGCTGTTTTCAGAAAATAACATCATTATAAGTTACACAAAAATCCCGCTCAATGAGCGGGATTTTTTATTGCGGTTTATTGTACAATTTACTTTTTACTATGCCTCGCTTGTGCAGCCAGTGTTGCAGCGATACCCTCAGCACTCCCCTGCCATACTTCATACTACGGCTGAAGTTGATACTGCTGGCTTCTTCAAAATATTTGGTAGGACATGTAACCTCTCCAATTTCATAGCCATTCATAAATATCTGCGATATCATTTCATTATCAAAAACGAAGTCATCACTATTGTGAGTGAAATCAATAGAACGAATCACTTCTGCACTAAAAGCACGATAGCCGGTGTGGTATTCGCTCAACTTCTGTCCTATCATGATATTTTCAAACAAAGTAAGGCATCGGTTGAAGATGTACTTATACATAGGCATGCCACCTCTCAATGCACCTTTACCTAATATGCGCGAGCCAAATGACACGGGATAGACATCATAAGCTATGACAGCAGCCATAGCATGAATGAGCTTAGGTGTATATTGGTAATCGGGGTGCAGCATGATTACAATATCAGCACCTATTTCCAATGCTTTTGAGTAACAGCTTTTTTGGTTGCCTCCGTACCCTTTATTCACCTCGTGGCGAATAATATGTTTGATACCGAGTTTAGCTCCTACTTCTACAGTATTGTCGGGGCTATGGTCATCCACCAATACAACATCGTCCACTATATCGAAAGGAATCTCGGAATAGGTACGCTCCATGGTCAAAGCTGCCTTATAGGCAGGCAGTACAACAACTATTTTCTTACCGTTCAGCATAAATAAGGCTGCAAAAATAGAAAAAGTATATAGGAAAATAGGATTAAGGACTAATTAGCTACTTTATAATTGCCCTCTGTAGGTTTCATACCTGTAACAATAAGGTTACTGGTAGCCTTTCCCAACAGGGTACCCTTCATATCATATACCTTACATTCTACATGTATTATTTTCTTACCCTCACGTATTACTTCAGAAGTAGCTTTAAGTCTTTCGCCCTCTTTTATAGCATACAGAAAGTCTACATTCAGGTTTAAAGAGGTATAATGATTATCGGTATCCAGGCTTACAACTGCCCATCCTATCGCCTCATCTATTACCAAGGCCATCATGCCTCCGTGAATGTTACCGTACGGATTGGTCATATCATGCTTTACATCGAGAGACAGGGTCGCTTTCCCTTTTTCAATATGCTCTAATGTAAACTGTAACCAATTACCGGCTGCAGAACGGGAGCCTTCAACCAGTTTGCCTAAATAATTGTCTTTGATGTATTGTAATACTTGCCCTGTCGGTATGTCTTTATAACTCATTTCTTCTTTTTAATTTCTTTAGCTGTTTTCAAATGTCCAACCATTTCTATCATTTTCTCTATGCGTCGTTGCCTGGTCTCAGGTTTCTTTGCGTCTACTATAGCTTCCACATATTCCTTTTTGTGGGTAAAAGACATGGTATTGAAAAAGTCCTCCAAACCCTTGTATGGCTTCATTGCTGCAATGGCATCTTTGGGTAGCTTCACGATACGTTTCACATAATCTATGCCTTCGGTTTTACGATCTGCAATAGGTACTTCTCTTTTGTATTTTGCATTCGGGTCTTTCTTTTTTATCCTCATACCTGTCCATGTATCATCAATAGCAGCCGAACTCACAATGGTATAATCTTCCGAATAAATAATATTATCCCGTGCATTGCCTGTCATACGAGTAAGGTCTGAAGTTATGCCGCTACTTTGTTTAGGATATGCAATCCAGAATATGAAATCATCAGCAAGCCTGGCAATAATTTTAGGATAAAAAGTATCGAGGCTTTTCTTATTTACAGCAAAGAAGATGACTTGGCGGATACCTTTACCCGCCAGCGATGTTTTGATTTCAAACCCTTTGAATAAAGCATCCGCATCATCGGGAGCTTCAATCAACACTAACGGTGTGTCCGGATTCAGCCTTAATTTAGACGCAAGGCCCATGCTGTAAAAGTTTGGCGCAAAGTTACATTTCTAAAAACAATAAACGGGCAGGAAGTACCCGCCCGTTTACCTGATCAAAATCGCACCTATGTCATTATCTTTTAATCGTCAGGGTTTTAGTAACCATTGCGTCTTTATTCATTATTCTTAAAATATAATTGCCTGTTTGCATTTTGCTCACATCTATATCCAGCTTGTTAGTTTGTATATCTTCTGATTGATAAACCACCTGTCCTACAGCATTAATCATTGTCAAACTTGTAATAACTGCATTGCCGGTAGTAACAGTTAGTTTTTCTGAAGCAGGGTTAGGATACACTTTGATATCATTTTCTGCAATCGGAGTATTTACTCCTAAAGGCAATTGCAAATCAGTAGTATCAACACCACAATCGTTGAACAACAACAACCTTACCTTGTTTGATAAACCATTGGTATAAGTATGTGATGGTTTGAGGGTGGTATTATCTGTAGCTCCGTCGCCGAAAATCCACAACCATTTTGTAGCATCTTTTACATCAGCAGCTTCGAACGAGTATGTATCTCCTATACGCAAATAAGAAATACCTGTAGTGCTTGGCAATGGGTTTACATTGATGACAACAGTATCGCTCGATACACAATATTTATCTACTGTAGCCCAATATGTACCCGGTTTGTTTTTCAATTCGATGGCTTGTGTAGTAGCGCCAGTGCTCCATAGATATTTGCCTCCATAGAAACCTGCATCTAATATTATTTTTACGTCCTCGCATATGGTAAGGTCTACACCCAGATTCACTAAAGGAGCAGGGCCTGCATATGCGGTAATTGGAATAAGAGGGCTTTCGCAAAGACTGGCACCACTACTGTAAAAAAGAGTACCATTAAATTGTCTGCCTGCAATAGCACTGGTGAATGCTGTACAAAAACCTGCACCGGCATTCAAAGTAATATCTGCATTGGCAAATGTACCAGTACCATTGGTGTACTGTGCATTGTAACTGACGTAAATACCATAGGTATTACCTACAGTCAGCACCAGCGGTGAGCTTGGTTTTATCAATTCCAGATTGGTTGTAGTCGCAGGGTTTACCGTAATAGACTCCCACAACGTCCATGCAGATGCATTATTTTCAAAACCCGAATACGAGCCTAATTTGTAGTATAGTTTTACAGTTTGCGAGCCTGAAGATGCAAAACGTGCTGCGAGGCTATCGAGGCTCATGTTTCTGTTAGGAATAATATCAAACATTGCTCCGGCCGAACAGCCATTATTAGGTGCGTTCAATGTAGTTAACGAACCAATCAACTTCTTACCTTGTGCGCTTACAAAAAAAGTAGTATCGCGCTGCATGTTAGGGAGTATGATAGTATCACGGTTATAAAAAGGCGTGCCGCCTGTTGATGTCTTGTACCAGTTGTGCACCAGTGTGTCATTATCCAAACTGAGCACGGCTGTCTCTCCATAACATACTGAGTCTACATGAATAACAGGAGGTGCTGCACTGAATGCAATAGTGAACGGATAAAATGCCGAGCTATCATTGAGCGGGTCAGCATCTATACCCGGAACCACGTAAGACTTTACGGCGAAGCTACCTGTAATATTAAAATTGTAAGTAGCCAGTGATATAGTATCTGTTTTGAATGGCAACAGCGTGTTGGTATAACTGTAAGTGTTAGTAGCGGGCGCCGGCCCTGTAAGTTTAGCAACAACAGTAAAGCCCGATTGCGCTACTGAACCGTTATTATATATCACAGCCCTTACAGGTATATCTTTGAACGGGCATAAAGTAGGATTGCCTGATGGCGGACTTAGCAGGGTTACCAATTTTAAATCATTAAGTGGCGCCTGGATAATATTGATTACGTAATCTTCTGTTTCGCCGGTGGTGAAATTGCCACAAACATTTGATGCACCATTAGCCGAGCCTGCTGCCGCTGTGCGTATACGCATGCCCGTTAGCCCAGTTAATGCGTTTGGCGGCACTTGTACGTAAGCTAATGCAGATGTGCCTGTTGTGTTCAGTTGTGTCCATTCACTTGGCTCAAAATTACCATTCTGGTTGCCGTCTATCCATATAGATGCAATAGCGCCGGAACCGTATTTAAGGTAAAAAGTATATAAGCCTCCTGCCTGCAATGTAGCCGTCCTGTTGCCTGTAGCTGCGTATTGGGTGTAAAATGTTGCAGCAGCACCCGGAGAAGCACTTTGCAACGTAGTGCCAAGTATAGATACAGAATCTATTGAAGCAACAGTGCTTCCTCCCAGGCTACCCTTGCAATAACAGATATAGAAACTGTTGATGCCTATGCTTACAGCAGGTGTTATAACAGAAGAAGCACTTGGCGTACATGTTACCACACACCTGAAATCTGTAGGAACTGATATCGTTGTTGTTAGAGTACTGGCTGTAGCACCAGCAACATTATTGAAGGTAGTACCTGCAGATGGTTTTGACTGCCATTGATAAGCGATGCCGTTACCTGTAGTATTACCTGCAAGTGAAAGTGTAAAACCTGAGCCTGAACATACAGTCGCCGGAGCTACTACAGTGCCTGCTGCAGGTGTTCCTGAACATGGTATAGGAGGATCGAATCGATAACCTGTGCCATTACCCGGCCATGCGCCTGCTGTTGAAGTGTTGTTTGACAATCCGTTTAATGCATTGATATAACGATTGGTACCTCCAACAGCATCTTCAATACCTATAGTTCGCCCTACGGTTAGTGCACCAGATTGAGAACCATATAAGAACTCAATTCTGCCCGGTGCAGATGATGCGGGACCATATATCTTGATCATGAAATTGATAAGATTAACTGTTGTTGTACCAAAACCCGAACCTGTAGCGTTTCTCCATTCGAATGCGTAAATGCCTGTACCCATTGTGCCATGCACCATGCTTCCTATACCGGCTGGTGCAGGGAAATTAGCTGACATATCGCCAAACCATGGTGCTAACGTATTATTGGGAACAGTTGCAGAAAAAAGATTGCCTGATGCTCTGCCCTGTGCGGCAGTAACCGCAAGCTGATTGCCCATTCCTATCCATCCGTTAGTGCAAAAAGTAACTTGTGTAAATGTGTTGCCATTGTATGTAAAAGTAAATGGGAGTGTTACGAGAACTGCTCCGTCGTCTGCATTTGTTGACATACTGGCTGATAGCTGCACTGTAGTGTTAATAACAGTTCCGCCTGTTATTTGTGTGTAAGTCTGTCCTGATAAAACCGTTCTTGTGTAAGCTGTAATTTGTGCAAATGATTGTTGAGATACAAGCAATGCAACTAATACAGTGAGTGCGCGAGTAAAGATTCTTCTACATGACATAGTGTGCCTATTTTTGGGGTTAAATTTTTTTCAACGCTTAGGATGAAAACACAGGTATATAGCAACACTACATTAAATTATAGTACAAAAATACTGCCGTTAATATTAAGAACGCGTTAATTGGTTTTATTTTAACGTTATTTTAATTAGTTTCGTTTTAATTAATTTTTAATGATTATTGCGCTGTTTCATCTCTGTTTTATCCCGCTTTATCGAGAAAAACATTTTTGTGACACAAACTATTAGTATGCCCTATATGAACTATAGGTATAGACTATATGGATAATATGCCTTAATTTTGGAATCTCTTTTACAATACATAACATCATGACCATTACTCAATTAGAATATGTAGTTGCCGTTGCCACTTATAAAAGTTTTGTAGCTGCTGCCGACAAATGTTTTGTTACCCAACCTACGCTTAGTATGCAGATACAGAAGTTGGAGGAAGAACTGGGCGTTAAACTCTTTGACCGTAATAAACACCCTGTAGCTATTACTGCTATGGGCGAGGCTATAGTAGAGCAGGCACGTGTGATACTGGCAGAGTGCGAGAAAATACAGGAACTTATTCAAAATCAACAAAATAACGTAGCAGGTGTATTTAAGTTTGCGGTAATACCTACTATAGCACCTTATATATTACCAGGTTTTCTGGATGCCTACGCCAAACATTTCCCTGATGTGAAACTGCAGGTGAAAGAAATGGAAACTCACCAGATCATTGCCGCATTAAGGAATAATGAATTAGATGCTGCGCTGGTTAGCACTCCTTTACAGGAAAATGGCATAAAAGAATACCCATTGTTCTTTGAGCCATTCATCGCCTATTTTTCTGAGGACGAGAAGGCACTGAAGAAAAGAATGGTTAATGCTGATGATATAGCATTGGAACGTATATGGTTATTGAATGAAGGCCATTGTATGCGCAACCAGGTTTTAGACCTTTGCAGCGAACAGGTACAGCGCCTGCAAATTGACAAACCTTACCGATACGAATCGAGCAATGTAGAAACATTGCGTAAAATGGTAGACCTGAATAAAGGGCTTACTGTATTGCCCGAACTGGCTACTATAGAATTCAATGAAGACCAAATGGAACGTGTTCGTTATTTTGAAGACCCTGAGCCGGTACGCGAAGTGAGCCTTGTAACCAATGACCATTTTGTAAGGTTATCATTGCTGCAAACCCTTATGGATGAGATAACTAACCTGGTACCTGAAAAAATGCGAGTACAGAAAAAGAACAGGAAGGTTTTACGTATCCAGTCTGCTAAACTTTAGCAACAAATACACGGTTCACGCCTAACTGTATTTCCTCTATACCCGGAAATACCTGGCGTATATGCTCATTGGCTACCCGCCAATCGCCATCGTTATTGATCATATAGTTGATAACTACCCTGCCGCCTGCTTTTATGAATGAGCGGCATTTATTTAAAAAATGAGGGGTAGTAACAAACCCCGGCACTATCCTGCCTACAAATACATCTATTACTACGAGGTCGTACTGGTGGTTATGGGTTTCTACAAACTGCCTGGCATCTGCAATTACAGGATTGATATTGCCATTCTTCGCAGTGGGCATTAATTCTAATGCCCAGCTTAAGACCGTTTTGTCAATATCTACTAAAGTATAATTTGGATGATGCCCTTTGGATGATAATATATGTACTGTACTACCCAAACCACAACCCAACACAAGGGCATTTTTAATATTAGGCAACTCAGACTCGAATCGCTTAAACGCTTCTACTACCGGTCTATACCTGGTACCGTCAGAATACAATGCGTCATTACTAGCCAGCTGATACTGGTTGCGATACAACAATAACTGCAGCAAGCTGTTGTTAGTATCTGAACCCTTTCGTATCAGGACAGGGTACAAATAACTTAATAACCTTTTATATGGGGGTACAATAAGCTGCATGCAGGTGATTTGCGTTACCTACAATATAATAAAAATTGGTAACTATACCGAGTTACACGTAGATAAACGACAATTATAAATAAGCCGTAGCGAGAAATTGTTACGATTTTTTCTTAGGCGCGCTCTTATTGTTGGCGTTCTTTACTGCTGCCTGCATAATGTCAAGGAAAGAACCTTTAACCGCCAGTTTTTCGTCGTATTTGCCTCGTTTTTTTGCTTTTTTCACCTTAGACATAGTGTAATTTACAATTTTTTTTAGTTCAATAGACAATGGTCTTATAACGAGCTATTATAGACTGGACAAATGTTTTAAGGTTATTTATTATTCTCGTCCTATTGCCGTCCTATTTTCCTTTCTAATAAATATTTGGTAGATATCTTGCAACGACTTAGATTTGTGCAATATTCAAAGAAAAAAGGGGGTAAAAATGGATAACAGAGTGATAATTGAAACCTTAGAAAAAGAGAAACAAGAGCTCTTGAATAGGGTGGCTTCTATTGATAATTTTTTATCTCAACTCAAGCAATCACAGCCAAAGAGTGGCTACCAGCCTATGTCTAATAGCAATGGTTACACTTTTGTGCCCATTGATTCATCAAACAATAAAGAATCTGATAAGTACGCGAAATACAATAAGAATTGGACTATTAGAAATAAAGTAGCTTTTGTTATTAAGACTGAAGGTCATTTTCTTTTTGTAAGAGAGATAGCGAACATTATACACAAATTGGAGGGCAAGGGCACAGTTGAAGGTGTTATATCTCAAGTATCCCCAACATTATCAACGCTAAAGGGCGTTCCTGAGTACAATCTTGTAAACAAAAAGGTGGGCAAATCAAACGCCTTGACAGTATGGGGTAGTAAGCACTGGATTGACGATAAAGGGGAAATTATAAGTAAGTACAAATACGATGAAAACTTCTTTAGTAATAACGGACAGGAAGTTATCTCATTATAAAGAAATAGCCACCTTATTGGTGGCTAGCAAACAGTTGATTAATAAGCTCTTATGGGTAGAAAAGCATCCTATCGACCACATTAGAGTTTTGGTAAGTAAGGCGGTTCATTAACCGTACCGAAACACACCAACAAAGAACTTTGACAGTCAACGACAAGAAACCATTTCGTAGATGGTCGCCCCGTTTTTACGGGGCTTTCTTGCTTATTGTAATACAAATGTATAGATAATATTTTTATTAAGCAAATGTATTTATTGTTCGTTGCTAATCAATGATTTATATGTCAACCTTGTATTCGCACACTGTTTAATACTTTCTGCAAACCTTTCAATATTGCTTACACCCTTATTGTTATAGCGATAGCTAAACTCATTGCAGTATCTCTGTAAGTGCTTAGGGCTAACTACATGGAATGTGCCAATAATACCCCTTTTCAATTGAGACCAAAAGCCCTCTATTGTGTTGGTATGAACGTTGCCATGAGTTACATAGCTCCCATACGTAGTCTTTACCATAAGATGCTTATAATTTTTACCTACTTCTTTATATGATTTATGGTCGTCGGTAATCAGTGTTGCGTCCTTATCTAAGTGCGCTACCATAATAGGGGCAATAGTTGCGGCTTCCGCGTTAGGCGTTACGTAGGTAACAACCTTGCCATCACGTTGCAATAAGCCTACAACAGTTGTTTTATCCCCTGTGTTATAAAAGCGACCATATTTAGTCTTTTCTTTTCTCTTTTTGCTTTCGTGCTTATTCTTCAATTTGCCGCCAACATATGTTTCATCAGCTTCGACTATTCCTGTAAGTAATTCAGGGTTGGTATCTTTGAGCATATTGCGCAAACGATGATTAATAAACCACGCTGTTTTTTGACTTACGTCAATACGTTCCGCTAACTCTAAACTACTAATACCTTTTTTGCGTGTAGATATTTCATAGGCAGCCTGAAACCATTTTTTCAATTCAACTTTAGAACCTTCAAATATGCTGCCAGTGCGGACTGTGAAGGGCAAACTACATTCTTTTTCGGCACAACGATAATGTGGGATTTCTTGAATAGCTGCAACTTTACTGCGCGCTTTTACATTATATGGCTTCTTCACAGAGCCACAGTGAGGACAAACTGGCGTACCATCCCAACGTTGCAATTCTAAGAACTCATAACAAGTCTTTTCATCTTTAAAGTAGTCGTTAAATTCTGCTATTGTCTTGAAAGTGAAATCCATTTTTTGATTGCCTTTTATTAAACAAAGATAATGCAATTATTCTAAATTAGAATAAGTTACACGTTAAAAGTTATCCACATTTTTTGTAATTATGTTCAATTTTTTATGTACATTTGTACAATAAAATCCCATGAAAACGTTAATATGTAAGATATATTGTGAAATGAGAAAATGGCTAACTACCTTAGTGGCATCTACCACCGAATCTTTTATGTCAAAAAGAGCTAACATATTAAATGTTGCCAATTTTGTATTGCACCATCTTTTGAAAAGCCAAATACAGGTTAACCATTTAAAATTGCAAAAGCTATTGTATTACATACAAGCTTGGCACATGGTGTATTTTGGTAAAGAATTGATTTTTGATGAAGCCCCAGAAGCCTGGGTAAACGGGCCGGTATACAGGTCGGTTTATAACCAATATAAGAATTTAGGAGCTTACCCTCATATTACTTACACTAATCCAGAAAAGAGCGAAGAACACTACGATAATGCTGTTAAGGCATTGGATTTAGACAAAGAGCAATGGGATTTTTTAGAAGCCATACTTCTGCACTATGGCACAATGTCACACGAAAAATTAGTACTGCTTACGCATTCTGAAAAGCCATGGAATGAAGCAAGGAAAGGACTAGCTCCTTTTGAGTATTCTGATAATAAGATAGACCTAGAAGTCATATATACGTATTACAAGGAAAGAGCGGAAAGTTAATAAAATCCTCCTACGCTATGACCTACCGATTTACCGACATCCCAGACGATGAGGACGAAAAACCTGTTAAATACAATTTCAATAACAGGAAATACGCCAACGTCGGCAAACATTACCATAGAACTCCATTGTTTGGTTATGATTATATTGACTTGGATGAAACAGAGTATTCCTTCCAGCAACAATGCTTAGATAATACTGACATCGTTTCGTATTTTATGAACTTAAAAAAACTTTCTAAGCTTACAATAAACGACTTAATAGACCACTCCAGCCACAAAGAGCATATTCACTTCTATAATAACCCAAATGCTAAAATAAAAGAACTACTTAAGGTTGTGCTAAAGAAAGAAAATCTAAGACCAGAAGAAACTCCTGTAGTCGGGCAAGTTGGGCTATACACATCAAATAAGCAAGCTTCGCGCTCGACTGGCATCAAGTGTCCTCGTATATACTTTATGGTTGGACCACACGCCGTATTGTATATCTTGTTTTACGACCCATATCACGAAATAAATTCAGGTTTAGTATAATCTACGTGTAACTCGGTATAGTTACCTAAAAATTTATTAATAGTAGTAATTAATAAATTCCTAAATAACTAATGTTTATATAGCTGCAGTGCCTTCGGCAGTTTGCCTTTAATATCATTGATACGTCTTTCATCAGACGGGTGTGTACTCAATATTTCAGGAGGTTTTACACCGCCTTTTGCAGCCATACGTTGCCAGAAATTTACAGCCTCATTAGGGTCATAACCTGCCATAGCCATGAAATAGAGCCCCATTTCATCTGCTTCGCTTTCCTGCGTGCGTGAATATGCCAATGTGCCTAATGTTGAACCGATGCCATAGGCTGTATTGAATAGTTGTTGTGCTTGCTGAGGTTTTGATGAAATAAGAGCAGACAAAGTAATACCTCCCGCCTCTGCTACCAACGATTGGCTCATACGTTCATTACCATGTCTTGCTATAGCGTGTGCTATCTCATGCCCCATTACGACAGCCAATCCTGTTTCATTCATTGTAAGTGGCAGAATACCGGTATATACAACCACTTTTCCGCCGGGCATACAAAATGCATTTGCTTCATTATTGTTCACTACGTTAAACTCCCACTGATAGCCCGCAACCAAATCCTGTTTGGCTATCTGTGTGAGGTATTGCTGCACAGCAGCAGCCATTTTATTGCCAACACGAACTACTGTTGCAGCATCTGCAGTTCCTGTTACGGGTTTATTAGTAGTTAAGAAGCTGGAGTATGACAATGCAGCTTGTTGCCTAACAGATGCTTCGTCCACCAAATTGATAGAAGTACGACCTGTTACCGGATTGGTAAAGCATGAAGAAAAGCCCAGACAGCATGCAGCTATCAGCGTTGCAAAAAATAGTTTTTTCATAGAATACGGTTATCCCTTTCGGGTTGAAAGATACGATTTATAACCTGTGGAAATGTAGTAATTAGTCGTTATTACGACGGAACCTGCGCTTGCGGAACAATGGCACTTTGCTCTCGTTGCCATTGATAAGGCGCCCGATATTCTTATAGTGTGTGAGCACTACCAAACAAGCCGTAGCTATCGCGAATATTTGGTAAGTAAGTTCTTTTGCCTGGAAAACAAACACTATCATCACCGGGAAAGCAATGCTTGCCGATATTGAACTGAGCGATACATACCTGGTCAGATACAGCATCATTAAGAATACACATACTAGGCCTACTGCTGCAACGGGCTGAATAGCGAGTATCATACCGAATAATGTAGCGATACCTTTTCCGCCTCTGAAATCGGCCCAGATAGGGAAAATATGGCCTACCACTGCCGCCAAACCCAGAAACACCTGCAAATTGGTTATCGCCTCGCTTTGCCAGCTAAAGGCAGATAAAAGAGAGAGCTTAACAGCTATAAAGCCCTTAAGCATATCAATTATCATTACGGCTGTGCCTGCTTTTGAACCTAGTATCCTGAATGTATTGGTAGCCCCTGCGTTACCACTTCCATGCTCACGAATATCTATACCATAGATTTGTTTGCTTACCCAAACAGCTGTAGGAATTGAACCTATCAGGTAAGCCAGAACTACAAGTATTGCAATACCCATTCTTGTTTGTTGCTTTTGAGAAAGTTGGCAAATATAGGCTTAAGTGTCGGTTAATCCTAACTATCAGCCTATCCCTGAGTGGTCAAAAACCTCATTATTATATAAATATTAAGGAATTATGACCCCAATCGGGGTAAAAAGATAGTCAGAATTTACCTTTCAAACAATATTGCTACCCAATTATTTAATTCTTTATATGAGAATTTTCTAAAGCCTGCTGCGATAGCTGCTTCAGTTACAATACTATCATCTTCTTTCAGCAAGCCGCTCATCAACAATTTGCCACCTATTGGCAAGAGTTGATACATATCGGTCATATAGCGGAGCAAAATATGTCGATTGATATTGGCAAGGATGATATCAAATTGTTTCACTTCAGCATTCTCTATACTACCCAAATGAATGCTGATATGATGGCAATTGTTTCTTTGTGCATTCT
This sequence comes from Bacteroidota bacterium, assembly GCA_018267965.1. GTDB lineage: Bacteria > Bacteroidota > Bacteroidia > Chitinophagales > Chitinophagaceae > Polluticoccus. The sequence goes on along the minus strand of JAFDXK010000001.1, from coordinate 411,836 downwards.
CTATACTGTTCTCTACCGACCATTCATCGTTGTCTATTGCAACAATATTTTTTGCACCAAGCTTCTCAGCCATTATGGCCAATACACCAGTACCGGTACCAAAATCCAATACGGTTTTATCTTTCAAGTCCAAATCACGCATCAACTGCATCATCAGCCTGGTAGTAGCATGATGTCCAGTACCGAATGACATTTTGGGTGTGATGACAATCTCATATTGTGTAGTAACGTTCAGGTTGTGAAAATCTGCTCTTATTGTACAAAAGTCATCTATTACAACTGGTTGAAAATTCTTCTCCCATTCGGCATTCCAGTTTTGCTTGCCTAATTGCGACAATTCAAACGGTACATCATATTCTGAAGCCAGTATCTGTACGGTTTCCTTATCAAAAGCAGATAATGAAATATAGGCATCCAGTTTTTCGTCTGTTTCCTCAAACCCTTCAAAGCCTTCATTGCTCAGCAGTGCGATAAGTATCTCGCGTGTGCTGGCATTGATAGTATAAAACGTGACTTTCACATAATCCATACGGTGGCAAAAATACGCATTGCAATTTCAGAAAAAGAAAATCGCCCCGTGTATCTACGGGGCGATTCTATTATTTTATTCAGTTTGGATTATTTATTAAGCCTGCTGTTTGGTTTAGTCATATCAGGCTCGTTATCAGGCTCGTCGTTTTTGTTTTCGTCCTGCATCAGGTTCTTAGACTGTTCGTCCATATTACCCGGTTTAGCACTGTTATACAGGATACGGCGTGTAGGAACATCAGTTACTATACGGAACTCTGTGCGACGGTTTAACTGACGACCTTCAGGATTGTCTTTACCTTTTGCGTCTTTGTTAGCAGCAGCTGGCATTGCAGCACCAAAACCTTTAGCAACTAAGCGGCCTTGTTCGATACCCGCACCTACTAAATAATCAACTACTGACTGAGCGCGTTTTTCAGACAATTTCTTGTTGTAGTCATCTTTACCTTTTGAATCGGTAAATGAGTAAACTTCTACATTGAAAGAAGGATTGTCTTTAAGGAATGCAACAACAGAATCTAAAGCTGTTACAGACTCAGGACGCAATGTTGCTTTGTCATAATCATAGTATACATTGCTTACCTGGAAAGTTTGAACCTTAACGATCTCATCCATGTAAATAGTAACATGAGATGTATCATCCGGGTCAGTACGTTTAGTATCCATTGTGCTTACAGTAGCACGTGTGGTAGCATAATCTTGTTTATCGCCTGTGAAAACATAAGTTTTACCACGCAGAATGTTGAAACCGAAGTTACCATCAGGAGAGTTGAAAGTTTTTAAATCGCCGTTTTGGTCTACCATTCTCACCACAACATCAGTCATGTTTTGCTGTGTTTTCCTGTCTACTACTTTACCCATTACAACCAACTTAGGTTCGTATTGTATGCGCCAGATGTCGTCGCAACAAGTTGGGTTTTTCAAAGCTATTGAACCAACACGGTTAGACACTAAATAAGCATCTGGCTTACCTACTGGATCTTTTACATAGTAAATTTCATCTGCACAAGTATTAATAGGATAACCTAAGTTCTGCACATTTGAATAACGTGAAGGACCACCATCAGCAGAGTAAATATCAAAACCACCAAATGTAACCCATCCTTTAGACGCGAAGTATAATTTATTTACACGGCTATCGTAGTATGGAGTGATTTCATCATCCGGAGTGTTAATTTGTTTACCGGCGTTTTGAGGACGACGATATGCTTTTGTACGAGGATCATAAGTAGAATACCATATATCATAACCACCACGGCTTTGCAGTTTACGGTTAGAAGCAAAGAATAATATTTCTTTCTTACCAACTTTAGCCATCCATGGCTGAGTATTTGAACCTCCTTCGTTGATACCTTCACCTAATAATTTAGGTTCAGACCACTTTTGTTTATCAAATTCTGATACATAGATTTTACACAGGAACATCATTGAGTCTGTTTCTTCACACTTAGTGAAATAGAAACGCTCACCACCAGGACTGTAACAACCATTACCAACGTTTACTTTCTTATCAGAGAAAGTACCATCATTGTATGGTAAAGGCCATTGGAAAGAATCAACAGCGTCTACATGAGATTGTTTTTGAGCAATCATGAAATGCTCTAAATATTCTTCAGTAGATTGTTTCTCCCTGATGATCAATTTGTTTGAACGCATTGAAGAGAACATCAAAGCACTGTCACCCAATGGGTAAGGTGACGCTTCAGTGTAAGCGCTGTTTACATTAGGGCCAGCATTGAGAACAGAAACTGCCTGAGGATCTTTAATAGAATTCATAGCTGCTTTACAGCCTTCTATTTCTCTCAAAGCATTTTTCTTTTCTTTCTTGAAAGTTTTTGGATTGTCAGCAATGAATTTGTTGAAACCAGCAATAGCTTCATCATACTTGCCTTGCATTTTCAACATCAATGCTGATTTGTATATCGCTTCAGGATATAACTTAGAAGACATTGAATATACTTCTGCAAAATAGTGAGCAGCCGGAGCATAGTCACGTGTCATCCAATAACAAGAGGCTAACTGATACGCATAGTACATATTGCGTTCATCATTCTCTTTCAATTGTTGATAATATTCGATAGCGCTGAAGTAACTACCCCTGCGATACAGGTCATCAGCCCAGCGCAATTTTTTGTAGTCAGGGAGCCTTGAGGCGGGATCGTCAGCTTTGTTTCTGTACTTTTCTTTGTGAGCCTGTTGAGCTTGAGCATCAATCTGAATTGTAACAAGAACCGTTGCCAGAATCAGTAGCAGCCAATTTTTTCTCATGTTCGCGAGCATTGTTAATGGGTATAAAAGTATAAATCTGTTTAAAAAAAAGAAAGGGCTTTAAAAAATATTTTTTGCCCTTTCTCTTTAGATATTTTAATGATATTAGAATCGAGCGCAAGGATATACCAACCTGCGGGCGAAATCGAGTGCGCTAGGAGCGTTGTAAATAAGTGATATTTCGAAGCCACCGTTGCCGTTTGAAGCAGTTTTGAGGCTTGAAGTATTATAATCGTAGCTAACGCCTACACGCATACCTTTAAACTCTACACCGGCATTTACCATGATAGCGTCGTTGCTGCGCCAGTAACCACCTAAGAATACCGCAGTTGTGAAGTTGCGGAACTCAGGATTACCAACTATCAAGTGAAATTCGTTACCTGCAACCATTTCTACCGCAGTAGTTTGTGTTTGGTACAGGAATGCAGGGCGAATGCTGAAAGTTTCGCTAAGGTTAGCCTCAATACCTAATTGTGCGGTATAGCGCATGCCTAAGCCAACATCGCTATGTGTCTTTTTCTCAAAAGATTCTTTTGGTTGGTTGATGTTATTAGCGCCCAAACCGATGGTATAGCTGAAATTTTGACTAGGAGCGTGTGCCCAGGCGATACCGGCGTTAAATGTGAAGTAATTCACTTTGTTGTTCAGATTTTGACCTGAAGTACCCGGGTTGAATGTTCCACCCTGGAATTCATTACCAAAGTATAATTTGGTAAGGTCAAAGCTTTTTTGAGTGTAGCCACCCTGGAAACCTACTGATAATGCTGCACCCTGGCCAACGAATTTGTGGTAAGCTACAGAAGCCAAAGCAGACAGGTTTGACAAGTTTGCATCACCTGCACGGTCATTGTAAAACTGGATACCTGCAGCAAGATTATCATCATGCGTAAGGTCGTTTACAATCGGTGCATCAACAGATACAGCATACGTTTTGAACGGAGAAGTAACACTCCTCCATTGGTCGCGGTATACTGCAGCTGCGCGCCAAACCCCTGTACCGCTACCGGTGAAAGCCGGGTTAACGATTAGAGGAGAAGCACTGAATTGTGTGAAGTGGATGTCTTGCGCGTTTGCACACTGAAAGCTAAGAGCTAACGCTGCTACCAGGCTTGCACGGCTAATTGTATTTTTCATCATCATGATATATTAACCTTGTTGTTAGTATCTGTATTGTGTATGTTGTTTTTTTGTGGTAAAAATCTGTATAACCTGAACATCCAACAGATTGTTTTTTAACCTGTTGTTACAGAAAATCCAGTTCGCCCAACGGTTGAAAATACGGAAATATTTCAAAGTTGCAATGCCTTTATTCATAATTTTTAATTCATTATCCTCATATATAACCCTTGCAACGCTTTGCCACTCCATAAAAACAACTCGTTTCATTCATAGACAGTTAATAATTTTCTTTGGTTTGGTAAGCGCAAATAAATGTTTCATCGCCTATCACATTAATCATTATAGATATATCTGCTAATGTTCCCTGCTACTTCATTTTAATTGTACATTTGCCCTGCTTTTGAAATATGGCGAGGAATAAGACCAATACACTAAAAAAGGCAGCACCAAAAGAAGAAGAAACATCAGCGGAAACAGCCGCTGTGCATGCTATTGACCGAAAAAAGCAATGGAGGCTGGGTATTGGCATATTTCTCTTACTTACAGGCATTTTCATCACCATATCCATCATCAGTTTTTTCTTCACCTGGAAAAACGACCAGAGTGAAGCCAGTTTTCGCTTATTATTTGACAATAAAGCAATTGTAAACAACTGGGGAGGCCGTCTTGGCGCAGTTGTATCGCAGGCGCTGGTATGGAATGGGGCCGGTGTGGCGTCCCTGGCCATCAGCATTTGGGTAAGTATGCTGGGGCTCAATATGATATATGGCAAGCGCGTACTGCCTGTCATGCGCTACCTGCGGTGGTTGTCCATTCTATTATTAATTACTGCGCCTATATTAAGTTACCTGATACCTGATGCCGATTTTGCTTATGGAGGCGCTTGGGGCAACCAAGCTGTAGAATATATGAACGGCTTCTTCGGCCATGGAGGCACAGGCATGGTACTTTTTGCGGTAGTAGCTATTGTGGCATTTGCTGTTTTCGCTTTGGATATCAGTCCGCTGCTGCGTCATGCAAAACGCACTGCAAGAGTTGTGGCTGATATCATTCCTACTCCGGTAAGAGCAGAAAAAGAAGAGCAACCTGAAGAAGAGCAAGAAGAAGTAGAAAAGGATGCAATAACCAGTCAGAAAACTGCAGAACAACAAGAACTGGAAAGTGATTTTGTGAAGCCGGCAATGATGGACGATGAACCACAACAAGACCAATGGGAAATGTCTGTGGTAGATAAATCTGCTCCGCACATCAATGCCATGAAAGAAGCTCCGGCAGAGGAATTAGAAGAAGAAGAGGAAGAAATTGAAGAAGAAGAATATGAAGAGGAGGAGGAAGAAATAGAAGAAATGGAATTGGAAGTGCCTGCTGCAGAAAAGAAAACAAAACCTGCAGATGATACAGAGCTTTCGATAGAAATAATAAAACAGGAAGATGAGCCAACCGTTATCACAAAAAATGCACACATCAGCATAGAAGATAACGAGCCTTATGCTCCTGAACTGGATTTACCAAGTTATAAATTCCCTACCCTCGACCTGCTTGAAAATCGTAATGAGACCATTACGCTGGATAAAGAAGAATTAGAAAAGAATAAGAATCAAATCATCAATACACTGCGCAGTTTCGGCATCGAAATTCAGCGCATCAGTGCAACTGTAGGCCCAACTGTAACGTTGTATGAAATTGTGCCTGCTGAAGGCGTGCGTATATCTAAAATACGCAACCTGGAAGATGACATAGCATTGAACCTTGCAGCGTTGGGTATACGTATCATAGCACCTATACCGGGACGTGGCACTATTGGTATTGAAGTACCAAATGCTAATAAACAGATAGTATCGATGCGGGCATTGCTGGCAAGTGAAAAGTTCGCGAAATCGAACATGAGCCTACCTATAGCATTGGGTAAGAAAATTGATAACGAAAACTATATCGTTGACCTCGCCACCATGCCGCACTTGCTGATGGCCGGCGCAACAGGACAAGGTAAATCTGTTGGTATCAATGCCATACTGGTATCACTATTATATAAGAAGCATCCTTCGCAGTTGAAGTTTGTGATGGTAGACCCTAAGAAGGTAGAGTTATCTATTTACCGCACTATCGAAAAACATTTTCTTGCCAAACTGCCTAACGAAGAAGAGGCTATCATTACTGACACCAAGAAAGTTATCTATACACTCAATGCATTGTGTATTGAAATGGATAACCGATATGAGTTGCTGAAAGAAGCGGGTGCAAGAAACATAAAAGAGTATAACGACAAATTCATTGCCCGCAGGCTAAACCCTCAGCGCGGACACAAATACTTACCATTCATTGTATTGGTAATAGATGAGTTTGCGGATTTGATAATGACAGCGGGCAAAGAAGTGGAAATGCCTATAGCGCGTTTGGCACAGTTAGCACGTGCAGTAGGTATACACTTAATTATTGCTACGCAACGCCCATCGGTGAATGTAATTACAGGTACTATCAAAGCCAACTTCCCGGGACGTATTGCGTTCAAGGTTTCTGCTAAAGTAGATAGCCGTACCATATTAGATGCAGGTGGTGCCGAGCAGTTGATAGGTCGTGGTGATATGCTGGTTTCTCATGGCAGTGAATTGTTCCGTGTGCAATGCGCATTTGTTGATACACCGGAAGTAGAGCGCATAGTAGATTTTATTGGCAAACAACGCGGATATCCTTCTGCATTTGAATTGCCGGAATACGAAGGTGAAGATGGCGATAACGACAAAGTAGTAGACCTGACCAACCGCGATGATTTGTTTGAAGATTGTGCGCGTACCGTGGTTGAAACACAATCAGGCTCTACATCACTACTGCAACGCCGCTACAACTTAGGATATAACCGCGCAGGCCGCATTATGGACCAATTGGAATCTGCAGGCATAGTAGGGCCTGCAAGAGGCAGCAAGCCGCGTGATGTGATATATAAAACAATAGCCGAGTTGGAACAGTTTTTAGACAGGAATAACAATTAACGTTTTCAATTTATAGATTTCATAAACCTGATTGTCGTCATAGGATTATCCATTATTAATAAACAATTTTACAGAACAGAAGAAAAAGATGAAAAAATTAATCAGTCTGAGTGTAGTAGCCCTGATGGCAGTAGCGCAACCGGTAATGGCACAAGGTGATGCCAAAGCCAAAACGATACTGGAAGGAGTAAGTAAGAAAGTAAACGGTTTAAAATCGCTAAAGGCAAACTTTGCTCTGCACCTGAATGGCGGTAATGGCGGCAAAGTAAAAGAAACTAAAAAAGGTACTTTCTACATGAAAGGTCCTAAGTATAAAATTGAGATATCCGGACAGGAAATTATCTGCGATAACAAAACGGTTTGGACTTACATGAAAGAAACCAAAGAAGTGCAGGTTAGCAACTTCAACCCAAACGAACAAACGATATCGCCAACAAAACTGTTCACCAATTTTTACGACAAAGAATACGCTTATAAATATATAGGAGAACGCACTATGAGCGGCAAGAAATGCGATATCATTGAACTGGTACCTACTAACAAGTCAAAACAATTTACCAAAGTAGAATTAGCTGTAGATAAAACCAGCACCATAGTTGGTGGTAATATCTGGGAAAAGAATGGCAATTCATACCAATATGAAGTAAGTGGCTTTACACCCAATGCCAACCTTGCTGATGATATGTTCTCATTTGATACTAAGAAACACCCGGGTGTGGAAGTAGTTGACCTTAGGTAGTTGATTGGTTGAATAGTTGATTAGTAAAATATTGAAAGGCGGGCTGATAGCTCGCCTTTTTATTTTCTACAAACTATTTCCCTAAAAAAGTAGTCTTATTATAAAACCATTTTCGTGAAGCCATTATTTACCTGCCTTTTATTTACCATAGTATCCATTTCCACACGCGCGCAATATTTCTTAGACACCACTTTCAATAAGACGGGCATTAATGAAGTACCCTCAAATTCTATATGGATTCACCGTATGCGCTATAGTGCTATACAGGCAGAAGGCAAGGTACTCACCCTCAATAGCCAGGATGGTAGCCCGGTAGGTTCTAAGTGGGAGCTCACCAGATTTAAAAAAGATGGGACATTGGATAGCAGCTTTGGCGCGAATGGCGCAGTAATTGTTTCACCCGTACCCACTTATCCTTTTTTCTGTTCAGGCCTGAAACTGGCATCTAATGGCGATATATACATCTATGGCACTGTTGGCATTTCCGTTACCGAAAAAAGAGGTTATGTGATATCGCTAAAACCAACCGGTGTTTCAAATACGTCATTTGCAGGAGGTTCGAAGCTTATTAACTTCGGATACTTACCCTGGCTTAGCAGCCTTGATTTTCAAACAGATGGCAAGATTATTATACAAGGCACTTACTACGACGGAAGTGTAAATGTATTGGCAAGCGCTCGGTTGAAAACCGATGGCAGCCTCGATGCTACTTATGGTGCGGGAGGTATTTTCAAATCAAGCTTTGCACCCTTATCAGGCATCGACCCCGGTGTCAACAGCATGAAACTACTGGACAATGACAAGATGCTGATAGCCGGTGCTTATATCAATACCGGTATCGCCAACTATAAAAAAATGTTGTACCTGGTACGCTGCAAACAAAACGGTACTCCGGATAGTAGTTTTGGTGTAAATGGCCTCAAAGAAATCGACACCATCAACCTGTACGTACGCCAACTTTTGATAAAAGGCAACAATGTATATGTATGCGTTAGCCAGGGTGCCACACCTACTACATTCATCGATAGCCTGCAGCCTGCTGTATATAAATTTGACACCAGCGGCAACCGACAACTATCTTATGGTGTAGGCGGACAGGGCAGATTTCTTTGCGATTCACCTTTTGTAGAACGCTATAATATTGCTGCCATCGGATTTACAACAGAAGCAACCTACTGCCTGCAAAAAGATGAAAGAATAGTTATCAGCGGTACGGCTGACACAGGTGCGAATACACATTTCAAAGTAGTACGTTACACTCCCAACGGCATATTAGACCTAACATTCGGCACTAATGGGGCATTCAACATCAGGCGCAACAGGACGGAATATTGCATGACATCATCTATCTACGACGACGGGCGTATTATAGTGGCAGGTATGCATCGCACTGGTACCATGCCCGATACGATAAACGTGGTATGTATGCGCATCACCAGCAAGCAAATCAATATTTACCTGGGCATCGCAGAACCTCAAAAAGAAAAAGCAAGCTTTACGCTCTACCCCAACCCATCAGCCAATGGGGATGTACATATCAATTATACCAATGCGGCAGTGAATGGTATTACAACGCTGATGCTGTATGATATACAGGGGCGATTGATACAAACACAAACAGTGTTATTGACATCACCGAACGGTACGATTGAATACCAACAACCAGAATTGCCTGTAGGCACTTATATGTTACAGGTATACAATGGGAATACAAAGCAGTCAGTGCAAATGGTGGTGAGTAGGTGATTTGTTGTTTCTACATCCAATAACTTAAACCTATAGCACAATTACTTGTTTTGCAGGTGATATATAAAGATATACCCTAATTTGCAGTAATTAATATCAACCCATGGCACTTGCACAGGTAAAAGAATTCTTCTTCAATCTTATTCCCACCATGACGGAGGAAAAATGGCAATCATTTGAAGCCATCGCTACCGTTCGTCATTATAAAAAAGGTGATGTCATTATCAAGCCCGGCATGGTGAGCAACCATGTTAGCTTTATCAACAAAGGTTTACTGCGCAGCTATTATTTAGTAGATGGCAAGGAAATTATTGTATCCTTCTTTGATAGTGATTGTTATTTCTCGGAATACGAAAGTTTCCTCTCTCGCAAACCATCTAATCAGTATGCAGACGTACTGGAAGATACCGAGATGGTAGAAATCACTTATGATGATTTACAAAACCTGTACGGAAAGTATGCTGACTGCGAGCGCGCAGGCAGGCTGATAGCCGAACAATTGTTTGTAGAGCTGTGCAACCGCAATACTTCTTTCATGCTGCAAACTCCCGAGGAACGTTATCACAGGTTTTATGAAGAATGTGAGCAAATTGCCAACCGTATACCGCAATATATGATAGCTTCTTATTTGGGTATTACTCCTGAGGCACTAAGCCGCATCCGCAGCAGGATAAGGAACAAGCCGACAGCAGCTATCCCCGCCTCAGCAATAGATGCGGAGTAATAAATAAACCTCCAACCGTCACTGCGTGATAAAGAGTAATTGATTTGGATCAATAAATGAGCAATTCCCCATTTATTGACTTGAGTTAAGATTTTAATTGGATTCTATACTGCAATTTTGCCCTCATAAATTTTTATTCATGAGACAGGCAATAGCTACAATAGGCTTTTTACTCATTTCCGTATTCAGTTACGCACAACAAACACAAGTAGTATCGGGTTATGTGTTCGACGAGGCATCACATGCACCGTTGATAGGTGCGGTGATTATACTGCAAAGCAATTCATCATTAGGCACCACAACAGACGAAAACGGTAATTTCCGTTTGGCAAATGTACCTATCGGCAGGCAGTCATTCAAAATCAGTTATTCTGGTTATGAAGAAAGGCTGATAGCGGATATCATCGTTACCGCAGGTAAAGAGGTGAACCTGAACATCAATATGCAGGAAGCTGTAAAAAAGCTGAATGATGTAACCATAAAATACAACAAAGCCAAAGACCGCACACGCACCAATAACGAAATGGCTATGGTGAGCGCACGTTCTTTCAATGTGGATGATACTAAAAAATATGCAGGCTCTTTAGGCGACCCATCGCGTATGGCAGCCAACTTTGCGGGTGTGGTATCGGGTAATGACAGCCGCAATGATATAGTAGTGCGTGGCAATTCACCAACCGGTATGCTGTGGCGCATGGATGATTTGAACATTCCTAATCCTAACCACTATGGTGCGATATACAGTTCGGGAGGTCCGGTGAGCATACTCAACAATAACAATCTTGATAAATCTGATTTTCTTACCAGCGCTTATCCTGCACAATACGGCAATGCCCTAGCAGGCGTTTTTGATTTGCGTATGCGTAGCGGTAATAAAGAGAAAGCGGAATTTGTAGGACAGATAGGTTTCAATGGTTTTGAAGCAGGCGCAGAAGGCCCTATCAGCAAGAAATCGCAATCTTCTTATGTTATCAACTATCGCTACTCTACACTTGGTGTGTTCAAAGCACTGGGCATCAACTTTGGTACGGGACAAGCTGTACCAGTGTACCAGGATGTGAATTATAAGTTCGTTACGAACGTAGGCAAGCATGGCAAGATGAGTTTATTTGGTTTTGCGGGCAACAGTAAAATAGACATCTTAGGCAATGATGTAGACACCAGCGAAACTAACCTTTATGGCAATGCCTATAACAATGCTTATGCACGATTTGCCACAACGGTTACAGGTGCATCATACGAGCACCAATTCAGCGAAAAGACATCTTCAAAACTGACCTTAGGCTACAGCACTACCTATCAAAACTATACTGAAGATTCTATCAGTTATAAAGACAGAAGCATTGTAATGCCGAGCGGTGCTGCTAAACTAACTACTAATAATCTGTCTGCTGTTTGGGGTCTGTTGCACAAGTTCAATTCTAAAAACAGTTTGCAAGCAGGCATTATTTATGACCATAGCATTTTCGATATCATGAACAAAAAGACATACCCTGTAAATATTGATGTGGTGTATGTGAACATGAAAGATAATTATGGCTTAGGGCAGGCATACCTGCAATGGAAACATCGTTTCTCAAATAGCCTGTCATTGGTGACAGGTGTACACGGACAATACCTGACATTGAACAATACCATGGCAATAGAACCACGTGCTAACTTGCGTTATGCTATCAATAGCAAACATACGTTAGGATTAGGTTACGGCCTCAATCACCAGACTCAAGGTATTTATACTTATTACGTTCAAACCGTTACTCCTGCTGGCATCAGCTATACTAATAAGAATCTGGGCTTTACACGCAGCAACCAATTTGTATTAAGCTACGACTGGAATGTGCAGGAGAACCTGCGCTTTAAGGCAGAGGCTTATTACCAGATGCTGGACAATGTGCCGATAGAAATGAAATCAAGTTCTTTCTCAGCACTAAATACAGGGGCAAGCTTTAATCCATCTAACGAAGACAGCCTTGTAAATAACGGCACAGGCACCAACTACGGATTGGAACTAACGGCAGAACGATTCTTCAATAAAGGGTTTTATTTTCTCATCACTGGTTCATTGTTCGATAGTAAATATGTAGCGAGTGATGGCATAGAACGCAATACTGCTTTCAATAGCAAATATGTAATGAATGTATTAGCAGGAAAGGAATTCAAAATGGGTAAACATAAAAACAATGTACTGGTATTGAATATCAAAGCAACAACATTAGGTGGCAAATATTTTACGCCGTTGGATGCTACAGCTTCATCAATTGCAGGACGTGGTATTTATGATGAAAGTAAAGCCTACAGCGAACAACAAACTGCTTACTTCAGGGTTGACTTCAAAATTAGTTTCCGCAAAGAATACAAACACAGCACACTCGAAGCATCTATAGATTTACAGAACCTAACGAACAACAAAAATGTCTTCAGCCAGGGATACGACCCTAAGACCAACAAACTATATTACACCTACCAGCAAGGGTTCTTCCCTGTGCCATTAGTACGTTATACATTTTAAAAAAGCGGGCATGTCCCGCTTTTTTATTGTAGCTCAACAGGTTAGAGAAAATACTTTGCCGATTGCAATACTTGTCTATATTTACCCGATTTTTTTATAGAGGATTTATAGATGAATAAATACAGCGTTCTTGTAATAGAACCTAACGACGAAGAGTATAAAACACATTTATCGAGGCTGACAACAATAGGTTATGATGAGAAGAACATAACCCATTTTACGTCATTAATTGACACTCCGGCATATCCAGAGTATATGCCGAGGATTATACTTACACGTCTGTTGGTACATGGGGTTGAAAACAATGAAATCATCCCGAGCCTGCATATCAAGTACCCGGGTGTACCTATCATTGTATTGGCAAAATCCAATGAAGAATCTCCCGCATTACGCTGTCTGTTGCAAGGTGCGCAGGACTATCTTTTATTAGAGAGCATAGAAAATAGCGACCTGTTGAAAGCCATGCGTTGTGCTTATATACGAACAGATGTTGTAAATGATTACAGGCGCCTTTTTGACGAGAACCCTGGCGCAATGTATATCTATGACATGGATACGCTTGATTTTCTTGCAGTGAATAATGCCGCATTAGCACTGTATGGATATACAAGGGAAGAGTTTTTGTCGATGAAGTCTACCGATATACGCCCCGAAGAAGAGTTGCAGCGTTATTTCGAGATATTGCGTACTACCAGCACTGAAAAGCTATACTTTGATGTTGGCAATATCATACACAAGGATAAAAATGGCCGCGTATTTTACGTACACGTATATTCTCACTATACTATATTCAACGGCCATAGTGCAAGGTTGGTAATGGCGGTTGACGTAGACGAACGTGTAAGATTGGATGAGATGAATAGCCTGTTGAATGAAACCATACGCAAACAAAAAGCACAGATGGATACCATATTATCCGGTATGACTGAGGCTGTTTGGATGTGCAAAGCAGATAGCCTGGTAATCACATACATCAACAAAGCATCTCTTGATATTTTTGGGTACGAACCCCATGAACTTATAGGCAAATCCAATACACTGCTCAACAGCATTCATCCTGAGGACAAAGCAGAAGTGTTACGAAAAATAGAAAAGCTTCAGCGCAGGGGCAGCAAAGAAACTATGTACTATCGCCTGTACAGCAAAAGCGGCGAACTAAAACATATACGCAACGAGGTGGCTTTGTTAAAAGACCCTTCGGGAGAAGAAGTAATAATTGGTATCTCAATCGACATTACAGAAAACCGCAATTACCAGATACGTATAGAAGAGCAATTGCAGCAATTGCGCGAAATAGCCACTATCCAATCTCATAACATACGTGGCCCTGTAGCGCGCATATTGGGTTTGTCTCAATTGATTAAACCCGAAACGATGGACAGTACTAATGCAGACATAGTACGAAAACTGATAACAGCCACCACCCAACTGGATGAAGCTATAAAAGAAATTACTTCACGCGCCAATCAATTTGAAGCGTAGCAACTATCACATCAGGTACATGTATAGTAAACAAGCGCCGAACGCGAGAATGATTAAGACTTTACCTAAATAATTTTGCCTGGTCATCGTGATCTGTTTAAAACGTTATTAATAATAATTAGCCCTTATTATTACATAACATAACCACGAAAAAGAATGGATATGCTCCTCTACATGTAATTTCTCTCCACTTAAAGATACAGAAACTGTCATACTATTTCCAAATAAAATATTATTCAATAGTATTTTCAATGTATTCTTTCAATTCTTTAAGTAAATCAAGCCCAGGGAAAGCAATCTTCAAACTATCAAATATTGAATTAAGATAGTTCAGAAATTTGAGTACCAGTTTAACTATTGTTTTGTCCAAGAAGTCAATAACCTTAGAATTGCTTACTACAGATACAATTTCATTCCATAATGCATTCAATAGGTTTGCCTTTAAACGCAAAGAACTTCCTGTAAAACCTATATTCTTTAAAATACGGCTGAGTGAGAAATAAGGATGTGGGAAGAAATAACGATAATAAAAGTATAAATTTTCAGAAGCACCAAACCTATAGTCGCCATTACTTTCTTCAAATACAGATAAATTGATCTTAAGTTGCTGTTCTGCATCCCAATATGCGTTTTCAAAAAGCATTGACTCCTCTCCAATTACTTCTAGATAATTTGAAGTTTCGCTATTAAACAATTGCCTGAAATTAGATGATACATTTTCAAGAAAACTATAAACATTTTGAGCATCAGTTTTTGACTCATTAATGGGAAACCATACTGTGCCTAATTCCATAGTGAATAATTTATCTACGAAATTATTTTTTCTTTTTTACTAATCCTATGTGAAAAACACTGGAAATGTGTTCATTAAAAAAACCGGGCCTCTTGCAAGCCCGGTCATCAAAACCACATATTAAAATATGTGCATACCCCTATTGTTTAACAATACGCTTTATAAAGCCTGTACCATCGTTACTGTTATGTAAACCAACGAAGTATACGCCGTAAGCATAGTTGTTCATGTCTATTTTAGTAGTACCTGTAATATCCTTATTCTCCATTACTTTGCCTTCTGCATTATATACCGTAACCCTATAGCTTTTGCTGTCTTGTAATTCTACAGTCAGATAATCATGTACCGGTACAGGGAACAACTTCACATTAGCTTCAATAGCTTCAGTTTCCTTTACACCTGTTGTAGGAATGTATTGTGTAGCACCTGATGGCACAGTAGCAGTACCTCCAGTAGGGCCCGTATTAGAATTAGAATAGTTGCCATACAGAGTAGGACCAATAAAGTAAGGATACTCAGGTTTCAGGCTCGCATCCACCGTTGTAAAGTAGCAATACGTACCTGCAGGATATTCGGGTGTTTTGCAAAAACGGCCGTTGTGTTCGTCAAGGTCACCATAGCTTGCAGTGTACTGCCAGTCTTCGATAAAACAACCTATAGGATAGGTGCTGTTAACGGCAGGCCCGTTAGTACGTGTAGTGTATGACTTAGTGCTATAGCTGGTTCTCATACGTGTAATGCCACCTGTACCATCTGTGTTTTTATAACCAAACGGCCCGTAAATAGGATAACCATCCCATGCGTAGCCCACTATAGGAGAGTGCTTACTACTGTCCCATGTATGCAATGCAAGGTTATCAAAATGGTGGTGGTACATATTGGTAGGTGTGCTGTGCCCGTTGGCTGCGTCCATATCCATGCCTTCGAAATAATAAGCCAGTCTGTTCCATACACCAGCGTTGTTGTATGATTGTGCATCGCCTGCGGTAAAGCTTACAGAACCATCCAGCATCAAACCGTGCTGTCCGCCCTGCGGGCCGGTAGGACTACTTGCAGCACTTTGTGTGCGTGGTAATACCCATACAGCTTTCAGGTCTTTTGCATTGTTGTGTGTTACACCATCTTTATAATAATTAGGCACACCGCTGGTTTTTACATACACGTTCGATGTTGTGTAATACACAGCTTCAACGTCGGTTAAAATGCTGTTGTATTTGTTGTTTGTAGTATTGAACCACCAATTGATGATCATGGGGTCTGTAACCTGTGCGTTGCAGGCATAAGCCATCAGCGTAAGCACAGTAAAGAGTAAATTATTTTTTAGCATAAATCCAGTTTTATTAGTTAGAATAAGCGCTATACATCATTTGACGATGGTTATTTAATAATCCTTCGTTATTCCAAAAAATTATTTCCTGGGAAAGGCCAAATCGGGGTTGGTGATGAAGCTTTTGTCATTGAGTGTAAACAGGAATGCCATCAAATCGACCTTCTCTTCATCGGTAAAATAAACACCCTTCTGCAGTTTGGGGCTGAGCGTAGGCGTATGCTGCAAACCCAGCATATAATTATTAATTACCTGCCCCATATTCTTGAACCTGCCATCGTGCATATATGGGTAGCTGTATTTCAGGTTGCGCAGTGTAGGTACTTTAAACTTCAGCGAATCTGCCCTGTTCTTTGTCACCTTCATACGTCCTATATCATGCAGCGAATCATCTACATACAAACCATTGTTCTCATACTGTCCGTTAGTGAACAATGGCTCAGCATGACAGCCAGCGCAATTCTTTTTGTACAACGTATAGCCATTAGCTTCCTCGGTAGTAAACTTTTTTTCACCTCGCATTACACTATCGTATCGTGAATTGCAGCTTACCAACGTCAGCATGAATTGAGATAATGATTTCAACACACGTTCGCCTGTAATATTGCTATCTCCCCATGCATTGTAAAACATACTCTTGTATTGTGCCGATGCCTTGAGCTTGGCAACTACATGAACAAGGCTTTCATCCATCTCCAACGGATTGGATATGGGTGCCAATGCCTGTACATCTAAATGATTGATGGAACCATCCCACATAAAATCCTTCTGCCAGGCAAGGTTCATCAGTGCGGGAGAATTGCGGGTGCCTATTTTGCCACTGATGCCGTGGCTTAGGCTATGGTCTACGTGAGTGAAAGCATTGAAAGACGAATGACAGCTGGCACAGGATATAGTGCTATCCTTGGATAAAAGGGGATCATAGAATAACAACCTGCCCAGCTGTATTTTGCCCTCCGCTAGCGGATTTCTATTAAAATCGTAAACAGGTTTTGGCCATCCCTTTGGAACAACAAATGTCAGTTTGTTCGTTTTGAAGCCGGCTAATATACCTGCTGATAACACCAGTAATATACACCATTTCTTCATCACCTTGCCATTTTAAAACAACCTGCGAATCGTTTAGCCAGTTGCACAGCTTCGGGGCCGGGTATCATTACCGAATATTGTTTACTTATATCTATGCCCGAAAAAAACTCATCAAGGCGGATATCAATACTTAAGACAGAAGCTCCCTTCAGCATGTGTAGCCCTACTGTTTGCAAAGCATTATCCTTACCTGCGTAGCCGCCTATATGGTATTGAAACTCATGGTTTCGGGCAGGCACTTTATTACATCTTCCTTCTATCTTGAAATTGATATAGCCGCTCTGCCATGCCCAATACATTCCTTTTTCAGGGTCCAGGTCATCGCCCATAGCACCTGATACACTCATCAGGCTGTCAACGCCAATATTAAATTGCGCACTATCAACTAAAACAGATGATATTTCTTCGTAAGAAAAACCTATGCCAACCCCACGTCTCAAATTCAGAAGGTGATAAACACTATCATGATAAACAAGCCTGCCTTTACTATACAGCGACAGGTTAGATATATAGCAGCGAACCGTTTCTAATCTAATTTCATTGGTATCATTCGGGCATACTAAATTGAATAAAATATTAGGCTTGTCTTCCGGCTGTGCTTTTACCTGCAAACTGGCACACAATAGCATAACTGCAATAATGATTCGGAGCAATTCGTGTGGTTTTGATTAAATATACAGACGATTTTGCAAGGTTTTTCCTTCGGCGCTTAATTCGGCAATGCCCTTGTCTCAGGTATTATCTTTTCGCCGCGAATATCCCTACCTGTGATAATGGCTGCTGCAGCGCTGCGTATGTCATAGTTCACACGATTATCCCCTTCGGCATCAATGGTAGTGACAGCAGTTTCTAAAATAAAATTGGTAAACTTATTTTGAATGAACATATCAATATCTTTTTCCGTCAGCGGGTAGCGTGCATAATATTTCTGTCCTTCATTATTCAAGTCTTTTACCTCCGTGCATTGCACATCTACTTCTCCTTTATGAAACATCATGTAAAAATGCAGCCTGCCTCCTTTCAGAAAACCCGGTTCGCCACCTTTTTTATTCAACATCCTCAGCTCTAGGTAATATGCATCTCCTTCTTTAACGAAGCGCTGACTGATAAGTAATTTATACTTGCCCTGGCTGTATTCCACAAGGTTCAAAAAATCTGTGGCAGTTACACCGTCCGGTGTTTTGAACAGGCGTTGTGAAAATACGGTCAGTGGCAAAAAACAACATATTATCAAAAGGGCTTTTTTCATATAGAGTTATTGTGCTAAGATAAAAAACGTATCTTACATATATGAAAACACTTCTTTTATTAGTAGCCGTTACTGCAAGCGTTGTCTTTACATCTTGCAACAAAAATTACCTGTGTATGTGTAAGAGCAATATGACAGGAGAAACTGTACGCGGAAATGTAAATGCACCCAATGGCAGAGAAGCGCGCAAAGCCTGCGAAGGCGGAAACGGGCAAGCGGGCAGCACTTACACCTGTACTTTGCAATAGCAGTCTTACTCATGTGTTGATTAACGCAGTTTGTTTTAACTTAGCGGTTATCTGCAAAACATATATAGAGGAATGAAAACATTATTTGCAACAGTAACGACCAGCATCATTCTGCTCGGGTTTAGCGCCTGCAAAAAAAGCTACAACTGCACCTGCACCAATAAAAGCGGAACTGTTATACTTACCATCAAATACGACAAATCAAAAAGAAAAAATGCAGAAACAGATTGCACCACCTACGTTCCTTTCAGAACGGGTGACAGCACTGCTACCTGCCGTTTGCAATAATCTATTTACCCTCCAGCTCTCTCAGTTTTTCCAGCACCACAAAAGTAGCGGGGCAAACAGTTGCATTTTTGAGCGTGAGCGGCACACGGTCTAATAGTACATCTTCATCTGTATACGGATAACGCCGGCAATCAGAGGGTCGGTCGTCGTAGATATTACAGGTATTATCGGCAGCCAGAAAAGGGCACGGCGATTGCTTTACCACATAATCATTGTCTTCGTCCAGACGCAGGTAGGTTTCTACAAAATCACCTTCTTTCATGCGCAGTAGCTTGGCTATGCGTTTGATGTCGGGCGTCTTAAATCGGGGAGAATAATTTTTGCAGCAATTGGCACATTGCAGGCAATCTATTTTACTGAACGCTTCTTCGTGCAGGTCGGGCAAGGCTTTGAGCATTTTATTATAATTGCCCTTCTCCAGCATACGTTTGTATGCCTTCTGATTTTCTTTAGCTGCTTTTTGCCAGTTTGCAGGTATCATGTTGCCTATTATATAAAAGGGCTGCAAAGCAGCCCGATATTATTTATTATACTCATTGAGCCAATGCGCAATCGAGCTATTAAGCCATTATCACAAATTCATCTTCTCCATGATGCGTTCCAGGTCGCTGTCGTTATAAAACTCAATGATGACCTGTCCTTTACCTGTCTTCTTCCTGTCTAGCTTTACTTTGGTGCTGAAGTGAGAAGCCATGTTATCTTCAATGCGCTTGTATGCAGGAGGTAATTTTTTAGATGCTGCTACAGCAGATGACGGTGCATGTTTATCTCCGCCCAGCATATTTTTCACCAGTTGTTCTACCTGGCGCACAGACATACCTTTTTGTATAGCCTCGCGGAAAACATACAATTGCTCATCCACTTTATCCAGCCCTATGATGGCGCGCGCATGACCCATACTCAACTGGCCATCCCTTACCGATTTTTGAATATCCGGCGGTAATCTTAATAAACGTAAATAGTTGGTAACCGTACTACGGTCTTTCTTCATGCGCTCTGCTACTTGTTCCTGTGTCAGTTCACATTCGTCCATCAGGCGTTTGTAGCTCAGTGATATTTCTATCGCATTAAGGTCTTCGCGCTGCAGGTTTTCAAGCAATGCCATCTCCAGCATTTGCTGGTCGTCTGCAGTACGTATATAAGCAGGTATATCCTTCAGCCCTGCTAATTTAGATGCACGCAAACGGCGTTCGCCGGAAATAAGCTGGTAATGCGTAGGGCTAAGTTTTACAACCGTTATGGGCTGTATGATATCATGCAGCTTGATGCTTTCTGAAAGTTCGCGCAGTGCCTGCTCGTCAAAATCACGACGCGGCTGTTTAGGGTTCACTTCTATTTGCTCAACAGGTATGCGCACAATGCTGCCGGCACCGGTTGTTTGCCCCGATACGGCAGGAGGCGCACTGCTGGTGTCTGCCGGAGATTTCATCTCCTCATCTATGGTATTGAGCAATGCCCTGATACCTTTTCCTAATGCTTGTTTCTTGTTAATCTGCGACATGATCTCCCGGTTCAAAAATCTTATCCTCGTTCTTTATTTTAGTCATGTTGTTCTTTTGCAAAATCTCTTTTGCAAGGTTCAGGTAGTTGACCGCTCCTGTGCTTTCCGCATCATACATCAGTGCAGGTGTACCAAAACTTGGTGCCTCGCCCAAACGTGTGTTGCGGTGAACGATGGTATTGAATACCAGCTCGCCAAAATGGTTTTTAATTTCTTCTACCACCTGGTTGCTTAAGCGCAAACGGCCATCATACATCGTCATCAGGATACCCTCTATTTGCAAATCGGTATTGATGCGCGTCTGTACTATCTTAATAGTGTTCAGCAATTTGCCCAAACCTTCCAATGCAAAGTATTCGCACTGTACAGGTATCACCACACTGTTAGCAGCGGTAAGCGCATTCACCGTTATCAAACCTAATGAAGGTGAACAATCTATAATGATGAAATCAAAATTCTTTGATTGCTCTTCCAGCACGGTGCGCATGACATGCTCGCGGTTGGGATGATGTATCAATTCTATCTCTGCGCCGACTAAATCAAGATGTGATGGAATGAGATACAGATTTGGAGTTTCTGTCTGCAATATCACCTGCGATGCCGGTGTATCATTCACCATGCAATCGTACAGGCTCAGTTGAATGTTCTTCAAATCAAAGCCGTTACCTGTAGTGCTGTTTGCCTGAGGGTCTGCATCTACCAGCAGGGTTTTATATTCCAGCACTGCAAGGCTTGCTGCCATATTTATGGCAGTTGTTGTTTTCCCTACTCCACCTTTCTGGTTTGCTATCGCTATTACTTTAGCCATGTCTTATTGTTTTTCACTTATCCTTTTGATAAGGTACGATTTATAATTCTATAGTTTGCCCTATTTCGGGTAATATCAATTCTTTTCCTGCTGCCTCGAAAATGCGTTTTGCATGCACCTCATCAATAGTTATCGGCGGCCATGTGTTGAAATGCACACCTACCACTTTATCACATTTGATGAACTCGGTAGCTATCAGTGCATCATCGGGGTTCATGGTGTAATTGCCGCCAACGGGCAGTATCGCAAACTTCAGCCCAGCCGCATAGCGGGGTATCAGTTGCATCTCCATGCTCAGGCAGGTATCGCCCGAATAGTAGAAAACACCTTCTGCGGTAGTGATGACAAAACCGCCGGGGTTGCCGCCATAACTGCCATCTGGCAGGCCGCTGCTGTGCGCTGCGGGCACCATGCGTACATTGCCAAATTCAAAGTCGAAAGCGCCGTAGTTCATCGGGTGCACTTTGTCGTGCCCCTGTTTCATTACCCAGCCTATTACCTCTGCCACACCTATTACCGTAGCCCCCGTGTTTTTGGCTATGGGTATCAAGTCGGCTATATGGTCTCCGTGCCCGTGCGACTGGAGAATATAATCTGCCTTTATGGTATTGATATCGAAGCCTTTAACCAACGGATTTCCCGTGATGAAAGGGTCGAAAAGCAAGTGCTTACCAGCTACTTCAATAGCAAAACAGGCATGTCCGTAATACGTAAATTTCATTGAAACCGCGCTAATAGAGGGTACACTACAAATTTAATGTTCCACGATGATATATCGTGAAACAAAGTGGGTGTTGTGGAAAAGTTTAGGGGAAGGAGAGAAAGTCATTTCGAACGTATGTGAGAAATCTCCTAGCAAAATGGCATAATAACCATTTTTTCAGAAAAAAGCACCAGTGATTTTCGCAGTTGGATATTAGAAGCATAGAAGTTAAGTTTAATAAAAGTAACCACAAATAAGCGATATGAGCGAAGATATAATTACAACATACGGTATCAAATTTGCTGAAAAAGTATACGAATTAATAAAACCGTCGTTAGTTAGTTTCATTAAGGATACTCATGGGGCAATTAAAAACGAAATTTATTCTTCTTCTGACAAATATGTAAGGTCATTTATTGAAAGACATGGCTACATTAAAATACTCAGAATGCCAAAACCTATAAACATAGATGATGTATTTATTAACGTAGGAGTAATTGATGAAATTACAAACAGTCAATATTTTTCTGAGGAAACGCTATTGAATAAACTAAAGACCAACAACAGATTATTTGATATGCAAAATTTTTTGGATAAAGAAATTGATGGCATTACTATAGCTAATGATGAGCAATATTTATTCTTATTAGGCTCTCCTGGCGCTGGGAAATCGACCCTTTTGCGAAAAATTGCAATCGAGAGCTTAAAACAAAGCAAGGACTTATATAAGGTTAATTATTTATTGCCAGTTTTTATTGAGTTGAAAAAAATAAATAACCACGATTTAGATATTAGGAATTATATAGTGAATGAATTTCGTGTTTGTGGTTTTCCTAATCCAGATATAATGACAGATTCTGCTTTAAGAGACGGAAAATTATTGATACTATTAGATGGCTTGGATGAAGTACCAAAGGATATAGCATTTAATTTTCAGAATAAGGTAATTGATTTTGTGGATAGATATGACAAGAATCGATACATAATATCATGCAGAATAGCTGCGAAACCTACCGGCTTTCAAAGGTTTAAAAATGTTGAATTACTACCGTTCACAATTGAAAAAATTGAAGAGTTTGTGAAAAATTGGTTCTCGTCACCAGATGACATCCAATTTAATATAGCCGAAACATTTATAAAAAAAATTGAGGAGCCTGATTATTCTGCTGCTATTGAGTTGGCATCTACTCCGCTTTTACTTACAATGTTATGTCTTGTGTTTCAGTCTGAGCAAGACTTTCCCAAAAATCGTTCAATATTATATAAACATGCAATAGACATACTATTGAAGGAATGGTCTTCTGAAAAAAGAATTAATAGGGAACCTATTTATAAAGACCTGACACTTCCATTGGAGGAATTAATGTTGTCGAAACTTGCATACGAAAATTTTATTGTTGATAAATTATTCTTTTCAGAAGAAAAGTTAGCCAAATTTATATCGCATTTTTTGCATGACAATATTAATGCCGAAAAGTATCTTGATTCATATAAAATTATTCACGAAATATCCTTACAGCAGGGTCTTTTAGTTGAGCGTGCAGTAGGAATATTTTCTTTTTCGCATTTGACTTTTCAAGAGTTCTTTACAGCAAAATACATCGATGATTTTGGGTTAATAGATACTATTATTGACAGTAAGATTAATGATAAAAAATGGAGGGAAGTATTTTTGTTGCTTGCTGGCTTGATGAAAGCTGGGGCTGACAAATTATTAAATGCAATCTTTGTTCAAATCAATAAAAACAGAACAAAATCCATTGATAACTACGCAAAAAAATTAGCGTTAAAGTTCGACAAAGATTCATACTCCATACGTGACAAGTTATTTTTAACTGCTATTTTTTTATACATATATCCATCGCAACAAAAAGCAGTTTTACACTCTCTAGTTAACGCAATCAAAAAAATTGATACAGCCCTTGCTTACGATATTAATTATATATGGATTATCGATGGTACAATTAATAATGATCTTAGGTGGCGACTGTTAAAAGAATTACTATCTAAGTCAAAAAATACAAACTCTTGTACAAGAGAAATATATGAATTGATGTGTAAATACGATTATTCTACAATTGAGAATTTTAAGAACGAATTAGAAGCAAAGTACCAAATTAAAGACCAGATTAATTATTTAAATGGTTTAGAAAAATATCTGGATTTAGTTACTTTTTTGCTAGAATGTAAAAATTCTGCATTGTTAGTTTCAAGAGAACCATGGGAAATTCTTCAACGCAGAATATTATAGCTAACATATTTTAACTTTCACGTAGAACATTATTTTTTAACGTATATTTGCTATAAATAAAGTTCTTTGATAAACCCGTCACGCCTATACGTCATGCCGTGCTCCGACACGACATCTCAGGAGATGCTGAATCAAGTTCAGCATGACCCCGCATGGGTACGGGGCAGGCGGTAAAAAAATGCAAAAAGCGCAACATTTCGCAACAAATTGCAACATTTTGCAACAATTCGGAGTAACGAAGAAAATTACAAGGTCTTCAGGTACTCAATAACTGCACTGCGTTCGGCATCAGTAAGCGCATCACCAAAGTAGTGGCCGGTATTGCCATAACCCGGTAGTGTAGTATTGTAGGCCTTCTTTTTTTGAGGCTCGGTGTAAGTGGTATACTTCCACCCTACTGCTTTGTAATCGTATTCGGGCTTATCAAAATCGCGGCTCCAGTACTTAGGGCGTAGCTTGCTGTTGAGCATCGCCTCTATAGTAGGCACTGCGCCATTGTGCATATAAGGTGCTGTTATCCATACGCCATCCAGCGGTGGTGCTACATAGCCTTCTGATGCAACTACATGAGCTGGGTTCTCTCCCTCAGTAAACCAACTGTTTTCGAACCAATCGAGAAAAGCCTTGCCTTTGATAAATGATTCACAAAGCATCGGGTCTGTTTGTACCACATCTATAGGCACTAAGAAGTTGGGATAACTACCCCCTTCTCCGTAAGTACCATGACAGCCGCTGCAATTATCATTGAAGAGCAGCTTGCCTTTAGCAGCCAGTTTATCATCTACAGGCTGCGGGTATTTAGGGGCTTGTATAGTGCGCACATAAGCCAGCACATCGCCAAAGTGCCCGCTCACCTCGCGTGCTTCTGCTGTATCTTTCACCGTCAGCAGATTAGACAGCATAAGGAAGCGGCTGAAATCGCCCCTGCCTAAAGCATTATGAAACATGGCGTTCTTTTTCTTTAGCAACCACCATGCCGGAACGTCTACGGGCACTACCTCATCGGGTATTTGCAACATAGCAGAATCGCTCCACTCTAATGTCTTAGGATTGCGGTGTGCCACCAGTATACCGGCCAATTTATCGGCAGGATTTACGCCACGCACTTCCGTCTCCATCAAAGGGAAAGTAGCGATAGCAGATGTAAGAAAAGGTTTGGCTATCTCGTACTGCTTTGCCGATGTCATCTTCAGCATATTCAGCGCAGGTTTGAAGTTGGTGCTTTTCGTATCACTGAAATCAAGTGTGGTGTTGCCCAACCCCATTACGTACTTGCCTTCGAAAGTGCTGCTATGGCAATGCAGGCAGGTAGGCACCACCACATCTATACCCTCGCGCTCTATAACGTTGTAGCCAAAATCTACAGTTGCGTTCTTGCCTGTACGATTGAGATGATTCGTTTCATTCTTGCCATTTATCATGGTGAAGTAGCTATAAGGCACACCACTCTTTAGTATATCACCTGTGATGAGATATTCATATCCCTTCGCAGCATCGCCACTGCGCTGCGGTGAGGGTTGAATCGCTATCAAATCGTCCGCGCCGGGATTACTGAAGGCAGTTAATAAAAATGGTATGGTACACAGCAGGGATGCAAGAATCTTCTTCATCGGGCAGGTTTGATGACACAAATATAATCCTTGCATCATTAACACTAAACCTTGCGTTTGAATATCAGCATAAACTGCTCGGCTTGTGGCTTGTATTGTTTGGCATCATTACCCCATACATAATGAGCTTCGCCGGCATTGCCTACTTCTGTTACGCCCACAACTTCGTACTTGTCTTTGGTATATGAAAAGAACCAATTAAGAATATCCGTTGGCGCTCCGGGATGCATTACCCACGACGCGTCTACGCGGCAAAAGATAAGATAGTCGGGATTGTTTTTCTGAATCTCATTGATCATCTCCTGCTGCATTCTTTTATTGTCTTTATGCAGCTCTACCAAAGGATACACATATATATAGCCTGTGGCCGACATGCGATTGGCATAAAAAGGAATCTCAGGTTCTGAACCCAGCACGGCTATCTTTGTATTCTCTTTACTGTTGTCTTTAATATAGCGTGCCACTTCTACTGCCTCTACAAAAGGGTTGGAAGAGCCGTACATGGTTTTTGAAATTTCATCAGGTTCTTCATCAAAATAATAGTCTTTGTTTTTGCCAATGGAGATAATCAATACTACTGCTACAACTGCTACAGGCAGTATTATACTTTGCCTGCCCGTGCGCGATGCAATAGCATCAACACCGATGCCTGTTAGTAATGCCAGCGCGGGTAAAAAGGTAACAAAGTAATGTGGACGAAAATAAAAACCCGGGCAAACCGTCCAGATGGCAAATAATAGAAATAAGGTAGCGAACATTTTTTGTTCTTTGCCCACCTTAGGAGTGAAGGCAAATATCAAACCTGCAATAGCCAATAACCACACCAATGGAAATGCAGACCACATAGATGACACTGCACTACCCAAAAACTCTTTGCCATCTTCGAAACTAAGGCCTGCAGCATAAGAGCTGGCGTAGGTAACTGTCCAGAACCAAAACTTATCCCACACACCCGCTGAGTATAATAGCAATGCTGTGATGGCATAAGGCATGATAGCACCGATGCTATAAAACAATGCGCCTTTTATTGTAGCAGCCCTATCTTGCTTATGCAGCAACATCATTATACCACCAAACAAAATGAAGAACACAGCTTGTTGCTTCATCAACAGTGCCAGACCGAACATAGCGCCCGTAAGTATGGCATGGAACGGTTTATGACTATCTGTATACTTTGCATACAACCACACTCCCAATGCCACAAACAAGCTTACAAACTGAGTGGCGTGTGCAGCAAAACCCAATACTACGGGGCTAACAGACATCATTGCATAAACCGAAGCAGTAATTAATGCAACTGTCGGATTGAAAAGTTTTCTTATGCCTAAAAACAGGAATAACGACGTGAGTGTATTTACCAGCAATAAACCAATATGCACACCGGTGATACTCTTACCAAATATCGTCATCAACAAAGCATACATGGCATAGGTGCCGGGCAGCTTCATGTTGTAAGAGTATTTGTAGGGCGCAATGCCATCTAGCATCAGCTTGCCCATATAAGCATATTCGCCTTCATCTCGTTCCAGTGGCACAGAGAGCAACCTCATCCTCAGCAATGCAACAATCAGCAATACAGCACCAAGCAGCAACAAATGATAATCTCTTTTAGATGACGATTGAGGCAAGGGTTGTGCCGGTGTAATATTCTTGTTGCTGGTTTTATTGCTCATACTACGTAAATATAAACCTCTTTATAAATAAACTATATTTGGGTATATGAAAAAATGCATCTTTTTCCTTTCGGTATTGGTAGTATTATTTGGTTGTAAAAGCACTCCACCCAAAAGCGGTGCAGAACTGATGAAAGATTTTGCACCACATATAGATGGTGTGTGGGTAATGACCGATTACATCAACGACTTGTCTAAAACAAAATCTCCCCTGGCGTCTGCCAATAAACTGGATGGTGTAGTGTCTATGGAAATTACGTCCTCCCTACTCAGTAATGATACTCTTGCGGTGCATGGCAGCCTGAATAACCATGAGGGTTTAGACTTTCATATTGTTATGAAAGAAGGACAAAACAAAACCTCTCTCACAACAGACATTACAGAAGCTGATCATAAAGGGGGATTTTATGAATTAGGTTATGAGGACAAATCATTGATGCTGTACCACTACAACAAGGACAAAAAACTGTTGGACAAAAGAGCTTTTACGAAAGTAGAAGGCCCGCTCACCGAAGACAGCGAACCTTACGGATTGCAATATATGGCCAACAGGGTATTGTTTGCCGGCAAATATGACGCAACTGACGAAACAGGTAAACAATCTGAAATTGAATTTACGGAAGATGGTATGCTGCACGGCGTAGAAGGACATACTATTTATTATGTGTTTACCGATTTTATCGGAGACCCGGAAGGCAACCTTGATGAAATGTGTTTTGATTTTCAACAGAAGACACAGAAACCGTACATCTTTGAAATAAAAGGTGATACCACAAAACTGTATGCAGCATCAGAAAACGAAGAGCGTACACAACTAATACAGGGCGATTTGAAATATACTTTGGTTAAGAAGCATTAAGATGAATAATGAACAATTTGCACAGGTTGATAATTACATAAGCAACCTACTGGGGGAAGAAGATGAAATATTAAAAAGTATCGAACCTGCATTGTATGCCATCGATTCACCCATGGCTTATGGCAGCATATCGGCTAACCAGGGAAAGTTTTTACAAGTGATGGCCCAAGCAGCCAACGCAAAACGCATATTAGAATTAGGTACGCTTGGTGGCTATAGTACTATATGGATGGCGAGGGCATTACCCAAAGATGGAAAACTGATAACAGTAGAGTATGATGCAAAACATGCTGCCGTTGCACAAGAGCATATCAACAAAGCAGGACTCAGCCATAAAATAGAATTACGCATCAGCAAATGCATGGATGTGCTGGATGAACTGATAGCTAATAATGCTGCACCATTTGATATGATGTTTATGGATGCGGATAAACCGCCTTATACCGAGTATTTTCAGAAAGCTGTACAGCTATCGCGAAAGGGGACTATCATCATAGCCGATAATGTAGTGCGTGGTGGTAAAGTATTAAATCCAGCGATTGATGATGCAGCTGCACTGGGTGTGCAGCGTTTTAATAAAATGCTATCTGAAAACAAGCAGGTATCTGCAACCATATTGCAAAATGTAGGCATCAAAGACTGGGACGGCATGGCGATAGCCGTTGTATTATAAAAAACAAGGGCACTGTATATACAATGCCCTTCACTTTTATTTACACTACATCTACTGCTTCAAAATCTTTCCGGTCAATTTTCCTTCGGGCGTATACAGTGTACAATAGTACATACCGGCATCAATATCATACAATGGTATTCTGATATTATTATCACCTTCTGTCCATTGTATCTCATCTATACGCAATGCCCTGCCTGTAATATCAGAAATAACATACCACCCGCTACCTGCATGGTCTGCGTGTAATTGCATGGTAGTTTCAGTGTGCGCAGGATTTGGAAATATCTTCATTATGGGCTTAGCTGTGCTGACTGCCTTGACATGTATCGGAGAATCAACATGCCCGGTATCTACCTTATAATATATTTTGAGATAAGGACGTGTTGCAACTACAGTATCGTCGGAAGAGTGCGCATAAAATATCACTGCGGCATTATTGCACCCCACAGTTGGTGATTTAATAGCAAAACCATAGTTAACAACGCTGCTATCCCTCCACAAACGATACATGTTAGTGATATTGTACTCTCTTGTACCAAAGCTATTGGGGAATGTAATATTGATTGGTCCGTAAAAAGCAGTGTCTGTGGTTGGCTGATTACCATACGTCA
The DNA here is from genome assembly GCA_018267965.1 of Bacteroidota bacterium. Classification (GTDB taxonomy): domain Bacteria; phylum Bacteroidota; class Bacteroidia; order Chitinophagales; family Chitinophagaceae; genus Polluticoccus. Next base: position 382,048 of record JAFDXK010000001.1, on the reverse strand, counting down.
GCGTATTCTCATACCATCTTTGTAAAACAGGATAGAAATAAAAATCTGCATTACAATTGGAGTAGCAATAAGAAGTATGATCGAAGTGGGTAAAACCAACGAAAACAGAATCTACAGTATCGGGTAATGAACCTACATCAAACCTGATGAATGCAGTGGCATGAGTGGAATTGCAATTACTGATAGGAGCTACGTAAACGGCCTCATGAGCACCATAGTTAGCACTTGGATAAGGTTGCTGCTCCCAGGCATCCATACCTGCATTCAGTGTGCCCATATCCGTACTGTCATTCAAGCCGGGAGCAGGGCGGAAAACCATTACAGTATCTTTTTTTCCAAAACCTGCGAATGAATGGACAGTAATAGTAATCAGTAATAAAACGGTCAATAAAAGTTTCTCTCTCATAGTTTTTATTTTATTGTTTCAGAATTTTTTCAATCAATTTTCCTTCAGGCGTATATAATGTATAGTAGTATAAGCCAGCATCAAGATTATATAATGGTATCATGGTGTTGTTGTCTCCTGCAAGCCATTGTATATTTTCCAAGCGTACTACCCTACCTGTAATATCAGTTATTACATACCAACCACCGCCTGCAGCAGTTGCTTGCAGTTGCATTGTTATTTCGTTGTGTGCGGGATTTGGATACATTTTCATTACAGGCTTAGATATGCCTATAGTGCTTATGTGAATAGGAGTATCAACATGCCCTGTATCTACCCTGTAATATATTTTCAGATACGGACGCTTTGTGCTGTCGGGGTCATCGGAATTATGTGCAAAAAACCCTATTGCCGCATTATTGCACCCAACAGTAGGCGATGCAATTTGCATTCCATAATTAGGAATTACACTATCGCGCCACATCCTGTACATTTTGGTGATATTGTATTCTCTTACATCCCATGTATTGGGGAACGACATGCTTATAGGCCCGTAAAAAGCGGTATCAACAGAGGGTTGATTGTTGTAAGTTATTGCAGGCTCGTACCAGTTTTGTAATACCGGATAGAAATAGAAATCGGCACTACAATTAGAGTAACAATAACTGGTTTGGGGCACATGCTTTATCACAAGGAAAACAGAGTCTACCGTATCCGGTAATGTACCAAGGTCAAACCTCATGAATGCAGTTTCATGTGTGTTGTTACAGTTGCTTATCGGCAGTACTGCTATCCCTTGATATGTGGCGTAGTTACCACCGGGATTTCCCTCATAAACAATGGCATCCATACCTGCGTTAGCAGTACCTCTATCGCTACTATCATTCACCCCAGGTCCCGGACGAAAAACCATCACTGTATCCTTTTTGCCTATAGCAGCAAACGATTGCAATGATGTCATTACAACAAGTAAAAGGACCAATGTAATCTTCTCTCTCATAGCTTTTTATTTTTTGTAAAACTATGCAGAGTGGTCGTCCTAAATTATGACGATGAACATACTATAGTATGATTGTCATCAGGAAAATGAGGCTATGAGGTCAGTAACTTTATTCTTAATAAGGTCACGCACTTCATTAAATTGTTCGGGCTCCATATTGCGCGGGTCAGGTATTTGCCAATCTATGTGTTGTTTAGCAGGCATCCATGGACATGCATCACCGCAACCCATTGTAACTACAGCGTCGAACGGAGCATGTTCTTTTACTTCATCCAGCGATTTGCTCGCATGGTTGCTTAAATCGTAACCCAGCTCTTTCATGGCAGCTATGGCTTTGGGGTTAACTATACCCGATGGTTTTGAACCTGCACTATATGCTTCAGCCCCCTGCATCAATGCAAATGCCTGTGCCATCTGGCTGCGGTTGCTGTTCTCTATACAAACGAAAAGAAGTTTCATGAATTAGTTGATTTGAAATAATTGAATAATGGTACAGCTGCAATAGCACCAACGGTTGGAGCAATAAGATATACCCATAATGATTGGGTATGCCCGCTCACTAAAGCAGGTGCAAGTGAGCGTACAGGATTCATGGATGCACCACATATAGGGCCCGCAAACATAGCTTCTAACAACACCACACTGCCGATAGCCAACCCTGCAAACATACCTTGCTCCTTGCTGCCATGTGCTACATTCAATATCACCAGCATCAGGAAGAATGTAAGTAATACCTCCAGCACGAAAGATTGCATATCGCTACCCGAGGGCAGTGTAGCCCCCAGCATTTCATTGGCAGGGAATAACCACTTCAGTATCCCACTCGCCAATAAGGCACCTGCAGCCTGACTAATGATGTAAGGCAACAGTTCTTTTACGGGAAATTTCTTTGCGACTGCAAATGCGATACTCACCGCAGGATTTAAATGGGCGCCCGACACATCGCCCAATGCGTATATCATACTCATGACGATGAACCCGAAAGTGATGGCTATGCCTATGTGTGTTACAGCACCAGCCGTTTGCTGGTCTATAACAATTGCACCGGTGCCGCAAAACACCAGTGCAAAAGTTCCTGTTAATTCAGCTATGTATTTTTTCATATTAACAACAACCGCTGCCCGGTGCGCAGCAAGGTACCGGCTTTTGTGCAAAAACAGTAATACTGTATATACCCAATCCGCTATTCTTGAACGCTGCAATATCTTCTGCACTGAGGTATTGGTTCAGTATATCATCAGGTATGATGATAGCTTTTTCTTTCTGTATGGTTACATCTATAAAACCGTTGGCTTTTACTAATGCCATGTAGTGGTCTTTTTGTATAGCACCACTGATGCAACCTGCGTACATCTCTGCTACATTGCGCAGCTTATCGGGCAGGTTACCAATCAGCACCACATCAGATATGCTAAAGTGCCCCCCTGGTTTCAGTACACGGAATATTTCTTTAAACACATTGTCTTTATTAGGCACCAGGTTCAGTACGCAATTGCTCACTACAACATCGGCAACATTAGCAGTCACGGGCATTTTTTCAATATCGCCAAAGCGGAACTCTACATTATTAAAGCCCACCTTCTCGGCATTTTCTCTGGCCTTGTTTATCATAGCTTCGGTAAAGTCTATACCTATTACCTTTCCCTTTTCACCTGTCGCTTTACGTGCAATAAAACAATCATTGCCGGCACCACTACCCAGGTCTATTACCGTATCGCCTTCTTTTATCTGGGCAAATTCGGTAGGCAGGCCGCAACCCAGACCAAGGTCGGCATCGGCATGATAACCTTCCAGTTGGGTGTAATCATCACTCATGATGTTATAGACCTCTGTACTGCAACAGCCGCTGCCACAGCAACTACTCATGTTCGTCTCTTTGTCCTGTAGTGCTATCTCGCTGTATTTCTGACGCACCAGTTCTTTCAGTTCTTTTTCGCTTGTCATATGTTTAGATTTTAATTTATCAATTGCAATATTGCGATTGATACAAACAAAAATTTTAGCAACAGGTTTTATTCTCCGGCATTTCTTTAAAGAACATGGCAAAGAATTCTTTGTACTGCAACCATACTTTGGGGTTGATGCAATAACACACACTGGTACCCTCTATGGTGCCCTGTATCAGCCCTACTTGTTTTAGTTCTTTAAGGTGTTGCGATATCGTAGCCTGCGCCAATCCCAGTTCGTCAACCAGGCTGCCGCACACACAGGCGTTGGTCTTCACTAACTCCTGCAATATGGCTATACGTGCAGGATGCGCCAGTGCCTTGGCCATAGCAGCCAGCTCATTCTGCTTTTTGGTAAATAAATCTGTCTTAGTTGCTCCCATAATTCATCTATTCATTGCAATATTACGATAGATATTTAAACTGTCAAAAAAAATATTTTGCGGAACCATATAGTTACATATATTTGCGGAACCAAATGGTTACGCATCAATGAAAGAACAAATAAAAATAGAGCAGTTCATCGAAGCGCCTGTTGATAAGGTATGGTTGGCTATTACCGACTGTAACCTTATATCAGAATGGCTGATGGAAACAAACTTCAAACCGGAGATAGGTTATAAATGCTATTTCAAAATGCCGGCTATGCCGGGGTTTGACGGCAACATTCAATGCGAAGTGATAGATGTAGTGGAAAACAAACTGCTGGTGTATACCTGGCAGGGAGGCTGGATGAAGCAACCAACAACAGTACGTTTTACACTGCAACCCAAAGACGACGGTACGCTACTGCTATTAGAACACTTCGGCTTTGAAGGTATCCTGGGCAATTTATTAAAACGTATGATGAGCGGCGGATGGGGCAAAAAGATAAGGACTATTATTCCATCACTTATCAAACAAAAACTATGAAACAGCGCAGAGATGTCTTTTTTGCCATAGCAGACGAGAACCGCAGGGCTATACTTACTATGCTGGCAAAAGAAAATAAACCACTAACGGTGAATACCATTGCTGCTGATTTTGATGTAAGCAGGGAAAATATATCCAAACACATCAGGGTATTATCAGAATCAGGCTTGGTAAGTACAAACTTTATTGGCCGGGAAAACTATGTGCAATTAGAAGCCGTGAGGCTAGCAGAAGTACATAACTGGATAGCTACATTTGAAAGCTTCTGGAAAGGCAAACTACATAATCTTAAAAAACTGGTGGAATCTAAAAACAAAAAAGCATGAAAAAAGAATACTGGGATGTAACCGACGAACAGGTAGTAGAAAAAACAGGCAAGAAAATTGCCGAATGGGTAAAGCTGCTGGATAAATTTGGTGCGGCAGATAAGAAATCAAATGATGTGGTAGCTTACCTGCAAAGTGAATATAATGTGCCGCGATACTGGGCAAGGACACTCACTACTTACTACCTGAAGAGTAAGGGTTAATGGAGTGAATGTGCTCTTGATGTAAATTGCAATATGGAATTCCACAGACTACACCATACTACCATTCCCGAACTTACAGATGCCTTCAATAAAGCATTTGAAAATTATGAAGTAAGCATGCAGCTTACGCCTGAAATGATGCAGGACAAACTGAAAGCCGAGCGTATAGATCTTGAAAAATCAATAGGTGCTTATGACGATGGGCTTGTAGGGTTTATCTTATTTGGGTATGATGATGTAAATGGCAAAAAAGTAATGTGGGATGGCGGCACGGGCGTTATTGCATCTCACAGGGGGCAAAAACTTACTGAGCGCATGTTTGAACAAGCTTTGCCTATTGCAGCCCAGAATGATGTGCAACAAATGCTACTGGAAGTATTAGTCAATAATACTGTGGCAGAAAAAATTTATGAAAAGCTTGGATTCAAAATAGTGCGCAAACTGCATTGTTACAAAGGCATCCCTACCGATACTACACTGCATCATCATGTGGAAGATATAACCGGATGTGATATTGATGCATTAACTGAGCACCATGACTGGACACCTACCTGGCAACATATGAACAGCGGAGTAAGAAATTCGGGCAATGCCATTAAAAGCATAGGCATAAAAACAAACGGTAGTATTGTTGCCTATACCCATTATAACACTGTAAAAAACAGGATACTGCAACTGGCAGTAGACAGAGGTCACAGGCGAAAAAAAATGGGCGCTACTCTGATAAACCATATATATGCCAATAGCACAAGACCTATTATGGCAATAAACATTGATGCAAATGATGAAGTTATGAATTCCTTTCTCAAAAGCATTGGTTTACAGCACTTTATCAGCCAATATGAGATGTCTATGGATATTTGAGATTGTTAACCGCTTGTTAACAGGATGTAAATCGGGTGTTAAGCAATCTAAAGAATAATGTTATGCGGTGCACCTCATATTATTTTTACATTATCAAACGAACAATAACTCAAACAACGCAAAAACAAACAAACAATGTTAACGCTACACAACAACTACGAAGAAACTATCGAATTGAGCCAGGCCGATATCATCATCAAAAGCTTGACTATCATCCTTGACTAATATTTTGATTATTAATTTCTAACCGAATAAGCAGCCCCGTAAGGCTGCTTTTATTTTTTCAAGAGCCTTTTCATTGCAAATAAACCTGTCAACGGCCCAAGAGCCAGGATAAAATAAACGTGGGTTTCGCCAACTACACTGCGTAAAGCAGTAATGGTTTGAATGCTAACGATGGTTATAAAGAATCCAATAGCATTTACAAAAGTGATAGCTGTGCCGCGATTGGCCGGCTCAATTAATTGTGCCCCTGTTGTAGTAAACTGGGGGGAGTCTGCTACTACTGTCATTCCCCAAATTATCATTACAGGTATAAAAACATAAACCGGAAATTGCAAAAAGAAAAATGCCGTTGCGCAGCACAGAAATGACATGAGCAAAGCACCGAATGCAGTACGTGCACTACCCTTTTTGAAAGAAATGTATCCGCCAATAACACAAGCAATGCTACCAGAAGCAATAATGAAGAACGACCATAACGAGATATTGGTATCGATATAGCCATGATTAGCAAAATAATAACTGAGCATAGCCGGAACTAATGCCCAAAAAGTGTAGAGCTCCCACATATGCCCGAAGTAACCCAACGCCGCTGCACGAAAAGGCTTATTGCGGAATAATGAAAAAGCGAGACTAAAGTCGGGGTGAGTAATACGTGTGCGGTAAGGACCATCCGGTACGAACAACAAAATAAGTAGCCCTCCTATTGATGCTATGACTGAAACAGATACAATAACATAATGCCAGTTGTAACTGGCCTTAAGGCCATTGAGCAAATGCGGGAATGCTGTACCCAATACCAAAGCGCCTACGAGGTATCCGAGAGCTTTGCCTAAACCTTTATCGTGATAATCTGTAGCTATCTTCATACCAACAGGATAAATGCCAGCCAGAAAAAAGCCAGTAGCAAAACGAGAGAACACCACACCCGTAAGTGTATGCGCCCCAAGTATGCAGAGATTAGATATTGCCCCTGCCAGAGCGGATGCAAAGAATATCCTCGACGGTGAGAACCTATCGGCAATAGTGAAGATGGCAAACAACAAACTGCCTGTAATAAAACCCAGTTGCACAGCGGTAGTGATAGTGCTGACAACATCTGTTTCTAAACCGAAATGAAGAACAATATCTTTTACTACTGCATTACCTGCAAACCATAGCGATGTACCTGCAAACTGCGACAGAATGATGAGCGGTAGTATATGCCGTGTTCCTTTCATTCCCGGAAAATGAGCTTTGGTTTAATAAAGATAGGGTTTCGTGTCATATAGGCTCATATATATAATAACTAGCATTAATTTTACTACTAATGGCTTAATCTCAACCAACAAGTATGCAAAAAACCTTAACCTTCATTGGAATATTATTTTGCCTGTCCTTGAGCAGCTATGCTACAAACGTATCAGGACATATCAGTGCCAACACTACTTGGACAAAATCAGGCAATCCTTATATCATAACAGGAACAACGTACGTAGATAGTAACTACCAACTGACCGTGGACCCGGGTGTAGTTATAAGAATCGACAGTGGTTGTTCTCTTCACGTATACGGCAAATTAAAAATGGAAGGCTCCGCAACTGACACTATTACTATTACTACCAATGTACCCAACCCTGTTTTTAAACCCGGTTATGTGTATTATTCAACAGGGATTTATTTTGAGAACACTAATAACTTAGACACTATTTCTATTAGCTATTGTCATTTCTCTCATCTGGATGACGCATTAAATGTTATCCTCGATAGACCTCTGAAAATAACTAATTCTGTGTTAGACAGTTGTATCACAGGCATTGTGAGTCAACGCTATGTATATGCAGACAGATGCAAACTTGACAACTGCCACTACAAGGCTATACAAGCTGCACCCTATCATGTAACCAACTGCAGCATTTCAAATTCCGAATACGGCTTGAGCGGTTATTGGCATGTTGATGACTATTGTGCCAATAACCTAATTTATGACAACTCAACAGGAATTATACATTGCGATACCGTTATCAATAACATTATTATTGGCAACAGAATACGCGGCACAGAAGAATGCTATTACATATCCAACAACCTGATATTATATAACAAAATAGGTATTGAAATGACTGGTTTTGCTGTAATCTACAATTGCATTGAGTACAATGATGTTGGCATTTACAATACACATTTTACCCCAACCCATGGTATGAAGGTGAATAACAATTGTATAGCATTTAATTACACGAACGATTTTATCACTGATAGTTCGCCTATTATAGATGCGACTGATAACTACTGGGGAACAATTGACTCGGCCACTATCGAATCACATATCATTGACTCAAATGATAACAGCTATCGTGCAAGGGCTATCATAGTGCCGTTTTTATACAGTGCAGATTCGGCATGTGACACTATCATAGTACCAACTCATATCATCAATGCTTTTCCTAAACCATCTGTAGTATCTGTATACCCCAACCCTGTTTCTTCAACTTTTACTGTAGATGCGGGCGATAAGATGATGATGGAAGTTTCTGTTTATGACATAAAAGGAACGCTGGTAGCACACACCATTACCGATAAAAACAGACTTACAGTAGATGCTTCTTCTCTTTCAAAGGGGATGTATCTGTACAGAGTAAGATTAAAGGATGAAAGTGTTGTATTGGGTAAGGTGATGAAGGAGTGAGTTATAACAAGAACATAAAAATAAAGGCAGTAATTACTGCCTTTATTTGGTTATATGAAACCTATACCATCTGTGTCTTGAACTCGCTGGTAAAGTGGAATTCGATATCGGGGTTGTTTTGACGCTCTGTGTTGAGGAACCATTCGCTCTGGGCAAGATATACCAGGTTGCCATCTTTATCGGTCATCACATTGGCTTGTTTGAAGCGTACAAAATCTTCTATCTTCTTTTTATCACCTGTTATCCAACATGCTTTGTAGAATGCAAGCGGCACGAAAGCACAAGATGCACCATACTCTTGTAAGAGACGATACTGTATTACTTCAAACTGCAGTTCGCCCACACAACCAATTACTTTGCGGTTGCCACCATGTTGGGTAAACAACTGTGCCACACCTTCATCCGTCAGCTGGTTGATACCTTTTTCAAGCTGTTTGGTTTTCATCGGGTCTTTGTTCACCAGCTCTTTAAATATTTCAGGCGAAAAAACAGGTATACCCGTGAATTGCATTTGCTCACCTTGCGTGAGCGTATCGCCTATTTTAAAGTTGCCTGTATCAAACAGACCAACCACATCACCGGGATATGCTTCTTCAATTACATCCTTCTCTCGTGCCAGGAAAGAATACGGGTTGCTGAAACGCACATCTTTTTCAAGACGGGTATGTTTATAATAAGTATTACGTTCGAACTTACCACTGCATACACGCAAGAATGCGATACGGTCGCGGTGGCGTGGGTCGAGGTTGGCATGTATCTTAAATATAAAGCCCGTGAATTTATTTTCGTTAGGCTCTACAAAACGTTTATCGGTAGCACGCCCCAATGGGTGCGGTGCAATGCGAATGAACGTATCTAGCAATTCCTTTACACCGAAATTATTCACTGCAGAACCAAAAAATACCGGGGCTATTTTCCCTTTCAGGTAGGCATCTGTATCCAGCTCGCCATATACGCCATCCAGTAACTCTACATCTTCGCGCAGTTGTTTGGCATCGCGCTCTCCTACTTTTTCATCTAAGAGCTTATCGTTGATGTCAGGTATAGATACGGTATTATCTTCTGTTGCTTTCTGGCTGGCGGTAAACAGGTTCAGGCTTTTATCGTGCAGGTTATACACCCCTTTAAATTCCTTACCCATATTAATAGGCCATGAAAGCGGGTGCAATGATATGTTGAGTTCTTTTTCTATTTCGTCGAGCAAGTCGAAAGGCATTTTACCATCACGGTCCATTTTGTTGATGAACACAATAACAGGCGTATCGCGCATACGACATACTTCCATCAAGCGGCGGGTTTGTGCCTCTACCCCGTTCACACTATCGATAACTAATATTACACTATCTACAGCAGTGAGGGTACGGTAAGTATCTTCGGCAAAATCTTTGTGGCCCGGAGTATCCAGCAGATTGATGAGCACATCCTTATATTGGAAACTCATTACTGATGTAGCTACAGATATACCACGCTGACGCTCTATCTCCATAAAGTCGCTCGTGGCATGTTTTTTTATCTTATTGCTTTTAACGGCACCTGCCACTTGTATGGCACCACCGAACAACAATAGTTTTTCGGTAAGGGTTGTTTTACCGGCATCGGGGTGAGAGATGATGGCGAAAGTGCGGCGGCAGTCAATTTCTTTTTCGTAACTCATATAATTAAATCAAATTCCAAATACCATTCATATCTTGAATTTGAAGCGCAAAGTTGCGTGTTTTTTGGCAATTCTTAGCCAGTTTTCCACATTATAGCCAGCTCATATTGACGCAATGCGGCAATATCTTAGTTTTGTTTTACTAACCAACAACCGAGAGTTTAATGGCAAAGCTGCAAGATGACCTGTTGCGCGACTTTAAAGAACAAAAGGCTATGATATATAGCCAGCTTGAGGTATTTGACCCTATGGGCACCCGTCTTGCCAAACCCGCAGCACAAAGACTGGTAAATAAAGGCATACTGATAGCAGGAGAAATTCTTTGCTACTGCCTGGCATTGGGCGCTATAGCATTTGCAGTGTTGATGTTTAAAATCTACCCTTTTTATATACTTAGCGAGATACTGAACAAAACAGAATACGCAAAACTGGGCTGGATGAACGTACGTATGCTGACATTCAGCATATACGGGCTTTGCGGCATCATATCACTTTTGTTTTATGCTGTAGCGAGATCGTTGAGGTCTATCCGTTTGAAAAACGACATACTGGCTTTTGCCGCCAAACATATTAAGACTTTAGTGTCTCAACACCTGACACGTAAAGCATCTATTGATGCTATAGAACAACGTCATTTTCTTGAACTGCCACAGGACTGGGAAGAAGGTGTTGGCCGAATAAAGGTGAACGAAGTGCCCAACCCGGGCTACGAAAGCAGCGAGAAGCATTAGGGCTGCTTATATTTTGTACTTAAAGCATAAATGCAATAATTTACAAGCTGTTATCAGCATGGCTTTTGTATGAAAAAAACGACAGGTAAACAGGCAGCTAAACCCGCTGCCACAGTTGCACCCGAAAAGAAATTCAATTATTACTACCTGTTGGGGGGTATTGTAATTCTTACGTTCCTGCTATATACCAATTGCCTGAATAATGAATTGCTGAATTTTGATGACTATGACTATTTCAACCTGACGCCGGAAGTAAGAGATTTGTCATGGGCTACAGTAAAGAAGATATTCAGCAGCTATTACCTTATCATGTATCAGCCATTGCCGGTGCTGACCTTTGCCATCAACTATCATTTTTCGGAGTTCAACTCGTGGTGGCCCTACCACTTGCCTAATATATTGATGCACCTGTGCAATATTGTGCTGGTATTTCAGTTCATCAAACAACTAACCACTAAAGAGAACATTGCCATTATCGTAGCGCTGCTCTTTGCCATACACCCCATGAATGTGGAGGCAGTATCGTGGATGTCGGCACGAAGCAGTAGCATGTATACGCTCTTCTACCTGCTGGCGCTAATGCAATACGTACAATATGTAAAAGGCAATAACATGAAACACCTGTTGTTTACTGCCTTGTTTTTCATACTATCCTTACTTACCAAAGCGCAGGCTGTAACATTGCCGGTAGTGCTATTTGCTATAGACTATTATTATGCAAGAAAGATAAATGCAAAAATGGTGCTTGAGAAAATACCATTCTTTGCATTGAGTATATTGTTTGGCATCATTACAATCATGAATCCTGAAACCAAGAATAATATCACCAACGGTATGATGATATCATACAATGCGGTAGATATGTTCTTTATGGTATGCTATTCGTTCGCGTTCTATTTCTTCAAGCTGATACTACCTGTTAAACTATGTGCAGTATATATATACCCGCCCAAGCATGGTGGTATGCTGCCGTGGGAATATTATGTATCGCCTGTATTTATGATGGCACTTGTCTACCTGGCTTATCGTTTCCGCAAAAACAGGACAGTGATATTTAGTTTAGCGCTGTTCTTCATTACGATACTGCTCAATATTCAAATCATTCCTTCGCGCCTGTTTATAGTAACAGACCGTTATGGCTATTTCCCATACATTGGTTTGTTCCTCATCATCGGTTATGTATACAACAACTGGCGTGAATCGGGCAATGAAAAATTGAGAGGATACAGCACAAGAATGGTGAGTATTATAGGCATCTTCTGCCTTGCATTTGCGTGGATAGTTGTAGACCGAAATAAAGCCTGGGCAAATGACGAGGTGTTTATGACCGACATCATAGAGAAGAATGAAGGTGTGCCTTACTTAGTACGTGCCTACGGCAACAGGGGCAATTATTACTTGCGCAATGGTATGATACCACAAGCTATTGAAGATTTTACCAGTGCACTAAAAGTAGCCCCAACCGATGCGCAGACATATTATAACAGAGGCAACTGCTACAGGCAGGCAGGCCGTTTGAATGAAGCACTAAACGACCTTGATTCTGCCAAAAAATATCAACCTGATATAGCACTTATATACTCTGATATGGCATACATCAAGTTTATGATGAAAGATTATAACGGTGCGTTGGAAGCCGCTAATACCTGTATCAAACTGAACAAAACGATACCTGAGGTATTTAATACACGTGCAGCAGTAGAATTTACTACAGGCGATTATGTTGCCTGCGAGCGTGACCTCAATGAATCTCTGAAGCTAAACCCAAACTATACTGATGCCTATAAGAACAGGGGACTTTTGTACATCAGAACCAATAGAAAGGAGCAGGCTTGCACCGATTTTCAAAAAGCACTGATGCTGGGAAGCCCCGAAGCTCAGGGATTACTGAATGCGAATTGTAAGTAGGTATTGGCTAAACATCGATAGAATATAAAATTTCTTGTAATGCAAGATTAAATCGTATCTTTGCATTGCAAATGGCAGTTTTCGCCTCTTCTGATCAGTAATATACTTTCTCTTCAGTCCTCGCTTTCAATCGCCATATTTTTTATTTTATTTAATTTTTTCTAATGAACATTTTTGTAGGAAACTTAAATTTCCAGACAACTGAATCTCAGTTACAAGAACTTTTCGAAGGATTCGGACAAGTAAATTCAGTTAAGATACCAACTGATAGCTACACTAATCGTTCTCGCGGTTTTGGTTTTGTAGAAATGAGAGATCAACAACATGCAGAACAAGCTATTGAAAAGCTAAACGGTTCTTCTTTCGACAAAAAAACTATTGTGGTAAACGAAGCAAGGCCACGCACGGAGCGCAGGGATAATTTTTCCGGCAGAAACTCAGACAGGGGTTACAATAAACGCTATTAATAGCCCAAAAAACATGTAAGTATTTTGCTATTAAAAGATAACTACTTGCATCTTATAATAGCCACGCATACAGGTGTGGCTATTTGTTTCAAAAAAATAATTTAACGCATACTAAAAACAACAAATACAGCTGATATATGGGGAATGAAACAATGGGTAAAAAAGACCGCGAGAAAAAGAAACAGAAGAAACGCGAAGATAAAGAAGAGAAAAAGTTAAACAGGAAATCGAACAACGACAAAGGCAAAAGCCTTGACGAAATGATGATGTACCTGGATGAAGATGGCAACCTGACATCTACCCCACCTGACCCCAGGAAAAAGAAGAGAGAAATCAGTATTGAGTCTATACAAATTGGTGTACCTAAACAGGAAGATATTGAACCCGTAGACACTACAAGAAATGGTATAGTTAAGTTTTTTGACCTATCGAAAGGATATGGATTTATTAATGACATCATGACGCACGAAAGCATTTTCGTACATATCAACAAACTATCAGAACCTATAAAGGAAGGTGATAAAGTAACCTTTGAGACAGAAAAAGGACCAAGAGGATTGAGTGCTACAAATGTGAAAAAAGTAGGGTAATATTTTTATTAATATACTGAACAATAAAAAAGGCAACACTCTCGTGTTGCCTTTTTACTGCCAAATGAGTTACACTATCTTGTGACAATAAATTGTTGCGATAATTTACCATTCGCACCAGCCACCTGAACATAATAAGTACCATTTTGCAAATCAGATGTAACTATAGTGCGGCTGTAATCTTTTACAGCCTGCTCGCTATAACGTTTTACGACACGGCCAAAAGCGTCTGTAATTTGCAATACAAATGGCTGAGGGTTTTCGAAGTGCATATTCACCTGCAGGTCGTTTGCAGCAGGGTTAGGATATAATTTCATGTACCCTTCTAATGTTTGCAGTGCATTTACGCCCAATAAATACTCTTCGTAGTAGTACAAATATTTGAAGCAGGCATTGTTATACTCCCAAAATCCGCCCGCGTTCCATTTGTCTGTTATATACGATACTATCTGATTGTAATTATTGTATGTTTTTGTTTCGCGGTTTGTATATTTCCATGTGCTGCTTGCAGACACCCAAGTGCTTTCTGTGTATACCAGATTGTTGTGATTGTTATCGTAGGTATATTCTTTGCGCGAATCATTTGTCCAGCTACTGCCTGGCACATCCCATTTTTGATATATTTCACTTAGCATATCATTAGTGCTGTTGTAGGTACGCACCCATTTTACAAAGTTCTTCCACGAAGACGTGCCCGCATCCCATGAATATTGCAGAGATGTCAACCTATTATTTGATGCATCATAGGTATATGTTTGCTTCATCCAACTAGACCAGGAACTGGTTGCCTTTACATAATCATCCTCAATCCATGTAGCTAATAATTTGCCATTGTAAGTATATATATCACGTCTGGAATAAGCCCATGATGAAGTAGCAGCATCCCATGAATACATATACTCTAATATGGTATTGCCAAGTGCATCGTAAGTATACACTTTCATTATAGAATTTACCCAATTAGGGTTGGTCCAGGTTTGGCTTACAGTTGTATCAACCAGGTCGTCGCCATTATAGAAATATAATACTCTGCTGGAGTTTAGCCATTTGGCTTGTGCCACATTCCATACCTGGTGTGTATAAGAGCTTTGATGGTCGGCAGTCGGGCCATTATAATAGGTGTAGTAATCGGTTGTGCCGCCTTTCCAGGCAGTCGAAGGTACATCCCATGAATAATACACATGGCTCAGTTGATTATCATGCGAATCGAAAGTACTATAATCTTTCCTGTTGTTGGTCCATACAGAAGTGCTGCTATTGTATGATATCCTATAAAAAGAATCGCAGTAGTTGCTGGTATTATTTAAGTTCTTTACTCCTCTGTCACCTGTGTAATAATAGGTTGTTGAGTCTGTAATGTTAAATGTAGCTGAGTAGTTATACCACGACCATGCAATAAGCCGAGAGGACTTATTCTGTGCCTGCGCCAAAGCAGGCAATAATAAGAGGAGAAGAATAATTCTACTTTTCATTACATATTTTTTTTAACGCTGAATAATAAATTGCTGTGATGCTACTGCATTAACACCAGCAGCTTTGATGAAATAAGTACCATTTTGCAAATCTGATGTAACTATAGTACGGCTGTATTGTTTTGCTGCAGGCTCGCTGTATTGTTTCACTACTCGTCCTGTTATATCTGTTATTGAAACTGTAAATGGTTGCGCTTCTTTCCATTGCAGGTTGATTTGCAAAACATTGGATGCAGGGTTGGGATAAACAACAAGATTGCCACCATCAACAGTAATCGGATCGTTTACACCAAGCGTATATTCCTGGTAGTAGTAATAGGTTTTACCATCACCACTATTGGCAACAAACTCCCAAAAGCCACCACTGTTCCACCTGTCAGATATGTCTGAAGTGCGTTGATTATAGCTATTAGATGTATACTGATGGCGATAGTAATTTTTCCATGCATTTGATATCCAATCTTGTTCAATATCCGTTAACCTGTTGCCATTACCATCGTAAGTATAAGTATGAAAAGTGCTGTTTTTATAACTTGAGGTTACGCCATCCCAGGTTTGATAAATATCAGTCAGCATTCTGTTGCTTCCATCATAAGTATAAATGTTCTTGTTGTAGCCATCCCACATGGAGGTAGCGGAATTCCATTTTTCATAAGTATCTGTAAGCAAGTTATTAATGCCATCGTAAGTATATAACTCCCTGTCTTTGTTATCCCATGCACTGGTGGCAGAATTATAAGTCTGCGCCATCATAGAAGTTTTAACGTTATTATTAAACACATTATACAAACGGGTACTTGACTTCCAGCTTGATGTAGGAACATCCCATTTGTTTGAATAAATCAATGTGTTATTACCATTGCCATCGTAAGTGTATAATAGTTGTGTGCTATTTTTCCATGTGCTTGTAGCAGCATCCCAGTTTTGTGTTATTATGGTATCTGCCAGCGCATCACCATTGTAGAAAATGATATACTTTGATGAGTTTTTCCAACTGGTTGTAGGAGCATCCCAACTTTGCTGCACTTCCTCACTTATCAATTCTCCTGATGGCCCCTGTATATAAGTATATAATACTTTTGCCAGCCCTTTCCAGGCGGAAGTGGCCACATCCCACTGCTCATTTGCAAACATTATAGGGTTATGTGCAGCGTCCAATGTTTGTGTAATTCTTGACGAATTACGAAATGCACTTATTGATGCATCATAAGTCTGACCCAACATCAAATCGCATTTAGGATAATTTATTGAAAATACAAATGGATAAATTGCATACCCTGTGGTATAAGGATATGCCCCACCATGATCGCCTGTATAGGTGAGGTTCGATGTATCACTCAGAAAAAAAGTAGAACCATTGTATTTATAGTTTGAAGAGGCTATTACCCTTGAAGCAAGAGCTGTGGTCTTATTGCCAGATTGTGCAAACGATGAGAAGCTTAATAAAATTAAAAAAGCGGGGAGCAATGTTTTCATATACTGTAAGTATTTAACGCAAGTTAATACATAAATCGTACCAAAACAGTCTTATATATTGATAGTGACATTAAAAAAGCCATCTGTATATTCAGATGGCTATATGAAAATATTTATCGAAAGGTCATTACCATGTTTCGTTGCGGCTACCCTCAAAACCTCTTGGTTTTACGATAGTAAATACCCTTGAGATATTGAAGCCGAAGCGGATACCGCCATCTGCCCAATCACTAACAGTTTGACCGATGAAGGTACGTTCTGTAACACCTGTGGCATTGGTGAACATTAACTGAAATACGTGTCCGCCTGTTTCTATATCAAACCCGAGTGACAATGCATTATGGAATACATCAGTAGCATTACCCAGCTTAGTGAGGCGATAATAGTATTCTGCATTCAGTGATATGCGTTTTGTCAATTTAAGCCTGCCGCCTACACCCATTGCATACACATTGTTAGGCTCTGCTGTAGTAGGTACCAGGTTATAGTGCACCATACTTGGCATGATTTGCACTGATAATGCCGGGCTTATCTTGCGTGCTATCAGCAATTGATTGACATAGTACATACGATTGCTGAAATAATATTCCTGTCTTGCTTTCAATACAGGCGCGGCAGTACTATTAACACTTACTGCGCCCATATAACTCAGCGTTACAGGCATACCGCCACCATCCTGCTGGCGCAATAATTTCAATTTAGTATAGCCCTCATACTCTTTTTGATAAGTGCTGCGCACGATACCTATCATTGCCCAATCGGTGATTCCATAATCGAAACCGAGAGCTGTATTGGCTCCGTCAAGACCGAAGAAACCATCAAAACCACTTTTCAATTCGCCAAAGCGGTGCGCTATTCTAAAATCAAGCACGCCTCTTGCTACATTTTCTACGCTGTGTCCGTTTACTACACGTGTAGACTTGAATGTGGCTGTAGTATAATTTTTAGCTTTTTTACTTGCGTCATCATCATTCAGCATTTTCATCAAATCATCACCATCGCCGGATTTTTGTGCGTGCACATGCACAGCTGAAATCAGGGAACATGAGAGCAATACAGCAGAAAGAATACGCATAGTATAAACGCAGGTTTAAAAATTACTTTTTATCTAAAATACAATTTACGGTTACTTCTATTTCCTTGGCTATTTTTTTCTCTACCACACTAGGTATGGTAATGTTATAGTCCTTAGGTTTTACATTAAACTTGGTATTGATAGTAGCCTTACCTCCTTTAATGGTAATAGTACCGGGTACGGTTACATCATTCGTTACATTGTGAATAGTGAGCTTACCCGTTGTATTCACATTATAAGTACCATCTTTTGAAAAATCTACTTTAGCAATGTCTGTAACCTTGCCTTTGTATTCAGCCTTAGGGTACTTATCACTCTCCATGTAGTTTTCGTTGAAGTGCTCTTCCATCAATGCCCTGTCGAACTTAAAACTTTTGACAGGTACCTGGAAAACCACATCGCCGCTTTTGCTATCCATTATAGCTGCGGTTTCATTATTAAAGGCTTCTATTTTTTCGAGGGGGGTAGGAGAATAAAAACTTACTTTACCTGTGCGTGTCATGTATTTCTGTGCATACATGCTGCCTGCGCCACACATCAGCAATGCTGTAATAATAACCTTTCTCATGTTCTTAAAATTATCCTGTTTTTAACTACTAAACAATGCCTGCCTATCTGTAAATCAGGGCTTAGTTTTGGTATGCGCCCTGATGTATCCAGCGGGTAACTTTGTTTATATAGCAATCATCCAATTTTGTGCCACCTTTTGGCATAGCACTGAAACCGGCATCCTGACGAATAACGCCCAGCATCCTGTCGTTATCAACCATGGCTTTGATACCTGTGTAACCAGTAAGGTCGTATCCGCTTTGAGCAGAGCTGGCATCATGACAGCCTGATGTAGCACACTGAGATTGCATAGTGGGCAGGATATCTGCGCTAAAGCTCATCGTACCGCTTGTATCGCAATTGATGGTAGTGCCTACGGGATACAGTTTATCAGCTTTGTCGTTATAACAACCTGCAAGCAGGGCGATAGCAGCTAATAATCCTAATACTTTTTTCATATTGATAACCTTTTATAAAAATACTATTATTTACTGTTTTAAAACACAATCCGTTAAAATAGGCCCGAACATATCCCTGTCTGCAAAAAAACCTTTTATCACTACTGTCTTGCCTGCCTCAACTTTTACTCCTTTATCCCTCATAGTGCACTGCACAGATACCAACTCGTCATTACTTTTCAGTGTAACGGCCGAGTTGCCGTCCTGGTTCATTTTCACTTCGCTTACCTCGCCGCTTATTTCCAAAGCCTTGTTGCGATATATGCTGTCTGCCGCTTTTTCGTCTTTGGCATAAGCACTGCACAGGTCAACAGCCGATACCACCACCGCACTGGCATCTTCTACTTTTTCGTGCGGTTTGTGCCACTCGTAATACCCGATTGCCCCACCAATTAACCCCAGTATGACAATTGCGTATATAATCTTTTTCAACATAAGTAATGGTAAACGCTTATGACACAAAAATATAGGAATAAAAGAGTGTATTCCATTTGTTAGAGGACGAAACGGGAAAAGACAGGGACGATGTGGCGAAAACGGGGATTTTGAGGGTGGTTGGGGGGCTTTTGAGTGCTCTAAATTCTATCATTATTCATTCAGGAGTTGTTCAACCAGTTTATAAGTATTGTTTACCATAATATACTCGTTGGGCGATAATTGCCCACTGTATCTTAGATTTTTATGCTTATCAAAAATCAGTATGGTTGGAAAGCTTTCGATATTCCATCGTTGTTGTTCCGCAGGCAAAGTTTTTAGTTTCTGAAAACTGTATTTCTTCAACTGCGAATTGCCGTACTCATCATAGCGACTGCTGTTGAATGGGATATTCACACTCGCAATAAATACATCTTTATTGTCCTTGTATTTTAGGTATAACTCCTGAAGATGTGGAAATTTCTTATAGCAAACACCGCATCCAGTAAACCAATAATCCAACACAATTACTTTGGCATTGATAGAGTTGATATTGAGTGTATCGTTATCCTGATTAATCAGCTTGAGGGTTACTCTTTCGTCTCTATTATTTTGTTCTTTGCCAAACACAGCTTGTATATAATTCGGATATCCTACATACGCCAACGCTACAAATGCAATCAAACTACAACTGCTAAGCAAGATTAGCTTTTTGCTTCTAACGGTAACAACTACAAAGAAAAATGCAATTAATGGGGCAAAAAGTATTGGCCAGCTTATGAGGATGTTTTTTTGAAAAACTGTTAAAGTGAACATTAGTATAGCAGGGGCTATTACCGTTAAAAACGAGAGGTGAAATGGCACTTTCTTTTTCTCTAAAAAATATACCGAGACTGAATAATAAGATACCGCTGAAATAAAAAAACGTGTATAATTCAATAGAAATGCTCCGGCAAATATGTTGATAAGCAAACACACAATACTTGCACCAAAAAGCATCCACAACAACCTTATGTTTATTTCTCTTGACAGCAATACATCGACCAGAATGATGTATAGTATAGGTATGACAACCGAAACAAGCGGTTGATTAGCCAGGGCAATAATTAAACCTGCCAATACAAACAGGCTGTATGATATTGCGATTGTTCTTCTCCTCATTAAAGGCTGTTTACTTCCCCCCCAGCCATTGCTTAAAATCGGCTGCGCGTTCTGAGCTGACTACAGGCAATTCTTTAACCGGTGGTTTAAGCGTAACGATAACCCTTGCTTTGGTGTGCGCTTTCATATCTACTATCGAATGTAGGTTGATGAGGTATTGCCTGTTGATGCGGAAGAATTGTACAGGGTCCAGCATGTTTTGCAGTGCATCGAGGTTGTGGTCCATAGGAAAGGTACGCCCTTCGAATGTGCGCGCCAGTGTGGCTTTGTTTTCACTATAACAATACGCTATCTCGTCTGTAGTGAGTGTTTTGATATGTTCGCCAAAGCGAATGATGAAACGCTTTTTGTATTCCTGCTGTGCAGGTGTTTGTATCAATGCATTATTCTTATCACTGAAAATACGTTTCAGGTCATCGAGTTTTAGTAATGCATTTTTAAGTTCTTCTTTTTTTACGGGCTTCATCAGGTAATCAATACTCGATGCTTTGAACGCATCGATAGCGTATTGGTCGTAGGCAGTAGTGAAGATAATGGGTGCATCTATTTTGGTGAGTTTCAGCAAGTCGAAGGCAGAGCCATCTGCCAGGTGAATATCCATAAACACTATGGCAGGTGCTTCGTTGGCAGCAAACCATTTTTGTGCTTCTTCCACGCTGTCTATATGCGCGGCTATCTCTGCACCGGGCATAGTTTCTTCTATCAGTTTAGACAGGCGTTTGAACGCAGGCATTTCATCTTCTATGACTACTACTTTCATAAGAGCGGTAAAATTACAGTAAACTCAGTATCACTCACACCGATATGTATTTTTTTATCGGTAAGCAGTTCATACCTTTTTTTGATATTAACGAGGCCGAGGCCTGAACTTTTTTCTTTACTCAGTTTTGGGTTCATATTGTTCCTGATGGTTATCTTATCTGCCGTGGCAGCAATGGTAATGGTGAGTGGTTTTGATTTGGAAACGATATTGTGCTTGATGGCATTTTCTACCATCAGTTGCAAAGCCAGCGGCACTATCTTGGCATTCTTCATCACATCATCGGGCACCTCTGTTACCACCCGAATGGCATCGCCAAAACGACATTGCTGTATAAAAATATAGTTCTGCAGTATCTCCCACTCTTCTGATAACTGTATCAAATCTTTGTTGCGGTATGCGAGCATATTACGATACAGGTCTGACAGATGCGTAGTATAGCTGAGTGCCGTATCTGTATCTTCTTCTATCAGGCTGGCCAATGTATTGAGGCTATTGAACAGGAAGTGAGGGTTCACCTGGCTCTTCAGGTGTTCGTATTCAAACAACATACGCTCGCTTTGCAAAGCTGATAACTGGCGCAGGTTCTTCTCGCGATTATAAACATACAGATAGATGATACCACCTATTGCCAATGCCACCAGCACCATAAACCAAATGCGTTTCCAAAATGGCTTGGCTATTGAAAAACTATAAGTGGCTTCTGTAGCACTTGCAAACGTATTGCTCAACGATACCTGCACACGGAATGTGTAATAGCCCGGTGGCAACTGCGGGAATGTGACCAACTCATCACTCGTCTCTACCCAATCATTACTGTAACCATCCAACCTGTAACGATAACGCATCCTGTCGGGGTTAGCGAAACTAATACCCTCATACCTGAAGCTCAGTTGGTTCTCGTCGTAATTGAACTTGTGATTATTTCCTTCTACAGCATTGAAAAACACGTTGACTGAAAGGATAGCAATCTGCGGGAGAATATTGTAATGCTCCTTTACATTTTTAAATACAACAAATCCCTGCTGGAAAGGTATATATACATTGCCCTCAACATCTCGTGCAGCAAGTTTCAGAAACGGCGAAGTGCTGTCTATACCCATATTCATGCGGGTATTATAACTGCGGAATTGTTTGCTAGCGGGATACCAAACTTCAAAACCTGTTTTACTAACAGCTATCACCTGCCCGCTATTATTTGCCGCGAGCGTAAATACTTTTGTATCCTGCAAGCCGTCATTTGATGATACCTGTGTCCATTTTTTACCATTAAAGAAGAACAACCCTTCGTTGAATGTTGCCACCCAGATATTGCCTGCGGCATCTTCAGTAATAGTATAAATTACCTTACTGTTAAGGCCGTTTTGCGGGCCCCAGATGGTATACTTGCCATTTTTATACTGGCAGATACCACCACCATCTGTTGCCATCCACACATTGCCTTTGCTATCAGGATACACCTGGTACACATAATCGCTGCCCACGCCACTGCGACGGGTATGTGCATGAATCAGTCCAGGTTGTTGTTTGCCTTCCGCAGGATAACTCATTTCTTCCACACCATTCAAACCCGACACCCATAAAGCCCTGTCATCACCTGCGACATCCAGCACAGATTCGTTCAGCAACTGCGGAATGCCCGTTACTGCTATTGTCCTTCCTTTAGCATCTAAATAATACAATCCCTTTTCCAATGTGCCTATCCACAGCCTGCCTTCTTTATCTGCATACAGGCTGGCAATAGCAGCGGTCAGTTTGGTTACCAACTGCGGTGCCTGTTTATCATTCTTCAGATTGATACGATACAATTCTTTGTTTTGCGAATACCATAAATTATCCTTTGCATCGCAAACCATGGCACGCACATCGGCAAGATTATAGTGCTGAGTTACCGCCAAACGTGTCATGTATTCTTCGGTAACGGATGTGAGCCCTTCTGTTGTAGCACAACACAATACGCCCGACCTGCCAATGAGTAGCTTCTTTATTTTTTTGCCTGCAAACTCATAAGGTGTGATGTGTATGACATTGCCGGTAATAACGGCTTCCAGCAAATAGCCATCATCTGTAGCTATCCATGCTTTGTTTTCATCAACAGGATAAATGTCATTGACCGCACCCAGGTGCCATGAGCTATCCGTATGCACATCGAGTATGCGGCGCTTCTGTATATCGTACAAAGCAACTCCTCCATCGTGCATACCTACCCAACATCTGTTGCTGCCACGGAAAGCCTTTACTGCACAAACAATGTTATCGGGCAAACCATTGACAGTGGTTAATTTTTGTACCACTATCTTGCCGCCGTCAAAAATAATATCATTGATACCCTGGTCTGTACCTATTAATACATGATTGCCACTGAGCACCGCAATATTGTATACATAATCATCAGACAAACCGTTGGAAGAACTGTAGGCTATTCCTTTACCATCCTTCACCAATATCAATCCCTGGCTGACAGTTGACAACAACATGCCCTGCGCTATCATTTGAATATCCGTAACAGCAGTGACCGGTTTGGCTCCTGATATGCTAACCGATTTTACAGCACCGCTCACTACTTTAGCCAATTTACCATTGGCATAGCCTATCCATACCGTGCCCGAATCTATTGCCAATGCAGTAACGGCGGCATGAATACTATCGGGTATTTGTTTGTAAGTTCTGCCGTTAAAACGAAACACACCCTCTTCGGTGCCCAACCACAGGTAGCCATTGGCATCTTGTAAAATAGCATTCACTTTTACAGGTGTACCGGCATCGTTCAGCATCCAGTCGCGGTTGAAAGGCTGACGTGCCATAGCCGAAAAGGCCAGGCAACATAAGATGATATTTAATACCGATTTCAACCGCAAGGTGTTTATTATTTAGGCAGTGCTTCTGCCGTTACCTGTATTTTAATATCAGTAGCCAGTTTATCGTACACCACTCTCGGCACTTTGATGTTGTGGTCGTTGAGGGGTACTACAAAATCGGCTTTGAAAGTTATCTTGTTGTTTTTGCTGGTTACTTCCACATCAATGATACGCTCCTGCGATATGCCGTGAATGTCCAGCTTGCCTTTGGCGCGTACTTTATATACGCCGTCCTTATTCAGTACAAAGTCTTCGATGATTTTTCCGGTGAAGGTAGATTCGGGAAAGCGGTCGCTCTCCATATAATTCTCATTAAAGTGCAGGCGTTGCACCGGGCTGTTAAACCCTATGAACGACATGATGGGAATTTTAAAGGCGAATGTTTTCTTTTTTATATCTATCAGCCCTTTCAGCTCGCGCGAAGTGGCACGTATCAGCTCCTGTTTGGCTTTGGAGGAGAAGCTGACCTGCCCTTTGCTCACTATATACACATCCTGCGCCGAAGCGTGGATAGTAAGCGACAGTAATAATAAAATAGTAAAAATTCTACCCATGTAAGTACTTAAAGTTAATGAAAAGCCTTAAATACTCAATAGCGTAGTTGAGAACCTAACTCTCGCCTGCCCCGCACACACGCTTGGTCATTGCGAGGGAATATCTGCAAAGGCAGATATGAACAAAGCAATCTAATCGGAACGTGGGTTTAATAACAGAATACGCGAATGAGTTTGGATTAGATTGCTTCATTCGCATTTGTAAGACAAATGCTCGGTTCGCAATGACGGGGAAGAGAGCAATGACGGGGTGGTGTGTTTTATTCCTTCACTATCTTCTTTATCACCCGCTCGCCATTTGTGTTGACTAACTGCAGGATATAATTGCCGGGGGAGAGATTGGAAGTATTGATGGATTCTTTTGTATTGATTGATGCAGAACTATACACCACCCTGCCATATAAATCGAATAACTGTATTCGTGTATTAAGACTTAGCCCTTCTATATATAACTGTTCATAAACAGGATTGGGATACACTACAACATCAGGGCTTTCATTAGATATGGATTTTATTTTGGTAGGTACACAGCCGGGTATCTCGCAGCCATTACTATCTATTTTCAGGAGCCACATATCATGATTCCTCCAAAGTGGTGAATTGCTATCTCGCGAATGTCCTGTGAATACTATACTATGATCGGGTAGCTCTACCGCATCACTTATTGCATTCTCAAAGGTTGTATCAAAGTAATAAGTATTATCCCATACTACCTTTCCTTTCTTATCAACTTTTGCTGCCCAACCTAGTCCCTGACTGTTTTCATTTTTTCTTTTCCCAGCCATTACTAAATAGCAGCTATCATGTAATTGCCTTACCGTCCAAATATATTTATGCCCCGGGCTGTCAGGGAATAACGTTAGCCAAGTCATCTTAAAGCTATCGTCCAAGTGCGCTAAATAATCGGGGTAATTGCAAATAAAATCTAAGTGCTGTGAATTATAAACTCTGTCGTATTGCCCATAATGGAAATATCCTCCATTCACATCTTTAAAGATGTTTCCACCACCCATTGTTCCCATACCTGCAAAACCATACCTGTAAGCTGAATCTCGAAGAATATTTCCGGCAGTATCCATTAACAAAAACCATGGTCGATTAAAGTTGATGTATGGGTTAGCCCATACTAAATCTTCGTAATGAGCTCCTACAACCATCCTATTATTACTAATCAACTGCATACTATTAATACGGGTAAAATAATAAGTCCACGGAAAGTAATAAGCATAGAGTTTCCTCCATTGCATATTACCATTGCTGTCCAGTTTTATCAGGCTGCCTTTCTGAGTTTTTGCTGTGCGGTCATAAAAATCTCCACCTAATAAATATCCTTTATCGGGCATTACGATGCAGTCTGTGATTTGTTGGTCACAACATGCAGTATCACTGTCAAATGTTTTATGGAAAAGCATTTTGCCATTACTATCCATAATGCCATAACCCGGGCTTATAGTATACCCATTAGGATATGTTGGCTTATCCCATATTATCGAATAAGGTGTAATATAATTACCATTCGTTAAGCGTTTAACTCTACCTCTATAACCATTAAAATAATTTTCACCTTTAATCGAAAAAGTTTCTTTTGAAATTATACTCTTACCATCAGGAGATACAACGTAGGCATAATGGCTACCTTTAAATTGCTTATACCCTAGTCCCGGAACTAAATAATTACCATCATTCCTATAAAAAATGCTTGTCCCCCAATCACTACTTGAATCAAAATCGTAAATAACATTAAAGTTTTGTGCAGCACAAAACATCGGGGTTATTAACACCACAACAGCTATGAGTAGTATGTGCTTAAGAATATGCAAGGTTATATTCTAACTAAATTACATAACTATTTATTGCGTTGGTGTTCCCATTTCTTTAACACCCATTCTAATACCTTTGGCACAGCAGTTGATATATGCTAAGGGATGAAAAGATTACCATTACTGGTTGGCGCATTACTGATTACTATTAATACCCTGTTGGCACAGGAGAACAACTTTGCGACGAGGGGTGATAGTACAATAGTGGTGCAACTAAGGCCGGTAGATGTGAACACAGGGCGCAACTGGAGCAATGACACCATTCGTTACCGATATAACCAGATGAAGTATTATGTGACTACCATACTACCCTACCTGAATGCCGCCACTGCGATGATGAATGAACTGAACGCTAAAGAACAGCAACCGGGCATCAGCAGAAAAGAACTGAAGGCTTTTGTGAATGTGAAAGAAGAGGAAATACATAAACGTTTTGACGAAGAGGTAAGCAAGCTGAATGAAACGCAGGGTGTATTACTGATAAAACTGGTAGCCCGCCAAACTGGAGCCAACATCTATAGCAAACTGGAAGAATACAAAACCACATTTTATGCCATCAAATGGCAAACATGGGCCAGGTTTCATGGCTTTAACCTGAACCGCCGATACGACCCCGATGATGAGCCCATGCTGGAACACATCATGCAGGGATTGGGCTACCCATTGCCGCCATGCTATGGCGAGCGAGAACCTGCACAGTTAACGATTTATTGATATTAACCTGACAATCATGGCCATAAATGGTATACTTTTTGTTTTTGTATACATTATGCCAACCGATATGTCGGGCTTTGCGTTCTTTTTGCTGCCCGTATCTATATTACACGTTACCGAAGAACATCTGTGGCCGGGTGGTTTTCTCAACTGGCTGAAAGGATTTATGCCCGAAATGTCTCCTTACATCAACAGGCAGTGGTCGCTTTTTATCAATGCTGCTTACATCCTGCTGTGCATTGCAGCTATGTTCAATGAACATATTGCCTACATCACCTGTTTTGTAATGCTCATCAATGGCATATTGCATATAGCAGGCACTATACACACCAAAAAATATTGCCCGGGTTTGATAACTGCCGCGCTGCTGTACCTTCCCTTCAGCATTACTGTATTATATAACTACCCTGCAGGCTTCGTTTGGATGCTGGTATACATCAGTGTGGCAGCATTGTTACATTCTACTACGGTCATTTCATTGCTGGTAGCCAAGGGCAGGCAATATTAACCACAAGTTATATACAGCCCCCCTCTGTCGTATTTTACCTATATTTATAGGTCAAAATCCACTTTTATAATGAGACCCTTAAGGCATTTGTCGGTTACGCTGGTATTGGTATGTATTTCTTTATTTTCTTTTGCCCAACCCACTGCAGGTTTGATATGCTGGTGGCCGTTTAACGGCAACGCGGGTGATAGCTCTACCTACGGGCATCATGGCAGTTCTACAGCTGTAGCTTATGTAGCCGGGCGCAAAGGTGTGAATGCCACAGCAGCCCAATTTAACGGTAGCAGCAGTATCATAACAGTTCCTTACCAGGCCGA
This sequence comes from Bacteroidota bacterium, assembly GCA_018267965.1. GTDB lineage: Bacteria > Bacteroidota > Bacteroidia > Chitinophagales > Chitinophagaceae > Polluticoccus. Next base: position 354,036 of record JAFDXK010000001.1, on the reverse strand, counting down.
CCTGAACCTCGTTACTTATTCTATAGCGGCATGTATTAAGCCTAACGGTTTTTACTTAGCCAATTGCCAGGGCAATACTTTACTGCAACGCGGTAGTGACAATACTAACGGGTGGTATATCATGAATTTTCATGACAACGGCATTGACAGTAGCTGTACTGTTACTAATGACACTACTCATTTCAATTTTCAAACGGCAATCAATAACCGTATCAAATACCAGCTCCCTACTTCTACTACACCTAACGCACATACAGGTAAATGGTATAATGTGGTATATACTTTTAATGGCAATCAATATAAACTGTATATAGACGGTACTTTGCAGGGCACATTTACTACACTCACGCCAAGTGGTGTTGTAGGCACCAGCACAGATGGTATATCTATAGGTGCCAATAGCTTCGGTGGCAGCAGCTACCCCAATCAGTTTAACGGCCTGATAGATGAGATGCGTTTGTATAACCGCGTGATGAACGATACAGAGATAGCAGGCTTCGGCAATTTCATTACCATCAAACAACCATTCAAAACAGATATGTGCCAGGGCACAAGCTATAATGTAAACTATACCGTTGAAAACCCTATGATAACGGGGAATACATTCGCCGTTCAGCTCTCTGACGCTACAGGCAGCTTTAGCTCACCACAAACTATAGGTACGCTCAGCAGCAGTGCTACCAGCGGCACCATACTGTGTACGATACCCGTTTCGCAGCCCATAGGTACAGGATATAAACTGCGCCTCGTCAGCAACTTTCCTGCAATGACATCAGATGTTATTTCTTCGATATCAATCGGCAGCCCTTCAACGGGTCCGTCAGTAAATATCACTGTAGCACCATATACTACCATCAACAACGGGCTTACTGCTTTCTATACATCAATACCTGCCAACGCAGGTACCAGCCCTACCTACCAGTGGAGAAAAAACAATGTATACATACCGGGGGCAACCAATTTTACACTGAGCCTTGTTGCAGGTACAGATTTTGTAAGCGGAGACTCAATAAGCCTGGTAATAAAAAGCGGCACAGCTTGTGCCATACCCGATACTGCAGTGAGCAACCAGTTAAAAATGACTATCGTTACATTGGGCGTAGAAAATATTGACGATGACATCAACGTATCTGTTTATCCGAATCCTAACAATGGCAGCTTTGCACTTAAAGGCCGCATTAACAGCACCGATGCTCGTATTGAGATTGTTAATGCTATTGGACAAACAACCAATACACATTACCTTACAGTTAATAGTAATCGTATAGATGAACAGGTTTCTTTAGGAAACATAGCTCCGGGGATATACTTTGTAAGAATAAAGACAGACAGCGAGACTAAGACGATGAAGATGATTGTCCAGTAAACAATTACCCTTAATATATTATGCTTATGAAAAAATGTTACTTGATTTTATTTTTTATTGGTATTGCCATACAGAGTAATGCGCAATTATCATCAGGCCTTGTAGCCAACTGGAAATTTAACGGCAATGTTCGGGATAGCACCGGGAATGGGCACAATGGTACCGCAAATAATATTACCTACACTACAGGCAGGTATGGTGCTGCAAATGGAGCAGCTGTATTTAATGGCACAAGCAGCTATGTAACTACTCCCTATTTACCTGATTATAACCTGACTAATTTCTCACTTTGTACTATCATAAAAATTAATGGATTTTACACAGGGCCTTGCCAGGGTAATGTCATCTTTCAAAGAGGTGTGGATGGTAACACGGGTACTTATGGATTTAGTTATTCAGACACTTTACCAAGCTGCAGTGGCGCAGATACAAATATATATACCGTGTATAATATAGTTGGTGCACTACCCATAGCCGGCAATCAATGGCATTATCCATTTTTCCTGCACAGTGGCCGATGGTACTCTATGATTTCTACCTTTGACGGTAACAAGGTGAAAATTTATATTAATGGCAACCTAGTAGATAGCGCAACGCCCAGTTCTGTTACAGCAATTGGCACCAGTACAGATAGCGCATTCATAGGTGGTAATTACAACGGGGTAACCGGCGGCTATCCTTATTGGCTAAATGCAAACCTGGATGACCTTAGAATATACAACAGAGTATTGACAAATGCTGAAATAGCACAATACAATGTTCTCGATTCGCCAACAGCAATCAGCCCGGTGAATGCAAACAATATTGATGTAAATATTTATCCTAACCCTGCGAGCAATCATGTAACCATAAGTGGCTATGTACGTACAGCAATACCGCTGCAATTAGATATTACTAACAGTATAGGACAAATTGTTTATACAGAAACGATATCTACTAACGGCATGTACCTGAATAAAGATATTGATACAAGGAATTACAGCAACGGAATTTATTTTGTAAGAATAAAGACTGATAGCGGAATAAAGACAATGAAGTTGCAAGTAGAATAACGACATTCTTGCTTAACCTATATATACTATGAAGAAGACCTATGCCTTGATATGCTTAATGCTGTTTTGCGTATCTGCTCATGCCCAGCTTACATCGGGCCTTGTAGCTGAATGGGATTTTAATGGCAATGCAACCGACGTAACCGGTAATGGCCATAACGGCACTGCCACTAATACAACCAATTCAGCAGGTGTAACCGGAGCTTCTAATACAGCGTATCATTTTAATGGTACAAACAGCTATATTACCGTAGGCTATCAACCAGACCTTAATGTAAGCTCGGGGTTTACTGTAACCGCAATAATAAAACCTACGGGGTACTATACTGCAAACTGCCAGGGCAACGTAATATTAGAAAGAGGCATACAATATTCAGCAGGTAGTGTTATGTGTTATTATGGCGATAATGCTTATGATGGGAGTTGCTCTCTATATGACACTGCTCAAAACTGTTTCTTAAGCCAAGCCGGAACTATGCTTAACAGCGGAACGTCTTATTCGGTACCTACAATCATTACTCAACATTGGTATTGCGTGATATTTACCTGCGACGGAAGCTATTATCGTACTTATGTAAACGGGAAACTGATGCATGCGCTAGCTGTTACATCCGGTAGCATCGGAACGTCAACTGCAGGATTGTGGATAGGATCGGGCCCGAACCCAACCAGCAGTTCTTTTCCGTATTGGCTGAATGCAGACCTTGACGAAGTGCGTTATTACAACCGGGTTTTCAGTACCAGCGATGTAGACCAATATTGCGGTTTGTTCAGCCTGGTAGATACACTCCCATATATCGTAGCGCCATTAACAACAACCAAGTGTTCGGGAGATACGCTGCATGTGAATTATGATGTAACCAGAAGCTTTAATAGCGGCAATACTTTCACGGTTCAATTATCTAATGCCGCGGGCAGTTTTGCCAGTCCTACTACTATAAGCAGTGCGGTAACAGCTACTACTGGAGGAAAAATCATTTGCACTATACCATCCTCTACACCTACAGGTACAGGTTACAGAGTACGTATCATATCTACCAGCCCTGTACGGGTATCTAACCCCAATAGTTACAACATAACGATTGTATCTAAAGCTGTACCTACTATTTCATCAAACAGCCCCGTTTGTACAGGAGATACTATTAAGCTGACAGCTACTACAAGCCCTGCTGCTGCTACATATAACTGGACAGGTCCGGCAAGTTTCAGCTCTACACTTCAAAACCCAATCAGGTTATCTGCTGCTCTCACCCATAGTGGCACATACAAACTGGTAACCAATCAAGCTTCTGCTTGCAAAGATTCTGCTGTAATTACAGTTACCGTAAATCAAATGCCAACCATATCACTTGTCAGCAACGACCCGATATGCGAATTGGATACTCTTAAAATCAATGCAACAGTATCGCCATCATCTACAACTACTACTACATGGTCGGGACCTTCAGGTTATTCAAACACAGGTAACAATGTAACAATACCCACCGTTACAACAGCTAACGCAGGAAAATACATTGCAATCGCTAACAATTTTGGTTGCATCAAAAAAGACTCGGTAACCGTAACCATTAATACTAAAACAACGCCGGTAGCGTCATCTAACAGCCCGGTGTGTGAAGGAGATACCCTCAAACTTAGTGTAACCAGTACCCCATTAGCAGGTTCTTATATATGGAGCGGACCGGCATCATTCAGCTCTACCAGCCAGAACCCGAAAATAATGCCTGCATCAAGTGTGCACCAGGGTTCGTATAAAGTAATCAGCAACCTGAATGGTTGTAAAGATTCTGTAAGTATACCTGTTGTTATCAATCCCACCCCAAGCATTTCATTGAGTGGCACTGCAAGCGTATGTATGCCAGATACTATAAAAATATATGCGACTGTTACCCCCGGCACTTCTACTATTAGCTGGACAGGCCCTTCGGGCTACTCGGGAAGCAGCAACAATGTTATTATACCTAATAGCACAGCTAGTAATAGCGGTAAGTATATCATAGCTGCAACTAATAGTACATGCACCAGTAAGGATTCAATAACAGTAACTGTTAATTCTAAAACAACACCGGTAGCTACTACTAATAGCCCTATATGTGCAGGAGATACATTAAAACTGATGTCAACCAGCACACCGGCAGCAAGCTCTTATTCATGGAGCGGACCAATTGGTTATGCTGCATCAGGACAAAATCAAAACATTGTACCTGCAACTATTAACAGCGCAGGTGTATACAAAGTCATTACTCTGTTAAACGGGTGTAAAGACTCTGCAACAGTTACTGCTGTCATCAATCCCAAACCAACCATATCTGTTAACGGAACTAACCCTGTATGTGCGGGCGATACTATTTTCATTACTGCTACAGTAAACCCGGCAACATCATCGATAGTATGGTCTTCGCCAGCTGCAGTAATGGGCAGTGGTACAAACATCTTTGTACCTAACAGCAATAATGCACATAAGGGCAAATACATCATTACTGCAGGCTACAGTGGTTGCTACAATAAAGATTCTATTGACATTGTTGTAAAGGATGTGCATTTCCAATTTGGAAATGACACTACTATTTGCGCTAATCAACCTATTACACTATCGCAAAATATTGACGGCAACTATTTGTGGCAAGACGGCAGTACCGGCAACAGCTATGTGATAAACAAAACAGGCAAATACTATCTCACCATTAATGATGCACCTTGCAAAGCTTCAGACACCATTAATATAATTGCAAAAACTATCAGCCTGAATATAGGAAATGATACATTGCTTTGCAGAGGCGGGTCATTAACACTGAATGCCGCCGACAGTTTCGACACATATCTGTGGAACAACGGACAAACAGGAAATAGCATTACTGCTACCGAGGGCTCATATTGGTTGCAGGTAAAAAAAGGCATGTGCAGTACGGGCGATAGTATCATCATCAATTATACTGCCGACCCCGCTTTTGAGCTTGGCCCCAATAAAACAGTATGTATCGGAGAAACTGCAGTGTTAAATGCCAACTCGATTCCGGGTAGTACTTATACATGGCAAGACGGAAGTCATGAACAAAAATTCAATGCAACGAAAACTGGTACTTATTATGTTGTAGCTACCAACATGTGCGGCAGTTATAAGGATAGCATCGTACTGGATTTCTTTACCTGTGATTGTCAGCCTATAGTTCCTACAGCATTTACGCCAAATAACGACGGTTTGAATGATCTCTTCGGACCTCACATCAAATGTAATCCTACAGATTATCTTTTTGAAGTGTATGACAGATGGGGCGCTTGTATTTTCAAATCAGAGAATAAAAGCAGCAAATGGGATGGTACATATAAGGGCAAAGCTGTAGAAGTAGGTACTTATTTTTACTTTATTAAAGTAAGTGGCCCTAACACCGAAAGTGTTAGATATAAAGGTGATGTTATGCTCATTAGGTAAAAGCTATTTTACAAAACCGCTAACTACCTGTGCAAACTTTTCTGTCTCTTCGATAAAAGGGAAGTGCCCTGATTGTGCCATACGTACCATTTTGCCATTCTTCACGCTTTTTGCAAGGCGCTCATCAGCTTCTACAGGCGTGGCATCCGCATCTCCATGTATCACTAACACCGGGCAGGTGATTTTGCCCAGCAAAGGATAATAATCTTTATCGTAAGTTTTATAATCCGAACTCAACCCGCGCATCAGTGCAGTTTGTTTATCGGCATACTCGTCAGGGAATACAATTTTCACCTTTTCAATATTCTCAGGTATGTACATCAAACTTAAAAACGCCAAACGCATACGTATTTCGATAGCAGAAACGTGCATCATCTGTATTTTAGTCTTTGCACTTTTATACTTTGGCGTGTAAGCATTATCGGTAGTATATTTCTGCATCACGGCATCGTAGTCGTGATTGAAAGTAGCCGGTGCACAGAATACTATCGATTTGAGATTAGCAGGATATTTAAGCGCATAAATTACTGCCAGCTTTGCACCCCATGAGTGCGCCATAATATTAAGCTTACCAATACCAAATGCTTTGCGCAGGCCTTCTATATCTTCTATCATGTTCTTATGCGTACAACCTGTTAGCGTATCTTTTGGTATGCCTGACCTGCCCGTAGAGCGTTGATCGTACAGAATAACCTTATGTGTTTTTGCCAATGCATTGAGGTAAGGCAGAAAATAATCGTGCGGCATGCCCGGGCCACCGTGTATCACCAATATCGGTTCTCCCTCGCCTATTACTTTGCAATATATCTTTACACCATTAACGGTTTTATAGCCATCAAAAGATGTTTTTTGTGCGAAGGACGTAACTGCAGTAAATAAAAGCGCTGCGAATATGTATGCTCTCATTGTATCAATTAATGAGAGGTAATTTACGAAGATTTCTGTTTTTGATTATAAACCCGATAAATCCATAATGGTAATTGAACCTTTATCGAACCAAATGAGTTTGTTACCAATAGTTTTGTTTGGCAACACATTTACTTGCATGATGCGCTTATCATCCTTATCAATATATATACGATCTTTGCCCATTCGTCCATAAAGCGAATCGTTCAATTTAACCTTCAGGAAAAAATCCTTTCTCCGTATAATGGCTTCAGGTTTTAATGAAGTGCTCAGACGCAAAATATCGCCCTCATCATTTTTCAGAAAGAAATTATCAGGGTATATGTTGTAAAAAGATTGAGTACTGCCAATTGCTGTATCTGTATATATCGCTTTGCCTGCATACACCCGGTAAAAGCCTTTAATAGTAGTGTTATCGTCTTTTATAGATACGGCATTAAATGGCTTTCCGTTATTTAGGTTATAACATTGAAGGCTATTATTGCACACCAGCAACATTCTGTAATCAGATATTCCCATATCCAGAACAGTGGTTTTGGGAGCTAATGGTGGCGTAGTATATAATAGCTTACCATCGTTGGTATTATAAGCAGCTATATAGGCATCTCCAAAATTTACCACCCGGCCGTTAAAATAACTATACCCTCTGCCTACTACAAACATCGTATCGCCGCTTATTGACAACACAGAAGCACCTGTTGTATACGGTAGTTTTACTTTCCATAGCATTTTTCCTGATTGCCTCACTGCTATCATTTCATCCATACCTGCCAGATAGTAGACATTTTCTTTAGTGGTAATATTGGAATGTGCCCCATATAGAATATCCGGGCCTGTTCTATACGTTCCAAAGCCTGTTAAAATTGCAGTAGTTATTCCTATCGCATTAGTAGCTATCATGCTACCGTATTTTTCTTTGCCTGTACTAAGCGGATGATACCAACCATTACCATCTCTTACATCTATATAACGCAAGCCATTGGCGCAAATCATTACTGAGTTGCTGTCGGGTATCTCTATTGCGCCCCAACCAAAGCGAGCATCTACCGATGTTTGCCAGAGTTGTTTTCCTGTATTCATATCGCAGGCACTGCCATCTTTGGAAATACCAATATTCAAGGCTGAATTTACATAAGGGAAAATACCTGTCGTGGACAAAATCTTATCGCCACTTTGCGCATTGTAGATTGTCGTCTTAACCTGGTTCTCGTTAACATAAGTCTCTTTGGTAAAATAATTTTGATAGCCGATGATATCCTTTATGTCACCTTTTATTTTGTGCTGATATACTACCGAATCGCGTTCAATATCTATACAAACAATATAATTTTTATCAATATCCTGCAACCCAAGATATAAGAGATTGGGTTCGGCATTTGAATTATAAGACACCACACGATAATAACCGATATTGTATTTCTTAACCGGCACATTGTATCCGAAAGCAGAAGCAGATATAGAATGGCTTACGGATAAATCTTTAGGGAATTTTTGGGCAATAGCTACAATATTTAATATCGCAAGGATGATAGTGGTCAATACCTGTTTCATATACTGTCGAAAATTACAGAAAAAGACAGAACCATCTATGCATCTATCAATTTCATAAGTTTTTAATATGCTCTCCCATGCTTTTTTAATTATTTTCACGTCTTGTTAGATTACATCCCCCTCCTATGCGTAATAACCTTATAAGACTCTGTTTACTTTCTATATTATTGACGTTCTCTTTCGGCACCCATGCACAGCTATCTTCGGGGCTACTAGCCCATTGGGATTTTAACACCACAGCCAATGATGTAACGGGCAATGGCCATAACGGCACTTCATTCAACACATCAAATGCTACAGGTGCTTTAGGACTGTCTAACACAGCTTATAATTTCAACGGGACCAATAGTTATATATCCGTTCCTTATCAAAGCGACCTGAACGTTAGTAATTTCACCGTCACTGCTATCATCAAACCATTAGGATATTATACCGGGCTATGCGAGGGTAACTATGTGCTGGCGAGAGGGGCTGTTGGTTCATCAGGGGGCTATGGTTTGCAACTATATGAAAACGCATATAATTCATGCGGAACGTTAGATACCAGTAAAGAAGTTTTTGCTGCAATGGCACCTGTATTAACATCTGCCACAACCAACCAATACTCGCCACAAACAGTAAGTAATAACTGGTATTGTGTAATAGCGAGCTTTGATGGTTCTGTTGCAAAAGTTTATATCAACGGTGTATTAAAATCCATTACATCTGCCACTGCTTCATCATTTGGCAGCAGCACATCGGGGCTTAGTATCGGGGCGTATGCTGCAGGCTTCCCCAACTATCCATATTGGGTAAACGGGAATATTGACGATATACGTTTATATAATCGCGCATTGTCTACATCAGATGTAGATTCGCTTTGCGGCATGTTCAACCTTGTTGACACGATGGTGTATATTGTAGGAGGTATTCGCTCGCCTATATGTGCAGGAGATACGCTGAAGGTAACTTATGATGTAACAAAGAACTTTCAACCCGGCAATGTATTTACAGTGCAACTGTCTAACGCTGCGAGCAGCTTTGCATCGCCTGTAAACATTGGCACTATTACAGCAAATGCAGGCGGTTCAATTATCTGCACCATACCCGTATCTACCCCAACAGGAACAGGCTACCGCATACGTATTGTAGGTAGCAACCCCGTAAAAACATCCAACGACAATGGTGTCAATATAACTATAGTGGCAAAACCTGTTGTAACGGCTTCTACCAATAGCCCGATATGTGCAGGAGACACATTAAAGTTGATGTCGACGAGCGCTCCTGCTGCAGGAACATATACATGGAGCGGACCATTGAGCTATTCTGCCACAGGGCAAAATCAAAACATTACTCCGGCAACTGTCAATAGCTCTGGCATCTATAAGGTTATCACAACATTAAACGGATGTAAAGATTCTGCAACGGCTACTGCTGTAGTGAGCATACGCCCAAGCATTACATTAACAGGAGACACGGTAGTATGCCAGGGCAAGCAGTTGCAAATCAGCACTACACTAACACCTGCAGGAAGTACCTGCACATGGGTGGGGCCATCGGGGTTCAGCAGTACAACACCAAATGTAACCATCCCCAATGTATCTGCAGCACAGGCGGGCACTTATGTTATCACGGCTACTTATAATGGCTGTACTACAAAAGATTCTTTGCGTTTTTATGTTATTTATACCAACATGAATTTCGGCAATGATACATCTGTATGCAACGCAGACTCTATTATATTATCGGCAGCAAGCATACCGGGCACATATCTGTGGCAGGACGGCAGCACGAAAAGTACTTATACAGCAACACAATCGGGCAAGTATTATGTAACGGTAAGCACCAGTTCGTGTACTGCGACAGATACCATCAATGTCAATTTTATTAAACTGCAACTAAACCTTGGCAGTGACACCCTGATATGTGATAATAAACCGATAACCCTTTCGGCCAAAGACACCTATGATACTTATAAATGGAACACCGGACAAACCACAAGTAGTATTGAAGCTGTATCGGGGCGCTATTGGCTGATGGTAAGTAAAGGGCCTTGCGTAGCAAGAGACACTATAGACATCACAGCCATTGATGCTGCTTTCGACCTTGGCAAAGACCAAATAGTGTGTAAAGGAAAGATAGCCGAACTGATACCACGCTCGCACCCGGATAGTAAATACCTGTGGGAAGACGGTACAACGGTGCAAATACACAGGGTGAATGCAAGTGGTATGTACTCGGTAACCGTAACGAATGTGTGCGGTGTGTATAAAGATTCTGTTTACGTATCATTCATTGAATGTGATTGCGAGCCGTTGGTACCTACGGCTTTCACACCCAATGCCGACGGATTGAACGATATGTTCTACCCTAAAATAAAATGCGACCCGCAGTCTTACACCTTTGCTGTGTACAACCGTTGGGGACAAGAGGTTTTTAAAACCAACAACAAGAATGAAAAATGGGACGGGCGTCTTAAAGGCCAGCCTGCTGAAGTAGGTGTATATTATTACTATATAAAAATGGTATCGCCCGAAGGTAACGAAGTGAAAGCCAAAGGTGATGTAACACTGATAAGATAAAAACTACAAGCCCTGCAATGCAGGGCTTTTTTATTGACAGCAATTTGCCAGTTTCACCTCTGCTATTAATATATTTATCAGAGAAAAATATCTTAACTTTATTTACCCTAAATTTTTTTATGAAAAACTTATACATCCTTATTCTGATTTTTTCTCCTTTTGTATCAAATGCACAATTAAGTTCGGGTCTGGTAGCATGGTGGCCTTTTACCGGAAATGCTGCTGATAGCAGTGGCAATGCACACATCAGCATTCCTTATAACATTACATATGACACCGGAATGAATGGCTTACCCAACTCTGCTGCTTCATTTAATGGACACAACAGTTATGTTGAAGTAGCTTATAAACCGGATTTAAACCTGACTAAATTTTCTATTTGTGCCAAGATCAAAGCAACACATTTTTACGATAGTCTTTGTCAAACTAATATGATCGTATGCCGGGGAGTACAAACTCATACCCCAAGCTATGCATTGCATTTTTTTGATAACGCTTTTGATGGCGATGACTGTTACGCAAGAGATACTACTAAAAATGTATTTGGTGGTTGGGCAGGAACATATTATGGTAGCTCAACACAATTTCAATATACGCCAACAATACAGTTGAACAATTGGTATACTGCTGTTATGACTTACGAAGATGACACCATGTGCTTTTATGTAAATGGTATAAAAAAATCTACCTATGTGGGCACAGGCCCTCTTGACTCTAATACTGACGGCTTGAATATAGGCGCTAATTTTCAGCTCACTATAGGCTACTCATACTGGTTCGAAGGGCTAATGGACGATTTAAGAATATACAACAGAGTACTTGCAGATTCTGAAATAGTAACATATTCTTTATCGGTAAACAACACTGTACCTGAACCTATTGATGTGCACATGTACCCTAATCCTGCTAATAACCATATAACTATTGAAGGTAAGTTGAACACAACCAATACAGTTCAATTAACCATAACAAACAGTATCGGGCAGTATGTTTACAGACAAGATATTATGCCTGCAAATGGAATATTAAAACATGGTATTGATATTACAGAATTAAACACTGGCCTTTATTTTGTACATCTGATGACAAATGGAGAGTCTAAAACACTTAAGCTGATTGTAAAGCACTAACAAGATATCAAGTACATTTCAAGCCCTGCATTGCGGGGCATTTTATTACCCCTCCACCCATTTCCTAAACTGTGCAGCTTTTTCTTTGCTGACGATAATTTCGGGAGCAGGGCTGAGTTTCATCTTTACGATTATCTTGCCCGTTTCATCGCTGCGCATACTATCTATATATGGCATGGCTATGATGTACTGCCTGTTAGCACGGAAGAAAATACCAGGGTCCAGCAATTCTTCTATTTCATCCAACGAACGGAAATCGGTGATGAACTTCTTGCCTTCTTTGTGTTGCAGGTATATCACTTCTTCCTTGCTGAAGCAGGCAATATCATCGGTGTGCATCAGCACTATGTTGCGCCCCAGGTGAGCGGTGAAGCGTTCTTTATATTTTTTATTGCTGCTGTAGTTGGCAAGCAATTCATTCAGTTGCTGCATATACAGCTCACTGCCTGCATCCGCCTTCAGCGAATGGTATTTATCAAAAGCAGCTTTCAATTCTGCTTTATCTATAGGCTTCAGCAGGTAATCGATACTGTTTACCTTAAATGCACGTATCGCATATTCGTTATATGCCGTAGTAAAAATAATGGGGCATTTTACCCTGGTTTCGGCAAACACATCCAAGGCTATACCATCTGCCAGTTGTATATCAGATATAATTAAATCAGGTACCGATTGCGAGAGGCTCTGTTTCGCTTCTTTCACACTTGCCACTGGCCCTTCTATAATGGCATCTGGTTCCAGTTGCTTTACCAGCTTCATCAGGCTTTCGGCCACCAAACGTTCGTCTTCTAACACCAATATCTTCATATCCTAAAATTACAATAAGGGCAACTTAATCGTGTAATTATCCGGTGTTTCTTCAATCACCATCGGTTTATCTGTCAGGTAGCCATACAGCTCTTTTAGCTGTATCAGCCCCTGCCCGTTGCTGCTTTCTATTTGCTTGCGCAGTTGTTTATTGTTGTGTATTACGATATAATCATCCTCGTCTTTAATAGTAATATGCAGCGGCTCATTTTCCTGCACAATATTGTGCTTAATGGCATTATCTATCAGCATCTGTAACGTCACCATCACTATACCTTTGTCTTTAGCTGCAGGAGATATTTTCATCTCGATGTTAATACCTTTCGCGTAGCGTATCTGCAACAACTGTATATAGTGTTGTATAAATTCCAGTTCTTCATCAAGATTCACCACTTCGTTCTCGGTATGACGCAACACATAACGATACACCTTAGCCATGTGGCGTACAAACTCACTGGCCAGGTCGGGGTTGGTATGTATCAATCCGTCCAGCGATGTAAGGGTATTGAACAGGTAATGCGGGTTCACCTGGTTGCGCAACTGGTGATACTGCATGGTAGATTTTTCTTTCTGCAATTCGGCAGCTTCTACCTCAAGGCTAGCCTTTTCCATTACCGACTCTTGCCAGTTTTTAAAGAAATAGCCTGCGTAGAAACTAAAATTGAATAAAGAAATGAGTATAACAAACAGAACCGCAGCAATGGTTAAAAATTGTTTGTTTACATAAACAGGCATATATGGCTTGCCATAGTATATACCGATGATAACAACAGGCCCCAGAATGAGAATACAAATAAGCAATTGCACAACAATTCGCTTAACCGGGCCATGCTCAAAAGGCATGTATTTATCAAGTCTTTTACTGATGGCCTTTACCAACTGCCATACACAAGTCATGCCCACTGTTTGCATTACAAAGGCAAGTATGTGCCTGCCAATACCCCACTCAGGTATTAAATAACCACGTACGATAGACATGGCGAACGTGAACAACAATATTACGAAGTATGGCGTAAGCCTGTACTGTACAAAGTTGATGCGCTTTTGTTCGCGGGTAGACAATGTAATATGTTGCTTTTGTTCTGTCACAAAATACAAATCTTATCCTTTACCGTTGGGGTAATGTGTTCCTATTATCTTTCCGTCTTCCATTTCAATGATGCGGTCGCTGCCATTGGCAAAATCAGGGTCGTGCGTTACTGTGATGATGGTTTGTTTATTATCTGTAGCCAGTTGTTTGAATATCTCGAACACACGTTGCGAATTGGCTTTGTCCAAATTACCGGTAGGTTCATCACCCATGATGATGGCTGGGTCATTTATCAATGCCCGTGCAATAGCTACCCGCTGTTGTTGCCCGCCTGATAGTTTATTGGCATGCTTCATGGCATAATCTTCCATACCTACCAGCTTCAGTTTTTCTATAGCACGGTGTTCAACTTCTTCTTTGCTGTATTTAGCCAACTTCAGGGCCGGCATCATTACGTTTTGTATAGCTGTAAACTCAGGCAACAGGTAGTGAAACTGGAATACAAATCCCAAATTTTCATTTCGAAATGCCGCCAGTTCATTCTGTTTTAATCCGGTAACCTTCTGTCCTTTTATCTCCATCGTACCCTCATAATCGGTATCCATAGTAGAGAGTATGTATAATAAGGTACTCTTTCCGCAACCGCTCTTACCTATGATGGATAAAAATTCGCCCTGGTTCACATCAAAGCTCACGCCCTTCAGCACCTGAAATTTTTCAGGCTCCATGAAATACTTTACTATGTTCGTCGCTTTTAACATCAGCCTCTTATGATTTGAACAGGGTCTACTTTAGCTGCACGCTTAGACGGAAAATAACCCGCAAACAACGTGGTAAGGAAACCAAAAAATAAACCTGCCATGTAATGAAATAATTTAAAATTCACGGGGAAGGTGCTCATGCGCACTACCTCGCCTGCAGGGAATGGTGTGCGGGACAGTAAGAAACTTACAAACCAACCTATCAGCAACCCTACAATACCGCCGCCGATACCAATCATCAATGACTGCAACAGGAAAATACCTGTGATATCATTGCCCTGAAAACCAGTAGCCTTGAGTATAGCAATATCTTTCATTTTGTTGATGATGTTCATGTTCATGATATTATATATACCGAAGCCTGCAACAATAAGAAGCGTAACGCATACTACAATAGTCATCACATTGCGTATCACTGTACCTGCCAGTATAGATGCATTAGCAGTTTCCCAATCTTCCATGTAGATATCAGGGTAACGTTGCGCCAACTTATCCTTAAATGCTTTGGCCTGTGTCTTATCCTTTATCTTCATGTGCAGCTCAGTGATGTATGAGGGGTCAACACCCATTATCTTTTGCACTGTGGCAATGGTTGCATAGCTTTTAGACTCATCCCAAGCAGCAATACCAAAAGAGAAGATACCCGCAATACGCACATTCACGTTATTACCTTCAGGTGTAGTTACACTCACACGGTCTCCCACTTTCACATTCATCTTTTTGGCCAAGCCCTTGCCTACGACTATGACATCCGAACCTTTCAATAAATCTTCTAACGCACCTTCATCCATTTTCTCATCCAGCTGAAAGAGTTTTTTCTGCATATCTATATCTATACCCGATAACGTACCCGGTATTTGTGTGGGGCCGTTATTGAAAAACACTTGCGTGCCCACCTGTGGTGCTACGCCTACTACTTCGGGCATATCGGCAATCTGCTGTGCTATTATGAGCCCGTTCTTGATTTTGGTCAGCTCTTTCTTGGGACGTTGATGCTCTAACACAAACCAGTTCTTATCGTCCTGTGTTTTACCATCAGCTATTATCTTTTTATCCTTCAGCTCAATGGGCTTGTAGATACGGATATGTGGTGTATTATCCATAGCCATATCTTCCAGAAAATCGTTCACACCCGTCATGAAACTGATCATAATAATGAACATGGATATACCAAAGGTTACCCCAAGCATGGCGATGATGCTCTGCCGCTTTTTAGTCAGCAGGTGCGTAGATGCTATACTAAATGCTAGTTTCCAGTTCATTTTTGAATAATTAATACAGATGATTCTGTTACACCTGAACGTACTTCTATCCAGTTGTCGTCTTCTACACCTTTTACAATCTTTATTTTCTTTTTCTCGCCGTTCTCTTTCACCATCACACTATCACCTTTCAATAAAGCTGCACGGGGAATAGCTAAAACATTTTTCTTTTCAGACACTACCACGTTAGCCTCCAGGTTCAAACCATACATTGAAACAGGTATGGGTTCATCCAGTTCAGCATCTACGCGAAATGACTGTTCTACTTTATTCAGCAACGGGTATACTTTGCTAATGTGTGCTTTGAATACTTTATCCGGGAATGCATCCATAGTTATCAGCACCTGCTGACCATCAGATACTTTATCCAAATCATCTTCGTCTACTAACAACTTAGCGTACATCTTACCTGCACCAATCAATGCCACCGGTTGGTTAGGATTTACCAGGTCACCTGTCTTTTTATAGACTTCATACACTACCCCATTTACAAAACTTTTCAGTTTACCTACATCGGTTTGTGCAGCCGCAACTGCCCATTGGTTTTTAGCTTGTTGTAATTGAATATCACCTGCCAGTTTTTGTTGACGATATTGTTCTCTCAAACTGCTGTATTCTTTCAACGAGCTTTGATATTGCAGATATACTCTTTCATAATTGCTTTTTGATATCGCATTCTGATCGAACAGGTTTTTATAACGCATGTAATTCAGGCTATCCTGTTGTTGTTTGATACGTGCCACTTCAATACGTCCCTTTAAATCGCTAAGCATAGGCGAATTGTCTGTAACTGTAGGCAACGTCTTTTGAACCAAAGCTTCAGTACCCTGTTCCTGTGCATTACGCACTTCGCTGCTCAGCGTAAAGAGCAATTGTCCTTTGTGTATAGTGTCGCCTTCTTTTACAAGCGCATCAACCAAATAACCATCTACCTGGCTCACCACTTTATACTCTTGTTCAGGCAATAAGGTACCGGAAGCATAAACCGCTGAAGTCAGCAATTTCATTTCGGGCTTTGCTTCTTTTTCTTTCTTACCGCAACCCACTATTGTTGCAGCCAGTAACAACCATGAAAGCTGTTGTTTCATTATTAAAAATTTTGTGTGCTTAACAGATAATATAATATACCGTCTGCAAGGTTTTGAATCTGCTCCATTCTTGCGCGGTTGTATTCCATAAATATGTTGTTGAATTCATCAAACTCCATCAGGCCTTCTTTGATATTAAGTTTAGCAATGCGAAGGTTATCTGATGCGTTTTTTACTTTTTGCTCCAATACAGTGTGTTTGTTGTACGCAGCAGTATACGATGCAAACCAGTCTTTTTGTTGTTGCGTAAGTGTGGCTTGTGTACGCTCCTGCTCCAATTTGGCAGCATCTAACAACAATCTATTCTTGCGCCATGAGCTGCGGTAGAAATTACCCTGAAAAATAGGAAAATCGATTCGTGCACCCACGTTAGCATTATTGAAGTCCACATTACCATTAGAGGTTTCAAACTTACTCTGCATATTATACATATACCGTGCAGTTAGCGACATGCGAGGCAATCCTGCATTTCTGCTTTCGCTCAATGATAACTCAGCTATCCTCAATTTATAATCAGCCTCTTTCCATGCAGCACGTATGGTAGCATCGCCCATACTATTCAATGATGGCCATGTAAATGCTGCAATATCCTCTGTCAGCTGAAGTGAATCGTCTTTAAGGTTCAGTGTAGCATTTAACCCGTTCATCGATTGTTGTAATTGTTTCTGATATCCATAACCTGCCGACTGCGCGTCTAGCTCCAGGTTTCTGCTACGGTTATAATCAGCCGGATTCACTACACCATTTTTATTACGCTCCTGCATAAT
Organism: Bacteroidota bacterium; assembly: GCA_018267965.1. Taxonomy (GTDB): domain Bacteria; phylum Bacteroidota; class Bacteroidia; order Chitinophagales; family Chitinophagaceae; genus Polluticoccus. The sequence continues at coordinate 336,325 of JAFDXK010000001.1, read as the reverse complement.
GCGGGAAAGCTCGGTGGTAGTCTCTACGTTCTCATCATTTAACAGCAAGACCTGCTTTGTGACCAATGTCTGATAGTAGGATTGTATCAACTGAATATGTATGTTTTCTAGGGCCGCTTTAGATGAATATTGCGATTGGTGGTAAGCAACTTTTGCCTTTGATAATTGCGTCCATTTTTCAAGATTGATTACCGGCATTGTCAACTCGCCACCAGCAGTAAATACATAAGGTAAGCCAAACTGTGCTTTAAGATAAGTGCCCTTAGGTCCGCCCAATACTTCGGCAGGTATAACCTGTGTAGCTATAATAGGATAATAATCACCTGTAGCAAATGCATTGATCTTAGGATATAATGCAGATGCTACAGCATTCATATCCTGCCTAGAAGTTTTGGGCTGTATTTTAGTCTGAAGAGCTGAAGGTGCATGAGTATCTGCATATTGCAGTAACTCCCCCAGGTTATTCATTCTTACCTGTGAATAACCCTGTAACGACAAAAGAGATATTGATAAAAGTGCAATAAAAAAGCGCATTGCATCAAATTTTAGGCAAAATGACGACAATACGCTTATAAATAAAAACCACAATCAGGCAAACGGAAGAAAATGGCAGCGAAATGGATTAAGGCAGCCTGATGCCCCAAACCCTTAAAATCCATCTGCAGATAGTATATATACCCAGTATTACAGCTACCCAAATAAGAATATTATTTACCTTTTGAGCTTTTGCTAGCGCAATAACATTTTTCTGATTGATATCTGCTAAATATTTCTCATTAGCCCTGTTAACCATTTGCGTAGTGCGCAACTTATATAGCGTATCTACTTTCCGCTCATAGCGGTTAATGTACTTTACAGATAATTGATTGAAAGTATCATGAGCATAGAAAGTATCTGATACAATCTCGGACTCACCGGGCAAGTAGGCAATGCTGTCTGTTCTGGCATCAATCACAGGATATGTTTCTGCACAATATTTGGCTACTATTGCAGGGTAATGCGAATGTGCTTTTTCAATCTTTCTTTCGGCGATATTTTCGGTATAACAGCCTGCAATCATAGCACAAAACGATACGGCAATAAGGGCATTAGGTATAATAGTTTTCATGGATAGTTGTTTAGTGTATTTTCTAATCGGTCAATTCTTGCCTCTAAGAGTTTTATTTCAGTTTTTTGAATAGCGATATCTGTTTTAAAACCATAGTAGACACTTAAAACAGTAGAAACGCTAACCGCAGTACAAATGACAAGTGCCCATATCAGGCGAAGGTTGATACCTTTTAGGTGGCTGTCGAGAATAGATAAGTCTTGCTGTGTCATGATGCATCAGGTTGTTTTTCTTCTATTCCAAATAATTTTGACAATCCCCATACAAGCATATTAATACCGGAGAACCATTTGAGCATTAGTAGCTTCGTTGCTTCTTGTAATCCCGGATAATCAGACACCATAAATACAGCTACTGATAAAACAAGGAATATGATTCGAAAGGTATATTTTGCCCACTGAGGGGTTGGATTATTCACTTGTGATAATCCGAATTTCAAATTTGTTTCCATAATGAGTTATTGAACTATAGCGAGTTTATAAATTGTACCGTCTACATCTACTTCAAGAAATTTATCTGTTTGAAGCGTCACACTGGCACCAGTGATTATTTTACCTATTTTTATTACCCCTGCTCCGTTTGAAGATGGTTGAGCTGTTTGTAGTTTTTGAATTGTAGCATTGCCATCTTTATCAATTTTGGCGAGTGTTGTGCCACTACTATTTTGCCATTGTGAGATATCCGCAGTCTGTGAAGGAGCAGATTGAAAAATACTTACCGGTGTAGATGCGGCACTACCTAACACATGCAATCGGGCAGAAGGAAGAGTCAGGCCAGCCCCCAAATATGTTGGAGTAACATTTCTTGATACACCAATACCAACATTTTGGTAACCGTCAACCAATAATGCTCTAATATCGTTATCAAATGATCCGCCAACTCCATTATTTGTAAATAACGATAAATAACCTCTATAACCATCAGGTGCTACTTCACTAATTATCGAAGATGTAGCCATTGGTCCCCCTGCCCCCCAAACATCATTCCCAAAAGTTATTATCACAGGGTGCCCGACTCTTCGATTCCAAAGATTTAGTAGTTGACCGTCAGTGTTATCTCGAGCTATATTAACTTGCGACTCACTTGCATTGAAGTAATTATTGCCATTAACATCAGTTCCGTGATGACCCATAGATATCACATTGTTATTAATTACAAAACTCTCTTTAGGTGAGGTTGTAGCATTGATGCCAAGAGTTCTAACTTTAAATCCACCAGCATATCCTCCCGTCGCTCCGCCGCACAAAATCTCCATGCCATCTCTGCTACCGTCATTGTAACGTTGAATAATATTATAAGGGGTAACACCGGCAATACTCAGATTATTAACCTTTAATCCTTGCGAGGACACTGTGCCATTAAACTGACCTTTATCAATTCCGTTATCAGTATATGTACCTACCAGTAAATTCGCATTCCCAACAGCTATTTTACCAGTTCCAAATACCAGATTGCTATTAGAGGAACCATATGTATCTCCAAAAGATAAAAACCCTCTATTACTTACATCAAAAGTGCCTGTGCTAACTCCTGCATATAAATGTCCTGAAGGGGAACTCGCCATATCTATCTGAACTTCATTAGCAGTACTCTTTACTTCAACTTGTCCGTAGTAATGAGCCTTATTGGTACCATGAGGCACCATAAATACAGTTGTTCCACTAGTAGGATTATTAATCAATTGATAATCTGCAGAACTTCCATTTGCGCCTACATCCGTCAATCCCCATGTAGCATCTTTATATGTGCCAGATGAACCCGACAAAGAACTATTGCTCACATACTTGTTGCCATCTGATGCTATAACCCCATTGACATGTAATTGTCCCGCAGTTGGTGAGACACCAACTCCCACCTTGCCACTATCTGTTACTATTACCCTCGTTGTATTATTGGTTTTAAGGTTTAAAGCATAATTATCATTTGCACCAATTGACATTGTAGCACCTGTGGTATTACCTCCATTCTTTATAAATCCGTTATTATTTACATAATACTTAGTCGATAGAACTGTAGTATCAATCGGAGGTACAACACGCGTAATGATCTGTTTTATCATATTAGTGTCCTTATATGTCATATATCTCACTTTCATTGTACCGTCAAAATGATACAGCACAGAATCTTTCAGGTCATATATATATACAGCTCTTTTTATTGTTCTGAAGCTATCCAGGATTACGCGTGGAAATATCAGTCCTTTATTGGTAGTGTCTTTTCCAAGCTGCAGCCAGGCAGAGGTATCTGCAAACGTCCTTTCCTCTTTGCCTAATGCCAGTGAACCAGTTATATAAAAACGGTTCATAAACATACCCGTTTGGGCAAATGCATTTACCGACAATAGAATTAATAATAGTGTTAGTATTTTTTTCATGGTTGTTATTTGATATATAAAACAATAATTTTTTGTCCTTCTATAAGCGGAGAATTAAATGTTATGGCCCCCGTTGCTGTATTCAATAAATATCCGTCAGGCTGATTGCCTTCCTGCATAATGATGCCTTCAACAAAAACCGCAACTTGTCTTGCATCCACAAATATGTCTTCAGCTATGCTTGATTGATTTGCCGTAGCTACATACTGTAGCTTACCAACTGCTATTTGCGGGGTATCATTACCCGCATTATAAACAATGCCTGTCACCAACGGAATTGTCGTCATACAATAACTGGTATCATTAAACAGTGAAGTATCTGGCTTGAACAGTTTAAAATTGTACATCCAGTCTTCATTCAATAATGCTGGAACAACAATATGATGCCCTGCCTCTGCAGTAAATTGCACGTATTGATAGGCTCCGTTAAAAGTTGTCATAAATGCCCATGTACCAGTTACATCTGCAGTTAACGGCAGTGCAATAGCAACTTCTGACACAGGAATCACTCCAATGTTTTGGCAATCATTAGTACTCATAGATTAAGAATTTATAGGGTTAACAATACAATCTGATGGAACAAACAACTTGGACACAGTTAGCGTCAATTTCACAATCGTTTCATCTTTCAGTCTTTTCAATACTGATTGCTGGTCTTCTACTTTTATCTTTTGCATTTCTTCAATCACAACCAATTCCCTGTTCCAGTTACTCGTTTGTGGTTGTACATTCAACTCTCTGTATTGCATCATGGTATTGATAAGGTTTTGAAGCAGGATATATGGGTCTGCATGATTAACAATAGCTACCAGATAAACAGTAGTTGTATCCAGGAATGATAATTTTTGTGTACCTCCATCAGTCAATCGCTCATCTGGCTTAGCTTCATGTTTAATAGAAGACTCATTTCGCAGATAGAAGTAATTACCGATATTATCAGCCGGAAAAACGACGCTTAAGTCATTCTCATTGGGTTTATACACAATACGGTTTGTTTCATCTTTGTAAACATTTGCAAAGCCTGTATCGAAGCAACTATTTTTATCCAGTATGAAATATTTCAGTTTCTCAAAATCTTCTTTTTGCATTGGGTTTATTTTTCACGGTGAATAGTTTAGGTTTCAGTTTAACGGTTTTGTACGAAGGCTCTTTATAAGCCCTGATTACTGTTTCTTGTTTCGAACTCAATAATCCTTGCAGGTAGCTATAATATTCTTCCAGGGTCATTGTTTCGGGCTAAATAGTTTACTGATAAAATAGAGCGACAGATTAGTACCGATTGATACATATACCAAATACCATATCGCATTAATCAGTATTATTTGTGGCGTACTATGCACGTCATCTGTTATCCATTGCCCAACAGCTATCTTCATGAACAGCATATAGCACCAAAACGCAATGAACGTGAGAAAATGGCTGAAGCATATTTCACAATAACCGCCAATCTTTACGATGCCTATTTTGCCTTGTTTATCCCATTCCTGCAATCGTTTTTGCCAGTTGAGTAGTTTATCTATCCATTGCCCGGGCTGAATACTGACGAACAACAGCTTTACCAGACATGCGTTAGCTATCCAGCCAATAATCGTATACAAGAGAAATATCAACATAGTCATTTGCTTAAATGTTTGTAACCCATTTTATGCCATTGCAATACAGGCAATCATCTTTCATTTGTTGCAGAATTGCCGGCAATACATTGATAAATGTTTTCCATTTTTCGCGATACTGATTCTCAACATCTGTAAGGTATTGCTGTGTTTCTTCCCTGCCATATACCACCCAGTTATTGAGCCTGTTGGTACGCAAGTGTTCTTCCATCAGCAATACTCTTGTCTTTAGCCAAACCAATTCGCCTATATATAGCTTGCTTAAATCAAACAACAACTGGTCATAATCACATTCGCAGAAAAATTCAAGGTTCAAACCGAAGCTTTCTTTGCCACTGATTTCTTTATCGTCATACCAGCCTTTGGTATAGCCGCAGTCATTAGGTAGTGTACCGTTACAACCAGTAAAGCAAGTAAGATAAGAACCGGCAACTGGCACATTCGTACCATCAAGTAATACTCTTGCAAACGTCCCTTTTACTTCATAATTGATTTTGAAGGTGTTTACTTTATTACCTGCCAGGTCTATGTTATAAGTGCTTACTGTGCCACCTGCATAATCATCATACACTTTAAGCGTTACATTAGAAGCATCCGCCAATGGGTATATCAATACATTTTCAATCTTCAGCTTCCTTAAGTTGCCCCTGATACGATTGTTCTTATACAATGTCAACCCGCGCTCTTTTGCTTCTGCCGGAAAACTCACTTCTGTTTTAAACTCTCCTGTTTTGTATTTCTTCGCTGTTACATCAGGCAGAATATGATTGGCAGCCATTGCACTCATCAAATCATTTCTCACCAGCAATGTCGCTTGTGATACTTTTTTTCTTGCAAGGTGCAAACCTGTTATGTATTCTTCATTGGCAATGTGCGCAAGGTTCAGCACCGATATTTCAGGTGCATCCATCAAATCAAATCCGCTGATTGATGGCACATTCTCTTCTGTTGTCACATCTCTTACCGAGATGATATTATTTAATAAACTCATGGTGTATATTTTATCAGGCTTATAAAAGTTCCCCGCTACTAACTACGGGGAACTCAATCAGAGATAGGACAATTAAGGGGCTACGGTGAAGGATATGTTAGTAGTATCATTTACGTGTCCGCCCAGGCCACTATAGCCTGTGTAGTTCAGTTTCGTGCCGCTTATGCCAAACGTGTATCCTGTAACATTTGCATTCATCAGGTCTTTCAACTCTGTAATGTTGGCTACAGTTGCATCAGGATGCGATGTTTGACCGCCAAGGTCTAATTCATACACATATAACGGATAGCTGACAATGCCGTTAGTATCCCATTGATACGTATGGCTTGTTGCTCCTGTTATTGGTGTACCACCTTCAGGACAAGTGAATTGGACCGGTGCACAAGTAGTAAAATGGCAAACACCATTCACACCAGGCAGGTTGCATACCATTGGCGGCATGAAGAAAATATCCCATTCCAGTTTCCATTGGAACGTCCAGCGGTAATTACATTTATCGTAATTCACGTTCAGGTCCCAAAGCAAACCGGTAAGCGGGTCGGCCAATACACCTTCTACATAATCAGTACCCCCACGCTGATAGATAGCATCAATAGCATCTATATTATTCAGGTCGGTAGCAAATATGCCTGCATTGCGATTGAAGCTTACAAACTTCAGCATCTGCGGGTCGAAGGTTACAATGTGTTCTGTATCAGCATCACCAAACGCATCATTGATAAGTGTATCATAATAGGCATTACTACGTCCAAGGGCACTCATGTTTTGTCCCTTGTCGTTGATGCCGCCTACTTCTACAGCTTTGCGCCAATGAAACACGTCTGTACCGCCAACAATGAATGGATCAGAGAAACCCGCATCACGATACGTGCGTTCTACTTCCCACAAACCCATAGGGTTCATCGTTCCGGTTTCTTTATCCATAAATGGCAACATACGTGTGCTGTTACCATCCGGCAACAAACCTGTGTTAGACACTAACAAACTTGCCACTTCTGTAGCCAGCTTGCGGCGCACTGCGGGCAATGCTGCATTGATGGCTGCTTTCGCATGGTCGCTGAAAGTATAAGCACCATCTACATAGCGCACATCATCGCGGTTTAGTTGATACACTGCCGATGCGGTAGTGCGAGAGATGTCAAAGAACACTTGTTTAGGCTCTATCACCGTACCTGCGTTGCAGATGTTTTCATTGCCTACACCATTATCTGTGCATACGGGTGCATAGTAGTTGATTTTAAGCTGGCGTTTTTTGCCCGCTTCCGATTGCAAATCGGTTTCTGTGATCGTTGTATTAAACTGGCGTGCAGCTAGCAGTGCGGCAAGTACCTCGTAGGGGCGTCCCTGTTTGGCATATTGCAATATGCTTTTTTGCGTAGCCTGCATGGCATTTTTAAAGCTCATGGCTTTTTTTGATTAATAGGTTAAACAAATTGGATTGCTAATGTTGCTTAAGGCGCAACGGAGATATGCCTGTAAACGTATTGTTTGAATAGCTGCGTCCGGCTATGAAAAAATAATTACTGCTCTACCCATGCTGCAATGGCATCCATTGCTGTAGGGTTTTGCGTGTCGCCGTTCAGGTTGATGACACCTGTACCATAATGCCCCTGTTGTCCTGCCTTTACATCAGCAGGCAAAATATGGCGGGTATCATTTACCAGTATTCCGGCTTTCTCTGCCCAGTTGCGGGCAAAATCTTCATCGTTCAGCGGTTGGTTGTTTTCACTCACCACCTGCTGCCCTTCTTTATAAAATTCTAATTTCTTTGTTGCTTCATTATAACGCACTTCGTAAGCCGACTGCATTTTGTAACGTAGCATATCTGCCTGCTCCTGTAAATCACCACCTTTGCGTGGCAACTTCTCTATCATGCTCAGGCAACGCGTAGCTATGTCTTTCTGCGCATACTTATTACGTTCTTCCTGCATCATTTGCTCATAGCTAGCCTTCATCTCTGCATATTTCAATTCGTACGCTGCTTTCAGTTCTTCATCTGCAGCTTCTGTTTTTTCAGGTAGCTCCTCATGTGGCGGAACCTGTACTGTTTTGCATTGCGCTACTATTTCTTCCATCGTTAGCTTATCCAGCCTGCGGCGATTGATGTTAAACTCACGCGACACTATCGAGCGGAGCGTGCCCAAATACCTGGCCATAAAACTCCCTTCTATGCTCGGGCGCATTTCCTGTTCCAACTGCGGGCGAAGGTTGGTAGCGATACTATTGGTTAATGATAACGCAAGCGATTCTACATCTGTTGTTTCATCTGCTTCATGCTCATCTGCCACAACTGCTACATCTGCCGGTAGTGCGCTGAATAATATGTTGGCTTGTTCTACTGAGATTTTCATAGTGTATAGTGTTTATGTCGGTTAATTCGTTGATTGCTTTTACCCTGAATTTGGTTTCATCACCGTAATACTTGCGATAACTTCTTTCGGGGTAGAAAAATTCGCTGCCCTGCTTATCACTGCCATCTGTTTGTAATGACACCAGCAATACATATCCCTGCGGCACATCTAATATTTGTAGTGCAGGTGCAACAATCGTTTGCTCTATTGTTACAGGAACAATGACCTCTTCCTGTTCTGTTTCCATTTTCTTCTTCTTTGCCATTATGCCAGTATTTCAAATTCGCGTGGATATTTTTCTGCCAGCAGGTTAGCTGCTTTGTATGCCATTTGCAATGTGCGACCACTGCGTTTGTTGTGCAGCGTTACGCTTTTGCGCTGGTCGGTATATTGTGCCGTAACAGATTGCAGGTTGATGGCTTCTACTTTCAATGGTTGCAATACGGCACCTGTTTCATAAGCAGGAGTATCTTCTATCTTAGCCTGTGTGATATCAATACTATCTTCCAGCATACGGCGGTAGCCGCGTTGCGATAAGCCCAGTTCCAGTAAGTCGTCAGGAGATTTCCCCTCGTTATCCTGTATAATACGGGAGTCCTTTACCGAGTAGTTTTTCAGTTTCATGGTGGTGTGTGATTCGGTTTACTTGCACAAATGTACAACCTATTTTTAAATAACAAAAATTATTTTAAAAAACTTTTTTTGTTGTTAATGATTTGGTGAATTCGGAGAGGAATTGTATTGATAAAAAAGGTTTAGTAAATTGGAGTTACAATGTATTCTATCTCAGATATAATTGAGCACTTAGAAGAGTTAACAGGCTTGCAACTGAATGAAGACACTGACTTATTCAAGAGTGGTGTAACAGGTGATGACTTTCATGAAATGATTGGCACTTATTCAAAAAAATTCAGTGTAGATATGGATAGATACTTATGGTATTTTCATACTTGCGAAGAAGGGAATAACACAGGTAGCTTTTTTTTCAAACCGCCTAACGAACGAGTAACACAAATTCCCGTTACTCCTAAAGTATTATTAGATTTTGCAAACAAAGGTCAGTGGGATATTGACTATCCTGAACATTCGATACCTAAAATGAGGATTGACATCCTGATTAATATATTGATCGCTATAGTTTTTGTTATATTTCTAATCTACTCAATATTACACTAAGTACTGGCGGTCTAACACTTGTCAGCATACCATACTCCCCCTACCTCGTAGATTAACCCTACTTCACCGCCACAAATTCAGCAAACGGCCCTTTGCTTTTGCGCAATATTATCTCATCATATCCGCGTATAAAATGGTCTTTGAGCGTGCCCACATATTCAAAACCCATGCGGGTATATAGTTTATGCGCTTCGGGGTTAAAAGAAGAGACACAGATAAACGCGTTGGGCGATACCTCATAAATACGTTCTTCGATATACTTCAGCAATGCCGTACCTATACCCTTACCTCTATATTGTTCCTTTACGCAAACAGTTTGTATATACCCCCGCAATGTTCCGTACAATTGTATAATGACAAACCCTGCAACATTGCCATCTATATAAGCGCCGTACAATTCTTTATAATCACCTTTCAGGCTCATCAGGCAACGTTGCTTATCGAATTGTAACGTAATCCACGGGTCAGATATGTTCATTAACTCTGCGCAGGTATCTATGTCTTCTTCGGTTGTTATCCGTCTTATTTCCATTGATAATTATAGTTCTTTAGTTATCTAAGTTACCAACTAAAGGAGATTCCCCTCCTGTTTTTAGGAGTGGTGGTTAGCCTTATCCACACGAGGTTGACAACTATCATACATATTATATATACATTCTGCCCTAACTTTGCATTACACAAATACATGTATAACTTATGAAACACCTATTAGCAGCATTGCTGCTCTTTATCTGCGTTCACGCAAACGCACAGTATACATACGGCAGGTATGGATTTAATGACACCACAGGGCCTGCGTATGTTAAAAACAATTTCACATCAGACCTTCATGCTTTCAACAACACTTTCTATCTGTATGCCAGCGATACTGCTCACGGAGCAGAACTGTGGAAAGCAGATGGTATTAATCCGCCTGTGATGGTGGCAGACATCAACCCCGGCCATGGCGATGCGGTATTAAGCCCTATGGGGGGTTACTCTTATGACCGCATGTGTTATCTGAACGGGCTATTATATTTTGCCGCCAACGATGGCATACATGGCATAGAGCTGTGGAAATATGATGGCACCAATCCGCCATCTATGGTTTTAGATATTCTTCCCGGCAAACCGGGTTCTTCACCTGCAATGATGCGGGTTATTAATGGTAAGATATACTTTGACGCTTATGCGGACTCTACTACATCAGTAACAACATACTATGCCCGTTTACATGTTTATGACCCCGGCACTAATACTGCCACAGCTATTACAAACGGAAGTATGCAGATAATGGCAACCAGCAGTTGCGTATACAATGGCAAACTGGCATACACCAACTATTTCGATTCAAGCATGAGCTATATTTTCGACCCAGCTACCGGAATTCATACCAAGATGCAGGGATACTATGGTGTAAGGCTTCATTATGTCTATAATAATAAATTGTATATGGTCGGTTCTAAAACATACGTTCAGGCTATCAGGGCGCTGTTAGAATACGACGGCACAAATCTGAAACAACTTACCTGTGCGGGAAGCCCGAACACTAATGTTTTGAACGTTTTAACTGGCCTTTCGCAAGCATATGTTTCCCCGCTTAAAGGTTATAATAACGAAGTTTACTTCAGATGTGATACTGCCGGCATAGGTGGTGCTATTGGTGGCTGCAAATACAATCAATTAACAGGCACTGTAACAACTTTGAACAATTCTGTATATTATGAAGACAACAACGGTGTGGAATACAATGGCAAATTAATAACTACAGGCTATATGCCCGGCTTGGGAACCGAAGTATGTGTTTACAGTACCACAGATACAGTAAGGTTGTTAAACATGACCTCCTACAAGCCCGATGATATCTGGCCAGACAATTTTGTACTTGCCAACAATATCGTTCTATTTTTAGCGTCTCCTACAGGCATGGGTTCCCTTCCTCCCTCCCCTCCTTCTAAACTTTACCGTTTAATAGATACTACCATACCACCATCACATATCATAGTTCCGGAAAACGATATTACACTCAAAGCATATCCTAATCCTGCTAATAATGTTTTCAACCTTGAACTGAATATGCAAAAAGCACAAACACTGCAGGTGGCATTAATAGATGCAAGTGGCAGGCAAGTATATACAAGTGGCAATAAACCATACAATGCGGGTATCAACACCATTAGCATTCCGGTTGCAGATTTACCGGCTGGCAATTACTTCTTCCGCATTATGGATGACAAAGGCTATGTAATGGCAAGAGGCAAGATGGTGCATTAAAACAATCTCATATTATTTTTTTCAAAGCCCCTCACACCGAGGGGTTTTTGTTTTGCAATTCCGTATCTTGTACATACAATCAAACATTATGCGCAAAAAAAGTACCCTCTTTGCCTGCATACTCCTTGCTGTCATACTTGCCCCGCTTGTTTATCGCAAGGTACAGTTTCGCATGGCGGGCGGTTCTTATCCTTATGCGCAACGATACACCTTCAATAGGCCCGAACAGCAGGTGCTCGATGCCATCAAACAATTCAAAACACAACACCCCGATTATGTAGCTCCGCTCAGCTTTGGCCTGCCCGAAGGCCGTGGTGACAGCTCAGAATATTATGACATTTATTTTTACTACCCCGATAAAAACCAGGTAGCCTATTGCTGGACCCACCCCGACGGCGCAGGCAAAACCACACTTGCCCTGGTGAGCATAAATGGCGGCAAAGACCTGCACGACTGGTACGTACTCAACAGCGGCTATAATCTTTGGAAAGACTGGAAAACCAAAGAAGATTTCGAAACAAGGGTATTGTCAGAACTGAGAAAAACACTGAAGTGATACACTTCTGGGTCTTTTCATGACAATCCGCATTATAATCTGATTATAATACTTAACATATATACAAATAATACGACTTAATTGTCATAGATTTGTAATATCGTTTACTTAAGATACGGAACTCCTACCCCTGTCTGCCACGAAATATAAATGTTCGAACGCTGTCTTGATGAAGCAAACAAACTATGTTGCCGCCGTTGCAACTGCGCTTATATTATTATTGGCATTACCCGTTCAGGCTTTAGCAACTAAAGCCGACAGCCTTATTGGTGCTTTGCAAAAACATGGTACTAATGATACTGCACGGACCAACCTCTTAATAGCCCTGGCAAATAGCTACAGGTATAATGACCCCGACGCTCAATACCTATACGGGCTGCAGGCATTACATGCTTCAGAAAAGCAGAAATATCCTTTAGGGAAAGTAGCAGCACTGGAAACAATAGCCACTTCTTATTTCGAACGCAGCAAATATGACAGTTCTGCTTTGTATAACAGGTTGGCACTGGATGCTGCACGCCAACATCATCTCAGAGAGCAGGAATGTGTCATATTCACCAACCTCGGCAATATCAGCTTTCGTACCAGCAGGTATTTCGAAGCGATGAACTATTATGACAGCTCACTTTCAATGGCTGAAGCAACCGGCAATAAGGACATGAAAGCCAAAACGTTGGCCAATATAGCCAGCGTGCATTACCAAATGGGAAACTATGCCGATGCTTTAAAGTTATATCTCGAAGACCTTAAAACACAGGAACCACTCACTGCTAAACCTGGTGTATGGGCAGATATAGCCGGTGATTACTCCAACATTTCTAATGTTTATTACAGGCTGGGCGACTATAAAAATTCACTTGCTTATGCCAACAAAGCGCTTTCCATTAATAAAAAAGTAAACTCCCAAACAGGCATACTCAATAACTATACTGCCTATGCATTGGTTTTTGATGCACAAAAAAACTATGATTCGGCATTGCATTATCTTGAAATGGCCGAAGAAGTTGCCGTTAAAATAAAAGATGAATTTGCGGCTAATATCATCAATGGTAATATAGCTGAGGTATATGTAAAAACAGGCGCTTACGACAAAGCATACCCTCTCTATGAGCAATCTATGAAAGTAGCCGAAAAGCTACAGGACATGGAAGGCGTATTCATAGCCAAAGCAGGAATAGGAAATATCCTTGTCCATCAGGGCAATATCGAGAAAGGTATTGTTTACCTCAAAGACGCTATGATACTGATGCAACAATTGGGGCTGAAAGAACAAGTGCTTGATGTTGCTGAGAAACTTACTGACGCGTACGAAAAAGCAGGAGATTATAAACATGCCTTGTATTATTCAAATATCAGGCATGCTTACCGCGATAGCATTGCACGCAATCGAAGCAGTAAAGACGCACAACAGTTGTTGTTTAATTACGAGCTGCAAAAAAAACAAGACCATATTAACCTGCTTCAGAAAAACGAAGCCTCCGAGAAGAGTAAAGAAAAAGTCAAAACCTTCCTCCTTTTCACATTTGGCATAGCTGCCATACTGGCCCTGGTGGCAGCATATTTGTTCTTCAGAAACTTAAAGAACACTAAAAAGAGCAGGCAAATACTGGAGCTGCAAAAGCAGGAGATTGAATATGTTGTTACCCGCCTGCGAGAAATGAATGATTTTAAAGACCGCACGTTCAGCGTATTGGCACACGACCTGCGCAGCCCGGTGAATGCACTGAGCAGCACTATGATGATGCTGGATGAAAAGCTCATCACCCCCGAAGAGTTTATTGCACATAGAACAGAGCTGAATAACAAACTGCAGTCCGTTACCCTCATGCTCGACAATATGCTGCAATGGGCCAAAACACAAATGAAAGGCGAGCAGCCACTGGTAAAAGAGCTTATAGATATTCACAACAAAATATCTAATACCATTGCCATGCTCAAAGATGCCGCAAATCAAAAAAGCATCACACTCAGCATGGATGTTCGCGAAGGCATTACTGCTTATGCCGATAAAAACCAGGTGCAGATGGTGATACGCAACCTTATATCTAATGCTATTAAGTTCACACCCGAAAACGGTATGGTCAGCGTTACTGCCAAACAATTGCCGGGCAGTACCCATATTTATATCACCGATAACGGTATAGGCATGGATGCAGCGCAGGTCAATAAACTGTTCAACAGCGATAACCATGCCAGCACAGAAGGAACTATGGGCGAACGTGGTACGGGTTTAGGCCTCAAACTATCTTACGACTACATCAAAATGAATGGTGGAGATATAATGGTCAGTAGCCAAAAAGGACAAGGCACCACCTTCATCATCATGTTGCCGGGTCATTCAGATTAATACAAAAACCCCTTATCATCTAAGGGGGGCTTTGTGGCCGAAACCACAACAAAACAAACAAAACTTCTTATGCAAAAGCGCCGTCTGCTATGGCTGCTTTTCTCAGTGCTTTTTTCAGAGACAATACGTCGTCTGCCATGGCAGAAGTACCATCAGGATAAATGAACAACAGGTTCATTACTTCAGATGTTATCACACGCTTAGAACGTTTGAAAAATTTGGTATAATCTTTTGATTGGTTATACGGCTCTTTGATAAGGATATGCGCCTCGTGGGCTATTGCCGCGTTTACTATATCTGTAGTATTGACACCCGGAAAGGTAATCGCTACCGCGTTGTGTATTGTGTTCATTTTTTGTGTTTTTTATGTTTTTTGTTTCGTTCCGAATTGCTTCGGAATTGTGTTTTGTGTTTTGTTTTCAGCCGGTGAGGGCATTTATCAAATGTAGTATCGTAAGGGATGGCTAACAAAATTTTCAGGCTTCATTAACCGCATCTTTACAAACTACAGATGCTATTATGACAATTTACTGATTAAGCTTTTTATTTTATTCATTACATTTTTCATGCTCATCATATCGTCTGCCAGTTGTGCACTACCATCTGCAAATACAAACAGCAGGTTTACGTCATCTTTATGAAATATGCGCCTTGATGGCTTGAAATATCTTTCATAATCTTTTACGGTGCTGTATTCTTCCTGGTTCACTACTTGTATGTGGTATTGTTCAGAAGCCTTGATAACATCTTTGTTGTCTGCGCCCGGGAAAAGGACTGCTACTGCGTTGTGAGATGCTGACATGATCATTGTGTTTTTGTTTTTTGTTTTAGTTGTTTCGTTTGATGACACAAATATCATACGTTCAACCCCCCTTTAAGAAATTTTGAGGCCAACTTAACACGGGCTTTGTAAGCTGATAACAAGCAGTTTACAATTACTACTTATCTTAGGGATGCCATAAAACCAACAAAAGCCTTATTGAATAAGGCTTTTGGGAATACATTAATATTATAAGTATTATTTCATTTTGGCCATTTTGTAATACCAGCCTACATTTCCTACATGCAGGTACAAGGTATCGTTGGGTGTGTTAAAAACCTCAAACTGGGGAAGTTCATTGTTAGTCAATGCAAACCCGTATTTATAATCAGGTGTATCTACAGTAGCCAGATTTAGGCTTGATAAGTACAGATAACCAGCATTACCGGGCAATGAACTATTAAATACATACCCAAAATAGTCCGTTGTTGCTGCGCCTGTCTGAGATGCCTTGTAATGCGTACCGGTATAATCGTAATTAAGCGTTATTTCATGTGTTTTCTGTCCCGAAGACAAGGTACTCCATACACTCTTGCCTAATGAATCATAAGCATCCACAGCCTTCCACTTTGTACTGCCATCTATACCGTTAAGGCAATATTTGATATAATTATGAATGTCTGGTTTATCTAAAACTACTTCATAAGAAGTACGGCCGCGTTCATAGCTAATTGCTTTAATGCCTCTTCTGAATTCAGGAAAAACAGTTGGCCACCAATTAGAAAAACTGAAATCAGCAGCAGCGTAATAATACCAAAGCCTTCTTGCCCTTTCTTTGTCAAACAACACAGAGTCAGGTATTCGTTGCTTACTATAGCCCGGTATAGTTATATAGAAAACCTTGTGAGTAGCAGAGTCTTCCAACCTTACTATTACAGGCTGTATGTATGGGTTCTTGATAAAATAATTGACAAACTGGTTAGGTGTTGTTTCGTTCCTCTTCTTGACACAAGAAGCCAGCAGTGCAAGAATAATAACAACAGGCAATAAACGCTTCATATAAGGCTTGGTTTGGGCTTATGAAGATACGAAGAAAAAATATGGTATCTTTAGTAATAATTCGTTTCTATGAAAAACCTTATAACTCTTTTTACATTAGTATTATTATCGGCTTTATCGAATGGCTGCACCAAATATGAGTATAAAAACAGGTGGGTGTGCAGTGTTATGGTTGTATCACAAGAAGAAGACGAAACCGTTTATACTTATACCAGTGCCAATTTGTATAATAAAACAGAGGAAGAAATTAAAGAGATAGAAGCGGGGCGTAAAGCACCGGGGAATGCTGTTATGGGTACATATTTTGGTTGTCAAAAAGTAGAAGAAAAATAAATTGAGCGCATAAGAATATGCGCTCCTCTAAAAACCACATCTATGAATGAACACAGACAACAAAGACCTCGTATACTATTTATTACTTTTTAAATACGCCCAGTACTGATATTTTATTAAATGAACCCAGATCTATTGTCTGCATATCAATCGCATATTCAATCGCACCAAAATCAATACCGAATATTAATCCTGTAATACCTGTCAGGCTGGTCAGGAAGCTTCCCGAGGCAACATCCCAAAAACAAATAGTTACTTTACTTGCGTCATTTGTGTTTACCACATACGGTATCACCACATTAATACCACTATGTACCGGAGTTACTGCAGGCAATCCGTTTATAGTTTTGAAAATGGTATTTGAGATATCAATTTCCAAAGCATATGCAGAACCAACAGTTGTATTATTAAAAGTTCTGCCGCTGAAATATGAAGACCCTAAAGGCGTATAGGCATCAATATGCCAAGCGCTGGTAGTAGAATCATAAATGACCATACCCGATGCCTTAATACTTTTTGATAAACGCAAATCAGCCTTACCCGAACCATAATCCATACTTAACTGGTAACCACTGGATGCTGTATTCAATGCATCTGCATTATTATAGCTCGAGTTAAATGTAGCCACCATTGCAGCAGGTAAAGAGCTGCTAAAAGCTGTAGGATAGTTAATATTGATACCTCCGGCAGAGTTAAACGTCAATGTGCCGGTATTGATGGTATCATAAGCTGTTTGCCAGCTCGCTGTATTTGTGTTCGTGCTTGAATTATAGGCCAGCTCTATCACACCTCCCATCATCCACAATCCTGTTTGATGGGCTGTATCGATTTGTTCACAGGCTAATGCTGTGTTATCTATCAAATCGGAAAATGCATTGTCAATAGTTGTATTTAATTGACTTTTAGTTAAACAACTCATTTTTTTTCTGTTTTAAATAATTAATAATTGTTTTCATTCTTTCTGTATTGAGGCCTGTGTCATGCATTCACAACACGCGGTTATTTTATATCTTCTGTTATTTTGCCTATCTCCTCCACCCTCACATTCAAAAACCAATACTCTCCCTTCTCTCTTATCAGCGCATCTAACTGCACAGGCAGCTTGCGGCTGTATTGCAGTTCTGCATCCGTTATAGCATTGGCATTACGCAGTTGCAGCAACTCATCAGTGCTCAATACGCTCAGCGGGTCCAGCATCGTTATCAGTTGCGCTTTCTTTTGCATCAGTGCATCACCGCTATATTGTTTATCTACAAAATCCAGTGCCATACGCTGACGAATAAATACAGGCATACCAGCTTTGGTGCTTTCACCATATTCTGCCAGTAAATCAGCCGATGTCTTTATCTTAAACTGTATAGGCTTTACTATTTTAACCGTGTACTGTGCAGGGTGCACTTGCCCGTTCACGCTCGTAGCATGGCGGTAAGCGATAATATCTTTTAGTGTATCAGTTATCAGTTTATCAAACACGTGGTTCGATATCTTGCTGATGAATTGATACAACCTGTCCTGGTCTATGGCTTTCGCCACACCGCTCTGCGCTTCATCTACCTTGTGCAGGTGCAATGCTTCAGTTATCAGCCGCATCACTTGTGCACATACATTGCGGTGGTGGGTATTGACACTCACATCAGGGTTCACAATTTGTATCGGTGAACCGTCTTTCAGTTTATCCTGCGGTACAATAATATGTTGACCGGGATTTCTTGACACCTGTCCCGTGCCATGACAACTGTAACAGTTTATCAGTTCCAATCCGTTAGGGCAACTTTCACAATCACGCTGCACTTGTCCCAATCCTTTACAATCAGGACAGTCAGTACTCGCTTCTACTATAAACGGGTGCGATGCTTCTTTATCTACCAATTGCGCTGCGCTATATGCACTGATAAAATCATCCGCTGCTGCTTTTGCTTTGCTGAAGAAACTATCATAATGCCCTTGTGTGTTCCAGTCTCCGCCTGCAATGCTTACAGGCAATCTGCCTAACAGGTGTGCATAATAGCCTTGCACATCTTGCTTCGCCAAATAATATTCTTTCTTATCTGCACGGTAACTAAAGCGCCATATCGTTTGTGTATCTACCCAATACGCATATTCCCCTCGTTTGAAAATTAAATCTGCATTGCTGCACCACACCATATCTTTCGTATTCACAAACCAAACATCCACTTCCACCTTATCAGCCGTTTGCTCATAAGCAGGTTTGTTAGGTATGCGCAGGAAAAGCCCGTTAGGGTCTTCTATCATATTTTTAAAACCAATACCACCGAAATAGCCCATCAAATCATATCCGCTGAAATGATTGCCCCAGATGTATTGCGCATCTTCATTATCATGCACATCAAGCGTATAATTAGAATCCTGAAATATTGCTCCCGTCACTATCTCGCTCACCTGCATAAAAGGTGCTTTCGTTAGCGGGCGGTATTGGCTGAAACGCCAGTTGCGTGTAGCATCACTCTCACGCGGATGCCGGCTTAATAAATGTTTGTCGAACAAGCGCTGGTATTCAGTCCCGTAATAAGCTTGCGGGTAAATAATACTACCACCTGCCAGGTCTTTAAAAGCGGGGCACGCTCCAGTAGTATGCAGACTCATGCCATAGTACACATCGCGCAGGCGTTGCAGGGTTTCATTCATTTGCCTGTCGGGGCGCAGGGCTTTATTCAGTATGGCTAATACTTCGTTTAATTGCATGGTGATTGAGTTATAGATTGAATTAAAAAGTGAACGGGGAATGGAATTGGCAAACGCGGTTGATATGTTTCGGATGCACGCGCATCATGGCTGTTGGCCGTAGCACTCCCCGTTATCACTTCATTACAGTATTCCCGCACAATCAGTGAGGTAGAATACTTCATTGTTGGTGGTAAATTCAGGTTTGTTGAAATCCAGCGGGTCTCCTTTGAATTCCAGTTGGCCTTTCTTTATCTCCAGTATGTAAGAGTTGCCACCGCTGCCCTGCCTTTCATAGCTAAGGAACACATCGAGGCTGGCAGCCATTGGCTTGCCGTTCTCGTCTTTAGGCACTACTACACTGCCATCGCAAAACACAAACATGTAACGCATCATAGCGCGTTTGGTTTTCTTGTCTTTCCAGAAATCGTAGTCGAAAAACAGATTAGCTGGTACACCGGGAGAACCGGCAATAGCTGCTGTTTCAATCGCTATCCTGTCTTGAAAGGTGATGAGGCGGTGCGTAGCCATGCGTTCGCTCGGGCGGCAATCAGCTATCTGCAACTCTTCAAAATTCGGGTCCTGCACTTCTATGTTTGCAAGCGGGCTGCTGAAGGTCAGCGTGTTGGCATCCACCAGTGCCTGTAGCCCGTTGCAGGTAAAAGGCGCGGGCAGGTCTACACTGCACGGAAAAAATCCGATACGGTCTATATTGCGTTTGCGCACTTTCAGGTCGCAGCCACCGGGTTGATTGGTGGTAATGGTAATGTTGGCACAATCGGCCGGACAAAAAGCCATTGGTTCTAAAGTTTAAAAGGTTAAGAAAAATGAACTTGTCCGTTTAGAAAGGCAGGATGAAAAGCCTGTATCGTATTGTTTTGAATAGCCCCGACGGACTATGTATTGGCAGGAAATTTATTAGAGCAAATTTACAACAAAATATTTATTGTAAACAAAATTATTTTTACACCAGGCAACTTACGCTCAACGGTGTAGCAGTAGGGCATACGTCCTTTATCCATCCCACATAGTCAAAAGTTTCTTTCTGTTGTATAAAGCTCGGATTCACCTGGAAGGTGTAACTCGTGGCTGTGCTGAGTATAGCAGGGGTAATAGTTTTGATATCGGGGCTGCTGGCTCCGGTCTGTTGATAAAAAATGGTTAACGTTGTTGTTGGCGGAGATGACTGTGTAAAGTTCAGCGTGATATAATATTTCCCTGCTGATTTAAACATCGTCTGGCTCGTCACATGTATACCAGTACATGGCGGTGGCGATATCGGGCTAATATCAAACTGTCCGCATTTTGTCTTATTGCCATTACATATATTACCGTAAATGGTCAGTTTGTATGATTGATTAGCCACAGGTATCAATATAGGGCTTGAGGGTAGCACGGGATATGTATTATTGACAATACTTGTACCGTGCTCGTATACCATCTCCCATCCGCAGGCAGGGTTGGTATAACCCGGCGGTAGTGTATAGGTGATTTGTATATAATACAAACTCCCCGACTGTATCATGCTTGCGCTAAAACTCAGGCAAGAAAAATCAGGAACAACGGTAAAGTTTTTATAAATAGCTGCACACTGCGTGCCATTTGCTTTTACCAGTATTGCTTCCAGTTGATAATCGCCTGCGCTCAACCCCGTAAGGGTAAAGGGTGCATTACTTCGGTTCACATAGCTGCTCCAGCTACCCGATGGCAGCAATCGGTATCGTGTTTTAAAATACTGTCCTGTCGTCAATACAGGCTGTGGTATCGTGATGGTGATATTGGGCATCTTTTAGTTGACTTGTTTACTTGTTGATTAGGATTAAAGTAATTGCTAATGGCTGAATACATCAACAGGTCTGTAAACCGGTCAACGAATCAACCAATCAACTAACTACGTGTTCACATCTAATGCTAATGGCGCGCTTTGCAATCCGTCACAGCAAAAACGGGTGATGAGGATATTGTACGTCACATCGGCACTCAGGTTAGGTATCTCTATCGTACTGCTATAAATAAGAGGCAGCGTGATGTACGAGCTTTCCGTACTGGGTTTATAATCTACTTTGTAATACAGCGTACACACACCACCTGTGCTATGGTTGGTTACGGGTATCGTTATTTTCTTTGCCATATAAATTTTGCTTTTGAATTAAATATTATACACCAGGTCATGCAGTTCTACTGTTGCACCTGTTTCATCTATCGTTGTAGGTTCTCCTGCTATTCGTATCAAACCCATATTATCAATGCTTACAAACATATCTATAGGTATGGTATCATTATTCGCATTGGTTAATACCGCCAATGTGCGTGGCCTTGCAGCTGCATCTACTATGCCTATCACTTCATGGTCTAACAATACAGCTTCATCAGGAGCTGCCGTAAATGCACTGTTAAATGATTTGACAGTTAGTTTCACTTGTCCGCCATACAGGTAAGCCCTGCTTATTTCCGCATCTACCAGCCAATCAGCAGCAGATCGTACCAATATCTCGTCCGGTGCTATTTCTGTTACAGTTATAGTGCCTGTTTCTACATCAGCACATACTACATCTGTAATGCTTATCGTGCCTGCTACAGGTTTCAAACAAGTATTCACACCATCGCAAAGCTCCTGTACATCCTGCACCACTTTACCATATATTTTATTACGCGGTGTGGGTATATCATAATAGATAAACGATGGCAACGATGCTGTACCGCTAATGCCTGCTACTTTATATATTTCACAATCCAGGCTACTGATGTCTGCATCACTAACTTCCGTTACACCGTTCAGCGAACGCAGATATAATAACAACCCATCATAATCTTCAGCTACCATTGCTTTGGCTTCGTTATAGAAAGCACCACCGTTGTAAGCACCGGGTATAACAAACATCAGTTGACTGCCGTTATAGCTCACTGCATTTGCACAATCTCCACAACCAAATATTTGCCTTTGTGTACAATCCTGCAAATAGGTTTCCAGCTTGAATAACTCTGCACATTTGCTTACTTGCTTAAAAGCTGTTCCGCCTGCGTACTGGTATTCTTTATAGGTACTGAAATCATCCACCCATATATGGTTAGCATGCAGTTGGTTTTCTATCTCTGCCATCTTCCACGCAGGAAATAGCTCAAAGCCTTCCAGTAAATATTGCGCTGTACTTTCTGCCTGTTGCAGCCTGCAGTTATAGCTTATCTCTCGCTTTATCTCTCGTGGCTTTCTTACAATACGCCCCTTCATCGTCGTTATCTTCACAAAAGGAATGAAACTACCACTCAATACATTCGTTGGTTTGCCATAATACTCTCCCGAAAATTTATCCTCGCAATCAAACTGCGATATCAATCGTATCAACGGCTCTCCGCAAGGGTCTGTCTTTGCTTTGCCTGCGGGTGTCACTACTGCTACATCTGTAGGCCCTCCGGGATTATACACCAAACCACTCTGCACTACCGTTATGCCTTTTGCAGTATCACAGCAATCACTCACACAGTAACGCTCTGTCCAGTTGGCAAATAAATAATTGTTGGGGCTACCTGTATTAGTAACGCCTACTCGCATCAAAAAACATTGGTGCGAACACATGGCGGGACTAAAGCTCTTCAACCTTGCCGTGAAATAATGCAACCCGTTTGATGGATTGGTAAAGAAATAATAATCGAAGTAAGAAGTGGCTACTTCGTATATCGTAAGCCCGTCTGTACTCCATACTTCTATACTGATGCTGTAATTCCCTGTGCCCGTGCCTGCGGGTATACTGCCCTGCAATATCATATCTCCGGGATACATCAATTCTTCGCAGTAGCAAGCTACTCCCGGTGTAGGGTTATAGTATTGTAATTGTTTTATATCGCTAAACCACATCATGGTTGATTAGTTTATTGGTTGATTAGTTATATTTTATGTCTGTCGCTACTTATTAACTGGTCAACCAATCAACAAGTCAACTATCTTAAACGGTTCCTTTCAATTGTATATACTGTCCTTTATCATCTGTTGGGTCATAGCTCACTTCTATCTCTGTCAGTGTGCCTTCATTATAATATTGATGTGGCAGTATCACTTTCTCACCCAGCTCTATATTCGTTGCATTGCCAAACACATTCAAATTGTTCAGGTCTTCACAACACAGATCTATCTTCGCTGTCCATGTTTGATTGAGTACAGGTTTCAATCGCGGGTCGTCTATCCAGTGAAACCAATCCCACATCGTATCATAAAACCCCGGTTCAAAAAACATAGGATAGTTGATGAGCATTGCAGGTTGTTGTAATATTTTAGCTATACCTAATGCCGTTCGCACTGTATAATATCCGTAAGGGAAACTGCCAAAGTTCGCTCCGCTGCCTTTTACAAAAGTTTGAGGCGGGTGCACCCAATCCCAAAACTTCACCGGACCATTAAAATTCGGATTGCTTATGGGCATAGGTCCTATATTACTTGCATAATAATTCCTGATGCACCGCGCGTTCTCATAGCGCTGTCCATCCCATATCAATATTTTGGGTAGCGTGCAAGTCTCATCTTTCAGCAGTAATGCATAGTCTGCATACTCTTCAAAATAGGGTGCGAGTTCTTTCAGTTGAAATGTAAAGAACGGGTTGGGTGTTATCGTTGCAGAATTAGCCACTACCTGCAATGCATCGCAGATATAATCTTCACTCGCGCCATCCAGCCTGAACTTTGTAGCACCATACGCCGTTATCTTATCCATCTTTCCGGCAAACGTGGGATTATCTTCTACGCTACCGAAGGAAGTAAAAGCATTCATATGCGCCTTCGCTTCATTGCCACAGGTATCAGCCGCATCTCCCTGGTACAGGCCTTCGGTATATGCAGGTGTTTTTCGTTCATTCCACTCAAAGCAAATGCCTTCCAGTATCTTCAACCTGTCTGCACTGTTAGTACTAAAGTCATATAACGGACCTCTGTCTGTTTGCAAAAACCAATCCTTCCTCCAGAAGTACAGTGTATTATTTTTCACTCGCCACTCCGCGTTATATAATTCTTTCAGTTCATCCAAAAATGTATCCAACGTATGCATAGGGCTGTTATCCCTGATATAAAAATCAGTATCATTCTTAGTATTGCTTGTTATCAAGGGTATCACAGGCACCAAGCTATTATACCTTCTGATACCACGCTTTACAGGGGCATTAAAATAGCAGGCATTATAATGCGGATTGGAAGATGTAATAACACCATTATTACCACGATTCGGATCTGATGTTTGTATCGTAATATCTCGTGCAAAAAACATCGGCACACTCACTTCATCTACATGCACATTACATATCGTGCATACGTTTTGTATATAGTCTCTTATCAGCGGTGCAGGATGCTCCCTGCCACAGCCAGCACTTTCTAAAAAATATTGCGCCAGTGGGTCAAACAAGTCATTCATATCAATGACCTTAAACTTATCAGTAGGTATAAGGCCAATCTTCAGTCCCAGTTTTCGTAAAAAACCGATGATAAAGTTTATGGAATTAATAATAAGGAGTATACTACGTATTATTAGGTTAACCATTAGCAGTATTGGCAACACAGCTATAAAAATGAATCCTGCAGTAGTATTCACTATCCACCACAGCATGGTCATCATACCATTGGGGCGTTGCTCGTTGCAGTAACTAAAACGCGGATGTTTCCTTCCTTTCGGATTGTTCAATATACTTTCGTCAAACATATTGTTCCTGTTATCCGCTATCATAGTACGCATGATACAGCTTAATGCTTCATCCTTTTGTTTGA
Organism: Bacteroidota bacterium; assembly: GCA_018267965.1. Classification (GTDB taxonomy): domain Bacteria; phylum Bacteroidota; class Bacteroidia; order Chitinophagales; family Chitinophagaceae; genus Polluticoccus. Next base: position 310,979 of record JAFDXK010000001.1, on the reverse strand, counting down.
TGGTTACGTCAAACTTGCATACACTGTTTTCGCACCATCTCAGGTCTGTACTCTTAATGGTATAGTTGAGATACTCTCCATTGCAATCTTTGTGTGCAATCTTTACATCTACACTATTCAGCGGTGCACTGATATCATCCACCAGCCATTGCTTCAGCATTTTATACGCATTACCTTCTATCGTTATCGTACCGCTACTACCCTTCTTCGTTTGCGATGCCCCCGGAGTAATAAAACCTTCATTATCTCGCTCTGCAGTCCAGGTCAGTTTTAATTTATACAGGTTGCTTGCATCATCGGTGATGTCAATATAGTTGCCGTAATTAACCCATTGCCTGCTTGCCGGCAGTGTACTGTGTATAGCCGACAGGTTTTGCGGGTTATTCTTCTTCGGTGGCACAACCCCATAATAAATAGGATTCATATTGACGTCATAAGTAGCCGTCTGTTGTATCAATAGTCTCAGGTTCACAGTAAGGATAATTAAGATTTAGAAATTCGGTATTAGTATTTCATTTTTATTTCCATCTTTTTCTTTCTCTGTTGATGGCGCGTTCTGTCATCAGCCCGACACCATGTTCATTGAAGTAGATATTCTGTTTCATGCGGTTATCTTCAATGGCATTCACCACATTATCCAGTTTATTTTCCACGGCACGCAAATCATATTGAGAAGCATATCCCTGCACTGATAACTGCGGTTGGGCAAAAGTGGGCATAGTATACGCCAATGCAGGATTAATGAATTGCAATGCCGCACCCTTATTGATAGCCTCAAGCAATGTGCGGTTTTTCTTCGTACCCTCAGCCGTTATCACACTCTCCCCGCTCGATATTCTTACCCAATTGGCATCATCACGCGGGCCGCCTTTACCTTTAAAGTCTACCACCCCATCTGCATAGGCTTGTGCGCTGCTTTCTTTCGTAGCAGCAGATATGGCTGCATATCCTGCGACAATGGCTGCTATCACAGCAGGTACTATCACTATCGCTCCTGCACCTGTCTCACTGGCTGCTTCGGCTACTGCTACTATCGCATTCGATACTGCAAGTGCAGAATTCAATATCTGTTGTCGCCTTGCATATTCTTCACGTTTTTTCAATACAGCATTCAATCTGTCCTGCTCTTGCTTCAGAGCTTCGGTATTACCCCGCTCTGCCAGTTTAGCGGCAGCATCTACACGTTGCTTGCGTATTTCTATTTCTGCATCCAGTGCTTTTACCTGTGCATCATAAATAGTTTGAAAAGCCTGCACCGCACTTTCCGTAAGTGATTTATACGCATCTACCGACTTCTTAATTTCAGCGCGTCTGCGGCCTTCAGCATCAGGTATTTCTGCATCCTTACCAAAAACAAATTTTTCTCCTTTCCCGGGTGAATATTTCTTTTCTTGTTGTGCAGCTTGTGTTGCAGGCTGTTCGGTTGTGATACCCACATTGTTCAACGCCTGCTTGTGTTCTAGCTCTGCAGATTTACTTTGCAAGTTGGCAAGTTGTTCTGTAAGCTTTACAATGTCCTGCTGCTTTTTAAATCGCTCTGCGAGGCTCAATTCTTCTTTCACCTGTGCCTGCTCCAGTTCATTATTTCTTATATCTTCTGCCAGGTTCAGTTTCTCTACTGCCGCTGTATAATCCTCTTCCCTTTTATTCCTTTCTTCAAGGGTTATTTGCCGTCCTGCTTCAATATCCGACTTGTAAAGCGCAGTGTATTGTTTTTCAATATCATCACGTTGTTTGCGAATGCCTTTGATCTGCTCATCATTCACTCTTATTTTCTCAGCTTCTGCATCAAGTCTATCACGCTCCTTTTGATAAGCATCTTCTTTAGGCGTTGCCTGCACTAAGCCTCCTTCGCCCCCAGGCTTAGGTTTTCCTTTATCAATTTCATTCTGTAATTGTACAATCTTGCCTGTTGTCGTATTTATATCATTGGCTAGATTATTATATTCTGCAATTTTCTTTAGCAGTATATCTATATGCTTACCTTCAAATCTGGCATCCAGTGGGATATTATATGTTGGTACACTTCCAAATAATGACACTCCTAAGCCAAGGTCCTTATCTGTTATCTTAGTCCCCTTCAGCTTTTCAATTTCGTCTTTAACACTTTCAAGAGTACCTAGACTAGTCTTGAGGTTATCATTCAACACTTGCACCCTTGCATTTGCCAATATATTCTCAATGATACGCCCATAAGCATCCCCTACTCTTCCGGCAAGTATTTCTTCTCTGCTCAGTTTACTAAAATATTCGGGATACAGCTTCAATAGCTGGCTTACGGCTTCATTGCGTTTACTGTAATTCAGGGTTACATTTTGTATCGTCGCCCTCAATACAAACAATTGCGACATTTCGCCTGCTGCTGCTGCTCCAACTCTCTTACCATTATCAGCAACATTTTTCAGCTCTTCCTTTAGTTTGCCGGCATCGTCAGAAGATGATAAAAACGTCTCTCCCAATACGGTTAATATCGCAATCGCACCTGTAACTATATTACTAAAAGAAAACACCTCTGCGGCAACGGCTTCTATCGTGGTTGCACCACCAATCAATTCGGGTAAGCCTTCAATAAACGGTTTTAAAAAATCACTTACTATCCCCTCCAGCCCATCTCCTGCACCAGCAGCTTTCAGTAGTCCATCACCAAACTGCTCCATCAGGCCTTTGGTCTTACCAATATTGGCGTTCAGTTTGCCCATTATGCCATCCAGCTTACGCGATAATTCTTCCAGTGCAGCTGTTTCGTTTTTCCCTGTACGCTCTATCTGTTTTTGAATATCCAGCAAAGTCTTATTCAGGAGATTGAATTCCTGTATTTGCAGTTGTATCACCTTTTGCACTTTTTGTAGTGCGCTATCATCTACCTCGTAGGTAATTCTGTGAATAGCCTCTATTACGTCTGCCATGACGTGTAAAATCTTAAAACTGTGGGGAGAGATGCGCTTGCAGGCGGCACAATTGCCTGTTAACGTAGATTAGAAAGGAACGTCTTCCGTATTAGTAACAATTTCACAACAAAAATACAATAAATATTTATCCTGCAAAATTTATTTTTATCAAAAAGGATATTTATTTTTAATCAAACACTTACTTCATGAAAAACAGACACTTATTAGTGGCAATATTTCTGTTATCCGGTTGCACTTCCAATGTTCAAAATACCAAGCAGCATATACAGCTACAGTGCTCCACAGCCAATGATGCTACCCTATTAGGTTACAAAGGCAATATCAAATCTGTTATCGAAAAGCAATTATACCAGAAAGATAGTCTTGGTACTCCTGTCAGTGATTTGTCAACAGCCATATACACTGTCATCCATTTCGATTCTGCCGGGCTTATCACTTATCACAAAAGAAGCACCAGCGAAAACATGCAAGACGCAGACGAATGGACATACGACCATAAAAATGGCAGCACAACAGCGATACATACCGTAGATAATGGCAAAACTTTCAGATTGAAAGACCATCTATCTGCCAGAACATGGAATGATATAAATGTCTATACAGAAGTTACACAATCCATATACGATTATAATGGCAGGGACACTACACTGACAGACCGTACTCGGATATATACGTTAAATAACGACTGCCTGCCTGTTTCTACAAAGCGCAGAGATATAACACCAACAGAAACAGACACATCTACTGTATATACTACATATAGCAGTAATGGCGACACCACAACGATATATTATTTTTCGCCAAACGGAGAAAAACAAATAAACAATCGCATCATCACAATTTCGAGAGACACAAAGGGAAATCCGCTTAAAAAGATGTTATACTTTAAGATAATCAGACTAACTATCATGAAATAATTACCGCTAAAGACAGCTATGGCAACAGAGTTCGCAGCATTGCTATAGATGATGCAACACATAATACCATCTCCGTAAAAGAATACAGATACGAGTATTATAAGTAGTTTTATAAAAATACTTACCTCATGAAAAAAATAAACTTATCCGTGGCATTGTTGTTAACGCTTACTGCCTGCAATAATGAATCTAACCCGCCACAACAAGAGAAAACCGAGCAGGCCAAACCTCCAGCAGCATGGGCTACCGATGTGCAACTAATGCACCTTACAGGCCGTGTCAAAACAATAAATGACAGTCTTTACGGACTCACACTATACAAAAACGGTGACTGGGGCGTACATGGCATGCAATATGTCAATACCTATACTTTTGATGATGCCGGAAGGCTTGTTACAATTGACCGAAAATTTGATAAAAATTATCGTGAACCCGAAAAAGAAGTATACACACACTCGGGTGATGCCAATACAGGCTACACCAAATACAGGAATAACATTGCAATAGAAAGAGTAGTACGCAAATGGGATAATCCCAATAAATACATTGATTCTTTCTTTACGATATCTGAGAAAAACAATACTGCAGGTACGCTATATGAAGTAAGGTACACCACCCTTAACAATGAACATCAACCGGTAAAGATCAATTCAGATTATTTCGATAAACGTGCCGGTGAAAAGCCTGTAACATTTATTGAGTATCCTGATGCAATGTCTATCAACGTCTCTACACAAGGTGCTGCTGCAATTATCACAAACATTACTATTCGTAAATCTGACAGTCTGAATAACCCGCTGTGTAAAATAAACAAGGTAAGTGATGATATCAGCAGCACGATGAATTGTTTGGGCTACGAGTATTATAAGTAATTTTCACACAAACACTTACCTCATGAAAAAAATATTCGTCGTAGTCCTTGCATCTATGTCAATGGCTGCTTGCAACAATACTGATAAAAAAGAAAACGCATTTGCTGATACACCTGCCAGCAACTGGTATACAGATTTAAAACACAAACAATTAAAAGGTAAGGTGAAGCATATCCTCAGTAAGCAATATCTGGCTGCGTTCAGCAATGGCGCTTATGTAAAAACAACAGAACTCCCCAACATTATAACCGACTACTATTACAATGAAGCCGGTAATATACTTACAAGTGAATGGAGTCAATACGACGATGCCGGAAAAGAAACATATCGGGCGAAACAGATATATTACTATTCTGGCGACACGGTGAAAAGAATGGAAAACTATGTCAAAAATGCCAGGTGCAGGATATTTGAATACCTGTGGACGGATAGTAAACATTACGTGCAGAACATTTATATGCTGAAAAATCCAACAGACAGCAGTGGGCCTATTTCGTACAGAAACGAGTATTGGTATAATGATGACTACACTATAAAAAAAGAAGCCGTACACGCCTATCCGGATATCACCGGTTACATTGAAGACGGCCAAACAGAGTATACCTATCTGAAGAACATGGAAATTTCGAAAAAATCTTACCGGAAGGATAATGACACCACACACATTGAAAAATTGGCTTTTGACAAACAAGGCAATCCGTTATCAGAAGTTCAATATTATAAATTGGATGGAAACAACGGTGCGTATAGCTACTACCTGAACGAATACACCTACGAATATTACTAATCACTTCACCTTCATCTCCTCATTATACCACTGCGCGTAGCTGGCCTTTTGTTTAATACGGTAGTAAAACATAAACACGCTGGTATCCATCAGGTGTTCAGCTTTTTGTATATCTCCTTCGCAATACTTCATACTGATGTCCCAAAAGCTGTCATACCACTCATCCACCCTTGCGCTTACGCTGCGGGTTGCGGCATCAGGGCGTTCAGCATCTCCTTTCTTTGGCTGAAATAGTTCGTATTGGTCAAAGTAACCAACAGTTCGCTCCATGAGGGTGTGTACACGATTCCTGTGCTCAAAAAAAAAGCATAGAGTGCCGGGTCAGGTGCTATGCCTTGTACAGCATCGCCTTTGGCAAGCAGTATTTTTTTATTGGTATGATAGTCCTCTGTACTGTCCGGGTTCTCTCCTTCGGTAAAAGTATAAATGGCACCCATACGCAGTGCACAGTCTTCGTCTACAGGGTAGCGCAGTCGGTATTTGATATTGTTAGCCAGTGTGGCAATATCCGTGCGCAGTGTTTTCAGGCTTTTCTCATCGTTGCACAGTTCCAGCATCTTATCCATCATATTGCCCAGCAATTCTTTCGTCGCCCCGCCAGCAGCATAAATGTTTTGCGCACCTGCGGCTACATAGCGGCTCATATGATAGCCGTTGGCAGCATCTTCGGGCATATAAAAAGCAATATTGTGAATGGTGGAATAGAAAACTTCCTTGTACTTAGGGTTGTCTTTATACATAGCGAATGGTGATAATTTGGTATAGCAAAAATACACCATTACCGCAAATACAAAAAATAAATTATTTTGAAATAATACTCCGAAACAAATCAACTATTCAACCAATCAACTACCTCACTACCTTATTCATCACCTTCTGCAGCTCATAATACACTTTCAGCGCCTCGTTCACTTCATCCAGTTCGGGCTTTACCATTATCATACCCAGGCCATCTTTGGTGAGGATATATTTAGGGTTCTTGCGCTCGCGGCGAATAATCTTCAGCAGCAGTTCCTTACGCTCCTCCAGCGTTACTGGTGCTATTTCGGGGACTCGGATACCATTTACATAATCCCTGTAGAAATATACGATGCCCGCATCTATACGGTGGCGCACCTCGGGATTATCCATCATATAAGCAATGGCATCTGCAGTGTATTCTTCTATCAAACGGGGGAAGGCTTCCTTTATCGCACGCTCAGGTTTGCCGTGCAATATCATTTCCCTAACGAAAATATCTTCCGTAGTAAAGGATGCCATAAATTCTCTTCTCTAAATTGTAACAAGGTAAATATACAGCAATTTGTTGAATAATTGACTAATAACACACAGTTAATACCACATTTCAGGCCGTTATATACCTATACGGCATACTATTTGTTACGTTTATCCGTTATACATCAAACCTTATTTATTTTATGAATCAACGCACATCTCTGCTTGTTCTGTTACTATTTATCTGCCTGGCTTTTGCCTGCAAGAAAAAAGAACCTGTAGTTACCAACCTTACTACCAACTATATTTTTGAAAATACACTCAGCCAGCCAGTTGTGCTCCGTATTTACGCCAGTGGTGGCTTTGCCGGAGGGGGAATAATAGAAAACATATTGCAGCCCGGTGCTCAATATCGCGTACCCATGAGTGCCGTAGAAAATGAGATGACTTACTCTTTCGAATGGTATTCGAAGGACTATAATTACGGTATTGTTAGGGATGCCATTGGAGTAAAAAATACATTTAAGTATACAGAGGGTAGTTCCGAAATCATAAAATTGGGAGGTCAGCCAAATAAAGACCGCCATATCATGTATACCGGCTATGGTGATGTTACGGTTTGGCGCGCAGTAAATGCCTACAATAAAGATGGAGTATCCGTTTGGGATACGCTTACTGCTTATCGCAAAAGAATCAGCTTCAATTTTACAAAATATCAAACCGCTATCTATTATACCTATGGCACATCGTCTACAGATAGCAATTCGGTATTCCTGCCTTACAATGTATATGATACCTCATCTCGTTTTTGGTGCAAAACTAAAGACGTACTGCCCAACCTCACCATTACAAATGATATGCGCGGCACAGTACCTTTGTTCACCGCAGCCACCGATACGTTGTATCTCTCTAACACGATAAATGGTATTGCTGCAGAACCGTATTATAAGATGGCAAAAATGGCTACATATTATGTAGTGGAGTAACAGGCTACCTCCTCCCCCACAAAAACATAGCAAAGCACAACAGCACCGTTATTATCACTATCACCAGCGGCATGTACTTATCCCACACACTGCGGGCATAGCTGCTGCGTGTTTGCCTGTACAGTCGGGTTAGTATATCGTTATGGTGCATCACCAGTTTGGCGGCCATATCGGCTATCGGTTGCATGTACTCATGCTTCAGGTGGCGGGTAGCGTGTATCAGTTCTGTAGCAATGGCCTCGTTAGTGCTTTCATCATTAGCGTGCAGCAATACCGCCATATGGTTATCGTTCAGCAGCATACATACATAATCATACAGCGCACTATGGCTCATACGGTAAGTATCTACCGTTGCCATGTGTTTGCTCAGCCGCTTAGCTTCCTGCAATATCCATGCGGGTGTTATCACTGCCTGCTCTTTAGCACGATTGCTCATACCGCTTAGCCAGCGTTCTTCATCATACTTGCGGCGTTTATGCTCGTTGCCCAATATGCTATATGCTTCTGCTATATCTCTAAAGTGTGCTGCAGCATATTCATTCGCATTGGTATCAGGGTGATACTGCATAGCCAGTGCCCGGTACGCTTTCTTAATATCGTCAGCAGTAGCATTAGGTGCTACCTCTAATATGCGGTAATGATCTTTGATTTGTGCCGACGACATCAGGCTGCAAGGTAATAAGGAATGTAAATATTTATGGTATATTTATTATTAGCTTAGCATACACAGAAAAACCTGTACAAATAAATTAAATCAGATGAAATGCCACTGTCTCCTTTTCGGAATACTATTTATTTTTTGTGATTGTAACAGTCCTAAATCCAATAGGTCGGTAACAGAAATCAATACTTTACTTGATAGTGCGAATTATTATTACGATTGTGCTATCAAAGATGCAAGAAATGGTGTCGATAAAAACTTAACGCAATTAGTCAACTACACACGTACGTGTGTAGTTGGTTTTAGCTGATTTTGGGGATTATTACTTGATTAACAATGACTAAGAGGACGATTGTTACTATCAAAGTGGTAATTATCGTAAACAATGACAATAATGTAACATGACCTTGTTTTCTTCCGTATTTATCAATCACACTTTGAGGCTGTGACTTGATTTGCGACATAATTCTACCTTGTTCCATCATTCTATAATCTAAGCGTATAAGAATGAGCATATTGATAAGTGGGATTATAAGTATCCATTTTGATACACCCGGACTGAATGTTGCAAGAGCAAAATAACCAGCTACCAACATATTATTGAATGATGATAGCTTATCATTAATCCGGTCAAAGTATTTATAAATGTCTGCAAGCCCTTGAGCCTCTCGTTCATTCATACGTTTTTCAATGGCTTCTGCTTCACGTTCCATTTCTTCTAATTGTTCCATAACGGATTTTTCGCTCATAATTTCTTGGTTTGAGGCTTTTAGGATGCCGTAGGTTTCATACTCGCTTCTATATATTCTAAAAGGCGTTTATAATATTCAGGAATAAACTCCTCTATAATCAGGCATTTGTCAGTAAAACACAATTCCGTATTGTCTTGAATGGTAAATATCAATTCCTTTACCATTTGTGGTTGCTTATTGTATTCTTCCTGATAAGTAGTCATTACAATTAAACCCAATTCTAAAGATGGCTTACCTGCCAACACAAATTTGCATCCTGCAAAGTAAATATCCAGAATGTTATTTCTTCGGTCAACTATAATTGCATGTTTAGGAATAAATGCTCCTGAACCAAGATACTTTTCAAATTCATCTATCAGATATGTAAAAACTATTGACAGCTTTTTAATTTTTTCATGGTTACTCATGGGCTTCCGAAATTTGGCTACGAATTGTTTAGCCCAAATGTAGAGCATGGAAAGTAATTTTTTCATAAAAACTGGCTTTCCATGCCCCTAAGTCGGTCTTACCCGACTCAATTCGTTTGCCTATCTTATTCCTATTGTATGAGTATCGTTACTATTTTCTTTTATCGTTATGGTAAGATGTTTAGTCTTATTCTGCCAAGTCTGTTTTCTGAAAGTCTTGGTTAGGTTCTCATTCTCTAAATAGCCGTTGTTTCTCAATGACTGTTTAAATTCAGCAACCTGCATACCATTCATTATTGTAATGATTTCCAGATACTTGATATTGTTCGTTAGGTCTTTGGGGACTTCTGCCCTGATAACATAGCTTCGGTTTTTCACCTCGGTACTATATTGCAACTGTAGCCTTGGTACATCGTATTCCTTTGTCTTATCGTTCCAGTCATAACCGACTGTGTTATCAGATGCAAAAGATTGCCAAACCCCTAATTGGTTTTCTAATGCTTTTGCGGTTGTACCACTTTTGATTATGTTTTCAAGTTTGGCAAGTGATAATGTAAATGCGCTATTGCCTTTACCGTTGCGGTTTACTTTGATTTGACTTTCAAGTTTATCGTGGTTAGCGAACCTTGATACAATAGTGTCATCCTGTGCATACGTTTTAGTGATTAGCAATGCAGGAAGCAATAATATAAATATGGTTTTCATGCCTTTATTGTTATTCCCCGCAGCTTCCTGACGGAGAGGTAACAATAAAAATTACGTGGAAGCTACTGCTATTTGTCTTCCACGCTCGACCAAGAGCGCATAGCACGAAATAGAGAGCCTCCACGCGTATGGTGGATTGCTTCTGCTATTCCCGTGCCTTGTTGTATTTGGTCGATTTGGAAGACGGAATAGGTACGCAATATAGATTACCTATAATTGTATGTGCTTTACGTTACTGTGATTGCGTACCTCCTTTTATATGGTTAACCTTTCTTTTTCTTTGCCCGTTTTTTGGGTGGCGTGGGTAGTACGGATTTTAATAAAAGTTCCTCAAACGAAAGGTTTGTTTTTATAATAATGTCCTTCTTAGCTTTCTTCTTTGCCATAAGTGCATGAATTGCCCGTACAACAGGACACGCCTATTGTAAAAATATAAAGATTTGACTGTTTTAACAGTATGGTTTACCGCCTTTTACCTTTTTAGAGGCAAGGCTCATCGCATTAGTGAATTGAATGTATAGCGATTTATTCCTGTTGTTATACCTAAACTCAAACTCGTTACAGTATAAATGCAGATAGTTCTTACTCGGTCTTATATAAGTCCGCATTGTTCTTTTAAGATGCGCCCATGCACCTTCTAACCCGTTTACATGTGCATCACCGTTCACGTATTGTCTTTCAGCATGGAAAACCTGCTTATGAATATACAACCTATCTAAACCCCAGTATGACTTAAATTCATCTGACATTATTGTACTTCCGTCTTCTACATAATCGTATATGAGCCGTTGTAGTGTTTTAGATGTTACATCCTTAACGGGCATAATTCGTAGTTTACCGTCACGTTGAAGCAACCCAAATACAGGCGTTTTAAGTTCAGAACCTCTACCTCGTTTGTATCTTCTGCGGTCATACCTCCTTGGCTTAGGCCCGATGTAACACTCATCTACCTCAACTACACCACTTAGAAACTCAATATCGTCACCGATAGTGTTACGTATTTTCTGCTGCATCCTCCAAACTGTTTTCTGAGGTAGGTTAGTCCATTTTGAAAGTTTTATAGAAGATACTCCATACGTTTCAGTAGTTAGAAAATAATACACCATAAACCACCTTGATAATGGAATATGACTGTTTGCAAATATGGTTCCAGTCTTGGCATTATACTGTGCCTTACAGCTTTTACAACAATACACAGGACGGCATTTATAAGCATAAGACCTTTTGCTGTAGCAATATGGACATATCGGCCTTTTACCCCAACGCAACTTGGCATAGAAATTCAGGCATTGTTCCTCAGTGGAAAAATTTGCCAGGAAATCATAAAATGAAAGGCTGCGAAGTGGCAATTTTTATGCGTTTCTATTGCATAGAAGATACAAAAACGGATGTTTTAAAGCAATGCGATTTTAGACGAAAACGAAAGTTTCAAGCAGTTTTTTGACTGTTTTTTGCTCAAAAATGGCATCATATTATAGTATCTAAAATACAATAGGATACCCTATTCTTGGTGTGTATTTGACTAATTGCGAAACTTAATTACCAATAAATATGGTATACCTATAAAAATGATTCATGCTAAGTTGTCATTTTTACTAGACTCTCTTGCAAAACAATATGTCCAGAAAAACATTTCTGTAAAAGAATATAAAAAGATATATTCAGCTACAAACTTAGACCCTCTCAAAATAAAAGATGAAAAGCTAAAACAAATGAACATACAAATATCTCTTAAATAATAAACCCCTATATCTTCCCTTATAGAAGATGCATGTTATCTATCCATAAAACAAAAAAGTCCCGTTACGGAATTTAGGGGGCTTATCTTTCAACACTTCTAACATTACGGCACATACCTCTACCGCATCAGCAATGCCGATGGAAAATTATTCGTAAGCGGGAAGTTGGTGAAGGAGTAATCTGGTCTGCTAATTCAGCTTATCGGTGATGTCGCGGGCGCCGCTTTCAACGAGCCATTCATAAAACCGGTCTTCATCATCGGGTACATGGCTGATGATTTTCCCATTTTTCAGCGATATGACGTATACGCCCACTGAAACCGCAAAGGCTGATAGCTCAGACGCTTCATGCGGAAATTGTATCTCTCCCATGGTAGTTAGTTTTTTGTATTGTTTGTTGTTGTTTGAGTATTGTTATCAGATGCACAATATAATTAATAAAAATATGGAAATGCAACCGTATAAATACGCAAAAACCCTTACTGGCAGCACTTTTGAGCCATAATAGACTGAAAATCAATTGTTAACGGCTTGTTAACCGATTGCAAATTTGGTGTTAACCAAACACAAAAATTTCTCATATGCTCGCCGCACAACTAATCTTTGTATCAACAAACTAAAACAATAAAAAACCAAAACGCTCTTACGAAGATTATGAAAAAAGTATTATCGCTTGCATCCGGTTTACGCAGACTATTTGAAAGCAAGCAAGAAGTTAGCAGACGCTTCCACTTTATTGGATAGCACAAAAAAGAAAAAAGACTAACCCTGTAAGGTTAGCACATATAAAAGACCAACCCCGTAAGGTTGGCAAAAACAAAAAGACCGGCCCCGTAAGGTTGGCAAAAACAAAAAGACCAGTCCCGTAAGATTGGCACGAAAAAAGACCAGGATATCGCAACACCGTAATGTTGCTTCTAGCCGAGGACTAAGCGTAGCGCCGTAACGCTGCGAAAAGAAGAGAAAAGCCACTAAGACATTACGTAGTCCCGTAAGACTACAAAAAAAACAAGCGGTCCCGTAAGACCGCAACTATTAAAACCAACCTCACTGGTTGTCTTTATAAATAAAACTACAAGTGTATGTTACTGATGGTATTGATAATAGCAATGGTGCGCAAGGCAAAACAACATGGCCTGAAGTTTTACTACATCAAAGGAATTTAAAAACAAGTATACTCGGGTTTGTAAAACTACTTTTGCAAACACAACATATCTCCAACCACGGTCTCGCTAACCGTGGTTTTCTTCTTTTATACAAATCATCCGTCTCTCATTACATGGGTATATAAATAGCACACCGCCATAACGATATCAAAACCTTTCCGGCCTATCAATCATAAACTGACGATTATCATACTTTTTATTATTTCTATGGCATACTTTGTATGTAATTATTTTTTATTTCATAAAAATATACGCGTATGAAAAAACGAATGTTCTATCTCATTGTTGCGTGGCTTGCAGCTATACAGGCCTACGCACAGCCGGCAACGCTCAATGCCAGCGGGGGCACATACACTACAGCCACCGCAGCCTTCGACTGGTCGGTAGGTGAAATGACACTGGTCAATACAGCTACGGCTCCGTCTATTATTATTACACAGGGCATTCTTCAACCTCTCGAATCTTCATCGGGCGTCAATGATGTGTCTGTAAAAAATAAACTCAAGCTGTATCCTAATCCTGCCAGCACGATGGTTCACTTGGATTATGATGCCGGGGCAAACCAGTCGCTCAGCTACAAGCTTACAGACATCACAGGACAACTCATTGCCGAAAAAAATATTGACCTCAATTCCGGAAATAACTCCGTGCAAATTGATGTAAGCGCTCTTGCCAGTGCAGCATATATGCTAACGGTCATTATCAAAGACAAAACGGCCACATTGATTACATCGTCTTATAAAATTCAAAAATTATAACTCCCCTTAAAACATTCATAAGTATGAGAAAGATATTTTTTATGGCTTTCGCATTGCTGTCAGCTTTAACAGTAATGGCACAAGCCCCTCAAAAATTCAATTATCAGGGTATTGCCCGCAATACTTCAGGCACACCACTTGCATCACAGGCTCTGGGTATAAGGCTTACCGTTCACGATGCGACAGCTACAGGTGCAATACTTTACCAGGAAACTTTCAACATTACTACCAATGCCTACGGCTTATATACTTTGCAGGTAGGTGGCGGCACCGTGGTATCGGGCACTTTCAACACTATCAGCTGGGGTAGCGGTGCTAAATATTTGCAAGTAGAAATTGACCCTGCAGGCGGCACATCTTATGCCGATATGGGCAGCAACCAGCTCATTAGCGTGCCTTATGCAGTATATGCTAATAATGCAGGAGCCATACAAGGCAATAATGTAAGCACTACAGCACCTGCAGCAGGGCAAATACTGGTATGGGATGCAGGTACATCTACATGGCTACCGCAAAATGCAGCCATCACTGCTGCGTCAGGCACCAACAACCAGGTAGCAAAATTTACAGGTACCAACACTCTCGGCAGTTCTAATATTACCGACAATGGCACATCTGTAGGCATCAGTACCACATCACCTAATGCTATGACCAAACTGCACGTAAGCGGTGTAGGCACTTATAACATTGCACCATACTACCAGGCAGGTATTGTGGCAGATGGTACAAGCACTGCCAGTGCCAGCGGTATATATGCTACAGGTGGTTGGAGAGGTGTATTCGGTCATAACCTGGGCACATATGTAGGCAGCGAGGCAATGGGTATATACGGACGCCAGGAAGGTAGCAGTTACACTACAACAGGCTATGGTGTAAAAGGTGAAAATACAGGTACGGGTGGCACTGCCAACTATGGTGTGTATGGTACGGCCAGTGCAGCAAGCGGCATAGGTGTAGCAGGTGTGGTTTCGGGCGCTACAGCCATTGCAGGTAAGTTTGATGGTGGCACGGCAGGTGGTTATGGTATCATAGTGAATAATGGTATGTCGGGTTTTGGTACTACAGCACCTGGCGCATGGGTGCATATCAAAAACTCAAAAGATGCTAATGCAACTGTGGGTGCTATTACTTTCGGGCATACTGCTTTACTGGCACAAACCAGTTCTACAACCACCTCTACGCTGGCAAGGGGTATAGTAGGTGCAGCAGGTAACTCTTCTTCCGAAAACCACGGCTTGTTTGGTTATGCTGCCAATCCGGGCGGTTCATCTTATAATGTTGCAGGTTTTTTCTACACTGCCGGAAGCACATCAACCGGTAATTCATATGGTTTGTATAGCACAGCAACTAACGGTGCTGTCAACTATGGCATATACGCAGGCGCATCAGGTACAGGTTATGCGGGATACTTCGCAGGCAACGTAACGGTAACAGGTACATTAGCGAAAGGTGGTGGTACATTCAAAATAGACCACCCGCTGGACCCTGAAAATAAATACCTCTACCACTCTTTTGTAGAAAGCCCTGACATGATGAATATATACAATGGCAACATAGTTACTGACGCTGCAGGCAATGCAACAGTAACGCTGCCTTCATACTTCGAGGCACTCAACCAGGATTTCCGTTACCAGCTTACAGTAATGGGTAGCTTTGCACAGGCTATCATTGCTGAAGAAGTAAGCGGCAACCAATTCAAAATAAAAACAGATAAACCAAACGTAAAAGTGAGCTGGCAGGTAACAGGTGTTCGCCACGATAAATTTGCTAATGCACACCGTGTAGTACCTGAAACTGAAAAAGAACCTGAAATGAAGGGCCACTACCTGCACGCTGCAGAATGGGGTATGCCTGAAAGCAAAAGCGCAGAAGTCGTTAACCGTCCGCCCAGCGCTAATGAACTGAACAAACCACAGGGCACCAAATAAAACAATACATTTTTTCAATAGAACAGGGGTAGCAGAGCTATCCCTGTTTTGTTATATACCCCCTACCTGGTTTGTTAATCGCCTGTTAACAGCTTGCAAAACGGGCGTTAACCGTCGTGCAAAATTTCGTCTGAGGCTATTTCCCGTTGCATATTTGTATCAACAAACGAACAAACAACAAACAAACAAACAAAACAACCGGGAGAGAGAAGCAGCCCCGTAAGGCAGCAAAGGTGAGAAGGGAAACAAACAAACAAACAAAATGAAAAAGATCATCGCCGCCGCTCTGCTTGTTATGAGTTCTGTGTACGCCAATGCACAGTCCGTTACCAGCACAGCATCACAAACAACCAATCTTAGCCTCAGTAATGCTATCGACATTACCTACGTAGGCAACGGAAGCGCTACCGGAGCATCGGTAAACTTCAGCTTCAACAGCGTAAACGATTATGCCAACGGCCTCGAAAGCTCTGGCATCCAAATGAAAGTACGCTCTAACAAAGCATTTAACGTTTCGGTTAAATCAAGCTCAACCAACTTTACATATTCAGGTAGTACTACTCCTGCGCCTGTAATGCCTGTATGGTCTGTATTGAATTTCAAACTTACCTCTAATACTACAGGTGGTTGGAGCTGGGTAAACAATAACTACGATTATATAGACCAGAACAACTGGACATTCTTATACGGTGGCGATAACGGTGGCAACCAGACTTTTACCGTACAATACCGTGTTAAGCCGGGCTTTGCATACCCTGCAGGCACCTATACTACCGATGTAGTATATACTGCTACGCAGCAATAACAGTTTCCCCCGTCAAGTACTCATATAGAAACGAAAGAGCACGGATGTGCTCTTTTTTGCTTTGTCTATGTTCCGGCAGGACGCCGTGAGTGTGTACTACTATAAAAATTGTTTCAGCACATCTTTCAGCTTTGCTTCAAGCTCTGCCTGCGGCATCTTGTTCTTTTTCCAGTCGTTGTATAGTGCTGTAATGTGTTCGTCAAGGCGCTTATCTGCCACTTTGTTTTTTACCGCTACCGTTTGTGCATGGCTCACATATTCAGCCCATGTACTGCGCACCGATGTCCAGAAAGCCTTATTCTTTTCCCACCAAGCTTTGGCTACAGCACATTCACTCTCATCCATCCTTATGTATTTGTTATAACCCTTCTCCTGCACCAGCAATACGTCAGCTTTATCACTGCGTATTATCTTATCATTATCCTGTTCGTGCATATAACCATCAGCGGTAAGCTGTATGCGGTTCTTTCTTTTCAGTATGTTGTAGTCATTGCGGGTGGTGTACTCCCTTCTTGGCAATGGTGCATCTGCAGTGCTTTCCCAATAGGTTTGCCCGTCGTTGTTTATCCATGCGCTCACACCCTGGTAGCGTGGCTCATCATTTACTTCCAACACCGTTTGTGTCCATTTACCTTTTACGGCAGATGCATTCAACGCTCTGCGGTTCCATACCTTATTGCCCTGGTATTGATACAGCACGGGCAGTTCGTAGCTCCATTCTTCGCGCCAGTGTTTGATTATCATCGTATCATTTATCACCAGCAGGTGTTGCATTACCAGTTTGGTATCGGTGCTTTCTATCGGCAGTGCCAGTTCGGTAGCATTCAGTTCCTCGCGCGGGTGATATTTATACGTATCTACAGGCGAGAAGGTCTCTGCATATTTAAAGTTTACAGAGAAACAACCGCATAGTTTTTCAATATTCTCCTTGCCGTTTTTGCTTTGGGCAAATGTTGTCTGTGCCAGTCCTGTTAATACAAATACTATTGCTATTCTTATAGTTTTCATCTTTTAGTTACAATTTGATGACAAAGAAACTATGCCTGCGGGGCGATGACTTTCATAATCGGGAAAAACCATTTTCATAATCGGGAAAAATTGTGTTCGTCGCGTCTCACTGTCATGGGCTGACAATACCTTAGTTCTAAATATTGCCCTTATGCATAGTGATGATAATACACCTGAGTTTGCCTTCTTCAAAGCCATAACCACCAAAGACAAATCCTATTTCTGCGATTTCCATAAAGCCACTACACCGGAAGGCAGCATACAATATACCGTATCACTGCAAAGCCTGAACAACGAAAACCTGGTATCTGTATTACAACATACCCCCGATGCAGGTTGGCGTGTTATCACCAACCGCGACGCCATTCATCCCGATTTGGAATGGGCACTCATTACCGCTATCATTTCTTACGAAAAAGGATAAATTGTTGTATTTTTGTAGCTGTAAAAACACCACCATGTTCACCACCCTATACCACCGCCTCATGCAGGCCGAAACCCGTTTTGTACTCAGCTACGGCGGCACAGCCAGCGGCAAAAGCTATAGCGCAGCCCAGAAAGAAATAACCATAGCTACACAGCGCAACGTCAAAACCCTTGTGATACGCAAAGTAGGTAATACCCTGCGCGATAGTGTCATACCATCCTTTCGTGCACGTATAGACGAGATGGAACTAAAAGACCAATTCTCTGAAAACAAAAGCGACCGCACGCTTACCCACGAGAATGGCTCGCAAATCATCTTTCGCGGATTGGATGACCCCGATAAACTGAAAAGCTTTGAAGGGCTGGAACGCATACTGGTAGAAGAAGCCGCCGAACTGGAGTTTGAAGATTTCCTGGAACTGAACCGCCGTGCACGTGGCAGGGAGAATATTCAAATCACGCTCTGCTTCAACCCCATGCACGAAGACCACTGGCTTAAAAAACATTTCTTCGATAATGAGGTGCCCGATTGCACTGCTATTAAAAGCACCTATCACGATAACCCCTATCTTACCGATAAAGACCGCGAGCAGATAGAACAACTGAAACTCTACAATCAAAACCAATACCGCATCTACGCACTGGGAGAATGGGGGCTGCGAGAGAACAATGCACCCTGGTTATTTGCTTTTGATAAAGCACGTCATACACAACCCGTTGTACCTTTCATCAAAGAGCTACCCGTATATCTCTCTTTCGATTTCAACCGCGACCCGCTCACCTGCATAGCCGTTCAAATGAGCCAGCACAAAGGGCAGCACAATAGCTTTATTCATATCATCAAAGAGTTTAGCGTTAAGGCACAATTGCACGAACTCTGCTTACAGATACGCACTGCGTTCGATGGTTGTATGTTGTTTGTTACGGGCGATGCCAGTGGTGCACAGGGAGATATCGGTTTTGAAAGCCGCAACAGCAGTTATTACCAGATGATACGTTCTTACCTCAACATTGCAGAACGTCAACTGCAACTCAACACCCGCAACCTGACACACAACGACAGCCGCGTACTCATCAACGGTATGTTTCATCAATATCCCAACCTGCTCATATCTCAAACCAACTGCCCGTTGCTGATAAACGATTGCACACTGGCTACCGTAGATGAAGAAAGCGAAACACCCGGTATGCTCAAAAAAGACCGTGGCATCTATAAAATGGACCTCTTCGACTGCCTGCGTTATTTCTTCCAAACACACTTCAAAGACTATGCAGCTAAGATACCATTGGGTAAGGCGGCGTGATTACTTCCTCACCCTGAAACGCACATCTATCATTAGGTGAGATACGGTAACAGAGTTGAATGCAAAGCCATCAGTCAGATATTCATGAAAACGATGGTTATAACGCATACCGAAACCTACCCTGTTTTTTATCATGATGCCTGCGCCGAATTCGCCCACCAGGTTGGGTTGAGTGGCCTCTGCAAAACTTCCTGCTTCTATCATGGGTACAGCACATAACTGCAGGCGCAACTGTACATTCTTATTTTTTACGGGCAAATAATTAATCCCCGGGGCGATGCCGAAACCGATAGAAGAAATATCAGAGTACCCTGTAATGAGCCTGCCACCCGAAGCATAGGCTTTATAATTTACACTGGCAGAAAAAGTTGCTACCCTTGCACCCAGCGAAAAGAAAACACGGCTACGGCTTTTGTCAAAATTATAATCGTATATAAAATTGAGTGCCGGCAGGTTGGCGCCATATTCCGATGTACTGCTGCCAGTACCATCACTTACAAAAGTTCCACCTATTTGGATTCCCAAATCTGCAGTATTCCTGCGGTCGCCTTTTGCATAGCTGTTCAATGCCATTAATAATGCCGCAATAAAAAGGGTTGTGTATTTCATAAGCTGTAAGATACTAGTATATATCGTAACGAACAATTGCTACAAATATTGTTTCGCAGTATAAAACTATCCTTTCGTCAAACGAAAACGATGTTTAGTCGAATGAAAATAGCCTTTCGTTCAATATCTGTTAGTTTAATGGGTTTTAAACTTTCCTTTGGTATCAGTTTTGCAGTCTTTAATAATAACCACAACCCTTATATATGTTATTTATATCCCTATCCGTATCTGCTGTCTTTGTATATGCCTTTATCAAAAACAACGCAGATTTATCTCTGCCCAACCGCATTAATCATAATAAACTGCATTTTGTGCATCACAGGCCTCTCACAGGCCATCATATTGACAATGGTTATGCAAAACTTTTTGAAAGCAAGAGCAATGCTTCCAAAAAAGATAACGCACAGCCAAAAATATATTTCAAACTATCAGGCTTTAACGATTTTGAGAAAAACTATATCAGGCTGCAACAGTTTCACAAGGGCACTGCTTTCAAAGCACTTTTGTTGGAAGACCAGTATGCCGGTGATGATGAAAAGGTAATGCTGGAAGACAAAATGGTTCCGTTATCCAAACAGCCATCAGCTTACGATTATATTATCTCATTGCCTGCAGCACAGTGCAAATACTACATCACCGATATACATTTTGTAAAAGGCGCAGATGACAGCACCTGCATACTGTATTATAAAATAAACGGCATTGCAGCCAACACCCTCTGCAACACTCACGATAAAAAAGCTGCTATAACATTAGTGCATCAGTAATCTTTGCTGATGGCGAAGCTGGTGGTGTAGCAGTATTTATTTTCAGTACCCGGCTCAGTACCTTTTACCGGCTTGAAATGATATGCTTTTGAAAAAAGGGTAAACTTGCGCTTATACATTTGCAAGGGTGTGGCCCTTTTATCAAACATGGCATTTACTTTTCGGGCATAACGTTCGCAAACATCTTCTGGCAATGCCTTGTCATTTACCAATACCTTGCCGCAATCGTATGTTATGCTAAAAGGCATGTTATCTGTAATGTAGCCATCCAGCCAAACGTCATACATCAAAAACTCTTCTCTCCCTCCGTCATAGTGCATGTTACCTGTTCCCCTTGACAACGATATGGTAGCAGAATCATGAAAAGCATCTTTGCTGTAGTCAGGCAACAGACTTTGCGCCTGCATGGCATTACAAAACAATATAGCGGCGATGATAAGGATGTATCTCATAACAGCAAGTTAATAAACCCAATTGGTATTTGTATCATATACTTTAAACAATCAATAGCGATCGTTCTCAATTAGCATGAATTCCTCGAGTAACTTAATTGCATCCCAGTCAACTTTATCATCTGGCTTAGCCTGTAACAAGTACATGGCATAAATAGTGCTTTTAAAATACCTATGCGTAAAATATACTTGTAGCTTCTCCGGTGTTCCATCCACTCTGACCTTATACCCTTCAACAAGATTGTAAAAATCTATGTACTTGATATAGAATAGAGGTGTTATGTCTTTAATATTATTCGTATCACCTTGTACAGATGGGGCAATGCTCAATTCCTCCAACATAGAGGTTTTATGCTTATCATCCATGCCAAAGTTTTCAAACAACACCAGGTTATTAACAACTATTCTGTTGCCGTTACTGTCTGTTATGCGTTGCAGTATACGCTCAAATGTCAGCAATTTAGCAGTATCGTCTGGACCTGCATATGCCTTCAGTCTGCCATCAAGCAATGCATCTGTAATGACCTGAAAAATAGTAATAGTATTCCCTGCTTTATCTTTTACTTTATTTAAAGGAGCATTTGCGGAATATTTTAATGGTAATATCCTTATTACCCTTTTCATGACAGACAATTCAAACTTTTGTCCTCTTGCAGCAAAACTCAACAACAATATCAAAAAAGTAAAAAAGGGCTTCATACCTCACACAAGATAATAAACGAACACAACCTCACACACCCTATTGCGACTTTCTCTTAGTTAGGGCATTCTTATCAAGCCTAATACTGAAATCAAGCGCCACTCCCGTTGACACATATTTACCAAGGTATCGCTGATGATCTCCCTGGTATTCTACATTCAGCAAAGGCTGATAACCCCTGATTCCGATGTGTATGATGTTATTAATAAGAATACCCGTACTCAGCTCAGGAATAACATTAACTTTGAATATGGTAGAACGTCCGCCCGCACCTTCAATAGTATACACCCACGGACCGGCGCACAATCCAATACGCAACCTTAGCTTTTTACTAATGTGCAAAGAAGTCTTACCTCCACAAGTCAAACCAAAAAATCCTCCCGGCACAGTACCTGTCCTTATACCAATTGTTCCGAAAACACTGCGCTGCTTACGGTCAAAATCAATGTCGGTTTGAAACGCAAATAAAGGACCCATTTTGTAGTTAGCCGGAAGATTATTTTTCTCACTTGCAAATTGCATACCGGCACTAACACCTATCTCCAGGTGTGGTTGGGCATAAGTATTTGTTAACATAATTAAAGCAACAATAAAACATAAATAACGCATAGATAGAGTTTTGTTTATTGAATCAAATTGATGCCATTCTTCTGTTACTACCTCCCATACTTCCCAATCCTCCACCCTACCTCCATCATCAGTCCTTGTATGCCGTAGCCTGATGTAGCTATATAAGTGCGTGTTGAATGAGGATAATTATCGCGAGATGTAAAACGGCCCGGCACAACGATGTATTTCAAACCTGCGGTCACTGCATTGGCAAAGCATATATCAACACCACCTTCTGCCGTTACAATGCCTTTCAAATCTGTTGATGAACTTTCAATACCGACACCAAGTCCAAAACCACCTGCCGCAGTTATGTGCAGTGCCAGCATTTTACTCATAGGTATTACATAATTACCACCACCCCTTAGCCTGAACAAACCATAGCCTGCACGCAATGTATTGCCGCCTGGTTGCACCACACCAAAACCAAAGCCGCCTATACTTACACCGGCAAACCCTTCCATAGGGCTGGTGGCAGGATTGCGAAACAATACATGAAAATTTACGAAGCCTATACCCGCATTGTTGGTATGCTCGTTATTATTATTATCTGATACCACATACGGAAAAGCAGGCCCGTAGCTGCTGCTCAGCACCATCATCACTCTGCCCTCTCTCCACTTAGATGTTTTTTCAGGTTCGTTATACACAGGACGTATACGCTGCGCGTGCACACTCAACGATGCAAACAATAAAAGGATGAATAGGTATCTCATCATCTCCTTTTCTTTTGTTTGCGGATAGATATACGAACATCTGCATTAATGCTCCATGCATTTACATAATACCCATCATACCCTCTTGAGCGATTCGGCCCCGTTATGGCAAACAGTGTATTGTAGTAGGTAGCATTGATGCCTGCACCAAAACGCGAACCGAAATATTTGGTAAAGGCTAACTCTCCATACCAGAAGGGCTCACCAAAATAATTGGCAGGCACCCTCATACCACCGCCTATTATAGCTGCTACGCGAAAACGGTTAGGGTCTCCGGGGTGGTTTTGAAAATTGAAACCGGCATTAAAGCTGCCGTGAATGCCCGTACCGTCACCCTCCTTACCTGTACTGTCACGCATCGTAAAACCCATATAACCTATACGCGTACCCAGCGACAAATAAAAGCGGTGTATAGATTGTTCTGCCATAAAATCTATACCCACCTGTGCCATGCCCCCGCCTGCAGAGTGACTGATGTATCCGGGAGGTACACCGCTTCGATACCGCAGCCGCTCAAACGGAAATACAGCACCACCACCCAACACCACATCCATATAAGGACGTTTCTTGGTATATCCTTTGGTTGCCAGGTAAGCGGCTTCATCACGTTCGGCTTTTTCCCTGACTTGCTTTTCACGAATAGCATTTTCCGTGTGCCTTTCGCGACGCTCATGTATTCTTTCGCGTGTTTTCGGTTTCAGGTCTTTGTAAGATGGTATTATCATACGTACATCTGCCTGCGTTGCAAACAAACGATAGTTATTGATATAACTGCCTCGGTCCTGGTAACTGCCCATTCGCCCGCTGATGGCGGCAAATTTCAATCCGATGGTAAACTTGTTGTGCAACATAATGCCTGCTGCAGCATCGGTATACAACCTGACAGGAATGTCCTCTTCAGTGTTTCCAAAAGCGGTTTCAAAAACAAACAAAGGGCCGGCAGATGCCGATAAACGCAAGGCTGTATTGCGTCCAATAGCCAGTTTATAATGTGCTCCCACCGGCAAAGCCAGCATCAGCCAGCGATAATGATAATCTCTTACTGTAGTATCCAGGTAAGGCGGATAATAAATAACACGCTCTACCCGTTCGTGAGAGCTGAGTGTATAATACATCAGGTGCACGCCATAAGAAAGCGAAAACGGCCTGGTAAATTTATTGCCCAGCAAATCGAGGTTAATGCCCGAGGTACTGCGGTCGTACAAATGATACGATGGGTTTTGAAACCAGCCTTGCGCATCTTGTTTCACAACAATGGTTTTCAGCAAACCTCCATTTGCACCGATTTCCAAACGTGGCTGTGCAGATACATGCAGCGATGCGAATAACAAAAGGGTTATTAAATGTCTAATCATTGTCATAATCGCGGAGCGTAATGTGTACAGATGCGCCTATCAGATAAGCAGTGTAAGGATAAACCTGATGATAATAATACCTGTCTTTAGCATACGCATCTATCATAGTATAGGATGCAGTAGCTGCAAAAGTTACAGCACGCCCCAGGCGCACACCTACTGCTACCTGCGATAGCAAACAGGGATTGATAGGTTCGCCATAAAACGCCGAACGAAAACCTCCCATCAACCGCAGCGCGCTATAAAAACTAAAGGGCTTTTTAGGGTGGCTCATATAATGCACACCTCCCACCAAAAAGCCATGCACACCCCATGCGCTGTAATCTCTCCCGTCAACCGTTGTTCTGAAACCCGATGTACCCAACCTGCCACCAATAGACAGAAACGCCTTTTTATCAAACCTGTTCAGCATTACATCAACACCCATCTGCACCAGTGCGCCATTGTTGGTAGTAGTAGTGCCACCTTGTTGTGTAACCCAAAAACCCGCACCATCCATCACCAGGTCGGCATAGGGTTTGGGGCGACTGTCTTTTTCATCTCTTATCCTTTCGTGACGTTCCATCATTTCGCGGTGACGTTGTGCAAATGTCTTATGCACACCATCGTCATCATCTTGAGCGCAGGCATCGGTTGATGCAAATAACAAAAGGATAAACAGGTAGCGCATAAAAGGATAACTATCGAAGGTTGTTCTGGCTTTGCATATACATACCAACTACTATGCCAAAAACCAGTATCTGTAATTATCCGAATTTCCATTCGTTACACTAAACATAAGTTTCGTTACGTCAGCATATATTTTCGTTACACAGAATAAATATTTCGTTACATCAAACAAATGTTTTGTTACATCAAACACTCCTTTCATCAGATGGTTGTTTGTTTAATTAGTTTTTAATAGACATTCACAGACATTTTTCTGTCTATCATAGTAACAACACAACTTAACCCTTAAAAAACCGTCTCTATGTTCAAACCTATCCTCCTGCTGCTATGCGTTTTCCTTTCTATCGAAAGCTACGTGCTCACCGGCTGCATCCAACAACAACCCATGATATATTTCAAACTCAGCGGGTTCAGCAATTTTGAAAAAAGCGCTGTTTATTTTGCACAATTTCAAAAAAACACAAAATTCAAAAAGCTATTGTTTGATGATGTGAACACCCACCTTAATATGGCTACCGAGAACGATATGCTGTTACCTGCAGGCAGGCATCCTGCCAATTTCGATTACATCATCAACCTGAACAATGCACAATGCAAATATTATATTACCGATATACATTTTGTAGACGGCGCAGACAATAATACCTGCATACTGTACTATAAGATAAACGGTGTAGCTGCAAACGCCATCTGCCATCCTCATGATAAAAAAGCGTCAATAGTGCTAACACATTTGTAGTAATCGCGCGTAGTGCTTAGAAACAAAATGCGATAAGCAGGGGTGTGGCTACATCCCTGCCAAACTTCTTTCTTCAATAAGAGGAAAATGGATAACCAACTCAGGACTTACCGTTCAATTAATAAATAAACAATCGTCGCTTATACATAACAATACCAACTACTGTGCCAAAAATAGCGTGTATTGGAAGCAGGCATCATGTTATGATTTACATCCGTGTGGTATAATTATTTCTCTTTATTTTTATTGCATGCAAATACAAATACCCACAGACAGGCCTGTATACGATGGCGAAATTGCAACCTACTGGCTGGACGACGGCATATTGGTTTCGCTTTCAAAACCCACACCGCGAACGGTAGAAGTAATTGCCCGCAATGTGGAATTTGTAAAAGGCATTACAGGTGGCACACCCGTACCTATGCTTATTTATCTTGCCAAATCTCCGGTGCCCGATAAAGCCACACGAGCTTTTTCTGCACAGATGGTGCCCGTTATCTACAAAGCGATGGCTATGGTTGCCAAACCCGGATTATCTCAAATAGTAATGAAGATGGTGTTTGCATTAAAACCACCACCCATACCTACCAAAAGTTTCAGTAACGATACAGATGCCAAAGCCTGGCTGAAACAGTTTAAATAAAACAGCCGCGTCTACACCTCGCCCTTGCGAATGATACCTAACAATATAGAAATAGCCGCCAGCACCAGTAAGATGTGAATAATGCCGCCTGCATGATACATGGAAAGTGTTCAATATTTCTGAAGCAAATACTATAACGAATTATTATACATCATAGCATTCCGTAAAACAAAGCAGAACACTAAAGAGGGAATAAGTGCATATTTACGCACCTATAGGCATGACGGATAATTTAATAATCTTTTTTCTCTTCAGCTTCCTGGGCATCACCTCTGCGTCCATCCAGTGCTACATCATACATAGAATATAAAATAGTTGTAGCACCGCTCACGCCTAAAACAATACATACAGCTTTACCGGTTAGCTTATTTTTAGTGACCCATAAACCACTCAACTTGGCTTCTCCTTTTTGCAGCGCCACCTGTTTCATCACATAATCATCGGCATAATACGGCCACTTTTCATTACTACTTACAGGCTTGCCATATTTGGCAATAAGCTTTTTTTTCCAATCATAGTAATGCTGCAACAAAATAGCCACTCCATCATATTCAAAGCTAACAATACCTCTGCAGAAATTATCTTCGTAAAAATTAAGTACTATACCCTCAGAAATTTCTCCGCCAAACGTTGCACCCATGTAAGTTACTTTGTTGCCTTGATTGTAGCTAGGCTCAAGCCCTTTGTTAGCTTTTACATTGGCAATAGCCATAGACTTTGAGCTATAGAAAGGCACTCCCCAAAAACCTTCAACTTGCTCCTGGGCGTGCAATATTACAGACACCAGCAAACAACATAGGGTAACGACGGTTCTCATAACGGTCAATAAATTGTACCGCTAAGATAACAGAATTACATCATCGAAAACAAGCTGAAGTAGTATTACACCTCGCCCTTGCGAATGATACCTAACAAGATAGAGATAACCGCCAGCACCAGTAAGATGTGAATAATGCCGCCTGCATGATACATAGTGAAACCTAATACCCAACCTATTACCAGTATCAGCGCAATCAAATACAATATAGCTCTCATGACATTCAGTTTTGGTTACTACTAAAGTACAACCATACAAAGCCGAATGCAACAACACCATTACGGTTTAACGTTTTGTTGAGGGTTGCGCTATTGAAGCTCACAGCATTATAACAAATATTAAACAATTAGCAGTGCGCAATTACTGCAGCTTGCACTCATCATAACCATACGAAGCAGCTATACTGCTGCAACCGTTTCTGGCTACACCCTTACTATAAGCCGTTACAGTAGCATTGCTGTTTACCACCACACCATTCTCGTAGCAGTAGCAGCTATATGTTTTCTTTTTGCAAGACGGTGCCATCAGCATTACCATTGCAGTGCAAACAATCATTAACAGATGTTTCATAAGGAGTTGGTTTGAACACAAGTGTACTGCTATTAGTTTATACATGCAAGAAAAAGGGAGCGCCCCTCTAATAGCACTCCCCCCCGACTTTACACCCCTCTGTATACTACCTGTTATGTGTCTGCATATATTATTTTGAAGCCTGCGCAACTACCACCGCGCCCGAAACCTGCTGTTGCTGCAAAGCCTCACGTTGAAACTTGCCCGTTAAGCCCGCTGCTATCAGCACTATACCTAATAATAACAATCTCATTGGCTTTTTGTTTAAAAATACCGCCCTGCCTTATGCGCCGCAGGGCGGTGTTTGTGTTTTGCTTTTTTGTTGTGGTCTGTAATGCAAACATACTACGGGCTACAAGCCTGTACATCCCTAATGTTAGTAGTTTATGCACAGCGCCCCGTTGTTAACGAACGGATAAGAAATGAGGGAGGGGTATTATGCAGCATCCTTGCGCATAAGCCCCAGCACAAGGCAACTGCGGTAATGCTGTACGCAGCACAACTGGTCTGTCAGCGAACGCTGCCAGTCTGCGTTACGATACGGGTCTATGAAGAGAACCAACAGGCAGTTGGCATCATACACAGTCTCTCTGTAGGGATAATTGCCTTTGGGGCCCATGACCTCTATATGCATACCCAAATCTGTAAGGAAGAAATCGGGGCACCAAATACGCGGGCGGCCATTATCATCTGTAACGAATACGGGGCTCTCAAACAGCCAGCGAATACCTGCAGCACTCAGGAACGCTGCAACAGCCCTCTCTCCCGAGGACATTTTATGATTAGGGTGCATAGGGTGGGCTATTAAATATCTATGACAAATTTACAACAAAATTATTATTATTGGATATTTATAAAAATAGAAGATCGGCTAATAAAAGAACAATTATACTTTAGTAATATTTTGAAAGAATACTACTAAATCATCATAGTCACTCAAATTATCTTTAAAAGGTTTAATTGTTTCCAGGACCTTTAGGGCTCGCGAGGCTATTATTTTTGAATAATTATCCTTCTCGGGATTATTATAATCATTAGCATTTCTTATGTTTTTATAAGAAGTTATAGCAGAATCTAGTTCTTGTATATGTGTGTCTATTAAAATGGCTACACGAGGCGAATTTGAAATTTTCGATTCTGTCTTTTTGCTTTCTCTATTAAGGTTATTTTTAAATCTAACAACCTGATCTTGAGTAAAACTTCCAATATCGGTCAGATCTGCAAGGACACTTATAGCTGTAATAATACTTTCAATCATAATTTCATGTTTTTGAGAGTTTTCTAATAATGTAGTTTTCTCTTTTATTTGCTTTATGTTATAACACGAAGCATTGTCAAGATATGTTGAGTTAATACCATTGCATATTATTTCATTATATAAATAATCCCTTACGTTCTGACTATTAATCCACTCCCCATTGCGAATTGGTAAAGGTTTAGAGAAAATATGTAATTGATTACAATCTAACTTTGCGACTCTTTCATCAAAACTATACGTTCCATAGAAGTATAAATCCTCCTTACTTAAAGCACTATCATGAGGAATGGGTTCATTTAATAAATCTCTAAATTTCAATCTATTAATCCTCTCAATTTCAGAAAAACCGACTATGCCAGCAGCATTATTTTCCCAGTTAGGACAATATATTGCCAAAATTGTAGACTCATTATCAGGCAAATTTAAACCTTCGTGTAGACCACTGAACAAATAATATGTTAGTGTTTCGCGTCTTGAGTATTTTATTATCTGTTCATATTCTAATACAGTTATAACTCCACCAATTTCATTATTATTGATTGGAATATTCATAGACGAAATATCCCCTCCAGCTATCTCTTTTGCTTCAACTTTATCAAAAAAAATAATCTTGTTATTTGCTAATTCTTTTTTTTGATCTTCAGTTAAGAAGTCAATTAACAGTAGAGATATTCCTTCATTTTTCCTAGATTCTTTTATTACATATCCAATATCATCATCGGGAGATTCAGAAGATTCAATTATCCATAATATACCTCTAAGCCTTTTCTTATTACCTGTTGGATTTTCTTTTGAAAATATCTTTGAATTTGAATTAGCTACAAATGGCATTTTCACTATACCATTGGGAGTTTCTATAGCCTCTTTCATTATTTCGCAAGGCAAGTATTGCCCTAAAAGCCAATATGCAAACTTAATTGCATCAAACGGATCACCGTAATATTTATCACCAATAGAGCGTTCTAAAATACAAACCGTATTAAGAGGGTTATACCTATCTCGAAGAGCTACAATCTTGAAATTATATTCTAAAAAAATTGAAATGATAGAATGTTCTTCTTGTGGTAGTTCAATTTCTATCTTTCTAATGTTACGAATTTCGCAAAACCTGATTGCCTTTTCAATGAGCTTTTTTGCAATATCAATAGAATCTTTGTTCAGAATTATATCATCAGTTGGGAGAATTAAACTCTTAAATTCGATAGAATGCTCAAACTGTGAGAGTTTTAAAAAAAGACAGGCAACTAACTTATGATTATGTTCATAACCTTCAGTATTATCTAATTCAAATGCCCCAAATACAACTCTGTCTAATGATGATACATCTTTAAGCGCTTTATCCACCCATAAATCATGTCTATCATAATACCGAGACCAGCGTGTACTCTTTCTACAAAACTCTTTTAATTCGTTTTGTTCGCTATTTCTTAATCGCCTAAATAACATTCGGTGTAGGGAAGACTATTTTTATCTTTTCCTCTTTATATCGTCGGCATTTACATCAGGAAAATTGAGAAATAAATCTCGTCTAAATCTATTTGGACCGCTTTTACCACAACTTGAACATTCCATTTGTACTTCAATAACACAATCGGTGGTATCCGACACAACTATAAAACTTAAAAGTTTCCTACCCCCTTGAATTTGACTTTTCACATATTCATGAAAAGAATTACAATCCAAAGAATTTAATGCTACAGGTCGCCTTAAAATCATAGTATAAGTTCGTAATCTATCAGTAGTGACACTCATGACTTTACAGTTTTAGCGTATAAGAGATTTAGTTTAAATATACATTGTAGCTAATTTATGAAAATATAATTTTAAATACAAATTAAAACATTATATTTTGCGGTTGTCCTAAAACAATTGTTAATACAACTGCGAAAATCACTGGTGCTTTTGTCATTTATAATTTTATATTTCCCGCTATCCCCTCCTGCGGAGGGGTGAAGGGGTGGGTCACTCGTGGCTGTTAAACACACCCCTGTAATGCTTTGCATTACGCTCCCCTCTCACAGAGGGGATTAGTATTATCCTGCTACCACCTCCCCTCGTTTCCCTCGGTACTCCTCCTAATAACAGGAGGAGAATCTCTTAATATTTTAGAAGCACTTAAATAAAACACCACAAACTCCCCTCCTGTTTTTAGGAGGGGTGGTCGCAGACCGGGGTGGTCAATCCACCCCGCTAAACATCATCTTCGCTCCGTCCCAGTGCAGTTTCATATCCGTGCAAACCCCGTTGCGCCATTTGGCTATTACCAGGTCGGCCTCGTGCTCGGTGCTGTTGCCCTCCTCGTTTATGAGTATGCCGCTGCGCCAGTCGCGGTGCAGCAGTATCACCACATCCGCATCCTGTTCTATGGCGCCGCTTTCGCGCAGGTCGGCCAGTGTGGGGCGTTTGTGTGCACGGTTCTCGCTCTCGCGGTTCAGCTGGCTCAGTGCTATCACCGGTATGTTCAGGTTCATGGCTATCATCTTCAGCCCGCGGCTTATGGCACTTATGTTTTGCTCGCGGCTGCGTTTGCTGTCGCCGTGTTCGGCTATCAGTTGCAGGTAGTCTACTATCAGCAGGTGCAGGCCGTTGCCGTGTTTCAGTTGTTCGGCACGGGCGCGTATATCATGTATCGTCAGGTTGGCATTATCGGCAAAATGCAGGGGCAGCGTAGCCAGTGGCTGCACCAGTTGCATCACCTTTTCATACTGCCCGTCGGGGCCTGTACCGCCCATCGGCGGAATGTCCAGGTGCTTATAAGGCGTGGCCGTGTGCGTGCTCACCATACGCGCAAAGAGTTCTCTTGCCGGCATCTCCATACTCACAAAGCCCACCTGCCTGCCCTGCAGCGCAGCCCGCAGTGCTATAGCCCCTGCCAGTGCGCTTTTCCCCACACCGGGGCGTGCACCTATCACCACCAGCTGCCCCGGCCGGAAACCACCGTTCAGTTGGTCCAAATCATAAAACGTTGTAGAAATGATATCGTCCTCGTCGCCGTGCAGCAGCGTTTGTATATGCGTACACAATTCGTGCGCCGCAGCACCCGCCGTTTGCCAGTTGCTCACCGTGCACACACTCATGGCATCGGTTAGTATCTGTTGCATTTCGGCAGCAGCCTCGGTAATGTCACCATCCGTCAGTTGCATCTGTTTAATGCGCAGTATAGCACGGCGTGCAGCCAGCTCGCGCAGCATCACACACCACTGCACCATATTGGCAGCAGGCGGAGCGTCCATCACCAGCAGCCCCACATAGCCCGCAGGGTTCAGCCCGTCCATATCTTCTATGCCGCGTTGGGTCAGTTGCATCGTCACCACATGGTTATCTACCAGGTAGCCCAGCTCCCAGGCATTCACTATCGCCTCATATACCATCCGGTGCGAGGCGTTGATAAAACATTCTGCACTCAGCAGGTGTTGCACCTGCACAAAAGCATCGCGGTAAGCAATGCACGCACCCAGCACATGGCGCTCCAGGTCTATGTTATAATCTATATAGGGGGTGTACATGTTGTTAAAAGAATTCGACAATAGGACAATACGGCAATGCGATAATTATTCCGCATTATCCTGTTTCATGGTTTTTTTAATTCTTTCATTCCAATTGGCACATTGTCGCATTGCCGCATTATCGCATCAAGAAGATTTCTTCAGCCATTCCTCCTCTTCCAGTCTTCTTTCTTCCAGCAATGTCTTTACATTTTTTCGCGGCATCTCCAGCGGCACAACGGCAGCTTTTTGTTTGCCCGGTGGTAGTCCGGTGGTAACAGGTGTGTAGGTGTTAGGGTCTTCCTGTTTCACATTGCGGTACTTCAGCCAGTTGGTAAAATGCCTGCGGTATTCCTTATCGTTCTTTATGGTGTCTGCCTCAAAAGCCAGCTTGCGGTTAAAGGCTTCCATCCATAGCTGCAGTTTTTCTGCATCTACCCCGAAAGATTGCATAGTGATGTAAGTAAATTCATTATCACTCAGGGCACGTTGCATCATCAGTGTCATATCCGCATACGGGTTGGCAGGGAGTATGGTTTGAGTATTGGTAATAATCGTTTTAGTATTTACAGAAGTATCATCATCAACAGCATTATTGTTTTCTGTTGTTTTCTTTTCTTCTGTTTTGTTTTCTTTTGTTTTGTTCTGTGCTTCCAAAACATCAAGCACCCCTTCAGCCACCCTTTCATTTTCTTCAGCCTTAAGCTTCTTTTCTTTCTTCTTCTCTACCCCTTTCTTACCACATTCACTTAAAAAAGCTCTCTTCTCCTCCAATGGTTGCAATAGCGCCATCAAATACGGGCACCACAAATGCGTATCATCACATTCCAGCAGTTTGAACTTCGTTACACAGTCATTAATAAATTGTTCGGTAAAGGCGGCATCCATACGCATATCATCTGCCAGGTCGTTCATCGCATATTCATGACTGATGTCCAGTTTATATCCGGGTTGGGTACTCAGTATCTCCTGCAGCACCCACCAGCAGCCATAGCCCTGCATACCATAGGCAGTACGCATAGCCTTCAATTGACGGTTATTCTCAGGGTTTGGTTCGTGAGGGAACCAGTTGGTATAATTTTTCTTTTTCATAGTGAAGTGTTTAAAAATGCTAATCTCTAATATCTAAGCTCTAATCTTTTAGGATTTAGGTATTCGTATTTAGGGCTTCTCTTTTGTTATTCGGTTGTTATTGTTTTCAAAACAGTTTTAATACGCGTTTGCTGTTCGTAATTTTCTGTCACATACTACCACACTCGTGCTAAACAAATTATACAAACACATCAACCCGTATCGTAAGTACATCACAGATTACAAAACGTACCTGCCGCTCTACAAAGAGCGCATCACCGTTTTTCGTGCGTTGCTTATCGGTTCATTACCCATCGGGCTGATTATGATGCTCATCGGCGGAAAACCCAAAATGTATTTCCTAAGCGCATGGGTAGGCTTATTGCTGTTTGCGTTCATTACAGAGCTATTGATGTTCGTATTGCAATTGAGCCGCAGGGAATGTCTTTGGGTAGAAGCCATACTGCTGGTAGCTATTACGGCAGGTGGTGTATTTTTCATGTGATGGTGTTTATTTTTTGTTTTTAATCGTCATTGCGAGGGAGTATTTACGAATGTAAATATGCACGAAGCAATCTCGTATCCATACATTAAAGTCGAATATCGTCCCATAAGTCTTTCCATTCCGGGTTCATAGCATCAATCAAGTCATCTTTATGCTGTCTGCTGCAACCTTTAATTCTTTTCTCCTCAGCTATCGCATTTGCTATAGAACTGAAATCAGCATAATATACCAGCATCACACAGTTATACTTTGCAGTAAAGCTCTTAGGATTTACCTTATTCCTGTGCTCCCATACCCTTCCTATCAAATCAGATGTAACTCCAACATACAGCACACGTCTGTTAGATGTTGTCATGATATATACAGTACCGCCTTTACTCATTTTTAAAAATTAGTTTTTCCATGTTAATACGAGATTGCTTCGTCCCTCGCAATGACAAGAGTTTTTTTTCTTTTTACATTTTCTTAGCATTATCAGGCACAGGGTTTGAAACATAGGCACTGAAACCACACACCCCTTTTATGTTTTTTGCGATCATTATTTTCTTTATAGCAGCATCCATGCTGCTATACTTCCCACTCAGAACCCTTGCACAGCACAAAGACCAATGGAATCTCAGGCTGGGAATACTATCTGCCGGAGCAGTACTATACATTTTCTTTGCCTTCAACATACTCAGCAGCCAACTTTCACGGCACGAGGAGATGCTTGGAGTAGCTACACTATTTATAGCACTGCTATTATTCTTCTCTTTTCGCTGGGCATTGGGATACCCCCCTTTCTTCAGCGGAGACACAACCGAAAAGCTGTGGGCAGTTATACCTTTTTTTATAGCTATCTTAAGCATATTCACAACCCTCTTCTCAAACCTCCTCAGCTTCAACGATAATGTATTTGATGTATGCATACGCATTGCACCCACTGTGTTTTTCATAGCTACAGCTTTTTCATTCAGGTTGATGATACGCGTAACACCGGCGTATATACTCATATTTCTGATAAACGGGGCACTGTTCATAGTATCTGCATTTTTTGCTTTAATCTGTTGCTCCAGCTATAGCGGCAATTGGGGTTAATGAATTATATATTTGACAAGTGAAAAAAGTATGTCTCAATTCATTCAAACTATAGGGTTAATATTTATAAGCCTTGTTATTTGCTTATTGCTATACCGGTTAATATCACCTTATAAAAAAGGCAACACAGTAGCTGAATGGTATCAATGGTTAACCTTCTATACTGTTTATTACCCTTTAGTTTATTTGATTTTTACCATAACAATAACTTTCAGACAAGTACCTGATGTTATATTCATTCAATCAGGTATCCTATTATTATTCAGCAATATCATAGCCATCGATTATTATATTTTCCATCTTGCCCGAAAGAATAAATGGTATCTGTTGGCAACACCGATATACATATTCTGCTGGTGCCTGTTTCTTTTAATAATTATTGCAGTAAAAGAAGAAGGCACATCATCATGGCTTCTGTAGCATTAACTGGTATTTGTTTTCATTGTTTTTAGT
This sequence comes from Bacteroidota bacterium, assembly GCA_018267965.1. Taxonomy (GTDB): domain Bacteria; phylum Bacteroidota; class Bacteroidia; order Chitinophagales; family Chitinophagaceae; genus Polluticoccus. The sequence goes on along the minus strand of JAFDXK010000001.1, from coordinate 275,139 downwards.
TCAACCTCCCCTCTTTCCCCTCCTTAGTAAGGAGAGGATGTCAATACAGCGTATTGACAAGGGTGGTATGTTTTATCTTCATTGTTAGGTATATTTGGTTTGGTGACTAGGTTACTTATCGTTATAGCATCTTTTGCATTGTACCAGGGAATATGGTTGATGATACATCAATTTTCTCCTCTGAGAAAATCCTCAACTATTCCCTCTCAGCTCAATCCCGTAAGCAAAATTGCTTCTCATGTTATTATGTTATTCCCAATTATCGTCTTGACCATATTCATTATCCTATCTTTCCTGGCAAGCTTCCGAATACATATCATACGATCTATAGACAGCTTCCTAACTCTTATGCAAATCGTCACCTATACGTCACGCGCACTTATTGTCATCTCCTTTTTCGCACTTGAGTATTCAAAGTATTACAGTAGGTACAACAAAAAATACTACTCCATATTTATACTCAACTTACTTGCCGCTGTCATCCCTGTACTCGAATTCATAGATTGGCTTGACATTTTTTAACTCGTATTTATCTTCATTGTTTTTAGTTCAACCTCCCCTCTTTCCCCTCCTTAGTAAGGAGGGGATGTCAATACAGTGTATTGACAAGGGTGGTATGTTTTGTTTTCATTGTTAGGTATATTTGATTAGTGAAGAAAATCATTCGTCAACTATTTACAGAATTCTATTCATTAAGAAATTCTGCTTCACGGAGTAGCAACTCGCAAGATTTACTATTCTGGGCTTTAAAAGGATTTTCAGCCTGGCTTTGGAGCATTCTTTTCTTTATTGCCCTGATTATTGAAAACAACACCAATATTGAAGTCTTACAACCATTTCAAAATAAAGCACTCAATACTGCGCTATATGTTGCTTTAGCTTTTATCATTTATTTTATACTCAATGTTATCTTAAAACCATTAGAACAAACAGTAAAAGAAACCCCAAAATCAAAGAACTCCCAAACACTAATCATCTTCACCTACATCACTGTAATGCTTTTTGCAATAGCAATGCTTACACTAAAGCACCATTAATCATGCTGCCTTTTTCCTCAATTGATTTTTACGGCTGGTAAATAACTGTTTCAACTCAGGTGCTGCATCTATACGTTCTTTATTATCGTTATACAGTTGCAGCAGTGAATCTTCGCAGGTACATTCACTTACCATACGTGCCAGCCCTTTCAATCCCAGGAACACAGAAGTAGGTATTTCTTTTTCTGCCACATCGTCACTCACGCTTAGTCCAACCACCCCGTCCTGCGGACACCCCTCCTTATCTAAGGCGGGGAGTCTTACAACATCAGCACCATTCAAATGCTCTGTTTCTGTTTCGTCAAGAATACCGAGTCCAAGCAAATCTAATGTTGCCCTGCGTTTGGCTTTCGTCTCTGCTTTCATCATGGCATTACACAGGTTTTCTCCCTTCAGGTTGATGATAGGCACTGCGCCAATGCTTTCTGTCTTGCGTGCATCGGGTGTACTGGCCTGTGCCGTTACTACATAACAGCCATTCACCATTTCGCGGGCCTTTATCTCGTGGCTCACTTTATGCAGTTTGTTCAATTGCTGCGCACCACCACGGTCGCAATACATGATTTCACGGCCATGCAGGCGCAGTATCCTAAAAGGTTGCGACAAAGGGTCGAGCCCCAGTTTATCGCATACCTGTTTATAATAGTTTACTTTCTGTTGTGCTGTAAGGCGGCTGATATCGCCATTGATAACCAGTGATGCTATGATGTCTATATTATTATTCAGACCACCTCCCGCTTCGCTAACGCTCGCGTACTCCTCCTTATCTAAGGAGGAGAGTCTTTGATTAGTTATTTGTTCTTGTTTCATAAGGCTATGGTTTTTGTGTTGAATGATATACATAGTCTGCCCCTTCTCAATGAGAATATCATTGAGCTATTGAGCCATTCTGCTATTAAGCAATTACTTTACTCTCCCAGCAGTTTGTTCAGTAGTTGGTATTTGCTTCTGCGGCTTTCGGCAAAGGCACCGAGATGAAAACAGGCGTATGCCAGTTCGTTGGCATTATGTAGTTTTTGAGAAGTGGCAGCCAGCGCATCGGGGTAGGTATCCGTAAGTGCATAACAGTTGTCGAGTATCTCATCTATTTCAGCTTCGCGTTGTTCGGTAATATTCATCGCACGGGCAAAGCTCTCATCATCCGTTGCTATTGGTGTTACTATTATGTTTTGCATAGTGTTTGGTGTTAATTGTTTTTTCTGAATGGCAAAGACAGTGGCAAAACAGTTAATCATCTTAACTGTTTCACCATGCCTGATAGTTTTATAGTGTCTCTTACCCTCAGTGCAACTAATCAACCTTTCAACAAGTCAACCAGTCGCCATTTCATAGCGGGTTCATAAGATACAGGTACGGCATTATGCTGCTGTACTCATACCATTTACAGGGGCCGGCTCAGATAGGGTAATGCGGTATTGTGTACCACTTTGCTGCAACTCTACCTCATAACCTTTCAAAGTAAGTTCTGCCAGTTTGCACACCGCACTAAAGCGCGACATATACACACGCGGGTTGCCATCATCATTAGCCAGGTAAGTAGCATCGCCCGAAACCGTAAAGCCGGGTTGCCTTCTCAGGATGGTCTCTTTGTAGTTGATCTCGCGATACAGTTTCTCTTTAATATCCAGCGGTTGCAAAGCCCTGTCCACAAAATTGCGGATGCTGTCAAGTGTTTCAGGATTGCGGTGACTGCGCACCCAACTGCTAACGTGGTTGTAAAATGTACTGTTTTCCATATTGCTATTGTTTTTGTTTTACGTTGTTGTTTCTATTCATTAAGCCATTGAGCAATTGCGCCAATAAGCCATTAATAGCCTGTATTTATCCACTTATCCACATACTATTAAAGCCAACCTGTGTTCTACCATATAAGTACCCAGCTCTTGCAGGCCCACACCATACGCACCGTACATCCAACAATTCACATTTGCATCGCCCCCCTCAAATGCTTGTCTGTCGCCACTTAGTTCGTGCAGACACCAGTCTAATCTACAGGTCTCGTACAACCATTGTTCAAAAGCAAAACGGTCTATTTTAAGCGTCTGAATACCAACGGTTTCCGGGCTTTTCCAATGCACCAACATATACTGTGCAGCGTTCGTAACCCCCTCTATTTCAATATTTTTAGTTAGCTTCGCATCGTGTTTTTTATTTTTTGTTTTGAAAGGCCCGATGTTTCTACACCGGGCATTTTCTTTCACGGGAATCGCCGCACGCAACACACCATACCTCCACGATAAGCCACAGTAAATATTTTCAGTCATTACTGCATTCAATATGCTTTCAGCCGTTTGTATTGATGTATATATAGTACGCATGGTTTTTAGTTTTGCTTGTTGTTTTGTTCTGATTCATTGAGCCATTGAGCAATTGCGCCATTAGCTATGCTGCTGTTTCTATAAACACTTTCGACGCACATGCCTGAATCCACAAGTAGCTGCGCAGTTTGCGCGCCACGGTAGCCGTAGCCTCACCGCTCTGCAATGCTTTTTGAATAGTAGCATACCCTATACCTGTATGCCTTACACACTCTGCCTTGGCACCATAGCCGTTCAGGCACTGTTCTAACATTCTTTGTTCTGTTGTCGAAAATTTTTCTGCTTGCATGATGGTTTGTTTAGAAAACTTTTATACATTTGTGCAATCGAAAGAAATTTATGTCTCAATTGCTGTACAAATGTACAATTATTGAACAAATGTCCAAATAAATTTTTAAAAGATTTTTTCTGACAATAGGACAATGAACACTATACCACAAACACGTACATTATCGCATTGGCATATTGCCGCATTATCCCATTCTAAAAAGAAAACCCACATTCTATGACATATATACATGAAGGCGAAGCGTTGCAAAACGCCGCACGTATGAGCAAGCTGGGCGTTCATGGCCTGGCCGATGCTATGGAGGTGCCGCGAAGCACGCTCTATTACAATTTTAAAAAAGACCGTCTTGACGATGAGCTGAAAGAAAAAGCAGCCGAAATGCTGGGCGTTGATGTTGAAAGGCTATTTAGCGGTGTGTACAATCCCGGCAGCAACAAGATAAGCGGTGATGCACTGCGGCGATTGAAGGCCTTTGGCGACGGTAGCATACCCGAAGGCATACCCGTTGTCCCTATCATGGCACAGGCAGGCTACAGCAAGCATTACCTCGAACCTACTTTTACCAGCGAACTGGAACAGATGCACCTGCCCAACCTGCCCTACCGCGGCGACAGGTACCGTGCTTTTGAAGTAAGCGGCGATAGTATGGAACCCACTCTTAAAGAAGGTTTCCTGATTGTGTGTGAAAAAGTAGAACCCGATTTTTGGAAGAGCACCGCACAATACTATGTATATGTAGTAGTGACCGAAGACCGCATCATGGTAAAACGCCTTTTCCGCAAAGACGATAAGACCTATGTATGCATCAGCGATAACGAAGAATTTTATCCGCAGTTCATTCTGCCTATGAAAGAGATAAAAGAACTATGGCTGGTAAAACGAAAGATAGACTGGGATATGCCACCACCGAAAAAGTTTGAGATAACTGTATAATATCAATCCCCGCCGAAAGGTGGGGATTTTTTGTTTCCAGTGTTTTTCCCATTTTTTTATCTCATTCAAAATCTTTTATTTAAGGAATATAAACTATCCCTCTATGGCAGACCAGAAAGACAAAAATGAAATGACACTGAAAAAATTACAGGATCTCGCTGACAATTTATTTGATGCAGCCAAATATGACGAGTTAATTGCATTATTAGATGATGATATATTGACAAAACACAACAATGAGAGATTATATAGATTTAGAGGATTAGGGCATGAATATAACAACGAAACTGATGAAGCATATAAATATTATGACACAGCAGTAAGGTTGGAACCCAATGCGACAAATTATTACAACAGGGGTGTTATTTGGAATGACAAAGGAGAATATGACAAAGCAATTGCTGATTATAATGAAGCTATAAAAATAAGTGTTAATTATGTTGATGCATATAATAACAGAGGTAATAGCTGGTCTAATAAAAGAGAATATGATAAAGCAATTGCTGATTATAATGAAGCTATAAAGATAAACCCCAATGATGCGGACCTCTATTATAATAGGGGCAATAGCTGGGATTTCATGGGAGAATATGATAAGGCAATTGCTGACTTTAATGAAGCTATTAGGATAAAACCTAATTATGCAGCAGCGTATAATAATCGAGGTTATAGTTTAGAAAACAAAGGAGAATATGAACTTGCACTTGCAGACTTCAATGAAGCTTTTCGACTGGAGCCTAATTCTGCTGACGCATTAAACAACAGAGGTGTTACTTTCGAAAGCAAAGGAGAATATGAACTTGCACTTGCAGATTATGAAAAGGCGAATCAATTAGATCCCGGAAATGTAATCATTGAGACGAATAGAAACAAAGCCGCTTCTTCACTCAAGTTATGTGTCAATATTCTGAATGAGACTCAAATTAACAGGGATGACAGACGCGACATATTAGACCTTTGTGCGAAAGCAAAAAGAGAAGGCATTGATAAGATAAGGTCACATGCAGGAAGCAATACTGCTGATATTATTAAGAACAGTGTAGCGCACTATACCAAACTTACTGTCGCAGATATTATAGCTTCCGATAAAAAGGCAGAAAGCAAGCTTCGTTATTATAATGCAGTGTATATGAATGACCCTGAAGAAGGGATTGTGTTACTGGATGCAATGGGCACTGAAGTAAAACAATGTTTTGCCAATGCCTCGCAACAAGAAGAAGGGAATATATACATTGGTAGTTTCCTACCCGCTGATACACATGAGGATGAACTGGTAATGTGGCGTACTTATGGTAAGGACGAAAATGGAACTGAAGCAGCAGGCTGCTCTATTGTTATTAATACCGATTTTTTTGACGCGTATCAGGACCATGCAGGGATAAATCCACACATGCATACTTTAGGCACTAAAGCTGCAGCAGGTACAACACCGCAATGCCTTTACCGTGTATTATATTTTAATAAAAACCACCGCCAAAATAAGAAGCCAATGATTGTAGGAGATATTATTGAAAATGGCAGTAAAAAAGGGAATATTGAGAAAGACATATTGGCGCTAAATGATAGTTTGATAGCCCTTGGAAAACTGAAAGTGAAAAATAAACCTACAGCACCTTTAAGCATTGCAATAGACAAAATCATATTTCATTTGCTATCAGAAGTACGCTTCTTTTTTAAATCTTCGGATTATTCTTTCGAGAATGAAGTACGTGTAATTCAATATGTTCCGAAAGATAATAATCAATTAAAAATTGATGAAAGCAAACCAAAAAAAGTATATGTAGATTCTAACAAACCTATACAACAATCTATCGAAAAAATAATATTGGGACCTAAAGTACCCAGCCCTAAACAATGGCTATATCTAGATGTTGCATTACGGCAAAATAACCCCACTCGTACCAAACCTGTAGATGTATCTATATCAGAATGCAAGTATCAGTAACCCCCCACCCCCATTTTATCAGTATCTTTAGCTGCTTAATAAACTATATGGCACTAACTGTAGAAAACACCATCGAGATAAACGCACCCGCATCTAAAGTTTGGGATGTGCTCATCAACCCCGAACAAACAAAGAAATATATGTTCGGCTGCGAGACAGTATCTGATTGGAAACCGGGCAGCACACTCATTTGGCGCATGATGCACGAAGGCCAACCTTTTATTCCCGTGAAAGGAGAAGTGATAAGCATTGACCCCAATAAAGAACTGGTGTATTCTGTCATAGCACCTGATAATGCAGAAATACCCGACATACCCGAAAACTATCTCTTCGTTACCTACAGGCTTACCGAGCACAACGGCACCACTACACTGTATGTAAGCCAGGGCGATTATTCGAAAGTGGCAATGGGAGAAAAACGCTACCGGGAAACATACAACAACGGCGAGGGCTGGAACCCCATACTGGTGCAAATAAAAGCCATAGCAGAAGAATAGCCTCTGCCCGATGCAGGGAACATGCTAAGTCACCTCGCATCTGCAGCTACACTCAGCAATAATGCCATATCCACATTACAAATAAACTGATAACCGTTACCATCAGCAGCAATGCCAGCGGGTGATAACGATGACGGTGCAGGTAGTGTACTACTTTTTGAATATCATCATTATGCAAAAGCGTTTTGTCGTAATATTCCTGCAATTGCCTCTCATGATAACTGCTAACCATCATACCTATAAAGATAGCCAGCGTACATGCCAGCCATGCAATAAGAAAGTAACCGCCACTCCCCTTTGCACGATTTTCAAACGAACCGTATTCTGGCACCAGCAACACCAGGCGTTCTGACAACAAACCATCCGTGCTTACCATACCGGCTATTCTTTCGCGATAACTCCCATCCTGCACATTGTCGTAGTACACCGGACCGGTAAGCGCTGCAGGCACACTGTTTATTTTGCTGTAGCAGCCATCAACAAAAGACCTGTACGCCTCATCTTTTACATCATCCGAAGCGCTATTCCTCATGCTACGATGGTGGTACTCCGTAAGCCATACCTGCCCCGACGGAACCTGCTCATTTTGCAACGGCACAGGAAATGCTACATAGCAGTCGAAATTGAGAGTGCTGTTGTGCTTACCTGAAGTATATCTTGAAAATGAGGTTGAAGTATTTCCTATTAATAATGGCAAAGTATCAATGGCATAATAACGGGTAAGCGGTTGTGCTATTATTTCGTCAGTAGTCTTAACAGATTTCAGTTGGTAAGTTGCAGAGCCCACATAATTAATGGCAAAATTTAATGGAAGCACTATAGATATAAGTATAAAAACATAAAAGCCGGTATAATTGAGGTTGCCATTTTTATCCCGTACATCAAGTATATGCAACCGCCTGCGCAATATAGTGATGATGAGGATAATGGTAAGTATACTCGCCGCAACAGTATCGAATATAAAACTATGAAGCAACAGCAAACGAAGCTTTACTTCAAAAAACCATTTGGCAAATGAGAACAATGATATCACCGTAAGGGATATCAGCAAATAGGGCAGGAAAATAATTTTAAGCTTAGGGCGTAAGTCGTTTTTCATTCAAGAGCAAATTACACAATCCCAAATTCTTTAAACTGCAATTTTACAACCATATTTCAATCCCCTACCTTTACTGCCCATGGCACACTCCAAAGACTATAGCAGCATCAGCCCATCGGCCAAATCATTGCTGATGATGAAGGGCTATACCCAAATACCTTATGCACAACAAACAGCAGCATTGGTAGATGGCAAAGAAATTTTCGATCTCAACTTCGAGGATAAAGATTTTTTCTTCTGGTTGCGTGTCATGCATTTCGAAAGCAGGTATTGGAGTATAGACCAATTGCTGAAACAAACCGATAGTAAAAACATACTGGAACTATCATCAGGTTATTCGCTGCGAGGCCTTGCGCTTTGCGATGCCGATGCACAACTGCATTATATAGATACCGACCTGTCCGATGTGATAGCCCACAAGCAAAACATGATAGCCCAATTGCAACTGGATAAAAACACAAAAGGCAAATTGGAATTGTTGCCCCTGAATGCGCTTGACTCATCTGCTTTTAATGATGTGATAAACAAGTTTGACAACGGGCCTCTAACCATCGTAAACGAAGGGCTGCTCATGTACCTGAACATGGATGAGAAAAAGCAGTTGTGCAAACTGATACATCACACACTAAAACAGCGTGGCGGTTGCTGGATAACTGCAGATGTCTACATCAAGCTGCCGGCAGACAAAGCCAACTACCTGCCCAAGAGCAAAAGCGAAGCCGAATTCACACAACAACACAATATTGAAGAAAACAAGTTCGATAGCATAGAACAGGCTCATGCGTTTTTTAAAGAACAGGGTTTTGAAATGGTAGCAGAGGCCACAGTCGATTTCAAAGACATGAGTGCATTGCCGCAGCTTTTAAAAGCTATGCCTGAAGAAGCACGCAACAGCAAAGTGCGCCCACCCAAAATTCAATCTACCTGGATGCTGAAAGCCGTATAAACACGTAAAACCTCCCGTTATATCACTAACTGCCATGTTTTTTCGTTAGTATACCGAAGGCTATTATCAATGCGTTATGTAGTAGTATCGGGCATATTTTACAGAAAATATCAAGAAATTAAAGAAACGTCAATATTTTGTTGTACATTTGCTTTTTAATAATTTAAATACAATTTAATGCAAGAAGGTACAGTAAAGTTTTTCAACAACACCAAAGGTTTTGGTTTTATCACACCGGCAGACGGTAGTGCAGACATTTTCGTTCATGTTTCAGGTCTTTCAGCTGATATCAGAGAAGGCGACAGAGTGTCTTTCAACGTACAAGATGGCAAAAAAGGCCTCAATGCCGTTGATGTTAGAATAGTTAATTAATGCTCAACATAATTTATTATTCCCGGCCCTGCATACAGCAGGGCTTTTTTATGTGCAGACGCATCATCCTCATCGGCAAATACTCCAATACTGCCTCACAACCCCGGGGCTTTGCAAGTAAAGAAAATAAAGATGCGGGCTACAATGATGCACATAGCAATCAACTTTATAAATAATAAGCGCGCAGGCAAAAGCTGCAAAAATCTGAAAGAAAACAACTTTACTTTTTTTCTCTGCGTCTTCTGTATGCACGTATCGCCACACCAATTAGTATCAGCAGTATAGGATAGGCAATGAGCGCCAAGTTCTTTTGTAGTGGTGTCATACTACCAAGATAATGAATTTAGTATACAACACCACTCATCTTGTTTTACCTCGCTCTCTGTATCTCTTCTGTAACCTCAGGCCTGTTTTTAGCCTTCAGGTTTTTATTACCAAATTTATAACTCACGCTTACACTTATGCTCCGTTCATCATCATAAGAATATTCGTCAGTTCCGTTTTCTTTATTTATCTGTCGCCAGCCCGTTGTTGCAAAAGGGTCGTCAAATGCCACACCTACAGACAATGTCTTATTCAGCAGCAGTGCTTTCAAACCGCCCGTTATATTTTTCATTTCCTTCCATAGTTTATAATCCTTTTGCCTCGGCGAATAATAATATCCGTTCAACTCTGCTATCAGTGTTTTCTTCTTGTTCAGATAAAAAGTATTGTTCAGTTCTATCCATGCGCTCCAGCCGTCATAGACATTTGCAGAGCCGTATGCATCCAGCACAAAACGATTGTAAGTACAGCTCACCTCTCCGTTCATATCCCACCATTTGGCAGGGCTTTCCGAAAACGAAAAATTAGCTACGTAAAACCATGCTTTGCCCAGGTTGGCTCTCGTAGCTACGGTAGCACCTGCTACGCTGTCGGTAAAATATATCCTGTCAAAATAATTGTTCACCTGGTTCATACGCAGGCGCAAATGGTATTTGGCATTCATATACCACGATATCCTGAAACTATTGGTGGTAGCAGGCAGCAAACCCGGGGTGCCTTGCTGGTAAGTATTTTCGGTAAAATACATTTTAAACGGGTTCAGCAGTCCATAGCTCGGCCTTTCTATACGGCGCATATAACTGGCTACAAAATTATGATGCTCATTCATCTTATAGCTAATGGTTGCCGAAGGAAATAACTGTGTATAATCTTTATCAAAATCAGTTTTTCTATCCGGTGTGATGCCCTTTGCAATGGTTCGCTCTGCGCGCAGCCCAGCCACTACTTCAAACTGCTTCATGCTTTTCTTCATGCTCAGGTAGCCTGCCTGTATTTGCTCTTTGTATAAAAAATGATTCGATTTGCTACTGTCAGTGGTAAATCCTGCAGGCAATTGTCTCTGAAAAATAAACCCTGCTTCATTATCAGTAAAAGACATCTTGCCACCAAGAGAAATATCCGCAAAAGAATAAGGCAGTTCGAGGTCTGCATTAACAGAACGAATATCAATAGCAGGGCTTTCGTATATCCGTAGCTTTGTTACGTTACTTTGCGTATTGACACCATTATAATTATCAATATTGAAATTTCTTTCTTTCTCCATTTCCTGCGAAAAATAATCGGCACTCACACTCAGTTTTTTGCCGGTGGTATCTATTCGCCATTCGTAGTTGATATTAGCTGCACGCTTATGCAAGAACTGCTCGTGCGATGACGACTCTGAGTTGATAATACTATCTGCGTACACCGGCGCCCTGTATTCGGTTGCCGACACATATTCTTTACTATCGTTGCGGCCATAGTTCTCTGTATACACAACACCCAGTGTCATTCTTTTATTCAGCTCATAATCAACACCACCCTGAGCTCTGATACTTTTACTGCCATAGTCTGTGCTGATGGTGCGGTTCCAGTTTTGATTGCCATAACTATAATCCACATTGTTGGTGTACAACAACTTCTCGTTTGCGGCATTATCGTTTGTGTAAAAATTGAATTTGCCTTTTCTGTATTGCAATGACAAGCTGCCCGATGGGCTATTGAAAGTGTTGCGGTTATAATGCCCTGTAACACTGCCGTTCAACCCCTCTTTTAAATTTTTCTTCAATACCAGGTTTATGAGGCCGCCATTACCAGCAGCATCATATTTTGCACCCGGAGAGGTTATCAATTCTATTTTAGACAGGTTGTTGGCAGGTATGCTCCTGAGAAACTGTATCAGTTCATCGCCCGACAAGTGTTGTAGCCTTCCATTCACCATAACATTTACACTGCTGAGGCCACTGATATTAATTTGTTGTTGTTGCACCAGTACACCCGGCATTTTTTTAATTGCTTCCAAAGCATCGCCGCCAAAAGCCACTACACTTTTTTCTACATTAAAAACGGTCCTGTCAGATTTCTCTTCAATAAGTTTTCTGCGGTCGGTAATAACCACGTCGCCCATCTCCTTAATATCTGCAAGCATTATATCTATCACCGAATCTTGCCCGTTGATGCTTACCACCCGTGTGACAAACCGTCTCTTCTCAGCTTTCAACAGCAATGTCCCCGCTCCGTTTCTTGCTATAGTGTAATTGCCTGCTTTATCAGATACAGCTATTTTCACCAGGCTCGAATCCTTGCCGTTCAGCACGCCTATTACAGCACCGGAAACAGGCTTACCTTTTTCATCAGTTATTTTTCCGTGAATATTTTCTTGTGCCATGCTTATAATGGTAGCAAAAAGCAAAAAGAATACAGACAAAATAATATGCTTCATTTGTATTGATTGAATTTTACGGATTGATATCATACATCGATTGGTATGATTTGATAAATAAATAATCCAGCTTTTCGTAGTTAAACTTCGCATTCTTGTTGTCAGGGTTCAATTGCAGCGATTTCAAATAACTTTCCATCGCGCCGATAGTATCCGTGTTAAATGCCTGTACTGCAGCAAGACTGTCGTATTGTTGCCAGCTCATTTTACCGGTATCTGCCTTGGAGAGTTTATCCGAATTTTGAGCCATACTCGTTTGCAAAAGGACAAAGAATGCCCCTGCGAAAATTATTCCGCAATTTTTTTTCATAACCGTTATGTGTTAGATGATTACCGCTAAGAGGTTATTAATACTGGTACTTCGTGTTTATTCTCATACTTATGCACGTACTATTTTTGTGCTTTTAACCTGGTGTTATAATCAACAATACCACTCAGAATGTTTCTGCACAATTCATCTGTTCGGGCATTATCTTTCAACAGCGCAATATTTTCAGGATCATCCAGATTACCACATTCTATAAGTATAGCCGGGTGCTTGCTCTCACGCAATATGTACGCCATCCTGTGGTCAACCACCTCTACAGGCAATTGCTGACTTTTCAGTTTAGCACCAATAGCAGAAGCAAGCAAAGCACTTTTACTGTAATTACCACCTTTAGGGTTGATGCCCAGTTGGTAAGTATTATCGCGTACTGCAGAACTCTGATTGATATGAACTGACAGAAATATCGCATCATTTGTACTATTCCCCAGTTTCACACGCTCTTCCAAACTTGGATAAGTATCCTCGTTTCGAGTAGCAATGATTTTGATATTATATGCTCCCGCCAGAGCCTCCATCTTTTTACATAGCGCCAGAGTGAAATCTTTTTCCTGGTAACCATAAGCACTCTTTCCGCCTGCATCTTCTCCGCCATGTGCGGGGTCCAGCACCAATACTATCTTATCTTGTGATGCTGCAACGGGCGCTGATTTGTCTGTATAAGCAGATAATAAGAATACGGCAATAAGCATTACGGGCACACTCAAAAAGCGTCGCAACAAAGCGTATTTGTTTTTAGCGGATGCCGTAAGCATAAGGAACCTTCTTTTTACGGGTGATTGAAAAAACGGACTAATGATGGATTTGTTATAAGCATCTGCAACATCCAGCAACAGCATACGGGCAAACATATCACCATCACCATCTTTAATGGCATACCTGTCAGCCAGGAATTCGTGTTGCAGCCACAGTTCTTTTTTGATAAACCAGTTGAACGGATTGAGCCAGCATACCGCTAACATCAGTTGCATACATACTTTGTCTATCGTATGGTGCTGCCTGATGTGTGCCAGTTCGTGCATCAGTACTCCGTTACCTTCGGGGCTGTCTTCGCGCATGTGCACGGGCCAGAAAAGCATATTCATAAATGAGAACGGAGCACGTGAGTCGTTGGTTTTCACCAGCACAAATCCTTCTCTTTTTAACGGTTGTCCTTTCTTTTTCAGAATAATGATAAACACAGATTTTACCACCAGCATCAGTACCATAGCTATGGCAACAATGTAATAAAGCGCCTCTAACAATACCCACCAGTTAAAGCTTGTAGTAGTGGCATGCTTCACAACGTCTGTTTCTGTACCCTGCCCTGCAATCTGCAACAGCGGAAAATCAGGCACAGCGGTTGGTGCTATATGCAATAACTGAAAATCGGTGAACGGAAGTAACAAACTGCACAACGCTGCCATCAACAGGTAAACCCTGTTAAAGCTGTTCATCTGTGTATTCTTCAGCACCAGCAGGTAATATGCCACGAAGATGGCCGAGCATATCGTTGACTTCAAACTGTAGATGAAAATAGACGCTATCATTTTGAATTATTTTTTAGTTGTTTCAACAATAATTCCAGATCTGCAACAGACAGTTTTTTTGTTTCTACCAGGAAAGAAACGGCGCTACTGAATGAGCCTTCGAAATAATCTTTTACTACACTCGTCAGTGTACGGGTGCTGTATGCTTCTTTGGTAATGGCTGCATGATAACGGTGGAAGCGCCCCACAGATTCAATCTTCACAAAACCTTTCTCTACCAGTATCTTAAGGATGGTAGCCACGGTATTTTTATGCGGTTGCGGCTCAGGCATTTTCTCTACCAGCTCCATCAGCAGTCCGCTGCCATGCTCCCACAACACCATCATGATTTGCTCTTCGGCCTTCGTAAGACGTTTCATCAAACTAACAATTTAGTTCAATATTAAACTAAGTTTTACGTTCAACCAAAAAAAATTATTGAATTTTTTAAAAATGACGCGAAGGGGGGATTGAAAGAAGTGTTTAATCATTAAAAAAAGCAAGAGCAGTTCTTATTTAGGCAATAAGCCTTACGGGTAATAGTTTATAGGTCTATCAGTCCTTTTTTTATGGCTTCCAGACACATCCCAACTCTGCTTTGAACAACAAGCTTTTCAAATAAGCTTTCTCTGTAACTATCTACTGTGCGCTCTGACACGCCCATCAGTGAGGCTATATGCTTATAGGTTTTGTCACTGCATGCCAACTCTAAAAAAAGCTTCTCTCTGTCTGTTATTTTTATGTCATTAACTGTGTTGCTGTTCAATAATCTTCGATAATTTATATTGCAGGCATCTCCGTTATAATACTCTTTTTTCCAAATTTCATGTATAGCACGCTCCAGCTCATCAGGATGAATATCCTTTAATAAATATGCACAACAGCCTGCTTTTATCATTTTTATTACAGTCCTGTCATCATCTTTCATTGATAGTGCCACACATTTAATTAAGGGGTGTGTTTCATGCAACCATTTAACTGTTGCTTCGCCGTCCAACTGTGGCATATTGACGTCTACCAACATAATATCCGGCAAGTCGTTTGTTACAGCTAATTTTTCCTGCAAATCTTTCCCATTCAGTGCTTCCAGCATTACATTAAACCCGACAAACTCTTTCAATAGCAAGCTGAGCGATTTGAGAAATAACCGGTGGTCATCTACTATGCCTATATTTATTTTCATTGCGCAATAATATTAGGAATGTGTATGCGTATAGTAGTACCTTCATTATTTTGCCATTCAACATTGCCCCCCAATATGTCTGTTCTGTTTTTGATATTGTTAATCCCCATTCCCATTTGGGTTTGCTGTGTTATATCAAATCCCCTTCCATCATCTTTTATAGTTACGTTCAAATCACAATTCTGTTCAGTGATGTCAACATACAGGTTACAGGCATTGGCATGCTTCACCGTATTTTGTATTGCTTCCTGTATGATGCGAAACAGTATAACCTGTGCATCGTTAGCAAGAACCGGCTCTTGATTATAGTGTAAATGTATTTGTAAAGACTGTGCTATACTATTACGTTCTTTTTCCAGCAAAAGGTTTTCTATTAAACTAAATTGCGATATCCAATCTTTATCCAGCGTTTTCGATAACGTTCGTAGGCTGTGTATAGCCTCTGATAGAGTTTTTTCAGTAGTTGCTATCAATTCTGTTGATTTGTCAGGGTGCTTTGCGGCAACCCCTAACAGCATCTTAGCGCTGCTGAGCATTTGTCCAACATTATCATGCAGTTCTTTGCTAAGTGCGTTAAGTGTTACTTCATGTATCTCTACCTGGCTTTGCAACATTTGTTTTTCGAGGTCTTGCATGGCTAACTTTTGTAAGTACAATCTGTTTTGTCGTTGTCGGGCTATAATAAAAAACAACAGGCATAAAAATGCTATTGCAATTATCAGGATGCTGAATGCGAAGATGAACCTGGAGGTGATATCACTTGAGATTTGTTCCGATTGAGATAACATAATACAAATGCATAACAAACAGGAAGGTAATATAAATAGTTCGCAATTTTTATCAGTGAATAATAGGTATGTTTAGCATGCTGGTATTTCATGTAATCGGGCTCAGGCTGTAAAGTAAAATTGATAAATAGAAGGCTATGATATAAGAATAGGCCTATACAAATAAAAAAAACAGGATCCAGGCCCAATCGGTAATATTCTGCTGATAGAATACTGTAGAAATAATATACCGACAAAAAAATAACTGCCAGATTGTATATCCTTAGCGAATCATCATGCAATAGTATCCACTTTTTGAGGTAGCAAACATCAATAATAAAATAGACAAACAGAAAAACTCCTCCCAAGACTATCAGCTTTCTAATTCCTGCACTCGTGTATATTTTATAAAAGAAACAAAACAGTACAGGCATTTCAATCAGCGAAAAAAAATTATACCCATAATTAGAATGTGGCAGTGTTTTGGAGAGTACGAGGTATTCATTTACGGCACTTAAAAAAAACAATGGTATCAATAATCTTAAAAATGCAGGTTTGATATACCTAATGGTAACCAAACCTGCACAGCAAGTGATCACTTCTAATACAAATGCGTCTTTAAGCAAGTCCATATATAGTATTATATACCACCTAAATTACAATTTGGCGGGCATGGGTTGGCATAATCAAAATAAGCAATATCCTCATGTTTGGTACCCACAGCTTTAGTAAGAGCAACAATAATTGTTTGCTTATTGGGCTCAAATGTTGTGCCCCCAGCCACAGAACCTACCCCTGCTTTATATTTAGCCAGGTATAAGCGTACACCATCTATATCCAAATCCTGTGCATTATTACAAATAAAATCGATTATCTCTCTATCCAGCCATACCGATTTTAAATCGTTTGGGCCTATACCTGCCTGGTAATAGGTTACAAATTGTATAGCATCTGTAGCAGGGATAATGACAGGAGCCAGAAATTTATTCTCATCGCGTTCTAATAATTCGTTTAATTCCATTTTGTTCGTTTTTTTAAGCGTTAACAATAAAGTTTAAATGCAAGTAACAAATTAATTCAGCAAAATATACCCGTGTTTTTCCCATTATTTAATGTTTAAAGTACGGGGGTGTTCAGGGGAATTCCACCATTTACTGGTCTCACTTACAAGACAATCTTTGCAAGAAAAGATATTATGTCAAAAACATTCAATTTAGAAATGCGCGTTACATCTGTCGGCAGTGTTTTAAGCTGGGAAATCCTTTTAGAAAACACAAATGCAAGCTCCAGGGTAAGCAATTGGGCTTATGATATGGCAGGCAAGTACTGGGTGAGAACCTTTGAACACTATAGTATTAATGACGACACCTTGGATGTATATGCGGGTGCCGAAGGAAAAGTCGGTGGCTCAATTACCTGTAGTGTCCTCATTAACAACCAATTGCAAAACGCCAAGGTAATATCCAATAATACCGACCCAAATTATGCTCATGAAACATATTCTATTGCTTAATCATTAAAACCTATTATATGCGCTATTTATTATGCACGCTACTATTATTCTCTTTGTTATTGCCAGCATCTGCACAGCAACTGCTTGAGACGAAGGATGGTAATCCTTTATTTTTCCCTGTTATGTTAGACCCATCTGTTACAGGATCACATACCAACAGGGGTCTTATAAAAGCCAATACCAGCGACCAAAGTATTGGTATGGAATATTACAGGGTAAGAGGACCAATAAACCTTGTAGCTCCAGCATTTTTCAATGCTGGCATTAAAGCCAAACCTACGGAAGGTTATGCTACAGTATTTAAAAATGGACAGTTTTCTCCTGGCGTGACCCTTAGTATGTCGCTTACCAAAGTAAAAATATTTGACAGGATAGCCACTAGGCCAGATAATCATTTTATAGACTGGGGCTCCCTTTACATTAATTTTTCAAACAACAAGTATATGCTCTACAGGGCAGATACTACTTATAAAAATCAATTCATTAACCAAACGTTTAATGGTATTGGATTAGGGGTCAATTATAATGCACTTATTAATAGCAAGTACCTTGTAAGTATCAAAATTGGCTATGCACGAAAAGACAACTATAATTCGCTTTCTGATATAGAGGTGAAAGATGTAAAGACAATTTTCGATTCTGCAACAAATACTACAAGACAGGTAGTTACAGGCAAAACTGTAAAACAAGGTAAGTATGCCGAATTTGACAGCTATCCGCTCAGTATTTCATTCACCCGACTAACTGATGATGGAGCTGCCGAAAATGTTTATGACGTAGGCTATAGTTTATACATGAATGTTGCACCTACTAATGGAGAGCTGCCGAAAACAAATGCCGGCGGCATTTTGTTTCTCACAAAAGTCAAAGACCATGTTAGCTCACCAATACTGGGCTTGAATTTCCAATTCAGCGATTTCTTTGATGTTGACCGTGTAAATAACGGTTTATTCAAAAGAATGTCTATTGGTTTTACTACTAATATCCCAATACTATAAAATTGCATCAAAACAAAACACCAGTCCCTACCTGAAAAATATGGATTGGTGTTTTTTTATCTCTACCCCCTAAAACAACACCGCCTGTTGCACGGTTTCTTTTGCGGCCTTGCTGTTTGCGATATGAAATACTTCGCTGTGCTCGTAGCGCGATGCTACAAATACCTGCACATCTTCTGCTCGGGCTTTGAATAATTGCAGTGCCAGCTCGGGGTCGTTATTATCTCTTGATAAATGCGAGAGGAACAAATGCGTCATGTGTGCAGACCTGTGCATCAGAAAAAACTCCAGCGCCTGCAGGTTGCTTAAGTGGCCATAACCACCGCGTATGCGGTTCTTCAGATGAATGGGATATTTGCCATTCTCCAGCATGGCATTATCATAGTTAGCTTCCAGGTAGGCAGCATGGCACTGTCCCATGTAATGTTTCAGGTTATCGCACACAGCACCAATATCTGTAAATACGCCCACCGTTATGCCTTCATGATGCACTACAAAACTAAACGGGTCTACCGCATCATGTATTTTAGTAAAGCCTGTTACCTGTATACTATTCACATCTATTACCTGCCCGTGCTCTATACGATGATATAGGTGGGGTTTAAATTTCAGGTGGCTGCTGTAATGCGTTTTGTGATTGATGTAAACAGGTATTTCATATCGCGATGACAAAAGTTGAGCCCCTTTGATATGGTCGGTATGTTCGTGTGTAATGAATATGGCGCGTACCCTGTTGATGGCCAGCCCCATCTTTTTCATACGTATCTCTACCTCGCGGCAGGATATACCTACATCTACCAGCACGGCATCTTTACCGTTACCCACATAGTAACAATTACCATTACTCCCCGAATTAATAGATGCTGTATACAACGACATGAAGCTGCAAAGAAACAATATTAAAGGGACATATTTCACAGCGTAGTGATTAATCAGGGTATTTCAAACAATACCCCCGCTTCAGTTTAACGGAGAATCGGGTAATTGTCATTTTTTTATGGGATTGATTTCTACAATACATTAACGGTTTTTTTTATTAACTTTAGTCAAGCATAAATACTTTTGTTCACCTGCTAACGAACACCCTATGAAAAACCTAATAATCCTTTTGGCATTGTTATGTACAATGCATTTTACTGCAAAAGCTACTACCTATGTATCGGGTACCATTAGTACCAATACAACATGGACAAATGCAAACAGCCCGTACATTGTTACTGCCGACCTGTTAGTTGCCGATGGTGCACAGCTGAATATTGACAGCGGTGTGCAAGTGTTGGTAGATAGCCTGGTAAAAATTGAAGTAAGGGGTAAGCTAACTGTGATAGGTGGATATATTAATGCAGTATACATCAAGGGAAATACCAGTACAAACAACACCCGGTTTTGGAAAGGCATATATTTTATTGACACAGTTACAACGACTGCTCCCGCTCACATCCAAGCCTATGTTAAGTACTGCTATGTATCTAATGCTGAAAAAGCCATAGCCCTGCAGCAATGCACACCAAAGTCTTATTATCAATTCGATGGTTGTTCTTTTATATACAACCATATTGCAGGCACAGACATATCTGCGCTCTCCATTCATGGGTTGGGTACAGCAGACCATTTAGGCTCTACATTCAAATTTTCCGACACAGCACTATCTGACATTAAATTGCAATATTTAGGCGAATGTCTTTTTGACAGCAATACAGTCGGAGTTAACATCAAGACTTGTGAGGTAATAATTGGTTGTACATTTAAACACCACAGCCAGTGCGCAATAAATGCCGGAAACACCTCCATCGAACATTGTTGGATTAATCACAACAATATTGGCTTGATAGCAGATATGCCATTATATCACAGAGGTATTTGGGGTAGCGAAATAAAGGATAACGATACAGGTGTAATTATCACAAGTTGTATCGGCCATGGCATGGACTCAATGTTTGCCAACTATATATGTGGCAATAACTGGAATATTGTTCAAAGGTCTAATCAAGACTGTACCCCTTGGCACAATTGCTGGTGTACTATGGACACTGCGCAAATACGGGCTAAAATATATGATGGCTATAACAACAGCTCATTGGGCAAAGTAGATTTTACGCCTATAGATTCATTCTGCTATTATACTAATGTTCCTCAGGTAAAAAAAGAGAATAACTTAACGGTAAATATTTACCCCAATCCTAATAACGGCTCGTTTACCATACAGATAGAGAGTGTCAATTTCAAAGATGCCCGCATTACTATATACGACCTTACAGGACGAGAAGTTTATCAATCATCAATTAGAAATCAAAAATCGCAAATAACTCTTAATGCCCCCAAAGGCATATGCATGGTAAAACTACAATTGGATGAGGCGGTACTTACCAAACAAGTAACCATAGAATAAACTCTTTAGTATTATCACAAATCCCCGCCTTAAAAGCGGGGATTATTATTTTGAGCCTATCAGTCAATTAATAGATGCTGTATACAACGACATGAAGCTGCAAATATACGTCTCGTGCATCGATATTTATTGGAATAGTATTTGACGCCTTATTTTTTACATATTTAAGTCAAACATAAATCCCCGCTTTCGCGGGGATCATTTATTTAGTTCTTAGTTGGTATGCGTTTTAGTGTTTCGAGGAGGTAACCCCAGAATTTTTGTACAGAGCTTATCTGCACTCTTTCATCGGGCGAGTGTGCACCAAATATATTCGGCCCGAAAGATATCATCTGCATATCGGGGTAGTTGGTGCCCAGTATACCGCATTCCAGTCCGGCATGTACGGCATTTATATGTGCCTTCTCTTTAAACATCTCTTCATACAGCCCGCTCATTATTTGTATGATGGGTGCATGGGGGTTGGGCTGCCAGCCGGGGTAGCCACCTGCATAGGCCACATCGGCACCCATCAGTGCAAAGGCGCTGGTGATGGCCATCTTCAGGTCTTCCTTCTCTGTTTCTACAGAGCTGCGGGTGAGGCATTGCAGGCTGTAGCTGCCGCCTTTCACCAGTACACGTGCCAGGTTGTTAGAGCTTTGCACCAGTCCGGCTATCTCGGGGCTCATGCGGTATATACCATTGGGGCAGGCATATAGGGCATAGAGCAGGCTTTTCTGAAAGGCTGCATCCATCACCAGTGCAGGTGTGGTAGTAGCTTCTATGGTCACCGCCAGTTCGGGGTCGGTGGTAGCGTATTCTTTCTTCAGTATAGTTGCCAGTGTGTTTACAGATTGCTGCACTGCTGCACTGTGTTGTTCTGTAGTAGTGATGATGGCAAACGATTCGCGCGGAATGGCGTTGCGCAGGCTACCGCCGTTTATCTCTGCTATGCTTATGTTGTAGTCTGTTGTGAGTGATAGCAGTATGCGGTTCATCAGTTTATTAGCATTGCCGCGACCCAGGTGTATGTCTGCACCTGAGTGTCCGCCTGTGAGGCCCTTCACCATTATCTTATATGCAGTGCCGCCTGCTGCTGTTGTTGCATAGCTGCCTGTAGCGGTTACATCTATACCACCTGCGCAGC
Organism: Bacteroidota bacterium; assembly: GCA_018267965.1. GTDB lineage: Bacteria > Bacteroidota > Bacteroidia > Chitinophagales > Chitinophagaceae > Polluticoccus. The sequence goes on along the minus strand of JAFDXK010000001.1, from coordinate 253,148 downwards.
CTATGGTCAGTTCGTTATCGGCTTCTGTATCCAGGTTCAGCAGTATATGCCCGTCCAGCAGTCCGCCTTTGAGTGACAGTGCACCCGTCATACCCGTTTCTTCATCTATGGTAAACAATGCCTCCAGTGCGGGGTGTGCTATATCTGTTGACGACAGCAGCGACATGATGCTGGCAACGCCTATACCATTATCTGCACCCAGTGTAGTGCCACGTGCCTTTACCCAATCGCCGTCTACATACATATCTATACCCTGCTCATCAAAATTGAAATCGGTATCGCTGTTCTTCTGGCATACCATATCCAGGTGGCTCTGCAGCACAATCGTCTGGCGGTTTTCCATACCCGGTGTGGCGGGTTTCTTTATGATTACGTTACCTGCGTCATCTACCTTAGTAGGCAGGCCCAGGCTTTCGCCAAATGCTTTTACAAATGCTATAACGCGTTGTTCTTTTTTTGATGGCCTTGGTATGGCGTTGAGGTCGGCAAAATGATTCCATAATGCTGCGGGCGCCAGCCCGCGTACTTGTTCATTCATCTATTGACTGTTTATTTAGCCTGCGAAAATTACTGGTTTTGGGTGAGAATAATGCGTAGGCAATATGTTTTGTGAAACTCTTAAGCATTGACACTACCCTTCTTCCGCAAATACCTGCTGCGATATACTTTCAGTAACTTTCTAATTTGAAGAGACGAGAGATCATAATAGTCTAGCCGAATCCGTTCTATGCCGCCGGGATGCTTGAATACCAGGTAGCATTCCGCAGTAGCGTCATAAACATCGCCTTCTATATATTCGCCATGTATATCTTCCCATTTATAAAAAGGAATCTCAGCAGCCTGCATTCCTTCCTCATTAAGAATAATAGGGGGTAGCCACTTTTTCACTTCTCTCATATTCTTTACAATAAAATACACACCCGCAGCACCCACAAATAAGCTAGTCCATGTATCTCTGGTCATAAAAATATAAACACTAACACCAATTGAAATCAAACCTCCCAGCACGCCAAGGTATTTCACTGCATTAGAAAAGGGTACTATCGTTTCATAAGGTACTGTCGGGTCTTCTTCCGGTATAAATTCATCCACTATCGAAAACCTTGCTTGCAAAGCTTCCCATTTAGCTTTGTTATGTGCACTCCATACCTCTGTCTTATTAAAGATGCTGCCGGCAGGCCATATCAACTTTGATTTTATAGCTTGCTTCTCCAACTCATGCACATTTGTAACATTTTCAAACGCCCATACTTTCCATTTAGTCACCTGCACACTCCATATCAACCACGCCAAAGCAATGAAAATAAGAACTACCACAAAGAATATCCAACCCGGATATTCCAGTTTTTTACTTAAAGCAATCAGTGTGACTGGCCCGCTGAGCATCGTAATTATAGAGGGCACGGTTATCGTTTTATGCCCTTTCCAAATTGCGTCTTCAACAGTTACAGTTTCGTTCATCATAGTGGTTATTCCTTATCAATTGCTTGCTATGCTTATTATTCATACTCAATTTCTCGCTTAACCATAACATAGCCGATGTGTGTTATTTTGATAATGTTGCCCTGTTTATCATATTCATAAAGAGGCTTTTCATCTATTAGTTTGTGCTCCGCCTTACGCACTTTTATTTGCTTGTGATATTCACACTCGTTTACTTCTTTACCATTATCCAACCTGCATAATGAACAATAATCATCAGATATCATGTTGTTCAGGCTGTCATAAGCATATATATCCATCGCACCTATCTGCCTGCCTCCATGTGCACAATAGTTAACTGTTTCAAAATAGGATTTTCTTTCTACCAGGTTATTATGGCTATCATATTTATAAATCGTCTTGGTAGAGTCGTCCTGATGATATAGGGTCCCTTTATATGTACATTCCTCTGTTACATTGCTCTTCTTATCATATTGATACCTGGTTATTGCTACCGTAGTATCAGCATACCCTCTTATATGAATGGTTACAGTTCTTATTTCTGTTTTATTAATGCCTTTGGCATATTTATTTGTAGTAATACTTATGAGTGTATCTCCGTATTCGTCCATGTCATTATAACTTTCATTTCTTTCTGTTATAACTCTATCCTCATTATCATATTCATATTTTGCCTTTGAATACACATGAAACATACCTGTTAGTGGGTTTGTGATAATACCGGTTAACATCATATAGAGGTAACCTCCGTGCATTTCATTAACGTATTGATAGGAGCTCCATTCAATTACCCTGCCGGCTGCATCATATTGATATGCATCGCTGTTACATAATGTATCATGTTGACAATACAACCGTTGTTCAGATATCCTGTTATTGCTATCATATTGTACGAGCCATTTGCCCATCAATGTATCCGCATCTTCGTTGTATAAAAGGGTTTCGGTTGAATTTTTAATCTTATTGGGATAAAATATACTTTTCAGTTTTAACCTTACATGCAGGCTATGTTCAGTAATTTTTTTGATGTTACCTTTTAAAGTATCTCCCGAATATTCCGAGTATGGAGTAATCACTCTCATTTGTGCGTATGAGGATGTGCAAATGCACACTAACACCAAGAAACTGCATCTTATACAAGCAGCCATACATTGCTTATTACTTCTAAGCTACAACAATAACATCAAATTCTCGTCCTACTCCAATATCGGTTGTTTGTTGTATTTATTGCGATACTCTATCGGCGTTAGCCCGGTTATTTTTTTAAATATAGAACGAAATGCCTTGGTATCTGTATAGCCCACATGATACATCACCTCTGTTATATTATTGCGCGATGACTCAAAACTGCGCTTTGCGGCTTCTATCTTTATGCGTTGTATGTATTCCAGCACACTGTTGTTGGTAGCCTGTTTAAACCTGCGTTCAAAACTCCTTCTTCCTACCGCTACTTTGTCTGCCAGTTCATCTATAGATATTCTTTCCTGGTAGTTTTTTTCAATAAACTCCTGTGCCTGTTTTACGGCCTCATCGTTATGGTTCTTCTGCCCTTTGAACATGGCAAAGGCAGTTTGGCTTTCACGGTCTATGTCTATCGCAAAATACTTGGATGCCAGTATGGCCGTATCCCTGTCTGTATATTTTTCTACCAGGTGCAACAGCATGTTCCAGTAAGAGTTAGCACCCCCGCTGGAATAGATGCGGTGTTCTTCTGTAATGATACTCCCATCCACTACTTCTACATCAGGGAACAATTCACGAAACTCATTTTGAAACCCCCAGTGGGTAGAACATTTTTTACCGTTAAGCAATCCCGTCGACGCCAGCAAAAAAGCACCTACGCAAAGAGATGCCACCTCTGCACCATTTTCATATTGCCGGTTTATCCATGGCACCAGGTTGCTGTTTTCTTTTATAGCAGCTTTCATATCGCCAAACAACGCAGGTATAAAAACAAGGTCTGTTTTCTCAACATCATCCAGCAATGCATCTGTATGCACGGAAAACATACCGCCGTTGATCTTTACTTCTTTTTTGGCACCTACCAGTTGCACATTAAATAATGGCTTTCTGCCAGATGCAGCCATAAACTGGTTGACGGCGGAGAAGAGGTACTGCGGGTCTGCAATAGCCTGCATTACCGATGATTCGGGGACCAGTATACTTACATTTTTCATAACAACAGATATAGTGCATAATAAAGTTAGGGAAATGCTGTCGCAATCAGCCCTTTTTTTGACATGATTGTGCATCACATATCTCTGTTTTCTGTCGCACCTTTGTATCATCAGAAACACAAATCAGTAATCAATTTTAAAAAACTATAAAAATGGAAAAAGTAAACATCACAGTAGCAACAACGGTTAATGCACCGGTTGAAAAAGTTTGGGATTGCTTCAATGCACCACATCACATTGTTAAATGGGGCAGCCCGTCACCCGACTGGCACACTACAAAAGCCGAGAACGACATCCGCACGGGCGGCAATTTTCTCTATCGTATGGAAGCCAAAGATGGCAGCTTCGGTTTCGACTTTGGTGGTGTGTATGATAGCGTAATACCTAACGAACATATTGCATATACTATGGGCGACGGACGCAAAGTAGATATCCGTTTCACCCAAAACGGCAATGCTGTAACACTTACCGAAACATTCGAAGCTGAGAACGAAAACCCCATCGAACAACAACAAACAGGATGGCAGGCTATCCTTGACAACTTTAAAGCCTACACAGAAAATTAATGACCCGGGTAGATTCGTATCTCACTTTCAATGGTAATTGCCGCGAGGCGATGACCTTTTATAAAAATTGTTTCGGGGGCGAGTTATTCTTTCAGACGGTGGATGGATCCCCGCTGTCTGAAAAAATGCCCGAGGAAATGAAGAATTGCATTTTATATGCCAGCCTTACAAAAGATGACCTCGTCATCATGGCAACAGATATGGTAGGCGAAAAAGGATTGCATATAGGCAATCAGATATCACTGTCGTTACGTTGCAGCAGCAAGACAGAGATAGAAATATATTTTGCAAAACTATCTGATGGCGGCACTATAGAACAACCCCTCGAAGATAGCTTTTGGGGCGGCATCTTCGGGGGTGTTACCGATAAATTCGGCAATCACTGGATACTGAGCTTCAATAAAAACAAATATGCTAATTAATAACTAACTAAAACAAATTTTTATGTCAAACAACAATGTTTATCTGCACAGGGTTTTCAAAACATCACCCGAAAAAGTATACCGCGCATTTACAGAGGCTGCTGCTATGGCATCGTGGCTGCCACCCTACGGCTTTGTTTGCACCGTTCACGAAATGAATGCGCAGGTAGGAGGAACCTACAGGATGTCGTTTCAGAATTTCTCAACAGGCAACAGCCATTCTTTTGGCGGTAAGTATGTAGAACTGAAACCCAACGAGTTGTTGAAATATACCGACAGGTTTGATGACCCCAACCTGCCGGGCGAAATGACTACAACGGTTACGCTCAGAGCTACCATGGGTTGTACAGAAATAAAAATATCGCAGGAAAACATACCGGCAGTGATACCTGCAGATATGTGCTACCTGGGCTGGCAGGATTCACTCGACAAACTGATGAGGCTGGTAGAACCTAACATACCGGATGCATAATAAAACAACTCAAACAAAACAACCAACAATCCCCGCCTTTCGGGCGGGGATATATCGTTATAGTATTACAATATTGTCATTCAGGGCAAATGTTTGAATACGGGTGGCAAACCAATCAATTTTCACCCAATACAAAATCCAACAAACCCTTTAGGTCGTTAGAGATTTTGTCAGGCATTGCATCAAGCACTTCAGCAGGCAAACCCATACGATTAACCCAATAAGTTGTGTAACCAAAATTTTTGGCTCCGTATGCATCCCATCCTCCGAAGGCAGCAAAAATAACCTCTTCTTTAGAAAGATGTAATTTTTGCAGGCCTGCACTATACGCCAGCGTATCCGGTTTGAACGTATGATTTTCTTCTGTGCTCAGCAATATATCAAACAGGGATGTGATGCCCGCAGCATCTGCATTAGCCTTCAGCATTTCGGGGCTGAAGTTGGTAATGGTTATGATACGTACACCCTCACTTTTCAATTTGCGTAAGGCATTTATTGCATCCGGCCATGGCTTTAATTCAAGAAATGCTTTCATCAGGCTGTCTCTTGATGTATTAGTAAGGTGCAGGTGCATTAACTGGGCTGTATACTCCAGCGCATCTGCAGTTACTTTGTAAAAGTCAGCATGCCTGTTTGTAATGGTTCGCAGAAAACAATATTCAAATTGTTTTGCCCTCCATGTTTTGGTGAACTCAATCCCTGCTCCCGGAAAAACCTTCTCTACTGCAGGTACAACAGAGTTAGGATCAAAAATGACAAAATAGTCAAACGCAACAGCTTTGAAACGGGGGTGCATTTTTGCGTTGCAATTCATGCTTATAAACAACAGGCAGACTAAAAGACTCTTATGCAAAATGAAATTAATTTTTAGAAGAAAAATTCAACCCTATAATTGACACCATACATAAAAATATAAAAAAGATGGTTTTATTGTCCAGCTTGGTGTCGTGCAAGTAAGTATCTAAAATAATTGTTAAAACCAGTGATGTTCCCGACCATATAACAGTGGCCACACTTAGCGATATATTACTCAAAGATTTTTTAAAAGCCAGCACACCCACTATCATAAAGCAAACACCAATCAGGTTGACGGGCCAATCCCTAAGCCCTTTTGAGCGCTTTAAACAAATATTCCATACCGCTTCTGTGCAACAGGAAAGAAGAAGATAGGGCATTCCCGGATTCATAATAATTCAATTTGAAAAAATAAACGCGCAAAGCTACCCCTCCCGGTTACAGCTTAGTGTCAGCCAGGCGACAATTCAAACTATTTAAAAATCTTCATTTGTGCCCCTAACAAACAATAACAGTATGATTCTCCGCGATGTATATACTATATGCGGCAAACAGCACCAAATGCGAATAGCGAAGCGGAACAATAAATTTTTAAGCAATTATTAAAACAAGTATATTTCGGGTATGGGCATTGATGAAAAGTTATTGGTGATAAGAAAAAATGACTTCCTGTCTAAATTGACACAAGAAGAATACGATTCGCTGAATGTTATTCATAACTATGTATTGGCAGATAAAAACAATTACATCTATTTCGACCCGCAAAGCCTTAACAGGCTCTATTTTATCAAAGAAGGCTATGTAAAATTGGGGTATATCGACGATGCGGGCAATGACATTGTCAAGGATATTTTGAAACAGGGAGATGTGTTCGGACAATTCACACTGGAACCCGAAAATAAATACGGCGAATACGCACTGGCTTACAAAACGGATGTTGCCCTTTGCACTTTTACAATAACCGATTTCAAAGAACTGCTGCAACGCCGGCCTGATATGTCTATCGAATATGCAAAGAAGGTTGGCAACCAATTGCGCAGGCTGGAGTACCGCCTGATGAACCTGCTGCAAAAAGATGTAAGAAGTAGGCTGTTGTATTTTTTCTGGACATTGTTTGAACATCATGCACACAAAGCAGGCGAAACTAACCTCACAATAGCAAACTATTTTACGCATATAGATATTGCAAGGCTCACCGGTATCAGCAGGCAAACAACTACCACTTTGATCAACCAGTTTGAAGACGAAAAACTGATACACTTTGATAAGCGCCAAATTATCATTAACGATATACAGCTTTTAAAAAAAGAACTCAACGTCGGCTAACTGACACACTGCCAAATACTGTCAAAATAATTTTGGTGCTTAAATAAGCAACAATGAAAAAAATTATTTCGACAATTAGCCTGCTATTAGCAGGAACAATAGTCATGGCACAAAGTCAGCCCAAAGGACTAAACACAGGAGATGTAGCGCCCGATTTCATGGCAAAAGACCAAAACGGTAAAAAAATAGAGCTGCATACAGTATTGAAAAAGAGCCCGGTTGTATTGGTATTTTACAGGGGCGAGTGGTGTCCTTATTGCAATAGGTACCTGAGCCAAATGCAAGACTCATTAATGCAGATAGTGGCTAAAAATGCTACGGTATTGGCTGTAACTCCCGAAATATCTGAAAGCATCGACGTAACTGTTAAAAAAACAAAAGCCGGATTTTCTATCCTTCATGATGAAGGCCTTAAAATAATGAAGCAATATGATGTGGCCTACAAAGTAGATGATGCTACCAACACTAAACTGAAAGGATATGGTATAAACCTTATGAAAAACAACGGCAAAAATGGCAACAATCTACCAGTGCCCGCAGTCTATATCATAAACAAAGAAGGAAAGATAGCGTATAAGTTTTTTGATGCCGACTATACACATCGCGCACCAATAAAGGATATACTGGCACATCTGTAAATGCAAACATCAAATAAAAATTTTCAAACAATCTAAATGCATAAACAATGATGAATGGAATGAAACTCATAAGATTATCGCTATTGGTATGCCTGTCTGCCATGGCATGTAAAAAAGATAAAAAAGAAATAGTTACAGGCACTTCTCCCGATACCGCAGAAAAAGTAGCGGTTGACAGGTTCTCTGCAGCAGCCGGGCATTTACAAGTGCGCGATGCAAGCAATGGTTTGCCTGCAGCCAATGCACCCATAGACTTTGACAAACCGCCTTTTATTACACAGGGCTATGGTCCATCCGGTAATGTCATATCGTATTACAATTTTGACGTGCAGCCCGAAACACCGGCACCCATATATGTGTTAGTACAAAATGGAACGCCTGTAAGCGGCCAGTTGAACATTATTGATGTCATACCGGGCGATGCCAACTACAATGATTTTTGGCTGGTCAATACCGTAGAAGTGCCATCAGATTATGTAGCTAATACCATTACCTCTTACCAGCAGATAAAAGATAAGGGCTATACCATTAGTGCTACTACACATATTGTCAACTGTCCGGTAGTACCATCTGGCTCTACTGCTTCCAAACGTCTGAATGGAGAAAGCACAGGCATTATAAGAGGTTGGTATAAAAATAAAGTTGTGTCTTATTTCACGTTTGGAGAAAAAGATTTAAACACAGTAAATGGAAAAATTCCGGTAGCACCTATTTATGTTACATTCAATATCAATCCCAATCAACCTAACGGCGGACCGTCATCAGGTTTTAAGATGGAAATGAGCTCTCTGCAAACACACAATATTGCATCAGTACTGCCTGCCGATGCGGGCTATTCTCCGCTATGGTCTGTTGATATCTACGACAATGCAAATTTTAGTATGGTCAGCAACCTGTCTACTGCACAGGCGGCAACATCGTTAGCCACTAATGCTGCTCTGGTAAATTGTCCTATTGTTGCAAAATAAAGCGACAATAAATAAACAGAGACTTTCTAAAACAAAATCCCCGCCCGAAAGGCGGGGATATATCATAAACACAAACTACTTTCCTATCTTATAAGATACACCCAGTTGCAACGACAGTGCATTGAATTTTCCCTGGTTCATAAATGTAAGGCTCTGGTTTACCTGCCAGTGTTTATTTACTTGCCACGTTAGCCCTTGAGTTGCTGTTAGCAACAACACATCATTATGATATGCTCGGTTAAAGATGGCTGAGCCATTACTAACATCCGATGTTGTTTCATTAAGATAATAACGTCGTATTGTAGTACCAACACCTATATACGGGCGCAGCCTTGCCTTGGGCGAAAAGAAATGATATTGCAAACTAACAGGGTTCTCTATAACAAATCCATTCGTGGCAATAGTAGTCGGGTGATAACTACTATTTTGAAGATAAGAGCCGTAAGTCATTTCTTTTTGAGGGATTACACCAAAGCCTATACCTGTTTGCAGCGACATGTGTTTATTGAAATTGTAACGCATAAAAACCTGCGACATCGAATAGGTAACGGGAGTAGCCCACGGGCTCGAATATTTCATCGGAAATAAATTCTCTCTTTCAATACCTGAGGTAGCCCCGATAGAAAAAGAAGATGTGGTTGCAGCCTTAGGGTTGCCGATAGTTGTTTCGGTTTGTGCAAATGCGCTTGTGCATACAGCACTTAATGACAATGTAAAGAATAAGGATTTCATAAGCATAAGTTTTGAATAAAACTATCAAGCACTATGCTAAAGAAGATGTAACGCTTTGTTGGCGATGTGTTAATTGCGGAATCGTTAACTATACAAAAATCCCATGGCCATATACATCCATGCACTTGTATACCGCACTAAAACTAAACGCCCCCTTGGTCTGGGGGCGGTTACATGGTGATATTGCTTATAGTTGTGCCCGAGCTGCCAACTCGCACAAAAGATGCGTATAGTAGAAACTAAATAGCCGATAGGTTGTTCGTTTTGTCTGACAATACCTTGTCAATACTGCCATACTATATTCAATCTAACGCACACAAAGCCGAGATGTGCACCTGCAGCGTCGTAAAATGCGGAGATGAATAAAAAACTTCTGCCGTCACTATTTGCATTAAACTCAATGAAGATGGTGACAGGGTTTGTCGGTATTTGCATTGTTTGATAAAGCCCTTCAGCAACTTAGCCATAAAGTATTGGGTAAAAGTTACCCCTTTACAGCAGTTGCAGGTCGGAATCTCTCTCATATTCCCGTTACATAAAGGCATATAACAATAGCATCTTTAATAATGATGTAATAATCTGATAACAATACAAGATTAGCACATCAGCATATCGCTTTCAAGAGAAGAACCACTAATTCTCATTGCGGGAAATACGCATTTTTAAATACGTATAAATACGCACTCATGAAATTTTCTGAATAACATCTTTATGTTATGTGGTAAATATTGTGAATAAATTATTGCCTGCTAATGAATATCGTTGGTCACCATTCAATTATCTTTATCTGAAAATAAGGCACCATATATGGGAGAGAAAAACATTACCATCACAGACTGCAACAGCCCTGTCGACCAGATGGCTGTAGCCAATTACCACAGCATTACACAAGCCGCTTTTGAAGGCTACCTCTACAATTACTGGGGAGAATCATATGCGGAAGTAGCCCCGGTATCTGTACCCTGGACAGAATTGTCTGACCAGATGGCAGGCTCAGATTGCAGCACTACCTGCTGGAAACTGGAGTACGATTTTGCTATGGCAGATGTCAACGCTATCGCATTGGGCTTTCAGGAGCTTTCACCTACCGGCAAACCGCCTGAGCCATACGACCCAAATATTACCTACTATGCATTTGCATTGTTCAACGGGGCATATCTGAAAGATAATGCCACAGAGTTCCAGTTTTTTAAAGCGCAATATTCACCACCAGAATCTAAGTATGCAGTGATATTCAGAACCATGAATGGAAACACTCCGGTTGGGTATTATAATTTGAGTGACTCCTACCCGATACAACTTCCATAGTTATTTTAATCCTCCTGGTTTGATAGTAGGGAAGATTATATATTATATTTCGGTTTCATCATCCGTATTGCCTATACTAATGGGTAGAAAGGATAAAATGCTGCTATGGTGGTATGCCCTAGCAGCATTTTTATTTGACATAACTGCTATGATAGCAAAAACAATGGGGCATAGAATACCTTGGACAGGTAATGTGTTTATGATACTGGAGTTGTTTTTAATATCATCATATTACACACCACTATTCAGAAACAAACGTAATGCTATCCTGTTATCTATTCTGTTGGCGATGTTCTTCATAGCGCATACCCTCTACATCCGACCCTTTAATACTGCAATACCACTGGAGCGATTCAGGCTAAACCTTACAGCAGGTGCTTTGTTCTACCTGCTATACATCATACTTGCTATGGTTGGTTTTTACAAACTGCTTACCGGCCCCTTGCTCGATAATATTTTGCAATCAAGATTTTTTTGGGTAAACGTTACCTTCCTGATTTACGCATCGGGGGTATTTTTTATGTTTATGTTTGCAGAAAGAATCCGTACACAGGATATAGCTTTGGGTGCTATGCTATGGAGCACTGTCTTTTGCGGGTTGAACATCACTAAAAATATATTGTTGGCAAAAGCACTGAGCATAAAGGATGGAACTGTCAAACCTTAGCATCGTTTTACTGGGCGTGGGCGCTATGCTCAGTTTGTCTACAGGCATCATTCTGTTTGTGGTCATGTATCAGCGCAGGGTGGTTTCGCATAAACACGAGCTCGCCATCATACAACTGCAAAAAGAAAAAGAACTGTCAGAAGCTACCATTCGTGCCGAGGAAGAAGAGCGCAGCCGCATAGCTGCAGAGTTGCACGATGATGTAGGAGCCACTCTCTCTTCTGTACGGCTATACTTACGTAATGCCAATAAAGAAGGCGTAGTAAATGATGCTGTAACCCTTTCGCAGGAATTGCTGGACGAGAGCATAGGTAAGGTACGCGCCATTTCTCACCGCCTGCAGCCCACTATGCTGCAACATTTAGGTTTGCAAAAAGCACTGCAATCTTTCTTCGATGTGTTTACCAAAACCGGGGCTATCAACATCCGTTATACAAGTGATGCACTGCCACCACTGAACGATGCCATAGCGCTGGCTGTATACCGCATAGTGCAGGAACTGGTAAACAATATGATGAAATACGCATCTGCCAGCATTGCAAACGTGCATACCCTTGCACACAACAATATGTTACAGGTGCGCATCAGCCACAACGGAGAAGGCATTACCGAAGATAGCTTTAATGAATATCTCGAAAAGAAAAACGCCTCAGGGCTCAAGAATATTGCAACACGATTGAAAGCACTGAGCGGCACTATAGAATTTGCCAATACCGATAATCAATATCACACCATCATCCGTATACCGTTATAAGTATGGAAAAGATAAAATACATCATCGCAGACGACCATAAAGTTTTCAGGAAGGGCATATTGTATACTTTAAATGCCGATGCAAATTTGCAATGCATAGGCGAGGTAGAGAACGGCGTGCAACTGCTGGAACTTTTAGAAACCACCACACCCGATGTTATCATACTGGATATGAAAATGCCGGAGATGGACGGGATGGAAGCCACTAAACGCATCCGCGAAAAAAATGCCGATACAAAAATAATAGTGCTCACCATGTATGATGATGAGAATTTTATTCTGCATATGCTGGATATGGGCGTTAATGGTTACCTCATAAAAAATGCCGACCCTGACGAGATCATCAAAGCCATATATGCCGTACATGAAACCAATTATTACTTCAATGATATGGTGAGTAAGATATTACTGAAGGGATTGGTAGATAAGAACAAAGTGCAGCAACGCACTAAGAACAATATTCAACTCAACGATAAGGAAAAAGAGATACTCCGCCTGATATGCAAGGAGCATACCAACACAGAGATAGCCGCCAAAGTATTTCTCAGCCAGCGTACTGTTGAAGGCATACGCAGTGCACTATTGGAAAAAATAGGTGTACGCAACACGGCAGGGCTGGTTATCTACGCCGTAAAAAATGGCATTGCAGAATAACTAACTATGCTCAAAACAATAATCCCCGCTTTGCAAGCAGGGATTGTAATGATTCACTATAGTTGACAAATTTAAACAGTTAATTAACTGCTATTTTTTGTGGTGGACTTGTTACGCCGTTAGATGAAGTAGTGATAAAATAAGCACCTGCTGGTAAACCATCACGCTGAATTGTTAAACTACCAGTATTCTGATTGACAGTATATGTACGTACTGCTGTGCCGTTTGCATTAAAGACCTGCACGGTGCCTTTATCAGAGCCTTTTGGCAATACGTAATCTAAGGTTGCTGTGTTATCCATTGGGTTGGGATATAAAAAAGAACTTGCAGGGTCGTTGTTATTATTACCATTAGGGCTGCGAATACCCAGAAACTGTCCTGGCAGGCTATATACTTCGCACCATTCTCTGCTTGTACTACTGGTTGCATCTTGTAGCAAAACTAAAAGTTTCCAGGAGGCATCAAATTTTTGCACATATGCATCAACTGCATATGGAATTGATTTTATAATGCTGCCATTCTCATCAACTATTTGGGTAATTTCATCAGGCCCTGCCGGACTACCGCTTATTCGCGCACAAACAACCACAACTTCAACACCGGTGTCTGAATCAAATAACATTGTTGATGGGAATTTTGCAGATCTGAATGCATACCCTGACGGTATTTTGGGATCTATAGTTTTCCATAGAGTGTGGGTTCCATCATATAAATTGATTTTTGGACTCCACAAGAGATAAAAATTATCATACGTCATATACCTGTATCCAACCCCTTCGAGATTGTAAATCAAGATATTGGTCTCATTTGCAGGATAGGTGTGTTCAAGCGTGATTTGTGCATTGGCACAAACAGGGGCCATAAGCAGTAGCGAAAAAAATAGTTTTTTCATAAAGTTTATTTTTAGCGGTTTTATAAGCAGTGTTGTTCTCTATTGTTTATCTATAAGTTTATTCCACAGTCACACGTTGGGTTATCACCGCATCATCCAGTTGCAGCTTCACCATATAAACTCCTTTAGGCACATCACCCAATGATATTTGTGATTTATTATTGGTGATTGGTGATTGGTAAATTTCCTTACCCATCATATCATATACCGTCACCATTGTATTACTGCCATAATTATTTTGCAGCGATACAGTGAATGTACCCTTATTAGGATTAGGATAAATACTAACCACAGGAGTATACACAGTATTGATACCCGTTGTTGTCGTTCTGAAAGTATCACATATCCAGTCAGAGAAAGCAGGGCCGCATTTAGCCCTTACACATACATCATACAGTGTGCCAGGATAAAAACCAAACTCCAATACCGACCTTGCAGTAGTAACTGTTGGTGATGCAGGTGGTGATGAAGGATGAGGCAATACATAGTATTCATACTGTGTAGCATAAGCAGCCGTATCCCAGGATATGGTAGCATAGTAAGGCCCTATGTTGGTGATATAAACATGGGCAGGCGAATTACATGGCGGGTATGGCATAGTGAATGTTTTGCACTGCCATGCAGAATAGAATGGCGATGCCTGGCAACGTGTGCGTACACAAGCCTGGTAAGTTTGTCCGGGTGTTAGTCCTGTTAAACTGAATGAAGTATTGAACGTAAGCGTGCCTGATGATGGTGGTGTAGAGCTGGACGGTATCACATAATACTCGTAAGCAGTAGCGCCCGACACAGCAGGCCATGATATATTAGCATTGAAGGGAGAAATAACATTAGCTATTACAGAATCAGGCTTAGGATAACATGGTGGTGGTGCTGAAGTAGTCTGACAACCTGCAGTAGGGGTAGAGCTAATATTGGTATATCTAAGTTTACCTAAAGTGGCATTGTCATAATAATCATAAATAGTAGAATCTATGCCCGGTATACTTGCTGTTCCCCAATAATCACCTTGCGTGTTTATGTCCGCGATATCACTTGTACGGAAATTAAAAACATTATTATTGCTATAACAGTTGCCAAATATTAATATCGTACCTGAAGAATATGACGCACTTCTGTATGTCTTATTATTTTCTACACCTACTCCGTTATAAGCTATGGTATTACCGTACACATGACCATACGCAACAGAGTCTATGTATATAGCAGTTGGATGATAAAGAAAAAGGTTATTACTTATATACCCGCTATTCCTATTGGCAGGACTTGAAACTACATAAACACCATAGAGAACATTCCCGATAAATTTATTTCCTTGTGTACCTTCTGCTGCACCATCTGAAGAATACCCTATCATATTGTAGTTAAAGCTATTTAGAGCGATGCGTATGCCGTAAGTATTTTCTTGACGCATACCAATAGTATTGTAACTTACTTCACATCTTGCTAAAGTGGAGTTGTAGGAAGTGTTTGGGGAGTTAGAATATACACCTGTATCATTTAGGGTTATTTTGTTATAATTAAAATCAGAAGTATTTGAATTAGGGTTTTGGGTGTATAAATGAATAGCTGTAGTGTTAAATCTGAACAAGGAATAATATACCTGAAGCCAATAAGTGCCCGTTGTTACAATTGCAGATGAGGCATATTCAAACCTGCAATAATACAACCGGCTGGTGTCATGTATTGTTTTCAAGCTAAATGTAATGCCTTGCCATGCTTTACGAGACGGTGCAATTTTAGAAGATGTAAATATGATACTATCAGCAGTAGTACCTTTTGCCATAAGGCTACCATCAATAGTGATGGCGTAACTACTATCAACCATCACCACTACCCCCGGTTGTATGGTAAGTCTCACTCCTGAATCCACTGATAAATTTCCATTCACCACATAAGGGCTATTGGCTTTTGTCCATGTAGTGTTAGTAGAGATAATACCACTAACAAAGGTAGTAGCGTTAGCATAGACGATGTTCAAACAAAATAGAAGGGTTAATATTCTCTTCATAGGTTATCATTTTAAGTATTAAGGGTACAGCAAATTTACAACAGATAGCTCTGCATACATGCTGATGGCACGCTTTCTAATCCCCTTTTAATGGCAAAATGCACGAAACGACTACCTCATCCAACGAAAGTGCATTTTTTTGTAACGAACGGAAAATAATAATCCCCGCTTTGCAGGCGGGGATGGTTGTATAAATTACTGAGGGCGCGGGAAATCTCCTCCCTGAATATTGATTATATACCTTATACAAGTGTAGGGCATCATATTATCATGCGGTACTCCTCCAAAATTATGTCCCGCTTGAACACCGCCGGTAGTGGCAGTTACAACTGGCGTTACCATATTCACTGTTCCGGGCAATAATGTTCCGTTGGCATACATGTTGGGGCCTGCAGAAACTGTGGGACAGGTATCAACCGGTTTCTTCACAGCAGCCGAACGCGTAGTGTCGCACGGAATACTGATCTGGGCGTTTACAGCATTCAGTACAACATCAGGGTGGGTATGCTGTGGAGTAGTGTTATAATCCAACGCTACGGTAGCCGAGCCCGCGGTTTGCCCGGTTTTCAGTACTAAATCACTCTGCGAACCACCAACGCCTACTACAGCCAGGCCGCAAAGATTGGGCAGGCCAAATGTATTGATGCCATCACCACCAAAAGCTGTTCCCAGTAACGAATGAAGAGATTGATATTTATTAATATCGAGCAACGCGCCATTGCATTCTGCCCAACCCTGTGGTATGGTATACGGACCATACGGTATGATCTGTCCTAAAAGATATGTTTCGTCCATTGTATATTTATTTTATTATTGTTATTAAAAAATTATTGCCTCGGTGGAAAAATACCGTAAGTATTTATAGCATAGGTAAGTCCCATTACAGGTTGCACATTGTTGTGTGCATTATCCCCTGATGTGTTTGGCAAAATTTGCATTACACCGGTCAGGCTGCCACCGCCGGCTTCTGCCATGGTGCTATTGCTGGTAGTATTATACATAGTTTCTCCGCCTACTTTGGCAAGCATAGCACCGGCAGGATTGCCTGTATTAGCAACGTTTGGCGTTACAGGCCAACCTACTTTACCAGACATTTCTATGTTTACAGGATGAGTATGGGCAGGTATCTGGTCAGGGGTCAGCGCCACTGATGTCGCACCGCCTGATTCTCCTAAGCTCCGGTTATTGATACCTGTGTTCTTTCCCGCGTTAGAACCTGCGGCCACCTTGCCTCGCAAATCCGGCAACGCAAATGTTCCTACTCCGTTTGACCCGTAGGTAGTGTCCAGCAAATTAAACAGTTGCCAGTACGCCATGAAATTGAGTACTGCACCATTGCACTCAATAAAATTTTTAGGGATGAACTGGTATGGGAAAATACATATCTCCCCAACAAGTGGTTCATCATACAGGCCCTCGGCATCTATGATATAGTTGATGCATTGGTAAGGTTGGTCGTTAGGGTGCGGATGATTGTGAGTAGAGTTAATGTCAGTTTGCTGCGAAGTATTGAATTTCACAATACCCTGCATGGCTATCGGTTGATTGAGACCCGGTGGTGTGTTATTATACATCTCATAGCCTGCAGGTGAGTTGGCAAACATATTTCCGGCTGGTGTAGTTGTTGAAGCAGCTCCTGTACTTGCAGGTATTTGTAAATTGATATGCATCTGAGGGTCTGCTGCAAATTGCCCCATGTGCACATGCACTCCCACATGTTCTGCATCAAGGGTTACCCATTGCGTTCCAGCCATCTCTCCCAGGTTATATTCCTTTCCGGCAACTTTCCCCGTACATACAGGGACACGCCCTAATAAGTTGGGCACTGCAAAAGTATTAACGCCATCTCCGCCATAAGTACCTTTGAGGAAAGTGAACAATTGAATGTAATCAGAATCCTTATAAACACTGCCATCGCATAGCAGGAAGCCGGCCGGCACATAATTTCCGGCAAAGAGTTTGATTTCGCCTATCATAAAATTGGTTTAGCTGTTACAATAAGAGTTAAAAAAAGTTTGCCCTTCGAATACCTGGCTTTCGGGCACGGCATAGAAAAGGAAAATAAATCTGCAAAAAAAATGTGGATAATGCAATGGGATAACAACCATCCCCGCCTTGAGGAGCGGGGATGACTATATAATATTAGTTATGTCGAGGGAAATCTCCCTGTAAACAAATAATGTACTGTATACAAATGTAGGGCATCATATTCTTATGAGGTGTACTACCTGCGTTAGGCCCTGTATGAATATTCCCCGAAGTAGCGGTTATAGCAGGTGTTACCATGTTCACTGTTCCCGGAACCAGCGTTCCACTGGCATACATGTTGGGGCCTGTAGAAACTGTGGGGCAGGTATCAACCGGTTTCTTCACAGCAGCCGATCGCGTAGTATCGCATGGAATACTTATCTGGGCATTTACGGCATTTAGTACAACATCAGGGTGGGTATGCTGTGGAGTAGTGTTATAATCCAGTGCTACTTTGGGCGCGCCGGTTGTTTCTCCCGTACGCAGCATAACGTTCACCGATGTGCTAACCCCTGTAATGGCACGGCCGCAAAGGTTGGGCAGGCCAAATGTATTGATGCCATCACCACCAAAAGTTGTTCCCAGCAACGAATGAAGAGCTTGATTTTTATTGATTTCGAGCAAAGAGCCGTCGCATAATGCCCACCCTTTCGGTGCAACATTCTGGCTATAAGCAATGATCTGTCCTAAAAAATAATTATCATCTTCCATTGTATATTTGTTTTATTATTGTTATTGAAAATTATTGACGCGTAGGGAAAGTACCATCAATACATATCGCATACGTAAGTCCCATTACAGGTTGCACATTATTGTGTGCAGAATTTGGAGACGAGTTTGATAATACATTCATTACACCCGTTAATTTGCCTCCGTCTACTTCGGCCATAGTGCTATTGCTGGTGGTATTATACATGGTTTGTCCGCCTACTTTGGCAAGCATAGCACCGCCCGGATTACCGGTATTAGCAACGTTTGGCGTTACAGGCCAACCTACTTTTCCAGTTATTCCTATTTCTATAGGATGCGTGTGTTCAGGTATCTGGTCAGCGGTCAGCTGCACATCTACCATACCACCGGATTCGCCTAAGCTCCTGCTGTAGATATGTGTTTGCGGATAAGCATACCCTGCTGCTACCCTACCACGCAAATCGGGCAAGGCGAATACTCCGTCTCTGCTGGACCCGTATGTATTACCCAGCAGTGCATACAGTATGGGATATTGCACGAAATCGAGCTCGGCACCATTGCACTCCACAAAATTTGCAGGGATAAAATTGTAAGGGAAAATACATATCTCACCCACAAACCTTTCATAACTTCCCCCATAGGCATCTATAATATAGTTGATGCATTGATAAGGCTGATCGTTAAGGTGTGGCTTATTTACTTTTTTATTGTCAGGAACTGTTTGTTGAGAAGTGGTGAAGCGCACCATGCCCTGCATAGCTATCGGCTCATTGATATCGGGAGGGGTGTTGTTATACATCTCATAACCCGCGGGTGAGTGAGCAAACATATTTCCGGCAGGCGAGGTAGATGAAGCTAGCCCCGTACTGGCCTGTATTTGCAAATCAATTTGCATCTTCGACGTTTGTGCAAATTGCCCCAGGTGAGTGTGTACTCCTACATGTTCGGGAGAAAGGCTTACCATCTGCTCACCGCCTGTCATTCCCACTTCATAATACTCGCCAAACAATTGCCCGGCACATACAGGCACAAGCCCCTGCAGATTGGGTACGGCAAATGTGTTAATACCATCTCCGCCATAAGTATTTTTGAGTAAATCGGATAGCCAGCTATAGTCTGAAGACGGCAATGTTTTACCATCGCATGCCAGAAACCCCAAGGGCGTAAAACCTCCTGCAAATAGTTTGATTTCACCAAGCATAAAATTGATTGAGCGTTTACAATAAGAGTGATAAAAATGCCCTTTCTTTATACAAGGCTTTCGGGCATGGTATAAAAAGAGAAAATAAATATGCAAAAAAAATATAGACCATACAATGGCTATAACAAAAATCCCCGCCTGTATGGCGGGGATGATTATGTGATGTTACGGACGCGATGGATAGAGCCCGTTGGTGCAGATGATATATCCTATACAACAATAGGGCATCATATTCTCATGCGCCATACCACCCGAATTGGCACCGGCTTGTGGGTCACCGGCCTGTTGTGTTAAAACAGGAGGCACCATATTTACAGTGCCCGGCACGCTGGTTCCGCTCGCATACATGTTGGGGCTGACAGAAACTGAAGGACAAGCATCTACGGGTTTCTTTACAGCCGCTGCACGTGTAGTGTCACACGGTATAGTGATGCGAGCATTTACTGCGTTCAGTACGGTATTGGGATGAGTATGTGCCGGTATGTTATTAGCATTCAGTGTCACTGTAGCCGAGCCGGCAATTTGTCCTCTGTTCAGTACCAGATTTACAGAACTGCTGGCGCTTACTACAGAACGGCCGGAAAGATTGGGCAAGCCAAATGTATTTCGGCCATCGCCGCCATATGTAGTTCCCAGTAACGAATACATAGCTTGGTATTCGCGGATATTCAGCAACGAACCGTCGCATAAATGCCAACCATCCGGTACGGCAGGTGAGCTATAAGGAATGATTTGACCTATATAATATTGATCGCTTGACATAGTATTATTGTTTTATTATTGTTATTAAAAAAATTACGGTCTTTGAGGATAAATGCCATTGGTGCATATTGCGTAACAAAGCGCCATTACAGGTTGCACATTGTCATGAGGTATATTCCCCGATGTATTAGGATTGACTTGCATTGCACCTGTGAGGCTGCCTCCGTTAAGAACGGCCATTGTGCTATTGCTGGTGGTGCTATACATCGTTTCTCCTCCCACTTTAGCAAGCATTGCATTGGCAGGATTAGCGGTATTGGCAATGTTTGGAGTTACAGGCCAACTTGTTTTACCGGTGGTTCCTATCTGTACGGGGTGAATATGCGGTGGTAATTGGTTAGTTGATAATGCAACTGAGGTTACACCACCCGACTGTCCTAAGGCCCTGTTGGTAATATTTGTTTTATGCGCCATATCGGCACCTGCGGCCAATCTGCCACGCAAATCGGGCAAAGCGAATTTTCCTGCTCCGCTTGAACCGTAAACGTTGCCCAGTAAAGAATACAGTGCTGCACTTTGACCGGTGCTCAGCATCGCGCCGTTGCACTCTGCAAAATTAACGGGAACAAAGTTGTACGTGAAAATACATATCTCACCGAGGATTGGTTCATCATACATGTCGAAGGCATCTATAATGTAGTTGATGCACTGATACGGTTGGTCATTGGGATGTGGTAAATTCTGAGTAGTGTTCGTGCCTGTTTGTTGCGCGGTGGTAAAACTCACCGTGCCGGGCATTGCTACAGGTTGTCCGGCAGCAGGTGGAGTACTATCATACATCTCGTATCCTGCCGGTGTGGTGGTAAACATATTACCGGCCGGAGATGTTGATGACGCAGCTCCTGTACTGGCAGGTATTTGCAAATTAATTTGCAACTGCGGGCTTGCTGCATACTGTCCCGTGTGCATGTGCACACCTACCTGGTTGGCAGTGAGGGTTACGTTTTGCACGCCGCCCGTCTGGCCCAGGGTGAAATTCGGGTTGCCTGCAGCCTGTCCGTTACATACAGGTACACGGCCCAGAAGATTGGGGACTCCAAATGTGGAGATACCATCACCGCCATAGATTTTCCCGATTTTGGAGAACAACATGGGGTAATTGGAAATTTGGTAAACGCTGCCGTCACATAAGAGGAAGCCATCGGGTACAAAATTACCCGCGAAAAGTTTGATTTCGCCTAACATAAATGTTGGTTTAGTAGTTTATAATAAAAAAATAGTCCACTCCTTTCTTATACTATGGTTTTCGGGCATAGCAGTCAGAAAGCATGATAAAGCTCTAAAAAAAAATCAGATTATGCAATGAGGTTAATAAAAAAATAATCCCCGCCTTACCGGCGGGGATGCATCATTAATAATTAATGTATTTATTCAATAGTTATCCTTTGCGTAATGACCGCATCATCCAGTTGCAGTTTCACCATATAAATACCTTTAGCTGCATTGCCCAGAGAGATTTGTGTTGCAGTGCCTGTGAGTGGTTTCGACAACACCTCTTTGCCTGTCAGGTCATACACAGTGATGCTAGCCTTCTTAAAATTGATATTACCCGTTTGCACTGTGAATGTACCATTATTGGGGTTGGGGTATATTTTGACATTATCAGCCGTTATGTTTTTGATACCCACCGTTGTTACACTATAAAAAGAAGATTGCGCGGTACAACCATTGGCATCAGTGATGATCACATAGTAAGACCCGTTTTGTGTGGGAGTATACGTAGCGCCATTAGCACCTGCTATCAGATTGCCGTTGAAGTACCATTTATAAGTGCCCGTAGAGCCACCTGCTGTAAGCACATTACCCGCGAAGCTAATAGTAGCAGTAGCTTTAGGATATACTACCATGTAGCTTGTCTTGGTCAGTACACCACTACCAGCTACATTGGTTACGGTTAATGAAACAGGATAAGTACCTGCAGTATTATATAATATAGTAGGGTTTTGGAGAGTTGATGTTGAAGGCGAGCCACCTGTAAATGTCCAGTTCCACGTTGTGGGCGAATTAGTAGAATTGTCTGTAAACGTTACAGTAGTGCCTTCGCATACGGTAGTGTCTGAAGCAGCATATGTAGCCACAGGTGGTGCTGTATTGATGTATGATTCCCATACGCCACGCCCGTAGGTAGACAACCTGATGAGGCTATTGTTAGTGCCATCGTTATACATCATAAAGTCGGTAACATTGGCTACCGTAGGTAATCCTGCATTATGGTTAGTCCAGACTGTAGTAGTGTTATTCTTATAATAGACATAATTGCCGAGGCTTACAAACAGGCGTTCGTTGGCAGAATAATCATCGTGGTATATCTGCCTGATATTGAGTGACGGCAGGTTGTTGGTGATGTCTGTCCATGAAGCACCCTGGTTGGTTGACACATACATTTTGTTATTGCAACTCATGTATACTATGTTCACATTATTCTTATTCGTAGCCAGGCTTGCAGTGTTATTGCTGGCAGAAGGTGTACTGTACATAGTGACAGTGGGCGATACTGACAGTGCATTGTCGCACCGATACACATGGCTGGCATTGGTAACAAAGTAGAGTATGTTGCTATCTGCTGTGCAGACGACAATATCTTTCACAGCTTCCGTATTGGGTATGATGGCCGTCCATGTTGGTGAGGCAGCATTAATATTTGTACTGCGCCATATAGTGTCTTTACCCAGGAAGGCATAATTAGGCAATGTTTTTACAAATGCAATTTCTGATGCAGACGTAGCAGTATAAGGGCAACGGTAAGAATAATCACCTGCCAGTGGTCTCAGGTTTCGGCGGTTGCCGTTATTCATATAATATACCGTAGAGTTACCTAAATAATCAAATGAGCATTTTGCGCTCCAGTCACCACCACGGTTACATTTCCATGTGGCGGTATCATAATACAGTTCACCGTTATCCTGCGTACCAATGCTTATCATTTGTTTTACAACAGGGCTTTGCGCAGCGCGGTATATTTCTGTTGCAGCTATACCATCGGCGCGCGGGTTCCATACAGTAGCATTGGTATCGGTAGACATCCAAACACCACCGTCATTGCCATTAAAGCGTTGTGTGTTGTTGTATGGGTTAAAGTAAATCTGGTGCATATCGGTATGGCATTCGTTCCACCAACTGGTGCGTTTGCTCCAGTTAGCACCACCATCTGTACTGCGCCAAACATTGTGTGCTACCAACAGCATTTCGTTAGCATTAAGCGGGTTGCAATTGATGTCAAAATTATAATTGCCCTGCGAGCCCGAACCCGGTGTGGCATCATAACATACCAGGCAATTGGTAGTGCTGTTATACACATTGCTGAAGTTGAGCCCGCCATCGGTTGATTTCAGTATCCAGCCGTTGCCGCCTGTAGTGGCAAGATATACCCTGTTGGTATCTGCAGCAGAAACTGCAATGCGCATACCACCATTACCCGATGGTACGGTTACACCCGATGTAATATTAGTCCATGTACTACCAAAGTCAGTGCTTCTATACAATAGCGTACTCGTTACCGCAAACAGTGTGCGCTGATTAATTGGATTGGCTTTCATATCCCTGAAGCTGGTACCGGTCTGCACCTGTGTCCATGTACCACCCGCGTTGGTTGTTTTCCATATGCCGCTGGTAGTTGCAGCTACTAGGGTATTGTGGTCGTTAGGATCCATCAATATCTCTACCGCCATTTTATTGCCTATGCCTGTATTGGCAGCCGTCCATGTAGCGCCGGCATCAGTTGTTTTATATATACCGTAGCTGTTGCTGTAATAATCAGCGTCGCCCAGGCACAGGTACATGATGCTATCGTTCGTGTAATCAATACAAACAGAGGAGCATGATGTGGCAGGCAGTTTTTCGGTACCCGATGTAGGAGCCCATGTAACACCATTGTTGTTAGTAATGTACAAACCACCCGATGCACTTACCGCATAGATTTTTGCAGCATTCGAAGGGTGGAATTTTATCTGCGATACACGGCCTATACCATGCACCTGCCCGCTTTTATTGATTGGAAAATTTACAGGACCTGTATTTGTCCACGGTGCTACTACCTGTGCATATACGGGTGCTGCCATTGCCAGCATTAATACTATTGAAACCCTCAGGAATTTCATAAGCCAGTATGATTAGTATTCTGAAAAATTATTTTGATTGTTGCTTTTCCCACAATTGCAGCCTTTCTGATGGATACATGATACGACCGTCTTCTTTTACGTAAGGCAATATCAGTTCATGCCATTTTTCGTATTTGCGTATCTCCATTCTCATTTTGTCTTCTTCTTCTTCCAGCCTGCGTTGTCTACGCCTAGATGGCACTTTAGATCGCTCTTCATGTTCGCCGATGATATCGTGTTCGGTTTCTGGTTTTTCGTGGTGCTGCCAATAGATACTGAATGCCTTTTCAGCCTCGTAATAATTGGTAAGAGTATCATCTACCATCGCTATCCAAAGCGGCTTTTTGGCATAGAGCCTGTCTTTGCTCTTTTTCCGTTCTTGTGCAAATGAAGTAGTGGCGATAAGGAGGGAAGCAAAAATTAATACATGCAGCTTCATAATCAGCAATTTGCACATTAAAGTACATTTTTTATGATAAAATTTGAATAGTGTGGAGTGTTGTAGCTGACAATACTTCTAAAGATGCTACAAAACAAAGATCCCCGCCTTGAAGAGCGGGGATGAATTTAATTACAACACCTGTAATAAGACTGTTTTCTCTTTGCCGTCAGGTGCTTTTATCACAATATTATACTTGCCCTCGTTCAGGTCTTTCAGAGATATCTCTTTCTGATAACCTTTCACATTATATTGATACAATACCTCTCCTGATTTTTTAGCGATGGTTACTTCAACAGGTTGTTGTTGTGCGTTGGCAACAACCAATGTTTGTCCGGATACATTGATATTGCATTTGATGTCGTTAGCAGTGGTTGATACTGCTTTTTCTGCATTGGCTGTAAAGCCGAAGATGCTGAATGCTGCGATAATGATGATGTTTTTCATAACTATTTCGTTTTTGTTGGTTTACTAATTTGAATTGTTGTTGGTTGTTATCAACCGTTACAATTATTAGTCGCATCACCTTTAAAAAAGTTACAGCGTTGTAATAGTTTTAACAATTAGCAGTAGGTAATTACCCCTTTTAGGGTGAGAACTAAACAACAATCCCCGCCTTTAGGGCGGGGATGTATCACATTAGCAATTGTTTTAGCCTAAAAAACAGCTACACCCTTACCTTTTGTTATCAGGCCATAGAGGCTCTGCTGTATCAGCATACTCCATCCGTTCGAACAGTCGCCGTAACATTCAAATGCAGGCACCAAACCTTCGTGCGTAAAACTCACCTGTGTCTTATCGTCTGTTTCTGTCAGCTCAAAAACAATTTTTGTTCCTGTCCATTCGCTCGGTTTTTTTGTAAAGCTCAGGTTACTCTCTGTCACCAGCCATACTATTTTTTTGTTTGGTACCAGTTCCGTTACCCGTTGTTTTGAAAAATGAAAATGCTGAAACCAGTAACTGAATTCATCATTCACTTTTGTGGTGTTACCAATCACCTCTCCATGCCACCAACCACCTACATTATTGATAGCATTATATACCTCTTGTGCAGTAGCATCAACCGTGATGCTTGTAGTGAAATTCTTGCCCATAGTTTAGTCGTTATGTTTCTTTGCTTCTAACAATATGATTTGCCCATGATGATATGCCAGGTGCGTGCAGCGTGTCACCATTATATTCAGCTTATTGCGGTGCGGTTCTTTGGCAAAATCTTCTGCATTTACTGCAGTATGTTTCTCAAACCACTGTGCAGGCGTCAGTGCATTTATTTTTGATGACAGGTACACATTGATCTCGGCCCACTGTTTGCGTAGTTCTTTTGCCGATGGCAAATCTGCCACTGCTTTATCAGCAGACTCCACAAAAGGTTTGTACAAATCAGGATATTGTTTATTGCCGAAGTCCAGCAGGCGCAGCATATCATCGTGCACAGCCACCATGTGCCCTAAAAGATAAATACCACGGTTTCTGCCGGGTGCTATTTCGCGTTGCAAATCTGCATCAGACAAAGCATTCAGCGTATCATCAAAATTCTTGTTCAGCGCATTCCATCTGTCCAATACCATCTTTACCATTACCTCATTTTGTTCCATTGTTTTAGTTTTTTAGTGTTAAAGTATGATGCAAAGCTATTGGCTTGATTTGGTAGTATTCGGGTGCTATATAGACTTTGTGACGGGTTGATTTGGACAGCCATCTGTGCTAACTTTGCAGCAAACGAAAGTATATGCAGGTGACGATATTAGTACCCAACGGCAAGGCTAACCTGAACAGCATTGCGGGTCCGTACGAGATACTGAAAAAGGCCAACAGCTATTGGGAAGAACAGGGGCGAAAATCTGTGATGAACATTAACGTAGCGGGTTCTAAGGCGGAGATAGTATTAAGCTCAGGCATCTTCAGTATTCATCCTGCACATATCAACACCATCAAAAAAGCAGACCTCATTATAGTACCTGCCTGCGCTTATACCGATGTGCTGGTGAAAGACAATGCAGAACTGATAGAATGGATGCGCGAACAATATAAGAACGGTGCAGAGCTATCCTCTATTTGTTCGGGTGCATTTTTATTGGCTGCTACAGGATTGCTGGAAGGCAAACCCTGCTCTACTCACTGGAACCTGGCTAGCGATTTCAGGCGTTTGTATCCGAATGTAAAACTCTTGCCCGACAGGCTTATTACTTCAGAGAAAGGTATCTATACCAATGGTGGCGCATTCTCGTTTCTGAACCTCATGCTTTTTTTGGTAGAAAAATATTTCGACCGTGCTACTGCTATATATTGTTCTAAAGTTTTCCAGATAGATATGGAGCGCAATTCTCAATCGCATTTCCTCATCTTCGAAACACAAAAAAACCATGGCGATGAAATGGTGAGCAAGGCACAACAATATATAGAAGACAACATGACTGAAAAAATATCTTTTGAAGCACTGGCTGCGCAATTAGCCGTTAGTCGCCGCAACTTCGACAGGCGTTTTATAAAAGCAACAGGCAACACACCGGTAGAATACCTGCAACGTGTAAAAGTAGAAGCAGCCAAGCGTGTGTTGGAGAAAGGCCGCAAAACAGTATTCGAAGCCATGAGTGAAGTTGGCTACACCGATGATAAAGCATTTCGCGAAGTGTTTAAGAAAATAACAGGCCTGTCGCCACTTGATTACAGAGCTAAGTATAATAAGACAGTAGCAATAGCTTGAGTGACACACAATAGGTTATAGGCCTGCATTAACAAATTTTTAAGTTTTAGGTTGTAACGTTTAGGTAGGTTAATACGTTGTACTTCAAAATTTCACGCCTAAAACAACCGCAATGAGAAATCTTTTTATCCTGCCATTCGTTTGCATAGCAATAACAGCATCTGCACAAAAGAAAATAGATTATACGCACTACGACAAGCTGATTGAGGTGGAAGGTACAGACTACGTATATGCCACCACAGAACACATTATCAGCAAAGGTGGTGGTAGTGGCAGTACAGGCTCGCTGATGTTTATCAATACACACACCGGAGAAACCAATCCTGTTGATTTTCCGCTGGGTAGTGATATATCTTCCGTGCACCAGTTGAAATACGATAGCCTCCACATCAATAAGATGCTGGTAATAGCCAGAACAGTAGATCTGAATGATAAGAGCGGCATCAACTATAATGACCCCAGCCAGGTAATTATTGTATCTGCAGATGGTAAGCAGAAAACAGTATTAACTGCTGATGGCTTTTTTACACGCTACTGGAATGTGTATCCGAAATATGGTACAATTGTGATTATAGGATATTATGACAGCAATGAAAATGGCAGGCTCGACAGAACCGACAAAAGCGAGGTTATGGTTTACGACCTGAAGAACATGAAGATCTTGTCTAAGACATAAGCGATTGTATGACAAACGTTAAACAAAAGCTATAAATAACATCATAATACAATCTCCTGTAAATACAGGTTATTTTTAGGATATGCATAAAAACAGACTACAACAAACACTATTGATTTGCCTGGCATTTGTGCCTTTACTGAACGCCTGCTTTGCAGGAAATAAAAACGTAAAGGACGGTGATATTATTTTTCAGTCCCTGTCTGCCGGGCAGGGCAAAGCCATACAGATTGCTACCCATTCTAAATACTCTCATTGTGGTATAATCTTTATAAAAGAAGGCAAACCTTATGTTTACGAAGCAGTTCAGCCTGTAAAAATCACACCATTAGACGAATGGATAGCACGAGGAGACAATGAACATTATGTTATCAAACGCCTGAGGGATGCACAAAAAACACTATCTCCTGATGTATTGGCAAATATGAAATCAGAAGGAGAAAAATATCTTGGTAAGGATTATGATATCTATTTCGCTTGGAATGACGACCAATTATACTGTTCGGAACTGGTATGGAAAATATATAAACGTGGAGCCGGCATAGAAATAGGTGCACTGAAGAAACTATCATCTTTTGATTTAAAGAACCCGATTGTAGAACAAAAACTTACCGAACGATATGGCAACAACATTCCTTATGATGAAATGGTAATATCTCCACAGGCCATTTTTGAAAATAACAATTTGGTAACTGTTGAGGAGAAGTAAAAGTATAGCACCTTCCTCTACTTCGTCTTATCCACTCCATACCCTGCCAATTTACCATCGTATGTATCAGCAACTGGTATCAGGTCGTCAGCCAGTTTTGTAAAATTCTCTTTGATGGGCTTGCCTGTTGTAACTACTGCAATTTTATGAATTGACAAAATGGAATCAAACTCAGTTTTAGGCACCGCCTTTATTATGTAACCTTTACTTCTGACTTCTGCCTTAAATTCTTCCTCTCTTTTTTGCGTTGCAAACTCGAATTGCATTTGCAGTTTTGCAGGTTTATTGGTGTCGATATTGTTTTTTGGGTCGGCATAATACTTCAACAAGGTATCAATTCCGTCATCAAACAGTTCCCTGTTGGTTTTACTATATGCCATCTCATTTATCCAGGAAGTGTCTGTCAATATACCGGGGGTAGGAATATACGGATGTCTTTCCCCAGTTTCTTCAACAACTATCGTCAGGCTTTGAGAGCAGTATTTATGTTTGTCTTTTGTTTTGATACAGGCAGGCGATATGGTAATCGCACCTGTCTTGACGGGCGCAAAAGTGTACGCCATCGTCAGGCTATTTTTCGAAACTGGCTTGCCGTTTACATAACTGATCTTTGTTGACGTTTGTTGCATCGGGCCGCTTATCAGTCTAAAGCCCTCATAGTTAGGAGGTATAAAATTTTCGCCTTCGCTATTGAAACTGTATATGACATCTATTGTGTCATGTATATTGATTCTATCTAATGAGGCTTTAACTGTTAGTTGATTATCCTGTGCCTTACAAACAAAAATATCCAGCCCGGCGCAGCAAATACAAAACAAAATTCTTATTAACCGAAACATACTGAAATGTAAAGAAGTATTATCAATAGACAATTGCGAACTGAAAACTTCCGGATTTATTTATTAATCAGTATTTTTTTAGAAATACTTTCTTTATCATTGGTGCAACGAATATAATATACCCCGGAAGCCAAACTTCTTAAATCCAAATTATACCTTGTTGTTTTATTACCGGTTACAGTCTCGATATATATTACCTGCCCTAAAGCATTCATGATACTAATATTCAGGTAGCTGTGTAATAGCAAATCCGAATGAATGCAAAAAACGCCTGTATTGGGATTAGGAGAAACAGACAAATAATGCATATCTCCGCTTACATCCTTTATACCTGCCACACTCATCACTATATGGTTGGTTGATGTGGTATCAATAGAACGGCATCGGTAGTCACTCGTCAACAAGGCATATACATTATCGCCATTGTTTAAAGAATCAGTTATGTAAGTATCTCCTGTTATGGAAGGTACTTCTACTCCGTTCACAAACCACTTATACACAGGGTTATGACCGGGATATAATGCTGATGCTACAAACATAACCGTATCACCTTCAAAAACAGCAATGTTGGGTGATACACTCAATGAGGCCTTCGGTTGCACCGGGCCTGTTATATACACCTGCATGATGGGAGAAGTATATTCCGGATCTGTAGTAATGATGCGGATGGCGTAATAATCTGTTTTGAAATTGACAGGTATTTTACATTTAAACGAATCTGCCTTTGAACCAACAGACGAATCGAACCTGACGTGATAATATGCACCTTCGGAATAATAATCAAACATTTCAATTACAAACTTATTCGTAGATGCAAACGATGAGATAACTGTATCATATATATATAAGCTGTCGCCTTTACAAAGCACATCTGAGAATGGATTTTTAATGTATATCCTCGGCGGTGCTTTAGGCATATTCAACGTATCACACCCGGGTGTTGTTTTCATAACTACACCATCTTCTCCATTAGCCTGCAGTGTATCTCCAAAATAGACAACACCGTTAGGGCCCGCTACACCCGACAAGATGATGGAGTTACTGTCGCCGCGCACCATATCCAAATCCGGCCTAGCCATAAGGTTGTATACATTCCCCGTTACATCTTTGCCCGTGCGTACAGCGTATTTTATATTTCCACTGGTATCATAATATGCCAGTGCTATATTGGGCAACTGGTGTGGCAGCCAATATTTCTTGGTACTCTTTGCCGAATAAAAAGTGTCATTAGAGGGCGCATAATATTTATAATAATACAGCTCACTGTTATATCCGCATACCGCAACTGCGGTATCTGAAACCAAAAGCCCTGTTGGCCAAGACATACCCCCATAACTTGTCCACTTTAATTTTCCATTTCCTTTTATACAAAAAAGATTATATGCCCTTCTCGGTATATTGGTTACACTACTATCACCATTATAAAAATACATTGAATCATATAAATAATGCTCGCTGCCATACACAGCCACATACACATTATCTTTATCATCTGTTTTCAATGATACAGGCATAGAACCATCGTTATCAGTAAGGGTTAGCTTATCAAAGCATATCCATTTTGGGGTAGCAGTGCTGTCATATTTAGCCAGAAAAAATTTCCTGCCATACCAATAATAAGCGCTCCAGCTTTGTACCTCTTTATAGGTAAGCAGATTTGTATTATAACATCGTACATCATCTTCAAAAGAACCGGCAAGATAAACAGAGCCATCCTTATCAGTTGCCATGTGGGTGATACCAATATTGTTTGGCCCATCGCTATGAATATTTGTCCACTTGAGCAGTTTACCAGCAGTATCTATCCAGTACAAATAATTCTCATCAATATTCGCAGGTGAATACGATATGGATAATGTTTTGGTAGTATCAGCCAGACGATAGTAATAGTTGTCTCCGCTCCATACCTCACCTTCCAGCAATAACCTGCCATGATTATCATAAGCTATATGCCACGGCATGCTGTTCAGAGAATTATGCCATAACACATTGCCGTTCTTATCCAGCTTTGCGATAAAATAAAATGGCGCAGGACCATGATACGAAGTATCGTGCATACTGATACGAACATTAGACAAACCCTTATTATACCAGAAAGTGTCCTTACCGTAAAACTTACCGCATATATAAATATTCTCCTTTTCGTCTGTAGTTACTGAGCTTATACAGTCATAAATACTTCCTCTTGTTGTGTATGAACAATCTTTACCATAATCTACCCATTTCAGATTGCCGTTGAAATCATATTTGGCTATGTATGCTCCTCCGCACATTGTACGGCCTACACTATCGCCATTCTTCCCTTTCCATACATGCTCATATTCAGTACCACAAACCAACACTCCGTCTGACACTTTTGCAGAACCTTGAATTACAGGGTTAGCATGCCCCGACCATGCAGGGTCATTCCCATTCAGCATCTCAGACCAACATGGTACATAAGATTGGGCTACGGCAGAATTAATAAAGAAACAACATAGGAACAGTAGCAGGGAGGTCAGTTTCATATAACTAAAATACTAAAAAGCCATGTATTACTACTCAATCTGTATTCTATTAGCATCTGATATTAAATTATTTGATTCCGGCTTGCAGGCATTAAGCGGATTCCCTATTTTACTTTTTCGTATGAAAAGAATAATACCCACCCTTATGTTGCTGCTGAGCAGCATGTATGCGCTAGCAGATGTTGATACCCTTATCGGCGTTAATGCACCTCCCTCAAAAGACTACAGGCAACTGACTACAAATATTGTGTCGGGGCTTAGCTCAGACCGCGAAAAAGCCAATGCCATTTACAACTGGATGACGCATCACATCGACTACGACTATACAAAATCTAAAGACCCTAAACGAAAGAAAGACGAACCCGCTGATGTACTGCGTGATAGCAAAGCTACCACCGACGGTTATGCCACATTATATGTAGCCATGTGCCGTGAGGCAGGTTTAAAAGCCGTTAGCATAGAAGGTTATAGCAAGGATTTCTTTTTCGATAATGGCGATAAAAATTATACACCCAACCATAGCTGGTCAGCGGTGATGATTGATGGCAAATGGGAGCTGGTAGATGTTTTGATGGGTACTGGCGGTATGGACTATTACGACGGCTGGTTGCGACGTATGCTCAGCAACCTATTTTCAAAAGACAAACTGCATTATGGCAATAAAGAGAGGTTTGTATTTCACTATAGCCCCGCTTATTTCATGCAAGCCCCTCTTGTGTTTCGCTACAAACATGCACCCGCCGACCCTCGCTGGCAGCTTACCTATAAAGAAATGCCATTAGCTGTTTACGAAGCAGGTGACAGCGCGATATATAGTTACAATAATACCAACTACACGCTGCTGCAGGATAATCCTGCCCTGTTGCATATTGCCGAGCTGGATGAAAATGAGAAGATCATGGAATATGCAGACAAAGCACACCAGTACAATGAACGCTACGTGAGCATACTGGGAATAAAAAAACAGCTTGAAGTAGGTCAAGAATTACATGCTGCAAATAACAGTGCAGACACCAAAACAATAGCAGGCGCCATCGAAAAATTGCAGAAGGGCATCGAAAATCTCAACGAACAAAAAAAATCCATTCCACCGCACTATGCCGAACTGACGCGTAAAAACGCTGCAAAAAGCCGCGAAGCCAAAGAATATTTCAGAATATTGCGCAGCGACAACAAAGTACTGGAGGCTGCCTGCAAAAGATATAAAGAAACTACCAAAAAGAATATTGACAAACTAAACGAGAAAGAAAATACAGCAAAAAAGCGCCAGGACGACCAGAGCGTTAATAACCTCAACTATATTGTTACCAACAACATTGAGAAAAAGTCCGGTTCGCCCGAATTACAAAAACTGGTAGACAGTGTTAATAGCCGTATTTCCCGAAAAGCTTTTATTGATAAAATTATCGATGAGCAGACAGCCGATTTAGAAGCTGCAATGAATGACAACCAAAAACGCCTGTATTCGCTCTCATCCGATTTAAAATCAGCAGACAGCTTAATGGCTAACGAGACCAGGTATCGCATCATGCTGTATGATAATTACGACGACCCTGTTAAATATTACAGTGCTCTGTTGAAACAAATGAAATTCAATACTGCTGATAGCGAGCATAAATATTACCTCGTTACTTACGACACCATCAACGACAGGCAGGAAAGGCTCTTAAAAACTTACATAGCGCTCCTCGATATCTACAAAAACAACATTAAAGACATGGAGCAGTACAGAAAAAACAATAGCACAGACAATACTATTACAGGCAACTACGAATCTACAGTTACAGGCTATGTTTTTGCATTGCAAAAATATCTCGAACTCATCAACTCATTTCGCGATTACGAATCAGTCAACGGAAAAGTATTTGGTGAAATGAGCAAGCTGTATAAAGACGAAGAAGACATTTTTGAAAAAATGGAAGATGCAGAAGAAGCTCGTAATAAAAGAGAATCAAAAGACATTGCCGACAACCGCTTATTTGATGAAGGCGAAAATGACAATCAGCAGAAAGTATTGAAAAACAATATCAGCAAACTTGAAGAAGCGCTTCATGGCTAAACTCTATCTAACTACTTTTTAGCCTTATCTTTTCCAAAATAATAATTAATACCACAGTTAATTGGGAACAAAGGGTAAACCGTCCCATTCACATAATCAGTGTGCCCGTAACGTCCGTGAGAATTACTGACTGTGCTCTTTTGTCCAATGCCTATTTTAGGAGAAAACTCTATATACGTCTGGAAATGTTTCTTTCTTTTAGTGGCAACACCAATATTAGGTCCGATATGCAATAGTTGATAACCACTAAAACCATCTATATTTACAACACATACTCCAGTATTTACTCCAATGTATACATAGCTGTGCCGTTCAGCATTGAATTTATAATTGGCATGAAGTTCAGCGATAGCTGTAGCGCCTCCGCTATTCGCAATTTCAGCCAGCACGACAACTGAAGCATGGCCTGCTATTTCAATACTTTTCATACTCAATCCCGCTGTAAACCCCACACCTGCAACACCTGGCAACACACCAAAATCAATGCTATGACCTATAAATATTCTTTGCGAATGACACAACTGCGATGAAAATAACAATACTGCGACAATTATAGCACGCATAGGTTTATATGTTGGTTACTTAACTTGAAACAAAAATAATGCCTGAAACAAATATCACCGCACCTGCACGTCTGCATGAGCACGATAATAGTGGCTGTATCCGATAGATGATAAAGAATAATACATCCTGTAAAAACCTGCAGAGATGTGCAGGCTGTCATAGTTCAGGTGTATATAATGTTGTCCGGCTTTTACATTTTGCTCGTAGTGCCAGTATTTTTGTTTCTTCTTGTCTATCAACACCGCTCTGAATAACGCCGGAACCGTATTACTGAACATCAGGTATTGCTCATCCTTTACAGGGTTCGGATATAATTTAGCTTCAGTTAATTTACCGGTGGCTATCGTATCACGGCTCATCGAGTCAGTAGCCTTAAACAATTGATACTGCCATTTATCCCAGTTTTCGGGCTGGTAATTTCTTTCTGCACCATCATAGCTTTTGCCCAGGGCATTGCCATCAGCATCGTAATAATCAATGTCGTTATATTCTTTAGTATCATGGCTTTTTTTACAGGCCACCACACTCAGGCATAATAATAAAAGAAAAGATAAGGCTCTCATTGCACAATCGGGGTTATGCAAAGATAAAAAATATGCATTAACGTTTACCCAGTATCACTTTCACTTCCGATACCAGTCCGGTTATGCCGTATCCCAAAGTGGTAAAATGCCGTTCATCATAATATTGCCTGTACGTGCCGGGCGACACAAAATATTTCAACGATGTAGTAATACGCCTGTTGAACCTGAAACCCATACTGGCCTCGCCATACATCGCCACCGTACCCATGCCCGAATTGGCCTCAGTGCTCATAATATATACAGGCCCTACCTGCATGCCCGTCACAAAAGACAACCATTTAAAAACAGGTTCATCATACCGCCACCCCAGCAATCCTGCTATTTGCACATTATTGCTGCGCGTCAGGTATGGCGCTTTCATAAAGCTGTGATAATGTGTCCTAATATCTATATAGCCTACTTTCAAAGCAGCCAGCAGGTTGAACTGTTGTTTGTATTTACTGAACATATACTCTGCGCCAAATTGTGCCATCCTGCTTACATCCAGCTGCAGCCCGAAAGCCTGTCCGTATTTTACATAAGGCATAGCAGGACCAAAATCAAGCACCAGTTGTGTACGTGTAGATGTAGCAACAGAATCATTTCCTGCATAAGTGTGCAGTGCAAAGGTCAAAGCAAAAAGCAACGTGCAGAGATAACGCATAGTTGCAAGGTTTAGGCAGATAAATAAAGTTACGTAAATATTAAACGCATATTTCATCACTATATTACATTCGTTACACCTGCATGACAAAACGATTTCAGCATTACCTTTGAACTCACCAACAATGCAACAAGCACAATCAACCATATCTTTGCAACAGCGCCTGGCAGTAGCTGCCATTGCATTGTTGTTTGTCATTTGCAAATGGCAGCACCTCAGTTATCCTTTTTACTGGGATGAGTGCTGGCCTTATGCAGCAGCTATTAAACAGATGTACCACCATGGTGCCAGCCTGTTGCCCAATGCCATACCAAGTGAAATATCGCGCGGGCATCCTATGTTTTTCTTTTTCATTGAAACACTCTGGATGAAAATCTTCGGCGCATCACATATGGCTATGCACAGCCTGCCGTTGCTCATATCCGTTACGCTGCTGGTAATCGTATATCAAACCTGCAAACAATTGTTTGGGAACACTGCAGCTTTATATGCGCTGCTCATCATAGCGGCACAGCAGACATTTTTTGTACAGTCTTCTTTTGTTTTTTTAGAAATCCTTTTGGCGCTGCTCAGTTTTGTCAGTATTTGGTTTTACATGCAACAGCGTTACCTGCTTACTGCAGTTTGTTTAGCCATGCTGTTTCTCACCAAAGAAAGTGGCATCATCACAGGTGTGGTATTGGGCATTGATGCATTTATCAAATTATTTAGCAGCAATATCATATGGCGTCAAAAAGTACGCGGCCTTATAGCTGTGACATTCCCGTTCGCTGTTATTGCCGCGTATTTTATACTGCAGAAAAAAATGAATGGCTGGTATGTCTTTCCTTATCATGCCAATGCGATGGAAACCACATGGGTAGGATACTACCTTAAGGTCAGGGCAACCATGCAGGTTTACTTTGTTGATGATTACCGCAACTATTTTTTCACATTACTCACTGTATTATCCCTGGCTGCGGCTGTCATCAAACGTAATGTCCGTTATGCTGTTATACTATTGCCTGTTATCACCACTATACTTATAGTCACCGAGTCTATACAAAACACCTTTGCTACCTACCTGCTATTTGCTGCTTGGCTATTGTCTGTATTATATACTATCACATCATTTATCCAACTCGCTGCATATACAGGTAATCAAAAACGTTTCCTGCTATTGCAAACCTTTTTCATACTCGCTTTTACTATTTATACGCCTCTCTTCTTTCTCATTCAACGTTATCTCACTATATCGCTGGTACCGCTATTATATATCGCCGCTGTCATGCTGCATCATCTCGCTGTTCAGTTACGTTATAAAACAGTGTTGGTTGCAGTTCCACTAATTGCTGCGGGCATATCGATTGCTGCATATTTTCATCAAACCGACCTCAGCGATAATAAAATGGGAGCCTATGATGGTATGTATGTAGAACAATCAGCCGTCACCTATCTCGAACAACAAGGCTATTACGATAAAAAAATTGCCATCTTCGAAAACCTGCCGTGGCTGCACCTGTCAGATACCAACACAGGTTTCAGAAGCAACAACAGGCCTTTCACACAAATGCGTTGGGGTATTTACGACAGCACCGAAGTAGTACTGTTGGAAAACATAGAATCTAACCGCTCTGCAGACACTAGTCTCAAGTGCAGACAAGACACCAGTTTTGTATTAGCACATCGCGCAGCTCGCGGCCTGGCATGGAGTGAAGTATTTGTGAGGAAGAATATCAAACACTAAAAAAAATCCCCCGTAGGAATACGGGGGAGCTTTTATCTCTATTTAAAACGAGTTGCCGTTACTTGGTGATTTTCAAGTTTACAGTTCCTTCATTAGTTACTACTTGCATCATGTACAAACCACTGTTCAGAGATTGTACATTAATAGCTGCTGCTTCGTTAGCTGCAAATGTGTGGTTGTAGATTTGTTTACCTGTTACATCAGCTAATGTTACAGTTTTGCTGCCTTGTATAGCATCTAAACCGCTTACGAATACTACGTCTTTAGCAGGGTTAGGATATGCAACGATAGCGTTGATATTTGCATTTACATTACCCACGCCAGTAGGAACCAGCTTAGCATTGAAAGTTTGGTTCTTCTCTTCAAAGTAGATGTTGTTTACTGTAGGGTTAGCCGCACTTACTGAGAACGTAAGCGGAGTGCTTGTTTTACCACCTACATCACCCAGTATTTGGTAAGTACCGTAAGGCACATTGCTGAAGCTGAATTTACCATTCGCATCAGAG
Organism: Bacteroidota bacterium; assembly: GCA_018267965.1. GTDB lineage: Bacteria > Bacteroidota > Bacteroidia > Chitinophagales > Chitinophagaceae > Polluticoccus. The sequence continues at coordinate 214,590 of JAFDXK010000001.1, read as the reverse complement.
AATGTATATGCAACAGCAGCACCGCTACCATTTGTCAGGATGATCTGCCTGTTAGGCAATGGGTCACCTACTGCTGTAGTTTTGTTAGCACCTACTGCTACATCACCACCTATGAAACCAGGTCCACCCGGGTTAGTACCGCTTATCAAAGCTATGTTAGCAGTTACAGAAGAAGTAATACCTACTGTTGTACCACCTGACCATATAGCTGATGAAGTGTAATACGTTGGCAGGTAGCTCCAGTAGCTTGCATGAGAAGATAACAGAAATGCTTTTACCAGCATAGTGCCACCATGAGGAGCAGATGTTGGAGTAGCGATAGTATAGTTGCCTGAAGAGTTAGTGATAGCACTGTCTACAGCAAACAATTTTGTTGTCAAACCTGATAAGTTAGAATCAGGATATTGTTCAATCAGCATTACTTTAGCACCTACTGCAGCAGATGAACCGATGGTTACCATACCGCTGATAGTTTTAGCCGGAGGAGGTACGCACCTTGTAAAGTTAGAACCTGTAATATTTACACCTGCATAAGTATGGCTGTTTTGTAACCATGGGCCTGAGCAGTTTGAAGTTGTTGCAAAAAGAGGGTGACCGCTAACTGTAGTGCTTGGCAATGTAGCAGTATAAGCACCAGAGCTGTTGGTAACAGCTGTAATCCATACCAAAGGACCCATACTTGAGTTCCATTTAAGACTATCTGTGTGGATGTACACCGTTTGACCAACAACGGGAGCACCGGTTGTTGTCAATACTGTTCCCGAGAACGAGTACTGTGCATGCGTGACAACTGCCACCAGCATCAACATAACAAAAAGTAGGTTTTTTTTCATAAAATAAAACTAATTTTTAATTGATTTATAAATTAAGGGTTATTGAGTTGTCCCTTGTAGTAATATTGACGCAATACGTAGTAAAAATGTTAGTAGCCGCGTAAATTAATTTATTATTTTTTTGTGCTGCACCTTCTAAAAACCCCGCCGGTAGCGGGATGACACATAACAAAGATGCTTAATTATTTACTGAATTTCAATGTAGTGTTGCCTTCTTCGGTAGCTATATGCAGCAGATACATACCCTTGCCCAATGCCTGCACATCAATACCGGCTGCTTCGTTTGCAGCAAAACTATGAGTGCTCAGCAACCTGCCTGCCATATCTGTTATACGTACTTGTTTACTACCCTGTATGGCATCCAGGCCGCTCAGGTACAACATATCATTAGCAGGGTTAGGGTATGCCGTAACAGCTTGCAACTGTCCTGTAATATTGTTTACAGACAACGGGAATAATGTCGGATTGAAGGTGGTGGACTTGTCTTCAAAACGTATGGTGTTAACTACTCTTACATTCGAAGTGAGTGTAAACAATAGTGGTGTACTCGTTTTACCTCCTACATCTCCCAATATCTGGTAAGTGCCATAGGGCAAACTTGGGAATTGAAATTTACCCGAGCCATCAGAGTAAGTATACGCTACGGCAGCACCGCTTGGCAAAGCCAGTATGATTTCTCTGCCCGGCACAGGGTCTCCTACAGCTGTAGTTTTATTCGCACCCACTACAACATCGCCGCTTACTGAGGCAGAACCGCTGGGGTTAGTACCTGCTACTAAAGATATGTTTGCAGTAACGGATGTAGTTGCACTAATGGCTGCAGCACCCGACCATATTACAGAAGTAGGGTAATATGTAGGGAAGTAGCTTGAATAGTTAGGGTGAGATGATTGCAGAAATGCTCTCACAATTAATACACCGTTTTTAGGTACACTGGCAGGTGTATTGATACTATAATTGCCCGAAGAATTGGCTATTGCGCTATCTATGGCCAGCACTACGGTTTGCCCTGTAATACTGTCTATAATTTTGTCGAGCAGCAACACTTTGGCATTAGATGCGCCAAGGCCGCCTATCAGTATCACACCGCTTATTGTTTTGCCGGGCAACACGCATTTGGTAAAATTGGAAGTAATGTTGACTTTCGCATAGGTGTGGTTGTTCTGCAATACAGGGCCTGTACAGTTTTCAGTAGAGGCTATGATAGGATGTAAACTATCTGTAGTGGAAGGCAATGTTACGCTATAGAAACCCGCCGTGTCTGTGCTATCTACTAATGAGAATTTGGCACCCATACCAGAGGTCCATTTGGTGGTGTCGGTCCTTACATACACAGCCTGGTTGGCTACAGATGCGCCAGTAGTTGTTTTTACCGTTCCGCTAAATGTATACTGGCTATACCCCGCAAAAGTTTGCAGTAATAATAATAGCAGCAGTACCTGTTTCTTCATAAACTTAAAGTTATGATATATTTAATATTGTTCTGCATGGTGGCGGTTTAGCTTTCTATTTTATCCGACACATACTATGACACCGCTTTGGGGCTAAATGTTAGTATTGTCACGCACTATATTTATTTGCCCAATCTATACCCTATCAATACTCTTAAATGTGGTGTTTTATATATCTGCTTTATTCTGTCATCAGGTATATACGACAGGCTCGACAAATTACCCTGCAACAACACATCTACTGTTATACGTTTCCACACATTATAATTCACCCCTACCATGAAATTGAACCTCACCGGGTTGGTGGTTGCATTCAGGCTGCTTACGGGTGTATATTGGTTATAAGGCGTAGCAGCGTAATTAAATTTTTCGTAGATACTTGGTATAGCGGGTGGTTCTGACGGAATATTTTCAGCTGCAAACAGCAACGAATCCTTTAGTGTAATGCCGCTATACACTACTCTGGTCTCCTCTATCTGTGCCACCTTACTAAAGTTGGCCGATGCACCTGCATATATACCCAGGGTCTTCATCACCTGATATTGCAACAACAGAGGCAATTCTATTTCATAAAAGGTTTTCGATTTGATAGCCTTACTGATAATAATAGAGTCGTGCGATTGCGAATAATTATATTTTCTGGCTATACCGAATATCGACAGCTGGGTATTAGGGTTGATACCCATGATGGTCAATACTTGTGAAGAGTCTAACCGCGAATCAGATATTTGGTAGTACGATTTATGATCGTTAAGGTCTGTACTATTCAGTTTAGCGGCTTTATATCCCGGTTGGAATATCACTGAGAGTTTATCATTGATTTTGTACTGCAGATAAGGACTTATTACATAACTGTTAGCATGATAGCTACCAAAGCCCCACTCGTAGCCTGCCTTCAGCCCGAAATCCAGGTCCAGCCTAAATGGCCTGTACTCTTTCCAATGTTCGGGTTTCGGTGGCACAGATGCTACAGCCGGATTGTTAGTAGTGTCTTTCATCTTGCCTATTGCGGCACTTACATCAGCCGCAGGCTCTGCTTTTGCCTTTGGTTTTTCTGCAGGCTTTTGAGCCACAGGCGGCTCGGCTGCAGGTATTGGTGCTGCGTTCTCTTTTTTAGCTACAGTCGGGGTTGATGCTGCTGGAGGTGCAGGCATAGTTTCTTTCTTAGCCGCACTTGGTGCTGATGACGCAGCAGGTGTATTATTTTTCTTATCAGTGAGTTGTTTTGACATCTCTTCTTTCACAATAGACGTCATGGCATTACTCAATTTAGCCGCGGCTGGTTTCGCATCAGGTACAGGAGTAGCTTCATTCTTAGCTACACTTGGTGCTGACGATGCAGCAGGTGTGTTATTTTTCTTTTCGGTTAGTTGTTTGGTAGTCTCTTCTTTTACTACCGATGTCACAGCATCACTCAATTTCGCAGGTGTTGGTGCAGTTTCTTTTTTAGCTATGCTTGGTGTTGATGACGCAGCAGGTGTATTAATTTTCTTTTCAGTGAGTTGTTTGGTAGTCTCTTCTTTTACTACAGATGTCACGGCATCACTCAATTTCGCAGGCGTTGGCTTCGCAGCAGTAGCAGTTGTATGATTAACTACGGGTGCAGCATGGGCAATAGCCTCAGAACTTTGTGATTGAGCATCGGTTGCTTTAGGCTTCAGTGCTTCTGTAGCTTGTTGTGTTGCAGCAGACACAGTTGTAGGAGTTGGGTTTACAGGGGCTGTTTCCGACTCTGGTGTTGTAACGGCAGCACCTGTAGCAGAAGGGTTTACAGGGGCTGCATGAGTATTATTTACTGCTATTGGTTCGTTATATTCAGGTTGATTTTGATGATGATTAATAATGTCACTGTTTGCTACAAAAAATATCGCTACTAACAACAGTAGTATGGCAGTGCCACGACCAAACCATTTAGTCCACGTCGAGCCTTTAGGCTTCTGTTCCTTATCGAGTCTGTCCTGCAACTTTTGCCAGACTGCAGCACCCGGAGCCTCGGTGTAGCTGCCGAGCTCCTCGCGGTACAAATCGTCGATATGTATTCTGTTGTCTTCCATTAGTTTGGTTTACTTCACATTATTAATTTTTTCTTTTAATCGCCTGCGGGCATCATTCAAATGCCACCGGCTGTTGTTTTCAGTAATTCCAATCAATTGAGCTATTTCCTTGTGTGGCAGGTCTTCAAAAACATAAAGGTTGAAAACCAACCTATGCGTATCAGGCAATTCGTGTACGTAGGCCAGCAACTCTTTGTACGATAATTTGCTAACCTGGTTTTCATCTACATAAGCGCTTATGGCATCGCTGTCTGTATATACTTCATTTTCAAATTTTATGTGTCCTCTCAGGTGGTCTGTCACCAGGTTGATGGCTATGCGCCTCATCCAACCTTCCAGCGAACCCTTGAAGCCATATTGGTCCATTTTGGTAAACACCCTGAAGAAAGTATCGTTCAGCACCTCTTCGGCAGCGTTTGCATTAAACAGGTAACGGCGAATTACACCATAAACAAAGGGTGCGTAATGGTTATAAAACTCATGTTGGGCGGCTCGTTTTCCGGCAATACAATCCTTCACCAGCCGCTTTTGCGCATCCGGGGCAAGTGCTGCCGGGGAACTATGGCCCTGTATGTAGTAACCGTCAGTCACCAATTGTGCAGGTAAAGAAGAATCTATAAGCGCCTTTTATTAACCAAGACGTAAAGTAAAAAGGAAATGTTAGAGCGCGGGATAGATATTTTTTGAGTGTATGTGTTGATACTCCATCCGTCATTGCGAGGGAGTTTCCGTTTCACAGAAACGAACGTGGCAATCTCGCGAAATGAGAGCATACAGCACAAGTGAAAAATACATGCCGGGTTAATATCCCTGAACAAAAACACTTTGCTCCACAAGCTTATAACCGTCCCATGCTGTCACTATAATTTTGATCGAACCAGCAGACCTCACTTGAAAATCTTTCAAAAGCATATATGACCCTATGTGTGTATGATCTACATAATATAATATCGTATCGGAGTAGTTATTACCTGATAATACCGTTAAGTATTCACTTCCTACCTGATCATCATCAGTAAGTTTTGCATTTACCGTTACAGTTTCTCCAACGCTAAATTGTTGCCCTTCTTTCGGCATCAATATCTCTACAACAGGAGGTCGTCTTATTTGGCATCCAGCAGTCAAAAGGAGTAATATCAAGAATGCAAATATTTTCACATTTCAGTTTTACGAATCTATAGCTTATAAAGCTAATACAATTATCGTGCAAGTTTCAGTTCTGTATCCCTGTCAAAAAAACTTTCAAACCGTATATTTTTCTCCCGTCATTGCGAGGAAGTTTCTGTTTCACAGAAACGAACGTGGCAATCTAACCCAAAAACTATTTTTACAAAATGTATAAAGGTGGTTCAGTGTACATAATGGCATCGGTAAGCCGTAGAACTCTATATGTTGGCGTAACATCCGACCTGGAGGGGCGAACTTGGGAACACAAAAACAAAATCTACCCAAATAGCTTCACCTCAAGATATAACTGCATATTATTAGTATACTACAAACATTTTGAAGGGATAGAAGAAGCCATCGAAGAAGAAAAAAGAATAAAATCTTGGAAAAGAATGGATAAAGAGGATTTAATCAATTCCATGAACCCTGATTGGGATGACTTATCCGATAAGATTGTGTATTAGTGTTTGGATTAGATTGCCACGTCTGTATTTACAATTCGTAAATACTTCCTCGCAATGACGAGTGGGATTTAGAGCAACAGATAGATATTTTTTTAGGTGTATGTGTGGGTTAGTAAGGTGTATATGAAGCTATATAACCTCCTGCATTTGCAGACTGGTCTATGTTAATAGTCATTTTATTTTGAGACATATAAATTTTACAGGTATTGGTATAATCAAATCCTCTTACACGAAACCCATCAGTATTCATGAAATACAATAGTGTATCATCAGCGGAAAATAGATACATTCTTGTTGGTCTAAATACAAATCCGGTGACACTATCCCCACCTGGAATATCTATGTAATAACGATAATCATTATATACAGTAATCCAATGGTCACTAGAGCTATCTGTAACTATTCGGTAAATGACGGAAAAATCAACATCCTTATTTTCATATAAAGTATCCCTAATCCATGAATACGGCAGATTATAAAAATAGTAATAATGAGACGCTCTATGCCAATGCTTAAATTTCGTAAGGAATGTATCTAACCCAAAACCTATTCTTATTTTTTTAGTTATCGAGAACCCTTTCCCCGATAATGTAATCGAAAACTCACCGTCTTTCTAATAAAGATGTGTAGCATCTGAATAAGATGAATAAGTTGCAGATGTAGAATCCCCAAAATCCCATTTTATATCTGTTGTATCGGGGATATTAGCTGAATGGAACTTCAATGTTTGATATGCCCACTGATTACCTGTGATTGTGAAATCAATGTGTATTGAATTGTTGCTTATCGGAGTTGTCGATACATCACCTCGCTTCTTATTACAGTTAACGGTAAAAAGCATCAGGCAAAGAGAAAAACCATATAAGCAAAATCGCTTCACAGTAATGTGATTATGAAATATGAAATTACAATATTCTGTATAATATCATATTCTCCATGCAATGACGGGAGAAAACACCCTTTTTTCATAATCCCCTGATAATCTGCTTTATCTTCATTTTCTCATCACCTGTCATTAACATTCTTCCAGTGTTTTAACTGGTTTTTTTCTTAAAAATGCATATTACATTTGTGCATCACCATTCATTTATCTCTAAATCTTGCAACATGAAAAACAATCCCGTTACACATCAGCATCATCTTTATCGGCAACGGCAGGAAATCATCAGTTCTTCCTAGCATAGTTATTTTTCCGCCCATTACATCTTCACATTTACTCCGAAATAACCTTATCTCAGCATTACCTCTCTGAGTATAATCGCACATTTTATTCACAGCTTCATAACCTGGCACCCGGCGGTCATTATCGGTTTATTCATTAAACCTACCTACCAGCCTTATACAAAATCCAAAATGTAGCGCATTTTGATTTTTATCGTTTCACCATTTAAAAATTAAACAGATGAAAAAAGTATCAAAACGGTTTATGTCGCTAATCCTGGCATTACCACTCATTACACTTGTATTGTTTGTGACAGTTAGCAAAAATGCACAGGCACAAACATTTAATACAGGCTTCTTAGCCGAGTATCCTTATCCCGTACCCGGAACAGTTATTCCCGGCGTATTTCCCAATCCTGTAAATGTCACTACGCATACCAATGCGTATACATTAAGCCACATGTCTTATTACACACCTGTAGGTTTAACCATACCTGCCATACCTGCAGGCTGGCCGGCGGGGCAGCCTTACATGGCACCTCAATCTCAATGGATGAGCGACCTGACGGTACATAGTTGGGATGACCCCGGTTCTACGGCAGGGCTGGCATGGATCAACAAAGCAACCGGCAGTGGTACCCCCGGCACTATTTACGACCAGGGCTTTATGATGTATCCTCCGGGTGTTCAGGATATCGAAGCTACCATCATGCAAGACCTTACAGGTTATGCTATGCCTATATTCGGCACGCAAATGCAGATATTTGTTATTGTTAGTTTCTACAACAGCAATGCTGCAAATTATGCCGGTGTAGGCCACTACTACGAAGTATGGTCATGGAACAGGCCAATACCTATAGGTACAGGCGGGCTTACTTTTGTAAACAGGGTACAACTATCCAATATTCCTAACTATACTCGCATCAGCCAGGACGGCCACAACTGTTATGGTTTTGGTATTACATGGGAAGACCCTAACGCCATGAGCCCTACTTTCGGTATCGCTTATGTAATGGGTTTTATGAACAACACCATCCCCGGTGTTTCGGTAAGCCCAACGTATGTATTACCCGGAACAGGAACATGGACTTATCCCGACATAGCTTTTATACATGCGAACAACGGTCTTAAACTTGCCTTTGAATATCATAAAGTAAATGGTGTTGGCGGACTTATTGTCAGAGAGTCTGACATAGCATTTGTATTAGGTCCTCCATGGCCTGGTGCTAACCCACCTACCGTAATCAACGATGCAAATGCTGCGGCAGCTCCGGGCACGTATGCTGCCAATGCACGCATTGATATCAAATCCTGCCTTGATGCTCCCGACCATTACAGCGTTGATAACTGGGCTTATTCATATATTCTGCCCGGCGTAGCACCTAATGATATACTGGTACGATTTATGAATTGGAACGCGCCTAACTTTGGTATAGGGGCTACATACAATCTTACTAATGGTACATTAGCAGCACCAACACCTGCAGCTATAACAGGTAACGATTGGCCAACACTCGCGTTTGATATGAATACAAACCCAAGTCGTGTAAATGTTGGTTGGTACACTACTTATGTACCTGTCGGCGGTGCGTTTTTTGCACCTAATGCCGGTGGTTATGTAGACTTGCAAATGGATGAAACAGGCATCGCAACATCACCAATGGACTATATGCAGGTGGCACTTTCTACCAGTGGCTCTAACCACGATGCTTCTGCTACACCATCTATTGCATACAGCAAACAGAATGACCGCACCGACTACCATTATCCCGTTTTTGCAAACACGATGGCTTGTCCTGTAACTGCAAACGAGATACAAACTAAAGAAAGGCCATGGACTACTGCTGCATTCAAAGGTGGCAGTCTTGCCACTGACTGGAGCGGATATTATGCGGCAGCAAAAACATCTTCGGTATCTGCAGCTCAGAGTACAGACGATATAGTAGCATATCCTAATCCGTTTAATACCAAAGTATCTTTATCAATACCACAGGATATGCAGGAAAAACAATTGACTGTTATTATTACCGATATCGTTGGTAAAGAAGTATTGAGGTTTACAGATAACGGTGCTGCACTTAACAACAAACTCAATGATGTTGGAAGAAACCTGAGCAACGGCAGCTATGTACTAACAATTGATGACGGAACCGACAATTTAAAGAAAGTAATAAAACTGGAGAGAATATCCACTAAGTAATTACTTTCATTTTTAGTTAATAATGACCGCTTTGTTATAAGGCTGCTCATTGAGCAGCCTTATGTTATTATTGAATTGACTACAAACAACACACACCTCTACATCGCCGCTTCATATCTCCTCCCTACTTCATCCCAGTTAATAACATTCCAGATATTGGTAAGGTATTCGGGGCGACGGTTTTGATATTTCAGGTAGTACGCGTGTTCCCATATATCAATACCTAATATCGGTGTCCCGCGCACCTCAGCAGTATCCATTAACGGATTATCCTGGTTGGCGCTGGATGTAATTTCCAATTTACCGTCTTTCACTATCAACCATACCCATCCGCTGCCAAAGCGTGCTATACCTGCAGCATTCATTTTCTCTTTCAATCCATCCAACGAACCGAAGCTATCTTCGATAGCAGCAGCTAATGCACCGGCAGGTTGTGTAGGTGTAGGAGTTAACACCTGCCAGAAAGAACTATGATTGTAATGACTGCCCGCACTATTACGTATTGCTGCAGGGTATGTTGATGCAATAGCCAATATGGCTTCTACCGTTTTATGTTCTGCGTCTGTACCTGCTATCGATTTGTTGAGTGTATCAACTGCAGAGCCGTGGTGTTTCTGGTGATGAAACTCCATCGTTTGCGCATCAATATGAGGTTCAAGGGCATTGTAAGCATAAGGTAATGCAGGATGTAAGTGCGACATAGTTCAATAATTATTGTGGTTTAGTTTTGCCAAACCTAATGATGCTGCACAACATGAAATGTTAAAACAATAAACCCCTCCCGATACAAATCAGGAAGGGTCGTCGCATAGCGGTTTATGGGGCATATAACCGTTATATCTTTTTAAACTTCAAAGTTTGTGTACCTGTTACACTTTGTAATTGTAGCAGGTATATACCGGCGGGAAAATCATTTGTTACAATATGTGTTTCTCCTTTAGGCAAAGCACTGAGAGAACGTACCTCTGCACCATTCATATTCATTACACGGTATTGCAAAGTATTCTTGTCCTTATTGTTGATGGTAATATCGTTCGTACATATAGTAGGGTAAACGGTTACATCATACGATGTAGTAACAATATCTTTTACTGATGTAGGTTTAGGGGTAAAACGATACACCGTTCCGCTAACTGGATGTGTATTGACACCGCTGCTAAAGGTTTGCACGTTGGGGGTACTGTCTAAGGTTGGCAATGCAGAGTCTCCTTTCAGGTAATAGAACTTATCTATGTTACCGTTATTCATATCCAGGTTTTTAAAATAACCATATACACCTTTACCACCCTGTGTATAGTCATTCATATTGGTGATTTTTGAATCGCCCATGTGAATCTCAAACACATTTGTCGTTTCATACAGCCATACCTGGAAATTAACAGAATCAAAATTGGTGCTATGTATTCCAAACTCATCTGCAATACCTGCATTAAATATCTCTGCTTTGAATATCCTGTTAGGTGCCGTGCCTGTTACTACATAACGTATAGGCGACACGGCACTACTACCACCCGCATTCCCCCTGTCCCACAGGTCGAAGCCTGTTACGCCAAACCCGTTCAGCAATGCTGTAGACGAAGTATCTGTAGCAACAATATCGCCGCCCAGCAAACAAAAATCTGTAACCGTAATACCGTTGATTTTATAACTGAACCCAAGCGGTATTTTATAGCTTTCCTCATCCCACATGGTACTGCCGGTGATAGATGTGGCGCCGGTAAGTGGCACATAAGTTTGCGTAGTGGCACTAAAAGTGTAATTGAATTGCGCGTGCGAAAGGTATGCAGCGCCAATAGCAATAGCTGTCAGCAGCGTCTTTTTCATAAGAGTTGGTTTAGGAAAATAAACGACTCAACTATTACAATATTGTTTAAGTCATAGCACAATAAAATTGTCATATTGTAGTTGCTACAGGCCTGAAGTATCGCATCTGCAGTGTATATTTAAGCATCAATATGAATTGGAGCAGATATTGTTTATGGATAGTTGCCGTTTGCATGGCACAAATGGCTTTTGCACAAACGGACACAAGCAAGGTGTATGAATTGCCTGCTGTATCAGTGACCGGGTTGGAAAATTCGCACGACCATACATCGATCAATATACAGTCGCTCTCGTTGTACTCATTAGAAACCAAATCTCCTTACAATCTTTCTGATGCATTGGCAAAAATTCCCGGCATCAGCCAGATGAATACAGGCAACGCTATCAGCAAGCCTGTTATACGTGGCTTGTATGGCAACAGGATATTGGTGCTCTTATCAGGTTTGAGGTTCGACAACCAGCAGTTCCAGGATGAACATGGATTGGGTTTATCTCAAATCGGCATTCAACAGGTAGATGTGGTAAAAGGGCCTGCTTCTATATTATATGGTACAGATGCTATGGGTGGTGTCATCAACGTAATAGAAGAAACACCATCAGCCAAAGGCAGTAATCTTGATGCTAACGTACGCCTCTACTCCAATACACTCGGCACATTGACTGATGTGGGTTATATCAAAAGCAATGGCAAAACATGGTATCGTATTCGCGGTGGTGTAGAAAACCATGCCGACTATGCAGATGGCAATAATACAAGAGTACTCAACTCTCGCAATAGTGGTTATTATTTGAAATTGGGTGGTGGCTTCAATCACAGAAAATGGTCGCAGAATAATTCCTACAACTTCTCTTACAACCGGTATGGTTTTATACTCGATAGCCTCACACGTTTATATGTAAATAATGGCAGGTATTCCCGCAGCATGGAAGGGCCGCATCATAATGTGATGCTCAATGTATTCAGCTCTATCAATAGCTTCAAACTCCGTAAGTCTGATTTGAAAGTTACCATTGGCTCACAAAGCAATAAACGCGCAGAAGACGAAGGAAGTGGAGAGATAAGCCTCAATATGCACTTGCTGTCAATACTCGAAAATGCAAAATGGGAAAAACAACTAACAAAGAAGACTTCGCTCATTGTCAATCAGCAATTCACTTACGAGAACAATACCAACTATGGCAAGCGCATACTGATACCGGATGCCCATATGCTGGAAGGTAACCTTGCTGCATTCATCAGGTACAAACCCAACTGGCAAACAACTATAGAAGCTGGTGCAGGTTATAATTACAAACAGATACAAACCTACAAAACCAAGATGCTCAATATCGGTTCTATCAATACGCCCGATACTACCATGCGCCCTTTCAGCATCGGCAGACAATCTTACAATGCTATGTTGGGCATTTCGTACATACCTGCTGACAGGGTAACACTAAAAGCCAATGTGTCCACAGGCAACCGCGCACCTAATTTGGCAGAACTGTCATCAAACGGCTTGCACGAAGGCACTTATCGCGTAGAGGTAGGCACACCATCACTCAAGATGGAACAAAACATCAACAGTGATGTATCATTTGAAATGGAGCGTGGCAGATTTTATTTTACAGCTTCTGCATTCTATAACCATATCAATAACTACATCTACCTCGCCAAGACTAACGAGCCAGCATGGTATGGCTTTGACAGATACCGATACATGCAACAAAATGCAGCGTTGTATGGTGGGGAAATTCGGCTAATGGAAAAATTTACAATCCGCGGTCACAATATATACTTAAATCAAAACTATAGCCAGGTAGAAGGCAGATTGAATGATGGGAGCTATTTGCCATTTATGCCCGCGAACAAATTACATCTCTCAGCTACCTACAATATCGGTGTCAATCCTCATAATGTTCCTCAGGAAGACCAAACAACTCTAATTCACTATCGGGGAACAATATATATTGAACCGGAATTGGAATATATTCTTGCCCAAAACAAACCCGCAAACTTTGAGACCGCTACAGTTGATTTTGCTTTAGTAAATTTGCATTTGGGTTATCGGTATAACTCTAAAAATGACAATACCACATTCATTACCCTTACCTGCCGTAACTTATTAAACAAAGCTTATGCCGACCATTTATCACGCCTCAAATACTACGGTTTTAATAATCAGGGAATAAATATTATTCTTACAGTCAAAACGAACTTGCACAAATAGGCATTTGAATAATAAGTTCACATATTATTTCATTACAGCAGCACTCCTTCTCACATGGAGCCTGCACCTTGCTATGCCTTTGTGTTATTCGCTGTCTTTATCCGGCATCAAAGACTTACAACACGAGTTGATAGAGTCTGGGTTGATGAAAGGCGAGTATGAGCAATTGGCATTATCAAACGAAACTTTTTCGAAAGCATATAATACCAGCGACAAAGAGCTGAACTGGAACAATACCCAATACGATGTGGTTTCTTATACAAAAGAAGGCAATACTATTATTTGCAAGGTGCTGAAAGATGAAGAAGAAACCCGTATGGATAACCGCATCAATGAAAACCACACCACGCAAAATAATCTGCAACGTGGCAAGCAACTCATTTACTGGTGGCCGCTTGCCCATCATCATCCCGAAGCTTTTGCACTTGTAGTTACATACTCAGGCAAACAAGACTATTGCATTTACAATAATGCTAAAACCCTCGGTGGCAATCGCACTATACTGCCCCGCCCGCCTGATGCTGTGCTTATATCTTAAGCAAACAATTTTATTCAATTACACAACAAAAAAATCGATGAAAAATCTTTTCAAAATCGCGTGCGTTGCACTGTGTGCAAGCACTTTAGTTTTAAATTCTTGTAAGAAAGAAGAAGACGAAGGAAAATTGCCTAATATCTCCTTCAAAACAGGCACAGGCTACACTTCAGCCGATGCTACCGTTGCCAAAAGCTCTTCTGTAAAAATCGGGATAAATGCTTCAAAAGCTGAGGACAAAGACGTATTGACTAAATTCACTATCACCCGTTCTTACGATGGCGGCTCTGATAGTACCATGTACACTAAAGATCTGTCTGGCGGTGAAGGCGATTCGTATAGCTACGATTATAGCTTCAATGTAAACGCTACCGGAAAATCAGAAAAATACACATTCACAGTTGTAAACAGGGATGGATTGATTAACAAGGTATCACTGAACCTTACAGTTAACTAGCCCCTTTAAACTAACTACACAATAATAATCCCCGCGAGATAGCGGGGATTATTTATTTATACCAATCGGTGTTTATTCAGCAATGTGGTCACTTGTTCTTTATACATACTGCCAATAGGTATGCTTTGATTTTTAATTCTGATACTATTGCCATCCACTTCAGATATGTATTCAAGATTTACGATGTAAGATTTCTGAACACGTACGAAGTTATTGTATGGTGCCAAGCAATCCTCCAGGTTCTTCATTGTGCTGTGTATGATTTTTTTACCACCTTCTGTCCATAGCTGCACATAATCTTTCAACCCTTCGGCAAACCATAGCTGTTTCAGGTCTATGCGCACCAGTTTATTATCTGCTTTAATAAAGATGATGTTATCGGGTGCTGCAACTGCCTGTTGTGATGTTTGTTGATGGTTAAGTATGTCCTGTGCCTTATTAATGGCTTTTAAAAACCGTTCAAACGACACTGGCTTCAGCAAATAATCTACCGCATTCAGTTCATAGCTTTCTATCGCATATTCAGAATAGGCAGTAGTAAATATTACTAATGGAGGACTCTTTAGTGTTTTCACAAAATCCATACCTGTTATTTCAGGCATGTTGATATCCAGTAGTAATAAGTGTACTTCTTCTTTATTAATAGCCTGGAAAGCCTCTAAAGCATTGCGGCATTTACCCACCAGTTGCACATCAGGAATCTTGGACACATAGGTCTCCATAATATCCTGTGCTATCGGCTCATCATCTACTATCAATACTTTTATCATAACTATATGGCCGTGCGAATGTTAATAGAATACGTGTCTGCTGTAGTTGCTATATCTATACTGTGCCTGTCTGGATAAAGCAGGGCTAACCTTTTACGCAGGTTTTCTAACCCTATGCCTCCTGCCTGTTTTGCTTCACCGTTTGCAGGCTTGTAGTTATTGCGCGATTGTATTGTCATCACATTATTTTCAATATGGACATTAAAATCAATGAAGTATTTATCTGTAATAATTTTAGTACCGTGTTTAAAAATATTTTCCAACACAGGCAGCCACAACAATGGTGGTACTAAGTAATCTTTATCAGAGGTGATATTAAATGTATAATCCTGCGATGGCGGTAATCTTAATAATTCCAGTTGTATATACGCTTGCATAATTTCTTTTTCTTTTTCAAAAGATACTCGCTCTCCATTTGATTCATAGAGCATATATCTGAGTATGGATGACAGCCTGAGAATAGCATCGGGTGCTATGTCCGATTTTTTCAATGCTAAACCATACAGGTTATTCAGCGTATTGAAAAGGAAATGCGGGTTTACCTGGTTCTTCAAAAAGTGTAGCTCTGTTTCAATTTGCTTTTTCTCAATCGCCTCAAGCAACTTTTGCTGACGGGCATAATCATTCATATACCATGCCGTACTCATCAGGAACAACCACAAGGCCAAACCACCAAAGCACCACCACAATTCGTAAAACCATGTCTCTACTGTCGGCTTCAAACTTATAGGTGTCGAAAATACACTGATATGGTGTATACTCAGCTTCGGGTATTGCGTCATCAATGCCCTGACAGATTCCATAAAAATTACAGACGCAATAAAAGTCAGCGATACAGCCAGCAGCGTATAACGCCCGTATTGCTTATTGCGTAAATACCGTGGCATCAGCCATAGGTTATTGGCAAAAGTATATGCCATCAATATGGATATGGTGATAGCTGTACCGAAGTAATATACTTTAACAGGGTAAATATGATTTGCAGTATCATTATTTATCGGGATACTGATCATCAGCAACCAGAAGTATATATTGCGCATCGGGCGGCTCCATAAAGGCTTCAGAATATATCGGATAACCCATTTCATGCCTGCAAGTAATAAACTTTATCGCTCTTAGTATAGTGTTTTAGACAAAACCCTCAAATTCTTCGACCAAATGCGCCGCTTTATTTACGTCGAAAATACTGCCATGTTGGTCTAATTCATTTTTTTGGCGCTGAAAACGGTTGTTGTTTTGACTCATAAATCACTGTTATGAAAAAAGCACTATTCATTATTTTATTCTTCTCATTTGCTGCATCCAACGTTCATGCACAAATACCACCTGCCATTGCCAATCACCTGCAATACATGCTCGATAGCTTTTGCAAAAAACGCAATATCAAAGGAGCAAGTGCTGCGGTTTTAGTACCCGGCATGGGCATTTGGAAGGGAGCATCAGGCCTATCGTATGATGGCGTACCACTTATATCTGATATGTGGCTGCCTATTGGTAGCAATACTAAAACATATACTGCTGCTATCATCTTAAAACTGCAGGAAGAAGGCAAGCTTAGCCTTGACGACACTATCGGCAAATGGCTGCAAAACATTCCGAATGTGAACGGGCAAATAACTATTCGCCAAATGCTGAACCATACCAGCGGTTTATATAACTATACCAACAACTCAGCATTCTTTACAGCTATGAATTCAGACTACACCAAAGTGTATCAGCCCGAAGATATGCTGGTATTCATTGGTGCCCCAAGCTTTGCGCCCGGTGCAGGTTGGGAATATTCTAATACCAACTTCCTGCTGGCGGGTCTCATCATCAAAAAAATACTCAATGAGCCTTTTCATACAACTGTACGCAGCAAGATACTTACACCACAAGGATTCAGCAATACGATTGTCTTTCCTCAGGAAACACCTAACGGCACCGTGCCACACGGCTGGACGGAAGACAACGGACACCTGATAGATATGCAGGCCACTTACAATTGGGAGAATACAGCTTTCCTCAGTATGGCATCATCTGCCGGCGCCATCGTATCAACTGCCGAAGACAATGTAAAATTCTGGGATGCACTCATGACAGGCAAAATCATCAACAGCACTTCTTTATCACAGATGATGACAACAGTTTCTATAGGCAATGGTGCAAGTTATGGCTTGGGTGTATTCAGGTATGCGGGCATTAACGGACATACCGGTTATTGCCATGGCGGCACCTGCTTCGGTTATATCAACGAAAACTTCCGCGATTCTGTAAACGGTATTTGTATCACTGCATTATCCAACCAGGATAGTGTGTACAACAACCTGCTGTTTAATTATGTAGTTGTACCTATGCACAAATACCTACTCAATCTGCCACCTGCAGGCATCACTAATGTAGATGAATTTCCTACCATGCGCATTTACCCCAATCCGGCTAATAACAATGTGAATATACAAATATCAAATCTGCAACACAGCTCACAGATAGAGGTATATGATATGACCGGCAGAATGGTAGAACATTCAGTTATTGATAATGGCAACAACACAATTGATTTGTCATCATTAGCTGCAGGCACTTACATAACACGCATTAAAGACAATAACAGGGTACTTCTTACAGACAAACTGCAAATAGTAAAATAATACCCCGCAATATATAGATGCACTCCCTGTTTCGGCAGGGAGTTTTTTTTATCTATATCACCCCTTTTGTTAACCGCTCGTTAACGAAAGCCCATAAATCAAAGTTTAACTTCCGGCAATAGTAATATGCAGGTTGAAAACTATACCCATGCATTCTTATAGAGTGGTTTTTCGTGAAAATGTAGTGCTGTCGTGTTTCCCAACCACGCAGCATGTATACATTAATGAATCTAATGTTATCTATCACGCAGATAACAGTAACCTCTCTTTTGCATTGGTAAAAGCATCATCAGACAAAGAAGCCGTTGCAATGGCTACGGAATTATTGCAAAACGAGCTTAACGCTAAAGGCTGATTTCTTAATATTTAGCCAAAATACCCCTTACGCAAGTTCAACTGGCTTGGTTTTTGGATTACTGTAGTAAAACAAGAATCAAAATGAGAAAGATATTGGTAATGGCATTGATAATGACAATCGGGCTTTTGTCTTGCTTTCCTGTATTTGTACCGCCCCCGAGAGCACCGCACTACGGGTATGGGCACCGTTATTATGCGCCGCATCCGCACTTTTATCATGGCGGAGGAGGTTACCATGGCGGCGGACACCGCAGATAGGTAGCTTTAACAAAATAATATAGCCCGTTATCCCAACCAATTACCAACTTTCAACGTATATTGAAGGCAAGAACGACAATTATGAGAAAGCTATTTTTTATCGTACCCCTGTTGCTAAGCGTAATGGCATGTAATGCACGTGGCGAGGGAGGGGAAAATACTACAGGTATCAAGTTTAAGGAAATAGGCTGGGAAGCAACCCTGAAAGAAGCCAAAAAATCTAACAAACTCATTTTTGTAGATGTATATACCAGTTGGTGCGGGCCTTGCAAACTGTTGCGCAAAAACACATTCCCTGATAAAGCACTCGGCGATTATTTCAATGCCAATTTTGTAAACGTGGCTTTTGATGCCGAAGTAGGCGATGGTATTAAAGTAGCTGAGAAATTCAGCGTACCCGGTTATCCTTGTTTATTGATATTGGATAAAGATGGTAATGAAATAGGTCGTACAATGGGCTACCAGGGACCTGAAGATTTACTTCGATTCGGCAAAACTTACAACAAAGCACCAGAGAAGAAGAAATAACAATCATTCATACTTTAGATGTTTTAAAAGCCCTGCACAGCAGGGCTTTTGTTATTATTTCTGATACATATGTAAATATTCCCGCCTCATCATATGTAAATTATGATGAGGTTTTTTCTTGTATTAGATTTACTATACCAACCAAAACCTTATGAAAAAGTTCAAACTATTGATATTAGCGATGTTTGGATTGCTGTATATAAATTACGCGCAGATTCCAACTGTCACCTATTTAAATCTTCCAACAGGTTTTAAGTATAGCAAATCCACGCATCTGCACGAATTTAATAACAAGATCTATTTCTTTGCATATGATGTAAACCATCGTCCCAAACTGATGGCTTCTGATGGCACACAGGCAGGAACAATTATTGTATTTGACATCTATCCGGGTAATACTCTCGAAAACGATAATATTTATTGGGCATGCGTAGTAGATACAAAGTTATTTTTCTTTACAAGACAAGAGTTTAGTGGCGGCAACTATATTGATAAACTCTGGGTGAGCGATGGCACAGCAGCAGGGACACAGGTTGCAAAAGAAATGTATGCCGGTGACCCTGTAGCTTACAAAGGCAAATTATATTATTATGGTGCCGAAGGTATGTTTGGCTCAAGTAATTCAGGCTTATGGGTGAGTGATGGTACGTATGCCGGTACATACTTATTTCAGCCAAGTTTGTGTTGTGGTGATGTTGCTTCAACAATGGGAGAAGTTAATGGTAAATTACTCTTTAGTGTTAGTGATTGTACTCACAGTCGTGAGTTATGGGCAACTGATGGCACCAGTACAGGCACACAGTTCATCAAAGACATTAATCCCGGATTTTATGCTAGTACACCTTCAAAAGGAGTAGTGCTTGGTTCAAAATATTATTTTGCGGCTACCGACTCTTCATCTAAAAGTAGAGTTTGGTTTACGGATGGAACAGCTAATGGCACGGCGCTGCTAAATGAAACTGTTGTAATGCCTGACTACCAACCTGAGCCTATTTTCTTATACAACAGTAAAATATACTTATCAGCAACAAACAACGACACGAATGCACTGTATATAAGTGATGGCACAGATACAGGTACACATCTTGTAGCTAACATTGGTAAAGCTCCTTTTTGTGAACGTCCCAGGCATTTTTGCGGATATAAAGACAACGTTTACTTCTCTGCAGACAGCGGGGACACGTACAATGTTGAGTTTTGGGTAACTGATGGTACTAATGCCGGTACAAAACAAATAATGGATATATTTCCGGGAAATGGCAGCTCTTCACCATCACATTTCATTACCTACAACAACTATTTATATTTCCGTGCTGATAAATATGCAGGTAGTTATCAGCTCTTTCAGTCAAACGGCTCAAGCTTAGGCACACAGAATGTAACATTTGCACTTATAGAAGATGACATGATAAAACATGGTAGCTCATTATATGCAGCCATTGACTACGCAATATTGAAAATCGATGATACAACCGGCACTGGGCTATCCGTGCCTTTAGCGTCTGAAAAGCCTGAGCACTTCTCTCTCTACCCCAACCCCAACAACGGCAGTTTCACATTACAGTTAGATAACACCGATTTCAAAAATGGCAATATCACCATCTACGATATAGTCGGCAGAGAAGTATATCAGTCACAAATCATAAATCGCACATCACAAATAAACCTGAATGTATCCGAAGGTGTGTATATGGTAAAATTACAAGTGGATAATACGAGTAGCACACAGCGTCTCATTATTCAATAACATACAGGCAGCATTATTCCCGCTTCGTCGCTATGTCTTTGTTTAAGACGATAGTGTCATTTACTTTTCTGTATACAAACCCCAATGTGTATGAAAAAGCTCTTATTAACTATCAGCATAGCTGCAACATTGCAATCCTTTGCACAGGTACCTGTCTTCAAAGGGTTTGACCTCAACACCGGCGCAAGCATAGATTCAAAGCCGGCAGACTTTACACAAGCCAACGGAAAAATTATTTTCAGCGCTACTACAGACACAGACGGCACAGAACTATGGATATCAGATGGCACTACTGCCGGCACTATAATGCTAAAAGATATCATGGCTGGTTCGGGTTCATCAAATCCATCAGACCTTGTTGAATGGAATGGCAAAGTATATTTCAGTGCCGCAGATGCTACTAACGGAGTAGAGCTTTGGGTTACGGATGGTACAGCGGCTGGCACTACAATGGTAAAAGATATCAATTCAGGTGCAGCTAACTCAAACCCCAATCAACTGACTGTTGTAAATGGCAAGCTGCTGTTTGTGGCCAATAATACTACCAACGGCGAAGAACTTTGGATAAGTGATGGTACTGCAGCAGGCACTATGATGGTAAAAGACATTCGCACCGGTGCTAATGCCAGCAACATACAATATATCATGGTTTATAACAGCAAGGCATATTTTCAGGCTACCAACGGCACTAACGGGGCTGAACTATGGGTGAGTGATGGCACGAATAGCGGCACATCTATGTTCAAAGATTTCTGGACAGGCGTCACCGGTAGTATGGCAACACCTAGGCTTGTTTCAGGCGGGTTGTTGTACTTCAGTGTTAATGATGGCTCTCATGGTGTAGAAATATGGACTACAGACGGTACGCTGGCCAATACACAAATTCTAAAAGATATTTGGGCTAATAGCCTGGATGGATATGACGGTGGCGAACTGGCCGAATATAATGGCAAAGTATATTTTCCGGCTGAAGATGGTTCACTCGGTGTAGAACTTTGGGTAACGGATGGTACTCCGGGCGGCACTCTCATGCTTAAAGACATTTACGTAGGCGGAGGAGATTCTGACCCTTCAGATTTTATGGTATTCAAAAACAAACTTTACTTTTCTGCATACAGCAGCGGCAAAGGCGTAGAGCTTTGGGCAACGGATGGTACACCGGGTAACACTAGTCTGGTAAAGGATATATATACCGGCAATTATAACTCATACCCTACAGATTTGTTTGTGTATAAAAACTTCCTCTACTTCACAGCAGAAAAAGCATTTGGAGACAGACATTTGTGGCAAACAGACGGCACTGCTACCGGCACAATATCAATAGCACCTGTTGGCTCATCTGCTACTAACCCCATCGCATCCAGCCCCGATTTTTTATATTATACGGTAGACTCTACAGTATATTTCACAGCTAACTTTACCAGCACCGGAAACGAAATGTGGTCGATGAAAGATACTACTGGTATGCACATTGATACTTCTACAGGTATACGTCCTGTCAGCACAACTCAGTTCTGCATATACCCCAATCCTAACCATGGCAGTATGACATTACAATTAGAGAATACTGATTTCAAAAATGCAAGTGTGCTGGTCTATGATATGTTGGGTAGAGAAGTGTATCAGTCTTCCATCACAAAGCAGGAATCACAAATCAATCTCGATGTGCCTAAGGGTGTTTATTTAGTTAAGCTGCAAATAGATGATGCAGTGCAGACGAAGCAGGTAGTGGTAGAGTAGGTGAAAATCATTTTTTTGAAGTTGTAATAAAAGCCCCTGAATTCACGGGGCTTTTATTTTGTTAATGCACTATCTATCTCGTTTAATGTTTTATAATTTTATGATGTATCAAACAAATGCCTTATGAAACGATTGTATACTTTATTATGCTGCCTTATCGCTTTTGCATCATACGCACAAATACCAGTCTTTAAAGAGTTTGATTTGAATTCAGGTATAGGAGATTCTAACCCGGGTAATTTTGACACTGTAGCAGGTAAGATGATATTTGCTGCTTCTGATGCCACTAATGGTCATGAATTATGGATAAGTGATGGTACTACTGCGGGCACTACTTTGCTAAAAGATATAAATGCAGGGGGTGCTAACAGCTTTCCTATGAATATGGGACATGCATACCTTAACGGTAAAGTGATTTTTAATGCTACGACAACCGCAGAGGGTAATGAGCTATGGATAACAGATGGAACTGCTGCCGGAACACAATTGCTTAAAGATATTTTTACTGGTTCGGCCGGCAGTATAACAACTTATACATTTATGACGCGTGTTGGCAGTAATGTTTTTTTTACGGCCAGTACCAGTGCTACAGGTATTGAATTGTGGGTAACAGACGGAACTGCAAGCGGTACCCAATTAGTGAAAGACATACGTCCGGGTTCTTTGGGTGGCAGTGTTGGTGAATGTGTAGCCTACAACGGTAAACTTTATTTTACCGCTGATGATGGCACTAATGGTACTGAACTATGGATGAGTGATGGAACCGCGGGAGGTACTCAGATGGTTAAAGATATTGAAACAGGTGGCAGTAGTTCTGCCCCTGTAAACCTGATAGTAATGGGTAGCACGCTGTATTTTAAAGCCTTTAAAACCGGTTCGGGCAATGAGCTATGGATGAGTGATGGCACTACTGGAGGTACTGTAATGGTGAAAGAGATAAACACAGGAAATGCGTCAGGAGTTACCGGCAGCTCTTTTGCTATTATGAGTGGTAAACTCTATTTCAATGGCAATGACGGTACAAACGGTGAAGAGTTGTGGGTAAGTGACGGTACTGTATCGGGTACTACTATGGTCAAAGATATCTGGCCAGGTGCTACAGGCTCGTATCCTACCCAACTGAAGATGCACAAAAACACACTTTATTTCAGGACGAGTGATGGTACGAATGGCTATGAACCCTGGATAAGCGATGGCACTGCAGCCGGTACGTCTATGCTTAAAGATATTTATACAGGAAGCGGCAACTCTGACCCAATGACATTTGTATCTTATAAGAAGTACATGTACTTTATTGCCAATACCAGTACTGCTACTTCTATATATCAAAGCAATGGTACATCTGCCGGTACAATCGCTATTGCTCCGGTTACTGTTACCGGTATAAGCCCGCTGCTAAATACTTTTGGCTTTTTTATGTATGACAGCACTTTATTCTTTAGTGCTGCCTATACCTCAGCATCAGGACAGGAGTTATGGTCTCTAAAAGATACTACCACTTATCCGCCACCTCCCGGCAACGTAGCGGGCATAAGCAATGCAAGTATATTCTCACTATACCCTAACCCCAATAATGGCACATTTACGTTGCAATTAGCTAATACTGATTTCAAAAATGGAAGTGTTGCTGTTTATGACATCATGGGCAGAGAAGTATACTTATCAGCAATCACAAATCGCACATCTCAAATCAACCTCTATACTCTTGCTAAAGGCGTTTATATAATTAAACTACAATTGGATGATGCTGTGAGCACAAAACGGTTCACAATCGATTAGACACAATAGTATTTTAAACAAAAGCCCTGCAATGCGGGGCTTTTTTAATGCCCAGAACTGATATAACTCATGTTTTATCACAACAAAAAACAGTAATTTTATAATACATCAAATACTCCTTTATGAAGAAATTATTTTTACTCTCTCTGTTAGCCTCATCGCTTAGCTTGCAGGCACAACCTCCTTTAGTATTTACCGGCTACGACCTCAACACAGGTGTGTCTAAAAACTCTAACCCGCAAAGTTTCAAGGCTGTAAACGGCAAGTTTGTTTTTTCTGCCTATACAGATGCAGAAGGCTACGAATTGTGGGTGTCAGATGGCACCAGCGCTGGTACACAATTATTAAAAGACATTTTCACGGGCACTAATGGTTCCAGCCCCTACTCATTAACTGATGTAAACGGCAAAATATTTTTCAGCGCTTCAGATGCTGCCAATGGTACAGAACTATGGGTAACCGACGGCACCAGCGCAGGCACTCAGTTGGTTAAAGACATCAGATCTGGCGTAGGCGGCTCTTTTCCATCTTACTTTTGTGCCTACAACGGTAAGCTTTATTTTTCTGCCAACGATGCTACTAACGGGGCTGAATTATGGGTATCTGACGGTACCAGCGCCGGCACGCAACTGCTTAAAGATATAAGAGCAGGGGCCAATTCCTCTAATCCTTACATGTTGTACGCATGCAATGGCAAACTATTCTTCAACTGTAATGACGGTACAACAGGTTATGAATTATGGATAACAGATGGTACCAGTGCAGGTACTACCCAGGTGAAAGACATTGCTTCAGGCATAAACTCTGGCGACCCTCGCAATTTGTTTGCGAATGGCTCAACGCTTTATTTCAGGGCAGCTACAGCTACCGAAGGATATGAACTATGGAGTTCTGATGGTACTACTTCCGGCACACAAATGGTGAAAGACATTAACCCCGGTGCTAATTCAGGATATATAACCGATGAAATGGTACTGTTCAATGGTAAAATGTATTTTGCTGCGAATGATGGCACTAACGGCCAGGAACTCTGGGTGTCTGACGGTACCAGTACAGGCACACAACTCTTAAAAGATATTTATCCCGGTGCCAACGGCAGTTCACCTGCATATTTTATAGTGTATAACAATAAACTCTACTTCAGGGCTAATGATGGCACTAACGGCTTTGAATTATGGAGCACGGATGGCACAACCGCAGGCACTGCTATGGTAAAAGATATTTTCGCCGGTGCAGGCAACAGCAGCAATCCAAGGTATCCGGTTGTGTATAAAAAATTCCTGTACTTCATAGCTGTTGCCAGTGGTACTGATGTACAATTATACCAAACAGACGGCACGGCAGCAGGCACTAAAATAGTAGCTCCTCCAATTGCACCAAACGCAGCACCTCTTCAAGGTAATTATGAATACTATATGAATGTACCTGATTCTACTTTATACTTCTCTGCTAACTGGACCAGTACAGGTAACGAGCTATGGGCAATGAAAGATACTACTACGTACCCTACAGGTAGCGTACATGCCCTCATCAATCAAAATGCGTATGTTATTTATCCAAACCCTAATAATGGCAGCTTCACATTGCAATTAGATAACACCAACTTCAAAAAAGGCAGTGTAACAGTATACGATATTCTGGGTAGAGAAATCTATCAATCACAGGTATCAAACCGCCAGTCACAGATAGACCTTCACAACCCTGCAAAAGGAGTTTATATGGTTAAAGTTCAATTGGATGATGCCATCAGTACCAAACAGCTAACAGTAGAATAATATATAATTTACCAATGTCACAAAAGCCCTGCGAAAGCGGGGCTTTTTTATCTTTGCAGCATGACGCCTGAAGAAGAAAAGAAAATACATAAACAACTCATAGACATCAGCATCAAATCTCATATACAGTCATTAATGACAACGGGGGATATTGATGAAGCTGATTTTTACACCAATGCAGATGGCGATAAAATGATAAATATTACAGACCAGGCAGGAGATGTTATCGTATTCAATTATACCAAAGGCACCATCTATAGCTATGCCGGCAGGCTCAACGATTAGCAACAATGCATAAAAAGTAAAGGAGCTAAGAATAGCTCCTTCCAACCTCTAACTTTTATGCAGACATATCAAAGGTTGTATCCTATGTCCCCTTACGAATATCTTTTTACCACCAATGAAGGCGGCACATAAAATCCTAAAAAAATGTATTTAAAACTTATTCCGGTTGAAATGAATACAACCGTACTATACAACGTAAACCTACAGCTCCGCTGATGGCGTTGCTATATCATGTTGTAATAACCTGCTGATTAAACAACAGGCGGCCCTCGTAAACTTACTGACGTGATTTTGCCTTGAATGGCATCGCAATGATATATTGCTGTTGGAGTAGTATTATGATAAAAACATACAGCAATTACAGGTTCTGATTCTGTGCAGAACATATAGTCAATAGCCCTAAGGCGACCTTTGCGCTTTTTCTTATGCGCTTCTCTGCCCTTATGAACAACAACCTTATATTTACTGATTTTTGCTGAACCATCCTTACCGTTAACGCTGAAAGCAACGTCGTACGTAGGTGTGTATATTTTATAGCTGTGACTGCTTATTGCAGCAACTATAAATATCAGAACCAGGCAATTGAATATGTTCTTCAGCTTATTCATCTGTAGCTATGTAAAAATATGGATTTTACCTGACAATCAAAACCTTAGGCTAAAAAGGAAAATGTTTTCTACATATTATTAACATAGTCTTTAATTAAAGGTCGATAAAACGTTACCAAATAACATCACTATATCAATCAGTTATGAGACAATCAGAGAAATAAATTATTAGTCATGTTGCGGCTTTTAGCAATGACAAGATATACTAACGCTAAAGTTTTATTTGCATCGGATGGCAATACTGTTGTATCTTGCATCAAGTTTTATAACATCGTAAAGCTAAACATATAGAGAACAATAACTCATGGCTCGTCATCTTTACATTTTCTTGTCGGGCTTCTTGTTGATGTTAACAATTAATATCTACAACGACTGGAGTTATGAGAGAGAAATCCTGGTAAACCTGAGAGAACACGTTTACCAAAAATGTAAAACAAGGGATATTACTACAGTTGTAGACTCTGCGCTGCATTATCAGCAAATGGTGCAGAGTCCGATGACATTAATTTTTTCAAACAAGAAGTTTCGCACCCTGAAAACGGTGGTCACTCCGGCTTCTTTTCAAAACTTTTATTACGGCAAGTCTGCTTGCGGTGCTTATGCGGCGTTCTTCACTCGCCTGCTTACAACTATGGGCTACCATGCAAAGATTGTACAAGTTAACACAGCTACCGCCAAGAGGGCGCACATGGCAGTTGTGATAGACTATAACAATCAGCACCTTGTTGTAGACCCGTATCTCGGTTATTCTTTCAAAGGACCCGACGGCGCACTCAGCGACATTAACTATGTTGCTGCTAACTGGGATAGTTATTTTAAACAGCGTGTACCCGAAGGCTACGGGCTTGAATACGATTACAAACACGGTTGGTCATACACCAATTGGGATAAATACGGCAAATTCTCACAAGGGTTGTATACAGTGTTATGCAAGTTGTTCGGCAAGAATAATATTGATGATATCTCTTTTCACAGGCTCACAATGGGATATAACAAATACTATTTGTTGTTATCATTACTGGCCTTCATATTTACAGCACTTAAGGCTATACGCCTTAATATGCCTGTGCCGATGAAGAGAAAGATTATTATGAAGTTGTATCCGCCATTGACCAAGATTGCATAACGCTACTACTGTCTTACATTAATACCTATGGTCTTATTGCGGCCACCTACCCTCATATGCAACAGGTAAATGCCTGTAGGCGGATTCCCAAGGTCAATATCAATCTTAAATGCATTCTTCACGCTCACTACTTCTCCCCTGAAAAGTAGTTTGCCTTGCATGCTTACCACCTCAAATGGTATGTATTCGTCTCTGTCAAGGTCGCCACGAACAGTAAACCTGCCATTGTTCGGGTTAGGATACACCTGGAACCTTGATTCACTTATAGAAGGAATAACAGCAATTACCAGCGCGCTTGTTATACAGCCATTATAATGTGCACTCACTATATAACTTCCTGTTTGTGCCGGCACAATCTCTTTTAGTGTATCGTTCTGCTTGTTAGAAGTATAGTTAGCCGGCCCTGTCCATGTATAGGTAACACCCGGCGTCGGGCAGAAAGACGATAAATACAATACACCACCCTGCTTTAGGTCTGTATTACAGCTAGCTGTTGTAGGAGCAGGCTTTTCTTTCACTGCTACTTCCACACTATCCGGCAATGATAGGCAGGCACCTGTTATTGCTTTCACATAATACTTTCCTGCACCGTTAAAAGATATTGGTGCGCCTGCATATTGCATATTTGATGTGAAATTATTAGGCCCAGTCCACACAAAACGAGCAGTATCACTATTAGCTTTCGCACTCAGCTTCAGGCTATCACCATCACATACAGGGCTATTGCTCGTTACCGTATTCAGCACGGGCAGCGGGCTTACTTTTATTTTTACAGTACTGGTATCCTTGCATCCATTCAGAAAAATAGTACCTACATACTTACCTGAATCATTATAGCTAACGGCATTGATGCTTGCATCATTGGTTGCAGAAAGTATACTGCCTCCGGCTTTCGCCCATTGATAAGTAGCATTAGTAGCGCTCACTGTCTCAATATGCAAATTCAGAGGTTGTCCAAAACAAACAGGAGTTGTTGCACTCACAACAGGTTTAGGCACCTCTGGTACCTCTACATACGTACTGTCTGGCAGAGATATACAACCATTCAGTTTTTGTACTACCGTATAATAACCGGTCATGGTGGGTTTAGCATCTGACCTCAGAATACTTTTTCCTGTAAATGCAGAACCACCCGGTCCTGTCCAGTCAAATCTTCCCTGTTGTGAGCCCGCACCGTTTGCAGTTAATACTATCGAATCATGCGGACACACGATTGGCAAATTGTTTATAATAGTTGGCTTACTCAGCGGCGTGCCTATTAACACACTATCGCTAACGGCAACCGAAGGGCAGCCATTCAAATACGTTATCAGGTTATAAAAACCTTTGTTGCCAAATGTTGCGTTTGGAATAATATTGTTTTGCAAATTGCTGGCAAAGCCACTCGGTCCTGTCCACTCATACATTACACCCGCGGTTTTAGATGTGCCGTACAACTTGACGGTATCACCCAGGCAAACGGGGCTGTTGGTTTGTATCTTCGGAGTATCAGGTTGTGGCCTCACTAATATATTGATAGAATCTTTGATCACACATCCCAAAGCATTTACCGTTAAAACATATTTACCAGTTACACTCAACGGCGTCTTTTTGATGAGTATGTTTTGTGAATTGTTCGGAGCTGGAAAGAATGGCCCAACCCATGAAAAAGTAGTTCCTGTTGCCGGACAAGTCGGACAGTCGCTCAATAAATTCAAATCCTGGTTCTGACAAACAGGGTTATTAGAACGTATAGTGATGCTGGTAGGTGCCGGTATTACATTCATCAATGTACTGTCTTTCCTGGCACAACCATAGTAAGTGACAGTAAGCAAATAATATCCGCCTCCGGTCACCGGCACGGATGCTATAGAAGGATTTTGAACATTGGATGAAAAGCTCGGACCTTGCCACTGGTATTGCAATGGCGATAACGTACTTGTTGCAGCACTTAATGTGCATGCAAGATTAGCCGGCTTACCGGCACATATTGGCCCGTTATTACTAACTGTAAATGATGGGTAATCAGAAATACGAATATTTTTTCCGTTATCAGGGGAGACCTCTGCTGAGTCTGTTGTCACAACTCTTATCCTGTAGCCCGTACCCGATGGTATGGACGTTGGAATTGTACATACTATGAAACTTGTCACATCGGCATTTACAGTACCTATTACAGTAGGTGATGCAAAGCTGCCACTGGCATCGCTCAATTCAGCTTTAAATACATTAGCCGTTCTGAAAAACGGAGGCATGCTCGGAGGTGCACAGGTTACATTTAAAGCATAAGTCATCCCTTTGCATAACAACGTATCATTAAAAGGCGTGTGTATGGTTATGTGATTAATAGCATAACTGCGTCCGAATTGCAAAAGCAAGACAAACAATAGGCATATAAAGGGTAACCTGCGCGCTATCACAAGAGGTGATGTCATCTTTATAAAGATACAATATATAAGGGCGTGAAGAAGGCGATTATTAATCCTTAATTACATTTTAATTCCTCTACTTGAAAATCAATAAGTTATGACAAAAAGGCTATCTGTCTACAATAAATGGCAATGTATACCTCTGCTTGTTAATGATGATTTTACATGTATACATACCGCTTGCCAGCCTGTCTTTCAGCAAGAAATTATACTCCAGCATTTTGTTTTGTGTCTTAAGTATTTCTCTGAAAATCAACTGACCGTTCGTTGCAAAAATGGCAACAGGTATATTCTGGTCAGACGACACAAGAGCTTTTAATGTAAAATTGCCGTTATTGGCATTAGGATACAGCACCACATATCCCGTGTCTGCTTTCCCGTCTATTGTTACAAACAAAATCGTACTGCTGTAACAATCATTCAACTTAGCTTTGATGAAATAAGTACCTGCATTCTTTTTGCCTGCTACTTCTATTATGGGGTTAGTAAATGTACTACTAAAGTTATCCGGCCCTCCCCATTCATACGTCACCCTCGATTGTGGGTTCTTAAGATATAAATACAGGCTCTGCCCCTCTTGTATCGGACTGTTACTGGATACTAAGGGAGTATCCGGCACTACTTTCACTACCACATCAGCAGTATCATAAGAACTACAACCATTGATATCAGCCCTAAGAATAAACTGTCCGTTATTTTGCAACGATACAACAACTTTTGTATTCCCTCCGTTTACATGCAATCCTCCCGGAGCCTGCCAGCTATATGTGGCGGTGCTGATAGTATCGGATGCGAACAAATTAAGCAATGTACCGGCGCATACCGGGCTGGCTGTAGTAGCTATTGGCTTTTTAGGAAAAGGAGAAACGATAACGTCAAGCGTATCAATCCCCGTACAACCCGCTGAGGTAACACTAACAATGTACCGTCCCGAATTGCTGTCTGCAGCCTCTGCTATTATCGTCTTTTTAAAGGAAGATGTAAAGCCCGAAGGGCCACTCCAACTATAGGTTGCTACTGAAAAAGTGTCTGTTGTAGAGAGAAACAACGGCTTACCTATACAAGTCGGTTCCTGAACCATAGGATTTGGTCTGGGTCGAGGTTTCACAACTACATACTCGGTATCTGTACTGGCGCAATTATTCAGGATTGCAGACAAAATATAATTTCCTTCGTTTGCATCATGTGTTACTCCGGCTATCTTAACTATTGGTGTAGAGGCTGTAAAATTAGGTCCCGACCATTGCCACGATACGCCGGCAGTAGTAGTAGCTCCTATCATTACCAGCGTATCATCTTCACATATCGGGGCATTGGTTACTATTATGGGTTTATCTGCAAGTGGTTTTACTTTCAATGCAAGCGAATCTCTTACCACACAGCTGTTGTTGTACACATTTATGCTGTATTTGCCCGTATCTGCAAACACGACATGAGGTATAGTCACCTTTCTGTTAGTGTCATTAGTAAAGTGTGGGCCGTTCCACAACACACTACTTATGTTCGGACCTGTTACTATACCCGTTACACTATCATTATAACAAACAGAATTCGGAAAACTTAAATTGTAATTGGGCTTGTTATAAATATGCATCGGCACAAAACAATACTCACTGCTATCAATCGGGCTGCTCGACACAACCCTTACTCTGTAATTATCTCCCTGCGGCAATATTGATGGCAATACACCATTTATCGTGCCTGCTACTTTTGATGTTAGTGTACCTATTACAGTTGGTGATGCAAAACTACCGTTGGCATCTGATAACTGTAGCCTGAACTGGTTGTTATTATTAAACACATAAAACGAATCGAGATAAAAAGGCACTTTAATGCTATCTCCAACACAAAAATTACTATCTGAAAAATTCAGAAAGATATTACCAATATATATAACCACTACTGAGTCGATGAGATAATAAGCGGCAAAGCCGGTATCCAGTGCAGGTGATGTAATAACCTGCGAACTGTTTTTAAATCCGCCAATCACAATATCTGTATAGGTAGAATCTGCTACGTACAAACCGGTCAATCGTTGCCATCCATTTCTGATAGTTACAGGGCCATAACCGGAATAGCTGACCTGTGGTGTTACATTCAGGTTGTTGATGGTATATATAAATGAAGGTGCCTTGCTATAGAAATATGCCCCAAGGTCATCTACTCCGTAATCAGAAGTATCACCCAATGCTGCGTAATAAGATACAGCATATCTGTAGCCCACCTGTAGCGGTATGATGTGAGAGGTAAGGTATTCTTTATAATTGCCTCCATGTCCGTATGAATGTATACCTGTATATGCATTGCCTCTGACCGGGTATAAGTGGCCTGCAAAATTATCGGGTATGCCAAACGTGCTTGAACAGATATTGAAATAATCCGGGGTAGCAGCAGTATAACTACGCCATCCGTTGCAATAAGTAGACTGGTTGAAATTAGTAGGACAGGTATTATACGATTCAAAGCTACCGTTCAACACATGATTTTGAGCAGTACAGGTAAACGTTACAAAGATTACACCGAAGTATGCAAACAGAAGCTTCATAGGTATAACCTAAAGTTACAATCATAAACCACAATGTGTATTTGGTTAATTATATTTTAATCACTTATCCCTGTCTACCACAAAGCGTATATACTTTTTATCATCTGCCATAATAACGTGCAGAGTATATACCCCGCTGGCTAATGCATCTTTAAGATTAACATAAGCAACCAGATGATTTCTGTCTGTAGCTACCGGCATTTCATATACTGTTTGACCTGCGGAGGTTGTGATACGAAGCGTTACGGTTTCATCTTGTTTCAACAATCCTAACAGCGTAAAATTGCCATCATTGGGGTTTGGAAATAAAACAAAACTGCCTGTATCAGACAATTCATTGATGGTGACATTAATAGAGCTTTTAACAGAACAACCATTAAGTGTGGCAGTCATAATATAGGTACCTGCCCGCTGGTAGGTTGTCTTAAACAGGATGTGATTCTTTGAGGTAGACTTAAAATTATCAGGCCCGGTCCACAGGTAGCCAACACCTGTTTGAGGATTGCGTAATTGCAAATACAAATCTTCCCCTTCAACTAACGGACTGTTAGAGCTGATATCAGGCACGTTTGGCAATGGTTTTACAACAACATCAACGGTATCCGTGCTCATGCATCCTTTGTTGTTGGCTTTTATCACATATCTGCCTGCAGCATTATTATTAATCTGCTGCACTGTATTGTTTATCACGGTAGATGTGTATCCTGCCGGTCCTGTCCAGGTATAACTTACTCCGGGTTGAACATGTGATGTGAGTAACAATAATGCATCTTTCTCGCACACCGGGCTATTGCTTGATGCCAGCGGCTTCAACGGATAATTGTTGATGGATATAATAACATCATCATAGCTTGCGCAACCATTGGCACTTGTTACTTTCAGCCTGTATATGCCCGACATTGATGTGTCTACATTATACAGCACAGTGTCTTTGACAACAATATTAAAACCCGCAGGGCCCGTCCATGTGTAGGCTGCATTAGTCAAAGTATCAGTAGCCGAAAGGTACATAGTGCTTCCTGCGCACAGCATTGTATCTGCACCCGCACTAACTTTAGGCACTTGTTTTACTATAACATTAATACTATCATGAGAGCTGCATCCGTTTGATGATGCTGACACTACATACAATCCGGCATTGGCCTGTGTTACATTAGCAATTACCATATCTTTGCCGTTACAGGTAACAGGGCCGGGGCCTTTCCACATAAAGGCCGCCCCTGAAGAACCGCCATTACTACTTAGTTTTAATGTATCTCCTTCGCACAATGGTGTGTTGTGTATGATGCCGGGCTTTACGGGCAAAGGCTTTATATACAGTTTAACCGAATCGTATGCTACACAACCATAATACTCTGCACGCAATACATAAGTACCCGTATCTGAATAGTCCGATTTAAACTTAGAAAATGATTGAAAAGCGCGTTCATACATACCCGGGCCATTCCAGTAATATTGAGTGATAGGAGTAGTGCTGCTTGCTGAGATTTTAAATGTGTCATTATAACAAACAGGGCTGTTGGCAGTTATCTTAGGTATAGGCCTGCTGTTACCGATTGCTATATCTATAGCATTATCAGTAGAAGTATCTGCAGGTAATGATGATACTATTCGCAACCTGTATCGGCTACCCGACAGCACAAAATTAGGTATCACGCCTTTCATCACACCGGAGGTGGTGCTGTTGACAGATGCTAATGTCAGCGGAGCACTGAAATTACCGCCTGAGTCTGATAGCTGTAGTGTAAAAACATTACCCATACCATAATGTCCGGGAGTTACCATATAAGGAACTACAGCTGTATCTCCTGTGCAGAGTTTAGTATTAGTATAATTAAGCGCCAGGTTAACTTGTCTCAAGACTACCGAATCAATATAATACATGGCGTAATTACCATTACCCCCCACTACCTTTCCTATCATCGATAATGTGTCTTTAAAACCACCTATCACGATATTGGTATATGCTGAATCTGCAATAAAATTTGCCGTTACCCGCAACCAGTTTACAGAATCTGTAATCGGTCCGTAGGCACTATAACTTACTTGCGGAGATACGGGCACTACAGACATGTAAGATGTTCCGTACATCGGGCCTTTATCAAAAAAAAGCACTCCGAGGTCGTTAGTAGCAAACCGTGATTTATCTGCAAGAGATACAGACATCGACACTTCGTATACTGAATTGATTTGCAGAGGTGCGATAGGCGCTGTAATATATTCCTTATAGTTAGGTATGGATGGATTATATGTTCCTACAGCTATATAAGCACTACCGCTTATAGGTCCCTGGTTGCCCCAACCATTTATAGGTACTGCTCCCTGTCCTGAACCACACGCATGAAAATAATCAGGCGTACCACCTGTATAACGTTGCCATATAGTACAATTCATTGTACCAGAACTTAAGCCTGTAGGACATGTGCTGTATTGTTCAAAATTGCCGTTAGGCGCAAGGTTCTGCGCTTGAATATGCTTGGATAAACAACATAGGAAGACTACCAGCCAATATTTTTTCAACAATCCTAACGGCATACTGAATTACTTATTCCTGTCAACCACAAACGGCAAATCAAAATCCTTCACATCTGATTTAAGCTGCAGTGTATATACACCAGAAGCCAAATTATCTTTCAGATTTACGTTTATCAATACTTTACCTTTCACAACGGCTACTTCATCATTGTAAACCGTTTGACCAGTGGCACTGACAATACGCAGTTTCACTTGCCCGTTGTAGTTCAAATACCCCTTTAACGAAAAATTGCCATTATTGGGGTTAGGATATAAAGTTACGTAATCTGGCTCATCGGCGTCAGCAACTACAACATCCAGACTGCTGATACTGGTACAACCTTCTTTTACGGCTGTCATCACATAAGTACCGGCATTGGCTTTTGTTACTTTAGGCACATCAGCATTGGTCAGCAAAGAGCTGAAATCCAATGGCCCTTTCCATGTATACCCTACACCGTCTTCAACACTCTTAAGTGTAAGGTGCAAATCCTGTCCTTCTTTTAATGGGCTATTGCTGCT
Organism: Bacteroidota bacterium; assembly: GCA_018267965.1. Classification (GTDB taxonomy): domain Bacteria; phylum Bacteroidota; class Bacteroidia; order Chitinophagales; family Chitinophagaceae; genus Polluticoccus. The sequence continues at coordinate 178,642 of JAFDXK010000001.1, read as the reverse complement.
TAACTGCGGTACAAAGGGAGTATGTTTTATCGTTACCGATGTGGTGTCATATGAATAACAACCATTCAAATCGGCAGCTACATAATACAAACCTGATGCCGACAAGGTTACTTTAGTAATGCTACCAGACGATTTTGAAGAATTATAACCAGCAGGCCCCGCCCACGAATAGTTGATTCCTGATACAGCATTATTGGTACTTAAAATCAGGTTATCGCCTTCACAAACCGGACTGTTGGTACTCACATCTGGTTTGGCAGGAATTGGTTTTACTAATGCATATACAGTATCAATAGCTACACATCCATCGGCATTGATGGCAAGTACATATTCGCCACTTAAGTTCAACGTAGCATTGCGGATAAGTGTATCTTTCACAGAACAACTAAAACCATTAGGGCCGGTCCAGTTGAATATAGTTTTTCTGGTGCTGTCCCCGCTATGTAATATCAGCTCTCCTCCTTCACACGGCTCTGTTGCTGTCATGGCAGGCACAGGCATTGGCTTTACAACTACATAAGTAGTATCCTTTGCAGTACATCCATTGAATGTGGTGATGAGTATGTAGTACCCTGTGTCCGCAACTTTCGCATTACTTATTACCACGTTATCAGCTATATATTGTTTGCCATTCAAACCATGCCAGACATTTATTGCTCCCGCACTGTCTACATGACTGCTTAGTTTCAATGTATCACCCTCACACAAAGGGCTGTTATTGATACTGATAGCTTTTACAGGGTTGGTATGCATCTGCAGTGTTGTTGAATCATACGCTACACAACCGTAGTCTATTACCTTCACAACATATTTCCCTGCGTCGCTCATCTTAGCTTCATTCAGTGTAATGTGCTGTGCCTTCAGATTAGGAATAAATGCAGGGCCATTCCATACACAATCGCTCAGGTGAGAAAAACTCATCACACCTATCTTCACAGTATCACCCTCGCATCCCGGCCCGCTGTTGTAAGCATAAAAAACAGGTGGATGCCCGATGGTGATTGGTATGGTGTCTGCAAGAGAAGTATCTGCAGGATGATTAGACAAAATCCTTACCCTGTATGCGTCGCCTGATGGTACAGAAGATGGTATGACACCTTTAAAAGTATTGCCCGTCATGCCTGCCTGTGTGCCCAACACAACCGGCGATGTGAAATTCCCGAAACGGTCAGAAAGTTCAAACGAAAAAACATTATTGGATGCATATGTACCGGTAACATCGTATGATACATGAATAGTATCTCCGATGCACAATGTATCATCTGTAAAATTGCGAATAAGGGCTGTGGTATCAACCACAAAGTCAAAGCTAAATACCGACCCGTTTTGATTTACTACATTTTTTACACTCACTTTATTGATGACACTGGCTATAGTTACGGTAGTATTATTCTCGCCGCCGTTGATAAAACTAAGCACACCATTGGTGGCAACAGAATTACCATTATTGCCTATAATAGCGCAGTAATAAGGGCTAATGTTATTACTGGTCAGGTAATAATTAGTGTCATTGATCTGAAAACTGATTTTTTCTCCTGTATCACTCGCCGCTATCCTGAAGCGCACCATTTTCACAGGTTCCGAAAAAGTAAATTCATATCCGTTGTCCGGCGATGCTGATAAACTGTTACCTATCCAGTATGGTCCTGTACCGCAGAAATACGTAAGATTAGAAGGATCATTTATTTTGTTAACCCCAACGTTCACTCCCCCTATTACTTGTGTACCTGTAATATGAGTTACGGGATTGAAGCTTTGTGCTGAAGCAGTATATCCCAACAGCAGCATAGTAAGTACAGGTAATATTTTCAGCAACTTAAACACGCCTCATAAAGGGATAAGAATCGTTAATATTTATTTCGGCGCAGCCTGAAAAAACTCAAACTACTCTCGTTTAAGCATAAATTCCTTTTTATTTACCGTTCACTACAAGGCGCAGGGTTTGTGACGCATCGCCTGCTTTCACCCTCAAAGTATATACTCCGGCAGGTAGCTCGCCTGTGTATATAGAAGCATTAACTTCTCCGTCCTGAACCTTAACACGTTTGGTAAACAATACTTGCCCTAAAGCATTTACAACATCTACATCCATCTCTCCGGTATAAGCGACAGTACCTTTCAATGTAAAATTGCCATTATTCGGATTCGGGTATATAGTCAATGCGTCACCTACATTGACATTACTCACCGAGCTAGGCACAACAATATGTTTACCTATTTTCAGATAAGGGCTGCAGGCATCGTGAGGCAATGAACAACTCAGGTCACTATTCATACAACAGCTCACGCTATCACCTGTTTTAAAATCATAGCCCATTACGCCCAGATAAAAATTCTTGAACGAATAAGCCTGAACAAGATTGCCATTTACGTAAAATGCATATTTCGGTTTGTTCCCGCCATAGGTAGGATTTGCTATAAATGTAATCGGGTCGCCGTCATACACATTTAAACCCGGAGTAGCCGTTAGGGTTACAATTGGTTTTACCGGCCCTGAAACCGATATATATATCGGCAGGCTGGTATCTGTCGGTTTAGTTACACAAGGTGCACTTGATGTATATATACAGTAAAGAGTGTCGCCGTTAGCAAGGTTAGGAGCTACAAGAAATGAGTTCGTTGAACCTGGTATAGGAACATTATTAACGTACCATTGATAAGAAGGTGCAGTTCCTCCATTTATACCTGTTGCCCACAGATAAGCTGTATCTCCAATACACAGATTTGCACCCGGTACTATTGTGGTCGTAACATCAGGAGTAATACGTGATTGAACTACCACTGCAATACTATCTTTTGACGAACACATACCCAATACAGCAGTAGAAACATAATATCCTGCCATGGCTGTTGTTGCACCAGATCTGGAAGTTGATTGCGTATTACTTGTAAACGAACCAGGACCTTTCCAAGTATAATTTACACCTGGTGTCGAGCTCGTTGAAGTAAGATTGATTGTATTTCCCAAACATACGGGAGAATTGCTGACAGGTACAGGCCTTATGGGCGTCAGGTTTACTGTCTGATTTACACTGTCTTTTATAGTACAACCATTCAATGTGGCTTGCGCTACATAATAACCTGAAGCAGATGGTTGCGCATTAGGCATGGTATTGCTCTGGGTAGTACTTGTAAACGAACCGGGGCCAGTCCATGAATAAACAACATTACTGGTTGTAGTAGTTGCTGAAAAAGTAAGATCAGTACCGCTGCATATAGGCGTATTACTTGTGAGGGTTAACGGAGAAGGTAAAAGTTTTACAGTGAGATTACTTCCATTATCGTATGAATTACCTGCAGGGTGAGTATATTTTACACGTATGCGGTATGCAGTACCCGGTGTAGTACCAGAAGGTATTTTACATGCCAGCGTACCCGGATTAACAGTTGTAGCGCTACCAATAGTAACAGGGCTTCCGAAGAAACCATTAGCATCTGATAATTCTATACTGAAAACATTACCCGGCAAAAATGGATTGGTGATACCATAAGGCACGAACATGCTATCTCCCGCACAATAAATTGTAGGTGTGAAAGGCACAACAATAAACACTGATGTATCAGCCTTAAACTTAGTGACATACGCATCTTGTGAACCTGCTAAAGACATTTGATAAGCACCACCCGTAGCCATAGCCGTAGAGCTGTTGCTGTTTCCGGCCATAAACAAATCGCCTAAACGGCTATAGTTAACACCGAATCCGTTTTCTACGTCACTGCCACCCAAATACGTTACCCATGAGCGCTGGCCACCCGGGCTGAATATCGCAAGGAATGCATCTGTACTGCCTGCAAAGTTGAACTGGTATGCGCCCATCGTTGCCAAGCCAGAGCTTGCTGTTGTTCCGCTGAAACAAACATTACCTGTAGCATCGATTGCTATATCTGCTGTTTGGTCGGCAGATGTACCGCCAAAATAAGTACCCCATGCACGCACACCTGTAGGATTATATTTCACAAGAAATGCGTCTGAAGAACTACCGTTAATAGTTGGCTGAAACACACCAGTTGTAGCAATGCCTGTACTGCTTTGTGTTGTACCTGCTACATAAACTGCACCGGTAATATCTGTAGCAATACCAACAGCACTTTCACTGCTGCTTCCCCCCAAATATGTTGACCAGCTAAGAGTGCCTGTAGAACTAAACCTTGCTACAAAAGCATCTTTGCTGCCACCATAAGTGTTCTGTTGCACGGTAGTAGAACTGGCTATACCTGATGAACTTTGTGTTTCACCTGTAATGTAGACATTGCCCAGTCCGTCACAAGCTGCTTTTGTGATTTTATCGTCAGATGAACCACCGTAATATGTACTCCATTGCAATACACCGGCTGCCGAAAAACGAGCCAGGTATCCATCACTATTACCAGACCTCGAAGTTTGATAAGCAGAAGACGTAGCCAATCCATTGCTTAATGTATTACCACAGAGGAAAACGGAATTTGTAGCGTGGTCCCATGCTACGCCAACCATATAATCATCAAATGCAGACAATACACCTTCATCGTCAGTGCCACCATAATACGTAGCCCATGTTACTGTGCCCGACGTGGTAAACTTAACAAGGTATGCATCACAGTTACCGCCTCCAAAACTGGTTTGCTGTGCTGTAGATGTAGCTATACCAGATGTACTGGCTGTAATACCGCATGCATAAATGTTGTTGAGTGTATCAGCTGCCAGATAGAAAAAGTTGTCATTAGCACTACCACCATAATAAGTTGCCCATTGCAGGTTGCCTGCATCATCAAACTTAGCAAGGAAACCATCTTTATTACCCGCCAGAGTTGCAAGATAAGAGCCACTCGTAGCTATATTAGATGTACTGCTGGTGTTACCGCACAGGTAAGCATTACCTGACGTATCTGTCACAACAGACGCACCAAACTCATAATTAGTTCCGCCAAAATAAGTACTCCATGCTACTGTCGGGTCTATCACTATATCACCGGAACCTGCATCACCCTCCACATCAAAAGAAAGCACATTGTCTTTCAATACGTATTTTGAAGAAAGGTTTATTTTATTGTTTCCTAATACCAAATAAGTATATGGCGCGGCCTCTTCAATTTTTCCAAACTCATTGGCCACATGCAATTTGCCATCAGACAACTGCATGCTGCCTGCGCCGTTATATTGCAATTTGATATCTGACACTTTACCTCCCGGATGCACAATGAAATCATACTTCACGCTCTTTTTTCCTGCAGATGCATACAAAACCCAGTCAATATGCGGATAAACATCCTTATAAATAATTTTGCCATAGCTGTGTGCTACACTACCTCTTTCTGTCTGTGGTAAATAATATCTTATGTAAGCAGATTGTTCTTCTTGTTTAATGATTTTTGCATCCTTATTAGCACCAAGCAACACTACATCCATGCGATATATATCCTGCCTGTCATCAAGGCAATTATTTTTATCTCCTTCAAGGTAATGCAGCCATTGGTAGTGAAACGAACCACTACCAACATACACGTTGAAGCCCTGTTGCTGGATACTGAAATCTATATCTCTTCTCTGCTTGCCATTCTGATCGATGATTTGTCCTTTGTTTTCAACAAAGGGCATACTGTGCAAGCCTGAAGATTTTTTTTCGTTGTGCGCATAGGTACCAAACGTTACACCTAACGCTGCCAATGAAAAAAATATGGGTTTTAGCCAAGTAGTCGTTTTCATCACTTAGTAAGTTACAATATATAAGTCGTATACAATAAAAATACGTGCTATATATATTCAAAAACCCACCTGCCGGCTTTTTAATTAGATTATAATACCATTACATTAAAAATTAACTAATGTAAAAAGATTGACGTGAAAATTAGCTTGCAGAACCTATGCTTTTTACAAATTTTTCTATGGCCGATGTGGTAATATTTTTCAATCCGGTAGTTAGCTCGTCGGGTATAGAGCCATTTTGAGCTTTATATGCTTCAGCGATTTTCACAGCTTTACCGGTAAGTTCTTTTTCCATGTGTTTAAGGTTGCCTATTAGCTCCTCAAACTCAGGCCTGGCGCCTTTTATAGCGGCCGATGCAGCAATTTCATTGGAATAATTGGCAGATATGTTATCCGCCATTTTAGCAAACAGGGTGATTAACTCTTGTACTTTGTCCATAACAGAGGGCAAAAAAAAAATTATAACATTAATATTCCCCCACCCTTAATTCACTATCTGGTAATACAGTCTAGAGGTTTGTTTGTTATGGATATTATATGACTTTATAATATGCTTCAAAGATATTAAATATATAAAATCAAGTACAATAATTTTTTTTCTAATCTAAAGAAATCAGCAATCCGGGGTGTTGCACGCCATAAGCCAGGTGTGCTTTCAAGTCACGTGCTGTTATATTGTTGTCCTGATCATGTCCGATTAAGACAACATCATACTCACTACCTGAATAAGATGCCAATGCTTGTTGAGCATCCTTATACAGCTCCAATTGCTTCAAAAAATAGAATTTATCAAGCTTACCGAGGGGTGCAACTACTACAGCTTCTATAGTACCTAAGCCTCGGTATTCACCACAGAACGGCAGGCCCACCAAATCCTGGTAAGCTGCACACAATGCAGTTGCTTCTGCTAAATTTAAAAATCCCTCTCTCATGGTAGCCCAAATATATTGATTAATAATTGATATTACATAGCCAGAAATAAAAAAAAATTACACTTGTTGTCTACATTGCTTTTACGGCTAATTTCATGGTCTGTTTCACTGTAAGTCTTACATTCGTTTTTTCGTTAACTTACGGTTGCTGATAAACTTAATAGATATGAAGATGAGACGCTTGTTATACTTTCTGTGCATTGCAATTTTTACACATTTAGAAGGATGGTCCCAGAATGGCTTAACTAAACTGGACATTAATCCCGGACTGGATAATTCATCTCCATTATTTATTACGGCTTTTTCTAACAGTATCGGAAGCAAAATCTGCTGTTTTGCCAATTCAAACAACAATAAAGGGTACGAACTTTATACTACCGATGGCAATGCTACACCTACCATGGTTTATGACCTGAATACGGGTAGTGCAGGCTGTACTTACCCTACCTACCTCAACCCTCGTATTGTTGTAGGTACCAAATTCTATTTTTCAGGAAACAATGGCATATCAGGCGACGAGTTGTTTATGTATAACGGAGCTACCAGCCCCACACTGGCTGCCGACATCGAAAGCGGTACCGGTAGCAGTTTCCCTGATAACTATACTGTGCTCAGTAATGTATTATACTTCAGGGCCAGCACCACCGGATATGGTTATGAGCTTTGGCAGTACAACCCAACAAGTACATTAGCTGCCAGGATTACAGACATCAACCCCGGACAAGACAGCAGCCTTAACGGTGATGTACTTGCTTTCAATGGCAAAATATATTTTACTGCAGACAGCGGCCAAAACAATAATGAACTCTATGTTTACGACCCTGTGAGCGCTAATATCAACATGGTGGCAGATATTTACCCCGGCCTTCAGGGCTCTTTCCCGCAGGGGCTAACTGTTATCGGCGGCAAAATGTATTTCACTGCAGATAACGGCTCAAACGGACGTGAGCTATATGCATTTGATGGCATTGCTGCCCCAACACGCATAACAGATGTAGTTGCAGGCTTCCTGAGTGGGTTGCCTTATGTTGAGGAACCTATTCTTGCTAAATATGGCAGTAAACTTTACTTCAATGCAAGAGATAGTAACACCAATCAATATCATTTATTCAGTTACTCATTGAGCACAGGTAATACATTGCTGGAAGGAAAAACGAATGGCAATGGTGATTCCGACCCACGTTGGTTGATACCTTATGGCAACAAGCTTTACTTCAGTGCATATAATGATACTACCGGCATTGAATTATGGTCTTATGACAGTGTTAATGCACCCAAAATGGTTTTAGACCTTTGCCCCGGAACTGGCAGCAGCACGCCTTCGCAGTTGGTAGCTGTCGGCAATGACCTCTTCTTCAGGGCAAATGATTGCAATGGTGTTGGTGACGAATTATTCCGTTTCAACTACACTGAGGTGAGCGTGCAAAACACTCGTTTTGAAGGTGAAGTAAAAGCGTATCCTGTACCGGTAAAAAATACACTGCATATAGGTATAACTACCCGCAAAGCAGAAAACCTAAGCATTCTCATAACTGACATAACAGGCAAAGAAGTATATCGTACGTCAGCACTGCCTTATGGCGCCGGAACACATGATATTGCAATACCTGTTAATCGCTGGACAAGTGGCGCATATTTCTACCATTTGTATAATGCATCCGGTAGCCAGTATGCTGCAGGTAAGATTACCGTACAGTAATTACTAATAACGCTGAACCCGGTAAGACTGGTTGGCAAGAGTTATTTGCTTGATGATAGCTCCCGTATTGTAATTCACCTCCATTATTTGTGGTGTAGAACCGCATCCTATAAAATAACTACTGTCTGTTTTTTGCACAGAACCCATGAACCTGCAGAACGTATTATTAGGCAGCTTCATTGCTTTGAAAGAACTAATAGTACGACTGTTTTCATCTAACTGATATTCGCAGATACGTGTGTATGGCCTCGTATTAAAATCACCATTATCAAATACTAAAAGTGTTTTCCCTCCGTCTGTTAATGTTACATCATGCTGGCGCAAAAACTGTTGGTCGGAACTGACAGCAAAATCGCTATTCTTGCCGCCAAGTCTCCATATAATGTTACCAGTCTTACGATTGATTTTTACTATTTGGTTGAGGTTTCTGAAAGAACAAATGAGATTACCGTCTTTATCGTCTACTATCATGCTATTCATATGCATGTAGTCTTGCGCAGCAGTAGTGTTGGAAAAATCATTGCCTTCTACACTGGTGCTGTAAAATTCAGGGTACTGGCTTCCGTCCCATTCCCATACTACATTGCCGTTTCGCACTTCCTGAATTATAGGTGCAACCACGGTTACGCTATCAGAGGTAACAATTGAATTATCAAGACTGGCAGGCCTCTTGTAGTAGGCCATTGATATGTAATGATCATCGTCAAACAATATAAAATCGTGCCCGTCTAATACATTAGGATCAGATGCAGAACGTCCATTATACTGTTGCAGGTATATATGCTTAAGCACGTTCATATTTTCATCCATCAACACTGTATATCCCGGTATGTAACCAATGCCGGAAATCAAAAAACTATATGGGTTGTAGTATTGATATGTATATCTTATTTTTCCGTTAATATCCCATCTGTGAAAATTCATGGATGATGCTTCTAACGGTATACTGATATGAATATTACCATTGTTATCCATTACCAATAATGTGCTTGATTTATTATCACTTGTAAACGGTGCTGCAATGATAGTTTGGCCCTCAGGATATTGGAGCGCAGTAGTAGTGAATTTTGTTTTATCTTTTTTACATGATACGATAGTTACTACCGCCAGCAGAGCACATACAGCATACACATTTGTTTTTGTCATTTTTATTTTTTTGATGGTCAATGAATACATACAATTACATGCCGCTTAGCAGACATTAATTGACACATCACAAGGGGGTACTCTATTCGTTTAGGGGTGGAAATTTGTAAAATGTTCACACAGCCACTGCAAGTTGTTTGTAAACAAAGTTTTCAAAAATAATTCTATTATTACAATATCCTGTCATTATAAACCTTATTTCGAGTATAGACTCCGTAAACGCTACAAGGTTTAACCTTATTTTCACCATCAGACAATATTATTTTACGGTGACAATCGCAAGGGTGTGATTTTTACAGAACTATTGCTACTAATGATATAATGCTGCCTGCATCTGACATAAAACAAGAGTTTACTACCGTACTTCAAGCCCACGAAAGGCTTGTATATAAAGTATGCAATATTTATGCCTCGGGCGCAGAAGACATTAAAGATTTGTTTCAGGAAATTGTACTACAGGCATGGAAAGCATACCCTAATTTCAGGAGAGAGGCATCTGTCAGCACCTGGCTGTATCGTGTAGCACTCAATACTGCTATTACACACAAACGAAAACAGAAAAAAGATAACACCATCACCGTCGGTGACTTTCCCGAAATGAATATTGCCGACAAAATGCAACAACCCTATGCCGAAGAATATAAAATACTCATGTCGCTCATCAGCAGTTTACCACCGCTGGAAAAAGCATTAGTGTTATTATACCTCGAAGACCGTCCGCATCAGGAAATTGCCGATATCATTGGCATCAGCCTTAGTAATGTAGGTACAAAACTGGGGCGCATAAAAGAAAAATTAAAAAAACAGGCACAACCATTTATCACATCATAAACTATACGGCAATGGAATTGGATGATATGAAACAAATTTGGCAACAGCATGATAAGCTGATGCAGGAAAACAAAATGCTCAGCGAACGCATTGTCAACAAATTACTTCACGAAAAATCAGGTTCAGCCATATCGCGCATGGTTGGATACGAATATTTTGGCGTGGTATTTTCAAGCTTGTTGCTGATGTACTTTCTTCTCAGGGCAAACGTTATGTTGGTGAGCACTATGATGGCTATTTCTTATTTACTGGTAGTAGTATTAACAGCGTTAAGCATAGTAGCATCTGCTTATAAAATAAACATCCTCGGTAAAATCAACTTTAATACAGGCACATTAATAGAAACTGCCGGCAAAATAGAACGCTTCAGGCTTTGGATGCTGAAAGAAAAAATTTATGGCCTTTTGCTGATGCCGTTCTTATTAATTGGTGCATTTGCAGTTGTTACCTACTGGATGACCGGGCTCAACATCTACCAAAACTTTTTACAGTACATACCCACCGCCATCATAGCTACTGTTGCAGCCACAGCAATAGCACTCATTTTATACAGGCAGCTATATTTTAACAACATAAAAGAGGTGCAGCAAAATCTCCGTGAGATAGAGCAGTTCAATCAACGATAATTATTTTACCGATACCATGTGCTCTCTTGCTTCCATGCAGGTATGCAATCCTGCCGGTGATGCAGAAGTCCTGCCTTTCTTACCATCTGATGAACGGTTGATGGCATTAGAATTATACATGAAGTTGAACTTGTACTGCATTCCTTTGTGCATATCAAATTCGAAAAAAGGGTCGTCAGCAAACCTAAACTCAAAAGTTTCTCCGGGGCTCACACGTACATATTCGGGATAATCAAAGCGCTTTACGAAATCGACGGTCCTGATACGCTTTATGGGATGCCCGAAATAATCAGCCACACTATACCTGAAGCTACCCGAATGTATGTATACCATTTGCTTGCAAGTGTTGGTAAAGATGAATTGATAGTTCACATAATCGTTATAGCCAATAGTATCCTGGGCTTTCAACTCCATCTTTACACACTTGCAGGTACCTTCACTTTTCAATTCCTCTTCAGCTGCAACTGTAGGTTTAGTGCCTGCAGGTGTTGTTGACGATTGATAGACGGTAATATTTCTTGGTTTGTCTTCTTCTATTATCTCCTCACCTTGTCTGCGCCTGCGTTTCACATGCACTGTATCATATTCTATCACCATATCCTTTGATAGGTTTACAGGAGCTTTCTTGGCAGGCTCATCAATAAGTTCACTACCCGGCCTGCGTTTAGCAGGCGCTTTCTCGTAAATAATAGTTAGGGTATCTTTTTTCTTCTCTTCAGGTTTTGCTTTGGGGGCTTCTACGACTTTAGGTTTCTCAACCTGTTGTTTTTTCTTTTGTGCCAGGCATGGATATTGAAAACCAAACACTGCCAGCGCTATCAAAAAAGCTATTTTATATCTTCTGCCCACTATTTCTTCTCCAGCATTTTTTTCTGTGATTCGCAAGGAATGTATACAGGGTCAGGCATTTCGGGGTCAAGATTCAGAAATATCTTTCCCTTACCATTACTCTTTAACACTTCTATAAATCCTTCTACAGGAACAGGTAATCCGTCAATACCATGCCAGGTGTTTACGAAATGGGTAACCTTACATAATTTGACTTTGGCTGTCTTTTGACCCTTATATTCATCATACTTCTTAGGCTGCAAGAATTCCGCATCCAGCATTGTACCACCATGATTGTACTGAAAATTATACAGTGTATAAAACTCTAGCGATGCAGTATCTCTGCCTGTAAGTTTAATGCTGATGAGGCTATCCATAGGTATCTGAGAGGTCTCATACATACCCTCTTGTGCACTCACTTTATGCGCAAAGAGCACCAATATTACCAAGCAGGATAATCGAATGATACGCAACAATGAAAATGTTTTACGTTTCTAAATATAATAAAACATTTTTTGCCTGCTTGTCTTTATATGGCAAATATTACTTTTTCTGCAACCTTTGCAATGCCTCTTTTGCAGGAATATACTTTTCATCAAACACAAGAGCCTGCTGATAATCGTTTATAGCATCCTCTTTTTTGCCCAATTTTTCAAAACATTTCGCCCTGTAGTAATACACATCAGGGTCGGCCTGGTCTATCTGTGCCAGTATATTGTATTGGCGCATGGCCTTATCTGTAGAATCTTGTTGCATCAGCATATCAGCAACATTAAAATAGGCATCTACATAATTCCTGTCGTGCAGCAGTGCTTCATGATAAGCCATTTTAGCAGCAGCATAATCGTTCTGATGCTGATAAAAAACGCCCTTGGCATATAATGGAAAAACATCTGTAGTATCTATATGCCATGCCTTATCATAATACTTGAGTGCTATCGGGTCTTTTTTCATGCTGTACAACTGCCCCAACTGCACCACAGCATCTACATAGTTAGGGTCTGCACTCACTGCGGTCTCAAAACTGGAGATTGACTTGGCAGTATCCTTCATGTCTTTATATATCATGCCTTTCAAAAAGTAAGCTTCAGGATTATAGGCATCCTGCCTTAATACATCATTAATAGCCCTGAATGCAGAAGTATACTCTTTGATATAAACAAACATCTTGGCAAGTTTCAGTTGTGCTTTCTTGTCGTTCGGATTAAGCTTCATTGCTTTTTCCAGCCACTTCACCGAACCCGATATGTCTTTATGTTCAAACAACAGGTCGCCTACTGCACTAAAATATTCCGCCCTGTTTGAATCTAAAGTTGATGCCTGTACAAAATCGTTGTATGCCAGGGAATCTTCTTCTAACTGATGCAGCAGATTACCGCGTTGAAAATACAAAGAAGCTTCTTTAGGGCTATTTTCTATTTTTTCCGTTATCTCCTTTAATGCCGGCGTACTCCTCAATAATGCATTATCATTCCCTTTAGGTTTATCACCTCCGCAAGATGCTGCAAACAATCCTATAAATATTAAAACACAATACTTGTAAACGGTATGCTTCATAACGCAAACATAAGTTAATTGAAGAAATTAGAGATGCTGCTACCTGTTATTAGTCTTCCCAAAGCGGTAGTACAAACCAACATACAAGCTGGGTGTCATTAGATGTCCTGTCAATTTGGGACTTATTTTATAATACGTTCCGTCGGCCATCACATCTATCCGATAGCCGGTTTGTTGTTCTGCAACATAGGCATACATCACCTGCCCTCCAAAAAACGCATACACGGGCTTGTCTTTAGAAATGGGCATCACCAGTTCAATACTAAACATAGCCTGAGGCAATATCCTCTTGATATATTCTGCCGAATCAACATACAATTGCTGTACTGTTTGTTGGTCACCACTTACAGCTACACTATGGCCTCCTATATAAGTGGCACCCAGCCCTAAGCCAAAATACAGTTCTTTATCACTGATTTGTTTCTTTACCTTTCCCTGCAACATCGCGTTTAGTGCCGTAAAATTCATATTCAGCACACGGTCGGTAAGCATCTTATATACAGGTAAAACATAAGGCGATACTGTGACGTTAAGGGATGGCGTGAATGTAGCATTCGGCGGCAGGTAATTGATATTTATTCTTGCACCCAAACCCGTAGATGAATGGTTGTAATCTTTCACATATTTATTAAACATCATAGGGAAGGATATGTCAGCAGCCACGCCTATATCCCACTGAGCATAAGATGCCAAAGGCATACACAATAACAATAGTACTTTCAAAAGCCTTATCATAAATGCAATATACTCGTTTTCAAAATGCAGTTTGGTCATATTCAGCCACCACCATATACATCGGTAGAATTAAATATGTATCTTGTTCATCTAAATAGCCGGTTTATGAAAAAAGCCATGTTAGTTTTTCTACTTGCCGTTTACAGCATCAGCACTATTGCACAATCAGCCTGTGACGGTAAACACAAAATTTTCAATGTTCCGAAGGACAAAACACCGGTTGTGGTTACTAAACTAGGTGCATCTCCTCAGTTTACATCGCTGCAATTCATTTTAGACAAGAATGTCTATTACAAAAATCTGAAGGCTTTGGATAATGACCCAAAACATAAAGCAGAGATTAACTCTTTGCTCTGCGCCTTAGGTTATACAGGTGTAAATGACCCTAAATTTACAATAGACAAACTGGAGTATACAACCATACCATTCGGTGCCATAGGTATGCTGGGCGACGGCTCGCACCATTATATATACAGTATACTGGCCATAACCAACGTACAGAACATTCCTTGCTGGAAAATCAATTCTGGCTCCGATTGCAATGTGTACATCATGTTAGGTTGCGGTAATGCCTTCTACTACTGCAACGCTGCACCAAAACCCAAACCATGCCCTGAATGTGGCGTTGCCAATCTTACCATAAAAGTAATAGCACGTTATGAAGAACAAGACGTGTACGAATGTAATGACTGCGAAAACACTACCATTGTAAAAGAAATAGATGAAAGGGCCATACTGGCAAAAGAAAACATTGCTAACATTCCGCTTATGCCAAAAGGCAGCGCTTATCCGGTAAAGAAAATATACATCGATATCGATAAAGCTACTTTCAAACGCATCAAAAACTACGATATCAATCACAAATACTGCAAGCATCAATGCGATGACGAATGTGGTAATGAATGTAGCAGTGAATGTGAAAAGGAAGGATGTGAAGCTTCTTGCGAAAAGAAATAACTACGCTATTACATACTTAAATGCCCTTCGGTTTAACCGAAGGGCATTTATTTTTATCTATCTTAATTATTACATCTGAGTAGCAGTGTATATAGCGTCTATGCTATACAGTCCGCCGGGATAACTAAAACCGGGGCTTGCTTTATATTTTACCGCAAACCACTGGTTGCCACCGTTATTACAGGTAGTCAATAAGGTTTTTGCTGTTTCGTCAATATTGCCGAATGATGTTGAACTAAATGGTGCCACTACTACACCACCTGATTGATTTTGCGTTATCAGCATACTCACTACACCAGCAACGGGCATTACGGGCGCCGGATTTACAACACCTGCATAGGTAAAGTTCTTATCGCTTGTTTTTACATTGATGGTAAATGGCTGGTTAGAGCGTATAGTCAATTGGTATTCGGGTGAAGTAGCACCAGAACCATATTGTGTTGGATTTGCAAAAGGGAAAGTTACTGTAGAACCTGTAGCTGAACCTGTTGAACTGAAACTGATTTCGATAGCATTAGTCAATTCAATTACCAGCCTTTGCGATGCCCCTGCTGATGCGTTTTGTGCATATGCGGCCATACCTGTGCAAAGCATTACAGCTAATGCTGTGAATAGCTTTTTCCTCATTGTGTTCTTTATTTTTTGTTTTGTACGGGTGTGTTAATTCCGTTTTGATAGCACAAAGATGCAGTAACTGAAGGTAGCCTTCCAAATAATTTACAAGGGTTAACAACACATTGGTTAGCGGTTAACCAACAATTAAGATATCAGATTATTTATCCAGTTGCACGCGGGCAGTCTTGGGAGCGTTTCGGCTTATTTTATCGTACAATACCAATGGGTCAAATGGTTTGCTGATAAAATCATTCATACCTGCAGCTTTAGCTTTTTCTTTTGCGTCGTCAAATGCGTCAGCGCTGTATGCCAGTATTGGTATTTCTGTATCGGTTTCCCTGATATAAGCAGCCGTTTTAAAACCGTCCAGTTTGGGCATGTGCAGATCCATCAATATCAGGTCATACTTGCCGGCCGTGTACATCCTTATCCCCTCCACACCATCTTTAGCTACTTCTATTTCGGCATTCATTTTTTGCAATGTGCGTGTCGTTATCAATACATTGGCATTATTATCTTCAATCAGCAATATGCGCAATCCCTTAAGGTCGTGCGTTTCACTGAATATAGCTTCCTGGTCTTTAACCTCAGCTGTTCGGTCGAGCCTGATGACAAAATAAAAGTTGGAACCCTCTCCTTCTTCCGAATCTACATGTATCGTACTACCCATCATTTCCAATAGCTTTCTGGATATGGCTAAACCTAATCCCAGGCCATCATGGCTGCGCGATATCTTATTTTTCACCTGGCTGAAAACGTGGAAAATGTCTTTCAACCTATTCGGGTTAATGCCTATTCCGGTATCTGCCAGTTTAAACATCACATAACAGGCCTCTTCATCTTCATGGCTCAGTTTCACCCAAAAGTGTATGGAGCCGTTACGAGTAAACTTTATAGCGTTACTGAGTAAATTATTAATAATCTGTGTCAGCTTTTCATGGTCGCATAATAGGTATGGAGGTATGCGGTCATCAAAATAGAAGTAGAGTTGTATGTCTTTCTTAGCTGCTTCCAATACAAAACTATCCACAGCATTCTGACAAAACTTGCGGATATCAAATGGCGTTTTTTCTATACCAATACTGTTACTCTCCAGCTTGTTGAAATACAGGACATTTTCGATGATAGATAACAGGCTTTGTGCAGAATATTGTATCAGTGATACATCTTGTTTGATGTTTGCAGGAACTTCCTTCTCCTGTATCAGGTTGGCCATACCCACAATAGCATTGGCAGGTGTGCGTAACTCATGGCTCATTATAGACAGGAAGTGCATTGCCTCTCCCGCAGAAGTTTCTGCCACTTCTTTAGCACCGGACATTTCCTGCTCCATTTTATGATTCGCCCTCAAAACCACTCGCATCATTAACAGGCTGACAACAGCAGATGTAATAATGCTCATCGCATTAAAGAGATTGCCTGCATTATCAGTATTAACATACTGTAACAATTTAGGCGTAAGATTCGTAAAATTGGGCAATAAGATACAACCTACAGTTATCGAAACCATTATTATCCTTTTCACATGCTCGTCAAACCTTGTTACTACATAGGAAAAAAGCAAAAGTGGTATATACAGTACAAATGCGCTATGTGTTCTGTCCGTAAAACCGGTATCAAAAAGTACTAACAGTCCGTTGGAAATGATGATGGCTGCTACAGCTGCATATCCTGTCTCACCTGTTCGGGCCAGCAATGCACTACCTCCATACAATAATGCGGCTATACCGAGGATGATGGCGGGCATCGTTAAGCCCCAATATACCATATAGATAAAAAATGCAAAGCACGATATAGATGCAAATACATTGAGTTGAACAAGAATCCTTTTTTGTTTCATCATAATGATGTTATAAGTATTTTGTGGATTCTCTCAACTATCCTCAGAATTACAATAAATATATGCATTAAAAAGCTCAAAAACAAGGGTTATCCGGTCATTAACAACCCTTAATTTGTATCTTGCAGCACCAATTTTTGACAAATATGCCAATTATAGCACCTTCCATGCTTTCTGCCGATTTTCTCAATCTCGGGCGCGATATTGAAATGGTAAACAACAGTGAGGCCGACTGGTTTCACCTTGATGTAATGGATGGCAGGTTTGTACCCAACATCAGCTATGGCATGTCTATCATCGCTCAGATGAAAAAAATGGCTAAAAAAACCATGGATGTGCACCTGATGATATTGGAACCCGAAAAGTATTTTGAAGAGTTTAAAAAAGCAGGTGCTGATATACTCACAGTGCATTATGAAGCAAGCACACACCTGCACCGCAACTTACAGGCCATAAAAGCACTCGGCATGAAGGCAGGTGTATCACTCAACCCTCATACTCCAGTTCATCTTTTAGAGGATGTGATTGCTGATATAGACCTTGTTTTGATAATGAGTGTAAACCCCGGCTTTGGCGGGCAAAAATTCATTCAGCAAGCCATGCAAAAGATTACTAAAGTAAAAAGCATGATTACTGCTGCGGGAAGCAATACCCTTATAGAAGTTGACGGTGGTGTGACACTAGAGAATGCAGGCGCACTGGTGGCTGCCGGAGCAGATGCTTTGGTGGCAGGGAATACCGTTTTTTCTTCGCCCGACCCTGTTGATACCATAAAAAAGCTGAAGCAGGCGGGAAAATAAACCTAACTTATATCCGTTATCTACGTGTATGTTGTTAAAACGCATCTTCTTATTTTCTATATACCTCTTTTGCGCTATTAACACAATAGCACAAACAGCAACGCTTAGCGGAAAAGTAACTGACCAAAAGGGTAAACCCATCGAATCTGTAATGGTGGGTGTGGAAGGCAGCACTATGGGCACTAATACCGATGCCGAAGGCAAATACCAGATACAGCTCCCTGCAGAGCAGGAAATGCTGGTAGTATTTTCTGAACCGGGTTACGTAGTGAAAAAACAAACCATAAAACTACAGCCGAAAGAAATCGCATATATCAACATCCAACTCGAAAAGACCAAAGAGCTGCGACGTGTAACCGTTAAAGGCGACCGCACAGGCAGCGATGTTATCAAACTGAAACCAAACGATAGTAAACTCATGGCAGGTGTCGATGGCGGATTAGACCGTATCATGACCATGATCAAAACCTACGTAGGCACTAATAATGAACTCACGTCTCAATACAACGTACGTGGTGGTAACTATGACGAGAATCTTATTTATGTAAATGATTTCGAGATTTACCGCCCTTTCCTTACCCGCAGTGGTCAACAGGAAGGTATGAGCTTTGTAAATGCAGACCTCGCCGAAAATGTGAATTTCTCGGTAGGTGGTTTTCAAGCCAAATATGGCGATAAGATGAGTAGTGTGCTGGATGTTACATACAAACACCCTAAAGAATTTGGCGGGCGTGTTGTTGCCAGCTTGCTCGGTGCCAGCCTTGCATTGGAAGGAGCCTCGAAAAATCAAAAGCTGACTTACTTAATAGGGCTACGTCAAAAGAGCAATCAATACCTGCTCAAGTCTCAGCCTACAAAAGGTGTATATACTCCTTCGTTCACCGATGCACAGGCATTAATTAATTATCGCTTTAATGATAAATGGGAGATAGAAGCCATAGGCAACTATGCACGCAACCGTTTTCGCTTTATTCCCGAAGAGCAAACCAGCAGCTTTGGTGTTATCAACAAAGCCTACCAGCTACGAGTATTTTACGATGGTGCTGAGATAGACCAGTTCGACTCTCGTTTCGGGGGATTATCAACTACTTTCAAACCTAATGAAAGGTTGAAGCTGAAATTACTGGTATCAGGTTTCCAAACCAACGAAAAAGAAACGTATGATATCAGTGGTGAGTATCTATTGGGTGAACTGGAAACTGATTTAGGCAAAGAAAACTTCGGGCAAATCAAAACATACCTGGGTACAGGTATCATTCATAATTATGCACGCAACTATTTGCAAGTGAATGTAGGTAACGTTGCACATCGCGGTTCTTATGATGCAGGATTGCATTTTATCCAATGGGGTGTTGATGCCAACTATACCACCATCAACGATAAATTGTTTGAATGGGAACGCCGCGACTCTGCAGGCTTTACACAACCTTATAACCCCAACAACCTGGAGCTTACCCATTTCTACCACTCCAATGGCAACTTTAACTATATGCGCTACAGTGGTTTTCTGCAAGACAACTTCCGCTTTAACGATTCTTCAGGCTTAACAATGTCTGTTGGTTTGCGTTACAATTACAGCACATTAAATAACGAATGGTTATTCAGCCCGCGTGCACAAATCTCTTACAAACCCAAAAGCTGGGTGAGTGATGTTGTGTTTAAATTATCAGGCGGATTGTATCAACAGCCACCATTTTACCGCGAGATGCGTGATTTGAACGGTAACATCAATTATTCGTTGATGGCACAAAAATCATATCACGTTGTGTTAGGTGTTGATTATAATTTCAAAGCCCTCGACAGGCCATTCAAGCTCACTACATCAGTTTATTACAAAGGTCTTTGGGATATTGTTCCTTATGAATACGACAATGTACGTATTCGCTACTATGGCAAAAACGATGCAAAAGGATATGCATACGGCGGTGAAGTACGTATTTATGGCGACATTGTAAAAGATGCTACTTCATGGATCAGCATTGGTTTGCTGAAAACTATGGAGAATCTTTCCGACGATAAAGTATCTTATAAAAGTGTAAGCGGTGCTGATAGCGGAACATTCTATCCGGGTTATATACCACGCCCTACTGACCAACGCTTTATGCTCGGTATGTATTTCGAAGATTATTTCCCTAAATGGAAGAATTATAAAATGCACCTGAACCTCATGTATGCTTCAGGGCTGCCGTTCGGGCCACCGGATAACAATCGTTATGGAGATACTCTACGCCTGCCTGATTACAAGCGTGTAGACATAGGCTTCTCTGCACTATTGCTGAATGGAGCAAAGCATCCTCGCAGCAAAGTATGGAGCAGCATCAAAAACACATGGCTCAGCTTCGAGGTATTCAATCTGCTGGGTATCCGAAACACGTTGTCTTATACTTGGATTCAAGACCAGACCAGCGGCAAGACTTATGCAGTGCCTAACCGCCTTACATCACGTTTGATAAACGTTAAGCTAGTCGTCGATTTTTAAAGATTAGGTTTTTGTTAACTCAGATACTGTAACTTTACTAAACTGCATGCAGAAAATAGCCATCATACTATTCCTTTCTATTTACAGTATGGGAACGCTCCTATGCCCGTTAGGAGATTTTTCATTCCTAGCTAACCTTTCGGGCATGTATGACCTATGCAAAGAAGAAGACCATGATATTGATGCTGTTGATTTTGTTTTTGAGCATTTACTAAATCTTGAAGATGTATCAGAACAATTTGAAGAACATGACAGCAACGAGAAGCCACATCAGCCCTTTCAGTTCAGTCATACTATTTCGCAGGTTGTAATTACTATCGGCAAGCCTCTACAAATAGAGTTTCAGAAACCTTGTCCCGCACCTTGCACAAAAACCTCATTCCCTTTATTAAACGACCATTTCCTTCAGAATAATTTTCTCTCACAGGTATTTCATCCTCCGATTGTTTAATTGATTGTTTAGAGACACTTTATTTTAAAATCAATTAAAACATAAATAATGAAAACAATATTCATCATGTTGTTTACTGTTGTTATATGCAACAATACAACTATGGCACAAAATACACCTCAGGCAGTAAAAGATGCTTTTAAAAAAGCATATAGCGGTGCTACAAAAGTTAAATGGGACAAAGAAGAAGCTCAATACGAAGCTACCTTCCATTACAAAAATCAGGAAATGTCTGTATTGTATAATGCAGATGGTAGTTTGGCTGAAACTGAAACCGAAATAAGTGCAGATGCACTTCCTGCGAAAGCCAAACAATATGCTTCATCTAAAGGAAAAATAAAAGGTGCAGCAAAAATTGTAGCTCCTAACGGCACGACACAATACGAGGCCGAGATGAAAAGCAAAGACTTGATATTTGACGACCAGGGTAATTTCATCAAAGAAAAACAAGAGAAAGAAGGCTACAAAGATTAAATTCTCTTAAACAAGGATAAAAATATTCCGGGGCAGGAAACTTACCCTCTCCCGGCTTGTTTTGTCATGCCGAAAACATTTAGTTTTAAAAATTATATAACAATGAAATTTTCATTCATCATATCAGTTTTGTGCATTTTCTCAAATATCGTGTATGCACAACAGCATATACCTGCTGACGATAGTTTACATAAGGCTAAAGACTCATTAGAGGAAGTTACGGTTGTAGCATCTACACGTGGCAATCAAAAAATAGAAACCAGTCCTATGAAAGTAGAAGTATTGGGGCTGGAAGAAATGAAAGAGGAAGCAGGCATTAAACCAGGCAATATTGCCAGCATATTGGGCGATGTAAGCGGCGTGCAAATACAACAAACTTCTGTAGCATCGGGCAACAGCAATGTACGCATACAGGGGCTCGATGGCAAATACACACAAATATTGCGAGATGGTATGCCTATGTACGATGGCTTTGCAGGTGGGTTTGGCATACTTACTATTCCCCCGCTCGATTTAAAACAGATAGAACTGGTAAAAGGTGCAGCAAGTACATTATATGGTGGTGGTGCTATTGCTGGCTTGGTAAATCTTATCTCTAAACGCCCTATGTTCAGGCAAGAGCTGGATGCATTAGTTAATTATACTTCTTTACAAGAGTTCAATGCTAATATATATGCATCAAAAAGGAACCAAAAAATAGGCTATAACTTTTTTGCCGGTTACAACAATCAGCAGGCAGTTGATGTAAATAAAGATGGATTTAGTGACGTAGGCAAAAGCAACAGTTTTCTCATTCATCCAAAACTCTTTTTCTATCCCGATGATAAAACGGTTGTCGCTATCGGATATAGTGGTTCGTTCGATACACGCAAGGGCGGTGATATGCAAGTGTTGCAAAACAATGCCGACAGTATTCATAAATATTACGAAGGCAATATATCAACACGTCATACAGGTGAATATTTAATAGAACGTTATTTAAATAACACTACCAAGTTTACCCTAAAAGGCAATCTTAGTTTTTTCGACCGCACAATCAATACCAATACATACACACTAAACGGCCGCCAAACAAGTATGTATCATGAATTATCAGCTTCCTTCAAATGGGGTGTGCATGATATGGTTATTGGTTTCTGTTTCAGCAGTAATAATTACAAAACAATATACCCATACAACTACATTGGAGGCAGAGACGGATATTCAGGCATTTTTGCCCAAAGCACATGGCACGTAAAAAAACAAACCTTATTAGAAACAGGTGTGCGGATGGATATTACAGACGGGACTAACATTCTTTTACCCCGTCTTGCAGTATTTCATCCATTCAACAATCATTGGGCTACAAGGGCTGGTTTTGGCATGGGTTACAAAACACCTAACCCGCTTACCACACAAACTATTGAGAACAATATTTTAAACATCAAAACGGGCGGCAATGTTCTTCCAGAACTTTCTTATGGTTATAATGCAGAAGTGAATTACAAAAAAGACTGGGATAAAGAACACAGCTTTTTCATCAACCAGGCATTTTTCCTCACACATGTATATCGCCCTTCTGCTTTTGTTACAGATACAGTTGACGGTAAGATGTACTTGCAAACAATGAAGTATCATATTTCATCTGCCGGTTTCGATACCTATATAAAATTGCAGCTCAGTAGTTGGGAATTGTACGCAGGTTATACATTTACAGATGCCCGCTATATAGGCGATACTATCAATCGATCTCTACCTATTACACCCAAACATCGCTGGGCATTTGTATTGGTAAAAGAATGGGATGAAAAATGGCGCATTGGCCTCGAAGGTTCTTATACAGGCAGTCAATATCGCTATGACGGCACCGGCACTCCTTCTTATTTGTTCATAGCATTGATGGGACAATGTAATATCGGTAAGCATATATCTATAGTATTAAACTGCGAAAACCTGTTAGATTATCGCATGAGCAATGTAGAAACACTGTATACGGGCACTATATCAAATCCCTCATTCAAGCCATTATGGGCACCTATCGACGGCAGGGTCATCAATCTTTCTTTCAGGTGGCATCTGTAAATAGCTGCAAATCTTAATGATTGGTTAACGCTTAACAATCAATCTGTTAATTACTTATAAACGCCCCGTTAAAGGGGCTTTTTTGTTTGGACAACCATCCTCACTGGGCACATATTTGCATTACAAACAAACAACAACACTCAAAACAAAGATTATGAAATCAATATTACTTGCA
This sequence comes from Bacteroidota bacterium, assembly GCA_018267965.1. Lineage (GTDB taxonomy): Bacteria > Bacteroidota > Bacteroidia > Chitinophagales > Chitinophagaceae > Polluticoccus. The sequence continues at coordinate 154,753 of JAFDXK010000001.1, read as the reverse complement.
CCTATTGGAATGATGCTCCGCATGTATCTTGGAGCTGCATTTATACTCATCTACATGAAAAAACAAAAAGAAAAACGTCATGCGCGCCGTTTAGCAATTGCAGAATTGATGGACGCTAAAAAGCACGCACAAGCATAAATTTTTACCCCGATAGTGCCCTTCTGTAGTATGGGATATATACTGAAGCGAAACGCAAAATCCCCTCGTGAGACGAGGGGATTTTTATTTAGACTAATTTTATCCAATAATTATTTACTTATCACCAGCCTGTCTCCTTTCTTATCTACATAGTTGATAGAGTATGACAATACCTGTGTAGCGCATTGTGTTTCTTTATCCTTACATCTTACTACCTCATAAGAATGGCCGTCATCATTTACATTATTAATGTACTGGTAGCGCTGAGAATTAGTAAGCCCTGTTATTTCTATTACCCAGTCATTGCCAAAGTATACCCCCTTTAGCAGTCCTGTTGTGGGCACATAATCATTAAACCATACAGTATCTTTCTTGCCGGGTGTTGCAGCCGGGCCATTATATACAAAAGACGATGAGTCTAGTGCTTTTTTGCGCACAGAATCTCCCACGGCATATCTTTTCAACACAAGGGTTTTTACAATATTCCTGTCGTAGCCCGTAATACCTATAGTTAGTTTACCCTGATTGCAGTAAGCTCGCTTTTTACAACATGCTCCTGCTATCAATACTATTGAAAAACCAATTATAAAAAAGGGAAGTAGTCTCTTTTGAAAAATCATGATAACAAATGTACATTTTATTGATTAGCCACCACCAAAAGCTTTGTCATTTCCTCTTTACCATTTGTGGCTCGTACCATATAATTGCCGTTTGATATACCGGGCAATACCACATCGGCATTATAAATAAGCGCACCCTTTTCAGCTTTTTGATATATGAGCCTGCCCTGCATATCATGCACGGTTATAATAAATGGCAAAGCTTCGCGCCATTGCAAGGATATATGTATTATGTCCTCTGCAGGATTAGGGTATACATGAATAGACTGGGGTGACGCTTTAGATATACCCGCTGGAAATTCGTAATAGTAGATGGTCTTAGACATACTGCCTGCAGTTGGCTTCCATGTGCCGGATATATCATCCCAACCGTAATTGATGTATTGTACAGGCAGATTAGCTCCGTTATACAACCATTGTTGTGTTGTACTATTGAGATAAAGGCTACCGTTAAATACCTTTTCAGTTAAAGATGTTTTGTTGTAGTTCACATCATAAACATAGTTCAGCCATTTGTAAGAATCCCAATGCGACGTGCCCACATTCCAATAGTCTATCATCTCCAGGTCCTTATCGTTATGCTGTGTATATGTGTAATAGTGCTTTTCAAAACCATCCCATATCAGTGATAACTTATTCCAATAAAAATAAGTGAGCGTATCTATGTTGCCGCCGGCAGTATACACATATTCCATTCTGCTTGAATGTTGGAGTGTTAGTGTACCAAAATCCAGCAAATTGGTTTCGTAAGATTTTATCGCACCCGTTACGGTATAGGTATATATTTCTTGCTGCCAGGGGTCCCAGTGTGTCATCGTATCATTCCAAACTTCCAGCAAGTGCACACTAAGATTACTTCCGCTATAAGTGTATTTATCCCTGGCCTCAACTACCCATGTGCTACCTGCCTTTTTCTTCCATACTATGCTGTCAAGTCTGCTGCCGGTGTAATAATATTTATATCCTCTTACTTCGGTCCAAACATTGGCTGTTGTATCCCAGTTTTGTATAGAGGTCGTATCGTAAACACTTGCACTATTATAATCGTACAGGTATTTAATATTGTTGCGCCAGCTGCCTCCTGTTCGTTGTTGATATATATGGGTGGTAATACGGTTATTGACATCATAATTCCGCAGCCATTGCTGCTTGGGGTTGATGACTGATGATACAACCTGGTATTTTACTGAGGTATCATATTTATAATCCCCAGTTTGCACGTAACTGCCCCGGCCATTAGAGTACTTATAAGCTGTAGAATCCTCCAAAGCATATCCGGATACATTATCATATCCATACACAGCTTGGGCAGTCAAATTCAGTACATCTTGCTGAGCATAGCTTCTTAATATGCCTGTTAGCATTACTATCCCCATAACTAAAATCAACTTCCTCATGCAAGCACTTTAAAAGACTACACCTGTCAGTATTACAAATATAAATCACATTAATGCAAATTAAATCCGAAATAAAATTTTGGGGTTAATTATTTCATAAAACCCAAACTAATTATATCTTTAAACATTATGCGTACTAAATACATCATTCCCGGGTTGATATTAGCCACTTTCCTGGCTATGGGTTGCTACAGAAAACAAGATAAAGTAACACCTGCACCATATGCCCTTGCTGGAAAAGGAGGCACTGCAAAATTGCTTATCAACGCCAAACACCACGATTATACCTTGGATAGCTGTACGATATATCTGAGATATGACGCCGTTGAGATGCCTACTATTTATAATTGGAGGTTTGATGACTCTATGAAAGTAAAACCACAATCAGGCGGTTTATACGCTATTTTCGATAGCCTGAAACAGGGTAATTACTACATCTGGGCCAAAGGTTGGGACCCTAACTATGCAGCAGTTGCTGATAGCGTTATAGGTGGTACAGCTTTCAAAGTTATAGATACTGTTACCCGTACTTACAACATTACTGTAAATACGTTCAGGGTAAACGCTGAGCCATAATAAGCACACTTAAACATCTTTATACATCCACCCGCCTGGCGGGTGGATTTTTTTTCATACTAAACCTCCCCTATTTACGTTTAAAACCTGTGAATCAAATTCCCCTCCTGCTAAGGTTTTATCGCAGCCATGCTTTTGCTGGTTGGGTAGTAACCTACGTCTGTGCCCGCCTGTTCAGAGACATGGGGTTGATGGTTCTACTTCCCATGCTATTCTTAAAGCTCATCACCCAATTCCTCATTTTATACTTCGTATCAGTTGGTAAGAAAAAAGAACTCTTCTTTTATTACAACCTGCAATTATCATTCAAAAACCTGCTCATTTTCAGCCTGGGTATCGATACAGCAATATTCATTCTTGCATTACTCATAATCTCTAAATTATAGTAATGCATACTCTTGAGATAGACGGCGTTCAACTGGAATTTGGCAACAGGCGCATTCTTAGCGACGTATATGTGAGATGCGACACCGGCAATATTACTGCATTATTAGGACGCAATGGCTGTGGTAAATCTTGCTTCATGCAAATTGCTTTCGGCACCATGAAGGCATACAGTGTATCTGTTCGTTGCGATGGCAAATATGTAGGCAAAGCTCATACCCAAAAAGGTTTATTGCATTACCTGCCGCAGTTTCATTTTATTCCCGGCAGCATGAAAGTGGCAACGGCTTTAAAACATTATCAGGTCAACGTACAGGACTTTACAACCGATTTTCCTGAGTATGAGAAAGATACCGGGAAACAAATAAACGAATTATCGGGCGGGCAACGCAGGATGATTGAGGTGTATATCATCCTAAAGGCTCCGGGTAAATTTGTCATACTCGATGAGCCATTTTCTCATATTATGCCGTTGCATGTTGACAAAATAAAAGTCCTGCTACAATCTCTGAAAAAAGATAAAGGCATCATCATTACAGACCACCTGTATAAACAGGTTTTAGACATAGCCGACCGTATCTATTTATTAAACAATGGGAAAACCCACCATATCGCCGATATTGAGCAACTGATTACCTACGGCTATACCAATAGTCTCTGATACAGAATGATTTTCCCGATTTTATCGTCATAATATGAAAAGAGTGCATTAATTTTGAGCATCCATGCAAAAGGTGTTATCCATACTCCTCTTATGTAGCCTCTGCTTTCAATGTTTTTTGAAGCTGGGCATCATAGCATGGTATAATGCCAATAAAACCTATGTGGCTACAGTTCTTTGCGAAAACCGCGATAAGCCACAAATGAAATGCTGTGGTAAATGTTACTTGCGCAAGCAATTAAAGAAAGCCGACATGCAAGGCACCACCAACAGCAGTAAAAATCATAAAACAGAACAAGTAGAATGGACAGATTTTCTGCCCGAAGACATTGTTAATCTCTCATTCACTTCACGCAGCGCATTAGTTGCTCAAAATGGTACTTACATACCACCTTTAGGTTGTAATATGCCGTTGTCTATCTTTCACCCGCCGCCTGTTGTATAATATTCTTATTTACAACCAATGACATCATCTCTCAATGTCAAAAGAGAGTTATGTCCATTACATCATTTAATAAATAAGTTGTTATGAAACGGCTAATGCTAGCCAGCATAATGCTATGCAGTTACGCTGCATCTGCCTGCGATGCCTGCGGCTCATCAGGAGGCAGTCAGGCTGTAGGCTTGCTACCTCAGTATTACAGGCATTTTGCAGGTGTCCAATACCAGTACCGAAGTTTCAATAGTATGCACGATGCTGAGAACAAAGCAACCACATCCCATTCTCAGGAACAATACCAAATCATACAATTGTGGGGGAAGGCAGCTATCAGCAAACGCGTCATGTTGTTTGGGTTTATGCCTTACACAATGAATACAAGGGCTGAAAGTAACGCCACAACACATTATAGTGGCTTAGGAGATGCTTCTGTTATTACCAATGTGATGCTTTTAAAAAGCAGTGCGTCATCTGCATCACTTATAACCCACATCCTATTTGCAGGTGTTGGCATAAAAGCACCAACAGGCAAACACGATGTTATAAATACAGAAACAGGCGACAGGTTATTAAATATTCAACCTGGTACAGGTAGCTGGGATATTTTGTCGAACGTTAACTATACGCTATTATTCAAAAAGATGGGTGTTAATACCGAGGCATCGTACACAGTAACCAATCCCAATAAACAAGATTATAAATATGGCAATAGGCTTTCTGCTGCTATGCTCTATTTCTATAAATGGCAAAAAAAGGATTGGTCTGTTATACCGCAGGCAGGTATGCGTTACGAATATACCCTGCACGACTATGACAATTACAGTCGTAAATGGCTAAATGAAGAGACAGGTGGTAGTATCATGTTTGGCTCACTAGGACTACAGGCTTATTATAAGCACTATGGCTTTCAGCTATCATACTACACACCTCTTGTTCAAAATTATGCGCAGGGAAACGTTACCGCAACGACCAGAAGTGACATCGGTGTTTTAATTCTTTTTTAATTACAAATAGCATCTTATGAAACAATCGGCATTATTTATGATACTAACTTGTATCTTAATGGTATCCTGCCAAAAGAAAGATGATACACCTGCACAACCGTCAAGTATTGTTATCAACTTGTCGGCACCCTCAGATGGCCACATTTTTCGCAAAGGCGATACAGTATTTATGAAGGCTTCAGTCAGTTATATCAGCCAATTGCACGGTTACGAATTATCCATAAAAAACAAAGCAACCGGCGAATCGCTATTCTATGACTACCAGCATACTTATACAGATAAATTTGACATTAATAAATATTGGGTAGATACCGTAAATTCGAATATCGACATGAAACTGGAGCTTACCGTGCAAATAGACCACGATGGCAACCAATCCACTAAAGAGTTAAGTTTGAAAAGCCAACCTTAGTTCTTTTAAAGACGTCTAAATTATTAACTATCAGTTTTAAAAAAATAAATTATGAAAGCTTATAAAATTAATGCAACCCTACTCTTTCTCGCTATGATATTATCAGTTGTTTCTTGCAGAAAAAAAGATGACCCTGTAGTGACACCGGTTGAAACGACGGGCGAAATAGGTTTTGAATTTTTCAACTATGCAGGCGATTCATCTCTTGTAATGACAACGGGTAAATACAGAACAGGCAGCGGCGATACTGTAAGTATTACTAAATTCAACTATTACATCAGCAATGTAAAAATAAAAAAAGCAGATGGCAGTTATTTTGTAGAAGATAATAGCTACCATTTAGTGCAAAGCGACCTTCCATCATCTAAACACTTTCATATTGAAGATGTTCCTGCAGGCACATACACAAGTGTTACATTTACTATAGGCGTTGATAGCGCAAGAAATGTAAGCGGCGCACAAACAGGTGCGTTAGACCCTGCAAACGGTATGTTCTGGACATGGAACACAGGTTACATTATGGCTAAGCTCGAAGGCACATCACCACAGTCTACTGCCAGCGGCAAAATCTTCCAATATCATATTGGAGGCTTTAGTGGTGCAAACAGCGCTTTACACACAGTTACTATCAACTTCCCGACAAACATGGTGCTTACCACCGGTAAAGAAGGCAGCATTATCATGAAGGCAGATGCATTAAAATGGTTTACACCTAATAACATCAGCATCGCTTCTAAATCTCAAATAATGACTGTTGGCAGTGATTCTAAAGCAATGTCTGATAACTATGCCAATATGTTCAGCATCACAAGTATATCTGTAGATTAAACTTTAAAAAACTGATTGATTATGAATAGAGCTATCATTTTTGTTTTGTCAATACTCGTTACAATTACTGCCTGCAAAAAACGACAAGAGCCAACCCCGGTAGCAGGCAAGGGTGGTAATGCGACATTAAACATAACGCCTCAGCATCATGGCAAGAATATTGACAGTTGTATGATATACATCAAGTACAACACCAGCGATATGCCATCAAGCTATGATGATTCTGTAAAATGTGTTCCCCAATCCGGTAAACCCGTTGGTACATTCACAGGCCTCAAAGCCGGCAACTATTATATCTATGGGAAGGGATGGGACCCTAACATTTCGCAAAAAGTAATAGGTGGCAAACCATACACCATTACTACAGAACAAAGTTATGATCTCAATTTAGCAGTAACTGAGGGCGATTAATCTATCATCGCATTATAACAGAAAACCACCTTTTTCAGGGTGGTTTTTCTTTTTACAATCTTCTAACAATTCAAAACCAACTTTAGCTTGATTGTTGTTGTCTATATAAGTAGAAAGGATTTATAAAATCAGAGAAGATGAAACCTTTATTACACAAACCCCGGGTCATAACATTCTCGCTCAGATTATTCAGGTACAAACTGCGACTAAAGTTTGTTTTAGTGTTTCATACGTTTAGTTAAAAGCCCCCTATCGGGGGCTTTCTTATAGTTTTACAAATACAGACCTTCCTGTACGTTTATTTACAAATGTTGCTTCGAGTATATAAGTAGCACTGGGCAATATTGCAATGTTCACAATATTGTGCTTACCATCAATCGAATTATCGCCGATTAACATAGTGCCGTTCATATCCATTATTTTATATGAACATATCGCTTCTGTCGAAAAGATATCCAGTTCATTCCCGGATGATATGGGATATACCATTAGGTTCTTGTCCATTTCACTGAGCCCGCGGGTTATTTAAAGGGGTGTACAAAAGTGCATATTGCCCCCTGCCCTCACCATACAGGTTTATTGGTATTTTGCCATCCGTGCTGGCAGGTAGAAAAGTTAATTATCCAGCTTTATTTCAAATAGCTTTGGCCAGTTTTTACCGGTAATGAAAATTCTGTTTCCCTTCTTGTCATAAGCGATACCATTCATTACCTCAGGTGCATCTTCATTGGCAGATGGTGCCGGAATACCTGTTTGTTGTCTAAGGTTAGCCAGGTCGGCCATGGCCACTACTTTGCCTGTATTAGGGTCAATTTTCACTATTACATCTGCCTGCCAAATGTTAGCATAAATATACCCGTTGATATACTCTAACTCGTTGATGTTGGTAAGCGGCCCATATTGATTAGTGACACTTACCGTTTTTACTTGCTTAAACGTAGCAGGGTCCATATAATAAATCACATCTGTGCCATCGCTGTATATAATATTGGTTCCATCATTGGTCATACCCCACCCCTCAGCATTTGGAAACATAAAGGTTTGCATCAGTTTCATTGTTTTCTTATCATACACAAAGCCAGTTTTCTCTTTGTAGGTCAGCTGATATATTTTATCATTTAACACTGTAATACCTTCACCAAAATATTTTGCATCCAGTTTTTGCTGTTGCAATACTTTGCCCGTTTGCAGTTCTGTTTTTCTAATATCAGATTTCTCATATTGCCCTGCACTTTCATACAAAACACCATCTACATACTCCAACCCCTCCGTAAATGCTTTAGCATCGTGCGGATATTCAGCTACAACGGAAAAGTTTATCATTTTAGGCATTGCTGCCTCACTGTTATCCTGGCTTGCATTGTTTTTGTCTCCCGATGCTGGCTTAGAATCATCATTACATCCTACAGATAGCATAATAGCCACGAAACCTATACCTGCAATGCATTTTCTTGAAAATATCATACTTATATATTAGGGCGAATATAAGTGTATCTGACCAAGACACAAAAACTACTAATTGTAGTGATTTTAGCCAACATCGGCAAGGCTACTTTTGTCTGACAAAACGAATAAACATGAGAAATTTTATTCCTGAGTATATCCTGATTGTGGTGGCAATGATGGCCATTTTGATGATGACCATAAAATCACTTATGATACTAGCTTTCCGTCAGAACATCCATTTTTCAGAAAAACTGCTGCGTTCGTTCTTTTTTTATGATTTAGATAAAATAACCCGCACCTTAGAAAGTAGACTAAAACGCTATTACAAAACAAGCAATTTCACCAATATCGTTTTCTATAGCCTCATCGCAGGTGGTATTACTACTTATGTAGGAATGTATGTCATAACTCTGGCAGATTATATACAGCCACACATTTCTCATTTATTGGCATCAAACTAAACGAACATGGACAATACAAATATCAAAACTCAACTTTGGCTATTTATGGCTCTCTATGTTTTTATGCTATCAGCCTGCATATGGAGCGGTGTAACATTTATGTTCAACAACAACTATTGATAATACGAACTTATAAACGTGATGATGTCTAAAATAATTGGATTGAGAATTATTATAGGTCTCTCGCTGACGCTTATTGGCGTATTAGGATACCTTTTCTATAAGCCATTTTTCAGTACAAAAAAAACAGGATATGACGTGGAGGGATATTATGACAAAACAGATCCGTTGGTCAAAATCTTTAGGGAGCATGGTAAAAGGTCATATCATTAACAACCCAACAACTATTTGTGTTATTTCAATGTTATTCAGTACTAACTTTTTCTGTCTGATATAGAGGATATAGAGATTTGCATTGCAGACAAAAAAGAAATAAAAAACATGAATACCCGTGTAATGTCGGTTGGCATACTGGAAGACAATGATGCTCTTCGTCGTAATCTTGAATATTACATCAACGCATCAGAAAACTATTTTGTATGTTTTTCATACCCCGAAATAAAACAGTTGCTGGATGGAAAGAATGATGCAATACCTGATTTTATTTTACTGGATATACATCTAAAAGATGCCGATAGCATCGATTCAATAAACGACATACTAAAAAAGTACCCAGCTGTTTCAATTATTATAATAACCGGCGACCATAATGAGCAATTTATCCTTCAGGCTTTTCAAAGAGGTGCAAAAGGGTATTTATCAAAACCATTCACATTAAATGACGTTATCAGTACTCTGGATTCTCTGCAGCAAAACGGGAGTTTCATGTCACCACAAACTGCAACTACTTTAATATCATTGATTAATAAAGCAGAGCCAACTCAGTCAGTAAAAGAAAAATATCAGTTAACTGAAAGAGAATATGAGGTTTTAAAGTTGATGAAAGAAGGGCTGGCATACCGCGCAATAGCGGACAAATTATTCATATCATACCACACTGTAAATCACCACCTCAAAAATGTGTACTTCAAAATGAATGTGAAGTCTCGTTCTGAGTTGTTGGCTTCATACATGAATGTTATCTAAAACCCAACTACATGAATAACGTTTTACTCAACAACCTCCAGCAAATATTTAATGCCTTTAGTAGTGGTGTGCTTATTGAAGACAAGGATAGGACCATCCTGTTTACAAACAGTGCTTTTCTCGAAATATTCAATATCCCGAAAGAATACGGCGACCTTAAGGGAGCAAACTGTATTGCAGTGGCTGCGCAGGCAAAAGGGTTCTTTAAAGATGCAGCAAAGTTTGAAACAGACATTGAAAAAATACCTGATAACGGCATCGAAACTAAAGAGATGATAGCAACTGCTGATGGCAGATATTTCATCAGAAAATACATCCCTATCTATGATAACAATGTCCTGTGCTGTCATATATGGAACTATGAGGAACAAACTCAATTAGTAAAAAAGGAAAAAGAAACTGCCAAACAAAAAGAATTTTACCATACTATTTTAAATGAAATTCCTGCTGATATAGCCATTTTCTCACCCGACCACAGATACTTATACCTCAATAAAACAGCAATCAAAAACGATGAAGTTCGCGACTGGCTGATAGGCAAAACTGACTATGATTATTTTGAGTATAGAAAAAAAGACCCTGCATTAGCAGATTTAAGACGTGCCTATTTCAACAGGGCTAAAAAAACACGCAGCTCTGTGATGTGGGTTGATGAAAACAGCACTGCGGACGGAAAAAAAGATTACGTTTTACGTGTTTTTTATCCATATATCAATACATCAGACGAGATTGAGTTCGTTATAGGCTATGGCGTCAACATCACTCAACAAAAATTGCAGGCTCAAGCCGTAGAAGCACAAAAAGAGAGGTTTCATACTCTTATCGCTACACTGAGTGACGGCGTTTTTCAAATTTCCTTTGAAGGCAATATGATGTATTATAATGATGCTTTCCTGCGGGCGATGGCTATAAACCGCAATGCTATTGGGCCAAAGTATACATCAAATATAATGGCAAATGTAAAGGCAGACGATAAGCCGTCTTTATACATCGCATTCGACAAACTGCGTCTCACCGGGAATGCTCAGAAAGGTATATTCAGAATTATTAATCCCGAAAATCAAAGTATACACTATATCGATTACCATATTTGGAGACACTATAATGAAAAAGATGGCAATCTTGTAACAGGCAGGCTATCAGATGTAACAGAACGTGTAGTGAACGAGCAACAAATGTATCAGCTCATTGCAAAAGAGAAGCAACTGAATACGATGAAGTCTAACTTCATACATATCACGTCTCATGAGCTCAGAACACCACTGTCTGTTATCATGTCATCTGCCGAATTACTGGATATGTTCGAGGACATGAATGACGGTGAGACGGCAATTGCTGTTGATCGCAAAACATTTACATCAGGTATAGTAAAGGAGGTATCGCGCATTACAGATATCTTAAATGAACTACTTGTTGTTGGGCATATTGAAAATAATCAGGTAAAATACGAGCCTCGCACAGTTGATATGCGTACATATATCAACGATATAGTACAGGAAGCATACTCTCCCTATTCTGATGGCCGAAAGCTTAATCTGGCTATCGATAAAAATGTATCAACAGCAGATATAGACCCAAAATTGATGAGGCATGCAATCACTAATCTTTTGAATAATGCCTTTAAATACTCTTCAAACAAACCGTCACCGGAAATGAACATAATATCCGAATCCGGCATATTAAAGATCAGTATCACGGATTTTGGTATAGGCATCCCGGAAGAGGAAATTGACAATCTTTTCAACTCATTTTTCAGGGCATCAAATGTTGGCAACATATCGGGCACGGGTATCGGGTTAATGGTTGTAGATCATACAGTGAAAGCACACGGTGGTAAGATTCAGGTATTAAGTACCCAGGGAGAATCTACCACATTTACAATCAGCATACCATTAAAAGGATAAAAACATATAAATGAAAGAGAGAACAATATTGATAATTGAAGATGACACTGCTATCTGCGGCATTCTCCATACTATTTTTACACTTCACGGATTTAATGTGCATACTGCCAATAAGGGAGAGAATGGGCTTAGGTTAGCAGCAACAACCTCACCAAACATTATCTTATGTGACATCATGCTGCCTGACATTGATGGTTATGCAGTACTCTCGGGCATCAAACAGCAAGCAAATACAGCACAAATACCTTTTATATTTTTATCAGCCTATGCCGACCCTCAGGATATTGAAAAAGGCCTGAGCTATGGTGCCGATGCATATGTTACCAAACCCTTTGGCGCAAAAGACATCATAATGCAGGTAAATCTGCAGCTAAACAAAAACCGTCCGGAGTTGCAAGCAACTGCGTGACGGTTTTAAATATTTCGAGTAGAAACTATATTTTGTATTTGATAAGCCTTAATATCTCCAGCAACATATCGGGGCTGAAAAGTTTCTTTTTGCAATGCAATATGCGGCTTAGTATTTGCTGATCTGTTTTCAGATGTTCTGCCAGGTCGGCCTGGGTTACTTTTTTTGTTTCCATGTATTGCTGTAAACCTTCAGCTATTACTTCATACATGTTTTTTGGTGGCCTCTTAGATGCCAGTATTTCGTTAACGCTTCCTGAACGTGCATACTTCAGAAATTTATCAAGGAAGGCTTGTGTAAGAGGAGTCTCACCATTTATTACTTTAGAGTAATAATAAGGTGTCACTTTTATCTTCTCTGCCATTTCACCTTTAGTAGCAACTTTACGGCGTTTCATCAAAATCGAAGCTGCTTGTTTCAGCTGAATCGGTTTGATATCCTTAATGTGATTTGCTTTAGGAGGCATATTACAATTTACTTGAGCAGGTAAAGATAATAAAATATGTATTAGTCAAGCATTTATTGTAAAATTGGTGCTATTTCCGGCAAAACATGATATGGCTTCTTACTTAGTTGCCACGCCCGGCATCTTGCCTTTCGGCAGCGTTGGCATCTTTGCCCGGGTTAACCGTAACAGCCTTCCTGCCCGATACCGCAGGTGCGCTTTGTGTTTCTTTAGCCTGTTCAGAACCACTGTTGTCTGATGTCACCTGTTTAGATGCACTGCACGAAAACAAAGCCGTAACAATACAGCATAATAATAATACCCGTATTTGATATCCTGCCATGATTCTTATTTTTTCTTGCGTCCTAAAACCACAATTCTGGCATTCAGAGGTTTACTGCTTGTTCCATCATAAATATCGATTTGACAATATCCACCCTGCAAAATTTCCAGCTGAACATTACCACCTATAGCATATATATCCCCGTTTACCACTTGGGGCAAAATGCGTACCTGCTCCTGTCCGGCAGGGCTGACAGTCTTTACACCCACAGCCGGCTGCACTTTGGCCGACAGGTATATTTGTATGTTGTCTATGTATAGTTTGGTACCTTTTTCAGGCGCAAGTTTTAGTACCGAGGCTGTAGTATCCAGCTTGTAGTCTAATGTTACAGTAGGCTGTTCAGCCTCAGTTTTAGTAATAGTATGCTTGCTCGTTTTGCAGCATAAAAAAGCCATTGAGGCCAGTAGTACAAAAATGTATCTCATTGATTCAGCTCGGCAATTATTAATCACGTATCATCATGTAGTAGTAATCAGAATTCGGCAGTAACGCCATTACCGTATCTTTTGCAGCACTGTAATAATCAGGTGCTGCTCCTGTAGGTAGCATGCCGCTCATCATATAGCCCAGGCTTTTGCCATCAGCACCCATAAATTCTATATAACCGTTTTGGCTATGTTGCACTTTAAAATTCAAACTGCTGTTGGCGAGTTTGCCTGTGGCATCTTTGTAATTAAAGTCTGCATTAAAGCCCTTATATACCTTCACTTGCTTAAACCTGTCACTTTCAGATAAGCTGCTCCAGAATGATACATATCCTGTAGAAGCGCTGTACATGTAAGCATTGATTGCGTGCCAGCTGCTTGACACATCATTATCTGCCAGAAAAACCATTCTTGAATTACCCGCAAAAGAAGGGTCAAGATAATAACTGTTATCTCCTGTTGCCGGAGTAAATGCTACTCTTGTACCAGGTTCTGGGTACGCATCATTATACCAGTTGTTTCTATAGAAATCATCCGTAAACCAGTCCATATAGTATGTCTTGCCTGCAGTGAATTTTACATCCTCAAAGCTGGCTATTTCGCCCGCCTTTACCGATTTGCGCAATACGGCATTGGTACCGTTTGCATAATCTGTCATGCTTGCATACACACTCAGTGTCACCTGTTTGTCCAGTCGGTTATTGAACGAAACCCGCGGAGCGTCGCTGCTCTTCTTTTTACAAGAGCCTAACACCACTAACAAGCTCAATACTATTACTATCGTTTTCTTCATCTGGCTTATTTTGAATGTACTAAAATACTAAATATTTAAAACACAATGCTTTAACTATTAGTAAATAACAACCAACACATTATACAACAAGAATACAACAGATATAAATACAAAGCCCTCCTGCTAGTGCAAGAGGGCTTAAACTAAGTGAAAACACTACTAGTGTTTAATAGCTATTTTATGTGTTTGAATGCTGTTTGCTGTCTGTACCATTATCATATACTGGCCTGAAGCAAGGCCAGACGTATTGAATGTATAAGCAGTAACGGTAGCACTCATATTTTGTGATGCAACTTGTTTGCCTGTCATATCGTACAACGACATGGTACCATCTACAGGATTGCTCAATGAAATATTCAGGCTATTATTAGCCGGGTTAGGGAAAATATTGAATTTATTAGCTACCTGAGGATTGTTAACCCCGGTAGGGAAAATGTCATAAATAAAGATATCATCTACAGCTGCCTCTACATTGTTTTGAGTAGCAGTACCTAAATCTTCAGCTATAAACTTCATCTGAATGATCTTTGTATTTGGGAGCTCTTCCAACAATGCGAACATTCTCCTTCTCCAACTATAGTCAGACTGGTAGGTTTGATCAATAGTTTTCCAGATAAATGCATTAGGGTCTTTGATTTGTACCCTCCAGCTATCAGTCCTCGGATCTGAGTCTCTGCCACCCCTGTCATCTGAATACCACCTGTAGTATTCAATAACAGGATACATATAATTACCTAAATCCAATGGCGGAGTGATAATTGTAGTTGTTCCGTTATCTACGTCTGCAGTATTATAATCTGCACTTGTAGATGTTGCGTTACCTGTTACAAGACATTGTCCGCCACCCGTTGTATGGTCATTACCTGTTTGAGATATGAAAGACAATGAACTGCCATTCGGTTTCCAGTAAGATGCTATTGGTGTAGCTCTTATCCATTTGCCCGATGTAGCGTTATCTGTAGTTGCAGTACCTATTTGCCAGTCATTATATTCATCATTCTCAAAATCAAAACCTTTCACTTTATATACGCCCACTGCAAACTGGTAAGGTATGGTAACCTGGTTAGCATCGAGGTAAGTATTAAATTCATTAGGGAAAGTATAAGCTGGGTTACCTGCAATATCATAAGTGATGAAATAGTAATCCACTATTGCCGCTAAAGGTTGAGCAGGTATCTGAGCTGTGAAATCAGTACCGCTTGTTGCACCAGGGCCGGCATTGGTCATACTAACTGTATCCCATGTCGTAGAAGCATAATGATTGCGGTAAACCATCTTCATACTCTGGAAGTACAAATCATCTTTGTGTGCAGATGATGTGGTAACATTTGCTTTAACGGTTATTGGTGTACCTATAGGCTGAGGATCCATATCCTTATGGTCTATTGCAGCCAGGCCAAACAGGAATATACCATGCCTGCCAAATGCTTGGGTTATCTGTACAAAGTGTGGTGTACCGTTAGCCAGGTTAGCATCATCATCATCGTTGATAAGCGCAGAAACTAGTACCTTATGAAACACGTCAGTTTCTGTTCCGTTTGGTCCATCAGGAACATCATTGTATGTTTTAACAAACAGTCTTGTCATAGTATCAAGGTTGCCGATGTTTACTCTTACATCCCACCAAGAGCCTGCAATCATCTCACCATTAGCATGCACTTCACCCGTCACATCTTTAGGGAAAATTTTTGGTGTGCTATTGTAAGTACGGATGTTTCCGCCACTTTTGAATGCACCTTTACCTAAAACAGGATCGTCAGTAACACTCATTGCCCAAACGTCAGAGCAAGCTTCATTAAGACCACCGTTTGACATCCCGGAGCCTTTGATTTTAGTGTATATTTTATCCGTTACAAAATGTCCATATTCATGATATACGACATCTCCTATTTTAGCAAATTCATTACAGCTTGAGTTTTCCGCATAGAAGTTAATAGCGTTACCACCATAAAAGGCATTACAACCATTCGCATCAACAACATCTACTATAGTATTTAATGCAACATCTATACCTGTAATAGTTGATGGGATTCTGGCCTTTACAAAATCATGCATCCTTGTGGTATGATAATAAGCGTTTACATGGCTTTCGCTGGAAGGAGATGTAAGTGGGAACACATAAGTAGAACCATTGGCGACGATAGTATCTATAAAAGTAGGTATCGCCCCAGTACCCGTTAAGTTACGCACAGTGCTCCATGTACCCATTAGCTTAACAGTATCAACTTTAGTAGGTGATAAAGAACTGTTAGTAAAGAACCCGGTATCATTCGCATTGATAATTGTTGTGCCTATCTTATGTTGTATATAAGGCAAACCTTCAAGACTTGCAGGATTTGTGAGCCCGTTCTTGTATACGCTGGCCTTTACAGCTCTGTTTATTGTTTCTTTAACTGCATTTGTACGATACAACACATCTCCCGTGTTAGCATCAATATAACCCGTCAATTCAACAGGAAGGTTTTCATTGCTTTTATCAGTACCTGTTACCGTAAATGCCCAGGCGGGGTGCAATTGATATCCTGTATTGGTAGGCACAGGAAACCAAACCCAATTATTATCGACGGATTTGTTTGAAATATTTACTCCATCGAGGTCGGTTGTCATACCTTTTGTAGTTAATACGGCTGTACTACTTATAGCAGGTGTAACACCTTGCTGCGGGCGCCCGTATATATTCATCATGATACGCTGTATTGCACCATCAGGCGTAAAACGGAAGCTCATCCTTGAAAAAGCTACTGTATGCCCGTATATGCTTTGTATATAATGTATATAAGAAGCAAAGCCTGCATCATATTCATTGGTCTTTACCCACTCTGACGACGATACACCCAAATCTTTCATTTTACCGTCCATGATATATGATGCCTTTTCAGCATTAGTAGCACCCTGTACTTGCATACTGCTACCAAAAATATCATTAGCCAATCCGCTCAACTGGTCTGTTGAGAACATAAATCCCGGAAATGCTGACTGAAGTTTGGTTTGTGTTGCTTTAACCTGTTGTTTGTTTGCAATGCCTGACAGCCTGGAGTATTCAAAAACAGATACATCAAAACTGTTTGCCTTTTGTGCTATGGCCGGAATTGCAGATACAGCCATAACAACACCAACGAATAATCTTTTCATTTTTCTATTTATGGAAATTTTTTCTGATGAAAGCGAGCAAATTAACAAGATTAAATATTAATTAAAAATTTTTTACGTCAATGAGACGGGCATGTGGGTAAAAATGAAGCTACTGTGACAATGGGTGATTGACAAAATGGACAGTTTTTCTATAAATGCAAAGCTTTTCTATGTTTTAAATTGCTTGCCAGTAAAGGCTTTACAGCAATGTGAAAAAAAAGGTTGAAAAAGGTTTTGCAGAAAACTTGCGATACGTATCTTTGCGCTCCGATTTCGAAAGAAAGAAGGATGATTCCGTAGCTCAGTTGGTAGAGCAATACACTTTTAATGTATGGGTCTTGGGTTCGAGTCCCAACGGGATCACCATATGGGACAAGTCAAAATTCAAACGACTTGTCCCATTTTTTTTGGGCTTTAATTCCCTATCTATCAAGGATATAATGTTGATGATTTCGTTCAATCTTTTGGTTCGATGTTGGCAACCGTCGAATACGATATTTTCAGGGAATATCGAACCAACAACCTTTCTTTTAAGTTCTACTGAGCCTTCTTTGTACAAAGTATAAAGCTGAGCGATATTGTTAAATGCCTTATCCCACAGAGGTTGTACCGTAGTTTGAAAACTCACAGCAGCTTTCAATTTTGCTTCCAGACGATTGATCTTCTCCTCACATTCAGATTTGATTGTACGATAATCATCGCCTTCTATATCGCCACACAAAAGCAATTCTCTTGCTTTTACAATCCGGCTATTTACTTCCTGCAATTGCAGCTTTAAATCTTTCTGTTCATCTCTTTCACCACGCTCTTTTGATTTGTACGTAGATGTGATTACGTCTTTGCATGTTTCAAGTCTTGAAAGAGGCAATACATATTTCCTGATTTCCTCAACCATTTTGTCATTTGCCTCTTTTGCCTTGTAACGAACTCCGCAAGCTGAACTGCAATGATAATAGTGGTAGTATTGCGTTCTTCCCTTTGATGCGCTGCCGGTAAGCATCCTTCCGCATTTTGGACAGATTAAGAAGCCTCTCAATGGAATATTATCGTCTGCCGTAACCTTAGTTCCTAAAATCCGCTTGCGTCCATCCAATACATCCTGAACGTCATAATATAGAGTTTCAGAAATTAACGGTTCATGCTGTCCTTTTACCAACATGCTTTCTTCTTCCTTGTACTTTGGTATAAAAATTAATCCGCAGTAGATCGGATTTCTTATGGCAACCCAAAAGTTATTCTTACTGCATTTCAAGCCTTTTTCTTTCGCTTTTTTCCATACCTGTTCCGTGTTAAGCTGACTATGGGAAAGTTCCTCAAACGCCCATTTCATTATGTCTCCCTGAATATCCTTCGGAGCAATATATTTCTTGCCATTCTCAGTAACCTTATTCGCATATCCAATAGGTGCGGTTCCCATCCAGCGCCCTTCTTTTTTAGCACGGCGCATACCATGAAACACATTTAATGCCCTACGGTCATTCTCTACTTCAGGTGCTGCGAGGTAGAACGCCAGCATCATTTTATTTTCTGGAATAGATAGGTCAAGCGGTTGTTCAACTGCCTGCGGCTCGACACCCAAACGCCGAAGGGTGCTGATCATCTGGTAAGCATCCCCTGCATTACGGCTGAACCTATCCCATTTTGTAAACAGAATAAGGTCAGTATGTCCTTTGTGCTTACGCAGGTCGCCTAATAATCCAGTCCAAGCTGGTCGTTTGAACGTCTTTGCAGAGTGGTCTTCCAGTATCACTTTCCTGACCCGGATATTGTTTATTTCGCAGTATTTCCGCAAACGTTCCTCCTGGTCACGTTGCGAATAGCCCTTATCGGCCTGTTCGTCCGTACTTACCCGTACATAAAGGTCTGCTATTTTCATACTATAAAAATTAAGTGTGGTACAATGTAAAGATACAAAGAAAAATCATATTGAACAACATTTAATAGAATTATCACTGCAAAATTTACTAAATTTGTCACATCTTTGTTTAATAGACAGAAAGCGACACGGTTTAATAGGAGGCACATCCTTTCAATAAAAATAAGATATGGCAACACCACGCGAACGGTTAGTAGAATCCCTGAAGTTTCTGAAAGAATTGCAGGATAATGGGGTTGTTGGTATTCATACCGATGAAATACCCAATCGGAAATACAGAGAGATACTACTTAAAAACGGCTTTATCAGGGAAGTTACTAAGGGATGGTATATACCTACTGACCCTGCGGAAAAAGCAGGAGAAACAACTTCCTGGTACAGCTCTTATTGGGAATTTGTTGCCAAATTCCTGAACTACAAATTTGGAGAAGAATGGTGCTTATCACCAGACCAATCCCTTCTTATCCATGCAGGAAACAGTGCCGTACCGCAACAGCTAATGTTACGGTCGCCACAGGGCAATAATAATCCTACACCCTTGCCGCATAATACTTCTTTGTTCAATTTAAAGGCAAATGTCCCGCCTGCGGATCAAACCATCATAGCAAATGGGATTAGAATGTATAATCTGCCGGCTGCATTGGTTTATAGCTCTCCAAGTATTTATACAAGAAATGCCATTGATGCCCGTACAGCCCTTGCATTGATAAGAGATGCTTCGGAAGTATTGCCTATTCTACTGGAGAATGGGCATACAACCTTTGCAGGTAGGTTAGCAGGTGCTTTCAGAAATATAAACAGAGACAAGATAGCTGATCAAATTGTTGACACCCTTAAACAAGCTGATTATGATATACGGGAAGAAGATCCTTTTGAAACCAAACTAACCCTTAGTCTGTCCTCCCGTGAACGTTCTCCCTACGCCAACCGTATCAGGCTCATGTGGGAGCAGATGCGTGAGATTGTTATTGCCAGCTTTCCAAAAGCACCCGGCTTACCGGATGATCCGCAAGCCTACTTAAAGGATGTTGACGACATTTACGTTACGGACGCATACCATTCGCTTTCAATCGAGCGGTATCGTGTAACCCCGGAACTGATCGAAAGAGTAAGCAGCGGCGAGTGGAACAGCAAGGAGAACGAAGAAGATCGGAAACAAAGGGATGCAATGGCAGCCAGAGGTTACTACCAAGCCTTCCTGCAGGTGAAGGACACCATCACAGCTATATTGAAAGGCGCAAATGCAGGAAAGCAGGTTGACAAGGATCATTCAAAATGGTACAGGCAACTGTTTGACCCAAGTATAGCCGCAGGACTTTTAAAAGCCGCAGACCTTGCAGGGTATCGAAACCACCAAGTGTACATTGGCAATTCCAAGCATGTTCCTTTGAATGTAGATGCAATGAGAGATGCTATGCCTGTACTTTTTGAGTTACTGGAGGAAGAAACGGAACCATCGGTGAGAGCAGTGTTAGGACACTTTATCTTCGTTTTTATCCATCCATATATGGACGGTAATGGACGGATCGGGCGTTTTATGATGAATGCTATGCTGGCTTCGGGAGGTTACCCGTGGACAATAATACCAGTTGAAAGAAGGGATGAATATATGCAGGCATTGGAGCAGGCAAGTGTAGGACAAGACATTACTTCGTTTGCTTCTTTTCTCGGTTATTTGGTCAACGAGCGGTTACATGGGAAGATTGTAGCAAAGTTGCCTGACGCTAAATAGGAAAACTACATTCTGTTTCGCAATGCAGTTACGGCATGTTTGCGGTTAAGATGAACACTTTCAGCCCGATAAGTTTGGTTGCTATTTGCAACAGCTTCCTGTGGACATTTTCTGCGGGTGGTCAAGAAGCTGATTGCTGCGCTAACCCTGGTGCGATGGAGCTTTACACCATCGTATATCAGGTTATCAGGGAACATTGTACTTACAATTTTCCTTTTCTGTATGACAGTTCCATTTTGAAATAAAATACCTAAATGAGAGACTTTGGAAATCGGAAGATCCCAAAGCAGTTCCATACTGTCTGAAAAAGAATTAGAGGCTTTCAGCTTTGCTTCAATATCAGCCATTCTTTCGCTGGCCTCTGTCTTAATGGTACGATAGTCTTCCCCCTCAATTTCTTCACGTAGTAAAAGCTCACGAGCTTTTGAGAGGCGATGCTTTATCTGATCGAGTTGTGACATCATGCGCTTCTGATCCGTTTTTTCAACCCGATTTACGTCCATATAAGTGGCTGTGATAATCTCCCTGAACAGTTTAAGTTGCGGAACATTGCGCACTTCATCTCCGATTGCGTCTATCATCAAATTGTTTGCGTCATCTGCTTTGTAACGTACACCACATTCAGAACTGCAATGGTAGTAATGATAATATTTCTTCCTGCCTTTTGAACCGCTGCCTGTTAGAAACCTGCCGCAGTTTGGACAAATGAGATAACCCCGTAAAGGAATATCATCCTGTGACACTACTTTTTTACTCACCGCCTTTCTCTTTCTGCCATCCAACACATCCTGCACATCAAAAAATAATGTAGTGGTTATGATCGGCTCGTGTTGTCCCGGCACAAGCTGGCTTTGCTCATCCTTATGTTGCGGAACGAAAATCAATCCACAATAAATAGGATTTCTTATTGCTACCCAAAAGTTATTCTTGCTACATTTCAAACCTCTTTCCCGTGCTTGTTTCCAGACTTGTTCAGTATTCAGCTTATTGCGAAAGATTTCCTCAAAAGCCCATTTCATTATTTTAGCATCCTGATCTTTCGGCGCAATGTATTTCTTGCCATCTTCTGTAATTCTGTTCAGATAGCCAATCGGAGCTGTGCCCATCCAGCGGCCTTCCTTCTTAGCACGTCGCATCCCATTGAATACATTTAACGCCCTGCGGTCATTCTCTACTTCCGGTGCTGCGAGGTAAAACGCCAGCATCATTTTGTTTTCAGGAATGGACAAATCCAATGGTTGCTCCACTGCCTGCGGCTCTACTCCAAGATGGCGTAACAGGCTTATCATTTGGTAGGCATCCCCGGCATTACGGCTAAACCTATCCCATTTTGTAAAAAGAATAAGGTCAGAATGACCTCTTTGCTTCCGTAAATCAACCAACAGGTTTTGCCATGCTGGCCGCTTGAAAGTCTTTGCCGAATGATCTTCAAAAATAACCTTTCGTATTTGAATATTATTGATGTTGCAATACCTGCGCAGCCTTTCTTCCTGGTCACGTTGAGAATAACCTTTGTCTGCCTGTTCATCTGTACTCACCCTGATATAAAGGTCTGCAATTTTCATAGCTGCTATTTATTGTCATTTGTTGCGGTTATGGCATCAGATTGCCTACTGCTGACATACTGCTCCACGACGATATTTGCCATGCTGTACAAGAAGTCAAGTATAATCTGAGCTTCTTCCATATTGACGTAAATGCCATCTTTCTGTAATAGTTCTATCGCCTTGTCAGGAGTTATTCTTATCAACACTTCATCTTCCATCTCACACCTCCCTTTTAGATAACGAAAGCCCATCACGGGCTTAGATTATTATTAAACGCTAAGTTTCAATCGCTTCTTTCGGCAAAGTAAATCTTGCTGCCTTTTGTACGATTAAATGAAGGTTCATACCTGATGTATCCATAACTGCTTAATTCTTTCACGCATTTATGGTAGGTTATAGCCGATGATAATTTCGCAATGTTCATAATCTCATGGCTAAATACCTGTATCGGATTAGTGAAACCTTTTTGCATCCGGTATTGTAACAGGGCTGCATATACTCCAATATGGGTAATGCTGATGCGTGGATCAGTTCCTATGGCTTCAAAAAAATCCGATAAGTAACTTAACCTGTCCATTGCCCATATCTTTTTAACCTACTTTGAGACCGTTCTTTTTAGAATGTTGCTGCTGTTGCTGTTCATTCACCTTGTGGGTTACCTTCATGGCATCCATTGTCTTATTACCTAATGCCGTGTGTAGGGTTATCTTTCTGGAATGCTCGTCATAAATATTGACTGATTTAAACTGTGGATTTGCTTCAATGTAAAAGCGTTGTTCATTGCCATCCTTTATAAAACTCACAGAAATCTTTTCGCCATTCTTTAAAGCCTCTTTCAGTTTTTCCGTTTCGGCTGTATTCGTTAGCTCCCTCAAAGGAAGCTGTTGTAGTACCTTATCAAGATCATATCCGTAATCGGAATGAAATTGCTTGATACGAAAGTTGCCATGCTGGTCCTTATCGTTAAGGTCGAGCTGTAACCAGGTTCCGCCGTTCTGAATACACCGGCCAGACATTAGGTTATAGGCTTCCGAAGTATTGAGATTATGCTCGTGACGCATACTAAAGTATTGCTGGCGTTTTTCATCCGGTTTTGCTTCATTATACAAGGCCGTTTTATACCCTTCAAAATGGTATTGCCCGGATTGGTCTTTTACAAATGATAGCTGGTGATCTACTCTTTCCTTATCGTTGAGGTAATAGGAAACCGGAATGGAAAACTGTTGCTGTCCCTGCCTTATCTGTTCATTAATTTTTGCCGAAAGGTCAGGAAAGCCAGTGCGCTGCACCTGTTGGTGCAGTGCCTGGCTGTTTTGTTCTGTCTTCCTGTTATCCTGCCTAATCACAATTTGTTCCTTTACGGGTGTTATCAATAACCGTCGCAACAGCCTTATTAGCAGGTTAGGGTAAAGCTGCTTCTCCATGCGGCTGCGTTCCTGCCGCAACATCCTAAGCGCAAACCGTTCGTCCAGATCCTGCGTGCCTTTGTACTTTGCCGCTATACGTTCATAGTAATCCAGCTTTTCTTTTAGCAATGCTCTGTTCGATGACAGGTTAAAGGAGAATAGTTTGCTAAACCGTTCTTCCCTTGACCGCCATTGATTCAATTCCGCTTCCACTCTGTTCACAAGGCTGTTATTCATAACCTGACTTTTTAAAGGGTACACAATTAAGGCATACTGTAAGTCACCAAATCATAAGCATAGGTGCTGCAATCGGCAGCATACTCCACATTGCCGCTCACAATAGCACCGCCTATATCACTTGTTACCGCAGCAATCCATTTCACGATGTTCTTAAACTTAAAAGCTGCCACTGGAACCGGAGGAGGGAGCGTGTCTATCCAATAATAAATGGAGTAACGTGCTACCGATGCGGCTTTAAGTGCAATACCGCGTCCCTCAGGAGTAAGCATGTCATTCTGCATTATCCTGCGCTCATAGTCCATAATAGTGGCTTTAATGACCGGATAAGGACTTTCGTTGTCTGAAAGTCGCTTTATCAATTGCACCAGCGAATCCAGGGCAGCCTTTACCGGTTCTTCATAAGGACAATTCGCAATAAGGTTTTCAATGCTTTCATTACTTTGCCGTACCGTCTGCTCCACTGTAATAAACAGCGATGGAGGTGGTTCAGGCCGTTGGTTCTCTCTGCAAAAACGGAGGATACATTGTGTTGATGCTTTTACATCCGGCTCATTGTTAGGCTGTTTGCATTCCTGCACATACGCAACGATCTCGTTATGCCAATAACCTATGCTGTCATAGGCGTTGTTGGGATTATCTGGCATAACTGCGCCTGCACCTGATCGTAGCAGCACAGTTTTATTTTCTTCCTCGGTTACTGTTGCATTATTATCCTTTTTACATGCTGAAATACCGATGATGAATACTAACAGCATTATTATTTGACTTTTCATTTGACTTTGCTTTTTTGTTATAAATAGTTTCCCTTTTCACACATCCAACATCACGGCTACTTATGGTAAGCTGGTCTGTCCAATTTTTAGCTGATGCTTTGCCTTTTCTTCTTTTTGTTAGATGTCTTCGGCATCTCAGGGCCATCATCTTCAGCAGGTGTCTGCTTTTCCTTTTTACCATCTTGTTTAACTGACTGGCCTTCCCCTTCAGATTGCTGTTCTTTTTTTGATTGCCGGTTATCCACCCTTTGCATACTGCTATCATAAATGTTGATTGTCTTGAATTGAGGGTTTGCTTCTACGTATTGCTTATGGTCTGCACCGTTGATCTGAAACGTTGCAGATTGCAGGTTGCCCTTTTTGAGAGAATCCATCAGGTTAGCCTTGTATTCTTCATTGCTCAATTCTCTGATTGGATGCTTAGACAAGACAGCCTCCAGATCATAGCCATAGTTTTGATGGTAATGCTTCAACTTGAAGTTCCCGTTATCGTCACTTTGTTTAAAGTCCATCTGCACCCAGGCATTGTACACTTGTCCTTCCTTGTTGGTGAGATCTTTGTTGACCGACCTGCCTTCCATCAGGTTATAGGCTTCTTTCAGGGTAATGTTGTTGCCTTTATTGATGTAGAAGGTTTGATCCATTGTTTCAGCAGTGTTTTCCTTCTGTACATTCACCTGGTAGGAATTAAAGAAGTACATATCGCTTTGCTTGGATTGGCTGAAATTCAATGTTGCGTTTACTGTATCGTTGCCGTACTTGTTTTCGTAGGCCAACTTAAATTCCGGGTTCCCTTCCTGAATTTTTTGCTTCAGGTCATTTTCCAACCCTTCACCAAACCCCGTGTACTTTACTTGGTCACGCAGGTATTCAAAATTTTTCTGATTCATGACTTTTGAATTTTGATTGTTATTTAATTGTTCTCTTTCTAATCTTTCATATCGAACAGCAACCATCAGAGAAACGTCAATGATGCCATCCCTTTCAATCATTAGCTTACTATCTTCCGCAGCTTCCTGCATTGTCCTGTACGCCGACCGTATTGACAAGAAGTTGTAAAAGTCTATGTCGGTTGACATTTCATAGCAGAACTCCCTGGCATCATATTCCGTAGAGAATGTGTATAGTTCTTCTTTACTGGCAGGTAAGCCATCATTGAGAAACGCTACAAATTCTTCACCTTCCCAACGTTTATTTGTTAGGTATTCAAGGACTTCCTGATAATCGTCTTTCCTGATTTTCATAGTTCAATTTTTAAAGGAAATAGATGCTGATTGAGATTTAATGGGAATGAAATGATTGGCTTCATTGCCGAATGCTAATCAATCGGCAATGCCTTTATAATCTTCTTGTTCTTCACATGAAGCTCCAGATGCCGACCGCCATTTTTCTCCATTAATTGCACAGCGAGATATTTTTTATCAGGAATGGTGAACTTTGGTACAACAAACACAATTGTATTATCCGACTGACCTGCAACCTTGCTGGTATTATCCTGCACAAGTACAGGTAATATTTCAATTTCCTGTGTTGCTGTCCTTTTGGATTTCTTCTGGTCACGGATATAAAGCCTCAATTGATCAATATCATAGTTGATATTGGTTTGATTGGAAATATTGAAGCGAAGCAACATTATGTCCTCATGGATAAAGATTCCATTCAGCTTAAAGCGAATGCCGAAAGTTTTATCTTTTATACCTCTTGCCTTCGCTTTTGACTCCGCAGCCATCTTAGCAAAATGCTCCATTTGTTCCTGGTTAATGTTTTCTGAAGGAATGGAGATAGTATTTTGCCTGCCTACGCCTGTGAGAGCCAGGTTTAGCACTGACGGTTGGTTGTCATAATCAACGAGAAATGACGTGAGCTTGCCGTCAGCCGTAATGATGCTGATATTTGTTTGTGGAAAACTGTCCTTTGCAGCCTTTATCTGCAAAATGTTTTCTACACCTTTCGCTTTTTGCGCCAGTACATCCCTGCTTCCTATATCGACGCTAACGATAGCATAAGGGAAGATGATGTTGGTGGTTTTGGTGAAAGCAACTGTTACATGATACGTTTCGATTGCTTTGGTTTGCCAGGTTGTGTTTGTTTGGGCCTGAGCCTTGAAAATTGTAAATAGCAGGAAAATTCCTATTGCCATTACTACACTGATCTTTTTCATCTTTTGGAATTTTAAGTGATTGAAATATTTAGTTGGATTGTTTTTGCTTTTCGTCTCGCAGAAGCACCTGATACCCTGCCTTCACAGTTACCTTGATTAGCTTTACTTTTCGGCTGAACAGCGTTTTTGCAGCTTCAATACCTGCGCTTGCTGCCTGTGCGCCCCACGACGGATCAAGGCTGGTTAGCCCAATTGTTTGCATAGAACGGTCTGCCGACTGCTTTGCAACATCCCTTGTAATCGCTCCGGGAATATAAATGCCGTCCAGGCCATCCATGTCATATACCGATAATTCAACCGGGAATAAAGAATTACCAAAACGTACACTGTTAATCTTGATACTTAATCTCTCACCACGCAGCGAGGCTATTCCAAAGAGGAAATTGTCTTTCGGAATGCGAATGCCATTTATGAAAACATCATTTACCAATCTCAATTTGACAGTTGAGCCATCTACGATAGTTTGAGTTTCGTGAATAACAGCCTGTATAGCATTCTGCGAATCTTCAATAGCTGTCGCGCCGGTAAGTGAATAGAAGCCATTGGTTGTGTTGCCTGATGTATGCTCCATATCAAGCAGCGTGATACTATTGTCTTTCTTTTTCGATGATACCGCAAATACTTGTCCCCGGTTTGCTTCAGAAGTTTGTCTTAGTCGCTCCTGCACTCTTTCGGGATTTTGTACGTCCAATATCTTATCCAGCATACCATTCAATTGCTGCAATTCAGGATCTTCGCCATTAGACTGATTCATCATGTTCATCATTTGTTCCAGCCTTTCCACATCAGGAGAATTTATCGTGGCACTATTGCGGTTTCTTGATGAAGCGGGTTGGTACGTATCATACTCGTCATTGTCTGATGATGTCGGTACTGGCTTGTTCATCTCCCGATCCAGTTCTGCCAGCTTGCGGTAGATTTTATCAGTATTGGGGTCATTGTGTCCCCGGCTTCCCTGAAGTGATGTATTCAAACCTTTGGGACTGGCAGGCTGCTGAAAGGTATCTTCGTCATTCGACAGGTATTCATCGGTATCTGATAATCCAATATTCCTGTAATTGGGATCATTTTTTACCATTTCCTGAAATTTGATAGAATCCAGTTGAGCCTGATTGTAATAGCTCATTTTGTCCATCGGCTTGTCTTCTTTGAGATTGGCGTCCGGCAGGTTAATGTTAAATCCCTTCTTCGCAGATGCCTGGGCTTCCACCTTTTCAACCTTGCCACCGCCAAGTGCCCAAAAAATCATGGTCATAAAAGGCAATGCGAGAAGTGGTAATACCAATAAGAACCTGCGCTGCCTGATCTCCTTCGGAGTTTTTACTTGCTTTTCCATTTTTATTTCTGTTTTAATTGTTGATAATAATTTTCAATAAACCGCACACTGTCCATTAGCCCCGGACGATGGTGGATTATGCTGTCATAAAGAGTTTTCCCCGCAGGACTTCGTGCCAAGCTATCCATATACACCCTGAACCTTTTGATGCGGCTGTATTCAGCCTCAGACACTTCCGCAGGTTCAACATTTGCTTCTCCGGTTTCGGTGACGTGCTTCGGTTTTTTGATGGGTGTTATAGTCATTGAACTCGTGTTCTTTCCGGTAAAAGCACTTACTCCCAGATATATGCTGTATGTGCCGGTACATAGAACGAAAAGAATAAGCAGTACAAACCATGTACGCCGTGAGAAATTCTCTGTTCGCCTCATCATCCAACTTGCCCAGCCACCCTGTATTCGCTGATAGCCTGCTTTTATTCCTTTGGAAAGCGCATTGGGCCTTAACTCAGCATCGTCCTTTTTTCTTTTTGGAAATAGTTTCATGATCTTGATTTTTATTGTCGCCTGCTTACTGTTTTTAAATCCCTGTTGTCAATCGTACTCCATCGCTCGATAAGGAAACCATGTGGATTATTGTCACTGCGTGATACATTCCGCAATGCACCGTCTGTCACCAGGCTACGGGTAGTAATGCTGGTTGGTCGGATAATGCTTTGCGTAGCATAGCAACGGAATTTGTACGGGTAATCATTGATATCTACCGCCACGCTATCCACAACAATGGTTTGATTGACGTTGCCGGATATAAGTCCTGCATAGTACCCGTTCTCCTTCAGATCATCGTAGGCTCTTTTGGCACTTCCGTCTGCCAGATACAAGGCTTTAGTAATGCTTGCTGTGATTGCTTTATCATCAGGGTCAAGCGTAAAGAATAGTTTATGGAAAGTAGTTACGTGATCCCTTGCCTCAACAGGTATATTATCTTTCCGTTCGGACGCGTAGGCTTCCAGTGCCTTGCCATTAGCAAGAATGTATATTTTGCTTTGCATCTGCGATACAAGGCTAAAACTCTTGTATAGTGCAAAGCAGCATATCAGTACACAGCCTATAATTACTACCAGGGTAAAACTCCTGATATGACGGAAAGCTGTATCAATATTTTTCATTTTCTTGAACATATATCCTCCTTTGAATTATTATGAATTGCCTTTTAGCTTGTCGTTCATATAGCCAGATTTGCCACTACTGCCATCACCGAAATAGGGATTGGAATTGCCGCTACTGGCCATGCTTTGCGACATACGGTTAGCCGCGCTGCCCATAGCATCTACGGCCATGCCTGCACCGGCTGATGCTGTATTGACTACTGTTCTGGAAGAACTACCGAAAATGCTTGTGACTTTGTGACCTAATGCACCACCACCACCGGCATGAACAATGTAATTCGCTACGGAGGGAACAGTAAAGT
Source organism: Bacteroidota bacterium (assembly GCA_018267965.1). Lineage (GTDB taxonomy): Bacteria > Bacteroidota > Bacteroidia > Chitinophagales > Chitinophagaceae > Polluticoccus. The sequence goes on along the minus strand of JAFDXK010000001.1, from coordinate 124,958 downwards.
ATCCGACTATGCCGATTATCATGAAGACCAGATAAGCCACATCGGTTCTACTGAAAAATGTGTCGCCGTAATCCTGTACCTGTGATATATCCAGCTCCAGCATTTTCTCCTGTATCTTCCCTATAATACTTCCGAAGATGTTGGCGACAGGTAACCATAGAAAGATGTTAATATAACGGGCTATCCAGACAGTAAGCGTATGCTGAAAACCGTCAAACACTGCAATGCCAAATACCAAAGGGCCAAGTATCGCTAATACGACTAACTGGAACGTTCGTAGCGTATCAATACACAGGGATGCCGCTTCAAATAGAACCCTAAGCACTTCACTCATCCATTCTTTTACCGAATTGCGGAAGTTGTAAGAGGCTTTGGACATGGCGAACTTGATGTCGTTACCGATGCCTTCAAAGAAACCTTCTTCGGAAGGGTCCTCATTATCGTGTGTGTATTTATACCACTTGTCCCTGTCACCGCTACCGCTTTCTCCCACATACATTTGCCACACATCCGTTTTCTTGATGGCTTCTTCCTTTTTTTGCAAAAGCACCGAAATAGCTTTATCTGAATTTTCCACCATTGCAGCAGTAGCTGTCACAGTAGGTTTCATCACGCCATTGATCAATCCCAAAACGGAGGGAAATATCATCACGCAAAATCCAATAACGAAAGGACGGAACAGCGGATAAAAATCAATAGGTTCCGCTCTTGATAAATGTCCCCATACCCTTGATGCGATATACCACATTGCCGCAAATCCCGCCAATCCCTGGCCTACGCCGATCAACTGGCTGCACAAAGGCATCATCTCATCATACAATTGTTCCAATACACCGTGCATCCCTCTCATTTCATCGGCTATACCTTGTGCACGGCTTATAAAAGGCATTATCAACCCCACCACCGCCAGCCAGGCGGTCTTTCCACGCTTTGCCATATCTGTTTATTTAATTGTTTAACCCATAGATTTTACGAATGGTCTGTGCATCGTTGCGCTCCTTCGCCCTTTGCACAGCCAGTATTGTAGTGTTATTATTGAAGTGCCGCAGAAACATTAATTTATCCTGCATGTCGGCATAAATCCTGTCGATGGTTTGCAGTCGTTCATCATCGCTCATGCGGGCTTTGCCTGCCGTGATGGCCGTGAGCAGTTCATCCAGATTACGCAGGCTCTCCTTGAACAAATTGTCATACACCCGGCCCAAATACGCCAGCTCAACGGGATTGAAATTGTTATCCCGCCGGAACCGATCATACGCATTACGGTATTCCTTAACTAAAGTAATCTGGTAGTTAGTGATGTCCGCTACACGCCTGTAATTGCGCACGGTAGGACTTACACCCATTAAACCGTCAAGAAAAGCCTTGTGCAAGCTGAAGTTGCCTTCGGAAATATTCTTTATGGTGTTGTAGCCACCTTCCAAAATCTGGTAGCCCTTTTTCATGTCACTCAGGATCTGCTTGAATTGCGCCAGCTTCTCAACATTGAGTAAAAGCTGTGCTATCTCATCAGCTTGCGCAGATGCTCGGAAAGCGGGAAGCAAACCCATGAATGACAGCGATATAATTACAATTACCTTTTTCATCGTTACTCGTTTTTAATGCCATGCAGTACACGGCTGGTTTGTACATCTGTTTTCTCCTTTAACCGTGATGCTGCAAGTGATACTGCATCATTAGAAAAGCTCTGCGAGAATGTGAGCTTATCCTGCATGTCCAGGTATAGCATATTAATTCTCTTCATGCGCTCATCATCCTTCATTTCCATTTTTCCATCGGTAGTAATTGTGATAAGCTCATCCAGTATTTTATCGCAATCATCAAGCAGTCTGCTGAAGACCCTGCGGACGTATGCCAGTTCATCATCTGAAAGTGCATCGCTGCCGTTAAGCCTCCGGTATGTACGGTTGTAGTTTTGTACAATTTTGAGCTGTAAGGCTACTATATCTGCAACCATTGCATATCGCTTGATTTCGGGGTTGACAGATTTCAATGAATTGAAATAATCTGTGTGCAGGTTAAATTCGCCTCTGGTGAAGCCTCCAATAGTTGTTAGACCCTCTTTGGCTATATTGTACCCTTTTTTTGCATATCCGATATATACCTGAAGTGCCGCTATTTGCTGGATCAGGTACTTCTTCTGTGTCTTTTTTTGCTGAAACCATTCTGCAAAAGATTGTGCTTTCAGACTGCTCCCTGCCGATACAAACAGCATTAGAAATAAGATTATCTTTTTCATACGTATTGATTTAAGGAAGCCCATATAATTTTTTAACTGCCTGCACTTCAGTTTCGGTCTTAGCACGCTGAAGGCTTAGTAATGTGTTCTGCCTGTTGAACTGTACCAGATCAGAGTAGTTGGCATCTACCTGGTCGGCTGCATTGTTGATCAGCTCCAGCCTTTTCGCATCGCTCATCTTCGTGGTGAAGGACTTAATAATGAGATTGATCTGGTCAATATTCTTTAGGCTCTCATCGAGAATACCCGAATACACCTTTTCCATATACACCACTTCTTTTGCAGTAAAGCGGCTGTCCTGCCGGATCAGTGCCCATGACCTGTTGTATTCGTCCACGAGGCGCAATTGCTTTTTGGTAATATCGCGGATGCGTTGGTAATAGGAGATAATTGCTTTTACTTGTGCCAGCTCGTCGTAATACTTGCGGTACTGTTCTTTTTGCTTTTCCGTCCAGTCAGAAATTTCATCCAGTTTCAACTTAGACAAAGTGTTTTCCAGTGTCTTCTGAGCATTCTGCAACCAGATCGTTTTATTCTGCAATCGCTGAATTTTTAAGTCAACCGCCTTTATCACTTTTTTAACCGCCGCCTTGATGATCTCCAGTATGGCTATGGGTGTAGCATTTGCCTGCTGTACCGGAAGAACGGTGAAGGAAATGCAAAGAGCCACAAGCATCATTCTTACATATTTTTTCATTGCTTCAAGATTTTAGTAAATAATTCAATTGTTGTCTTTCCTTGTTCCGTTAGCTTTTCGAGGTACAGCGATTTTGAAACCGTATCGAAAATGCAGTACCGATCACCGCCTATTTCAATCAGATGCCCGTTAGAATGCCATCCGTAAGTAGCAAGCCACGTTTCTTCGTTCTCAGATATGTTGCTGATGTAATCGGTGCGTGTGATTTTATAAAAGCTCCCACAAGATGTTATGCTCAGCATCGTATCTACTCCTGTAACCATATCATTGTGCAATGATTGTTTTCCATAGATACCCTGCATCATAGAAATGGTGGCATGATGCTCCCTGCCGAAATGCACGATTACCTTAATTGCGCAGCATAGATCCCGTATCAGTTTTTTCAGTTTCATCGGATGTTTTTTAACTTTTATTCCTAATGTCTTCGGCCATTGCCGCAATGCCTTTGCGTATGTCTCCATCAAACTTTGTAGCGTATTCCATCAGCTTTACCTTCTCTGTTTGTTCGGTAGTGTATGCGAGGTATTCTTCAAGACTTACTTCTGTCCGGTAAACCTTACTCATCATACCACCCAGGCTGATGAATACTTCTTTATATTTCTTAGCGGGATCATTGGACTTATTGACCGAGAGTACCAATGCTTTTTCTTTTTCCGTTAGCCCCAATAGTTCTTGTATCTGATCAAATTTGTTCTGGTACTTGCTTTGGTCGAGCAGGATTTTGCAATCACTATTATTGATGATGGCTTGCTTTACCACCGGAGAAGAAATGATGTCTTCTACTTCCTGCGTTACCACGATTGCTTCGCCGAAGAATTTGCGGACTGTTTTGAACAGATATTTGATGTATTCGGCAAAGCCTTCTTTCATTAAGGCTTTCCAGGCTTCTTCTATCAATATCATTTTGCGGATGCCTTTCATCTTCCGCATTTTGTTGATGAAGACCTCCATGATGATAATGGTTACCACCGGAAACAGGATAGGGTGATCCTTAATGTTGTCCAGTTCAAACACGATAAACCTTTCCTGCAACAAATTCAGGTTTTCGGTAGCGTTCAGCAGGTAATCAAATTCGCCGCCTTCGTAGTAAGGGCGCAGCACATAGAGAAAGTTGTCTATATCGAAATCCTTTTCTTTTACCCTGTCACCCTCCAGCACCTGCGTGTATTCATCGCGCAGAAAAGCATAGAAACTGTTGAAACAGGGAAATACAGCCGCATTTTTTTCCAGATAACTGTAATAACCGCCAATGGCATTTGACAGGGCAACGTATTCGCTCCGCTTGAATGCCTCATCGTCCTTCTTCCACAGTGCCAGAAGCAGTGTTTTGATACTTTCTTTCTTTTCGGTATCAAGGCTATCGCCCTCGCCTATGTAAAAGGGATTGAAGCGGATGGGATTGTCTTCGCTGTAAGTGAAGTAATAGCCCTTCACCATGTCGCAAAGTCCTTTATAACTATGTCCCACATCCACCAGTACGATATGCGTACCTTGCTCATAATAGCTGCGTACCATGTGGTTGGTGAAAAATGATTTGCCGCTACCGGAAGGCCCAAGTATAAATTTGTTCCTGTTTGTGCAGATGCCCATTTTCATAGGCTCGTCGCTGATGTCCACATGAACGGGCTTGCCTGTAAGCCGGTCGCCCATGCGAATACCTACCGGACTTAAAGAAGATCGGTAGCCGGTTTCGAGGTTTAGGAAGCAGGTTCCCTGTTCCGCGAACGTATCAAACGTATCATTCATCGGGAAGTCTGCGGCATTCCCAGGAATGCCCGCCCAAAATATCTGCGGAGCGCCAATGGTTTCCTGTTTGGCTACTGCATCCATCTGTGCCAGTGCAGAGGATACCATATTCTTCAGGTCTTTGAGTTCCTCTTTATTGTCTGTCCATACAAGCACGTTGAAATGCGCCTTGACCGGCAACCGTTGCTGACTGATGGCTTCATTCAGAAAATCGTTGGTAGCATCCCTTGCAATTAAATTCTCCCTGCTGTATGCAGAAAGGGATTGCAGCCTCAGCCTTTTACTCTCCAGTTTTTGGATGGTTTTCTGTGCATCTTCTATAAAGATGTATTGATTGTAGATGTGATTGCAGGGCAAAAGCTGGCCTAACGTAGAAGCAAACCCGACACTGAACTTCGTTTTGTCTGTACTGTATTTATCGTAATTGATGCGGCTGCCGCATAGTGCAGGAAGATCTATTGCATCGCCCAGCGTATATAACTGGCAATATTTATCGCCCACACGCATCGCTTCATCAAAAACGATATCGCCCATCAGGAAACTATCATTTTGCTCAGACAGGTAGCAATACTGTTCTACCAATCCCATTTTGCGGCTATGGCTGCGCAGCTCCTTTTCTCTTAATCTTGTTAGCTTCACAAACCCGCTATCTTCCATGATCCGCTTGAATTGTCCCGTACTGTCCAGAAAGTCCTGTAGCATCTGCGGCCTCAAAGTTTCTTCTGGCACTATGGATTTCCGCAGGAGACTTGAAAACATCGAACTGGCTGTTTTCCGGCCTTCCGGCTTTTTGGTAAGCATGATGTAGCAGGTATGAGCGAGAAAAGGACGTTCATTAAAGAACCGTTCGCTGGCCCGGCTAAGGAAACTGGTATCGTCTTTTGAGAAGTCGGGTTTATGACTGCTTTCTAAAAACCAATCCTGTTTGTGGAATACACTAAATTTGGGAAGCAGCTTAATTGCTTTTATCCATGCCTGGTGAAAGGCTTCATATTCCTGATCGGAAAGGGTAAATATTTCGGGCAGGTCTGCCTTAAAAACAACTGTCACGTCGCCTTGCTTACTCAGGATGCAGTCATGCTCCACATCCATGATCGGTAATATATCATCCAACACTTTTTCCATCTCACTTTATTTTACCTGTTATCACTTACTGCACTCTGGCAGCGCTATGTCATAGCTTCGGCCCTCTGCGTTGCCGTTTTTGGCTTTTTTGTTCTTTGTCTGTTTGCTTGATTTGATTTTGTTGCTTATGCTGTTTGTTAATATTCTCTTGTATTGTTGCTTCGATACCGGTTTCCTTCCAATCAACCATCTTTGCCTCGAAATGAGATTTTACATTGGTTTCTTTTAATCCGTATGTTTCATCCCAGCCACCTTTCCGGTTATATCCTATGGGGTCTAATGCGCTTTCGTGAGGAAACGAAATAACGATAAGGTCTTTGGGAATAGACGTGATATTATCGTGGTCCAGATCCTGAAATTCATGCGTCTTTGGATTGTAAGGAATGGTGTAAACTTTACGGTCATCATCATAGAAATGATCAATCTGGCTGAACACAATTCCTTTGGAAAGAAAATCGTCTTTAGGACGAAGCATGTCCATGCGGATATCAACAAAGAAGGTGTGACCGGCAATATCTACAGTCGGCAGTTGTCCCATCAACCTTCTTCCAAGTGCCTGCTGATCTACCATCAATGAAAAATCAGTTTTACCCTGCATCTCTTGAATGGAACAGCCATATTTTTCCGACATTCCAACAGGGTCAAGCTGTACCAACTCAGGTATTTTAACTGTTCTTACATCCGTATCATCACTGAACAGCATCGGTATGTTCTTTTCTTTTGGACTGTAGTCAAATACATATCCATCGCCTACATCCCGCATGTCTGACAGAGGTATTACGTTTTCAGGGTTTGCCTTTTCGCTAAGCTGTAGGTTAGCCGCATCAACCACAAAGTCGGTTCCTTCGATGCTATACACCGGCAATTCTCTTTTCATGATTGTTTTTCTTTAGTTCCTATAAAAATTTTTCGGCTCCGCGATTTGATGAGCTTCGGGACCTGCTTACGGGCAAGGGCTTTCATTAAGCCATACTCTCCATACTTATTGCTCATGGCGTAAATCTTCATGATGAGGAATGCTCCTGCGGATAGGATAATGCCGATACACAGGTATGTAGGCAAGCCGATGATATACATTACCGCAAATACAATAAGCAGGGCCACAACACCGCCGCCCAGATACCATATATACTGCGCTTTCAAACCCTTGAACTCTATGCTCTGGTTAATTCCCTTGTTGATCTGATAGACACTATTTGCCATAACCATTTCCTTTAATTGGTTTATAATCTTATTCTGCTTCGGGGACGTTCGGCCATTTGTTGTGTGGCAAGTATTACGTCCTTCGGAACAGTTTGTCCATTGAGTTTTTCGTTAATTTGAATGACAGGTACTTCACTCACTTCGCCCGGCTGGTTTTCTGCTACCTGTTGCTGCTTCAGTTGGTTTTCCTGTATTTTAATGGCTATCTGCCTTTCCAGATTAGCCAGTTCGCTTTTCATTTGCGACAATTCGACCTCCTGTAAAAAAGGCTTCGTAGTAAGCTGTTCCAGTTTCGGGATAGCTGTAGTCAGGTCGGCCAATGTATGTTCGTATTTATCTTTCAGGCTTTCAACCCGGTCAATGGCATTAAGGAAATGTCTTGCGGCCAGCTTAGGATTATCTGTATTTGGAAGGCCATTATTATAGGTGTATTTAATGCCCTCATTGTCCCTTTGGGCATAGAAGCTATTGGAGTAGCGGTACTCAAAAACGCCATTTTCTTCGTAGGCATCCTGTTGCCTGCGGATATACAGGTTGAAACCATATAATGTACCTACCTGTGCGGTATGCTCTCCAGCATCAGTTGGTTTCCAGTCCTGGTACAGTTTGATAATATGCTTGCCGATAGCTTCGCTATCTGATGAACTGATGTTATCCAGTTTAATGAGATTGACCTTCACACCGTCCTTATCCAGTTGAAGGACGCTTTTATAGGCTGTTTCATCTGCCCGCAACTTGTCCAGTGTTTTGACTGTAGAAGCCTGCTCGTTTTGCAAGGTTTCCAACTGGTATTTGTTACGGGACACTTCCCTGAAATGAGATACTTTCAGGCTTTCCATTACAGCTATTTTCTTTTCCAGCTTTGATTTTTCTAACAGCGATGTATCACCGGAGAGAATAGCGATGTATTCGGAGAAATTCATCCCGCTCTTTTCATCAATTGCGCCTTCATCAATAGTGCGGACATTCAGCTCACAATTTTTCATTTGCGAAATGAACGTCTGTTTATTTTTCAAGAGGTTGAATTTGTAATTATCAAGCGACTGCTCCACGGCATATACATAGTTCCGAACCTTGTTTTCATAATGCTCTTTAGCAATCAGGTTGCCCTGGCGTGCGCCACGGCCATTGCGTTGCTCCAGCTCAGAAGGTTTCCAGGGAATATCCAGATGGTGCATAGCCACCATACGCTGCTGAACGTTCAATCCTGTGCCTGCCTTTTCGGTACTGCCTAATAGAATGCGTATTTCACCCCGGTTCATTTTTCGGAACAGATCTGGCTTTTTAGCATCTGTCCAGTCGTGTATGAATGTGATCTCACGCTCAGGAATGCCAAAGTCCCTCACGAGCTTTTCTTTAAGCGCATCGTAAATATTGAAGTCATTGGGTTTAGGCGTGCCAATGTCGGAGAACACAATCTGCGTACCCTTATGCTGCATACTTTCCTTATAGATTTCAGCAATCTTGCGGGCACTGACGTTTACCTTGTTATCAGGATGGTCGCTGTACTTCCATTCACTAATCAGTCGCATGTCTGCGGCCATCTTTTTTGCATAGTTGGTGGCAATCAGCATCCGGCCTTTATCTTCTTCAGGCGTTAGCCTGCCACGTCCAATAAGTTCGCCGTTACCTGTTTTAGCGAATTGCATCAGGTTTTTGATGAACTCGACTTGTTCGGGCGTTGGTTTTATATTCACCAACGTTTCATTCAGATCAGGCTTGTCAAGGTTAATATGCTTCGCTGTCTTGTAGTCGGTAATTTCATTATAGAACAAAGCCAATTCCGGCACTTTGATAAAATGCCTGAAGCGTTCTTTAGCTATGATTTCATTGGTTACTGAAAACTCAAAGTCTGTTGTCTTACGTGCGAATACAGCTGCCCAACCATCAAAATTCTCAATATGCTGACGCTCCATTTCCTTCGGACGCAGGTACTTGAACAGCAAATACATTTCGGTAAGGCTATTAGATATGGGTGTGCCGGAAAGGAAGGTTACGCACAGGTCACTGTTAAACCGGCTCTGCAACTCACGGACGGCAAACAGCATGTTAAGGGCCTTCTGGCTGCCTTCCATATTGCCTAAGCCTGCAACCCGGTTGTGACGGGTTGTAAACGTGAGGTTTTTATACTTATGAGATTCATCCACAAAGAGGTGATCAATACCCATATCCCTGAAATTGATACCTGCATCTTTCTTTTCCTCTATATCTTTAAGCACTCCCTTCAGCTTGCCTTCCAGGTTGTTTTTGCGTATCTCCAAGCCTTTAAGCATTTTCTTAGAGATTTCACCGCCAAGCTCTTTGATCGTTTCAAGATCACGTTCTACATTGTCAAGCTCTGCCTGGAATATTTCTTTTTGTATCTCTGGTGACTGTGGTATTTTTCCGAATTGATCATGTGTAAGAATGATGCAATCCCAATTGTTATTCTTTATTTCATGGAAGAGCCGTAGCCGCTGTGCTGGTGTAAAGTCGTTTTGTCCGGGAAACAGTATGCGGGCCTTTGGATAGGCTTTCTTATAAGTTTCGGCAATCTGGTTAACGTTTGCCTTCAGGGCAACGATCATGGGTTTATGTACAATGCCCAAGCGTTTCATTTCCTGAGCGGAAACGATCATGGTAAGCGTTTTACCTAACCCTACTTCGTGGTCAACCAAAGCTCCTCTGTTCTGTATAATGCGCCATGCTGCATTTTTCTGACTGCTGTACAGGTCTTCAATGCCCAAAGCCTTTTTATCAAGTCCCGGAAAATTCAGGTGAGTGCCATCGAACTCCCGTAATACATAGCAGTTGAATGTATCGTTGTACAGATTTTCCAAGTGCTTTTTTTCTGTATCGGGCAATTCATTCAGCCAGTTGATAAAACCGCTTCGGATCTGCTCAATCTTTTGGTGAGCCAACTGTATGGCTTCACTATCCGGCAGCCTGATGGTTGTATTGTTCGGCCCCTTTACTTCATAAGTAAAGAAGGGAGTGGTATTCTCCAGTGCATGTTCCATCAGCGTGTAGCCGTAAGTGGTGCGTCCGCTTTTGGGTGTAACAGCAAATTCCCTCGATACTTTAATGTTCATCCCGGTGCTTACTTTGAAAGCATCCAGCGAAGCGAAATAATTGATAGTAGCGTCCTGTTCAAACAGTGCTGTTGCGAAACGCTCATAGTAAGAAGTGGGTATCCAGCGTTCACCTAAATTGAAATCCAGTAGTTCAAATGGAATACGCTCCGGCTGCACTTTTAATATGGCCTCAGTACTTCGTTTATATTGCGGATTCTCAGAAAACTCATTAGACAGATGTTCTGCCTGTCTTAGTTTTTCTACCACATTGCCGCTTAAATATTGATCGGCAGTTTCCCATTCATTGCTTGCAGGATTCAGGTACACATGGTTGCCCAGACGACCGATCACCTCGTTTTCTTCCAGCCCCATTGCGGCGCTTATAAACCCTACATCTACCTTGCCTGTATCATTAAGGCTGTGTGCAAGCGCTTCAATGGGGTCATCGGTGATGAACCGTTCTTTTACGTGATGAATAGCGTGAGTAAGAATGTCGGCTTTTACAAACCTTTCGCCATCCCTGCGTTCGAGCGAGGAAAGCGTAATAACACCAAAGGCGGTATCTTCAAGAATGCGCCTCCGATTGTCGGGACCATTTAAAAGCCCGTATTCGGCAATGAACTTTTCATAAGTAGTGTTAAGGCTGTCCCTATCAACATCGGTGATGGTTTCCCCTGATACTTCCTTGCCAGATAATTCGAGATAAGCGTCACGTAATACAGCGTAACTTTCATAGAAGCGAATATTACCCTGAAGACCGAGAGGCTGGAAAAGAGCCTGTTTATATTCAGGATCGGGACTACCTATAGTTCCAACGCTGCCCATGTGCACTACCAATGTTCCTTCCTGGTAATAAGATTTGAGGCCAATAAAAGGAAGTGGTGTTTTTTGCTCAAAGCGGAAAAAACCTTCCAATGTCTGATCGCCTTCATATTTGAAACTGTGATCAAACTGTTTAAGGTAATTGGAGATACCTGTAAGTTCATGTCCCAATAAGCGGGCATCCATCCAGTTTACAGACAGTTGATTTACTTCTTTGACGTTGGAATAGAGCTTGTATAAAAAGCGGTTGCTTTTATGCTGTTTTGCGGTAAGCAATACTACATTTTCGTGGCTCGGCTTATCAGTGGTACGAATTGTACCGACAATCCGGGCCGTTGTTTTTTGTACGATGGTTTCATCGAGCGGGTTGATATAGGCCATTGCCCGGTTGATCTGTTCTGCCGGTGCGGTATCAAATAACCCTAACTGTACTGACGGGGCTTCTGCCTTGCTTTCCGGCATAGGCAGGTAAGTCAGCTTTTTGCCTTCGTTTTCTGAAACTGGTAGGGCGAGTGCTTGTGCTTTCTCAAACAGTTCGGTGTTGAAGCGATTTTGTAATTGATGGGTAAGGCTGGCATAAAGGGCATCCCGTATCTGGCTAATATCACCTTCCTGCCATACTACTTCTGAAGCCCTGCCGTATTGGTTTTTTCCGGGCTTACGCACATTGCCCATGACAACATCGTGATCATGCGTAGATATGAAGTAGTTATAAGGAAATCGGCCAAACTCATTCTCCCTCTCACGTACTTCATTCAGCCATTCTTCTTCCCAGCTTATCTTTTCCTTTGCTGTATTTTTCTGAACGATTAACAGGTGATTCGGCGCTTCGGTATTACCTGTATCTTTCATCAGGTTGTCCGGCATTACAGCCAGGCCCACGAAGTTTGCCCGCTCAAACAGGTATTCCCGTGCCGCATGGTTAGAAGGGCTATTCAAAAAGGCATCCGTCGTAATGAATGCCATAAGGCCGCCTTCGGCCAGTTTATCCAAACCTTTAGCAAAAAAGTAGTTGTGAATTTTGCCAGATATTTCCTTGTCTGGAAATGCTTCGTCATATACCGAGAAGTTTCCAAAGGGAATATTGCTTACTACAAGGTCATAGCCGCCATTATCTCTAACCGGAGCTTCTTCAAACCCCGTAATGTGAGTAGCTGTTTTAACAGGGAGCGTACTGTTAACCGCAGAAAGCACTAATCCGGTGAGCCTGTCCTTTTCTACTGCGGTGATCTGTTCCAGTTCAGGAAAGGCTGTAACAGCCTCGCTTATAAATACCCCGGAACCGGCAGAAGGCTCGTATAACCTTTTAGGCTGTATGCCTTGCGCTTCAAGCACGCTATACAATGTTTGTGGTACGACCTCTGGTGTGTAGAATGCGGTCAAAACACTATGTCGTAATGAAGCGATAATTTCTTTATAGGCTGCATCATCATAGTTTTCCCTGAGCAGCTCATGTAATTGTGTTATACCCTGGTGGTGCTTCAGATCTTCTTTGGTAGCCCCATTAGCCTGCCATTCCTCCGGCGTTCCGTAAGGATATAAAACGACCTTGATGCCGCCAAAACCTGCGTATTTTTTCAGGCTGGCGACATCCTCCGCAGTAAGCGGGCGACCGTTCTGATAATCCAACGCTATTCGGATAGCATCAAGATTATCTTGCAGCTTTTGAGAAACATTGTAAGCCATAACCACACATTTTCTTTCTTCACTTTTCTTTTTTGGGCTTAGGCGAGATAGTCATGCACCTGTCCGATGATGGCATATCTCAAATGCCTGTTTGCTTCATTTTCACCGTTAAAATCAAAATCACTGAAGATGCTTTTGCAGGCTTCAATGAGGTTCACTACTTCATAGGTGAGTGTTCCGTTTTCCTTCATCCGCAGGTAGTCACTATTAAATTCTTCCTCGATAACTGAGCGGATATACTGATAGCGGGACGGTTTTAAATCTTCCGTCATAGCTTGCAGGCACAATTCCTCAATAATGTATTGCGGCTTTTCTTCGCTAAGAAACTGCGCTGCCATAGGCATCACTGCGGCTACCTTGTTCTCCAGATAGCGTGTAACTGAATAGTCCTCCTGCAAGCTGAGCATCAGGTCAGGGTTGTTGTGGACGATATACGCCCACAACTTTTCCGTTAGCATACTTTGCATACGTCCTGATTTTTTAAACTCCAAAGAAGGATTGAATAACAGTGGCTACCACGACCAGAAAAATGCAACTGCCAAACCAGGCGGCTGCAACCTTACCGGTGTCCTGGTCACCTGCATTCCATTTCTGGTACACCTTAACTGCGCCAATCAAACCAAGCAATGCTCCCACTGCATACATCAGGTTTGTACCTGCTGCAAAATAGCTTCGCACCTTAGTGTTGGCTTCGTTGATACCCTGTATGCCATCCTGAGCAAATGCCCCATAATGGATAGCCAATAGTGCCAGAGCGGCACAGATCATAATAACCCTTTTTCGGTTATTTGCTTTTGTTTTCCTGCTGCACATTTCCATAACACACGTTTATTAAAGTTTGAAATCAACTCGAAAGGAATGGAGTGGCTTCGCCGTCACATAACCCGCTTTCCTACCACACTTTGCCCTTACGCACCGGGAAGGACAGGGAAGCGCACTCCATTAGGTCTGCTACACTGCTTCTTTCCACAGCAGTTCCACTTCATCCTCGTCAAGTGTAACAGCACCATATTTTTGACACTCAGATACAATCAGTTCATTGATAGATGAACGAAGGGGAGAGTATCTTACAGAAGGGTATTCTTTCAGCACCATGCTGAGATATTGCTTAAACTCCTGGGGAATGAGTTTTCTACTGGAGGCATCTGCTATTACCGTTTTCAGGCGTTCAATAAGATGCTCCACTTCTGAAAATTCATCATCCGTGGTGTTTTCAAAACCACTCGTTTCCTGAAGGCTTTGCTCATTGTCCGGATTGTATGCAGCATGTTCGTTAGGAACGGCTGCTCTGAACTTCAGTTTTCTTTTCCCGGATAGTAGATCCTTGATCTCACCTGAGAAATACTTCATCCCTACAAAGAGGTAATAGATGGCTAATAGTATGGCAACTGCAATAATGTAGTCTGACCATGAAATGTTTTTTAACATACGCTTGCTTTTTTCGTTTACACTTTTTCATCCCGACTTTGAAAGCCGTTGTATTCTGTTGTTTCTGAAAGCAAAAAAACGAAGATGAGCAAGGCGTTTCAAGTCCAACATTTCTTGCATTGAAAGTTGTACCCGTTGTACCCCTGTGATTATCAGCCATTCCAGAGGCTGAAAACCGATTATTTTTTTTAAATTAGTAATAGGAAATTAGTTGACTATTATTGTTGAATAGCTAAAAAGCATTGTTATGAAAACAGTAAGTGTATTAGGACTTGCCATTTTACTTATGGCATCTTGCAGCCAGACAAAGCTGGAGAAGGAAGAAGCAGCTTCGGTTATACGTTCTGAAAAGAATTATCCGAAGGTGTACGAATATGAAGTTAATGTGAGTGATCCGGCAAGTGCCCGGAAGCTATTGGACGCAGGACTGGAGGCGGAAGGGTTAGTAACAATAGATAAAACGCAGAAGCTAAAAGATGCGGGACAACCTATTGTCCATTTTACCGAGAAGGCAAAGCCTTACCTCATCCGCATAGATGAGAAGTATGACAATGTACAGGTGGTAAAGGTGGCAGATATGGACTTAGCAGATGTTACTGGAATTCAATTGCAGGAAGACAACAAAAGTGCTACCGTGGAATATACTATCGCCTATAAGAACATCACACCTTTTGCCAAGCTGATGAAACGTGACCTTTCCGAAAAGAAAGTTGAACGTGCAACTCTTTCTTACTTTGACACAGGCTGGAAACTGGATAAGTAGCAATAGATTTTCTGTGACATTCAATGTTACCTAAATAAAAAAGGTTATGGCCAATTGTGAACAAATCTATCGAGAATACATTACCTGCCTGAATAGTCGTGATTTAGACAATTTGAAGCATTTTGTCCATGACGATGTTTGCTACAATGGCAATCAAATTGGCATTTCGGGTTACCAAAAGATGCTTGAAAAAAATTTTGACGAAATCCCTGATCTATATTTCACTATTCCCTAAAATCCGCAGGTAGTTAATTAGGATGTTTAAAGATTAAATATAGCAACCATTTTGCTTTTATTTTTGTCCCTTTTGGGTCGTTACTGACCGGGTGCCGGGAAGTAGTCAGTGTGAATTGCTGGGCCAAACTGGTACAGAGGAGGTTTTTCCGGTTTTTTTGTCGTTTTCTGGCAGGCTAAGACATAGCTTCCCTGTAATGTTATTGATTTTCAACAGGTTGCACGGTTGCTTATTTGGCTTTAGGTCAATAAAGGCGAGTAGTCCTTTTCGGTATATAGCTTGAGCACATAGTTTCTTCCCGTCCTGATCCATTTCCCCGCCACTGTTATGAAACGGAAGATGAATTTTTTCAGCCTATAGTTGGGTTTCAGCCAGGAAAGCTTTTTGGAATATTCTCCGACCAGGTAACTGTAAAAATTGGCGTAGATGGCCGTCATGATCATAAAGGCGGTATTCTCCGATAAAAAAGAGCAGGGCATTTTGGCCCAACCGAAGTCGTTGTTCATCACATCGAAAATCCGCTCGCTTTCCCCTCTGGCATTATAGAAGGCCACCACTTCCTTATTGGGACTCTCCAAGTCATTGGTCAGGATGCCCCTGTAGGTATAGGCCCCACCGCTGAACATATCGGTCTGTGCATCCCTTCTCTTTATCCTGCTGATGACCAGCCGGTAGGGGTTGTCCCCGCCAAACGGTCTGTAACCGGGGATGTCGGCCACCTCCATCTCCTGGATGCCCAGGCGGGTCTTCTCCCAGTCCCCTTCGGGGACAGATCCGATCATCCCATCCATCTTTGCACATCGGTTTGCCCTGATGTAAAAAGACCTGCAGTTCTGTTCCACCATGTCCACTACCTCTTTCTGGTAAGAAGCCGAATCGGCCCTGAACCTGCCTATGCTGATCCGGTTACCGGCCAGGCTGGCAAACGCCCTTTCCAGCGTCTCTGCCTGAAGGTATTTTGCCGGACTGTTTCCGTTCCTGCCCTCCAGGTATACCGGCATGTTGTCTATGGAGGCTATTCCCGGCTGGTAGCCGTATGTCTTTTTATAAGTCATTCCAGCATCGTATTTCTCTGTCGGCTGGACCTGGTTGTCATAGTCAAGGTCATACCGTTTGTTTTCCCTGAGCTGGCCGGTCAGCTTTAATGCCTTTACCAGTAAGTCATTGAGTTTAGGATTCAGGTTGAAGCCGTGCTTTACCCCGGTAACAGGATTTTCAAAGACTTCGGTAGCAGTGGCCAGTTCCTTGATGCCCCGGAGGATGGTATCCGCACTGCACACCTGAATACCCCTGACATTGCGCAGATGTTCCCTGAGATGGTCATTGACATCCTCTGTACAGTCCCCTCCGTTTAAATAGATGGCAAGGTGGTTGGTGAAAATATCGCTATAGGAAAAGCCGAAGGTCTTTACCCTCATCCCCAGCTGATTATCTATCAGATCCGGAAGGCCGGAATCTTTAAACGAATTGAAAACAAAATTAAAGCCGCCAAAGGGTGTGATTTTTTCTGATGAATTGGTTACTTTCATGCCAACTTATTTATCTGAGTGGTATCATCTAAATAAGTGAAAAAAAATGAGCCGGAAAAGCCTGAATCCAATAAATTCAGGCCTATTTCGGCTCTTTTTATTTATCTATTTGCGGATTTAAGGTATTCAATTGCTAATCTCAGATGCGGTTAATGTTGCAAGTAGGCTAAATTTTAACTGTACGCCTCGTGAGAACTTTCTTGATCTGCCTGTAAGCGGCAAAAAGGTGGCTTTTTCCGAAAAAATGTATTCTACCAGTTTCGTGAGAATAAGATTGAACAAGTATGGTCAGTTATAGATAAAATGGCTATCGAAGCGCAACTTTAGTAAACAGACTAAAATGTATTTGTTCAATAGTCGCTTATCCTTTTAATCATCTGTTGAAGGGTTTCTATCACAATCTCCTTATCCCTCGTTTCCGCTGAATAAGATTTGCTTCTCATGCTATCATACGATATATTTTCCTGGTAAGGGGTTGACAAGTAGGGAACAATATTTTTAAATACACTGTTTAGAGAACGTGCCATAACGATTTTCAGATCGTCTGCTGCCCTTAATATCAGTGCCATTTGATCAACGGAAAGTATAGATAGGAGTTTGATCTTTTCTTTCTGAACAACTTCTTTCGGAGTTGCAACTCCCTTTATGGGCACTATTGAATAATGTATTTGCTTTTCAAGGTAAAATACCTCCTGTGTAAACCAATTGGAAACCTGCTTATGCAAATCCGCATCTTTCCGATTAAATATTATACCTGGTTTTTTGTGGTATTGCTTAAACAGTTTGAGATAGAATAGGAGACTATCCATTTTTGCATCGGGTTGCTCAATATCATTAACATTCGTAGCCAATCTTTCTGTTAAGTTATAGATATAAGTTTTGCTATTGAAGTTCATGTTAATAAGCAATTCATCCAGTTTGGAGTAAGCCGCATTACTATCCACAGGTTCAAGCCGCTCCAATTCTAAACACAGGTCTTTTATATACAGTATTTCCTGAAAAATATAGGTGTGCTTGTCTGAAGGCTGATTGAGAAACTTTTCCAATTCTTGCCTCAATATTGTAAAGCTCGGTTGATAAGCCGCATACCCACGTAGCTTTTTATCAATTACTGACAGCCGCTTACTGAGTTCCTTTTTAACACCATTAAGATAAGTAGCAGGTACTCTTTCCTCTATGCTTAGGTAACTTGTAAATCTGTGCTCAATGAGAGTGAGCAGCTCGTCCAGGCAGGAGACAATGGTACTTAATACCTGTCTTATAGGGCCGTTATCTGCTATAAGCGCCATATCTTCCAATGCCTGATCCAGCAAAGTAATCAGGCTCGAATGATACTTCTTTATCAAGCACTTGATTTTCGCTTCGTCATCAAGGGTGAATACAGTTGACTTAATGGCAGACTGAACCTTGTTTTTTTGAACGATTACCTGATCCTGGATCGTTGCTACATCATCCGTAATAGCAATACTTATTTTGGTTTTCACCGGATTTAATGTAACGGTAACCAAAGTATCCAGCCATTCTAATACATAACCTTCACACATACCCCTTTACTTTAGTTTTCGGCGACTATTCGCCATCAGCAAAGGTAGGTCGGGCTACCACGGAAACCTATACGCTATTTCTACTATTCCCGTACTCAATTAATAGTAAATCAGTTGTTTGTAGCTTATTTACTCAGTTTATTTATAAGCTCTACTTTATTGGAAACCTCAGCTTTCGCAAAAATGTTTTGGATATGCTTCGTTACGGTCTTTTCTGAAATAAACAGCTCTTTTGCTATATCTCTATATGTTTTTCCTTTGACTATTAGCCGGGCTATTTCTATCTCCCTTGTTGTGAGGTGCAACAACTTGCAATTCTGTTCAAACTTTGAAAGTGCAGGCTGAGCCATATTGTCAGTTTCCGGGCCTTTCCCTGCATTCAGGGCTGCAATGGATGTGCTAATGATCGCCTGTTGCTGCCGTAGCATGTTATCAAGTACCGTTTCGATTTTCTGACTTAATTCCTCAAATGAAAATGGTTTAGAAATGAAGTCTATCGCCCCAAGCCTTAAACCCTTCAGACGGTCGGTAGGTGTAGATTTAGCGGTTAAAAAGATGATGGGTATATGGCTGTACTTATCCTGTTCAGAAAGCGTTTTTGCAAAAGCAAACCCATCCATTTTATCCATCATCACGTCAGACAAAATCAGATTTGGCGTTACAACCATTTCAAACAATTTCTTTAACGCTTCAGAGCCATTCCGTGCACAAAAAACATTGTAGGTAAGCCGGAGCTTATTGGAAAGGAAGTTCATCATCGCAATATTGTCCTCTACCAATAAGATCGTTCTCTTTTTCGCATCATAATCTCCGTCGCTTACCTCACCGCGATTAAAACTATAATTTAGCTTGCTTAATTTATCTACAGCCTTTTCAATGGTATCTTTTTCAGTTGGCTCATATCGAGGTAAAGTAACCATGACTTTTGTGCCACGCCTCTGTGACGGATCGCTCTCTATACGGACCGTTCCGCCAATCCCTTCGACAACTTTTTTTACTATTGGCAGTCCAAGCCCCATGCCCTGGAGACTGGTATTTTTATATCCTATTTGGTAATATGGCTCAAAAATCTTCTTTTGCAAATCTTCAGGAATACCTACACCAGTGTCTGTAACAGAAAAAGATATTTCATTGTCCTCCACTGTCAATGAAATAAGCACTTCGCCATCGGGATCTGTGAACTTAATGGCATTCTCAATTATATTATTTACTATGCGGTAAAGGGCATTGGGATCAGCTTTGACAAAAATGTTATCATCTATGCAGGTCGAACATTCGATATTATGCTTGACACAATAATGCTTGAACAAAGGGAGGCTATCTCTAAGAATACCGCTAAAATCAGAAATCTGATTATGCTTATAAGTATCTATTCCCTTTGAGAAGCGTTCAATATCAAAAAGGTTAATAACATCTGCCGTCAGTTTATCTACACCACCTTTGATGACATCCAATTCTTCAACAGTACCATATTTACTGATATACTCATCCAGATAATTTTTTATCAGGGTGAGAGGCGTCTTTGTTTCATGAACAAGGTTGATAAAATTATTCGTTTTCTGTTCATTGATTTTTTCCAGTTCTTTAGTGCGTTTGTTTACCTCATCTTTGAGATCAGCATTCCAGTTCCTTAGTCGTTGTTCGGATTCTATCAATTTTTCATGTTCATTTCTCAGCTCTGTAATATGCCTGCTTACCTGTAAACCAAATAGGAGAAGAAACCCAATATTGGTAATCAATGCCTCTACCGCCTGCCCCAAATTGAAATAAGTAATTACGGGCAGGCCAACCCAGGGTGTTATACTAAAGAGTAATACAACTAATTCCTGCCGGGCCTCTATGGTGGAGAAGTCGTTGTTGTATTTAAACCGGATTGCCTTCGTTAACGAGATGATTACCCAAACTGCATATAGTACCGGAAGTATCAGCAGGTTTTGTGCATCTTTTAAATCCCCGGTGAACCAAAAGACCATAACGAACAAGCAATACGGTAAAATCAGGAAAAGATACACGCCTCTGTAAGCATGAAATTTTAATTTCGTTAAGCCGAATGCTTTATATACATAGTATGGAAAATAACAGGGAGTAATAAAGCCAGTCGCATATGCTATTATATTCTGCAAAAAATTGGAGCCAGGCAATTTCGGATCAGGTAGTAATCCGCCTGTGACGTTGTAGGTAAGTAACAAAAAAATGAGAACAAGATTTAACGTAGCGTTCTTATCATCAGGCCGTGCTAAGCGAAATATCCCCAGGTAGAAAAAGATAACTATTTCTATGCTCACAAAAATAAATGTGACAATGTGCATTTGCGTTCCAAATACTAACATTGCCTATTATTTTACATTCCTCTTGAAAAAATACAAATGGTATGTCAAATCTTGTTCGTTGTAAACTTCAAAGCCGAACTTGTCGTACCAGGGCAAATTCTTAACCGTTGAAGTTTCCAAATAAATAGGTCTGTTATTACTATTACTGTAATCAATAATTTCCTGAAGTAGTTTACTGCCGATTCCACCGCCTTGTGCATCAGGATCAACGCCGATGAACCATAGATAGGCCATCTGTACTTTAGGCTGAATGCTGCTTATGAGCTTTTCTCTTTTTACAGTCTTACTTATATTACCTAAGCCTACTGCTTTTAGGATAAGTTTTATATCCAGCAATGTTGATTTTAAGGTAGCTTTCTTTTTATCGGGATATACGATGAGTGCGCAGGCTTTATTGTCATCTGAAATAAATACATCACCAAAAGCGGTACAGACTTCAAAAGAATAATCCATTAACGCCCTTATTCTTTTTTCTCTTTCAGCGTCTTGCTTAATTATATAGTTGACGCTTAAATTTGTGTCAAAAGACTTGGTGAGTATATCCACCACCAAAGCCTTATCATTTCGTTGTGCCTTTTTCATAGCTTGGATGTTTTATGAATAATAATGCTTCACTCGTTTATTAATACCTTATTTCTCCTGCTTATATACCAATAGTCGCAGCGCATTAAATACAACCAATAAGGTTGAGCCTTCATGAGCAAAAATGGCAGGGCCAATAGATGCTATTCCCAATATTGTTAACGGTATTAATGCTGCAACTACTCCTAAGCTGACTATCAAATTCTGCTTGATAATACTTTTGGCCTTCCGGCTCAACCCTATGGCAAATGGCAGTAATTCCAATTTATCTCCCATCAGGGCAATATCTGCCGTTTCCAAAGCAACATCTGACCCGGCTGCGCCCATTGCAATTCCCACTGTGCTGTTTGCCATTGCCGGAGCATCGTTTACACCATCGCCAACCATCGCCACCCGCTTCTCATCAACACGGAGTTTTTTAATAGCTTCTACCTTCTGTTCCGGTAAAAGGCCACCCCAGGCATCGGTAATACCTATCTCCTGTGCAACTGCCTCAGCCACTTTTTGATTATCCCCCGTTAACATGATCATCCGGCGTATGCCTATACCTTTCAATGCCTGTAACGAAGCCTTCGCCTCCTTTCTTGGTGTGTCCATTACAGCGACGATACCAATGTATTCACTGCCTTTTCTTGCAAGCATGGAAGTATTGCCTTTGCCTTCCAATTCCCGAACCTTTTTTACGATTTCCTCTGAAGGATGGTTACCATCTAATGATTCAAACAAAGCCAGGTTACCCATTAATACTGTTTCGCCATTCAGTTGCGCTTCAATGCCTTTACCTAAAACAGCTTTCATATTGGTTGCAGAAGGAATTTGATCATCTTTCAATCTTTCTTTGCCATCTCTCACAATTGCTTTGGCAATAGGGTGGTCGCTTAGCTGTTCTACAGCTACCACTATTTTCAAAAGTTCAGTTTCATCAATATTTGACAGAGAGACTACTTCTGTTAATTTTGGCTTTCCTTCTGTAAGTGTGCCGGTTTTGTCGAAAGCTAATGCTGTCAATGTGCCGAGATCCTCTAACGGTTTTCCTCCTTTTATCAGCACTCCGGCTTTTGCAGCCCTGGCCACACCACTAAGAACAGCACTTGGCGTAGAAATAGCTAATGCACACGGAGATGCCGCCACTAATACAGACATTGCCCTGTAAAAACTTTTGCTAAATGGCTCATCAATCACCAAAAAAGAAAAACAGAGAAGAGCTGCCAGTATAAGAATAGCCGGAACAAAATATTTTTCAAACTTGTCTGTGAACTGTTGTGTTGGCGATTTTTGCGTTTGTGCCTCATTTACCATCTTTACAAGACGGGACAGGGTGGAATCACTCGCTTCCTTAATAACTTTAATTTCGAGAGAATCATTTCCATTAATCGTACCTGCAAAGACCCTGAATTTCGCATCTAATTTGGCTGCTTCATCCATATTGAAATTGCTATCTGCAATCGCTTCTTTATCAACCGGAATACTTTCACCTGTTATTGGAGCTTGATTTACACTGCTTGTTCCCTTAACAACAATACCGTCTGCGGAAATTTTCGTGTTAGGGCGCACCAGAATTACATCACCTTTTTTCAATTCCTCGATTTTAACTTCTTTTGTCTGGTCACCTTGTTTTAACAAGGCAGTTTTAGGAGCAAGGTCAGTTAATGCAGCAATAGATTTGCGGGCTTTCTCCATTGCAAAATGTTCTAAGGCATGGCCTAAGCTGAATAGAAACAGTAATAAAGCCCCTTCGGCCCAATTCCCTAATATTGCTGCACCGATGGCAGCTACCAGCATCAGAAAATCAATCTCAAACCCACCTTTGCTGATTGTCTGTATAGCTTCTTTGGTAGTATAAAAACCACCAAAGAAATATGCGCCGATATAAAAGCAAATCGGAACAATTTCCGAAATGCCAGCGATGTAAGAAATACCGAAGCCAGCGCCTAAAAACACTCCACAAAGAATGCTGAAGATCAATTCTGTATTTTTCCCGAAAATACCGCCGTGGGAATGCGCCCCATCTTCATCATGCCCCCCATCTTCATGAGAATGGTCGTGTTCACCGTCTTTATGCTCGTGCTGCGAAAGTTTAACGACTTTGGATTGAGAAGGCTTATCGCTTTCAGCAACCTTCAACCCCTCTTTGGTTAGTAAACGGAAGATAGCGTCCTTATCAATGAGTTGCGTGTCAAACTCGATCATTACTACACCACTTGCAGAAGCGGAGACAGCGAGTATCCCTTTTGTCTTATTAAGTAATGTTTCGATTGACCTGGTTTGACGCTGATGCCTTATACCATCCACCTCAACTAAAAGATGATGGTATCTGCTTGTTATGTTAGCTCCGGCTTGTTGAGCTAACTTTTGAATTTTCTCTATTGTAATACTTTCCGGATCGTAGTGAAAGCATAATTGAGCTTGTGAAGCATCGGTTTTATTCACAATATGAACTTCTTCAATTCCGTGCCTTCCGTTCAATTCACTGATAATTCGTTGAACACATTCGTCTTTCTCATCTGGAATATCAGGTAGTACCACATCCAGATTAATTTTAGTTTTCTCCATAATCAACTATTTTTAAATTTTTTCAAAGCTGGTTCATATTTAATGTTCATGCCCACCTGTATTGCTCAATTTGGCATTGATAAAGAAGGCTCCCTTACTAACAATTTTTGCATTGGCTGGTATCTCAGTGACTGGCGTAATAGCAGTATAACCCAGTTCTGACACACCTTTCATTACCTCAATCTTTTCAAAGTTTTGCTGGTTTTTATGTTCCTGATTTTCGCCTCCTTTTTCCTCGTGATTTTCTTCCTTATGTTCTTTGGCTTCCTTATCGGTCAGAATGAAAATGTAAAATTTGCCATCGGCTTCTACAATTGCATCGTTAGGAACCGCTGGTGTTACTACATCATCTATACTCACTAAAGCGGTTATATTCATTCCATCTATCAATCCTGCTTTATTACCTACAACAGTGCAGTGTACAGCAACTGTTTTACTTTCGTTTTCAAATGATGAACCTATATTAAAAACCTTCGCCGTATAGCTCACTTTGGGGTTATTGGTAAGTGTGAAGTACACGGTTTGCCCTACGGTTATATTTGGCAAATCTTTTTCAAACACCTGCAAATCCAGGTGCAATAGGCCGTTATCAACAATTTCCACTACCGGCGAAGAAACATCCACGTAACTGCCAATCTTGGCAAATTCATTACTTACCGTGCCGCTTATTGGGCTTGTGACCACCAAAGCAGATCTCAGATTGGAGGCAGTGATGTTATTGGGATTAATGCCCATCATGCGTATTTGCTGCTGTAAAGAGGCTTTCCTGGCTCTGAGTGAGGTAAGTTCGGCAGTAGCACTTTGCAGGTTTTTCAAAGCACCGGCATTGCCTTCGTTCAGTTCCTTCTGTCGTTGCACTTCTTGCTCTGCCAACGTTATCCTGCTCCCAATAGTCAGGTATTCCTCCTGCAACTGGACGAACTGCGGATTTTCAATTGTTGCAATTACCTGTCCTTTCCGAACGTAGTTGCCTAACTGGACACTCAATGATTTAACTACACCCCCATACGATGATGTTGCGTTAGCTTTTCTATTGTTAGGAACTCTTAGTGCACCATTTACTTTAATAGTAGCAGCAAGATTTTTACGTTCAATATTCCCCAACACAATTCCTGCAGCTTGCATTTGTTCCTGGGTGAGTGAAGCGATAGTAGATGATTGCTCATCGCCATGATCTTCTGTTGCAGATTCTGCTCCCTTTGTTTCTTCGGTTCCATGGTCATGACCATCGCCCTCTTTGTGTTTACCGCCACAGCTATTCAGTAGTGTAATAGCAACTATGGCAAAAACTATTTTATTTATGATTCTCATTTTATCTTATTTGTTATTATAGTAGTAGAATTGAATGGCAGATTGGTTATACGTATTCAGTGCATCTAAATAATTCTGACGGATGCTAATCGCCTGACTTAGAAACTGGCTTAGATCCGCAAAACTGATTTCTCCTGACCTATAACTTAATGTTGCGGCACTGATGATTTCATCGGCCTGCCTCAATCCTGATGATTCATAAAAATTCAACAAAGACATATTCTTCTGTATGTCTGCTAAAGCTGAAGCTCTTTGTGTTTGAAATACTTGCGTTTGATAAGCTAAAGTCCTCTCCTGTACATCTTTCTCGGCCACTGCTGCTTTCACTTTGCTACGGTAAGCCCCCATTCCAAATAGTGGGAAAGCGGCTGTGACTGAAAAGCCGGTAAAGGGATTTTCTGCGCCCCAAAGTCTTTGACTAAACACCCTGCCCGAAAAATCAGGTTTGTTCGTGTTTCTCATTAAAGAAATATTTGCTGAAGCGATATTTACATTTTGCTGTTGCAAGCTCAAAACAGGATGGACGTTAGCAGTGTCCAATAATTCGGCATCCAATTTTCCCAAAGGCTTCGCAATAGGAAGCAACCATTCGTTCTGATTCAGTAACATCATTAACTGTTGTTGTTGAACTATCATCTCTTTTCTATTCTGTTCTATAAATGCCTGTAATTCTCTCAACTTGACTTCCGCAGCAATCTTATCAAGTTTGGGAACATCGCCCGTTCTAACCCGAACATCGGTAGCCTGGAACATTGTGGTATAAATGCTGTCAAGCCTTTGGAACAATATCTGTTTGTCCTGTAAATACCATAGCTGGTAATAGGCAGCTCTAACATCTCGTCTTATGGCTGCATTCAATACCCCTGTATTCAGTTCAGCATATTTCAATTGCTCATTAAGATATTTTCTACGTGCAGCATACAATCCGGGCCACGCTATACTTTGTGAAACCCCTATTTTGAGGATACCTACGTGATCAGATGGCCGTAAGTCTTCGTTCTCGGCAAAGACCCCTGTCTTCGGTATGTCGGTTGCTGTCTTCACATTAAGGCCCGCAGCCCGTATTTCAGCCTCATTTACGCCATATTGTAAGTTGCTTTTTAAAGCTGTTCCTATCGCACTGTCTATACTTACTCTTTGCTGTGCATTTGCCGATGCAATACCACCGATGCTTAGCAGCAAGATGATTATTGTTGTTTTCATTTTGGGTTTGCTCCCTTTCAGATTAAGTTTTGAGTTAAATATGATATATAACAAAGGCAGGACAAACAAGGTGAGGAAAGTTGCAGTCACTAAACCGCCTATCACCACCGTAGCCAAAGGCTTTTGTACTTCTGCTCCTGCGCTGGTACTGATCGCCATCGGCAAGAAACCCAAAGAAGCTACTGTTGCCGTCATTAGAACAGGGCGCAGACGGGTAAGCGTTCCTTCCCTGACACGTTGAAATACGTCCGTAATTCCTTCCTTTTGTAATTGATTGAATGTACCTATTAGTACAATTCCGTTGAGTACGGCCACACCAAACAGTGCAATAAAGCCGATCCCCGCACTGATGCTAAACGGCATTCCTCTAAGCAGTAAGGCAAATATTCCCCCTATGGCACTCATAGGAATAGCCGTAAATATTAGAACGGCCTGCTTGATTGAATGGAACGTGAAGTATAATAATGTAAAGATGAGCAGCAACGAAATCGGTACTGCTATCATAAGCCTTGCACTCGCTTCTTGAAGGTTTTCAAATTGCCCCCCATAAGTAAAGTAGTAGCCTGTTGGTAATTTTACTTTTGCCGCCAGTTGCTGCTGAATGTCTGAAACAACGCTTTGCACGTCACGGCCTGACACGTTGAAACCTATAACTATTCTTCTTTTTCCAGCCTCGCGGCTTATTTGCGCAGGTCCAAGTTTGTAACCTATGTTGGCGATTTGAGACAGCGGGATTTGATTGCCGGTAGAGGTCGGTATCATCAGGTTATTTACGTCTTCTATACTGCTTCTATGCGCACTATCCAACCTGACTACCAAATCAAATCTTCTTTCATTTTCAAAGACAACTCCAGCACTTTTTCCTGCAAAAGCGGTACTTACCACATCATTTACATCCTGAACAGTTAGGCCATAATTAGCTATTCGTGTCCGGTCGTATTCTATGTTAATTTGAGGAAGTCCTGTAACACGTTCCACCTGCGGAGCAGTGGCTCCTTGCACACTTTGAATAACCTCGCTTACCTCTTTGGCATACGCAGCAAGCGTATCAATATTTTCACCGAAAATTTTTACTGCCACGTCCTGCCTGATCCCGGTCATCAATTCATTAAACCGCATTTGAATGGGCTGGTTCTTTTCAAAGAATACGCCCGGAATAACTTCCAGCTTTTCCAATATGGCATCAGCCAATTCATTATAACTTCTGCCAGATGCCCACTCTTTTTCCGGCTTCAATACAATCATAAGATCAGATGCTTCAGGTGGCATTGGATCTGTTGGAACTTCAGCAGCTCCTGTTTTCCCAACTACCATTTTTACCTCATCGAACTGTTTAATGATACGGGATGCCTGCATAGAAGTCTCAATGCTTTGTCGCAAAGAACTCCCTTGAGGTAGAATACAGTGAAAAGCATAATCACCCTCCTGTAACTGAGGAATAAACTCACCTCCCATACCTCTGAATACAAGAAGCGAAATGCCAAAGATTACAACTGTTGCTCCTACAATAACATATTTGAAGCGGATGGCCATTTGCAACAAGGGTTGATAAACACGCTGTAGCTTCTCCATCATTCTATCACTGAAACTTTTTTTGTTGCTTGCTTTTTTCGGCAAGAACAAGGCGCACATCATTGGGATATAAGTGAGCGATAAGACCAACGCACCAAATATTGCAAAACCTACGGTTTGGGCCATAGGACGGAACATTTTACCTTCAACACCTACAAGGGTCAGGATAGGGATATATACAATCAGAATGATAATCTCGCCAAATGCAGCACTTGTCCGTATTTTGGATGCGGATTCAAATACTTCCTCATCCATTTCACCCTGGGTAAGTCTTTTCGTAGATTTCCTTAGCCCCAAATGGTGCATAGTAGCTTCTACGACGATTACCGCTCCGTCAACTATCAATCCAAAGTCAATCGCACCTAAACTCATAAGGTTGGCGCTTACGCCAAATACATTCATCATTCCCAGGGCAAAGAGCATAGCTAACGGTATTGCAGAGGCTACAATAAGACCAGCACGTAGATTACCGAGGAATAACACCAGTACGAAAATGACAATCAAAGCACCCTCTATAAGATTTTTTTCAACGGTGCTTATAGCACGTCCCACCAGATCAGTACGATCTAAGTATGGTTCAATCACTATATCATTGGGTAAAGAATTTTGAATGGTTGGCAGCTTTTCTTTGATGCGCTTAACCACTTCATTACTATTTTCACCTTTCAGCATCATCACCACACCACCAACAGCATCTACTTCTCCATTGTAGGTAAGTGCCCCATAACGAACAGCGTTACCGAAGCGCACTTCTGCTACGTCTTTTATGAAAACAGGGACTAATCCGGTGGTTTTGACTGCGATATTTTGTACATCCTCTAAACTTGTAACCAAACCAATACCCCTTATAAAATAGGCATTTGGCTTTTTATCAATATAAGCGCCGCCGGTATTCTGATTGCTTTTTTCGAGTGCGGTAAAAATTTCAGGAATACTTACACCCATAGCCTTTAACCTGTCCGGGTTTACAGCCACTTCATATTGTTTAAGCTCGCCGCCGAAGCTGTTTACCTCTGCAATACCGGGAGTTCCGTACAGTTGTCTTGCCACGATCCAATCCTGCATCGTGCGCAGGTCTTTCGCACTGTATTTGTTTTCGCTGCCTTTCTTTGGGTGAATGATGTATTGATATACTTCTCCCAATCCGGTACTCACGGGTGCTAATTCAGGCGATCCAATGCCTGGCGGTATCTTGTCAACTGCTTCTTTAAGCCTTTCTCCAATGAGTTGTCGGGCAAAGTAAATACTCACTTCCTCTTTAAATACGACAGTAATAACTGACAATCCAAATCTGGATATACTGCGTATTTCCTCAATATCAGGTATGTTGGCAATGCTTTGCTCTATGGGGAATGTCACTAATTGCTCTACTTCCTGTCCGGCTAATGTGGGGCAAGTAGTAAAGATTTGCACCTGATTATTGGTAATATCAGGTACAGCATCAATGGGGAGTTTCGTAGCACTCCACACCCCCCAAATGATGAGTAACAAAGTCATTATTCCTATAATGATTTTGTTCTTTATACTAAATCGAATAATTCTATCTAACACGATTATTTTTATTAATAATTAATGTAGCTCTATACAGATTATAGAACTGGCTTTTGATGTATAGCGGAAATTACCAATCCATTCTACTGGTTGGCTCTTCATGCTTGTTGAAGAAATATTATGCTACGATCCGGGGTGGCTGCCAGATATTACCGACATAACGGGAAGTAAAATGGAAATCCCGTAATGCAACTTTTTGGCCTGAGAAGGCTGGCAAGGGGATATTAAGTTCAGGAAGGTTGAAGTTATAGGTTGCCATAGACACACTACAGCAATTACAGTGACAAAAAGGAGTACAATTATCATTTTTGTCCTGACTATGGTTATGCGATTCCCTTTGAGAAGTTGGCGTACCTCTTTCACAGCGATTAATTGCATCGCTACACGGCACTAAAAGAAGTGCTGAGAGATAAAATACCAATGTTAACGCAAACCACTTCATAGTTCAATGCAAAGTTATAAACAATGTAATGCAATCCGATTGCAAAGTTCAAAGTAAGGCCATGCTATTCACACCATATCTATCAGTACCGTTTCTTATCCTTTCTACGTTTTTATTCATCTTATGCCTAACAATATTTCTGAATATGAATTTTTTTATGCTGGAAAGCTCCTGTTGATGTTTGGCGTAAAATTCATCCGGGGTATCGAATATGCCGAAGTCCTGATTAATCCCTTTATCCTGAATGAATGTATTATTCAGATTCCACTCTATCGGTGGATTATCAAAATTACTGGTATAGGCGCCGTAACCGCAGAAGGTAGTTTTGCAATCATTGAACTGCTTTTGCAATTCGGTCAAATAGCCCTTATCTAAAATAACCCCCTCTAAGAAATACCATTGTTCATCCACATATACTTCTACCCAACTATGCAAAATATTTCGTGGTGAAAGGCTATACCATAATCCAGTAATAGCACCTTTTTGTAATGCTTTGTCAATAGTAAATCCATGAATCCGGTTTGGAACGCCTGTTGCTCGAAGAAGCGCCATTAACAAAGTGGCTTTGGTATTGCATTGGCCATAGCCGTCTGCCAACACCTGTGATGCTGCAATGTCGTCTGCAAGGTTGTAGCCAAATTTGATTTCATCGCGAACAAAATTGTAGGTGGCTTTTATCCGGGCGACAGTATCCAGTTTTTTCCATTGCCTTTGTTCTATCAATTGTTGAATGGAGGCATTAGAATAATCCAGGATTTTAGTTTCTGTCAAGTAGTTGTTCATATTTTTTATTCATTTGAATAGCTACTATTTGCTTTTGTTTATTCTTCCCATTTCCATCCCCGTAGCTGATAATATTTTTTCCGTGGCGTTGCTTTCAACGGGTGAATGCCATTTTTTTTACACCACACAACATGATAAATAGAACCTGGAATTACAGCCAGCACAGGAACTAAAGCTGCCCAATGCCCTAACCAGTAATAAATCCCGACAGTTATCCCATAGATCACGAACCATTTTATAATTCTGCGAGCGGCGTGTGTTTCTACTTCAAACCGGCCAAACAAGACAAAAGCGAATAGTTGCAGCAAAAGGAGTTCGGCCAATTCTATTTCCAGTCCAGCATTCATGTCTTTAAATTTTAGGTTAAGCAGTTTTAGGGCCCTTTTTAACCAGCCTGTACATACCCCACCATGCTAATGGAGCCAGTACAACAACACTTAGCATACCTGGAAAATAGCCGTATGGATCGTTTGTCATAAGCGGGAAAAAATAATGTGCAAGCTCTGATATCCCCATTGATGCGAAAAGTGTCCAGATAGCGTAATAGCCAAGTTCATGTTTACGTTTAAGAAGCAGGGGTATGACCAGCCAAGCGCCTATGGGTAATATCAACAGGCCGATAACAAGCCCAACACCAAATTCAGGAACTGTGCCGCCAGTTATTTTTTCTGAAACAACCTCGAAAAACTTCATACGGTTTTCTTCTACCTTATGAAGAAACAGAAAGGCAAGCAGCGTCAGCCAGTATGGTGTTTTAAGCAAAGCCCAGGACGTGCGGGATGGGATCAGAATCCAAAGAATAAAACCGCCGAGATATCCTATCAAAAAAATACTTGCATATAAAGTTCCAAGATAATAATACCCAATGATGGGAATAAGGAGAGAAAACAGAAATGCGACTATTATGTTAGTCAGTCCTTTTTTTGTTGCCATAACAATACGTTTTCTTTAAAATTATCAAATCTGTTTGTTTATTAAAACCCACGATCTATCGTTTGACGTGTTTTCTCTGCTTACCACTCGCGAGGCATAACTCACATATCCCTTTAGCGAAAATCTGGATCTCGTCAATTCTAAAATCAGTTTTTACATTCCCAGGAAAGGATATATCCTTTTTACAGGTAGTCTGCTTACATACTTTACAGTAAAAATGTAGGTGATGATCCTTATGTATATGCTCACTGCATCCTTCATCACACAGCCTATACTTTGTAATGTTGTTGTCCTGAATCCTATGTACTATTCCTTTTTCTTCAAAGGTCTTCAACGTTCGATAAATAGTTACTTTATCTGCCTTGTGAAAGTAGGCTTCAATCTCAGTAAGAGACAAAGCGGCAGTCTGGATATTCAGATAGTCGTACACCAAGATCCGCATACTTGTTGGCCTGGTATTCTTGCTTATTAATTTAAGCTCTGTTCCTCTTTCCATGTTACTTGTCATAGATTGGAGTGGATTATTTGTTTCATGGCATTGTCACAGGCAACCTTTTAATGGCTTACATGCGAGTACCAGTGCATAAGACGGTCTATAATCGCTGCAATTAATACTGCGCAACACAGACCTATGAATACGATTCTTAAAACCCTCGCAATAGTGGACTGAGCGGGCTTTCTTTTGCTTACTTTTTTGTTCAACGGAAAAGATTTTGAAGACAGAACACTTCAAAGCGTAGCCCCTTTGGGCCTACTACGCAAACCGATAAGAAAGTAGATTAAGAAATTTTAGGCGGTTGCCAGATAGCGTGTGAAACTTCTTTGCAGAAAGGAGTGGGATAATCAGAATAATTCTTTGTCGCAAATACCTTCTTAGCTATAATGTAGATAGGGATTTTATGGCACGACATAGATATAGAACAGCACGAACAAGTACAAAAAGGAGCGCAATGCTCAATGTCGTGATTATGCTGTTGATGATTTGCAGAGATTGTTGTTGCCCTCTGGTCATTGCACTCCCTGCTGTCACCACAAGGTAAACAGGACAGGATAAGCAACCATACGCCCATTATGAGTGCAAAAAATTTCATTGCCGCAAATATAAGGAAAAATCGAAAATTTTTCGTACATGCGCCGGATGTAATTCCAAATTGATACCTTTGTAACAAGATATTCTTGAAGCGTTTAAGCTTTAAGTCCCGTACTGAAACTTAGGAACTTTCAAATGGCAATGGGACATAAGTGAGAACGCTCATGCTACGGCGTGGGCGCACTTATCGTTGCCGGGTTTCCTAAGACCTCAGTGCGGTGAGCTGTTGCCTGCGCTCTTTTTTGTGCAGGCAACAGTCAGAGGAAACTAACTAAAAAGCAACTGACCATGACTTCAGCCGATCACTACCCCGAATTTCAATACCCTGCGGGACAATTATCGAAGTTTCTTGCTGCAAGCGACTTTTTCACCATTATGCTAAAAAATGGTGACATCGTTCATTTTACCCCTAAAGACATGCCTGCTTTCAAAAAGTGGTTAGAGCAGAATAATATAGCAAATATCAGAGCAGAGCAGGGATGGGTTGTAACTAAGAAAACATAAGACCTGTTACAATATTCCACTGTAACTACGCCCCATTACTTCCCAACTACCATCTATCCAAAATGCCAAGCAAAAATCACCGTACTTATGAAAAGCAAGTTTTTTTTATTGAAAGATTCGTACAAAATACCCCTCATTTTGACCGGTGTGGTACTGCTGTTCACTACAGCTATTTTAATGACGACATATTGCGAAAAGCGGGCAGATATATACCTGCTACCTGAAGGCTTTAATGGCACTGCTACCGTATTCTTTAACGAGCCTGCCGGAGCACCTGAAAACCGAAGTGGTGAAAAACGCACTTTTAAAATTCCCGCGTCTGGAACTTTACACACGCAAAGTAATTATAAAAAGAAGTGGAACAACTATTACTATGTAAAATCAGACGGTAGCTTACGGCAATTGATGTACGGAGACGCACGTATGGCCGGAGGGGTTTCTTATCGCGGTGATTTTGATAGTGCATGGGTTCAGGAAATGAATGTCTCTGAACTCGACACCAATGGCAAAAAGCTAACTGTTGCTACGATTATTGTAAAACGCAATTATTGACATCATTTTTAAATTACAACATAAACAAGCCACTTGGAAGGATGAGCGTTTATATCCTAAACATTCATTCTCTCCAAGTGGCTTTCTGACGTTACCCCTGCCTATTTGGTACTAAGTGCTTTTAGTTTTTCACTTAGTTCGGTTAAGCCTGCTTTTGTAAGATAATCATCAGCAATTACGTGTAATTCCTGCAATGCTTCCTGCGGAATGCTTTCCAGCAACGCAGACGATTTATCATCATCTTTCGCCATCAGCCCACGTTTGAGGACACTGTGCAATAACAATACGTTTTTGCGGGAGATCCTCATGTCAATCTTCACTGTTTCACTCATGCCAGGGATACTGAGAATAGTATCATACACTTTGGCTACATCACTTGTTGTTAGCATAATCACACGATTTTAATTAAACAATACTCACTGCACAAAAGTAAATAACACTACTCTCTGCATCCTCATCAAAATATGATGAGGATAGGTGAATCCCATATCACCTGTTTAACTTCGCTTAGAAGAACTGAATGTGTATTTGATAAATGTGTGGTTATGGATTTCAGTAAAAACAGGCTTTCCATCAGCGAAGCCAAAGAAATTGACATGGTTCATTTCCTTGCGGGCTTAGGTTATGAACCTGCAAAGATCAGGAACAACGATTATTGGTATCACTCCCCTTTACGGGATGAAAAGACACCTTCGTTTAAGGTTAACAGGAGGCTAAACCGTTGGTACGATCATGGTCTTGGCAAAGGCGGCAACCTGGTTGACTTTGCTATTCTCTTTCACGGGTGTACCGTGTCCGAATTACTCCAGAATTTAAGCGGTAATTTTTCCTTTCAAAAGCCGGTTTCCCAACAATCATTTGCGAGAGAAGAACAGGAAAAGCAGATAAAGATTTTAGGCGATTTTGTGCTGTCTTCCAACGCCCTTTTAAGGTATTTGCAACAACGGCGAATACCCGTTGATGTGGCTGATCGTTACTGCCGGGAAGTGCGTTACGAACTTAATGGAAAAGTCTATTACGGTATCGGTTTCAGGAATGATCTGGGAGGCTTTGAAATACGCAATCCTTACTTTAAAGCCAGCAGCTCTCCTAAAGGCATTACGAGCTTTGATAATAATGCCGATGAAGTAATCGTCTTTGAAGGCTTTACCGATTTCCTTTCTTTCAGGGCCATCCATCAACAAGACCCCGAAGACCGCTTTGATTTTGTAGTGCTAAACTCTGTTTCCTTCTTTGAAACTGCACGTCCCTTTATGGAAAAACATAACGCTATCAAGCTCTATCTGGACAGGGATGCAACCGGACAAAATTGCAGTCGCTATGCACTTTCCCTAAGTGCCAAATACAAAGATGAAAGCAGTCTTTATCAAAACCATAAGGACTTCAACGACTGGGTAATAAATTTCGGTAAGGCTGAGAAGAAACATATAAGACAAAAACTGAGATAAGTAATACAGAGGCTGTAAGGCAGGCTTTAGTTCATTTGAAGCTGTTTTCTTACACACTCTGGAAGCCTTTAAAATGTTTTAAAGACGTTCAAAAGGCTGAAAGATTGCAACTTTCCCGCAATCGGCCAGATGAACGGTTGTTAAACAACCGGATCTGGCTGCCCATCACTCGGAACTCGTGGGCAGGGCGTCTGGAAGGTATAAATGAGTTTGAAAACGTGAAAATGATTAGTGATGGAAGGACAAAATTCAAACAGAACACGCATTATCGGCCTGCGTCTAACGCCCGATGAGTATGCGAAAATTGAAAAGAAATGGAAGGCTTCTACCTGTCGTAAGCTAAGCGACTATGTACGCCGCAGCATCTTCGATAAGCCCGTTGTTACGACCTACCGTAACACCTCACAGGATGACTTAATGACAGAACTTACACGGCTTCGCAACGAGCTAAACGCAGTTGGAAACAACTTCAATCAGGCCGTTAAAAAGCTGCACACGCTGAGCCAGATAGCTGAATTTAGGAGCTGGTTGATTGCTTACGAGGTAGAGAAAAAGATCCTTAGCAATAAGGTTGATGAGGTCAGGAATAACGTAAAAAAAATACTGGAAATATGGTTGCAGTGATCAAAGCAGGCCACTCCATGCACCGTATTTTCAACTACAATGAAAACAAGGTAAAAGAAGGTGTAGCGGAGTGCATCGGAGCAGAAAATTTCCCTTTAAACGCAGATGAAATGAGCCTGAAAATTAAGCTGGGCTATCTGCTGAAAAGGACAGAATTGAACGAGAATGTTAAACGAAACAGCGTACACATTTCGCTCAACTTTGACCCTTCTGAAGCTCATTTGAGCAAAGAAAAGCTGATGCAAATTGCCAATGTCTATATGCAAAAAATAGGCTTTGGTGACCAGCCTTATCTTGTTTATCAGCACCACGATGCAGGCCACCCCCATATACACGTAGTTACCACCAATATTCAGCCTGATGGCAAGCGAATTGACCTGCATCACCTGGGTATTCGCAAGTCAGAACCGGCACGTAAGGAGATTGAAAAAATGTTCAGTCTTGTAGTAGCCGATGCACACGCAAGACGGGAAGCATTCAGGTTAAAGCCGGTAGATGTAAAGAAGGTACAGTACGGGCGTACTGAAACTAAAAGAGCCATCACAAATGTGCTGGATGCAGTGCTGGATAAGTACAAATATACCAGCTTGCCGGAACTGAATGCAGTTTTGAAACAGTACAATATAATCGCTGATCGTGGCAGTGAAGAATCAAGAATTTTTCAGGGAGGCGGCCTTGTTTACCGGATACTCGATGAAGATGGAAAACCTATCGGTGTACCTATAAAAGCCAGCGACTTTTACAACAAGCCTACCCTGAAATTTCTGGAAGAAAAATACAGTTCTAATGATACCCAACGCCAGCCGTTCAAAGCCCGTGTACAAACTGAAATAGACAGGTTGTTTGTTGGCAAAACTTCCACGCTTGATGAGTTAGTTGCACAACTTCAAAAGAAAGGCATTCACATTGCTTTGCGCAGTAGCGATACAGGTTTAATCTACGGGATAACTTACGTAGATCACCAGACCAAATGTGTCTTTAATGGTAGCACATTAGGAAAGCAATACAGTGCCAAAGCCATTCAGGAAAGATGCAGTTCCCCGAAACCTATCAAACAGAACCTATTACCAAATGCAGGTCAAAAAACAGGACAATCATCATTGCCTGCCCACAATACTAACACAGGTCTTTCATCCACTTTACACAACAATACTAATCCGGCTGATACAATTCCTAAAGACAACATGCTGGATGCCCTTTTACAACCGGAGCAGGCAGCCGATTACATACCCGGCCAGCTAAAGAAAAAGGGCAGAAAAAAGAAAAGAAGAAAGAACATTTCCAATAACCAATAAAACATAAAGCTATGGCAGTACAGACAGGTGAAAACGAACAGGCTCTGAGGAAAATTCTGGACATGACCAGGTTGATCAGTATCGTTATTTTAGTGATACACTTCTATTATTATTGTTATGCTGCATTCCATGAATGGGGATTGACCAGCAGTTTCAGCGACCGGATTTTAGGTAATATTTCCCGCACAGGCATATTCAGCAACTTCGTTAAAAGCAAGTTGATTTCTTTAGGCTTTTTGGCTATCTCCCTACTCGGAGCAAAAGGGCGCAAAGATGAAAAACTAAGTTATAAAACAGCATTTGCCTATCTCATTACAGGGCTATTGCTATACTTTGCCAGTTATCTTTCTCTGCTGCTTGAGTTACATGCGCAGGAGAAGACATTCGTTTATGCAGGTATAACTTCAATAGGATTTTTGCTGGTGCTTTCAGGCGGTACTTTGCTTTCACGTATTATCAAAAGCAAGTTTAACAACAAGGACATTTTCAACAAGGAAAATGAAACGTTTCCGCAAGAAGAACGCTTTCTGGAGAACGAGTTTTCGATCAATCTCCCGGCACGTTACAGGCTGAAAAATAAGGTGCGCAATAGCTGGATAAATATCATCAATCCCTTCAGGGCGATTATGGTATTGGGTACACCAGGGGCAGGTAAATCTTACTTTGTCATCAGGCACGTCATAACCCAACATATCCGTAAAGGATTTACGATGTTCGTTTACGATTTTAAGTTTGACGACCTTTCCAGGATCGCCTACAATTCATGGTTAAAAAACAAACACAGGTATCCTAAACCACCGAGGTTTTTTGTTATCAATTTTGACGACCTAACAAGAAGCCATCGTTGCAATCCTTTAGAGCCGTCTGCCATGACGGACATAACCGATGCCGCAGAATCCGCACGTACTATTTTAATGGGCTTAAACAGGGAGTGGATAAAACGCCAGGGCGATTTTTTCGTGGAATCGCCAATCAATTTTCTGACTGCGGTAATATGGTATCTGAAGAAATACAAGGACGGTGAATTTTGCACACTGCCTCACGTTATCGAGCTGATGCAAGCTGATTATGACAGCCTTTTCACGCTGTTTAGAACAGAAGCCGCTAAAGAATGCGAGGTATTGATTAATCCGTTTTTGAATGCCTACCTGAACGATGTAATGGAACAGCTTGAAGGCCAGATAGCATCCGCTAAAGTGGCTATGGCAAGGCTTTCTTCCCCTCAATTATACTATGTTTTATCAGGCAACGATTTCAACCTCGATGTAAATAATCCCGATGATCCCAAAATCGTGTGCATGGGTAATAATCCGCAGAAAATACAGATCTACGGAGCGGTACTTTCTTTATATGTAACCCGTTTGGTAAAACAGGTCAATAAAAAGGGAAAATTGAAAAGCAGTTTGGTGTTTGACGAGTTTCCTACAATCTATCTGAACAATATGGATAGCCTGATTGCTACGGCGAGAAGTAATAAAGTTTCTACGTGCTTAGGTATTCAGGATTTCAGCCAGCTCCGTAAGGATTATGGCAGAGAACAGGCCGATGTGATTATGAATATTACAGGCAATATTGTATCCGGACAAGTAACGGGAGATACAGCAAAACAGCTTTCAGAACGCTTTGGCAAAATCATGCAGGACAGGGAAAGCTATTCAATCAATAGTGGTGACACATCTATTAGCCGTTCAAAGCAACTGGAAACTGCTATACCTCCCTCAAAAATATCTGCACTGAGTTCCGGTGAGTTTGTGGGAATGGTAGCTGACGACCCGGACAACAAAATTGAACTAAAAGCCTTCCATTGTGAAATCATCAACGATCATGAAGCACTAAAAAGGGAGGAAGAAGGCTATAAGGATATAGAAGTTATCCGTAAACTCGATACCAGTATGGTACAGCGTAATTACTTTCAAATAAAGCAGGATATACAGGATATTATTCAGTCAGAAATGGAACGGTTACTAAACGATCCGGGCTTAGCACATTTGGTTGTACGGAAAGGCTAACGTCTCTTTGAAATAGATTGTTTTTATTTTCATATATTGCATATACAGAAGTCTTTTCCAAACAAGCTATCGTAGAAGATATCGTTTTAGTGTGCTTATATAGCCTTTTTTAGCCGATAAAATAACTGTGTAATGAAATTCAGAATAGTCATCGTCAATACCATATTATTTTTTTGTTCACTAAACCTATATGCTCAATCGGTTACGATTGGAAAACATGAGCTGCAAGCAATAAGTGTTTTGACCGTTAAAGAAAAAATAGGGAATAAAGAGATAGTTAAAGTAGTAAAAGACCCCTCAGTTAAAGAATTTGATGAACCGACTTTTGCCAGGCTGAAAAACGTTAGTTTCATTAATGGCGTGATTGAATTAGAAATGATGAGCAAGCTGCTTTCCGATGCTCCTGAATTTGCTCGTGGTTTTATTGGTATAGCTTTCCGAATCAATGAAACTAATGATAAGTATGAAAGTATATATCTGCGTCCTACCAATGCACGGGCAAATGATCAAATCAGACGAAATCACACCATTCAATACTATGCGTATCCAGACTATAAATTTGATCGGTTACGTAAAGAATCACCTGAAAAATATGAATCCTATTCAGACATGGCAATGAACGAATGGATTAAAGTACGCATTGAGATCAAGGACAGTACGGCAAAGTTGTTTCTTAATAACAACAGGCAACCTTCATTGATTGTAAACGACCTAAAACATGGTATAGGAGTAAGGGGTAGTATAGGCTTATGGGTTGATATAGGCACTGAAGGCTATTTCAGAAATATTAAGATTACCCAACAGTAATCAGAAATAAGTTGAGATGCCAAATTGAAATCCTCCTAATCTTGAAGGAGGATTACCTAAAATATCCTTCTGCCAGTTATAACGATAATTAAATCTTATAACGGTTTGCGCGGTAGGCCGCCAACTGATAGCCGGTACAATTGAGAAAACCTCATCCGATATATTGCTTCCTGTTGATTTGAACTTTCCCTTATTCCAATCAACATATTCCAACCGTAATGCTGCATTCAACACCGCACTTTCAAAACCGAACATCGGCCTCTTTAATAACGGCTGAACAAAATCTATAAAACCGCCTTGTTGTTTTCGGCCAAATTGTTCAGTGTAGGTATCAGGAATATCTACATTTATCCATGCCCATTCAGCATTGATATAAGTTTTCAGTTCTGGAATTGTAGTATTAAAATCCACAGCTACAACATTAACAGCTCGCTTCTTATCCAGGATTATTCCGTCTTCCTGAAATTTGTTGTATATCCCTCCCATAAAGGACAATCCCAATTCACCGATTTTTCTGTTCCGCACTGCTACTTTTGCTGTGAGTAGAGGACTTCCATTAAAACTTTCCTCGAAGCGATCTTTATTTTCTTTCGTCGCTGGCAGAAAGGTTCTATTCTGCGTATTGGCAATTATTTTGTCATCGAAACCATTTGTCAGATAGGCTTCGTAAGCATACACCCAATCCGTGTTGTACTTTTTACCATATATCCCAAAACCTACATTGCTCCAGGTGGCTGGCAACATTTGCGTAGCAGAAATAGGCCGGTCAACAAATTCCCACTTTGGCCCGTCATGATTTTGATTAAATGCGCCTATGGGATTCATAACTATTCCGCCACGAAAATTCAATAAGGGAGCGAACTCAAAGTCAACTGAGGCAAACTCTATATTTATCTCTTTAGTCCCATCTTCAAATTCAATTTCAGTAAGGAATTTTATTCTTTTTGATATAGATGATGCTACAAACAAAGTCAATCGCTGCATTTTAAATTGATGCCCCTCTGATATTCCGTTCTCACCCAAATACTGGTAGTTGGCTTCTACATATCCTCCTAATGCAACCGGGGTCTTTCCAATTTGTAAGAATGGACGATCATAGACTGCATCCATGTTTAACGACAAAGAATCGGCTTTTGCAGGGACACGCCGTAACAATTCAGGATCAATTTGCGCAAAAGCTACCTGAACAAGTAGAACATAAAAGACAAGAAGAGCTATTATGCGTTTCATACTTTCCTAAGATCAATGAATATTTGGTTGTTTATAACGGACACCGGAAAGCTGCGTAAATTCGTTGTGGCAGGCCCATTGGTTACCTGTCCTCTGTTATTGTATTCACTTCCATGTGCAGGACACTGCAAGTAACTTCCTGCAACCTGTACTTCAGCTCCCTGGTGTGCACACTGCATCCATAGTGCTGAATAATCGTTTTCACTGAAACGATAGATACAGATTGGAAACTTCAATTCTTCGTTGCGTATGATGATGTATGAGCGCCATGATGATTTTCCTCGCTTTCTTTCTTTGAAATCGTCTATGTCCACTAAGATGCCATCACGGTTTAGGTTTCCTGAAATGTAATGGATTGCGCCACATGAGGGCAATAAGCTGGCAAAAGCTCCAGCTAAACAGGCATTGCAACTACTTTTAATAAATTCTCTTCTTTGCATTATCCATTTTATTAAAGGGATTCAAGAAATTTTATCAGTTTGGCTTTTTCTGTAGCAGTGAGTTCCTGGTAACTGATCTTACTATTTTGCGCTTCGCCTCCATGCAAGAGAATAGCTTCTTCAATACTTCTTGCTCTACCATCATGCAATAAAAAATATTGACCACCTTGTGATTTTTTTGACAACCCGATCCCCCATAACGGTGGAGTTCTCCATTCCGAAGAAACAGCAGTTCCCTCTGTATAACCATCATCAAGGCCAGGCCCCATGTCGTGTAATAACATATCGGTATAGGGCGCAAAGGTTTTAAAGGATAAAGCACTGATAGTAGATGCTCCTGTTTTCATTTCTGGTACGTGGCATTTCCCGCAACTGATTTGCGTGAAAATGTTTTTACCTGCCACTACATCAGGATTGCCGGCATTTCGTTGTATAGGAGCTTTCAGTGTCTTCAGATAGAAAACCACATCTATTATTGTTTGGTTGCTAACCTCGGGATCAATTAACTGTCCGTGGTACGTATCGTATGGCTCATAAGTGGAAGCAATGCCAATATCCTGACTATATGCTGTTGCCGTTTGCTGTAACAAGTCATACGTAGAGGCTTTTTTGCCAAACCTGCCGATGTATTTTCCATTCCGAATAATACTGTTAGGTCTGGTAGTTGCATATAGAGGCAAAGCAACCCAGTTAGGTCGTCCCGATATTCCATCACCATCTATATCATCGGGATCTGCAAGCAATAACAAATCTGTATCTGTGACTGCATCCAGCAAACCTAAGCCGGTATTGGCAGGCGGCGTAAACTTTGAGAATGTTGCACCTGCGGGAATGTTTTCAGGAAGGTAGTTGTAAATAGCTCTGTTTTGAAGCTGTGGACCTCCTAAGTGCAAAAATTGATTACCAATACTATCACGCTGACCAAACCTTGTTAATGTTGTGAAAGGATGACCTTTGCCGTCACCAGCATGACAAGTACCACACGATGTTGCAACAAAAAGAGGCCCAAGCCCTGTTTCCGGTGTGAAAATTTCATCGTTGAAAGCCACATCACCACGCAGAAACTGAACAGATTGTTCAGGTGTAAGCCCCTCAATAGGCCCGTCAAGGACACTATCATCAGCCGGTGCACTTGGAAGTAGCTTTTCACACGCAACTAATCCGAAGATAATAACCACCATCATCCCCAAGACAATTAAATGCTTTCTACCCATAACGAACTACAAAGGTTTAAACAAATCTAAATAAAAAATTAGGCTTGTCTAACAATTATTTTTAGTCTTTCTTAATTTAGTCTAAAAATTGAATGGTTACAAGGCGGTGAAGAGCATAAGGGAGACACTTTTTGTCAGAAAAAAGGGGTCATAGCATACGCTACAACCACTAATCCAATTATTAGCGGAACTGTTGTTAATAGTTCAACGAAAGTCCAATGCCAAATCCCATATCACTATCATAATGTGTACGGATGCTTATATTCTTGGTAAAGATGTAGCCAAGCTCTGCCATATATTCTTTATCGGTATTTACCATAAACCCTGCACGCAACCTTTTTGATATAGGAATGTCCTCTCTCATTAACTGTAACCGCACTATTCCATCGTGGTACATTTCTGCCTGAAAGTTTATCAGCATCGGAAGCGTATAAACAAATCCCAAACTGAATTGTCTTCTGTTGTCTTTCTCATTTTTTTGCCCAAACAAATTCTTCTCTTGTTCATCAATTCCCATTCTGCGGTAACGCCAGTCAAAACCAATAAACGGCATAAACCATTGCATTTTTCCAATGTATCTTCCCAAATGAGTTTCAACCTCATACCCGTGCATATCGTTGTAGCCCAAACGCCATTCCGTGCCTAAGCTCCATCTCGTATTTTGAAGCATTGCTTCCCCATCATTTCCATTGGTAGCAAAATCATTTTGAGCCATGAAATGTGGCATATTGCTTTCCCTTTGTAATGCTTTGTAGGCTTTTGCCTTATCCGGCAGATAAGGATTTTGATAATCACCTACGGCAAACACACGGTTCATACCTGACATCATGTGGTACAGGATATGGCAGTGAAAAAACCAATCGCCCTCGGTGTTTGCTGCAAATTCTATCGTATCAGTTTCCATTGGCATAATATCAATGATATTCTTTAAAGGTGCGTTTTCGCCCTTGCCGTTTAATACCCTGAAATCAAATCCGTGCAGGTGCATGGGGTGGCGCATCATAGAGTTATTGTAAATGGTAATCCGCAGTATTTCTCCTTTCTTCACGGGTATTTTATCCGTTTCCGAAAGCACCTTGTTGTCCATGCTCCATACATAGCGGTTCATATTTCCGGTAAGGGTAAATTTGATGTCTTTTACCGGAGCATCTTTTGGCAGTGTTGTGTTATATGGAGATTTGAGCATGGCATAGTTCAGCGTAACAATATCTCCCAAAGCGTTTGCATTGTAACGATTGGGGTCATTGTCCATATTCATACCGTGCTGACTATGGTCTTGCTTTTTCTTTGCCTCACCTGTAATTTCGGGGTACATAACTACATTCATATCCATTTGGTTCAGGCTCATCTTCATTCCC
This sequence comes from Bacteroidota bacterium, assembly GCA_018267965.1. Lineage (GTDB taxonomy): Bacteria > Bacteroidota > Bacteroidia > Chitinophagales > Chitinophagaceae > Polluticoccus. The sequence continues at coordinate 81,057 of JAFDXK010000001.1, read as the reverse complement.
ATATCGTCCAAGTCGCCGTTCATTTTCATCATGTCATTCATCATCTTCATACCCTCGAAGTATTTAAGCGTTGGAAGTGGTGAGATAAGCTGTTTGATACCATTGCCAATGAAATAGCTTGCTGATTGAGTTCTGTCTTCGGTAGTGGCAAGGAACTCATAGGATAGTCCATCATCTGGAATAGTAACCACTATGTCATAGGTTTCCGATACGGCTATAATTAGCCTGTCCACTTCAACGGGTTCTACATCATTACCGTCACTTGCCACTACGGTCATTTTACCGCCTGCATACCGAAGCCAAAAGTAAGATGATGCACCACCGTTGGATATACGCAACCTTACTTTATCGCCTGCCTTTAAGGTCTTACCCTCAACCGATTTCAGGTCGGTAGTATGGTTTCCGTTTATGAGGATTTTATCATAATACACATCACTCACGTCCATTGCCAGCATCCGTTTCCATTCGTTGGTAACTTTGGTTTTAAATTTTCCCTCACGTATAGCCTCTGCATAAGATTGTGTCGCATTCTTTTTAATGGCAGCCCAATCATTTGCATTGTGCAGCATCCGGTTGATGTTATTGGGATTAAGATTTGTCCATTCACTTAAAATGATAGGCACAGTCGGCAAATCATCAATTCCCTTTCTAAAGGTTTTATCATCGTCCCGCTTTTTCATTATGAAACTACCGTACATTCCGATTTGTTCCTGTAACCCTGAATGGGAATGATACCAGTGTGTACCATGTTGAATAATTGGGAAACGATAGGTATAGGTAGTGCCAGGTTCAATCGGCTGTTGCGTTAAGTGAGGTACTCCGTCTTCCTTGTTGGGCAGGAATACACCGTGCCAGTGCAGGGACGTACTTTCTTTTAGCTGATTGTGAACTACAATTTCGGCAGTATCGCCCTCTGTAAAGGTAAGGGTAGGCATAGGAATTTGCCCGTTTACGGCAATAGCCCTTTTTGATTTGCCTGCATAGTTTACGATAGTGTCTTTGACGTATAAATCGTAATGCACTACTTTTTGAGCAAATAAAGTTTGCGTGCAGAGCGTTATCAGAACGACTTGCAGCATCTTTATTATTATTTTCTTGTGTCTGTTCATTATTCTATAATTTTATTTTAAACTGTCAGCCATTGCATCAAACCATTTCATTAAAACCTGTTTTTCTTCTTGGGTTAATACTGCATTGCGGTGAATAAGCGTATATGATGACAATGGCATTTTCCCGTCCCTTATCTGATTGGACATAGCCCGGAATTTATTGCGCTGTTTGCGGGTAGAGTACGTTCCAAAGTCGCTAAAGTTTAGTTCCTCTTTGCCCTCCTTAATATGCCCTGCCATATACCATGCTCCCGGTTGGATACGGCTGTACCACGGATAACGGGTGTTGTTGCTATGGCAGTCGTAACAAGAGATTTGCAATATCGCTTTAACGTTTTGGGGTACTGCATATACCTTTTCAATGTGCATATCTGTTACCTCACCCGATTGATTTCGCAATGGCTGAAAAAACTGAATGCCGATTAAGACAACGATTAAGCCTAATATAATTTTTTTCTTTAGCGACATATTAATTAATAGCTAATTGATTGTCAGCAACACTTTACCGATGTAATAAGGCGAGAAAGTGGTGTCCCGTTCAAAATTGAAATTGGATTTTAATTATTTTTCTTTTTCAAATTCTTTAAGTTTTCGCTTCATAAGCTCAATTTCATCAGATTGGGATTGGATAATGTCTTTTTGCAATTGCATCAGTTCAGGGTCGGTCAACTTAGCATTTTCCGACATCTGTAATGCCGCTGCGTGATGCGGTATCATACCCTTTACAAACTGTTTGTCCCCAACACCTATTTGTTGCCTAATCCCAAACCATGAGAATATGCCGACAGCTACCGAAAGTGTTGCGATACCCCAATTGATTTTCTTGTTAGTGTACATACCTTTCATTATCAACAATTCGATAAGTAGCATTGCCGAGGTCATCAGCAAGGTCATGTACAGGTTATTAATATTGGGTATAAGGTTGGCTAATTTGTCTATCATGGCGTACATGATAAAATACATTGCACTAAACATAACGATAGCCATAACAGCAAAACGTTTGTACATGGCTAATGAATGTTTTGAGTTATCAGCACCATTTTTTGAACTATGCTGCATTCCGTGTTTATTCTGCATATTTTCCATAACAATGAGCTTTTATTTATTATCAATGGTTTTCTCTACCTTGCCGCAGCTAATCATTTTTGAGCCATAGTAAGGGTTTTTGATTTCCTTATTTTCGCTTAACCAAATGGCTCCCTTACCATCGTTGAACATCGGGCAATGGTCTTGATATAGTTTTTGTGGAGTGCCGAACAATTTTATCAGGTCAGTAATATCTTCGCTCAATGATGCCAAATGCTCCCTTTGGTGGTCTATTTTGCCCGCATTGTTGCCAATATGCTCCGCATTTTCCTTTGCATCATCCGCAATGTCCATATACTCCTTATGCTTGTCGGCAGGAATAGCTTTCATGTCCACTTTATTTAAGGTAGCCAACAACTTCTTACCCGCACTGGCGGCAGCCTTATCATCATCCGATACAAGAGCATTCTTTAAGGTCAGGTAATCGGTGATTATGGGAGCAATGGAGAATTTATTTGTTTCGCCTGCCGCTGTTTTTGCTTCCTGTCCGTTTGCGGTATCGCTAACCGGGGGTGCAACCACCGTATCATTTTCTTTTGCCGGAGCAGATGCCTGTTGCGCTGAAACGGCTACTGTATCATTTGCGGATTGTTCGTTTTTGCTTGTAGATTGGTTGCAGGATACAGTTATAAATGCCATAGTAATTGCAACGATTGATAATGTTATATTTTTCATTTTTATTTATTTTTTGATTTTTAAAAAACTTGCATTGATAGCTACTACAATTGTGCTTACGCTCATTAGCACAGCACCCATTGCAGGGCTTAAAATAAATTTTGGATAGAGTATGCCTGCCGCAAGGGGAATTGCGACTACGTTGTAGCCAACTGCCCATATTAGGTTTTGCACCATTTTTTTATAGGTGCTTTTAGCGAAGCCAATCAGCTTTACTACATCTCTTGGGTCGCTGTCCACCAGAATAATATCAGCAGTTTCGGCAGCCACGTCAGTGCCGGAACCTACGGCTATACCTACGTCAGCCTGTGCTAATGCAGGCGCATCGTTTACGCCGTCGCCAGTCATGGCAACGGTTTCACCTTTTGCCTGAAGCTCCTTTACTTTCTCCTGCTTGTTGTGCGGAAGCACATTTGCTAAAAAGCCATCCATTCCTAATTTCTCTGCTACGGCAGCCGCAATCTTTTCATTGTCCCCGGTGAGCAGAAAGGATTTGATGTTCATTTTTTTGAGTGCATCAACTGCCTCGCCTGAACCCTCACGGATGCTGTCTGCCAAAGTGATTATCCCCACTACTTTATCTCCGATTAGAACAAAGTTTACTGTTTCGGCTTCCTGATTGATTTCCTTTGGAATTTCCGGTAATGAAAGGTGGTTTTCGCTGAAATAGTTTTTCCCGGCTGCTATAACACCTTTCCCGTTGACGATACCTTTTACACCGATGCCCTGCATATAGCTGAAGTTTTCCGATTTCCATAAGGCAAGGCTTTTTTCCTTTAAGGTTGCCATAATGCCTTTTGCGATATGATGTTCAGAATTTTGCTGCACGGCGGCGGCATACTGGATAAGCTCATTGGCATTATATTCATCCGTTAATGGGATAATTTTTTCAACAGTATGGGAACCTTTGGTGAGGGTTCCAGTTTTGTCAAAAATGACGGTTGATATATTCCTTGTTGTTTCAAATGCGTTCCGGTTGCGGATAAGCAGACCGTTGGTCGCTGAAAGCGTTGTGGAAATTGCGACTACCAATGGGATAGCTACGCCCAAAGCGTGCGGACAGGCTGTTACCATTACCGTTACCATTCTTTCCAAAGCAAAGGCGGTATCCCCACTGCTAACAAACCAGTAAATGAATGTGCCTATGCCTACGGCAATAGCAATAAAGGTCAGCCATTTTGCTACCTTGTCCGCAAGGTTCTGTGTATTGGATTTGGTAGCCTGTGCATCTTGCACCAGGTTAATGACCCTGTTCAGGTAGCTGTCTTTCCCAACGGCTGTTACCTTTACTTTCAACGCTCCATCGCCATTGATAGACCCTGCGATAACCTTACTGTCTTTTTCCTTTTTTACGGGAACGCTTTCCCCGGTCAGCATACTTTCGTTGATGTACGACCCTCCCTCTACGACTAATCCATCGGCAGGGATTTTTTCGCCCGGTTTTATAATTGCCGTTTCACCGCTTTGCAGGTCTTCGAGCTTTATCCTTACGGCTTCACCGTTCCGTTCCACGGTAACATCATTCGGCAGCAACGCTACCAATGACTGTAATGCCCTCGATGCTGCCATTTGGGAACGCATTTCGAGCCAATGCCCCAATAGCATAATATCAATAAGGGTTGCCAGTTCCCAAAAGAAATCCATACCCTGCAAGCCGAAAACAACGGCTACCGAATAGATATAGGCAACGGATATGGCTATGGCAACAAGGGTCATCATACCTATGGCTTTGGCTTTTATTTCACCTGCCATTCCTTTTAAGAATGGCAAGCCACCATAGATATAGATAGCTGTTCCCAATGTCAGCAACACATATTTATCGCCCGTAAATGCAATGCTGAACCCAAGCCATTGCTGTATCATGTGCGATAGGAGCAGGATAGGTACTGTAATGACGAGGCTTGTCCAAAAACGTTTCAGGAAATCACCTGTATGGTGTCCGGCGTGTTTATTGAAGCTCTCTTTTGAATGGTCATGATTGGTATGCTCCCCATGTCCGTGAGCTGTCCCATGTTCATGGGAAGCTGAGGGATTACCTATGGGAACCAGTGCCATACCACAAAGCGGGCATTTGCCCGGCTCGTCCTTTAGCACCTGTGGGTGCATGGGACACGTGTATTTTTGCATAACAAAGGGGTTAAAAGTTATTTTTACTTAATTTTTCTGCCATTTCATGCGTCATTTCTTCGGCATAAGTACCATAAGCATCAACAAGAACACCTTTATTCTCACCATTTTTGGATGAGATAACATAAATGACGGCATTGTTGTCGGGACTGCTGTCGAGGCTTTCAAACCTGTGTGTTTCTACAACCGTAAAATCTTCCGGCTTTAGCTTTAGGCTTTGTGAGGCACAGTATAAACAATCTGGAAGCAGACTGAAATCCATGCCATATCCTCTGTGTTTAAGGTCTTGTAGTGCCTGTACCATGTTATTATACTGTACCATAACTTTATGACCTATTGTTTAATGGTTTCAACGGTACTGCCACAGGTAAGCATCTGCGAACCGTAATACGGGTTTTTAACCGCATTTTCTTTGCTCAACCAATTTGCTCCTTTGCCTCCGTTGTACATCGGGCAATGCTGATAGTAAACAGGAGCATTCTGCTTAGACACTTTTGCCAATTCATAAAGATTAGTCGAAAGAGTAGCAAAGGCTTCTCTTTGTTTGGCAACGTCTTTTGATTTTTCAATGCTTTCCGCATTGGTTGATATGTTTTTCATTACTTTCATCCAAACGGTATGTTCTTCTGTGGATAGCTTGCTCATATCCACTACGCCAACGGATTTAACTAATGCAGCAGCCTTGTCAGAAGCATTAGCAGCATCGGTTTTTATCAAGGCATCCTTTATGGAAAAGTAATTGTCAAATACGGCTGTTAGCTGTGAGGCATTTTGTACCGGAGCATTTTCGGATGTAACCATTTTACTATGGTCATGACCACCGTGTTCGCTACTCATATCCATGTCAGCCTCTTTGTTTTTGGCAACGGGCTTTAATGTTCTTTCGTACTGGCAGCAACCCGGCAGCTTAGCATATATGTCATCCGGTGCTAAGAATTTTTCACTGTCATAACCTGCCAAAGCAATGCGTTTGAGTATTTCGTCCTGATTGGTTTTGTCGCTGTCATAGGTTAGGGTACCCATTTTGGTGTCTTTGTTCCATTCCACACTGGCTACTTTTTTTACGTTTCCGGCTTTTTCGATAGTGGCTTTGCACATATCGCAGTTACCATCAACCTTTACGGTTTCTGTTTTCGCATTTTTTATTTGTGCGAAACTGTTTATTGATGATAGCAATACGACGATTACCATCAATAATTTTGCTATTGATTTCATATTAGAATACATTTTAGAGGAATGGGGCATACAGTCCAATCCTGTTAGAATTTTGATTAAATAGTACAAATAGGGAATTTTCAAAAGCTGGATGCAGCTTTCGACAAGGCGTACCTATGGCTGTAAAGCCATAGTTTTAGCTTATTTTAGGCGGTAGCCAAATGGAGAAAAAGCCCGAAGAATAGTAGGCTTGTTTAAAACCGAATTTTTGTTTTTTAGTACTGGCAATTGGATATTTTGCCCTTAATTCGATTATTGTAGGCACATTTAACGAGTTAGCACAGGTAGTGCCGCACCTGCAAGAACTCCCGTTACAGCCTCCACAACCATTGCTATGGTTGCATTTTTTGCAAGATTTACCTTTGCAACTGTGCTGCTTATGTTCTGATTTTTTTGATTGTTTTTTGGAACAAGAGGACTTCTCTGTTTTAGTAGCAGTTTTGGAGCAAGCATAGCTTTGATTGGGTATCAGAAAGAAACCCAAACAGAATAAAGATAACAGGGTAATATGTTTGCCTAAACTTTTCAACGCTACAAAGTTATAAATAAAATTACATTGTTAACCACTTTGTCCTTTATTTTTGACCTCTACCATATTTTTAAAGCTGTTGTTTTTAGGAGTAAATGCCCCTTTCTTACCCAACGTATTCATTAAGAGCAAAAAGGAGCATTTACATTCAACTTTAAGCGGTTAGCGGTTCTATTTTAAAACCTTTGCTTTTGACAATGGCTACTACTTCATCTTCGGTAATACCCTCTGATTTTACGGTAAGGATTTTGTCTGCATTGTTCGTATCTACATTCCAGTGGCAGATACCCTCTGCATTGTCTAAATCGGATTGAACTTTTGATACACATCCACCACAATTAAGATTGGTCTTAAACTGAAATTCTTTGTTATTTTCCATTATTACTTAAATTTTATTGTTAATTGATATTGCAAAGTTGCTTATTCTTCCAAAAGCATCTGTTGTGATATTTTGGATTTGATTTATGATATTTACTGTTTACTTTTTCCACCTCAACCGTAAGCTGTTGCTTACCACGCTTACGCTGCTCAATGCCATTGCCGCACCTGCAATCATCGGGTTAAGCAGGAAGCCATTAATAGGATATAAAATACCTGCCGCAACCGGAATGCCAATTACATTATAGATAAATGCCCAAAACAGATTTTGCTTAATAGTGGCTACGGTTTGTTTTGACAGCCGGATAGCCTGTGGTATCTTGGTAAGGTCTGATGATATAATCGTCATTTTGGCAACGTCCATTGCAATATCGGAGCCTTTGCCCATTGCGATGCTTACATCTGCTGTTGCCAAAGCCGTACTGTCATTGATGCCGTCCCCAACCATTGCAACGGTTTTGCCTTGCTGTTGCAGTTCTTTCACAAAGTCTGCTTTATGCTGCGGCAATACTTCAGCTTTGTAATGTTTGATACCTGTCTGCCCGGCAATGGCTTTGGCAGTAGCTTCGTTATCTCCTGTCAGCATATATAGGTCAATGCCCATATCCTGCATTTCCGTGATAGCCTGTACCGATGTTTCTTTTATTTCATCTGAAATTGCAATAACGGAAAGGGCTTGTTTGCTGTTTGCAAACCAAATAACGGTTTTGGATAACTTACTCCATTCATCGGCTTGCTGTTGCAGTTTTTCGGGAATATTGATATTATTTTCTGCCAATAGTTTTTTATTCCCTACAAAATAGGTTTCACTATTGTGGTTGGCTTTTGCTCCTTTACCTGTGATACTGTCAAAACCGGACAATGCAGTTGCAGCCACGCCGTCCAAATGTTTTACTACGGCTTCGGCTAAAGGGTGTTCTGATTGCTTTTCGATGCTTAGTAAAATGCTTTTACACGTATCGTCATTGTTCAGCCATTCGATGCCTGTAACCTGTGGTCTGCCCTCGGTAATGGTTCCGGTCTTATCCAGGACAATAGCGTTTACTTTCTTAGCCAATTCAAGGCTTTCCGCATCTTTTATCAGGATGCCTTTTTCAGCACCTCTACCCACTCCAACCATTATTGCCGTAGGCGTAGCCAATCCCAAAGCACAGGGACACGCAATAACCAAGACTGTAACGGCTGCCAGTAATCCTTGTACTACTCCGTTATTGCCACCTAAAACAAACCATAGGATAAATGTAAAGATGGCAATACCGATTACAGTTGGTACAAAAATTCCTGCAATCTTATCTACCAATTTCTGCACGGGTGCTTTACTGCCCTGCGCATCCTGCACCATTTTGATGATGTGGGCGAGCATTGTTTCCTTACCCACTTTTACGGCTCTGAATTGGAAACTTCCTTTTTGGTTAATGGTTCCTGCAAATACTTTTTCGTTTTCTTTCTTCAATACAGGTACGGGTTCACCACTTAACATACTTTCATCCACGTAGGAACTGCCGGAAATAACCATACCGTCCACCGCAATTTTTTCACCCGGCTTCACAAGGATAATATCGCCTGCGATTACTTCTTCAATAGGGGTTTGCTTTTCCGTTCCGTTTGCTTGCACTACGATAACTGTTTTGGGTTGTAATCCCATTAGTTTTTTAATTGCTGAAGATGTATTGCCTTTGGCTTTTTCTTCCAACAGTTTCCCTAAAAGAATGAATGCAATAATGACGGCTGCCGCTTCAAAATAAACGTGGGCGTGTAAACCTCTTTGATGCCAAAAATCTGCAAACAACATATTGAACACACTGAACACATAAGCGATACCTGTACTCAATGCTACCAACGTATCCATATTGGCGGAGCGATGCTTTGCCTGCTTCCACGCATTGATAAAGAAGCCCCTGCCTAACCACAATACAACAGGTGTAGAGAATGCCCACATAATCAGGTTTGCATAAGGCATATCCATAAAGAACATTCCTATTACTACGACAGGTAAGGACAGTATAATTGCCCAAATGGTTTTGGTCTTTAATTGTTTGAATTTCTTCTCGTGGATAGCTTCGAGTGTTTCCTGCTGTTTGGTTTCATCTTCAATTAGTAAATCATAACCAACTCCTTGTACCGCTTTTTGCAGTTTTTCAGCATTGGTTATATCAGACAGGTATTCAACGGTAAGATTTCCCGTTGCGAAGTTTACGGAAGCATTCACAACGCCCTCCTGATGCTGTACGATACTTTCGGCACTTCCCGCACAAGCCGCACAGGTCATTCCCAAAACAGGGAATGTCTGCATAATGGTATTTTTATCTTTTACTGCCATATCTCGATTGTTTTTTTAACAATGCAAATTTGGCAATAATATGAATGGCGGCTATTGTGGAATTTTGGAAATGGCTTGTAAAATTTACTTATACTTCGTCCAAAGGCTTTCTTCTGTCTTCACGTATCTGCTTAAAATGGCTCGGTGTCAGCCCAGTTACTTTTTTGAATTGGTTGCTTAAATAAGCTACACTCGAATAGTTTAGGCGATAAGCGATTTCACTCAAAGACAATTCATCATAAACTAATAGTTCTTTTACCTTTTCTATCTTTTGAGCAATAAAATATTTTTCAATGGTCGTACCCTCTACTTCCGAAAAAAGATTTGATAAATAGTTATAGTCATGATGAAGTTTATCACTTAATACATCCGACAGGGTGGTCTTGTTGTCATTTTCCTGATAATGTACCACCTCAATGATTACATTCTTTATTTTTTCAATAATACGGCTTTTCTTATCATCAATAATTTCAAACCCTAAAGGAATTAGAACTTTAGCCAAAATTGCTTTTTCTTCGGGTGTAGGTTCTTTGCCAAGCATAACCTCTCCAAGTTTGATGTCTTTTACATCCAAACCTATTTTGTCCAATTCATTTTGCACCACCAAAATACAGCGGTTGCAAACCATGTTTTTAATATAAAGTGTACTCATAAGAATGTCCGTTAATATCTTTTTACTATCTGCCGAATACACAAATTTAAAATCTTTTTTCCCCATCTAATATTCAAAGCAGCGTTTGACCGATTTCAACGCTTTTACAGGTTGCTTCTACCGTATCTAATTTTGCATGGGCATGTCCCTTCGGGCCGGTTCATTCCAGGGTACGTTTCACTTCCGTCACTCTTTCATCGTGACCACCTCGTTCCTCGCCGCCTTACATCCCCCTCATGCTTCATGGTTAACGCTGTTATCAAGGCTAAATTGGCTAAGACTGCCATCCAGCCTGGCTATGGCATTTTCCAACGAAACGGGTAAAAAGGCAGCTAAGGTAGTTACGCCTTCGTTACTACGAGCGCATAATACTGCGCTACGCTTGCACCCTTCGGGACTTATAGCTCTTCGTGCCTCCGTCTCCACTCTGTCGCTGCTTTCTTTTTTCCCGTTTTTTCTTTTGGAAAAATGCTTTTAGGGCAGGCGGGTGAAAAAAAAGTAAACAAAATGGTTTCACAATTAAAATTAAAAATCATGAACATCATTGGCAGATTAACGAGGGACGCACAAATCAGCACCTTACCGAGCGACAAACAGGTAGTGAACTTCTCCGTAGCGGTAAACGACAGCTTCCGTAACAAACAGGGCGAACGGGTGGAACACACCGAGTATTTCAACTGTGCCTATTGGCTTTCAACGAACGTAGCTAAGGTTCTTACTAAAGGAACATTGGTAGAACTCTCAGGCAGAGTAAGTGCAAGGGCATGGATCGGAGGCGATGGCGAAGCACATGCAGCACTCAATTTTCACACTTCCCAAATCAAATTGTACGGAGGTGGTAAGCGACCTGAAACCGTAGCAGGTGGTATCAGTAACAATTCCGCAGTACCTGCTGACAATGGCAAAGACGATTTGCCTTTCTAACAAACAACTTTCATTTATCAACTTTTAAAAATTACAATCATGGCACATAATCTTAATTATAACGAAGGAACAGGCAAATACAGCTTCTTTAGTGTACAGCAAAAGGCATGGCACAACTTAGGACAGGTAGTAGAACAATATCCCACAAGTGCCGAGGCTATTAAATATGCAGGACTTGATTTCGAGGTAGTCAAATCACCCTTATATACTCGTGGTACAGGTATCAGCATAGGCGATGATGGTGAAATTAAAGAAGGTGGCAACATCTTACTGCCTGACAATTTTGCAACCATGCGTACCGATACCAATACAGTTTTTGGCGTAGTAGGTAAGGATTATCAGATAGTACAGAACGCAGATGCCTTTGCATTTTTCGATGCTATTGTAGGTGGTGGGGACGGTATCCTGTACGAAACAGCAGGAGCATTAGGAAACGGAGAAAGGATATTTATAACCGCTAAACTTCCTGACTATATCCGTGTGGGCAACGGTGATGATATTACAGAGAAATACATCTTTCTGACAACTTCCCACGATGGTACGGGAAGCATTACCGCAGCCTTTACACCTGTACGCATTGTATGCCAAAACACCCTTAACGCAGCATTGGGTAATATGTCCAACGTGGTACGCATCCGCCATACATCCGGTGCAAAACAGCGTTTGGAAAATGCTCATAAGGTAATGGGACTGGCTAATCAGCTTAGTACCCAACTGGAGGGAATATTTAACCAATGGACACAGGTGCGTATCTGTGATGCAGAAGTAAAGAAACTTATTCAACTGGCACTCTGCCCCAATAAGGAAACATTGGATGCACTTAAAAAGGGTGCAGAAGATGAACTGTCAACCGTATTCAAAAACACCGTTGAAGATGCTTTTGCCTACGCAATGATGTCAGATACACAACAGTTGAATACTACCAAAGGAACTGTGTTCGGAGCATACAATGCGGTAACAGGCTATTATCAGAATGTACGCAATTACAAGGATGATGAAAGCAAACTGCAATCCATTGTAATGGGTGGTACAGCACAGGCTAAAGCACAAAGGGCATTTGAACTATGTAATCAGTTTGCAAAGGATGGTGCAGACGTGCTTATGCTGAATTAACAACCAAAGGACAGGCGGCAATGTCTGCCTGTCCTTATTACTCACTTTAAACTCAGGTATTATGAAACCTTTAGAGAATTTGATAAATGTAGAGAAAGCGAGGTTACTGCATGAACTGTTTCCGCAGGAAATTCCCGCCTTATTGGAATATGTTAACGGTATGTGCCTTACCATACAGGAGGATGAACAGTTAACACGAAACCAATGGGAAAACGGCTTGCTAACCGTAGAAGCATGGCTATCCTTTGTCGAAGAAGTCAGGAATAAGATAGAGAGGTACGGAAAGCGAATGCACAAGCAGAGCAGATTATTTGCCGACCAGTTGTTTGATGGTTATGTCGCTATATACATGGTGCATTGCATGACCTTGTACACCACTATACGGAAGCATCCTAATCATAAGTTTTCGTTAGCCATTGACTTACTTTTTAACCCATAAATACAAGGTTATGGAAGCATTAATGAAATTATTGCAGGCTATGCCTTTCCCAACCATGTTCTTTGTTGGTTTGGCAATAAAGCTATTTGTCGGTATGCGACAATTCAACCGCAGGGGCTTAGGTGGCTTACAGCATTTCGATAACTACTTCGTGGGATTGATTACACTTTTCATTGAATGGATATTGAAGTGGACAGCTTTTGCCTTGATGCTGTGGGGACTGTGGGGATGGCTCTTTAAATGAAACGGTACAGGACTGTACAGAAATTATTTAATCAAAAATATTGAACAATGGAAACAACAAATTTTTTCAGCAATGTGGCCGCATTGAACATAACAGGCGACTTGCAACTGACGATACGCAAGGGAGCGGAAAATAATTGGATAGTATCGGTCATGCTCAATAATGAACAATGTGGTGATGATGCAAGAAAACTGATACCGCCACTTAATCTGCGAGGTACTACCGATGAACTGGATAACGGTTTCTTTGAACGAATTGCAACGCCTATGCAGATTGCTTCAGGTTTAATGGTGGATATGGAAGGTTTTATGAAACAAGTGGAAGAAGCAAAGAAACAATCTGCTATGGAAAAAGAAAAGGCAGACAGGGAACGAAAGGAAAAAGAAGCGAAGGAAAAAAAGTACAAAGAGGCAATGCAAAAGGTTGATGAATTGGAGAAGGAGGGGAAATATAGGGACGCTTGGATGAAAGTGCCTGACCCGACTGAATATCCTGAACAGGCTGAAGCTATCCGCAAAAGAAAATCTGCATTATCGGCAAAGTTTGCACCTGATTTATTCGGTGGTACTTCAACGGCAGTTGCGAATGAAGAACCACAAAGGGAAGATATAGATGCGGAGCAGGAAACAGACCCTGAAGAAGTGCCTGAATTATCCGAAGACGACAATTAACTCAATTATTAATCTGTAAAACGAAAGGTCATGTTAATAGCAAAGCAATTAGACAGGGTTTTCCTGCTCACAGAAAACGGAACGGATTTAAGACTAACAGACCCCGAACCGTCATGGAGTGTTGAAGCGGTAATGAACTTCTATGCCAATACTTATCCTATACTCACTACCGCCAAAGTATTAGCGCCACGCATAGAGGAAGATACCGTACAGTATCGTTTTGAAAGTGTAATGGGAACCAAAGGTTAATCTTAAAACGTAAAGCAATGGAATATGCAGCACAATATTATATCGGGCATCATTCAAATGCCACAAAAGCAAAGACAAAGGAAACTGTACAGACAATTAAGCGAGTTCATAGCATTGATACAACGCACAAAAGATGCACACGAAATAGGCAAAGACAAACAGAAGTCCGTGCCGGTGCAAATGTTGCCAATGCTTTTCTGAAAACAACTTTCCTGCCTAAACTGGAGATAATAAAGTCTGTACAATCACCTATGGAAGTGGAGAAAATAGAAACAGACTTTTATCACTCCCTTTTTGAAGTAGCCAGGCATTATAATGGTTTCGAGCCTTTGGATACGAGAACTTTCGGCTACCCCTACAATTTAGCCTTATCTGTTTGGGAAGTGGAAAACCATTTGAAGCGAAACGTCAGGAACTGGAACAGCTTGCGACTGGTACAGGATGATAAGGGAAAAACTTTCTTTATTAGTGAGGAACAATACTGTACAGGAGCGACCTTATACTATATCCCTGTCGTACCATTGTATAAGATGCTTAGGAATAAGCAAGAAAGAAATGCAGCCCTGTTACTGCTCTCTGTTTTCGCATACCTCTACCATATAGCGGATATACCTTATTACAGGCAGGAAGATGCTTACATCTATTGGCAGTATGAAATGATTACCGATTGGATAGAGCAGGATGATGAAACCGACTTAGATAGCCGTAAGGAAGAATTAAAAGTAGCGAAATGGTGCGGTGATAAGATAGAACAGAAAATATTTAACCGCAAAAGCCTTAATGTCTTTGCGGATCGGATAAAGGCATTTAAACCGAAGAACGACTTTGAACATGAGTGCCTGAATGTAGCGAAAGGATTTTTCACCCTATATACTGACTATCCTGCAACATCTGTTTTCCAAAATGCCAAGTGCGTTGAGGATGAGGCAGAACAAGAGGATGAGGTAATTGCTATGAACAAGTATATCTCCTTTATAGCAGATGCTAATGGATGGCTTTACGAAACACTTGCTGAAAGTGTCAATAATGAGTTTAATGAATATGGAACAACCGAAGAGCCAACGGTAGTGAAGATATTTAGCGGAGAAAATATTACTGATTGCAATCTTGATTTTGAGAACAGGTTATTTCCCCTGATAGATGATTTGTGCTACCTGTTGAATAATCATTAAATGAATTACTATGAAAGATGTAATGGAAAATATCGGCACACTTTATCATCCCAAAACGGCTTTGGTTTTTTACGAAGCTAAAGGAACGACTGCGGAGGTTTATGTAGAGTATTTTGATATGGATAGGAATGGTAATCCAATTAATGCACATCCTTTGACTGTTAAGGAAGCACAGTATTTATCAAAAGCATTGGACACCACAAAGGAAAGGAATAAGGCATTCTTAAAGCCTAAAAGCATTATAGCAGGAAATATCCTTTATACAGACCCATCTGAAAATGGCTTTGCAATGTGGTTTACAAAGGCAACAAGCAAAAATCTTTTCTTTATTGATGGCTTGGATATTCCCAATGGTATAGCAGGTGTACCCGCCCTGCTTTGGATAGCCAGTAAGCAGAAGTTACATATCTACGCTCTGAAAAGTGACAGGAAGCCGACTGAAGAAACACCGCTTTATCATGCTCCCTTTTTTAATGTGTATGCGGACGGAAATGTATGTATGGGTTCGGTAGATGTAAATATCAGAAAGTCTTCTTCATTAGAAGAATTTACAGCCGCATGGGAAACCTATTTCTTTAACAGCTATTTCAGCCACCTGATGCAAAACCATAATCCCGTACAAGGTAACTGTGTTAGCCTATGGAAGAAGCTGCGTAAAACAGGTGAGCCATTCCCAAAAGATGTATTGAAGAAAACTGACAGGACGGTCAAAAATATACTAATATGAAAACGGATAAAATAAAAGTACACTTCACAGACAATGACCTGATCGCTCCCACCAACCCCATTGAAGTAAATCTTATAGGAGCTGGTGGAACAGGTTCAAAAGTGCTGACCGCATTAGTGGAAATGAATTATAGCCTGAATGAATTAGGACATGCAGGGTTATCTGTCAGGCTTTGGGATGACGACATAGTAACCGATGCCAATTTAGGCAGACAACGATTTGCCGAGTGCGAGATTGGGCTATATAAATCGGTCGCCCTGATAAACCGTGCTAACCGGTGGGCAGGTACAAACTGGAAAGCCGAGACCCTGAAATTTGGGAAAGACAGTTTAGGCAGGTTGCCCGAACATACACAGGCAGCTATTTACATTTCCTGCGTGGACAGTGTGAGGGCAAGGTTTGAGATTGCAGAAATCCTTAACGGACTGGATGATAACAGGGCATTCCGAAACCGAGCCAAATACTGGATGGATTATGGTAACAGCCAATCCACAGGGCAGGTGCTATTGTCCACCATTGGCAACATCAAACAACCGAAGTCTGAAAAATATGAGGCAGTCGCCAACCTGCCCTTTATAACCGATGTATATGGCGAACTGCTGAAGCAATCCGAAGAAACAGATAATACTCCAAGCTGTTCATTGGCTGAAGCATTAGAAAAGCAAGACCTGTACATTAATTCCTCCCTTGCCCAAATGGGTTGCTCTTTACTCTGGAACCTTTTCCGTCAGGGAATGACCGAAAATAAAGGCTTCTTTCATAACCTTGACAACTTCACTACCCAACCGATAAAGGTCGCTTAAAGCCCTCCCAGGGCGGCGCATCGGCATTCCTTTCGCCGTAGGCGGAACGCCGCTGCGCGTGGAAGCGGTGCAGCCACTTGCCCAAACCGGAATCCCCACCCACAATATTCCAATAATCCGCTTTGGACAACAGGCTACGGCATTATTAACGTATCCCACAGAATAACCTAACACATCCAAGTAACTGGAAGGTAGCTGGTTCAAGTATAACGCAGCGTCCACCACGTAAGAAAGTTGCAGATATATTTCACTTAATTATAAAGTGATTTATATCTTTACACCGTAATCTCGGTCAAGAGCTTTAAATCCGCTAAAAAGTGGTTCGAGTTTTGTACCACAGGGTTCACTCTTTGGACAGACTGGCAATATCACCAGTCTGTCCTTTTTTATATCCTTTCAAAGTAGCTTCCGCGCGCATATCAGCGTTACAGCTTCATTAACTTTAGTGGTTCGATAGCCATTTTCTGAAAATTGCAGTTTCTCGGTGAATATAGAACCAAGGATTTGTCGCTTTGTTTTTAATATCTGCTTCCAAATATCTTTCGTCTATTAACGCTAAATTATATAACGCTTTGTCTAAATCTTTTTCTATATCATTTTCCTGTTGCTGCGGAGCAATGGCAGCAAGCTTCGCTTCCAGTAAATTTATTTTCCGTTCACATTCAATTTTGAAAGCCTTGTTCTGCGTTTCCTTCCAAATATGCACGTAAATCGAGTGCAATATTTAGATAGTGATGCACGTATGTTATATATATTGCTTTATGCAGTTCATCGAATAGAACAAACCCATAGTGAAACAGCTCGTTCCCTTTGTTTCCAATAGCCATAGGAAAATTGGGAATAATGTTTAATGCTTTATTCCAATATTCTTGAGCCTCGACAAACCTGCCAATAAAAGAGAAAGTGTTCCCAAGATTCGTGTAAATCTGGCATTGTCGCTCTTTAGGTATTTTGTCAAATCCGGTTGAGTCTATAGCTTTCCTTTGAAAGAATATCTCATTGAACAGTTCTTTAATTTGAAAGCTCCAATCATCATTGGTACTGTGATACTTGAGTTTGCGGATATAGCTCCATCCATTGGAAAGATCATAATTGAGCACAGTAAAGCTTTCGTCATCTAATGTCTGAATGTCGATTTGTTCTGATAGCATAAAAGCGTGCTCAATTCCTGATAGATTATTATGATCGAAAGAGAGGTCGAATAGATTCCCAACAATATGAACCTGATCTGTTGGCTTTATCCCTCCAAGGCTCTTAAGCGCTAGCAGTTCTTCGTATTTCATTTGTAGGATGAATAATACAACGTAAAATGTCGCGTTAGCAACAATTATGCACTTGTAATTACTTTTAAATTTACACCACCAATTTCTTTGACAAAATTTTCCGTTACCCCTAATAGTGTGGAAGATTTGCTGAATTCTGGAATATTTAAATAGACCGAACAATTACTAGTGGTTAGAATCCCGTTCTGCGACGATCGCATTGTTTTATTTCCGTGTACTGTTAAAGAGCTCATTTGAAGCTCTTCTGATATTCAGATGGCGTTTGGCCCGTGCTTTTCTTAAACACGGTATTGAATGTAGTTTTAGAATTAAACCCTGCCTCAAAAGCTATAGAGAGTATGGTAAGGTTACGTTTATCCGGATTTGTTAACAGACGTTTGGCTGTTTCTACTCTATAGCCATTCACAAGTTCATAAAAGTTTTTGCCAAGCGATAAATTCAAAGACTGAGATATTGTATACGATGGTTCTCCTGCCTTGTCAGCAAGATCCTGCAAAGTGAGTTCAGGTTCCAGATACAGTTTTCCCTGTTCAATGGTTTTGATAATTTTCTCTACAATCCTTTTAGATTCCGATTCACTTAGCTTGCTCTTCTGATATTTTAGTTTCGTGGCAGGTGCAGTATTAGTTTGGGCTGTATCATCTGCAACACCCGTGATTTTTTCAGCAGTGTTAGTGCGTATTGTTTCTTCAAGAGCATATTCCACACGCTCATCAATGTGAATATCTTTTTGCATATACCCTTTGATAGAGGCATAGTATATGTATATAATTAGCGCCCAATAGGCAGTCATATTAGATTTGCCAATGGTAAACCCATCTATATAATAGGATAATATGAATGCTACCAGTGCATAGCCTATCAGCAACCCATTCCATATCAGCAGGTTCCTTACCCATTTCAGATTGTAGTGCCTGATGTTAGAAAAATTATCCCTGATAAATGCCTGGTGTTTTTTATAAAGCGAAACCGCAGCAATTAAATAACCAAAGAATACAATGAATTTGCCAATAGTTATATACAGATGTAACTGTGAATGAAGGAGCTCGGGGTGCCCTTCTATAATTGCAGTCTTCGCCTTGTATGTAAAAAACCAATATTCTATAGCATACGCACCAATAGTAAGCAGTATTAAGTGGAGCAGATCCTTATTGAAAGATTTCGGGGCACCGAACATATGCAAATAAAAGTATGTGGATGGTACACTGATCCATATCAGTGAGTCTGTAGCCCATGCGTATTGCCAGCCAAAATATTCCTCGATGAAGGGTAATAGTAACAGGGAGCTGGCTGAGAATATATGAGCAGAAAGAAATATGGATTTATGCCTGTCCAGTTTTTTGCTGGTCATGATGACGAAACAAAAAATGTATCCCTGCAGGCAACCCAGCACAGGGACGAGTCGAATAATATCACTCGAATCAATATTCAGCAGCACCATAATGGGTATGAAATAATGCTATTTGCCGTACAAGATAGGTACGGATAATGGAATATGCAAAAAATGCAATTAATTGATTTTCATTTATTTATACGACTTCCCAATTTATCCGTACTTCTAAAAAGTACGAACTAATTGAGCGGGGCATCGGGGGCAGACGAGCACACCATTTTTGCATCACAAAATCTATAACAACTAAAACTGCAAAAATGAGAAAGAGCTTATTTGACAAGAATTCGGCCAACGAGATAATCAGCCGGATAAAAAAACTGGAAGTAAATCAACCGGCAAAGTGGGGCGAAATGAACCCTACAGAAATGCTGTATCACTGTAATCTTGCTAATACGCAAATACTGGAAGGTGCGCAGGATTATATAAAAGCTTCATTCAAACAAAAGTTGCTGCGCTTTCTTTCGCTCCATATCGTACCTCAGTTCCCCAAAAATCTGAAAGGTGCTGCTGCTAATGATACACATGGCAGGATAGATACAGTAAGATTTGATGAGCAAAAAAATAGGTTCATTGAGATAATTAATGCGTTCCCTTCACGAAATAAGCCTGTGCAATTGGTACACCCCTCATTCGGGTATTTAAGCACAAAGCAGTGGGGAGTGGCAGCCTGGATGCATATGGATCATCATTTACGTCAATTCGGTATTTAATAACTATATACCAAAACTGATATAAGTATTCTTTAATAGCTCTTTTACAATAGGCGATAATACGCCCGGCAATGTTGACAATAGTTTAAATAATAAAAAAATCATTTTATGACACATAAAAATCACTCAATCAGAAATATGAAACAAGTATTCTTTATCCTGACGCTAAGTTTACTGATTGCTGCAGGTGCAGATGCACAAACATTAACCCAAACCATAAAGGGTATCGTTACCGATCAGCAATCTAAAACAGGTATACCGAGTGTGAGTATAGTAGTTAATTGTAACGGGCATAGCGAGGGAACTGTTACAGATGCAGATGGTAATTATAGTATTACCGGAGTACCGGTAGGCCGTGCTACAGTTAGGGTGTCTCACACCGGCTACCAGGAACAAACAATTCCGAACGTAGTGATAGAATCGGGTAAAGAAACTGTGTTAGACCTTGAAATGCTGGAGCAGGTGCGTGCAATCAAAGAAGTAGTGATAAAAGCCAGCCGTGAAAAAATTACCGATAAGCAAATGGCTACCGTTAGTGCCAGCGTGTTTAATGCAGAGGATACCCGCAGGTATGCAGGCAGCAGGAATGATGTGGCACGTATGGCCAGCAATTTTGCAGGTGTCATCAGCAATAACGACAGCCGTAACGATATCATAATACGTGGTAATGCTCCCACAGGATTATTATGGAGAATAGAAGGTATTGATGTGGCCAACCCCAGCCACTTCGGACAATCGGGAGCAACAGGCGGCCCTGTGAGTATGATCAATAATAATGTGCTGGACAAATCTGCTTTCTATACCAGTGCATTTCCTGCTCAGTTTGGCAATGCCAATGCCGGTGTGTTTGACCTGCAACTAAGAGAAGGTAACTCAGGCAAAAGAGAGTATATAGCACAAATGGGCTTATCGGGTTTGGAATTGGGTGCAGAAGGTTATTTCTCTAAAAAAAGTAAGGCATCTTACCTGGTAGATTACAGGTACAGCATACCCGGATTGCTGCAAAAAGTAGGTATCATTACGGGCACAGGCAGTGCCATACCGCAATACCAGGACCTTAGCTTTAAGATAAGCATACCTACTCAGAAGGCAGGCAAGTTTACAATATTTGGTGTAGGCGGACTGAGTAATATATCATTCAAAGGAAATATTGCCGATACCCAGAATTTCTACAACGACCCGTATAAAAATCTTGACTTCAAAAGTAATAGCGGTGTAGCAGGTATATCTAATACGTATTTCATCACCAATTCATTGTCTAACAAAGTAACACTGGCTGTGAGCGGACAAAAAGTGAGAACTATTCAGGATTCTTTGAATGAAGCACGCGATGCCTACCCTAATTACAGAGAGCATACCAACGAATGGAAATACACAATAACAGATAATATCAACAAGAAGTTCTCTTCAAAAGACAGGATACAGGCCGGTATTACCGCACATGATATTCATTTCTCATTTGCTGACAGTACATCTCTCAGTGGCGATATGACCCCATTGCGTAAAGAAGAAGGTAGTACACAGTTGTTGCAGGCTTACACATCATGGCAGCACCGTTTCACTGATAAAATAACATTAAACACAGGTTTATTCGGTCAATACCTTACGCTGAATAACAGCTATTCAATAGAGCCTCGTCTGGGTGCAAAATTCCAGGTTGGTCAGCTGAGCTCTGTAAACCTGGGTGCGGGCATGCACAGCCAAATGCAAGATTTGATGCTGTACTTCCTGAAAACAAAAAACGGAGATAATAACTACATTGAAACCAATCGTTCGCTGAACTTCACAAGGAGTGCGCAATTTGTAGCCGGTTGGGAACATACAATATTTGGTGAATGGCACTACAAGATAGAAGCATACTACCAACATATATATAATGTTCCGGTAGAGTCAGCACCAAGCACATTCTCAGCGCTTAATCTTGGTTCTACATATGGCTCTTCAAAACAGGACAGCCTTGTTAACAGTGGTACCGGTCGTAACTATGGTTTGGAATTTACGTTGGAGAAAAAATTCAGTAAAGGCTATTATGTAACTACTACAGCATCTTTGTTCAATTCTTTGTATACAGGTAGCGATAAAGTAGAAAGGAATACGGCATACAATAATAATTATGTTGTGAACATGCTGGCGGGTAAAGAATTTAGAGTAACTAAATCGAATGTTATATGCATAGATGCTAAACTTACAGCTGCAGGTGGTAAACGCTACATACCTATTGATCTGCAGGAATCAATTAAAGAAGGCCAAACAGCCTACGATTATTCAAAAACATTTGAGCAAAAGTATGCTGATTATTTCAGGGGTGATATCAAGATCACTTATCGCATGAACCGTAAGAAGAGTATGCAGGAAATTTATCTTGATTTTCAGAACGTGACCAACAATAAGAATATTCTGCGTGAAGGCTTCGACAATAGATACAATGTGATACGCACCCAATACCAGTTAGGCTTTACACCATCTATTAATTACCGTATACAATTTTAAAGACGTTTAAAAATGACTAAGAGTTTTAGCGGCAAATTGCTGGGGCTGGCCTTACTCCTGGTTACATACCAGGCGGCTGAAGCATTTATGTATTTTTATAATGATGCCATCGCCTTCTTATCCCTGATGGCTTCTGTTCTTGTGTTAGCTCACATTATCGCCAGGCAACAAGGGTTTGGAGGCATACAAGACTACAAGCTGGCATGGCAAAAAGATGGGAAATATCTTTTTGTTGTAGGATTGTTATCGGGCTTTGTTACCTATTCACTCTCATTTGTTGTTTCATTACTCACACACAGGGAAATGATAAATGCCCATAATCTTTCCCTGTTGCCTACATTAGGAAAGGTTGTGCTGTTTTCCGTCGGGACATTTTTACCTTCCATTGCAGAAGATATTATTACCCGGGGATATGTTTTCGCAGTGTTTGGGAAGAATTGGAACAAGATTGTATTTGTGCTTGTTTCCGCACTGTTTTATGTATTAAACCATCCGTATAAATTGGCGGCGCCTGACGAAACATTGATCTATCTGTTCATCACAGGTGTATTTCTTGCCATCCCGTTAGCGCTTACTAATTCTTTATGGTATTCGATAGGGCTGCACTGGGCATGTAACGTTGTTTACAGGATTACAAAAGATGTATTGGATATGACATACGCCAAAGACTATGGTTTGTCTTCCCTCACAATACTAATGCTAATAGTATTGTTGTCTATACCTTTTAATATCTATATACTGAAACGTCTTAATTACCGCATTTTCCTATGGAACTGAGGTATGAATTAAGACAGCTTTTTACGAGGAAGTTTGCAAAATTTAAAGAATACAATCATTATTGATAAAATATAAATTCACACAGTATGCAGTCAAATATCAATATTGTAAAAGAGTATATAAAGCATTTTGGTCAGAAAGACATTAACGCAATGTTACAGTTGCTTAGTGATGATGTGGAATGGGGCGAGCCGGAAATCCGTATAAGCCAGCCGGTGGCACACGCAAAGGGTACGCAGTTTCCTAGAGTGGATAAGTATCGGCTAGAATACAGAAGAGATACTTGTTTTAGAGCAGAAAATAACAGTTTTTTAAAAACGTTCAGTAATAAATTATGAGAATGAAAAATATTATGAAAGCAGTAGTATTTGAACACGCAGGAGTACCCTGCGATGTGCTGAGGATGACAGAAGTTGGAGTACCAGAACCTGGTGAAGAGGAGGTAAGGGTGAAGATGCTGGCAAGCCCTATTAATCCTGCTGACTTGCTGTTTATTAATGGTGTGTATCGTATCAAACCTCAGCTGCCACAAATAGCAGGATTGGAGGGTGTTGGTATTATTGATAAAGTGCAGGATGGATCTCTATTCAATAAAAATGCGCTGGTTGCCTTCCGGCATAAAGGCCTGTGGGCAGAATACGCTATTGTACCAGAGAACAAACTGATACCCTTGCCCAATAATTTTCCGTTGGAGAAAGGATGCCAGCTGTCGTTAAATCCTATAACTGCTTATGCACTTTTAGATGAAGCTGATCTGACGCAAGACGATTGGCTGTTGATAAATGCAGGCAACTCAGCAGTGTCAAAAATAATCATGCAACTGGCAAGGTTAAGAGGAATAAGCACCATAGTTGTAACACGTGATGAAAAGGAGGCAGAAGGACTTGACATTATCGGTGCAACAAAGATCTTAACATCACAGTCCGGCGACCTTGCAGAAAGAATATTGGAAATTACCGGTCATAAAGGTGTGGCATGTGTGCTGGATGCCGTGGGTGACCAATTGCTGTCCGAACTTCTCACTGTTATGGCACCATTTGGCAAGGTCATTTCCTACGGGTTACTGGGAAAGGGAAATGTTAGTTACCATAACGCAACAGTCATATTTAAAAATCTGACCATTACCGGTTTCGGCATAGATGCATGGCTTTCGAAGAAAGGCGACGATGTTAGTAACATTTATAGCTCATTGGTAGAAGCTATAGCAAAACCCGAATTTCAAATGCCTGTTGCAGCAGTTTTCCCAATGGCAGATTTTTGCAAAGCATTCGAATATCAGAAAAGCAATGCAAATACAGGCAAAGTGCTGATTTCAATAAACAACCGCGAGTAAAATAAATAGTTTTGAACTGGTTGGCTTGCTAAGCATTTACATGTATGAGTTTTCTTTTTATTCTAAAAGCAACAAAACAACAATGAAATACTATCTCGTTCTCATTTATTCATTCATAATTTCCAACGCTATGGCACAGCAGAATTTAATTGTCAGGAAGAATCTTGAACCTGCTTTAATGGATCAGAAAATATCTAAAGTTGAAATACAGGAAATCACGTTTCCGGCAGGGCAAACAGCTCCAAAGCATTTACATCCCTGCCCCGTAGTGGGTTATATCAAATCCGGGACAGTCCTTTTTCAGGTTGAAGGGAAAGACTCGATCATTTTAAAGGAAGGTGACTCGTTTTATGAACCCAAAAATGAAAATATCCTTCACTTCGATAATGCTTCGCATGATAAGCCAATGACATTTATTGTTTTTTATTTGAAAGAGGGCATAGAGGAAAATGTCAGGTTTATTCATCAATAATTCGTAAAAAACATGAAACGAAATTGTTTCTCACTTAAGTTACAGCGATTATTTTTAAGTGGCTCTACTTGTCATTAACACGTAAAATGCAAATTTAATTATGCCGTTTGTAAGAATCAGTTTGCCAAAATCTTTTTCGCAGGAAACCAAAGACAACGTGTCGATATCTGTTCACCATGCACTGATGCAGGAGTTTAAAATTCCGGAAAGCGACTATTTCCATATAATCGAAGAGTTGGATTCAAGACAAATAAAGTTTCCCGAAGCTTATTTGGGCATAGCACATACTTCAGATATTATATACATTCAAATCATAGCAGGGCAAGGACGTACGGTGGATCAAAAAAGAAGGTTATATAGAGAAATTGCTGAGCGGATAAGCGGCTCGACAACCATTACAAAGAATAACATCATCATAGTGTTGGTGGAAAATGAAGGAAAGCAGAACTGGTCCTTTGGGAACGGTGAAATACAAGAACCAAAACATTTCAACAATGAAAATTTCAAACATTAACAGCTGTCTGAACAATACGGAAACAGACAAAAAGGTAGGAGTAAAACTTGTTCATTTAACTGGTAACGAAAAGATGTCTGTATTTGCAATCGAATTAGCAATGGGACAATCAATTCCGGCACACTACCACAAGAATGACATTGAAACATATTTTATACTTTACGGACAAGGCATCATTCATACAGGCATCTTGGAAAATGAAAATGTTCTTTGGCATACCGAAATGCAGGTTAACGCAGGAGACTGCTTCACAATACACCCAGGAGAAGTTCATGAATTTAAGAATGTTTCAGAGAGCCCGCTTCGAATACTTGGAACAGCTCCGTTAAGCCATAGTAAAAATGACAGACATTTTATTGCGATAGACTAACAACACCTTAAAAGATTAACAAGAGAGGTGTGAGAAAATCTCCAAAACAACTTCTTTACATAACATCGGCGCTGAAAAAATCCTTTGGAAAAATAAGTTATTAAATCAATTATTTATGTTCGTCATTCAATTAACATATACCGGGTCGTTAGCAGAAATAGACCAGCTACTCGATGCCCATAAACTATTCCTTGAAAAATATTATGCGAAGGGAATATTTATGCTTTCCGGTAGAAAACAGCCACGCACAGGTGGGGTTATTTTAGCCCAGGCGGAAGATCTGGCCACAATAGAAAAAGTCATTGCGGAAGACCCCTTTAACTTACATGGATTAGCAGAGTATTCGATCACGGAATTTTTACCGACAATGGCAAATGAAACCTTAAGAACTTTTTTGAAGGAAAGCAAGACATAATAGTTAAGATGCAAATACTTCCCCTTTCGTCCTAAAGACATGTTTATGAGAATAGTCCAGTTGCAACTGTTCAAGCGTATTCGCTTGAACCTTATATTGCGGTAAGGCAAGTAAGCGTAATCCCAGCTAGGCGTAGTGTTCCACTACGTCTTTATGGCAGCCAATCTCCTGATTGGCGTTATTTCCCACCGACAACAATGCAGCTCTGTCATAGTCACTAGTAAGATCAACAAAGCGTAAACCTGGGACTAATTCCGTTCTGGGAAACATTCACTACCATTTTTACTAAAACTACTAAAAACGATACGTAAATATCCACTTCCTCAATAAAAACGTATCTCGAGCAAAATATGCTGAAAATAAAAGTGAATTAGTCCTAAGTAGGTTAACAAGTGTCCAATCAGACGGCCAATAACTTAAAATCTTCCACAATCCGGTTCGACAAATGTCCCAACGGGATCACTCGAAAAAAGCCACTGAAATTCAGTGGCTTTTTTGTTTTTGTATAAATGGCTGGATTAGATGAACCTAATTAGGCGTTCTGAGGTTGATCGAGTAAAAAAATTGACTCACTGATAATGAGTCAATTGATTCAAAAGTTCGTATCACTACCGGATTGCACTTATCATAGTCTAATAATATACAGCGTACTATTGTTGACAAACTATGCAGGAATTGTAGCAAGGGATATAGTTAAGTATTCTTTCAGTATTAGTACACCGCCGTAAAAAACTAATCCTGTAAAAATTATCAATACGATTGCCTTTATCAGGGTAAGCCACCAGCGTTCTTTATAGAACCGAAGCATTGCTACATAGAGGTAAACTAAACAGCCGAAAAAAATAATATAGCCTACACAAGTATATATAATATGAGTTTTGGGATGTTCAAAATATGTTGACGTAATACTATCTAGCATGATAAATACCCACATAGTAGTATAAATATGCAAAGTGAATATGGCATGGTACGCAGAAAGATATTGTTTCCGTTTATTGAAATAAAGCGCGAATAGCGCAAGAATGAAAAATGGCATCGAAATAAAAAACGCTTTAGGAAGGAGCAGACTAATCTTCTCATCTATTTTTTGGGAATAATTATACGGAGCCATATCAAAGGCATCATATGCCTCTATAACTTTCATATCCTTATATCGGAAATAACCACTAGTTCTTTTTTGTGGACTAAGGGTATTTTGAACAGAGTCGTAATAGCGCTTGCCATGCTTTAAAATATCTGCCGGGTCAAGTATTGTTATCTTTTTCCCGTTCACCTCAAATTTGATCCGGTCATATCTGCCTTTCTTATTTTTTGCGCTATGCGCCCTATCGGTCAGCAGGGCTGCCCTTGTTGAGTCAATGAAACGTATGATATCGGGGTTATCCCTTCTGGTAACTGTTTCCTGAGGACTTTCAATGTTTACAAACACTACAACGGCTAATGCGGACATGAATAAATAAAGCCTAAAAGGGTCAACATACTTTTCTCGGGCACCGTTCTTATACTCTAAAGACAAAAAGCCAGGACGGGTAAGTAACAATTTTAACGTTCTTATAAATCTCCCGTCATAATGAAAGATGTCAGATACAAAGTGTGTTACAGCGTGCCATATCGTCTCTTTGTGTTCAATTACTTTTTGGCCGCAATTTTTACAAAACTTGCCGTCGAGTACTGAGCCACAATTTTTACACTGTTGTTCATTGGTTATTTCTACATCTTCCATTTCTAAAATCTTTGTTTCAAATGTAGGCGTGATTTTTCCGACTAAATAACCGTTCACTACTCATTTCTACCGTTCCCTACATTTCGCTATGGCATTCTCGTACAAATAATCAAGTTTGTCCAGCATACTATCTTCTAAAAATGTAAAAAATGAAAAAGGCTATTCTTATTGGGCTGTTATTTACTGCAACACAGTCGCATGCTAATCCGGACACTGTAGCGCAACACACTAATGAAAAGAGACCGTTGGTATTGGAATATACCATACTTGATTTCCCATTTGCAACATACGCCGGCAAAACGGTTAATTGTACTATTGCTGATCCTAATGCACAGGTGAGTTTGTTCAAGGGTATGCAATACCAGAGCATGCAACAGGCTACACAAATATCTACAGGCATTGCCCAAACGGTAAATTGGGGAGTTACTCAAATACCCATTTTGAAAAAACACAAGATTTGGAAAAGGGTATTCAATTTCACCCTGGCTGGTGTTTTAGATATAGGTGTGATAGGCAACTATTACGGAGCCGGATGGGCCCATGAGGAGTTTCACAGAAATGCTATGGTTGTCAATTATACCAATAGCTTCAACCCTTTAACAGTTAATAAGCGTGAAGGTTTGACGAGCAATGGCTTAGCATCAGTAGCCTATGTGTTGGATACAAACCTTGTGTTGCTTAAAAAAAATAATAACCCCGGTTTGGTAAGATTGGAAGCAGCAGGAATGGAAGGACAGGTATATGGTATCTCAAGAATGCAGCAACAAGATTTCTTCTATGATAGTCGTTTGCCCAACTTTTTATACTACATATTCAGCGCTCAAAATGTGCATCAATACCTTAAAGTGTGTACAAATAGAGATGAACTGACTAAAAAAACAGAAGAGCAAATGGCCAACGAGGGTTCAAAGCAAGAATTAAGAGATTTTTGCGGGTTAGACCCTGCTGCCTGGGCATATGACCTTTGGCACCCTAATGAAGCATATGCAGCACGAGGCTTAAACCCTTATGGTAATGGCTATGACAGGTACATAAAAGGGTCAGACCTTACCGATGAACAAATATCATGGTTAAAAAAGCAAGCAAGGTTGTCTTCGTTAAACTATTTTGGGTTGATAGATTTTCGAATTTCAGAATTGTTTTTCAAGAAGAATAAAGGGTTGAAAACATTTCGCGCTGCCTTGGCAGGAAGGTACTATCCTACATCATTTGGTAATTCAATTGGTATAGATCTGATGACAAGCATATCTAAATACAACATTTTCGTATCTCCTCACCTCAACCAAAACTTGTCTCATAATTTCCCGGGTATAGAAGCCATGCTTTTTGAATATCCTGTGAAAATGGGTAACCAAAAGTTTCTGGCAACAGTTGATGTCATAGCAGATTTGCAACCTAAAGATCAGTCTTTCTTTACTGCAACAGGAGCTTTTACAGGGTATGCCAATATTATGTTGAAATGGAAAGCCAACAAATTTATCTACCCTTATATAGGTGTGAGTGGCAAAACCAAGGGTTGGGTAAGAGGCAATCCGTTTCTGG
Source organism: Bacteroidota bacterium (assembly GCA_018267965.1). GTDB lineage: Bacteria > Bacteroidota > Bacteroidia > Chitinophagales > Chitinophagaceae > Polluticoccus. The sequence goes on along the minus strand of JAFDXK010000001.1, from coordinate 51,602 downwards.
ATGATAAGATGGGCTTTGAATTCGGTCTGTCTGCAAGATTTAATTACAAGTATTAAAAGAAAATCTCTAAACAACTTTAAAATCATACAGTATGAAAAACAATTTCAAGACCATAGCATTAGTTGCGCTAACATTACTTATCATTATTACCGGATTTGCATTCAGGCCCAACCCGGAACAAGCCAGGTATGAATACAAACAATTTTCGACGATAGAATCTGTAGTTGCAGGTGGTTTAGGTAGATCGCGCATACTTACAACTGACATGAACGGGCAGCTGATAGAGAAAGACCTGAAAAACTTTTATAGTATGGTCGGCATCAATTTTGGCAACATTGCTGATAATGATAACGCAATCGTAGAGCGCATCAATCAATATAGTAATGATGGGTGGGAACTAGTTTCTGTTGCTACAGGGTCGCATTCGCAAATATCTAATGGCAGCAGTTCGGGAGGCATATTTATTACCCGTTACTTATTCCGCAGAGCGAAATAATACTATTGAATGTAATACTAAAGCCCTCTCACGAGGGCTTTGTTTATGTATAAATCCTCCGTTCCCTACTCATTTCTGCCGTTGGCTACATAGCACTTTCTACAACTGTCAATTTTTAAGAAGTTTGAAACACTAAATACTATGTATGAAACTGCCTCGCTTTTTATTAGTTCTGATTCTTCCGTTAGCATTTTTTACAGGGTGCACAACACTTTACGCACAAGGGGCTTTCCCTGTTTCTGCAGATACCAAATTTTTTATGATGGACCTGCAGAATGAAATGAATACTTCTAAACAACCTTTGAAAACATTCAATCCCTCAACTCAATTAATAAAAAAGTATAGCCTGCAAAAAATAAAGGGCATCTACTATGTAAGCGGGTTTATAAAAACCGATAAAAATTTTTCTGAGAAGCAGCTTAAGAAAATAAAAACATTTCCCGGCCAACCATCGGGAGACATCAGAACGATACTGGTTCCGTTATCAGCGTTTTCAACATTCCTGAATCAGAAAGGCATCACCTATTTCGAATTATCAAAAAAACTTGAAATCAATTAAATATCAACTATATGAAACAGCTAAACATTTTATTACTCTTTTTCCTGTTCTTGTCCTTCAATGTACAGGCACAGAACAATGAAAAGCCAAGAAGGATACCGGCCGATTTCCCTTCAGCAAAAATAGCGCGCCCGACAGATGCCATGTCAACTCACGGTATGTCGACAAATACAGCATTCCTATTGCTCGAAATGATGGAAATGAAAAAAAAATCCGGAAGTATTAATGAAGAACAACTGACACAAAAGTATGCGTTGATACGCAAAGGGAATAAGTTATACGCTAACAGCTTTATTAAGTTAAAAGGTCAGCTTACTATGTCAGGGCTTAGCGAACAGGGTGTGCTATTGGGTTCTAAAATTGGGAGTTTATATACAGCACTAGTGCCTATAGACAAGATTGAAGCAATAGTACAAATGCCGGATTTGTTGCTTTTAGATATTGGTAGCAAAGAATTCCTGCATATGGATACGGCACGTATAGTTACTAATGTAGATAAAGTGCACAAGGGTCTAGCGCCACTAACCATGCCCTACACAGGCAAAGGCGTTGTAGTCGGAGACCTGGATGTAGGCTTTGATCTTACACACCCTAACTTTTATGACACAACTGGTACTGCCAATTATCGTGTTAAAAGGTTCTGGAATCAAAAGAATAACTCCGGCACGCCACCTGTTGGTTACGCATATGGCTCTGAATATACTACAGAAGCAGCAATGCTCAGCGCTCCGAACGATGATACAGTGCAGTCTCATGGTAGCCACACAGCAGGCACAGCCGCAGGGGCAGGTGGTTACCCGGGCAGTCCTTATAAAGGTGTGGCTTATGAAAGTGATATTGTATTAGTAGCTGCCAAATTAAGCACTACTTATATTATTGATGCAATAAAATATGTACAAAACTATGCAGCATCTGTTGGTAAGCCATGTGTTATTAATATGAGCTTCGGCAGTCAGGAAGGTGCGCATGATGGCACCAGTACCGAAGAACAGGCAATGGACTCATTAACCGGACCTGGAATGCTTTTAGTACGCTCTGCAGGAAATAGTGGTAGTAATAACATGTATGCAGAACATACTTTCGTTAATTTGGATTCAGTAGCGTATACATTTTTCACCACTTATCCAAAGTTAACAGCCGGGTATAGAGCTTATATGTATGGCAGGAAGAATGAAAATTTTAAAGTTCAATTATTATTAATGGATATTATCACTTTAAATCCATCTTACTTCACAGCCACAATAGCTGCTAATATAGATTCTGTTTATAGTTTTAACTTAATAGGCAATAATAATGATACCATGAAAATTGGTTTACAAGCAAGTATAGATGCAAATAGTGGTAAACCCAATATCAATATTGCTGTTTTAGATAATGCTATACCCAATACAAGTACCTTAAAACTATTTATCAAGATAATCGCCCCAAATAGCTTTGTTCAGATGTGGGCTGATAGACCTAGCCCAGGTGTACCCTATGGACTTTTTACAGATTTTGGGATTCCCGACCCTCATCTTATAACGGGCAATTCGACCCATACCGTTGGTGTAGGAGCTGGCGGAAAAAATGTAATTAGTGTTGGGGCATATACGACGCACACGATATGGACATCACTAAATGCAGGGCTGCAAATGCAGGAGCCCGGCTTTATGGCTCCATCAGGCGCAATAGCACCCTTTTCCTCTCAGGGTCCGACAGCAGATGGCCGTACTAAACCCGACATTACAGCCCCCGGCAATATGATTATTTCATCTGTAAATAGCTACGATAAATCTGGTGACTACGACGCTAATAGTCCATTCGTGGTAAAGGACGTTAGTATTGGTTCAAAAAAATGGTATTTCGGAAAAATGCAAGGTACTTCCATGTCATGCCCTATGGTTACAGGTATACTTGCCCTGTGGTTGCAGAAATACCCGACACTTACACCTGCACAGGCGTTGGACAGAATGAAGAAAACTGCTATTACAGACAATTATACAGGTGCCATACCAGTTAATGGCAGCAATACATGGGGCTGGGGTAAAATAAATGCATTTGATGGTATGACCGTAAGCGTAGAGAAAGCTGCAATCAAAAACACCCTTAAGGTATATCCTAACCCTACCAGCAACGAACTGCATATAGCTTTTGACAAGCAGGCCAATAATACGGTGATAACTATTGCAGACATCACAGGTAAGATTGTATACAGCAACAACGCAGGCAACCTTACCGCCGGCAGCGAGCAGGTAGTGAATATGGAAAATAGCCCTGCGGGCATATACATCCTGCGTATAGTAAGCAATGGCGAAGAGGCGGTATATAAAATAGCAAAACAATAGATGTAAATCAAGGTATTATCCATTCCCTAAATTATTATCTTTAGGGAATGGGTATTACAAACCAACTAAAGGCTGTAATAATAGATGATGACGAATTCTCTTGTTTTCATCTTCAGGACATTATAAAGCATAAGGTGAGCGATGTGGAAATGATTGCCACATTTAACAGTGCGGAAGATGCTATAGGAAAGCTGGCATCGCTAAAACCGGATGTTGTGTTTCTGGATGTAGAAATGCCGGGCGGCATGAGCGGGTTTGATATGCTGAAAAAATTGCCGGCTATCAATTTCGAGATCATATTCACTACATCACACGAGCACTATGCGATTAGGGCTATACGTTTTTCAGCTATCGATTATTTACTTAAACCTGTGAATATTGCTGATTTGCAGGAAGCTATAAGCCGGGTTTATGAGAAACGAAGCAAAGATACCGACCTTTCGCTTTGGCAAATGGAAGTGATAACGCAAGCCAAAACAAAAATTGAAAACCTGGCAATACCTACCATGGATGGGTTAATATTTATAGGCCTGCAGGATATTATGTATTGTGAAGGCGATGATAGATACACCAAGATTTATCAGAATGGTAAAAAAATGGTAATGTCGTCTAGAACCCTTGGTAGTTTTGAGGAGCTGTTATTGCCACATGGGTTTTTCAGGATACACAAGTCGCACCTGATAAACCTCAACCATATGAAAAAATATTTGCGTGGTGATGGGGGGCAGGTAATATTGACAGACGGAACAACATTAGATGTATCGCGCAGAAAAAAAGATGAACTGCTGAAACTGGTTTCGCAGTTCTGATATTCTATAAAATAATCAATTCATAAAGTAATGCAGCATGAAAAGAGCGCTACTCATATGCCTCCTATTTTTTGCATCTTATGCTGCATTTGCTCAAAACAATAAAGGCAAGCCTTATGAACTGCCAGTAGTATTCAGGCATCTGAACCGAGCTAATGGGCTGGCAAGCAATATTGTCAATTGCATATTGCAAGACCGTAATGGATTCATGTGGTTTGGTACAGATAAAGGCCTGAACCGTTACGACGGCAGAAACTTCGATTTATTTATTCGAAACCCCAATGACTCCAATAGCCTTAGCGGAAACAATATCACTGCTTTGTACGAAGACCGCAGGGGCAGAATATGGATAGGTACTAATGATAATGGCATCACTATATATGACCCGATAACGGAAAAATTCAAACGTTACGAACATGACCCTAAGAAACCAAACAGCATTAATACCGGGTATGTAGCTCAGATTTATGAAGATAATGAAGGCAGGTTTTGGATATGCCTATACGGCGGGGGATTAGAATTGTTTGATGAAAGCAGGCAAACATTCATACATCATATATGGAGAGCAAACGACCGCTACACGATAGCAAGTATAAAATGTACTTCGATATACGAAATAGCAAATGGCAAATACTTTGTGGGGACATTTGAAGGAGGTGGCGACCCGTTCAGAGATCTGAAAACCACAGGACATTTAAACTACTATGATTTAAATACAAATCAATTTCACCCCGTATCAGTTGGTAAGGCATTAGTTAACAGGCAACATTACGATAGCGTGTCGCATATGCTAAGGCTGGTCTACGGTATTACTCCCGATAGTTCAGGAAATGTATGGTTATCAACATTTGTAGGTATCCTTAAGTATAATTTGGCAGATTGGGAATTTGAATCCTTCAATAATAATACAAAAGACTCTGTTATCCTTAAGTACAATTTGGCAGACCGAAAATTTGAAACATTCGAAAATAACGTAAAAGATTCTGTAAGGCTGTCAAATAATATTGTTCGATCCATTTGCCCAGCCGGTAATAAGATATATATAGGGACTGAAGGAGGAGGAATAAATGTGTTAAATACTATTGATGGTAGTATTATAACCTATAAAAACAATCCGCTAAATCCCAGCAGTCTTTCCGATGATTTCATAAAAGTAGTTTATAAGGATAAGGATGGCAGAATATGGATAGGCACCATTGGTGGAGGGATTAATATAATAGACCCCCCGATTGAGAATTTTGTAGTATACCCTTATGATTTTTTAAAGATAAAGCCTACAGATAGGTATGGAGATGTAACCACTCAAGCATTGTGTCCTGTTGATGGTGGAAAGATTTTAGTAGGAAGCCAACGCGGAGTTCGCTTGTTGAACACACACACCAACGAAGTGAAATTATTTGAACAAATTGGCGTTCGAAATGGCAAAGAATATTCATTCCCAAGCTACTCAATAAGCCCCTCAAAGTCTGGGCATTTTTGGATTAGTATGGCTGATTTGATTTACAGATACAACACTAAAAATGAAACGATTTCAGAGTGTAATTATCGGAGGATTGCATATCGCAACTACTTGCCTATTCAATCAATTGTTGAAAAAGATGATTCTAATTTGATCGTTATATTTTTTGACAGGCAAGCCAGCATTATTAATCTGCAAAAAAACACAAGAAATTTTTTAGTGAATAACGTAAAACCATTTATTACAAAAGATAAATCGGGTAATATATGGTGTTCGCTTTACCCACCTGAAAATGGGAATAACATTGTTCGTATCAGCAGTGATTATAGCCTTAAATATTTTAGTCTTGACAATGCAAGTAAAACGTCAGTAAATGCAAACCAAATAAGAGGTATGTTTACTGATTCGAAAAACTGTATATGGGTTTGGGGTTCTGATTGGATTGACACATTCGATCGCAGGGTTCAAAAATTTATCTTGTATAAGAATATCAAAAAATTACCAGACAATAATATAGTAAGCCTTACCGAAGACGGCGAAGGTAATATTTGGTTCGCCACCAAAAGTGCGGTGATTAAAATGGATTCCAGGAACGATATTACAGCCTATGAGGCGTATAGAGACCTTCCCGTACATAAAATAGAAAGTCAAATGGTATATGACAAGCAGGAAGATGCCATATATTTTGCGGCTAACGAGGGCCTCGTTAAGTTTTATCCAAAAAGATTACTGGATAAAAACAAGATGCCTCCTGTACATATTACCGGATTCAAATTATTTAACAAAGCTATCCAAACAGATTCATCAGCATTGGTTAAAAGAGTTTACAACTTTAACTATGATCAGAATTTTATCACTATTAACTTCAATGTCCTTAATTATACTGAAAACGTTGTCTATAATTATGCTTATAAACTCGTAGGTTTAAATGACGACTGGATAGATGTGGGTAACAGGTATGAAGCAAACTTCACTAATCTGCAACCCGGCACTTATGTTTTTAAAGTGCGTGCAAGTACCCGTGATGGAAAACATATAAGCGAGAGCCAAGAAGTAAAGATTGTCATAGCGACGCCATGGTGGCAATCCTGGTGGTTTTATGCTGTATGCTTCGTGTTTGTTATTGCTGCTATATATGCATATAACAAGTACCGCACCAATGCTTTCATGAAGCGAACAAAATTACTTGAGAGTCAAGTGGCAGAAAGAACCAGTCAATACAAAGAACAAAAAGAAAAAGCAGAAACCAGTGAACGTTTACGTCAGCAGTTTCTGGCCAATATGAGCCATGAGATTCGCACTCCGATGAACGCGGTAAACAGTTTCGTGCATCTTTTGATGGAAAAGGACCCTAAGCCGGAACAGGTTCAATACCTCAATGCTATTTCGAAATCGTCTGACCTGCTTTTGCATATCATTAATGATGTGCTTGATATTTCTAAAATGGAAGTAGGTAAGCTACAATTAGAGAAAATTCCGTTTTCCCTGAAACAAGTTGTAAGCAGTATAGCCGACACACTTTCGGTTTTAGCAGAAGAAAAGAAACTGCAAATACAAACAGTCATTGCGGACAAAGTTCCTGATATGATAGAAGGAGACCCTTACCGATTAAGCCAGATATTACTGAATCTTTGCAGCAATTCTATAAAGTTTACCGAAAAAGGGTATGTACGCATTAATGTTGATTTAGTAGAAGGTCAAAATATCAAATTCAGCGTAGCCGATACTGGTATAGGCGTACCGCCTGAGAAACTTAAATTGTTGTTCAGGGATTTTGCCCAGGTAAATATATCGGACACCAGAAAACACGGCGGAACAGGACTTGGCCTTTCAATTTCTAAAGGACTTGTAACACTCATGGGCGGTAACATAACTGCCGAAAGTATCCCGAGTGTAGGTTCATCATTTTCATTTACAATACCACTACAGTTAGCAAATACCCAACAAACAATTATTTCCAAAACAACTGCGCAGAAAGTAGATGGAAGTGTATTGAACGGGCTTCGAATATTAGTTGTTGACGATAATGAATACAACAGGTTGGCTGTAATAGATACATTGAATTTAAAAGCCAATGTAATGATAAATATTGCCTCCAACGGACAACAGGCATTAGATTTATTGCACATCAATGTTTATGACATTATATTGATGGATGCACAGATGCCGATTATGAGCGGTATAGAAGCTACGAAACATATCAGAGCAAATTTCCCTTCGCCTAAAAATGCAGTACCTATTATTGCAATGACAGCAAGTGTTCAGCACGCATATTTAGAAGAATGCCTTGCTGCCGGTATGAATACTTGTGTAACTAAACCCTTTAATGCCCTGACACTCATAAGAGAGATGGCTATATTAACCGGTAAAGCTAACGTCTTTCCTGACTCGCAAAACGCTGAAGTGGATAGCGACAAAAACCACAGTGAGAATGGAATCGTAACGAACCTTGCAGGTTTAAGAGAATTCTGTGAAGATAATGAAGCTAGAATGCACCAATATATTAGTTTGTATTTAAAAGGTATCCCGGCATTTTGTAATGAAATTGAAGCGTCTTTGTCAAAAAAGAATTATGAAACGATTAAAGAATTGGTACATGCCTTCAAACCTAAATGTGCTATGATGGGAATGAAAAGAGTACTTTTAATAGCCAATAAATTAGAAGCCAATGAAAATCACTTTGCGCCGGAATGGGAGGATGACATACGGCTACTACTAAATGATATTAGAAAATCAGTGACAGAACTTACCAAGTATAAGTAGCCATTTGGTCTTTGAAATACCTATAGCATTTTATACGTTTGTGTTGATAGTAAACCTGAGTAATAAAGGCATACCTTTTCATTAAAGTTATTGTATTTAATCGAGCACCAAATAAAGTAACCTCATTTCAAGCAAATAGAAAGGTGTTTCGAGCCCCAACACGATCACTCGAAAAAAGCCGCTGATTTTCAGTGGCTTTTTTGTTTTTGTATAAATCGCGGGCTTAGATGAACTTAATTAGGCGTTCTGAGGTTGATCGAGTAATAATCTATCAAGACAAATCAGCTTATTGATAAAGGGTTAATTACTTCAAAATTCGAGCCCCTGCTGGATTACTATATTTATTTTCGATATAGTAATTAATAGTTTCATTTAAATCAGCTATTACCTGCATTCCCGTGTATCTATAATAACATCGTAGTGATTGGATTGTGCTTTATACAATACCCGTACAAATTGCTTACCACATATATTCATATACGGGTTATACCAATTCCCATTGGCAAATAGATAATAATCGCCCGGCTCCAATTGACTAAAAGAAACTTCTCCGATAGCGTCAGATACCATTAATTTTAAAGGCTTATCTGTTGTGTCTTTAAATAGAGAGACTGTAGCACGCGGCACTTGGTTTCCTTTGTAATATACTCTCGCCAAGACATCCCCATTATTTATATTGTCTTTCTTGCATGATATTATCAGTAAGGGGAATAATACATAGGTTAATGCAATTATCTTTTTCATTCGGCAGTATTTTTAAGTTTCATTAATAATGAATAAGCATTTTTAGTAACTATTGCCTGTTTAGTCAAATCTATGTTTTCAATGTTGGTTATGGCTATCATGCCGTTTTCAGATGCTCCTGTTGTTACTTCTTTCATTTCATAATTGTTTCCTTGCACCGCTAGGAATAGAAATTGCTTGTTGCCATAGCGCACCACTGCATCTTCGGGAACAACGTAGCTGTTACGGCTGTTAGCCTCAATTTCTGCATTCATATACATGCCGGGCACAAGTGTATTGTCATATTTGTCAAAGTGGCAATGTACTTGTATGGAGTGCTCTGCACTTACATCTTTGCCTATCAGTATAATCTCGCATGGGTATTTTTTACCGGCATCGTTGTTGGTATATGCCACCAGTTTCTGACCTATGAAAAGGGAATTTATGTCTTTCTCGAAAATGGTAAGTGCCAGGTGTATATCGGTGGGGTTAACCAGTTCAAAAAGTACATCTGACGGAGTAACATATTTGCCGATATTTACTTTTACAGCCGATACAAAACCATCAATTGGCGCATATACACTCACAGTTCTTGATATAGTGTTTTCATTCAGTTTATCGGGGTTGATACCTATCAGCTGTAGCTTTTGTTGCAAACCGCTTATCAGTATTTTATTGCTTTTGTATTCCGCTTCTGCCTGCTGAAAGGTTTTGTCGCTGCTTGCTTTGCTTCTGTTCAACTCTTTTTGTCGCAGGTATTCATTTTCAAGATAGTCTTGCCTCGCTTTTGCGGTAAGGTAGTCTTGCTGCAGTTGTATATATTGCTGGTCTTCCATTATTGCAATAACTTCTCCTTTGCCTATATGCATTCCCGGCAATAGTTTGGTGGACTTTAGATAACCACCCAGCGGAAAACTTACCGATACCATATTTTGTGGTGGTACGTCAATTTTACCTGTAACCTTTATGATAGATTTTATGTCCTGCTGTTTTGCATATCCTGTTTCTGTGCCAGCATTCTTGAGCTGTTCTGCTGTCAACGATACATTTGTGCTGCTTTCTGTTTCTGTCTTTTTAGTATCAGGTACAGGGTTGCCTCCGCATGATGCAAATGCCAACAATGCTATTAATAATGTATATTTCATTGTGCTAATTTTTTGTGAGGTAATTGATTTCGAAAATAGATTCGTTGAGTTGTTTTAACTCGTCATAGTAATTGCCGCTGATACTCAGTGCCTGGTTCAAAAGCATAGTGTATTCAAGATAGCTGATGTCACCTTGAGAGAACTGGCTGGTAGCTGCTGCTATCATCTGTTCTGCATTTTTATTCGCAGTGGTTTCAAAATAGGTTACAGCATTGCTTAGCCTCTTATACACGGCAACAGCATTGGCATATTGCAATTCCATAGCTTTGCTGCCATCTTCCTGCTGGGTAGCAGCTATCTTACGGTTCAGTGCTGCTGCTTTTATTTTAGCTGCCTGCGAATTAAAAAGTATGGGTATTCCAATGCCTAATTGCACAGAGTTGAATCGTTCGGATGTGCTGTATAAACGTTCTACATTATTCACTTTTTGCCATCCGCTGAAGCTTTGGTTGTAATAACCACCGATTATGTCCGGTAACAACTTTGTTTTCTCCAGTTGATACAGGTTTTTGGCAAGCAGCTGTTGCTGATGCAGGTATGAAATGTATGGGTGTTGTTGTAATCCTGAATTGGATAAGAGGGGAGTGCCTGGACGAAGCAATTCCTTTGCAGGCAGGTAAGGCGTATTGGTATTCAGGGTATAGGCAAAGCGGTTAAGCAGTATCTGTAAATCAGATTGCAGTTGTTCCAGTTGCAGGTGTATCTGTCCGCGCAGGTTCTCGGCAGTGTTTTTTTCCAGCGTATTGGATTCGCCGAGATTGAACTTTAGTTGTGCTTTGCGTTCAAATTCGGCATACAGGCTATCTGCATGTTCCAGCAAGCTTTGTTTCTGGTACAGGTAATTGATATCGTTATACAAGACAGATACCTGCTTTACAATTTCTTTTTCCCTCAGGTTCGTTTGTGCTTGTGCGGCATTCCACTCGTTGTGCAATGCTGCCCGTTGCCGTATATATACCAATGGAAAAGCAATGGTTTGTGATATGCCATATCGGGTATCAGCATACGCACTGTTTACGTTTCCCCATTCTGTGGTCAGTGTTGTTTTATTAAAGTCCCAACCGGTGCCTTGCATGCGTTTATAGTATGCTTCGTTAAGGCGTTGCGATTTCATCTTCAGGTTATTGTGCAATGCTGAATCAATTGCTGCGTCTAACGATATGGTTTGTTGTGCATTGGCAAATGCAGGCAATACAGAGAGCAGTAAGAGAATAATTGTTGTTTTGGGTTTCATCTTAATACTTGCTTTTTCAAATAACATATAAAGTACAGGTAGCAGAAACAGCGTGAGGAATGTAGCTGTAAGCAGCCCGCCTATTACCACAGTAGCCAAAGGCCTTTGCACCTCTGCACCTGCACCATTACTTATAGCCATAGGCAGAAAACCAAGCGATGCTACGGCTGCAGTCATTAATACCGGGCGTAGCCTGATACGGGTACCCTGCATCACTACTTCTTTCAGGTCAGTTAGTCCATTGTCCTTCAATCGTCTGAACTCTGCAATCAATACAATGCCATTCAGTACGGCTACACCAAATAATGCAATGAACCCAACCCCTGCACTGATGCTGAAGGGCATACCTCTTGATGCCAATGCCAATGCACCACCAATGGCCGATAATGGTATGGCAGTATAAATAATAAGGCTGTGTTTGATAGAATTAAATGCGAAATACAACATCAGGAATATGAGCCCCAGTGCTAAAGGCACTACTATTGATAAACGCTTTTTAGCTTCTACAAGGTTTTCAAATGCACCACCGTATGTGATGTAATAGCCCGGAGGCAGTTTTATCTGTTGTACTTTTTGTTGCAACTCATTCACAATAGTCTGTACGTCCTTGCCGCGAACATTGAAGCCAACAACAATTCTGCGCTTGGCATCTTCACGCTGTATCTGGTTAGGACCGTCTTTTATTGCAACGGTGGCTAGTTGGTGCAGGGGCACCTGTGTGCCGCCGGGTGTAGGTATCAGCAGGTTTTGTACATCTTCCAGGTTTTGGCGCTGGTCACCTGCAAGACGCACCACAAGGTCAAAGCGTTTCTCGCCTTCATACACCATACCCGTGCTTTGCCCGCCAAATGCCGCATTGATTACATTGTTGACATCGGCAATGTTCAAACCATACTGTGCTATTGCCGCACGATTGTGTTCAATTATTATCTGCGGCAAACCCGTCACTGTTTCTACATACAAATCACGCGCACCATCAACGGTATTTGCCAGTTTGCCCAGTTCGTTGGCATAATGAGCCAGTGTATCCAGGTTCTCCCCAAATATTTTACAAACCACATCCTGCCTTGCTCCTGTCATCAATTCATTAAAACGCATTTGTACCGGGAACTGGAAACCTGTAGTAATGCCGGGTATAGCACTTACTGCAGCGCTCATTTTTTCTGCCAGTTCAGGAAAGGTTTTGGCAGATGTCCATTCTTTTTTGTCTTTCAGTATCACCATCATATCACTGGCTTCCATAGGCATGGGGTCGGTAGGTATTTCGCCACTGCCTATTTTAGTCACTACTTTTTCTACTTCGGGAAACTTATGCATCAGTATGCTTGCAGCTTTTTGTGTAGCATCGATAGTGGTATGCAGGTTGCTGCCTGTTAGTACCCGGGTGTCTACTGCAAAATCACCTTCTTCCAGCTGCGGTATGAATTCACCACCCAGCGACATCAGTACAATAATGGCAATGATGAACAGTGAAAAAGCAGAAGCTATCATCAGCTTAGGGTAGTGCAATACTTTGGATAATGTGTTGCTGAACAAGGTTTCCAGTTTTTGCATCATCCTGTCGGACAGTGTGGGTTTGTGGTTGATGCGTTTACTGATGACCAGTGAACTCATCATAGGTATATAGGTAAGCGAAAGGATAAACGCACCCAATAGTGCAAAGGCAACTGTTTGCGCCATAGGCCTGAACATCTTTCCTTCAATGCCCTGCAATGAGAATATGGGCAAGTATACGATGAGTATGATTATCTGCCCGAACACGGCACTGTTCATCATGCGCGATGCAGAAGTCTTTACCTCAGTATCCATTTCGTGCTGCGACAGGCGGGTGATGTCTTTGAATTGTTTGGAATGCCCCAGCCGGTGCATTACCGCTTCTACTATGATGACCGCACCATCTACTATCAAACCAAAATCAAGTGCACCCAGGCTCATCAGGTTTCCGCTTACACCAAACAGGTTCATCATAATGATGGCGAATAACATGGACAGCGGTATAATAGATGCCACCAGCAAACCTGCACGTGCATTACCCAAAAACAACACCAGTATAAACACTACTATCAATGAACCCTCCAGCAGGTTTTTTTCTACCGTACCTATGGCATTGTTTACCATTTTGGTGCGGTCAAGGAAGGGCTCTATCACAATACCTTCAGGAAGTGTGTGTTGTATTTGGGCTATTCTTTCTTTAATGTGTTGTATCACTTTGCCACTGTTCTCACCTTTTAGCATCATCACCACAGCACCGGCTACTTCGCCTTCGTCGTTATAACACATTGCACCATAGCGCACTGCAGCACCTATATGCACATCGGCTATATCTTTTACCAGTACCGGCGAACCATTTGACAGTTGTTTTACTACTATATTTTCAATGTCAGCAATACTGCCTGCAAGCCCTTCGCTGCGTATATAAAGCACAGTAGGCCCTTTCTCTATGTATGCACCACCGGTGTTGCTGTTGTTTTTTTCCAGCGCAGTATACATATCACTCACCGTTACGTTGTACGATGCCAGTTTCGATGTATTTATTGCTACTTCGTACTGCTTCAGGTAACCACCAAAGCTGCTTACATCGGCTACACCCTCTACACCCAGTAGCTGTCTGCGTACAATCCAGTCTTGTATGGTGCGCAATTCCGTGGCATTGTATTTGCCTTCATAGCCGGGCTTTGCTTTTACGGCATACTGGTATATTTCTCCCAGGCCGGTTGTTACGGGTGCCATCGCAGGGTTGCCTATGCCTTTGGGCAGGTCTGCCTGCACCAGTTGCAGGCGTTCTGCTACCTGTTGCCTTGCCCAGTACACATTTACACCATCGTTGAAAACAATAGTAACTAACGATAGCCCGAAGCGAGAGAAGCTGCGTATTTCCTTCAGCCCGGGTATATTGCTGTTGGCCTGTTCTATAGGGAACGTGATGAGGCGCTCTACATCTGGTGCACCTAAGGCAGGGGTTACCGTTATGACCTGTACCTGGTTGTCGGTAATATCAGGAACCGCATCTATAGGCAGCCTTGTAAGTTCGTAACTGCCATAGCCTGCCAATGCCAGTACGAACAGCATAATGATGAGTTTGTTCTTTACAGAAAACTCGATAATCTTATTCAACATAAGTATCGTATGTGTTATTACAGTGCCGTTTTGTATAAACAGTAACTGCACAGATGAAATTAAAATGGCTTAATAGCCTGTACCTGCCCATGCAGGACAGTTAGCAAAAAGGAAATTAACAGGCACGCGGGGGCTGCCATATTTTAGACAATGCCTCTGCGGCATGGAATGGCGATGTGTACCTTGAAAGTGATTTTGTAACAGCCGCGTACATTATTTTTTGCGGTAGCTGAAAACCATTATGTTCAAAAAAGCTGATGACGAATGATACGGTGCTGCATTGTTTAAATGGGAGTTGCATATCCCTGTCATGCCCGGGATGGTCATCAGTGTCATGTGCATAGTGCATAGACAGAAAACCTAAGATACTTAAATCTTTGTTTTCGCTCTTGTGTTCGTAATAGTGTTCTACAAGGGTGTATATCTTCAATAGCTGCCCTATTGGAGTTTGCACCCAAATAAGAGAACTAATAAGAAATATGGTTATCGCCCTGCTCAACCATGCAAAGTTAAACTTTTTAATATAAATCTCACGTAACTAATGTTACTCAAAAAGCTACTGAGAATCAGTGTTTTTATCTTTTGGATGAAATATTTAGCTGACCACCAAAATTGTATTCAGAAACTCATGAAGTAAAAATCACCCATTTATAACGAGGCGTTTACTTCATCAGCTCAACAAGAAATAATATTCTGAGAATAGCCGTTTATCAGAACTCTACTATAAAACCAATGGTAGGCACTACTACAGGTTTTGTCTCGTTCAAAATTAAAGGCACTGCATTACTTCCATCTGACTTTATCGGCTGTCCATCTGTGGTCTGAAATGTGGTGTTATCGGCCGTTCTTGCAAATGTATATTTAGGATACTGAGGTTGTACACTGGCATAAAAATTAGTTATATCAATGTACAGATCCAGTGTCCATTTTTTATAATTCCATTTTTTATCTACACGTACATCCATTGAATGAAATGCCCCTAAACGTTGGGTATTAAATTGAGAATAATCGTATACAGCACTACCCGTAGACAGATAATTTCGTTGCGATGCTGCCATGTCAAACGGTGTATATGGAGCCCCACCCTGGTAACGGAATTTTACACCTAACTCGTAATTGCGTTTGAATTTATACCCTCCGATAAATGATAACAGGTGTCCGTTATCCCATGACGCAGGTTTATATATACCACCTACATTGGTAAACTCACTTTTGAAATATGTATACGATAATATAGTATACAGGTTTTTCGTCAGTTTTTGTTGAAACTGAAATTCTATTCCGTATACACGTCCTTTGCCATTTGATGTAACAGGCTCATTACCCAGAACGTTGAAATCACCTCCTTTGTTAGCCAGGGAAATTCCATCGATACTCGACACCGGATAATTGCCGTATATTTTATAGAATCCCTCTAAAGTTGCACGTCCTCCTGCCCAGGGCAAGTACTCAAAGCCACCAACTATGTGGTCGCTTGATATATACTGTGCAGCCTGATTAATATAGATGCCTGATGACTGATATCCTAATACTGTATAAGGCGGCAATTTATAGTATCTGCCAACAGAAGCATTGAACTTTAGTTTATCCATCAAAAGCAATGATGCTGCCAATCGTGGAGAGAATGTTTTCACTAAATTATTGCCGTCTGTGGTAAATGTATTGCCATCCATCCGTAAACCCAAAGATAAATTCAATCTGTCAGCAAATAAACTGGTAGCAACTTGCCCGTAAGCTCCGTATCTTACCATTGACAAGCTTGTATTAGCAGCAATAATAACCGAAGGCTGAATAATGTTACCATTCGCATCTTTTAATTCTGCCTGCAACCTATTGTAGATACTATTACTGAATTCATCATTTTGCACCATAGCACCAAAGCTGTAACTCCACTTTCTATAGTACTTATTCCATTCAAATCTCAGTTTCGTTTCTCCCTCTCTTGAATTGATTTTTAATATCCTTTGAGATTCTACGGGATTCTGATTGTCTTCGAACTTGTTAAGCTCGTTATTCAACATATTTCTGCTAAACGTCAGGTTCCAATACCCTTTGTTCATCAGCCCTTTCAACCCATAACCATTAGTGTAGCTCCATTGATTGATTGTAGGATTACTTTTAAGGATGTAAATATTTTCAGGGGTCAGTTTGTCCGGTGTAAGGAACCCGAATTTATCAATCGCACCAATCGCCAGCGTATAAAAAGAAAGTTTCTTGTTTATCTTATAATCAACTTTATACTGAAAATCCCAGTAGGATGGTTGTATCGGGATTTGCAAAGCCTTGAATAATAATTGCAAATAAGACCTTCGTGCAGAAGCCAGAAACGATAGGTTTTTACTGACTGGCCCATCGGCAGTAACAGCAAATTCTGTAGCGCTCAGGCGAACATTGCTTTGTATTTTTTCCGCATTCGCCCTGCGTTGTTTCATTTGTAAAACACCCGAAAGCGGGTTGTCATATTTAGCAGGAAAAGCACTTGTATAAAGAGTAACATCATCGATGAAAGAAATATTCACTATGCCTGTTGGGCCGCCTGCACTACCCTGTGTTGCAAAGTGGTTAATAACAGGAACCTCTATCCCGTCCAAATAATAAACATTTTCATTGGGAGCACCTCCACGTATCACTAAATCATTACGATACCCGCCAACCGAACCGGATGTGCCGCTAACACCCGGGAAAGCTTGTATTACTCTCGATATGTCAAAATTACCACCTGGATTACTTTTTATTTCCTGTGCAGAGAGAGATTGAACAGATAATGGTGTTTCCGGATTTTTCTGGAATGGGTTTGTTTTAACAACTACTTCCTTAAGCGCTACATTGTTTTGCTCCAGTTCAATATTCAATACCTGTGAGTTACCCGAAGTAATAACGACGTTATATATGGTTACAGGTTTGTAATCTAATGATTGAATTTTGACATTATATGTTTTAGGAGGTATCGACTTTATGTTAAATGCACCATCAGCATCTGTAACAGTACCTAAACTTGTGCCTTCTAGTATAATTGTTATCCCGGCAAGTGCTTCCTGCGTTGTCTTATCTTTTACTATACCCTCAAGAACACCGTATGATTGAGCAAATACGGCATGATTACACACAACAAAAGCAAATAGCATTAATATTCTTCTCATGTATTATAATGTATAACCAATATAACACCTTAAGAGGAAAAAAGTTCTACAGTTTAAGTGCAATCATCAAGCTTATCTCAAAAAAGGAATAATAAACTACACCTTTGCCTTTCTCTTCTTATTCAAATCCTCATTTTGCAATCTTACTTTATTCTGGTTTTCTTTTTTCTGCTTTTGTAATTGTTCTTTCAAATTCTTATCGGATATACCCAACATTTCAACAGCCAGCATTCCGGCATTGTGAGCACCATTAACAGCTACTGTGGCAACAGGGATATCGTTGGGCATTTGCACGATAGATAGTAATGAATCCCAACCGTCTATTGAGTTACTTGATTTTATAGGTACACCAATAACAGGCACCGTAGTGAGAGCTGCCATCATACCAGGTAGATGGGCAGCACCACCTGCACCTGCTATAATTATTTTAATACCTCTTTTGTCAGCTGTTTTAGCATAATCAAACATCCATTCAGGACTACGATGAGCAGACACTACAGCGAATTCATGATCCACACCGAATTTTTCCAGTACCGCAGTAGCAGCACGCATAATATCGGCATCTGAACTGCTACCCATAATTACACCAACTTTAGCTTTCTTCATATTCCATGTTTAAAATATTACGAATCGTTTTAGCTTTTGAAAACGCATTATCTATTGTACTTCCCGTTATTGTAATGTGCCCCATTTTACGCCCCTCATGACCTCCTGTCTTTCCATACCAATGCAGATGTACGTCATTCGAATATAAAACCTCTTTCAAAGCTAATTCAACATTTTTTTTCCTTAACGCAGAAGGTTCCAGTAAATTGATCATCACACTACTGTTTTTCATCCTGGTATCGCCCAACGGCAACCCTGTTACCACCCTCAATAATTGTTCGTATTGAGAAGTAACACAGGCTTCAATAGTATGATGACCACTATTGTGCGGACGTGGCGCCAGTTCATTGACCAACAATTTGCCATCATTTGTTAAAAACATTTCTACCGCCAGAATGCCAACAAGGTTTAATGCCTTGGCAGTTTTTACAGCTATATCTATTGCATCAGAAGCCTGTTCTTCTGAAATGTTGGCGGGCGATATTTGATAGTCCAATATCATGCGTTCTTTATCAAAAATCATCATTACCGGGTCGTAGCAATGTACTACCCCTTCTTCATTCCTGGTAACAATAACCGATATTTCGTTTTTAATATCAACCAGCTCCTCGAGGATGCTTGGCTCCTCGAATGCAATATCTATATCTTGTTCATTTTTAATGATCATCACACCTTTACCGTCATATCCATTTTCACATTTCTTCAAACAACCCGGTAGTTTATTCAAATATCTTCTTAAATCTTCCCTGCCATTTATAGTTACTGCCGGCACAACAGGTATCTCAGCAGATTCCAAAAATTTCTTTTGGGTATTTTTATTCTGAATAATCTCAATAATATCAGGAGACGGAAAGACTTTTTTTCCCTGCTGTACCAGAGCCTTCAATGCCTTTGTATTTACTGCCTCCTTTTCTATAGTTATAACATCTAAATTTTTACCAAAAGCTAAAACGTCATCATAATTCATTGGGTCTCCTATACAAAATGAGGATGTATATCTGGCACACGGGGAGTCTGCATGTTTATCCAACACAGCAATATTCAATCCGAAGTCTATTGCATGCCTGATTAGCATTGACCCTAGTTGTCCGCCACCCAATACACCAACTTTCAATCGTTCCATAATCTGATTCATCCGTACAAAAGTAATAAAACCCTTACAAACAATAGTAATACTATTATTTATAGGATTTTTTATTTTATCTATATTACAGTTTTACTCATAATAGCTAACTTTGCTACTCAGCGTAATAAGTATACATTATGGAATTGCAGTTGCAAATAAAGATGAACCCTAAGTTATATGTCAGAGATCCTGAATCATCAGAATTAGGCCGCAACATCATTAAATATGGCATACTGATGATTCATGAGATGGGCTTTGAAGATTTTACCTTCAAAAAGTTAGCCGTAAAAATAGGAACAACAGAAGCCAGTATATACCGCTATTTCGAAAACAAGCATCGTTTGTTAATCTACATAACTACATGGTTTTGGACCTGGATGGAATACCAGCTTATTTTCCATACCAATAATGTGAAAGACAGTAAACAAAAAATCAATACAGTTATTAACCTGCTAACCTTCCAGGAAAAAGATCAATTTATTCTAGAACACATTGATAAAGACATTCTCCACAAAATAGTCATTGCAGAAGGTGACAAATCATATCTGACCAAACATGTGACAGAAGATAATAAAGCCATGCTTTTCAAACCATATAAAGACCTGTGTCATAGGATTGGGCAAATATTCCTTGAATACAAATCTGGGTTTCAATTCCCGCATTCATTGGCTACAACACTGATTGAAACAGCACATCATCAAATGTATTTTAAAGACAACCTGCCGAGATTAACTGATTTTGGAAACACAAAAGGTATGGCAACTCTGGTGAAATACTTAAGTCATTTAGTCTACAGTTCACTGGATAGTACAGTGAAAAAGAAGTAATTAGTTAAGTTGCCCACAAGCCCATAACAACCCGGCATAAGATTTATGCCACTTGGTTTTAAGCTCTATTAGTTTTTGAGCTGCTTCAAGTAGTTTACTTTCTCTTGAATTTAAAAGAAACAAAGAACTTTCCCCCTGGTCAAAACGAAACTTTTCACCAGCATATAATTTCCGATAATTATCAAAAGCTGAGGAAAATATTTCGATTTGTGTTTTTAATGATAGTACTTCATTATAATACATTTTCACCTTTGTTTCGAGCTGTAGCATAAAATGACTTTTCTCTAACTCAGTTTCAAAAGTTTTAAGTCTTGATGCTTTGTACCCGCCCAAAGCTTCCCTGTATAATAATGGAAGGTTTAGTGAAATGCCCAGCTTATGATTGTTCTCAAACTGAGTAGTAGTCACTGATAAATTTTCATAGTATCCTTTACCGAGTAGGTTTGCATTCAGCGATAATTTTGGTATGAAATATTGAAACTTTAATTTTTGGTCAATCTTCTGACTATTAATTTTATAACCAATAGCTTCCAGCTTAGGGTGCTTGTAGATAGCTTCCAACATATTGGTTAGTGCAGGTATTTCAACATCGAAATGAATGTCCGAACTATCCGGAACAATGTCATCACTCCAGTTATAGGGTGTATTCTCTTCCAGCCACATAAAACCGGATAATTCTATACCTGCATTTTTACAAGCTAGTAAAGCTGATTGTTGCTGAACGTAAAATGTTTGTAGCTGCAGTAGTGCTTCTGTCGTATCAATTGCGGGTCTTGCACCTTGCTGAAATTCAACCCTTATAAAACGAAGCCTTTCCTCATTCACACGAATTGTATTACTGATGATACTATAGTTTTGATACTCTCTAACCCAATTCCAATAGGCTGCCAATGCATCATACATGATGTTGTTAACTACTACTCTTCTTTCTGCTTCAGACTGTTTACAAAATAGCTTTGCATGCGCTAGTGTAGCACGGCGGGCATCAAACAATAAACTATTGGCAGAGAACTTTACACCTAAATAGCTCGTCTGCCCAAGTGATGACTCAGGCGAGATCCTATCACCACTGATATCTTCAAAGCCTGCTTTCAAATCAATCCCATACCAGGTAGGTATTGTTATCTGTGAGTTGAAATAATTATAATATTGTTTGCCATCAAGGGACTTGGACTCTATCTCCCCACCTAATACCGGATCAAAATTTCCACGCGCCTGCAATAACTGAGCACCGGATCGTTCAACAAACACACTTGCTTGTCTCACTACAGGATGATATTGTCTTACAATACTCAGCAGTTCATTTTTTGACAACTGCTTTTTGTCAGTACCATACGCAATGAATACGACAAGCAGAAACGATAATGTCAGTATTATGCTATTTTTTCTCACTACCATTTTCGTTTTGATTAGCCTTGTAATACTCAGGTGGAAATCCGTTTATATTCCTCCACAATTCATACCATATCGGTACATCTTTTAATAAGGCAATGCCCTGAGCACCTGCTCCCATCTTCAATGTATTTGGCCACCTCTTGGTTGTGGTATCTTCCCCTACTAATACTCTGAACTTACCATTACTACTAACAGAATTTTCAACAGCTACTATTTTTCCGCTAAATGTGCCATAAGATGCTTGTGGCCAACCGCTAAAAACAATTGCTGGGAATCCATCAAATAAAAAACGTACTTGCTGACCCTTTGACAGTAAAGGAAGATCAACCGCACGAATATATAACTCTACCGCATAGTCTATTCTGTCGGGTACTATCTCTGCTATTTTTTCACCTTCTTTCATAATTTCGTTAATACCTGATTTATTTGCCTTTACAACCTGGCCACTCTGTGGTGCTATCAAAAAATACAATCCATTCCTGATTTTATAATTCGCGTATTGATTAGTTAATTTTGATAATTCAGCCTGGCCTGAAGCAATCTCACTTTGTGCGGACGCTTTTTCGCCCTGTGCTTTGAACATTTTCTCTGCATACTCCTGTTTCACCTGAAATAACTCCGTGCGTGTATTCATGAATTTTATCTCCGCACTTGTTTTTTTGGCAGCTGCAGACTGGTAGTACTGATTACGTTGTTCTAATTGCACCAAAGAGGCTAATCCGCTATCACGCATTACTTGTTGCCGTTTGAACTGAGCCTCAGCTATTTTCAAATCATTCGTAGCAGCAACAACATCCATACTATCACTGACAATTTTCATAGATAGCTGCTTTAGCTTTAAGTTCATAGCTTGCTCCAGCGCATTTAATTGCGCATCGGTAGCAGCAACCTTAGTATAATAGAAATCAATACCTGATTTTTTGGCAACTATTTGCTCCTGCGTACGTTGTAAAAGTTCAGGATCTAGATAATTATCCTTAATCTCAGCCAATTGCACTATCGTGTCACCGGGATTTACATGATCGCCTTCCTTTACATACCATTTTATTATCCGGCCTGCTATTACAGAATTTAATTCTTGCGGACGCTGTTCTTGTTTTAGTGTAGTAACATAACCTCTTGACCTTATATTTTGAGTCCACGGCAATAGCAATATCAAGAACATTGAAATCAATATACCGTAAAACCAATAACGCACACGGCTCTTCCGGCCTGACCTGTATACTGCATTAAATGACTTAAATCCGTCAGATTTGTATTGAGTTTCAACTATTTCTCTGATTTCTTTCATCTCCGAACTTTAATAACATTTAGCGTTCCTGACTTAATTTCAAATACCTGGTCACATTGTTCAGCAAACACATTATCATTAGTAACAACAATGATTGTTGTGTTTTTAAGTGTTTTCAGTAAATAATCCTTGATGTTTTCAGCATAAACTGTTTCCAACCCAAGCCAGGGTTCTTCCAGTAATAATAGTTGTGGTTTATGCACCATAGCCCTGCACAATAATATTTTTTTGATAACCCTTCCGGACAAATGCTGCCCCATGGGTTGTAGCTCTGTTTCATATCCTTTTTTCAACCCGTCAATAAAAGGTTTTAGGCCGGTTATTTCAGTAATGGCATCTAATTGGTGGCGATCAATCGTGTCATCACCTAAACATATATTTTCACGAATAGTACCGCTAAAAATATCCTGAATATTGAGCAGTACTCCTATTCTCGGGCGCAAAGAATGCATGTCATAATTCATAACAGGTACGTTATTTATCATAAGCGTGCCGTCAAAGTCTTTATACGCGCCGCTTAGTAACCTCAACAGTGATGATTTGCCCGAACTGTAAGTACCCTGAATACATATTTTTTCTGCCGGACTAATTTGAAAATTCATGTTGCTCAAAACCACTCCCGAATCAGAATATCCAAAGGATACATTTTGAGCTTTAATAGAAATAGCAGTGTCGTTAATAAGCTGTACTGTTCCGTTCTCTTCTAATGGCTTCTCTGTAACTTTTGTTATTTTCTCAACCGATGTGAGCACATCGTATACTTTATCCAGGTTGACAATAAGCTTCTCTACCGAATCTATTATCATGATGATTACAATCTCTGCAGCTATAAACTGGCCTATATTCAATTGTTGGTCCACCAATAAAAAAGCACCTACTACCAGCATGGCAGTCGTAACCAGCACTTTAAACATGATCAGTGTCCAATATTGATACAACAGTATCTTAAAATGCGAAGTACGAGCATTTAAGTATCCGTTAACATAATTGTCAGTTTTTACAAGATGCAGCTTATTATCCCTCGAAAATTTCAAAGTTTTTATAACCCTGGCTATTTCTTGTAAATAAGCCGCTACTTTATATTTATAGTCGCTTTCCTGAACGCTCGTTTCAAGCCCTTTATTACCTGTGACTCTCAAAATAACATACACTACAAAAAGTAGTAGTATACCGAAAAATATGAACACAGGATGGTAGAAGGATAGCAAAATCAGCCCAAAAAGAATTTGTATGGTAGCAGCTGGTATATCAAGCAGTAACTTTGAAATGCTCTTTTGCAAAGAAACAGTGTCGAAAAAACGATTTGTCAATTCTGGTAGATAATAATCATCTACATCTTTCAAATTCAACTTTGGAATACTGTTAGCATACAGAAATGAATATCTGACGAAAAGCTGCTGTTGTATTTTTTCTATGATTTTCATTTGGTTCACTTTTAATAAGCCGCCAACAAAAACCCCTAGAATCACTACAATAATCAGCAACACCAGTGATGTAGATATTGCACCTCCTAATACAAAACTGATGATAGACTGAATACCCAACGGTAATGATAATTGTATAAGGCCACCCAGAATAGCGTAGAAATATATTGAGGATATCTCTGTTTTCTCCAACTTCAGCAGGTTTAGCAATTTGAATACCGTATTGACAGGCTTCCCTTTCGTCATTTTATGTTATTGTCAAAGCAAATTTCTGTAAATAATAGTAATACTATCATAATAGATAATTATGCTATAATAGATGTATGTTATACTATGTTTCCCGTTTATTCTTTTAACAGTTCTTTATAAACTTTTCTTTGGTGTCTTTCATATAAAGTGCTATAAACGATGGTTGTACTAATAGCCACCGGTATCAATCCCTAATAGGACAAACACTATCAAACCTTATAACTGTCGTATATTTACTAACAAAGTTTTATCAAATTCAAAAAGCATTACTATGAGTAAAAATCCAGTAGTACACTTCGAAATGGGATATTTCGATGGCGCCCGCATGAAGAAATTTTACGAAAATGCCTTCGGTTGGGGTCTGCAACAAATGGGCCCTGAAATGGGTAACTATATACTGGCACAAACAGCAGACACAGATGCTAATGGGATGGTGCAAACACCGGGCACTATCAATGGAGGGTTTTATCAAAAAGTAGAAAACCCTCTTTCTCATGCGCCATCTGTTGTAATTTCTGTACCAGACATCAAAGCCGCTATGGCAGCAGTGGAAGCTAATGGAGGAACAATACTGGGTGCAATGGACGAATCCGGTCAGCCAAGTATGGAACCTATGATGATTCCCGGTGTTGGGTTATGGATTTCTTTCCAGGATACTGAAAACAATCGTGTTAGTCTTATGCAACCGATAAGTATGTAATTCAATACAACACCTTAACATTTTGCCGCTCTTTGAGCGGCTTTTTTATTTCGTGACAATTAGTTTTTATAAATTAGAGGATATGACACGCCTATCCGATAAAATCCTTAGTGTTACTATAACTATTTGTATTACAGCATCTGTTACACTGGCACAACAGGCACCAATGCCCGGCAGCGACAGAGATGAACATGGCTGTATAGGAAGCGCCGGCTATACATGGTCTGCTATGAAAAATAAATGTGTTCGCTTGTGGGAAGCGGGTGTCAAGCTACAACCTATTGACAAATCAAATACTTCTGCTGCCTACCTCATATTTTCTGCAGATAGAAAACAAATCGAAGCATATGTAATTGGCAGCAAACCATATCCTTTTATTATGACGCAAATAAAAAAAGGCACTTACATATATGGTATGTATAGACTGGTATCAACCAAAAACAACCTACTTTACAAAAACAATAAAGTAGCTTACAAGTCTGAATAATCAAGTTACCACCTCAAATGGCACACAATTTGCAAATGCTATAATCTAAACAGTTTGCAATGAAAAGAATATTACCCGTTATACTCAGTATGACGACAACAATTGTTTTGTCATCATGCGAAAGAAAATACACATGCACTTGTGTGTATCCTAATGCCGCTGCAGGAACTACCAAAACAGAAATCCGAGCATATTCCAGGAGCGATGCCAAAGAAACTTGCAGCAATATGAATACAGGCGCTAAGCTAAACGGTGGTGCTTGCGCATTATAATACTATATAACTTATTGCAAATCAAAAGCCCTCGCAAGTGCAGGGGCTCCGATCTAAACAATGCAAAAAACATTTACTGATTTTGATTAGGCGAATTAGGTGTTTGTAGTCTTTGAAGCATCAGACGCTCATCGTGTTTTTGTTTTGAAACCCTCTTACCTCTGAAGAATAAATAGAGATTGAAAAACAACATCACGCCCAGATATATACTGAAGCCACCTATCTTATAGCTCAAAGCCTCAATCGTGTCCTGCATACCTTCAAGAATATAGTTGATCTTGAGTATGTACAAAGCAAAACCGATGTTAAGTAAGTAAAACCCTATCCTGAAAAGCGTGTTAGTAGCTACTGCTATTTCTTCTCGCCCGAAGAAAATATCGCGCATAAATACCAGACCATTTTTGAAAAGCGTGTGTGCAACATACCATGTTAGTAATAGTGCAACTGGCAGATATATGAAGTAAGCCCAAACAATGAATTGAATTTTCATAATTGAAACTATTTAGTGGTGAATAATAATCTTGTGTCTTTTTGATAAGTAAAATATCATGGCCATATTAAAGTAGTGGGTTACAGCAAGTATCAGTATAAGTATGCCGAGATTAGTTCCCAAGCTTGATACTAGTATTTCTGTATCAGTTACACTTGTCCAGAAACGGAGCTTCACAAAAGCGTAACCTATATTAAAAAGATAATAAGCTAATAATAGAATGTTATTCAGGTGGTCGGTTTGTGTAGCATCTCCTTTGAATAATGACATGATGAATACACGGCCATTGCGGTAAAACAACCTGCCTACATACACTATGATGAATATCATAATGCCCAGATAAAGTACATAGGCAAGAATATTGAGGTTCATAAAAACATTTTCATCAGTTTAAGTAATAATTCTCCTTTAGGCGAAAGAAAAAGCTTGTCTGCCAGCTGGCTCACCTGGCCGGTAAACATGTTGAGTTCTTTTATCTGTCTGGTAAATTCCTGTTCTTCTTCAGATTTACCAATTTCCTTACTGGTAGATATTTCCTGCAGCAGTTCAATGACTGGGTTTAGCTCTCGCTGCTTACGTATTGTCCCTATTTTGTGCGACCATTTCCAAACATCTTTTTCTGCTACAAAATATTCTTTACGGTCGCCTGCAATTGATTTTTTATAGATAATACCCCAATCCAATAATTCTCTGATGCTCATATTGGCATTACCCCTCGATATGGTCAACTCTTCCATGATATCGTCAGTAGATAATGGATTTACAGAAATAAGCAATAATGCCTGTATCTGAGCTATAGTCTTGTTTACACCCCACTGGCTACCTAATATGCCCCATGTTTCTATAAACTTCTCTTTGGCTTCGTTGTATTTCATGATGTAAAGCTACATTGTATTTTCTGAATTTTCAAAAAATACTGAAAATATATTTTCAATAGGAACTATAGCGAAAATCTATAGTCTGAATGTGTCGCAGAATACCCTTTTAAAGTCGCAGTTGCACATGTTCATACCAACTCTACTGTTGTATGTTTGCAACATCAGATAATCAATAACTCATAAAACATACAATATGCAAAAGATAACACCATTCTTATGGTTTGATAGCAACGTAGAAGAAATTGCGAAGTTTTATACTTCTATATTTAAAGACTCTGAAATAAAAGCTATCTCTGCCGGACAAGGGTTTTCATCTGCTACAGTTCGCTTAAATAATCAGGAATTGATTTTATTTAACGCAGGCCCAATGTTCAAACTTACCGAGGCAACATCGTTATTCATTGGTGTAGAAACACAGGAAGAAGTAGATCATTACTGGAATGCCTTGACAGCAGATGGCGGACAAGAAAGCCGTTGCGGATGGTTAAAAGATAAGTATGGTTTGTCCTGGCAGGTGATACCATCTGTATTGATGACGCATATGAATGATAAAGACAGGGAGAGAGCAGGCAGGGTAATGCAGGCAATGTTGCAAATGAATAAGATCATAGTTGCAGATATACAGAAAGCATACAATGGTTAATTGAATAAGCCCTGCAAAGCAGGGCTTATTTATTATATTTATTCTATGGAACGTTATATCGCCATGCTTCGCGGCATTAATGTAAGCGGGCAGAAAATCATTAAGATGGAACACCTGCGTAGTGTATTTAATGATATGAAGTTTAAGAATGTTGCTACATACATCCAAAGCGGTAATGTATTGTTTGATAGTAAAGAAACGGATGAAGCTGAGTTGGTACAAAAAATAGAAAAGCAAATCAAAAAGATATATGGTTGGGACGTGCCGACTTTTGTGCGCACTATACCTCAATTGCAGTCAGTTATCAAAAACAATCCTTTCAAAAAAATAATACCTCCCGAAGCAGTACAACCTTATGTAACCTTTCTGCATACCGAACCAACCAAAGAACAAAAGACTATGCTGGAAGCACTCAGTTGCGACACAGATACATTTGCAGTAAAAGGCCGAGAGGTATATACCCTACTCTATAAAGACAAAGGCAAACCTCTATTCACTAACATGTTCCTCGAAAAGAAACTGAAGATGCCCGGCACAGGCCGCAACTGGCTGACTGTAAATAAACTGACGGAGTTATAATTAACTTATTTTATCGGCTCAAAATGAGCTGTAAAATGTCGCAGGAACTTTGGCTCTTTTATTATTCGCAGACCTTTAGCTGTTTTAGCAGTTTTTATAATTTCATCAAATACCTCAACTACATAATCGATATGGCTTTGTGTATAAACACGTCGGGGTATAGCAAGCCTTACCAGCTCTACAGGTGCAGGTATCAGTTTGTGGTTATCATCATATTTCCCAAACATCACTGACCCTATTTCTACAGCACGTATGCCACCTTTTTTGTAAAGCTCGCATACTAATGCCTGCCCGGGAAATTCATGTGTAGGTATATGTGGGTAAAGCAACCCGGCATTCACGTAAACTGCATGGCCACCTATCGGGTATATTACAGGAATACCTTTAGCACGTATATGTTCTCCTAAATACTGAGTGCTTTTTATACGGTAATTTAAATAGTCAGGTTCGAATACTTCCTGCAAGCCGATAGCCATAGCTTCCATGTCCCGACCCGATAAACCACCATAAGTTGAAAACCCTTCGGTGATAATAAGTAGGCTGGTGCATGCTTCAGCAAGTTGTTCGTCTTTTATTGCAAGGAATCCACCCATATTTACCAATGCATCTTTTTTCGCACTCATTACGGCACCATCTGCCAGCGCAAACATTTGCTGCGCTATCTTTCTGTATGAGGTAGTGCTGTAACCACCTTCGTAATGATGTATATAGTAAGCATTTTCTGCTATACGGCAGCAATCCAGTATGAATAACACGTTATATCGTTTGCATACTGCAGATACTTGTTCTGCATTTTGCATACTCACAGGTTGGCCGCCGCCACTGTTGTTGGTAACCGTAAGTATAACTGCCCCTATATGTTCACGCCCGTACTTTTTAATGAGGTCTTCTAAGGCATCTACATCCATATTACCTTTAAAGTGGAAGGAAGAAGCTGTGTCCTTAGCTTCTTTGCAAGGTATGTCTATAGCTTCTGCACCATTGAATTCAATATTAGCCCTTGTAGTATCGAAGTGGGTATTGCTAATGAATACTTTCCCTTTCCCACCAAGATAACTGTACAAAATCCTTTCAGCTGCACGGCCCTGGTGCGTTGGTAATATATAAGGATAACCTGTCAGGTCATTTACTTCATGCTCTAAACGTTCCCAACTGGCAGCACCTGCATACGATTCATCTCCCCGCATAATACCTGCCCACTGCCTGTCGCTCATGGCAGATGTTCCGCTATCTGTCAATAAGTCAATTATTACGTGTTTTGATTTTAAGAGAAATGGATTGTAAAACGCCTCTTCCATGTATGCTATCCTTTCATCTTCAGTTGACATGTGTATCGGTTCAACTGACTTAATACGAAAAGGTTCAATAATAGTTTTGAATTCCATGCGTTATGCCTTCTGTTAAAAGGCTAAATAATAGCAACGATTTAGTTGCGTACATGATTAATATCGGCTGAAAACATGATTTATGTCATATTCTTTCACTTAAAAAATTAACGCCCCTCAATGAGGGGCGTTAATTTATAATGAGTACGAATAATTAGCTTAATCCATCAATCTCGCCATTCACCAGTTTTATACGGAATGCTTGCGGGTCTTCAGGTAAGCCAGGCATACGCATGATTTCACCTGCTACAGCCACTATAAAACCCGCGCCTGCATTAATAACCAAGTCGCGGATATTAATAGTAAAACCTTCTGGTGCATTGATGCGTGTTTGGTCGTCTGTAAACGAGTATTGAGTTTTAGCTATACAAATTGGTAAGTTGCCCCAACCATGTTTTGCAAACGATTTCATTTTTGTTTCGGCAGTGCCGCTAAATGTCACACCCGATGCACGGTATATTTTGGTTGCAATCTTCTCAATTTTTGTTTTGATGCTGTCTTCCAACTCGTAGGTGAAGTTGATATCTTTTGAAGGATTTTTCTCTATCACTTCTACTAATTTGTTTGCTAAGTCAGCAGCGCCCTCGCCACCTTTAGTAAACGCATTGTTGATGGCAAACACAACACCTTCTTTAGCACACCATTCTGTCAGGTAATTAATTTCTTCTTCCGTATCAAAATGGAATTTGTTGAATGACACTACAACACTTTGCCCGAAATTTTTCATGTTTTGTACATGGCGTTGCAGGTTTGGCAAGCCGGCTATCAATGCCTGCAAGTTAGGTTTAGATATCTCAGCAGCAGGTACACCACCATGCAGTTTCAATGCCTGTGTAGTTACTACTATAATAGTAGCCTTCGGCCTCAATCCACTGATGCGGCATTTGATGTCAAGAAATTTCTCAGCACCTAGGTCACTACCAAAGCCCGATTCTGTAACTACATAATCATTACAACTCATAGCCATCTTAGTAGCAATGATAGAGTTACAACCATGCGCAATATTCGCAAATGGTCCGCCATGTATGAATGCAGGAGTGTTTTCAGTTGTTTGCACCAGGTTTGGCAATACGGCATCTTTCAGCAATACTGTTATCGCTTCAGCAACACCCAAATCTTTAACTGTAAATGGTGTTTTATCGTAACGATACCCTAATACAATGCGCTCGATTTTAGCCTGAAGGTCTTCGAGGCTGGTAGCAAGGCAAAGTAATGCCATAATTTCTGATGCAGGAGTAATATCAAATCCTGCTTCTTGCGGAATACCATTAGCATTACCACCCAATCCTGTTACTATGTTACGCAACGAACGGTCGTTAACATCTAACACACGGCGCCAAACCAAACGGTCAAGCACTTTGTCTGTACCGCTATTCTGAAACTGGTAGTTATCAAGCAATGCACTTATCATATTGTTGGCACAAGTGATAGCATGAAAATCACCTGTAAAGTGCAGGTTAATATCTTCCATAGGCACTACCTGTGCATAGCCACCACCTGCAGCACCACCTTTCATACCAAAACATGGGCCAAGGCTGGGTTCACGTAATGCTACTGCTGCTTTCTTACCTATATAATTCAAACCAAGAGAAGCAGAAACACTAGTTACCGTTTTACCCACACCAGCTTTATTAGGTGTGATGGCAGTAACTAATATCAGATTGCTGTTCTTTATCTTATTTTCATCCATATAGCTAAGAGGTATCTTAGCTTTTGTTTTTCCATATGGGATAATGTCATCGGGATTGATGCCTACATTTTGTGCAATCTCAGCAATTGGTTTAAGTTTCGCTGCCCTTGAAATTTCGATGTCTGATAACATTGCTTAAAAAATTTGAGTCTTGAAGATATTGATTTATATGGCATATGCAAGGTTATCTGTCATGCTGACAACAAAAAAACGAACAGCATTGCCATTCGCTTAAATAAAAATACAAATATGTAGGCTATTCTATTTGCAATCTCTGTATATAATTAGCATTCAATGTCTCCACGTTCAGCATATACATACCTGCTGGTATTCCTTTGGTTTGTACAATCGTTTCGTGGGCTGATGTTTTTGTCTCGGTTATTTTAATACCAAGCATGTTATATACTGATATTGACTTGATTACATCATCTGATCGGATAATGATATAATCGTGTGCAGGATTAGGATAAACACTTATAATTTTTTGACTGGTAGCCTTATTAATACCTGCAATGGCAACGTACAGTTGTTTATATAGAGTGTCTGAACCGCACATATTATTCAATATCAACCTTACACTATACGCTCCTGTACTTGTATATACATGAAACGGTGTTGCACCTGTATCAATTGCACTTCC
Source organism: Bacteroidota bacterium (assembly GCA_018267965.1). Classification (GTDB taxonomy): domain Bacteria; phylum Bacteroidota; class Bacteroidia; order Chitinophagales; family Chitinophagaceae; genus Polluticoccus. Next base: position 19,151 of record JAFDXK010000001.1, on the reverse strand, counting down.
ATCTGCAAAATCCCAAGCTCTTGTTGTTACTCCCTGGGCGTTAACTGCCAGGAAACTATATGCTCCCGGATACGCATTAATTGCTTGAATAGAGTCAGCAGTAGGCTTTGTCTTAATGACTACATTCTCAGTATCTCTTACTATACATCCATTCAAATCTTGCACCCTTAAAATATACTGCCCTCCGCTCGTAGCTAATGCAGGAGTAATAGAAAAGTTTTTATTACCGGATGTAAAAGAGCCAGGCCCAATCCATGAATACGTTAGAGTACCTGTACCACCAGTAGCATTACCAGTCATGTTCAATGTACCATTCAAGCATACGGGACTATTAGAACCCGCGGTCGGGATAAAAGGCGTTGTTGGCTGCGTAACTACAGCACTTGCAGTAGCAGTACAACCACCCGATGCCGTTACCACAACACTATAAGTTCCTGCTTTCAGATTACTGATATTTTGAGTTGTAGCCTGGTAACCGGCCGGCCCGCTCCATTGAAAAAGGAAAGGAGAGGTGCCACCAGTCGTAGTTAGGTTTACTGCACCCGTACTATCACCATAACATAAAATATTCGTTACAGATGTACCTAACGTTGGTGCTGTACATCCTCCGGTTGCAGGTGTTACTGTCAAACTGGTAGTGTTGCAATTATCGCCTGTTTCCTGGTAGTTATAATTAACAATATTGCCTGCACAATAAAAAGTAATGTTACCTGTACTGCTTGCAGGTGCTGTCCAGGGTAAATTAATAGTGCTGGATGTCAATTGCGTTGTATGCTCTATATACGTTCTGGACGAAACTGTAGCAGAATGAGTACCACTGGGCAAAGTACCCCAACCTGTGACATTATTATTGGTGCTACTCTGTACAGCTACTATCTGAAAAGAATAACGTGTACTTGATGTAACACCCGTAGAAGAGCTCAGGGTTATTCGCACTGTATATGAGTTACCACCCACATAAGATGTAACAGGTGTAGACCCACTGATTAATTGAACAGTCACTACGGGTGTAAAAGCTCCGGCAGACGTATGACATCCGCTACCATTGTTACAGGTTTGATAACTACCCATAGGTGAGCCTGTTCTGTCTCCGGCGCTGGATGCCGGACCATAACTGTAGAAACTGGAGATATAGCCTATAGCAGCTACCGATAGCAATAAAATACTTTTCCTGTTCAAATATTTCATTTGAAAAAATTTACATCATTAAAAAACAAGTAAACGGGATATGAGCAGAGACAGGAGAAACGGCAACTGATGCTAAAGTATATATTTTATTTTAGCAAAAGCACAATTATTTTATTTTTAATGTCATTCTAATATTTACTCTACTCCACATCCACTTTTCTAACAAATTTGCCATTCACAGTTTCAATGCTCATCATGTAAGTCCCTGAAGCCAATCCCTTAACATTCATCTTATATGCCTTTGCATCCACTTGTCTTTCAAACACTTTAGCTCCGATGAGATTGTATAATATCATTTTATGTATAGCATACGGCGACTCTATATTCACATAATCATGTGCAGGGCTAGGATAAACTTTTATCTGCGAGTAGTTCATACCGTAGTTATCAATCCCTGCAACGGCTGCATACACTGTTTTATATAATGTATCAGAACCACAGTCGTTTGTCAATATCAACCTCACAGTATATACACCCGTAGTAGTATAGGTATGGCTTGGCGCATTACTGTTATCAGTTCCGCCATCTCCAAAATCCCAATTTACAGATACTACATTTTGCGAATTAACGGCAGAGAAATTATAAGAGAACGTAGATGTTGGGCCTGCTATGATAGAATCTGCTGATGGTTTAGTCGCAATAACAACGGTAGCTGTAGTCGTAGATGCACAACCAAACGATGTAGTAGTTAAAGTGTATGTACCACCCGAACCTGTAGATAAGTTAGTAATGGTTGTATCCTTATGATAACTTGTAAAGGAGTTTGGTCCTGTCCAATAATAAATGAGCTGTTTAGTAATGGTATCAGAGCCATACAATCGTACAGTGTCATTCAAACATGCCGGTGTACTTGAAGTAGCTGTTGGTTTCGGATATGGGTGAACATCTACAATTCTGCTAACAAACGCAGATGCACAACCATTTAATATTACAGCCACTTTATAAATGCCCGCATCAGAAGTATCAGCATTAGGCAACACAAAATCAAATGTAGTAGGTACTTGCAATTTTTTACCCAGCCATTGATAACTGACTCCAGGTGTAATACACGACGCCAACAAAGACAGCGTATCGCCAATACATAAAGAAGTATCACCTGTAATAACCGGATTAGCCGGACTTGGTAAAACAGTTACGTGTACTGTGTCTTTTCTGATGCAACCATTATTATTTTCACTAAGTATATAATCTCCAGAATCAGCGTAAAGACAGCTGTTTATTGTATAAGTAGTCCCGCCACCTAATGTTCTTGCACTATTCGGAGGTATCCATGTATACTGTGTGCCGATTGGTTGCGGTGCATTATTATCAGCCACCTGCAACGGCGAGTTATTACATACAGGTGTTATGGCCACAGCATCCGGATTAGGATACTGCGCCACCCTGATATTTACATTGTGGTTATAAAATGTATCCCTCGGCGCTGACGCCAGTATACGCAGGCGATATCCTGTGCCCTGTGGTGTAGACAATGGTATTCTGCATCGCACAATGCCTCCTAACGAATCTGCTTTTGTACCTATTGTTACTGCACTTGTAAAACTCCCTGATGCGTCAGACAACTGTACAGTAAAAACATTACTTGCAGGGCGGAAATTATTGATAGTGCCGTAGTTTAAAAACAAACTATCTCCGGCACATAAAATACTATCAACATAAGGGAAAAGAATATACACAGCTGTGTCGTCATAATACTGTCCCATGATAGGTGCTACACCTACCGTAGTATCCAAACTGACAAATGCCGGATTCGTCATATTCATCGCTATCCCATTACCTTGTGTAGAACCGGAAAAACTCACTTTACCACCACCGTATGATATAGTACCGGGCATTTCTATGCTATTTGTACCCATGTATGTACCCCATGCTCTGCTGCCATCCTGGTTGAATTTTACAAAGAACAAATCATTATCGGGGTTTCCACCACCAGGCATACCTGCTGGTCCACGATTTGATGAACCGTTAGTAGATATACCTGTTGTGCTACCTGTGGACCCACCTGCAAAAATTTTGCCGTTATAAGAAAATGTAAGACTTGTAAAATTGTCAAAACCCAGAGAATCTCCGATATAAGTACCCCATTGTCGTGTGCCCATAGAATCGAACTTAACTAAATATCCGTCCGAAATACCAGGTGTAGAACCACAGCTATGAGACGACCTAAATGCGCCACTTGTTGCAATACCGCTTATGCTATATGTAGAACCTGCACCATAAACATTTCCATAATAATCACATACAAGTGCTTTTATATTATCAGTCGAAGTTCCACCATAGTAGGTTGCCCAACGCCTGCTGCCATCACTTCTAAATGCTGCTATAAACGCATCATATATTCCCCCGGCATAGACTGTCAAGTGTGCACCTGAAGACGCAACACCTGAAATAGAGTCTGTATAACCACCAACATACAATCTTCCCCAATAGTCGCATGTTAATGAAGTAACATTGCCATTATAGTATGTACACCATTGCTTGCTACCTGAAGACGAAAATTTTGCGATGAATCCGTTTGTTGCAGATGTTCTGAAAGCGCCCGTAGTAGCGAGACCTGTACCACTTGTATATCCTCCTATATACACATTCCCATTGAAATCTGTAGTTAATGCATAAGCAATATCGTCTTGTATAGTACCAAAGTAGGTGCCCCATATCATCCCACCATTAGGGGTAAATTTACCTATAAAAACATCTGTATAACTTGTTCCAGGACTACCTGTAGTATTAGTATTAAAATATTGTGGACCAGTACCCCCTGACATACCGGACACGCTATTGGTATAACCCGTAACGATGATGTTACCTTCTTTATCACATTTAGCTGCATTTATCTGCTCTAAAGCAGAACCTCCGTAAAATGTTCCCCATTGTCTTGCTCCGGTATTGTCAAACTTTACAATAAAACAGTCATTTATTCCACCCTGCGGACTGCTTTGGTACGAAAATGTTGTAGCAATATTTGTAGTCACGTTAGTATTACCACATAGATACAAATTAGCAAACGTATCTGTTGCTACAGCCGCACCAGAACCTATTCCCCATGACCTTGGTACAACTCCCTGTTCAAAATTGGCGTAATACCCCACCCAGTTGATTAGCGGATCGATAACAATATCTTGCTCGCTTTTCTCAATATCAAAATGTAAAACATCTCCATCTAAAACATATTTGCTGCTAATTGTTTTGTGCGTCTTAGCATTATAACTATATGGCTGTTGTTCATTTATTTCTCCATAGGGTGTACGGGCAATGACACTGCCATTTTCAATTGATAGTGATGAGGTACCGGAATATTTCAGCCTGATATTTTTCGGATCGCCACCCGGGTGTACAATAAAATCATACTTCATTCCACTAACACCGTCCTTAGTATATAAAACCCAATCAATGTGGGGGTAAATGTTCTTGTAAATAACCTTCCCGAAACTTTTAGCTACTGTACCTTTTGGAATGTTATCAATATAATAGCTCTCGTAGTATTGTTTAAGGTCAGCAACAGCATAAGCAGCATTTTTATTTGCCCCTACCAACTCTACATCCATTCTATATATTTCGTACTTATTGTCTTTTGTGTTATCAGTTTCTTTATTGCTATCAGTTTGTTTATACCACTGATAATGCATTTGCCCGTTACCAATAAACAACACCGCGCCGCCGGAACATACTTTAAAGTCTATATCTTTTCTATTGTGATATAGCTCGTCGGTTACCTGTCCGGCATTTTGAACAAAGTAGGTGGCTCCTTCATCAATCTTTGAAATATCATTTTTAGCGGTTACCGAGACAGGCATTGCAGTATTCAAGGCTATAGCCACTATCAAAAAATTAAAAAAACGAGATTGCATGTTCACAGGTTTGCTTATTAAAAAATATTAACGGTAGCTGATTACCAACTACCGTTTTGTAACGTAATAATACTGTAGTGATAATATTTATTTTATATCTACTTTCTGCACAAACTTACCATTAGCTGTTTCTATATTCATCAAATATGTTCCCGAAGCTAATCCTTTTATATCCATCGTATATCGCTTACCATCCACTATAGCTTCTGACACTTTCACACCAATAACACTATACAACATTATCTTATTGATTGTATATGGTGATTCAACAGTGATATGTTCACTTGCAGGGTTAGGATAAACATGTAATAGCTTATTGTTAGTTGTATAGCTGCCTATACCTGCTACAGCAGCATACACTGTTTTATACAGTGTATCTGAACCACAATCGTTGGTGATTATTAATCGTACAGTATAAACACCTGTTGTTGTGTATGTATGGCTTGGTGTATTACTGTTATCCGTACCACCATCACCAAAATCCCAGTTAAGCGTGATAATATTTTGAGGATTGGCGATTGAAAAATTATATGAGTACGTTGATGTTGGACCGGCGTCTATCGAATCCGCATGTGGCTTTTGATGAATGCTTACAATAGTAGTTGCAGTGTCTGCACACCCATGTATTGTAGTAGTTATCAGCATATATGTACCTGCTGCACCCATAGTTGGGTTAACAATACTGGTGTCTTTGTGATAGCTGGTAAATGAACCCGGACCTATCCAGTAGTAAGACAAGCCTGTAGTAATAGTATCTGCACCATGTAAATCAAGGCTGGCTTCTATACAAGCAGGACTATTACTACTTGCAGTTGGTTTAGGATAAGGATGCACTGTAACCCCTCTGGTTACAAATGCGGAAGCACAGCCATTTAAAATAACTGCAACCTTATAATTTCCTGCATCAGATGTATCAGCATTAGGCAATACAAAATCCTGTGTTGTTGGCACCTGCAGTTTCTTGCCAAGCCATTGATAAGAAACACCTGCAGTAATGCTGTTAGCTGTTAATGTCAATGTATCACCAATACACAGTGATGTATCACCAACAATTACAGGATTTGCCGGGCTCGGCTGTACCGTTACATGCACGGTATCTCTTTTAATACAGCCATAGTTATTTTCAACAATATAGTAGTCGCCGGAGTCTGCGTATGTACAACTGGAGATGGTATATGTGGTTCCGCCTCCACCTATGCGTGCGCTATTAGGAGGTATCCATGAATACTGGGTACCGGATGGTTGTGGTGCATTATTGTCAGCAACCTGCAATGGCGAATTATTACACACTGGTGTTATGGCTACTGCATCAGGATTAGGATATTGTGATATTCGGATGTTTATATTGTAGTTATAAAATGTATCAGTTGGGGCTGTTGATATTATTCTGATTCTATAACCTGTACCTTGCGCTGTTGATAATGGTATACGACACCTAACGATACCACCTAAAGAATCAGCTTTAGTGCCAATAGTTACAGGGCTTGCAAAACTCCCGGTTGCATTCGACAATTGTACGCTGAAGGTATTGCTTGATGGACGGAATTTGTTTATAGTACCGTATTTCACAAACAAGCTATCACCTGCACACAACATTGAGTCTATATATGGCAACCTGATGTATACAGCTGTATCATCTGCAAATTTTGCCATGTAAGGGAGCACCACACTGTGTACTGTATCAACCATCACTTCCTGCAAACTACCTGATGTGGTAACATACCTCCAGCTTTGTGTCGATCCTCCTAAGAATATAGACCCGCCGCCGTATGCTACTGTTGGTGTGCTTTCTACTTTGTCTCCGCCAAAATAACTGCCCCACAGCCTGTTACCGTCCTGATTGAATTTTGCTATAAAAACATCATTATCCTGATATACAATGGGGGTAGAAGGAATTGGCGGAGGAGGGCCGTAGTTTACAGAATGCCATGCATTACTTGTTGCTATATCAGACAAACTACCTGTAGTGCCTGCTATAAAAAATTTTCCATCAGGTGCGAAATTGATACTAAATATATTATCTATACCTGACGCAGCTCCGTAATAAGTACCCCACTGCCTGACACCGAAAGAATCGAACTTCGTAATAAAACCATCCATAGCATAAGGCGATGGTGCTCCGGAATGATTAGGTCTAAAACCTCCGGTAGTAGCTATTCCTGAAGTACACAGTGTGGAACCTACAGCATATAAATTCCCATAGAAATCAAGAGCAAGCGCATTTATATTGTCAAAGCCATTTCCTCCGTAATAAGTGCTCCACCTGATACTACCTGTTGATGTGAACGATGCAATGAAGCCATCCTGCGCACCGCCGGCAAATGTAGACAAGTGAGAACCTGAAGTGGCAACACCCGATGTTTGACTGGTATAGCCTGCAGCATATACTTTACCAACATAGTCACACGTTACTGCGTTAACTATGCCTTTAAAATAAGTACCCCATAACAACGAACCTGATGACGAAAATTTAGTTATAAAACCATCAGCAGGTGTAGTGTTGTATGCACCTGTTGTAGCTATGCTACTCGAACTACTGGTTGTTCCGCCGATGAAAATATCACCGTACTTATCTGAGCAAATAGAGTATGCAATTTCTGACTGCACATGGCCATAATAAGTACCCCATATCAATGGTCCTGAAGGGCTGAATTTTCCTATAAACACATCAGTCCAGCTTGTACCGGGATTACCGTTACCACTGTTGTATTGTTTGTATGCACCACTGCTGCCCATTCCACTAACACTATTAGAATACCCGGTAACCAGGAGGTTGCCGTTTACATCACAAGTAGCAGCGTTAATTTGGTCTAAATCAGAACCACCATAAAAGGTTGCCCACTCCCGTTGTCCAGCAGCGTTGAACTTCACAATATATCCATCAAGATTACCACCACCATATGTATATTGATAACATGAGTTACCCGATACAGGAAATAGCGGATAAGAAATACTCATATTGGTACTCATGTTGGTACTGCCGCACATATAGGAGTTACCTGCACTGTCTGCTGCTGTTGTCAAACCGTATGTAAATCCCTGGTCGGGGTTAGCATAATAAGTGCTCCAGTTGATTTGCGGGTCAATGACCATGTTTTGTGCTGAGCCATTTATCGCAAAACGTAGCACGTCACCTTCCAGCACATAGTTGCTCGATATTACCCTACCCGTAGCAGCATCATAAGTATAAGGGCGCGCTTCAGTTACTGTACCTAACGATGTGGTTGCCGTAAAAACTCCGTCAGCTACTTTCAGAGATGTTGCACCTTTATATTTAAGCTTGATGTCTGATGCATTACCTCCCTGGTGTACTATAAAATCATATTTTATGGCTTTAGCATCCGATGCTGTATAGAGTACCCAATCAATATGAGGGTATACATTTTTGTATATCACCTTGCCATAGCTCTTTGCAACAGTACCTCTCGGAACATCATTATTGTAATAAAACTCACGATATACACCCGGGTTCAAAGTTGAATAAGCAGCATTTTTATTTGCTCCGATCAACTCCACATCCATTCCACACATCTCATACTTCGTCAATTCCTTCGGCACATCTTTCGAAGCTGTCAAATTGATCTTATCGCCTGAAGCTATTGGCCTGAACCACTGGTAATGCATCTGACCATCACCAATAAATATGGTTATGTCATTTGCATTTAATTTAAAGTCAATGTCTTTCCGGCTCTTGTGATTCTGGTCTACAATTTGCCCAGCATTCTCAATAAAGCATATTGTATTTTCACGATACATTCTATGCTTCAATCCATCTTCTTTTGCATGTGTAGTCAAAGGGTATATCGCTAGACTACTCATCGTGCTTATAGCGCAAATAGCAAGTAAATTCCTCTTCAATTAATAAAGGTTTTATGTAGTGATTTGTCGTTATTTTTTATGCATATAAATATAGCAATATTTCAGCAAAGGGGCTGTCAGCAGCTATTAAACACTCATTAAAACAACGTCTTTAATTCAGAGTTATTAAACGGTTGCTTACAGCAATTAATAATGATTTATATATACTTAAGATATTTTAACATTTATTAAACCCGTTTCATCGTTTTAATAAATACAGGCAAAATCATTATGCTTATATTCGTCACCCAAACACAATTTGAACATGATAAGGAAAATAGGCTTATTGCTATTAGCTTCTGCGTTTGCATTTCAGGCAAAATCACAAGAGGTAATGATAGATAGCGTATACAACAGGTCTTTTTCAGGGATATTATCCGGCTCAGAATCCAGGTACTTGTACATGTACTACATCAAAAATGCCAAAGACGAAAAATCAAGTCCTAAGTTGGTATTCCGTGCCTATGCTGTGGGGCTCAAAGAGGCGGCTAAATTTACGTATGATGTAACCAACAGTACAGTTATATTAGGCAGTACATATACAGACCGTGGCTACCTGATACTTATGGGAGACATTGAAAAACGTACCAGGTCATTGATACTGTTTAACAACGAAGGTAAAGCTGTAAAAACGATTGAAGAAAAAGACATTTCGGAAGATTTGCTGAATTCAGATCTGAATTATAAACTAACCTGTGCTATGCCTGAAGGCATATTGCTCCTAACACCACTTAAGGCAAAAAACGGTGGATACAAACTCGTTAAATACGATAACGAACTGAAGGAAAGGTGGAAAAAAGAAATAAAAGGAGAAAGAGGCAATGCGGAAATTATCAGCATGTTGACAGTTGCCGACAGAGTTATTCTTACATATCGCGACAAGGTTAGTTCAGGAGAAACTTACCATTATACAATAAACAACTTCCAGATAGAATCAGGTGAAGTAATGGGTACTGTTGAACTGAAAGATGATAACAACAATTATATCATGCCTGTAACGGTGAATGCTAAAGATGGCATGAGCACTGTGGCTGGCCCTTATTACAAAGACGGAAAAATTACAGGCTCGGAACCTGACGGTATCTGTGCAATGATGATGGGACCGGATGGCAACATTAGTAAAACTGTAAAAGTTTCATTTGAGAGGTTAAAGAGCTTTTTACCTGACAGAGTTATATCTGATATCAATGGTGGTTCAAAAATTATTGCTTTAGATGCCATGAGCAGCAACAACATGGATTTTTACGTTGTATGTGAGATCCTAAACCTGAAAACTAATACTCAAACACAGGAAGTCACTGCCAAAGCTTCTGATGCATTTGTTATTAAGTTCAAAGATGATGAGGTTGTAGCTGCAGATATTGTTCCGGATATCACACCGTACACCACTACTGTTAAAGGGCCTGTGGCATTATTAAATGATATGTCATTGACAGAGTGGTTTGTTAAAAGGAAATTCTTGCATTACAGGTTTAAAGTGAATGTTGGCGGCAATTATCAAATCTGTTTTACAAGAGCCGACTCAATGAACATACACAGTATCAAGATGCCAGTTGACAGTGTAAAAACAGCAAAGCCATCTGTGATGCCTTTAGACGGATTGGCAATTCCTAAAGACAAAAAAGGCAAAAAAATAGAAACTCAAATACCTGGGACAAACAATATCAATCCTGATGCTATGCTGCTCAACTGGATATATAATGATATGTTAGAGCCCGAACACCCCAAATACCTTTATACTTACAGGTTTATGCCACCTAATATAACGTTGTCATACGCACCATATAATAATCCATAATAAAGCAAGAAGCCACCAGAAATGGTGGCATTCTTTATCAAACAAAACAAACAAACTATGTAAAATTGCCAATGGCAATATGTATTCCAAGTTCAAAAATACAACGGAATTTCAATTTTACTACACGAACCCGTATTTATCACAGTTATCGTTGTACCAACAACACAAAAACTAACAGATTATCAAGCACTTATGAGCATTCTATCATAGGTAACTAAGGGAATATTTTTTATTTTTATAGGTTTACCTGTGAAACGACATTACCCAATATCCGGGCTCATAATCATCAGCAAGTAGAGTAAACTCACATTCTTTATTATTGTTGTACTTCACCCTCGAACCCTGCGTGCTGACATCCATTATCCTCTCAGGAGATAAATTGGCACCAAACAAAAAATTATAGATAACAGTTATTGCACTCAACTCTCCGCTTATGCGCTGCATAGTGACTACCGGCTTCTTAGCTGCTTTTGTATCTGCTTCACCATCCCCTTCACTTTCCATAACAAAGTTGTAGTCGATTCGTAAGGTTTCATTTTTCTGATTCTTGAACACATACCTCACCATATATCGTTTCTCATTATCTACAAAAGCCAGGTTATACCCTTTTACCATACCTCCTATTACTTCTGAAAAACGCTTTGCAATATTCAAGTTAGTATCCAAAGCTAATACTCTTGCCTGCATAGGTTCATATCCGTCATCCTGGGCTTTAGATGTGGTAACGGCTAAACACAATATGAATATTAAAATATATCTCATAACGAAGTACCGATACATAAAAATAACAAAAATGACAATTTATAGCACTTATCAATAAAATATCTGAAAACTAAAAAGCTGCCGGTAATACGGCAGCCTTCAAAAAACCATTATGAATTGCTTTTATTTAATCACCACAAGTGGTTGTGTTAGCATTGATTGCCCATCAGTTAATTTCACGAAGTAGTTACCTGCAGGTAGGTCTGCTATATCTATTTGCTTGTCGTATTCAGCAGCACCTTTATCTGTCCAATCACGAACCGCAACGCCTGAAAGGTTATATATACTGGCGTGGTATTCATTGGTACCATTCCATTTGATATGCAAATTCACCATGTTATTTGCAGGTACAGGATATATACTCAACCCGTTATTAGCTACATTTTTGTCTACAACTGTAGGGAAGTAAAATTCGTAATAGTAACGTGTCTGGCTATTATTCGTTCCATATTTCCATCCGCTTGCACTGTTATCCCATGTGGCGGTGGTGATGGCAGATACCAATCCGGCAGCATTATAACTCCACACCTCATTAGTATAATTAGAATAGCCTGCAGTGGTATTGTTCCATAACATTACAGTTTCTGATAGCTTCTTTCCATCGTTATCAAAAGCATATAAATGTTTAGCATAAGCTTCCCATGTACCACCACTCCAGTTATATTCAATAGATGTTTCTTGTCTCTTTGTAGTAGTATTATAAGTGTATTCCCAGTATTTACTTTTTACCCATGCAGACGAACCCGTATTCCATACCTCAAGTGTAAAAGTCAATACGTCATTGTCAGCGTTGTAAGTGTAAGACTTGCGCTGATTATTAAACAGCTGGCCACTGGCATGGTCAAACACTTTGTCCTGTACACTTGTAATGTTATTATTAGCATCGTACGTAAATATTGCGTCGTACGAATTAGAAACCACACTTACTACATTATCGTTATTATAGCTAAGTTGAGACTTATCATGCTGCACCCACATAGAGCCACCCTGGTACAATTCAAAGCTTGAAAGGTCTATCTTTCGGGTACCTGGTACATATGCGTATAAATAACGTGCAGAATCTTTCCATATGGCAGTTGATGCTCTCCAAGATGAATATGTTAATGATACAACTCTGTTGTCTGCATCAAAGCTTTGTTTTCTGTATAGCTTATTATCATACATTCCTGCAATTGCATTGTAATAATAAGTGTAGCTATCATCAAAAAATATGGCTTCGTCGTTATATGGATTATCCTGGTTCACCGCGCCGCCTCGCCCGTTGGAATAGGAGTAATTAGTTGAATCAATTGGCATAAATGATGTGCCGTCAAATTTTGCATTTGTTTTTGCTATCAAACGGTATGTAACAACTGATGAACCACCACCGGTTACTGGTTGGGTTGGAGAAAAGTGAGGGAAACTGCCTGTTATTACCACCCCGGTTGTAAGACCTTGCTTTTCCCCCGCAACAGCAAATGCCGGGACCATAACCAGAAACAGTAACAGTATGTTTAATTGTCTCATAACAGGCTATTTTAAAAAGGGTGACATAATATATTGGCTCAGTTTCAATATAAATCTACTCATATTTTCATTCAGTTCATATAGCAAACACACTCACATGACAATATTTTGACAACTGGATTACAATTCTCTTCAATAATATGACAATTGTTTTGGCACCAACTACTAGTGAACGACATTAACAAGCTCTTCTTTTTGCCCTTGTTCTGTCTTAACCACCACTTTATAGCTGCCATTGGGCAGTTTAGATACATCTATACTTTGCTGGTAAGTTTTTCTCGATGCTACCTTCCATTCGTTCAGCCATGTTTTGTATGTCATATCATACACAGCAATACTAAATGATTGAGGTGTTGGGCATTCAACATACACATTCAAAAATGTCTTAGCCGGATTAGGATAAACCTTCATACTGAATGTCAGCTGTACCTGCTCATTATTATTTTGTTTACCGTAGGTAGTTTGTTGTGCTTTGCTATACCTCACACAACAAAGCAACATTATTATCATCAATGCTTTTTTCATATCACTCAAATTGCAAATGAAAATAACGTATTTATAAATAAATCCCAATAAAAACAGTAATTCAATACGCTTCTGTACTGGTCGAAAACCCTTTACTGAAAAGCGTTTCATACATCGATTAACACTTCATTTTCAAACAGGCAGTTAATCATTAACAAACTATCCCGTTAATCAATTATAAAGCTCAAGTTAACCATCGCGTTTATTTTGGAGAGCGGCCGCAGAGTGATGCATCTTTGTGTCAACAAAACAAAAAATAAAAAACACACACAAAACAAAAATTATGAAACACGCTACTAACATCCGCAAAACTGAAGCAACTAAAAAAATCATGCTGTTCGTTTCAATACTTACTTGCATCGTGTTAGCAGTGAACTTTTAAAAACTATCAGGCAGGGCAAGTATAGCTTATCCTGTTTTATTACCCTCTTTTATTCTCTATATGCAACAAAAAAGCCCCGTATCGGGGGTAACTATATACAATTTTACACAAAAAGTTGACTAAATATTTGGAATTGGTGTAACAATCTACTATCTTTACAGTCTAATTAGATAGTATGATAAACAAGGATTTTAAATCAGTTAGAGAGTTAGTAAAAGCCTTTCCGTCTGAACAAGTTTGCATCGAGCATTTAGAGCAACTTCGTTGGGGCGGGAATGTTGTTTCTCCATTTGATGAAACTTCAAAAGTTTATAAATGTGCAGGTAATAAATACAAGTGCAAAAACACTGGTAAGTATTTCAACGTTCGTACTGCTACACTATTCGATAATACTAAGATTGAATTACAAACTTGGTTTGTAGCTATCTACTTACTTACAGGACACAAGAAAGGCATATCTTCTTTACAGTTAGCTAAAGATTTGAACGTTACCCAAAAGACAGCCTGGTTTATGGCTCAACGCATCCGTAACTGTTTCGGGATAGATGCAAGCGATAACGAGGACGGTAAGTTAGGCGGTGGCGGTCAAATCGTTGAGGTAGATGAAACTTACGTAGGTGGCAAGATGAAGAACATGACGCACAAGAAAAGAAAGGCTATAGGCGCAGCGGGAGCGAATAATAATAAGCATATGGTTATGGGTTATTTAGTAAGAGGCGGTGCTTTAAAACTGCAGCATGTAGCCACAAAGACTGTGTTTGAAAATGTATTGAATAATGTGAGTAGCGACTCGGTATTACTTACTGATATGTCTAATTCATACAATAACGCAGGTAAATATTTTGCAGCACACGAAACAGTAGACCACGGTAAAAAGGAATATGTAAGGGAACAAACTATACACACTAATAGCATTGAGGGCGTATTCTCTATGTTTGACCGTATGGTTATCGGTACATATCATTATTTAAGCGGAAAGCATATGCAGAAATATGCTAACGAATTATCATTCCGTTACAATACTCGCACTTCAACCGAGTGTGAACGCTTTAATTTAATGCTTACAAATTGTACAAATCGTTTAACTTATAACACTTTAATCGCTAAGTAACATGAGAAAGAAGGACGTAATAAGAGTGCAGGGATACCCTGTAAATGTAGAAGATGACTATATATCATTAACGGATATGGTTAAATCCAAAGGTGACGACGCCAGACCTGCTGATGTTATTAGGAACTGGTTAAATACAAAAAATACAATTGAGTTTTTGGGCACATGGGAGGCTCTAAACAGTAACATTTTTAACGTGTTGGGATTCCAACACGTTAAGGATAATTTCAATGAGATGCCAACCCTTAGCGTAAAATCATGGATAGAGAACACGGGAGCGATTGGTATATATTCAAAAGAAGGCAAAACGGGCGGTACGTACGCCCATAAGGATATAGCGTTTGAATTTGGCTCATACATCAGCCCTATATTCAAATTGTACCTAATAAAAGAGTTTCAGAGGCTTAAGGAAATTGAAAGCAACGCGAATAATATAGAATGGAACGTAAGAAGATTATTAGCTAAGGCGCAATATCATGTCCAAACCGATGCTGTTAAAAAATATAAACTGCCATTGTCTAAACTACCTGAGGATAAATTATTCTTAGTGTATGCTGAGGAGGGGGATATATTAAATCTTGCTTTGTTTGGCTTTACTGCAAGACAATGGAGGGAGGCAAACCCCGAATTGGCTATTAAAGGTCAAAATGCAAGGGAGTATGCGAGTATCAATGAATTATCAGTAATGCAAAGCCTTGAGGGTATTAATGCGGATATGATTAAACAAAACCTGCCGTTTGATGAAAGGCTTGAACGATTAAGGGAAATTGCAAAAGAGCAATTGCAAGTACTAGACAGGATAGCACCACACAACAACCTAAGAAAAAATGCAGATGGAGAATTTCAACCTTTTCTTGGTACGGATAGAAAAGGCATGTTCCCTGCGAAGCCAATGGTAAAAAAAGAAGAACAGCTATCAGACTTTGATAGCAAACTAAAAAAAGCACTCAATCATAACCCAAAAGATAAGCCCGAAAGTTAATCGGGCTTTTTTTATTCCATATAGGCACGTATCTCGGAATTGAATTTGGATAGCTCGTCTTTAATAAATTGCATTGTTTTATCCATAAAATCTAAACATTCACTAGCATCCCCTTGGAATTTATGTAGTGCGTCAATTTGCTCTATTGTTAATCTGGATGTAATTTCCTTAAAGTTATCAAGATAAAACCCTATAACATTACCTGAGTTTTTGTGCGCTACTGTTTCATCCAGTTTATTGCGGTATTCTGCAAGTATAGCTTTTACATATCCTTTGAATTCAATTAATACAATGTCGTTATTTTCCATAGTGCTATTTTATTTTCCCAATATACAAAAAAATATACCAGTGTAAAGTGATATATAGTTACCCCCGTATCGGGGCTTTTTACATTTTATTACAATCCTTCTTTTATATCAATTTTCTCAGGGTCAGGCTCGTTCAATACCACTGTTTTTCCCTTAGATTTCTTCAGCATACGCATATTCAGCATTTCTACCGCAAATGAGAAAGCCATTGCAAAATATACGTAGTTCTTCAATCCCAGCGCATGAGCACCTTCACTATCCCAACCTTCTATTATCAATACCACACCTACCATCACCAGAAAAGAAAGTGCCAGCATTTTGAGTGTAGGATGCTTATGAATAAAGTTGGCTATTCGGTGGCTGAACAGGAACATGATGAACATGGCTATAACCACAGCCACTATCATCACTTCTACATGCTTGGCTATACCAACAGCGGTTATCATACTATCGAAAGAAAATATCATATCCACCAGTATGATTTGTCCTACGGCAGCTGCAAAACTGCTTCCTTTTTTCTTCCCATTACCATCTTGCATAGTCTCATCTTCGCCTTCCAGTTTATGATGTATCTCTTTAACTGTTTTATACAATAGGAATATACCCCCACCCAACATTACCAGGCTCGACAGGTCAAACCCTTTATCATATATAGTAAAAACAGGTTTGCCTTTTTGCGTAACAAGCCAGCTTAATCCCAGCAATAAGATGATACGCACACCAATACCCGCAAACATCCAAACGCGCCTGGCATTTAATTGCTGGTCCTTAGGCATACGCCCCATAATGATGGACACAAATATCACATTATCAACGCCCAATATTATTTCTAATAAAGCAAGCGTAACAAGGCTTATCAATCCGTCTACGGAAAACAGTTCGTGCATGTAATGAATGAATTATTTATCTAACAAACCTTTGCAAATATTAGCAACAGTTGCAGGGCCTTCATAAATGAAACCTGTATATACTTGTACCAGCGATGCACCTGCATCTAACTTCTCTTTAGCATCAGCAGCCGTAAATATACCTCCTACTGCTATTACAGGTATCGTTCCGTTACTTTTGTTACAAATGTAACGTATCACCTCTGTAGCACGTTCGCGCACGGGCAATCCGCTCAATCCACCTGCTCCAATTGCTTCTACTTGTTCTTTAGCGGTTGTTAGTTTGCTTCTGTCAAGTGTGGTGTTTGTTGCTACTAAACCATTGATACCCGTTGTTGCTACAATTTCAATAATATCGTCCAATTGTTCGTTAGTGAGGTCTGGCGCAATTTTTAACAATAACGGCTTAGGCTTCCCCATCACCTTATTGAGTTCCATCAACCTGTTGAGAATCTGTGTCAAAGGGCCTTTATCCTGCAGCGCACGCAAGCCGGGAGTGTTCGGGCTACTAACATTTACTACAAAATAATCTACCACATCATATAAGTCTTTAAAACAAGCCTCATAATCATCTATAGCATTTTCATTGGCTGTATCTTTATTCTTACCAATATTACCACCTATTACTATCTTTTCTTTCCGATGCCTCAATCGTTCAGCAGCACCTGCTGAGCCTTCATTATTAAATCCCATCCTGTTGATAAGCGCTTTATCTGCCGGCAACCTGAATAAACGTGGCAACGGGTTACCGGGTTGTGGCCTTGGTGTCACTGTACCTACTTCTACGAAACCAAACCCCAGGCAGGCCAATGCATCAGAATATTTAGCATCCTTATCAAAGCCCGCTGCCAACCCTACAGGATTGGGAAACCTGATACCCCATAGCTCTTTTTCTAATGTTTTATCTTTTACGGTGTATTGTTTTTGCATCCACCCACGCAAAAAAGGTATGCTATATCCCATTTGCAGGGCTTTTACTACCAAATGATGCACTTTTTCAGGATCAATACGGAATAAAATACTTCTAATAATGCCATACATAGCGGGGCAAAGATACATCAAGCTAATTGTTTGTTTTTTAACAATTTGAATTGCTCCCCTCCGGCTCATTACTTGTATCTTTAACCCCGTCTTATGCTGGGTTTGCTTAATCGGTTTTTACTCTTTTGCAGTCTGTTCACCTGTGCTTTGTCTCCCGTTGCAAACGGACAAACCATACAGGGCGAAATAACTGACGCAGCCGACAACAAACCTGTGGACGGAGTGCTGGTAAGTAATATTCATACACAAACCATAAAGCTAAGTAATAAACAAGGGGCCTTTATTATTGAGGCTGTCCCCGGTCAGCTTATAGAATTTAAAAAAGAAGGATACACCGTTTGGCGAATACGCCTACCTCAGGGTAAACTGCCATATTTCAGGGTACGGATGCAGAAATACAATGCTGCTGTACCAATATTCGAAGAAACATCTCCTACATACAAAGCAGATAGTATCAAGTACGCGCGCATATACAAACATGAGTTGGAATACCAGCAACTCAAGGGCATAGATGCCATCGAACACCCTTTCAGCGCTATGAGCAAAAGAAACAGGCAAATCTGGGCTTTTCAAAAAGAATACATGAAAAAACAGGAGCAGAAGTATGTAGACATGGAGTTTAGCGATAAACTCATTTATGATATTACCAGGCTCGCAGGCGATAGCCTTCAGGTATATAAGCGCTTGTTCAGGCCGAAATATGAAGAATGGCGCGATATGGGAGATTATGCTCGCTTTAATTACATCAAACGCACTGTTAACATTTACCGTAAACGTGGCGTTAAGGCACGCACGTCCAATACAAGACTCAATAATTAATCTAATTAATTGAAATACAATTAATTAGAACTATTAGTTAGCTATTCCACTCCACTTTTTTGTGAATTTGCTGCTCTTAAATGTTAATTGTTAGTTAACCGATGGCAAATCAGGGGTTAACAAGGCTCGATTATTT
>JAFDXK010000013.1 GCA_018267965.1 Bacteroidota bacterium | reverse complement strand
CGCTATCACGGGGCTTTATTATTTTATGACGAGTGTATTTTATTATAATGGTAAGCACATAATCATGTGCGGCACACCGGGGATAGCGTCAAATTCCTTTTGACTGCGAACTCCATGCCGTTTAGACTTAAAGCCCTCAATAAAAACTGCTTCATAATTATATTTATCAAGAAACTGACCTGCAGCAGTTTTTGCACTTTCTCCATGCAACTCTAACAGAATATAAGGACGTTTTTCAGTGAACAGTCTGTGACCATTATGTAAAGCGTATACTTCAGCAGACTCCAAATCGAATTTGATAAAATCAGGGAGTCCTATCTTTTGCTCATAGCATAACTCGTCAACACCACAACATTGTACTTTAGATACAACCAATTCTTCCCTGCTTTCGTTGTACTGCTTATCAAGGTTATAAGGGCCTGATGCTCCTCCCAAATTGTCAACAAACTCAAGCGTGCTATGTTCCGGACCAACGGCCATATAATGTATATGTACATTATTCCAGCGATTGTTCTCGGGCATTGATTTCAATCTTTCGTAGTTAGGTTTTGATGCTTCGAATGTATGAACTGTACCGCTTTCACCTGTCAGCTTTCTAAAACAAGCTGTATAGTAGCCTACGTAAGCACCACAATCCCAAACTATATTGCCGGGTTTGATGAAATCAGCAAAAGGTAAATGTTCAAATATCCATGCATCATAATTACCTAAAAAATAGGAGCCTTCGATACGTAAATCAAGATTGAGATAAGCGCCTTTTGCAGGACCTTTCAACACCTTTACTTTACTATACCCGTTTTTTTTAGGTATTAATGCGTAAAGACTATGCTTTACTAGTTTCTTTAAATTCATTTTGTGGTTAATCAATTATAAAAGAGTGGAGCCGGCGGGATTCGAACCCGCGTCCAAACATATGCCCGATAAGCTTTCTACGTGTGTATTCCTGAATTGTATCTTGGAAGAGAGCCGGAACAGGACGAACCTATTCTCTTCCCAGCCACTTAAGTTTCATCATAAGTTCGCGGCAAACCTATAACTATCCTATTGAAGGTTGAGTTAGGCGGCAGCGGCGTCAACAGGCCAAAGCCATCTGCGGCCAAAATGGATGCGCTAATTTAATTAGGCAGCCATGGCAAAGTTAGATTCGCCATTCAAAAGTCGGGTATTCAGATTTACGTGCTAATTATCCAACGCACGACACGCTTACCTACCCTGCCCTATGCTGTCAAAACCAGTCGGCCCCGGGAGTAAGATATTTGAAAGAACTTTTGCAAAGTTACGAACAATCAGACTAATGCCTGATGAACGGCGCTTTACCTATTTTTTAAAGGCCCTTAATACGTCAAGGCCGTTAGCATACAACATCAATCCGAGCAATAATACCAAACCTACCGTAGTAGCCCTTTCCATCACTTTATCGCTCACTTTACGTCTTGTAATCAACTCATACAATAAGAAGAAAACATAACCTCCGTCAAGGCCCGGTACAGGTAGTAAATTCATCACCGCTAATATGATTGATACAAATGCAGTAAACATCAGAAAATCCTGCCAGTCGAAAACAGGTGAAAACCCTTTTGCGAAACTTGCTATACCACCCACACTCTCGTGTGCTTTGACTTCAGGTGATGTGAAAATCAATTTCAACTGCTGCCAATAATATCTAACCTGCTCAGCAGTATAAGTGAAACCTCTTCCTATTGCTGAGAAACCGGAATACGGAATATATCTATACTTATAGTATTTTGACATATCGCCATCAACACCAACACCCAAACGCTTGTCTGCCGGCAGGGACCCGGTAAAAGTTACAGGTTTCCCTTTTCTAACAACAGTAAGTGTTATAGGCTGCGCTCCCAAATTACGTTTGATATGTTCGTATTCATCAAAAAATTGGATGGGTTGATTATTCACAGCAATGACACTGTCCCCTGGCATAATGCCCATCTTATCGGCAGCAGATTTCTTTTCGACCTCTCCGATAACAAATGGCATTCTCGGAGCTATAATGCCTTTCTTCTTTAAAATCTTACCGATAGTTCCTTTTGGGATATCGATATCTTTTTTCTCTCCGTTTCGGATTACCTGCAACGTTTTTACACCATCGAAAACGATACCATAAGTAATCATATTGAACCGTTCAATCTCTTTACCATCTGCACCAACAATCATATCCCCGCATTGTAACCCCATACTCTCCCCCACACTATCTACTGCAATACCATGTACTACATTTTTCACAGGCAGGTATTTCTCACCCCAAACACCAAATATAAAAGCATAGATAGCTATAGCTACTATTACATTCATAATAATACCACCCAGCATGATAAACAAACGTTGCCATGCTTTTTTAGAACGGTATTCCCAAGGCTGAGGAGGTAGTTTCATAGCTTCTTTATCCATGCTTTCATCTACCATGCCTGCAATCTTCACATAGCCCCCAAGAGGAAACCAGCCTAAACCATATTCAGTATCACCTTTCTTTTTCTTAAAAAGAGAGAAATTGAGTAATCCCGGGAAAGGGAAAAGGAAATCGAAAAAAAGATAAAATTTTTCTACCCTTGTTTTGAATAACCTTGCAAAAAAGAAATGTCCAAATTCATGCAAGAGAATAAGAATAGATAATGCAGCAATTAACTGCAATGCCTGCACCATTCCTCCTGACATTAAAAATATTGTGTTCAACACCATAACTCGACAAAAATAATATTTAGTGTGATGATAGTTGGCTTTGTTTTACAATTTCAGCCGCATAAATACGAGCTTCTTTATCTGATTCTATATAGTCTTCCATGGTTGGGTGTTCTATATAGCCTACTTTATTCATTGCATCTTCTATAGCGTCGCTCATTTCTATAAAACTGATCCTGTTTTGCAGGAATGAATGTACTACCAATTCGTTGGCTGCATTCATTACACAAGGCATATTACCTCCTTTGAACATGGCAGTTTTGGCCAAAGCCAGGTTTTTAAATGTCTTATAATCGGGCTCTTCGAAGGTTAGCTTACTAAACTCTTTGAAGTCGAGACGCTTGTATGTATTATCAATTCGCTGAGGGAATGCAATAGCATACTGTATAGGCAGCTTCATATCGGGCAAGCCCATTTGAGCTTTTATTGACCCATCTACAAACTGCACCATGGAATGTATTATAGACTGTGGATGTATCACTACATCTATCTGCTCGTTCTTTAAACCAAACAGCCATTTGGCTTCAATCATCTCTAACCCCTTGTTCATGAGGGTTGCGCTGTCAATAGTAATCTTAGCCCCCATCGTCCAGTTTGGATGCTGTAAAGCATGACTGGCTTTAACGTTCACCAGGTAATTAGGCTTGCGGCCTAAAAACGGGCCGCCGGATGCTGTGAGGATAATCTTTTCAATCTTATCCATATTCTCACCCACGAGACATTGGAATATTGCTGAATGCTCACTGTCAACAGGTATGATACTTGCCCTGCTTTCTATAGCAGCCCGCATCACCAGCTCACCGGCAACAACAAGGGTCTCCTTATTGGCAAGTGCTACACGCTTACCTGCTTTTACTGCTGCCATTGTAGATGACAGCCCGGCAAAACCCACAATGGCAGCTACCACTGTGTCTACTGTATCCCATTTTACTACTTCTACAAGTGCGTCTTCGCCATAAAATACTTTGATGGGCAACAACAGCAATGCTTCTTTTACCAGTTTATAGCTCCTTTCATCGGTTACTACTATTGCATTGGGTTTATATTTACGAGCCTGCTCAATCAACAACTCATAATTGCTATGTGCAGTAAGCACCTCTACCTCGAACATATCGGGGTGAGCGGACACTACATCTAAAGCCTGTGTACCAATGGAACCTGTAGAACCTAAAATCGCCAATCTTGTCATCACGCGCTATATATACTATTTATTCTTTATACGGCTGTTTGCCGAATCTCAAAGGTAACTAAAGGAAGTGTCAATAAAGGGGCGATTTTAATTATTAACTATATTAAAACAAACCCAATTCTTATTTATGCAATAAGACAAAATATGTTTGAAATAAAGCGTCAAAGACTTGTACGGTGCATACCGTATCGGATGTGCAAAATGCAGAATGTGTTTAGTTCCTGAACACCAAAAACTCAAAAGGGCGGTCGGACTGGTCTGCTTTTTTCTTGCGTCCTTTTCTACCTCTTTTATTTTTGGTACGATAGACATCGAGGACCTCGGATGCCTGCACTACTTGTTCGTCAGTATCTATTTTGCTGACAACTGTAATCAGCTCTTCGACTTTTTGTTCAAAATCGCCTTGCCAATTTTGTGCAACTTTCGTTGTTACTAAAAGCTCTCTTGTGGTTTGCTTCATACGAAGTGTTTTGGTGAGCTAATTGCTTTCTATGAAAGTTAAACAAAGTTTTTGCTATAAGGAATAGTAATTAACACTATGTGAGTAAATACGAGGGTACATATAAAGGAAGAATGTAATCACAGTGTTGCGAAATGTTGTCTTTTGTTGCAGTTATTCGCATTTGTTGATGACTTTTAATGGTATGCTCATCAGCTTGGTTCCGGATTTGTAACAATTACATCCTGTTGATTTAATGCAGAGTTAATAGATGCTACTAAATCTACTTATGGGAACGTAATAAAATGTTGCAACTTGTTGTCTTTTGTTGCGTTTTGTTGTCAAAATCTAAGCTTTTGTAAAAAACAATTTAACTGTAAAGGCGCCTAACCGGGTTTATGGATTTCAAAGAACTATATCAATAGCAAATATAGTTATTTTTTATGTTAAATGGATAAATAAATGATATTAATAAAACTGAGTAAGGTATGGATACCTGATAGCGTAGAGTTCTTTTACTTTATCCAATATTGTTGTGCGTAGCGTATCAATATTGCGGCGTTCGGTAGCAGAGATAAATACGCAATTACCACCTGTTTCATGCTCCCACCTGTTTTTAAGCTGACGCAGCAAATCCTGCCTGACCTCAGCATCCAACCATTCGTCAAATGTTTTCTCCTCGTAGAGATCCATTTTATTGAAGATGGTAACGGTGGGCTTATCGAACGCGCCAATATCCTGCAAGGTTTTATTTACTACTGCAAGTTGGTCTTCATAAGCATTATGTGAAATATCCACTACGTGCAATAAACAATCTGCTTCGCGTACTTCATCCAATGTACTCTTAAAGCTTTCAACCAGGTGGTGCGGTAGTTTACGGATGAATCCTACTGTATCACTCAATAAGAAAGGCGTTTGTTCATAGACTACTTTTCTTGTAGTAGTATCGAGTGTGGCGAAGAGTTTGTTCTCAGCAAATACTTCTGATTTACTGAGTATGCGCATGATGGTGCTCTTGCCCACGTTAGTATAACCTACCAGTGCTACACGGATATATGTGCCGCGGTCTTTGCGCTGAGTAGCCGCCTGCTTGTCTATCTCTACCAGGCGTTTGCGCAGCAAAGAAATTTTATCCTTTACGATACGCCTATCCGTTTCTATTTCCGTTTCACCCGGTCCGCGAGAACCAATACCACCACCCTGGCGTTCCAGGTGCTTCCACATACCGCGCAGGCGAGGAAGGATGTATTGATACTGTGCCAATTCTACCTGCACTTTTGCCTGAGCCGTTTTAGCGCGGCGGGCAAAGATGTCGAGGATGAGGTCGCTACGGTCTATTGTTTTTACCCCAACTACATCAGAGATATTACCTATTTGTGAGCCTGTCAATTCATCATCGAATATCACCAGCTTGATGTCTTTCGCTCTTACATATTCTGCTATCTCTTCCAGCTTTCCCTTGCCTACAAAGGTTTTGCTATCGGGGTGGGGTAATTTCTGTATGAATGTCTTAACTGTAGTAGCACCGGCAGTTTCGGCCAGAAATGCCAATTCTGCCAGGTATTCATTTACCTGTTCTTCGGTTTGTTCTTTGTGTACAAGGCCTACCAGCACTGCACGTTCCTCGCCTTGTATAATGTTCTTATTCTCAATCATTCTGATAAAAAAACCACCTCTTAGAGAGATGGTTTGTTATGCAAAAATACAATATTATGAGCAAAT
Organism: Bacteroidota bacterium; assembly: GCA_018267965.1. GTDB lineage: Bacteria > Bacteroidota > Bacteroidia > Chitinophagales > Chitinophagaceae > Polluticoccus. Next base: position 2,477 of record JAFDXK010000013.1, on the reverse strand, counting down.
AGCCTTATACAAGCCTTTCCTGCTCGCGGAGCCAGCGTTCAGGGATATCGCCCGAACTAGCCAACAGGTAATCATTATAAGAACATGGTACAAAAGATTTTGAAGGCAATTGCATCCACCAACGGTTGGTACGTTTGCTCTTTAGAAATACCGTTTCGTTCTCAGTAAATGCTACATGGAAAGACACAAACTCATCGTGGTCAGTAAGTTTGGCTTCTGTTTTGCGAATAGAATAGCCATCTACAAAATACCATATCATTTGTGTGATGAGTTTAGCAGTCATGCTATGAGTGTCATTATCCGGTTCGAAACCATAGATACCAAATGAATTCAGGTTGGTACTCATACCAGCATAGCGCGTAAGTATACAGGCCTCATCGCCGGTAAAACCGTTAGGTGACCCATTAGTATTAACAGGGGCATCGCTATGGCGGATAGCTGAAATATCGAAGCTAAACATATGGCTATTGCGCAGCACAGGTTCCACATCTTCAAAATGTTCGCGCACTTTCCCGAGGCGATAAAAATCGAAACGGAGCTTATCTAATGTTTCCAGCATTTTAGGGTTGACATAATAACTCTGGAAACCTATATGGTTGTAATGATTGATAAAATTAGGGTGCCCTGTAAGCATATCCATCAGGAAACTGTGTGCAGTCATCTCTTCGGTCTCGTCCAAATCGATGAGCATATCTGCAACCGTTGCATATACCATTTTTTCAGCCTTTTTGAAGGCTTCGTATTGTTGCATGGTGAGGTCGTGAGAACCTCCTAAAACAATAACTGTTTTACCTGCCATATATAACTCATGTAACACAGTACGTAATGCCGCACGTGTATCGGTAACAGTCTCTCCTTCCTGTATATTTCCAATATCCGCAATTTTTACTGCCGGGTGCCATGAATAGAGTTTGTATAATTCTTCGCGAATAGCATCAGGTGCTATGCCATAAGGTGCATTACGTGAAGCGCCACGGCTTTCGCCGCAACCTACTATTACTATATCAGCATCTTCCCAATCGTTCGCCTGCAACAGGTTTGAACCCCATTGCAGTTGGTGATAAGTGCCTTCGCTCTTGGTATCAATAAAATGTGTACTATCAAAAAAATGACTCAGGTCTTCCATTGTTTATGAATATCGTGCTAAAATATACAATTGTAAAGATGCGGTATATATTATGCTCATAAATGAAATTGTTAAATACAATACAAATACCGTTTTAAAGCCTTCATTTCTGTCTTATTTTTCTATTTTTGGGCGACAAGAAAACTTCATGGCTACAGGCAAAAAAGCTAAACCATCTTATTTATATGCCATTATCGGCATCTCACTGGTATTGTTCCTTTTAGGCACATTGGGATGGATCGTTATTAATGGCCGTGGTTTGAGCCGTGTGTTTAAAGAAGATGTGCAGGTAGAGGTGGTATTGCATGACAATACTAAGGATGAAAACATCCAGCGATTGAAAACAATACTGGATAACCAACCTTTTGTGAAACAAGCAACGGTTATCACCAAAGAAGAAGCAGCTAAGAAATTCTATGCCGAAGGTGGTGAGGATTTTACAGAGCTGCTCGACATTAACCCGCTTTATGCATCAATAGTATTGAACCTGAATTCGGGTTATGTGAATAAAGACAGCCTGGATAAAATCAGGCAGTTCATTATGCAGAGCAATGTGGTAAGAGATGTAACTTACCCGAATACGGTAGTTGATAATATGAACAGCAACTTCCGCAAGATAGGTTTGATATTAGGTGCCATATCGCTTGTACTATTTATAGTTGTAGTGATATTGATAGATAATACCGTGAGGCTTGCCATGTTCAGTAACCGTTTCCTTATCAAAACGATGCAAATGGTGGGCGCAACACGCGGCTATATCTCAAGGCCTTTTGACAGAAGGGCTATTCTGAATGGTTTGATAAGCGGCGGAGTTTCTGTTGCAGGCTTATGGATCATGATATCATTTCTTGAAGGCTTGTTACCCGCTTTGAAAGCATTGCATGAACCTGCCTTACTGGTATTGCTGATGATGTGTATGATGATTGTGGGTATACTGATATCTGTACTCAGTACCCGTCGTTCGGTGGTGAAGTACCTGAAAATGCATATTGACGATTTGTATTAATTTAATTTCTTAATATTGTTTGCTATGGCAACGACAGATAAAAAAGCAAAAGACCTTACTCCTAAAGGCAACCAGGTTTTCCTGTTTGATAAAAGCAACTATATGTGGATGTTATTGGGTGTAGGTATTATCCTGCTTGGATTTGTATTGATGGCAGGAGGTAAAAGCCCTGACCCTCATAAATTCAACTATGATGAAATATACAGTGCAAGGCGTATTACTATTGCGCCTCTGATGATATTGATAGGCTTTGCGATTGAAGTATATGCCATCATGAAAAAACCTGCTGAAAGCGCTAGCTAATTGTTAGTTAATTCATGTAAATAATAAAGCCCCGTGATAGCG
>JAFDXK010000012.1 GCA_018267965.1 Bacteroidota bacterium | reverse complement strand
GGATATTGGTTTTGGTTTTCACAGCCTGGATCTTTTGGTTTTGTTCTTTAGGATATTGGATCCAACTATGTAAAAAAAAATTAGAAGTTGACTGATACTGGATTTTGGTCTTTCTGCGCCGGATATTGGAAGCGCTTTGGTTTTTCTGGATCTTTGGATATGATTGATATTAACTATCAATCAACTTCTGATACAAAGATGCGGCAGTTTGGGTTGCTATTCAAGAGCAAATCTGCCCCTTTTCTGCCTTGTTATAAATATCCGCAAGAATCGTAAATAGCCGTTAAACAGGATGGCTACTTTACGTATAGTTGATACGTAGATTTACGATACTTTTTCTGTTTGTGCTATTTAAGCCATGAATGAAATGCAGATGGCCACGAATGCACGAATGAAATGCCAATCACCACGAATGCACGAATGAATTCCTTTTAGCCACGAATGCACGAATGAATGGGGGGCTTTTTGGTGGAATGTGCAAGGATATAAATATTGAAAAAGATTAAGACAGTTTGCTGCCCCCACCCCGGGGGCGAAAATAAAACCGGGAAAAATCCGAACAAAAGAAAATGGCTAATGAAATTTCAGTTTGATTAAAATTTATTTTGTTCGCTAAATAGGGCAATATATCAAAGCCACGAATGCACGAATGAAATTCCAATTACCACGAATGCACGAATGAATGTGGGCCCATTTTGGAGGAATGTGCAAGGATATAAATATTGAAAAAGTTTAAGACAATTTGCTGCCCCCACCCCGGGGGCGAAAATAATGCCGGAAAAACTTCTTACAAAGGATTTTCGCTGAATTATATTTAGTTTTAGCATAATTCTATTTACCAAAATATTGAATACGATCCTACTTATTCTCCAGTACAAGGGCTGCCGGATACCCGCCTGACCAGACGGGCAGGAGAGCGACACCCCTATGATTTACGCTAATGCTCCCTTTTAATCCAATACTTAAATTAAAACATTGAGAGTATAGCGTACATCATGTACCGTTATTGATAGACGATAAAATGTTGAAAGCCTCAGTACAATGTAATCATTTTGGCAACAGTCCCTACTTTGCAGAAAGGGCATCTGCCCACTTATCCAGTTTTTCTTCTAAAACCATTAGTGGCATGCTTCCACTATTTAATACTTGTTTATGGAACTCGGCAATATTAAATTTCTTTCCTAATTGTTTGCTATACTTTTCCCTGAGTTCTATAATTTTCAAGGCGCCAACTTTATAAGATAATGCCTGGCCCGGAATGGCCATATACCGCTCTACCTCGGAAGTTGCAAAGTCTTCGCTTATCGGTTCATTGTCAATCATGAATTTAATGGCTTCCTCACGGGTCATTCCCTTACTATGTATGGCTACATCCACCACCAGCCGCAATGCCCGTAGCATTTCGTCCGATAGGGCTCCCATATGCTGATAGGGATTCGTATAAAGGCCTAACTCTTTTCCCAGGCTTTCGCAATATAGCGCCCAGCCCTCATCGTAAGCTCCACAGGACTTATATCGGCGGAATGAAGGCAACAAGCTGTCCTCCATTTGTAAAGAAGACTGATAATGATGGCCTGGAACCGCTTCATGCAAAAATGTACTTTCCATACCCGAGGTAACATTAAACTCCTTCGGGTCAATAATGGGTACATAAAATATTCCGGGTCGCTTTCCATCGCTCGATCCCTGCATATACTCGATACTGGCACTGGCTGCCCGAAATGCTTCAGTTTGCCGAATCTCAAATTTACTTTTTGGAAAAAGAACAAAGTATTTATCCAGGTTCGGTTTGATGATATCATATATATGGCGAAAAGAATCCAGCACCTGCGATGCGGTTGTAAATGGGAAAAATTGTTTATCCGTTCTCATAAAATGAAAAAAGGCATTGAGGTCCCCTGTGAAGCCAGTACTTTGCTTAACCTCTTCCATCTCAGCTCGAATCCGTTTTACTTCATTCAATCCCGTATTGAAAATATCTTCCAGCGGTTTATTGGTAGTCGTCCATCGTTTTACACAATACTTATAATAGTTAATTCCATTGGGAAGGTATTCAACTCCAGAGGTAACCCGGGCCTTTGGCAGGTATTCGTTCTTTAGAAAATCCGCCATCTTTTTGTTGGCAACATTTAGATCATCCCAGATTGCCTCCTGGTAAGCTTGCGTGATGCTGTCTTTTTCGGAAGGTGAAAAATTCACAGGCAGATTTCTTATGGGCCCATAAAATATACTTTTGGTTACATCATTGCTTACAAGGCCATTGCAAATGGCTACCATCTTTACTACCAATGCTTTTGGTAAAACATAGTTTGTTGCTATCCCCTTTCTGAAATTTTCAATTGCACTATCGCACCAAATTGTATATCCTTTAACCCTTTTCAACCAATTATAATAATCCTTTACGGAATGAAATGGCTGGGCAGATTCTCCGGAACCATATTGTCCCATGGCCAATACGATATTGCCGGAGAGTTTATTGGTTGGATCTCCCATTTGGGTGAATGGGATTTTCCAGGTATCAAATTTTGCTCCTTCCAAAGCCAGGTCGACATCATATTTTAATATTTGATAGCTAATGGCATCTTCTTCAGCCATATCCTTAGGATCATAATGTTTGAGGCTATCTGAATATCCGAGGTAAAATTCCTTTACCTCATCCCGGTATGCCTGGGTGCAGGTATTGCGGAATTGGTCATTCCTGCTACTGTCGCCAAAATGCATGGCATCTAATGGTTGAAGATCCAATAGCCCCTGCCAATAACTCTCCAGCATAGCATGAAACCGTTTAGGATTCAATTTCCTCTTTTCTGGTTGAGAACAGGCCGTAAAAAAGTACAATAATATTAATACTGGTATAACTCTATTCATCATAGATTGATGGGTTCAAATTTTAAGATGGATAAAATTACTGCTTAAATTCGTCAAGATTCACAGCTCTGACCAATTTCCAAATATGCGAATCCGACTCATAAACCGCATTGATTCCCTGCGGCTCAAATGGCGGATCCCCCATTAGCGGATCGCCAGGTTGCCAATAGGGTTGTAAAGAATTTCGTTGCACCTGGCCACCAAATGCCCAGAAGTTTGCACAGGAGATTGTTTTAAACTCCTTATCCTTTCCAAATATGGCATTACAAATAAACCGGTAGTAGGCTTCGCGGTGATGGTAAGGAGTTCCGGGTTTTAATTGTTCCGCATCACGTGGCATACCAAATTCTTCCAATACCAGGGGTTTATTGAGAATTCGCATAATGGAATCATTTTCCTTCAAATAGGCGATGGTATTCCTTTTTACCTGTACCATTGCTATATTGACGGAGGTATCAGAGAACCATTGCCAGTTTTTGGGCCATATATGAAGAGTGGCATAATCAATCAGGGGATCGGAATGAACCTCAAAAAAAGTAGCGGCATTTTCACTGCCAATTGTCCCCTCGGTTCCTGTGGTAACCAGGTGTTGTTTATCCAATGATTTTATTAACTGGGCTGCATCCTGAATAAATGATTTATATGCAGGAATAGCGGCAGGCCGCATAGGTCGGGGCTCATTTGCAATTTCCCAGGCCATGATGGAGGGATCAGCATAGTATGAAATTCCGGAAATAGAATTCTTCCTATTAATAAAATGGGAAGCTGCATCAAAATACATTTGTTTACAGGGGGCACATGAATAAAACTTCGAAATTTCATCCCGCATCTTATCCCATTCCATATAATTCCGCATATCCGAATCCGATAACTTATCATTCCAGTTGAGATATTGCAGGAATCCTCCACTCCATTCCCAGTTGTTGGAGAGGTAAATAACGGCATACATTTTTCTTTTCCTGATCTCATTAAGAAAAAAATCGAAAGCTATTAATAATTCGTTATTTAAACTGTCTTTGGAAGGGCGAAGGGCTGGTGTTACACGGTATTTCCCGTTAATGATTCCTATTCCTTCTACCATAGCCAGAACCCTGATATTTGTTACCCCCTGTTTTTTCAAAAAATCCAATTCATGAACTAACCGTTGCTTTCCTTCTTCATTAGTTGCCAACAAGCCTGCATACCACATATTTACGCCAAAGAATTTATAGGGCTTGTCTTTAATAAAAAACTGATGGCCTTTCACCTTAACAAAATCCTTCTGTGCAAAGACTGGAGAACCAAAGAAGACAAATAGGATTAAATAAAAAATGTCCCGAAGCATAACCGAAGGTACAAAGGAGGAGGAAATGAAATTCAAATTTATCAGGGGAAGATGCTTCTATTAAATATCAGTATAAGACAGCAGGAGAGATTTCCGGTATCAATTATAATTAATCAGTAACCTTCTTAAGTATTCGGAATACAGAAACCCTATTTTAATGGTATGAGGAGATTTTATATCCCGTATCCAGAATTTATATCCACTACAAATATTTACAAATATGACAGTTGGTTTAGTTGCGGAAAGTATGAAAAAAGAGAATTTCTTAAACATTTTGCTGCCCCCTCCCCGGGGGTAAAAATAACCATGGGAAAAATTTAAACAATAAAACTTAACTGAAGAATATTTAGTGTGGATTAAAATTTGTTTAATCTCAGCCTCCCTCCCTAAGCAGGTATTCTTCCCATGCATTTCTTCTTTCCCAGTGATAATTTTTTGCTACATGATTCCTTTTCAATATATATTGTATTTCGGTGCATGAAAACCCGCACCGGGTTTTTTAATTTATGCTGAACCTTAAAATCTAAATTCATGAAACAGGTTGGCCTTTTTCTATGCTGTATATTCATTCTATTTTTTGCCCATGCACAAAATGTAGGTATTGGCAATCCGGCACCCGCTGAAAAGCTTGATGTAAATGGCAATATTAACGTTACCGGTACTATAAAAGCAAATGGTATAGATGGGGCTGCAAACCAGGTGTTAATGAAAAACGGTAGTGGTACAATGGTATGGGGTGATATGTGTGAGTATAAAAACATTTTTGTATTTGCTACGCCGGGTTCCACAAATTGGACGATACCTCCAGGTGTAACCAAGGTATGGGTTGAGGCCTGGGGCGGAGGAGCAGGTGGCAATTGGTATGGTGGCGGCGGTGGGGGTGGTTATGTAAGTGGGATTATTAATGTAGTTCCAGGTAATAGTATTGGATGTGTTGTTGGTGCAGGTGGCTCGGGCGGAGGCTCCACAAGTGGTAACGGTAATAATAGTTCAATAAGCTATTCCCCAATAGGTTTAACACTTACCGCTTATGGAGGTTACAAAACAACATTCACAGCGCCGGCTATGTTGTCGGATGGTTATGGAGGAAACTTTGGTTCTTCAGTGGCATTTGACTCATATTGGGGTAAAAACGGCGAAGCAGCATCTTTTGTCAGAACAAGTGGATTTCAATATAATGCCACTACATTTATTGAACAATCCACCGGGGGTAATGGGGGTAGCGCCGGAAACACAGTAAATACCGGTGGTAAAGCAGGATTTTATACGTTTAATACAACAACTTCAACAATGATACGACTTGGGCTTGGATCAAATGGTATTTTCCCAGGGGGTGGTGGTGGTTCAGGTTATGCAGGTCTTTTGTCAAGTCTTGGAAATTCCAACGGGAATGCTGGTGCTAAAGGAGTTGTTTTTATTCATTATTAGAAAAGGGAATTAATACTTGAAATTAAAATAACTTCAAATTCATTTCAATATTATAAGTAAGTAGAAAGTTAATAATCGATAGGTAACATTTAGGAAACAATGACGAGGCAAGTGAAACCCGAAACTGAATTAATAAATATGGGAAATGAATAGTTGAGTTTTCATTCGTGCATTCGTGGCCCTCAGCATTTCATTCGTACATTCGTGGCCATCAACATTTCATTCGCGTAT
>JAFDXK010000011.1:4647-15791 GCA_018267965.1 Bacteroidota bacterium | reverse complement strand
CAACGCAGTTAATCACATTTATGTTCAATTTTCCGCGTTGAAATGGTATCGAAAGGTCAATCTATATTTATAAACCCTATTAATTATTCTCCTGTATAAACTACCCCGGAGGTTGGAGTTTCATGCAAAACAATCTTCGATAATTGAGGGATTTCTGGTTTTATTTTATTCCACATCCATACTGCAATTCTTTCGCAGGTTGGGTTTTCTAATCCCGGCAGGTTGTTGAGTAATTTGTGGTCGATGCTTTTTATAATAGGGTCAATAACCTGTTTTAATTCTGCAAAATCCATTACCCAGCCAATTTCATTATCCGGCTTTCCTTCAATATAAATTACCGCCCGGTAAGTATGGCCATGAATCTCTTTGCATTTATGCCCATCCGGAACAAAGGGAAGGAAGTGGGCTGAATCGAAGGAAAATTGTTTAAAAATTTCCATTTGGGAATTATTTTAATTTCTGTTATTTGGCTTTCAACCCAACTAATCCGAATTTTTAATTCGAGGTTAACCGGATAGGGCTGCAAAGCTACCAATTATATTTAGCCCCATTTGCCAATTTCTGGATACATGCCCGGTTTTCGCATTTATTTGAGTCCCTATCAATTAGGCAGGTGATTTTAAAGGAGTCTAATTTGAAAAAAATTTTAGTACAAAAAAGGCCCAAATCAGGGCCGGTTAAAGTTGCGGAGAGACAGGGATTCGAACCCTGGGTACCCTTGCAGGTACAACGGTTTTCGAGACCGCCCCGTTCAACCACTCTGGCATCTCTCCAACGGAAGTGCAAAACTATTTATTTCTATTGAAGATTCCGATACATTCAAAAAGGATTCTTCCCTTTTTGGGATATTGAAATAATGCCCGGCGGCTTATTATTTTCCACCGGCCAGCCTTAGTGCATTATCCTTAAAAATCACAAATGTGCCATCCCCCTTCTTTAGTTTAATATGATTTAACTGATATTTTTTGTCTGGAAATGCCGTTTCGGTCAATTCCACATTCACTGCGTCATCCGATAATACCAATTGGGTATATATAAACATGGCAATATCGTTTCTCACGCCCCTTGGTACAAATTCTTTTTCGTAAAGCAATTTGTTATTTTCAGCGGATAGAACTTTCAGCAATACCGGACTCCTTTTTTTTACCACAGGAGTTAACGATTGCATGTGTTTCTCGGTTGAAGTATTTTGTTCATACTCCATAGGTGTTGAAATGTATTTAAAGTTTACAAACAATGTTTTTTCCTCTGGGTTGAAAAAATGAACCACGGTGCTGCTCAGCGGGACCATCAATGCAAAGAAAACGGTAAGGATAAGAACAGATAATACAGGTCTGATTTTCAAATTATCGAATATGGATAACTGGCTATTGTGAATTTCCGGTTTCAGCTCTTGTTTCGAAAAGGCCAGCAGTTTTTCCTTACTGTATTGGGTTAAGGTGAATAATTGTAACCTGGAGGCATCGTACTTCTTAGAAAACAGGGGCGCCCTTTTCCGTAGAAACCGGTTGATGGCCCAGGTTTTCCCTAGCCGGTAATAACAATCTTCACATCCCAGGAATGCTACCTTTTCACTGTTGTTTTCCAAAATTTTTTGTACATCTTTTGGCATCACACTGCCCAGACAAGGCACTTGGTATTCAACAATAGTTAGTTCTTGCGGAATTTCGTGTTTTGGAAAATAGCTGCAACTGAATAAAGTAACATCCTCTTTCCTTTTTGCTTCGAGCATTAGGCGGGGGAATTGCGGATGGCTAATGGCATGTTCATCGCAGGAACCGATGCAAATGGTACAACCCACACATTTATCGGGAGATAGTATGGCCTTTCTTTCCCCGTTCAGAATCAGCATATCGATGGCTTCATAAGGACAATCGTATGAACAAAGGTTACAGGCATTGCATATTTCTAAATCAATGGTTACCGGAGGCCGGTTTTTTCGTTTAAACAAATAGGGAATAATGCATAATATTATACCTGATCCTATCAGGATTAGCCAATTCTGGTTTACGCTGAAAACTTTCATCAGATAGTATCCAAAAAAGTAATACCAGTCGAAGCTGGTTTGGGTAGGCAGATTGGTAATTTGGGCAGGGGGATCACTTTTAACTGGAAATAGGAGGGCCACAATCCCCAATGCAACCACGCAATAGATAATGAGTTTTTTGGGCGGGAGGATCTTGGGTTTTGAAATTCTTAATACATGCACCCAGATGATGATGACTGTAATAAGAGAAAATGCAATATGTCCGAACAAAGCCACTTTAAAAAAGCCGCCAATGGTATCCAGGTCGTTCATTAAGAATCCACCGGCAATAGAAGGATCGAAAATAGGGAGGCTGGTGAATAACCTGGCAGTAAGGTAGCCCAGGAGTTTTGCCTTTTGATCCCATACGAGGATAAATCCGGTAACCCCAATTATTATTACTATTAAAAATGAGATTATCCCGCTGATCCAGGAAACCAGCCTCTTGAACTTGGAAGTAAATAGGGTATGCGCAAGATGTAGTAAAATAAAGATCACCAACAGATCGGAGGAGTACCGGTGAATATTTCGCATCCAGCCATTAAAAAAATTATTGGAAATATCTTCCACCGATGACCATGCATGGCGAGGGTTGATGTTATAAAATATAAATACATAAATTCCCGAAATGCAGGCGATAACAAACATGAGGATGGCAATGCTCCCCAGGTTGTATAATGGATTCAATTGGGTAGAGTAAATTTTCCCGAAAAAGGAAGAAAACCTTTGAAAAAGCTGGTGTCCAAAGGTGCGTTCTTCTTTAATTAATTTTTCTTCCGGCATGGTAATTACACTTCTTTTTTGGAAACAATAAATGTTCTGATAAATATTCCGCTCATTATGATGATGATCAGTAAGCCTGCGGAAGTTGAAATAATAAACCTCCAGTCAACTTTATAGGTCTTCGTTAACGGATCGTAACCAAAGCAACGCAAGTAGAACCCATTGATGATTCCCGGGCGACTTTTTTCTGCCCCTGCTTCAATTACTGCTAGTTTTATGTCTCTTTTGGAAGGGTTGACCCCATAAATATATCTTGAGATCTTCCCCGTTGGGGTAAGAATTATCAGGATGGACGGGTGGTTATATTCTTTGGTGGCCGGATCGAAATCATATTGATAATCTAAGGATGTCATTAATGCTTTTATGTTTTCGGAGGATGCTGAGATGGTTTTCCAATGCTTGCCATCCATATTCCATCTTAGCTGATAGTTTCGGAGATCCTCCTTTACATCGGTACTGTCGAATGAGAAGCTAACCATATTAAAATCGGTGCCCAGTGTGCCCAGGCCCGAAACGGCATTCTGTACACCGTTGCTGATCACCCCACATAAGGAGTAACATTTTGTGTAAACCGGAGAAATAATTAAGGGTTTTTGTTGCAGCAGGGAATAGAGGGTAAATAGGTTTCCATCCGCATCAAACACGTCAATATTAGCCGCCTGTTGAGAAAGATATTTTTTCTCGTTTGGGAAATTAAAACCAGATAGCAAAAGCCAAATAATGAGCCAATAGGTATAGTGGTGTTTCATGAAAGCGGGTTTAAAAATATCGGGGCAACGCCCCGATATTTAATTTTCATTATTCCTTTCCCCGGCTATTTATTTTACGTACCAGGTTGCCGCGAGCCATTTCCAGTTAAGGAAGAATAGGGCAAGGAAAACAAGGAGGAATATAAAAGTTAAAACCAGCGTACCCGGTGCTTCAAATCCTTTATGCGGTTTTGCAGGAGGCGCCAGTGGCGATATGGTTAATTGCATATCCTGCGGGCCATTAACTTTAGGCCCGAAGAATACGGAAAAGACCACAATAAAAATCCAAATGATGGTGGAGAGGAATGCAATAACCCCACCCAACATCATCAGCACCCAAAAGAAATCCACGGCAGGGTTAAAATTGTAGGTAAACGGCCCACCTGAGAATGTATTATCCCAATGCCGGCGGGGTACGCCCATCTGACCCAATACAATCATAGAAATAGAAAGCAGGGCAATGCCAATAAAGAAAAGCCAGGGTTGCCATTTGGCCCATCCAAACCCCACGATTTTCCTTCTGAATATTAAGGGAATCAGGTAGTAGGTGATACCCATAAACGTGAGTGTGGTTCCAATCACTACGGTGCCCTTAAAGTGGCCGGGTATGGCAATGGTATTATGAACAATAATGTTGGTTTGTTCCATTCCAAATATCACCCCGGTTGTTCCACCAATGAACCCAAATCCAATGATGGCTAAGATGATGGCGGAGAATGCAGGATTGCCCCAGGGCGCTTTGGAAAGCCATTGGAACAATCCTTTATTATAACCCCACCTTCGTTGTGCCGATTCAAATGAAGAGGGAACGGCAAAGGCATGAATCATGGATGCTAACACGGCGAGGTACATAGCATAACTAGTGTTCCAAACCTTCCAGGCGCTGCTTACTCCGGGGTCGGTGAGGAGGTGATGGGCCGAAGCGAGGCAGATGAAAAGTATGTAAAGTACAAATGCGGTACGCGAAACCTTTTCATTTATGGAAGTACCTCCCACCGTTAGGAAGGAAACGAGGTACCAGATGGAAACCATCGCTGCCACATTTATTTGCTGAGAGGAATGCCCCAACCCCCACCAGATTAACTTATACATGGCGGGGTCAACATTTTGTACCAGCCCCACCGACCATAAGAAAGTAGGGATATAAATTAAAGCGCCCGAAGCAAGCGTAATCACGGCAATGATGGCGGCCGTCATCATTCCATAAGTAAAAAGCGGAAGGGTATCGCCATAGGTCTTTTCCCTTCGGGCAATCATCAGGTTGCCAAAAAATAAGATCACCGCAAGTAAGGCGCCTACGGCAAACAGAATAATTCCGAGGTAATAAAGAGGATGGGCTTTCAGGGGTGTGTAAGAAGTGAGCATCACATCCGCCTTACCCATTAAGATTAATGTGTTGGACATCACCAACCCCAATACCATTAATGCAAATGCAACCCACCCCAGTTTGGGCGCACAAAACCGGGTGTTTAAAATTACCGTAGAGCCAAAATAAAGGCCTGCAATTTCAAAGAAAATAATCCAGAAAATCAGGGCGTTTAATCCATGAAAGGTTACCAGGCGGTAATACCATTCTGCTCCCAGCAGGTGAACCGGCTGGTAGCGTGTAAATACCAGCAGAATGGCAGCAACTACCGCCAACAATAATGAAATAACGGCAAATACTGCATTGTACCTGATTAGTTTTTCCGATTGTAAGTCAACTTTAAATCCCGTTATATCGCAAGTACGAAACATGTTGTCAGTTTTTGGTTAGTTTTTTAATGTTTTGATATAGGCAATTAGCTGATCAATTTCTTCATCGGAAACAGGAAACACGGGCATTGGCGTATTCTCAAATCCCACTGTAATTTTTTGTTGCGGGTTTTTTATGGATTCCTTTATATATGCATCGTCAACTTTTATAGAAACCGCCTTTCCATTTTCTGTTACCTTTTCTTCTTTTCCATATAAACCCTTCCAGGTGGGCGCCAACTGGCTTGTACCATCCGTTTTATGGCAGGCAGCACACCCTTTTAACGCATAAACCTGTTCGCCCTGGAGCGCCATTTCCGTTTCGGAAAGGGATTCCGGTTTCTTTGTTGATTTTAGATCAGGAGCTTTTTTAAAATTTTCATACCCGTATAGTTTCAGGTCTTCTTCCTTTTCAATCACCACCATTTTTCCGATCATAGTGTGATGACCGATTCCGCAAAATTCATTGCATATAACTTTATATTCCCCGGCTTCGGTAGGTTTAAATTCCAGTACATAATCATATTGCGGGTACACCTGGAAATTCATGTTCACCGGCTGAATGGAAAAGCCATGCAACACATCCCGAGAGGAAATATGCATTTTGTATGCCTGGTCTTTTTGCAGGATGAGGACAGGGCTCCACCGCCACATTTCCGCCAGGATAAACACATCGCTGTTGGGTTGAGGCCTTACTACCGGAATTCCTTTGTCGGTACCCACCATGTTTTGTTTGATGTAAGCTTCGCTTAATTTGGAGAATTCGGCGGTGCTGGTTTTGTAGGTGGTGCTGGATGGATTTTGCCTGCCATATACATGCCACATAACCATCCAAATGAATAGCATAATGCAGAGTACCAGGGCGATAACCATCCACATTTTCTCATCTTTGGAAACTTTCTTATAGTACCATCCCTCTGCCGGACTTAGTAAACTCATACCTTTAGTTTTAATGAAATTGATTTATTTAAGAAGGGAATCTTTTAATTCTTCCGGAATGGCAGGAAGGTTTGATAGTTCCATTACCCCCCATAGCAGGTAGAAGATGGCATAAATGGTAACTCCCAAAAACAGAAGCAACATAAAATCATCCATTATCATCCTGTAAAACGGAACCCGTTCTTCGGGTTTCTGAAGTTCATTATCCATGGTGCTATTTTTAAATACACTTGCCGTAAATGCATGTGCAGGATAAAGTTAACAGCCCCTTAGAACCCTTTTTTAGTTGAAGTCAGATTAATGTGGTGAAAAGTATGTTTTCGTATTTTTTTTGGACGGGAATATTTTATATCCCTATCAGGTATCAATTCCCGATATCTTTTGAAGCATTTCAATATGGATATAACTGAACTTTTTGGCGGTGCACCGGATCAGTTTATCCTTCTGAAGTTCTTTGAAAATTTTTGATACCTGTTCTTTGGTGGTACCTGCTAAATCGGCAATATCTTGCCTGCAGAATCCAATGCTGAAGCTCTGTTTTTTTTCTTCATAACCATATGCCTCAGCCAGTAATAAGAGTGCCTGGGCAACTTTCTCTTTTACGGTTTTATGCGCCAGGTAGGTGGCCCGCTTTTGCACCAGGTCAAGTTCAACCAGTATCTGATTTATTATTTGCTCCTGCAGCGATTGGCTGTGTTTTGTAATTTCCCTGAATTGGTTAAACGGAATGTAACAGTATTGAACTTCGGTAACTGCGGTAGCAGAGTAATTGTGCGTCTGGTGTAATGCACTTGTCCGGTGACCGAGAATGGTACCCTTCCCCGCAAATTGCAAGACCAGGGGCCGGCCCTGTTTTCCGTTCAGTTCAATTTTTAGAAAACCTTTCTTAATAAAGCATACCCCTTGCACGGGATCCCCTTCTCCAAAAAGCCGTTCTCCTTTTCTAATGGATTTAGAAATCTTATGGGCGCTAATAGTGGCCAGGGTTTCCAGGTCGCATTGATTCAGGATGGAACAACTCCTTACCTTACAGGTTATGCAATCGTTTCGGATAAAATTCATAGAAGAGCCCTGATAAACCCATATCTAATATGGGATTTTGGCTGTTCTAAAGTCCTTGATTTATTTTTCAGAATTTATGATACAGGCCGGGTGGAAATATGATATCCGTTAGGATCTGCCTTTATTCCCGGGTTATAAGGGAACATTATAGTTGTCAAATGAAACAGCACCGGGCTATTCTTTAAGGAACCGTTGCACGATGTTATTTTGCCCTGCGTGAACCCTGATTTCATAAATTCCATTGGAAAGGAAATGGGTGGGTATGCTAATGGAATTTGAGCCACTAAAAACCTGTTGTTTCTGAGTGGCTACCATTTGCCCGATAACATTATATACCCGGATGGAAATGATCTCATCCTTATTCCACCAAAGCTGAGCCGCTAAATTTTTATGAACGGGGTTGGGAGAAATGACAATGCTTTCTGCCTTTCCACATTGCATATTAACCTTTAGTATATCGGAGTACTTGATGGATCCATCCCGGTTATTGATCTTAATCCTTACAAAATAATGGCCTGTAGCCAGGGGTATTTCTGTGGAATAGTATCCATCTCCATGGGGATATAAAGTTTTTACCTGATGGTATGAATTACCATCTTTACTTATTTCGATGATGTAGGCGCTGAGGTTTGATTCGTTGCTTGCCTTCCAACTCACCAGTGCCTGGCAATCTGCCCCGGCTAAGATATTAACTTCCGAAAGGGTTACCGGAATTATGCCACCATATTGAATGGCTCCCACTGCATTTATCACCCAGTTGTTTGGATCTACCAGGATATTGGTTACCTCCTGTGAGGCATGAAACCGGAAGAGCTGGTTATTCTGACTAAGCTGAATTTTTACGGTGGTATCCCCGGTGGGAAATTGAAGGGTGAGTTCATAAAGGCCTTTAAAAAATGGCGTTACATCCGGCGCACTGGTAGTCTGATTCACTAATAGAACTATACTGTCGGAACCGAGTTTAAAATAGGTGATATTGAATGTAGGGTAACCCTCACCGTAATACCACTCATTAAAATAATCTGTCAGATTCTTTCCCGATATTGTTTCGGCCACTTCTTTAAAGTCTGTGGCAGAAGCCACTGTATTTTTGTAGGTATTCTGGTAGGTTTTCAGAGTGTTGAAAAATAAGGTATCATCCTGCATTTCCCAGCGTAGGGTATGAATAATCGCCATACCCTTGTCGTAACTAAGCCGGCTCGAAAAAATCCTGTTTTCATTAAAAATTAAATCATTGGGAACATAAACTGATCCACCCGGCTGGCTCATTACATAATCATGTGCATCCTGCATATATTCAGTAGTGCTGGTAAAGCTGTATAAGGAAGGGAGTTTTTCGATGGCGAGGTAAACACTGTACTCTGCAAATCCTTCATTCAGCCAGATATCATTCCAGGTAGCACAGGTTACATTATCGCCCCACCACTGGTGACCTAATTCATGGGCAATGAGGGTTGATCCAAAACTGACCATGGTGCTCATGGTTTGGTGCTCCATGCCTCCGCCAATATTTGCCTGGCAGTGTCCATATTTTTCATCATGAAAAGGATATAAACCAAACAGCGCACTATATTTTTCTATCAGTACAGGAGTTTTATCTAAGTTGGGTTTAATGGCATCCAGGTACCCCGGTGCCGGGCTTACATAATGAATGATCGGAATAGAATCTGGTGCTATTGCTGCAGGTTTTGCATAATTTATATACTCCTGATAATTCCCAACTGAGAAACTGGGTAAATAATAATCTATCGGATGACGGCTATGCCAATGAAATTCTTTTTTATTATTAGGACTGTCCACCACGGCTACCAGTAACCCATTAGATCCTACTTTATTTCCATCACTTGTTTTGATCCATACATCCAGTGAATCAATTTTATCGGAAAGGATTTGTTTTACCGGAAACCATTCCCTGGCCTGATAACTTTCTGAGAGGGAAGCGGTGTAGGTTAATCCATTATACGTTCCATTATAAACAGCTCCTGTATTTGCCGTTCCATGGTAATAAACAGTTGATTGTAAATGGGCGCCTATTGGAAAAATATTTCCAAGGGGGATAAGAATATGATCATTTTCATGGGTAAAAAATTTTGGTTCCCCATTGATCCATACAGAATCCACCACCATGTTATCCTTAAACTCCAGGATAAGGGAATCCATAGGAGAAACTGCAAGTACATTCAATTGGGAACTTCCCGAAATAACATTGCTCCCCGGCTCCACAGCAAGGTGCAGCCAAAGGTATTTCATGTCGTATTTAGATAAGGATGGATATTGATAATAGGTTGCCTGTGAGGGACGGCTTAGCATATTTTCATGGTTACAGCTTTTAGCGCAGGTTTCATGCTCCATTTGGGCCTTACCCCCTATACCGAATACAAGAAAGCAACTCAGGATGTACAGTTTTTTCATTTTAAATAATTGGCGAATGAAGATAAGACGGTCTATAATACCATTCACTAATTATTATGTTTCCTACTGGGATTTTGTTACAAATTTCCAACAACTGCTTAGCTTTGTAGATTATCTATGAAGGGCGCTTTCTTTCTGATATTATTTTCATTCTCTTTGGCACTTTCCGGCCCGGTTATGTCGCAATGTGGAAGCCCCATTTCAAGTTTTCCTTATTTGCAGGATTTTGAATCCGGAGATGGAGGGTGGGTACCGGAGAATGCCGTTCATTGGAATTGGGGAATCATTTCCGGGAAACCGGTTATTACGGCCGCTGCCAGTGGAGTAAAATGCTGGGTTGCGGGAAGCCTTACCAGCAATTTTTATAATAGTGGCACCTCCACCGTTACCAGCCCTTGTTTTGATATTTCCTCCTTAACCCATCCTGAGGTTGGGTTTCATGTTTTTTGGGAAACAGAGAAAAGATTTGATGGAGCCAGTTTTCAATACTCCATTGATAACGGAAATACCTGGAATGTATTGGGGTCTGTAAATTCAAATCAGAATTGCCAGGGAGTGAATTGGTTTAACCAGAACCCGGTAAGTTTTGTTGGGATGCCGGGTTGGTCCGGTAATGTTCAGCCAACTGTTGGTTCCTGCCAGGGTGGAAATGGGAGTGGTGGCTGGCTGAATGCCAAGCACAGCCTGGAAGGTTTGGGAGGGAATTTAATAATGTTCCGTTTTGTATTTGGAGCCGGAACCATTTGCAATGATTTTGACGGTTTTGCATTTGATGATTTTTTTATTGAAGAAGCAGCACCTAACCAGGCAGATTTTTCTTATTCCTGTAATGGCAATCTTTCAGCATCCTTTACCCCATCCATCCAGGGCTGCATCACAAACGTAAATTGGAATTTTGGAGACCCCGGCTCTGGAGCGAACAATACTTCAAATCAGGCTTCTGCCACCCATCAGTTTAGTGCCGGCGGAACTTATACGGTAACCCTTACCGTTAGTTTTAATACAGGAGCCGATGTGGTAGTTTCAAAAACCGTAACTGTTTTGGAACTCACCTCCACTATTCTTCAACCCTTATTATGCCATGGTAGTACGGATGGGAGCATTTCTCTCAGCGTTACCCCGGCAGGTAGTTATGATATCGTTTGGAATACTTCACCGCCCCAAACTACGTCTGTGATTACGGGTTTACCTGAAGGGAATTATGGGGTCAGCGTTTCCGGCGCAGGGGTTTGTGCCGCTTCAGTTTCTGTACCTCTTTCTGCCCCTCCTCCCTTGCAGGTAGCACTTACCGGGAATGATTCCTATTGTAATCACCCGAATGGTCATGTAACCGCATCCGTTAGTGGAGGAACCCCACCTTATGCCTACGATTGGGATTATGGCGGGCATGGAAGTACTACGGTTGGACTTTACCCCGGAACTCATTCCGTATTCATTAC
>JAFDXK010000011.1:0-4589 GCA_018267965.1 Bacteroidota bacterium | reverse complement strand
CCTTAAATCTTTACCCGGGGCATTTTATTGCATATACCTGGCAGGATGGTTCGAATGATACGAATTTTGTAGTGAGCCAGGCTGGTTTATATTCTGTATCCGTTCAGGATCAATGGGGATGTGTTGGTAGCGGTAGTGTCCAGGTATCTATGTACTGTCCGGATATTTATTTCCCCACTGCGTTTACCCCTAATAATGATTTGTTGAATGATGGCTTTGGGCCCTGGGGAGGGTTGAGCATGCTTAGTAATTACCGGTTAAGTATTTTCGGAAGATGGGGCGAACTCGTATTTACCAGCACCGATCCGTATAAGAAATGGGATGGAAAATATAAAGGATCCCGCCTACCTATGGGTGTTTACACCTGGATTTCCAGTTTTCGGCTACGCGGTGCCGATAATTTCAGAAAGGGTACCATAACCATTTTAAAATAGCGCCTGCCAACGGGGTGCCTGAACCAGGCATTACATGAGAAGGGAATTTTTTTTCAACAACCAAAAGTCAAAGAAGAATCCGGGAAATCGGGGTAGCCTGTATTTGTAATTTCAGCAAACTATACCTGGAATTTGATTGTTGAAAAACAAATTTTATGAAAAGTTATTTTTTTAGGTTCCCCGGGGCAGCCGCCCCGTCCCCCTATATTAAAAATATCAATTAAAAAAAATCAAACCAAAAAACCAGACTGAAAAATAATCAGGGTAAATTAATTTTCTTAATCTCTTTTCCGCTGAAACTTCCAATAGCCTATGGGGAACAAACTTCAGCCCCCAATTGCTATATAGTTTTAAAATTCTATCCCTCCGCAATTTCGGTTAAAATGAATTGAACCTTAGAAATGTTCTTTCTGAAATATCTTCCCCGGGTTTTTAAATTTACCGGTTCAAGGAAGAATGATGCTCATCAAAATTTGTCCATTGCCCACTCTTCCAGTAAAGAAAGATTAAAAATGCAAGGAAGGAAGCCATGCCTGCTATTTCTCTAATATAAAGAGTCATTTCCCCATTTTCACTTACATCATAAATTGTACCGGCTGCAAGTACATAATGGGGCAAAATAAAAAGTGATAAGACAATCGCATATATAACCTTCTTTCCCAATGTGTATAAGGTTTTCATAACCCGTTTTTTTTATGGTTCTCAATTACCGGGCCGGTTTAACTGAATCAGAAAAAAAGTCAGGGAAGTATTAACTTATTGGTCATTTTGAAGCAGATTCTTCTGCATCCATTCTGATTGAGAATTGGCATTCTGTTCAACTATTACTTTTTCAGCAATGCTTTTCTGCCCCTTCATGATCGATTTACTTACCATCGGGTGCTGAATGGCCTCCGATTCTTTCATTCCCAAAAGCTTCATCATGGGAATCATTTTTTCTGCTCCCAGATGTTTAAACAGCGGTTCATCCATCGCGCTAAATACCGGAATATTCATTATTCCCCAGTTTTCTGCCAGGGCTTTTTCTTTGTCAGGCAAAGGATAATGTTCAAGAAAGACCGGCTGTTGTTTATGGGAATCAATTCGGGAAACCTCCGTGGCAAATTTTACCCTGGTTTCTTCAATGCCATTTTCTTTAAAATATTTTCTGAATTCTTCAGCGGTATCTTTAAACCAGGCAATAAAAACACTTGTATCATTTTCCCTTGCCAGTTTGAGGCATGCCAGTTTCTTCCCTTCCGAGGTCATATAAACTTTATGGCTAAACAGGTAATCTTTTTCTTCGGAGCTTCCAAACAGATTTCCAAACATTCCTTCAATAATTTCCTTCAAAAGTAAGGAAGCAAATACAAATCGCCTTCCCCTTTTATTGATCGTATCTTTGCACTAAGGAGTTTAAATGATCAAAGAAAAATTGGAAGCAGCCCCGGGTACGGAAATTGAAGTATTGGGTGCACGCGAACACAATCTGAAAAATTTTGATATCCGGATACCAGCCAATAAACTGGTAGTTTTTACCGGTGTAAGCGGTTCAGGTAAATCATCGCTTGCATTTGATACCATTTACAATGAGGGGCAACGCCGGTATATGGAGTGCTTCTCAGCCTACGCCAGGCAGTTCGTGGGCGATATGGAAAGACCGGATGTTGATCGCATCACCGGGCTGTCTCCGGTAATATCCATTGAACAAAAAACAACCAATAAGAACCCACGAAGCACGGTCGGCACCATTACAGAAATTTATGATTTTCTGAGACTCCTCTTTGCCCGGGCCAGCGATGCCTATAGTTTTAACACGGGGAAGAAAATGGTGAAATTTAGCGAAGAAGAAATTGTGGAGTCGGTGTTTGAAAAGTTTAATGGAAAGAAAATTTCTGTGCTGGCTCCGTTAGTACGCGGACGAAAAGGGCATTACCGGGAACTTTTTGAAGATATCCGAAAAAAGGGCTTTCTTAAAGTAAGGGTAGATGGGGAGGTATCAGACCTTGTACCGAAAATGCAGGTGGATCGGTACAAAATTCATGATATTGAAGTGGTAGTAGACCGGTTGCCCGTAACCGACGATATGCGATTGCGCCTGAGCCAGGCAGTGCAAAGGACCTTATCGCTTGGAAACGGATTGCTGTTTATTCTGGTTAATGACGAGAAGAAGACCTTCCAGTATAGCCGGCAATTGATGTGTTTAGATACCGGTATTAGTTACGAGGAGCCCTCTCCTAATGCATTTTCATTTAACTCCCCCTATGGTGCATGCCCCACCTGTAAAGGATTGGGAACCATCCACCAGGTTAATATGGAAGCAGTAATTCCGGATTCTTCACGCAGCATCAGGGAAGGGGGAATTGCCCCATTGGGTGAAGAACGGCAGGCTTATATGTTTCAAAAGGTGAAGGAGGTAGCTGCTAAGAATAAGATCAACCTCGATAAACCGGTGAAAGATCTTTCAGAAAAAGCATTGAATATTCTGCTGTTTGGAAATGAAGATCCAAACGAAATGGAAAATTCCCTGGATCTTGGCGATGTAGAGATTAATGAAGCCACCCATTATCCTAATGAATTTGAGGGTGTGGTAAATATGTTGAAGCGCTGGTATGCCTCTTCATCCTCCACGGAAGGTATCCGGGAGTGGGCGGAAAAATACCTCCAACTCAGGCCATGTGATACCTGCCATGGATCCAGATTGAGAAAAGAAAGCCTTTGGTTCCGGATTAACGGAAAAAATATTGCAGCGCTTAGTGAGATGGATCTGGATAAACTCGCCGAATGGTTTGCAAATATTGAAGAAAGGCTTTCTGAAAAACAAAATAAAATTGCCCGGGATGTATTGAAAGAAATCAGGGAGCGGCTTCAATTTTTATTGAATGTAGGCCTAACCTATCTTACCCTTATTCGCCCTTCAAAGAGCTTGAGTGGGGGAGAATACCAACGTATCCGTTTGGCAACCCAAATAGGATCCCAATTGCAGGGTATTACTTACATTCTGGATGAACCCAGTATTGGTTTGCATCAACGCGATAACCACAGGCTGATAGGTGCATTGCAAAACCTTCGGGATATTGGAAATTCCATCCTGGTAGTGGAACACGATAAAGATATTATGCTGGCTGCTGATTATTTGGTGGATATTGGTCCACGAGCAGGAAGATTGGGCGGTCATATTGTTTTTGAAGGTACACCCGCCGAGGCGCTGAAATCCAAATCTGAAACAGCCCTGTATCTTACCGGAAAAAAATCGATTGCCATACCAAAAGAAAGGCGGAAGGGTAACGGAAATTTTATCGAACTTAAATCTGCATCAGGAAATAACCTGAAGAAGGTGGATGTAAAGTTCCCCCTGGGTAAATTAATCCTGGTTACAGGTGTTAGCGGTAGTGGAAAATCTACACTCATTAATGAAACCCTGTATCCTATTTTAAGCAGGCATTGTTATAAATCGAAAATGGAGCCCCTGCCATTTAAGGCTATTAAGGGCCTCGAGTTTATTGATAAGGTGATTGAAATCGACCAGAGCCCGATTGGCCGAACACCCCGCAGCAACCCGGCTACCTATTGTGGCTTTTTTACAGATATCCGTACTTTATTTGCTGCGGTACCCGAAGCAAAGATCCGGGGATATAATGCAGGCAGGTTTTCATTCAATGTGAAGAGTGGCCGATGCGAAGTATGTGAAGGAGGAGGGATGCGGGTTATTGAAATGAATTTTTTACCCGATGTACATGTTCCCTGCGAAAAATGTAATGGCAGGAGGTATAACCGCGAAACGCTCGAAATTCATTATAAAGGCAAATCTATTAGTGATGTACTGGATATGACGGTGGATGAAGCGGTGGAATTTTTCCAACCTGTCCCATCTATTTACCGTAAAATAAAGGTTTTGAAAGAGGTAGGCCTCGGGTATATAACCCTGGGCCAAAGTGCAACCACCCTCAGTGGCGGCGAAGCCCAACGCGTGAAACTGGCAACAGAGCTAAGCAAAAAAGATACGGGAAAAACATTTTATATTCTGGATGAACCTACCACCGGTTTGCACTTTCAGGATATTCAACATTTGTTGGATGTGCTGAATAAACTGGTGGATAGAGGGAATACGGTTTTGGTAATTGAACATAACCTGGACGTGATAAAAACTGCCGATCACATAATTGATATTGGTCC
>JAFDXK010000010.1 GCA_018267965.1 Bacteroidota bacterium | reverse complement strand
AGTCTTAGTTGACTTAACAAAATGCTTATTGAATATTTTATTTTCCAATACTCATTTCGACCAATTTTTTCTAAGAACTACCCCTTCGTTTTCGTGATGGGAGCGCAAAGGTAAGGAAGTGCAGCTAATGAACAAACTGAATGAGCATATTTATTATCTGCAATTGAGCCAAATACGCTACAGGTAAAGTTTAGAGGGAAGATAAAATTACGATAATAATATGTTCATATCTAGGGGATAAGGCCGATTTTATCAACAAAAAACGAGTTTTAAGGCTTTGAGGCTACCAATGAATAAAGCAATGGCAGCTTACCTTCCATGCCTTTTATCTGGTATCGGCTGGTGCCTAACTGCACCATGTTGGCCAAGCAATTGTACGGAACAAAGTCATACTCCCTGAAATCGGCCAGTTTTAACCCATTATCAACCAACGCTTGCATCACCTCTGACAAAGGGTGGTTCCAACCTATTTCTTCTAATGCTATCGGGGCATTTTTATCGGCATAGGTACCTTGAAGTGTTTCTACAATAGCTTCTTTATTAAAATAAGGGTATTGTATGTGAGTGAATTCATTATCAAACATCCAAACTACCGGATGCAGCTCTACTAATATCAGCTTTCCTCCCGGTTTCAGGAATTGAGATACTACACCAGCCCATTTGTTCATATCGGGCAGCCAGCCAATCGTACCGTAAGTTGTAAATACAATATCGTATTGCTTATGATGCACTTTAGGCAATTCATACACATCACTCCATATAAACTGAGCCTGTAAGCCTAAAGCATCATTCAACTCTCTGGCCTTATCAATTGCTTTATCTGAGAAATCGACACCGGTTACATTTGCTCCCATTCGTGCCAGCGAAAGCGTGTCTTGCCCGAAATGGCATTGCAGATGCAAAATATCCTTGCCTTTTATATCACCCAACAAAGCTAGCTCGACCTCTTTTAGAGAAGTAGCCCCAACCATGAAAGATGGCATATCGTAAAAATCAGAAGTAACGTGATGTGCGGTTTTTGCATTCCATAACGTTCTGTTTACTTCTATATATCTATCTTCTGCACTCATAACACATTCAATTTATAGCAAAAACTAATTGCAACAGCTAAAAAACGCTTTAATTTGCGTTTCAATAAAAACGTAGGATGACAACAATACTCGAAATATTAAAATACGTTATACCCTCTATAATAGTACTGGTAAGTAGTTACCTGATAGTGCAGAAATTCCTTGTTAGCGAATTGAAACGCAAACAACTGGCATTACTGCAGGAAAGCCAGGGTGTAACGATACGTTTGAGACTGCAGGCTTATGAAAGGTTGGTATTGTTTGTAGAACGTATCAGCCCTCGAGCATTGATACCACGCGTGTATGTTAGCGGCATGACTGTAACTGACCTGCAACAAGCTATCACCTTTAATGTGCGTGCAGAATTTGAGCATAACCTATCACAGCAGATATATGTATCGAGCAATGTATGGAATACTGTACGCGGTGTAATGGAGCAAGAGATAAATATGGTGAGCATGATATCTAAACAGCTATCACCGGATGCGCCTGCAAAAGATTTGCATACCAAAATAGTAGACTACATACTTACCGTACCGGGTGAAATGCCAATAGATGTGGCGTTACAAATCATCAACGAAGAAGCGAAGAAAGTATTGTCTTACGGCGCAATGGCTTAGTCGATTTATTTAGAATAAAAACATTAAAGTGAGCGATAAAAAGTTTGTTACCGATTCGGGCATTGAAATAAAGCAAGTGTATTGTGACCCTGTGCCAATGACAGAAATGCCGGGCAAATTTCCTTTTACACGTGGTGTACATGCTGCTATGTACCGTGACAAACTATGGACCATGCGCCAGTATGCAGGCTTCAGCACTGCTGAAGAATCGAACAAGCGGTATCACTATTTATTGAGCCAGGGTGTAATGGGCTTATCTGTTGCGTTCGACCTGCCTACTCAAATTGGTTATGATTCAGACCATGCTATGTCTGAAGGTGAGGTTGGTAAAGTTGGTGTAGCCATAGATTCACTGGAAGATATGGAGATACTTTTTCAGGGTATTAAGCTGGAAGATATCTCTACATCCATGACTATTAATGCAACGGGATTTATCCTGCTTGCACTATACATTGCCCTTGCAAAAAAACAAGGTGCTGATATCAAAAAAATATCCGGCACCATACAGAATGATATCCTGAAAGAATATGCTGCGCGCGGTACTTATATCTATCCGCCAAAGCCATCGATGCGTATCATTACCGACATCTTTGAATACTGTAGTAAAGAAGTACCTAAATGGAATACCATTTCTATATCAGGGTATCACATACGCGAAGCAGGTTCCACAGCTGTTCAAGAATTAGCTTTCACCCTAGCAAATGGTAAAGCCTATTTACAAGCTGCCATAGAAAAGGGATTAGACATCAATGTATTTGCTCAGCGCCTGTCTTTCTTCTTTAATGCACATAATAACCTATTTGAAGAAGTAGCCAAATTCCGTGCTGCAAGAAGGATGTGGGCGAACATTACTAAAGAACTGGGTGCTACAGACCCTAAGGCACAAATGTTGCGTTTCCATACACAAACTGGAGGCAGTACGCTTACAGCACAACAGCCACAAAACAACATCGTACGTGTATCGTTACAAGCATTAAGTGCTGTACTTGGCGGCACACAATCATTACATACCAATGGCTTTGACGAAGCATTGTCTTTACCTACCGAAGATGCCGCGCGTATTGCATTACGAACACAACAAATCATCGCTTTTGAAAGCGGAGCTACACAAACAGTTGATCCTCTGGCAGGTTCTTTTTATGTAGAGCAACTGACTAATGAAGTAGAAGCTGCTGCATGGAAACTGATTGAGAAAATTGATGTGATGGGCGGTGCGGTAAAAGCTATCGAAGCAGGATTTATACAAGAGGAAATTGCACGTAGTGCCTATCAATACAATAAGGATATTGAAACAGGTGAAAAGATAATAGTGGGTGTAAATAAGTTCAATGTAAAAGAAGAGAACGACACACCTCTTCTAAAAATTGATGACTCTATCCGCGTTGTGCAAAGTGAAAAACTAAAAGCTTTACGTGCCAAACGGGATGCAGCCAAAGCGGCGGCTTGTCTTGAATCCATAAAAAAAGCCGCTATAGGTACAGATAATCTTATGCCTTATGTGATTGATGCGGTAGAAAACCTATGTACATTGGGTGAAATCGCTGACACACTGCGCGGTATATGGGGCGAGTATAAGGGCTAAGGAATCCGTATTAACCCTTTACGTTTCGTGCTATCTTTTTGCAGCCATGCCCATGCGCTAACAGTTACTTTATCGTAGCTTTCAATGCCTTCTTTCTGATGGTTTAGTTTCAGGTATTGGTCATACATCTCTCCTGTATATCTACCCCATTTACTGCGGTATTTACGCCTTAGCTTTCTCAACGTTTCAAGATGTGAGATAGTAAGTGGATTTATACCTCTCTTAATAGTATTAGCTGCTATAGAATCTCTCATACGCAATTGCATATGAGTATACAACCACAAATTGAAACACGCAGAATACATAAACGTAGTATCACTGGAATTCATACACACTGCATAAGCCAACAAATTAGCATCATCTTCTGCAGCTACCCCTGTTTGATGTGCCAGTTCATGGCTTACCAAATAAGGCATCATAAATGCAGGTTCTTTATCATTTACCTGTGCTTCTCCTGTTAGTGGATTATAATAACCTGAAACACCCATGTACTGCAACAGATTACCAAACAAAGATGGTTTTACATATAACCCTTTACCATTTTTATGGCAGTCCGTAGTTGTAGCGTAATAATCCTTTGCTTTATGCGTTACATTCTCAAAATTGGGTTCTTTATAATGAGTGGCAAGAGCATTAAGTTGACTTGCGAGGCAGCTATCGAATTGTTTTAATGCTGTATCACTCCAATGCCCTTCTTCCAATTGCCAATATGTTGTTAAAGATTGCTTATAATAATTACCGCCCCAGCCAATCATAAACCAGAAACAAACCGATGCTATTCCTGCCAATAATCTTACAATGGCGTACTTCCATTTATCCGCATATTGGCTTCGATTTATAGCGTAGTATACTGTACGTATTAAGGCAGTCAACAATCCTATTCCAAGGCTTATATACACAACATCACCAATGCTTACAGGGATATGTTTCAATATTTTAATCCTGATGAGCTGAAAGGGCTGAAACAGGTATTTATTGTACATATCAACATGACCGCTGCCGTACTGCATGTATACAATAAACAACGCAATAAATACAAGGGAAATTCCCAGAGATATTAGTTTTTGCTTATAGCGTCTGTTCCAATTATGATGAAGCGATTGCATTTCGTAAGGCTGTCTGTCAATATATTTGTTGTGCAATTTCAGAAATATTCTTAAACGGTTGACGATGATTTTATCAAACAACAGGCTTTTCGCTCTTTTCCTTTCTACGACTGTATTCGCAACAAGCTGTAGCGACAAAAAGGAAGCTGATGCTAAAGGTGGTAACAAAGCCAAAAACTTATCTGCCGAAGGCTATGTTGCATCTGCGGGTGTTTTTAATAGCGATTATAATGCTAGTGGTTCGTTGGTAGCCAATGAAGAAATTGATATCCATCCTGAAATGGCAGGCCGCGTAACAAGCATTAATTTCAAAGAAGGTTCTAAGGTGCACAAAGGACAATTGCTGATACAATTATATGATGGAGAGATAACTGCACAGATACAAAAGCTCAAATCACAGTTGCGCTTACAGCAAAACACATTACAACGTCAAAAAGAATTATTGAATATTGGCGGCATCAGCAAACAGGATTATGAAACTTCTGAAACACAAGTACAATCTATACAGGCTGACATTTCTTATGCAGAAGCACAATTAAGGGCAACAAGAGTATTAGCTCCTTTTGACGGCACCATTGGCATCAGAAACATTAGCGTTGGTGCTATAGTATCTCCGACCACCCTAATTACAAGCTTAAAGCAAACCCAACAACTTAAAATGGACTTTAATGTACCTGAGCAATATGTTCAATCTATTGCGATAGGTAAAGGAGTATTTTTTGTGGTTACAGGAAACAATGATACTTTATCAGGGAAGATAAGCGCGATAGATCCAGGTGCAGATGCTACAACAAGAACCATACGAGTAAGGGCTATTGTACCTAACAATAATGGCAAATTAGTCGCTGGTTCATTTGCCAATGTCACCATACCACTCAAAAGTGATAAAAATGCTATACTCATACCTTCTCAGGCTATTATACCTACAACTAAAGACAAGAAAGTAGCTATTGCTAAAGATGGAAAAATAGCTATGGCAGTAGTCAAATTGGGGCAACGCACTGAAGACAAAGTAGAAATACTTACAGGTGTGAGCGCAGGCGATACGGTTATTCTTACCGGCCTTATGCAAGCTAAACCGGGAATGGATGTAAAAATTGTTAAAGTCAGAAGCTAACTTCCTTCGTTGCAAATCAATCACTGTGCTTTATGTAACTTTGCGCTGCAATGAAATCGTTTGACGTACCTGTACATTATCGCAGTTCTATAGTAACTGCAATAAAGCAAAAAAGAAAGGCAGCAGATAAACTTAAGAAAGACTTCACCCCCACTATACTGGATGCAGGCTCTTTACAACTTATACTTGCCCGCCATTTCGGATTCTGCTATGGTGTAGAAAATGCCATTGAAATTGCTTTCCGCGCCATTGCCGAAAATCCGAACAAAAGAGTTTTCCTTCTTAGCGAAATGATACACAACCCGGGTGTAAATGCAGACCTGCAGACTCTGGGTGTAAAGTTCATTATGGATACCAAAGGAAATATGCTGATGAGTTGGGATGAATTGACCAGTGATGATATTGTGGTGATTCCTGCATTTGGCACAACATTAGAACTGGAAAAAACTTTACGTGATAAAGGCATTGAACCCAGCAGGTATGAAACAACCTGCCCTTTTGTTGAGAAAGTATGGAACCGCGCGGAGAAAATCGGCAAGGACGGTTATACGATTGTGATACATGGCAAACCTAATCATGAAGAAACCCGTGCTACATTCTCACACAGCAAAGCAAATACCGCTTCAGTTGTTGTAAAAGACATGGAGCAGGCACAACATTTAGCGAAATTCATTACGGGCGAATTACCAACTGAACAATTTAACACTGACTTCAAAGGACAATATTCAGAAGGGTTTGATGTAGCTAAAGACTTGCAACGTATAGGTGTGGTAAACCAAACTACTATGCTGGCAAGTGAAACACAGGGTATATCCGATTACCTGAAACAGGTAATCGTGAATCACTATCAGCCGGCAAACATAGCAGACAATTTTGCTGATACGCGCGACACATTGTGTTATGCAACCAATGATAATCAAAGTGCTGTGCAAGGAATGTTGGAAACGGAAGCTGATTTAGCAATCGTTATAGGTGGCTACAACAGTTCTAATACATCTCACCTGGTAGAACTATGTGAACTAAAACTTCCTACCTATTTTATTAAAGATGAGTACTGTCTTGAGTCTGCATCGCTTATCAGGCATTTTGATTTGCACACACATACCGAAACAGCTACGAACGACTATCTTCCCTTTAAAACACCATTGCGCATTATGATAACATCAGGCGCATCATGCCCTGACGCTCTTGTAGAACGAGTAATGGAACGTTTAGCTGAATTAACAGGCCAATCAGGTGCACTGCAAACTGCAGCTGCACAGTGGCAGTAATCAATTCAGTTCTACTACAAAGTCGTTGGTATTAACCAAAGTACCGCTTGCGAGTTCAATGTGACCCACATTACCATCATTAGGTGCAGTTACAACTGTTTCCATCTTCATAGCTTCTATCACAAACAGTGGTTGGTTCTTTTTCACTTTATCACCTTTGTTCACTAATATCTTAGACAACATGCCCTGTAATGGAGCACCTATTTGCGACTCTTTTGTTTTATCTATTTTCCTATTTTCAACACGCTCAACTTTCACCGATTTGTCCAACACTTCTACATTTCGAGTTTGCCCATTCAGTTTAAAGAACACCGTACGTTTGCCGTTATCGTCAACAGGGCCTATACTCAACAAACGTATCAATAGCGTTTTACCTTTTGCTATTTCTATTGTTGTGTCTTGTCCTTGTTTGAGGCCATAAAAGAAAATGGGTGTTGGTACTACAGACACATCTCCATATTCTTTCCAGAAAGCAAAACCTTCTTCAAATACTTTCGGGTAGAATTTATACGTCAGAAAATCAAGCAGCGTTAAATCCTTGCTGAATTTTTCCTTGAATGCTTCCAGTTCTTTATCAAAATCAACAGACGCCAAATGCTTATTAGGCCTATCGGTAAATGGTGTTTTATCTTTTAATACAATACGCTGCAAATCCTTAGGAAAGCCGCCTTCAGGTTGTCCAATCTCACCCATAAAGAATTGTTGCACCGATTCAGGGAAAGAAATATGCTCTCCTTTTGTATACACATCGTCAGGTGTAAGATTATTGGCTACCATGAATTGCGCCATATCGCCCACAACTTTAGAGCTTGGCGTCACTTTCACTATATCTCCAAACATATCATTCACCGTAGCATACATGTCCTTAATATCATCAAACTTATCGCCCAGCCCTAACGCTATAGCCTGTGGTTTCAGGTTTGAATATTGCCCACCCGGTATCTCGTGCTGGAACACATCTGCTGCGCTGGCTTTCAATCCTGATTCAAAAGGATAATAATATTCACGAACAGCATCCCAGTAATCAGAATAGCGATTCAATGATTTAATATCATAGCTGTTCTCTCTTTCGTGGAATTTCATCATTTCCACCACTGCATTGAAGTTAGGTTGTGATGTCAATCCTGACAAAGAGCCTAATGCACAATCTACCACATCTACTCCCGCATCAATTGCCATTAAATAAGTAGCTGGTTGCAATGAAGAGGTATCATGCGTATGTAAATGTATCGGTAGCTTAACCGTATCCTTTAATGCTGTAATCAATTCTTTGGCAGCATAAGGCTTCAGTAAACCACTCATATCTTTAATGGCAAGAATATGAGCTCCTGCATTTTCCAAGTCTTTGGCTATACGCAGATAATAATCGAGTGTATACTTGGTACGCTTAGGGTCCATGATATCACCCGTGTAACATAATGCCGCTTCTGCTAACCCACCAGTACGTTTACGTACCATATCAATCACTGGTGTTACATTTTCCATCCAGTTCAACGAATCGAAAATGCGGAATATATCCACACCTGTTTCCCAGGATTTCTCAACGAATTTCTCAACAAGATTATCAGGATAAGCAGCATAGCCTACACCATTACAGCCTCTGATGAGCATCTGCAAAAGAATATTCGGCACTGCTTTGCGTATAGCTTCTAATCGCTTCCACGGGTCTTCTTTCAGGAAACGTACGCATACATCAAACGTTGCTCCACCCCATACTTCCATGCTGAAGGTTTGCGGGTGGTTCATCGCAAAACTCTTTGCCACTTTCAGCATATCATGTGTACGCATACGCGTAGCCAATAGTGATTGATGCGCATCACGGAAAGTAGTATCCGTATAGTGTATCTGTTTTTCTTTCTTCAGCCATTCCGAAAATTTATCCGGGCCTAATTCCGTCAACAGGTTTTTTGTTCCTTTTGGGTGAACAGCTAAATGGTCGTACTCAGGTACAACTGGTTTTTCAAAACTCCTGCCGTCGTATTTTACTTTCACATCCGGGTTACCATTCACTGTTACTTCAGCCAGGTACTTTAACATCTTAGTACCCCTATCCTGGCGTTCAGGCATATTGAATAACTCAGGATGCTCTTGTATAAAGTTTACTGTCGCTTTACCTGCAACAAAGTCCTTATTAGTAATCAGGTTCTCAAGAAAGGGGATGTTATTCTTTACGCCGCGAATCCTGAACTCACGCAAGGCACGGTGCATTTTCTGTGCAGCATCTTGTTGTGTATTACCCCATGTACTCACCTTCACCAACATCGAATCGAAGAAAGGGCTGATCTTCATACCCGGGTAGGTACTGCCTTCATCCAATCTCACACCAAAACCTGTAGCATTACGATAAGTAAGTAATGTGCCATAGTCTGGCTTAAAATCGGTAGCGGGGTCTTCTGTTGTAATACGACATTGTATGGCAAATCCGTTTTTAGGAATGGCATTTTGATTACCCAATCCTATTTCTGCATCAGATAATTTATATCCATCTGCTATGTACAGCTGTGTTTTTATTAAGTCAACACCCGTTATCATTTCTGTAACTGTATGTTCTACCTGTATGCGGGGGTTTACTTCAATGAAGTAAATATTTTGTGCTGCATCTACTAAAAACTCAACCGTACCAAGATTGTTATAGTTAACTGCTTTAGTAATATTCACGGCATACTCATACAACTTATCGAGTGTCTCTTGCTTTAGTGTTGCCGATGGTGCTACTTCTACCACTTTCTGAAAACGGCGTTGCACAGAGCAATCCCTTTCATACAGGTGTACAATATTGCCATGCCTGTCAGCAGCTATTTGTACTTCAATATGCTTAGGGTTCTCAACAAATTTTTCAAGAAACACGGTATCATCACCAAATGCATTTTTAGCTTCACTACGTGCTTCATGAAATGCTTTTTTCAATTGCTCATCATCACGCACCACGCGCATACCACGTCCACCACCGCCCGCTGCTGCTTTCAACATCAGAGGGTAACCAATACGAGTCGCTTCTTTCAAAGCAATAGCTTCATTAGTTAGTGGCTCAATATTACTTTCAATAAGCGGGATGCCTGCTTTCTGTGCAACTTCTTTAGCAGTTACTTTATCGCCCAATGCTCCCATAGCTTCAGGAGAAGGGCCTACAAATACTATATTATGCTCAGCACATTTACGCGCAAAAGTTGCATTCTCTGATAAAAAGCCATAGCCCGGGTGAATAGCATCTGCTCCACATTCCTTAGCAATAGCTATAATAGCATCAATATTCAGATACGGTTTCAACGGGTCATTATCCTCACCTACCTGGTAAGCTTCGTCCGCTTTATAACGATGGAGGGAATACCTGTCTTCGAAAGTATATATAGCAACAGTAGATATATTTAACTCTGTCGCAGCCCTGAATATGCGGATAGCTATTTCGCCCCTATTCGCAATAAGTAATTTTTTAATTTTCATGTTCGGCAATTCGTGCGCAAAAGTAATGCCAATAAAAAAAGCACCGACGATTATTTCGGTGCTTAACAATTAGTTTAAAACAAATATTACCAAAGTTTCACGCGTGCACTGTCCGGCAGGTACATTTTGCTGCCGGCAGGTATATTAAATGCCTCGTAAAACTCAGGCACATTAGGGAACGGTCC
This sequence comes from Bacteroidota bacterium, assembly GCA_018267965.1. Taxonomy (GTDB): domain Bacteria; phylum Bacteroidota; class Bacteroidia; order Chitinophagales; family Chitinophagaceae; genus Polluticoccus. Next base: position 4,532 of record JAFDXK010000010.1, on the reverse strand, counting down.
ATTCACACGGTATTTAGCAGGAGAATGGACATCAGTCAACAATCGTGTTGCCAGCTCTTCCTTACGGGTTTGTCCCAGCCAGCCTAATGCATAACCAAGGAAATAACGCTGCAGTGGAGTCAAGCCATTTATTTTTTCACCTTTTTTATAGGCTTCTGTTTGCTTGAACGCATCCAAACCAATTAATATGCCACCAAGGTCAGCAAGGTTCTCGCCCAATGTTTGTTTACCTTTTATGTGCATTGTATCAACAGGCATCATTTTATTAAACTGTTGCACCAGTACTTCTGCACGTTTGTTAAACTGTTCTTCATCTGAAGCACTCCACCAATTTTGCAAGTTGCCTTTAGCATCAAACTGGCGTCCTTCATCATCAAAGCCATGAGTGATTTCGTGCCCAATGGTTGATGCAGCAGCATAACCATACACCAATGCATCATCCAATTCATCATCCATCCTACCCGGTACTGTGAATATACCGGCTGGTAATACTATCTCATTATTAGAAGGATTGTAATATGCATTATACGTTTGAGGCGTCATATCCCACTCGGTGCGGTCAACTGGCTTGCCTAATTTGTCCATGTAGTAATTGTTCCACCACTGGTTAGCACGCATAACATTCATTACATAAGAACCCTTGTCTATTTTCAATGTTGAGAAATCTTTCCATTTATCAGGATAGCCTACCTTCTTGGTAATAGATGCAAGCTTTGCCAACGCCTTTTTACGTGTACTATCTGTCATCCAATCCAGTTTCTCCATACGCGCCTTATATGCATTACGCACATTCTCTACCATATCTTCATAACGCTTCTTAGCTTTTTCGTTGAAGTATTCTTTTACAAATAGTTGCCCCAATGCTTCGCCCATAGCACCTTCTTCTGCACTCAGCGCACGTTTCCAGCGTGGTTTCATTTTCTCAGCACCTCTAATCAGTTTACTGTAAAAATCAAAATTTGCCTGTACTACATCCTGGTTCAAAGTACCTGCAAAAGTTGTTATCAAATGAAATGTCAAATAATCTTTTAGCGTTTGAATATTCTCAGTCATCAACACATTATCCAGTGCTTTGTAAAACTCAGGTTGGCCAACTATTACACTGTCAACATGTTTAACACCCATTTGCTCGAGGTAAACAGGCCATGTAATATGTGGTGATACCGAACTAAGATTAGCAATTGCAATTTTGTTATAGTTCTTATAAGGATCGCGCAGGTCTTCCAGTTTACGCGATGCTTTAGCCAGTTTGGTTTCCATAGCTACTATAGCAGTTGCTTTAGCATTTGCAGATACGCTATCAACACCAATGAGTGTAAATATCTTCGCTATAAAACCCGGATAAGCGGTACGTATCCTTACAGTGCGTTCATCAGTATTAAAATAATAATCGCGGTTAGGCAACCCCAATCCACCTTGCATCATGTGATATGCCATAACCTCGCTGTTCTTCTCGTCTTGTGAAGGGCCTTCACCAAAAAATACATTTGCACCGTAAGTATGCATATGCGCTGCCTGCATCATTACATCCTGAGGTGTTTTTATAGCATTTATTTTATCAAATTCAGGCTGCAAAGGAGTTACTCCCTTTTTTTCAATATTTACGGTGTCCATTGCACTGAACCAGAAATCGCCTATTTGCTGGTCAGTCCCCGCTTTCTTGCTCTTCACTGCTTCTTCATTGATGTGCAACAAGCGTTTATACAACTCTTCCTGAACAAGATTAGCGATACCCCATCCTGTCTCTTCGGCAGGTATCGGATTGTTTTTTATCCAACCACCATTAGCATATTCAAAAAAATCGTCAGCCGGATTTACAGTAGTATCCATATTGGCAACCAGAATGTCCTCTTTAGATGCTTTTGGCACTTCACTTTTACAAGCTGCCAGCAATGTAACTGCAGCAACAAAACCAATGAGTTTCTTATTCATATAACAATTGAAAATTAGAATTCGCGAATGTAACCTGTTTTATGGTAGCTTCCATACTCCACATCGGGTGATTTACACTAACATTGCAATAAAATAACCCATATGCAAGAAGCAAGCAATCATCTTACGGAAACTATACATGCTGCAATATTATTACTGCAAGAGATTTCAGATGAAAAAGCGAGTATTAAACCACAACCGAATAAATGGTCGTACAAAGAAATAATCGGGCATTTAATTGACTCAGCAAATAATAACATTCAAAAGTTTATCCGCACGATAGAAAATAACGGGCATCATATTCCACCCTATCATCAAAATGAATGGGTAGCTATACAAAACTATAATGGAAGAGAATGGAATAGTATTTTGAAACTATGGTTTGATATGAATGAGCACATCGCGCACATTATGAAAACTATACCTGAAGCATCCCTGAATAATGAATTGTATATCGGCGATAAAGGACCTTTTACTTTGTCTTTTATTGTTACAGATTATACAGAGCATTTAAAACACCATCTGAAATCTATTCTTCCTGATACTTCTTTTCTGAACAGTACTTTTAAGATGATATATTAATGACTATCTCTTACTTTGGTATAACTATACACAATTCGCCTACCAACTACCTTCATTTCAACTTCTACCAGTTGGCCACGGAAAGGATTGAATTGCATCATGTAAGTAAGAAATTTATTACCAAATAGTTTTTGTTTTGTCGTTTGATGAATGTTTGCCGCCTTCATGCTTTTTATTTTTGTTGATGCAAATATCAATCGAGAACATGCCTGCCCCAAAAACAAGGTGTTACTTAACTACGGATTAACTACAGAACCTAAATACACTTATGCATTAGCACCAATAGCCATTATTAGTAATGCTATGATACTAAGAACAGCTTTTAATAATTTTTCAAATTGTTTATTTGTGCGTCTCATCTCAGATGTTCGATGGTACAACAAATATGCCTCATCAAACATCATTTATATAACAAACAACATGGCTTAACCTCAAATTAGCAAATGAGTAACAACCAGTTAACAAAAAGCAGGCAATGCCGGCTTTTACTACTTATAGTAATCTATTACTTTTTCACTAGAGTTAATATAGGTACACCTGCCTGGCGTAACATCATTTTGGTAACCTTTCCAGAATCTCGCACAAAGGTTGTTTGAGCATCTACCACTTTCAAAAAAAAGAAGTCCTTTCTGGCAGCATACAACTGAAAAGGATTTTGGTTAGTCGCTTGCCCCATTAGTTTTCCATTCTCAATGTATACCCTTATCGAAAATGATGGATTATAGTCATAAACACCCACATATTCAGCAAGTGTTTTAGGGTCCAATTTTATTTCTCTTCGAATTTCAGGCAATTCAAAAGGTTTATTGTTAATAGCTGCTGTTATTTGTCTTCTTATTTCAGCCAGGTCAGCATCCATGCTATTCGACAACAGAATTACCACACTCGCATCATTAGGTGTCATATAAAGGTTAGATACAAAACCATGTACACCGCCGTTGTGACCAATACTTTTACCACCATATAATTCGCCAACCATCCAACCATAGCCGTAGTTGTCCATTCTGTTAGTCGTTGCACTGTCCCAAATGGCGGCACTAAGCAGCTCATGATGTAAAACCGCATTTGCCCATTTATACATATCAGGTGCAGTAGTATATATGCAACCCGCCGAATAAGACACTGACGAATCCACGAATGGTGCCTTCACACCATTATCACCATCAATACCCAAATATCCTGTTGCTTTGTTTTTGTTTTTCAATCCTACAAAATCTGCACCACTATTATTCATTCCTAATGGTACAAAAATCATTTCGCGCAATACAGCATAATATGTTTTACCTGTCACTTTCTCTATGATATAACCCAACAACATATAGTTTGAGTTGCTGTAGCTAAACTTAGCACCCGGTCTGAATGCAAGTGGTTTATCCTTAAACAGCTTAATCATATCATCCTGGGTTTTATGGCTAAGCATTTGCTTGCTCATAAATGAAGTATCTTCGGTATAGTTATAAATACCCGAAGTATGTGTTAGCAGATTAGCTATTGTAATTCTGTCACCATCCGGATAATCAGGGAAATATTTACTTAGCTTATCAGTAATATTTAGTTTCCCTTGCTCTTGCAACATCAATATCAATGTAGAGGTGAACGTTTTGGTAATTGAGCCTATCTGATAAATGGTATTGCTGTCATTTTTCTGCTTTGTTGCTGCATCTTTATAACCATAACCCTTATCATATATTACCCTGCCATATTGAGCAACCAGGGCTGTACCGTTAAATTTCCCCAGTTTGTTGTAGGTTCTTAATATTGAGTCTACCACCTTCGCTTTATCTTGAGCGCTTACGCTCACTGCCCCACAAATAACCAATAATCCTATTAGTGCTGTCCTGATTAATTTTTTCATAATGCTATTAAAGACGCAATCTAATAAAAAAAGGAAAGCTCCCCCGCCAAGAGGAGCCTCCGTATTTGGATGAAAAAGATCCGGTTGTTGTATAAACTACCCTCTAAGGACCTTTTATTTTCAATACTTATATTTATTAATTACAGTTGAGTAGCGGTGTAAA